>CAVUWA010000005.1:0-424333 GCA_963744995.1 Candidatus Eiseniibacteriota bacterium
GATTAACAAAATGCCATAATCTTCGATCATCAGACGATCAACTTCGACCATTTGCTGAGTTGTGATAGCTGGAATTTTCGATTTGTCGACAAATCTTATTCTCCCGTAGAAATTCCTTAAAGGTAATCACCCCCTAGCCATACGCCACCCTATTGCGCAGACTTGGATGCTGGTGTATTCTGCCAGGAATGGAATCCCCAACTTTTCTGCCTTATCGTATGCTTCAAAAGCCCTGGAACAAACAAATGCTTGCTTTTGCCATAATACTCTAACTTTCATGAACGCAGAACGCTTTTGGCCTGCTCATCGATAACTTTCTGCACTTTTACACCATGCCAAAAAGCCACGTAATCCTTGATCTGTCTGGCGGCTTCTTTCGGAGCAGGATAGTACCAGGCTGCATCCTTATTTACTGCTCCATTCACCTGGACATCGTAATAGCTTGCCAGTCCCTTCCAGGGGCAGGTTGTATGTGAATTGCTTTTGCGGAAGAACTCCCTGGCGATCGAATCGGGCGGAAAGTAATGATTGCCCTCCACAACAATGGTTCGATCGCTTTCTGCTAAAACCTCTCCATTCCATATCGCTCTGTACATGTGTTGTCGCTCCTGTTGCGTAATTTCCTTTAGGCGTGCATCAGACCTGGGTTTCATACCAGGCCTGATGTTATTCGTTGACCCGGTTCACCGATGTGATCACGACGGTAACTTATTCCTGTCGCGGATCACATCTACGCTTGTACGAAGTTAGCTATGGCTATGACCTTGCACGGTCATTCTGTCTTCAACTTGTGCTTCGGCGAGATCGTGTTTGGGTTTAAGAATCGACACGTACCCGCCAATCATGGTGCCAAAGAAGAAGGTATGCGCAATGAAGCCGTTCCAAAACTGGTTCACCATGGTGAACTGCGGGAAGAGTATCGGGGCAAGGATCAGGAAGTCCACCACCCACAAGGCTAACCCAAAAAGCGAGCCGTATACCAGCAGGCGACCAGTTGAAGCCTGGGCCTGCCTCAACGCAGCCAATAAGTAAATGAAGATTAGGCCGAACATCATCGACATGACCATATGCACGATCAACCCGACAATCGCAGCGGAAGCGAGCGGATATGTCGGTGCAAGGGCCTGTTGGCCTAATATAATCGACCCAATTAATCTCAATGGTCCAAAGAAGGGTTTCCCCATCAACACGTTCAGGATCATTTCTGCCATCGCAAAGATGATTCCGGAGATGATGCCGCCTGCAACACCTTGCCAAAACAGGCGAACTTTTAGCTTCTGTTCAATTGTCTTCTGATTTATAATAACCTCCAAATCGCGTCATCAAAATCTGTTGTTACGATCCACTTCCCCAATCCGGCGGCCTATTGGCGAAACCAGGATGAGCTCGATCACTGGCCGGTTCATTCCTCAGTCGCAGATCGTTAGCTAGCCCCCGGCCTTTTGTCTTAAAGGACTTCACCGCAAATAAATATCTTACCGAGGAATTTTTCGTTTCCGTAGCTTTTTGTGAGGTTGTATGCATCGATCGTTTATAATGGATATTTGCAATGGGAACCCGCAGCAACGAAGAATGGATATCTGCTTTACAAAAAGCCGGTCCGGAACAGGAAGCGGCTCTATCTGATTTGCATGCCACCATTTTGGCTGGTTTCCCATACGCCTTATCCAAATATCTTTCATCTGACAATCCAAACTTCGGTTCCTTAGCCGAAAATACAGCCCAGGAAACATTGCTGCGCGTCTTGGATAAATTGGAGAGCTTCGAAGGTCGTAGCCAATTCACGACCTGGGTGCATAAAATCGCTATCCGTATCGCCTTGACCGAACTGCGTCGAAAACGTTGGGAAAATGTTTCCCTGGAAGGGCTCTTGGAGGACGAGGAGCATTACACACCTGCAGGTTTCCTGGCTGATTCCAAACCCGGTCCCGAAGCAATTGTAGAGGGAGCTGATCTCATGGCGCGTATCCAGCGCATGATGATGGAGGAATTGACTGATAAGCAACGGCAGGCAATGATGGCGGTCAGCGTGAAAGGTATGCCGATCGAAGAGGTGGCCAGGCGGATGGGCACTAATCGGAATGCCTTGTACAAGTTGATGCACGACGGGCGCTTGCGTTTAAAAAATCGCCTGGCCCGCGAGGGGCTCACGCCAGAGGATGTCCTGTCGGTTTTTGAACAAGAGTAAGAAATTCACCTCTGATTGTGTCTGGTGATTGGAGACCAATGATGACGATTAGCGAGCGTTAAGGTTTTGCTGCAATGGTTCAAATCGAGCAAAGCCCACACGGATGGGCAACCTCCATCACCCCAGGCTCGAGAAGCCTTGCAGATCATGCTCCGTAAAATCGGGCAGACCCAGGAAGTTGAGTTGACTTGTGGGGAAATTTTCGATTTATTGGATCAATATACAGAAATGGTCGTAAACGGTAAGGATGTGACCCAATTGATGCCGCTGGTCAAGCAGCATTTGGATATGTGCGCGGATTGTCGTGAAGAATTTGAAGCCTTACTAAAAGTGTTGCAAAGCTCTCCAGCCTTATGAACGACCCCACGCTTGTTGCCAGGTATAACTACGACGAGTTCATCCCCTCCAAGTTCGAAAGGTGGCTGAATTTCGAAGCCAGCCCAACATTAGGTCAACCTGCGCCCGATTTCCCTTGTGGCATTCGATTTTTCTCTATACCTACGATGGCCCATCCAGGCGAAAACTATCCCCATCTGACACCTATGGAGCAAAAATTCCGGCATGCTCGTGACTTGCGCGATAATCCTCGGATTGACACGCCCAATCCTGGCCGACGCTTTGGATGGCGCCTGCCACCGTGCCTATGGATCGATGCCAAATATGACCTGGATCTTTACTCGTGCTGGTATCCCGGTTTATCCTCAAACAGCACAGTTTTCCAACCCGCTCCAGCCAGGGCAGTTGTCAAAAGCACGCCAGCCTGACCCGCTTAAAATAATCACGGCCTCAAACTTATCCACGATTTCCTCCCGCTGTATCCCTATAATCTAGCACCTCAAACCCTCCCAAAGGAATTATGAGAAGTGTGGCAGGATTCTTTCCCATTCTAATTGTAAGAATTTGTATTTATCACTCATCCTTATCATAGGGGAACCCTTATCAATGACCGGTTGTTATGACCTTTGCTCTGTTAGCAGCATCCTTCGGTCTGGAAAATAGCGTTTAGAGGTGTGGGATGAAGGGAAGAAAAATCGTACTGCCTTTGTTAGCCATTGGGGGATTCACAATTGCCTTTGCTCTCCTTAATACCTTTCTTAGATCTGAGAGCGCGGTCCTACCAAAAACTATTTCAACAGGCACATCTGTTGGTCAACGAGCGCCAGATTTTCAGGGGCAGACTCTGGGTGGGGAGACAGTTCGCCTGAGTGATCTAAAAGGTGAAATTGTGGTGCTTAACGAATTCGCCTCCTGGTGTGCTCCTTGCCTGCTGGAAACCCCTTATTTAGTGGCTGCTTCTCAATCCAATCCAGATGGAGTTGTTTTTGTCGGATTGAATGTGCTGGAAAATTCCAACGCAGTTAGCTATTACAAAGATGAATTTCAGGTGCCCTATCCGCTGGTTTTGGATCCGCAAGGCGAGATCACCGGCGTATATGAGCCGGTTGGCATCCCTACCAGTTGGTTTATCGATGCGGAAGGGATCGTTCGCTACGTGCATTCGGGTCCAATGACTGGGGAAATGATCCAACAAGTATTGGATAGCATCAGATCCGGAAAATCGATCAATGGAATGTAGCTTCCATCTGCAAATTGGTTTTTGAAAGGGAAATGGATTGTGATAAAGCAAACGCAAATACATGAAATGCCACCTGTGACGAAAAAGAAGGATGCCGATTACGTCTTTTTTGAGTTGACCCGTAGTATCTGCCCGAAATGCGGGCGGATAATTGATGCCCATATCCTGCTGCGGGACGATAAAGTGTACATGCGCAAACGCTGCCCTGAACATGGCATCTTTGAGGCGCTGGTCTACGCAGACGCCCAGGCTTATGCAAATTCGCTAAAATTCAACAAGCCAGGGACAATTCCCCTTCATTATTCCACCGAGATCGAGCGCGGCTGTCCTTTCGACTGCGGTCTGTGTCCTGAGCATCAGCAACACGCTTGCCTGGGCATCATCGAAGTGAATAGCGCCTGCAACATGGACTGTCCGCTGTGCTTTGTGACGCCGGAGGAGGATTTAACCTGACATTGGAAGAAGTCGAAGGCATCCTCGATCATTTCGTAGAGACGGAAGGCCATCCGGAAGTCGTGCAATTCTCCGGTGGAGAACCGTCTATCCATCCTCAGATTATCCCCATGCTGGAGGCAGCGAAAGCACGCGGCATCCAGTACGCGATGCTCAACACCAACGGCAAGCGCATAGCCAACGACGATCTATTCCTCGAGCAATTGGCGGAGGATACGGCCAGTCATCTACTTTCAATTCGACGGCTTCGACTTCGAGACTTACCGCATCCTGCGCGGGGAGCCGGACATCCTGCCGGAGAAATTGCGCGCCCTGGATCGCCTGGCTGGTATCGGCTGTGAAGTGGTGCTGGTGCCCGCCATCGAACGGGGTGTGAACGAACACGAGGTCGGGCGCATCATCCAATTCGGCATTGAACATCCGGCTGTCCACGGCATCAATTTCCAGCCTGCTTTCCACTCCGGACGGCACGATAGAGCGCGATCCGCTGCTGCGTATGACCATTCCGGATGTCATTCGTTCCATTGAAGCGCAATCGGACGGAACGTTCAAAACGAGTGATTTTGTACCGGTGCCATGCTGCTTTCCAACCTGCAATTCGGTAACTTACGCTTATATTGATGGAGACAGTATCCTGCCTCTGCCACGCCTGTTGAATGTTGATGACTATCTCGATTACATTACCAACCGTGTCCTACCCGACCTGGGATCGGAACTGAAGGCAGCTTTGGAAGGACTATGGTCATCCTCAGCCGTGCCCGGATCCGATCGGGTAGCCCAGCAGTTTGCCCTCTCTTGCGCAGCTTGCGGCCTGGTGGACGGTGGATTGGATCTCGGCGTCTTCGCCAATCACATATTTACGATCATGCTACAGGACTTTATGGATCGATGGACCTTCAACCAGAAGAATCTGATGAAGTGCTGTAAGGAGATCCTGCTGCCGGATGGCAAACAGATCCCCTTCTGCGCCTACAACAACGTGGGCTATCGCGAACAAGCCAGGATAAGCTGACGGCGCGCCAGATAGCGTGCGGTCACGCCGAGAGGCCGAGGAGAGGTATATAACCCGCAGCCGCTTACCTTTACCTTTGGGAAATTAATCCCGGAAAATAGAAACGGAAAGTTGAAACGATAGGATGGACCGACTTGCAGAAAATGACGTGATCAAGGCCTGCTGTGCCAGGCTTTATGAGAGCAATTGGCGGCGGCCGCTCGTTAAAGGTGATGTGTTCCATCCAGGCGGGTTAGCCCTCACCCAGCGGCTTGGAAGATTGCTCGATCTGCAATCCAATTCCCGTGTGCTGGACGTGGCCGCCGGAAAAGGCACCAGCGCCATTTACCTCGCCCAACATTTTGGCTGCCGGGTCGTGGGGATAGAGTATAGCTTGAAGAACGTGGAGGGCAGCCAGTTCCGCAGCAGAGGCTGCCGGAGTGTCCGATCAGGTTAAATTCAAAATGGGTGATGCCGAATTGCTGCCTTTCGGGGACGGTGAGTTTGATGCCTTGATCTGCGAATGCGCCTTTTGTACGTTTACAGATAAAAGCGCCGCGGCTTTCGAGTTCGGGCGAGTATTGCGTCCCGGCGGGCGTTTGGGTTTGAGCGATGTTACCCGCGCCGTTGGCCTTCCCCGCGAACTTAGCGGTTTGCTGGCCTGGATTGCCTGCCTGGGTGATGCCCAACCGGTGGAACGGTACGCAAATTATCTCAGCAAAGCCGGCCTGGTGATCCAAGGAGTTGAGAACCACGATGATGCTTTGAGTGAAATGGTGAAAGAATACCGGGAAAACCGGGCTTGGCGCCGAGCTGCTGGTGAGACTCGAGAAGCTCGAACTGCCCGGCGTGGATTTTGAGGCAGCCAGACAAGTTGCAAGGGCAGCCTCCAAAGCAGTTGAAAATGGGCAGCTTGGTTATTCCTTGATTTAGCAAAAAATCATCCGAATGAAACCGAAACGATTAAACATTTGACAGAATTTGCAGGGCAGGTGAACTTCCACTGCCCTGCTTCCTTTGGACCGTTGTAATGTCTAAGCTCGCTTTGCTAGCGGAATAAACACAAATGATGTGATCAGACCGTAGATTACGTGGCCCATCAAGCTCAGCCATTGGGTTTGGCCGATTACAAAAACCATCTTTGTCATTCCGAGTAGGAAAATTATTTCGCTTTCAATCCCCAATCATAATGGAAGTATGCGAGTAGGGTAAGCTGCCGCAAATTTTGGAGCAGAAACTGCTTGCGCTGGTCATCCGGAAGATACGTGATCAAGAAGTTCAAAATGCCGGGACGCCCTCCGAAATCTCCCTGATACCATTGGAATATTTTAGATAGATAAACAAGCTTCTTCTTAGGATCTATCTCCACTTTCGAGCTTACAAAGTTACGTGCTGCAAGTTCTAGCTGCGCGTCGAGCCTATCAGCTGCATAAACTTGTATAGGTGGGCATGAGTGGCTGCCACAATTCAATGCAAAGTGAATTCTTCGAGTTGAGTGGCAAACACCACGCCAGTCTTGGATCATCTGAACGGAATCCAGGTCCCGGAAGGATGGGATGTCCCCGGTTGCCGCGGAGGATTCGACATATGTTCGATCTGCTCCAGGCTCACCCTCTTCCCATCTATCCGGTAAGCAGCCCGGCGAAAGAAAGTAATGACGCCCAACTTTCCTTCCGTGACGCTTTGTTGGACGTCGAAGGCGATGACTGCATCAATCAAAAGGGCGTTGTAAATATTGATCCAAAACGCCCGTTGTGCTGAAATCGTTAGAAGCTTTTCGGGCTGGTAGACCCTGGAGCAATGCGGAACACTTTTGCCGGTATTCTTCATACTCCTGGCTGGCGTGGCAACCCCGCATAATCCACCTTCCCGCCTGGCTCATCCATGTCGATTGCCTTCAATCGATCCATGGCCTGCTTTAATTCCACCGATAGGTCGGATGGGTAGGGGGGATCCCGAGGGAAAGCGGCATTGAGTTCAACACATTGGACGGATTTGGCGAGACGAGTACCCCCAGGATACGCTCTCGAAATCCTATAAAGACATTCGTCCTGGATGAAGGATAAGACACCCCTCCAGGATGAGTCCATTTTCCCCAGGCCTTTATTAACCGTATTCAATAGTTGCGCCTTTACTGGCTTCAACCAGCAACCGGATGGGCAATCTCCAGAAGCTTCTCTGGCTTTGGCTTTCAAAGCTGGAGCCGGCAAGCACGCCGCGCGCGCACCACGCGGCGCGCCGCCGTCCGAATGCTGCGCCCGTCCATCTCTCTCAGTAGATCGACCGCCCGCTCGCGATCGTGCAGCACCGAGTCGGCGAGCCCCGCCGCGCGGAGCCCGGCCGCCTGTCCTTCCGGGGAGCGCGGATAGCGCCGCCAGAACGCCGTCAGCGCGTCCACCGCCTCCCCCGGCGGCCCGATGAGCGCGAGCAGACGTGCCCTCATCTCGCGCGCCTCGAACTGCACGTCGATATCGCGCTGCCTCAGGATCAGCCGGTCCAGCGCGTCTACGGCGCGCCGTCCCTCCATCTCCGCCATGTCGGACTGACCATGGGCCGCATGGTACTCCACGATCCGCCCCATTGCCTGAATCCCGAGCCGGTGGGTCGGGTAGGCTGCGGTCAGCGCCCGATACTCCGTGCGCGCCTCTTCCCAGCGGCCCGCCGCCTCGAGGGTGCGGCCGCGCAGCCAGCGCGCCCGCGCCGCCTGTTCGATCGCATTCGGATAGTCGTCCGCCACCGCGTCCCACTGCGCGATCGCCGAGTCGACATGGCCCTCGGCCGCGAAGGCGCGGCCGCGGACGAGCCGGGCCTCGAGCCGGGTCTCGATTCGCGGCGCCGTGATCAACGTATCGACGAACACGAATGCCGAGTCGGGCGTGCCCGCCGCGATCGCGGCGTCGGCCATCTCCAGCCGGAAACGCGCCGCGTCCTGGCCGTCCGGTTCGGCGGCCAGCGCATGCCGCCAGGCGACCGCCGCCTCGGCCGCGCGGCCGTCCGCGCCGAGCGCCTCGGCGACCGCTTCCCACCCCGCCGCGGCGCGGCGCGGGACACGCTCCTCCGCCAGCCAGCGCTCGAGCTTCGCCACCCCGGCCTCCAGCACCACGTGCGCGCGACCTGCTGCGCCGAGCTCCCGGGCCAGCGCCGCCGCGCGCCGCGGCGCCTCGAGCACCTCGCCCACCACCTGCCCGGAGGCGCTCACAGGGTCGAACGACCGGGCGACCCGCTCCCATGCTTCCACGGCCGCTTCGCTCCTCCCGGCGCCCTCCAGCACCCGCGCGCGCGCGACCGCGGCGTCGAGCGCCACCGCGGGCACGCCACCCCAGTCGGCGAGCGTCCGGTCGTAGATCGCCAGCGCCGAGTCGGGCGCGTTTCGCAACTCGGCGATCCGGCCGAGCGCGAGTGCCGCCCGGCCCGCTTCGCGCGCGACGTCCCGCGCGCGCGGCTGCTCGAGCCGCCCGGGCGCCGCCCAGGTGGCCGCCGGGAATTCAGCGAGCAGCCGGCGGCAGGCGCGCTCGGCCCGCGCATAGTCGCCGGCCGACGCCAGCTGCGGCTGGATCGTGATGCGCTCGATGTCGCGATGGACCGCCCACATGCCGCGCTCGGCGCGGAAGCGTGCCCAGAGCACGGGGTCGCCGCACCCGGAGAGCAACGGTGCGAGGACCGCGAGCAGCGCCGCTGCCGCCCGCCCGGTGCGGCGCACGTTCATGGGTTTCCCCGCGCCGGACGGCGGGCGATGCCGCCCAGGAACACCAGCGTGGTCGCCCCCGAGAGCAGGAACCCGCAAACGAGGGCCACCAGCAGCTGGGCGAAGGTCATGACCGCGAGCAGTTCCGGCCGGCCGCGGGCGACGATCAGATGCCCCGCCCCGGCGAGCAGGTTGAGCGGCAACAGCGGCAGCACGAGCAGCATGCCGAGCGTCAGCGCGGCCCAGAATCCCTGCCGCCAGGTGTGCGGCAGCGAGCGCAACGTGCCCGGCCAGCCGCGCCCCTCGATCACGACCAGCGCCGCGACATAGAGGAATACCGACTGCAGCAGCACCGATCCCGCGATCGAGAGCACGTACGCGGCGCGGCCCACCAGTCCGCCGTGTCCCCCGAGCGCGCCGCCGAGGACGAACGACCAGCCCCAGGCCAGCAGATGATAGGGCAGATAGCCGAGGACCAGCGGCAGCGTGCGACGCAGCGCGGTCGCCAGCGCCGCGCCCGGCGCCGGCGGGCGGGCGAGGAAGGCGTCGCGGAACAGCGCCGTGGAGGCGCCCAGCACCACCGCTCCCGGCAGCGCCGCGATCGCCAGGTCCAGGCGCCCGTACAGCGCGGGCAGCGCCAGGAACAGCTCGGGGTAGTGCAGCGCGTGCGCCCCCGCCAGCCGCGCGACCAGCGGCGCCATGACCGCGGAGATCGCCGGGTGCGCGGCGAAGCACAGCGCGAACAGCGCGCCCAGCTGCACCAGGCCGAGCAGCAACCATGGCACCCACAGCGCCGGGCGCGCCATCTGCCCGAGCGCGAAGCGCAGCGACTGCAGCGCGATCGCCATCTGCTCGAAGAGGTTCAAGAGGTCCCCGCCGTGTCGTGTGCGGCCGCGGCGAGCACGCCGGGCAGGCGCCGGGCCACGCGTGCGGCAAAGTCGTCCAGCACACGTGCGGTCGCCGCATCGTCGCCGCCCCGCACCAGCGCCTCGACCCGCACGAACGCACCCCACGAGCGGTTGTCGAGCGCGCCGGCGATCGCCAGCCGGCGCCGGAACGCTCCGACGTCGGCGGTGGTGAGGCCCTGCGTCGTCCACCAGTAGTAGACCAGTCGCCGATCGTGCGAGCGGTCCGCCACGAAGCGCACGGCCTCGATGCCGGTGCGACTGCCGTCGTCCAGATGCGTGCGGCCTTCCCCTTCCACGATGTAGCCCTGCGACTCGTAGCACAGGTGCGGATCGTGCGCGCCGTAGCGGCGGTTCTGGTGGTAGACCACACACAGCCATGCCACGTCGCCGCCGCGTTCGTAGCGTCGGATCAGCAGATCGTCGGCCTTCAGCTCCTCGACCACCGCGTCGTCGAACGACAGCTCCGAGCCGTTCCACGGCCCGAACGCGACCGGGCAGGCCACGAGCGCGCCGCGTCCGACGGCGAGGTTCACCGGCGGATGCCACGCGCCATAGAGCGCCGTGGCGGCGAGCATCAGGGCCACGACCACGAACCGCCTCATGCCGGCGCCGCTCCCGCCCCGGGCGCGGCCACCGCCCCGCCGTCCCTCGTCCGGCGCGGTGCGAGCAGGGCGCGCAGACCGAGCATCGCGACGAGCGCCACCGCGTAGACCATCACGCCCGAGACGTCGTGGAGGAGGCCGCGCACCGCACCCACCCCCAGGTAGTGCGCGATCAGGATCAGCAGCGTGGTGCGCACGGCGTTGCCGAGCATGGCGATCGGTACGGCGGCGACCAGCATGACGGCGCGACGCGCGCGCCCGCCTGGCTGCAGATGGGCGAACAGCGCGCCGGTGGCGAGCAGCGACACCAGCGAACGCAGCCCGCTGCACGGATTCTCCATGCGCAGCTCACCGGAGGTCAGAAAGATCGTCATGCCGCTCCTCTGCAGGTTGGCGCCGAGCGTCTCCGCCCACCAGGTCGCCAGGCGCACGGTGATCTCCTTGAGCCAGAAGCTGACCTGGTTCACCACGATCGGCGGGAACGGCAGCATGAACACCAGAAAGGCGAGCGGAAAGGCGAGCGCCCGCGTCACCGTGGCGCCGAAGAAGGTGAGCGTGAGACCGGTGATCAGCACGACGATCGACGCCGCCTGCAGCGCGAACACGTCGGCCCTGAGGCCGAGCATCTGCAGCGCGCACCCGGCCGCCACCACGAGCGTCCCCCATGCGGCAGGCCGCACCGGCAGCGCGGCCAGGACGCGGCGCCGGCGCCACGCGAGCGCCGCCGCGGCGACCGGCACCAGCGGCCCGTGCGAATAGTTGTCATTCGTCCGCCACACGTGCCAGAGCTCCGCGAACACGCGATGCTCCACGGCGACGAACAGGAGCGCGAGCACCGCGAGGCCGAGCGCGCCACGGGTGGTGAACGCCGGACGCGCCGCGGGGGGCGTGGCGGGCATGGCGCTCCCGGCGCTCACCGCGCGCCCCGGCCCGAGAACAGCACGCCGGCGGTGCGCGCGAGGATCGCGAGGTCGCGCCCCATGGACATCGTGCGGAAGTACTCGTGGTCGGCGGCGACCTTGGCCTCCATCGAGATGGCGTCACGGCCGTTCACCTGGGCCCAGCCGGTGACGCCGGGGCGCAGCGCGTCGATCCCGAGCGCCTGGCGCATCGCGATCAGGTCGTCCTGGTTCCAGAGCGCCGGACGCGGGCCGACCAGGCTCATGTCGCCCTTGAGCACGTTCCAGAGCTGCGGCAGCTCGTCGAGACTCGTGCGGCGCAGGAACGCGCCGAGCCGGGTGACCCGCGCGGCCGCGCGGTCGGCGATCAGATGCGTGGCGAGGTCGGGTGTGCCGGTGCGCATCGTGCGGAATTTCATGATCCGGAATTCGCGCGAGCCCTGCCCGCTGCGCCGCTGGCGGAACAGCACGGGACCCGGCGAATCGAGACGCACCGCGAGCGCGAGCACGAGGAGCAGCGGCGAGAGCACGAGGAGTCCCGCCGCGGCTCCGAGGCGGTCCAGGAGCGTCTTGGCCCTCCCGTACGCGCCGGCGGGCGCGACCGGCAGACCGCGGCCGCACGCGGTGCGCCGCGCGGCCGCGAGCGCCTCCGCCAGCCGCTCGCCGAGCACGCGGCGCGAGTAGCCCGCCCTGACCCACGCAGGCCCCGAACGTGCCATCGCCTCGCACCGCCGCGGATCGTCGCGCAGCGCGAGCAGCGTCGCGGCGAGCATCGCGCCGTCGCCGGGCGCCACCACGATGCCGCCCCCCGAGGCGCGCACCACCTCCGCCGCGTCGCCGCGCACGGCGGCGACCACCGGCCGTCCGCAGGCGAGGTAGTCGAACAGCTTGACCGGAATCGTCTCGCCGCAGAACGGATGGTCGCGCGTCGTCGCCAGACACACGTCGGCGGCATGGATCGTGGCCGCCAGCTGTTCCGGCGGCTGGCTCGGCTCGAAGGTGATCGCATCCAGCCCGCGCTCGGCGGCGGCGCGCTCGAGCGGCGCCTTGGCCACGCCGTCGCCCACCAGCCGGAAGCGCACCCCCGGCTCGCCGCGCAGACGCTCGGCGGCGTCGAGGATCACCTCCATGCCGTGCACGAGGCCGTGGGTGCCGGCGTAGAGCACCGTGAAGGTGTCGCTCGCACCGTTCATCGACGGGCCGGGCGCGAACAGCTCGGTGTCGGCGCCGTTGGTGATGAGATCGATCCGTCGCAGCTCGAGCCCGCGCGCTTCGAACTGGCGGCGCATGCCGGGCGTGACCGCGACGATCCGCTCCGCGCGGCGCTGCAGCCAGCCCGCGAGCGCGGCCAGCACGCGCGTGGCGAAGCCCTCGCGCATCTCGCCCAGCGCGATCGCCGCGTGCGGCCAGTCGTCGCGCATGTCGAGCACCAGCGGCGCGCGGTGCAGCCGCGACGCGCACCACGCCGTCACGCCGAGGAACAGCGGCGGCATGCTGGCGAGGACCAGATCGGGCCGCGCTCCGCCCATGGCCGCCGGCAGCGCGGCAACGGCGAAGCTCAGGTGATTCCAGAGCCGCCGCCACGCCGTCTTGCGCGGCGTCGCGTAGAGCCAGACCCGTTCGAGGAGGATGCCCTCCCACCTTTCGCGCGTCGCCGGCGCCCGGCGCGACTTGAACACGCCGGAGGGATGATTCGGAAAGCCGGTGATCACCCGCACCTCGTGCCCGGCGCGGGCCAGGGCGCGGGCGAAATGCGCTGCGCGCGCCGGGGCGGCCCCGGTCTCGGGCGGAAAGTACTGGGTGACGAACAGGATCCGCACGGCGCTCAGGCCCCGGGCGCGGGAGTCGCCACCAGCAGCTGGCGCCGGGCACGGCGGTGGCCCAGCGTCCAGCGCGTCTGCAGCAGCCGCAGCATCGCGTAGAGCGGATCCGGCAGCACGCCCATGCCGCCCCAGTAGAGCTCGTGGTGCACGACCGCGAAGCCGTTCGCCTCCATGATCTCGCGCAGCTCGCGCGGCGGGAACGTGCGTTCCACCGCGTAGGCATGGCGCGTTCCGTCGGGCGCGACGTACTCCTGATGCACCTCCGTGCGCAGATCGGCGAGGCGCGCGAGGTGGGCCGGGTGGGCGCCGTTGATGTCGCCGATCACCAGCACGCCGCCCGGCCGCAGCCGCGTGCGCACCTCGGCCAGAAAGCCCTCGAGCGGATCGATGTGCGAGAGCGCGTTGTAGACCCACACCAGATCGACCTCGTCCGCCCACGGCTTCGTGAGGTCGGCGCGCAGCTGGCGCACGGCGAGCCGCCGGCCGGTGCTCGCGGCGTGGAACGCGAGCCGCTGTTCCGCCACGTGCAGCCGATCGGGACGCAGATCGGCGGCGATCACCTCGGCGCCGACGGAGGCGTAGAGCATGGCGAACGAGCCGAAGCCCGAGCCCGCGTCCATCACCTTCACCGGGCCCGGCCGCGCGGCGGCGCGCGCCGCGATCCAGCGCGCGGTCCAGCCCGCCTCGCTGCGCCAGAAGCCGGTGAGGAAGCGCCGGATCTTCGCCGTCTCGCCCGCGCGCGGCAGCGACTCGTAGTAGTCGGTGAACACCTCGCGCTCGGCGCCTTCGAGGAAGGCCTCGCGCGCCGGCCACTCGACTTCGATGGTCCACTCCAGGAACGACTTGAATGCGTGCTCGGCCCCGCCCATCAGGCGCTCCTTCCCATGCGCCGCACCGCCTGCCACAGCAGCGGCAGGTGCCGCGGCCTCAGCGAGGCCAGCAGCTTGACGATGCGGTCGAAACGTCCCTGTCTTGCGTAGGTCACGACGCTCTGCAGCTCGTAACGTAACAGGAGCGGCGCCGATTCGTCTGCGAAGCGGGCGGCGGCATCGTCGAGGCCGGCACTCACCCGCGTGAGGCGCGCGCGGATCGCGTCCGCCGCACCTGCGTCCGCCGCCGCCGGAACCCCGTCGTCATCGAGGACCAGCGGAACGGCGCCGAGCCCCGCCCCGCCTGCCGCCACCTCGGCGACGAACACCGCACCCTGCTTGCGCGTGACCTTCGCGACCTGCGCCTCGTACTCGCCCGATGCCGAATCGAAGATCGCGTCGCCGAGGCTGTAGCACACCAGGCAGCGGCCCTCGCGGCGCGCCCCCTGCAGCACGTGCGGGTGGTGGCCGAAGACCACGTCGGCCCCGGCCCGGGCAAGCACCCGCGCTGTTTCGATCACCCGCGGCGGCGGGTAGTCCACGTACATCGAGCCCCAGTGGGCGTGGACGACCAGCACGTCGGTCGCGGCGCGCCAGCGCGCGAGATCCTCGCGCACCAGGTCGGGATCGAGCGGCGCGACGCATGGTGCGCCCGCCGCGCCGGGTGCGCGGCGGCTCTCCGCATAGCCGAGCACGGCCAGTCGCACGCCGCGAACCGTCGTCTGCCACGGCCGGCGCGCGGCCGCGAGCGTCGGTCCCGCGCCGAACGCGGGGAGCCCCGCGCGCTCGAGCGCGGCGAGGGTCTGCTCGAGCCCGCGGCCGCCCGCATCCATGACGTGGTTGTTGGCGAGGCACACGGCGCTCACGCCGGCCGCGGCGAGCGCGGGCAGCAGCGCCTCGTCGTGGGCCTGGATGAGCGTCGCCGCCGCGGGGTCGGCCCCGGCGATCACCGGGAACTCGAGGTTCACGAACGCGACGTCGGCCGCGCGGAATGCGGTGGAAAGGGCCCCGAGCAGAGGCGCCCAGCCCGCATCGCGCGCGCGCTCGCGCACCCGGCCGACGGCCCCCACATCGCCCGCGGCGGCGAGCCGCAGGGTGACGTCGCCTTCAGGCTCGAGGAGTCGCACGCCGCGCCTCCCGCGCCGCGGACGCCGCGGCAGGTGTCGGCCGTCCGAGCAGTTCGCGGTACACGGCCTCGGTTTCGGCCACCATGCGTTCGGCGGTGAACGCCGCGCGCCAGCGCGCGGCGGCGGCGCGCCCCATCGCCGCACGGGCCGCCGGATCGGCGAGCAACCCGCTGAGCGCCTCCGCCAGCGCGGCCGCATCGCCGGCCGGCACGATGCGCCCGGTCACCCCCTCCTCGACCACCTCCGGCATGCCGCCGATCCGGGTCACCACGGCGGCGCGTGCCGCGCGCATCGCCTCGAGCAGCGTCACCGGCAGTCCCTCGCGCACCGAGGACAGCACGAAGACGTCCGCGGCCTCCAGCAGGCCGGCGACGTCGTCGCGCGGGCCGAGAAAGCGCACCGCGCTCCCGGCGCCGCTCTCCCCGGCCGCGGCTTCAAGCGCCGCGCGGAGCGGTCCGTCGCCCGCGATCAGCAGGCGTGCCGCCCCCCGGGTCGCGGACACGCGGCCGAAGGCCTCGATCAGCACGTGCTGGGCCTTCTGCACGGTCAGGCTGCCGACGGTGAGCACGACCTCGTCGCGCTCCTCCAATCCGAGCGCCGCGCGCATCTCATGACGCGTGCGGGTGTGCGGTGCGGACGAAATGCCGTTGGCCACGGTGACGAAGCGCCGCGCCGCCCAGGGCAGGCGGCGGACATGGCTTTCCAGCACCGCCCGGCACACGCACACCACACGCCGCGTCATCAGCGTGAGGATTCTCTCGAGCCACGGATAGACGCCCGAGTGACGGCCGGCGTAGTGCAGGCTGTGCTCGGTGCGCACGATCGCGGGGATCCCCGCGAGACGTCCGGCCAGCGTCGCGTACAGCCCGCCGGTCGGATTGTGGCCGTTCACGACGTCGATTTGCGCCTCGCGCATCAGGCGCGCGAGCGCGCGGATCCGCGCCAGCGGCCGCCCCGGGGCGAACCCGGCCCGGCGCTCGAGGGCGAGCACGGTGGCGCCGGCCGCGGCGGCCGCTTCGAGCGCCGGTCCCTCGCGGTTGAGCGCGCACACGAAGACCTCGACGCCCGCGCCCGCGCAGCGCGCGTGCTCGACGACCAGCGACTCGGCGCCGCCGGTGACCATGGCCTCCATCACGTGGAGCACCCGCATGGTTCCGTCCGCGCTCACGCCCCGGCTCCGTTCATGAGCGCGAACAGCCGCTCGAAGTTCACGCGCGCGTCGAACGACCGGGCGACACGCTCGTGCGCCGCGGCGCCGAGCGCGCCGAGCCCGCCGGGCGCATCGAGCGCTTCGCCGATCGCGGCCGCCAGCGCCCGCTCATCGTCGGGCGGCACGATCCAGCCGGTGACGCCGGACTCGACGATTTCGCCGATGCCGGTGGCGTCGGTGCCGATCACGGGCACCCCCATCGCCATGGCTTCGACGACCACGTTGGGAATCCCGTCGCGGCGCCCGTTGGCGAGCACGCGGCTCGGGGCCAGCAGCACCCAGCAACGCCGGTAGAGCGGCAGCAGGGCGTCGTGTTCGAGCGTGCCGGCGAAGGTGACGCGCGCGTGGACGCCGAGCTCGAGCGCCAGCGCCTCGAGCCGCTCGCGCTGGGGCCCGTCGCCGACGATGACCAGCTCGGGCGCCCCGCCGGGACGGGCGGCGAGCCGCGCCAGCGCGCGGATGGCGACGTCGAAGCCCTTGGCCGTGGCCAGCCGCCCGACGCTGAGCAGCAACGGCTCCGCGTCCGGCGCACGGGCGGAGGCGCCGAAGCGCTCGAGGTCGACGCCGTGGTAGATGTGGTGAACGCGGCCGGGCACGCCGGCCAGGCGCTCGAGCATGTCGGCGTTGCTGCGCACGCAGGCGTTCACGAAGTCCGCGGCGCGCACCTTCTCGGCCAGAAACGCCTGCGTTCTGTACAGATCGGCACCGGCATGCGCCGACATGCTGAAGCGGGCGTGGGCGAGGCGCGCCGCCAGCCAGGCGGTGCTCGCCGGGAAATGGGCCCAGGCGCCGTGCACGCGCTCGATACCCTCGCGCTCGACGATCGCCGCCACCCGGGCCGCCGCCGGCAGATAGGCCAGATGCCCCGCCAGCGCATAGAGCGACCCCCGCGAGGCCCACAGCAGGCGCAGCACTCCGGGCACCAGCACCTGCGGGCGGCGCACGAGCCACCCCAGCAGGGCGACCCACGAGGACGGCGCGAGCGGCGAACCCACCTCTTCGACATGCTCGAGCAGACTCGCGTGCTCCGGCTGGATCCGCGTCCCCCGCGGCCCGAGGGTCAGCACGCGCACCCGCACGCCGCGTTCGATCAGACCGCGCACGTCGTTCTCGATGAACGTCGCCATCGTCGGGAAGGTCGTCGTGACCCAGGCGACGGCCCTCATGGTGACGCGGCTCCCGCCGCTCGGCGGTAGAACGCTTCGTGGCGGCGCACCATGGCGCTGATGTCCATCTCCTCGATCACCCGCCGGCGCGCCGCGCGCCCGCGGCGCTCGGCTTCCGCGCGGTCCCGAACCGCCTCCTCGAGCGCCGCGGCGAGCGCCCCCGGCTGCGCCGGCGGCACCAGCCAGCCCTGGGTCCCGTTCTCCATGACTTCCGGCGTCCCTCCGACCGCGGTCGCCACCGCCGGGCGGCCGGCGGCCATGGCCTCGAGCAGGGCGTTGGGGATTCCTTCCTCGCGCGAGGACAGCACGAACACGTCGAAGGTCGGCAGCAGGCGCTCGACGTCGTCCCGCTCGCCCATGAAGCGCACGCGTCGTCCGAGTCCGAGTCGCTGCGTGTCGGCCTCGAGCCGCGCGAGCTCCGGACCTTCGCCGACGAGATCCGCGCGCCAGTTCAGGCCGCGGCCGTCGAGGAGCGCGAGCGCCTCCAGCAGTGTGCCGTAGTCCTTGCGCGGCGCCAGGCAACCGACGCTGCCGATCACCGCCGTGTCGGCGACGGCCCCGTAAACGGGCGCCGCGAAGCGGTTCGAATCGACGCCGTTCGGAATCACCGTGATGCGCTCGCGCGGCACGCCCAGATCCACCACGGTGTCGGCCGCCGATCGGCTCACCGCGGTGACGTGGGTCGCGAGGCGCGCGGTCAGGCGCTGGATCGCGATCTGCCGCGGCGTCTCGAAAGCGTCCACGTTGCGCTTGGCGATCACCACCGCCCGCACGCGGGCCAGGCGTCCGGCCAGGGCGGCGAGCAGGTTCGGACCGAACAGATATCCGTGCAGCACGTGCGGCCGGAAGCGCAGCGTGTGATGGACGAGCCGCAGCAGGCCCCGCAGCCCGCTCGGCCCGTACAGGCGCGTCCCGATGCCCAGATCGCGCAGCGGCCAGCCGAGCGACAGAACCTCGGGCAGGAACATGCCTTCGGCCCGGATGCAGACGATCTCGACGTCGAAGCGATCGCGATCGATGCGCCTCCACATCTCGAGCAGATGGCGCTCCGCGCCCCCGGCGACGAAGTTGCCGACCACGTACATGATCCGGATGCGCTCCGGGCGGCTCATGCCACCTGCCTCGCGCGCAGATGGTCGAAGGCCCCTTCCAGTTCGGCCCGGGCGAGCCGCGCCGAAAAACGTCCGGCGGGATTCAGACAGGCGCCGTCCGAGAGCCCCCGGCGCCTGAGCTCCAGGCGCGGGCTCTCCGCCCCCGCATCCCCCGTGCGGGTCGTGACCGCATGTTCGAATCCGGCGGCGGCCACGACCTCGAGGGTCCGCGCGTCGTAGTCCCCGCCCGGGTAGGCGAGCCCGCGCGGCCGCACGCCCAGCCGGCGCTCGATGAGCCTCGCCGAATCCTCGATCTCGCCGAGCTGCTCTTCACCATCGAGCAGACTGAGATAGGGATGATCCATCGTGTGCGCGCCGATCTCCATGCCGCGCTCGGCGAGCCGTGCGGCCAGATCCCAGGTCGCCAGCCGGCACGGGGCCGGCGCCGTCACGCCCGTGGCACGACCGAGCGCCTCGAGCCGCCGCGCCTGTCGCTCCGGCCGTTCGTGGAACCCGGGCAGCAGCGCCCCGAGCGCCGCCGCGCGCCCGGATCGCGTGGACAGCGAAAGCACCTGCGCGTCCCCATCGTATTCGAACCTCACCTCGCGGCGGCCGGCGGCCTCGAGCCGATGCACGAGGTCGTCCCACCATGGTGCGCGCCGGGAGTCCATCAGGCCCGCCGTCAGATAGAAGGTCGCGCGGGCCCCATGCGCCTCGAGGGCCGGCAGCGCCCGTTCCACGTTGTCGGCGTAGCCGTCGTCGAAGGTCATCGCCACCCAGCGCCCCGGGCGTCCCTCCGCCAGCCGCGCAAGCCCCTCGGACAGGGTCAGCGGCACGCGGCCGAGACGCGCCAGCAGGGCGAGCTGCGCTTCGAACACGGAGGCCGATACCCCGATGCGGTACAGGGGGGCTTCGCCGTCGGCGAACACGCGATGGTGCCGGATGATGGTGAGCCGCGGGGCGCGCGCGGGGCCGGGCCGGTGCCCCAGGCTCATGAGCCAGCGGAGCGTGCGACCGTTCAAGCGGCGTCCTCGCGATGCTCGAGCCGCACGGTGTCCACCATCCCGCAGAGGATCCAGAAATTGCCGGCCACCGTGATCGGGAAGAAACGGTCGCCGAACGCACACGAAATCGCCAGCACTACCGTCGACGCCCCGAGCCCGACCGCGAGTTGCCGGTCCCAGGGCACGCGCGCCAGTCGAATTCCGTCGAGCGCGATGCGGAAGCACTTCCAGAAGACGAACAGAAGCACGATGAAGCCGAGAATGCCCATTTCCGCCTGGAAGCGAAGGTAGGTGTTGTGCGAGCTGTCCTTGACCTCGAGGCCCAGCGCGTCGCCGGTTTCCGGCAGAACGTAGTGCAGCCCGGTGAACCCCACCCCGTCCAGCGGGTGCTCGGAGATGATGTCCGTCAGCGCGTGCCACGTGTCGATGCGCGCCTGCGCCGAGCCTTCGAGCTCGGTCTCGTCCGTCCCCTTGACCGTGACCTCGGTCTCGGTGAAGCGCTCCATCATGTAGTCCGGGACCCACAGCGGGCTCGACAGCAGCGCGAGCAGCGTGAGCACCGCCATCCAACGGGAACTGCGCAGGCCGACGAACAGGAGGCCGCAGACCAGGCCGATGATCGCACCGCGCGAGACGCTCATGAACACCGCGATCGTCCCCGCCACCGTCGTGGCCACCAGCATCAGACGGGCCCAGTTCCGCTTCACGCCCGGAAGCAGCGCCATCGCGACGACCACGTACATCGCCAGAAAGGTTCCCAGTTCGTTCGGCTGCCCGAGCGAACCCAGCGCACGACCGCCGCTGCCGTCACGGCCGTTGTGGATCGTCACGAGCGATTCCAGCAGAAGCGCCACGACGACGGCCCAGCCGTACACGCGGCGATCCTGCTTCCCGCTGAGCATCATCAGGGCGACGAAGTAGCCGAACAGCGGCACGGTCGAGCGGAACAGCTCGACCCCCGCCGCCGCCGCATTGTAGTCGGGGCCCGCCGGATACGCCGCCCCGCGCACCACGGACACGCCCATGATCACCACCAGCAGCAGCAGAGGCGTGCCCATCGTCCCGCCGCGGAAGAACGGCTTGCGCTGAATGATGCGCGTCAACACATAGGACACGACGATCGAGTACAGCAGCACGTTGAGCGGATTGACGCCGGGAATGCCGAGCTGCGGCATCCACGCCAGGAACGGCGTCGCGATCACGAACAACCACAGTCCGATCCGCGGCTTCATGATGATCGTCGCCAGCATGCTCACGCCGAGCAGGATCTTGACGAGGCGGTGCGGCGCCTGATCGAAGTGGTAATCGAGGATCACGAAGAGCACGACCGCCAGCAGCGCGAGCAGCGAGCCGCCGACCACGACCAGCCCGACCGGCAGCTGGCGCGCCTGCTCCTCTGCGGCGCCGCGCGCTTCGCTGAGCGGGGTCGGAAGTCCGGCGCGCGGGTCGGAGGTCACGACGACTTCCTCATCGAAATCGAAGCGAACAGGTCGGGCGGCGTCTCGAGGGTCACGCGCCGGAGCCGCAGGACCTGGACGCCCAGCCCGCGCGTCACCCAGGGCTGCCGCCGCACCGCGCGCACCACCGGCGCCGGCATCAGCGACAGGCTCCAGGCGGCGATGACGGCGAACGCGCGCGCGCGGCTCCAGGCGCCGGTGAGGTGGCGCCTGCACTCGCCGTGCCGGCCCTCGCGCAGCGCGCCGACGGCGAGTTTGTAGTGCGCCATCTTCGCGCGGCGTGCGGCGCGCGCGCGCAGCGCGGGCTCGAGCGTGGCATCGGCCGCGAGACGCTCGAACAGCGCGACGTCTCCCTCGAGACGCGGCCCGGTCTGGCGGGTGAGACCGCCCTCCCGATGCTGGTAGCGCACCAGTGCGCGGCGCGAGGCGGTGGCCGGCCAGCGCCGCGCGAGCCGGATCCACAGGTCGAGATCCTCGGCATGGCTCAGCTGCTCGTGGAAACCGCCGGCCGCCTCGAGCGCGTCCTTCCGCACCACCACCGAGGAGGTCAGGATGAAGTTCACCTCGAACAGCTCGGCCACCGGCTGTCCCAGATAGGGCTCGCTGAGATCCGCGTAGCTCTGCAGCCACGACGCGTGCAGGTCGCCGTCGAGCGTCCGGAACGCACCGTCGCTGAAGAACCACGCCGCGGCCGGCCGGCCGTCGAGGGCCTCCGCGGCCACCGCCGTCTTCTCCGGGAACCACAGGTCGTCGGCGTCGAGGAAACCGATCCACGGCGAGCGCGCGGCGCGCCAGCCGGCGTTGCGGGCGGCGCCGGCACTGCCGAAACGCCCGCGCACGAGGGTGACCGCCGAACCGAACGTGCGCTCGAGCGCCTGAGCGGTGCCGTCGGCGGAATCGTCATCGACCACGATGACCTCATCGGGCGGCTGCTGCTGCTCGAGGGCCGAGCGCACGGCGTCGAGCACGAACGGCATGCCGTCGTGCGAGGGAATCACCGCGGCGAGACCGAACGCTTTCATGACGGGCTCCCGTCGCCGGCGGGCATCCGCGCGGGCGGCACGCGCCGCGCGCCGGCCACGCGCGACTTGAGCCAGCCGGAGCGGATCAGCCGCTTCATGCTCCAGCGGGGCGCGAGCGCGCCGCCGAGCGAAATCAGGCGCCGGCGCAGCGGGCCGTGTGCCGCGGCACGCCACAGCCGCAGACGCGCCTCGCGGATCCGTCCCGAGCGCACGCACAGGAGGCCCAGATCGAAGTCGAGCGCCGCCGCGCGCTCCGCGGCCCTGCGACGCACCGCCGGGCTGGCCGCCACGCCTCCGCGGGCCAGGCGCCGCATGATGCGCTGGTCTTCGCGATGCCGCGCCTCATAGCGCCGCGACAGGTTGTTGGGCCCGGTGTAGTAGCGCACCAGCCGCTCGGCGAGGATCATGCCCGGATAACGCAGCGCGAGCCGCAGCCACATGTCGTAGTCGCAGGACAGCGCATAGGCGATATTGAGGCCGCCGACGTCACGGTAGGCGTTGTGCTCGACGAGCATCGAGCTCAGCAGCGGATAGCAGCGCTCGATGAGCGGCGTCAGCAGGTCGCCGTCCATGTCCACCACCGGGTGAAAGTAGTCCGAAAGCCACGACTCGCGCACCACCCCGTCGTCGGAGAAAAGGATGCCGTCGCTGCCCATCCAGCGCAGCTCGGGCCGCCGTGCGACCACCTCGAGCTGGCGCTCGAGCTTCTGCGGCTCCCAGACGTCGTCCGCGTCCATGAACGCCAGCCAGTCACCCTGCGCTCGATCGAGGCCAGCGCGGCGCGCCTCGGCGGCATTGCGGTGCGGCAGGCGCAGCACCTCGACCGGCGCGCGGTAGTTCGCCTCGATCCAGTCGGCCATGCCGTCGGTCGAACCGTCGTCGCATACCAGGATCTCGTCGGGCAGGCGTGTGCCGGCCAGCACGCTGTCCAGCGCGCGTCCGATGCACCACTTCGCGTTGTAGGCGGCATACACCACGCTCACGCGCATGCGCTCACCTCCCCGCGTCGGCGGCAGCGGCGCCGAATCCGAACATGCGCGGCACCGCCGTGCGCCAGCGCTCGCGCTCGCCGGCAGTCTGGCCCCAGCGCCACGCCACCAGCGCGAACACGCCCCAGCACGCCGCGCACGCGCCGATCAGCGGAATCCAGCCGATCGGCCGCCACAGCGCCTGCACCAGCAGGGCCGGGGGCACGAACGCCATGCTCACGAGCCCCGGCCGGGCCAGACCTTCCCACAGGTAGCGGCCGACAGGCATCTCGAGCTTGCGAGCCCCGAAGACCATCATCGCGACGCCGGCGACCAGGAACAGCGGCACGGCGGTCCCCCAGGCGACGCCGGTGAGCCCGAGGGGATGGACCCACCACAGCGAAAGCCCCAGGTTCAGGACCGCGTTCAGCAGCGACAGCCCGACCACGCCGCGGTGGCGGCTGATGCCGAACAGCACCGAACTGGCCGCCGCCTGCGGCAGCGCGATCAGCGTCGGCACCGCCAGGATCGTGAGCAGTCCGGACGCTTCCGCGAATCGCGGCCCCACCCACGTCGTCAGGATGTTCGGCCCGAAGATCACCAGCGCGAGCAGCACGGGCCAGCTGACCAGGACGCCGTACTTGGAGCCCAGCACCATCATTCCCTGGAGCTTCTCCTGCTCGCCGCGCGTTTCCATTTCGCTCGCGGTCGGCGACAGCACCCAGGCCGCCGCGTGCACGAGCTGGCGGCTCTGGTTCACGAGGCTCGCCGCGAGTGCGAACGGCGTCACCGCGGCGGCCCCCATGAACGCCGTGATCACCAGCGCATCGGTCTGGAACGTGATCGTCGTCGCGAGGGCACCGATGAACGCGAAGCCGCTGTAGGACCCGATGCGCCGCAGCGTCGGCCGGTCGATGAAACGCGGATGGAACGACACCCCCGGCAGCTGGCGGCGCACGAACCACAGCGACAGACCGTGACCGACCAGGTTGAGCGCGAGCGAGCACCAGGCCAGTTCGACCAGGTGGCCGCCGAGCCGCAGCACCATGATGAACGCGATCACGCGGATCAGCGAAATCGTGATGCCGATCGTATTGGCGATGTCATAGCGCTGGAGTCCCGACAGCGTCGCGCCGAAGACGCCGAGCGGAAACCCGACCGCGAGCGACAGACCGCTCACGAACACCACGGTGCGGGCCACGTCCAGCTGCTCGGGGTCGATCCGGAACCAGGCGCCGAAATGCGCCGCAACGACGAAAGTGGCGAGCAGCGTCAGCAGGCCGACCGAGCCATACATCGCCGTCGCCGAGCTCAATGTGCGCGACAGGGCGAGGTCGTCGCCCTCGGCCTTATGGCGCGACACGTAACGCACCAGCGACGGGCGGATGCCCTGATCCATCAACCCGAAGTAGCCGGTGAGCGAGAAGATCGTCACCCACAGGCCATAGCCCGTGTCGCCCAGGCTGTGCACCATGATCGGCGTGAGCACGACGCCCACGACGATGGACACGATCATGCGCAGGTAGTTGGTGCCGATGTTGCGGAGAACGCGAATCGTTCGCACGTCAGGCCTCACGCGCACCGGGCGGGATCGACGGCACCGCGGGCGACGCGAAGGATCCGTGTCGCCCGGCCGGCGTCCGCGGAGATCCGCGGGCGGCGGATCAGTGATCGCCGCCCGCCACTTCGCCCTCGTAGCCGTAGGCGTTGTAGCGATAGCCGTAGTACTGGGCGAGCACCTCGCCGAGGTCGTTCATGAGGACGCCGATCACGTTGTCGCACGCCTCGCGCTGGACCTTGACGCCGTACTCGGCGGCCTTGCGGATCGTGCTGCCCGCGCGAATCACATAGATCACGCCTTCGACGGCACGGCCGATGATGAGCGGATCGGGCACCGCCAGGTTCGGCGCGGCATCGATCAGCACCAGCGGATAGCGGTTGCGTGCCTCCTGAAGGAACCACTCCACCGACTGCGAGTCGAGCAGTTCGGCGGCCGGGCGCTCGCTCTTGCCGGCGCCCAGGAAGTCCAGCTCGGGAATGACCGTCGAGCGCACGAAGCGCTCGTCGAAGTGTCGCTGCTGCAGCATCTGCGCGAGCCCCCAGCTCGAGCTCGGCAGGCCCAGCGCCCGGTGCAGCTTGGGGCTCCTCAGGTCGAAGTCGACGAGCAGGGTCTTTTCCTTGAGCTCACGCGCGAGCGTGATCGCCAGCGACGCGGTGGTCGTCGTCTTGCCTTCGCCACGGGTGGCGCTCGTCACCATCAGCGTGCGCGGCAGCGTGCGGCCACGGGTCTTCGCCAGCTTGAGGAAGATGCGGCGGAACTCGAGTCCAAGCGGGCTTTCGACCTTGAGCCGGTGCAGCAGCCCCTGGTCGCGCGACTCGGGCAGTCCCGGCGCACCGCCCACGACCGGCCGGCGGCGGCGCGAGCGATCGAGCTCCTCGACACGCGGCACGACGCCCAGCACCGGAAGTCCGAGCAGGTTCTCGACCTCGTCCGCGTCCTTCACCGACTGGTCATGGTGTTCGACCACCATCACGGTGCCGATGCCGACCACGCCGCCCGCCAGCACCGCGAGCAGGATCAGCATCAGCCGATTCGGCTTGCCGGGCTTGAGCGGCAGGTTGGCGGGCTCGAGCACGCTGAAGCGGCCGCTCACCTTGGCATTGGCGAACGCTTCGGCGATCTGCGCCGCGGCGGACTGCTGCAGGAAGGAGTTGTACATCGCACGGTCGTTGTCCACCTGGGTCTGCAGCCGCTGGATCTCGAGCTCGCGGTCGGGGGTCATCACGACCTGCTGCTCGTAGGCGGAGATCTGCGACTGGAGATAGTCCTGGCGCGCCTGGCGCGCGCCGAGGTCGGCGCCCGCGAGGCGGTAGCGCACCAGCAACTGGCGCGTCTCGACCGAGAGCGCGGGCAGGTTCAGCGCCGCGTTGGACGACAGGCCGGCCTCGAGCTCCGAGGTCTTGCGCGCCAGCATCGTGCGGATCGAGGCCTCGTTCTCGGCCGAACCCTCGAGCATGGCACCGGCCAGCTGCCGCTCCAGCGAGGCGATCTGCGCGATCAGCGAATTGACCGACGGGTTCGAGAGCAGCTGCGGGTCCTTGTCCTGGATCTTGCCGTTCAGGCGCCCGCGCAGCTCGTCGACGCGCCGGGTCTGCTCGCCCACTTCGAGCTTGGCCTGATCGAGCAGGGTGCGCGCCCTGGAGATGTTGTTGGCGTCCACGGACGAACCGGTCAGCGTGCCGCTGAGGCCGGCGCGCCGCGCCGCTTCGAGCCGGCGCTCGCTCGCTTCCAGCCGGTCCTTGTAGACCTGCTGCTGCTCGAGGGTGAACTGGTTCATCTCGCGCAGGGCGTCGAGCTGCGCCGCCTTGGACGACAGCACGAATTGCTCGGCCACCGCATCGGCGACTTTCTGCGCCCGGGCCGGGACGTAATCGGCGACGATGACGTCGATCACCGAGCCGCGTCCGAGCCGCACGCTGACGGCGTCCTGAAGATAGCTGACCAGGTACGCTTCGGCCGCGTCGTCGCCGGTGAGCCCCGTGCCGGGCGGCGCGTTTTCCTGCGCCCACTCGCGCGTGGCCGGATCGTCCATCAGTCCGGCCGCGGTGATCACGCTGCGCAGGAACACGCTGCTGCCGACCTGCTCGCGCATGACCTCGGCCTGATCCGTGACGCGGCCGCCCGGCACCATCTCGCCGAGCCGCCCACCCAGCTGCTGACCGCGGTCCATCATGAGCGTGACGTGGCTGAAGTAGATGGGCTTCAGGAGGAATGCCGCCAGCACCCCGCCGGCGATGGCGATCCCCCAGGGAACGATGAGCAGCAGCTTGCGCCGCCAGACCATGCGGGTGATTTCACGGATGTCGAGCGAGGTGTTGGCCATGTCAGTTGCCGCTTGTTGTTGTTGTTGTTGTCGAGCAGCACGACGAGCACGATCACATTGAGCACGTCGCGGGAAACCCCGAGAAGCGCATTGAAGCCGCGGCCGGTCTTGCCCCAGAAGCTCTGCCCGGTGCGTTCGACGAATACGACGTCGCCGGAATAGACGAGGTACGGCGCGCTGCCGCCGGAGTTCAGCACGTCCTTCAGGTTGAGCGTCGTCACGGTCTGCGCCTGCTCCTTCCGGCGCAGGATGCGGATCTTGGCGAGGTCACCCTGCGCGGACAGCCCCCCCGACGCGGCCAGCACCGACCACAGATCCTGGCCGTCGCCCACCCCGTACACGCCCGGCCGCGAGACCTCGCCGAGCACGCTCACCCCCGTCCCGGGCGGCAGGTTGCCGCCCGACTGGCTGGGGATCACGATCGTGTCGCCGGCCTTGAGGGCCGGCAGCGGCGCTGCGGGACCGAGCTGCAGGGCGGCGGCGACGTCGACGTTGAGCACGCGGCGCGAAGCGCCTTCCTTGCGCAGGATCTGGACGCGCGACAGGTCCGCCCCCGGCTGGGCGCCGCCGGCGCGGTCCAGCACGTCGAGCAGCGGTGGGATCGATTCGAATCCGTAGCGGCCCGGCGAGGCGACCGCACCGGTGACGACGACGCTGTTGCTGGCATAGTCGGTCACGACGACCGTCACCGTGGCGGTCTGGCGGAGGTAGGACGAGAGCCGGTCGGCGATGCGCGCGCCGAGGCCTTCGGAGGTCAGCCCCGCGGCCTGGATCTCGCCGATCGGCGGGAAGACGATGGTGCCGTCGGCCCGGATCTTCGCGGTGCGCTCGAGTTCGGGATGGAGCCACACACTGATCGAGACGACGTCGTCCGGGCCGAGCACGTAGGCGCCCTGGCCGGGTGTACTCTGGCTCGATGTCCCCTGCGCGTGTGCCGTGCCCGGGACGGCGAAGGCGATCACCAGCGCACACCACCACATGCAAAATCTCATCGGGTCACTCCTTTGACCGCGTGGGCACCGACGGTTCCTCCGTCGGCACGGGCCTCATGGCCGCGCGGCCGGGTCCACACGAACGAGCAGGTCTTCAGCAGCGTCCTGAGATCGAGCAGATCCGACCGGTGGTCGACGTAGTGCAGATCATACTGCACGCGGCGCGTCACGCCCTCGCCGTCGGAATCCGGGCAACCGGAAACCTGGGCCAGTCCGGTCACGCCCGGCCGCACCGTGAACCGCCGGGCATAGTCGGGCACCAGGTTCATCCACCTGAGAACCAGCTCCTCCTTTTCCGGCTTGGGGCCCACCAGGGCCATGTCGCCGTTCAGGACGTTGAGGAGGAAAGGTAGCTTGTCGAGACGGTGCCGCGCGACCCAGCGAGACAGCGGCCCCAGGTCGGCCCGGAACCGGGCACAGCGGATCGGTTCGCCGAGCAGGTCCTGCGTGCGCCGGTCGAGGTTGCGGCGCTCGATCGGCACGCGGTCGCGCCGCCCGCGACGTCCGCCCATGCGGCGGGTGCGGCCGATCCGGGTCTCGCGAAACAGCATCGGCACCCCGGCGCGGCGCGCCTCGAACCCGACCAGCAGCCACACCGGCGACGACAGCAGGAGCAGGATCATGGCGAGAACGGCGTCGCCGAACGCCCGCGCCCGCTCCGGCCAGCGCTCGACGGGGTCCGGCCGGCGTACCGGCTGCGCGGCCGGCAGCTCGATGACGGGCTCGGGCGGCGCTTCGGGGAGCGGACCATGCGTGGGCTCGACGTACTCGGGGACCAGCCGGTGCAGATGACGCTTGATGGTCGCGGCGTCTTCGGTCTGCGCGACGCGCTCGAGCCGCCCGATCTCGTCCATCAGGCTCTTCTCGTCGCGCGCGTCGAGATCCCACACCAGGATGCGCTCGTTGCGCGTGATGCGCGTGCTCTCGGTGTCCGAGTGCAGCTCTTCGTAGAGCTTCTCGCCGGGTCTCAGGCCCGTGAATACGATCTCGATGTCCTCGCCTTCCCGCAGCCCGGCCATGCGCACGAGCTGGCGCGCGAGATCGGCGATCCGCACCTGTTCGCCCATGTCGAGCAGGTAGACCTCGCCGCCCCTGGCCATCGCTCCCGCCTGGATCACGAGCCGCACCGCTTCCGGAATCGTCATGAAGTAGCGGCGCGCCTCCGGATGGGTCACGGTGATCGGCCCGCCGCGCGCGATCTGGCGCTGGAACAGCGGAATGACGGAACCGTCGCTGCCGAGCACGTTGCCGAAGCGCACCGCGGCGAAGCGCGTGCGGCTGGTCTGCGAGCGGCTCTGCAGGATCATCTCGCAGACGCGCTTGGAGGCGCCCATCACGCTGCTCGGGTTCACCGCCTTGTCGGTCGAGATCAGTACGAAGGCGCGCACGCCGACGCGATCCGAAACCTGGACCAGGTGACGCGTGCCGACGATGTTGTTCAGCACCGCCTCGCGCGGATTCGCTTCGAGCAGCGGCACGTGCTTGTGCGCCGCGGCGTGGAACACGACCTCGGGACGGAAGCGCGCGAACAGCCGCTCCATGCCGTCGAGGTCGCGGATGTCGCCGACCATCGCATGCACGGGGAAGCCCGGATGCCCGCTCAGCACTTCGTGCTGCACGTAGTAGAGCCCGTTCTCGGCGTGATCCACCATCACCAGCTCGGCCGGCTCGAAGCCGACGACCTGGCGCACCAGCTCGCCGCCGATCGACCCGCCCGCGCCGGTGACCAGCACGCGCTGCCCGCGCAGGAAATCGCCGATCTCCTGCATGTCGAGCTGTACCGGGTGGCGACCCAGGAGATCCTCGATCCGCACGTCGCGCATCTGCGAGATCGCGGTGCGACCCTGCTGGAAGTCGGACAGGCCCGGCAGCGTTTTCACCCGGACCTCCGCCTCGTGGCAGAAGCGGGCGATCTCGCGCACCACCCGCGCGGGCAGGTCGGCGTCCGACACGACGACCATCTGCACGCGTCGCTCCGACAGGATTCGCGGCAGATCGGCGATCGTGCCGAGCACCTTCACGCCCTCGACCTGATGGCCCGTGAGCCGGCCGTCGTCGTCGATGAAACCGATCGGCACGAGCGGTTCGGCGCCGTCCTCGGCGCGGCGCATTTCCTGCGTGAGATGCACGCCGGCGAAGCCGGTGCCGACGACCAGCGTGCGCATGGCACGGCTCGACTGCGGGCGCAGCACCCGCTCGCGCGACAGCCGCCAGGCGAAGCGCGCGCCGCCCACCAGGACCAGCTCCCACAGCGGAACCATCACGATCAGGCTGCGCGGGAACAGCGGCTCGCTGGAGAAGAACATGATGATCACCAGCGCCGCGGCCGACAGCGAAGCGCCCTTGACCACCTGGAACAGCGTCACGGTGCTGGCGTAGCGCCACAGCCCGTGGTAGAGACCCGACAACAGGAAGCCGAGCAGGGTGAGCGCGGTGAACCACGGGGCGATCGCGACGTAGCCGTGGAGAAAGCGCGCCGGGACGTCGCCTTCGAAGCGCAGCCCCATCGCCAGCAGGTAGGACATCTGGATGAGGGCGGCGTAGCCGAGCGTCAGCAGAATGATGCGCGGCGTGTGTCTGAAGCCCATCTAGGTGCCGTCCTGGCGGTGCTGCAACCGCCTGTTCGGGGGTAACAGGCAAGGGGAATGTGTTGCGTGATGCCGACCGATGGCGCCGGCTCTAACCCGCCGGAACGGCGCTCGCGCGCAGGCCGCGAAATGGGCGCGGGAAGTCCTTCCGGCGTTCTGTGGATACACCGGCACAGACCGCCCCGGCCCTGAAACGGGGCTGCACTTTGCCGTATGAACCTCCGTCGGACCGTCGAGATCCGAGTGGCGCTTCGTCGACAACGATTCTAGGGGGTCCGCGGGCGGAGTCAAGTCAAACAATGGAAACGTGTTACGGCATGGATTGAATGCATTTCGCAATCTGGCCCCCGAGCCCGCGGCCGGCGCGGATCGGGTCGTCATCAGCCCGGTCGGCCATACGGCCGCCATGCGGAGAAGCCCCGATGGATTCCGAACGGATCGCAGTTCTGGAGCGACAAGTCAATAGACTGCAGCGGGTTACGGTCATGCTTGGGGCCGGCTTCCTGCTCCTGCTGGTGTGGCGGCTGGTTCCTTCCAGCCCCACGGTGACAGCCCGGCAGTTCCTGATGAAGGACGCGTCCGGGGTGATCCGCGGTGCGCTGATGATGCTGGATGATGGCCGGCCGACCCTGCGTCTCAACGATAAGAACGGCAGACCCCGGACCATGCTTTATCTGAATCCGGACGCGGGCGGCGCCCTGCGATTCACCGACCTCCGCGGCCATCATCGCCTGCAGCTGCTGCTCACCCCCGAGGGCGAGCCCGAGATCCGCTTCGAGAACCGCGACGGCGTGACCCGCACGCGGCTGGGTCTCACCGTCGCCCACCGCCCCGCGATCTCGATTGCCGACCCCGAGGGCCGCCCGGTCTGGGCGTCCCCGCTACGCTGAAGTCCTGGTCCCGCGCAGCATGGCGGCTTCGGCCCGCACCCCATCCTCGAACGGGCGCGGCGCGAAGCCGAGATCCGCACGCGCCGGAGTGATGTCCACGGCCTTCGACTCGTGAAGCCTCAGGACCTGCTCGGGGCGCACCGGACACGGCAGCCGCACCGCGCGCAGCAGCCGCGCCACGTGATAGGCGGGCGCGAGCGGCAGGTGCGGCGTCCAGATGCGCCGCCCCATGGCCGCGGCCCCGATCCGCACCGCGCGCTCGAGCGGCAGCTCGGCGGGACCGCCGAGGTCGTAGGCGCGGCCCGCGACGCCCGGGCGCTCGAGCGCGGCGAGGATCGCCTCGCACAGGTCCTCGACGTGGACGGGCTGCTGCGGCGTCGTGCCGCCGCCCGGCAGCGGCACGACCGGACAGCGGCGGATCCAGCCGAGCAGCCGTGCGATGTTCCGGTCCGCCGGCGTGCCGTAGATCATGCTCGGCCGGAGGATCACCCACTCGAGGCCGGAGTCTGCGAGCGCGCGTTCACCCGCGCGCTTCGCTTCCGCGCCGCTGCTCGGCAGCTTCGTGTGGACGCCGGCGGAGCTCACGAAGACCGCGCGCGCCGCAGCGCTCGCGCGCAGCGCCGGGATCATGCCCGGCACCAGCGCGAGGCCGGCGAGGTGCACGATCGCATCCGCGCCGGAGAACACGCCGGCCAGGGTGTCCGGATCGGACAGCTCGCCGCGCCGCACCTCGATGCCGGCGCGCTCGAGCAGGGCGGCCTCGCGGCTCGGCCGCACCACGCCCACGATGCGGTCGCCGCGCGCGGAGAGTCGCGGGAAGAGGTGCGATGCGACGAAACCGAGCGCGCCGGTCACGACGACGGTGCGCGGCGTGCGTTCGCTCATCGGTCCCCCGAACGGCGACGCCCGCCGGTGGCCAGACCGCCGGCGGGCGCACAAGCTGGTAGCGCTACGGGGATTCGAACCCCGGTCTGATGGCTGAGAACCATCTGTCCTAGACCCCTAGACGATAGCGCCGCGGACGCTCCCCTCGCAGGAAGCGGGCGGCAGTCTAAGCAGGGACCCGTACGAGGTCAAGACGTGCCCGCGAGGTCGCGGTGGCCCGGCGCACGCGGCGGTTGCTGAACACGGCGCCGGACAAACCGTCGCCCCGAGCACCGTTGGTGAAACCGGCCGTGAGATCGTCAGCGAACTCGCCTGCGAGCGCGCGTTCGCGCCACCCGCGGGAATCCTGTGCAGGAACAGCGCGACGGGTCCTGCAGCGTGGCCTCGTCCCGCCGGTCCGCCTTTCGCGTCGTCACCGGCATCATCACGACGCGGTCGCCGCCGGCTTGACGGCGAATCTGAAGATGAAGCGGAGTGGCTGCCCGGCAAGGATTCGAACCTCGACTAACTGGTCCAGAGCCAGTCGTGCTACCGTTACACCACCGGGCAGTGAAGGGCGGGCAATTTATCAGGCTCCGCGGCCTCGAATCAAGGTCCTCCGGCGCCCCGCGATGCGGCCGCATGCGCGGACTCCCGGGTCCAGCGCGCTGCGGCCTCCCGCAGCCGCGCCACCACGGCTTCCCGCCCCAGCAGCCGCATCACCTCGAACAGACCCGGCGCCACTTTCCGTCCGGTCAGCGCCACGCGGGCGGCACCCATCACCTGGCCCGCTTTGACACCCCACTCGGCCGCCGCCCCGCGCGTCAGCGCCTCCAGACTCTCCAGGGAGAACGCCGGGTCGGCTTCGATGCGCTCCGCGAGGGCCGCGAGTCGCGGGCCGGCGTCGGGACGTTCGAGCACCGAGGTCCACGCCTCCGGATCGAGCGCCGGCACGGGCTCGAGTGCGAACGCGCCGTAGCGCTCCGCATCGGCGAGCGTCTTCAGGCGGTCGCCGAGCGCGCGAACGAACGCGGCGCGCCAGGCCTCGTCGCGACCCGAGAGGTCGTGACCATGCGCTTCGAGATACGCGACCACCAGGCGCTCGCGCTCCGCCTCGGGCAATCGCTTCATGTGCTGCCCGTTCATCCACTCCAGCTTGTCGGTGTCGAAGACGGCGGGATTGGACCCCACGCGCTCCAGCCGGAACAGCTGCTCGAGCTCGCCGAGCGTGAACATCTCGCGCTGGCCGTCGTAGGACCAGCCGAGCAGCGCGAGGAAGTTGACGAGCGCGCCGGGCAGGAATCCGAGGTCGCGATAGGCCGACACCGAAGTGGCGCCGTGCCGCTTCGACAGCCGCGCACCGTCGGCGCCGAGGATCATCGGCACGTGCGCAAACGCCGGCGGCTCGAAGCCGAACGCACCGTAGAGCTCGAGCTGACGCGGCGTGTTGGAAATATGGTCGTCGCCGCGGATGACGTGCGTGATCGCCATCGCGTGATCGTCCACGACGGCGGCAAAGTTGTAGGTCGGATGCCCGTCCGAGCGCATGATCACGAAGTCGTCGAGGGCCTCGGCCGGGAACGCGACGCGGCCGCGCACGAGATCCTCCCACCCCACCTCGCGCGCGCCCTCGCGGCGAAACCGGATCGCCGCCGCACGGCCCTCCGCGGCCAGTGCTGCGCGCTCGGCCGCGCCGAGGTCGCGGCAGCGTCCGTCGTAGCCCGCCGGCGTGCCGCGTTCCGTGCGGCGCGCGCGCCGTGCTTCGAGCTCCCCGGGCGTGCACCAGCAGTGATAGGCGCGCCCCGCCTCGAGCAGCCGCTCCGCGTGTGCCGCGTAGAGCGGCAGGCGCTGCGCCTGGAAGTAGGGTCCGTGCGGACCGCCGGCCTCGGGACCCTCGTCCCAGGCGAGGCCGAGCCAGCGCATGCCGTCGAGGATCGCCTCGAGCGACTCGGGGGTCGAGCGCGCGGCGTCGGTGTCTTCGATGCGCAGCACGAAGGTGCCGCCGTGCCGGCGCGCGAAGAGGTAGTTGTAGAGCGCCGTACGGGCGCCGCCGACGTGCAGGAAGCCGGTCGGGCTGGGAGCGAAACGGACGCGGACGGACATCGTCTCCTCACCTGGGTCGAGCCTGAAAGCGATCGAGGCGGCGCACGTTAGTCGCGTGCGCCGCCCCGGTCAATGCGCCGCCGCCCGCGGGCGGCCGGGCTTCAGCGCATGACGACGATCTTCTGCGTGAGACTGCGGGCGCCGATGGCGAAGCGCACGAAGTACACGCCGGCATCCACGCCGCGGTGCGCCGCGTCGCTCAGATCCCAGTCGGCCGTGTAGCGGCCGGCCTTTGCCGGTCCCTCGGCCAGCGTCCGGATGCGGCGACCGTTCAGGTCGAACACGTCGATCCGGTACGGCGTGCCGTCGAGATCGTGCGGGATGGCGTAGGACACGCGCGTCGCTCCGCGGGCGGGGTTCGGCCCCGCGGTGGCGAAACGGATCTCGGCGGGCGGAGCGTCCGCATCGGGGCCGTCCACGCCGACCAGGACCGGGGTCCCCGCGTACCCGGTATGCAGAGCGTCGTGGTGGAACTGGGGCCACGCCGGAGGGCCGCCGGGCGAGAACGGGAAATCGTAGTCCCACATGTGCACCTTGCCGCCCCAGCTCATGGCGATGATCTCGGTCATGCCGTCGCCGTCGCAGTCGCACACGGCCGGCGTCGCCTTGACCTCCGAGTCGATGTCGATCGGGAAACCCGGCAATACCGTGCCCGTGCCGCTGATGGCCGTGAGCTGGTTGACTTCGTCACCCATGACGACGTCATTGAGACCGTCGCCGTCGATGTCCGCGACGACCGGGCTGCTCTCGCTGGCGCCGGAGTTGAGCGCGCTGTAGCGAATGCCGCTGAACGGCGGCACCACGGCACCGCTGCCGTTGTAGGCGTAGATCCGGCCGTTCGTGCTCGCCACGACGATGTCGAGGAAGCCGTTGTTGTTCATGTCGGCGAGCGCCGGCGATGGCGCGCGGCTGGTCCCGCTGAACGTCACCGACAGCGGGAATCCGGGCCGCAGCGCGCCGGCAGCCGTGAAGGCATAGAGCTTGTCGTTGCTGCAGGCGACGACGACGTCGAGTTCCGTGTCCGACGGCCCGTCGAGGTAGCCAACCGCCACCGAAGCGTTGACGGGGCCGGCCAGCGCGATCGGGAAGCCGGGCAGATCGGAGCCGTCCGGGCGCCATGCGTAGAGGTGACCGTCCGCGGAACCGAAGACGATGTCCCGGAAGCCGTCGCCGTCGAGATCGACGATCGCCGCGGTGCCCGAGTTGTAGGTGCTCGATCCCATGGTCCTGAAGACGCCGTTGGTGGCCGGGTCCAGGTCCCCGTCCATCCACTCGGTGCCGTTCGCCCGGAACACCAGGAACGCGTTCCCATTCGTGCCGATCGCGATCTCCTGCTGACCGTCGTTGTTCAGATCGCCGATTGCGGGCGACGACCACAGCGAGAAACGCGTCTGCACCGGCCAGCCCGGTTTCGGCTGCCCCGCGGGGTCGAAGACGAACAGCCGGTCGGCCAGCGACGGCGTGCCGGCCGCACTGGGGTCCCATGAACCGGCGATGATCTCCGCACCGCCCCCGTCGAGATCGGCGATCGCGGGGCCCGACGCGTAGTACGAGCCGAGCGTGGTGAAGTCGCCGAACGTGGCGCCGGAGCCATCCGCGTCCACCGGCGAGCTGCCGTCCGGGTGGAACACGTGCAGCTTCGCGGAGCCGACGGCGATCGCCACCGGGTAGCCCTGATAGACGTGGCCCAGCACGATCGACGAAGGCGAGTTGTGGTCCGTGTCGACCGGGAACACCGTGTGGGTCGGCGGGTTCGTGCTGATGGCCACCTCCGCGGACTGGAACGACTCGTTCGCCGACGAGTCCACCGCCGCCACGCGGTAGTAGTAAAGGGTGAGCGGATCGAGTCCCTCGTCCATGAAATAGGACGTCCGGAAGGTGGGCACCAGGTTCGCCCGCGTGTACGGACCGCCCTGGATCGTGCTGCGATAGATGTTGTAGCCGCGCAGATCGGCCTCGCTCGAGTGGGCCCACGTGAGTGCGATGCTGGAACCCGCGCCGAAGCCGGCGAGCGATACCGGCATGGCGGGATAGGTGAGATCGAGCTCCTGCACGAGTCGCAGGCCGTCCTGGTCCGACACGCGCAATTCGAGCCTGCGCGCCCGATCCGTTGACCGTGAAGGCGAATGGATCGCCGGTCGCCACCGCGCCCGATGGGACGTTGCCGAACGCCGAGGTGCTGTCGGTCACCGTGACGAGGCCGTCGCTGCTGCGCAGCACCGCGGTCATCCCCGTCGCGAGGCCCGTGCCCAGATTGCGCAGGGTCACGGTGTAGGTCACCGATTCGCCCGGGTCGGGGCGGCCGTCGCCGTTGCCCGAGCCGTCCCCCACGACGTGCGAGAGATGGAACGGCTCCGGCGCGTGCAGCACCATCTGGAAGTTCTCGACGTCCGTGCCGCCGAGTCCGTCCGTGATGTCGAGTCGGAACGGGACCTCGTGCTGATCCGGCATCGCCACCGGTGCGCTCACGCGGAATCCCGATGGCGGATTCACGGTCTCGGAGACGCCGATGACACCGTAGTTCACGACGGAGTTCGAGATGGTGATGTCCGGATCGGTGGTCGAGAGCGTCGCCACCGCCGGGTTGGCCGCCACGCCCCCGTTGTTGGTGAGCGGGATGAGCAGGTCCACGGTCTCGCCGGTGTCGAACACGCCGTCACCGTTGCCGATCGTGCCGCCGACCCCGTCGTCGTCGATGACCGGGTCGCCCTGCACGACCGCCGGCCCCGCTCCCGTGGTGATGGACATGTCGGCCTGGTAGGGCTCGCAGTCGTAGCCGGTGACCGTCAGCTTGAGGGTGCCGGCCGAATCGGCGCGGAACGGAATCGTGGCGTTTCCCGCGGCGTCGGTGAGGACCGTGGCGAATTCGTCACCGGGCCGATAGGCGGTGACCCGCGCGCCTTCGATCGGTGTCGCCCCGACTTCCACGTGCACGAGCGAAGTCGACGTTGCTCGTCGAGATCGTCCCCGGGTGGAGCACCGAGAGCGTGCGCGGAAGGCCGGTGTAGATACGCAGCTCCGGGTCGCCGAGCAGCAGCAGCGTCATCTGGGTCCAGCGATGGACGCCGTCGTAGTTCGCGAACCCGACGAAGGGCAGCTTCTGCCGCGCCTGCAGCTCACCGACCGCGGTGACGCTGTCTTCGTACAGGAGCCGGAAGTACTCCTTCTGGTAGGAGCGGCCGGCCGTCGGGAAGTCGAAGCGGGTCGAGCCCACGTTGGTGACCGAGCCACCGTTCTTTGCGTTGAGGAAGTCCTCGCCGATACAGGGGAAGTCGATGGCGTTCGAGGTGCAGTTGATGGCGTACACATTGCTGATGCGGTTGCCGTTGCTGAGCGCCGCCACGTCCGCGCTGGTGATGTTCCCGTCACCACACGACATGACGTTACGGAAACCGTGGCCGACGTGTACCGCGACGTTGTAGCCGCGGTTGAGCGAATCGAGCACGGTCTGATGCGTTTCCTGCAGCGCGCCCGGTTCCCAGCGTGAATCGAGGTAGTTCTCGTAGAGACGGGCGAAGTGGATGGACGGATTGGTCTCGAGCGACGGCAGCACCTCCTCGACCAGCTCGGCGCCGTCGAGCGATGTCGCGAGGTTCGGATTCCAGTTCTGCGGGAACAGCACCTCGGCGAAGAACAGCACCTGATTCTGATAGTCCATCGCCGGATTGCGCACGTAGTCGATCGAGCGGTCGACGAAGTGCTGCGCATCTGCAAGCGTGATCGATGGCGCGCGGCCGACATAGACCTCGGGGTAGAGGTCGACCGAGTCACCCGGGCTGGAGGTCGACATGTAGCCTTCCCCGTAGATGCTGTCGGCGTCCGCGTTCCAGTTGCCGTCGAGACAGGAGAAGTAGGTGTCGCAGGCGATGCTCTCGCCGCCGTAGAACGTGGTCCAGACGTACCGCGTCGGCACGACCTGGGTGTCGCCGCCGAGCAGCACCCATTGCGTTCCCCAGCGCGAGTACGCGTCGCGGATGAACATGCGGACACGCTCGGCATCGTCGGCGCCGTAGGGATACTCGTCGCGGATGAACGACATCGTGCGCACCACGGCGGGAATGCCGGTCTGGGTCTTCCAGTCGGCGAGCCGCTGGAATTCGGGAGCCATCTCCTCGCTGGTGATGATCACGTACTCGACCGGACTGCCGAGCAGGGACGGCACCTGGGTCGGCACGAACGGGCCCGCGCTGCGCGGCGCCCCGGCGACGGTCGCGCCGGCCGCATCCGCATTCGCCCCGCGCCCGGGCGCCGCCCACGGCACAGCGCGCTCGCGGCGCAACGGCTGCTCCGTCGTCGGTTCGAGGGTGATGCGCACGTGCGCCCGCGTGACCGCTTCCAGCGCGCCGGTGCGTGGATTCCAGCGCGCCGGCGCGACGCGCAGCTGAGCGACGCCGCGTCCCGCCTCGAAACCCTGCGCGCCGAATTCGACCGGGGACTCCGGCAGGAATACGCCGCGTGCGTAAAGGGCCCGATCGGGCGCCGCGCGGTCGATCGGGCCCAGGCCGGGTTTCGGCACGATGGCGCCGAGGATCTGCACGCCGCTCCTGAGCGGCACCGTCTCGACGGCGGTGACCTGGATCCCGGCCACCTTCATGCCGTCAGGGAGATCGATGGTCCGCGTGATCCAGGGCAGGTCGGGCAGGCCGGCGCGGAACTCGCGCGAGGCGCCCGGCAGCCTGACTTCGGAGATTCCGCCGTCCTCGACGACCTGGAGCGCGTGCGGATCGAGGCGCACGTCCTGCTCCATGACCTGGCCGGCGAGTGTCGTGGTGGGAATCAGGAGCAGCAGGGCCGCGCATGCCGCGGCCGGGCGGAAAGGCATCATCGATTGGAGTCCCCGTGGTGTTACGTCGCGAAGTCGGGCGGATGGATGCAGATGTCGGGCAATAGCGGCCGTACAGGACGGGCGGGCCGGGTCGTTTCCGGACCGGGACGAGGGCAGGTCGACCCCGATCGAAGGACCTTCCTCCATAACGATAGGGAACCCTCGGGGACCGGTCAACGCCTCAGGGCACGGATCGGGCGGATGCGGCGTCGAATGTGAATTCGGGCCCGAAATGCGGGTGAAATGGCACGACCGGCCCGTCGTCGCGCCGGACCCACGACCAGCCCGGCGCCGCCAGCGGCAGGATCACCGAATCCCCTTCGATCATCTGCTGGGCGGCTTCGAGATCCACCCGGCCGGGGGCCGACTCGAGCCACGGCTGGAACGCGCGGGTTCGCCAGCCGCTGCGGTAGCGCCCGACCGGGGCGTCCCGGGCCGGGGTGGCCATCATGGCCAGATCGGCGGCGGGGTCGTCGATCAGCGCCCGCGAGGTGAGCAGCAGAATCTGGGCGCGGCCCCGCAGGCGCTCCTCGCTCATCCGCGCGCCGCGCAGCGGCCTGAGGTCCACGGAGAGATCCGCCCGCGCCCACTGCGCCTGCAGCCGCCTGGCCACCCGCTGGTCCACCTCGCCCGGATCCCAGGCGATGACGGTATGGAAGGAACGCCCGAGCCCCCCGCGGGCGAGCCACGCCAGGCGCTCCTCCTCGTCGAGCCGGGGGAAGGCGAACGCCGGGGCGCCGGGCCAGAACGCGCGGAACGGCGCCACGCCGTCGCCGAAGAGCCGCATGAGCCCGCTGCGGTTCAGCGAATGGGCCAGCACCTTGCGCGCGGCCAGCTTCGCCGTCGGCGCCACGTCCGCACGGAAGACGAGCTCGAGCCGCCGCGGCGGCCGCACGGCTTCCGGTGCGCGGGACTCCCAGTGGTAGCCGTCGAGCTGATCCTCGTGCAGGGGATCGGCGAGCGGCAGCGGCCAGGCCAGGTCGATGGCGCCGCGGCGCAGGGTGGTGCGCACGCGTGCGCCGCTCGCGAAGCGGACGCGCAGGGTGTCGAAGGCCGCGCGCACGGCCAGCGGTCCCGGATCGCGCGGCACCAGCGTGAGCGCACGGCCGGCCGGACCGGACGACACCCGGTAGGGGCCGATCCCGTACTGTGCCTCCCAGCCATCCCCCGCGCCGATGTGCCATGGGGTCGAAACACCCGGCAGGGCGAGCGCCGCGGGCAGCAGCGGGTCGGGCCGGGCGAGGCGGAAGACCAGCGTCGAGTCGTCGGGCGTATCGATACCGAGCGCGGGCAGCGCCCGTCCCGGTCGGATCGCCTCGACGCCCCGAACCGCGCGCAACAGCCAGCGGACGCTGGAGTGATCGCGCCGCGCGAGACCGGCGAGCAGCGCGTCCTTCACGTCGCCGCTCCGCAACGTGTCGCCGTTCCCGAAGGTGAACCCGGCGCGCAGCGTGAAGGTCCACGTGCGGCCGTCGGCGCTGGACGTCATCGTGCGCGCCAGCGCAGGCACGATGCGCCCGGTGGAGTCCTCGTCCGTGAGCCCGCGCCCCAGCAGCCGCTCGAGCACCCAGCGCAGCTCGTCCGGCGGGCCGCCCGGATCCGGCACCGGCGCGGGGCGTGCGACGAGCCAGCGTTCGACCCGGGGCTGCGGCGCCGGGGACGCGCAGGAGGCGAGCGCGGCGGCCAGCAGGGCCGCGCCGACGAGGGCGGCGGATGTGCGGAGCGGGGAACGCATCGAGGCACGCAGTCTAGCCCCGGTCGTCACCGCGCCGCGAGCCGGAAACGTGAAAGCACGCCGCGCCGCGCCGCGGCCCGCCCCGCGCTTGCAGTGCATGGGCGCCTCTACTAGCGTGCCGGCATGCCTTCCAAACGTCCGCACGAACGGATCGAACGCGCGCGGCGCGCGATCGCGGCGGCCGGCGCCGACTGGCTGCTGCTCGCGGCGGGCGCGGACTTCCGCTGGCTCACCGGCGCCGAAGCGCGCTCGACCGAGCGGCTGCTGGCGCTCGCGATCCCGGCCAGGGGCCGGCCGTTCTGCCTCGTCCCGCGCCTCGAATCCGACGCGCTCGCCGCCGAGTGCCCGTGGCTCGATCTGGAGATCTGGAGCGATCACGAGGACCCGTTCGCCGCACTCGCCGGGCGCATGGCGCTGCTCCACGGGCCGTCGCTGCTCGTCGGCGAGGGCTTCCGCACCGCTCCGCTGCTGCGTTTCGCCGCACACGGACGCTGCCGCCCGGCGCAGCCGGTCATCGCCCCGCTGCGCGCGACCAAGGACGCCTTCGAGATCGGGCTGATGGAAGAGGCCGGCCGCAACGCGGACCGGATCATGGAGCAGACCGCGGACTTCATCCGCCCCGGCATGACCGAAAAGGAGGTCGAAGCGTTCGTGCTCGACCGCTTCCGCTCGCTCGGCGACACCGAGCCGTGGGCGATCATCGCCTCGGGGCCGAACTCGGCGCTCCCCCACCACGCCTCGTCTGGACGCCAGCTCGCCGACGGCGAAGTCGTCCTGCTGGACCTCGGCGCCTACACCGGCGGATACGGCTCGGACATGACGCGCACCTTCGTGCTCGGCCCGCCGCCCGCGGATTTCCAGCGCGTCTACGACATCGTGAATGAGGCGCGCGCGGCGGGAATCGCCGCCTCGCGCGCAGGCGTGAGCGCCGAGTCGGTGGATCGCGCGACCCGTGCCGTGATCGTGGCGGCAGGGTACGGCGAGTGCTTCACGCATCGCACCGGTCACGGCGTCGGGCTCGAGGTCCACGAGCCGCCCTACATCGTGGAAGGCAATGCGGTGCCGCTCGAATACGGTCACGTCCACAGCGTGGAGCCCGGCATCTATCTGCCCGGACGCTTCGGCGTGCGCCTCGAGGATCTGGTCGTCGTCGAGGACCGCGGCGCGCGGCGCCTGAACCACGCGCCGTTCGATCCGCTGCCCCCCAGGCTCAGGCGTTGAAGTCGCGGTCCCGCGTGCCCGCCGCCGCGCGCGGCGACCAGCAGCCGCTGGCCCTCGATCCGCCGGCGGTGCCGGCGCCGCCGGCCGCCGGCGAACGGAAACCGCTCCCCGTCGCGGCCGCGGCGCAATCGGCCCGGCCACCGCGTCCCCGCCGCGCGGGTCCGGGCGCCCGGGACGCCGCGGGCGAGACGATCCTCGATGGACTCAACGACGAGCAGCGCGCGGCGGTCACCCATACCGGCAGCCCGCTGCTGATCGTCGCCGGCGCAGGCACCGGCAAGACGCAGGTGATCACGCGCCGCATCGCGTGGCTGATCGCGACCAAGCGCGCGCGGCCCGACGAGATCCTCGCGCTCACCTACACCGAGAAGGCGGCGGCCGAAATGGAGGCGCGCGTGGACGTGCTCGTGCCCTACGGTTACGTGGGCGCAACCATCTCCACATTTCACGCGTTCTGCGACCGGCTGGTGCGCGAGCACGCGGTCGAGCTCGGCCTCACTTCCCGCCTGCGCGTGGACACGCCCGCCGAGATCCTGGTGTTCCTGCGCGAGCGGCTGTTCGAGCTGGGACTCGAGCGTTACCTGCCGCTCGGCCGTCCCGACGAGCATTTGAAATCGCTGCTCGGCCTGTTCGATCACGCCCGGGACGAGGACGTCCCGCCCGCCGCGTACGCTGCCTTCGCGGCGCAGCTCATGGCGGATGCCGGCGACGATCCGGTGAAGCTCGATCGCGCGCACGCCGAGATGGAGAAGGCGAGCGTCTACGCGAAGTTTCAGGAACTGCTCGCCGCGCACGGCCGGCTGGACTTCGGCTCGCAGATCGCGCTGTCGCTCCGGCTGCTGCGCGAGCGCGACTACCTGAGGCGCGAGTACCAGGAGCGCTACAGGTTCATTCTCGTCGACGAGTTCCAGGACACCAACCACGTGCAGTTCGAGCTGGTGCGCCTGCTGGCCGGACGCGGTCATGGCGTCACCGTGGTCGGCGACGACGACCAGAGCATCTACCGCTTCCGCGGCGCGAAGCTCGAGAACCTGATGGGCTTCGTCGAGGCATTCGACGGCACCGAGGTGCGCGTGCTCAAGCGCAATTACCGCTCGCGCCAGCAGATTCTCGACCTCGCGTACCGGCTGATCCACGAGAACGATCCGCACCGCCTCGAGGCGGCGCTGGGCTTCGACAAGCGGCTGACCGCCGACCGCGCGGGCGAGGCCGAGGTCGAGCACCGGCATTTCGCCGCCGCGAGCGACGAGGCCGAGACGATCGCCGACGAAATCGCCGAGTCGATCCGCTCCGGTGCGCACCGTCCATACGACTTCGCCGTGCTCGCACGCGCCCACTACATGCTCGACGGTCTCGCGCAGGCGCTGTTCCAGCGCGGCGTGCGATTCCGCCGCGTCGGCCAGCGCGGCCTCTACGCGCGCGACGAGATCCAGCTCTGCCTGAACGTGCTGCGCATGCTGGCGGATCCGGAAGACCCGACCGCGGCGCATCTGGTGCTCGGCCACCGGCTGTTCGGTGCCGATCCGGTGGACGTGGCGCGGCTGGGCGCCGCCGCCCGGCGCCGCAACCGCGACGTGCTGAAGGTCGCCGCGGCCGCGCTGGATGACGATCGGGAGGACCTCACCCCCCGGACCCGCGAGGCGATCGCGCGCGTCCTGGATCTCCACCGGCGCCTCGCGAAGACCGCGCTGTCGCGGCCGACCACCGAGGTGCTGTACGAGTTCGTCACCGAGAGCGGGCTGCTCGGCGGGCTCACCGGGCGCGAGGACGCCGAAGCGCTCGAGAGCGTGCAGAACCTGAACAAGCTGTTCGGCATCGTGTCGCGCGTGGGCCCGCTGCTCAGGGCCGACCGGGTCGGCCATTTCATCCGCCACCTCGACCTGCTGATCGACATGGGCGACGATCCGGCTGCGGCCGAGATCGAGGGGGACGACGACGCGGTGAGCCTGCTCACCGCGCACAACGCGAAGGGACTGGAGTTTCCGGTCGTCTACATGGTGCAGCTCGTCGAAGGCCGCTTCCCGCAGTACGGCCGCGGCGACCCGATGCCGTTCCCACCCGAGCTCAGGAAGGGCGAGCCCGACGACCGGGAGGCGCGTTACCGCGAGGAGCGCCGGCTGTTCTATGTCGGCATGACCCGCGCGCGCGACCGCCTGGTGCTGAGTCACGCCGACGACTACGGCGGCATGCGGGCCTCGAAGATGAGCCGGTTCGTCGCCGAGGCGCTGTTGCTGGCCGCGCCGCCGCGCGGTCCGCGCGCGGCGTCCGCGCTCGAGTCCATCGCCCGCCACGCCCCGCCGGTCGTGCCGGATCCGGTGGCGCCGGCGCCGCTCGCGGACGACCATCCGCTCACGCTGTCGCACAGCCAGATCGACGACTACCTCACCTGCCCGCTCAAGTACCGTTACGCGAACGTGGCCAACGTGCCGCTCGCGACCGACCCGCGCGCGATGTACGGCATCGCGATCCACCACGCGCTGCGCATCTACCAGCAGCACCGCCTGAAGGGTCTGCCGATCACCGCGGACGACGTGGTGGCCGCCTTCGAGGGCGCATGGTCCAGCGAGGGCTTCTATTCGCGCGAGCACGAGGAGCGGCGGCTCGAAGAAGGCCGCGAGGCACTCAGGCGCTTCGTCACGCGCGCCGCGCGCGAGCCGGTGCCGCTCGCCGTCGAGCGCACGTTCAAGTTCAAGATCGGCCCGACCACGGTGCAGGGCCGCTGGGACCGCGTGGACGAGCGTGAAGAGGGCATCGTGCTGGTCGATTACAAGACCGCCGAGATGGACGAGCCCGCCGAGGCCGGGAAGCGGGCACAGGAGGACGTGAAGAAGGGTCAGCTCGGCCTGTACGCGCTCGCCTATCGCGAGATGTACGGGGTCGCCCCGGCCGCCGCAGAGCTCCACTTCGTCGGCCCGGGCACCGTCGGCCGCGCCGAGGTCAAATCGGAGCACCTGGAAGCCGCGGCCGATCGCGTGTTCGCGGCGGCCCGCGGGATCCGCGCCGCCGCGTTTCCCCCGAAGCCGTCGCCGCGCGACTGCGTGTTCTGCCCGTACTCGCGCTTCTGCCCGCACAGCGCAGCAAGGAGCCGCGGTTGAGCGGCGACCCGCGTGCGCTGCGCGACGCGGCGATGGAGATCGCGCGCACGGCGGGCGCGATCCTGCTCGAAGGCTATGGCAGGGCCCACACGCCCGAGCGCAAGGGGCGCATCGATCTGGTCACCGAATACGACCGGCGCTCGGAGGCCCTGGTGCTCGGCGAGATCGCCCGTCGGTTCCCCGGACATGCCGTGCTCGCCGAAGAATCCGGCGCGCACGCGGGCTCCGGCACGCGCTGGATCGTCGATCCGCTGGACGGCACCACCAATTTCGCGCACAACTATCCGTTCTTCGGCGTCTCGATCGCGGTCGAGATCGAGGGCACAGTCGTCGCCGGAGCGGTCTACGACCCCGTGCGCGACGAGATGTTCGCCGCGGCGCTGGGGGAAGGCGCCACCCGCAACGGCGAGGCGATCCGCGTGTCCGACATCGCGCGCGTCGAGGACGCCCTGATCGTCACCGGTTTCCCCTACGACGTGCGCGAACATCCCGAGCGCTCCGTACCGCTGTTCCAGGCGTTCCTGATGCGGGCGCAGGGCATCCGCCGCGACGGCTCGGCGGCTTTGAATCTCGCCTATCTCGCCTGCGGGCGCTTCGACGGATTCTGGGAGCGGAGCCTCTCGGCCTGGGACATGGCCGCCGGCACGCTGCTGGTGCGTGAAGCGGGCGGAACCGTGACGCGCTTCGACGGCAGCGACTTCCGGGTGGACGGCCGCGAGATCCTCGCAAGCAACGCCGCGCTGCACGGGGAAATGCAGGAGATTCTCGCGGGCACGCGCTCGTAGCCGCGTCGGCCCCGACGCGCGGGAGTCCTCAGAGCGCCGTGCGCAAATGCGCTGGCATTCCACGCGTAACCTCCTTCGCGACCCAATTGGGGCGGGCCCATGATCTGTCTGCGCTGCAGCCGACCTCGCTCCCGAGGCAGCCAACGCCTCGCCGTCATGACGGCAGTCGTTGCGCTCTGCTGGAACTCAACGGCGCAGGCGGTCCCTCCAGGACGCGCGTGGGCGCCGACCGAAACCTTCCGCATTCCTGGCCACATGTGGACGGAGCCGGATCTGATCGCGCTCGACGACTCCGAGGCTCCGTACATCGTGGCGGCAGGCCTCGATCGCGTTCACGCTCCCCTCGAACAACGCGGCCACACTGGAGGTGATGGACATCTCCGGCCGGCGCCTGGAACGTTTCGATGTCGGTCACCTGGGACCGGGGCGGCATGTGGTCCAGCTGGGCGGGTTCGGACCTCTTCGACCGGGCGCATATCTGATTCGGCTCACGCGTCTCGGTGAGACTCTGACCGCTCGTGGAGTGCTCTTGCGCTGAGCACCCCCGTACCGCTCGCAAGGTCCAACGATCGCCATCCGCCACCGACCTCTTGTCGAATCCTTGCGGCGTCACGGAGGCGTTGGCGCAAGACACCTTGCCGGCGGTCGCAGGAAGGACAGCGCCGCTTTCACTCTTGCTTCGAGCGGTGCCCCCATCATCGGCGCGCAGTGTTCGCAAGCGCGCTGCGCGTCGGACCTGCGAAACCCGAGTCTCAGGAGCCAGGACGTGACGTCGTTCTCATCGTGCTCCGACGGCGCAGTCGTTTGCCGCCCCTTTTCGTTCCCCGCCTGCGCCGCAGGAGACGAAATCGAAGCCGCCGACATGTTCCTGCGGCTTTCCAGCCGCGCACGATCCCGCTTCGCTGCCATGAACCCCGCGCCGAACGCCCGCTCGGCCTCGTACTGATTGTGCGCGCGGCAGCGGAGCCGCAGGTTCGCGGCCGTCGATTTCCCCCCGCGCGCCACCGGCTCGATGTGATCGAACTCGAGCTTCCCGCGCGCCTCGCAGCGGCGGCCGGAGTCGGCGACGAACGTGCAGCGATCGCCGTCGCGCTCGCGCACTTCCCGCCTCACCGCCGCCGGAATGTGGCGGCCTTTGGCCGGGCCCTGCTGCTTCCGCGGCCGGTCGGTCGCGGCGAAGCGGCGCTTCTCGATTGCCGCGGCCATCGCCTCGAAGCCGCGCCGCAGGGCTTCGTTCATGTGCTCCGCCGTGACCTTGCGTCCCGCCAGCTGCTCGAACGCCTGGATCGCCTCGTGCGTTCCCTGTCCCATCGTGAAACGCACCCCGTAGCGCTCCGGCGAAAGAGGCGCAATCCGCGGACGCGATGCGGCCGTTCCGTCCCCCTGGGGATGTGCCGGCGCCAGCCCGTTTACGTTCTCCGGGGAACGTGAACCCTCCGGGGCCGGCTCCAGGGGCGCCACCTCCATCACCACATCCGCCTTCGGGAACCGGTTCGCCAGGCATAGCTCGAGCGCGCGCTTCGAGCGGCCGGCCGCCGCGGCCAGCAGCTCGTCCGCGTTCTCCGGCTCGAGCTTCGGCGCCAGCAGGCACACCGCGCTCACCGACAGCCGGCCCCCGGCCAGCAGATCCCATATCGCCGGGAACTCGCGCGCGGTGCGCGCGGCCTGGATGCGCTTCGATGCCCCGGCATCCGAGAGCCCGAGCCGGTTTGCGCAGAAGCGGAACATCGATGGGTACCCTTCGGGCACGTACAGCTTCCGGGCGTCGAACTCGGCGAGGTGGGCGAGCGCGAGGGCGGCGGCGCGGCGCTCGTTCGCGAGGGCGCCGATCATCTCGCGCCGCAGGGCGCCGTCGGTCAGGTGGGACAACTTCGAGAAGTGCATGTGCGCGTTCATCCGCGGGGGCGGGTCACGCGGGGGCACACTCACTTCCTATCACACCGATTTTCGACGCGCGGAGACGCGCGCAGCGTGCCGATCACCGCCCGGCGTCACACGAATTTCAAACAACCGCCACAATCCCGGCAGCGCGAGACTCCTGCCCGCTGGCGCGAAGACAGCCACGGGTCGCCGCACCCGCACGATTCACGCCTCCAAACCCGTCAACAGGAAGATGGCCGGCGCGATCAGCGGTGCTCGAACAGGAAAGGACGAGCGCATCAGGACCCGCTCGAACGTCGGGCCCCGGCGAGCGCGCACCCGGGCCGCGCAGCGTCGCACGAACTGGCCGGGCCCGTCCTGCCCCTCGAGAATCACCCCGCGCAGCGAAGGTGCCGGCATCTGCGGCCACGCTGTCGGTGAACACGAGGCGAACGAGTACGAGAGCAGTCTCGAGGCGCAGCGCCCGAGAGTCTCCCCCGGCGCAGCCGCCCGCATTGCTACGCGGCCCGCTTCCCCTTCTCGACGAACGAGCGGATGCGCCGGACCAGGTTGTTCATGTCATAGGGTTTGATCACGAAGTCGTCGGCGCCCATGTCGAGGGCGAGCTGCCGGTCCTGGGCGCCCGAGCGCGCGCTGAGGATGATGATCGGCATCGCCCGGTAGCGGTCGTCGAATTTCAGCGCGCGGCAGACCTTGTAGCCGTCCATCTTGGGCAGCATCAGGTCGAGCACCATCAGCGAGGGGCGCGCCTCGCGGGCCTTCTGGAGGCCGTCCTCCCCGTCGCGGGCGTCGATGACCTCGTAGCCCTCGGCTTCGAGACCGAAACGCAGCACGGAAACGAGATCGGATTCGTCGTCGACGATCAGAATGGTGGGCGGACTCGTGTTCATCCCTGAAGCTCGCTCGATGGGGTGGACCGACACGGGGGTTATCGGAACCGCCGCCGGGGGGCTTGACCCCCCGTTTCACGGGCTTGCGGACACCCCCGTGCCGGCGCCGACCGGCGGTTCGCGCTCGAACTCGGCCGATCCCGCAGCCACGCTGCCGGTGAGGTCGTCACGGACCCGCACGCTCAGGCGATAACGGCCGGGCGGCAGCGCGCCGAGCGGCACGGTCAGGAACTGACGCCGCAGCGGCCCCGCGTTGCTTTCGGTGCGGCTCGCGGTGATCGGTTCGGGGCGCGCGCGCGGCGCCAGCATGCGCTGGATCCAGATGCGCTCGTCCTTCTCGGCCGATTCCACCGTGTAGACGTACTCGAATCTGGACAGTCCGTTCGCGCCCGATCGCAGGTGATAGATCTCGAAGTAGGCCGTCAGCGGATCCGATGACGCCACGCGCCCTCTTGGATTCGGCTCGGGGCGCACCGACGTCGCGCCCGCGAGCGGCGCGCCGCACGAGATCAGGATGTCGCTGAGCGCGATCCGCTCGCCGGGCGGCGCAAGCTCGATCGGCTGCCGGCTCACCCCGCGGCCGCGGGCGTGGTCGCGCACCGAAAGGCTCACGGTGTACGCGCCGGGCGCAAGCGAGTCGGCGAAGTCGGCGACCTTGAAGCGGTCGGGCTCGCACGCCGAGGGCGACAGGTCGCGGGCGCCCGCCAGAACCTGGCGGCCGGCCGTGTCCACCACCGCCCACATGGCGCGCAGGCTGTCGCCGGGCCCTCCCGCACTTTCCACTTGCGCGAGCAACCGCGGCCCGCGCGCTCCCTCGAAGCGCGCGATGGCCGACTCCATCGGCAACTCGTGCACCCCGGGGGGCAGGGCCGGGAACACGCCGCGTCCGCCGGGAGTCGCGACCAGACCACTTCCCTCACCGACCTTTTCAGGATCCGGGACCGGGTCGGGATCGTGGTCCATGGTGATCGGCAGCATGTAGTGCTCGCTGAGCAGGCGATCCTGCATCGTCACCGACATGCCGAGCGACGGGTAGTTCCACACCAGCACGTTGACGGGAAAGCTGCCGACCGTACCGAACGAAATGTTGAGTCGCTGATCGAGCGGGTTGTACTCGGCCCTGGCCGGCGGCCCGTAGCGCACGTACACCTCGCCGCGCATGTCCCACTCGTGGCGGCGCGTGTCGAAATACAGGAAATAGGCCTGCGCGACGCGCGACCAGTACTCCAGCCGCGCCTCGTTCTCGCTCGTCGTGAAGTCCGGATCGTGTTCGCGCCAGAAGCGCTCGACGAAGGCCGCCTGCTCGTCGGGGGGCAGACGGTGGAGCGTCATCGTGTCCTGCTCGGTCGCGACCGGGCTGATGTCCTCGAAGCGCTCGCGCGCGACCTTCGGCAGCCTGGGAATCGACGCCATGAAGCCGCGCCGCGCCGTCTCGATGCGGCCCAGGCGATAGGCCACGTAGGCGTGCGCGAGCTGCGCCTCCGGGCGGCCGTGCGACGCCGTCACCGCGTGCTCGGCCGCGGCCATCGCCAGGTCCAGCTCGCCGCGCTCGACGTGCAGCGGCACCAGCTGCAGCCAGGCCTCGGGGTCGCCCGGCGCCGCCTCGGCCGCGGCGCGGAAGTTCTCGATCGCCTGCTCGAGCGAGGTCTCGTCCAGATACTTCAGCCAGTCGCGGCGCCAGATCCGCCCCATGCCGATGTGCGCATCGTGGTCGCCGGGCGCGAGCTTCTCGATCTTCAGAAAGCGCTTCTTCGCGTTGCTGTAGAAACCGGAGCGGTAGTAGGCGCGCGCGAGCGCCAGCTGGTAGCGCGGATCGCCGGGAACGAGCAGGGTCGCCCGCTCGAGATCGGCGATCGCCATGCGCCGATTCTCGATGGTGTCCGCACGCAGCCGGGACAGGGCTTCGGCGTAGAGCGCCTCGGCCCGCTGCGCGCGCGCAGGATCGGGAAGGCTGGCCGCCGCACCTCGCGGGACGGCCACGAGGGCGAGGACGGCGAAAAGCAGGCGGCACTCGAGCTTCACGGAATGGACCCCTTGCGCACGCGCGAAGTATGCGGAGCCCGCGCGGGCCGGTCAACGACCGCCTTCACGGGGCCCCGGTCCATCCGGCCCTTGACGGGCCCGGCGGCTTCGCCGAAGATGCGCGACGCGTGAACGATCATTCAAGTGTTCAAACGGAGGAACCATGCCCCATTCACCCGCCCGCCCGCGCCGCCCGGCCCGGACACGACGCCGGTCGCGTGGCGAGGCGCCGGCCGACCGAGTGCGCCGCGCGCTCGAAGACAATGACCAGGTCGAGCGACTGTCGCGCATCTTCCGCGCGCTCGGCGACCCGACCCGCAGTCGCGTCGTCTACGCGCTGTCGATCGAAGAGCTGTGCGTCACCGACCTCGCGGCCGCGCTCGGCACCTCGCTCTCGGCCGTGTCGCATCAGCTGCGCATCCTCCGCGACCTCGAAATGGTGCGCGTCCGGCGCGACGGCCGCAGCCAGCGCTACGCGCTCAACGAACATACGTTCGGCTTCTGCTCGCCACGCACCTGCCAGGTGTGGCAGCAGACGCTGACCCCGATCGAAACATGAAGGCCCGGGAGCGAACCGCAGGCCGGTCGCGCCGTCGCCACCGGGCGATGCCGCGCCGCTGACCCCATCGAGTCCCTTCTGAATTCCTGACCATCCGGAGCCACTCTTTCCCATGTTCGAAGCCATCATCATCACGTTGCGCGAAGGCGTCGAGGCGGCGCTCGTGCTGGCCATCGCCTTGAGCTTCCTGCGCCGGCGCGAGCGTCCCGATCTGGTGACCCCGCTGTTCGCGGGCGCCGCAGTCGCCGTCGTCGCGTCGGGAATCGCCGCGTTCGTGCTCGGCCATCTGACGCTCAACGAGGAGCTCACCGAAGGCATCACCATGCTGATCGGCGCCGTGCTGGTCTTCTCGCTGGTCTGGTACATGTGGCGCGCCGGGCCGCGCATGAAGACCGAGGTCGAGTCCGGAATGGAGAAGGCGGCCAGCGGCCTCGGCGCGCTCGGCATGTTCCTGTTCTCGTTCGGCATGATCTTCCGCGAGGGACTGGAGACCGCCGTGTTCCTCTCGGCGGCGCACTTCAACAGTCAGGGCGTCGGCATCTGGATCGGCGCGCTCGCCGGCCTCGCCGCCGCGACCGTGTTCGGCGTGTTGTTCGTGCGCGGCATGATCCGGATCCCGCTCAAGCCGTTCTTCACGGTGACCTCCGCGGTGCTGTCGCTGCTCGGCCTGCAGCTGCTGGTCGGCGGGCTGCACGAGCTGTCGGAGGCCGAGGTCATTCCTTCCAGCCGCACCGAGATGGCGCTCATCGGCCCGATCGTGAAGAGCGAGCTGCTGCTGTTCACGCTGACGATCGCGCTGGTCGCCGGCTGGCTGCTGTTCGCGCCGCAGGCGGCGCCCGCAGCCGCCCGGGCCGGGGGCGCGGAGGCGCGCCTGGCGCGCGCGCGGCAGGCCGAAGACCGCCGCCGCCGCCGCTGGACCGGCGCGCTCGGCCTCGTCGTCGTGGTGATTCTCGCCACCGCGTTCGTGCAGGGATCGCACGTCCCGGGACGTGCGCCGGCCGTTCCGCTCACCGCGGCGGGCGGTACCGTTTCGATCGACGCCGCCGCGGTCGCCGACGGACACATCCACTTCTACGAAACCGAAATCGGCGGGCAGACGGCGCGCTTCTTCGCGATCCGCGTCGGCAACGAGGTGCGCACCTGCTTCGATGGCTGCGAGATCTGCGGCGACGTCGGCTACTACGAGTCCGGCCACCAGCTGATCTGCCGCAACTGCACGTCGCCGATCGCGACCGCCACCGTCGGCCGCGCCGGCGGGTGCAATCCGGTGCCGCTGCCGAGTCGTGTGGACAGCGGGCGCGTGATCGTGAACCTGGCGGATCTCGCCGACGGGTGGCCGCGCCTCGAGGGCCACTGAGCCGTGCGCTGGCGCCTGATCCGCAGTTCGCTCGCACGCCGGCGCGCGCGCCTCGCGCTGGCGATGGCGGCCGTCACGATGGGCGTCGGCGTCGCCATCACCCTCGCGACGCTGTCGCTGCGCGTGGGCGACGATCTCGCCCGCGACCTGCGCGGCTCGGGCCCCAACTTCGCGCTGCTGCCGAAGGGCGCCTCGTGGTCGCCCGATCTGGGCGGCGCCGACTATGTGCCGGCGCGCGCCGGCGGCGCGCTCGACGAGCGGGCCGTGGCGGGCATGAAGCGCACGTTCTGGAAGAACAACATTCTCGAGGCCGCGCCCGAGCTCAATGCCGGCGCGCACGCGGGCGACCACGCGTTCGTCGTGAGCGGTACCTGGTTCGCCCATGACGTTCCGACCGGGGACGGACCCTGGCCGACCGGCCTCACCGCGCTGCATCCGCGCTGGACGATCGAAGGGCGCTGGCCCCCTGCGGGCGGCGACGGCATCGCGCTCGGGCGCGACCTCGCACGCCGGCTCGGCGCCGCGCCCGGGGATCGCATCGAGACCGATCTCGCGGGCCGGCGCGCGGCCTTCGAGGTCACCGGCATCGTCCGCGCCGGCGGACTCGACGACCGCCGGGCGTGGGCGCCGCTCGAGCGGATCCAGGCGCTGACCGGGCGCCCCGGGGAAATCGATCGCGTCTGGTTCAGCGCGCTGGTGCGGCCGACGCCGCCCGGACCGGAGCCCGACCCGAAAGCCGATCCACGCGCCTACGAAACCTACATGTGTACCGCGTACCCGATCGTGATCGCGCGCGACATCGAAGCGGAGGTCCCGGGCGTCGAGGCGCACCCGCTCGCCGAGGTCGTCGCGGGCGAAGCGCAGGTCGTGGGTCGCCTGAACCTGCTCATGCTGCTGCTCGCGCTCGCGGCGGTCACGGTCTCGGTGCTCGGACTCGTCTCCACGACCACCGCGTCGGTGGTCGAGCGCAGCGTCGAGATCGGGCTGCTGCGCGCGATCGGTGCGGGCCCCGCCGAAATCGCCGCGCTGCTGCTCGGCGAAACCGCGCTCGTTTCGCTGTTCGGCGGCGCGCTCGGCTGGGCGCTCGGCAGCGCCGCCGCCGCGGCGATCCGCGGCGACGTGTTCGGCGCCGGCGCGACGTTCCAGCCGGTGCTGTTGCCGATCGCCATCGCGCTGGCGCTGGCGATCGCGATCGCCGGCACCCTGGCCCCGCTGCGCGTGGCGCTGCGGGTGGACCCCGCGGCGGTGCTGCGTGGCTGAGCGCCCCCGCATGGACGCGCGTCTGTTGCGCGCCGCGCTGTGGCGGCGCCGCGGCATGGTCACGCTCGCGGTGCTCGCGGTGGCGATCGGCAGCTCGGTCGCGGCGGCCATGCTGCACGTGGCGATCGACGTCTCGAACAAGGTCGGCCGCGAGTTGCGCGCACTCGGACCGAATGCGCTGCTGGTGCCTGCCGACGTGCGCACGCCCGAGGGAGCGCTCCAGGCGTCACGGTTCATGGACGCGGCCGCGGCGCGCCGGCACATCGCAAGAGCGGGCGCGCAGGGCGCGCTGCTGCTCTATGCGTCCGGCGTCGCGGACGAGCGGCCGATTCCACTCGTCGGCGCCGATCTCGACGCCGCGCGCGCCCTGCATCCCGGCTGGCGCGTCCGCGGCGCCGCGCACGGCACGCTGCTCGGGGTGACGCTCGCCGCGCGCTTCGGCGTGCAGCCCGGCGATACGCTCTTGCTCGGCGTGGCCGGACACGCGGAGCGGGTGCGCATGCCGGTGGACGCACTGCTCGAGACCGGCGGGCCGGACGACGAGGCGTGGTGGGTGCCGCTCGCCGCGGTGCAGCAACTCGCCGGCCTCGAAGGCTGGGCGAGCCTCGCCCAGCTCCGGGTCGAGGGTCACGACGCGGCCGCGGCCGCGACGCTCGCCGGGCTTTCCGGGGACGGCATCGAAGTCCTGCCGCTGCACGCGCTGTCCGACACCGAGGCGGGGCTGCTCGAGCGCATGGGGCGGCTGATGCTGCTCGTCACCATCGCGGCGATCGTGGCCGGCGGGCTCGCGGCGTTCGGTACGCTCACCGACCTCGCGCTGGTCAGGCGCCGCGAGATCGCGCTCATGAAGTCGCTCGGCGCCAGGCGCCGCGACATCGTGCGCCAGTTCCTCTACGAGTCGCTGGTGATCGGCGCCGCGGGCGGCGCGCTCGGCTGGGCGATCGGCGTCGTGTTCGCGACCATCATCGGGCGCGAGGTGTTCCATGCCGCGATCGCGTTGCATCCGGTGGTGCCGCTGCTGGTGCTCGCCCTGGCGCTGTTCGTGTCCGTGCTCGCGGGACTCGGGCCGGTGCGGCTCGCGCTCGGCGTCGAGCCGGCCGCGGTGCTGAAGGGAGACTGAAGTGAAGGGCGCCCCGGTCCGGTTCGAGAACGTGTCGCGCCATTACGGCGAGCTGCGCGCACTCGACGGCGTGGATCTCGTGATCCCCGCGGGCGAATGGCTCGCGGTGATGGGGCCCTCGGGCTCAGGCAAGAGCACGCTCGTCAATCTGCTCGCCGCGCTCGACCGGCCGAGCGGCGGGCGGATCCGGATCGGCGACGCCGACCTGACCGCGATGTCCGAGAGCGCGCGCGTGCGCTTTCGCCGCGAGCACGTGGGCATCGTGTTCCAGCAGTTCCACCTGTTCCCGTACCTCAACGCGCTCGAGAACGTGATGGTCGCGCAACACTTCCATTCCATGGCCGACGAGAAGGAAGCGCGTGCCGCGCTCGAGCGCGTGCAGCTCGCCGACCGTGCGCATCACCTGCCGTCGCAGCTCTCGGGCGGAGAGCAGCAGCGCGTTTGCGTGGCGCGCGCGCTCGTCAACGAACCGCAGCTGATCCTCGCCGACGAACCGACCGGCAATCTCGACGAGGCCAACGAGGAACGCGTGCTGCGGCTGTTCGAAGAGCTGCACGGCGAGGGTCGCACGATCGTGATGGTCACCCACTCGGCGAAGATCGGGAACCTCGCCGATCGGCGCGTCGAGCTCGCCCACGGACGCCTCGCCGATCTCACCGTGCACGACGAGGAGATCGAGCGCCGCTACGACGAGGTGCTGGTGCAGCTGTGGGAGCTGGAGGAGGACTGCGCCGAGGCGCGGCCCGAGAAGATCGTGGTGCCGGACGTCGTGGACAACCGCCGCACGCTGCAGGGCATGGTGGAGAGCGGCCTCGTGCAGATTCCGAACGGGACGCTGACCTGGACGCCGCGCGGCCGCTCGCGCGCCGAGGACCTGATCCGGCGCCGGCGGCTGGCCGAGGTGCTGTTCTCCACGGCGCTCCATCTGTCGCAGTCGGAGGTCGAGGCGGCGGCGTGCCGGATGGAGCACATCATCGATCCCGGCGTCACCAACAGCATCTGCGGATTCCTCGGCCACCCGCGACGCTGTCCGCACGGGCGCCCGATCCCGCGCGGGCGTTGCTGCGACTTCCCGATCGTCTCCTGATGGCCGCGGTCGATCCGGCGGGCGCCCGCGCCCGCCTGCCGGAAGCGGCGCTTCTCGACTGCCGCCCGGACGCCGCGTTCGCCGCGGGCCACCTGCCCGGCAGCGGCCACCTGCCGCATGCGGCGCTCGCCGCGCGGCGCTACGAGCTACCGCCGCGCGATCGGCCGGTGCTCGTGGTCGGGCGCGACGGCGCCGAGGCGCGCGCCGCGGCCGAGGCGCTCGCGGCGCTCGGCTACGCACACGCCGACTGGCTCGACGCACCGTGGAACGCACTGCTCGAGGGCCCGGCCGAGCGCGGCGCGGCAGCGCCGCTCTGGCGCCCTTCGCCGTGGCTGGCCCGGCGCCTTCCGCTGGTTCCGCGCGGCCTCGCGCTCGACGTCGCCTGCGGCGCCGGCCGCGAGGCGGTGTTCCTCGCCATGCACGGCTTCGAGGTCGAAGCGATCGATCACGCGCCGGAGGCGCTGGCGTGGGCGAATGCGCTGGCCGCGCGCCACGGCGTCGTGGTCGCGACCCGCGCCGTCGATCTCGAAGCCCCCGGCGCCGCGTTGCCGGAAGGCCGCTACGCGCTGGTCACCGTATTCCGCTTCCTGCACCGTCCGCTGCTCGCCGCGATCGCGGCAGCGCTCGCGCCGGGAGGCCATCTGATCTACGAGACGTTCCGCCGTGGCCAGGAACGCCACGGCCGGCCGACGCACCCGCGCTTCCTGCTGTGGCCCGGCGAGCTCGAGCGCGCTTTCCCCGGACTCGAGATCCTCGCCGCCCAGGAAAGCGAACCCGCGGGCGGCCCGGTGATGGCGCAGCTCCACGCCCGCAGGCCCTGAGGAACGGTCCTGCCGTCAACCGGCGCACGCGCCGTCGCGCCCGTGCCGCACCGGAGAGCACGCTGGTGAAAGGATTGCCCGCGTCCGTGACGCTTGACCGGAACGCAACGGGCGCCGCGGGGCGCGAACGGCTATGGTCCCCGCCCATGACTTCCGATCGCAGCCACTCACGCCGGGGCGGGCCGCACGCCGCCCGCCTTCCGTTCGCACCCGCCGCCGGCCGCCCCGGCGCTCTGCTCGCCCTCGCCTTCGCCCTGGCCGTGCTGCCATCGTGCTCCGGCAAGGCCGGCGGCCAGGCCGGCTTCCAGATGCCGCCCACCCCGGTCGAGATCGCGAGCGTCACGCCCACCACGGTCAGCGACCAGTTCCGGGCACTCGGCAGCATCGATTCGGACGAACAGATCGACGTCGTCGCCGAGATCAGCGCCAAGGTGCTCGAACTGCCGTTCGCCGAGGGCCAGGCCGTGCGGACGGGACAGGTGCTCGTGCGGCTCGACGATTCGGAGATCCGGGCACAGGCGCTGCGCGCCGAAGCGGAGCGCGACCGCGCACGCTCGGACTACGAGCGGGCGAAGCAGCTCTTCGACCGCAACGCGATCTCGGCCAAGGAACTCGAGGACGCGAGCGTGGACCTGCGCGTCGCCGAGGCCGACGAGCAGGTGGCCCGCGCACGCCTCGACAAAACCGTGATCCGGGCGCCGTTCGCGGGGCTGGTCGGCCGCCGCCGGATCTCCACGGGCGCCTACGTGAGCGTCGGCCAGCAGCTCACCGAGCTCGCGCGCGTGGACCGCATGCGGGTGACGTTCGCCGCGCCCGAGCGTTACATGGGCGACCTGCGGGTCGGCGTACCGGTGAGCCTCCACACGCCGGCCTATCCCGGCGTGACCTTCCGCGGCCGCCTGAGCGTGGTGGATCCGATCGTCGATCCCGAGGCCCGAACGGTGCAGCTGGTGGCGAGCGTGCCGAACGAGGGGCGCCGCCTGCGTCCCGGGATGTCGGCCGACGTGAGCGTGACGATTGCGCAGCGCACGGGCGCGCTGATGGTGCCCGACGAGGCGGTATTCGCCGAGGGCAACCAGGACTTCGTGTACGTCGTCCAGGAGGACAGCACCGTCGCGCGCGCCGCGATCCGCCTCGGCACGCGCGACAGCGCCAGAGTCGAGGTCCTGGGCGGCCTCGATGCCGGGGCGCGCGTCGTGCGGGCCGGCCATCAGAAGCTCTACGACGGCGCGCGTATCCTGCCGGTCTCGAGCGCGGATGGCGCGGGCGGCGAAACGGCCGCCGCCGGCGCAGGGGACGCCCCTTGAAGCTGAGCGAGATCTCGGTCCAGCGGCCCGTGCTCGCCACGGTGCTGAGCCTCACGATCCTGCTGTTCGGTCTGCTGTCGTTCACGCGGCTGCCGGTGCGCGAGTATCCCGACATCGACTCGCCGGTCGTGAGCGTCAGCACGATCTACCGCGGCGCCAGTGCGCAGGTCGTGGAGACCGAGATCACCGACGTGCTCGAGGAGCAGCTCTCGACCATCGAGGGCGTCAAGCTCATCACCTCGTCGTCGCGCGAGCAGGTGTCGCGGGTCGCGATCGAGTTCAACCTGAACCGCGACATCGATCAGGCCGCGAACGACGTGCGCGATCGCGTCTCGCGCGTGCGCGGCTCGCTGCCGACCGACGCCGAGGAACCGGTGGTCGCCAAGCAGGACGTGAACGCCCAGCCGGTCATGTGGCTGGCCCTGAAGGGCGCGGGCCACAGCCTGCTCGAGCTCTCGGAGTTCGCCCACAACGTGCTCGAAGAGCGCATCCAGCGCATCGAGGGCGTGGGCTCGGTGTTCGTCGGCGCGTCGCGCCGTTATGCGATGCGGGTGTGGATCGATCCGCAGCGGCTCGCCTCCTACGGGCTCACCGTGGACGACGTCGAGGCGGCGCTCACCCACGGCAACGCGGAAATCCCCTCCGGACGCGTCGAGGGCGCGGGCCGCGAATTCGCGGTGCGCACGCGTGGCGAGCTCGCCACCGCGCAGGAGTTCGGCGACATCATCGTGTCCGAGACTCCGGGCGGCCTGATCCGGCTGTCCGACGTCGCCGACGTGCGGCTCGGCGCCGAGGACGACCGCTCGGTGGCGCGTTTCGACGGCGTGCCCGCCGTGGGGCTCGGCATCACCAAGCAGCAGAAGGCCAGCACCGTGGCGGTCGCCGACCGGATCGAGGCGGCGCTGCCGGCGCTACGCGAGCTGCTGCCCGAGGGCATGGAGCTGGTCGCCGCCTACAACGGCTCGACGTTCATCAAGGACTCGATGCGCGAGGTGGTGATCACGATCGGCATCGCGTTCCTGCTGGTGTTCCTGGTGATCTTCATCTTCCTGGGCTCGCTGCGCGCCACCGTGATCCCGGCGGTGGCGATTCCGGTGTCGCTGATCGGCGCGTTCACCGCCACCTACTTCCTCGGCTTCAGCCTCAACATCCTCACCCTGCTCGCGCTGGTGCTCGCCATCGGACTGGTGGTGGACGACGCCATCATCATGCTCGAGAACATCTACCGGCACATGGAGATGGGCAAGAACCGCTTCCGCGCGGCGCTCGACGGGGCCAAAGAAATCGGCTTCGCGATCGTCGCGACCACGGTCGCGCTGGTCGCGGTGTTCGTGCCGGTCGCGTTCCTCACCGGCCGCGTCGGGCGGCTGTTCAACGAATTCGGCATCGCGGTCGCGGTGTCGGTGCTGATCTCGGGTTTCGTCGCGCTCACCCTGACGCCGATGCTGTGCTCGCTGATGCTCAAACGCCGCCACTTCGGCACCGCGGAGGGCGAAGCGCCCGCAGCGGAGGCGGGCGCCGGCGAAGTGCTCGACCTCGAAGAGGCCGTCCCCGGCCCGCAGACGAAGTTCGACGCTTTCTTCCAGCGCATGGGCGCGGGCTACGAGCGCATTCTCGCGACGCTGCTCCACCACCGCCGCTTCGCCATGCTGGGCACGCTGGTGCTGGTCGCGCTCATCGCAGTGCTGTTTCGCGCGCTGCCGAGCGAGCTGGTGCCGACCGAGGATCGCGGCCTGATCTTCAATATCGTGCGTGCGCCCGAGGGCTCGACGCTCGAGTACACCGATCGCTACGTCCGGCAGGCCGAGGCGGTCTACCGCGACGTACCCGAAGTCGATGCCATGTTCACGGCCATCGGGCTCGGTTTCGGCGGACCCGGCCGGGTGACCGATGCCTTCATGTTCGTGCGCCTCAAGCACTACGACGAGCGCAAGCGGTCCCAGCAGGCGATCGTGGCGAGCATCTTTCCGCGCATCTTCGGCATTCCCGGCGTGCTGGCCTTCCCCATCAATCCGCCGAGCCTGGGCGGCGGCTTCGGCAGTCCGGTGCAGTTCGTGATCAAGGCCGAGACCTACGACGACCTGCAGCGCGCGGTATCCGCGATGATGCGCGAGGCGCAGCAGCTCGGCTACCTCGTCAACATGGACTCGGACCTCAAGCTCAACAAGCCGCAGCTCGAAATCGAGATCGACCGCAACCGTGCGGCCGAGCTGGGCGTCTCGGTCACCGAGATCGGCGGCACCCTGCAAACGCTGCTCGGCGGGCGCACCGTCACCAACTTCAAGCGCGGCAGCCGCGAGTACGACGTGATCGTGCAGGTTCCGCCGGCCGAGCGCGCGACCCCGGGGATCATCGACGCGCTCTACGTGCGCGGCCATCACGGCCTGACCCAGCTCGCCAGCGTCGTCCACGTCGAGCAGAAGGTCTCGCCGCGCGAACTCAACCACTTCAACCGCGAGCGCGCGGCCACGATCAGCGCGAACCTCGCCCCCGGCGTGACGCTCGGCAAGGCGCTCGCCGACCTGCGCGCGGCGGCGAAGCGCGTGCTGCCGGCCGGCGTCACCACCGATCTCGCCGGCCAGTCGCGTGAATTCGTCGAATCGAGCGGCGGACTCTACTTCCTGTTCGGCATCGCGCTGGTGTTCATCTTCCTGGTGCTGGCGGCGCAGTTCGAGAGTTTCATCCACCCGCTGACGATCCTGCTCTCGGTGCCGCTCGCCGTGCTCGGCGCGCTGCTGACGCTCTGGCTGTTCGGCATGACACTCAACATCTATTCGCAGATCGGTTTGATCATGCTGATCGGCCTGGTGACCAAGAACTCGATCCTGATCGTCGAGTACGCGAACCAGCGTCGCGAACGCGGCCAGCCGCTCGAGCAGGCGGTGCTCGACGCCGCGCGCATTCGCCTGCGGCCGATCCTGATGACCGCGCTCGCCACGATGATGGGCGTGCTGCCGATCGCGCTCGGCCTCGGCGCCGGCGCCGAGTCGCGCAAACCGCTCGGCGCCGCGGTGGTCGGCGGCATGCTGCTCTCCACCTTCCTCACCCTGTTCGTCGTGCCGGTGATGTACACGCTGCTCGCGCGATTCGAGCGCGAGCGGGCGGAGTCGAAGGTAAGGAAGGCCGTGCCGCACGGCGGCGCGGCGGAGCCGGCCCAGGGGTGAAGGGGCTCCGCAACGGGGTGCTTGCGACTCGCGTCCAGGAGCGGCGGCGGCGGCGCGTAACGCTCAGCCCCAGGCACCCGCTCGTCAGGCCGTAGAACGGGCCGATCGCCATGTCGATCGCGTTCGCCGACAGCCGCGCGCGCGGGTGCCCTTGACACCCGCGCGCGGCTCCCGGCGGCGGCCCTTCAGCGCGTCCGCACGAAGCGCTTCGCGGAGCGCACCGGCCCTGCTTCCAGCGTGACGAAGTAGATCCCGGCGGCCACACGGCGTCCCGACTCGTCACGGCCGTCCCAGTCGAGCGCGTGCACGCCCGCCGCGCGCACGCCGTGCGCAAGCGATTTCACCCGCCTGCCGCCGACGTCCAGGATCTCCAGCCGCACCTCCCCGGGCGCGGCGAGCGCGAAACGGAACGTGGTGGTGCCCGCCGACGGGTTCGGCGCGGGCGGCGCCAGCGTCAGGGCCGTCGCGGGCGGCGCAGGCACGTCGGTGGTCAGCACCTCCGCCGCGATGCGCCAGATCGAGGGGGGCTGGTCGCCATTCGAGTTGGAAAACGCGACGCCGCCACCCGGGTCGGCCACGTAAAGTGCCCCGTCGCCTCCGAATGCGAGGCACTGCGATCCTGAGAGGTTGTTGAACCCCGAGGCGAACACGCTCACCGCGCCGGCCGCGGTCACGCGCAGGATGCGCTCGCCGAGGATGTCGGCGACGAACAGGTCGCCGCCGAACTGGCCGGTCGTGTCGAAGGCCATGCCGCTCGCGCCCTGGAGCAGGGGGTCCTGGACGAGCGTCGTCGCGGCGCCGCCCGGCGTCAGGCGCACGATGCGCCCCGGGCCGTCGGCTGCGGTGCCGAGCGAAGCGAGGTCGGCGTCAGCCACGTAGAGGTCCGTGCCCCACGCGCCGCCCGGCCCGAACGCCAGCCCTTCGGCCCCGCCGATGCCGGTCGCGAACGTCTGCAGCGTGCTGATCGGGCTCACCCGTACGACGCGATCACCGGCCGGGTCCCCCATGTAGAACTGATCGAAGAACGTGGCGTCGCCCCAGGCGCCGGCACCCGTTTCGGTCGCGGTCGAGGCGCCGAGCTTCTGCGTGGTCATGCGGGCGGCATCCACGTCGTAGAGCCCCGTCTCGTCCACGATGCGCAGCGGTTGGTCGTCCGTCTTCGCGAGCCCCTCGGCGCGCGGCCAGCGCTGATCCCCGAGGAAGTGCCCGGTGTCGCCGCCCGGCCGGAGCTCGAGCAGGCGCTCGAGCCCCGTGTCAGAGACCAGCAGCGCATCGGGCCCGAGCCATGGCGCAGAGAGCAGCCCCTCCGGGGCGCGCAGCAGCTGGCGCGCGATCAGGTCCACGCTGTAGCCCGCCTCGACCGAGATGCCGCCGGGCGCGCCCGCCGTCGAGAACGTCGCGGTGACGTCATCCAGCGGTCGGCCGCCGTCGGCAGCCACCACGGTCGTGTCGAGCGACCAGGCGAAATCGGTCGACGCCGGCCAGGCCGCCTGCGGGTGGAAGCGCGCCACCCGGCCCGCGACCTGCCACGCACCGGCGACCGCCGGCGCAATGTGGAAGGCACCGGCCACGCTCGCGCCCTGGACTTCGCGGTCGAAGACGATGGTGAGCGGTGAGAAGCGGTCGTTCACGTGCGAATCGTGCCCCGGGTAGAACGAGGTCACGCGCAGCGCGGCGACCGGCGCCGCCGCGCGCGAGGCGAGCGTCTCGAGGATGCGCACGCCGCGTGCCGGAACGTTCAGCGTCACGACGCCCGACGCCGTGCCGGCGACCTGCGGCTCGAGCGCGTCGCCGTAGGGCGTTCCCGCGGGCCATGGGCTCGCGACCGCGCGGATCACCGGCAGGTTCGAGGAGTTGACCGCCACCAGCACCGTGTCGGACGGGGTCTGGCGCGAGAACACGTAGAGACCGGGGCCCGAGGCTTCGGCGTAGAGTTCGGTGAACGCGCCGCGCCTCAAGGCCTCGTGGCGGTCCCGCGTGTCGGCCAGCGAGCGGATGTAGCCGAACAGCGGGCTCGCGAAGTCGAATCGGTCGCCGGCCGAGGGCCCGAAATCCCACTGCCCGTCCCACATGTCCTCGCGGTTGTAGGGATCGCCGCCGCCGTCGAACGACTGCTCGGTGCCGTAGTAGACGATCGGAACGCCGCGCGTCGTCAGCTGGAAACCGAGCGCGGCACGCAGCCGCCCCTCGTCCTTCTCGGCCGGTCCCGCAAAGGCCATGAAACGCGGCAGGTCGTGGTTGTCGAGGAAGCTCGCGAGCCGCTCGCGGGCGGTCGGGTCGTAGTCGCCGAGGTTCGCGTAGCGGTCGCTGATGGCGCTGGCCGGGGCGTTCGAGTCCTCGGCCTCGCGAAACACGTAGTTGGTGGTGAAGTACATCGGGAAGTACAGCGTGGCGTCGAGCTTGAACGGGCCGCCGCCGACGGTGCCGGTGTACGAGCCGTTTCTGGCGTCGTCGCCGTCGAAGACCTCGCCGAACATGTAGAAATCGTCCTTGCCGATCGACTGCGCATGCGCGCGCACCGAAGGCGTCCATGTCTGCCAGAACGGCATGTCGACGTGCTTCACCGTGTCGATGCGGAAACCGTCACAGTCCGTGCTGTCGATCAGGAACTCGGCCGCCGCGACCAGTTGTGCCTCGACGGCCGGGTCCTCGGTCTTGAGGTCGTCGAGCCCCGCCAGCTCGCCCAGCACCTGATCGGGATCCACGTAGTTCTGGATCTCGCCGTGCGCGTGGAAGCGACTGAGGTCGTCGAAGAAGCCGATGTGGCGTTTGCCGTTGTTGCGCCACTGCAGCGTGTAGGTGCCCGGGTACTTGAACTGCGGGTACGGCGACTGCGTGCTGTAGATGAGATCGCCCATATGGTTGGTGACCACGTCGATGATCACGTAGATGCCGCGCGCGTGCGCCGCCTGCACCAGCGAGCGCAGTGCCGGCAGGCCGCCCAGGTGCGGCGCGATGGTGAAGAAGTCGCGCGCTGCGTAGCCGTGGTACTCGGCGTTGGCGTTCAGAACCACCGGGGAGATCCAGATCGCACGGGCGCCCAGCTGGCGGATGTAGTCGAGCCGCTGCTCGATGCCGGCGAAGTCGCCGCCGTGGATCGAGGTCCCGCTCGCCGGGTCGTAGTGACCCTCGATCGCGTCGTTCGCGGGATCGCCGTCCATGAAGCGGTCGGTGAAGATCTGGTAGATGACGACGTCGCGCCAGTCGGCGGGCGAGGACGTGGCCGCGGACGCGGCACCGGGAGCGGCGATCGCCCCACAGGCCGCCAGCAGCGCGAGGAAGGCGGCGCCCGGCGTCCACGCGCCGCGGCGGGCGGGCCCGGGGCCGCGCGCGCGTTGACCCCCCCGGACGCGCTGGCTAGACTTTTCGGGCGCCGACACCGCCCACCGCACCACCGCACGACCCCACCTGGGGGAGCGCCAGAACGCCATGCCCCGCATCCGCTTCGCCGCCTGCTCGCTCATGATCCTCGCTCTGGTGTCGTCCGCTCAGGCGGCCGCCCCGCCGGCGCGCTCAGCGCGGCTGCTCGCCGATGCCGCCTGGCCGAAATCGTCCGTGGTCGCGATCGGCAGGGTGCGCTCGGGCGTCACGCCGCTGGAGAGCGCGGGCAACATTCTAGCAGTCTACGTCGATCGCGCCGAAGCGCTGACCGTGCGCGTGAGCCTGGTCGCGCCGGTCGGGATCACCGATCACGTGCCGTACTTCGAAGCCCACGGCACCGTGGTGATCGAGCTCGACGACCCGGGCGAAGCCCCGATCGGCGAAACGGACGCAACCGCTGCCGGCGGGACCGCCGCGTTTGCGGTCACCCGGCGCGTGACCCTCGCGCCGCCGCGCGACGGCCGCGCCGCCGTGCGGCAGGTCATGCGTCACCGGATCCCCGGCGCTCCGGACGATCCGGTCCTGCCGCTCGCCTCCGACGCGGTCGCTTTCCATCTGGATCAGGGCTGGCTGGCGGCGGCGCTGCCGGTGGCGGCAGGCGGCGCACCGCGGCACATCGCGGTCAGCACCTACGCCGACGGACGGCTCCTCGACCGCATCGTCGTGCCGCTCGATGCGCAGGTGAGCTACTCCACCCACGTCGCTTTCATGCACCACGGCAACCAGGGCCTCGCCTACTCCGACGTGTTCTTCGGACGCCCGGGGGCGATGAATGCGAGCGGCTACGACGAGGTGCTCGAGGCGCACCAGAAGCTGCCGCAGATCCCCGGCAATTTCCACCTCGGTGCGCTGCTGCAGAGCGCAGCCGAGTGGGACGCCAGGAACGGCAACCCGGTGGACTTCAACGCGTGGCTCAGGGCCGGCGTCACCGAGGGCTGGGCCGGGATGATCGCGTCGGCCTACGGGCAGCCGATCATGCCGTTCATCCAGGGCGCGATGAACGACTGGGCGGTGGATCGCCACACCGCCATGACCGACTGGCGCTATGGCTACACGCCGCGCGTCGCATGGGTGCCCGAACGGGTGTGGCTCTCGCCGGGGAACTACCCGGACGCGGGCGTGATCGACGACTCCGGCAACCACTGGGTGAACCACGGCATCGACGCGGTGATCCTCGACGACTGGCCGCACGGACAGGGCTACGACAACCATCAGATCCACACCATCGCCGGATCCTCGCTGCGGGTGATCCTGCGCGACGGCAACTTCACCGGGAAGATGCATTCGGGCGACGGCGCGGGCGCCCTTCAGGTCCTCACCGACCTGGCCAGCACCCCCGACGGCCCCTACCGCCTGGTCACCTATGCCGACGACTGGGAAATGGCCGCCGAGGTCGCGGGCTGGGAGAACACGTTCCCGTTCGCACTCGATACCTATGAGTGGATGATCGACAAGTGCCGCTCGGAGAGCTCGTGGCTCTCGACGTGGAAGCTCGCCGACGCGCTCAACAATCCGAACTTCAACGGTTCGTCGTCCATGGCGCCCACGTTCGGCACCTACGGCGGGATCGGCGACGTGCACGGCTACGGCGGCAGCAACAACGCCTGGTACACCGACTACGCCGGCTACATTCCATACGCCAACGGCGGTGACGGCAACGGCGGCTGCGCCGGCATGGGCGGGAACTGCAAGAATCACGGCCAGATCTGGAACGACGCGTTCAACGCGTTGCAGGCAGCGCCGGACAACGCGATCCGCGAAGCCGGCTGGTACGTGTTGATGAGCAACCTGCACGAGACCGGCTGGCACGACTACCTGGGCGGACCGCTATCGGGCTGGGAGCGCCAGTACGCCGGCCACATCAAGAATGCCAGCATCTACGCCGAAGCCGCGCGCTGGGCGGGCGGTCTCTACGTGAATCCAACCGGGGCGTACCTGTCGGACATCGACGACGACGGCTACGACGAGCTGGTGATGTACAACGACCGCGTGTTCGCCGTGTTCGAGTCCACGGGCGGGCGCTGCACGCACCTGTTCGCGAAGGGCAGCGGCTACGCCTGGCCGGTGATCGGCGTGGACAACGCCTACTGGTACGGCACCGAGGGCGACTACAACGACGGCAACCACGTCGCCGGGCTGTCGGACGTCGGCCCCAACGCCCAGAACGATCCGTACGGCATGAGCGTGAACCTCGCATCCGGCGACTCGGTGCGCGCGACGTTCAGCCACTCGGGGATCGAGCGCACCGTGACGCTGCGCGTGGGCCAGCCCTTCATGGACGTGGTCTATCGCGTCGGCGCCAACACGCAGTACATCCAGAGCGGCTTCTCCCCCGACCTCGTCGACCTCGTCTGGAACGCCGAAATGGACCGTGTGTTCGCGCCGGACGTCTCGTACATGGGACAGCGGAACCCCAACACACAGGCGACCGCGGCGTACGTGCTGGGCGGGGGCGGCGCCGGCTTCAACCTCAACTACAGCGGCACGCTGATGAAGGTGGACGAGATCTACGGCACTCAGAAGTTCCAGTTCTACCTGTACGCCGGGCCGACGTCCGCGCCCGACGCGGGCGGGAACGTCACCGAGTTGCAGGGCCTCGCCGCCGCGCTCACCGACCTGCTGCCCCCCGCACCCGCGGGCGCCACGTACTTCCCGGCGACGCGGCAGCTGGCGGTGACGTTCGACGAAGCCGTGCGCTTCGACGAGGTCCAGCCGACCTCGTTCGCGATCGACGCGAACGACGACGGGATCCCCGACGTCACCCTCGACCCGTCGACGACGGTCGTGAACGGCAGCAACGCGCCGGTGCTCACCCTGCAGATCGCGGCCGCCGATCACGACTCGATTCAGGCGCTCGACCATCAGCAGATGCGGCTGCTGCTCGCCGCCGGTGCCGTCAAGGACGTCGCCGGCAACGTGAACGCGCTCGTGACGGACGGTGACGACGTCATGGTCTCCTACGGCCCGCCGACGCTGATCACGCTCGACGGCCGCTTCGATCCCGCCGAATGGCCCGACTGCGCGATTGCGGTCGCCGACTCGTTCGATTCGGCCTGGAACTCGACCGGCAACACCGACAACGAGATCCAGGACGTGTACGCGACCTGGGACGACACCTACCTCTACCTCGGATTGCGCGGCGTCGTGACCGGCAACTCGTGGCTGCTCTACCTGGACACCGATCCCGGCGGCCCCGCCGGGCAGACCGATCTCACCGCGATCGACACCTGGGAGCGCGGCGTGACGTTCACCGCGCCGGGCTTCAAGGCCGACTGGCAGTTCGGCGCCTACCAGCATCAGGGCGCCTTCGACAGCCAGTCGTTCTGGAAGATCACCGGCGCGACGAGCTCCGAGGATTCCACCCAGGCGATCCTCGCCGCGTTCGACCCGAACCATGTGTTCGGACTCCAGGGCGGCAGCGAAATCGCGATTCCCTGGTCCACGCTGTACGGCCTCGCCGGCGGGCAGGTGCCGACGCACGCGCAGTTGGGGCTGGTGGCGACGCTCTGCTACGACCCGGAGCCGGGCGGCGAGGCCGGCGGCGATCAGGCGCCGAACGACCTCTCGGCGACACCGCCCGTGCTCGACAACCGGCAGATCGTCACGATCGACGCGAACGGCGACGGCCTGCCCGATCCGATCGACCGCCAGGGTCCTGCACTGATGTCGGCCGCGCCCACGGGCTGGGACACCGTGGTGACCGTGGTGTTCGATGAAGCGCTCGCGCCGGGACCCGCGGGCGTGGCCTCGCGCTACACCGTGTTCGAGACCGGGAATCCGACGAACACGGTGAGCGTGCTCACCGCGACGCTGCAGGGAGACCAGAAGTCGGTGGCCCTCGCGGTCACGCCGATGTCCAGCACCAGCTACACCGTGGTCGCGAACGGCATCGCCGACGCGACCTGCTACGCCAACGTCACGCCGCAGACGACCACGACGTTCCAGGGCCCGCTCGTCGACGTCGCCGTGGACGGTGCGCCCCGGCATCTCGCCCTGCTCGCACCGCGCCCGAACCCGACGCGCGGCGAGAGCCTCATCGACTTCGTGGTGCCGGGCGGCGAAGCACTGCCGGTGCGACTCGAGATCTACGACCTCTCGGGCCGGCGGCGCGCGGTGCTCGCCGACGGCGTGTTCGCTCCCGGACGGCACCATGCGCGCTTCGAGGGCCGCGACAAGTCGGGTGCACGTCTTGCACCGGGTCTTTACTTCGTGCGACTCTCGCGCGGTTCCGAACGACTCACCCGGCGTCTGGTGGTCATGCTGTGAGTTCTGCGCGGGCACGGCCCGCGCGCGCGAAGATCTTTCCGTTCGGCCGCCCTCCCCGCGGCGGCCGGACGTTTACGCGGACCCCGGACGGTCCGGCTCCGCGGCACGGAGGTACACGCATGAGGCGCAAGCCGCGGGCGGCGTGGGTGGCGGTGCTGCTTCTCGCTTCATCCCTGCTCGGCGGCTGCGCCGCACGCAAGGACGACGGCTCGATCGTGATCTGGGAGCAGATGGATCCCGAGGAGCGCACGCGTTTCGAGGCCAACCTCGAGGCGTACCGGGCGACGCACCCGGATCTCGAGATCCGCCACGTGCCGTACGAGACCGAACAGCTGCGCACCCAGTTCCAGACCGCGGCCGCGGCCGGCGGCGGCCCGGATCTGATCTTCGGTCCCTCCGACCAGGTCGGCCCGCTCTCACTGCTCGGCCTCATCGAACCGCTCGACCAGACGCTGCCGGCCGGGTTCTTCGACCGCTTCATCCCCGCCGCACTCGATACGCTCGACGGCCACATCTACGCCGCGCCCGATCAGGTCGGCAATCATCTGGTGCTGTGTTTCAACCGCAACATGGTGCCGGAGGCGCCCGGGACCGCGAACGAGTTCGTCGCCATCGCGCAGCGGTTGACGAAACCGGCCCGGGGCGGCCAGCCCGCCGTCTACGGTTTCGCCATGAACGCCACCGAGCCGTACTGGCTGATCCCGTTCTTCACGGGCTATGGCGGCTGGGTGTTCGACCAGAATGGCGACCCGAACCTGAACACGCCGGCGATGGTCAAGGCGCTGACGTTCCTCAAGGACCTGAAGGACGAGTACAAGGTCATGCCGCGCGAGAGCGACTATCAGGTCGCCGAGACGCTGTTCAAAGAGGGACAGGCGGCGATGATCGTGAACGGCCCGTGGTCGTGGTCGGGCTACCGCAAGGCCGGCATCGACCTCGGCATCGCGCCGATCTTCAAGATGCCGAACGGCCAGTGGGCCCGCCCGATGGCGGCGAGCAAGGGCTACTCGATCAACAGGAACGTTTCCGCTGCGAAGCGCGACAAGGTGGTGGAACTGCTCACCTACCTGACCTCGACCGAAGCCGAGACCCGCATGGCGGTGGAACTCGGCATCCTGCCCAGCACGCGCGCCGCCTACGCCGACTCGGCGATCGCGAACGATCCGACGCTCAAGGTGTCGCGCGAGGCGTTCGACCTCGGCCGCCGCATGCCGGTGGTGCCGGAGATGCGCGTGCTGTGGGACGTCATGCGGCCGGGCCTGCAGAACGTGATGAACGGCGCCAGGACGCCGGCCGAGGCCGCAAAGGAGATGCAGGACGCCGCCGTGCAGCAGATCGCCGGCATGAAGCAGTAGCCATGGCGCGGGCCGGCTGCAGATGCGGCGCCCCGTCACGCGGCGCGCGGGATCACGACGCTTCCACCGGGCGGGAGTGCGACGCGCCATGATCCGCGCACCGCGCCGCTTCCCCTACATGCTGCTCATGCCGGCGGCGGTGGTGATGCTCGCGGTCGTGCTGTTCCCGCTGCTCTACAACTTCTACCTCGCGTTTCGGAACATGAGCCTCTACCACTTCACGGATCATCGCTGGGTGGGGCTCGACAACTTCCGGCTGCTGCTCAGCGAACCGGTGTTCTACCAGATGCTCGGCAAGTCGATCGTCTGGACCGTCGCCAACGTCGTCTTCCACGTGGGGATCGGCCTGGTCCTCGCGATCGTGCTCAGCGGCCCGGTCAGGGGCCGCGCGTTCTACCGCACGCTGCTGATCCTGCCGTGGGCCATGCCGCAGTACATCTCGGCGCTCACCTGGCGCGGGATGTTCAACTACGAGTACGGACAGGTGAACCTGATCCTCACGAAGTGGCTCGGGCTCCCGGCGATTCCGTGGCTCACCGACCCCCACTGGGCTTTCATCGCACCGATCATCGTCAACATCTGGCTCGGCTTCCCGTTCATGATGGTCGTGGCGCTGGGTGCGCTGTCGGCGATTCCGGGCGAGCTCTACGAAGCCGCCGACCTCGACGCCGCGAGCCTGTGGCAGAAGTTCCGCCACATCACGCTCCCCGGGATCATGCCGGTCCTGACCCCGGCCGTGCTGCTTGGCACCATCTGGACGTTCAACAACATGGTGGTGATCTGGCTGGTGTCGCGCGGCGGCCAGCCGGCCGATCAGACCCACATCATGGTGACCTACATCTACAAGATCGCGTTCACGTACTACCGCTATTCCTACGCCGCCGCGTTCTCGGTGATCGTGTTCCTGATCCTGCTCGGCTTCGTGATGTACGTGGTGCGGCGCACCTCGCCGGCCGAGGCCCGCGCATGAGCCGCCGCGCGCCCGCCCCGCTCACCGTGTTGTCGCACGCGTTCCTGATCGCGTTCTCGCTGGCCACGATCTACCCGATTCTGCAGATCGTCACCGTGTCGCTCAGGCCGTCGGACCAGCTCTATTCCACCAGCCTCGCGCTGATCCCGCCGCACGCGACCCTGCACGCGTACTACGCGATCCTGTTCGAGAAGGACTTCCTGCTGTGGATGCGCAACTCGCTGATCGTCTCGCTGGCGGTCACCGTGTTCGGTGTCGTGCTGGCCTCGACCGCGGCCTACGCGTTCTCCCGGTTCCGCTTCCCCGGCTGGCAGTTCGGGCTCTATTCGTTCCTGCTCACCCAGCTGTTCCCGGCGACCATGCTGATGCTGCCGATGTACGTGCTGATGCGCGCGCTCGGTCTGCTCGACACGTTCACCGGCCTCGCCGTCGCCTACACCGCCACCGCGCTGCCGTTCTGCGTGTGGACCCTGCGCGGCTACTACGACACGATCCCCGTCGAGCTCGAGCAGGCCGCGCTGATCGACGGCTGCGGCCCGTGGAGCGCGTTCACCCGCGTCACGTTTCCGCTCGCGGCGCCGGCGCTCGCGATCACCGCGCTGTTCAGCTTCATGTCGGCGTGGTCCGAGTACCTGGTGGCGCGCATCATCATCAACCGCCAGGACCTGTTCACGCTGCCGCTCGGCCTCGAGAGCCTCGCGGGGCAGTTCCAGACCGAGTGGGCCAATTACGCCGCCGGCAGCCTGCTGGTGTGCATCCCGGTGATGGCGCTGTTCGTGATCCTCAACCGCTACCTGGTGAGCGGGTTGTCGCTGGGCGGCGTGAAGGGGTAGCGGGCGGCCCGGAACGAAGCCCCCGACGGGCCGCAGCGGTGGATCGTCAGCCTCGTCGGCGCCTGGATGCTCGTGGAGAACGTCGGCGGTCCGGCCGGCGCCTGAGGCCCCGCTGCCGGGAACGCGGCCGGGGATCCGGCGTCGACACCGGCGCCGGATCCCCGCGGGCCGCGAAGCGCGGCGTGCGGCCTAGCTCTGCCGGCGCCGCGGCAGCAGGCCGAACACGGCGGCGGCGGCGGCGCGCCGCAGGCGCATGATCGGGCGCTGATCGCGCAGTGTGCGCTCGATCAGGGCGCCGAGCGCGCGCCGCACGTCCGCACGGAGCCGCGGGCTGTCCATCAGCGTCTTGAACGTCCGCATCTCATGCTTCCCGCGCGGCAGCGCGTCCACATCTGCGGCGAGGGTGTCCAGCCCGTCGAAGACCTCGAACTGGTCGAGCGCACCGACCTCCGCCAGCACCAGCCGGGCGTAGATGCACTTGTAGCAGCGCGAGCAATTGCCGGACGCGGATCGATTCTCCCAGCACACGCGCAGCAGGCGATGCGCCAGCGGTTCGTTCGCGATCGCGCGGATCTTGTCTTCCTTGCGCAGCTCCTGACCGACGTGCACCAGGTGCCGGCGGCTGGACGACCACAGCGGATCGAGCCTCCAGTGCGAGCCCCACGGCACCGGCGTCACCCGATTGACGCTCGACGAGATCAGCACGTCGCCGGTGCCGCCGCCGATCAGGTGGCCGACGGCCGCCAGAACGCCCCCGTGCGCACGCTCCCAGTCGACGCCGTCGAACAGCGGGTGCTCACGCGCATTCGTGTGGATCGTGGCGCCGCAGACACTCCGGGCGGCAGCCGCGTCGCGCAGCATGCGCCCGGTCGCTTCCAGGCGGGGACGGTCGTCCCGCGGGTAGTCGAACCCATGGATCAGAATCAGCCGATCGACGTGTTCGCCCGAGCGCAGCAGCGTGTAGAAGCAATCCACCCCGCCGCTGAAGAACAGCGCGCGCGCGCCGCCGTCACGGGTGGCGGCCGGCGGCCGCGTCGTGGCGCGCGGCGTGCGCGGGGCCAGCCCCCACCACTCGTGCAGCAGAGCTTCGATCGGCGGGATGTTCGCGAGCCACACGGGGTCCACCGGATCGTCGAACTCCAGCCGGGCCTGGCGGTGGAGCGCTGGAATCAGCAGCGCGGAGCCGTAGGCCTCGGCGACGGGGTCGAGATCCAGGTCGGCGGACTCGAACCACATGTCGACCCCGTCCACGTCCGCGGTGATCCGCGACGTACCCGTGCCGCAATCCCTGCGCACACTGCCGATACGGATGCGGTCGCGGCTTGGAAGTCGACGCATGGGATCCTCCGGGCCCCTGTGATGAACCGCGAATGTACGACATCGCCGCGCCAATGGCGCAAGCGGAGGCGCCCATGATCGAGTCGGCACGTCGCGACGACCGTCGCCGGGGGGGGGGTGTGAGCGCCGGCGCCATGCCGACTATACTCATGGGCCGCGTGACGGCCGCACGCGTGCATCCGACGAAACCCACGGCCCGCACCGCATCGACATTCCCGGAGACACCGATGGCGTACGAACCCCGAGCCGGTGAAGAGACCGGCGCCGGGCTGCTCCGCGGCGTCGCGCTGATCGTCGCCGCGGGTATCGCACTCGGCCTCGGCTTCAACGCCATGCAGCGCTCCGCCGGATCGGAGCGGGGGCTGTCCTGGATCAGGCACGACGTGAAGCTCGCGAGCCTCGAGGACCTGCCGCCGGATCCCGGTGCCATGCGTGCTGCGGACGAGCCGCTCGTCGAAGTGCCGCAGGCCGACCCCGGCATGACCGCGCCCGATCCGGCGACGCCGGCGCCGGGCCAGGCCGCGGACGCGCCGTCGCGCAAGGGCGTGCCGGGTGCCGCGCGGGCGCCGGCCACAGGAGCGCGCCCCGCCGCTTCCGCGCCGCCCGCCTCGGCCGCTGCGGCCTCGGATTCCGGGCGCGCCGGGCCACCGGCTTCGCCGGCCGGGCTCCCGGTCATCCCGGAATCGAATCAGCCGCTCGAGATCCAGTACCCGACCGCGAAGAAGTTTCACGATGCGGGGGCGGCCGTGTTCGTGGATGCCCGTTCGCGCGCGGAGTACGAGGAGGGCCACATCCCGGGCGCGTTCCACCTCGACTTCGACGATGTGTTCGAGACGCCCGACCTCGCCGCGAAGTTCGACTCGCGGGGAAAGCCGATCATCACGTATTGCGGAGGCGGCGAATGCGAGCTGTCGAGAAACCTGGCGTTCGCGCTGATCGAGGGCGGGCATCACAGGGTGCTGGTGTTCACCGGCGGCACCGCGGTGTGGACCGCGGAAGGGCAGCCGCTCGTGACGGGCACGCCCCCCGGCGAGGCGCTGCCGTGAACGCCGCCGCCACCCTGCTGCGCGCGCCGGCCGTGGTACGGCTCGCCCGCATTGCGATCGGTCTCGTGTTCCTGGCTGCCGCGCTGGGCAAGATCGGCGATCTCGCCTCCTTCGCAACCCAGCTCCACGACTATCGGATCATCCCGCTCTGGAGCGAACACCTGCTCGCCATGACGCTGCCCTGGATCGAGCTGGTCGCCGGCCTGGCACTGGTCACCGGCGTACGGCCGCGCGCCGGGGCGATCGTCGTTCTCGCGCTCACGCTGACGTTCACGATCGCGGTCGGCAGCGCGTGGGCGCGCGGCCTCGACTTCGAGTGTGGCTGCTTCGGCAGCAGCGGCGCCGCCACCATCGGCGCGCGCAAGTTCGTGGAGAACGTCGGCCTCTCGCTGCTGGCGGTGCTGGCGACGCTGCGCCCCTCGGCCGGAAGCACCGGACCGGCAGCCGCACGCCCGTGACCTCGGGCGGCCGGCGCGGCTGCCCGATCGCACCCCCGCGCGGCCCCCGGCGGTCCGGAGGGCCGTCGGCGGGACCGACACATTTGCGCTCATGCCGCAGCGCATCGCGCGACGCCCCGGCGCGACGGTCCCGTGAAGAAGTTGCCAGCAGGCTCGTTCGAACAGGTATTCGCGATCTGGAACGGCTTATGCGTGAGCGCCATGCCTGGTGGAGTCCAGGACGGCAACCGGAGAGCGAGTCATGAGTGCCCGTGACGTGGTCTGTCGCCTCACAGGATCCGTGCTGTGTATCGTCGCCTTCGCCGGTGCGGCCCGCGGTGAGGGTCTCGGCGTGTGCGATGTCCCGGTCTGGATGCGCAGTGGCGATCAGAGCGACGGACGGTTCGGAACCGTGGCGCCCGCAGGGGACGTCAACGGGGACGGCTATGCGGACGTGCTGATCGGCGCCTACAACTACGACGAGGGCGAACCGGACGAAGGCGTCGTCTACCTCTTTCTGGGTGGCCCGAACGGCCTCGCGACCTCCCCCGCCTGGACCGCCGAGTCCAATCAGGCGGGCGCCCGCCTCGGCGACAAGCTGTCGGGAGCCGGCGACGTCAACGGGGACGGATACGACGACGTGATCATCGGCGCCGCCTACTTCGATTCGACTCACGTCGATGCCGGCGCTGCGTTCCTCTATACAGGTTCGCCGTCGGGGCTCAGTGTGGAGCCGGCCTGGGTCGCCGTGGGCGATCAGGACGATGCGCAGTTCGGTGCGTGCGTGCAGGCGGCCGGCGACGTGAACGACGATGGCTTTGCCGACGTCATCGTGGGTGCGTGGCTGTACGACCACGGCGAGTTGAACGAAGGCCGCGCCTACGTGTACTGCGGTTCGGATTCCGGTCTCGCCGATGCGCCCGCCTGGATCGGTGAGAGCGATTCGCCCGGGGCGGCGTACGGCTATTTCTGTGCCTCCGCCGGCGACGTCAACGGCGACGGCTTCGACGACATCGTGGTCGGCGCCCGTCGCTTCAGCGGAAATGGTCTGCAGGAAGAGGGCCGCGTGTACGTGTACTACGGCTCGCCTGCCGGGCCCGCGCTGGAAGCGGACTGGGTCCGCGATGCCGGCCGGGAGAAGAGCGAGTTCGGCGCATACACGATTTCCGCCGGCGACGTCGATGCCGACGGCTATGACGATCTGCTCGTGGGCGCATTTCGCTACGATGACCCCGACCTGGACGAAGGAATGGCGTGCCTCTTCCGCGGGTCGGGGAGCGGGCTGTCCATGACGCCGGCCTGGCAGGTGGAAGGCGGCATCGCCCGGAACAACTTCGGCTATCACCTCGATGGCGCCGGAGACGTCAACGGCGACGGGTACGATGACGTCATCGTGAGCGCCCCCGGCGTGGACACCTACGGCTTCACCTACTACAACGCCGGTCAGGTCTTCGTCTACGAGGGTGAAGCGGGTGGACTTTCCACGACTCCTGCATGGACGCAGCAGGGGGATCAGGACTACATGAGCCTGGAGGCCGTCCGCGGCGTCGGTGACGTGAATGGTGATGGCTATGACGACGTGGCCACGGGCGCGCTCTACCACGACGGCGCCGAGGTGGACGCGGGGCGCGCGTGGGTCTTCTACGGATGTGCGGAGGGACGGACCTTCGTTCCACGCGCCGAAACGCCTGCAGCGGGAGTTCGGCTGGCAGGCGCCAGTCCCTTCACGGGCTCCACGGCGTTCAGGATGAGCGTCCCCGCGGGAGGACCGGCGCGGCTCTGCATTCGCGACCTTCTGGGCCGGCGCGTGGCCACCCTGTTCACGGGGCGCGTCGAGCCCGGCGTGCTCGTCGTGACGTGGAACGGCCGATCCGACCGGGGCGAATCCGTCCCCGCAGGGCTCTATTTCGCCACGCTCGATGCGGGCGGGGTCTCTCTCGGCACGAAGGTCGTCAAGCTGCCGTAGGTGGCAGTGGCCCGTCGCCGCCGGCGTGATGCACGGCCGCAGGCCATGCTCGCCCCCGTGGGCCGCCGGGGCCGACGCTCCCCCCTGGAGCCGGATCGTGGCCGAGCGTCACACGGGGACGCGTTCTCGAGAGTTCTCCCTTACATCGGCAGGCGGAAGACGAACCTCGCCCCGCGCGGCGCGCGTGGTTCGGCCGTGATCGTGCCGCCGTGGGACTCGACGATCCGTCTGCAGATACTGAGTCCGAGCCCGAAACCGCCGCTGCGCCGGGAGCGCGAGGCGTCGGCGCGGAAGAACGGCTCGAACAGCCGTTCGCGATCCCCGGCGGCGAATCCCGCGCCGTCGTCGGTGACGCGGACGATGGCGTCCTCCCCGTCCACGCCGAGCGAGATCTCGACCGGTTCGCTGTCGGGCAACGCATGTCCGAGCGCATTGTCGATCAGGTTGCGGAGGACGGTGCGCACCCCCCCGGGATCGACATCGAGCTCGAGGACCGGGGGCGCCGCACCGAGCCGCACGCCCGGCGGCCGACCTGCGGCACGGAGGACCTCGTCACGGACCAGATCGACGAGGTCGTGTCGGCCCGCTACGGGATGTGGTCCCTCCCGCAACCGCTCCAGCTCCAGCAGCCGGGTCACCAGCGTCTCCATCTCGCCGACGTCGTCACGCATCGACCGTCGCTCCGGGCCGTCCGGCATCATCTCCAGCGCCACCTTCATGCGCGTGAGCGGTGAGCGCAGCTCGTGGCTCACGTCGCGCAGCATGCGTTCGCGCGCACTCAGCATCTCCCGCACCCGCCCGGCCATGCGGTTGAACGCATCGGTGAGGAGCCCGAATTCGTCGTCGCTCTGTCGAGGCACGGCGACGTCGAGGCGCCCTGCGCCCAGCGCCGCGACGCCTTCGCCGAGCAGTCGCAGCGGACGCAGCGCGCGCCGGATCACCAGATACGCCGTGGCGAAGACGGCCGCCATCAGGAACAGCAGCAACACCAGCATCAACGTGTGCGCGCGTCCGATGTCGTCGCTGACGCTGCGCGCGAAGACGTAGCGGCCGCCCTCGACCGGCACGACGTAGTAGGCGCGGCGCGGGATCAGCAGATGGGCCGCCCAACCCGTGGGGCCCCGATCGAGTTGCGCCGCCGTCGGCACCGAAGGATCGGTGGCCCAGGTCGTGTCGGGGCCCTCGAAGCGGATCGCCATGCCCACGCCGTCGGCGAAGTGTCGCGCCGCCGCGAGATCCGGCCTCGTCCCGGCGATCGCGCGGACGTGCGGGCCGAACGCATCGTTCAGGGAGGCATGGATGCCGGGGATCACGATCGCGAAGAAGAATCCACCCACCAGCACGATCACGATCACGCCGCTCATCGCCATGATCACGACGAGCCGGGCGAAGACCGAACGAAAGACGGCGGGGCGCGGGGCGCCGGTCACGGCACCCCGCCGATGAACGCGTACCCGACGCCGCGAACGGTGCGGATCCACTCGGGGCGGCGCGGCGGATCGTCCAGCTTCTGCCGCAATCGGCTGACGAGCACGTCCACCGACCGGTCGAACGCCTCCCAGTCCATGCCACGCATCTCGTTCATGATCCGTTCACGGGCCAGCACCCGCCCGCGGTGCCGCATGAGAACGAGCAGAAGGTCGAACTCGGCGGTCGTGAGGTCCAGCGTCCTACCGGCGAGACGCGCCGTCCGGGCCTCCGGATCCACTTCGAGCGTTCCGGCGGCCAGTCGCTCGCCCGGAGCGGCGGGGCGTCCGCGCCGCAGGACGGCCTGCGCGCGCGCCACCAGTTCCCGTGGCTCGAACGGTTTCGGCAGGTAGTCGTCGGCGCCCATCTCGAGCCCGACCACCCGGTCCGCCACCTCGCCGCGGGCGGTGAGCATGATGATCGGCACGGCACTGGTCTCGCGAATCCTGCGGCACACCGCGAATCCGTCGGCCCCGGGGAGCATCACGTCGAGGATCACCAGATCGGGCGGCTCGTGGCGCAGACGGCGCAGGCCTTCGTCGGGATGTTGCACGGTCTCGACCGTGAAGCCGAATCCGGCGAGATAGTCCGCCAGCAGGGCGTTCAGCTTCGCGTCGTCGTCCACGATCAGCACCCGGGCTTCCGTGGGCGCGTGTCCGCTCATGCGTTCCTCCGGTGCGGACCCGCCGCGCTTTCCCGGCGTGCCCGGTCACGGCTCAGCGCCCGCCGTGGCCGTGCCCGCCGTGGTGCGTCGCCGCGTGCTGCAGAATGGCGACCTGCAGCAGCGCGTGCGGCGGTTTCCCGCCGACGTTGAAGCGGAAGCGATGGCGTGAAGCGTCCTCTGCGAGGAGCACGACTGTCAACTCGTGACGGGCGGACGCTTCGATCCCGGCGAGCACCAGATCGCCCGTGCGGTCGTGCAGGTTGCGGTAGCTCCGCATGCGGGTCTCCAGCGGCCGCGTCTTCAGGGAGTCCTTCGCGACGTGCGCCGTCAGGAAGTCGCGCATCGCCTCTTCGCCGCCCGCGAACGCCTCGACCCATCCGGCCGCGACGCGCCCCGCGGGCGTGTCGGGCCAGCCCTGGTCCATGGCCCGCGCGTTCTGCGGGTCGGCGGAAGCGACCGGCGTGACGGCCACTACCGCCAGCCACATCGGGATGAGCCAGCACGCTCGCATGCGGGCGCTTCGACGTGTCACGGAAACCTCCCTGCGGTTGGAGTCAATGCCGGCCGTGAAGGGCCAGCAGCCACTGTTCGATCGCCCTCGCCCAGCGACTCCCGAACAGGACGACGATGGTGCCCAGCACCGCCAGCGCGATCAGGAGCGCACGCCCTCTACGCATGCGCCACGGCCTCGCGCACGCTCATCCGCGCGGCATGGAGACAGGGCTGCACGCTGCTCAGGGTGGCCAGAACCAGGACCAGCCCGAGCCAGGCGAACGAAGCACCGGGCGCGAGCGTGAAGGGCAACGGCGCCGCGAAGAACATGTTGCCGGTCACGCGCTGCAGGATCGCGCTCACCGGCGCGGTGAGCAGGCTCGCTCCCGCCCAGCTCGTCAGCGCAATCAACATCCCCTCGGACCAGACCCCGAGCGCGAGCGCCCGCGGCGTCGCGCCGAGCGCTCCCATGATTCCGATTTCGCGCGTGCGCTGCACCACGCTGATGGTCAGCGCCGAAGTCAGTCCGACCGTGCCGACCAGAATCACGAGGCCTGCGGCGAGCAACAGGATGACCTTGATGATCACCAGGTGATCGATCACGGCCCCCCGCATGTCGTCGAGAGGGAACAGACGCGCGATCTCGACGTGATCGGCCGCGAATGCGGCCTCGATCCCGCGCGCGGCGGCCGCGCGGCCCGCTGCGTCGTGCGTTTCCGTTACGACCCGAATGGTACGGGCCACGCTGGCATCCACGCCCGTGGCCGCCAGCATGGCCGGCTCCGGCACGTAGACGATCGGCTGTACGAGCAGCTCCTGCACGATGCCGACGATCGGAAACGCGAGCGTTCGGCCCTCGTGCCGCACGCGTACCGTGTCCCCGACCGCAAGCGCCGGATACATCGCGTGCGCGGCGCTGTTGAGCACCGCTCCGTCCACGACGGCCGGATCGAGCCAGCGCCCCGCGGTGACGTGTGGATCGAGGAGCGTGCTCGACGGCTCGACGCCGAGCAGCGCCAGCTCGCGTCCCGCGGCGCCGTCCGCGCCGATCAGCCATGCCGGCGCGCCCGGCCAGTACTCGGCGCGCGCCACGCCTGGAATGGCGGCGAACCGGCGGTCGAGAGAATCGACCGGCCGGGGTGTCGCCAGCCACATGATGATGTCGTAGTGACGGCGCGCGAAATCCTCCTTCGTGGCCCGGTCCCATGCCGCCGAACAGTTGAGCGCGGCCATGAACGTGGCGCCAGCCAGCGCCAGCATGCCCGCGGCCAGCGCGAAGCGGCCGCGGCGCGCGAGCGCGGAGCGCAGCACGACGAGCTGCGGACGCGGCAACCACCGGATTCCGAGGATCGCGCGCGCGAGCGCGTCCGCGGCAGGAGGCCGTGCGCCGCCGACGTCCGCCAGCGCCTCACGCACGGTGATGCGCGCCGCGCGCCACACCGGCACGAGCGCCACCAGGAGCGGCGCGATAAGCCCCACGGCGACGACCAACGCCAGCGCCCCGAGAGGGAACGGGCTCCCCGAGACGTCGGCGTTGAGGATGTCGGCGGAAAAGCGCGCATAGCCACGCCCGGCGACCCACGCCAACGGCACCCCGATCGCCACCGCGGCGCCCGCCAGCATGCCGACGTGCACGAGATAGACCCCGGCGACCTGCGCACGCGTCGCGCCGATGGCCTTCATGATGCCGATCTGCCGCACCTGCTCGCTCTGCAGCGCCTGGATCAGGCTCGCGGTGAGCACCGCGCCGAGCACGAACGCCAGCAGCGCGAAGCTGCCCACCAGGAACATGAACGTGTCCATCTGACGCTGGTGCGGATGCTGGTCCGGCTCGGGCACCTGGACGCGCCGCACGGCGACACCGCGGGCCTCGAGCGCCGCCTGCGCACGGCCGGCGACCTCGCGAATGTGACCTTCCTGCAGCCGGTGCTCGGCGACGCGCAGCAGGATCTGCGACGATTCGCGGTGCGGGCCCCGGCGGGCCAGCGAGCGCTTGGTCACGAATCCGTAGACGACGTGCTCCATCCACGCCGGCGCGAGTCCCGCGGCGTAGGCCGTGCCCGCGAGGCGCAACGAACGCTCCGACCCGCCCGGGATTTGCAAGGCTAGCGTGTCGCCGACCGCCGCACGCGCAACGGACAGGGCGGTGCGTTCGAGCAGGATCTCCCCGTCCGCAGGCGGCCAGGCGCCGGCGTCGGGGCGCACCAGGTTCAGACGCTGCGCCGTGAAGTCCTCGAGGACGTAGAGGAACGCCGGCAGCCAAGCCTCCTGGCCGGGGGCGCCCACACGAATCCGTGCCATGATCATCGGCCGCGCCTCGACGTCGCCCACCCCCGGCACGGCGCGCACCACGTCCATGACTCCGTCGTCGAGGCGATCCACGTAGAGCGTCGCCGATGCAGGCTCGGTGGCGCCGTACATTGCGCCCAGCACGGGACCGAGCAGGGCCTGCTTGAAGACCATCGTCCCGAGCGCGCCGATGCCGATCGCCATCGCCAGGACCGCGAGCGCCGAGCGCCCGGGGCGCTCGGCGATGTCGGCCAGAGCCTTGCGCCAGCGCGGTGCCATCATGCCTGGCGCGGCGGGGCCGCGGTCACGACGCGGCCGTCCTCGATCGTCACCGTCCGCGGCGAGGCGAGGACGGCGTCCCGTTCGTGGGTGACGATCACCACGGTCTTACCCTCGCCGGCCAGTGCCGTGAGCAGGTCGAAGATCGCGGCGCCGGTGTGCGAGTCGAGGTTGCCGGTGGGCTCGTCGGCAACGATCAGCGGTGGATCGTTTGCCAGCGCCCGGGCGATCGCGACCCGTTGCTGCTGGCCGCCCGAAAGGCTGGACGGCAGCTTGTTCGCCTGGTCCGCCACGCCCACCCGGTCCAGCAGATCGAGGGCGCGCGGCCGGCGTTGCGCGGCGAACGTGCCGCAGAAGTCCATCGGCAACATGACGTTCTCCGCCACGCTGAGCGTCGGCAGCAGCTGGAACGACTGGAACACCACCCCGACCGTGCGGCCACGCCAGGCGGCGAGTCGATCCTGGGTCAGCGCGCCGACCGGCGTCCCGCCGACCGTGATGCGGCCGGACGAGGGCCGGTCGATGCCCGCGATCATGTTGAGCAGCGTGGACTTCCCGCTCCCCGATCGACCGACCACGGTGACCAGCTCAGCCTGGCCGATCTCGAGATCGACCTCACGCAGGGCGTGCACGCTGCCGGCCGGCGTGGGATAGGACTTGCTGACGGACTGCAGATGGATCACGGGCACCCTCCTGGATCACCGCGACGGCCTGCGCCGTGCGGGTCAGAGGCAGGGTGCCGCAGCCATGTGTCTGGAGTGTGTCGCCGGCGTATCGATGGGCGACGGGGCGGGCGGGCCAGGGAAGAATTTCAGGCCGGTGCCGCTCCCCCACCCGCCGTGGCGTTGCCGCTGTGGCTCTCGCGGGTTCCTGTCCGTCGAACTTCGGCGTGATCGCGCGGGCATGCGCCCGGAAATCATTTGCCTCGCCCGCGCACCTGGGGCACTGTCGAATGCAGTCGCCGGTTGGATTCTCCTTCGTTGTCCGGAGCCGTTCCCACGTTCCTCGGGTCGCCTTCCGAAGGAGAGTCATCATGTGCAGCGTGCCGTTTCCGCTCGCCCTCGCCCTCGCCATCCCGGCGCAGGTATCCGCGGCGCCTCCGGTCGTGGAGGTCTCCGCCATGATCGAACGCGTCACCCCGCTGACCGGATCCGTGCGCCTGGAGCCGAGCGCGAACGTGAGCGCCTATGCCAATCTGGCGAACTTCTGGGGCTTCTCACTGATTCACGGGGGAGTCGCGAGCAACGGCGTCGACACCAGCACCCTGTTCGTGGCGGATGATCTCGTTCCCGATCCGGCGTATGGCGGAGCGAGGGTGACCGCCATCCGCTTCACGGTCAGCAACTACAATCCGGTCCCCGTGACGATCCGGACGATCGTCGGATTGCTGAATCCAGACGGGCCGTCCGGACAACCCGGGTCGCTCATCCTGGGAATCGTCGCCGATGGACTGATCGTTCAACCCGTGACGGTGTCGGTGATCGTGTTGCCGATGCCGCCCGGAAGATTCTCGATGCCGGGTGGACCGTTCTGGGCGGGCTTGTCCTTCGACGATGCCGACGGCGGGTGGAGCGTGACGCCGAGCCAGCTTTCGAACCTCGGGCAGGGCTACTTCGGCCCGCCCACCGTCGGATCGAGCCAGAACCGTCTCTTCATCACCTCGACCCCGTTCACCCTGGACGGCACCATCCTCACCCGCACCGGCACGCCGGCCTATGACTTCGGCTGGGAATTCGAGGTCGACGATTCGACCCCGACGCGGCTTTCGACATGGGGCCGGTTGAAGACGCTGTACCGATGACGCCCCGCGCCGCGACGGCGGCGGGTCCGTCGCCCGCAGGCGTCTCCGACAGGATCGGCGGCCACCCCGAAGGGAGGCCGCCGGCAGGCAACGAGTGCCTTGACCTGGGATCGCTCCATGTCACTCGAGCACGCTCACCCGCCGGATGGCGGTCCGATCGCCCTGGACGAGCCGCACGAAGTAGATCCCGGACTTCAGCGACTGCCCTGCGCCGAGTGCCACCTCGTGCCGCCCGGGCCCGGACGCGCCCACGTGACGCCGGGCGACGCGGCGCCCGCTCACGTCCAGCAGCTCCAGCGTTGCCGGGGCGGACACCGCCAGGGAGAACGATACGTGCAGCGGACCACCCCGCCAGGGATTGCCCAGCGGCTGGAGCGCGAACTCCGTGGTCTCCACCCCCACGTCCACGGTGCCGTCCGGGGCGAGCAGCGCGAAACCGCTCTCATTGCCGTTCACGTCGACCGCCGAGAGCTTGTAGTACGAGCCCGCGGGACCGGGGTCGGCGTAGCCCGTGTCGGCCGTGGCCGTGACCAGATTCCCCGGCCCGGGCACGAACGCGGAATCGTTACCGCGGTAGACGCGGTAGTGCCACAGATCCGGCTCGGCATTCGCCCCCCAGTGAAGGTGCGTGGCGCCGGACAGATATGCGGCCGTGAACGGCGCCGGCGGTACCGGCGGCAGGTTGTCCACGGAGTACCCGGAGTCCGGAGCCGAGTCGTAGAAGCTCGTCGGCGTGGCCGTGAGCGCGCGCACCATGAACACGGCCCGGTGTGGGCCGGAACCGTTGGAGTCCGCGAGCGTGGGCACGACGACCTGATAGGCGTCGTCGCCGGTGGCCGTGATGGTGGTCAGCTCATCCCAGCCGAGGAGCGTGGCGTCCGCGGGATCCGCAGCGGGCTCATCGGACACCCCGCGCGCGGAGGCGAGCGGGGCGAGAACGAGTTCGCGCCGCAGGATCTTGTACTGCGTGATCGGCGTTCCCGACCCGACGTAGTCGAGCGGGCTGCGGCCGAACAGCAGCCGGACCTCCCCGCCCTGATCATCGGCCACGTCGGTCACCGCCAGGATGCCCGCGGCCGCGGTCGGCACCACCCGCTGCAACGCCTCGCTGGAGAAGCTCCCGGAGCGCCCGGCGTCTCCCTTGTACACCGCGGTGATCTTCCGCTCGCCCAGACGCGGCGCGAACAACGCGAGCCCGGCGACTCCGCCGTTCACCGGCGACGTGCCGAGCAGCGTCGTGCCGTCGAAGAATCGCACCGAGTCCCCGGGTGCGCCTCCGCCCGGCGGGATGAGGGTCACGCTCGCCGTGAGCGTCACGGGCGTGCCCAGCACCGCCGGTGCCGGCGCGGCCGTCACCTCGGTGCGGGTCGGGACGAGGCCCGGCAGCAGCGCTACGGTGTTTGCACCGAAGTTCGCGGTCGCCAGGTCGGGGCGTCCGTCGCCGTTGACGTCTCCAACCGCCACCGAGCCCGGGCCGGAGCCGGCGGGCAGGTCCGTCTTCGGGCCGAAGCCGCCGGCGCCGTCGCCGAGGAACACCGACACCGTGCCGGAGCTGAGGTTCGCCACCGCCAGATCCGGGCGGCCGTCGAGGTTCAGGTCCGCAATTGCCGCGGAAGCGGGGCCCGTTCCGGCCGTGAGGTCGGTCTTCGGACCGAACCCGCCCGCACCGTCCCCCGGAAGCACGGACACCGTGTGCGCCTGCGAGTTGGCGGCCACGAGATCGAGATCGCCGTCACCATCCAGATCTCCGAGCGCCAGCGCGGTGGTTCCGGCTCCGGTCACGAAGTCCGTCTTCGGCGCGAACCCGCCCGCGCCGTCGCCGGGCAGCACCGACACGCTTCCGCTGCTGAAGTTCGCCACGACGAGATCGGGGTTGGCGTCGGCATCCAGCCGACCGACCGCCGTCGCCACGGGCAGGTTGCCCGTCGCAAAGTCGGTCTTCAGCCCGAACCCCCCCACGCCGTCGCCGAGCAGGACCGACACGCTGTTGTTGTCGCGGTTCGCGACCACGAGGTCCGGGTGCCCGTCGAGGTTCACGTCGGCGAACCTCGCGCCGCGCGGGCTCGTTCCGGTCGGGTAGTCGGTCTTGGCGCCGAGACCGCCGGCACCGGTCCCCAGCAGCACGGACACGGTGTGAGACGAGGTGTTCGCCACGGCGACATCGAGGTGACCGTCGCCGCTCACGTCCGCGATCGTGACCGAGTAGGGATTGCTGCCGGTGGCGAAGTCGGTCTTCGCGGCGAATCCTCCGAGCCCGTTCGCAAGCAGCACGGACACCGTGGCGGCCGCGGAGTTGGCGGCCACGATGTCGGTGTACCCGTCGCCGTTCAGATCGGCCATGCCCACGCGGACCGGCGCCGTGCCGGTGGCGAACTCGGACTTCGCCGCGAAACCGCTGCCGCCGCTCAACAACAGGGACACCGTGCCGCCGTTGAAGTTCGCCGTCGCGAGGTCGAGCCGCCCGTCCCCGCTCACGTCACCGATCGCCAGAGAGAACGGGCCCGTTCCCGTCGCGAAGTCGGTCTTCGGGCCGAACCCGCCCGCGCCGTCGCCGGGCAACACCGATACGGCGGAGGCGTTGATGTTCGCCACGGCCAGGTCGGGGCGGCCGTCGCCGTCGAGGTCGCCGATCGCAGCGGAGAACGCACCGGTGGCGGTGACGAAATCGGTCTTCGCTCCGAATCCGCCCTGCCCGTCGCCGAGCAGCACGGAGACGGTGGAGGTGCTCTGATTCGCCACGGCGAGATCGGCGGCCCCGTCGCCGTTCAGGTCGCCGATCGCCGCCGAGCGCGGCGTCGTTCCGGTCGTGAAGTCGGTCTTCGGGCCGAATCCGCCCAGCCCGTCGCCGAGCAGCACGGAGACGGAGTTGGAGCTGGCGTTCGCCAGGGCGATGTCGGCATGGCCGTCGTCGTCGAGTTCGCCGATCGCCACCGAAACGGGAAGGTCCCCGGTGGCGAAGTCCGTCTTCGCCCCGAACCCGCCCGCGCCGTCACCGAGCAGAATGGAGGCGGTGTTGTCGCTGCTGTTTGCCACCGCGAGGTCCGCGCGGCCGTCGCCGTCCAGGTCACCGACCGCGAGCGCGACCGGGCCGGCTCCGGTCGCGAAGGTCGTGGCGGACCCGAACCCGCCCGCCCCGTTCCCGAGCAGCACGGACGCGGTGTTCGCGCCGTTGTTGACGACGACCAGGTCGGAGCGCCCATCGCCGTTCACGTCACCCGCGGCCACCGCATAGGGGTTCGCGCCGCATGCGAATTCGGCGCCGGACCCGAACCCGCCGGCGCCGTCGCCGAGCCGCACCGTGACGGTGCCGGCGGTGTAGTTCGCCACGACGAGATCCGGCTGCGCGTCGCCATTCACGTCCTCGAAGATCCCCGAGATGGGCCCCGCACCCGCCGCGAGGTCCACGCGGACCCCGAGATCGAAGGCAGCGGCGACCCCCGGCAGGAGCATGGCGCTCGCGAGGAGGATGGGCACGGCCAGTGGGCCTGCCGGGCGAGCCGACATGGCGCGCAGAGGAGCAGGAGAGGATACGAAGCTCATCGGGACACTCCTTTCCATGAAGTCCGGCAGCCGCTTGGCGCCCCACGCGGGACGGAGCCGCAGAGCTGCCTCCGGCTCCGAGAACGGTGCCCGGTCCCGCGGACGGCACGCGTCACGCCCATCAAGGCAAGGGGGGCCGCAGCGGTGCGCAGAAGAGCCCTTACGTTTCATCCACGCAGAACCGGCCCGGATGCGGACATCGAGTCTCATCTGCGGGCAATGCAGCGGCCCTGCTGCAGCCATGCGAGCAGAAATCCCGGAAGACGTCTGGATACCCTGAAGTCGAGAATCGCCGCCTTCGCGCCGCGGGCCGCAGAGCCGGTGTGCTAAAGTTTGGGCTGGCACTTCAGCCCGTCGATCCCCGGCGCAGCCCTGCTGCACAACCATGAGGACCGCATCATGCCAAGGCTACGCAACGCCCTGTTCACGCTGGCCGCACTCGCCATGCTGGTGCCCGCCAGCGCCTCGGCCGACCTTTTCATCTCCGAGTACATCGAAGGCTCCAGCTTCAACAAGGCCATCGAGATCTACAATCCCACCGGCGCACCGGTGGAGATGAGCGAGTACACGCTCAATCTCTACTCCAACGGCTCGGCGGTGGTCAGCCAGTCGTACAATTTCGGCCTGGGTCCGCTCGCGCCCGGCGACGTGCTGGTGGTGTCACGCTCGGACGCCGATCCGGCCATCGTCGCCGTCACCGACGTACTCGCGCCCACCGTCATCAACTTCAACGGCGACGACGCGGTCGAGCTGGTCCACGGCGCGACCACCATCGACGTGATCGGCCAGATCGGTTTCGACCCGGGCTCGAGCTGGAGCGCCAACGGCGTCTCGACGGCGAATCAGACGCTGCGTCGCAAGGCCGGCGTCTGCCAGGGTGACCCGAACGGCGCCGATCCGTTCGACCCGTCGATCGAGTGGGACTCGTTCCCGCAGGACACCTTCGACGGTCTCGGTGCACACACGGCCAACTGCAGCCCCACGCCAACGAACACCAGCACGTGGGGACGCATGAAGTCGCTCTACCGCTAGTCGCGGCACCCCGAGGTCCACGAGCCGCTCCGCCCGCAACCGGGGCGGGGCGGCTCGATGCGTTCCGGCGCGGGCGGTCCGGGACCGCCCCCCGGACCTGCTTCCTTTGCGTCGGCGATCCGCGGCGCGACGTAGTATCGTGAGCGCGTCTCCAGCGATCGTGGCGCAGCCGCATCGGGCCGCCGCGACTCCCCCGAGGTATCGAGCCGGGACGCGGATCGATCCGGAAAGGAGCGAATGCACGATGAGAGGGATCCCACTGTTTCTAGCGCTCGCCGCACTGGCGATCGCATCGCCCGTGGCAGCCCAGGAGTCGAGTACCACGTTCCGCGAGAGGATCCTGGGCGCCATCCGCCTGCCGGAGGCCACCCAGGAAGCGCGCGTGCTCGGCGTGCCGGAGACCGACATTCGCAAGGTGTTCGCGGCGGCGCGCGAACGGCGCCTGCCCGCCGGTGCGCTGACCCAGGTGATCGTGACCGAGAACGAGGCCGTCCGCCAGAACGGGCCGATCGAGAACTTCGGCGCGTTCGTGCAGTCGAAGCTGGATCAGGGACTGCGCGGACGCGATCTGGCGGCGGCGATCCGCGCCGAGCACGCCGCGCGCGGCATCGGCCGTGGGAAGCGCCTGAGAGCGCCGTCGAGCGGAGGCCACGGAGCCGCCGCCGTCGGACGGCCGGCAGACGCCGGCAAGGCGGGGGCGGCGCATGGCAAATCGGGCGACGCCGGCAACACCCAACCGAAAGGCAAGTCCGCGGCGCCCGGGAAAGGCGGACCGGGTGGCCAGCCGGACGCAGCGGGCAAGGGCGCCGGCAACACCGGCGCGAAGGGGGGTTCGCGATGACGAGACCCTGGAAGATGCCGCTGGCCGCGGGCGCGCTGGCGCTCGTGTTCGCCCTGGGAACGTTCGGCTGCACCGCGACCCCCTCGCAGGAGAGCGGCTCCGCGGAATCGACCGTGGACACGCCGGCCGACACACCCGCCTCACCCGAGGCGGACATGGTGCAGTCGGCCGCGAAGATCGCGACCGAGATCGAAGCGGAACCGGATCGGGCGGCGGCGATTCTGGAATCGCACGGCATGACACCCGAGCAGTTCCAGGCCCTCATGTACGAGATCGCCCAGGACCCCGCGAAGTCCGAAGCCTACGCTGCGGCGCGCGCGGGCGGGGGTTCCTGACCCCGCGCACGGACCGTGACCTCCGCTGCCGGTGACAGGGGCCGGGGTGATCGCCCCGGCCCCGGCCGTCCGCGCGGGCGGCTGCGAGGCGACGCGCGGCTCGCTGCGGCGGATCGATGCGGGGGCCGTGCTGCTGCAGGAATCGACCCCCGGGCACGCCGGCCTGCGGGCGCGACCGTTCATGCTGGAGCAGCCCGCATCAGGAGCCTAGGATCCCCAGCGGGACTTCGAGCGTTCCCGTGCAGGGCAGGTGGCGAAAGCGAGTGGGCATGAGGGCCGGTCTGGATTCACCGACATCAGGACATCTCCGCCATCGGCCGGTCCGTGATCCGCGGGCCCACCCTCGATGACGCGCGCCCTTTCGCCACGCGCCCGGGCCGTGCTGCTCGCCGGCCTCGCCTTCCTGCTGCTGGTGAGTGGTCTCGAGCTGTTCATGGTGCTGCGCTTCAACCACGGCACGCTGGTCTACACGCTGGATGACCCCTACATCCACATGGCCCTCGCGGAACACATCCGTCACGGCCACTACGGCGTCAATGCCGGAGAGTTCTCCTCTCCCTCATCCAGCATCCTGTGGCCGTTCCTGATCGTGCCCTTCGCATCGCTCGAGTACGGTCCGCTCGTCTTCAACCTCCTCGCGGCGCTGGCCACCGTGTTCGTCTACGCGCGCATCCTCGAGGGGTCGCTTCCCGCGGCCTTCGAGGGCGCCGGACGCCTGATCGGCGCCCTGTTCCTGATTCTGCTGATTCTCGCCACCAACGTGATCGGCCTGGTGTTCACCGGGATGGAGCATTCGCTGCAGCTGCTCGCCGTTGCGGTCGTCGCCTGGGGCCTGATCCTCGAAGGCGAACACGGCGTCGTGCACCCGTGGCTCGTGGCGGCGCTGATCGTGGCGCCCCTCGTCCGCTACGAGAACCTCGCCGTTTCCGTGGCGGCGGCGGTCTACCTCGCGGTGCGCGGCCACGCCAGAGTCGCGGCGCTCTCGACCCTGGCGATCGCCGCATGGATCGGCGGCTTTTCGCTCTTCCTGATGCGCCTCGGCCTCGATCCCCTGCCGGAATCGGTGGTCGCGAAATCGAGCGTCGTGGGCAGCGGGCACGTTCTGGACTCCGTCCTGCGCAACGTGTGGGCGACGGTGCACGACAGACAGGGGGCACTGCTCCTGCTCGGCACCCTGGGCGCTCTGGCGTTCTGGTTCTTCGGACGGGACCGGAAGGTGCGGGCGGTGCTGGCGACTGCCATCGCCGTGCCGCTGCACGCGGTGGCAGGACAATCCGGCTGGTACCACCGGTACGAGATCTACATCTGGGGGTTCTGCGTCCTGTTGTGGCTGCATGCTGCGGCGCCTGCTCTCGCCGGACTCCTGGGGCGCGACGCGCCGCGTCGCGACCGCCTGGGCGCCGTCGCCATGGTGACCTGCGCCGCGGCAATCGCCGGCGCCCCCTACATCGTCGGACTGTTCACGCTGCCGTACGCCGCGAACAACATCTACGATCAGCAATACCAGATGCACCGGTTCGCGGTCGGCTACTACGGAAAGCCGGTCGCCGTGAACGACCTCGGTTACGTGTCCTACAAGAATGACGCCTACGTGCTGGATCTCTGGGGCCTCGGGTCCCGTGACGCGCTGCGCGCCCGCACCCGCGGCGCGGGCGGCACATGGATGGCGCGTCTCGCCGCGGAACATCACGTCGAGATGGCGATGCTCTACGAGGCCTGGTTCCAGCCCCTGCCCCCCGACTGGATCAAGGTGGGCGACCTGACGCTGAGCGGAAAGCTGGTTACCCCGGCGTCCGCTACGGTGGCGTTCTACGCGACCCACCGGAGTGCATATGCGGGCATCCTGAAGCAGGCCCGGGCCTTCGCGCGCACGCTCCCGGAGGGCGCACGTTTCACCTTCGTGGAGGATCGCCCCGGCGGCGTCACGGCGGCGGCGGGCGGGGGCACGGGCGCCCGCACGACCACCGGGGCGGCGGCGCCGGACGGTGCCGGGCCCCGCGTCGCTGGATCGCAACCTTCACCGGAGGTGACGCCATGAATGGACGAGCAGGAGCGGCGGCATGGATCGCACTCGCCGGACTGGCAGGCGGTGCCGCATGCGGATGCCTTCCCCGGGACAAGCCCACGACGACGGCGCCGCAGTCGGGCGTCGATCGCTGCGGGGCGGTGGCGCTTCCCCGCATGGTCGTCTTCGAGCGGGCCCCGCTCGACGTGGGCACCTGGACCTTCCGGGCGACGTTGCAGGCGGTGATCCCACCTCCCGACTCCGGCCTCACCGATCTGGTGCTGGCCGAGTCCGGCGGCGGCCGCCGCCAGGTGGCGTTCGCCTCCCCCACGGGCCTGCCGCCCGTGAACGAGGGAGAGAGCTACGCGTTCCGGCTCGACTACGTGGGCGGCGCACCGGACGCGACCGCGATCGTGATCCGCGACGGCGAAGGGCTGTTGTACGCCGCGGCGACCGATCAGCGCCCCGGCGCCGCCGTGCTTCGTGACGGCCTGCCCGGGTTCACGCTGTCGCTCCTTCCCGCCGAATGCGGGAGCCGCCTCGAGAGCGAGTGCTACGAAGCCGTTCGCAACCTCGGCCTCGCGGTCGAGCACGCGGGGCGACGGGTCGTGTTGTTCCAGGGCGAGTCGGCCGTTCTCGACGACTATCGGGTGGACTGCCTCATCGCGCAGGAGGTCACGTACAGTTCCCGTTGCGCCGACGCGGGGCTGCCCGGGGTTTCGTATGTGATCACGCGCCTTCGATAGACGGGGTTCGGAACGTGACGAACACGCGGCCGGCGCCACCATGGGCGCCGGCCGCGTGGGCTTTCGTGCCGCCTCCCTCACGGCATGAGAAGTGCCTTCTTCACGAACGACCTCGAACCGGTCGCCATGCGGATGAAGTAGATCCCCTGGGGGCTCGCCCGGCCGGTGTCATCGCGGCCATCCCAGACCACGGTGTGCAGGCCCGCCGCAAAACGGCCGCGGGCGAGCGAGCGCACCAGCGCCCCGCGCACGTCGTAGACCCCCAGCTCGACCGACGCCTCCTCGGCCAGACTGAGATCGATCGCCGTGCTGCCTGCGAACGGATTCGGCCGCGCGCCTCTCAGGGCGGTGACGCCGACCCAGGTCCCTGCGTTCTCCACGGTCGCGTCGGAGAGCTCAACAGGATCCCCGGCGGCGACATCGCCGGTGATCACCTCGGGCGCCTCTTCGGCCGCGCCGGGCTCGAGCGCTGCGGACGTCTCCTCCGGCACGTCCCAGGTCCAGGCCGCGGCGAGCAGCGTCGGCGACGCAACCACCGATTCCGTCGTGCTCTCCACGCTGAGCAGCAGGTAGCCCAGCCCGTTCTGCAGTTCGTAGCGGAACCCGACCGGGCCGTCCTCGATCGTCGAAGCGGACTTCAACGCCAGCACGTCCGCGGTGGAGAAGGCGAACAGCGCATCGCGGTCCCCGTCACCGTCGAAGTCCGTCAGGGCCATCCGCGTCGGCATCACGACACCCTGCAGGTTGCCCACCATGGCCAGGTGCCGATCGATCGAGCCGGCATACACGAGCGGCTGGGTTTCCCCGACGTCCAGGGTCACATCGCCCGTGATTCCGTCCGTCACCACGTCTCCCACCCCGATGGTGCTCGGGCTCCCGCCCGCCGTCGGACCTGCCGAGGAAGGCACCGCCAGCACGAACTCGCTCACGGCCGGATCGAGCAGGCCCTCTGCGGTGAATCCGGAGTACGCGACGGCGTTGGCGCCCCGGTCGTGCGGAACGCGCACACACACCGTATCGCTCGCGGTGTTTCCCGACATGTCCATCGCGGTGTAGATGATCGTGTACTTGCGTCCCGGTTTGTTGCCGCCCTGCCGCTCCGAGCGCAGGCTGAAGGCCACGTCCGCGGTGCCGTAGTCGGCGTCCTGGATGTCGTTCTCGGTGTCGCCGTCACCGGTGCCGTTGTCGGGCTCGCTCGAAGTGATCGAGGTCAGCACGAACGTCGGATTCGGATCGCAGATGTCGGTCACCGTCACGTCCGCCTCGATGAGCGCCAACATGTGGTTCGGCGGCCAGAGGATGTCGCGGCTCAGGGCCACCTCGATGTCCGGCGGCGTGGTGTCGACGACCTCGACGTCGGCCTGGCACTGGCTCGAGTTGAGGCTGACGTCCGTCGCCGTGAACGTCACCGTCGTGGTCCCGAGCGCGAAGTCGTCCGGCGCGTCATCGTCGATGGTCGGCGACGGATCGCAGGCGTCGGTTGCGGACGCTCCGGCGAGGAACGCGACGATCGCCGGATCGGTCTTGGGCACACCGGTGTGCGACGTGCATTCGACCGTGATGCCGTCGGGACACGCGATCATCGGGGCCGTGGTGTCGACGATCTCGATACTCACCACGTCCTGATCGCTCTGGTAGCCGTCGTTCACGGTCAGGGTGACCACGGTCGTGCCGAGCGGGAACGTTGCGGTCGGTTTGGCGGCGTTGGGATCGTCGAAGCTGATTCCCGTCGCCGACCACGAATAGCTCAGCGCGTCACCATCCGGGTCGCTCGAGGCCGTGCCGTCCAGCATCACCGACCTGCCGAGGTGCGAGTTGCACTCCAACTGCTGGTTGGATCCCGCGTCGGCGACCGGCGGCCGGTTGACCGTGATCGCGAAGTTCTCGCCCAGGTAGGGCCCGGTCGAAGGCGAGCTCGTGTTGCGACCCTCCACCGCCCACAGCACGCTGTGGACCGGGCCGAGCACGGCGATCTCGCCGTTGCTGAGCATGTGCGAGGGGCTCCCGAGCCCGGGGACCGTGAGCACCTTGGCCTTGGTGGCGGCGTTGTAGAACACCAGATCGAAGCTGTTTCCGGCGAAACCACCGCAGCCGACGCGGGAGTTCCAGCTGAAGTTCCGGTTCGAGGTCGGTGTCACGAGGCTCGCCGCGGCCGGGGCGAGCAGATCCGGGCCGATCAGATGGTCGGCGGCGACCATGCCGTAGAGCAGGTCGTCGCTGTTGCCGAGGGGCGCCCGCAGGGCGGCCCAGGCCGAGGAGAGGATCGTCGGATTGGCCGCTTTCACCCGGTTGAACAGCGTCAGATGATCGACGGAGACGTTGTCACGGCCATCCGACGCGTTGTCGAAGAGGTCCCAGAACGTCGTCATCACGGCGCGCTCGTTGTCCTCACCGCCGAACGCGAACTGGTTCTCCAGGTCATAGGTCAGGCTGGCATCCTCGAGGTCCGCGTAACCCGAATCGCCGACGCGCGGCACGCCCAGGCTCGCCAGTCCGAGGACCGTCTGTGCCGAGGTGCCGAAGTAGGTGGGCCAGCCCTCGCCCCAGGCGAGGCGATTGCCCTCGCTCTTGCTGGGCCGGACGTCCGCGTCGCAGTTGGCGCTGCTGTGCGGTCCGCCGGGGTTGTTCTCGATGTTGAAGTAGTCCATCACATAGTGGCCGTACTCGTGATGGATCACGTCCCAGTCCCAGCGGTCGCCGGTGCCGATGTTGAAGTGGGACCCGTCCGCCGCGTAGAAGGACCCGCTGCCGCCCGGCCATTCGAGCGGCTTGTAGGGCAGAAACGCGTTGCCGTTCAGGTAGTAGGCGTAGGCGGCGATGTACGAGGCGCCGGTGAGGATCCCGCATGCGGAGTTCGTGCCGTTGTTGTTGAACGTGAAGTTCTCGGTGATGACGGCGCCGTCGGCCACGTCGTTCGTGACTCCGGACTCGCGTCGGTAGGTGTCGCCGCCCCCCGCCGGCCGCACGCCGACCTGGCCGTTTTCCAGGATCACGCGCACGAAGATGTCGCGGCCGCCCGCGAGCGGACCGTCATCGTTGTCCACGACGAACGAGTAGAGCCCGTCGACGTTGGTCACCGCATCGGCCACCAGTTCCGAGCCGATCGTCTCGTCGTCACGGACCTGCACCCAGCAGCCGTAGCAGGGGTGGGAAGTCCCGTTCTCGTCGAGCCAGTTGACGGCTCCCTGAACGGTGATGTTGGCGGCGACGCCCTCGACTCCCAGCGTGGCGACCGCGTTCTCGCCGCTCGGCGGAACCGTGAGCCGTGGCAGGGTGCCCACCTCCCCGGCGGCGAAGCGCTGCTGGGTGTTCAGACGCGAGGCGTCCTGGTCGATCTGCACGGGGGTCGTGGTCACGCGCGCGATCTCGAGCCCGGCCTCATCGGGCGTGAGCAGGCCCGCCTGGGCTTCCGCGCGGATCGCCTGCACCTCGACGTAGACATAGCCTCCCATGTCGGTGTGTGCGCGACCGTCGCGGAAGACGGTGTACAGGCCCTGCCGGCGCATGACCGGCTGGCCGGGGATCACGCCGTTCGCCTCCGCCGTGACCACGACGGCGGAAGGCACCGCGTCGCCGTAGCGGACGGGCAGCTGGAGGATCTGGATCGAGCCCGAGGTCATCGAGCCGATGGAGCGCTGCAACGGTCCGAGGACGGCGAGCGGTCCATCCGGAGCGAACGAGATTCTGACGTTCTGGAGATCGGCCCATGCATGAATCACCACTTTGGCGTTCACGATGGCGCCTGGCGCGACGAGCGCATCGTCGACGCTCAGGTCGAGCTCGATCGGGTTGAGTTCCTTGAGAGGACCAGCGCAGCGGGATGCGTGCGCCGAGGTGGCGTCGTGCGTGTCGGTCGGAGGCGGCGTGTCGAACGGCGACAGCGCCACGACCGAGGCGAGTGCGAGCGGTAGGAACGATCGGGAGTTCATGAGGGGCCTCCGACGGGGGTTTCATGCTCGACGGGAAGATCGCCTTCACCAGCGCGGATGGGGGGCGCGGGCGCGGGCGCGGGGGATCACGCGCCGAAGGGGTGGCGGTCAGAGGAGAAATGATGATGCCCATCGGCGACCTGATCATCGTGGGCTCCGCGTTGAGGTGCGGATTCCGTGCTCCGCCGCGTCCGGCGCAGCACTTCGCGAGTCTAATGCGCCGTCGTGCCCGGGTCGAAGATCAATTGGATCTGCGCCGGAGAAACGCGACGAAGGTCCTCAGACGACGAGACGGACCACTCATGGAGTAACCACGAAAGAACGCGTCGAAACAGGTCATCGAGCCTCGGATTTTTCGGCGCGGTTCAGCAGCGGCAAACCCACCATTGCACTCCCGAGCGCACGAGAACTTTCAGAACGACCTGCCGGGACTCGAGTTCCTTCCCCGCTCGCGGCCCAGCGGCCCCCGTAACACACGACGCGGCGTTCGATCTGAGCAACCCGCAAGGTTCGGGTCCGGTTCGCGAAGGACGCGCCGGGTCGGCAGACGCACCTCCGGGGCGGGCGACGCCAGCGCCGGGGCAGGATCCGCCGCTGGCTCAGTGTCGCGCGGAGTTCACCGTGAACGCCGCGCCCGGATAGCCGACGAAGTGATAGAGGTTCGACGGGGCCGTGGGTGCCATGCCCACGTCCCCGAGCCCGAGCTCCGGTCCGCTGATGGACGTCGCGTACGCCACCGGCCAGCCGGTCGCGCCGCCCGCGCCGGCCGCCAGTCGCCTGAGCGTCAGCAGCCCCATCGGAATCGAGAAGCGCCCGCACCAGGTCCAGCGATAGGTGTCCGGATGATCCGGATCCACGAAGGTCCGATACAGCGTGCGGACCTTCGTGAGATCGAGCGGCCCGGCGAGCGGGCCGGTCAGAAGCCCGCGGTCCCTGGCGGTGGCATCCTCGTACGCTTTCACCCCGCCCGCGCCGAACGTGACCTGGGTGAAGTCCGGTCCGTAGTGGATGCCGTCGGCGGAAATCGCGATCGCCACGTCGCGTCCGAGTCGCCAGTCGCGCGCCTCGAGTTCCGCCGCGAGCGCCGCGCCGAGGTGGTCGGCGAGCGTCTCGAACCGTTCGAAGCTCGCGGCCGGCACCAGGATCGGCACGATCTCGACGTCCGGACGGAGGTGCCTGAGCCAGCACACCAGAGGCTCCAGCGAGTGTTCCATGTCGTGCGCCATGGCGCTTTGGGTCCAGTCTTCGCGCGGCAGCCGGCCGAGAATCGCCTCGCGCAGCGACGCCACCGGCACCTGCCCGTCCGGAGCGGTCCACTCGCCGTATGGATCGAATACCAGACGATCACGCTCCCCGACGCGCCAGTAGCCGTGGAACACGCCGAACAGCACGACGGTGCGAGCCGTGATCAGCGGCAGCACGCGCCGGTAGACGCGGCCCGCGAAGCTGAAGTCGTCGTGCGGGCAGATCACCGCCGCCACCCCGGGTTCGGGAGCCGGACCGAGCGAGTCCGGCGCGGGGCCCTGCGCCGACCGCACCCAGACCGCCTGCATCTGCGTGGCGTGCAGTGCGTACGCGGTCGAATCGATGCGCCCGCGCACCACGTCATGGGAGGGAACCGCCATCGCGTGGCGCACGGAGTCCGCAGACAGCGTGACATGCACGAGCGGCGTGGTGGTCTGCGCCTGCGCGGCGCTGCGTGCGAGCGTCAGGAGGACGATGGCGAACGCACAGAGGGTTCGAACCCGGCGGAACATGCGAGCCTCCTGCGGAGAGTGTTCGGTGCCATGCCGACCGAAGACGTGGAACCTGCCGCACCCGGCCGGCGGCAGCCTGGATCCCGGCCGTGCGGGCACGTGAAGCGCGGCGCGCTCAACGGCCGGCAGGGTCCTCGCGCAGTTTCTGGCGCAGGATCTTCCCCGTCTCGCTCTTGGGCAGTACGTCGCGGAATTCGATCCGACTCGGGATCTTGAAGTCGGCGATGCGGCCACGACAATGCTCGAGGATCTCACGCTCGGTGCACGGCGCGCGCTGCACGATCGCGCAGCGGACGACGTCGTCGCCATGCGGGCCGGGCGCACCGTAGACCGCCACCTCGGCGACGCCGGCGTGGCTCGCGATCGCCTCCTCGACCTCGAGCGGGTTCACCTTGAAGCCGCCGCGGTTGATGAGGAACTTCTTCCGCCCGGTCAGCACCAGGCAGCCGTCCGGATTCGCGCGGCCCAGATCTCCCGAAAGGTAGAATCCGTCGCGGAAGCTGGACGCATTGGCCTCGGGGTTGCCATCGTAGCCGCGGATCGCCCCCGGGCTGGCGATCGTGATCTCGCCCTCGTCGCCGGGGGACACCGGCCGCCCGTGATCGTCGACGACCTCGATGCGCACGCCTTCGAGCGGACGGCCGACCGATTCGGCGCAGGTCGCCGGGTCCGGATGCGGGTTCACGCTGATCGTGCCGGTTTCGGTCGAGCCGTAGAGCTGCCGCACGCGGACGCCGTACTTCTCGTGGAAGCGCTCGTTGTCGGTGGGCAGCAGCGGGGCGCTCGCGGAGAACGCCACGCGCAGGCTGCCGAGATCCACGTTTCCGCGCACCGGAGTCTCGGCGAGCAGGACGAACATGTAGGGCACGCCGCCGAAGTAGGTGATGCGCGCTTCGGTGATCAGCGCGAGCGCGCCGCGCCGGTCGAACTGGCGCACCGGGTGGAGCGTGCCGCCGACGTACATCGAGGTGAGCATCGTGCGCACCAGGCCGTTCACGTGGGAGAACGGCGCCGCGCCCAGGAAGCGGTCCTCGGGCCCCAGTCCGAAGGTGCCCGCCAGACGCTCCAGCTCGAACAGCAGCTGGGCGTGCGTGCGCACCACGCGCTTGGGATTCCCGGTCGAACCCGACGTGTACTGGTGCATGAGCGGCGCGTCCGCGGCCACGCCGGCGGACTCCGCAGGCACGGCGGCCGGCCCGGGCGCCGTGGCGCCCGGGCTCAGCACCGCGCAGACGCCGGCATCGTCGAGCTGCACCAGGGCCGGGGGGCGCGGCATGCCGGCCAGCGCCTCGCGTGCCACCGCGGCGAGGTGCGGCGCCACGATCAGCGCGACCGCACCGGTGTCCCCCAGGTAGTAGACCAGCTCCTGCGTGCGGTAGCGCACGTTGAGCGGCGCCACCACGCCACCCGGCCGCACGATGCCGAAGTAGCCGGCGACGAACGCGGCGGAATTGGGAATCATCAGGCCGACGCGCGCGCCGGGGCCGCAGCCGAGCGTCTCGAGCGCGCGCGATACGGTCTCCGAACGCCGCCTGAGCGTGTCGTAGGTGACGTCGCCGCCGGATTCGCGGACGGCGGTCTTCGACGCTGCGGCCGTCGCGTTGCCGTCGAAGACGTCCGCAAGGGATCGCGTCATGTCCTGCCTCCTCGTCGTCGGCGACGGCGCGGACACCGGGCCCGCCCGGCACCGCCCGATCGTCTCATGGGAGTCGCACCTCGATGAAGCGGATGAACGTACCGACGGTCTGGAAGTGCTCCGGAAGGAGCTCGTCGTCGGCGACCGTCAGACCGAACTCCTCCTCCGCCGCCGCCACGAGCTGCAGCGCCTCGACCGAATCGAGGCCGATGCCCTGCCCGAGGAGCCCGGTGCCCTCGTGGATGCCATCGTCGCCCGCACCGAGCCCCAACCGCGTTTCGAGCAGGCGTGTCACGCGGGCCAGCATGTCGTCTGTGGGTTGAATCGTCCGACCTCCTTCGTTTCCGTATGGGCCGCGCCCGCACGCCGGCATGCGAATCCCACACCCGTCTCCGCTACGCGCCGGGTGTCTCCATGCGCAGACGATACCAGCCGCTCCACAGCTGCGGGTGACGCCGGACACTGGCCTCGAGCAGCCGCGCATAGCGCAGCAGCAGGTCTTCCACCGCGGCATGGCGATCGAGGGACGGTACGGGCTCCAGCGCGGGCTCCACCACCACGTCGAAGCGCGCCGGCCCGAGACGCACCACGAACAGCGGCAGCAGCGCCGCGCCGCTCGCCAGCGCCATGCTCGGCGCACCCGTCGCGAGCGCGAGCCGGCCGCCGGCCATCGGCACGTCGATCGTGCGGTGTCCCACGTCACCCATCCGCAACGAGACCAGGCCGTTGTCGCGCAGGCGGCGATCGACCTGCCGCGCGTAGCCGAGGGCGCCGCCGCGCGGCATGACGATGCGTTCGCGCAGCGCGCGATCCTCGACGCGCGTCCGCAGCCGGCTCAGGAAGCGCATGCCGAAGCGCGTCGGTCGCCACACGTGGCAGCTGTTGGGCGAGAAGCCGCGCGAGAACGCGCTCAGGTGACTGACCTCGAAGCCCTGCGCGTGGAGCGCCTTCTTGGACAGCAGATCGGCGTAGGAGAACGGGCACACCATGAGGATCGCGCCGTTGCCGCGAGCCAGGGCGGCCTCGATGTGCGCACGCCCCTGGAAGCGGATCTCGGGGCGCCAGCCTCCGGGCCGATATTCGCGCAGGATCTGCAGCCGCTCTTCCATGTAGGTCGCCATGATGCGAACCCGCAGCGCGAACAGCTCCCGGTTCGAAGGCTTTGGACCCAGCGAGCGCCGCAGGCGGGTCATGCGCCGCCGGGTCACGTCGGGTCGTGCCGCCGCGATGGCGAAGCTCAGGACGCGGCTTGCGGCGACCCACAGGCGTTGCGGGACGAGCCACGACACCGGCGCCAGCACCGAGATCGCGATCATCTCGAACACGTCGGACATCGAGAGCGCAGGGTCGGGCGCCGTGGCGGGCCGAGCTGCGGCGGCGCGGCGGGACTCCGGGATCGGGTTCAACGGGACCTCGCCTTCTCGAGCACGGCCACCCCGTCGCCGGTCACGCGGTAGATCGTCGCGACCCGCCAGTCCGGGTCCGGCCTGAGCAGCGGACGGCCGCCGAAATAGTACCCGCCGCGGGTGGTGACCGGCAGTCGGAAGATGCCGCGCGAGCGCAGCGTGGCCACGGGGCGCAGGATCGAACGGTCGAGCCTGACGTCGGGATCGTCCACGAACAGCGGGATCACCAGCCAGTCGCCGGCATGCAGCGTGCTGCGGCCGGTCATGACCGGCCGCATGCCGCTCCGCGGCGCGTAGTATTGAAAAGCACCGAAGTGATTGCCTACGTACCAGACCTGATCGGCGGCGCCGGAGCCCGCGCCACGCGCCCGCTCGATGGTCCGCAGGACGCGCTGCACGTCGTCCCTCTGTGCCCGGGCGTCGTCCACGTCCACCGCCCAGAAGCCAAGGCCGAAGACCACGGCGAAGGCTGCCGCGGCGCCGAGCAGCGCCATTCGCGCCGGCGCCCCGGCGGCGCGCCGCGCCGCGCATCGCGCGAGCAGCAGCGACGCCACCACCAGAACCCCCATCACCCGCCGCGCCGCCGGCGCCGTAGAGATCAAGAAGTAGCCGGCCAGCTCGAGCGAGAGCCAGAGCAGCAGGAAGCGGTCCAGCGGCTCGTGCCTGCGGCCGCTGCGCCACAGGACCACGCCCGCGATCGCGAAGATCGCGAGCGCGGCCGGTCCGAGCGTGGCGTTGTCGAAGTCGATGAAACGACCGCCGCTGATTCCGTCGAGCGCCGCCACGACGTGCTCGGGGAGCAGTGCGAACGCAGCGTAGCCGGCGGCCACCACGGTCATGGCGAGCACCGTGGCCCGGCGCGAAGCGCCGACGGCCGCCAGCCCGAGCGGCACGAGCCCGGCGGCCAGGACGCCGACGAAACGGAACAGCGGCACGACCAGGTCCAGGCGCGGGACCCCGCTCTCGCCGCGCTCCCGGCGCCCGAGGTAGTGAAGCACCGGCGTATCGCCATAGCGCAGGCCCATCAGCGCCTCCCAGCCCAGAGCGAGGAGCCCCGCCGCGACGCAGGCGGCGAGGGCGAGACGGACGCGCCGGGTCACCAGCCCGTACGCGAGGATCACCGCCGGGGCGATCGCGCCGGTGTACTTGGTCTGGATCGCCAGCCCCGCCACGATCCCCGCGAGCACGGCGCCGCGCACGGAGTCGCGATCCGCGGCACGGGCGAACAGGGCGATCGCGCCGAGGCTCATGGCCAGGGCGGGGACGTCGATCATGAAGTTGAACCCGGGGAGCACCCAGGGCGAAAGCATGACGGTCCAGGTGAACGGCACCGCGACTCCGGGCGCGACACGAACCAGCAGGGCGTGCAGGGCGAACGCCAGCAGCAGCGCCCAGAGGAGCAGCCACAGCTTGAGGAGGACCACGTGGTTCCCGAGCAGACGCATGCCGGCGCCGAGCCAGTAGATCGACACGGGCGGCGCGTTGTTGTAGAGCGCGGGGCCGTACGCCTGGTAGGTGAACATCTCGCCGCCGTAGGGATTCAGCGGATTCTGCGCCACGTGCCGCGCGTGGAGCAGGTACGAGGGATCGTCCATGGTGACCGGCTTGATGGCGTTGAGGAGCGTGAGCGAGAGCGCGGCGACGAAGAGATGGATTCGGGCGGACCGGGTCATGCGGGTCACTCCGGGCCCAGGGGGCGGTGAGCGCGCCGCCGGCGGCCGGCGGTTATGATGGAGACGGTCCAGCTTAGGCAGTCCATGACGTCGTCGCAACGTGAAGGGATGGATGCGCAAGCACCGTGCGAGGCACGGGTGCGTCTGGTCCGCCCCCGGCGGCGGTTCTCATCCCGGGTCATCCGAAAAAGCGGGGGAAGGTGAAGGGACAGCCCGAGCGCGGCCGATTCGGCAGGCGCATCATCACCAACACGATTCATGCCGCGAGCGGTCGCGTGGTCGCGCTGATCGTGTGGCTCGCCTACACGCCCTACCTGCTCTCGTCGCTCGGCGCCGAGCGGTTCGGCCTGTGGTCGCTGTTCTTCGCCATCACCGGAACGCTGGTGGCGTTCGACCTCGGCCTGTCACAGGCGACGCTGCGCCACGTGGCCGACGCTCATGCGCGGGGTGACGAGGAATCCGCGGGCGCCTTCGCGACGATCGCGGTGGTGGCGTTCGTCGTTCTGGGCCTCTTCTGGCTCGCGCTCGCCCTGCTGCTCGGGCATGCGCTGCCCGCGTGGCTGCGCTTCCCGACCGACGTTCGCGCGGATGCCGGCTTCGTGATCGTGAGCGGCGCGATCGTGTTCGCGATCATGGGCCTCGCGACGGTGACGATGGCCGTGGCGCAGGGCTACGGGCGCTTCGATCTGGCGAACGCGGCGATGCTCGCGGTCACGGCCCAGATCGCGATCGGCATTCCCGTGGTGCTCTCGCGCGGCTGGGGGCTCCGCGGCCTGGTGATGAACGTCGGCCTCGCCTGGCTCGTGGGCGGAGGCGTGGCCCTGGCGGCGGTGCATCACGCATTGCCGCACTTCCGCTTCGTCTCGCCGCTCGCGGCCCGCACCCGCCTGCGCGCAGCGCTCGCATTCGGCGGGCCGATGCAGCTGGCCGTCGCCGGCTACACCGCGCACCAGCATCTCGACAAGTTCCTGCTGGTTCCGATGGTCGCGCTGGCGGCCGTCACGCCCTACGAGCTCGGCTTCCGCGTATCGAATGCGGCATTCTCGCTCGTGCAGCTCCTGCTGCTGGCGATCCTGCCCGCCGCGGCCTCACTCCACGCGCGACGGAAGCCCGAGTGGCTGTTCGAGCTGCACCAGCGCGGCGGACGTTACGTGCTGGCAGCGGCCGTGCTGCTGTTCACGCCGCTCGCGACCGCGGCGGACCGGCTGTTCGAAGCGTGGCTGGGTCCCGGCCATGGAGAGGCCGCCATGGTGCTGCGCGGCCTGGCCCTCGCATCGGCCGTCTTCGTGGCCGCAGGCGTGGCGACGAGCATCGCACGCGGCCTCGGTCGTACCCGTCTCGAGGCGTGGTTCTCGCTCACGATGCTCGCGACGCACGTCGTCCTCGCGGTGATCCTCATTCCCACCATGGGGCTCGCAGGGGCCCTGATCGCCATGGTGACGAGCGCGCTGCTCGGCGTCGTCGTCTTCCTGTGGCGGTTCGCCGCCATGCTCGGGTGGCCCGTCCGCAAGACGCTGGTCGAACCGCATGGCGTCCCGCTGCTCGCCGCGGGCGCGGGGGCGCTGGCCGGCGGTGCGGTGGATCGCTTCTGGCCGGGTGGCGCGTTCACGGGTCTCGTCGCCGTGCTCGCGGCGACTGCAGCCGTCTCGCTCTCGATCACGCTCGCGACGCGCTACGTGCGCTGGCAGGAGGTGCCCGGAATCCTCGCGCGCGGCGGCGTGCGGCCGTGGGGCGAGGGCGGATCGGGCTAGGCGACAGGTTTCGCGCCGCGCACGCGGCCACCGACGAACTGCCCGCCGAAGAACGCCGCGACCAGGAAAGGCACCGAGGAGAGGTGCCAGCCGATTCCCGAGGCGAGGCGCAGTGCGACGACCAGCGGAACCGGACTGTGCACCGCGAGAAACCACGCCCGCGAAAACTTCCTCACCCCCGCGCGCCAGTAGCCGAACGGGAGGTTGAGAACGAAGACCCCGAGCGCCACCCACAGCAGTCTCGTCATGTTCTTCCCATGCTCCCCTTACCCGTCGTCCGGGCCATGCGCAGGATCCCATGGACCATCGGTCGTGGATCCTCGCTCGCCATGGCGATCCTCCACCGGCGCCCTTGCGCCCGCACCATCACGGGCGTTCCCGATGCGGTCGCGACCTCAGAGTAGCGGGACCGGCCGCGCTCGTCGATGCGTCGCTCGCCGCGCAGATCGTCGGACCCTGCCTCCGTGCGCACGCGGCCTCCCGTGATCGAGCTGCATCGGTCCTCTCCCACCGGACCGAGACACACCGGCGCGGCCCCTGCCGAAGCTGCATGCTCTGCGACATTTTGTCCGGGCGCGCCGCGACCCGGGGCGCCTTCTCGACGCAGCGCAGGTCGTGCGCGCCTTGCGAACGCTCGACGCCCCGTGCAGTTAGCCGTCGCTGCGTTCGGCGCCGGCGCGCCGGCGTCCGTGGCTCGTCTTATGCAGGATCCATACACACCGGAAGTGCGCCGCCGCTGGCGACGCGCCGACGGGAGCCAGGTGCGCCGTTCTCCGCCTGCCCGCTCGAGGATCCGCACGACGCTGCGGAGGCGGGCCGTCGTTTTTTCGAACGCGGAGTCGAGGACATGACGTCCCTGGCGATTCAGAAGTCTCTGCTGGCACTGTTGTTCGCGGCGAGCGCTTTCGCGGCTCCCGCCCCCGGCGATTCCGCCGGCCGCATCCCGGCCCCCGAGCCCCGTTTCCCCGCGGACATCGTCTATGCCCGCGAAGGTCACGCCGACAGCGCGGTGGTCTTCAGCCATCCGATCCACTTCATGCTCGCCGGCAACACCTGCACCGCGTGTCACCCGGCGACGTTCCACATGCTCACGCGCGGTCCCGAGCCGACCCACCGCGACATGAACGCGGGCGCCTCGTGCGGCACGTGCCATAACGGCCGCGACGCGTTCGGCACGACCGACGCCACGGCCTGCGCCACGTGCCACACCGGCCCGCCGAAGAAGGAAGTGGCGGCAGCCGCTTCCGCAGCGCCGGGCGGCGCAACGGCCGCCGCCGCACCTGCGGCGCCGCGCGTGCCGAAGCCACACGCCTATCCGCGCGCCGCGGACTCCCCCGGCCGCGTCACGTTCCAGCATGCGACGCACGCGAAGGCGGGTTGTGCGACGTGCCACCCGCAGCCGTTCCAGATGAAGGCGGCGCCGCCGCTTCCCGACTTCGGCATGCACGGCGAATCCGCATGCGGCAAGTGCCACGACGGCAAAGCGGCGTTCGCGGCCGAGGACCCCGCGAACTGTGATCGCTGCCACAAGGGCGAAGGAGCCACCCCATGAGCCGCGGCCTGCTGTTCGATTCCACCCGCTGCATCGGCTGTGGCGCCTGCTCGGCCGCGTGCAAGGAGCAGAACGGTCTGCCGGACGAGATCGAGAAGAAGACCACCGCCTACACCTGGACCGTGGTCGAGCACCACGAGGGCGCCAACGTGCGCCGTATGTGCATGCACTGCCTCTCGCCGACGTGCGTGTCGGTGTGCCCCGTCGGCGCGATGAAGAAGACGGCCCAGGGACCGGTCGACTACGACTCCGATCTCTGCATCGGCTGCCGCTACTGCATCATGGCGTGCCCGTTCGGCGCGCCGAAGTACCAGTGGGACAAGCTGCTGCCGGTGGTCGGCAAGTGCGTGATGTGCGCGCCGCGCGTGGCCGCCGGGCAACCGACGGCCTGCGCCGCCGTCTGCCCCACCGGGGCGACCCTGTTCGGCGAACGTGACGACCTGATCCGCGAGGCGCGCGAGCGGATCGCCCGTGAGCCCGATCGCTACGTCGACCACATCTACGGTCTCGAGGAGGCGGGCGGCACCTCGGTGCTGATGCTGTCGAACGTCTCGTTCGCGGGGCTCGGCCTGCCCGGCAATCTGCCCCACGAAGAGCTGCCGCAGCTCACCTGGCGCGTGCTCTCGCACCTCCCCGACGTCGTCTCGGTCGGCGCCGTGGCGCTGTTCGGCATCCACTGGATCACCAAGCGGCGCACCTACGTCCGCCTCGCCGAAGGCGGCGACGCGCCCGTCGAGCCGCCGACGTCGGCAGACGGTGGAAGGAGCGGATCATGAGCGTCGCTCTCGAAGCCCCGCGCCGGCGCGCGATGCCCGGCTTCTGGACCGTGATCTTCTTCGTGATCCTGGCCGCGTTCCTGTTCGTGACCTTCGTGCGGTTCACGCGCGGGCTCGGCGCCACGACGAACCTGAGCGACGCCTTCCCGTGGGGGCTCTGGATCGGCTTCGACATCCTGTGCGGCGTCGGCCTCGCCGCGGGCGCGTTCACGATCATGGCGACGGTGCACCTGTTCAACATCCGCCGCTTCGACCCGATCGTCCGTCCGACGGTGCTGACCGGCTACCTCGGATACCTGTTCGTCGTATTCGCCCTGATGTACGACCTCGGTCAGCCGTGGCGGATCTGGCACGCGATCGTGTTCTGGAACCCGCACTCGGTCATGTTCGAGGTCGCCTGGTGCGTGATGCTCTACACCACGGTGCTCACGTTCGAATTCCTGCCGATGGTGCTCGAGCGGTTCCGTCTCGACCGGCTGCGCCGCATCCTGCACAACGCGAACACGCCGCTGGTGGTGCTCGGCGTGCTGCTCTCGACCATGCACCAGTCCTCGCTGGGCTCGCTCTACCTGATCGTGCCGTCCAAGCTCTACCCGCTGTGGTATTCGCCGATGCTGCCGTGGCTGTTCTACGTGTCGGCGATCGGCGCCGGACTCGGCATGGTCATTGTCGAGTCGTGGCTCTCGGGGCGTGCGTTCGGGCGCGAACTCGAACTCGAGCTGCTCGAACCGCTCGGTCGGGCCATGGTGGTCGTGCTCGCCGTATTCGGCGTGCTGCGCCTGCAGTCGATCTGGCACGAGGGCGCGCTGGGCCTGATGTTCCAGCCCACCTACGAGGCCCACATGTTCCAGCTCGAATTCGGGCTCGGCGTCGTGCTGCCGATCGCGCTGCTGCTCTGGCGGCGCATCCGCACCTCCCCCGCGGGGCTGGTCGCGGGCGGCGCACTCGCGGTGCTGGGCTTCATCATGCACCGGTTGAACGTGAGCGTGACCGGACTCGAACGGGCGGCGGGCATGCATTACCGGCCGTCGTGGATGGAGGTCACCGTGTCCGTGGGCCTCGTGGCCATCGGCTTCGCGGTCTTCGCGCTGGCGGCACGCTACCTGCCGGTGTTCCCGCGGCACGGGCACGATTCACCCGCGCCGGCGGCGCGGGACGCCTGACCGTAACGAGCGTGTGGGGGTGCGCATGAAACCGCACATCGGAACCCTGGCGATCGTGGGCGTCGCGGTGGTCACTGCCGTGGTGATCGGCGTCATGTCGGGGATCATGATCCGCGCCCACCAGCGCGCCCTCATCGCACAGCTCACGCGCAGCGCCGATCAGCTGAGCGAAACCATCGCCAGCACGACGTACCACGACATGCTCGAGAACCGGCGCGACGCGGTGCACCGCGAGATCACGACCATCGGTCATCAGGACGGGATCGACAGGGTGCGGCTGTTCAACGCCGCGGGCACGATCATGTTCTCGTCGGACCAGGCCGAGATCGGCCATGCGCTCGACAAGAACGCCGAGGCCTGCTACGCGTGCCACGCGGCGGGCCAGCCGCCCGCGGCACTGTCCATGCACGAGCGCGCCCGCATCTACCGCGCCGGCGACGGGCATCGCGTGCTCGGCATGATCCGGCCGATCCACAACGAGCAGACCTGCTCCAGCGCCGCCTGTCACGCGCACTCGCGCGACGAGACCGTGCTCGGCGTGCTCGACGTCAACCTGTCGCTCGCCGCCGCCGACGCGCAGATCGCCGGCGACCAGCGGCGCATGTGGATGCTCGCCGTGCTGGCGATCGCGGCCAGCAGCCTGCTGCTCTGGTGGCTGAGCCGGCAACTGATCCTGAAGCCGGTGGCCGCGCTGATCGCGGGCACGCGCCGGGTCGCGCGCGGCGACCTGTCGACGGCCATTCCGGTGACGGGCGGGCAGGAGCTCGGCGACCTGGCCCGCTCGTTCAACGACATGACGCAGCGCCTGAACGAGATGCAGCGCCAGCTCACGCAGTCCGACAAGCTGGCGTCGGTCGGCCGCCTCGCCGCGGGCGTGGCGCACGAGATCAACAACCCGCTCACGGGCGTGCTGACCTACGCCTCGTTCCTCGAGAAGCGCGCCGCGAACGATCCGGAGACCCGCGCCGATCTCGAGGTCATCGTGCGCGAGACCAAGCGCTGCCGGGAGATCACCCGCGGGCTGCTGGACTTCGCCCGGCAGACACCGCCCAGGCGCCAGCCCATCGACGTCAACGAGGTCGTGCGCCGCGCCGCGGCCGTGGTCATGAATCAGCTCACGCTTGCGCGCGTCAACATCCGGTTCGAGCTGGGCGAGGATCTGCACACCATCCCCGCGGACGCGAACCAGATCCAGCAGGTGGTCGTGAACCTGCTCCTCAACGCCGCCGACGCCATCGCCGGCGCCAGCCCGAGCCCCGGCGGCACGATCACCGTGCGCACCGCGCGCGCGGCGGTGCCGCCCCAGGGCTATGCGATCGTGCGCACGGCCACGTGCCCCAGAGGATGCGACCTGCTCGACAAGGACGTGCGCCTCGGCGGCGCGCCGTCGATCCGCATCGTGCGCAGGAGTGGCGACCGCGACGGGGTCATGCACATGGACCCGCGCTACGGCCATGGCCAGCACCATGCGCCGGAGCAGCGCCAGGAGGGCGAAATCCTGGAGCACCTGTGCCCGTCCTGTCACACGCCGCTCGAGCTGCCGGATCGCCGCTGCCCGGACTGCGGGGCGCCGATGTTCGGCGTGAACGTGGGCGGCGCAGGCCAGATCGAATGGTGCGCGCGGGCCGGTTGTCCGGGGAGCCGCTGGGAGGCGATGGACCGCCTCGGGCCGCAGCCCTACCTCGAGATCACGGTCGAAGACACCGGGCGCGGCATCGCCCGGGAAGAGATGGACCGCCTGTTCGATCCGTTCTTCACCACCAAGGGCCCGCGCGGCACGGGTCTGGGGCTCGCGGTCACCTGGGGCATCGTCGAGGGCCACGCGGGCTCGATCGCCGTCGAGAGCGAGCCCGGCAGGGGTTCGCGCTTCACGGTGCGGTTGCCGTGCGAGGTACCGGACGCGATGGCCGGCGCGAGCGCGTCGCCGCCCGCGCCCGTGCCCATGCCCGATGCGCGCGGCAATACCGGACCGGGTGCCGTGCGCGGTTCGGTGCCGCTGCCGCGTACGACCGGAGGCACGCCATGAACGCCGCCTGCGACGTGCTGGTCGTGGACGACGAGCCCGTGGTCGCCGATGCGATCCGGCTGGTGCTCGGTGCGGAAGGATTCGCCGTCACTGCCGTGCTCGACGCCGAAGCGGCCCTCGCCCATCCCGATCTCGAGCGCTGCCGCCTCGTGATCTGCGATCTGATGCTGCCGGGGCGCTCGGGGCTCGAGGCGCTCCAGGCCATGCGCGCACGGCGCCCCGAGCTGCCCATCGTGATGATCACCGGCTACGCCCTTCCCGCCCAGGAGCAACAGGTGCTCGAGGCGGGCGCCACGGCGTTCCTGGCGAAGCCTTTCGACGATACCGAACTGCTCACCCTGGTACGGCGCGTGCTGTCCGAGAACGTCGCCGGGAAGGAGTCCTCTCCATGACGGCCCTGTTGATGATCCTGCTGGTGGTCCTGTTCGTACTCGCCGACGTGGTCGTACGCGCGGTGTCCGGTCGCATGGACGTCGCGCGCCGCCGCCGCGAACGCGAAGCCGTCCTGAAGACCGCCGTCACCCAGACGTTCGCCGAAGAGGCCAAGAGTCTGATGCGCGCCGAGGTTCCCGAGGCGCGCGCGCGGATCCTCGCCGTGGACGACGAGAAGATCGTTCTCGACAGCTTCAGGAAGATCCTGGTGCTGGCGGGGTTCAGCGTGGATACCGTGGAAAACGGCCCCGAGGCGCTCACCCTGCTGCGGGCGCGCGACTACGACTTCCTGTTCACCGACCTCAAGATGCCGGAGATGGACGGCGTCGAGGTGGTCAAGGCCGCGCGTCACCTGAGACCCGACATGGACGTGGTGGTGATCACCGGCTACGGCACGATCGAAACCGCGGTCGAGACCATGCAGTTCGGCGCGGTCGACTACGTGCAGAAGCCGTTCACCGCCGAGGAGCTGATCGCGATCGCCAACCGCCTGCTGATCAAGCGCGAAGCGCGGCTCGCGGCGCAGCGGCTGCCGGTAGTGCGCGTGGTCGCGCCGGCCATCGCCGAGATCCTCAAGGAGGGCGAATACTGCGTGCCCGGTGGCGCATTCGTCTCGCCCGGCCATGCGTGGGCACGGATCGACCCGAGCGGCCAGGTGTGGACCGGGCTCGACGACTTCGCCCGCAAGGCGCTCGGGAAAGTGGAGCGCGTCGAGCTGCCCGCCGCGGGCACCCGCGTGCGTCGCGGCGACCCCCTGTTCACGGTCAGGCGCGGCGCCGAATCGCTGAAGGTGCTCGCGCCGGTGAGCGGCGAGATCACCCAGGTGAACGAGGCGCTCCAGCGCCAGCCGCACCTCGTGGTGCTGAGCCCGTACGACCGCGGCTGGACCTGTCTCGTGCGGCCCGCCGAGCTCAACGACGAGCTCCAGGGCCTGCGCATCGGCCGTCCGGTGGTGGCGTGGTACCAGGACGAGATCCAGCGCCTGCGCAAGGAGACCGAAACCAGCGGCCAGACGGCACTCAAGTGGGTGGATCTCGAAACGCGGTTCTTCGGCCCCGGCGTCGCCGTCAACGAGCCGGTGACCGATACGGTGGTCGAGGCGGTCGGCGCCGGGTAGCAATCGCCGTGTGCCGGACCGGCCGGCCCCTGCCCCGCGCGAACCCCCATCGTGCGGAGCGCCGCCGGTCGTGGTCGAGCGGTTCGTCTCCACGAAGGATCGTGCGATCCCGGTGCCGGACCCACCGTGCCCTAGCGAATGACCACGATCTTCTGCGTCACGCTCACCCCGCATGCCTCGAGGCGGCAGAGATAGATCGCCGGCGCCCATCCGGTCGTATCGAGCTCGATCCGGTGGATTCCCGCGGCCGTCCACGCGCGATCAAGCGGCACCGCGACGCGACGGCCCTGCAGATCGAAGATCGCGAGGCGTGCGGGCGACTCGCGGGGCAGCGTGAACTCGATAGCCCCCCTGCCGCGCACGGGCCGAGGCCCGATCCACGCGAGCGCAGGCGCTTCGCTCGTGCGAGCGGCCATCGGAACGGCGGCGCGCGGCGAGCCCGGCAGCAGCACGGCCACCCCGCTGTGCGGAAATCCATGCACGCTGTGGAATGCGCCTCCGACGAACAGCGTGTCACCGCTCGCGACCAGGTCGCTGACGAACCCGTCCAGCCGAGCGTCCACACCGGTCGGAGCGCCGCTGCCCGCGTCGAATCCAGCCAGGTACGCGCGGGACGTTCCGGCGATCGTGCCGAAGGTGCCGCCGACCCAGATGGTGCGGCCCATGGCGGCGATTGTTTCGATCGGACCGTTCGGATCCGGCGCCCACGGCAGCACCGCCCCAGTGGACGCATCCACTGCGGCGAGGTCGTTGCGGGGCTCCCCGCCCATGGAACCGAAGATGCCTCCCACGTACGTCGTTCCCTCGTGCCTCGCGAGCGCGAAGAGCTGGGGGTAGAGGTAGGGGTAGGCGTCCCCGGGCCGTGGACTCCACGGCAGTAACGTTCCGGTGAGGGGATCGACGGCGCCGAGGTGCGGACGGTGCCCGCCGCCGAGATCGTTGAACCCGCCGCCGAGATAGATGGCATCCTCCGTGGGCAGGATGACCGTGCAGCTGCCGTCCGGGTATGCGTTCCATGGGGTCGCCGCCGCCGTCACCGGATCCAGCTCTGCGACGTAGTTGCGATCCTGCCCGCCGAGCCCAAAGAAGTAACCGCCGACGAAGATCGACCGGTCACGGATCGCCATGGCATACCCGCCGGCGGATACACCGATTGGGCCCAGCGGTCCGGGGTCCCACGCGAGCAGCGCGCCGGTGTCCGCATCCACGGCCGCGATATCGTGACGCGGAATCCCGTTCACGTGATTGAACAGGCCGGCCAGATAGACCGTGTCTCCGATCACACCGATTCCCGTCACGTCGCCGTCGATCTCGGGGCTCCATGAGGCGGCGCGCCCGGTGGTGAGATCGATCGCCGCCGCACCGCGATGCGGCTGCCAGTCGCGCAGACTGGTGAAGCGACCCCCCACGTAGATGGAGGCGCCGTCCACCACGATCGCCTCGACGTCGTCGTCGGGTCTCGGGTTCCACTCCTCAAGCCTCCCGGTGGCCCCGTCCAGCGCCCCCAGGAAACCGCGCGGGGTCGCCGCCAGGGTTTCGAACGTGCCGCCGACGTAGAGCGTCCCGCCGTGCACGGCGAGCGCATTCACCGACGGCCGCAGACTGGCGTGGGAGATCCCGGCCTCGAATCCAGTCGGTTCGCCCGTCTTCGCATCGAGCGCCACCAGGCCGCGTCGCACGAGCCCACCTGACTCGTCGAAATAGCCCCCCAGGTACACGGTGTGGCCCTGCAGCGCGATCGCCGACACCCAGGGCCAGATCCAGCTTCCGTGCGCGATGTATCGGCGCTTGGGCCCGAGTGCCGGGTCCCACGCCGTGACCGAAGCCGTGCGCAGATCGACGGCGGCGATCGAATTGCGGGGCACGCCACCGACGTGATCGAACTCGCCGCCCGCATAGAGCGTCGCCCCGCCGATGGCGAGGCACAGGACCCTTCCGTCGGCGCCCGGGTTCCACTCCGACGCCGCGCCCGTGTCGAGGTCGAGCGCCGCCAGATGTGCTCTGTCCGCGCTGCCGATGCGGGTGAATGCTCCCCCGGCGTAGAGCGACCGGCCGCGCGCCGCCAGCGCGCGCACTTCGCCGTTCGCCTCGGGCCTCCACGCGATCAGCGCGCCGGTTTCGCCATCGAGCGCGGCGATGTCGCTCCGCGTCTCGCCGGCGACCGTCGTGAACAGGCCACCGATGTAAATCGTCTGGCCGATGCGCACCATCGCATCCACACCGGGCGTCCGGTACACGACATCCGGGACGTTGATCCGCACCGTGGCGCCCGCCACGCCGGGATTCCATGGCGCCACGGTGCCGTCGGCGAGAATATGCGCGAGGTTCGCGCGCGGCTGGCCTTCCACGGCCGTGAAGCGGCCACCGATGTACCAGCCTCCGGCCCCGTCCGGAACCACGGCATCCAGCTCGCCACAGACGCGCGCGAACGGCGCCTGCAGCGCTCCCGTGCGAGGGTCGACGGCTACGCCGCCGCCCGTGTTGGGCCCGACGTCGCTCATGCTGCCGGCGAGGTAGAGGGTGTTCCCGGACCGCGCCATCGCGTAGACGACGCCGTGCACACCCCAGAGAGGGACGTCGCCGGTCTGAGCCATCGCGGGGATCCCGTTGCCGGCCAGCACGCAGACCAGCGTCACCAGCGTCGCGCGATGCCACAGGGTCGGGAGACCGGAGGAAACCCGGAGGACAGGCCGTCGAAGCGAAAGGCGAGGCATCGTGCGGGCCCTGCGGTGTGGAAGGAGACGCCCGGGCAGCACCGGCAGCCGTGCTACATGCCCTGCCCGGTCCGCCCGTGCAGAAATCCTGAACCTGGGCCCGCCATCCTGCAAGCGTCCCGTGCGCCGCGTCCATGCCGGCGGACTCCAGCGGCATGGGCCCTCGCGGGGCGCCGTCGGTCATGGTCGAGTGGTTCGTCCCCAGAGTCGAGCGTTCACGGCGAACACAGCATTGCCCGTTCGCGCTTCGGTCGCCGCCGCAATGAACCCCTGGGGATGCGGCTACCTCGGTGACCCCGGGCCCGGCTGCATGTGCACCCGGGCGAATCCCGCACGGAGCCCGAAGCGGCGCATCGGTTGGAGTCGGCGCGGTAACAGACGTATCGTCGGCTTCTCGCCGTTCTGACGCGAAAGATCCGGCACGACTGGAGGCCATCAGGTGATCTGTCCACGCTGCGGTACCAGCAATCCCGAAGACGCCGTGCGGTGTTCCGAATGCAACGCCGGGCTGACGGAGGGACCGTCACAGCCCGCCGACGACGGCGCCAAATGGGTCGAAGAGGCCGTCATCCTCGAGACGACCGATGAAACACGGCTGATGGCGGCGCGCTCCCTGCTCGAAGCCGAGGGCATTCCCTGCTACGCGCGCGGCGAAGAAGGTCAGACGCTCATCGGCGCGGGGCCGGTGCGGCTCTGCGTCCCAGTTTCCAGAGAGGCGGCGGCGCGCGCGCTCCTGGCCGGGTCGTCATCCGGTCGACCTGAACCGAGATGACCGGTATATCCGCGGCGCGGCGACTACGCGGCCGCGCCCGGGTTTGCCGTGTCAGGAACGTCGACGGGCCGTGCCGTGCTCTCCGCCAGCCGCGTCTCACGCACGCGCAGTTTATTGACCAGCAGCAGTCCGAACCCGGTGGTGGCGACGATGAAGCCGCTGCTGGAGTTCAGATGATCCGAGAGCCGAACCGTGCCTTCGTGCGAATCCCACCGCACCACCGCATGGACGTGGCTCTCGTCGATCAAACGAAGATCGACCCGCTGTTCGGTGGTGATCCGGTATTCCGGCGGGTAGATGAGCCTGCGCTCGACGCCGCGGCCGACGATGACCCAGTCGATGTTCGGTCGCGTGAGCAGGAGGACGGTCGAATCCTCGGCCTGGATGAACGGAACCACCACGCGCGAAGAATCGAGCAGCTCGATCAGCGTCTCCGGCCTCCTGGCGCTGCCCATCCGCGGGAACAGCAGGAACCATCCGTCGCGCGGGCCGAGGCTCGGCTGCGACACACGGGCCGGCACACGGATCTTCTCGACGTAGACGGTTTCTCTGGAAGCGGGGTCGCCCTCGGTCATCATGGATCGCCGGTCTCGAGCATGGGCCGTGCCTGCGGCCCGTCAGGCTTCGCGCGGGCATGCCGCTCGCGCGGTTTGGCGTGGCCGAGGTTCCACGCCTCCACCGGAGGGAGTTCTCCGGGCGATACAGGGATGATCGGCCGGAAGACGACACACTTGAGCGGAATTGATGAGAAATAGAGATCTCGGACCCGCGAAGGGCTCTGTCCTCTCGGCGTGCCGGGGATCGAATCCGCTCAGCGCCGCGCCGGCAGGCTCAGCCGATAGAGCGCGACGGTGATCGCCGCGAGCAGCACGACCCCGACCCACGGCGAGCCGTGCACGCCGAAGATCGCCAGCACGTCGCCACGGCCCGAGATCACGATCGGCACGGCGAGACCGATGCCGACCAGCGCCTCGCCGGTGATGAGGCCCGATGACATCAGCAGCCCGCGCTGCGCAGCGTCGCGGCGCTCGCCCTCGTCGCGGCGCTTCAGCGCCCGCTGCACCAGCCAGGCGACGAGACCACCGACGAAGATCGGCGTCGAGAGCTCGAACGGCAGGTAGATGCCGACCGCGACGGCGAGCACCGGAGCGCGGAAGCTCGAGCCACGCTTCTCGAGCGCGAGGTCCAGGGCGATGATCGCCGCCGCGAGCGCCATGCCGATCGCGATCATGGTCCACGGCAGACCGCCCGAGAACACGCCCTTCGCCACGGCCGCCATCAGCGTCGCCTGCGGCGCGGTGAGCGCGTGCGGGTGCTCCGCGGTCACCGCGCCGATGCCGTAGGCGTCGAGCAGCAGATTCAGCACCGGCGCCATCACCAGCGCCGAGACCAGGGTGCCGACGATCAGCACCAGCTGCTGCTTCCACGGCGTGGCGCCCACCAGGTAGCCGGTCTTCAGGTCGTGCAGGTTGTCTCCCGCGATTGCGGCCGCGCACGCGACCACGGCGCCGATCAGGATCGCCGCCGCGGCACCCCTGCCATCCAGCGGGCCGAACAGCGCGAGCACCAGCAGCGAGGCAAACAAGATCGTGGCGATCGTGACGCCGGAGATCGGGTTGTTGGATGATCCCACGAGCCCCGTCATGTAGCCCGACACCGCGGAGAACAGGAATCCCGCGACGACCATGATCACGGCCATGCCGAGCCCGACGCCGAGCGCGCCGATCAGGAAGTGGTAGAGCAGAAACAGGGGCACGATCGAAGCCACGATCGCCACCAGCACCCACTGCATCGGCAGATCCGCGTCGGTGCGCTCGACGACCGCGCCGCCCTTGGCGCGCCGGTAGGCGGCGAGCCCCGAGCGGAAGCCCGACAGCACGCTGCCGCGCATCCGCACCAGCGCCCACAGGCCGCCCACCACCATGGCGCCGACGCCCAGGTAGCGCGTCTGCGTCGACCACAGCTCGCCGGCGCGCTCGACCGCCGTGACGCCGGCGGGCGCGCCGCCCGCGAGCGCGTTCACGATCGGGATCGCGACGATCCAGTTGAGCACGCCGCCTGCGAACACCAGCACGGCGATGTTGAGGCCTACGATGTAGCCCACGGCGAGCAGCGCCGGGGACAGATTGGAACCAAAGTAGGCGATGCCGCGACGTCCGCCCACGTAGCCCGCGCCCTCCACCGTTTCGGCCCAGAGCCGCATGCCGGTTTCGGCGAGCTTGTAGAGGGCCGCTGCGATCGCCGCCCATGCCACGTACTTGACCCCCGAACCGCCCTTCTCCCCCGTCTCCAGCACCTCGGCGCAGGCGACGCCCTCGGGGAACTGCAGCGCCTGCTCGACGATCAGCGCGCGGCGGAGCGGCACGGTGAACAGCACACCCAGCACACCGCCCAACCCGGCGATGATCGAGGTCTGCAGGAAGTCGAAACGCTGCCAGGCGCCGAGAATCACCAGCGCCGGCATCGTGAAGATCACACCGGCCGCAAGCGACTCGCCGGCGCTGGCGCAGGTCTGCACGTTGTTGTTCTCGAGGATGTTCGAGCGCCGGAACAGCTTGAGAACGCCCATCGAGATCACCGCCGCCGGAATCGAGGCCGACACGGTCATGCCCGCAAACAGGCCGAGATAGGCGTTGGCGCCGGCCAGCACGGCGGCGAGCACGATGCCAAGCACGAGACCCTTGACGGTGATCTCCGGCAGGCTCACGGAGGCGGGCACGAACGGCGACCAGGCGCCGGGCTTCTCGGACATGGTCCGGGACCCTACAACGGATCGGGGCGACCCGGCGAGAAAACCGCGAGGGGCGGGCCACCGGGGCCCGCCCCTCTCACCTTCGATTCGGCTTCGGACTAGCGGTACATCGCCTTCACGCGGCCCCAGCTCGAGTGCTCGACCGGCGTCGCGCCGTCGCACACGGTGAAGAACTGGTCGCCCGCGTACTGGCGGAAGTCCACGGCGCGCGGCTCGCCGAGGTTGCAAGTGCCGGCCGGCAGCGAGCCGAGGACCTGGTTCGACACGTAGTCGTGGCTCGAGCCGTTCACGAACGCACAGACCTTGAAGCAGCCTGTGGCGTTGCCGAGCGCCGAGAGCGGGATGCTGAGCTCGATACCCGTCGCGACGCCCGCGCCAGAGCTGGCGCCGCAGCCGCCGTCCACGCCCGCGACGTTGCTGTTGTCGAGCGTGAGCTGGATGCCGTGGTCGGTGCCGCCCGACAGCGTGCCGTTCTGCGGTACGGCCTGCCCGAGGTAGTCGCCCAATCCGCCGCCGCCGGTGAGCACTTCGGCGTAGTTGGCGAAGATGTCGTCGGTGCCGCCGCCGCCGTCACCGTTGGTCAGCGTGATGTAGTAGTCGGCCTCGAAGCCGGTGTCGAAGATCAGGCCGTTGCCGCTGCCGTCGTCGCCCATCCGGTTCAGGCCGTCGAAGTCCACGTTCGGGTTGTCGCCGCGCAGCTTGTTCTGGCCGCCGGCAATGCAGTCGATGAAGATGTCGAGCTTGTTGAAGTTCGACTCCAGGTTGCCGCCCAGGAACAGGCGCAGGTTGCCGCCGGAAATGATGCCGTAGGCGACGTCCAGCTCGGAGCCGTTGGTAAAGCCCGGCACGCCGTCGGTGGCGTCGCCGAAGTTGGTCTGCGTGGTCTGGGTGTGGAGCACGGTGCCGTAGGCGACTTCCAGACTGCCGTCGGTCTGGGCCAGCGCCGGCGCCGCGACGAGGGCCAGCAGCCCGCTCGCAAGAAGCGTGGTGGCAAGACGCATGATGGGGAACCTCTCGAGGATGCGGTGAACGGGTGATCGGGGAGCGCGGGAAGTGCGGCCTCCCGCCTCATCCGAACCTCAATGGATGCCGGAATAGTTTACACCGGTTTCCCCCGCTCCGGCAGGAGCGAACCGCGCCCCCGGAGGTCGCCGGAACTGCTGTTCGAGGAGCGGGCGCGGCCCCTTTGCAGGGCCGCACCCGCTTTTCTCTATCGCGTATAGACCATGCGGCGTGCGAGACGCTCGCCGCCCATCGTGAGTTCGTACAGGTAGACGCCGCTCTTCACGCGGCGGCCGCCCTGATCGGTGCCGTTCCAGACGGCCTCGTAGGGGCCCGGAACCAGTGCCTGGTCGAGCAGCGTCCGGATCCGCCGGCCGGTGATGTCGTACACCGACAGTGTCACGCGTCCGGCGCGGCGCAGGTCGAAGCGGATCGTGGTCCTTGGCGTGAACGGGTTGGGCGCGCTCTGCTGCAGCACCGCGAACGCGGTCCCACCGCTCGACGACGACACGGGCCGCGGCACGCCGGTGGGCTCGGTGCAGTAGTCCCAGACGCTCAACACGCGCACCATCGGCGTGGTCGTCGAGTAGTTCACGTCGTCGAGCGACATCGCGCGGTTGCCGTAGCCGAAGCACTCGAAGTCACCGATTCCTGCGGCGCTCGTGCCGAGCTGCTGCCCCGCCGCCGCGTAGCCGAGCCAGTACTTGAATTCGCCGTCGAGGTGGGTCGAATCGGGGAAGGTGAAGGCCCCCGTGTAGATGTAGTCACCGGCCGCTTCATCGAAACCGGCTCCGTCGTCGAACAGCCTGCTCGCCCACGGCAGGTTGAAGTCGAGCGGCAGCAGGTTGCCGCCGATCGCCACCGTGTCGGCCGGGCCCGGATTCGGCTCGGCGGTGCGCATGTCCACGCGGAACACCACCGTGATCGGCTTGTCGGTCACCGTGCACGCATCGATGCCGCGCGCCGGCAGCACCAGCTCGGGGTGACCGCTGCCGACCGTGCCGTAGACCTGGTCGTTGAGGTACACGTTGCGGTTCCCTTGATCGAGACACTCGAAATCGCCGCGGTAGAAGATCTTCCAGTCCACGCTCTTCGCCGTGCACACCGGGAAGCGCACCCGCGCCGCGTAGATGCCGTCACCGGCCGCGACGTCGGGGTCGACACCATCGTCCTTCATGGCGATTCCGGACGGCGTGAAGCTGAGCGGCGCCTGACCGCCCTGCACGTAGAAGGTGTCGGATGCCGTCGGGCTGACGCTATTGGCGTCCACCTGGAACACCACGTCGACCTCGTTGTGGGTGAAGTTGGCGGGGTCGTCGTTGTTCCAGTAGGTGAGCAGGGTGACCGACGCGCCGCTGTCGCTGCTGGCGGTGAACTCGCGATTCGAGCTGAGCGGTTCGTACTCGCTGCACTTGCGCGCGAACTTGTAGCCGAGGAACGACTCCGCCTTGCCGGTGTTCGGATCCTTGACCATCGAGAACGGCACCGTCACGGCGTAGATCGAGTCGGCGTTGCCGTCGTAGGCAAATGCGTTGTCGCACAACGAGAAGGTGAGCGGGCTCAGGCTGCCCTCGACCGAGAACGTGTCGCTTGGCGCGAAGATGCCCTTGCAGAGGCCGACGCTCGCGTCGCACTGGAAGTTGATGTTCTGGATGAAGAACGAGCCGACGTTGTCGCCGGCGATCACGTTGTCGTTCTCGTCCTGCACGTTGCTCACCGTGAGGTCGTAGAAGCTGGCGTTCGCTCCGATCGACTGCGACAGCGTCAGGTGGACGAGTGCGTGGTTGGTCGCGTCGCGCTGCGCCAGGATCACCAGCGGGATGGCGGCGCCGCCGATCGCGTAGTTGCCGGCGGACTGCGACGTGGTCAGTTCCACCGGCTCGCTGAAGGTCACGTCGACCTTGTTGCTGTTGAGCGCGAACGTCTTGTCGCCGAGCAGCAGGAAGTTGACGGCCTTCGCGCTCTCGACCCTGGGCGGCGTGTTGTCCACGAAGAGCTGGACGACGTACGGCTTCATCGCCGTCATCTGCACGACGTCGGTGGTGTCGAACGTCGTGGTGCCGACCCGCGACATCTGCACGTCGTCGCTCGCCACCGCGTCGAGCGGCCCCTTGTTGCCGCTGTTCTGCGTCATCCACCACTCGAGATTCAGCGTATCGCCGGCGGTCACACCCAGCGTGGCGAGCGACAGACGCAGCTCATAGAAGTGCGTGTCTTCGCCGGCGATGCCGAGCCCGTTCGAACCGTCCTGCTGCACCTGCCAGGTACCGGCGTTGTCCTTGTAGAGCACTTCGTAGTTGTTCGCGTCGAGCTCGAAGTAGACGTAGAAGTCGGGCTTGTGGGGCACGTTGCTCCAGCCGATCTTGCGCGTGAACGGGTCGCTGGTGCCACCCGCAGCGGTGTTCTTCACGTCGAGCGCGATGCCCATCTGCGGCGTCGGGCTTTTGAAGCAGTCGTCGGGCGGATCACCGATGTTGTGGTAGTAGCCGATGTAGAGGAAGTTGTTGTCGTTCGTCACGTAAACGCGGCCGATGTCCATGGGCGAGATCACGGTCGCGGTGCACCAGGCGCTGGCCTGCGTGTCCAGGGAGTCGTCCTCGACCAGGTTCGACGCGTCGAAGTCGTTGAGTCCGTCGATTGTGATCGTCTGCGGCACGGCGGCGAGCGCGGGGGCGGCGCCGAAGGCCAGACAGGCGGCGAACAGGAAGAGCGGCAGTCGTCTCATGGGTGCGGTCTCCGCCGGCGGAGTCTCGGAATGCGATCGCGGAGGCGTACGGGCGCGCAGCCAGACCCCTGGGCCGGCGCAGTCCCGAAATCTGCCCGATCCGCTCTGTGGGACTTCAGCGCCATGATTCTAGAGCCTCCCGCGAGACCGAAGCAACGCGGCAGCACGCGGGTCGATGCTCCTTTCGTATCCCCACACATGACCTCGCGGAGGCACCGCGCAAATGCTTGACCCCCGCTCCCGTGCGCGCGAATATGCCGCGACCCTACACGCACGCTTGGTGGATTCCCCGTGATCCGACGACTCTTCCTCACGCTTGCCGCCCTTTTTCTGCCATCCATCGTCTGGTCCGCCACCGCCAGGGACCTGAGCGACCGCATGGTCATCGACGGCTTCACCGGCGAGTACGTGGATGGTGAGGCGATCTTCGGCATCAATGCCGCGCAGAACACTCTGGAGGAGTCGACCGCCGACTCCAAGTGGGGCCCCGACAACGACATCAACCAGATCCGCATCACGTGGGACGCGCAGTACCTCTATTTCGCGGGCGAGGGCGTGATCTGGGGCAACAACATGGTGATCCTGATCGACGTGATTCCGGGACGCGGTCTGGCCACCATGCGGCAACTCAACTCGTGGTCGCGCAACTTCATCTTCAGCGACGACTTCGCCCCGGACGTGTTCGGCGCCACGTGGGACGGCAACCAGAGCCCCCACTTCCTGATCCACCAGGGCGGCACCCAGGTGGACGACCAGCAGGTCGGTGAGTTGTTCCAGGCTGCGGCGACCTTTTCCACCAACCTGCGCGGGCGTGCGATGGAGTTCGCGATTCCCTGGAACACGCTGTTCCTCGGCACCGAGGGGCTCGGCACGACACCCCAGGTCGTCGACGGCGACACGATCCCGACGTTCCCGCCCGGCTCGCAGCTCAAGATCTGCGGCGTGATCACCGCGGGCGGCGACAACACCGGCGGCCCGGATTCGGCGCCCGACAACACCCGCGGCCACGTCGAGGACGGCAATCAGGACGTGATCATCGACAACTACGCGATCGTGGATCTGGACCGGAACGACGACACCGGACTCGGCTCGGGCGGTCCGGACGGCGTCGCCGACTGGGGCGTGGATCCCAAGTCACGCGTGTCGTTCAAATTCCAGCCGCCGGTCACCGCGGTGCGCCTGGAGATCGACGACGTGGTCCTCGACCGCCCCGCGTTCGCACCGGACCGCGGCGGGGATCTGACGTTCTCGTTCAAGCTCGCCCCCCCGCTCGATCCCAACGACCCGATCAATGCCGGCCGCACCGCCGGGCTCACCGCCAACATCTTCGATCTGCGCGGCCGATTCATCCGCAACCTGTTCATCAATGAACAGCGGCTCGCCGCCGATCCCAACGACGGTTACGAGAGCCATGACCGCTGGGACGGGCGCGACGAGGCGGGGCACATCGTGCCGGCCGGCGTCTACATCCTGCGTTGCGTGCTCGAACCCAACGCGAGCCGCGTGACGCGGGCGTTCGTGGTGGTGCGGTGAGTTCCCTCCGTCCTCCGGCCGCACGGCGCGCGCGCGTCGCAGTCGCCGTCTGGGCGGCGCTGATGATCGCGGCGCCGGCACACGCCTATTTCGAGGAGACCGCCGTCGGCGCCCGGCCGATCTCGCTCGGCTCCTCCGCGGCCGCGCTCGTCGAGGATGCCAGCGCCTACTACTGGAACCCGGCGGGACTGGCGCGGATCGGCAAGCCGCAGGTGCTGTTCCACGTCGGCAGGCCCTACGGCATCCAGGACCTGGGCGCGAACGCGGTGGCCTACGGCATGCCGCTCGCGGGCGGCGGCGTGGCCGTCGCCTGGCATCACCTCGGCATCACCGACGTCTACGGTGAGGACCAGTTCTCGCTCGGCGCGGGACGCGAGGTGTGGGCGGCCCGCGGCCACCGTCTCGACGCGGGTGCCACGTTCAAGTTCGGCCGGGTCGCGTTCCAGCCGTTCACCGACCGCCAGAGCGGCGCGACCGTCGACTTCGGCAGCCTCTCCAAGGGCTCGCTCGATCTGGGCCTCGACTGGCGGACGCCCGGTCTGTTCGCGTTCGCCTGGGTGCTGCGCGACGTGCTGCAGCCCGACTACGAGTTCATCCCGGGTTCGGGCGGCGGCAAGGTCCACGCACGCCAGGAGGTGTCGGCCATCTGCCGCTGGAATCCGGAGTCCACCGTGTCGCTCGGCTGGCGCCAGATCGACGGCGTCGGCGACACCGCGCTCGACGCGGGACTCGAGATCTGGTTCTACGACGTCTTCGCGATCCGCTCCGGCTTCCGGAACCTCGCGGTCATCAGCGACGCCGAGGGCTCGCCCAACGACCTGTCGTTCACCGGCGGCTTCGGCATCCGGGACCCGCGCTGGGCGATCGACGCCGCGGCCACGACCCAGCGTGACCTCGGCGCCTCCTACCGCGTGAGCCTGAGCATCCCGCTCGCCTTCGGGAGCCCGCGATGAGGCGCGTCCGTCCCGGTGGCTGGTCGCTCGTCGCGATCGCCCTGGCACTTTGCGCCGCCTGCGTCCGCCCGGCGGCCGCGGCGGCCACCAAAGTCGAGGGCGAGTACCAGCTGATGCTCGACTCCCGCAAGGATCAGCGCTTCTTCCCGTGGGACTGGGACAGCAACAACAACGACGAGTGGACCGGCGCCCAGCTGCGGCTGTTCTCGGTGCCGCGCAGCGGGGTCGAGGCGTTCCTCAAGTTCGAAGCCGACTGGAGCGACCCCAACAACAATACGCCGCGCCCGGTGTTCCAGTACCGCGAAGCCCACCTGCGCTACCGCTGGGACCTCGGCGGCAGGGGCTTCGACAGCTACCTGTTCTCGCGCCAGGATCGCTTCTGGGTGGACAACTACCTCATCAAGGTCGTCGAGAGCGGCCCGCTCACCGACGGCGGCAACGCGCAGGGCGTGCGCGTGGACTCGTGGGGCTTCTGGGGCATCAACGCCACGGCCATCGCCTCGGATTTCAGCTCGCAGTTCAATCCCGTGAACGCGGAGGGCAACCCTTCACGCGGCTCGGTGGACAAGACCGACGACGCCTACGTGCTGCGCCTGCGCCGGGAGTTCCTCGACCAGAAGGCGCTCAGGCTGGGGTTCACGTTCAACCGCAAGAACGAGAACCAGATCAACGAGACCGTCGAGCGCGCCGAGGTCTACGCGGTGGACAGCCGCTACACCTGGGCCGGCCCGAAACTCGGTCCGCTCGACCTGTCGTCCACGGACCTCGCGCTCGAGTACGCCGAGAGCCGCTCGCCGATCACCTCGGTCACCTATCCCGACGCCCAGGACCGCAAGCTCACCTTCTTCAAGAACTCCACCGGCATCCACCTGCCCGATCGCGGGGTGCTGGTCGGTGAGATCCGCACGGTGCGCCTCGGTACGCCCGAGACCGGATACCTGAACGTCGCCCCGGTCTACTGGAGCCGCGGCCCGCTGTGGGACAACCGCGCCGGCGCCTCGAACCGCGACGAGACCGGATTCACGATCAACACCTGGTACCTGCTCCCCGACCGCGCGATCACGCTCACCAACAACTACGTGCGCTACAAGAAGCGCGCCTTCGAGAAGCGCGAGGACACCGAGTACTACAACGAGGTCTACATCGAGTTCGTGAACGGCTTCACCGGCAAGAGCTACTACCGCCAGCACGAGATCCTGCGCGACATCGGCGGGCTCCAGCAGACCGAGGATCACGACGACTGGTTCAACGAGCTGCAGGTCGAGAGCCGCCTCGCGTGGCTGCGCGTGCAGACCAAAGTCAAGGACGTCGGCACCCCGGCGCGCAAACAGCTCTACTCGATCGAAACCCGGCTGAACCTCACCGGGAAGCTGCAGCTCTACAACCGCTTCGCGTTCGGCAACGATCCCAGCATCCTGCGCAAGGGGCTGTTCTCGCAGCTGCGTTACCGGCCGAGCGGCAACATGGAAATGTTCATCGAATACGGGCCCTCGTGGATCGGCGACTCCGCGACCCCGGTGGACGACGGCGACCTCGAAGGCGGCGGGGACCAGACCGACATCTTCAAGTTCATCCTGAAAGGAACGTTCTGATGCGGCAGATCGTGGCAGCGACCGGTGCCCGGCCCGTCCGCACGGGACGCCGGGCGGCCGCCTGGCGGCTCGCGCTGGCGCTGGGCGCGCTGTGGGCTCTCGCGCCCGGCGCCGCGGCGGCGGCACCAGCTTCGGTGCCGGGCGGCATCCGCTTCACCTACTCTGACCCCGGCGCGAGCGCGGTGTACTGGGCCGGCGAGTTCAACGGCTGGAACGCCACTGCCACCCCGCTCACCAGGGGCGCGGACGGCGTCTGGTCGGTGGTCGTGGCGCTGCCGCCCGGGGAACACCAGTACAAGTTCGTCGTGGATGGCCAGTGGTTCGCCGACCCGGAGAATCCGGTCACGGGCGGCGACTTCGGCAACAGCGTCGTCACGGTCGGCGCAGACGGCAAACTCGCCGAGATGAAGGCCACCTCGAACACGCCGTACAGTCCGAAGATCTTCATGGGCGGGCGCATGATCGGCCTCTACCTGAGCCGCGAATCGACCGCGAACCACCGCTTCGAGCTGCGCCGCCCGAACATGGACATCGATCTCGACTTCGACATCCGCATCTCGGATGTGCTGTCGGCCCGCTTCCTGATGAACATCAACAGCGAGACCGAAAACGTCGAATTCTACCGCTCGCGTCTGAACTTCGACCGCGGCCATCTGCTGTTCCACCAGCCGAACCTCGAGATCTACGGCTGGGACAACGAGAGCGTCGGCACCTGGAACGATCCGCTTCACCTGGTGGGCGACATCGGCATTTACGGCTATGGCTTCGGCTACCACCGCCAGGGCTTCAGCGCGCGGCCGAAGTGGGGCGGCTTCGAGACCGAGCTGATCTACGCCGACAACTTCGACCCGGGCGGCACCGCCTACCCGGCGACGCCGCTGGCCGACAATGTGGTGTTGCCGATCGTGCCCAGGGGCGGCGGCTACGCGGTGGCGCCGGGCGGCTCGGCGCTGCTCAAGACGACCTCGGTGAGCGACGCCAACGAGGACGTGATCGCCGCGCGGATCCATCACGAGATCGTGCCGGGGCTCAAGGCCGGTGTGCTCGGGCGCACCGACCGCGGCTACAACCTGACGAGTCTCGTTCAGGTCCAGGCAACCGGCGACAGCACCGTCACTGCGTTCGGCGGCAACTTCGAGCAGAGCTGGTTCGCGATCGGCGGCGACGCCACGTGGCGATCGCCGTGGGGCGTGGAGCTCCGAGGCGAGTACCTGCGCGGCGTCGAGCGTTACGTCGCCGTCAACGCGACGCGCCAGGCGGTCACGATCACCACCCTCGACACCACCGGCGCGACGCTCGCCTACGGGCCATCCCTGACCGCCAACGGCGACCACCTGAACGACGACGAGAGCAACCGTTTCCACCTGGGCGGCACCTGGACCGGCGCCGAGGGCGACATCACGGTGCGCGGCGCGATCCAGTACGAAGATCATTCGTACGGCCTCGAGCGGCAGGGCCTCGACAACTCGATGACGGTCTGGAGCGCGGGCTGGGATCGCAACTGGCGCTATTATCTGAACCGGGAGGTCAAGACCACGATCGACTTCGAGTACACGGCCTTCGACTACGATCCGGCCACGCCCTGGAGCTCCCAGCTGTGGTTCCCGACCGGCAACTTCTGGCTGGAGGGCGGCGAGCACAAGGTGCGCTTCGACCGCATGGGCCTGCTCGGCGGCAACGACGTCGTGACCTGGCAGCCGCGGCTCGAGGTTCCGGTGTTCCGCACCCGCAACGTGACGTTCGAGTACGCGGGAACCTTCGACGGTGTGAAACTCGGCAACCTGCCCGAGTACGCCGAATCGATCTTCCGCATCGGGCTGGACGTGACGCCGCGCCTGCGTTTCTCGACCGATTCGCGCTGGGTCAAGTACGACAACCCGGCGCTCGGGCTGTTTGCGGGCTACATGAGCCACTTCGCCGACTTCACCTACACGTTCGGACCGGGCGTGACCGTTTCGCTGTCGGCGGGCGTGGATCCATGGGTCCTCGACCCGGTGACCAACGAATACGGCAACATCGGCCGCGACGCGTTTCTGTTCGACCGCGGCGCCACCGGCGCCCGCGCCGAAACGAACTATTACAGTCTGGGGACGTTCGACGGCACCCCGGGCCTCATCGACCAGGCCGAGCGCACGCTCGAGAAGGAACGTCGCGTGCAGGTCGAAGCGATCGTGAGGTTCTGATCATGCACAACCGCTCCGCATCCCTTCGCGCGCTCCGGCCGCTCGCCGCCGTCTTCGCGCTGGCACTCGTCATCGCCGGCTGCTCGCAGCTCGGCTTCATCAAGCGCCGCCTGCCGCCGCCCGAGGCGGTCAACGGCAAGGTGACGTTTCGCTTCGAGGCGCCGTCGGCGCAGACGGTGCAGCTCGCCGGCAACTGGCCGTGGAACAACTGGCTCGGCGGCCAGGCGCAGACCGGCAGCTTCCTGGTCGGCGAGATGCAGGACCCCGACGGCGACGGCATCTGGACGCGCACCGAAGAGCTGCCGCCGGGCCGCTACGAGTACAAGTTCGTGATCGACCGCACGAGCTGGAAGGAAGACCCGAACAACCCGCAGCGCGTGGACGACGGCTACGGGGGGTTCAATTCCCTGCTGATCGTGAAATGAGGCCGAGACCGATGACCCGCACGACATCGCGCCTGCGGCGCGTCTCCCGCTCGCTCGCCGCGCTCGCGCTCCTCGCCGCGCTGTTCGCCCTGGTCGGCTGCGGCCGCAACGTGGCGACCCTGTTCCTGGCCCCGAGCGGCGAGCGGCCCGTGCCCGCCACCGGCGCCGTGAGCGGCACGCTCGACTTCGGCACGCCCGGCACGTACCCGCAGAGCCTCGTGCTCATGGCCCGGGTGCGCGACCCGAATTGCATTTCCTCCTACAGCAGCATCAAGGTCGTGGGCACCAACACCGACCCGATCTTCAACGTGGCCACCGCCCCCGCGCTCACCCAGCTGGCGCCGTGCGTGTGGGTCGACACGCTCACGCTGGTCGCCGCGCGGATCACCGGCACGTTCGAGTGGAAGTTCGTCACCAACGACGCGTTCGACAATCCGCCCGACTATTCGACCACCGACGGCAGCCAGATCGACGGGCTCGAGAACTCGCTGGCCTTCGCCTCGCCCGGCAGCGCGAACCTCGACGCCGACGTGCCGGCCGACTTCCTCGACCACACGCTGGTCTGTCTGCTCGACGAGTCGGCGAGCCCGCCGAACTATGCGTTCAGGAGGATCGAGGACGCCGCGGCCGCCTTCTCGAGCACGGCCGACGGCCGCTTCACGATCTCGGGCCTCGTGCCCGGCACGTACAACCTGCGCGTGCGCCCGCCGACGGGCGCCCCGGTCAACATGACCGTCACCGTCGGCAACGCGAACGTGGACCTCGGCACGGTGCAGGTCGGCGCCCCGGCGGGCAGCATCTCGGGTCAGCTCGAGTTCGACCCGGCGCTGTTCCCGGACATGGCCGCTGCGCCCTGGCCGCCGGTCAAGGTGCAGCTCTACCAGGGTGGTATCCTCCAGGAAGAGTTCACCACCTCCCGCACCGACAGAACGTTCTCGTTCGGCAACCTGCCGGCGGGCGACTACAAGGTGCGTGCGGACGCCAACCTGTTCGCACCGGATTCCGCGGACGTGACGGTGAGCGCCGGCAACGTCGACGCCGGCACGCTCACGCTCGCCGCCGACTTCAACGAGCTGGCGAGCGACATGCACGTCGCCGGCGACTTCAACGATTTCACGCTCGCCGACTCGACGCGGATGGCGCTGACCGCGATCCCGCAGGGCTCGACGCAGCTGGTCTGGCAGTACACTCCGAGCCATCCGATCGCTGCCGGTACCTACAACATGAAGTTCGTCACCGACGCCGCGTTCGACAACCCCACCGACTACGGTGGCGACGAGAGTCAGACGATCCAGGTGCCGGTCACGAACGCGCCGACGTCGCTGGTGTCCGGATTCGGCACGGCGATCAAGCTGCAGTTCACCGCGGCCGGGACCTACCTGTTCACGCTCGACGAGCGACGGCAGACGTTCTCGATCGAAACGGCCCCCGCGCCCCGGCTCTCGGCCGGGAGGAGATGAGACGATGCGAATCCTGACGATGGCGGCCGTTCTCGCGCTGGCGGCCCCGGGGCTCTCCGGATGCGCCGGCGGCTGGCGCAACGGCGCTCCGCCCGGAGCGGAGCCGGCCGCCGCGAAGGCCCGGGCCACGGGCACGGCCGCGGCGGCGAACAGCTCCAAAGGCCCTGCCGCGGGCGCGGACGGCGTCACCTTCCGCTACGAGGGCACGGCTCAGACCGTGGCGCTGGCCGGCGAGTTCAACGGCTGGTCCACGACTGCCGATCCGCTGACGAAGGGCGCCGACGGCACCTGGACGATCACGAAGGACCTCGCCCCCGGCCGCTACCCCTACAAGTTCGTGATCGACGGCACGACGTGGAAGGAAGATCCGAACGCTGCCGAGACCGTGGACGACGGCTACGGCGGCAAGAATTCGCTCGTCGTGGTCGGCGAGGGCGGAAAGGCCGCGCCCGCTGCGGCGCCGAAAGCGCAGGCGCCCGCCGGAGCGGCCGTACGGGCCCCCGGCGCGGGCGGCGTCACCTTCCAGTATTCGGGCCCCGGCAGCAGCGTGGCGCTGGCCGGCGAGTTCAACGGCTGGTCCACGACCGCCGATCCGCTGACGAAGGGCGCCGATGGCACCTGGACGATCACGAAGAACCTCGCCCCCGGCCGCTACCCCTACAAGTTCGTGATCGACGGCACGACGTGGAAGGAAGATCCGAACGCCGCCGAATCGGTGGACGACGGCTACGGCGGCAAGAATTCGCTCGTCGTGGTCGGCGAGGGCGCCGGCGGTGCCGCGGGCGGCACGGCCGCAGCGGCGGGGGGCGAAGCGAACGGCGGCGGCGCCGAAGGCCGCGCCCCCGAGATCACGCCCGACGGCGTGCGCTTCTACTTCCCCGGCAGCCACAGGAGCGTGGCGCTCGCCGGAGACTTCAACGCCTGGTCCACGACCGCGGATCCGATGAAGGTCGGACCCGACGGGCTGTGGACGATCCTGAAACCGCTCGAGCCCGGCACCTACGGCTACAAATTCGTGGTCGACGGCACCACCTGGAAGACCGACGAAGCCAACCCCGAGGCCGTCGACGACGGCTTCGGCGGCAAGAACTCCGTCATCACCGTGAAGTGATCCCGGCCGGAGGGCGCGCCCGCGCGGCGCGCCCCCGGGCCGGGCCCCCACCCGGTCCGCCGGCCCTCATCGAGGAGTCCAGCATGCACACCCTCCGCCACGCCCTTCGCGCGTTCCGGCACGCCGCGTTCGCGAGCTTCGCCCTGGTGGCTCTCACCGCGACGGCGTGGGCGACGCCGGTCACGTTCCGCTACCAGCCCGTCATCGGCGGGGTGTCCTCGGTGAGCGTCGCCGGCTCATTCAACGGCTGGGACGCCGCCGCCAACCCGCTCGAGGACGACGACAAGGACGGCATCTGGGAAGCCACGATCGACCTTCCCGAATCACGAATCACCTACAAGTTCGTGGTGAACGGCGACCAATGGTTCGCCGACGACTTCGCCGAGGACGGTGAGCCGGATGGCTTCGGCGGACAGAACTCCGTGGTGAACGTGGGCAAGGATCCGCTCACGGTCGGCGTCGGCTCGTCGTTCGCGAAGAAGGCCGAGGCGCCGGCCGCGGTCGGGCTCCGGCAGGTGACGTTCAAGTTCAAGCCGCCCGGGACGCCGCAGCAGGTGTCGATCGCCGGCTCGTTCAACGACTGGACCGTCGGCAAGAACCTCCTGGGTGATCCGGACGGCGACGGCACGTGGACCGCCACGCTGCTGCTTTCCCCCGGCGACTATCAGTACAAGTTCGTGGTCGGCGCCGACGGCTGGACCCAGGACAAGGAGGGCCAGGACGCCGAGACGGACGACGGCTACGGCGGCAAGAACTCGATCATCCACGTGGACGACCGCTTCCCGGCCGTCGAGGTCGCAAAGGGCGACGGCAAGGTGTTCGCCGACGGCCTCACGCACACCCAGGCGGCGAACGAGGTCAACCATCTGGGCGGCGGCCACGTGGAGTTCACGGCGCGCGCGCACCTGGGCGACGTCGAGGGCGTGGATCTGGTCACCTGGGAGGGCGGCCGGCGCACGGTGCACCCGATGCGCGAGGTGAATCGCGACCGGGTGTTCGCCTACTTCCGCACGGAGGTCGCGCTGCCGTCCGGCGAGACCCCGTACGTGATCCGCTACCGCGACGGTGGCACGACGTACGACCTGACGACGCACGGGCTGGTGAAAGGCGAGGCCGCGACCGGCGACGCGTTCACGTTCAGCGCGGCCAGGTTCCCGGCGTTCGAGACTCCGGACTGGGTGAAGAACGCGATCATCTACCAGATTTTCCCCGACCGGTTCAGGAACGGCGACCCGTCGAACGACCAGGACTTCCACGAGTGGTACTACAAGGGCAAGACGACGCTGCCGCCGGGGGGCAAGCTCAACACCGACTACCAGGAGTACTACCACCTGGTGAAGGACTGGAGCGACTACAAGGCGCTCACCCAGTGCCCGTGGACGCCCGACGGACGCGACTGGATGGCCTTCTACGGCGGCGACATCGAGGGCGTGCGCCAGAAGCTCGACTACCTGCACGACCTTGGCGTCACGGCGATCTACTTCAACCCGATCTTCGAGGCCAAGTCCACGCACAAGTACGACGGCGCCGACTACATGAAGGTGGATCCGCACTTCGGCACCAACGCACAGTTCAAGACGTTCGTGCAGGAGGCGCGGGCGAAGGGTATCCACATCATTCTCGACATCGTCTACAACCACACCGGCAACGCGCACTGGGCGTTCCACGACGCCGAGGAAAAGGGCAAGGCGAGCCCCTACTATGACTGGTACGAGTTCAAGAAGTGGCCGCTGCCGGACGGCTGGCCGAACGTGGGCCATCCGTGGAAGCCGGCCGACTACTACTACTGCTGGTGGGGCTTCGGCGACCTGCCCGACCTGAACTTCGACCTGTCGCGCAACAACGACGCCGAGAAGACCGTGCGCGACGTGAAGGACGCGCAGGTCAACGTCGCGCTGGTCAAACATCTGCTCGACGCCACCGAGTTCTGGCTCAAGGACATAGACGTGGACGGCGTGCGGCTCGACGTGCCGAACGAGGTCCCCTACTGGTTCTGGAAGCTGTTCAACCAGCGCGTCAAGCAGGTGAAGCCCGACGCCTACATCGTCGGCGAGCTATGGGGCAACGCGTCCGACTACGTGCGCCCGGGCGTCTACGACGCGGTGATGAACTACGCGTTCTTCCGAGATCCCGTGCAGCGCTTCCTGGGCCTCGGCCAGGGCACCGCGGCCGAGTTCGACGCTACGCTGGCGACCGGGCGGCTCACATACCCGACCCAGGCGGTCGAGTGCCAGATGAACCTGATCGATTCGCACGACACCGTGCGCTTCCTGACCCAGGTCGGCGGCAACGTCAAGCGGTTGAAACTGGCGGCGATGTTCGGGATGACCTACATCGGCGCGCCGCACATCTACTACGGCGACGAGATCGGCATGGAGGGCGGCCGCGACCCCGACTGCCGGCGGCCGTTCGTCTGGGACTACGCGAAGGAACCCGCGCGCGTCGCACTGCTCGACTACTACCGGAAGCTCACCCACGCGCGGCTCGCCCACCAGGCGCTGCGCACCGGCGATTTCACCACCGTTGCGACGGCAGGAAAGGTCTTCGGCTTCGTCAGGAGCGGCGACGGCGAGCAGTTCCTGGTGGGCCTCAATGCCGGCGGCCAGCCGGCGACGATGGCGTTCGACACGACCCCGTGGGGCGGCAGCGTCGAGGCCGTCGACCTGCTCAGCGGCGAGAAGTTGGCGTGGAAGGGCAGCGTTCAGGTGTCGCTCCCGGCCGAATCCGGACGGCTGTTCCAGCTGACGAAACCGTCGGGCGCGGTGGGCGCGAAGCGGTAGCCGCCCGGTGGCGGAGGCGCAGGGCCCGGCGCATTGGATGCGCCGGGCCCCTGCGCTAGGATGACGCAACGTTCGTCCAAGCCGGAGGAGGGCAAATGGCCGCCCGTTCGGCAACCACGTTGCATCCGCAGGACGAGATTTCCCACTACCGCATCATCGGCCCGCTCGGCGCCGGCGGGATGGGTGAGGTGTACCTGGCCGAGGATCGGTCGCTGGAGCGTCGTGTCGCCCTCAAGGTCCTGCCCCCGGATCTCGTCCGCAGCGAAGAACGGGTGCGCCGCTTCGTGCTGGAGGCGCGCTCGGCCTCCTCCCTCAGCCATCCCCACATCGTGACGATCTACGAGATCGGCACGGACGATCCGCTCGCCGGGCGCGCCGAATGCCGGGCCCGTGCACTTCATCTCCATGGAGCTGATCGCCGGCCAGACCCTCACCACGTTGATCCATGCCGAGAAGACCCCCCTGAAATCCCTCCTCGGCTTCCTGGCACAGGTTGCGGAGGGCCTTTCCAAGGCCCATGCCGCCGGGATCGTGCATCGCGATCTCAAACCCGGCAACATCATGGTGTCCGCCGACGGGTATGCGAAGATCCTCGACTTCGGACTCGCAAAGCTCACCGAGGCGGGTGGACCGGACGCGGACGCCTCGACCGCCACCACGATGGCGGCGGATTCCACCGGAGCGGGCATCGTCGTGGGCACCGCCGGCTACATGTCGCCCGAGCAGGTGCAGGGCAGGAAGGTGGATCATCGCTCCGACGTGTTCTCGTTCGGCTGCATCCTCTACGAGGCCGCGACGCGGCGGCGGCCCTTCGCCGCGGCGACCGGCGTCGAGACGATGCACCGGATCCTCCATGAGAAGCCCGTCCCGGTCGAGGAGATCGACGCGAGCGTCCCCGCGGAACTGCGGCGGGTCATCCGGCGCTGCCTCGCGAAGAGTCCGGACCAGCGCTTCCAGTCCATGAAGGATCTCGCCATCGAGCTGCGCGAGATCGCCGACGAATACGACGCACTCTCGGCTTCGGCAAGCTCGGGGAGCATGAGCTCGGGGCCCGCCCGGGCGCCCGCCAGACGCCGGCGCGCTTCGTTCTGGATCGCGGCGGTGGCTGTCGCCGGTGTCGTGGGGGTCGCGCTGGCGTGGTGGAACCTGCGTCGCGCTGGAGACGGAGCGTCGGACGCACCGTTCCAGAACATGCGGGCGACCGTCCTCACGAGCCGCGGCGACGTGCAGGACTGCGTGCTCTCCCGCGACGGCCGGTATCTCGCCTACATCTCCGGGGCCGCGGGGCAGTTCGGCCTGCGGATACGCCAGGTCGCGACCGGCAGCGACGTCGAGATCCTCCCCCCTCGAACGAGGAACTCGCCAATCTCTGTTTCTCACCGGACGGCAACTACGTCTGCTACACGAAGGTGACCCGCGCCGCCATTGGAATGCGCACCCTGTACCGCGTCGCGTCCCTGGGGGGTACGGCCGAGGAGGTGCTGTCCGACGTGGACTCGCGCGCCGCCTTTTCTCCCGACGGGAAACGTATCGCGTTCTGGCGCATCGTGCCCCAGGAGTGGCGCGTGTACCTCATCGTCTTCGACCTCGATACGCACCACGAAGCACGGCTTGCGGCGATTCCGTTCACGCGGTGGCCATCGGGTGGGCTGGACTGGTCACCCGATGGGGAACACCTCGCCGCGGCGTTCTTCATTCCCACTCAGGGCCTTCTCGGCACACTGTCGGTCTTCGATCCCGAGACGGGCCGGGAGAGACGATTCGCCGAAATGCCGAACACCGCGCTGTCCGGCATCGCCTGGCTGCCGGACGGCAGCGGGCTCGTCGCGTCGGCAAAGGACCTGCACGCATCGTTTTCCGACCAGCTGTTTCTGGTGTCCTTCCCGGGCGGCCGGATCACGCGGATCACCAACGACTTCAACACCTACTCGGGTATCTCGGTGTCGTCCGGTGCCGCGATCGCGGCGGTACGGACGACGCAGCTGTCCAACATCTGGATCGCCGATCTGCGCGGCGGCGAACCGCGGCGAATCACCAACATCACGAGCCCGGAGAACTCGCCCGTGGGCTCGTTCGACACGGACAGCAACGCGGTGTTCTTTGCGGCCATGCACGGTCAGAGCGTGGAGATCCTCGTCTCTTCGATCTCCGGCGGGCGGGCGCGACCGCTCACCTCCGGGAAGGACTGGAGCCTTGCCCCCAGGGTCGGCGGCGATGTCATCGTCTTTCAGCGCCTCGCCGCTGACGGCCCGCAACTGTGGCGCATGAACCGCAACGGGAGCGACCCGCGCAAGGCCACGCCGGGTTCGGGACAGCTGATCCAGGCGCTGTCACCCGACGGCCGCACGGCCGCCGTCGTCGATGTGGACTCCACGGGAGCCATGTTGCTCGTGTCGATCGACTCGGGCGCGCAACGATGGATCCCCGGAGCCGACGCGGCGCTCACGTTCTCCGGGGACGGCGGGCGCCTGCTCGTGGCCCGGACGGAGACGGACGACCACGGCCTGGCCAGAGCCGTCTGGGAGGTGGTCCCGGTCGACGGGGGACCGCCCGCGGACAGCCTGCGCCTCCCGGAAACCGCCACCGAGCCGTCGTGGAACCCGGACGGGCGCAGCATGACCTACCTGAACGCCGCCGATCGGGCCTGGAACGTGTACCGGCTGGAATTCGGCGATGGGACCCCGGCGGCCGTGACCCGATTCAGGAGCGGTCGCGTTCTGGATCACCTCTGGTCCCCCGACGGTCGGCGGCTGGCCGTGGTCCGTCAGATCGGCGGCGACATGAACGTGTGGGTCACGGATCCGGACGGCAGCCACCCGCTGCAGGTGACTCGTTTCGAGGGTCAGGAGGTGTTCCGAATGCACTGGCTGCGCGATGGTGAACACCTCGCCGTCCAGGCGGGGACATCGAGCCGTGACGCGGTGCTGATCCGCGGACTTCGCTGACACCACCGTGCGGGGCGTCCGGTCGCCCGGGCCGCGAACCACGCACGGAGCTGGAGCCGCGGCGGGGCAGGCCCCTATTCTCCTTCACTCCCCCGCGTCCCGCCGCTCCCGGAGCCCGTGTCCGGTCCGGTGGTCCGTCCATGGTCGTCCGCCGTCGAGATCTCCCCGGCGTCCCCGAACACCTCCTCCCACTCGCCGGCGTGCTCGTGCTTGAGCTGCTCTTCGGGAATCCTGCCCGTGAGCCAGGTCCAGTTCATCGGGTAGACGTCGGGGTTCAGCAGCACGTAGTACATGTGCCAGACGAGGATCGCGAGGAACGCCAGCCAGGCCTCGTAGTAGTGCACCATGGTCGCGAGGTCGAGCACCCACTTGTTCACGAACTTCAGCGAGTCGTTCTCGAACCACAGGGCGAGCCCGGTCACGCTCATCACCACCGTGCCCCAGATCAGGGCCCAGTACTCGGCCTTTTCGATGTAGCCGAAGTGACCGAAGCGGGGCGGCATGTCGCGGCGGCCGATCAGGTAGGCCACGTTCTGGCCCGCCTCGCGCGCGTCCTTCAGGCCCGGCAGCATGGCGACGAGCATGCGGCGCCCGCGGGTGGTGAACAGGTAACCCACGTGGAACAGCGACACCGCGATCATCACGACCCCCGCGCCGCGATGGATGATGCTGCGCCATTCATAGCCGCTCTCGAGCCGGGCGAACCATGCGAACGGCCAGGCCTCCGGGTAGCGGAGCGCGAATCCCGTGTAGACGAGCGTGAAGAAGCTCACCGCCAGCAGCGCGTGCTGGATGCGCTCGCTGAGCGTCAGGCGCTCGACGTACCGCTGCGAGATCTCCGTCACATGATCCCTGGCCCGGCCCAGGTGCCGCGCCAGGCTCGCCATGAGTTTCTTCCTGAGATCGAGGCCGTTATGGAGGAGCATGCCGCCGATCGTGCCGAAGATCAGCGTCAGATAGACGATCCGCACCCAGTACAGCACCGGATTGTCCGGCCGCGAGAGCGCGACGTGCACCCGCCCCTGAGCGAAGCGCACGCCGGCGCCGGGATGGCACGAACCGCAGGTCTTCGGCAGGTTCGCCGGATTGACCGCGGAACGCGGGTCGCTCGAGGGCAGGATGTCGTGGTAGCCGTGGCAGCTCGCGCAGTCTGCGGCGACCGGCGAGCCACCGCGTGCGGCGAGCCCGTGATAGCTGTCCTCGTACGTGGAGAGCCGCCCCGCGGGCAGGCCGAACGTCTCCACGATGCGCTCGGCATCGTGGCAGTGCGAGCAGGTCTGCGTGACGCGCCCCGCCGACACCGGCGAGTTGGGATCCTTCGGCCCGCGGATCAGGTGCTCGCCGTGGCAGTCGGTGCAGACCGGCGACGCCAGCACGCCGCGCACCATCGCGGTGCCGTGTATGCCGATCTCGTAGGCCTTCTCCTCCGCGGCGTGACAGTGGCCGCAGGTCTTCGGAATGTTGGTGCGGTAGACCGACGAGCGCGGGTCGCCGGCACGCAGCAGGTCGTGCGATTCGTGGCAGTCGGTGCAGGTCGCGGCATTCGGATTGTCCGAGCGGCCGTGCACGCTGCTCTCGTACAGCGCGGTCGCCTCCGGGATCGTGATCTTACGGCGTGTCATGAGCGCGCGGTCCGCGTGGCACTTCGCGCAGGTCTTCGCGACGTTCGCGTGGTAGGTCCTGGCGCGTGGATCGGTATGGCGCAGCACCGTGTGGGTCGAACCGTGACAGTCGCGGCAGGTGGAGACGTCGCTGTCCCCCTTCGCGAGCGCGACGCCGTGGACGCTCTGCTCGTACTGGGCGACCTCGGTGGCATGGCACGTGGCGCAGATGTCGCGGCCCAGCGTCGCGGCCGGCCGGACGCCATGGGTGCCGTGACAGCCCTGGCAGGTGCGGGCGTGGCCGCCGCCGTCCAGAGCATGGGCGCTGGCGGCCAGATCGCGGCCTTCCTCGGCGTGGCACGTCGTGCAGCGCACCGGTGCCATGTGCCCGGTGTGGGGCACCGTGGCGGAGGTGTGGCAGTCGCCACAGGCGAGGCTCGCGTGCACCGAGCCGCGCAACCGGGCGGCGTCGACGTGCAGCGGCTGATCGTCGGGCCCGCGAAGGTCGGGGTCCGAGTGACACATCATGCAGACGTCGTCACTCTCGACTGCAGCATGTGCGGCGCCGATCCCGCCGGAGCCCCATCCCCACACCGCAACCGCCAGACACCCCGCAACGACGAGACCGCGCCGAAAGCGCATGTGCAAACCCCGCGACCGCGGCCACCGTGGCGCTCACGCATCGGGTGTGGCCCCGAACGCACGCGGCGCTGCCGGCGCCCGCAGTGAAAGATGCCTGCGGAGAACGATCACGGGGCCCGCGCCGCAAGAAGTGCTCCAGACCGTCGCGGCGCCCCCCGGACGCGGACCTCGCGTCCAACCCGTGACGGATCAAGGGGAATGGACGAACCGCGCCCCGCGGGTCACCCCGCCTGCCGGCGACGATACCTGACGAACACGGTCACGGACTGAAGAAATGGCAGGCGCCCCGGTGCGGTGGACCGGGGCCGCGCCTGGTCTGTCCATGAACCGGATTGCAACCCATCGGGTTAGCCGCCCCGGGGCGCTCCTTTCTTTCGGCGCGCTCCTTGCAGTTGCAGAAGAGTGCTCCCGTAGTATGGTCCACCTTCGACGTTCGGGGACGATTCGTACGCGGATCCCCGGTGGACACCAACAGCCAGAAGGGACTTCAAAATGCGCCGAGCTCTAATGACCATGGCTCTCGTGGGCGTGGTGGGGTGGACGGTCTCCGCGAGCCAGAACGCATGGGCTTACCCCAACATCGCGGTCGCCACCAAAGCCTCCTGTGCGACCTGTCACACGAGCCCCGCCGGTGGAGCCGCACTGACCGACGTGGGCACCAAATACCAGGCCGACGACAGCATCAAGGTGCCCACGGACGTGGCCGGGGCTGATTACATCGGGGCCAAGAAGTGCGGCCTGTGCCATCGCGCCTATGCGACGGCCTGGGCCGAGACCCCTCACGCGAAGGCGTGGGCGACCCTGGAGTCGGCGGACGAGAAGACGGTCGCCGCGATGGCCACGAAGCTCGGCGTCAAGGTCGAAGGCAAGGCCTCGGAGAGCCCGGCGTGCATCGGCTGTCACGTGACCGGCAACGATCTCCCCGGCGGCTACAAGGCCGGCGCGGAGGGCGCCGACGCGATGGTCAACGTGGCGTGCGAGGCGTGCCACGGACCCGGCAGCATGCACATGAAGGCGGCGAAGGCCGACAAGAAGGCGATGATCAACGCCGCCGTTTCCGAGAAGATGTGCATGCAGTGCCACACGAAGGTGATGAGCCCGGACTTCGACTTCGCCAAGTACGTGGAGAAGGGCGTTCACAAGATCGCGAAGACCGAATAGCCGAATGGACATGGGCGCGCGGGCGGAGCTTCATCCGCCCGCGCGAACCGGGAGCTGCGTGACGGCATGAGAAGGGTGCGGAGGGGTTGGGGCCGCGAAGCGGTTCGAAGGGTCACGGCTGGTGCATGGGCCGGCGTGGCCCTTGTTCTATTCGCTCTGGGGCCGCCGGCCACCCCCGTCCACGCGGCCGCGCCCCCGGCGCTGCCGGGCTCGGAGGATTGCGCGGTGTGCCACGACCCCGGCCCGCTGCGCGCGTCCCGTACCGCGGGGGAAGCGCCTGCGTTCGGCGCCGCGGCACTCGCCGCCTCCCCGCACGCGGCGCTCCAGTGCGTGGCCTGCCACCGCGACCTCGACGGCGCCGAACTGCCGCATCCGGAGAAGCTCCAGAAGGTGGACTGCGGCGTCTGCCACGGTAACGAGCAACACCAGTACGCGGAGAGCCTGCACGGAGTCGCCAAGTCGCGCGGCGAAAGGCTGGCGCCCGACTGCAAGAGTTGCCACGGCCGCCACGACATCATGCGACCGAGCCAGCTCGACGCGCCGACGAGCAAGGTCAACGTGCCGCTGCTCTGCAATCGCTGCCACCGCGAAGGCTCGCCGGTCAACCTGATCTACAACATTCCGCAGGACAGCATCCTCACCAACTACAAAGAGTCGATCCACGGCGAGGGCCTGTACCGCAAGGGCATCCTCTCCACCGCGGTCTGCACCAGCTGCCACACGGCGCATCACGTCCTGCCGCACACCGATCCGCGTTCGTCGATCGCGCGCGAGAACGTGGTGAAGACCTGCACGCAGTGCCACGTGCGCATCGAGCAGGTGCATCGCCAGGTGATCCAGGGAGAGCTGTGGGAGAAGAAGCCGCACACGATTCCGGTATGTGTGGACTGCCACGAGCCTCACAAGGCGCGTCGCGTCTTCTATACCCAGGGCATGGCGGACCGTGACTGCCTGTCATGCCATGCGAAGCAGGGTCTCAAGGCGGTCGACGGCCGTGACATGCACGTGGACGCCGCTGAACTCGCCGGTTCGCGCCACAGCCGCATCGCCTGCTCGCAGTGCCACACCGGCGGCGATCCCGCCGACAAGCGCCCGTGCCGGACTATGACGACGAAGGTCGACTGCGCCGTGTGCCACGACGCCGTGGTCGAGACGTACCAGACCAGCCGCCACGGCAAGCTGGCCGCCGAGGGCAGCCCGGACGCGCCGCGCTGCATGGACTGCCACGGCACCCACGGCATCAAGGGCCACAACGACTCGTCTTCGCCGACCTACTCGCAGAACATCCCGACCCTGTGCGGTGACTGCCACCGTCGCGGCCACAAGGCCGCGGTGCGCTACAAGGGGGCGGAGCAGCAGCCGGTCGAAAGCTACGTGGAGAGCATCCACGGCAAGGGTCTGCTCGAGAGCGGTCTCACCGTGACGGCGACCTGCGTCGACTGCCACACGGCGCACGGCGAGCTGCCGCACACCGATCCCGCGTCGACCGTGAACCGCAAGAACATTCCCGAGACCTGCGGGCAGTGTCACCGCGGCATCTACGACCTGTTCAAGTCGAGCATCCATGCGACCAGCAAGACCGACAAGGAGCTGCCGGTCTGCTCGGACTGCCACTCCGCGCACACGATCGAGCGCACCGACCTCGATGACTTCCGCCTGACGATCATCCGGCAATGCGGGCGCTGCCACGCGGAGGTCACGAAATCCTACTTCGATACCTTCCACGGCAAGGTGACGAAGCTCGGCTACGAGAAGACGGCGAAGTGCTACGACTGCCACGGCGCCCACGACATCCTGCCGCCCTGGGATCCGCGCTCGCACCTGAGCCGCGCGAACATCGTCGAGACGTGCCGCCAGTGCCACCCGGGCTCCAACCGCCGCTTCGCCGGCTACCTGACGCATGCGACCCACCACGATCCGCGCAAGTATCCCGCCCTGTTCTGGGTGTTCTGGGGGATGACCGGCCTGCTGGTGGGGACGTTCGCGGTCGCGGGGGCGCATACGCTGGCGTGGCTGCCGCGCTCGCTGCGCTACCGGCGGCATCTGAAGCAGATGCTGGCCCGCGAGCACTCGGTGCACGTGCGCCGCTTCTCGCGCCTGCAGCGCAATACCCACATCATGGTGATCGTGAGCTTCCTCGGCCTCGCGCTCACCGGGATGATGCTCAAATTCTCCTACGCCGGCTGGGCGCAGTGGCTGTCGCGCGTGCTGGGCGGTTTCGAAGCCGCCGGCTTCATCCATCGTGTGTGTGCGCTGCTCACCTTCACCTACTTCGGCATCCACCTCTGGGACCTCATCCGCCGCAAGCGGGCGAGCGGAATGTCGTGGAAGACGTTCATCACCGGACCCACGGGGATGATGTTCTCGTTCACCGACCTCAAGGAGTTCTTCCAGTCCTTCCGCTGGTTCCTCGGCAAGGGCCGGCGCCCCGATTACGGCCGCTGGACCTACTGGGAGAAGTTCGACTACTTCGCCGTGTTCTGGGGCGTCACGGTGATCGGCACGACCGGCCTGCTGCTCTGGTTCCCCACGATCTTCACGCACATCCTGCCGGGCTGGCTGATCAACGTCGCGACCATCATCCACAGTGACGAGGCCCTGCTGGCGGTGGGCTTCATCTTCACCGTCCACTTCTTCAACACCCACTTCCGGCCCGAGAAGTTCCCCATGGACACCTCGATCTTCACGCGCGGTGTCCCGGTCGAGGAGTTCAAGGAAGACCGCCCGCGCGAGTACGAGCAGCTCGTCGCCAGCGGCCGCCTGGAGGAGCGGATCGAGCCCGCGCCCTCGGAAACGCGGCTCAGGGCCTGGCGGGCCTTCGGTAGCATTGCACTGACCATCGGAATCGTGTTGATTCTGCTGATTCTCTATTCGGTCATCTTCGGCTACCGCTGATCGTCCATCTGAAGTAGGCTGCCGGACGCCGTCTTCGTTCATTCCTGGCGGGGGCCCGTACATGGAACGACGCAAGTTTCTCGACTGGCTGATCCGGGTGTCCGGGACCGCTCTCGGCGGGCTCGTACTCTATCCGGTCGTGCGCTATCTGGTGCCGCCCAGGATCCCGGAGGCGGCGACCCGCCGGGTCGTCGCCGCCAAGGCCGACGAGCTGAAACCCGGCAGCTTCAAGATCTTCCCGTTCGGCGGACTGCCCGGCATCCTCATCCGCACCGACGACGGCGCCTACCACGCACTGTCCGCCACCTGTACGCACCTCGACTGCACCGTCCAGTACCGCGAGGACGAGCACGTCATCTGGTGCGCGTGCCACGGCGGCCGCTACAGCATCGAGGGCAAAAACATCTCCGGCCCGCCGCCGCGGCCGCTCGAGGAATACCAGGTCCACGTGGTCGGTGAGGACGTCGTGGTCCAGAAGGCGCAAGCCTGATGTTCACCCGGATCCGCAACTGGCTCTGGGAGCGCCTCGGGCTCGAGCCGCTCGTCGCCGTCGCCGAGCACAAGGAAGTGCCGATCCACCGGCACACCTTCTGGTACTACTGGGGCGGGATGACGCTGTTTCTGTTCGGCGTCCAGGTGGCAACGGGCATCCTGCTGCTCCTGTACTACCGGCCCAGCGCGGACGAGGCCTACGAGAGCGTCCACTTCATCATGACGCAGGTGCACTTCGGCTGGCTGATCCGCGGGATTCACTCCTGGAGCGCCAACCTGATGGTGGGTGCCGCGCTGGTGCACATGTTCAGCACCTTCATGATGAAGGCCTACCGGCGTCCGCGCGAGGCGACCTGGCTCAGCGGCATGGTGCTGCTGTTCCTGGCCCTCGGCTTCGGCTTCAGCGGCTATCTCCTGCCCTGGAACGAGCTGGCGTTCTTCGCCACCAAGGTGGGCACCGACATCGCCGGCGCACTGCCCGGCATAGGTCACTTCATGCTGGTGTTCCTGCGCGGCGGCGACCAGATCACCGGCGGCACGCTCACGCGCTTCTACGGCTTCCACGTCGCGGTGCTGCCGGCGCTCGCCACCGCCCTGCTCGCGCTGCACGTCTATCTGGTCCAGCGTCACGGCATGAGCGTCCCGCCCGCGGTGGAGGACGCCGGCGGCCCGCGCGGCGCGATGAAGTTCATCCCCGGCTTCCTGCTGCGGGACGCGGTGGGCTGGCTCGCGGCGCTGGCCGTGCTTGCGCTGCTCGCCGCGCTGTTCCCGTGGGAGCTCGGTCAGAAGGCCAATCCCTACGCTCCCGCCCCGGCCGGGATCCGCCCCGAGTGGTACTTCGGCTGGATGTTCCAGACGCTGCGCATGCTGCCTGCGCACATATTCTTCCTCGAGGGCGAGCTGGTGGGCATTCTCGGCATCGGCCTCGCCGGCCTGCTCTGGCTGGCGGTGCCGTTCCTCGACACCCCCGACGGCCGCGGCGGCCGCGCCCGCGTCTGGACCATGGCCGGCTGGCTGGCCATCGTCTACATCGTGACGTTCACGCTGCTCATGTACCGCGGAGGAGGTCACGGATGAGGCCGCGCAACGAGAATCCTGGCCCCCGGCGCGCGTGGGGATTCCGGCACCTGGCCGCTCTCCTGCTCGCGGCCGGTGTCGCCGGCGCGGGGTTCCAGGCCGCCGCGCCGGCGCGGGCGGCCACGCAGAATTCCTGCATCGACTGCCACAGCCAGCTCGACGGCGAGATGGCGAAACCCGCGAAGGAGTTCCCGCACAGCATCCACGCCGATCGCGGCCTCGACTGCACCGCATGCCACGGCGGCGATTCCAAAGACGAGGACATCACCGCGATGGACCCCGACAAGGGGTTCAAGGGCAAGCCGACCCGCGATCAGATCGCCGGGCTCTGCGCCTCCTGCCACGCGAACGCGGCGTACATGAAGCGGTACAACCCCAAGCCCTACGTGTTCTCGGTCGCCGAGTGGAAGACCAGCGTGCACTGCAAGCGCGAAGAGCTGGGCGACAAGAAAGTCGCCACCTGCACGAACTGCCATGGCGTGCACGACATCCGCGCCCACACCGATCCGACCTCGCGGGTCTATCACACCAACGTGCCCAAGCTGTGCGCGGGGTGCCACAACGCCAATTACATGAAAGGGCGCTCGGTGCCGACCGACCAGTACCAGAAGTACGTCGGCAGCGTGCACGGCATCGCGCTGCTGCAGAAGGGCGACCTGTCAGCGCCGGCCTGCAACGACTGTCACGGCAACCACGGCGCGGCGCCGCCCGGTGTGAAGAACGTCGTGCACGTCTGTGGCACGTGTCACGGCCGCATGGCGGAGCTGTTCGGCCCGAGCAAGATGCACGCGGCGATGGATGCGGCCGGCATGCCGGGCTGCGTCGCCTGCCACGGCAACCACGGAATCCAGCCGCCGTCCGACGACTGGATCGCCACGGCCAACGGTGGCCTGTGCGGCGAGTGCCACGAGCCGGGATCGAAGGCCGATCAGTCGACCCTGACGATCATCACGGCATTCCAGAACCTGGACCGGTCGATCGCGGCGACGGACAGCCTGCTTGGACGGGTCGAGGTGCTCGGCATGGAAACGGAGTACGGGCGCAATCTCCTGCGCGCGGCCACCGATCGCAGGACCGCCGCGCGGGCGACCCTGCACAGCTTCGATGAGCAGACGATCACGGCCGTCACCAGCGAGGGCACGGACGACGTGAACAAGGCCCGTGCCGCCGCAGAGAGCGCCCTGCGCGACTGGAAGAACCGCCGCGTCGGGATGGGCGTCTCGGTCGTCGTGATCCTGCTGCTGATCGGGCTGCTGGTGGCGAAGATCCGCGGCACGGAGGCCCCCGACGAGAGCGGCCCGGGCCGCAGCAGCTGACGGGTCGCGCGGCGCGAGGTCGAGGTTGGAGCCGGGGCGGGCCCTGCAGGGCCCGCCTCGCGGCGTTGCGGAGGCGCCCCGTCCACTACCCGTCGGCGTGACAGTCCTTGCAGACGTTGCGCGAGGGGCGCGGGTCGTTGTGCGAGGTGTCGTGGCAGTTCTGGCACTCGAGCCCGACCTCGAGGTGAGCGTCGTGTGAGAACTGGCCGCGGAAGCTGGTGACGGTGCGGCCGGTGACGCTCTTGTGGCACGTCATGCAGTCGGCCACCGACACGGTCTTCTGGCGATGATGGCACGGCATGCAGCCGTCGGGCCCGAATCGGACCACTTCCCCGGGCGCGCGTTCGGCATGCGGCCGGTGGCAGGTCGTGCATTCCAACCGCGCGGCGGTCAGGTGCGGCGCGTGCTCGAAGCGATGGCCGCCGAAAGTGCCCGCCTGGCTCTCGACGCCCTGATGGCAGGTCAGGCAGGCCTGTGCGCCCGCGGCCACCGTGGGCCACGGCTTGCCGAGCGCGGCGAGATGGTGGGTACGGCGCGTTTCGTTCATCTGCTCGTGGGCCTTGTCGAGCAGCGCGAAGGCGAAGTTCATGTTGTGCACGCCCTTGCCGCGCTCGACCAGGCGGAAGTTGTGCTGGGCATCGTCCCAGGCACTGCCGGCCGACACGCCGACGGCCGCCGCGGTCGCGTCCATCTGCCGCTTGAGGGCGCCGACCCGCGTGGCGATGCCCCGCTGCCACGCGTCGTAGATACCCTTGTAGGACGGCCCGTGGCACGACATGCAGGAGATCACGTTGGCTTTGAGTGAGTGCGACCCCATCATGTCGCTTGACGCGGGGAACGACGCCACCGCAGCGTTGTGGCAGCCCTCGCACTTGACGCCGGCCGCGAACATGGGGCTCGGCATGCGCGGCACGCCGCGGCCGCCGATGCCGGTGTAGAGATCCTGCTGCGGGTTGTGCCCGCTGCCGTGGCAGGTGGAGCAGTCGGAGGCGCTCTTCGCCACCGTGTCCGGCGCCCGGCCGTGCTCGATCTCCAGGTGGCAGTTCAGACAGTCGACCTTGTGCTCGGTCACGTGCATGCGGTGCAGAAAGTCGGTCTCGCCATAGCGCGCGAGGCGGTCCTGCTGGTTGTGACAGGTCAGGCAGCGCTCGCGTGGAACGCTGCCGGTCCCGCGCACCACGTCCTCGTGGCAGAGCTGGCAGGCGAGATCGAGGCGCCGCACCTGGCTGTGGTCGAACTCGGTGCCCGCGGAGCTGACGACGTGATCGGGGATCTCGTGGCAGGTCCGGCAGGCGCCGATCCCGGCGTTCACCGCGTTGCCCTTGAAGTGACACAGCGCGCAGGTCGTGGCGGTCACCGCGATGTGGCTGCCCTGCACGATCTGGGAATGGCACGACGTGCAGCGCAGCCTGAGTCCGCGCCGCGTCTCGGTGAGGTGCGGGGTGTGGTTGAACACGACGTCGTGAAACAGTTCCTTCCCGTCGAGCAGGCGGCGCTCGTGGCAGCGCAGGCAGGCGGCATCCGACACCTCGGTCCACGGGTTGGTCCCGTAGGTGCCGGTGAAGTAGCGCACGACCATCGACAGCGCTTCGTACTTCTTGCGGAACTCGGCCGTGATGCCCGGCGGGATGTGGCACTCGACGCAGGCGATACCGTTGTGCTTGGAGGCCTGCCACGACTGGAAATAGGGCTTCATGATGTGGCACGAGCCGCAGAAGTCGGGCTGTGACGACATCTGCATCGCGAACAGGGTGGCGACGACGAACAGGCCGAACGCAAGCCCGGCGCTGTAGGTCGCGACCTTGAGTCCGCGCGGCGAGAGCCGCTTCCCGCCCGCACGCGAAGCGACCTCGCCCACCCTCCGTTCGAACGCTTTCCGCCAGCCCGGCATCACGTCTTCCGGGGCGCGTCCCGGAAGCGGCGCAGCACGAGGACGGTCAGAATCAGGTAGAACCAGAACACGATGAGGACCAGGCGGCGCATGTTGAGGTTGGCGAGCTTCGCGTAGATCTCCGACTGGATCTCGGTGCCGACCGAGCGGGCACGAGCGGTGAAGTTGGCGACCGTCTCCTCGTCGATCGAATGGGCGGCCGTGAGCGCTTCGTTCTCGTAGGTGCGGGCCTGTTCGAGGCGGGCGCGGTAGTCGTCCGTCGCGAGGGGCACCTGCTCCGCCTTGCGGATCAGCGCTTCCGCCTTCTCGAGATCCTCCCCCGCGCTGCGGTAGGAGGTCCACAGCCGCTCGCCGAGCGCCCGTTCACCGGACGCCTTGTCGTGGCACTTCGCGCATACCGTCCCGAGCCACGCCGGCGGCGCGACCTGGATGGCGTGGTCACCGTGACACGAGGTGCATTCGCTGGTGCCGCCGCGCGCCAGCACGTCGCGGTGAGGACCCGACATGAAGTATCGCCGCTCCGCGGTGTGGCACTGGCCGCACACCTTGCCGACGTTGCCGACTTCGGGCGGTGCCGCGCCGTGGGCGCCGTGGCAGCTCACGCAGTTCGGCGCGCGTGGATTGGCGTTGTCGAGGAGCTCGTGGGCGTGAACGCTGGACAGGTAGGGCGCCAGCACGTTCTTCGTCACCCGCGTCGTGTCGGAGTGGCAGGCGCCGCAGGTCTGCGGCACGTTGGTGCGGAATACCTTGCTCGCGGGGTCGCTCGCGGCGAGGATCGCGTGTGCCCCGTGGCAGTCCGAGCACACCGCGACCCGGTCGTTGCCGCGCGCGAGGCGCCGTCCGTGACCGGAGGTCTGGTAGAGCGCGTACTGGTCGACGGGCAGGTTGTAGGGGCGCATCTTCGACTCGTCGGAGTGGCAGGTCGCGCACACGGTGGGCACCGAGCGGCGCGGGATCGTGCCGCGGAAGTCACCGCCGTGCGCCCGCCCCTGATCGAGCGTCGTATCGTTGCCGCCGTGGCACGAGATGCAGCGCACCTGTTCGCTCGCATGCCGGCTGGTCTCGAACGCCGCGCGCTCGGCCGGATGGCAGACGCCGCAGCGGCCGGAAGCCGCGCTGACGTCGGCCGGCCGCGACGCGGACGGGTGCGAGAGGCCGGGCTGCGCGAGCGCGCGACCGACGCCGCCCGCGGCGGCCATGCCCGCCAGTGCCAGGGCGAGCGCGACGACCGGACGAAGTCCCGGGCGGCGGCTCAAGCGCTCCCCCGGTCGATGAACCAGCCCATCACCGAGAGCAGGATCCAGATCGCCAGCACCGCGATGCCGAAGATCCGGGCCCGCTTGAGCGACGCATCGCTCGCCTCACCGCGCCACCAGAACGGGAACAGCAGGACCGCGAACCCCATGACCAGCGACAGCAGGCCCGCGAGCCACGGCGGCAGCGGCGTCCCCTGCCCGAGCGCGTACGGCACGAGCAGATACCAGGGTGGCCCGAGGCCCACCGGCGTCGAGTACGGATCGGCCTGCGCGCGGAACGGAAACGGCGTGAGCACCGACAGCGTCACCATGATGCCGAAGGCGAACACCGTGAGGATCAGCACCGAGTAGAGGTGGTGGCGCAGCGTGGTGGTCTGCAGGGGGTGGCCCGGCGCCGGCTGGCCGAGCCCGACACGCCGCTGGGTGCCGAACGTCACGTAGAGGAAGGCCACGTAGATCATCGGCACGATGACGATGTGCAGAATGTAGAACCGCATCAGCATGTCGGCGTTCACGACGGTGCCGCCCAGCAGGAAGCCCGTGAACGGGCCCACGATCGGAATGGACTGCACTACCTCGAGCCCGCGCACGAGGGTCCAGTACGAGTGCGTGTCCCAGGCCAGCAGCCGCCCCGTGAAGTCCGCCTTCAGCACCAGAATCGCGAGGACGACGCCGCTCAGCCAGAGCAGCTCGCGCGGCGCGCGATAGAGCCCGTCCCAGAACAGGCGCGCGACCCGCACCAGCACGACCACGATCAGCGACCACGCGCCCCAGGCGTGGATCTGGTGCACGAACCAGCCGAACGGCAGGTCGCGCACGATCATGCGGGTGCTGATGTAGGCCTCCTGCGGCACCGGACGGTAGTAGAAGGCAAGCAACAGACCCGTCACCACCTCGACCCCGAACAGGATCGCGGCCAGCACGCCCAGGACCCGCGGCCAGCGCGCGTAGGTGGGCACCTGCTGCCGCGAGACGTCGCGCAGCACCTCGCGGATCGGCCGCGCCGTGTCGATCGGCGTATAGACGAGTCCGAAGTGGGTGATCAGCGAGAACAGCTGCGTGAGGTTGATGCGCCGTTCCAGCCATTCCACCCAGTTCGCCCGTCCGGCCGGGCGATCGGCGTCGGCAGAACTGCTCATGAGAGCAGCACGTAGATTTCGCCCGCGCGCACCGACACGTCATAGCGCGCGAGCGGGCGCGGCGGCGGCCCGGCGAGCACCGTCCCGGACATGTCGAAGCTGCCCTCGTGACAGGGGCAGACGAGCGTGCGACGGCTCTTGTCGTAGTTGAGGATGCACCGCATGTGGGTGCACACGGCGGAGAGCGCGATCACCTTCTCGGCATCGACCCGAACGACGTAGAACGGTGACGTGCCGTGACGGATGAGCCGCCCCTCGCCGATGCGGAAGTCCTCGAGCAGACCGACCCGCACCAGCCGGTCGACGATCTTCTCACCAACGTGCGGCGCCTTGAGGTAGGCGGCCGCCACTCCGGCGGCGCCGAGTCCCCAGAGGCCGAGAAAGGCCCGGCTCAGCCAGGTGATGAACTGGCGGCGCGAGCCGCGCCGGGGTGCCGTCGCTGCGTCCTGTGAATCCGGCGTGGGTTCGGTCATCGACTCGAAGAATGGAAAGGGGACACGGTCTGCACTTGCGGATCGGCGGCAGTATAGGCAGGGCCTCGGTGAGCGACAAGTAAGACTGATGGAGCATTGAGGGTGCCGCCGGCGCGCCGCCCCGCCGATCCGGACCGCGCGACGGCCGCGCCTGCGGCAATCGCGCACACCTTCGTCAGGAGGTCTCGATCGCGTCCCCGGCGACCGCGCCCGCGGTCGCGGTCGCGGCGCGGCCGTCCAGAGCGGCCTCGCTCTCGGGGTCGAAGAAGTGCATCTTCTCGAACACGAAATACAGCGGGGCGCTCGAGCCGACCGCAGGGGCGACCTGACCCGGCACGCGCGACACCAGCGTGCCGACCGGACTCGCCCAGTGCACGAGCACCTCGTTGCCGAGCGGTTCCACCACGTCGGCGTGCGCTTCGATCTTCCCGCCCGGGCCCTGCGGCTCGAGGTGCAGGTCCTCGGGGCGCACGCCCACCGTGACCCGCCTGCCGCGCACGCTCCGGAGGCGCTCACCGAACCCGGCCGGCAGCTCCACGCCGAGTCCGTCGGCGCCGAGCGCGAGCGGGCCCGAGGCGCTGAGCGTCGCCTGGAAGAAGTTGATCGGCGGGCTGCCGATGAAGCCGGCCACGAACTGGTTCGCGGGCTGCGAGTACAGCGTGAACGGATCGGCCACCTGCTGCAGCACGCCCTTCTTGAGCACGGCGATCCGATCGCCGAGCGTCATCGCCTCGACCTGGTCGTGGGTCACGTAGATCATCGTCGCCTGCTCGCGCTGATGCAGGCGCTTGATCTCGGCGCGCATCTGCACGCGCAGCTTGGCATCGAGGTTCGACAGCGGCTCGTCGAACAGGAACACCTGCGGCTTCCTCACCATCGCCCGGCCGAGCGCGACGCGCTGGCGCTCGCCGCCGGACAGCTCGCGCGGGCGGCGCTGCAGATAGCTCTCGAGTCCCAGGATGTTCGCCGCGTCGGTGACCTTGCGGTCGATCTCGGCGGCGGGGGTCTTGCGACGTCTGAGCCCGAACGCCATGTTCTCGTAGACGGTCATGTGCGGGTACAGGGCGTAGTTCTGGAACACCATGGCGATGTCACGATCCCTGGGCGCGACGTCGTTCACGACGCGGTCGCCGATGCGGATCTCTCCGGAGGTGACCTCTTCGAGGCCGGCCACCATGCGCAGCACGGTGGACTTCCCGCAGCCCGAGGGACCGACGAGCACGAGGAACTCGCCGTCGGTGACGGTCAGATTGACGCGGTCGACCGCCTGATGCGAGCGGCCATAGACCTTGCTGAGATCCCGGAGAACGACCTGCGGCATGGTGGGCCTTCCATGGTGAGAGTGCGCCCGGAAGTTATCGGAAACGGCGTCCGGGGTTCAATGCCTGCCTCCGGGGTCCGGCGACGTCCCGGGCGCCAGCAGGAACGCCATGATCCGCTCGACCCGCGCCGCCCAGGCCGCCTCGTTGTGCACGGCGCCCTCGATCTCCTCGTAGTGAAGGTCCTTTCCCTCCACGTAGCCCCGTGCGCGCAGCGCGTCGCGCAGGACGCGCACCTCGTCCACCTCGCGCGCGGCATCGGCAGCTCCACGGCCTTCGCGGGTGCCGACGTCGAGCCAGATCTTGAGGCCCGCGCCCGCGCCCGCGGCGACCCGGCGCGCGAGATCGCCGCCTCCCCACCACGCCGCGGGCGAGACCACGCCGATGCGGGTGAACACTTCCGGATGCTCGAGCCCGAGCCAGAGCGACACCAGGGCCCCGAGCGACGAACCCACCACGCCGGTGGCCCCGGGCCCGGGCCGGGTCCGGTAGGTCAGGTCGATGAACGGCTTGAGCTCCTCGATCAGAAACCGGGCGTAGGCCGCCGCCCCGCCGCCGCCGTGCGCGCGATCGGCGGCAGGAGTGTACTCGCTCATCCGGTCGGGCGTGTTGTCCACCGCCACCACGATGAACGGCGGCACCCGCCCGCTCTCGACCAGCCGGGTCGCCGCTTCGTCCACGCCCCATTCGATCCCGATGAAGCTGGTGGCGGCGTCGAACACGTTGTTGCCGTCGTGGAAGTAGAGCACCGGATAGCGGCGCGTGGTGTCGGCGTCGTAGCCGGGCGGCAACCAGACCCGCACCGTGCGCGGTCTCACGAACACCGACGGGAAATCGCGATGCTCGCGGACGTCGCCCGTCAGCGTGTGCCGCCGGGCGGGCGGTGCTCCCTCGAACCGGTCGCGCCACGCGGCCACGGACACGCGCACGGTATCGGGCCCGTCGATCCGCCGGGTGCGGTTGGCGATCTCCTCGCCCGTGGCGCCCTTCTCGACCGTCTCCCAGCCGCCGCGCGTGACCTTGAACTCGAGCGCCGCCCCGCGCTCGATGAGAACCGTCGCGATCCAGCGCCCGCGCTCCGCCGGGGCGAGCCGCACGCCGCGTCCGCTCCAGGCGCCCAGGGCGTCGACGTTGCCGGAAATCCAGATCGCGTCCGCCGCCGGCGTCGAGTCGGGCACCCGGACTTCGAACCTCACCGGCACCGTGTCCGCAGCGGCGCGCGCCACGCCGGGGCCGAGCAGTACGAGCGCGAGCGGCACGAGGGCGGCGCGCCGCATCAGCCTTCGGCGGCGTCGCTCCGCGCCGCGGCCTCGCGCCTGAGGCGCCGTCCCATCCATTCGACGAAACCGTAGAGCACGGCCATCAGGGCGACCGCCACCACGAACCAGAGCAGCTTGTCCTTCACCACGTGGGCGAGTGCCTCCGGGTCCTGCATCAGGTTCGGCCGGTCGGCCAGCACCCGCGCGCCGAACCACGTGAGCACCAGCGTCCAGCTGAACGAGCCGAGCAGCGTCATCGTGGTGAACACGCGGAAGCTCATCCGCGCCGCTCCGGCCGGCAGCGACACCAGATGCCGGACCACCGGCAGCAGCCGGGCGAAGAAGATCCCCGGGCCGCCGTAGCGCTGGATCCACTGCTCGGCCATGATCCATTTCTTCTCGGGCACGAACACGTAGCGCCCGAAGCGGAGGATCAGCGGACGCCCCAGGGTGCGCGCGACGAAATAGGAGATCGCCGAGCCGGTCCACGAGCCCATCGTGCCGGCCGCCACCACGCCCCAGAAGTGCATGCGTCCCTGCGCCGCCCAGTAGGCCGCCGGCGGCAGGACGACCTCGCTCGGCAGCGGAAACACGGTCGATTCGATCGCCATCAGCGTGAAGACGCCCAGGTAGCCCCAGTCGTGCACGAGCTGGAACCACAGCGTGAACAGGGAATGGAACACGTTCAGGCGCCTCCGCCGGCGGCGGCCGGCACCGCCCGCGCACCGGGGGCGACGGTTTCGGCCCACGTGAAGTCGTCGCCCTTCGCGACCGGACGCCCGAGGGCGACCTCGGGATCGTGCTCGAGGCAGATCCACGCGTGCTCGGCGGCGGCGCGCTCCAGCAGCGTGCGCTTCTCGGCCATGGTCTCGATGACGGCCATGTCGTAACCCATGACGAACGGAATCCGCACGTGCGAGCGTGTCGGGATCAGGTCCGCCACGAAGTACAGCGTGCCGCCCTCGCCCGCGACCCGCACCAGGCGCTGCCCGCGCGTGTGGCCCTCTGCATGGATGAACGTGACGCCCTCCCACGGCGTGGCGGTGGACTCGCCGGACTCCAGCACGCCCGCCCCGGCGAGCGGTTCGAAGTTCTCGCTCATGTAGGAGGCGCGCTCGCGCGGGTTGGGCGAGCGGGCGTTGTCGAGATTCGTCTGCCGCACGTGGTAGCGGGCATTCGGCAGCGCCGGAACCAGGCGGGCCCCCGCCCTGCGCGTCGCACCGGCTGCATGGTCGAAGTGCAGGTGCGTGAGCACGACGTCGGTCACGTCCGCCGGCGTGAGATGGAGGTCGGCGAGCGCCCCTTCCAGCGTGAGCGCCTGCTCGACGCGATAGATGTCCACGAGCTTCTCCGTGAACTTGGCGCCGATGCCGACGTCCACCAGCACCCGGCGCCGGCCGTCGTCGAGCAGCAGACAGCGCATGGCCAGGCGAATGCGATTGCGCTCGTCGGCCGGGTGCTCGCGGCTCCACAGCGGCTTCGGCACCGAGCCGAACATCGAACCGCCGTCCAGCCACAGGTGTCCGGTCTCGAGCGTGTGCAGGGTCCAGGGACCGATCTTCATGGAAGGCATGACGTCAGGATGACGGGGCCCGCGGGGCGGGTCAACCATGCCGCGGGCGTGGCAAACAACGTCGCGCCCCGGCCGGGTGACCGGAGCGCGACCGTGCTTCAGGCACGTGCAACGCGTTACTGCCGATACTTCGTCTTGAGCGCTCCGAACGAAAGCGGCTGGGTCGGGGTCGCGCCGAATGCCGTGACTTCGAACACGAAGTCGTTGAAGTCGTTGTCGGTCGTCGTGCAGCACGGGCCGGGATCGGCGCCGCTGTCGACGTCCTCGAAACAGACGAGCCAGGTGTTCGGTCCGGCGAAGTCCGAGATGTCGTACACCAGCGCCTGCATGTCGCCGCCGGCCGGCGCGTGCAGCGCGCCCGAACCGTCGGGACCCGCATCGTTGTAGAAGCGGTTGGTGAAGAACAATTCCGGCTCGGGCGCGTTGATGGCGTCGAGCACGCCGTTCGGATTGAGGTAGAAGCCGAATTTCGTCATCGGTGTCGGCAGGAAGATGACGGCGGAGGTGCCGGGGCCAGAGGGGCCGTCGAAGACGACGCCGTCGTTGACGCCGTCGATGACCGGCTTCGTTCCGGTTTCGAGGTACCAGCCGAGGATGTTGCGGTTGGCGTTGCCCGCGATCTCGCGCACGAGATAGGTGGACACCTCGTCGCCGACCCAGAACCACGGATCGAGGTCGCCGGGATGTGCACCGATATAGTCCGTATCGAAATGAATCGCGCCGGGACCGTAGGCCGTATCCACGATGCTCTGGAGATTGGCCGAGGGTCCGTCCCAGGACTGGCCCATCACCACATCGACGGGTCCGGCGGCGGCAAAAGCAGGCGCGGCAAACAGCATGACTGTCATGGCGACGGCAGGGCGCAGCATGAATGCATCTCCACAGGAGCGAGACAGGTTGTCGAGTCGGGGAGACGGCATGCGATCAAGCTGCAGCCGCCACGCCGGGCAAGGGGGGACCTCGGGCGCCGGGCGTGATACCTAAGACGACAAACATGTTAGCAGGACAAGTTGAGATGTTGCAAGAGGCCGGATAGGCCCGGCCCGGCCCCCGGTCGGCCCGGTCGAACGCGGGCCCGGAGGAGTCCGGGCGCCCGGGGCCGATCCGGCCGGAACCGGGGGCGGCGGACCGCGCCCGGCCGAACGCAGACCACGGCGCCGGCCCCTTCGCTAGATGTGGATCGCCCGCTTCCCGACCGCCAGCGCCGCTTCCCTGATCGCCTCGGGCAGCGTCGGGTGGGCGTGCACCGAGCGGGCGATGTCCTCGGCACTCGCGCCGAACTCGATCGCGACCGCCAGCTCCGCGATCAGGTCGCTCGCCCGCGGGCCCAGGATGTGGGCGCCCAGCAGCCGATCGGTCGCGGCATCGGCGAGCACCTTCACCTGCCCGTCCACCTCACCCATCGCCCGGGCCCGCCCGTTGGCCATGAAGGGGAAAATCCCGATCCGGATTTCGCGGCCCTCGGCCGTGGCCTCGGCCTCGGTCATCCCCACGCCGGCGAGTTCCGGCCAGGTGTAGACGATGCTCGGGATCGCCTCGTAGGGCACGTGGACCGGCAGGCCGGCCATCCCCTCGACGGCGGCGATTCCCTCCTCTTCGGCCTTGTGCGCGAGCATCGGACCCGGGATCACATCGCCGATGGCGAAGATTCCCGGAACCCTGGTCTCGAAACGCTCGTTCACGACCACCCGGCCGCGCGGATCGAGCTCCACGCCCACCGCCTCCAGCCCCGCCCCCTCGGTGAACGGGCGGCGCCCCACGGCGACGAGCAGCACGTCGCAGGTCTCCTCCACCTGCTCATCGCCGATCGCGATCGTCACGCGCACGGCGTCGCCCCGGACCTCGGCCGTCCGGGCCGAGGCGCCGAGCGTGAAGTGCATGCCCTGCTTCTCGAGCACGCGTTTGAGCATCGCGCCGCTCTTGGCGTCCATCCCCGGCACGATGCGGTCCATGTACTCGAATACTCGCACCTCGGCGCCGAGCCGCATCCATACCGAGCCGAGCTCGAGGCCGATCGCACCGGCGCCGATCACGATCAGGCGCCCCGGCACCTCCGGCAGCGTGAGCGCGTCGGTCGAATGGACGATACGACGGCCGTCCCAGGCGATGCCCGGAAGCGCCGCCGGCCGGCTCCCGGTCGCGATCAGGATCCGCTCCGTGTGGAGCGCACGCACGGCGCCCTCGTGATGGACCTCCACGCGCCCCGCGGCGAGCACCTTCCCCGTGCCGCGGATGCCGTCCACCTTGTTCTTGCGGAACAGGCCCGCAACGCCCTGGGTGAGCCCCTTCACCACTTTGTCCTTGCGGGCCATCATGGTCGGCAGATCGAGCGACACCTCGGCGCGGATTCCGTGTGCGGCGAAGCCGTGCCGCGCGTTCGCGAAGTGTTCGCTGGAGTCCAGCAGCGCCTTGCTCGGAATGCAGCCGACGTTGAGGCACGTGCCGCCGAACGAGGGGTACCGCTCGACGCAGGCGGTCTTCATCCCGAGCTGCGCCGCGCGGATCGCGGCGACATAGCCTCCCGGACCCGAGCCGATCACGACCAGGTCGTAGTGCGGATCCGCCATGGGCTACACGCCCAGCAGCATGCGTTCGGGATCCTCGAGTCGCTCCTTCACGCGCACGAGGAACGTCACGGCCTGCTCGCCGTCCACGATACGGTGGTCGTAGGAGAGCGCCACGTACATCATCGGCCGCACTCGGATCTGGTCGTCCGAACCGACCACGGCGCGCTTTTCGATCTTGTGCATGCCGAGAATTCCGCTCTGCGGCGGATTGAGGATCGGCGTGGACAGCAGCGAGCCATAGACGCCGCCGTTGGAGATCGTGAAACTGCCGCCCGAGAGCTCGTCGAGGGTGATCGAGCCGTCGCGGGCGCGGGCGGCAAGGCGTGCGATCTCGCGCTCGATCCCGGCGAAGTCGAGCTGCTCGGCCTGCTTCACCACCGGCACCACCAGGCCGCGGTCGGTGCCGACCGCGACGCCGAGGTGCACGTGACGGCGGTAGACGATGTCGGTGCCGCGGATCTCGGCGTTGATCTCGGGGATTTCGTGCAGCGCAAGGATCGAGGCGCGCGCGAAGAAACTCATGAAGCCGAGTCTGACGCCGTGCTTCTTCTCGAAGTCCGCCCTGTAGCGGGCGCGCAGGGCGAGGACTTCGGTCATGTCGATCTCGTTGAAGGTGGTGAGGATCGCCGCGGTCTGGTGCGCACGCACCAGCTTCTCGGCGATCCGCTGGCGGATCCGGGTCATGGGCACCGCGCGCTCGGTCTCGCCGCTCTCCCAGGTGACGAGGCCCGACGCGGTCCTGACCGCGTCGGGCGACGCGTGCGCGGGGGCCGTGGCCATCGCCAGGGCGCGCAGACCACCGGCCGGCGGCGGCAGCGGACCGCCCGTCGGGGCCTTCTCCTCCACGCGCGGCGCGGCCGCTGCCGGCCGGGTCGCGGCCTCCGTCCCGGCGTCGGTCCCGAGATGGCGCAGCACGTCTTCCTTGAGCAGCCTTCCGCCCCGGCCGCTGGCTTCGATGGCGCGCGGGTCGAGTCCGTGCTGCTCGACCATGCGCCGCACGGCCGGGCCGAGCGCGGGGGCACCGTCGCCGCCTGCGCTGGGGGCTGCGGGCTCGTCGCCGTTGGCAGGCGGCGCCGCCTTGGCGCCGGCGGGCGCCGCGGCCGGACCCGGCGCGGGCTTCGCGCCCGGCGCGGGCTTACCGGAGGATGCGGGCCTGGCGGCCGGCGCCGCGGAGGGATCGATCGTCGCGATCACCTCTCCCACCTGCACGCGGTCGCCGGGCTTCTTCAAATGTTTGAGTGCGCCCGCCCGGTCGGCGGCGATCTCGACGGCGGCCTTGTCGGTCTCGAGCGTCGCGATCGGCTCGTCGACCCGCACCGCCTCGCCGTCCGCCTTGAGCCACTCGACGAGCACCGCCTCGGTGATCGACTCGGCGAGCGGGGGAATCTTGACGTCCGCGCTCATCGCACCGCCTCGCGGCGGGCGGCCGCGCCGCGCCCGGCGCGCGGCACCGCGGCCGGCTCGAACGCTTCGTCGATGAGCGCCTTCTCCTGCTCCACGTGCCGCTGGTAGTAGCCCGTCGCCGGACTCGCCGCCGAGGATCGCGCCACCAGGCGCAGCGCGGCCTCCGCGGGCAGCACCGCCTCCAGGCGGTGCCGGATCGCGCGCCACGCCCCCATGTTGGCCGGCTCCTCCTGCACCCAGCGCACGTCGGCCGCCGCCGGGAACCGCTCGAGAATCGCCGCGAGCTCGCGGCCCGGGAACGGATAGAGCTGCTCCACCCGCACCAGCGCGGTGTCCGAGGTGCTGCGCTCGTCGCGCGCCTCGAGCAGCGAGTAGTAGAGCTTGCCGGAGACCAGCAGCACGCGATGGATCTCACGCGGGTCCCGCACGGTGACGTCGTCGAGGACGGTCTCGAACGCGCCTTCGGTGAGTGCCTTCACCGGCGAGACCGCGGCACGGTGCCGGAGCAGGCTCTTCGGGCTCGTGATCACCAGGGGTTTCCTGAACGCGCGGTGGATCTGGCGGCGCAGCGCGTGAAACAGCTGGGCCGGCGTCGTCAGATTGCAGACCTGCATGTTGCCGTTCGCGCACAGCTCGAGGAAGCGCTCGAGGCGCGCGCTCGAGTGCTCGGGCCCCTGCCCCTCGTAGCCGTGCGGCAGCAGCAGAGCGATACCGGTCATGCGCCCCCACTTGCTCTCGGCACTGGCGATGAACTGATCGATGTAGACCTGCGCGACGTTGGCGAAGTCGCCGAACTGCGCTTCCCACACCGTGAGCGTGTTCGGGTCGGCGACGCTGTAGCCGTACTCGAAGCCGAGCGCGGCGGCCTCGCTGAGCATGGTGTCGATGAGGTCGAAGCGTCCCTGGGTCTCGCCGAGGTGCTGGAGCGGCACGTAAGCGTGTCCGTCCTCCGCGTCGCGCAGCCGCGCGTGCCGATGCGAGAACGTGCCGCGCCCGGTATCCTGGCCGGACATGCGCACGCCGTAACCCTCGGCGAGCAGCGTGCCCAGCGCCAGCGCTTCGCCAAGGCCCCAGTCGATCCGGTCCTCGGCGATCATGCGACGCCGCTCCTCGTTGAGCGAACCGACCTTGCGGTGCGGGTGGAAGCCCTCGGGCACGCGGGTGAGCGCTTCCATCACCCGGTCGAGCGCCTCGCGCGACACCCTGGTCTGCGCGCTCCAATCGTCGCCCGCCCACTGCATCCCCTTCCACGCCCCCTCGGGCGCGCCACGATCCGCGCGCGCGTCCGGCTCGGCGTTGGCGCGCTCGTGCGCGGCGCGCAGCATCCCCGCCTGGGCTTCGCGAATCGCCTCGAGGCGGGCCTCGTCGATCGCGCCCTCGGCCACGAGCCGTTCCGCGTAGCGTTGCGAGATCGGCACGTGGGCGGCGATCTTGCGGTACATGACCGGCTGCGTGTAGGTCGGATCGTCCATTTCGTTGTGGCCGTACTTGCGGTAGCAGATCAGGTCCACGAACACGTCGCGCTTGAACTTCTCGCGGTAGGCGACCGCGATCTGCATCACGTGCGCCGCGGCCTCCGGATCGTCGCCGTTGACGTGGAACACCGGCGCTTCGATGACGCGCGCGATGTCCGTCGCGTAGCGCGTGACACGTGCGTCCTCGGGCGAGGTCGTGAAGCCGATCTGATTATTGACCACGACGTGGATCGTGCCGCCGGTGAAATAGGGCGGCAGCTGGGAGAGCATGAGGGTTTCGGGCACGATGCCCTCGCCGGCGAGCGCGGCGTCGCCGTGGATCAGCACCGGCACCCCGCGCTGCCCCGCCGGGTCCTCCATCCGAATCTGGCGCGCGCGCAGCGACCCCAGCACGACCGGATTCACGAACTCGAGGTGGCTCGGGTTGTAGTGCATGCTGAGGTAGATCGGCGTGCCGGACTGGGACTCGTGCTGGCGCCAGTAGCCGAGATGATACTTGACGTCGCCGTGGCCGATCGTCTCGCCGCGCGCGGCGCTGGCCTCGAACTCGCCGAAGATCATTTCGAGCGGCTTGCCGATCACGTTGGCGAGCACGTTGAGCCGGCCGCGGTGCGGCATGCCGATGATCAGCTGTTCGACGCCGAGCGATGCGGCCCCTTCGATCATCGTGTGCAGCATCGGGATCAGCGTCGCGCCGCCCTCCAGGGAGAAGCGCTTCTGCCCGACGTACTTGACGTGCAGGAAGTGCTCGAAGGCATCCGCCATCATCAGCTGCTCGAGGATCCGGATCCGTTCGTCGGCCGAGAATTCGGGATGGTTGCGGCGTCGCTCCATCTGGCTCATGAGCCATTCGCGCTGTTCGCGGTCCGGAATCTCCATGTACTCGGCGCCGATCGTGCCGCAGTACGTTTCGCGCAGAACCTCGCGCAGCTCGCGCAGGGTGCCCTGGAAATCGGCCTGCAGCGCCGAGGCGTCCGCCTCGTGGTCGAGGTCCTGATCGGAAAGGCCGACCGCGGACAGCTCGAGCAGCGGATGCGTGCGGACGTTGTCGCCGAGCGGGTCGAGCCGGGCCACGAGGTGGCCGAATTCGCGGTACGCCATGATCAGCGCGTAGGCGCCGCCGCTCTGGGGCCCGCCGCCGGGCCGGCCGGCGAACTCGAACCCCGCGAAGAACGCCGCCCACTCGTCCGGCACCGACGCCGGGTCCTGACGGAAGCGGGCGAGCATGCTCTCGATGTACGAGGCGTTCGCCCTCTGCACGAAATCGAAGCGGTGACCCATGAATCTCCCGATGCGCCTGCGGCCGGAACGATGCCCGTGCCCATAAGGGCAGAAGGAGCCGGAGGTTATCACATGCGCCGGAGGCGGTGGAGCGGCCGCGCGCCGCGCGGCGGGCCCATGGCGCGCCTCCGTCAGGAGGTTTTCGGCGGGACGCGGGCGGGACTTGCGGCCGTGAGCCGCATGAACAGCGCGGCAAGGAGCAGTGCCACCGAGCCGGTGCGCACGGCGCCGGCCATGCCGTGCCAGATGAAGCGCCGCACCGCCCACAGTCCCCCCGGGGCGGTGTCGGCGTGGGCGAGCCCGGCGTGCAGCCCGACGGCGACGGTGGGCGCCACGATCAGCGCCGCCAGGAGCACGCGCTGCAGGACCCGTGCCGGGCGCACCCCCGCCGCCGCAGGGACCGTCCGCAGGGGGCGTGCCCGCCACCTCCGCCACAGGATCAGGCAGCCGAGCGCGGTGCTGAGGAGCTGCAGCACGCTGTAGACGTGCGCGGTGTAGCCAGCGGCCGAGAACAGCGGGGTGGCGAGGGCGGGCCACCACCCGGTGGCCGCTCCCGGATGGGTGAAGGCGTCCCAGACCAGATGCGTCACGCCGCCGGCGAGGATCGAGAGCACGACCGCCGCCGGGCCCGCCGCCGGCAGCCGCGCCCGCCACGCGGCGGGATCGAGCTTCGCCCGCACACGATCCGGCGCCAGCGCCCACACCAGCGGCGCCACCAGCAGATGGAACAGCAGGTAGGCGGCGAGCCCGGCCGGCAGGGCGAACACCAGGAGCCCGGCAGGCGAGTGGCTCTCGATGCGCGTCGGGCCCCATGGAAAAAAGTAGTGGAAGTCGGGCGCCATCGTCCCGATCACCAGCGCCGACCAGACGGCGCGCCGTCCGAGCGGACGACGCAGCGGGATCGCAGCCACCGTGTGTGCGAGCGTGAACGGCATCGAACCCCCTGGAATGCAGATGCGGGGCGCGTTCCCGCGCCCCGCATGCCATACGCCCGGCCGCTCCGCCGGGTTCCCGTCGATCGGCGTTTCAGCGCCCGGCCCGGATCCTCACCGCCCCGTCGCCCGGCGCGTCGGCCTCGACCACGACCTGCTCACGCACCCGCACCGGATCCCCTACCAGGTAGGGCCGCATGCCCTCATGGACCGCGCGGGCGAGCGCGTCGGCGCGCGCATGCGTGCGCGCGGTCGCGGTGATCTCGACCTTCGCGGTGGCCGGCATCTGGTTGACCCAGGTCGCCGCCTCGACGATGCGGGCATCCACCCGGGCGGTCTCGCCGAAACGTCCGGCGCTCTCGCCCAGCCCCGCCCCGGGCAGGGCCAGCAGCACCTGATCGTCGTCCATCACCCGGTACGCAGGCACCTCGAAACCGTCACCGACAAAATGCCGCTTGTTGCCGGCCCGGTCGCGCGCCTCGAGCACGTAGGAATAGGTGAGACCCGGCACGGCCGCCGCACCCTGCGGGTCGCGGCCGTCCCAGTCGATTTCCTTCGGCGGCCGGCCCTTGCCCTGGAAACGCGCCGCCGTGCGGCCGCGTGCGTCCGTGACCGTCAGCGTCCAGGTGGCGACGTCCGTCACATCGGGGCGGAACCGCGCGACCGGGCCGGTCTCGTACCCGTCGAGCCAGGTCCGCGCGGTGCGCTCCGAGGGTGTCTGCGGCACCGCGTCGAGCAGCGCGCGATCGAGGTCCGGCACCGTGCGGTCGAGGACGTCCGCCGCACCGCCGAGATCGAGCCCGGGGGCGCTCGCCGGATCGAGGTCGAGCTTGAGCGCCGGACGCTGAATGTCGAGATGGATGCGGTCCTCGCCTTCGACGGTCAGCGTGTGGAACACCGTTCCCGGCGTGCCGCCCTCGAGCGTCAGGTCCTTCTTCGCCGGCTTCCCGCCCGGCACCGGCGTGTCGTCGCCGCCGCTCACGCGTTCGGGCGTCTTCGCCGCTCCGGCCTTCCCGGGAACGGCCGTCCCCCACGCCGGTCCCGCGGCGAGCAGCAGCGCCGCGATCAGCGCGACCGGAGCGAGCGCACCCTGCGTCCGCCCGCGGCGCGGCGTCATCGGCCGTTCGTCATCGTGATGCATGACTCCTCCTTCAGCCGGCGTCGCGCAGCCGGAACTGGAACGTGATCGTGCCCCACTGTTCGCCGGTACGTCCGGCGTGCAGGGGCTGGAAGCGCCACTCCCTGAGCGCGGCCACCGCGCTCTGGTCGAAGTCGTCGAATCCGGCGGTCTTCTCGACCAGGATGTTCTCCTTGATCGAGCCGTCCGCGCGCACGTAGAAGCGCAGCGTCACCGTGCCCTCCACCGCCTCTCCCTTCGCCCACTCCGGATAGACGGGCGTCACGCTGTGGAGAATCGGACGGTCCGCGACCGGTCCGGCGAGCCGCGCGCCCGCGAGCTGCCGGGTGGCCCCGCTCGCGCGCGCCGGTGCTTCCGGCTCGCTGTGTTTCGTCACCTTCGCGATCGTCGCCGCGTCGAGGCGCGCGGCCTTGACCGGCGCGCCGCGATCCAGTGACAGCGGGGCGCGCGCCGGTGCGCCGCGCTCGAGCGCCATGGGGGCCGAGGGTGCAGGCCCCGTGGACGGCGCGCCGGCCGCCGACCAGCGCGACGACACGGGCGGCGTCGCGGCGGCCACGACCGCATTCGACTCGGACGAGCGCAGACGGTCGAGCCGCGCCGCGATGCGGTCGGCGAGCGCGAAGTCGGACTGCGGCTCGGGCGCGACGTCGGCCTCCGGCGCCGCGCGGCGGAAGCGCTCCTGCGTTTCGGCCGGCTGCGGCGCGGGGCGCACCGGTGCCGGCGCCATGACCGCGGCCACGGGCGAGGCGACCTCGGCCGACGTCATGTAGTCGATCTCGGTGAGCGGCAACCCGCCCCCCACCTGCGGCTGCTGCATGAGCAGCCACGCGATGACGGCGGCGTGCAGCACCACGCTCAGCAGCATGGAGCCGGACGTGCGGCGGCGGTCGCCGCGCCGGGGCGTGAGAACGGCGGCGGGCGCGCTCACGATCCGTCCGCTCCACTCTGCCGGGTGGCGATGGCGAGCCGCGTGGCGCCCGCCGCGCGAGCGTCGTCGAGCGCGCTGCGGATCTGAGAGTACGGCAGTGTCGCGTCCGCCCGGATCACCACCAGGACGTCGTGGCCGGCGTCCTCCTTGAGCCGGGCGGCGAGCGCCGAAGCCAGGTCGGCGCGGGCGATCTCCTGATCGTCGATCGCCGTCTGCCCCTGCACGTCCAGGGTGATGCTGATGTTGCGCTCGTCCTCGAGCCCGCGCGTCCGGGCCGCCGGCAGCTGCACCGGCAGGTCGGCGACGGACAGCATCGGTGCGGTCACCAGCAGGATGATGACCAGCACCAGCGCCACGTCGATGATCGGCGTCAGATTGGTCTTCGTGATCGGCCCGGACGTGCCCGTGTTCGCTCCCACGCTACCTCCCCACCACGGCGATGCGCGCGGCGCCGTGCAGCCGCGCCTCGTCGATCGCATGGACGAAGTCACCGTGCGGCACCTGGTCCTCGCAGCGCACGACGACCAGACGGCTCGAGCTTGCGCGCAGCGCTTCGTCGAGCGCTGCCGGCAGCAGTCCGGTGTCGATCCGCCGGCGGTTGACGGTGATGTCACCGTCCGCGTGCAGCGTCATCTCCACGCGGTCGGCATCGGCGTTCTTCTTCGCGCTGCGCGCGCTCGCACTCGCCGAATTCACGAGGAAGCTCGACTGCAGCGCGAGTGGTGTCGCCACCAGCAGGATCACGACGAGCACCAGCGAGACGTCGATGAGCGGTGTCAGATTGGCTTCATGGATACCGTGTTCGCTGCGCCGATCCTGGCGTGCCATCGCCCCTCCTAGGCCGCCCGTGCCGCAGGCGCGAGCTCGACACGCTCGGCCGCGGTCGCGCCCGATCGGGGTGGGGTGTCCTGATCCACGCTCACGGCATCGGGCTGCGACAGCGCCAGACGCAGGGTGCGTGCGTGGTTCTCGGTCACGGTGAGCGTCACGCCGATGCGGCGCACGAAGTAGTTGTAGAGCATGACCGCGGGCACCGCGACGATGAGGCCGAGGCCCGTGGTGACCAGCGCTTCCGCGACGCCGGCGGCGACCACGGAGGGTCCCGCGGAGCCGGTGTTGGCCATGTCATGGAACGCCCGCATGATTCCCCACACGGTGCCGAGCAGGCCGATCAGCGGCGCGGTGTTGCCCATGGTGCCGAGCAGGCCGAGGTTCCTCTCCATCTCCATGCGCGAATCGCTCAGCGCGATCTGCAGCTTCTCCTCCTGTGCGGCGGGCGGCAGATTCGCACTGCGGATCACCTCACCCGCCACCGCGCCGAACGGATGATCAGCCGTGCGGCACGACCAGATCGCCTCACGCAGATGACCGGCACGGACGTGTTCGAGTGCGCCCGCCAGCAGGCGGTCCGGACGGCCGCGACGCTTCCAGAAGTACAGCAGGCGTTCGATTGCGAAACCGAACGTCAGCACGCTGCAGACGAGCAGCGCGATCATGATGGGACTGCCACGCATCGCCCCGATCCAGTCGAAGTTCTCGAACATCGCGTTTCCCCCTGGGTAGTTCGACGCCGCCTAACGGCGGGCCTTGCCACGTCCCGCGGCTTCCAGCTGCGTGACGCGATCGGTGGCGGCCGCCACCAGTTCCTCGTCCCGGGCGTGCCGGACGATGTCCCGGTACGCCTCGAGCGCCTTCGCATAATCCTTTCGCGACTCGTACATGGCCGCGCTGCGCGCGAGCGCCGACAGCCGGTACGGATCGTCCTTGTCGGCAGCCGCGACGGCACGTGCGTACGACTGGAGCGCCGCATCGGCATCGCCCTGCTGCTCGCGGCAGCGGCCGAGCCGGAACGCCAGCTCGGTCTTGAGCGCCGCGCCCGGATGCGCCGCCAGGGCGTGCTCGTAGGCTTCGACCGCGGCGTCGAGCTCGCCGGCGGCTTCGTCGAGGTCGCCGAGCTGGGTCGCCGCCTGCGCGGTGCGCTTGTCGCCGGGGAATTCGCGCAGGTGCCGCTCGAGCGCCTTGCGCGCGGCCGGCACGTCGCCCAGCTCGCGGTGACACAGCGCCAGGTTGTAGAGCGCCGCGCTGCGCACGTCGTCCGGCAGGCTGTCGGCCGCGGCGCCCTCGAACGCGACCGCCGCTTCGAGGTACTCCTTCGCCTGGAAGCGCACGAGGCCGAGCCGGAACTGCACCATCGGCACGAGTTCGCTGTTCGGGAAGTAGGCGACGAACTGCTCCCAGCCGCGGCGGGCTTGGTCTTCGAGCCCGGCCTGCGCGCACGCGTCGGCCATCATGTACTGTGCCTGGTCGGCGGCCGAGTAGGACGGGAACTGCGTGACCACGCGCCGGAACGCCTCGGCCGCCTCGCTCCACTGCTTCGCGTCGTAGAGGCGACGTCCGATCTGGAACTGCGCGTCCGCGGCAAACGGGCTGCCGGGATAGGTCTCGACCAGATGGGCGAGGACCTTGGCGCCGTCCTCGCGCTGGCTCAACCGGTACAGCGAGCGCTCCACGCCGCGCCCCGCCTCGCGCCCGATCGGCGAATCACCTTCACTCTGGACCAGCGCCGAAAAGCCCTCCAGCGCTTCGGCGTCGTGGCCGTCGTTGTAGTCGCACTGCGCGAGCCGCAGCCGCGCCAGCCCGGCGGCCGACGTCGCGGCGAAGTGGTCGAGCAGACCGTGGTAGGCGCGTCGTGCATCGTCGTAGCGTTCGGCCTGGAAGTAGAGATCACCGATGCGCGCCCACGCGCGCTCCGCGACCGGCACGCTCGCCGAGTCCGCCACCAGGGCTTCCCACCGATCCAGCGCATCGCCGGCGCGGTCCACGCGCAGATAGCAGAGTCCCACCTGGTAGAGCGCACTTGCCCGCCGCGGGTCGCCGGGGGCGCGCTGCAGGAAGTCCTCGTAGGCGGCCGCGGCATCCATGTAGCGCTTCTGGTTGAACCGCTCGTGCGCGATGTCGAGCAGCGCGGAGCGCACGGTCTCGCCGTCACCCTGCCGGCCGGCGCGAGCGAGCATCCGCTCCTCGATGGCGATCGCCAGGCTGTCGTTGCCGCTCTTCGAATGCACCCACGCCAGCAGCCGCGCGGCGCGCGCGCTCACCGGCTGGTCCGGGTAGTCGCGCATCAGCCGCTCGGTCACCGCGCGCGCCTCGTCGAGGCGCCCCTGCGAGGCCAGCGCATCGGCGTCGAACAGCAGCGCGTGCGCGCGCCACAGCGAACGGCTCGGCGGGAGCTTCTCGAGGAGCGCGTGCGGCGCCCCCGACATCTGACCGAGGTGGCCGGTGCGGTGATAGGCGAACAACAGCATGCACAGCGACGCGTCCACGAGCTCGGCATGCTCGGGCTTGGCGAACACGACGCTCCCCGCCGAGTCGCGTCGCGCCGCGTAGCGGTCGAGCACGAGCTGGAAGTAGGGCGCCGCCGCCATCGGCTTGTCCTGCGCGAGCAGACCGACCCCCGCCAGGTACGCCGCAGCCGGCGCCTCCGGTTCGGCCGGATAGCCGCGCACCACCGCCTGGTAGCTGCCGGTGGCGTCGCCCTGACGGCCGAGCGCGTCCAGGCAGCGCGCCACGCGGTACTGCGCGCTGGCCGCGACCGAATGCTGGAAGTACTTCGTGAGGACGCGGTTGTAGGCGACGATCGCCTCTTCCCGGCGTCCCATCGCAGCGAGCACCTCGCCGACCAGGAACTGGCCGCGCGCGGCGACGTCGCTGCCGTCCTCACGTGCGACCAGCGCGGTGAGCCGCGCCAGCGCCGTGTCGGGCTCGCCCGCCAGGAACTTCGCACCCGCGGCACGCAACTCGGCCTCGGCTTCGATCGCCGGCGTGTGCACGCGCTGGGCGACGCGGTCGAATGCCTCCGCCGCGCTGCGCGGGTCGCCCGCTTCGAGGAACACGTCCGCCTTGGCGAGCAGCGCCGGGTCACGCAGCGGCGAGTCCGGGAAGCGGTCCGCGACCTGCTGGAACGCGGCGGCCGCACGCAGGCGGTCGCCGGTCCTGGCCAGGCAGATCGCCGTCAGGAAGCGCGCCGCCGGCGTCTCCGGATCGGGGCCGAGCATCGCGAGGGCCGCGCGTGGGTCACCGGCGAGCGCGACGGCCATCGCGCGCGTGAGTACGGTGCGCGGCGCCGTCGCCATCCACGGCCACGTCTTCACCAGGCGCGCCAGGCGCGCGTTCGCGGCCTCGAGGTCGCCGCGACGCAGGTCGTTCCAGCTGCGGCGCAGCATCGCCTCGGCGGCCAGCGGCGAATCGCCCCAGCGCTTCTCCCACTGCTTCCATTCGTGCTCGGCTTCGTCGGTCGCACCGGCGGCCTCGATCGCTTCGATCAGAGAAAATGCGGCATCGTCTTCCAGCGGACCCTTGCCGGTGCGCTTGAGGGCGCGCCGCAGCGGATCCTCGGCCTCGAGCGGACGGCCGAGCTCGAGCCGCACGCGGCCGAGCAGCGCGTCCGCACCGGCGCCGTCTTCCGCCTGTATCCGGCGCTCGAGATCCTCGAGCGCTTCCGTGCGCCGCGGCCCGGCGGCCGGCAGCTGTTCGAACTGCGGGCCCGGCGCGGGCGCCTGTGCGCCCGTCGCCGGGTCGGCGGCGGCCGGCCCGGCCAGCGCCAGCGCGGTGAGCGCCAGCGCGGCCAGCGGCGCGCGGTGGAGTGGGACCCGGGCGATCGAAATCACGACCCGCCCCCTTCGCCCGTGCTGCCGGCGTCGCCGAGCGGAATCACCGGCACCTTGCCCTGCGGGCCTTCGGTGGTGATCACGATCTCGCGGGTCGGGCTCACGAACTCGCGTCCTTCCGCGTCCTTCACCACGAGCACGTAACGATACGTGCCGTCGGCGAGCGGCAGACCGGTCTCGTCCTTGCCGTCCCACAGGAGATGCGCGGGCGGCTGCCCGGGACCGCCGAAGCTGCGCACGACGGCGTCGCCCTTGTCGTAGATCGACAATGACCAGCTGCGCGGTTCGGCCTTGGTGCGGGCGTTCAGCGAGATCTTGGTGACGGCGCGCTCGCCGGTCGGCGAGAACACCGCGGGCTCGGCGTCCGAGCTGGCGAAGAAGCCGCCGAAGCGATACGAGATGCCGAAGCGGTGCGTCATGCCGAGCGGATGGTCCGCGACGGCGTAGTCGAACTGATACTGCGGGGTGATCCGGTAGCTGAAGCCGCCGGTGCCCTGGTCGTCGTCGAAGCCGAGCCGGAACGCGAGGCCGGGCTGGATCCAGTATTCGGTGCCGCCCGAGAAGCGCATGCCGGCATCGCCGGCGTGGCCGGCCTGCGCGGTGATCAGACCGCGCCCGCCGAACACCTGCCAGGCGAGGCCGCCGCGCCATTCCGACGGATAGGTCTCGCCGGTCGAACGCAGCGTCAGCGTCGGACCGCCGACGTTGAACAGCGAGCCGCCGACGCGCAACCCGGGCGCGATGTCGTAGAGCGCACCCACGTCGAAGCCGAAACCGCCGGCGCTGAACGACTCGATCGACTGCGTGACGACCTTGACGTTGGCGCCCACGGAGAACTTCGGTGAGAACCCCTTGGCGAGGGTGACCACGTAGGCGGTCTCACTCTCCTTGAACGAGCCGAGCGGATCGTTGAGCTCGTTGGTCCGCTCGAACTCGCCGCTGCCGAGCGACACCATGCTGAGTCCCATGCTCGGCAGCCAGTTGCCCGGCACGGCGATACTGGCGGCGTTGATCGAGGTCTGCTCGAACAGCCGCGCGGTCTCGAAGCTCAAACGGTTCTGATCCATGACCGAGAGTCCGGCCGGATTCCACAGCACACCGAGCGGATCGTCGGCGACCGCGACGAACGCGCCGCCGAGGCCGAGGGTACGGGCGCTCGCGTAGCGCGACAGCCACTCTCCCGGCTGACCGCCGGTGGCGTCCTGCGCGCGAGCGGCGCCCGCGACCGCGGCCAGCATGAGCGTCGCGAGGGCCGCGCGGGAAGCGAATGCAATGAGGGCTTTCATGAGTGCCTCCTAGCGGACCACGGCGATGCGTCGCCGCATGACGTGCAGTGTTTCGCCTGTTCCCTGGGCTTCGAGCAGCGCGAGGTAGCCGCCGCTCGCGACCATCCGGCCGTCGCCGTTCTTGCCGTCCCAGGCCCATTCGTTGAGCCCGGTGGTTCCGCCGGGGCCACCGCGTTCGAACGTCTCCTGGCGCACCAGCGCGCCGCTCAGCGAGAAGATCCGCAGCGACACGCGCGCGTTGTCGTCCAGCTGCCAGGCGATCGTGGTCGGCTGCTCGCCCGGGTGGAACGGGTTGGGATAGTTGGTGACATAGCCGCCGGCCGCGTTCGGATTCACGAACGCCGTCTGCAGGTCGAGTGTCGCGGACAGCGCACCGGAGGTGGCTGACAGGCGGGTCGTCTGCGGCGTGCGCGGGCTGAGAAAGTCGGCCCGCGCGAGACCGGTCGCGTCGGTGAGGCTGTCCACCGGGCTCAGCTGACCGTCGCCGTTCACCAGGGCGAACGACATGGCCGCATTCGGCACGCCGTTCTCGTAGGCGTCCACCAGGCGCGCACCGATCGTCGCGTGCTTGTTGCCGCCCACCCATTCCGGGTTGCTGGTGAGCTGGATGGCGCTCGGCTGGCCCGGCTTCACGTTCAGCACGTTGGTCGTGGCCGGTGCGTTGCCGGCGTCGTCATAGGCGATGACCACGATCGGCTCGGCGAAGGTGTAGGTCTCGGAGACCGTGCGCTGGCCCTGCAGCAGCTGGAACTGGGTGCTGAGCAGCGTGCCGCGTCCGGGCGACTGGTCGCCCGCGTTGCGCACTTCGAGCGTCACCGCCGAGTTGATCTCCTGGATCACGCTGCCGGCGTCGTTCGTGACCTTGACCGTCAGGTTGAACGGTTCGCCGGCGCGTACGGAGTCCGAGCTGATCACGGCTTCGAGATGGAAGCCGGAGGAAATCGCCTTCACCTGGGTGGCGCTGGCGGTGATCGAAGGCTGGGTCACGTCGTTGGCGAAGATCTGGTCGTAGCCGCCGCGCGCGAGCTTCATCGGCAGCGTCACGTGCCCGTTGGTGAGCGGCGTATCCGGCGGCAGCGTCGCCAGCGGATCGTCGCTGGTGACGCGCACGAGGTCGCTGACACCGGTCACCGGGTTGTACCACTGGTCGGTGGCGTACACGTCCACGTTGAACGCGTAGTTGATGGACTGGTCGGTCGCCGCGCCGGCCCGGCCGTTCGGCGAACCCGGCGAGACCGTCTCGCCCGGAGCCAGGATCAGCAGGCGCGCGAACGGACCGCCGTTGAGGGTGACCGCGCTCGAGGTGTCGGGCCGCATCGACGGCTGCACGACGTCGTTCACGATGACGTGCTGCGGGCCGGTGCGATACATCGTCACCGGCACGACCCGCTCGCCGTTCGCGAGCGTCGTGCCGGCCGGGGCTTCCACGATCGCATCGATCGCGGAGAACGAGATCGTATCGTTCACGCCGGTCACGCGATTCCAGAACTGGTCCACCGAGCGCACGGTGACGCTGAACGGCGTGCCGGCCTGCTGCGCGGTGGGCACCCCTTCCTTGCCGGTCGGCGTGCCGCCGCGCGGCGACTCGCCGGGGAGCAGGATCTGCAGCCCGGCCATCGGGCCCGGGTTGACGACGAAGTTGTTGCTGGTGCCGATGTGCGGCGGCGAGCCGAAGTCCGCGCAGGTGAGCGTTACCGCACCGCCCGCGCCGCGCAGGATCACCGGACCGGTCCACACGCCGGCGGAGAAGGTGACCAGCTCGGGCGAGATGCTGCCGGCGCCGGTGTTGGCGGCGAGGATCGCCTGGGCATTGTAGTCGGGAATCGTGTTGCCGGAGCCGTCGACGGCGCGCACGGTGATCGTCACCGGCACGCCCGCGGTCTGCGGCGAGGCGATCGCGTCGAACTCGAACGCGGCGGCGCCGCTCGGCAGGACCTGGATCGACGGGCTGGTCGTGCCCTGGATCCCGCCGTTCGTGAGGTCGGAGACGGTGAGCGTCTGCGTGCCGACCGTGCCGAGGCTCAGACTGAAGCTGCGCTGGCCGTTGGTCATCGCGCCGGTGACCGGCGTACTGGCGCCGGCGTCGGACGACGTGACGCGCACGTTGTCGCTGCTCGGAACGGGGTTCCACCAGTTGTCCGTCGCATAGACCTGGACGCTGAAGGTCTGCCCCGCGGACTGGCTGGTCGGGGTGCCGGTCTTGCCGATCACGGCGCCTGGCAGCGGCGTCTCGCCCGGCACGATCAGCTGCACGCGCGAGAAGTTGCCGGGGTGCACGGTGAACGGGTCGCTGGTGCCGTTCTTGCCCGGTGCGTTGTCCAGCCAGGCGTAGTAGTTCACGTTGCCGCGGTTGATGCTGGTCTCGTCGGCGCGGTAGGGGGTCAGCGATCCGCTCCACTGTCCGCCGGACAGCGTGACCGTCTCGGGCGACACCCGTCCGTCGCCGTAGCTGGTGACTTCCTTGAGCCGCACGGTGCCGGAATACCCGCTCACCGTGTTGCCGGCCGCGTCCACCGCACGCAGCGTCATCTGCATGGAGGTGCCGGCGTACTGGTTCTTCTGGGCGATGCCGGAGAACGCAAAGCCCTGGATCACCAGAGCCGTCACCTGGCTCGAGGCGCCGTCGGGAATCGTCGGATCGCTCTCGTCGTGGGCCAGGATCGAGAACGTCCCGCCCGCGTGGAAGGTCACCGAGAAGGTGTGCTGGCCGCTCGTGAGCGACACCGAGCCCGGCAGCGTCGCGCTCGCGTCGGACGAGGACAGCGACACCACGTCGGTGACGCTGGTGACGGTGTTCCACTGGTCGTCGCAGGCGCGTACCGTGACGTCGAACGGCACGCCTTCGGTCTGCGCGAGCGGTGCGCCGCTCTTGCCGCTGCCGGTGCCCGGCGCGGCGGTCTCGCCGGGAAGCAGAATCTGGAATCGAGTGAACGCGCCCTGAGCCCACGCGGGCGCGGCCGTGAGGCCGGCGCCCATCGCGAGCGTCATCGCGAGCACCGCGGTGATCCATCTCGTTCGTCTCATGCGCATCGCGCGTCTCTCCCGATCCGAATCCGGGTGGAGCGGACGTGTCGTCCGCTGGCGTCGTGGTGGCCTGCCGGCCGCGCGCAGTCGCGCGCCGCCCGCGCACGAAACGGGCGGGCGGTTGGCACCGCCGTCCATCGTGCGCCGCGTCGCCGTGGCAGGCTCTGTGCCGAACAGCTCTGCAGAACACGCGATGCAAATTGCGAATTCCGCAAACGACCCGCGCCCAGCGTGATACGCGGTTGCATCCTGCACAGTTAATTTTCGCGAGGCCGGATTGGGGCATTTGACGCGGGGGAAGCGGCCCCACGCATCGATGCCATGCGTGCGGAAGCGTGTGGCCCGTCATGCATGATGCGACGCGGGCGCTGTCGCCGGGCCATCGGACGCTTCCCACCACGGCGTGCCCGGTGTTCTGCGCCGTTCGTGCCCTGCCCCCGGGCCGCTGCGCCGGATGCCCCGCCGGCTGGCGCGGCGCCGCGGCGGCCGCTATCGTCCGGGGCCATGATCGAAGCGCCTCATGCCGCTCCGCCCGGAGCGGCCCTCCGCTGTCGGGGCCTGCGCAAGCGCTACGGCGAGGTCGTCGCCGTGGACGGGCTGGACCTCGAAGTGCGTGCCGGCGAGTGCTTCGGACTGCTCGGACCGAACGGGGCCGGGAAGACCACCACGATCGAGATCTTCGAGGGCCTCAACACGCCCGACGCCGGCGAGGTCCACGTGCTTGGCGGGCGCTGGGGCGCGGGTCGTGATCGCGCGTTGCGCGAGCGACTCGGCATCCAGCTCCAGGAGACGCGCCTCGCCGAAAAACTCACCGTGCTGGAGACGGTGCGGCTGTTTCGCAGCTTCTACGACCGCGGCCCGGCCGCGGAAGAGCTGCTGCGTCGCGTCGCGCTCGAGGAGAAGCGCGGCGCGTGGGTGAGCCAGCTCTCGGGCGGCCAGCGCCAGCGGCTGTCCATCGCTTGCACGCTGGTCAACGACCCGGAGGTGCTGTTCCTCGACGAGCCGACGACCGGGCTGGATCCGCAGTCGCGCCGCCAGCTGTGGGACCTCATCGACGACTTCCGACGTGACGGCCGCACCGTGCTCATCACCACGCACTACATGGACGAGGCGCAGCGGCTCTGCGACCGGGTGGCGATCGTCGATCACGGCCGCGTGATCGCCGAGGGCGCGCCGCGGGCCCTGATCCGCTCGCTGGGCGCGCAGCATGTCGTGCAGTTCTCCGCCGATCGCGAAATCGAGTCGGACGCCCTCGCCGCGCTGCCCGGGGTGACCGAGGTGCGCCACGAGGCCGGCGCCTGGCTGTTGCACGTGCGCGAGCCGCACACCGCCATTCCGGCCCTGCTGGAGATGCTCCACGGCCGGGGCGCCGCGCTCAGCCAGCTCGCCACCCACGATGCGACCCTCGAAGACGTGTTCGTTTCGCTCACCGGGAGGACGCTCCGTGACGACTGAGCCGCAACGGGGTCCGCGCGGCCTCGAGCGCTCCGCGCTCTGGCAGCTCACCCGGGCGCGCGTGATGACCTTCCTGCGCGAGCCGGAGGCGCTGTTCTGGGTGTTCGCCTTTCCGGTGCTGATGGCGCTGGCGCTGGGGATCGCGTTCCGCCATCAGGGTCCGCAGCAGGCCCGCGTCGGCGTCGAGCGCGGCCCGGGCGCGGCGGCGGCGGTCGCCGCGCTCGAGCGCTCGCCCGACCTGGAAGTCGTCACGCTCGGTCCGGAGGAGGCGCGCACGGCGCTGCGGCGCGGCCGCATCGCGGTGCTGGTGCGGGCGCCCGCGTCCGGGCCGCCGCTGCTCGCCTACGACCCCTCGCGGCCGGAGACCCGCCTCGCCTATCGCGCCGCGTATGACGCGCTCGAGCGCGGCGCCGGGCGCGAAGACCGGCTCGAGATCGAGACGGACGTGCGGGTTCAACCCGGCTCGCGCTACATCGACTTTCTGATCCCCGGCCTGATCGGCCTCAACATGCTCGGCACCGGCATGTGGGGCATCGGCTACGCCATCGCCAGCGCGCGCCAGCAGAAGCTGCTCAAGCGCATGGTCGCCACGCCGATGCGGCGCGGGCACTACCTGCTCTCGTTCATGCTTGCGCGGCTGGCATGGCTGGCGCTGGAGGTCGCCGCCGTGCAGGGCTTCGGCTGGATCGCGTTCGGCGTGGCCATGCGCGGCTCGTGGTTCGCTTGGGGTCTCACCTGCCTGCTGTCGGCGCAGGTGTTCTCCGCGATGGGCCTGCTGGTGGCGAGCCGCACGAAGACCATCGAAGGCGTCTCGGGACTGATGAACCTGGTGATGCTGCCGATGTGGCTGCTCTCGGGGGTGTTCTTCTCGTCGGAGCGCTTCCCGGCCATGATGCAGCCCTTCATCCGCCTGCTGCCGCTCACCGCCACCAACGACGCGCTGCGGCTGGTGACCAACGAAGGGGCGGGGCTCGTCCCGATCCTGCCGCAGCTGGCCGTGCTCGCCGCCTGGGGCGCGCTGAGCTTCGTGCTCGCGCTCCGGCTGTTCCGCTGGGAGTGAGGGGGACGCCGGGCGCGCCGGCCCCTACTCGAGCGGAACCGCCGCCACCCGCACGCGCGAAGGTGACCCGGGCTCGGTCCACGCGCAGACGATCCGCTCTCCGTCGCGCGCGATCTGCGGGAAACCGCTCGCGCGCCGTGGACTGGTCCTGGCGAGCACCCGCGAAGTGGAGGTGCGGCCCGCCACGGCGACCCGGCGCAGCCGGATCTCGGCCGTGTCGGCGGCCATCTCGATCCACGACACCACGGCCGCGCCGTCTTCCAGCAGCGTCAGCCCCGTGCGGCCGAGGGGATCGCCGTCATCCACGCGCCGCGGCACGCCGAACGCACCCGAGCTCGAGAGCGCGACGTACACCGCGTCGGTATCACGGGCGCCCGTGAACCACGCGATGGCTGCAGCGTCTCCCGCGGCGGCCAGCGTCGGTCCGTTGACGGGACAACCCCGGATCTTCCAGCCGTCGCGGTGGAGCGGGCGGGGCTCGCTCCAGTGGCCCCCGGCGCCGGAGACCAGCGCGATGTCACGTACTTCCGCTGCGGAGCGATCGCGATACGCAATCAGCGTCCCCGTCCCGGTCACGGCCGCGGCGGTCCCGCAGCAGTCGCAGGTACGCGGATCGAGGAGCGCCTCGTCGTCGAGCACGCCATCCGCGCCGATGCGCGCGGTGCGCAGCGTCATCGCGCCGTCCCCCCCGGGCCCGCGGCCGTGCTCGGCGCCGCCGGCCGTCTCGCGGCCGTCGAGCCAGACCGCGCGCCACGCACCATCCTCGGCCAGCAACGTGGCGAAGCCGTGCTGGCTCGCCGTGCCGTCGGTGTGCGGGCGCACGGGTGAACCCCAGGTACGGCCGCCGTCCGCCGAGAGGCGAATGCAGACGTCGTACGCGTAGGGATCTTCCCCGCTCCGCCATGGGTAGCTCACGGCCAGCCGTTCGCGGTCGAGCGCGGCCAGTGCCGGAAAGTCCGCCCAGTTGACGAAGAACGAGTCCCCCGAGGCGATCGTCGCCGGTTCGCTCCACACCGCGCCGTCGAGCCGCGCGAAGCGCAGCGCGTGACCGCCCCGCGGGGCGGGTTCGAACCACGTCATCAGCACGCCGCCGGCGGGCGCGGCGACGAGCCGCGGCGAGGAACTGCCCGGTGCGGCCGGTGAAGGCAGGTCCCGTGGCGTCCCGAGGCGCTGCGGGGCTGCGGGAGCGCAGGATGCGGCGAGCGCGATGAGGCCGGCAGCATGGAACGGGCGCAGGCGAACATGGAGCGGACGCATCATCGATCTCCCCGGGTAAATGAAGGCTCCCCGGGGTGCGCCCGGGCGCCCGCAGCCTCGCGTATCGCCCGGGCCGGGCGCAAGCGGCGGGCGGCTCGAAGCGCAACGCGAGCACGCCGGGGGCGGGTGCGCCGCCCGGGTCCCCGCGGCGCCGCTCCTCAGCGCGCCATGCCGGACGCGGCAAACGTCGCGCACGCGGCGGCGAGAACGGCGACCCACCCCCACAGACGGCGCCGTGCGGACGGCACGGACCCCGACGTCACTTCCCGGCGGCGCCGGCCGGCGCCGCGGCGGGCGCGTCCGCCTCCGGCCGGCGTCGCGGCCCGAACGCCCACACGCGCGCGAAGAACGTCTGCGCGTCTTCGATCACCGTGTAGAGCGTCGGCACCAGCACCAGCGTCAGCAGCGTCGCCGACACCAGCCCGCCGATCACCGTGCGCGCCAGCGGGAAGTACAGAACGTCCCCGACGTGCGCCTGTCCCGCCGACAGCGGCAGCAGGCCGAGCACCGTGGTCAGCGTGGTCATCAGAATCGGGCGCAGGCGGTCACGTGCCGCGGTGAGAATCGCCTGGGTCCGCTCGGCCCCGTTCTCGCGCAGCTGGTGAACGTGATGGATCAGGACGATGCCGTTGTTCACGACGATGCCCATCAGAATCAGCAGCCCGATCTGCGCCATGAGGTTGAACGGCGAACCGGTGAGCAGGCTCATCCACGCGATGCCGACGAACGCGAACGGCAGCGCGAACATGATCGCGAACGGGTGGGTCAGCGACTCGAACAGCCCGGCCATCACGAAGTAGACCAGGAACAGCGCCAGCAGCAGGTTGATCATCATCTCCTGCTGGGTCTGATCGGCTTCCTGGAAGCCGAACCCGTAGGACCACGAATACCCGATCGGGAACGTCATCGCGTTCAGCACGCGGGTGACGTCCTTTCTAATCTGGCCGCCCTTGGTGGACGCGGCGTAGTTTCCCGACACGGTGACGATCGAGCGGCGCTGCTGGCGCATGATCTGTGCCGGCGTCTCGACGGTGCGGAACCCGGCGACCGAGGCCAGCGGTACCATGTCGCCGCCCGCGCTGCGCATGGGCATCTCGGCGAGCTGGCTCAGGCTTTCGCGGTCCTCGGGCGCGAGCCGCGCGGTGACCTCGACTTCGCCCTCGGGGCCGCGGTAGCGCGCCAGCGGCCGGCCGCGGAAGAACAGGGCCACGTCGCTCGCGACCCGCTGCGTCGTGAGCCCGTAGGTCGCCGCCTGATCGCCGCGCACGACGACCTCGACCTCGTCCCGGCCCTTTTCGCCGCCGACCTCGACGTCGGTCAGACCCTCGACCGTCGCGACGCGCCGGCGGACCTCCTCGGCGAGCATGTCCATGCGCGGCCCGGGGTCCCCGAACAGTCGTACGGTCAGCCGGGTCGGCGAGTCGTCGTCGTCCTGTCCGCGCAGCACCAGCTTCGCGCCGGGCAGCACCGGCAGCCCGCCGCGCAGCAGATCGCGCACTTTCTGCGCACCGTCGTCGCTGGCGTAGGCCGGCGTGAGATAGGCGCGCGTGGCCGCGTTGTTGCTGGTGAAGTAGGAGTAGGTGCTCTTGACGTGCAGCGAATCCTTGCGTGCGTGGATCCAGGTCTCGACGCGGTCCACGTAGCGTTCGGCCTCGCGGTAGTTGACGTTGTCGGCGAACTCGTAGCTGATCGTGACCGCGTCCACCTTGGTCCCGGTGAACGCGCTCTTCTCCACCGGGCCGAATGCCACGATCGACACCGCGAACAGGACGAAGCCGAACGCCAGCGTGCGCGGCCGGTGGGCGAGCGTCCAGCCGAGCAGCCCGCGGTAGCGCCCCGACAGCCATTCGATGGCGCCGATGCGCGGCGAGCGCCCCGCCGGCAGCACGCGCCCCATGACCAGCGGAATCGCGGTCAGCGACAGGAACAGCGAGCACGCCAGCGTGAAGATGATCGTGCGGCCGACTTCACCGATCCAGGTCGTGATCTCGGTGCGACCGCCGATCACCAGCGGCAGGAACACGATCATCGAGGTCGCGGTCGAGCTCATCACCGCCGGCAGCACTTCCTTCGAGCCGACCAGTGCGGCGCGCAGCGGGCGATATCCCGCCTGGCGCCAGCGTTCGATGCTCTCGAGCACCACGACCGCATTGTCCACGACCAGACCGACAGCGAGCATCAGGCCCATCATCGACAGGATGTTGAGCGAGCGGCCGGTGAAGTACATCAGCGCCGCGGCCGCCAGGAGCGACACCGGGATCGAGAGCGCGACCACGAGCGTCGCGGTCCAGCGCCTCAGGAAGAAGAACAGCACCCCGGTGGCCAGCAGAGCGCCGATCAGTCCCGACTGCACGAGCCCCTGGATGGAATTGGTGATCTCTTCCGCCTGGTCGGTGAAGGTGAGCACCTGGATCCCGTCGAGCAACGGATCCGCCTTCATGTCCTCGAGCGTGCGGCGCGCGCGGCGTGCGACGTCCACGCTGTTGGCATCCGAATCCTTGATCACGTTGAGGCCGATCGCGCGCGTCTGGTCGAGGTGCCGCCCGTAGTCGAGCTCCGGCTCGGACATCTCCACGGTGGCGACGTCGGCGAGCGTGAGACCCTGCACGCGCAGCGGGAAGCCGCGGATCTCGTCGAGGCTCGCGAACGTGTTGACGACGCGGAGCGGCCACTCCTCGTCGCCGTGCCGCAGCGCGCCGGCGCTGAGGCTGTGGTTCGACGCCTCGAGCTGCTGAACGACCTCGCGCGCCTCGAGCCCGTGGCGCCGCAGGTCGGCCATGCGGAAGCGGATCTGCACCTCGGGCGGCTCGACCCCGTAGAGCTCGACCTTCGCGACCCCGGGCACGCGCCTCAACGGATCCGCCACGTGGCGGTCGAGCAGCTCCCAGGACTGCGACAGGTCACGCTCGGCCGAGACCCGGCATTCGAGCACGGGGATGTCCGAGGAGCGGAAGCTGTTGACCTGAATCCGATCCACGTCCACGGGCAGCTGGTCCCGGATCCGCTCGAGCTTTTCGCGCGCCTCGACCCGCAGCGGCTGGATGTCCACGCCCCAGTCGAACTGGATGAACAGATTCGCCGTGTTCGCGGACGAATACGAGAAGATCCTGCGCACGCCGCTCAGCGTGGCGAGCGCCTCCTCGGCCGGGCGGGTGATCTCCTCCTCGACCTGTGCCGGCAGCGCGTTCGGATAGGGAATCGTGACGTCGAGGCCCGGGAAGTCGACCTCGGGCAGGAACGCCAGCGGCAGCTTCGTCGCCGCGACCGCGCCGAGCACGATGATGCTCACGATCGCCATGCTGGCCGTGACCGGATTGCGCAGGCTCCAGCGCGGCAGATTCACGGACGGCTTCCTCCGGCGCGGCGTCTCATCGCGAGCGGTCCACGAGCCCGTACACGACCGGGATCACGATCAGCGTGAGCGCGGTGGAGGCGAGCAGGCCGCCCATCAGCGTGATTGCGAGCGGCGCCCGCAGCTCGGCGCCCTCACCGAGCCCGATCGCCATCGGCAGCAGGCCGAGCACCGTGGTGAGCGTGGTCATGAGGATGGGGCGCAGGCGCACCGAGCCGGCCTCGACCAGGGCGTCCATCTTCGCCATGCCGTGCTGGCGGAGCTGGCGCGTGTAGTCGACCAGCACGATCGCGTTATTGACGACGATTCCGGCCAGCACGACCAGGCCGATCAGCACCATCACGCTCAGCGGCGACAGTGTGACCACCAGCGCGAACACGACGCCGATCAGCGCCAGCGGCAGCGAGAACATGACCACGAACGGGTGCAGCAGCGACTCGAACTGGCTCGCCATCACCAGGTAGACCAGGAAGATCGCCAGCAGCAGCGCGAAACGCAGCGATGCGAACGAATCGGCGAGCTCGCTGTTCTGGCCGGCCAGCCGCACGGTCACGCCGGGCGGCAGGTCGAGGGTCGCAAGCGACGCCTGAATCTCCTCCGCCGCCCCGCCGAGGTCGCGCCCGACCAGGTTGGCCGACACCACCGCGGCGCGCTGCTGGCCGATGCGGCGGATGTCGCCGGGACCGCGCGCCACCTTGACGTTCGCGACCGCGCCGAGCGGCACCGTGCGGCCCATGTTGCGGCCGACTTCGAGGTCGGCGAGACGCGTCACCAGCGAGCGCTCGTCCTCGGTCGCGCGGACGCGGACGTCGATCTTGCGCTCGAGGTCGTTGAACTGCGTCGCCGCCTCGCCCTGCACGGCATTGCGCACCAGGCGTGAGGCGGAGGTCGGATCGAGGTTCATCGCCGCGAGGCGCGCACGGTCGAAGGCGATCTGCACCTCCGGGTCGCCGATCCGCATGCTCGACTCGACGTCCTCCAGGCCGCGCACGCGGTCCATGCGCTGCGCCACGCGGTCGGCGATCGTGCGCAGCGTATCGAGATCGTAGCCGAACACTTCGACCTCGACCGGGGCGCGGAACGTGAACAGTGCGGGACGCTCGAACTCGTAGGTGACGCCGGGCATGCGCGCCATCGCGGCACGCAGGCGATCGGCGACCGCGTTCTCGCCCCGGGGGTCGTCGGCGCGCTTCATGAGCACCGAGATCTGGCCGCGGCTCGGTTCGCGCACCGCGCCCGCGAACGCCGACAGATCGGTCTGTCCGGCGCTGGTGTGCACGAACTTGACGCGCGGGTCGTCGCGCACGGTCTCCGCCAGCGACTCCAGCGTGGCGTCGGTGACGTGCAGGGCGGAACCGGCGGGCAGCTCGACGTTGAAACGGAACTCGCCCTGCGAGAACGGCGGGAACAGATTGCGCGGCAGCGTGAGCCCGAACACCACGGCCAGCCCCAGTGCCAGCGTGGCAACGCCGAGCACCCGGCCCGGATGCGCGAGCGCTGCGGTCAGCGCGCGCGGGTAGGCGCGGGTGAGCCAGCCGAAGCCCGCGTCGAACGGCAGCAGCAGCGCGTCCACCACCGGTTTCGTGCGGCGGCCCAGCGCTCCTCCGCCGCGTATCGCGAGCCGCGGCAGCGCCATGATCGCAAATACCAGCCAGCGCAGGGCGCCGCGCACGCGGCCGCCCTCACCGAGCGCCGGGCGGTCCGCCCGCGCGCGCTCGCGGCCCGGCCCGATCAGGCCGTAGATCGTCGGGATCAGCGTCATCGCGACCAGTAGCGACGCCAGCAGCGAGAACGAGATCACCAGGGCCTGATCGCGAATCAGCTGGCCAGCGAGGCCTTCGACGAACACCAGCGGTGCGAACACCGCGACCGTGGTGAGCGTCGAGGCGGTGACCGCGCGAGCGACCGTGCCGGCGCCCGCACTCGCCGCGTGCCGCGCGTCGAGGCCCTCCTCGCGTTTGCGGAAGATGCTCTCCAGCACCACGATCGAGTTGTCCACCAGCATGCCGATGCCGAGCGCGAGCCCGCCGAGCGACATGAGGTTCAGGGACAGGCCGAACCGGTACATGACGACGAACGTCGCCAGCACCGAGACCGGGATCGACAGTCCGATGATCAGCGTGCTGCGCAGGTCGCGCATGAACGCGAACAGCACCAGGATCGCGAGCAGGCCGCCGAGCAGCGCGGCCACCACCACGTCGCCGATGGACGAGCGGATGAAGCGTGACTGGTCCGCCACCGTCACCATCTTCATTTCGGGCGGCAGCTGCAGCCGCTTCGCGCGTGCCTGCACCGCCTGCGCGACGGCCACCGTATTCGCGTCGCCTTCCTTGTAAATCGCGATCTCCACCGCCTCGTCGCCCCCGACGCGCGCGATGACCTCGCGGTCGCGCGCGCCGCGCGAGACCGTCGCCACGTCGGAGACGCGCACGGCGCCGCCGTCACGCGAGGCGAGGATCACGTCGGCGATGTCCTTCGGCGCGCCGAACTGGTTCACCGCGCGCACCAGGTACTCGCTGCGACCCTCGGTGAGCGACCCGCCCGCCAGGTTGATGTTCTCCGCGGCGAGCCGCTGCGTGACGTCGGCGAGGGTGAGCCCGACTGCCGAAAGCCGCGCGGCATCGACATCGACCTGAATCTCCTCTTCTTCGCCGCCCGAGACCTTCACCGCGGCGACGCCGGCCACGCCCTCGAGGTCGCGCTTCACCGTCTGCTCGGCGATCCGGCGCAGGCGGCGCAGGTTGCCGCCCCCCGAAAGCCGCATGCGGATCACCGGGTCCAGCGCCGGGTCGAAGCGCAGGATCGCGGGGCGTTTCGCTTCGCGCGGCAGGGTGACGAGGTCGATCTTCTCGCGCACGGCGAGCGAGGCGAGATCCATGCGCGTGCCCGAGGCGAACTCGAGCGTCACCTCCGACTGCCCCGGTCGCGAAATCGAGTGCATGCGGCTGAGCCCCGGCACGACGCCCGCGGCTTCCTCGACCGGTCGCGTGACGAACTGTTCCACGTCGGATGGCGCCGCGTCGGGCAGATCGGTGCGGATGGTCAGTGACGGGTAGGAGATGTCCGGCAGCAGATCGACGGCCAGACGCGACGAAGCGACCAGGCCGAAGATCACCACGGCGACCGTGGCCATGAACACCGTGACGGGGCGGCGGATCGAGCTGTCGACGAGTCGCATGGGCCTCTCTCATCCCCCGCGGCGATCCGCGGCGTGGATCACAGGGTCACGGGGCGGATCTTCGAACCGGGCTTCAGACCGCCCTGGCCGACGGTCACCACGCTGTCCCCCTCGACGAGCCCCGAGAGGATCTGCGCCGTGTCGTGCTCGACCGCGCCCAGCCGGACGCCGATCTTCTGCACCGAATCGCCGCGCGCCACGAACACGTAGGCGTCGCCGTCCTCGGTCAGCACGCCGCGCCGCGGCAGCAGCAGGGCGTTCTCGAAGCTTCCCGTCTTGAGCCGCACCCGCGCGAAGGCGCCGGGCCGCAGCGTTTCGTCGGTATTGGGCAGCTCGAGCGTCACTTTGAACGTGCCGTTGTTGCGGTCGACCACCGGGTTGACCAGCGACACGCGTGCCTTGAACGTCCGATCGGGGTGCGTGTCCAGCGTCAGGTCGGCCGACTGGCCGATGCGGACGCGCGAAAGCTCGCGCTCGGGGAAGTACAGCCGCGCACGCAACGGGGTGAAGTCGACGAGCCGGAAGCACGTCTTGCCCGCCTGCAGGTTCTCGCCCAGATTGACCATGCGCTCGACCACGCGCCCCGCGAACGGGGCTTCGATCTTCGTCTGCGACAGCTCGTAGCGGGCCTGTTCGAGCGCGACCCAGGTATTGCGGACCGCGAGCTCCAGATCGTCGAGGTCCTTCTGGCTGAGGTAGCTCTTCGCCTCGAGCTGCTTGCCGCGGTCCAGCTCGCGCTTCGCCACCTCCCATGCCAGCTGCGTGCGCTCGACCGCGAGACGTTCCGCCGTGTCGTCGAGCCGGGCGAGCATCTGGCCCTTCCGGACGTAGGTGCCCTCTTCGATCGGCAGCGCCACGACCTGGCCTTCGCGTTGTGCCACCAGATCGGCGACGTTGCGCGCCTCGAGCGTGGTCGTGGTCTCGAGGAACGTCGCGATCGGGCCGGTCTGCACCTTCGAGAGCTCGACCGGCGACGCGAGCGGGCCGTCGTCCTTCTTCTTGCCGTCCTTGCCGTTGCCGCCCGCGTTCTTCGCCGCGATGACCACACCGGCGATCGCGACGATCGCGACCAGCCCGGCGATGGACCACACGACGGCGCGGCGTGGTCCGCGCCTGACGTTCTGGGTTTCCATCCGGGACCTCCTCGCCTTCCATTCGCTGCGGCGCGGGAGCCGCGACGCTCGACCTGCCCTTCGTCGGTGAGACCGTGGCGCCGCGCGAGGGGTTTCATGAATTCCGCGCCGTCGTGCGCCCCTGCCGGCTCACACCCGTACGCTCCTTGCCTACGGCCGTCACCGGCGTGGGGTTGCATCGGGATCGGGGAGGGACGAACGGGGCCGGGCGGCGGATGAGCGCGGCAGCGGCGGGACGCGCGTTCCCATGCCGCGCGTCCCCGCCGCGGCGCCCCGCGTGCGGGGGGCGCGCCGCCCGGAGCCGCGGGGCCGGACGGCCGCCGCGGGGGACGCATCGGAGCGGCGCCCGCGGGCCGCTCCCCCAACGAAAAGCGGCGGCCCGGGCGTCCGGGCCGCCGCTCCTGCACGGGGCGATCTAGTGATACATCGTCTTGATGCGGCCCCAGGTGGATTCATGGACCGGCACCGGGCATTCGATCAGCAGCGTGATCTGGCCGATGTCGCCCCAGCTGCCGTACTGACGGGTCGCGCCGCAGTTGGGATCCAGGAACACCGGGTAGTCCGCCGGCTTGGCCAGCTGATCCGTGTCGCCGCCGCCGATTCCGTTCGCGACCACGAACCGCAGCACGCAGCTGGTGCCGTCGAAGTAGCCGCTGGAATCGATGTTCAGCCGCGACTGGACGGGAGTGCCGTCAACGTAGATGACCGTGACGATCGACTGCGTCACCTGAATCGTTCCCGTGGAGCTCGAGCCGTTGGCCCACGGTCCGTCCCCCGACAGGAAGAACGACCCCCCGTTGAACACGTTCGTGTACACGACATTGCCGGTTCCCGTCATGTCACGATTGTCCTCGACGCTCTGCGGACCCGCCTGCACGCCGCACTGGAAGCTCCACTGCGTGCCGAGGTTCGCCCCGTCCCAGGACTGCGAGTTGAATACGTCTCCCACGCCGTGGTTGGCGTTGAGAGGGGCCGCCCACGACTGCGTGCCACGGCCGAGCAGCACCGCGCCGCCCAGGTCGGTCGAGTTGTAGGTGCCGGGCGTCGGAATCCCGTTCGGCGGCATGGCCCAGGCGCCCACGGCACATGCGGCGCTCAGGATGACCGTGCCGGACAGCATCCGTAGCATTCTGTTCATCGTGACTCTCCCTCCGCTTGATGCGTGTGATAGACGAAATGCGGGACGCGCGCACCGAGGCATCGTACTCCTGCAATCACCGCGCCACAGTCCCCATTGCGAGGGCTCCATTCAATCCGTTGCCCGACAGCTTCTTGTCCGGGGACCGGGCCACGGTAGCCGGCGGCGCACCTGTCAAAACCGCCGGCGGCAGCCATGACGTCAGGAGGCCGGCATCAAACGGTCCCGCGCCGGGCGCGGGCGCCCCGGCCCTGCCGGGCGCGGGCGGACCGTGGCGTCGCTACACTCGATGGGTCGCCGCCGGCGCCCCGGTGGGCTCCGCTCAGCAGTACCAGGGCTCCGAGAGGTAGGGCAGCGGCGCCCGCGAGCGCACGGGCAGGGCCGGCCGCCGCGTCGCGCGGCGACCTTCCATCGCCGCCGCGAAGACCCGCTCGAAGATCGCGCGCCGCCCGGCGCCGTCCGCACCGGCGCCGGCGACGAGATCGGCGAGGGTGAGCTGCAGTGCGTCCATGTCCGGGTCCGGATGCCGCCAGCGCCACGCGAGCGCGGCTTCGTCGAACCCGTCCAGATGCCCGCGGGTCTCGGGCCGCTCGAGCAGCAGTGAACCCGCCGGCAGCAACAGCCGGATCGCGAGCTGGATCGGTGCGACCTGCTCCACCAGATCCTGCGCTTCGATGAAGTCGAGCAGGTCGAGGTAGCCGGCGCGGTCGATCCACGGCGTGAACGCCACGAACGTCGGCGCCAGGTGGAGCCCCGCCGCGCGCGTGGCCCGCACGGCGCGGATCACGTCGGCGCGCGTGTGACCCTTGTCGAGGATCCCGAGGATCCGGTCGTCGACCGCTTCGACCGCGCTGGTCACGAACAGGCAGCCGGTTTCGCGCAGCACCGGCAGGCGGTCTTCGTGCGCGAGCAGGTGCTCGACCTTGATGGTCACGTCATACGTCAGTGCGGGATGCGCAGCGTGCAGCGCCCTGACGAGCGGCAGCGCGTGGCCGATGCCGTTGAAGAAATCGGGATCACCGAAGGTCACGTGGGTCGCCCCGGCCGCGACCTGGCGCCGCACGTCCTCGAGCACGACGTCGCGCGGCACGGCGCGGAAGCGGCCGCCATAGACCGGCACGATCGGGCAGTGACGGCAGCGATGCTTGCATCCGCGGCTCGCTTCGGTGGCGCCCACGACCCGCGTCCCGCCGTCCGGCATCACCAGCCGCGCGTAGCGATCGAGCGGCGGCAGGCCGCGTCGTTCGGGTACCCGGTACTGGAGTCGCTCGAGCCCGTCCGGTGCGACCGGCCCTGCGGGCGGCGGCACCCCCGCGGCGAGGGCGCGGGCGAGGCGCACGAGGTCGGCTTCGAACTCGGCGCCGAGCACGGTGTCCACGCCGATCCGGCGCAGGTAGGCCGCGTTCATGGGCGCGTAGAGACCGAAGGCGGCCAGGTGCGGGCGCGGCGCGCCGCGCGCCAGGCGTTCGATGTGCGCCGTGGCGAGCCGGGTCGCGGTGTGCATCGGCAGGTGAAAGGCGACCAGGTCGGCCGTGCGCAGGGCCGCCTCGTCGAGCGGGTCCACGGCGTGGTCGTGGAGCGTGACCTCGACGCCCTCGCCTTCCAGCCAGGCGGCCGGACTCGCCAGTCCGAACGGCTGCCGGCCCAGGTCGTAGGTGCCGACGAGCGCGACGCGCAGATTCACCGGCTCACGCGTAAGGCGAGGCGCCGCCCTTGGACGGACGGTAATAGGGATTGTGTCCGCCGGCGTGATCGGTGGAGTCGACGATCTCGCGGATCGCCGGCACGGACTCGCGGATCCGGACCTCGATACCCTGCTTGAGCGTCACGTCGACCATGCCGCAGCCCTGACAGCCGCCCCCCATCTGGATGAAGGCGGTGCCGTCACGGACGTCGAGCAGCGTGACGAAGCCGCCATGCTGTGCGACCGCCGGGTTGATCTCCTCGTCGAGGATCTTCTGCACGGCCTGCGCGTCGGCGTCCTTCCAGAGCGGGTTCGGGTTGTCGATCTTGAACCCCGAGCCCTGCGGGGAGTCGACGAAATCGATGGTCGTACCGTCGAGATTCGTGGCGCTGTCCTCGTCGACGTAGATCTCGAACCCGCCGCCGTCGATCACCTGGTCCGTGGCGGCGCGGTCGGAGGCCTCGACGAAGCGCATCGCGTAGTCGAATCCGCCGGCGCCGCGGCCGCGGATCGCCACGCGCAGCGCGAGGCCGTCCTTCTTCTCGGCGCTGCGGAACTCCAGGATCCTGGCGCGCGCCGTGTCGGTGATGTTGAGCTGCATGGTCGGCTCCTCGGGTTCGGTCAGAAAGGGTTTTCCGCTTCGATGTCGAATTCCAGCGATCGGTGCGCGGCGCGCAGGCCCGCCTCGACCCGTTCCGGGTCGTCCGCGCGGGCGAAGATGAAGCCCAGGTAGCGTGCACCCTCGGGCAGGGGCACCACGCGGTCGCCGGCCGGAATGGTGATGCGAACGTCCGTCACCGCATCCACCGCCCGCGCCGCCTCGAGCCCGCGCACCGCCCGCAGCGTTCCCGCGCGGGGAATCGGGATCATCATCACCCCCGCGGCCGCCGATTCGCGCGGCGGCGGCGCCCCCGCACCGAGCGCATGCGCGAGGAGCACGTCCTCGAGCGTGCGGTCCGGCGCGAAGCGCAGCGCCCGCGAGCATAGCCCGCCGATCGACCGCGGGGCAATCTCCAGCGGCCACACGCGGCCGTCGGGCCCGATCCTGAGCTCGGCGTGGAGCGGGCCGTGGGATAGTCCGAGCGCGCCGGCCGCACGCGCCGCCATGTCGAGCGCGGCCCGCTGCACGGCCTCTGCGAGCCGCGAGGGCGTCACGTAGAGGGTCTCCTCGAAGAACGGACCTTCGAGCGGATCGGGCTTGTCGAAGAACGCGAGCGCGTGGAACGTCCCGCGATCGGCGAGCGCCTCGATCGTGACCTCGATGCCCGGTACGTACGCCTCGATCAGCAGCAGGGGCGCCGTCCCGGGCGACGCGCGCACGATCGCGGCGGCCCGCGCCAACGCCACCGCGAGCTGCGCGGGGTCGTCGGCGCGGATCACGCCGCGGCTCGCCGACATCGACAGGGGTTTCACGACGCACGGAAACGGCACGCGGGTGGCGAGCGCCGCCGCGTCGGCGTCGATCGACACCGTCTGGAACGCGGGAACCGGCAGTTGGGCGGCGCGGAACGCCTCCCGCGTGCGCCGCTTGTCGAGCGCGGCCGCCACGGCCTCCGGCGGATGGTGCGCGAGGCCGAGCGCGAGCGCGGCGCGCGCCGCCGGCAACGCGCCGTCGTCGTCGACTGCGATGATCGCGGCGAGCGGGTGTGCGCGGGCGAACGCGATGATTTCGTCCACCGGCGCGGACGGCGACAGCCCGAGCGTGAGATGCCCCGCGGGGTTCAACGGCGACAGCGCCTGCGCCCGCTCGCTGCCGACGGCCACCCGCACGCCCGCGCGGTGCGCGGCGTCCATGAAGGCGCCGGCGCGGTACGTTCGTGTCGACATCAGCAGCAGCAGCGTCTCTCCGCTCGGCCGCCGTTCGGGTACGCCCATGGACTTCCCAGACTCGATTTTGTTCACAAGATCCGCCCCGTGGTCGCGACCGTCGCACTGGAGACGCCCATGCCGCCGTACTGCCCCGTTGCCGCCCCGCGGCTTGCCCGCCGTGGTTCGCTCCGGTCCTTCTCGCCGGCTTCGTGCCGGCCGCGGCGCCCGCGCTCGCCGCGGCCGCCGACAGGACGACGCAGGATACGCCCTGGAAGGTCGGCGGCGACATCGGCCCCACCGACATGATTTCGTTCACGACCGTGGGGGCCGTGCCACGCCACGGCGCCTGCGCCCGCCGCTCAGCGCCGATAGCGCGAGACGTAGACGCCGAGACAGCGGTCCATCACGACGTCGATGCCGGCGGCGATGAGTGCATCCGCTGCCGCCTCGCTCACGATTCCGCTCTGCATCCAGACCGTACGCGGACGTCGCGCCGCGGGCAGCGCGAGGATCTCGGCCGCGTGCGCGGGCACGTGGGCCGCACGGCGGAACACGTTCACGAGATCGAACGGATCGGGAACCTCGCCGATCGTCGCGTACGCGCGCTCGCCGAGTGCGGCACGGATCGTGGGATTCACTGGAATGACGCGGATCCCGCGCGCCTGCACGACCCCGGGAATGCCGTAGGCCGGCTGGTCGGCATGGCGCTCGTCCTTCATGCCGATCACCGCCGCGACCCGTGTTTCCTTCACGATCGCGGCGAGGTCCGCCTCCGCCTCGACCACCCGGCCGGCCATCGCTTCAGCGCGCCTCCAGCATCGTTTCCGCGAACGGCCAGGCCTCGTCGCGCCACTGCGCGAGCGCGCGGAACCCCGCGGCCTCGCCCATCGCCTCGGGCTCCTCGGGCAGGAACTTGTGCGAGCTCTCGGTCCACAGGGTCTCCCCCGCGGCGAACCGCACCTCGAGGTCCGCCCCCGGGATTCGCACGCGCTGCGCGACCGTCGAGCAGAGGTGCATCTCGACGCGCCGCTCCGCGGCGTTCCAGCGCGCCTCGTGCGTGAACCGCGCGAGATCGAAATCCGCGCCCAGTTCGCGGTTCAGGCGCGAGAGCAGATTCCGGTCGAAGGCCGCGGTGACCCCGGCAGGATCGTCATAGGCGGCCCGCAGCTGCGACTCGGGCTTCACGAGATCGGTGCCGAGCAGCAGCCGGTCCCCCGGCCGGAGCAGGGCACGCACGTCGGCGAGGAACGCCACGGCCTCCGTGCGGCCGAAGTTGCCGATCGTGCTGCCGACGAACAGCGTCAGCAGGCGCGCCCCGTGCGGGCGCCGCGCCGCCACCCGGCCGAGGCCTTCCAGGTACTCGGCCACGATGCCGTGGAAGTGGAGCCCCGGGATCCGGCCGATCTCGACGCGGCAGTAGGTGATCGCCTGACGCGAGATGTCGATCGGGCAGTACGTCGTCTCGTCCGTATCGGCCAGCGCCTGCAGCAGGTGGCGAACCTTGCGCCCGCTGCCGCTGCCGAGCTCGGCGACCAGCACCGGCCCTTCCGCGGCGTGCGCGATCGCCGCGGCGTTCGCGCTGAGGATGCGCTCGTCCGCACGGGTCAGGCCGTAGGCATCCAGGAACGTGATCGCCTCGAACAGCGCCGAGCCGACCTCGTCGTAGAGGTATTTGGAGGGCAGCGACTTCTGCCCGCCGGCGCAGAGTCCCGCACGCACGTCCTCCACGAGGCCGGGCGTGACGGGGGCGGCCATGATCTCCTTCGTAACCGTCACGAAGTCGCCAGCCGGAACTTGGCGTACATGTACGGATAGCGGCCCTGGAACCAGTTGCGGAACGAACGTCGGAGCATGCACGCCGCCGTACGCGCCGAGCCGCCCTTCATGACGAAGTGGTGCCCGTCGAAGAAGTTCGCCGAGTAGCCGGGATAGAACGATTTCGCTTCGAAGCCCGCGAACGGCGCGAACTCGGTGGAGGTCCACTCGTAGCCGTTACCGACCAGATCGTGCACGCCGAACGCGCTCGCGCCGTCGGGGTACGATCCCACGGGCGCCGGATCCCAGCGATGGAAATCGAAGTTGCCGTGCCGCGCCTCGGGCGGAGTCTCGCCCCACGGGTACTCGCGTTCGTCCCCTTCGGGGGTTCCGTACGCGGCGCGGTGGAACTCGGGCTCCGTCGGCAGCCGCCGCCCGGCCCAGCGTGCGTAGGCCCTGGCCTCGGCCAGGCTCACGTACACGGGCCAGCTGTGCGGCAACAGCATCTCGCTGAACATGCCGCGCTGATACCAGCCGTTGTCGCGACGGACCCAGAACCCCGGATGCAGGAGTCCGGAATCTTCACGCCATGCCCAGTCGGCATCGCTCCAGAAGCGCCGCTTCGCATAGCCGCCGTCCTTCAGGAACTCGAGGAACTGGCCGTTGGTCACGCTGTGGCGGTCGAGCTCGAATGCCTTCACGTCCACCGTGTGTTCTTCGAACTCGTTGTCCCAGCCGTAGCCCTGCACGCGGCGGCGGCCGAGCGTCGCGCGCCCCGCCGGAATCCGCACGCGCTCCATCCGGAGCGCGGTCTCGGGCATGGACGTCTGCGGCCGCGCGCGCTTGAGATGCGTGGGCAGCTGGTGGAACAGATAGGCCAGCGTCTCGGCGTGCTCCAGGCGATGCTCGAGCCCGGTATGGAACACGTCGTGGGCGAGTTGCGGATCATCGATCGCACCGCCGTCGAGGATCGCGTCCACCTCGCGCCGCGCGCGGTCGCGATACGCCAGGACGTCGGCGAGTGCGGGCCAGTCGCTGGCGGGCTCGTTCGGCAGGCCCCCGTCGATCGGGTCGATGCCGAAGGCGAACAGCCGGTCGAACGCGTCGTTGAAAGCGGGACGGCCGAAGCCGTTACGCAGGATGATGTTGACGTCGAACGCCTCGACGTGGCCGAGGTAGAAGATCAGACGGTGGCGTTCGGGAATCGGGCGTTCGTGGATCGCGCCGGGCACCAGCACCTCGTGGAACATCTCATCGGTGCGGTGGCGCGCCTCCGCGAGTCGCGATTTCACGTCTTCGCGATCGAAGACGACCGGGGGCATGGTCGTGCTCATGCGCAGGTCCTCCCTGGAACCGGCGGAGCCTCTCCTCCGCCGTGGGTGCAGCGGGCGGTGCGCGGTGGGCGGCGTCCGGCAGTGCGGCCGAAGGACCGCACGGACGAACCTCCCCTCCGGCACTTCGAGCGATCACCATAACAGACTCGACGAGGCGGAGTACGCCGGTGCGAAACGGCGCGCAAGTGGCGGGCGACAACGCCCTGCCGACCGCAGAGCTCCTAGCGCAGCCCTTCGATCACGTGCAGGTCGAGCAGCTGCAGGAAGTACGAATACGCATACGCGGCTCCGTCCAGTGCCATGCGCACCCGCGCCATGCGGTAGATGCCGGTGGGGTCGGGCGGCGCGAGCGTGCGCCACAGCGTGCGCTCGCCGCTCGCGAGGTTCACCTGGTAGACGTGCACCGGCAGCTCGTCGGGCCGGAACGCGAACACGGCGCCACCGTCCTTGGTCCAGCCGCAGACGAGATCGCCGGGTTCGATCCCCGGCATCGCGCGCGGTTCGCCCTCGCCGGTCGGATAGCACAGGTACTGGCCGGCCACCGAGGCGGCCACGAAGCCGCCGTCGGGCGACACTTCGAAGCCGAGCGGGATCACGCCCTCGGGGCAGATCGGGTGCCGCTCGCCGCTCGCGAGCACCACGTTCCAGAGCCGCACACCCTCGTCCGGAGCGTTGGCGGCGAAGATCATGCGTTTCCCGTCCGGGTGCCACTGCGCGGCATGGGCGCGCATGCCCTCGAACGGCACCTCACGCGGCTCGCCCGCGCCGGTGGGCACGAGGATCAGGCGACGGCCGTCGTCGCGGCGCTGCTGGGTCAGCACCCACTGCCCGTCCGGGCCGATCGCGTACGCGGTGCCGCCGTCGGAGAGCCGGATCGCCGGCGCGCCGTCGGTCGGGCGCAGGTAGACCGAACCCTCCGAGCCGCCGCCCTCGGCGCTCTCCGAGAACAGCAGCAGGCGGCCGTCCTTGGACAGGTCGTGGGCCAGCGACCAGTCGAGCCACGACAGGTCGTTCTCGCGCTCCAGGTCGGGCGCGAGGCAGCTGATTCCCGCGCGCTCGGAACCGTGCGCGACGAGCACCCGCCCGTCGCGGCCGATGTCCTGGATCGCGAGATTGCTCGCCAGCTGCAGCACCTTGCGCAGCGTGCCGTCGAGGGCCACCGCATAGAGGCCCCGCGCCGCGCCCTCGCGATCGGCGGTGAACCACAGCTCGCGTCCGTTCGGCGCCCATGCCAGGCCGCGCGCGGTGCCCCAGCCCGAGGACAGCACCTTCTTGGTGCCGCGCAGGTCGATGCACACGATCGCACCGTCGTCGCTCGTCTTGGACGGGTGATCGATGAACGCGATCTGCTGACCGGCCGGGGCGAAGCGCATCTGGCTGATCCAGCCGGCGGTCTGGTAGAGCGGGTTGCCGATCGGGAACTCGAGCCGCGTCATCCCCTGTGCGTCGCGTGCGATCGCGAGCTGCTGGCCGTCGGGCGACCAGTCGGCCTCCATGACGTCGTGGAGCAGGTCGCGCGCCGCGCCGCCCATCGGCGGTACGCGCGCCAGCGTGCCGTTGATGAGAAACGGATGCGTGAAGCGGATGTTGCGCAGTACCGCCAGCTCGCCGGTGGGCGACACCGATGCGAGGTTGGCCTGCGGCAGTCCGAGCGCGCGCGACTCGGGACTCGCCAGGTGCGTCCAGAACACCTCCATCGGCTTGCCTTCCCAGGCGCCGCCGTAAACGACCGAGTGCCCGTCGGGGGTGAAGCGCGCGGTCCAGATCAGGCCGCGGCGGAACGAGACGCGACGGAACGTGACCTCTTCGGCCGGCGCGGCGTCGGCCGCGCTCCCCTCATCCTCGGCGGGCAGGGCGCGGCCGCTCTGCGCCATCACTTCGAGCGCGAACGCCAGATCCTTCGCCGACTCGAACCGCTCGGCGGGCAGCTTCTCGACGCAGCGCCGCACGGTCGCCGTGAATGCCGTCGACTTCTCGCGCACCGTCGCGGGGAACTCGGGCAGATCGTTGCGCACGATCGAGAACATCGTTTCGACCGGCGTCTGACCGTGGAACGCGCGTTCGCCGGTCGCCATCTCGTACAGGACGCAGCCGAGCGCGAACAGGTCCGCGCGGTGGTCGGTGGCGCTGCCGTTCACCTGCTCGGGTGCCATGTAGCCGGCCGTGCCGAGGATCATGCCGGTCGCGGTCGCCGCGACGGAATCCGACGGATCGGTGGCCATTCCGGTGGCGGGCTTGAGCTTCGCGAGCCCGAAATCGAGGATCTTCACGCGCCCTTCCTGCGTGACGAACAGATTCTCGGGCTTGAGGTCGCGGTGCACGATGCCCTTGGCATGCGCGGCGGCCAGCCCGCGCGCGATCTGCGCGCCCCAGGCGAGCACCTTGCGCAGCGGCAGCGGACCGTGCGCGAGCAGGTCGCGCAGGGTCTGCCCTTCGAGCAGCTCCGAGACGACGTACGGCGTGCCTTCCTGCGCGCCGACGTCGTAGACCGCGACGATGTTCGGATGGTTGAGCGCGCCGGCGGCGCGGGCCTCCTGATCGAAACGGCGCAGGCGATCGGGATCGCTGGAGAACGCGGCGGGCAGGACCTTGACCGCCACGTCGCGCTCGAGTCGCGTGTCACGGGCACGATAGACTTCGCCCATGGCGCCCTTGCCGAGCAATGCAACGATCTGATAGCGGTCGATCAGGGTGCCGGGGCCGGTGGTCATCGCGAAGCATTGTGCCGCTTCGGGTGCGCGTGTGTCCACTGCGCGCGGCCGTTGCGCACACTCCGTCACGTCATCGCGGAATCCATACGCCGCAGCGCAGCATTCAGCCGAGCCGCGCGACGAGCACCGGAACCAGCAGCACGAGCAGCGTCCACTCGGCGTGGCGATAGCGGTCGAACGGCACGAGGCTGTCTGCGAAGCGCGTCATCAGATAGGGCATGGCGGCGGCCACGGCCAGCGCGAGAAACGACGGCCTGAGCGCCGCGCCCGCGCTCGCCGACGCCACGAGCGCCGCCAGCACCGTGCACGCGGCGGTGCCCGCGATCACCCGAGCGAGCCGCGCGTGCCCCCAGTCGCGGGCGATCGAAGGGCTGCCGTCGGCCTGGTCCATGGCGGCCTCGAACCATGCGTAGGCCATCAGATAGCCGAGCGCGACCGCCGCGTGCAGTGCCAGCGCCGCCCAGACCCAGGGGCCGTGCTGCGGGGCCAGCGCCAGCGGGCCGATCCAGAGTCCGGCGACGTAGATCGCCGCCACCGGCACCGGCGCCGGCAGCCAGACGGGGAACCGCGTGCGCACGGCCCCGAGGTAGAGCACCACGGCCGCGGCCAGTGCGGCCCCCCACCGGACCACCGGGCCCGGCAGTGCCAGCGCTCGCCACAACGCGAGCCCGCCGGCCAGCCCCACGGCGATCGACAGCGAGGTCGCGTGGCGGGCATGGAAGGCGTGGCGGTCGTTCGAGGCGTTCGGACCCACGCGCCGCGCGTCGACCAGGTGATCCAGCGTGTACACCGCCCAGATCGCAACGGGCAGCACCTGCCAGAATGCCGCCGGCATGCGTACGCCGGTCACGTGCGCGGCGAACGCCGCGCCGCCGACGCCGACCGCGACGATGTCGAGGCTCAGCGCGCGGATCACACGGATCAGCACGGCTCGACCTCAAGGCGAATCGAAGCGGGCGGCGGCATGACGCCCAAGGGTAGCGTGTTTCGCGCTGCGCCGTGCCGGCGCACCGCGGGGCAGGCGCCCTCGCCCCGACGGCCCGGCCGCCTGCGCGGCGGGACTTGCGGTCCGGGCTGCGGGGGGTCAGGCCAGCGCGGCCTGCGCGCGGCGCCCGGCCCGACGCATGCGCCGCGCCGGCGGCGCGCCCGCCCTGCGCGCGGCGCCCGCCAGCTCCGCCATCAGCGCCTTCTGCAGGTGGAGCCGGTTCTCCGCTTCTTCGAGCACCACGCTCTGCGGGCCGTCGATGACCTCGTCGGTCACCTCCTCGCCGCGGTGCGCGGGCAGGCAGTGCATGAACAGCGCGTCGGGGGCGGCCAGCGACATCAGCTTCCGATCCACGCGATAGCCGGCGAACACCACGCGGCGCCAGTGCGATTCGGCCTCCTGCCCCATGCTGGTCCAGGTGTCGGTGTAGACCACGTCGGTGCCGCGCACCGCCTCCGCCGGATCGCGGAAGCGCTGCACGCGCCCGTCCGAGCGCCGCTCGGCCTCGAGGAACAGTCCCGCGTCGGGCTCGAAGCCGTCGGGCACCGCGAGCCGCAGGCGAAAGCCGAAGATCATCGCCGCCTCGAGCCACGAGTGCAGCACGTTGTTGCCGTCGCCGACCCAGGTGACCGTCATGTCGTCGAGTGCGCGGCCCGCACGGCGCAGCGTATAGAGGTCGGCGAGGATCTGGCACGGGTGCGAGAAGTCGGTGAGCGCATTGATCACCGGCACGCTCGCGTGCTCGGCGAGCTGCCGCACGAGACGGTGGGCGAAGGTGCGGATCACGATCAGATCGCACATGCCGGACAGCACCTGGGCGACATCCGGGATGCTCTCGCGACCGTGCTCGCTGACCTCCGCGGCGCCGAGGTCCACGGCGTCGCCGCCGAGCTCGTGCATGCCGACGGTGAACGACACCCGCGTCCTCAAGGACGGCTTGTGGAACACGAGCGCCGCCGTCTTGCCGGCGAGCGGTTGGGGCGCGGCCCGGGAGCCGCGCTTTTCGCGCAGTGCGTCGGCCCGGTCGAACAGATTCGTCACCCACCCGGCATCGAGCCCGGCGAGGTCGATCAGGTGCTTCGGCGTTCCGTTCACGTTCATCCTGGCGTTCCTACGACACCACCGGCAGCCCGTTCGGCTCCGGCGGCGCTCCCTGGGGAATCGGCACTATCCACGTCCGTGCGGCCTGCTCCGCCGCAGTCCTGGAGGCGCCGGGCATGAGATCCATCACGACGGCCACTTCGTCGCACGCGTGCCGGCGCGGACAGCGCACGCAGTCGGTCCACACCTTGCGCGGCAGCGCGTCACGGGTTTCGGTACGGAACCCGCAGCGCTCGAAGAACGCGACCTCGCGGGTGAGCGCGATCACCCGCGGAATCGTAAGCTGCCGCGCCTCGGCGACCACGCGACCGACCAGCGCGGCACCGAGCCCGCGGCCATGGTAGTCGGGCCTGACGGCGAGCGAGCGCACCTCGCCGAGATCGGACCACAGCAGGCGCAGCGCAGCGCACGCGACGACCTCGCCGTCCCGCTCGGCCACCTGGAACTCGCGGATACAGTGGTAGAGCTCGCTCACCGGCCGCGGCAGCAGCGTGCCCTGCAGCACGTAGTCCGCCATCACCCCGGCGATGCCGGGCACGTCGTCGATGCGCGCGGCCCGGAGCACGATCCCGTCGCTCATGCGCTGCACCGCGCGAGCCGCGGGCGGCGCCTCGGCGCGGCGCGCCGGTTCGGCCGGCGCGGTGCCGGCGACGGGCGGCGTGTCGTCCGCGAGCCCCGGGCCGAGGCCAAGCCGGCCTTCGGCACGCGCGAGCTGGCGCTGGACCGCCTGCGGACCGGTACCGGGCGCGTGGTCACGGCGCAGCAGCGCGCTCTCCACGCTGAGCCCGCCGACCCGCTCCGCGGTCAGGTGCGATGAGATCGCGAGGCGCTCCGCCTCCGGAACGTCCACCGGGCGCACGCCCATCCGTTCGGCCTCGCCCCACAGCCGTCCGACCGCGGCGTGCGCTTCGCGGAACGGCACGCCGAGATCCACCAGCGCGTCCGCGAGCTCGACCGCGAGCAGGTCGTCGGTAAGGCTCGCCGCCATGCGCGCGGGCACCGGCGTGAGCGCCTCGATCGCCGGCGCGAGCGCGCTCAGGAGCCGGTCGAGCGTATCGGCCGAGTCGAACAGCGCTTCCTTGTCCTCCTGCAGATCCTTCTGATACGAGGACGGCAGGCCCTTCATGAGCACGGCGATGCGCTGCGCGTTGGCGATCAGCCGCGCCGATTTGCCGCGCGCGAGCTCGAACACGTCCGGGTTGCGCTTCTGCGGCAGCAGGCTCGATCCGGTGCTGAACCCGTCCGGTGCGCGATACCAGCCGGTGAGCGGCGAACACCACAGCACCAGATCCTCGGCGAGGCGCGACAGGTGCACGCCCAGCACCGCGGCCGCATTCAGATAAGCCATCACGAAGTCGCGGTCGCCGACCGCGTCCACGCTGTTCTCGGCGACGCGATGAAAGCCCAGCTCCATCGCCAGCATTGCGCGATCGACGGGCAGCGGGGTCCCGGCCACCGCGCCCGCGCCGAGCGGCATGCGGTCGGCCTCCTCGCGCGCGTCGAGGAACCGCGTCTCGTCGCGCTCGAACGCCTGGGCGTGCGCGAGCCAGAGGTGCGCCATGCTGACCGGCTGCGCCGGCTGCAGGTGCGTCTGCGCGGCGACGATCAGCGCTTCGGTCGCACGCGCCTGCCGCACGATCGCGCGCTCGAGCTCCGCGACCCGCTCCACCGCACGATCGCACAACGCCATCGCGCGCATGCGCACGAGCGTCGCGACCTGGTCGTTACGGCTGCGCCCGGTGTGCAGGCGCAGTGCGGGATCGCCGGTGCGGCGCACGAGCTCCTGCTCGATCGCCGAGTGGACATCCTCCCCCGCGAGCGTGAGCGCACCCTTCTGCAGGTCGCGCTCGAGCGCATCGCATGCGGCGGCGAGCGCGTCCCGCGCGGCTCCGTCCATCACGCCGATCTCGGCCAGCGCCGAGGACCATGCGCGGGTGAGGGCGAGTTCCTCGGGCACGAGACGCCCGTCCACCGGGAGCGAATCGTTGAGCTTCGCGGCGCGCGGATCGAGCGGCACCGCGATCCGGCCGCTCCAGACGGCGCCCTTCTCAGCCGGCATGGTGCACCTCGGGCAGCGCCGGCAGCGCCGGCGCGACACCGTTGCCGTTGGCCGCGGGTTCACCGGCCGCAGCCGGCGCGAGATCCGTTCGCCCGCGGCGGGCGGCCGCAGCGAGCGGCAGCCCGAAGAGGCGGATGAAGCCCTCGGCGTGCGTGGCGTCGTAGCCGGTCATGTCGAACGAGGCCAGCTCGCTCTGGTAGAGCGACTGCGGGCTCGTGCGCGCAACGGCACGCGCCTGCCCCTGGAACAGCTCCACCGTCACCTCGCCCGTCACGGTCTGCATCGCGGTGTCGAAGAACGCCTGCAGCGCCCGCCGCAGCGGCGAGAACCACAGCCCGTCGTAGACGAGATCCGCGTAGCGGGGCGCCAGCTCGGCGCGGGCGCGCAGCACGTCGTGCGTGAGCGTCAGCCGGCACAGATCCTCGAGCGCCTCGTACAGCACCGTGCCCCCGGGGGTCTCGTATACGCCGCGCGACTTCATGCCGACGCGGCGGCTCTCGACGATGTCCACGCGGCCGACGCCGTGCCGGCCGGCGATCCCGTTGAGCGCGGCGAGCAGCGCGGCCGGGTCGAGCGCCTGTCCGTTCACCCGCACCGGACGTCCGCCTTCGAATGCGAGCGTCACGATCTCGGGCAGCGCCGGCCGCCGCTCGATGCCGGCGGTCAGCCGGTAGAGCGGCTCCGCTGGCGCGAGCCCCGGATCCTCGAGCGGACCGCCCTCGTGCGAGATGTGCAGCAGATTGGCGTCGCGCGAGTAGAGATCGGACCGGGTCTGCAGCACCTGGATCCCGTGGCGCTCGGCGTAGGCGAGCGCGTCCTCGCGCGAGACGATGTCCCACTCGCGCCACGGCGCGATCACCCTGAGCCCGGGCGCCAGCGCCATGAACGCCAGTTCGAAACGCACCTGGTCGTTGCCCTTGCCGGTACAGCCGTGCGCGAGCGCGTCGGCGCCGGTGCGCTCGGCGCACCACACCTGCCGTGACGCGATCAGCGGCCTGGCGATCGCGGTGCCGAGCATGTAGCGGCCCTCGTAGAGCGCCCCCGCGCGCAGCATCGGGAACACGAAGTCACGCACGAACGGCAGCTTGAGGTCCTCGACCACGACCTCGTTCGCGCCGATCTCGCGGGCACGGGCTTCGAGCCCGTCGAGCTCGGCGCCCTGGCCGACGTCCGAGCAGTAGCACACGACTTCGCAGCCGTAGTGCTCCTTCAGCCACGGGACGATGATGCTGGTATCGAGTCCGCCCGAATAGGCGAGTACGGCCTTCTGGACCGGCGTTCCGTTCTTCAACTGCGTTCCCTTTCCTTATTGGAGCGACTGGAGCGCCCGATCGAGGCGCCCGATGGCTTCCTGGATCTCGTCCGCCGTGACCGTGAGCGGGGGCAGCAGCCGCACCGCACGCTCGCCGCCGCGCACCACCAGCAGGCCGTGTGCGCGCGCCGCCCCGACCAGGGCGGCGACGTCGAACGGCGCCTCCGCGGCCACGTCCACGGCGCGCAGCAGGCCCAGGCCGCGCGTCGCCGCGAGCGACGGGTGGGCGGCGACCAGCGCCGTGAGCGCGGCGTCCAGCTCGCGCGCCCGCTTGCGCACGCGGACGAGGAAGGCGGGTTTCCGGACCTTTTCGAGCACCGCGAGCGCCGCCGCGGTCGTGACCGGCCCTCCGCCGAACGTGGTGCCGTGCATGCCCGGGGCGAGCGACTTCGCGAGCGGCTCCCGGATGAGCACCGCGCCGAGCGGCAGCCCGCCGCCGAGCGCCTTGCTGAGCACGGTGAGGTCGGCGTCGACGCCGAAGTGCTGCGCGGCGAGCAGCCGGCCGCTGCGGCCCATGCCGATCTGGATCTCGTCGAAGATCAGCGGAATGCCGAGCGCCTGCGTGCGGGCGCGCAGCGCGAGCAGGAAGTCGCGGCTCGCAGGCACCGCCCCGCCTTCGCCCTGCACCGGCTCGACGACCACCGCGGCCACGTGGTCGTCGAGCACCGCGTCGAGCCCGGCGGCGTCGTTGAAGTCGGCGAAGCGCACCCCGGGAATCAGCGGCTCGAACGGTCTGCGGTAGGACGGCGTCCAGGTGAGCGACAGCGCAAAGCCGGTGCGGCCGTGGAACCCGCCGCGGAAGGCGACCAGGTCACGTCCCGCGCGGCCCGTCGCGCCGGCATGGGCACGGGCGAACTTGACCGCGGCCTCGATCCCTTCCGTGCCGCTGTTGCAGAAGAACACCCGGTCGTAGCCGGTCGCGTCCTCGAGCGCCGCCGCCAGCGCCAGCGCCGGACCTGTCGCGAACAGGTTCGAGACGTGGACGAGCTCGCGCATCTGTCTGGACACCGCGCGCGCGACTGCCGGCGCCGCATGACCGAGCGCGTTCACCGCGATGCCGCTCACGAAGTCCAGATAGGTCCTGCCGTGCGCGTCGGTCACCCGTGCGCCGCGCCCCGTCACCAGCTCGAGCCGCGGAAACGCGTAGGTCGGCGCGAACAGCCCGGCCTCGCCTGCAGCCAGCACCTGCGGCTCGGCGCGCTCGATGGTGTCAGGCATGCGCGCTCCCCTCCCGTCCGGCGGCAAGCAGCGCCGCGAGCGTCCCCGGCCCGCGCCAGGCGGCGATCCACGCGACGCCGGCGCCGGCAGCGACGGCGGCACGCGCGGCGCGCAGCTTCACCCGCATGCCGCCCGCGACGTCGGCGCCGGCGAGTGCGTCGTCCACCGCGTCCGCGTCGAGCACCTTCACCGTTTCGCCCGCGAGCCTCACGCCGGGCGCGTCGCTCAGCAGCACCAGCGACTCGGCGCCGAGCGCTCCCGCGATCGCGGCCGCGACGTCGTCCGCGTTCAGGTTGAGCAGCGCCCCGTCGCACGCGCCGATGCTGGCCACGACCGGGAGGAGCCCCGCGGCGAGCCAGGCGCGCAGCCGCGCGCCGTCCACCGACTCCACCTCGCCCACGTGGCCGAGCCGGGCGGCGCCCGCGTGCGGGCGTGCCTGCACGATGCCGCCGTCGAGCGCGGCGATGCCGAGCGCATCGAGCCGGGCGGCGCGCAGCGCGGCAACCAGGCGCTTGTTGGCGAGCCCGGCCAGCACCGCCGTCGCGACCTCCAGCGCCCCCGCGTCGGTCACGCGCAGACCGTCGTCGAAGCGGGATTCGATTCCGAGCCGCCGGCACCAGGTGCTGACCTCGGTGCCGCCGCCGTGGACCAGCACGGCGTGTCCGGCGCAGCCGGCGAGCTCCGCGGCCAGCTCGGCAAGCGCCCCCGGCGCCTCGAGCGAGCGGCCGCCCAGCTTGATCACGACCGTGGCCGCGACGCCGTGCGGACGGGCGGGGCGGCCGACGATCGCGGTGCCGGGAAGCGCGCCACCGGTCTCCGCTGCGCCGACGGCGTCCCCTTCGACGCGGGTCCCCGCCGACGTCACCAGGGGTTCCCGTTCAGCGGCAGGCCCCAGTCCTCGGGCCAGCCGAGCTGCAGGTTCAGATTCTGCACCGCCTGACCCGCCGCGCCCTTCACCAGATTGTCGATGGCGGCCATCGCGACCAGCGTGCGGCCGCCGTGCACCGTGGTGACCCCGACGTCGGCGCGGTTGGAGCCGCGCACGCTGCGCGTTTCGGGGAACGCACCGGCGGGCAGCACGCGCACGAACGTTTCGTCGGCGTAGCGGGCCTCGTACAGCGCCTGCGCCTGATCAGGGCGCCAGCGGCGTCGCGAGCTCGACCACGGCGGTGAGCAGAATGCCGCGCGCCATCGGGGCGAGCTGCGGCGCGAACGCGGCGGCCACCGGCGTGCCGGCGAGCCGGGTGAGCGTGCGCGACATTTCGGCCACGTGCGCATGGGTCTCGCCCACGTGGTAGAACGCCGCGCCGCCGTCGAGCTCGACGAACGAGGTGCGCAGGGCCGGCGCACGCCCGGCGCCGCTCACCCCCGAGAGCGCGGTGATCGTCACGCGCTCGGCGAGCGTCCCGGCCGCTGCGACCGGCAGCAGCGCCAGCGCCGCTGCGGTCGGATAGCAGCCCGGGTTGGCGATGCGCGTCGCGCCCGCGATCTCGTCACGGAACGCCTCCGGCAGGCCGTACGCGTAGCCGTTCGCGCCGTCCCTGTGGTCGGACGAGAGGTCCAGGATCCGCGGAAGGCCGTCGCCGATCGCCGGGTGGCGCCGGATGAACTCGGCGAACCCGCCGTGCGGCAGGCAGCTCACCAGCGTGTCGAATGCGCCCGCTGCGAAGAGATCCGCGAGCGCGTCCGGGTGCGCGACGTGCGGCAGCGCCGCATGGCGCGGATCGAATCCGGGCAGCAGGTCGGCGCCGGCGCGTCCGGCCTGCTCGCGCGAAACCAGCACCGCCAGGGAGAGCCCCGGGTGCGCGAGCGTGAGCCGTGCGAACTCCTGCCCCGCGTACCCGCTCGCGCCCAGCACCGCGACGTGCGCGTGGAGGCGTGGCCCGACGAACGGCAGCGAACCGGACACTGCGTGCGGCTGGCGGTCCGCCCGGACAGCCGGGGTTTCGCGGGTGGTCGGAACGGCGCTCATTTGGCGACCCCCTTCGCGGCGATGGATTCCAGCCGGCGCTTGAGGCGGTTCGCCGCCTTCTGATCCGGCATCACGATCAGCACCGTGTCATCGCCCGCCACGGTGCCCACCACGTCTTCGAACTCGGCCATGTCCAGCGCGCGGCCCACGCCGTTCGCGTGACCGGGCGGCGTGCGCACGACCACGAGGTTCTGCGCGACCCGGATCTCGTTGACGAACGCCTTGAGGTCCAGCCACTGGCGCTCCCGATCGAACGCCTCCGTCGCCGGCGCCGGCAGCACGTAGACCGCGCGTCCCTGCGCGTCGGGCCGCTTGCCGACCCCGAGGCTGTTGAGGTCGCGCGACAGCGTCGCCTGCGTGACCGGGTGGCCCTCGGCCGCCAGCGCGCGCGCCAGCGCCTCCTGGCTGTGGAAGGGCTTCCCTCCCAGCAGGCGGGCGATCACGGCGAGGCGGCGCGGACGGGTCATGCGGCATCTCCTAGGGTCGGGGCGGTCTTGCATAAATATGCGAGTTGGTGAATAAACAACATCCCCCGGCCGGCGTCAATGCGAAATCGAGGGCGCGAAGGAACGGGCGCCCGCCGGCGCAGGGCGTGGAGGCAGGGGCGCCCCGCCGGCGCCGGTGGCAACCCCATGGCGGGCGGGCCGGCGCGCCGCCGGCTCAGCGGACCCGGTGTTCGATCCGGGCGACCTCGGTGCGGCGCGGATAGCGGCCGAGGTGGTGATACTCGGCGTTGGCGTCGCTGATGCGCTCGTTGACCGCGCTCGCGACCAGCCGGTGGGCGCCCGCCGGGACGCGGTAGCCGAGGGTGACGGTCACCGAATCGCCGGGTGCGAGGCGGGTATCGCCGAGCTTCTTCGCCACCGGGTACCACTGCCAGCGCTGCGCGATCCGGTGCCGGGTCACGGCGAGCGTGTCGCCGTCCGCACCGATCGCGGCGAGGGTGACGATCACCGCCCGCTCGGGATCGCCGGTCGGCAGCATGTGGCCGGCGTTCGCGTTGCGCGCCGTGACGCGCCACACGGCGCGCTCCCCGGGCCGCGTCCGCGGCGCGGGCGCGGCCTCGAGCGCGATCCCCGGCGGGATGAGCGCCGCGAGCGAATCCCACAGCGCGCGATCCGGCTCGCCGCCCTTCGGCAGCCTGCTGCCGATCCAGCTGTGGTGGCGCGCCGCCCGCACCGGCCCGTGCGGCACCAGCGGCCGCTCGATTCGCGGCATGTGGCAGTCCTGGCAGATCTTCCCCTGCCTGGCGTACGGACCGGCGCGCCACTCGTCGCCCGTCTGGAACACGCACACGAAAGACTGGCCCGGGAAGACCATCTCCGCCTGATGGCAGCGCTCACAGATCGCGGTCGTCCTGAGCGTCGTGTCGCGGCGCACCGCGTGCGGCGCCCGCGTGTTGCCCCACGGGCCGATCACGGCGCCGTCGCGAACGTGACAGGCGGCGCAGGTGATGCCTTCCCGGCGCAGCGCAGGATCCCACGCGCGGTTCGCGCGGCGGCGCGGATGCGCGACGTCGCCGCCCGCCAGGGCGACGACCAGCGAATCGAGCTGGTTCTCGAGCGGCGTGTGGCAGTTGATGCACATCCAGCCGACGGCGGGCTGCTTGTGGAGTTCGGCCTGGAACTGCGGGTCGGTCCAGGCCTGTGCATGCACGGACTGGCGCCACTCACGATAGATCGCCACATGACAGGCCCCGCACGAGGCGGCCGACAGCGATCCGAGCCCGCGCGGCACGCGCTGCAGCGGCACCGGCCGCTCGAGCGGAGGCCGGGTCGCATAGAAATCGGCGGGCGCCTGGCGGTCCGCCGCATGCGGGCCCGCGACGGCCGCGAGCGCCGCCAGAGTCACAATCGAAAGGCTGCGCATGGGTTCTGGAATCCTGACTTTGTTCAGCTTCACGATACACGTGCCCTGCACTCAACGAAACCCGCGCGGCGCGCGCTATGGCCTTGACGGGGCCTCGATCGTGGCGCAGGTTCCCCGTTGTTCCCCGGCACCAATCGACGCGGACGGATCCACGTCGGATCCGGAGACCATACGGCGGGGCCGCATCCACAGGGACGCACCCATGAACCGCTCACCCCCAGGTTTCTGTTCTCCCCCACCGAACCCGCTTGCCCGGGTTCCTGCAGCGATCTGCCCTTGAGACGAGTCCCCCCTCCGTGCCCCGTCATGCTCGCCGGGCCCGGCTGCCGGGGGCAGACCCAGCACCTGCAAGAAGAAGGGAATCGACATGCACTTCCGGAGACTCCTGTTCACGACCGCGGCGATGATGCTCACCGCTTCGCTCGCACTTGCCCAGCCCCCGTACGTCACCCAGTGGGGCTCCCACGGTTCCGCTCCCGGCCAGTTCGACCTGCCGTGGGGGATCGCCGTCAACCCGTCGACGGGCGAGGTCTACGTCGCCGACCAGAACAACAACCGCGTCCAGGTTTTCGATCCGAACGGCGCCTTCCTGCGCCAGTTCGGCACCCAGGGCAGCGCGCCCGGCCAGTTCGACCTGCCCTACGGCATCGCCGTCGACGCGGCGGGTGATGTCTACGTGACCGAGATGGGGAACAACCGTGTGCAGAAGCTCACGAGCACCGGCGCGCCGATCTCGATGTTCGGCTCGCTCGGCTCGGGCAACGGCCAGTTCAACACGCCTTCGGGAATCCTCGTCCACTCCTCGGGCGACATCTACGTCAGCGACGGTCTGAACCACCGCATCCAGCACTTCAGCTCCGCGGGCGCCTACCTCGGCAAGTGGGGCAGCTTCGGCAGCGGCAGCGGGCAGTTCCGCGTGCCGATGGGCCTCGCCGAGGACAGCAACGGCGCGATCTACGTCGCCGACCAGGGCAACGGCCGCGTGCAGCGCTTCAGCCCGGGCGGCTCGTTCCAGATGCAGTTCGGCACCCGCGGCTCGGCGATCGACCAGTTCGCCTTCCCGCAGGACATCGCCATCGACAGCCAGGACCACATTTACGTCACCGACATGGCCAACTACCGGGTCAAGCAGTACGACACCCTCGGCGCCCTGGTGGTGACCTGGGGCTCGATGGGCAGCGGCGACGGTCAGTTCAACTGGCCCCTCGGCATCGATGTGGACGCGAACGGCGACGTCTACGTGTCGGAGCTCGACAACAGCCGCGTGCAGCGATTCGGCGCCGGCGGGTGCAGCGGCAACTGTCCGCCCGCGGCGCTCGCGCCCGTTCAGGCATACGTGGACATCGTGCCGGGGACCTACCCCAACATCATCCAGCCGACGTCGAACGCCCCGGTCGCGGTGGCCCTGCTCGGCGGCGTGAACTTCAACGTGAACCGCATCCGCACCGCGTCGATCACCCTCAACGGCCGCAAGCCCTACCTGATGGCGATCGGCGACGTCGGAACGTCACTCCAGCAGACGGACCAGTGCCACATGACCGATCTCGGCGCGGACGGCTTCGACGACGTCATCTTCAAGTTCCGCACCGACGACATCCTCACCGCGCTGCCGAGCTGGCAGGAGGGCGAGACGCGCATGCTGACCGTGAGCGGGACGCTCGATGACGGCACGCCGTTCGCCGCCACGGACTGTGTCGCGCTTCGCTACCAGCGCGCGGACCTGAGCCAGACCAGCATCTCCCTGGACTTCTCGGTCGCGCCGCGTGACCCGTCGCGCGCCGGGGCGCGCATTCAGTACACGGTGCCCGAGCCCGCGCGGGTGTCGTTCACCGTGTATGACGTCGGCGGACGCCGCCTGTCGACCCTGCTCGACGAATGGAGCCCGCAGGGCGGCCACGTGCTCGACTGGGATTCGGGCGCGCTGCCGAGCGGCGTGTACTTCATCCGCATGGATGCGGGCGAGAAGACGGTGGTGCGGCGGATCGCGCTGCAGCGCTGACGGCTCCGACACGCCAGGACGTGCAGATGGCCGGCCCTCCACGGGCCGGCCGTCCGCGCCTGGGGCCGGGCCGGACCGACACCGTGGACCGGCGCCGGCGCGCCCCGGACCGCTCCCGCCTTTCTGCGCTCCGCAGCGGCGCGGACGCTACGGCTTCGGCAGGATTTCCAGCGTGTCGGGCCGGTTGGGCACGACGCAGAGGAATTCGAAGCGCTCCTCGCCGAGCACCTGGTACCAATGCGGCGTGCCGGCCGGAATGAACACCACGTCGCCCTGCATGACTTCGGTGACCTCGTCGCCGATGCCGATCTTCGCGCGGCCCCCGAGCACGTACTGCTCGTGCTCCACGGTGTTGGTGTGGTTCGGAATCCCGCCGCCCGGCTCCATGATGAAGCGGCGCAGCGCGAAGTTCGGTCCGACGTCGGGGCCGATCAGCACCTGGCGGCTCGTCCCGGTGCCGGCGGGCACCGGATCGGCCGGAACGTCTTTGGCGTGCCTGACCACCATGGCTCCTCCCATGCGGAGAGCGGCGCGCGCGGGCGGCGCCGCGACCGCGGCTCCGTGTTCGCGGGCACGGCGCGTGCGCCGGAACGACGTTCCAATCTCGCGCGCACCGGATGCGCGGTCAAGTCGTGCGGGCTTCGCACGGCGCGCCGGATGCGAAAAGGGCCGGCGCACGGCCGGCCCCTTCCGCTCGATGCAGCATGCCCCCGCTACTTGAGCATGATCACCTTGTCCGTGACCACGTGGCCCGCGAGTTCGAGGCGCACCAGGTAGACGCCCGGGGTCAGTCGCGACCCGTTGCGGCGCGTGCCGTCCCAGGTGACGCTGTATTCGCCCGCCGTGCGGAAGCCATCGGCCAGCACCCGGACCGGGCGCCCCGCGATGTCGAACACCCGCAGGCTCACCGGCCCGTCCTTCGGCACCACGAAGCGGATCGCCGTGGACGGCGTGAACGGATTGGGCTGTGCGAGCAGCATGCCGCGCATGGGCGCGACCGGCGTGCCCGGGTCGCCCTGCCCGCCGCCGTCACCGGTGTCGCCGGCGTCCGACTGCGCCTTTTCCACGTGCTCGAGGGTCGAGAGATCCACCGTCAGCGGTGCGCCGAGCGCGAAGATGTCGTCCACGACCCAGTCGTTCGCCGCGGTGTCTTCGAAGTGCAGGCTCGTCTTGTCCTGCTGGCCCGGGGCCTGGAGGTGCAGGCGCGTGACCGCGTCACCGGGGAAGACGAACACGGCGTCCCGGCGGCCGTCGCCGTCCAGGTCGCCGAGATAGGTGTCCGCCACGTCCACCACGCCCTTCATGTTGCCGATCTGCGTGCGGTAGTAACGGATCGTCGTCGCGTCGAAGGCCGTGCCGTCGAGATCGTCGGTCCACGAAGGCACCACGATCGCCATGCGACCGTCGGCGGTCTGAACGGCTTCGCCGCTCGCCGAGTAGCCGTTCGACGCCCGCGCGCGGCCGCCGCGATCGTGCGGGACACGCACGTACGCCGCGGCGAAGGCCTCGTTGCCGGCGCCGTCGAAGGCCCGGTAGGTGATCGTGTACACGCGGCCCTCGCCGTTGCCCGAGCGCTCCGCCCGCAGCGCGAACGTGGTGTCCGGCGTGCCGGTCGCAGCGCCCTGGACGTCCGGCTGCGTGTGACCGTCGCCGTGGCCGTTGCCCGGCTCGCTGCTCTCGATCGACACCAGCTCGAACCCGGCCTCCGGATCGCACTCGTCACTGACGGTGACGTGCGCCACGATGTCGTCGAACTTGTGGTTCGGCGGCCACAGGCAGGTGCGATTGAGATCGACACGGATGGTCGGCGGAATCGTGTCGATCACGGTCACCGTCGCGCCGCAGCTGGCACTGTTGCCGCTGCCGTCGGTGGCGGTGAAGGTGACCAGCGTTTCGCCGAGCGGGAAGAAGTCGGGTGCATCGTTGCCGATGGTCAGACTGGTGTCGCAGGAGTCCACGGCCGTGAAGCCGGCGAAGAACGCCTCGAGCTGCGGATCGTCGGCCGGCGTCCCGCCGCCGCCGGTGCAGTCCACCGTGACGTCTTCGGGGCAGGTCACGACCGGCGCGGAGGTGTCGGCGACGGCCGCGTCGGCCGTGGCTTCGGCGACCAGCGCGCAGCCGTCGGTGGCGGTGAGCGTGACCCGCACGAGCGCAGCAGAATCCGATACGTCGCTGACTTCGACGCTGCCGCTCACGAGGATCGTGTCGCCGGAGGCGGTGATCGAGATGTCCGGTGTGCCGAGGGTGGCGTTCGGCGTGAGCAGCGCCACGTTCACCGCGACGTCGCCGATGGCGAGGCTGCAGTCGTCCAGTGCCCGGCCCGAGAACGTCACCGTGCCGCCGCACGCCTGGCCGGAAGCGCCCTCGACGGCGAGCTGCAGCACCGGCGCCGCGGCGACCAGCGTGCGCAGGGGGCCGCTGAAGACGACTTCTCCGCCGGCGGTGGCGGTGACGCGTCCTTCGTAGGCGCCCGCCGCCAGACAGGGCACGTTGACCTCTTCGACGCCGTCGTTCTCCGTGCCGGTCGCGAAGATCGTGATGGTATCGCCCGGAAGCCCGATGAACAGCAGGTCCACGGTCTCGGGCGGATTGTCGGTGCCGACGTCCCAGGTCAGGATCGCCTGGCAGCCGGCGTGGAGCGGCGCGGGCGACGTCTGCGCACGAGCGATGACGGGAAGCGAGAGCAGCGTGAGCGCCGCCCCCAGGAGGGCGGCGACGCGGGCCAGGGAGCGCCCGGCGCGCCTGGAGCGCGCGGCGGCGAGGCGGAACATGGGGAACCTCCGGCAGTGCAATCGGTGCGATTCAGGATGTCGAGTCGGTGCATCGTCGGGAGATCTCGATCCTACCAGAGCGCCCGCCCTGCCGCACCCCCGCGCGGGCCCGTTGCGCTGCCCGCGCGCCGGATCGTAGGCTCCGCCTCTCACCCGCCGCACCGATCCCGGAGGCCCCATGCTCAACGTGCCCGTCGCGCCCGGCGAATTCCTCGACAAGCTGACCATCCTCGAGATCAAGGCCGAACGCATGACGGACGCGGCAAAGCTCGCCAACGTGCGGCGCGAGCTGGAGTTGCTGCGCGCGACCTGGGCCGCCTCGCCGCTCGCCGCGCGCGACGTTACCGGGCTGACCGCGGCCCTGCGGCAGGTGAACGAAACCCTGTGGGAGATCGAGGACCGCATCCGGGAACTCGAGGCGGGCGAGCGTTTCGACGCGGAGTTCATCTCGCTGGCACGCGCGGTCTATCGCACCAACGATCGCCGCGCGGCGATCAAGCGCGAGATCAACGTCGCGCTGGGCTCCGACATCCTCGAAGAGAAGTCGTACACCCCCTACTGAACCAGCCACGGAGCGCGCAGTCACCGACGCCCACCGCCCCGCGTCCGGCGCGGCGGCCGGGGCCCCGGACGCCGCTTTCCGCAGGGACCCGTGATCACTCGTCCCGGTAGTGGCGGAGCTCTTCGCGCAGCAGCGGCCTGGCCGCAACGAGGTAGCCGGTCATCGCCAGGAACGCCACGAAGCCGGCCGCGAACAGCTGCCAGGCCATCACGGACGCACGGATCGCCCTCGAGACGAACAGCACGGCACCGAACATGTGGAACAGCACGAGCAGGAACAGCACCGCGCCGATGTACCAGAACTCCGGGCCCTTCTCCGACAGCCGGGCGAGCCACGCCGCCACCATGCCGAGCGCCTGGAACGCCAGCAGGTGAACGCCGTTGAAGGCGAACACCGGACCCGGCTCGATCCTCAGCGCGCTCGGATCGCGCAGGCCATAGAACATCGCCTCACCGAACATCGCGGGCGTGTGGAACAGCCGGTGCCCGGCGCCGAGATCGAACAGCGCGATCACGGCCGCGACGATCGCGTAGCCGATGAGCCCGGCGAAGAATCCCTGCGTGACGATGGTCTTCCACTCTCTCTGCATGGAATACCTCCCCGGGTCCGCGCGGCGGATTCCGCACCGGAGAGCCGCCCGTGGACGCCCGCGCATGGGGAATGGCATCAAGCGCGCCAGAGCGTCGGCCGCAGCGGCCCACCGCGGGCGCCGGCGCAACCCGCGGCCCGAAGGGGCGTTGGCCGCGGGGCCCCCGCCGCCGCCGGGGCTCGCACCACGCCGGCGTCACGTGGGGACCTGTCAGGCTGTCGGTGCGAGTGCCAGGCGCTGACCGCGCCACGGGGCGCGGGGCCGCGGCCGCCCGCCCGTCACCCGGCCTGCCGCGGCCGGGGTGAACGGGTCGCCGGGGAGGACCCGACGCGCTAATCTCCATGCCGTTCGCATTTTGCTCTGACCCTCAGGGAAGACCAGACCCATGAATCGAAGAATCGCCCTCGCCCTGGCCGTGCTGGCGCTCCTCGCCGTTGCCGTTCCCGCGCTCGCTGCCGCTCCCGCCATGGACGCCGAGCACTACCTCGACGGCATCGTCGACCGCTCGGTGGATCCGGGCACCGACTTCTTCCACTACGCCGTCGGCAAGTGGCTCGAGAATCACCCGATTCCCGCCACCGAGCGCTCCTGGGGAATCGGCCGGGTCGTGCAGGAAGAGACCTACCAGCGCCTGATCGGCATCAACGACCGGGCCGCCAAGTCCGCCGGTGCGAAGGGCAGCAACGCGCAGAAGATCGGCGACTTCTGGTTCGCCGCGATGGACACGCAGACCATCGCGAAACAGGGCATGTCGCCGCTCGATCCCGAATTCGCGCGCATCGCGGCGATCGACTCGAAGGCCGGCCTGCTGAAGGAAATCGCCCGGCTCCAGTACATCGGCGTCAATGTGATGTGCGCCACGTACATCTTTCAGGACGAGAAGAACAGCGATCGTTACGCGCTGCACCTCTATCAGGGCGGGCTCGGGCTCCCGAACCGTGATTACTACTTCGACGCCGACGACCGCTCGAAGATGCTGCGCGGCGAATACGTGAAACACGTGGGCCGCATGTTCGAGCTGCTCGGCGACGACGCGGACGCCGCCGCCGCGAATGCCGCCACCGTGATGGCGCTCGAGACCGAGCTGGCCGGGGCCTCGCGGAAGCTCGAGGACCTGCGCGATCCACAGGCGAACTACAACGCCTATGCCATCGACGGTCTGTCGAAGCTCACGCCGACGATCCACTGGCGCGAATTTCTCGCCGACGGCCACGTTGCCGGAGTGGACTCGGTGATCGTCGGGCAGCCGGAGTTCTTCGAGCAGGTCGAGAAGTCGCTCCAGACGCACGGGCTCGACGACTGGAAGACCTACCTGCGCTGGCACCTCGCCCATTCGTTCGCGGCCGAGGCCGGCGGCGAATTCGATGCCGAGAACTTCCACTTCTACGGCACGATCATGAATGGAATCCCCGAGCAGCGTCCGCGCTGGAAGCGCATGCTCGACCAGGAAGAGAATTACCTGGGCGACGCGCTCGGCCAGCTGTACGTGGCGAAGTACTTCTCCCCCGCCAGCAAGCAGCGCTACGAAAAGCTCACCGACGAGATCTTCGACGCGTTCCGCGAGCGCATCCACAAACTCACGTGGATGAGCGAGGCGACCAAGAAACGTGCACTCGAGAAGCTCGACGCAGTCACGAAGAAGGTTGGCTACCCGGACAAGTGGAAGGACTACTCGAGCTACGAGGTGCGGCGCGATTCGTTCATCGGCAACTGCCTGCGCGGCAACGAGTGGCTCTCCCAGTACTACATCGACAAGCTCGGCAAGCCCGTCGACCGCACCGAATGGGACATGACGCCGCAGACCTACAACGCCTACTACAGCTCGTCGAACAACGAGATCGTGATCCCCGCGGCGATCTTCGCGCTGCCCGGCATCGACGACGCACATACCGACGACGCGCTGGTCTACGGCTACGTCGGCGGCACCACCATCGGCCACGAGATCACGCACGGCTTCGACGACGAGGGCCGGCAGTTCGACGAAAAGGGCAACCTGCACGAATGGTGGACGGCCGAGGACGAAGCCGAGTTCAAGCGCCGCACCCAGGCCATCATCCGGCAGTTCGACGACTATCTGGTCGTCGACAGCCTGCACGTGAACGGCAAGGCCACGGCCGGTGAAAACATCGCCGACCTGGGCGGCATCGTGCTCGGCTGGGAAGCGTTCAAGAAGACCGACGAGTACCGGAGCGGCAAGTCGATCGGCGGCTTCACGCCCACGCAGCGCTACTTCATCGGCTGGGCGCTCGGCTGGATGAACCAGCTGCGCCCCGAGACCATGGCGCTGCGGGTCAAGACCGACGTGCATTCGCCGAGCTTCCTGCGCGTGATCGGCCCCGTCACCAATCAGCCCGCATTCTACAAGGCGTTCAACGTGAAGCCGGGCGACCCGATGTACCGGCCGGACTCGATGCGCGTGCAGATCTGGTAGCGGGGGCGGCCGCATGACGAAGGGGAGGGCCGACGCCCTCCCCCTCCTGCAGCGCGACGGTCGGACGCGGCGTTCACTGCTTCGCGGGCGGGCCGCCCGCGGGCGAGACCAGCACGTACCCGTCCAGCCGCTCGCTCTGATCGAGGATCACGACGCCGATCGGCTGGCCGCCCTCGTCGGTCGCGACGCTCTCGACGTGCAGGACCGTCTGCAGATAGCCCTTGCGTCCGTACCAGACGTGCACCGCGTCGTCCGGTCCCAGGAACTCGTTCAGATAGCGGATCCGCCAGCCGCCGAGCCGCCCCGCCGCGAGGTCCAGCGAGTCGAAACCTTCGACGCGCGCTTCGAACCGTGGCGAGTTTCGAATGATCCAGTGCTGGCCGGGCGCGAGTGGATAGCGCAGGCGCAGCAGCTCGCCCTCGGGTGTCGCGCCGGGTGGGCCGAACAGCCCGCGCGCCGGCGTGGCGATCACCGCTCGCACGGCATCGACCCGTGTGCGCAGATCCTCCCATGCGCGCCCGTACGAGGCACGCCGCGCCGCGTCGCTCACGCCGGCGACCGCCCTGGACCAGGCCAGCGACAGCGCCTGGTCCGGATCGCCGGCCGGTGCGCGCTGGACGTTCTCGACGGGTTCGCACGACGGGTCGGGGCCGGTCTGATCGGCTTCGTACAGCCCGTGCCGATCCTGGCGGAACCGCACCCAGATGCTGGACTCGCCGCCGGGATCGGTGGACGTGACGTGTTCGGTCAGGTAGTTGCGGCCGTCGATCGTCACCGGGCAGGTCTGATTGCGGACGACGGTGTACGGCGCGGAGCCGTCACCGCTTCCCGCATCGGGCGAGCCCAGGATGCGCATCGTGACGAGCCCCTGGTAGTGCCAGCGGTTGCCCGTGGCGAGCGGATAGAAGGCCGCCAGATCCGCCCCCGCGGGAGTTTTCACGGGAGCAGGCGGGTTGTAGAGCCCGACGGACGACGCGGCATCGGCCGCCGGATCGCCGCTGGACGAGGTGCCGGTGGGGAGCTTTTCGGACGTCCCGCAACCAGCGAGGAACAGTGCCGGCGCGAGCGCGAGGAACGCGAGGTTCCCGAGCCGAAAGGAGTTCATGCATCACCTCCGCGTGTAGGAGGAGCGCCCGATCGAAAAGAAATCATGAAACTGAACGCGGGAGCGGTCAAGGGCTACTTCGGGCCCGCCGGCCCGATGCGCGGCGCGCCACCGCGGCCGGCTACGGGCGTGCAAGCCCTTTCAGACCTTGCCACTCGGCGAGATCCCCGATGCGCTCGATCGTGACGTCGGCCGCCGGATAGCGCGCGACCTGCTCGCCGTCGGTGGCGTAGTGGCCCTGCCGCACGAACACCGTGGTCAGGCGCTCGCCCCACACCTCTTTCATGGCGGCGAGGATCCGCACCTTGTCGTCGACCATCACGTAGTGTCGCGCCGGGTAGCGGCGCTCGACGTCGTCGAGCATCTGTTCCTTGTGGATGTAGATCAGCACGTCGCCCGCGACCGCATCCCAGAGGCCCGAACGGGCGACCTTGAGCGGCTGGAACACCGCGTCGCCGTCGGAGAGGATCACCGTCCTCGCCCGCTCGCGCAGCGTCCTCAGCAACTCCGGCACGCCCGGATAGAGACGGTCGGCGAACGGGTACTGGATGAGGAACAGCGACATGCTGAGCAGGCGCGGATCGCTGCCCTGCTCGAGCCGGTAGCGCTGCAGCGTGCCCAGGTAGTCGGCGTAGCCGAGTTCGGAACGCAGCTGCTCGAACAGCGCCCAGTAGCGCTTCTCGCTCTCGCTGCCGAACCTCTCGTGCAGGTGCCGATGGAGCTCCCGCTCGACGTGATCGTTGTCGAGCAGCGTGTTGTCCACGTCCAGAAGGAACACCGTGTCGTCGCGCGCCGCGGGCGCCCCCGCTGCGCTCACCGGGACCGCCGCGATGCTTTGCTGCGCCGGCGCGGGCGGACCGCGGTGCCCGTCGGGCCGCCCCACTGCCAGTCGCGGATCTCCGGCAGGTCTTCACCGTACTGGCGTACGTATGCTTTGTGCTCGATCAGCCGGTCGCGGAGGAACTGCTTCAGGTAGGCCGTCTTCGCCCCGAGGCCCGGCACCCGATCGATGACGTCGCCGACCAGGTGGAACCGGTCGAGATCGTTCAGGACCACCATGTCGAACGGCGTGGTCGTGGTGCCTTCCTCCTTGTAGCCGCGCACGTGGAGGTTGCCATGGTTCGTGCGGCGATACGTCAGACGGTGGATCAGCCACGGGTAGCCGTGGAAGGCGAAGATGATCGGTTTGTCGGTGGTGAAGATCACGTCGAAGTCACGGTCGGCGAGCCCGTGTGGATGTTCGCTCTTGGGCTGCAGGGTCATGAGATCGACGACGTTCACCACGCGTACCGCGAGGTCCGGCAGGTGTTCGCGGAGCAGGGCCACGGCGGCCAGCGTCTCCACGGTGGGCACGTCGCCGGCGCACGCCATCACCACGTCCGGTTCGCGGCCGCGGTCGTTGCTGGCCCACTCCCAGATGCCGATGCCGGTGGTGCAGTGCTTGACCGCCGCGTCCATGTCGAGCCACTGGATCTCGGGCTGCTTGCCGGCCACGATCACGTTCACGTAGTTGCGGCTGCGCAGGCAGTGGTCCACCACCGAGAGCAGCGTGTTCGCATCCGGCGGCAGATAGATACGGATCACGTCGGCTTTCTTGTTGGCGACATGGTCGATGAAGCCCGGGTCCTGATGACTGAAGCCGTTGTGATCCTGACGCCACACGTGCGAGGTGAGCAGGTAGTTGAGCGAGGCGATCGGCCGCCGCCACTCGATGTCGCGCGTCACCTTCAACCACTTCGCGTGCTGGTTGAACATCGAATCCACGATGTGGATGAACGCCTCGTAGCACGAGAAGAAGCCGTGCCGGCCCGACAGCAGGTAGCCTTCGAGCCACCCCTGGCACAGGTGCTCGCTCAGCACTTCCATCACCCGGCCGTCCGGCGCGAGATGCTCGTCGGTGTCCTTCCGCTCGGCGACCCACTGCCGGTCGGTCGCCTCGAACACGGCCGCGAGGCGGTTGGAGGCGGTTTCATCGGGTCCGAACAGGCGGAAGTTGCGCTCCGCTGCATTCGCCTTCATGACGTCGCGCAGGAAAGCGCCCGCCACGCGCGTGGCCTCGGCACGCACCGTGCCCGGGCTGCGCACCTCGACGGCGTAGTCGCGGAAGTCCGGCAGGCGCAGATCGCGCAGCAGCCGCCCGCCGTTGGCGTAGGGGCTTGCGCCCATGCGCCGGTCGCCCCTGGGCGCCAGTGCGGCGATCTCCGGCTGGAGCCGCCCCTCGGCGTCGAACAGCTCGCGCGGCCGGTAGCTCTTCATCCAGCGCTCGAGCATCGCGAGGTGCTTCGGATTCGTGCGAACGCCGGCGAGCGGCACCTGATGGGCGCGGCTGGTGCCCTCGACCTGCACGCCATCCACGCGCTTCGGCCCCGTCCAGCCCTTGGGCGTCTTCATCACGATCATCGGCCACGCCGGCCGTCGCTTGAATCCCCTGCGCCGTGCGTCCGACTGGATCTTGCGGATCTTCTGGAGCGCGCGGTCGAGCGCCGATGCCATCTGCCGATGCACTTTTTCCGGTTCGTCGCCCTCGACCACCAGCGGCTCATGACCGTAGCCCCGGAGCAATGCCTCGAGCTCGGCGCGCGGAATGCGCGCGAGCAGGGTCGGGTTCGCGATCTTGTAGCCGTTCAGGTGCAGGATCGGCAGCACCGCGCCGTCCGTCGCCGGGTTCAGGAACTTGTTCGAGTGCCAGCTCGCCGCGAGCGCGCCGGTCTCCGCCTCGCCGTCGCCGATGGCGCAGGCGACGATCAGACCCGGATGGTCGAACGCCGCGCCGTAGGCGTGCGCGAGGCTGTAACCCAGCTCACCGCCCTCGTTGATCGAGCCCGGCGTTTCCGGCGCATCGTGGCTGGGCACGCCGCCCGGGAACGAGAACTGCTTGAAGAGCCGCTGCATGCCGCGTGCGTCCGCCGAGACGCCCGGGTAGAGCTCGCTGTAGGTGCCTTCGAGATACGTGTTGGCGACCAGCGCCGGCCCGCCGTGCCCGGGCCCGACCACGAAGATCATGCGCAGGTCGTGCGCCGTGATCAGCCGGTTCAGATGCACGTAGATGAAGTTGAGCCCCGGCGTCGTGCCCCAGTGCCCGAGCAGCCGCGGCTTCACGTGCCGGGGCTCGAGCCGCTGCCTGAGCAACGGATTGTCGAGCAGGTAGATCTGACCGACGGACAGGTAGTTCGCCGCACGCCACCACGCGTTCATGCGGGCGAGCAGACCGGGCGCGATCGCCGAGGGCATCGGAGCGGACTCCAGTGCGCGAGGATTCGTACGGGAGGTGAGCGGCCGCCGCTCGCTGCGCGCGGCCGGGTGCGGGCAGTCGCGGGGCGGCGGCGCTCGCGCTTCGCCCGCCCCGTTTCTGCACCTGCGGTCAGTTCTGCTCGAGCAGCTCCTTTTCCGCCTGGAGCCAGTCGCTCTGCGGATCGCCACCCTTTCCGTCACGCGCCAGATAGAGCTCGTAGGCCCTGCGTTCGATGGCCTCGCGCGGTGGGGCGGTCGCGGTCGCGGTAGCGGTGGCGCCGGAGTCAGCGCCCGGCCTGGCTGTGACCTTCGCCGGCTTGCGTGCAACTTTCTTCTTCGTGACCATGGCTCGGACCTCCTGTCGATGCATGTCCTCGAATTCTGCGCGGCCAAGAGCAAATGGGACGCCGTTGCGTCCCGCAGCGGACGCGGGTTGCCGGAAGATCGCCCGGCCCTTGCCCGCTCATTCTTCCACCCAACGGCACATCGCGGTCAAATCACAGGGGGTTGTCAGGTCGGGCGGGGGCCAGGGCTGGACGCGGGCGCGAGGAGCGCCGGCGCGACAACGCGTCGCGCGCGTCATTCCTGCCGGGAACGGGGCTCCAGGCGGCGTCGGCCATCTGGACGAAGCGCTGACCGGGTTCCTGAGTGGCGATCCCGCTGCCCGTTTCGCTCAGCGCGTGCGGATCCGATCGAGGTGGGGCGAAGTCTCCCCGAAGCCCCTTCAGCGAACGACGACGTGCCGGGCCGTCCCGGTTCCGTCAGGTGTGCGGACCTGCACGAAATACACCCCCGCCGGGACGGTGTCCCCCGCTTCGTCGCGACCATCCCACCGCAGCTCGTGACGCCCGATGTCGAGGGCACCATCGAACAGCGCGCGAACCAGGCGTCCCCTCACGTCGTACACGGCGACTCGAGCCGGCCCGGCGCGGCGATTCTGGAAGCGAACCACCGACTGAGCCGAGCTGGGATTCGGCAGAACCCCCGGCCGCAGCGTCGCCACGGCTGCAAGACGTGGAGCGACACGGCCGGGTGACTCGCACTGCACGGGCAGAACCTGGAGCCCGTAGCGGAAGCCACTCTCGGTATATCCACCCCCGGTGGCGTAGACGTAGCCGCCCGAAAACGCTGCGTCCTCAGGACCGGCGACCGGCGCGGACCCCACGAGCCGGGGGCTTTGCGGGTCACGAACGTCGATCACTTGAAGCGTACCCACCTCGATGTAGGCGTAGGAGCCCGACACCGCGACCCCGGTGATCCACCCCGTTTGCAGGCTCCCCACGACGACCGGGTCCCGCGGGTTCGTGATGTCCACGACCAGCAGGCGAAAGGAGTCCGCGACGTAGGCATGCGTGCCGGAAACCGCCACGCCCAGCGCCTGTTCCGTCGCGACGTGCCCGACGATCCGAGGGTAGCCGGGATTCGTGACGTCGATGACCTGAAGACCACCGGTCCCGTCGGCGACGTAGGCGTAGGTGCCCGAGACTGCCACATCGTAGACGCCCGGCCCGGGCGTATCGACACTCCCCACGACCTGAGGGTTCACGGGATCGGCGATGTCGATCACCTTGAGACCCGCGTACGAGTCCCCCACGTAGGCATGGGTGCCCGAGATGACGACCCGCGAGGCGTTCTGGGTGTCCACGCTGCCTGCAATCCGGGGATTCCCGGGATCCGTGATGTCGATCGCCTGAAGGCCGCTCGTCCCGATCGCGACGTACGCGTAGGCGCCCGAGACGGCCACGTCCCAAGCGGGATTCGGTGTGTCCACCCTGCCTGCGACCCGGGGGTCCCGAGGATCCGCGACTTCGATGACCTGAAGGCCGCTGCTTCCATCTGCGACGCAGGCGTAGTTGCCCGATACGGCCACCCCCCTGGCGTCACCCAGCGTGGCCGCGCTGCGGATGAGCGGGGGGGTCCAGGGAGATGAGACATCGATGATGTCGACCCCTCCTCCTGTCGCGACGCAGGCGTAGGCGCCCGCGATGACGACATCCCCGTTCGAACTCGGAAACACCACGCTGCCCACGATCTCGAGGCTCCGGGGATTCGTGATGTCAACGACTTGAAGGCCGTACGATGCGACGTAGGCATGCGTTCCCAGGACGGTGACGCTCCCGGCAAACATGGGAAGGCCGTCCACGATCTGGGGGCGCCGAGGGTCCGAGACGTCGAGGACCTGGAGGCCGCCGCCCCCGGCTGCGACGTACGCGAAGTCGCCACCGACGGCCACGTCATAGGCGGTGCCCGGAGAATCCGCGCCGCCGACGACATCGGGGGCCCGAGGGTCCGAGATATCGACCACTCGAAGGCCGCCCGCCCGATCCGCAACGTACGCGAAGTTACCGCGGACGGTCACGTCGAGGGCGGCGTCGGGCGTGTTGGCGCTGCCTGCGATCCCGGGGGTCCGGGGATTCGAGACGTCGACCACTTGAAGGCCGCCCAACCCATCTGCGACATAGGCATGGGCACCCCGAACAGCGACGCCTGCGGCCCAGCCCGGAGTATCGACGCTGCCCACGATATGAGGATTCCGCGGATCATGGACGTCGATCACATGAAGGCCACTGCCCCCGTCTGTGACGTACGCGTGGCTGCCGCGGACGGCCACATTCGTGGCGTATCCGGGCAAGTCCACTCGCCCGACGGACTCGGGGTTTTGGGGATCCCTGATGTCGACCACCACGAGGCTGCTCGGTGAGTGCGGAGGGCGAAGCTCTTCGTCCGTATAGTTCGCGGCCACGTAGAGGTAGGTCCCCCTGACTGCAACGCCGGCGCCAAAAGGGACGTCCACGCTGGAAACCCGGCGCAGATAGTCGCCCCCTCCGTAATCGACGCACGTGGCGAAGGCCGTTGAGACCAGAGGTACGCACGCCAGCACCACGATCGTGAATTGGAGCCGCAGCAAGGCAGCGCACGGCCACGGGGCGGAGGCTGATCCTGCTCCCGGCTTCGTCGCATTCCTGGAAGTGCGCCCCCCACCGGGGCAAGCACGTCGTAGCACCGCGTACATGGGGTCTCCCTTCACGATGACCTCGGGACGAGGCGGCGGCGAACCCTCCAATTCGGGATCTGCATCTGCCGAAAGCGGGCACGGCCGTCGAATTCCCGTCTCGACCCGTCTCTCCTTCATGCGCGATTCGGCGCCCACCTGTAACCTGGCGCAGGCATGAGGCGGAGCCGCCACTGGAGCCCCACTCCTCCGGCCGCAGCACCTCTTGCGGCCTCCGCCAGCGAGTGCGAAAATTTCCGCGAAAGCGCTCAGGCCCGTCTCCGGCCCGGCGGCGGCTCCCCAGGGGCGCGTAGTCACCCGAATCGGACGGGAGCGCAATGCCCGACAGAGACTTGACCCGGGCGCTGGCCGACGCGACGCGTGATCGCGAGACCCACCAGGGAGAGATCGCCCAGATCTTCTCGGCCGTCTACGACGAGCTGCGGGCACTGGCCAGGCGCCAGATGGGCCGGGAGCGCGCCGATCACACGCTGCAGCCGACCGCGCTCGTGAACGAAGCCTATCTCCGCCTGGTCGACGACTCCCGCCTGGGGTGGGAGTCCCGCGCCCACTTCTTCGGGATCGCCGCGCGGGCCATGCGCCAGGTGCTGATCGACCACGCTCGTCGCCGCAACAGCGCCAAGCGCGGCGGCGGATGGGAACGGCTCCGCCTGGAGACCCGGGAGCTGGTCTCCCCGGAAGACGGTGTGCCGGCGATCGATCTCGAAAGGACACTGACGCGACTCCATGAGCTCCACCCGAGGAGTGCGGAGGTGGTCGAGCTGCGCGTCTTCGCGGGTCTCTCGGGAGCGGAAATCGGCAGCTTGCTGGGCGTGAGTCGCAAGACCGTCGTCGGCGACTGGCGGTTCGCATGCATGTGGCTGGGATCCGCGCTGTCCGATCAGGAATCGCGACCGGCACACGAAGCCAAGGACTGAGGATGGAACCGGCCGCGTTCGCAAGGCTCCGCGCCATCGTTCTCTCGGTGGCATCCGCGCCGCCGGAGAGGCGCGAGGAGGTGCTCGTCCGCGAGTGCGGGGAGGACGGCGCGCTTCGCGCCACAGTGCTCCGCCTGCTGGAGTTCGACCCGGGCGAGTCGGAGCTGGACGGGCCCGAGCGCAGGTCCGGCGGCGTCGGCCTGCTCACGGCCTCTATCCTCACCGAGCTCGGCGAGGCCCCTCCTCCTCCCGGTGGCGCCGAAGCGCTCGATGACCCGGGTGAGCTCGCTTCTCTGGAACGTCCACCCACGGCCGATGCGATTCCCGGCTACCACATCATCCGCAAGCTCGGCGAGGGTGGGATGGGTGCGGTCTACCTGGCGGAAGACGTGAAGCTCGCGAGGCGTGTGGCGCTCAAGTTCCTGCGGCGCGATCTCGTCGTGCCCGGAACGCTGACCCGGTTCATCCATGAGGCTCGCGCCGCGGCGGCCATCGACCATCCCAACATCTGCACGGTCTACGGGATTCACGAGGCCGAGGGACGGGCGTTCATTGCGATGGCCTACGTCGAAGGGATGACGCTCCGGCAGCGCATCGCCTCGGGTCCCCTGCCGGTCGACCGGACCATCGAGATCGGCCTGCAGATCGCCCGCGGCCTCCGCGTCACCCACGAGAAGGGGATCATCCACCGGGATCTCAAGCCGTCCAACGTGATGCTTTCCGCCGATGGCACGGTCAAGATCGTGGACTTCGGGATCGCGCAGTCGCGCGATCGACTGAGTGTCGGGAGAGGCGGGGCACGCATGGGGACGATTTCATACATGTCGCCGGAACAGCTGCGGGGCGAGCACGTCGATCATCGCGCCGACACCTGGGCGCTGGGAGTCGTTCTCTTCGAGATGCTCTCCGGCCGTCTGCCCTTTGGCGGCGATTCGGATCAGACGCTCAGCCGCCACATCGTTCACGACGAGCCGCTGCGGCTGGCGAAGATCCGCGACGATGTTCCCGCTCCGTTGCGTGCCCTGATCGGGCGCTGTCTCTCGAAAGAGCCGGCCGGGCGGCCGGATGCAGTCGAGATCGCGCGCGTGCTCGAGCCGCTTCGACCGTCGTCCCTCACGGTTCGCGGGATTCGCCGGCACGGCGGCTGGATTCTCGCGGCCACGGCGTTCGCAACACTGGTGGTCCTGGTTGCCGTCGCCGGATCATGGCGAGGGTGGTTCGGCGCGGGACGGGAAACGGGCCCGCCCAGGGCCCACCTGACGAGGCTCACGGTGCTTCCCCAGGACGTGGGCGGTGCGCTGCTTCCCGGCGCCCTCTCTCCGGATGGTCGATCCCTCGCGCTTCCCCTTCGTCACCTGCGTGGTGACTGGGCCACGATCGGCGTGTTCTCGATCGAAACGGGGCAGACCCGATATATCGATATGCCCCAGGGCGAAGCATACAGCGTGGGGTGGATGCCGGACGGGGAGACGCTGCTCACGTTCGAGTACCGCGGTGACCTTCCCTGGCGCCAACGCAGGTTCAGCGACGACTCCCGCACGCAGATCTGGCTTCGCAACATCACCACGAACCAGGGCCGGAGGCTCTACGAACATCCGCACTACACCGAAGCGCTGTGGCCCGTGGCATCGCCGGACGGAGCGAAGATTGCCATGTTCCGGGGAAACCTCCGCGGCCTATGGGTCATGGACACGTCGGGAGGCGAGCCACGCAAGATCCGGGAGGTGCCTGCGGGTGAGCAGATCCACAGTCTCATCTGGTCGCCGAGCGGTTCCCGTGTCGCGTACGTCCGCTCTCTCGATGACGCGCCGGGCGGTCTGGCGAACATCGAGACCTGCGATCTCGAGGGGACGACGCACGTGATCCTCGGGGGGCTGGCCGACCTCGATCCGGGGCAAAACTACGTCGCTCTCTGCTGGCTGCCGGACGGCCGTCTGATCTTCACCCGCTATGCGAACTTCCTCAGAACGAGGGCGGCGCTGTGGTCCATCCGTGTTGATCCGGCCACCGGCGTCAGGGACGGGGCGCCGGTGCAGCTCGCCGAGATGGACGGCGCGGCGCTCGGGCAGCCCACGGCGTCCGCGGACGGCCGGCGGCTGGCCTTCTACCGGTGGCAGGCCAACCTGCGGCCCTCCCTGCTCGAGCTGGATGCGGACGGCGACAGCGTCGGCGTCGGACGCTGGACCTCGCAGAACTGGCCCGCGATGCCCGGCGCATGGACGAGGCGCGGACGCAAGCTCTTCTTCAGCGTCGAGGCGTCGAACGGAGATTGCGACATCTACGCCCAGGACATGGAGACGGGGCTCGCGGAGCCGGTCGCAGCGACACCGAAGCAGGACTACGTGGCCTGTCTGACGCCGGGAGGCTCGGATCTTCTGTTCTGGCAGGGGAACCGACTCGAGCGGATGCCGCTGGACGGTGGCGGGACCGTGGAGATCTTCCGAAGCTCGACACCGGTGAACTTCCTTTGGGATGCCATCGAGAGGGTGATGTGCTCGAACGAGCCGGGCTCGCGTTGCGTCTTCAAGCGGGTCGAAGGGGACTCGACGGCTTTCTACGGGTTCGATCCCCGCGACGGCTCCTTGCACGAGGAACTCGCCCGCGTCGGATTCCGCCTGCAGCCGCCGTCGGGCCGCTGCGACCTGTCTCCCGACGGCACGCGGATCGCGATCGTGGCGAAGGGGGCGCTCTGGATGCTGGAGCTCGACGATCAATCGATCCGGAAGATCGAGGCCGAGTGGCGGGGCGTCCCGGAGAGCGTCTCCTGGTCCGGAGACGGGACGTGGCTGTGCGTCGTCGGAGTGGCCGGCGAAGCCGGCAGCTGGGTGAGGCGAGTCGATCTCGATGGCCACTCGACCGTCCTGTGGCGATCCGACGAAGTTGGGGCCTTGCCCATCACTGTTCTCTCACCCGATGGATCCGGCGTGCCGCTGACCGTGGTCCACGGGGAGACCGATGTGTGGATGTTGGAGAACGATTGAGCTTCCGAACCGCGGGCTCGCACTCGGTCTCAAAGTCCAGCCCAGCGACGCCCTGAGGTCCTCCGGGCCGCCTGCCACGCTCGTTTCCTCCTAGTGATACAGCGCCTTCACCCGCCCCCACGACATGCCGCTCACCGGCGTGCTCCCCATGGTGTAGACGGCGATGTTGTCGGCGCCCGCGAAGCGATCGTTCGCAGAGGTCGCGAACACGTTGATACGGCCGATGTCGTCCCCACCCGTCGTCACGACGCCGACGATCGTCGTGGGATTCGTGAACCCCGCGACAGGAATGTCCTGCACCGAACCCAGCAGGGCGTTCGCCGAATCGTACACGCGGATGGTGGCCGTGCCTGCATTCCCGGTGCCGACCTGATCGAAGACGAGTGGCGTGAAGCTCACCGCTTGCGTCCCGGCAATGGCGAAGATCATGTCGAAGCTCGTGTCGATGTAGTCGCTGCTGACCTGATCGTCAGGGGTTCCCAGGAAACCCGCGGATGCGGCAGCCAGGCCTCCTCCCGGCGAAAGGACCGTCGGATTCCCGCCGAGGGTGTTGGACTGGACCGTCATCCCGGTGGCGGGGTTGGTCCCGTTGGGAAACGGCCCGTTCGATACGCCGGGCTCGAGCGGGTCGTCGAAGTGGATCCCCTGGCCATCCGGCAGGGTGCTCGAGGACCAGTCCTCCATGCCCGCAAGGACGAGCCCGGACGTTGCGGCGTCGAAGCCGGCCTGGGTGTCGACGTAGAACATGACCCCGGCACGCGAAGGGCCCGGGACGAGCGTCAGGATGGACAGTGTGGCGACTGCTGCGAGAGCGGTGCGTCGTAGCGGTGTGCGCATGGCGTACTCCTCTGCCGGAGCCCTCGTCTGAGCGCTCCGCGGGACGAAGAGGCGGAATTGCCTCTCTCGTATGCGCATGCGCAAATCGTGATCGCGCTGTAACCTTCTCCTGCCCCATCCCTGCCCGGCATGCAGCGCCTGTCGAAAAACTCTCTGGCGGAGACCGGCAAGCCTGATCTGGCCCCCGTGTCGGATTCCTCGTCGATGCCGCATCCACGACCGCTGTGCCTGCCGGCAGAAGAAGCGGCGGAACTCCACTCTCACGGAAGCAGGATGATCCTCCGTTCCTGCGCCCGATCCCGTTCCCGTGCGCGGATCATGTACACACCCGCTGCCACGCGTTGACCGCGATCATCGTTCCCATCCCAGGAGAACGCGTATCGACCGGCATCCCGCGGGCCGTCGGCGAGTGTGACCACCCGCCGTCCCGTCAGGTCGTACACATCGACCCGCAACGCTTCGGAGACCGTAGGCACATCGACGGAGAGACTGGTCGAGGACCGGAACGGATTGGGGCTGGGAGGCGTCAGTGCGAACCGCGTCGGTGCTGACCCCGTGGGGACGTCCACGAGGTCAGACGGGTAATAGATCGCCGCGCTCGACGCGATGTTCAGGTCGTCCACTGAGTTGAACTGGAAACTGATGGCCAGTGGCCGCGGATCGTCCGTGTAGAAGAAGGGTGTCCCGTTCGCGATTCCGCCATAGTGGGCTCCTGCAGGCAGCGGCTCCTGCGAGAACACCGCGTCCAGATCGGCGAGAATGTCGTTGGTCATGGTCGCGCTCGTGAACGAGGCGTTGCCGAACACGGAGAACCCGTCGATATCCACCCTCACCGTTAGATCGCCGATGCCGCCGGCGGGACTCGGCACACCGTTGATGTCCGAGAGGTAGATGATGACCACACCACCACCCGGGCAATAGGGGCACGGGGGCGGCACGGCACCTACCGGCAGGATAGGCGTCGTACCAGGTGGCAGCGGGCAGGGATTCGGGAGCTCCATCGACAACCCCAGGGCCCACGAGGCAGTGAAGGTGCCGCTCACCGCAGTGGCGACGGTCACGGTGTTTCCCGAGACGGTCGCGTCGTTCACGAATTCACCGAACAGATTCATCGTATTGCGCATCCCCGCGACCACGGTGCTGCCGCTGATACCGGAGCCGAATTCTTCATCGTATGAGCTGGATTCCCCACTCGCCGTCGAAAGGTACCAACGCGCAGCTGAGGCGTAGCTGACGCTTCCAGACGGAGGAGTCGACGTGATCTTGACGCTGGGGTTGTCATTCGCAGAACTGCTGCTGGGAGCGCAGAGTGGGCCCACCAGCATGCCCATCACCAGCCAACGGGCGAGTCGGTCTGTCGTGCCGTTCGTGAATCTCATCTTTCCCCTCCTGGCTTGGTCCTGTGTGATCGCCAGAGTGACTCGTCTCCACTGCGCCGTGAGGCATCGCCCGGTCTGGACCCCCACCGTGCGGTGCGATGTCGGCCGCCGGCAGCTGCAATGCCGACCGACCTCCTGCGCCCGCCGGGGTGGTCTGCCGACTTCGAACAGCGAAGTCCCAACGATCGGTGAGCAGGGCCTCATGCACGCCAACTGCCCAATGGCGCGCGACGCTCAAGCCGAACAGGCCTTGGCCGACTCATGTCCCGCACCGCTACTCGTTCATGCGAGATTCGGTACCTGTCTGTAACCCGGGGCAGAGCGAGGAGTGACTGGAAGCCGGCAGGTGCCGAGCAACAAGTCGTTCCCGGATCGGCAACTGCGTGCGAGCGAGTCGTTCGCACGGCATGTGCCTGTTCCGGGGGACGTGTTCTCCTCCTCGTTCGCTGCAGGCAGCCGGGACGCCGGATGGATCACCAACGACGTCGGCGCGAGAGATCCCCGACGGCATTCCAGGAGCTGCCCGGGCTCGCACTTCCGTGCCCCGGTTTGCCCTTCATCTCCTGCAGGCGAGATCAACGGACCAACACGCAATAAAGAAATGGCGGAGGAGGTCCGTCGCGGAGCGGTGGCCGCGTAACAGGTCACCCGATCGCGCGTTAGCCGTGAGCGGGTTCGATCGCGCGCATCCCTCAGGCAGGCGAAATCGATCGGCGCGCCGCGACCGATCGCATCTTCGAGCTCGCCTACGGCGAGTTGCGGCGTCTCGGATCCCGCCTGATGCGTGCCGAGCGCTCCGATCACACCCGGCGCCCGACGGCGCTCGTCCACGAAGCCTGCGTGCGACTCGCCGACAGCCCGGCGATCGACTGGCAGGGCCGGGCTCACTTCTTCGCGATCGCCGCAGGCGCCATTCGCGTGCCCTGCAGTGATGCAGCCGCTATACTGCCCCTCCGATCCGGGGGAGTCGCCAATGGCCCATCTCCAGGAAGTGCGCGTGGGGGTACGCCCCCTCGAACAGTTCCGCTCACTCGTTCCCGCACGGCAGATGCGCAGCGCCATGAAGCTCGTGCTGCGCGTGCGGGACCGCTTTGCGAAGCGCGTGTTCTGGAACGTGAACTCGACGGCCGTGGGCGGAGGCGTCGCCGAGATGCTGCCCTCGCTGCTGGCCTACGCCCGCAGCATCGGCGTCGACACGCGCTGGCTGGTGATCGAGGGCGATCCCGAATTCTTCCACGTCACCAAGCGCATCCACCACGCGCTGCACGGCTCGGCGGGAGACGGCACGCCCCTGGACGAACACGCCCGGAAGGTCTACGAGAGGACGCTGCGCCGCAACGCTCCGGACCTGATCGCCCTCCTGCGTCCGGGTGACGTCGTGCTGCTCCACGACCCGCAGACCGTGGGCCTCGCGCAGGCCCTCCTCGACGCCGGCGCCCACGTGGTCTGGCGCTGCCACATCGGCATCGACGAGCCCAACGACGAGGCCGCAGCCGGCTGGGAGTTCCTGCGCAGGTATCTGGAGCCCATCCCGCTCTACGTGTTCACACGCGAGACCTACGTGCCCGGCTTCTGCGACCATGGGAAGACGGTGGTGATCCGCCCGAGTATCGACGCCTTCTCGGCCAAGAACCAGGATCTCGACGAGACGGCCGTACGCACGATCCTGGTGCACACCGGGCTCGTGGAGGGCCCGCCACCGGCTCAGCCCGACCATGGCTTCCTGCGAGACGACGGATCCCCCGGGCGCGTGGAGCGTCGCGCCGAGGTGGTGCGTCTGGGGCGTCCGCCGAAGTGGGATACGCCGCTCATCGTACAGGTCTCGCGCTGGGATCCCCTCAAGGACATGAAGGGCGTGCTGCTCGGCTTTGCGAAGCTCTGCCAGTCGACCTGTCCTGTGCATCCCGAACTGGTGCTGGCCGGACCCAACGTGAAGGGTGTCACCGACGATCCGGAGGGCGCCTCCGTCTTCGCGGACGTCGAGGAAACCTGGCGCGCGCTGCCAGACGCGATTCGTGACCGCGCACACCTGGCATCGTTGCCCACCGACGACGTGCAGGAGAACGCGGCCATGGTGAATGCGCTTCAGCGCCACGCCACGGTGGTCGTCCAGAAGAGCCTGCGCGAGGGCTTCGGCCTCACGGTGACCGAGGCGATGTGGAAGGCTCGCCCGGTGGTAGCCAGTGCCGTGGGTGGCATCCGGGACCAGATCGAGGACGGTGTGAACGGCGTGCTGATCCACGACCCGCGTGACCTCGACGCCTTCGCCGCGCGGCTATGCGAGCTGATCTCCGATCCGGAGGCACTGACGCGTCTGGGTGCCGCCGCCCGGAAGCGGGCGCGCAGCGAATTCCTCGGCCTCGATCATCTGCTCCAGTACGCGAAGCTCATCGAGCGCATCGACGGCGATGGCTGAATCGAGCGGACGACGCGACGCCGCGCCTGCGCGCGCGGCACGGTGAGCGGGACGCCACGCGACACGTTACGGAATGACGAGATCGAGATTCAGCTGCCCCGGCGGTCCGTCTTCATCACATCCGCCGACGAACTCAACTTCGCCTTGCACGGTCGTGCCGGAACTCACCTCGGTCGCACGCACGCATCGGGGTCCTCTCGAATTACCGAGCCCCAGCTGGGCCGTGTAATCCCCGCTGGCGTCGGTGGTGACTCGCTTCGGGCGAGTCCAATCCTCGGCCCCGTCGCACGCCCCCTCCGCAGCCACCTCCACGTCGACTGCAGCGTCGGCGATGGCGGAACCAGACGCATCCATCACGCGTCCCGAAACAACGGCGTGTGCTGTCCAGAGGTCGCACGGGCTGGTGGGATGCTTGGCGCACCCTGCAACGAACAGGCAAGTACTGAGGAGAGCAGCGCATACGCGAGTACAATGCACGGCCTGCTCCTTTCTGTCTCCCGGCTCTTCTTCGAGGCCCGGCCTGCCGTCCCGTAGTCTAACCCACCTCGTCGGTCCGCAGCCCTGACCAATGATGATTTTGCGCACGGTGCATCACCGCAACATGCTGCGAGCAGGGCTCGAACCTGCACGGAGTCCCCCTCATGGCTATTGAGATCGAGCAGCAGGGCGGAGTGCCGGACTCACGCGGCTACCTTCGGCAACAGGTGTGCACACTTGCCCGCGCGATGACCTTGGTCGAGTCACCCCGCCCGGCTTGTACTGGTATCAACTCGCCATCGGCGGCCGAACGGAGGTGAGACATCTGGTCGTAGCCCGATGAGCGCCGGGAGCATCGTCCGGCGGCCGTCTTGCTGGAATACGCCACGCCGGGCTTTCCGTCAGCGCCACGAAGAGCGTCAGACCGCGGCCTGTTGATTCTATGGGTGCCGGGAGCAGTGCTCGAACTTGCACGGGGTTTGACCCAGCGGGTTCCGAGGTCGAGACGGGGGACGGACTGAGGGACCCACGCGGCTACCATCAGCAACAAGCGAGGGCGCGCCCGGGCCGCGGGCGCCCCAGTTTGTTCTTGCCGAGCGAGATGGCCGGAGCCGATAATTTCGTGGCGTTGTGGGATTTCGCGGTCCGTTGGGCCCGACCGGGACGATGGGCGCCGCCGGTCCGGACAGGGGCTCGCGTTCCCGTGCACGCCTCCCGGGATCCGCGCGGCTCCGGGTGACCGAAGCGCGTGCGGTTTCCTCCCCTGCGGAGAGGGTCGTGCGCACGGCTCCCGGCGCCACGACAGGGTGGATCCCACGTGCGCAACTCGGCTGCATCGCCCGCTCGACGTCTCCCACGCTTCCGCTCCTCGCTCTTCGCTGCGCTGCTGCTGGCCTTGCTGCTGCCCGGATGGGGCGGCGCTCGGGCAGCGACGCCCGAGCGCGGCCAGGCCGACGCGACCCACGTGCCAGGTGAGCGGGTCAGCGCTTCGCGCAAGGCGGTCGTGAACTTCCGGGAGCTGGCGCGGCGAGAAGCCCTCGGGCTCGTCCACAGGCCGCCGGTGCGCGCAAGGCTGCTCCCCGAGCTCTTCGAGGAGGAGGAAGGCGAGCCCGGAGCCGCGGTGACCGGCGCCCCGGCGCAGGCGCCGCTCCTGCCCGCGTCGCCGATGGCCGTCCAGCTCGCGTCGCCGGCGCCGAGCGCCAGCTTCATGGGACTCGACGACATCCCGATGGTGGACTCGAGCTACATCGTGATCCCACCCGACGTGGGCGGCGCGGTCGGGCAGACGAAGATCCTCGAGGGTCTCAACAACAACTATCGGGCCCTCGACAAGGCAACCGGCGCGACGCTGAGCACCGTCGGCACCGCCACGTTCTGGGCCGCGACGGGTGCGCCGCTCGACGCGCTGACCGATCCGCGCACGGTGTACGACCCTTACAACGACCGCTGGATCGCGGTGATGCAGACATTCGAGAGCAGCGCCAGCATCCTCGTGGGCGTCTCGCAGACGAGCGACCCGGAGGGCGCCTGGTACCTGTACCGCTTCGACACAGGCGTCTCGATCGACTTCCCGAACCTGGGTTTCAACAAGAACTGGATCGTGGTCTCGATCAACCGCTACAGCCCGGGCGGCACGTTCCAGCGCGGTATCACCCTGGTCGTGGACTACCCGCAGGCACGCGCCGGCACCGGCGTCGGCACGATCTTCACGCAGTCCGCCAACTCGCACTTCTGCAGCTCGCCGTGCGTCACCTATTCCGCCACGGCGGACACCGAGTACGTCGTGACGCACCTGAGCAGCGCGAACGCGACCTACGTGCTCGACTACATCACCGGCACGCCCTCGTCGCCGACCTACGTCTCCGGTACCAGCGCCCTCACGCGCCCCGGTGGTGGCTGGGTGCAGCCGTCCGGGAACCTGCTGCCGCAGTCCGCTCCCGTCGCGGGTTCCAGCGCCTGTGGCGCGACGCCATGCCCGATCGAGGTGCAGGACGCGCAGGTCCGTTCCGCGCCCGCCTATCGCGACGGCTCGATCTGGTACGCGCAGACCATCGGACTGCCTTCGTCGGGGCTCACGCACACGGGCGTGCAATGGTCGCGCATCCGCGCGACGGACGGCGCGTTCCTGGAGGGAGGCAGGCTCGAGGATCCGACCGCCACTGCGAGCAACGGCGGGGCGTGGTACGCCTACCCGCACCTGGCCACGAACGCCGCGGGCGACTTCGTCCTCGGCTTCTCGCGCTTCTCGTCGGCCGACCACCCGTCCGCCGGATACGCCGTTCACCGCGCGTCCGACGGCAGCGGGTCGCTGCGCGACGCCTATGTATTCCACGCGGGCGAAGACTACTACCACAAGACCTTTACCACGGCGGCGGGCCGCAACCGCTGGGGCGACTTCAGCACGGCCGCGGTGGACCCCGACGACGTCGGGCTGTGGACGGTCCAGGAATACGCGAAGGCGCGTGTCGGCACGGACGACGGCAACGGTGGTGCGAACGGGAGCCGCTGGAGCACCTGGTGGGCCGGCATCGACGTGACGGCACCGACACCCGTCGTGACCCTCGACCCGGGACCGGCGGCCCCCGAGGGCGACTCGGGCGTGACGCCGTTTACTTTCACCGTCCGGCTCTCGGCCGCCTCGGCGCTGCCCGTGGACGTCACGTTCCACACCGTGGACAGCACCGCCACGGTGGCGGACGGCGACTACATGACCCTCGACAGCACGATCACGATCCCCGCCGGCCAGCTGACGGGGAGCTTCGGCGTGCGCGTCCTCGGCGATACGTTGTGCGAGCCGGACGAGGTGTTCGGCGCCGTGCTGGCCTCGGCGCACAACGCCGTCGTCGGCACCGACTTCCGCGCGGACGCCACGATCCTCGCGGACGACTCGAAGACGATCGAGGCCACCGCCGGGACGGGAGGGAACATCAGCCCGTCCGGCACGGTGAGCGTCGCGTGCTTCGACTCGGTCCAGTTCCAGATCACCCCGGACTCCGGCTTCCAGATCGCGGACGTGCTCGTGAACGGAGGCTCGGTCGGGCCGGTGCCCGCCTACACGTTCACGAACGTGACGACGAGCGGGACGATCCACGCCACGTTCTCGCCGGTCCTCTACACGCTCACCCTGACGAGCCTCGGCGTCGGGAGCCTCACGAAGGCCCCGGACCAGCCCGACTACGCGTCGGGTTCGCTCGTGGACGTCACGGCGACACCGGGCGCCGGGTTCGCGTTCGTCGGCTGGAGCGGGGACACGACGGGCAACGACAACCCGCTCACCGTCCTCATGAACGGGAACAAGAACATCACGGGTCAGTTCGACGACGTCGCGGCTCCTGCCGTGACGGTGCTGTCGCCGAACGGCGGCGAGTCGTTCCCCGTGGGCTCGATGCAGAGCCTCCAGTGGAACGCGCTCGACAACCAGGTCGTGGCGCGCGTCACCCTGGCGCTCTCGCGCTCGGGACCCGGCGGGCCGTTCGACACGCTGGCGGCCGACGTGCCCAACACGGGCCAGTGGGACTGGACCGTCACCGGGTCGGTGACTGCGCAGGCACTCTTACAGGTGACGGCCCGCGACAGCGCCGGCAACGCCGCCGCAGACACCAGCGATTCGTCGTTCGCAATCAGTACGGTCACCGCCGTAGACGCCACGCCGGTGACGCGGATCGAGCTTTCACCCGTCGCGCCCAATCCGGTCGTCTCGAGCGGCGCCATCGCGTTCGCGCTGCCCTTTGCCATGCATATCCGCCTGGAGGTGCTCGATGTGCAGGGGCGCCAGGTCGCGCTCCTGGCAGACGGCGACCAGCAGGCCGGGCGGTACCGGCAGATCTGGCGGCCCGAGCGCGGGCGGGCCGGCTCGGGCCTCTATTTCGTGCGCCTGCGGGCCGGCGGCAGAACCCTCGTCCAGCGGGTGGCACTCGTCCGCTGACCCCGGCCGCGGTTCACGATCCGGGCACCCGGTCGCAGCGCGACGAGTCATACGACCACCCGACGCATTGCACGAACTGGTGCCGGGAACAGAGCTCGAACCCTGCGGGGCACCTGCAGCTCGGTGTGGTGGGAGTGGCTGCGGAACCGCGACCTGGATTTTGCTATCAGGCGGCGGCCCAAAGCACGACAATGCCTCCACGGGTCCCCCGGATCGGGAGTGGCGAAGGCCGACAGCGACAAACCGGTTGCCAACCCACCGCAGAACTCGGCATGGAGTGAGACCCATGCGCACATTTGGTCGTGGGATTCTGTCCTCGAGCCCATTGCGCCGGATCATTCCGGCGGTTGTGCTGCCGTTCTTCGTTTGCGGCTGCGGCAAAGGCGTTGGAGTGGGAGCTGGAGGCAGCCAGCCCTACTACCCTGCAGATGTCCACTTCGCAGCGTGGGACTCGCTCGGGACCGCGCAGTGCCGGGGCTGGGTGTTCAACCAGGGTTTCGAGGCAAGCGACGTTCGGGTGCAGCTCTGGTACGCGACCCCCTCAGGCGAAATGTCTCAGGTGGCGTCCATCCCGGGCACCGTCGGAACTTTCCGTGGCGCGTCGTTCTTCGCAGCACCGCAGTTGACCGGAGGTGAACCCAGATTCCCGCGGGTCGGCACCGTGACCTTCTCCAATGAGCAGGGCAACTATGGTGGGAGTTCGCCGGCGCAGCCACGCACCCCCGATCTGGAGCTCACGATGGTCTGGTGCCAGCTGGACGGGGACTCGGTCCAGTGCGAGGTCAAGAACCACGGTGGCTATGCGTACGGCGTCGTCGTGCACCTGGATACCCGCGACGGACCTCGCGATGTCGCACTGGCCCCTGATCCTCTGCCGTATGGCGTGAAAACCCGACTGAGTTCCGTAGTAGGAGACTCGGCAGGAGTTCCCGTGTCGCCTCGCGTGACCAGTGTCCACTGGGAGGACTACGGCGGCACGCCCGGGGACCTGATCTCGCCCACGACGTCGCGCCAGATCTACGACTGCAGCCCGCCAACGCTGAGTCTCCAGTGGGGCGGAACGGGTTCCGGAGAAGGTGAATTCCAGTATCCGACCGGCATTGCGATAGGGGCCGGAGGCAACATCTACGTTGCGGACACCGGAAATGACCGCATTCAGGTCTTTTCCAGCACCGGCACGTACGTCACCAGGTGGGGCGGTTCCGGAACGGGAAACGGGCAGTTCCGGGGCCCGAGGGGAATCGCGGTAGCGGCCAACGGCAATGTCTACGTTGCGGACGGGTCAAACGACCGCATCGAAGTATTCAACAGCAGCGGAACGTACATCACCCAGTGGGGCAGCACCGGCATTGGGAACGGGCAGTTCCATGGGCCGAGTTGGGTGGCGGTGGGCGAAGGAGGCGCGGTCTACGTCGTGGACAGCGACCGCATTCAGGTGTTCACCGGCGACGGCGCCTACGTCTTCCAGTGGGGCGGGTACGGCTTCGGGAATGGCCAGTTCGCAATCCCGAGCGGCGTGGCCGCCGCTGCGAGCGGCAATGTACTCGTGGCGGATCGGCAAAACAATCGCATTCAGGTCTTCACCAGTACCGGGGCATATGTCGCGCAATGGAGCACTCGCTCTCCCACCGGGGTGGCGTTCGACTCCGACGGCAACATTTTCGTGACGAACTACGATTTGAGTCAGGTGCAGGAATTCACCGGCAGCGGTGGGTTCATTACGCAGTGGGGCATGTACGGCAGCGGAAGCGGTCAGTTCAAGTACCCGACCGGGGTGGCGGTGGATGTGAGCGGCAGCGTCTACGTTGCGGACTCGAACAACAACCGCATTGAGAAGTTCGACTTCGCACCCTCCGCGGTGACCTTTTCGGACCGGGCCGGAAACCCCTTCCGCTGACTCCTGCACGGGGCAGAGCCGCTCAGCTGTTGCCGTGCTTGGTGCCGGGAGCAGGGATCGAACCTGCACGGGGTTTCCCCCAGCGGATTTTAAGTCCGCTGCGTCTGCCATTCCGCCATCCCGGCATACGTGGAGGCGCGGGCGGGCGGCGCGCCGCCCGCCGCTGGTCACACCTTCGGTGTTCCCGTCACCACGCGGAACGTGTCGCGGGCGATGAGCAGCTCCTCGTTGGTCGGGATCACGTAGGCCTTGCGCTTCGAATCGGGCGTGGTGATCTCGCCGGTGTCGCCACCCTTGAGCGCCTCGTTCTTCGCTTCGTCGAGCTCCAGACCGAGCGTTCCCAGGTGGGCGGTGATGCATTTGCGGATCAGCGCCGAGTTCTCGCCAATGCCGCCCGTGAACACGATCGCGTCGGGATCGCACACCGCCACGTAGGCGCCGATGTACTTGCGCACCCGGTAGCAGAACATGTCGATCGCGAGCCGCGCACGGCGGTCGTGGTTCTCCTCGACCTCCGCAATCAGGTCGCGCATGTCCGCGGTGAGCCCGGACACGCCGAGCAGGCCCGACTGCTTGTTGAGCATGGCCTCCAGCTCGGTCGGGCCCATCCCCTCCTTGTGGCCCAGGTACTCGAGGATCGAGGCGTCCAGGTCGCCCGAGCGCGTCGCCATGAGCAGGCCTTCGAGCGGCGTGAAGCCCATGGACGTGTCGATCGAGCGGCCGCCGCGGATCGCGCAGGCCGAGCAGCCGTGGCCCAGGTGCAGCGTGATCAGGTTCACCTGCTCGCGCTCGAGCCCCAGCATCCTGCGGTAGCGGTAGCCGATGTAACGGTGGGACGTGCCGTGAAAGCCGTAGCGGCGGATCTTGTAGCGCCGGTAGTGCGAGTACGGGATGCCGTAGAGGAACGCCACGTCGGGCATCGTCGAATGGAACGCGGTGTCGAACACGACGACCTGCGGCACGTCCTCGCCGAGCAGCTCCTGCACGGCACGGATGCCCTTCAGATTCGCCGGGTTGTGCAGCGGCGCGAGGTCGATGCACTCCTCGATGCCCGCGATCACGTTTGGATCGATGCGCACCGAGTCCTTGAACTTTTCGCCGCCGTGCACGACGCGGTGGCCGACGCCGTGGATGTCGGCGAGCGAGCGAATGGTGTCGATCTTCGATTCGTTCGACACGATCCAGCGCAGGATCCTGTCGATGGCCGCACGATGGTCGCGGAGCGGCGCGTCGGTCTTGAGCGCCGGCTGACCGGCGACCTCGAGGGTGATGATGGCGTGACTGCCGATTCGTTCGATCAGACCGCGTGCGAGGCAGCGGTCGTCGTCGCGTGAAATACGGTCCTGATCGGTATCGATGATCTGGAACTTGACCGACGAGGATCCGCAATTGAGGACGAGTACGTTCATGATCTTCTCCCAGCCTCCCCCGCCGGCGGGCAGGCACCGGCGCCTGCACGGTATCACGCCCGTGCGCGGGCGCCACCCGGCCGCCGGGTACGAAAAACGCCCAGGTCCTGTCCGTAGGACCCGGGCGCGCAAGCGCGCAGAGGAGTCGTGCCGCGCGCGCTAGTGCTCCGGCCCTCCATGGGCGGCCAGGACGTCCGGAACCTTGACGCTCGGGAATTTGGTCAGGAAACCCTGCACGGTCCAGCCGAACAGACCGAGGAAGCCGATCCCGACGCCGACCTCGCCGAGCCCGATCCAGACCGCGTCGGGGTTCAGCGACGGCATCATCAGCACGTGCCGCTCGATCCAGATGCCGGCCATGATCAGCAGGCAGAACAGACTCAGGAGCAGCGGGCTGCTCTTGGACTTCTTGTTGAGCATGCCGAGGAACGGGATCGCGAAGATCATGATGAACGCGGCGAACGCCCAGGGCCGCCACGGGTTCTCGAAGCGCAGGAACACCCAGCCGGTCTCCTCGGGCATGTTCGAGTACCAGATCGGCAGGTACTGCGACCAGAACAGGTACACCCAGAAGATCGAGAACGCGAAGATCACCTTGCCGATGTCCCAGAAGTGGTTCGGGGTGATGTAGGCTTCGAGCCGGTACTTGCTGCGGACCTGCGTGGCGATGAGCGCGGTCATGCAGACGCCAGAGAGAAACGCCGCCGCGTAGACGTACCAGCCGAACAGCGAGCTGACCCAGTTCGGCGTGATCGACATGATGAAGTCCCAGCCGATCACGCTGAAGAAGACCACGAACGCCAGCACGACCTGGGGCGACAGGTGCGCGAGCTGGTGGCGCTGCCACGCGACCTCCTCCTCGTCGCCGCGCCAGCCCGCCGAGAGCTTCTCGTAGGTGGCCTTGAGCTTCTCGGGCACGTGCGGCTTGAGGAGATGCGCGTCGGTGCGCAGCGAGATTTTCACCAGCTTGCTCGCCAGCCACCAGAACAGCAGCTGGCCGCCGAGCGTGCGGATCCAGAGGAACGGCAGGTTCAGATACTTCGCCTGGCGCGGGTCGACGTGATGCGTCCACGGGAACAGGTTCCACACGCCGCCCGCGAGCAGCACGACCACGGCCGCGAAGCCGACCGGCAGGAACGCCGACAGCGATTCGCCGATCCGCATGATCGGCCCCGCCCACCGGCCGTTGGTGAGGCGGATCGCCGCGGCCAGCACCACGCCGCCCTGGGCGATTCCGAGCCAGAAGATCACGTTGATCGCGTACGAGCCCCACGCGCGCGTCGGATTCACCATGAACAGATACGCGAGCGAGATCACCCCGATCACCAGACAGGCGATCCAGATCTGGCGCTTGCGCACGTTGGGCGTCACCGGAAGCTTCGCGGCGATGTCCTTGAGGATGTCGTCGTGCGCGTCGTGCATGTCGGCCTGGGAAGCGCTCATCGGGGGTCCGCCTGCTGGCGGGAGCGGATGTAGTTGACCAGGTTCCACGCCATCTCGGGCGGCACCTGGAAACCGTAGCTGGGCATCACCGCCCCGCCGTGGCGGATGTACGAGTAGATGTAGCCGTCGCTGCGGTCGCGCGTCAGCTTGGCGTGCAGGTCGGGCGGCGGCACGAAGAACTGGATCACCGGTCCGTCGCCCTTCATGTCCGGGCCGTGGCACGGGACGCAGGTCAGCTTGAACTGCGCCTCGCCGGCCGCGATCGAGGCCTCGGTCGGGGGGACCGGGTTCTGGAGCGTCGCCGCGAGCGTCTTCAGATCGCCTTCCACGTCGACGCCCTGCTCGGGAATCGAGCCCTCGGGCGGCGTGCGCGTCACGGTCTTCTGCGGCTTGAGCGCGACCGTCCAGCGCATGTCGCGGATCGGGAAGTAGGCCCAGTGCGTCATGGACGTCGTGGCGTCGTGCACGCCCTTCTGCACCGTCGACGCGGTGAGCATCGTCATGAGCGCGGCGATCGCGAGCCCGGCGAGGAACTTAATCATGGACCTTCGCCTCCTCGGCGCCGTGGCCCTTGAGCATCTGTTCCACGCGCTTCGCGTCGTCGCCCCTGCACGGCACCCAGATCCCGATCCGGTCTTCGGTGAAACGCGGGTCGTAGGGCGCTTTCAGCTTCATGTGCGGCAGCCGTGCCAGCGCGAGCATGCCGATGAGGTTCGCGATGCCGCCGAGCAGGATCATCGACTCGTAGGTCGGAATGATGAACGGCGGCACCGAGATCAGCTCCTTGCCGCCCGTGACGAGCGGGTAGGAAATGACCGAGTACACGCACAGCGCCATGCCGCCGGTCGCGCCGAGCACGCCGCCGATAAACGTGACCCAGCGCACCAGGGAGGGGCCCTGTTCCATCGCGTGCTCGATCTCGTGGTGCGGCACCGGCGAGATCACCGCGATGTTGCGGTGTCCGGACTGGCGCAGCGTCGTGACGGCATCGGTCGCGTCATCGACGTAATAGAACACGCCCATCACCCCCTCGTACTTGCCGGGCTTCGGGCCGAGGAGCTTGAGCAGGAATTCGAAGATCGCGTTCATCTAGTGCCCGCCCTTCCGACTGCCGCGCCGGTAGGGGAACCGCACGGTCTCCTTGATCTCGGCGATCGAGAAGGCCGGCAGCACGCGGACGAAGATCAGGAAGAACATGCCGAACCACGCGAACGCGCCCGCGGTGATCGCGGCTTCCGTCCAGCTCATCTTGTAGTTCACCCAGGTCGCCGGGTCGAACGAACGCGTCAGTGAGGTGACGATGATCGTGAAGCGCTCGAACCACATGCCGACGTTCACGAACAGCGCGATGATGAACAGCGCGGTCATGTTGCGGCGCACCGGCTTGAACCACAGCAGCAGCGGGATGATCACGTTGCACGTGAACATGATCCAGAACGCCCACCAGTAGTGGCCGGTCGCGCGGAACCAGAAGACGTCGCGCTCGAACTTGTTGGGGCCGTACCAGGCCATGAAGAACTCGGTCAGGTACGAATAGCCGACCATCGTGGAGGTGAGCAGCACCAGCTTGGCCAGCTTCTCCATGTGGTCGATCGTCACGATGTGCTTCAGGTTGAAGCCCTTGCGGATGATGATCAGCAGATTGATCACCAGCGCCACGCCCGAGAAGATCGCGCCGGCCACGAAGTAGGGCGCGAACAGCGTGGAGTGCCAGCCGGGCACCTGGGCCATCGCGAAGTCCCACGACACCACCGAGTGCACCGAGAACACCAGCGGCGTCGCCATCGCGGCGAAGAACAGGTACGCGCTGTAGAAGTGCTTCCAGTTGTTGTTGGTGCCCTGCCAGCCCCACGAGACCGCGGTGTAGATCAGCTTCATCAGCGGGTGCTTCGCGCGGTCGCGCGCCGCCGCCGTGTCCGGGATCAGGCCGACGAAGAAGAAGATGCTGGAGATCGTGAGGTACGTGGACACGGCGAACACGTCCCACTCCAGCGGCGAGCGGAAGTTCGGCCAGATCTGGCGCTGGTTCGGGTAGGCGATCAGCCAGTATCCGAACCACGGGCGGCCGGTGTGCAGCAGCGGGAACACGCCCGCGGTGAGCACCCCGAACACCGTCATGGCTTCGGCCACGCGATACACGGCGCGGCGGAAGTGCGAGCGGAACAGGAACAGCACCGCCGACACCAGCGTGCCGCAGTGCGCGATGCCGACCCAGAACACGAAGTTGGTGATGTACGCCGACCACATGACCGGGCGCGTGTAGCCGGCGACGCCGAGGCCGAGCACGATCTGGTTGCGGAGCGCGAGGAAACCGAACGCCAGGACCGTCAGATCGAGGATGAAGATCGACCACCAGATCTTGCCCGGCAGCGAGATCATCTTGAGGATGTCGTCGTTGAGTGACTTCTGCGTCACGTACGCCGGCATCGGCTCTTCGGCGACCTGCACCTCGTTCACGCCGTGGACCGGCTGTTCGACCGTGGTCGCGCTCACGCGTGGCCCTCCCCGTTCCGGTCGATCTTCTTGAGGTACGTCACGCCGGGCTTGGTGTTGAGCTCGTTGAGTACCCAGTAGCGCCGCTCGCTGTCGAACGACAGCTTCGACACGCGGCTCTCGGGGTCGGCCAGATCACCGAACACGATGGCCTCGGTCGGGCAGGTCTGCGCGCAGGCGGTGATGATTTCGCCGTCGCGCACCTCGCGATTCTCGTCCTTCGCGTCGCCCTTGCCCTTGAGAATGCGCTGCACGCACATCGTGCATTTCTCCATGACGCCCTTGGAGCGCACGGTGACGTCCGGGTTGAGCTGCCAGTTGAGCGGCTCGGGGAACGCGAAGGTGTCCTTCTCGGGTGCGCCGTAATCGAACCAGTTGAACGTCCGCACCTTGTACGGGCAGTTGTTCGAGCAGTAGCGCGTCCCCACGCAGCGGTTGTAGACCTGCGCGTTGAGTCCTTCGGGGTTGTGGTAGGTCGCATACACGGGACACACGATCTCGCAGGGCGCATCGGTGCAGTGCTGGCACATCATCGGCAGGAAGCGCACGTCGGGTTTCGCGTCGTCGACCTTCTGCTCCCAGCGTTCGATGCGGATCCACATCATCTCGCGCCCGCGCTTGATGATCTCGGGTCCGACGACCGGCACGTTGTTCTCGGCGTTGCACGCCACGATGCAGGCGTTGCAGCCGGTGCAACGATCGAGGTCGATCGCCATCGCCCAGCGATGCGTCGCGTTCTTGTAGCTGCCCCGGTCGATCGGGTTGCGCTTCGGGGCGCGCGCCGGCTCCTCGGATTCGAAGGCGGTGATCGCCTGCGCCGGCGGCTTGTAGCCGGCCGGGTGCTTCATCGGCTCGGTGAACTGACCCGGCCGCGTCTGCGACGGCGGCACCGCGTGTTCCTCGCCGCCGTGGCCACCCTCCGCGCCGTGGCCGGCGGCACCACCCATGAGCGCCGAAATCGGAATGATCTGCGCGATCCCGCGGTCGTGCTGGTCCATCTCTCGCTGCGTCACGACCAGATCCATCGCCTTCGCGCCTCTGGTGAGCGACGCTTTCGCGCTCAGGAACGCCACCGCTCCGGAGGCCTCGTCCTGCGCCGCGGCCAGCAGTTGCGTTCCGTTCACGCCGCGCCCCGTCGCGTAGCGGCCATAGCCGGTGTGACCCTGGCCGAGCGGCATCGCCACGACGTCCTTGCGCATGCCGGCGTAGAGGTACACCGGCAGCTCCGCGCTGCCGGCGTCGGTCTGAATCCGGATCGGGTCGCCGTTCTCGACGCCCAGCTTCGCCGCGGTGTCCGGGTGCACTTCGGCCCACGTTCCCCAGACCGCCTTGGTCGTCGGATCGGGCGTCTCCTGCAGCCATGGCTTGTTGGCGCCGCGGCCGTCGAAGAGCTGCACCGAGGGATAGAGCACGAGCGCGAGGTCACCCGCGCCCTGCAGCTCCGGTGCGGAGAATGCCGGCGTCGAAGCCCAGCGCACCGCGGGCGCCTGAACCTCTTCCCACACGCCGCCTTTCTGCAGCGCATCCTTCCAGAAGTCGTCGAACGGACGTCCGGCGCCCAATCGTGAGTGCAGGCGGCGCCACTGGCCCTTGACGTAGTCTTCCCACGTCGCCGGGAAACCCGCGTTCACCTGCGCGCTCGCGGCGAGTGCGATGAGCGCCTCGCCGGCCGGCTTCGAATCGAAGACCGGCACTTTCTGCATCGCCGGCTGGATCACCGAGTGCACGCCTCGCACGGTCTCGAGATCGCCGAACGACTCGATCGCGTGGGACGCGGGCAGCACCAGGTCGCAGGCGGCCGCCGTCTCGTCCATGGCCTGGGCGATTGCGATCTTGTACGGCACCTTCTCCATCGCGGCGCCGAAGCCCGCCCACGCCGGCACCGCGTACACCGGGTTCGCGCCGTGCACGACGAGCACGTCGATTTCGCCACCGCTCATCGCGCTCATCAGCTGCTGCACGTCGCTGAACGGCGCCACTGCGCCGAAATCGAGGGTGCGGTCGAAGCGCACCGTGCGACCGATGTTGCCGGCCACGTAGTTGAGCAGGTTGACCGCCGCTTGCAGGGCGACCGACTTGTCGCTCTGGGCCGCCACGCCGCCGGCCACCGCGAGGCCCGGAGCATGCGAGGCGAACTCCCGCGCGAGGCGAGTGATCGTCTCGGCGGGGACGTCGGACTGTTCGGCAGCGGCCGCGGGGCTCCATGCCGACACGGCCTCGAGCAGACGGCCGCGCTCGGCCAGCGCCGGACCGAGGTTCTCGCTGAGGATCACGTGGGCCATGCCGAGCGCGATCGCGATCTCGCGACCCGGACGCACCGCCACCCACTCGTCGGCGCTCACACCGGTCATCGACAGCCGCGGCTCGACGGTCACGAAGCGACGCTCGTGATGCGTGCGCATCGCGGCGAAGTCGCGCGCGTAGCCGACCGGCGAAATCCACGTCTCCAGGAAGTCGGCGCCGAACGACACCAGCATCCCGGCGGCGGCGAAGTCGAAGTGCGGCACGGTGGACTGGCCGAACGTGCGGCCGTTGGCCTCGCGCAGGCTCTCGTGGGCGAACGGCTCGTAGACGAGGTGACGGCCGTTCATCGCCGCGGCCCATTCGGTCGCGAGGCGCTGGAACGAACCCGGCGCGTGGTCGGTGACGAGCGCGACGCCCTTCTTGCCGCGCGCCGCATCGCCGAGCCGCGTCCCCGCGAGCTTCAGGGCATCGTCCCACGACACCGGTTTCCAACCGGAGCCGTCCTTCACCATCGGCGACTTGAGCCGGTCCGGATCGTAGAGGCTCTGCACGCCGGCCTGTCCGCGCGCGCACAGGCCGCCGCGGTTGACCGGGTGATCGCCGAGGCCCTCGACCTTGATCGCGCGCCCCTCGCGGGTCTTGACGCTGACACCGCAGCCCGCCGGGCATTCGCGGCAGGTGCTCGCGTACCAGTAGGGAATGCCGGGCAGCGTGTCGTTGGGCCCGACCAGGTACGGAATCAGTTTCTCGGCGGGCGGTTTGGCGCAACCGGCCGCCGCGCCGGCCGCACCGATCCCGACCAGCTTCAGGAAGTCGCGCCGATTGAAGACGAAGGATTCGCTCATGACCGCCCTAGTGGTGACATGCGATGCAGTCCATCGTCGCCGGGTACTTAGGGGCATCGAGGTTCTGGCGATGGCAGCCCACGCACCAGCCCATCTTGAGCGCCGGGTACTGGTAGACGACGTCCATCGTCTCGACCGGACCGTGACAGGTCTGGCACTCGATCTCGGCCTTCACGTGACGCTTGTGGTTGAACTTCACGTGATCGGGGAGGCGGTAGACCTCGACCCAGGGAATCTGTTCCTTGCGGTCCCAGTAACCGGCGAGCTTCTGGATCGTCGGCTTCGTGGTCGAAACGATCTTGTGGCATCCCATGCAGGTGCTCATCGGCGGGATGTTGGCGATCGGGGACTTGTCGGCGCCGTTGTGGCAGTAGAGACAGTCGATCTTCATGTCTCCGGCATGGCGCCTGTGACTGAACGCAATCGGCTGCTCCGGACCCTTCGTGAGCCCGAGCTCGACGGGGAACGATTGCGTGAAGGCCACCGTGGCGGCCGACAGCGTCGTCAGGATGATGAGGGAGGAGAGGATTTTCTTCATCGATGGGAGTCCAAGACGACGCAAGCTACGACGCACGTTTTGATGCTGTCAACAGGATTGTGAAAACGGGCACAAGGTCGGCCGAACACGCGGGACCGCAGTTGCATAGGTCCTGCACCACCTCCCGGGTTCGGAGGCCGTACCCGGGCGCACCCCCGAGCGCGCAGCGCCGCGCCGGGGCGCGGCGCAAAAAAAGACGCCGGGGGCCCGCCTGAGCGGGCCCCCGGATGCGCTGTGCGCGCCCCGCCGGGCGGATCGTTCGCTTCCGCCGGCACGCTGGGCCGCCCGCCGTCGTAGCGTTCGCCCGGGCACGGCCCCGGTGCGGCGCTCTCCGGCCGAGCGGCACATATCGACTCGTCCCGGCCGCGCCGGAACCCCTTACCAGCCGGCCTTGGCCTCCAGGACCCCGTAGGTCGAGAAGTGCTCGAGTTCGGTCGAGACCGTCCTGAGTTTCGTGTCGACCGTCGTCGGCATCATCCGCCAGACGGCGGACTTTTCGTCGTACCAGAAGATCTTGAAGTACGCCGGATCGAGGCTGGGATCGTCTTCCATGCCCGCGTAGGAGACGACGAGGGTGACGGGAACGTCGAATCGATTCGGGACGTTCGCGATCTCCAGGTTCACCTTGAGCATGGTCGTGTCGGGCACGTCGACGGTGACGTCGCCGGTGCCGTCGAACGCCTCGGCGGGGATCTCGACCGCGAAGCGGCCGGCCCGCACCGTGCCGCCGGTGGTGCCGGTCACGCTCTTGACCGTTTTCGTGAGTGTCGACGTCAGCCCGCCGGCCACGTCACCGACGAGGCCGGCGTACGCCGGCGTGCGCACGAGCATCGTCAGCGCCTGCGCGTCGCCGACGGTACTTTGTGGAGCGACGAGCAGCGCCCCGCAGCCGGCGAGCGCGGTCAGCCCGAGCGCCGCAACGACGGCGAGCGCCAGGGCGCGGCGGATTCCGTGGGTTCGCATATGGAGCCTCTCCCGGTTCGAGTTCGTTCGAGGGGGTGAACGAGTCTTCCCGGGAGTTCTCTGCGCAGGACCCGTACCACGGCGAGGCGCGGGCGGCCGCGCCGGGCTCCCCTTGCCGGGCAACGGCTTGGCGGGGCGCTCAGGCGCCTGGGCGCGCGACGTTTCGAGGCGCAATGCGTGCAATGGCCGGCTGCAAGGCGTGGCTGGGTCGGCGCGCGCAGCGACCGGGGCATAAGCCGCGGCGCGGGGTGTCGTGCAGCCTGGACGGCTCAGTGCGAGCCGGGCTTCACGATCTTGACGAGCTCGTTCTTGAAGACCTGCTCGTCGGGCATCACGTTGTTGAGGATCGAGGTCTCATCGAGCCCGAGCGCCTGTTTCCCCTGGGCTTCGACGATCTCGCGGAACGGCCCCGCCGCGGCGGCGGCGAAGACGTGCACGCGGTTGGGCCGCACGTCGAGCCGCGCCGGATCGGCGAGCGGACGCACGCTGCGCATGCTCGCGAAGATGGCCGCCTCGTAGGCGTCGCCGGGCACGGCGCTGCGGCCGAGGATCTGCAGCATGCGCTCGGGCGTCTGGCGGATGAATGCAACCGCAAGCCGTGCAGGCCCGCTGCTACTCTGCACCTCGACCACGCCGATCCAGGCGCGCCAGCCGCCGATCGTCTCCACGGCGCCGCTCGCTGCGCCGATGCTGCCGCGCCGCTGCAGCTCGGTGACGTAGGCCTCGGGCGCGAAGTCGCCCGCGCTCGCCAGCGTCAGCTGCATCGCGGCCTTCTGGTCGCCGGGTGCAGCCAGCACGGCCGAATTCGAGTTCTGGTGCTGCCAGCCCGCCGGGAAGCGCACTTCGAGGCGCATCTCCGGCTGGTAGAACACGTCGCCGTCGAAGTAGCCGTGGCGCGGATCGTTGCCGTAGACCAGCCCCTCGAGCGAGGTCTCGAAGCGCCGGCTGTCGATGACCAGTCCGCTCTTCCCCGCCGCGGCCGCCCGGGCCAGCTCGCGCGTGCGGACCTCGCGATCGCCGGGGTCGGGGTGGGTCGAGAGGAACGCCGGCAGGCTGCTGCCGGACTGCTCGCCCACGCGCTTGAGCATCGCGTAGGTCGAAGGGATCTCACGCGGATCGAAGCCGGCCGCGGTGGCGTAACGCACGCCCAGTGCGTCCGCCTGCGTCTCGTCGTCGCGGCCGTACTTGAGGAACATCAGCTGCAGGCCGGTCTGTGCGAGCTGGCTATAACGCGCGAAGGTCTCGCTCGCGATCGACGCGATGCCGAGCCCGAGCCCCGCGAGCTGCTGATAGGTCATGCGCTGCGCGGTATGACGCGCCGTGACGTGGCCGATCTCGTGGCCGATCACACCGGCGAGCTGCGCGTCGGAGTTCAGGTGCGCCAGAATGCCGCGCGTCACGTAGATGTAGCCGCCCGGCAGCGCGAACGCGTTCACCGCGGGGTCGTCGAGCAGGGTGAAGTGCCACTCGAGGTCGGGCAATTCGGAGCGCGCGGCGAGGGCCTGACCGATGCTGTCCACCCGCGCGGCGAGCGCGGTGTCGTCGTAAACGCCGTATTCGGCCACGATCGCGGCGTGGCCCTCGGCGCCGATCTTCTTCTCCTGGGCGGGGCTGACCAGCGAGAACTCGCGCTTGCCGGTCGCGGGGTTCACCGCACAGCCGATGACCAGCAGCGCGAGCAGCGCGACGCCGGGCGCGGATCTCATCCAGGGCTTCGGGCTCCGGAAGCTCATGCCCAAGTCATAGCCAAGCGGCCCCGGTTGTCAAATCCACGGAGCCGGGCGCGACCTAGTAGCGCGGCACCTGCGGATCGATTTCCCTGGACCACGCCTCGATCCCGCCGCGCAGGTTCTTGAGCTTGCGGAAGCCCGAACTGTGCAGGTATTCGAGCGCGCGCATGCTGCGCTGGCCGGTGTGGCACTGCAGCACGATCTCGCGGCTGGTGTCGAGCTCGCCGACCCGCGCCGGCAGCGCGCCCAGCGGGATCAGTTTCGCCCCGGGATGCGCGCGATCTCGAACTCGTGCGGCTCGCGCACGTCGACGAGGTCGAAGTCGTCGCCGCGCGCCTGCATCGCCTGGAGTTCCCGGACGCCGATCTCCCATTCGGCGGTCGCCGCTTCGGCCTCGGCCGTCGATGGAATTCCGCAGAACGCCTGGTAGTCGATCAGCTCGTGGATCGTGCGGTGTTCGCCGCAGATCGGGCACGCGGGGTCCTTGCGCAGCTTGAGTTCGCGGAACCGCATGCCGAGCGCGTCGAAGATCAGCAGCCGCCCCGCCAGCGACTCGCCCAGTCCCAGGATCTGCTTGATGGTCTCGATGCCCTGAATCACCCCGATCACGCCGGGCAGCACCCCGAGCACGCCGCCCTCCGCGCACGATGGCACCAGCCCCGGCGGCGGCGGATCCGGATAGAGACAGCGGTAGCACGGTCCGACCCGCGCGTCGAAGACGCTCGCCTGGCCCTCGAAGCGGAAGATGCTGCCGTAGACGTTCGGCTTGCCGGCGAGTACGCAGGCGTCGTTCACCAGATAGCGCGTCGGGAAGTTGTCGGTGCCGTCCACGATCACGTCGTACTTCGAAACCAGATCGAGCGCGTTCTCGCTGGTGAGCGCGACCTCGTAGGCGTCGATCGCGACGCCCGGATTGAGGTCGTTCAGGCGCGCCTGCGCGGCCTCGAGCTTCGACCGCCCGACGTCGGAGACGCCGTAGAGCACCTGACGCTGCAGATTGGACTCGTCCACGCGATCGTAGTCGACGATGCCCAGGCGGCCGATCCCGGCCGCGGCCAGGTAGAGGGCGAGCGGCGAGCCGAGCCCGCCCGCGCCGACGATCAGCACGCCTGCGGCCCTGAGCCGGCGCTGCCCGTCGAGCCCGACCTCGGGCAGGATCAGATGCCGGCTGTAGCGCAGCAGGTCGGCCTGCGTCATGGGCGGCAGGCCGTCCGCTCCGGTCGCCCACGCGGGGGGCCCGGGCGCACCGCCCGCGATGCTGGGCACGATCGAGATCGAATCGCCGGCGGAAAGCGGCGTGGCCTCGCGCTCCAGATAGCGAATGTCTTCGTCGTTCCGGTACACGTTCACGTAGCGCCTCAGGTTTCCGCCGTCGTCGTAGAGATGGCGGCGCAGCTCGCCATGGCGCTCGACCAGCGCGCCCAGCGCTTCGCCGACGGTCCTGGCGTCCACCTCCACCACGGGCATCCTGCCGGCGTACGGCCGGAGGGGCGTCGGAATGTAAATGGCGATCATTGCATGTCTCCCGGCGCGGGATCTTCCTGCGCCAATGGTTCCGGGTCGAACGCGGCGCGGTCGTCCCGCAGCCGCCACGATCGCAGGTCGGCGACCCGGCCCTGCTCGATGCCGACGATCACGTACGAGTACCAGGGCCAGGCGTGCTCGAGATCGAAGGCCGAGGGCCGCGCGGGATGGTCCGGATGCGAATGGTAGAACCCCAGCACGTCGAGCCCGGCGGCGCGCGCCTCCTTTTCGGCGCGCAGGAACTGCTCGGGCGAGATCACGTAACGATTGTGGCGCGAATCGCCGCGCTGGTTGTCCAGCTCGAAGATGCGCTCGACCTCGCGCACGCCGTCCGTCTCGTGTCCGAGCAGTACGCCGCAGCCTTCCTCGGGATACGTGCGACACAGATGCGAGTGGACCTGCGCCGTGTGCGCGGCGCGCAGCAGCAGGCTCAACGGCCGCCCCCTTCCCTGCCGCCCGGCGCTTCACCGAGCAGGTCGTCCCAGATCGGCTCGCTCAGATAGCGTTCGGCCGAGTCGCAGAGAATGGTCGTGACCACGCCGTGCTCGAGCCCGCGCGCGACGCGCTCCGCCGCGGCGACGGCGGCGCCCGCCGACCAGCCCAGCAGCAGGCCGCGCCGCGCCTGGCGCCGCACCATGTCGATCGCGGAGTCGCTGTCCATCTCGATCAGCGCGTCGTGCGCCGAGGCGTCGTAGATCGCCGGGGTCATCGCCGTGGGCAGGTGCTTGAGCCCTTCCAGCGCGTGGTAGGGCGAGTCCGGAATCACGCCGGTGACGTGGATGCCGGGCGCGAACTCGCGCAGCCTGCGCGCGGTGCCGACCAGCGTCCCGGTGGTGCCGAGCCCGGCGACGAAGTGCGTCACGCGGCCCTCGGTCTGCTCCCAGATTTCATGGCCCGTGCCTTCGTAGTGCGCACGCCAGTTCATCGGGTTCGAATACTGATCGGGGTAGAACCAGCGCTCCGGCGACTCGGCCGCGAGCCGCCGGGCCTCGAGGATCGCGCCGTCGGTGCCGCTCATGGGATCGGTGAACACGATCTCGGCGCCGAGCAGTTTCAGGATCCGGCGGCGCTCGAGATTCGCGTTCGCGGGAACGCACAGGGTGACGGGGAAGCCCAGCGCGGCGCCGAGCCAGGCGAAGGCGATGCCGGTGTTGCCGGAGGTCGCATCGAGCAGCGTCCGGCCGGTCCCGAGCAGGCCGCGTTCGATCCCGTCCCGGACCATGCGCCACGCGGCGCGGTCCTTGACCGAGCCGCCGGGGTTGAACCACTCGGCCTTGCCGAAGACCCGCACGGTCTGCGGGACACCTTCGAGCCCGCCGATGGGCAGCAGCGGCGTGTGTCCGATCAACGCGGGGAGGCCGGGCCTGCCGAGCAGACCGGCGATCGAACGGGGATCGAGGGTGGAGGTCATGGTGCCCGGATTCGATGCAGGGAAGGCCGGATCGGTCGAAATCGAGTGGCGAAAGCGCGCGGGCGCCCGCGCGGCCCCGGGCGGGCGCCGCCCATGGCGGCCGGCCACCGCGGCCCCCGCGCGGCGCCGGCCGCCGGGGCTCGGGAGGCGCCGAGCCCTCGACTCGGGCGGCCGCAGCGGACACGCATCGCCACCGGGTGGCGATGCACGAACCGCTCGGGCTAGGATGCAGAAGTGATCCTCGCGGGCGACATCGGCGGCACCAAGACCCATCTGGCGCTCTACGCGCCGGACGGCGACGTCCGTGCCCCGCAGCTCGAGAAGCGCTATCCGAGCCGCGAATCCGGCTCGCTCGGCGACATCGTCGAGCGCTTCATGGACGAGGGCGCCGGCCGCCCGACGCGTGCCGTCTTCGGCATCGCCGGCCCCGTCGTGGACAACCGCAGCGAGACCACCAACCTGCCGTGGGAGGTCGACGCGCGTTCGCTCGGCGAGCGCATGGGCGGCGCCAGGGTCACGCTCGTCAACGATCTCGTCGCCACCGCGCGCGGCATCGACGCCCTCGATGCGGGCGACTTCCACGTGCTCGCCGCGGGGCAGGCCCACGACGGCAACCGCGCGCTCATCGCGGCCGGGACCGGGCTCGGCGAGGCGCTGCTGCCGTGGAGCGGCAGCCGCTGGTCGGCGATGGCGTCCGAGGGCGGCCACGCGGACTTCGCGCCGCGCGATCCGCTCGAAGACGAGCTGCTGCGCTGGCTGCGGGCGAAGTACGGTCGCGTGAGCTGGGAACGCGTACTGTCGGGACCGGGGCTTGCGGACCTCCACCGCTTCATGCGCGACAGCGGCCGCGGCGAAGAGCCGCGCGCATTCGCGGCGCGCTTCGATGCCGCGCCCGATCCCGCCGTCGTGGTGACCGAGGCGGCGCTGCAAGGCGGCTGCGAGCGCGCGCGCCTCACCGTGGAGCGATGGATCGAGATCTACGGCGCCGAAGCCGGCAACCTGGCGCTCAAGGCGCTGGCGGTGGGCGGCGTGTTCGTGGGCGGAGGCATCGCGCCGCGCCTCGCGCCCCTGTTCGAGCACAGCCGTTTCGTACCCGCTTTCACGGACAAGGGCCGGCTGCGCCCGCTCATGGAATCGATTCCGGTCAAGGTCGTGCTCGATCCGCAAACCGCGCTGTGGGGCGCCGCCGCGTTGGCGCTGGCCACGGCGGGGAAGGACGAAGAATGAACGCGAAATCTGCCGCCGACGAACGCACCGCACTCGACCAACTCGCCGTGAACACGATTCGCTTCCTCGCCGCCGACGCGGTCGAGAAAGCGAACAGCGGGCATCCCGGCCTGCCGATGGGCATGGCGGACGTCGCCTACGTGATCTGGACGCGCTTCCTGCGCTATCAGCCCCACGACCCCGCGTGGCCCGGGCGCGACCGCTTCGTGCTGTCGGCCGGGCACGGCTCGATGCTGCTCTATGCGATGCTGCATCTCTCGGGCTACGACCTGCCGATGGAGGAGATCCAGCGCTTCCGCCAGCTCGGCAGCATCACGCCGGGGCATCCCGAACACGGCGTGACGCCCGGCGTCGAAACCACCACCGGCCCGCTCGGCCAGGGCATCGGCAACGCGGTCGGCATGGCGGTCGCGCTGCGCATGCTCGCGGCCCGCTTCAACGACGCGGCCTTCGCCCCCGTCGAGTCGCGCGTGTTCGGCATCTGCGGCGACGGCGACCTCATGGAGGGCGTCGCGTCCGAGGCCGCCTCGCTCGCCGGTCACTGGGGTCTCGGCAACCTGAACTTCGTCTACGACGACAACCACATCACGATCGAGGGCGACACCGCACTCGCCTTCACCGAGGACGTCGCGCGGCGCTTCGAGGCGTACGGCTGGCACGTGCAGCGCGCGAACCCCTACGACCGCGACGCGGTCACCGCGGCACTGGCGGCGGCCGTGGCCCAGACCTCGCGACCGAGCCTCGTCATCACCCGCAGCCACATCGCCTACGGCGCGCCGACCAAGCAGGACACGCGCGGCGCCCACGGCGAGCCGCTCGGTGCGGAAGAACTCGCCGGCGCGAAGCGCGCGCTGGGCTGGCCGGAGTCGCCGTCGTTCCTCGTTCCCGACGAGGTGCGGTCACGCTTCGCCGAGCGCGCGCACGAGCTGCGCTCCGACTACGACGCGTGGCACGCCGGCATGAAGGCATGGCGCGAGCGCGATGCGGAAAACGCGGCGCGCTGGGACGCCATGATCGGGAAGCGCGTTCCGGCGGACGTGTTCGAACAGCTCGTCGCCGAAGCGCCCGCAGGCGCGGCGGCCACGCGCGCGCACGGCGGCACGGTGCTGCAGAAGGCAGCGGCCCTGGTGCCTTCCCTCGCCGGCGGCAGCGCGGATCTCGAGCCGTCGACCAAGACCGCGATCAAGGACTCGGACGACATCGAGAAGGGTCGCTTCGGCGGGCGCAATTTTCACTTCGGGGTGCGCGAGCACGGCATGGGCGCGATCCTCAACGGCATGGCGCTCACCGAGGGATTCATCCCCTACGGCTCTTCGTTCCTCGTGTTCACCGACTACGCACGGCCGGCGATCCGTCTGAGCGCGCTGATGAAGCAGCAGGTGATCTGGGTCTTCACGCACGACAGCATCTTCGTCGGCGAGGACGGCCCGACCCACGAGCCGGTCGAGCAGGTGGCCGCGCTGCGGCTGATCCCGAACCTGCTGGTGATCCGCCCGGCCGACGGACTCGAAACCGCCGCGGCATGGGGCATGGCGCTGGAGCGCCGTGACGGCCCGACCCTGATCGCCCTCACCCGACAGAAGACCGCCGCGCTCGAGCGGCCCGCGGACTTCGATGCGACCGTGCTGCGCCGTGGCGGCTACGTGCTCGAGGAACATGCATCCCGGGACGCCGTGACCCTGATCGCGACGGGCTCGGAAGTCGGGCTCGCCGTCGACGCCGCGCGGATCCTCGCGGCGGACGGGCTCGCGGCGCGCGTGGTCAGCATGCCCGCGCGCGAGCGCTTCCTCGAGCAGGATCGCGCCTGGCGTGACCAGGTGCTGCCCCCCGGGGGCCGCCGCGTTTCGCTCGAAGCCGGCGTGACCTGGGACTGGCGCGGTCTCGTGGGCCCCGAGGGGCTCACGATCGGCATCGACCGCTACGGCGAGTCGGCGCCGCTCGACGCCCTGCGCGAATACTTCGGCTTCACCGGCACAAAGGTCGCCGCGCGCATTCGAGAGTGGGCCGGATAGGCGGACACGCCCGGCCGCGACACGCGGCTCCCGGCGACGGGCATGAACGAACGGCGCCCGGGCCGCAGGGACCGGGCGCCGTCGCGCGCGTCGCTGGAAGCCGGATCAGCGGGCCGGGATCTTCGCTCCCTGCAGCCGCTGCTCCAGCGCATTCAGCTCTTCCTTCAGGGCCGAGGGCAGCCGGTCGCCGAACTTCTCGAGATGCTGGCGGATGAGCGGCAGCTCCGCGCTCCACCCTTCCACGTCGACCTCGAGCAGCTTGCGCAGGTGGTCGGGCGCCAGCACCAGATCGTTGAGATCGAGCGCCCCCGACGCGGGCAGGCGCCCGATCGGCGTGTCGATCGCCTCGCCGGTGCCGGTCACCCGCTCGAAGATCCACTTGAGCACGCGGCTGTTCTCGCCGTAACCCGGCCACAGGAACTTGCCGTCGTCACCCTTGCGGAACCAGTTGACGTAGTAGATTCGCGGCAGCATCGCCGACTCGGCCCCGGCGCCGATCGCGAGCCAGTGCGCGAAGTAGTCGCCCATGTGGTAGCCGCAGAACGGCAGCATCGCGAACGGGTCGCGCCTGAGCTCGCCGATCTTGCCGGCCGCGGCGGCGGTCTTCTCGCTGCTCATGATCGAGCCCATGAACGTGCCGTGCTGCCAGGACAGCGCTTCGGTCACCAGCGGAACCACGGTCGCGCGACGGCCGCCGAACAGGAACGCCGAGATCGGCACGCCTTTCGGATTCTCCCAGTCGGGCGAGATCACCGGGCACTGCGACGCCGGCGCCGTAAATCGCGCGTTGGGGTGCGCGGCCGGACGCTCCGCATCGGGCGTCCACGGGCGGCGCAGCCAGTCGACCAGCTGCGCCGGCTTCTTGTCGGTCATCTGCTCCCACCACACGTCGCCTTCCGGCGTGAGCGCGCAGTTGGTGAAGATCGAGTTCCGCTCGAACGAGCGCATCGCATTTGGATTGGTGCGCTCGCCGGTGCCCGGCGCGACGCCGAAGAATCCCGCCTCCGGATTGATGGCGTAGAGACGGCCGTCGTCGCCGAATTTCATCCAGGCGATGTCGTCGCCGACGGTTTCGACCTTCCAGCCGGGCAGCGTCGGCTGCAGCATCGCCAGGTTGGTCTTGCCGCACGCCGACGGGAACGCGCCGGCGATGAAGATCTTCTTCCCTTCGGGATTGGTGATGCCGAGGATCAGCATGTGCTCGGCGAGCCAGCCCTCGTCACGGGCCTGCACCGAGGCGATGCGCAGCGCGTGGCACTTCTTGCCGAGCAGCGCGTTGCCGCCGTAGCCGGAGCCGTACGACCAGATCTCGCGGCTCTCCGGGAAGTGACAGATGTATTTGGTCCTGGCGTTGCAGGGCCACGGCGAATCGGGCTTGCCGGGCTCGAGCGGCGCGCCCACCGAGTGCAGCCCGCGCACGAACTCGCCCTGCGCGCCGAGCACCTCGAGCACCTTCTTCCCGACCCGCGCCATGATGTGCATGTTGGCGACGACGTAGGGCGAGTCGGTGATCTCGACGCCGATCTTCGCGATCGGCGAACCGATCGGCCCCATGCTGTAGGGGATCACGTACATGGTGCGGCCCTTCATGGCGCCCTTGAACAGGCCCCTGAGGGTCGCGAGCATCTCTTCGGGCTCGCGCCAGTTGTTCGTCGGTCCGGCATCGGATTCTTGCTTCGAGCAGATGAAGGTGAATTCCTCGACGCGTGCGACGTCGGCGGGATCCGAGCGGACGAAAACGCTGTTGGGCCGCCGGGCCTCGTCGAGGCGGATGGCGGTTCCCGTCTGCACCATGAGGTGCAGCATCGCCTGGTATTCGGCGGACGATCCGTCGCACCAGTGCACCCGGTCCGGGCCGCACAACTCGGCGACGTCCGACACCCAGGTCTGCAGGATCTTGTGCGTGGTCATGCGATCTCCTCTATCGGCGGCCCGGCGGGATCATCCGCGGAGGTCCGGAACCGGTGCGCGTTGCGCCGGGGCCGCGCGGTGTTCCCGCACGGGATCTCCGCGGCGAGCCGGGTGGCTTCGCTCGCAGACGTCGCGATGCGCGTGCGTCGTGCGTCGCGACGATCGCGCGGCCGGGCTCAGACGCCCCGAAGGCACGCGCATTCGGATGGTAGGTGTTCACCGGAGGCCGTTCAAGCCGCGCGGGATGGTCCGAACGTCGACCTCGAGGTGCGCCGCGCCGCGCGTGGCTTGCGTCGCCACGGCACGTGGCGCATCTTAGGAAACGATCGATCGACCACGGCGTTCCACGCACGATTCCCTGGGAGGTGCTCGGGATGGCAGCCAGGAAGAGTTCGCGCGCCGCCGGTGCGCGAGGTCGGAAACGTGGCCCGGCGGGCACGAAGCGCAAGGCCGGGCCGAAACGCCGGCCGCAGGCGGGCGTGAAGCGCAAGGCCGCCCGCGGCGCGGTGAAGAAGAAGACGGCGCGCAGGGCCGCCCCGAAGAAGTCCGCGGCGCGGAAGACCGTGAAGAAGTCCGCCCTGAAGAAACCCGCCCGCAAGCGGGCCACGGCCCGCCGTCCCGCGCCGGGCCCGCGGGCCACGACGCCCGCCCGGGTCGCGAACGGCGTCGGACTCCGGGTTCAGCACATGGACTACACGACCCACGTCCTGGAGGACGTCAAGCGCTTCTACACCGAGACGCTCGGCTTCACCGCGTTCAGCTGGGACCCCGCGATCCCGTATCTGGCCATCCAGACCGGGCCGTCGTCGTCGCTCGGCTTCGCGCCACCCGTATCCGGGCCGCCCGAAGCGTGGCGGCCGCCACGCGAACCTGCGATCTACCTCGTCGTCGAGGACGTCGACCGGGCGCATCGCGAGCTGAGCTCGAAGGGCGTCCCTTTCGAGCAGGCCCCGGCGGACATGCCGTGGGGTCACCGGGTCGCCGTCGCGCGTGATCCGGAAGGTCGCGCCGTTTGTCTGGCGCAGATCCTGCGCGGCTGAAGCAGCCGGACGTTCACCTCGAGAAACGGAGAACCGCCATGCCGAGCAGAGCGCAGCAGTTGTTCGACCTGGGCCAGAGCGTATGGCTCGATTTCATCCGTCGCGGGCACATGGCCTCGGGCGAGTTCGACGCGCTGATCCGCGAGGCCGGCGTCATCGGCGTGACCTCGAATCCGACCATCTTCCAGCACGCGATCGGCCAGAGCGACGACTACGACACCGGCATCGAGAAGCACATGCGCGACGGTCTCGACGGCCCCGCACTCCTCGACGCCCTGGTGTTCGAGGACATCCGCTCCGCCTGCGACCGGCTGCTGCCGGCGTTCGAGCGCACCGCAGGCCGTGACGGCCGCGTGAGCATCGAGGTCAATCCGCATCTCGCCCGCGACACCGAGCGCACGATCACCGAGGGACGGCGGCTGCACGCCGAGGTCGCGCGGCCGAACGTGATGATCAAGGTGCCGGCGACGCGCGAAGGGCTGCCCGCGATCACGGCGCTCACCGCAGAGGGGGTGTGCGTGAACGTCACGCTGATCTTCTCGCTCGCCCGCTATGCCGAAGTGATGGACGCCTACATGAACGGGCTCGAGCAGCGCGCCTCACTCGGCCAGCCGCTCGCCGACATCCACTCGGTGGCGTCGTTCTTCGTCTCGCGCGTGGACAGCAAGCTGGACAAGGCGCTCGAAGCGCGCCTCCCGTCGGTGGATGCGAAGGCCGGGGAGACCCTGCGGGCCGCGCGCGGCCGCGTGGCCGTGGCCAACGCGCGTCTCGCCTACCGCGCGTTCCTCGAGACGTTCGGCGCCGCGCGTTTCGGCGCGCTGGCGGCGAAGGGCGCACACCGCCAGCGGCCGCTGTGGGCATCGACGAGCACCAAGAACCCCGCCTATCGGGACGTGCTCTACGTGGAGGAGCTGATCGGCGCGGACACCGTGAACACGATGCCACCGAACACCCTCGACGCGTTCAACGATCACGGCGCGGTCGAGGTCCGTATCGACCGTGACCTCGACGAGGCGGATCGCCTGTTCCGCGAGCTGCCCGGCCTGGGCGTGCCGGTGAACGATCTCATCGCCGAGCTCGAGCTGGAGGGCGTCGCGGCGTTCGAGAAGTCCTACGATGCGCTGCTGGACACCCTGGCCGGCAAGCGCAAGGCGCTGCTCAAGGCCCGCTGACCTCCCGGCGCCGCCGGTGGCCAGGACGCGTCTTCAGGTCCCGAACCAGCGGGCGGCCTGCGCGAGGTCCACGTTGCCGCCCGACAGCACCACGGCCACGCGCTGGCCGCGCACCTCGATGCGCTCCGCCAGCAGCGGCGCGAGGCCGAGCACGGCAGTGGGTTCGACCAGCAGCTTCATGCGCTCCCACACGAAGCGCATGGCCGCGATCAGCTCGGCGTCCTCGGCGACGGTCATCTCGCTCACGCAGCGGCGGATGACGTCGAATGTGAGCTCACCCAGGGATGGCGTGCGGGCGCCGTCCGCGATCGTCGGCCCACACGGGCGGCGCACCAGCCGTCCCGCCTTGAACGAGTCGCGGCCGTCGGCGCCCGACGCCGGTTCCACGCCGACGACCTTCGCGCCCGGGCTCATCATCTCGGCAGCCAGCGCCGATCCCGAGATCAAACCACCGCCGCCCACCGGGACGAACACGCGATCCACGGGGCCGACCTCTTCGAACAGCTCCATCATCGCGGTCCCCTGCCCCGCGATGATGTCGGGATGGTCGAACGGCGGCACGATCGTCATGCCGCGCTCGCGCGCGAGACGCATGGCCATCGCCTCGCGCGTCTCGCCGGTGTCCTCGGGATGCACGATCTCGGCGTCGTAGTCCTCCGTCGCCGCGCGCTTCACGGCGGGCGCGCTGCGCGGCATCACGATCACCGCGGGCACGCCGGCCTCCCGCGCCGCGAAGGCGACGGCCTGGGCGTGGTTGCCGGACGAGTAGGCGACGACGCCGCGCGCGCGGGCAGCGCGCTTGAGACGCGAGATCATGTAGGTCGCGCCGCGGATCTTGAACGCGCCGATCTTCTGCAGGTTCTCGCACTTGAAGAACACCCGTGCCCCGAGCATGTCGTCCAGGGTGCGCGAGGTCGCGACCGGGGTGCGGTGCACGCGCCCCTCGAGCGCCTCGCGCGCGGCGAGCAGCCGCGTCGGCCACTCGGCGTCCGTGATCGAGCTCTTTGCGGCGGCCGCGCCCGCACCTTTCTCAGCCACGCGTGGCCTACTCCCCCTGCCCCGGCTCGGTCTGCCGGCGCGGATCCAGGGCGTGCTCGATCTGCTCGCGGGTGAGATCGGTCATCTCGGCCGCGAGCTCGCGCACCGGGCGCCGCTCCTTGAACGAGCGCTTCGCGATCTCCGCCGCCTTGTCGTAGCCGATCAACGGATTGAGTGCCGTGGCCATGCTCGGCGAGATCTCGATGTAGCCGCGGCAGGTCTCCTCGTTGGCATCGAGGCCGGCGATCGCCTTGTCGGCGAACACCCGCGCCGCCCGCGCCAGCAGCCGGATGCTCTCGAGCAGATTGCGCACGATCATCGGCAGCATCGTGTTCAGGTCGAGCTGGCCCCACTGGCCGCCGATGGTGATCGCCAGATGGTTGCCGCTCACCTGCGCGCCCACCATGACCACGGCCTCGCAGATCACGGGATTCACCTTGCCGGGCATGATGCTCGAGCCCGGCTGGACCGCCGGCAGCGCGATCTCGGCGAGCCCGCAGCGCGGGCCGCTGTTGAGCAGCCGCACGTCGTTCGCGATCTTCATGAGGCTTGCCGCGATCGTGTTGAGCGCGCCGCTGGCCCACACCGCGCCGTCCTGCGCGCCCTGCGCCTCGAAGTGGTTGCGGGCCTCGCTGAACGAGCTCTGGGTGAGCAGGCCGATCTCGCGCGCCATGCGCGCGCCGAATTCCGGATGCGTGTTGATGCCGGTACCGACCGCGGTGCCGCCGATCGCCACCTCGCGCAGATCCGGCAGCACCGCCTGCATGCGGGCGATGCCGTGTGCGATCTGCGCCGCGTAGCCGCTGAACTCCTGGCCGAGCCGGATCGGCGTGGCGTCCATCAAATGCGTGCGACCCGTCTTGATGACGGCATCGAAAGCGCGTGCCTTGTCGTCGAGCGCGATACGCAGATGTTCGAGCGCGGGCAGCAGCTCTCGCTCGATCTCGAGCACGGCCGATACGTGCAGTGCCGTGGGCACGACGTCGTTGCTGCTCTGCCCCAGGTTGACGTCGTCGTTGGGGTGCACCTTCGCGCCGAGCAGCTCCGCCGCACGGTGGGCGATGACCTCGTTCGCGTTCATGTTCGAGCTGGTGCCGCTGCCGGTCTGGAACACGTCGATCGGGAACTCCGCGTCCCAGCGGCCCTCCGCCACCTCCTGCGCCGCCTTCTCGATGGCCTGGGCCTTGTTCTGCTCGAGCAGGCCGAGCGCGCCGTTGACCCGCGCCGCCGCGGCCTTGATCACGCCGAGCGTGTGGACGAACGCGGGCGGCATCGGCTGCCCCGACACCGGGAAGTTCTCGACGGCGCGCTGGGTCTGCGGACCATAGCGCGCCGTGGCCGGCACCTGCATCTCGCCGAGGCTGTCCTTCTCGATCCGGTATTCCGTCGTGGTGCTCATCGGTGGCTCCGTATGACGGCGGTCGCCGCGGCCGGCCACACCCCGCCCGGGGTGGACCTGCCGGCGCCGTACTCCGTTCGCTGGGTCGGACTCCGGCCGGGGCCGGGATCAGACGCATGCGGCGCCCGCGGGCGCGCACGCGTCCTAATCATTACCACGCCGCGGCGGGGCGGGCACCCGGGCGGGCGCCGGAGAGGCCGCTGCGGCGGAACGCCTCAGGCACGCACGGGCCTGGCCGGCAGAAGCTCGTAGCGGCTGGTGAGCTTCACCGCCGGCGCCAGCATCGCATGCACCGAACAGTAGCGCGTCTCGCTCAGCTCGATCGCGCGCTCGATGAGCGCCGGGTTCAGGTCCACACCTGTGATCCGGTGCACGATCTCGATCGCGGTGAAGACCTTCGGGTGCTCGTCCGCGCGCTCGGCGTGGAGCAGGACCTCGTACGAGGTCACGTTCTGGCGCATCTTGCGCAGGACGCTGATGACGTCCATGCCCGTGCAGCCGCCGAGCGCGGCGAGCACCGCCTGCATCGGACTCGCGGCCACCGCGCCGGCGCCGCTGTCGAGCCGCATCGTACGACCATCCACGTCCGCGCCGAAGCGCAGGCCTTCCTGGATGGTTTCGAGATTCAGTCGAGCCATGTGCCTCATCGCCGACCCCCTTTCGTCGTTATTCGATGCTCGCACGGCGCACACCGATGCGGGACTGCCACCAAAGTCCCAACTGCCGGGGGCGGAACCGCGGCGGGCGGCCCCGCGGGGGTCGCGGCCGTCAGGGGCCGGTGCTGGCCGCGCCGAGGCTGCGGAGCTTGTTGTAGCCGTCGAGCGCGGCCACTTTGTAGCACTCGGCCAGCGTCGGGTAGTTGAAGACACTGCGCACGAAGTAATCCAGCGTGCCGTCGAGCGCCATCACCGCCTGGCCGATATGCACGAGTTCGGTGGCCTGGGTGCCCAGGCACCACACGCCGAGAACCCTGCGCGTCTCGAGGTGGAAGATGAGCTTCATCATCCCCTCGAGATCACCCAGGATGTTGCCGCGCGCGATCTCGCGGTAGCGCGCCACGCCGGTCTCGTAGGGCACGCCCTGCTGGGTGAGCTCCTCCTCGCTGCGCCCGACCCAGGAGATCTCGGGGATCGCATAGATCCCGAACGGGTAGAGTTCCGGAATCGTGGTCGCCGGCTCGCCGAACGCGTGGCAGGCCGCGAGCCGGCCCTGCTCGCTGCTGGTCGAGGCGAGCGACGGGTAGCCGATCACGTCGCCGACCGCGTAGATGTGCGGTTGCGAGGTCTGGAAGTGCTCGTTCACGCGGATGCGTCCGCGTTCGTCGGCCTCGAGACCCGCGGCGTCGAGGTGCAGGTGATGCGTGGCCCCCTGACGGCCGGCCGAGACCAGCACCAGCTCGGTGGCCAGGCGCTTGCCGCTCTTCATGACGAGGGTCGCGCGGTCCTCCTCGCCGGGCTCGATCGACCCGACCTCCTCCCCCATCCTGAGCGTGATGCCCATGGTGCGGGCCTGATAGGACAGATGATCGGTGAGTTCGTCGTCCACGAACTCCAGCAGCTTCGGACGCTTGTCGATCAGCGTCACGTGCACGCCGAGCGTGGCGAACATGGTCGCGTACTCGAGGCCGATGATCCCGGCGCCGACGATCGCCATGTGGCGCGGCAGGCTGCTCAGGTTCAGCACGTCGTCGCTGGTGATCACCCGGCGGTGGTCGATGTCGATCCCGGGCGGCAGCGCCGGACGCGTGCCGACCGCGATCACGATCCGCTCGCCGGAGAGCTCGCGCCGGTCGGAGCCCTCGCTGACCACGACCTCGTGCGGCCCGGCGAAGGCGCCCGAGCCCTCCACGAGGCGGATTCCGTTGCGCTGCAGCTGCGCGCGAATCACCTCGCGCTCGCGGCGCATGACGCTCTCGGTGCGCAGCACGAGATCGGCGGCGGTGATGTCGAGCTTCGCCCGGTACGACTCCCCGTAGAGGATCCGCTGGCGCAACCCGGACAGGTCCAGCACCGCTTCGCGCATCGTCTTGCTCGGCACGGTGCCGCTGTTGATGCACACGCCGCCCACGTCGCGATGGCGCTCCACCACGGCGACGCGCTTGTCGAGCTTGGCGGCCTGGACGGCGGCGCGCTGGCCGGCCGGTCCGCTGCCGATGACGATCAGATCAAACGCTTCCATGCATCCCTCCGGTGCCGTGACCTCGGGTCATGACGCGGCCGTGGACTCGCCCGCGCCGCCGCCGGAGCCGCCCTCCGCAGCGGGCGAACCCAGCGACAGGTCGATTTCCTCGTCGGTCAGCACCTCACGGCGATTCATGATCTGCGACGAGTCGTGTTCGAACATGAGGTGGGTGAGGTGGTCGATCCCGACTTCCAGCTGCTTCCTCAAACCCACCATCTTGACGAGGTAGGCGGCGGCCCACAAGAGCCAGGCCAGCCGTCCGGAGATGGCGAAGCCGAACAGGTCGACGACGGAACTGTGCTTGCCCAGCGAGATGATGTAGCCGGCGTCGCGGAAACCGAATGCCGGAATCGTACGGCCGGCCGCTTCGCGCACGAGTGCGGCGCCCAGATAGCCGCCCATCGCCACCGCGGTCTGCGAGAGCCGCGGCTGCAGGGTCCCGTCGCCGCGCTCGGATGCGGCGCAGTCGCCGATCACGTAGACATGGGCGATCGGCCGCTCGCCCGGATCGAGGGCGTGCAGATGGGCATCCACGCGCACCCGGCCGTCCCGCGCGTGCGCCACCGGCAGGCTGCAAACGACGTCCGGTGGCCGCACTCCGGCGGTCCACAGGATCGTGAACGCCTCGACCCGCTCGCCCCCCTCGAGATACACGACGCGGGGCTCGACCCGGTCCACGCGCGCGGACGTCCGGATCTTCACGCCGCGCCGTTCGAGAAAGCGGCGCACGTATGCGGAATGCTCTTCGCGCGCCGTGATCACCAGCCGGTCCGCCCCTTCGAGCAGGGTCACGGTGATGTGCGAGGCAGTCAGGTGAGGGTAGCGCGGCAGCAGCGTCTCGCGCGCCATCTCGATCAGCTCGGCCGCCACCTCGACGCCGGTCACACCGCCGCCCACGATCGCGAACGCCAGGAGCCGGCGACGCTGCGCCTCCGACTCCGCCTGCTCCGCCATCTCGAACAGTTCGACGACCCGGGCGCGCAGCCGCATGGCGTCGACGATGTTCTTGAACGGCATCGTGTAGCGCTCGGCACCCTGGATGCCGTAGTAGTCCGTGACGCTGCCGAGCGCGACGATTAGGGTGTCGAAGCGACTGCGCAGATCGTTGTGCAGGACCACCTCGCGCCGCTCGAGATCGATGTGCTCGACCTTGTTCTTGAAGAAACGGATGTGACGGTGCCGCGCCATTTCACGAAGCGGATAGACGATGTGGCGCGTCTCGACGGCGCCCACCGCGACCGCCGGCAGCAGCGGATTGAACTGGAAGAAGTTCTCCTTGTCGATCAGGAGAGTGTCCCAGTATTCCCGCGCGCCACGGGAGCGGCCGATGGCACGGGCCACGTCGAGCCCGCCGAATCCGCCACCGAGAATCAACAGTCGCTTCCCCGCCATGGGCGGCACCATACCACTGCCCCCCGCCTTTGATAGATTGCCGGCGCATGCCCGTGATCTCGGTCCTCGTCCCCGTCTACAATGCCGCGCCGTGGCTCGCGGCTTCCCTGGCGTCGCTCCGGCGGCAGAGCGAGCCGGACTTCGAGATCATCGCGGTCGACGACGGGTCCACCGATGGCTCGGGCGATCTGCTCGAGGTCATCGCCCGGTCCGAGCCGCGGCTGGTGGTCGCGCGCCACCCGCACCGCGGTCTGCCGACGGCCCTGAACGAGGCCTTCGCGCTGGCGCGCGGCGCGTACGTCGCCCGCCACGATGCGGACGACCTCTCGCATCGTTTACGGCTCGAGCGCCAGCGCGCGATGCTCGATCGAGATCCGCACCTCGCCGTCGTGGGCAGCCGCCTGCGCATGTTTCCGGCCGCGCAGACCGGCGTCGGCATGCGGCGCTGGGCGCGCTGGCACAACGCACTCCTCAGCCACGACGCGATCGCCAACGAGATGCTGATCGACAGCCCGCTCGCGCACGGGACGGCGATGATCCGCCGCGCATGGCTCGAGCGGGCGGGCGGCTGGCACGAGCGCGGCTGGGCCGAGGATCTCGACCTGTGGATCCGGCTGCTGCGCGCCGGGGCGCGCTTCACGAAGCGACCGGAAGTCCTCTACGGCTGGCGCCAGCATCGCGGCAGCGCGACGCGGCGCGATCCGCGCTACCGGCAACAGCGCTTCGTCGCGCTCAAGCTCGAGGCGCTCGCCCTGGACTTCGTGCGCGACCGTTCCGCGGTCACGGTCGTCGGAGTCGGTGAGAGTCTGGTGCGGGCCCGCGAGGCGATCGCCTCGCTCGACGCGCACGTCACGAGCCTCGCGGCGGGACGCCCGTCGGCACCCATCCTCGCTCGGCTCACCCCGCCGGCGATTCTCGTATTCGTGAGTCCGGCGGCGCGCGCCCGGTGGCGCGAATCGCTACAGGATATGGGCTGGCGTGAACGCAGCGACTTCATATTCGTCGCTTAAGTGCAATTCATCCGCAACGGCGCACGGATTCACACGTTCAACCGGTTTGCATTGACCCACCACCGTCCCGCTGATAGTCCTCAACTTGCAATTTCGTATTCAGCGGAATTGCGAACATGGAGGCCATGATGGCAGCAAAGAAGAAGCGCAAGCGGTACACCCCCGCGCAGCGTGCAAAGATTCTGGCCGCGGCACAGAAACAGGGACTCACCGCCGCGCAGGTCCAGAAGCAATTCGGCGTCACACCGGTCACGTACTACTCGTGGCGGAAGAAGTCGGGCAGCGCCGCGCGCCGCGGGCGCAGGGGCCCCGGCCGTCCCGCCGGCGGCGGACTCGCAACGCAGGTCCGCTCGGAAGTGCAGTCGCGCGTTCGCGAGATGCTGCCGGGCATCGTGCGGCAGGAAGTGAACAGCTACCTCGATACGCTGTTCGGCTCGCGGCGCGGCGGCAAGCGCGCCTGATCGTGCGGGGCGGCGGCCCGGTCGCCGCCGCCCCGTCCGCCGCTTCGGCGCAGCCCTTGCGTCAGCGCGGCGCCAGGCCGGCCGCGGCCTCGCGGTCCAGGAACCACGCGCGGCCCCGGGCGAGCCGGATCGGACAGGCGAGCACCTCCAGATCCTCACCCAGGGCACGCGCCACCATGCGTGACTTCCCGGACCCGGTCACCAGCACCATGACCGCGCGCGCCTCCGCGATCACGCGCGGCAGGATCGTCATCCGCCGCGGCGGCGGCTTCGGACTGTCCGTCACCAGCGCCACCCGCCGCTCGCGATCGGCGAGCAGCGGCGAACCGGGAAACAGCGAAGCGGTGTGGCCATCGCCCCCCATGCCGAGCAGCAGCAGATCGAGCGGCGTTTCGAGCAGTCGCTCGTATTCCGCGAGCGCGGCGTCTTCGTCCGGATCGTCGGCGCGCATGCGGTGCACACGCGGGCCCGGTGCCGGCAGATCCGCGAGCAGGGTTTCGCGCAGGAGTCGCAGCGTGCTGTCAGGATCATCCGGCGCCACCGCGCGTTCGTCCGCGAACAGGATCTCGACGCGCGGCCAGTCGACCCCGTCCAGCGTCGCGAGCGTGCGGTAGAGCGCGCCGGGCGTCGATCCGCCGGAGACCGCCAGCCGGGCGCGGCCGCGCGCCTGGATCGCGGCCGCGGCGATTTGCGCCACGTGCGCGGCGCCTGCGCGCGCCACCTCCGCGGAGTTCTCGAAGATCCGGATCAATGGCTTCGCACCGCTGGCGTCCCCACCGCAATCCCGTGGGCGTCCCGCCGCGCGCTCGTGGCGCGCCGGACCGGCCTCATGGACCGCCTAGAGCTCCCGCCAGCCGCCGCCCTGGCGCCGTATCAGGTCGTGGCATGCGGCCGGCCCCCACGAGCCCGGCTCGTAGTTGGGGAAGTCGGTCGGCACGTGTCGCCGATAGTGTTCGAGGATCGGAGTGATCCACGCCCACGACGCCTCGACCGCGTCGCGGCGTGCGAACAGGGTCGCGTCGCCGCGCATGGCGTCGAGCAGCAGGCGTTCGTACGCCTCCGGCGGCTCGCCGCCGAACGTCTCGACGTAGCTCATGTTCATGCGCACCTGCCCCACCGCGACGTCGTGACCGGGAATCTTCGACGCGAAGCTCAGCTGGATGCCCTCATCGGGCTGGATGCGCAGCGTGAGGACGTTGGGCTCGAGGTGTTCGCACACGTCCTCGCGGCCGAACAGCGACAGCGGAATGGGCTGCATGACGAGCGAGACCTCGGTCGAGCGCTTCTTGAGCTTCTTGCCGGTGCGCAGATAGAACGGCACCCCCTGCCAGCGCCAGTTGTCCACGTAGACCCGCAGCGCCGCGAAGGTCGGCGTGACCGAATCCTTCGCCACGTTCTTTTCGTCGCGGTAGCCGCGATACTGGCCGAGGACGACGTCGCGCGGAATCGTGTCCGACCACGGCGTGCGCAGGGCCTTCATCACCTTCACCTTCTCGTCGCGGATCTCATCGGCGCCGGCGGTATACGGCGGCTCCATCGCCACCAGGCTCAGCACCTCGAGCAGGTGGTTCTGCACGATGTCGCGCAGCACGCCGTTCTCTTCGTAGAAGCGGCCACGCGAGCCGATCCCCACGGACTCCGCGGCGGTGATTTCGACGTAGCTCACGTACTTCCGGTTCCAGAGGGGTTCGAACATGCTGTTCGCGAACCGGAACACCATGATGTTCTGCACCGTCTCCTTGCCGAGATAGTGATCGATGCGAAACGCCTGCGACTCGTCCAGCGTTCCGCCGACCAGCCGGTTGAGCGCGCGCGCGCTCTCCAGATCGTGGCCGAACGGCTTCTCGATGATCACCCGCGACCAGTGTTTCTCGTGCGGCCGGTAGATGAGGCCCGCTTCCTTGAGTCCCTTCAGAATCCGTTCGAACTGGCTCGGCGGCACGGCGAGGTAGAACAGCCGGTTGCCACCGAGTCCGAGGCGCTCGTCGAGTTCGCCCAGCCGCTCGGCCAGGCGCTTGTAGAGCTTCGGATCGTCGAACTCACCCTGCACGTAGTGCAGCGCCGAGGCGAACTCGTTCCACACGGCCTCGTCGAGGCCCGAGCGCGAGAATTCCTTCACTGCGGCGTGCAGGTCGTTGCGGAACGCGTCGTCGGACATGTCACGGCGCGAGACGCCCACCCCGCCGAATCGCTGCGGGAGCGAGTCGTTCGCGGCCAGGTTGTAGATCGCCGGCAGCAACTTGCGATGGGTGAGATCGCCGGTCGCGCCGAACACCACGAAGGCGCACGGCGGCGCTTCGCGCCCGGTTCGCGGCAAGGTCCGGGGAACGGAGGCTTCGATGGGAGCGGTCATGCGCGTTCCCTCAGCGGCCCGCGGCCCTGACCGCGTGGCCGCCGAACTGATTGCGGAGCGACGCCAGGACGCGATCGCTGAACAGATTCGCATCGCGCGAGCTGAAGCGCGAGAACAGCGCGAGGGCCAGCACCGGCGTGGGCACGCCGCGCTCGACCGATTCGAGCACCGTCCAGCGGCCCTCGCCCGAATCGTCGACGTAGCCCTTCACCTTCTCCATCTTCGGGTCGTCTTCGAACGCGCGCTCGGCCAGCTCCAGCAGCCATGAGCGCACCACGCTGCCGTGATTCCAGAGATTCGAGAGCTTCGAGAGGTCGTAGCCGAACTCGCTGACCTCGAGCAGCTGGAAGCCCTCGGCGTAGGCCTGCATCATGCCGTACTCGATGCCGTTGTGGACCATCTTCGAGAAGTGCCCGGCGCCGATCGGCCCGACGTGCTGCCAGAAGCCGGGCGGCGCGAGCGCATCCAGCGCCGGCGACAGGCGGTCGATGACGCCCTTTTCGCCGCCGATCATGATGCAGTAGCCGTTCTCCAGACCCCATACCCCGCCCGACACGCCGGCGTCCGCGAACGCGATGCCGGCCTCGCGCAGCGCGGCGCCGCGCCGCTGCGAATCGCGGTAGTTGGAGTTCCCGCCGTCGATGATCAGATCGCCCTTCGTGAGGGTACCCTGCAGATGTTCGATCGTGTCGTCGACGGGCTTGCCCGACGGAATCATGAGCCAGATCGCGCGCGGCGCCGGCAGCGCCGAAACGAGCGCGTCGAGCGACTTCGCGCCGCGGCCGCCTTCCTTCTCGAGCTCGGCGGTGGCTTCCGGCTTGCGGTTGTATCCGGTGACGCGATGCCCGGCACGTTGCAGCCGGCGCGCCATGTTGAGCCCCATCTTGCCGAGACCGACCATTCCGATGTCCATGCTCTCTCCTCGTTGACGGCCTGCCGTGCGACCCGAGAGCCACCGGCGGCGGACGAAAGACCGACGGCCCGCTCACTCCATGTAAGCCCGGAGCGCGGACCGAAGCAAGCCGGAGCCCTCAGGCGGGCTGCGGACGCGGCCCCGCGCCGGGACCGGGGGCCGGCGGGTCGGATGGTGCGCCGCGTTCGTCTTCGCGCGTCTCGGGCAGCCGCAGCGCGAACATCAGCCCTGGGACCAGCGCGAAAGCGAGGGCGAACATCGCGGTCCCGAGCCCGTGGCGGTCGGCGAGCGCCCCCGCGGGGCCGATGAGCAGCATGCTCATCCCCCACGCGGCGCCCATCAACAGGCTCGACACGGTGGAAGCGTGGCGCGGCGCGATCTGCTGGCCCATCACGACGACGACCGGCAGCCCGGTCTGCAGCAGGAAGTTGCCGGCCACCAGCACCGGCACCGCCCATGCGGACGGCAGGAACGGATACGCGAGGAACAGCGGCAGGCCGCCCATGAACGAACGCACGATCACGCTGCGGCATCCGATGCGATCGGCCAGCCAGCCGCCGAGGAACGCGCCGAGCGCGCCGGCGGTGAGGTAGGCGCTCACCGCGAGCCCGCCAAAGCCGACGCCGTGCCCGCGACTCACCAGATGCAGCGGCAGGAACGTCATGAACCCGTAGCCGGCCGCCGAACGGCACACGGCGCTCAGGTAGAGAGCGGTGAGCGGGCCCGCGACCGGACGCAGCTCGCGCCAGCGCGCACGCTCGCGCGGCCGGATCGAGACCGAACGCATGCGCCGGAACCACGCCACCAGCAGCAGGCCCAGCGGCAGGGCCGTGAGCCCCCAGACCCACGTGCGCTCGAGCCCGAACGTTCCGGCGATGGCCACCGCGATCAGCGGACCCGCGGAGAAGCCCGCCGTGCCACCCGAGACGAAGATCGACATCGCGAGTCCACGGCGTCCGATGAGTCCGCCGGCCAGTGCGACCGCCTGCGGATGGAACGCCGCCACGCCGAGGCCGCCGACCATGACCAGCGCGACCAGCGCGGGGAAGCTCGGCGCGAGCCCCACCGCGCAGAGGAAGACGCCCGCACACAACGGGCCGGCGACCACGAACCAGGGACGGTGCAGGCGGTCGGCGAGCACGCCGAACAGGGGCTGCAGCAGCGAGGAGGTGACCGCCGCCAGCGCGACCAGCGTGCCCACCATGGTGAGGCTCAGGTCGAGCTTCTCGACCAGCAGCGGCAGGAGCGGCGAGAGGAAGCTCGAATAGCTGTCGATCGCGAAGTGACCGGTGGTGAGCAGGGCGAGGCGCGGCGACCAGCGAGGCATGGCCCGAGGCTAGCACCGCACCCGCAAAACACGGAGGGGGCGGACCCTGAAGGGCCCGCCCCGCGCCGCGGCCGCGCTCAGGCGGCGCGTTTCAGGATCTGGTCGTAGCGCCGGATGTAGTCCATGACCCGCTCCACCTCCTGCTCGGACTGAGCAAGACTCTCGACCACGCGATCCACGTTCCCCTCGTGCGCGAGGGCCTCCATGCGCCCGAACACGTCGGCGCACGCCGCCGCGCCGATCGTGGCGCTCATCCCCTTGAGGCCGTGCGCCTCGAACTCGACCTGCTTCGCATCGCGGACCTGCACCGCCTGTCGCATCCGCTCGACCCGCGGGCGGACGTCGTCGCGGAACGCCTTGAGCAGCGTCTCGCGCAGGGCGGGAATGCCCATGCACGACTCCTCGAGCCGCGTCGGGTCGAGCGCCGGCGGCCGCTGGTCTTCGCCGCTCGAATCGTTCCGGGCCGGCGGCGGCGTGGCCGGCGTCTCCGTGGCCGGCGTCTCCGCAGTCTCGACCGGCTCGGCATCCGCCGCGTCCAGACGTGGCACACCGGAGTCCTGTGTGAAGCGCTCGACCATCTGCGTGAGCTGGCCCAGGTCGAGCGGCTTGCCGATGTAGCCGTCCATGCCGGCGTCCATGCAGCGACGCCGTTCCTCGGCGGTGGCCGTGGCGGTCATCGCCACGATCGGCGTGTGCTGGCGGCCGCGTTCGCGGGCCCTGAGCGCGGCCGTCGCGCGGTAGCCGTCGACCTCCGGCATTTGCAGATCCATGAGGATGAGATCGAACTGGTCGCCCTCGATCGCCTGCACCGCCTGCGCGCCGTTCGATGCCTTGACGACCGTGAAGCCGAGTCGCTGCAGAACCGATTCGGCCACCAGCTGATTCACCTGGTTGTCCTCGACGAGCAGGATCCGCACGCGGCCGCGCCGCGCTTCCGCGACCGAGTGCCGCGTGACCAGCGGCGTCCCCGACCGATCCGGAGCCGGCGCGGTCTGCATCACGTCCACGACCGCGTCGTAGATCTGCGACCACTGCAGCGGCCTGAGCAGGTAGGCGGAGAAGCCGGCTTCGCGCACGCGCTCGGCGTCGCCCCGGTTGCCGATGCTGGTCATCAGCATGAGCCGCGTGTCGTCGAGCGAGGTGTCGTCGCGGATGATCCGGCCGAGTCCGGCGCCATCCACCTCCGGCAGCTGCATCTCGATCAGGGCGAGCCGGAACGGCTGCCCGCTGCGCACCTCGGCGCGCAGCCGGGTGAGCGCTTCGGTGTGATTCGGCACGCCCTCCGGGCGGCAGCCCCATGCCGTGAGCATGCCGATCGTCTCCTCGCGCGACTCGGTCGAGGGATCGACGACCAGCACGCGCAGTCCGCGCAGCTGCACCGATTCGGCGGCAGCCGCCGCGGTCCGCGCCGCGGCCTGTTTCTCGAGGGGAATCCGGAACCAGAAGCGGACGCCGCCTTCGGGCGATTCGGCCATGCCGACTTCGCCATCCATGTTGACGACGATCCTGCGGGCCACGGCGAGCGACAGGCTCGCACCGCCCTGACGGCGCGCCTGCGCGTCGTCGCTCTTCGACCACGCGTCGAAGACCAGGGCGAGATCGGGGTCCGCCGAGTCGAGACCGGACTGGGTCACGCCGAAGCGCAGGAGGACGCGTTCGTCGTCCTCGTGCTCACGCTCGACCTGGATGTGCAGCGTCCCGCTCGAGGTGAGCTTGAGCGTCGTGGTCGCGAGATTGCAGACGACCTGGCGGATCCGGGCGGGATCGCCCTTGAGCAGCGACGGCGCCTCGTAGTGCACGCGGCAGTCGAAACCGAGGCCCTTCTCGTTGGCGAGCGGCGCGACCAGCGCAGCGACTTCTTCGACGGTGTGGCGCAGGTCGAAGTCGAGTGACTGCACGTCGAGCGCGTCCTTGTCGAGGTGCGTGAATTCCAGCGTGTCGTTCACCAGGTTGAGCAGCGCGCCCGAGGAGCTCTGGATCACTTCGATGAAGCTGCGCTGATCGGCGTCGAGTTCCGTCTCGAGCAGCAGCTGCGCCATGCCGAGGATGCCGTTGATCGGCGTGCGCAACTCCTCGCTCATCGTGGTGAGGAAGTCGGTCTTCAGTTCCGCTTCGGAGCGCGCTTCATCGAGCCGCGCGGAGAGGTCGGAGCTGTGCGACGCGTCTGCGCTCGCCACGCCGGCGCCGGCCCCCGCCTCGCCTCCGTACGGACCGGCCCAGCCGGGCGTGCCCCGGGGCGGGTCGGCCGGGGCGGCGGGCCGCGCGCACCCGATGAACAGCACGTCGCCGTCCGGCCGCTCGACCCGCCGCACGCGCGCACTGAACGGCAGCGCGTTTCCATCCCCGGTGGTGAGCACGATGTCGGCGGTGACGACCTCGGTCGCCCGACGGCGCTGGCGCAGGAACGTGCGCGCGATCGCGCGGCGTGACGGCTCGGCGACGATCGAGAGGAAGGAGCCGCCGAGCAGGTTCGCGGCCTTCATGCCCAGATGCGACTCGACCGCCGAGTTGAGCCACTGGAAGCGCCCTTCGGCGTCACAACAGAAGATGAGGTCGGGAGCCGATTCGATGAGCTCGCGCGCGCCGATCGTCACGTGTGGCGTCGAGCTCGACGGGCTTCCCTGCCATGGCTTGTCGAACATGATCTCGAGCTCCTCGAGCGGGGCTGCGGCCGCAACCGATCCGCCTGGGTCGACCCTGTTTCCCCCGGGAGCACCGGACGGGCCGAGGGGGTTTTCGTGCCGGTTATCGGCCTGCCGCTCCAGCCACTTGAGGCGCCGTGCCTCGGGGTCCGGGGCCGGCGACCAGATCGCGCGGCGAAGGCGGTCGGCGCCGTGCGAGGAGGTGCAGGGGGACATCACCCACAGCAATGCAAAGAGTGGGTCATTCTTCCCAACTGATGTCTTTCACTGGATTTACACCGTTTGTCCTCGCTAGACTTTTCGTCGTCTTCAACCGCCGGCACATGCGCCGGGGTCGTCAGATGCTGCCCTCACGACCGAAGACGCCTGACTCAACCACCCCGGTTCCCCACCCGGGGCCACTCGATTCGCGGCACCGAAGACCCCGCGGATCCCCCCTCGGTCCCAACTTCCCGGTTGGTGACTGTTGTCTGTCGGAGGCTGACCATGCATCACGCTTCACGCTTCACAGCCGTCTTCCGCACCGCCCTGCTGGCCTCGTGCCTGCTGCTCCTGGGCGTCGCGGGCAGCGCCCACGCGCAGGGCCCGGCCCCGAGCTGCGAGATCACGGGTCCGACCAGCGTTCTCGTGGGCGAACCCTTCACGCTCTGCGGCATCGAAGGCGAAGGCCTGACCTACACGTGGCAGGACAGTGAAGGCAACGACATCAATCATGATCGCTGCCTCGACTTCCCGAACGGCCTGCCCGCGCCGGGCTCGTACGACTACGAGTTCATCATCAGCCAGGGTCCGGACTTCCTGAAGTGCCCGATCACGATCGTCGTGCGTGAGCTCCCGCCGCCGCCCGATGGACGCTGCTGGCTCACCGGTGGTGGCCTCAAGGTCACCGACGGCCTCGGCTCGAAGCACAGCTTCGGCGGCAACATCAACCCGGCCTGCAGCCCGACCGCCGGCGAGGGTGGCAACTGGAACGACGTGAATCACACGGTGGGTCTGCACTTCTCGGGCCGCGCCATCGAAGTGCTGCGCTGCGGCAACGTCGAGGGCATCCCGGAGGGGTCCGAGTCGCCGGTCACGCCTGTGAACTTCATCGAGTTCACCGGAACGGGCTGGGTCAAGGGCGTCGCCGGTAACCACGCGAGCTACGATAACGTGTACTTCTTCGGCCACTATGAGGACCGCGAGGAGCCGGGCAGCAACGGCCAGCCGGATCCGCAGTACCGGGACCGCTACTTCCTGCACGTCTACACCGATCCCACGGATCCTGCGGGGACGACAGTGATGCTCGTGGACGGCGACGGCGATCCGACCACCATGGACCCGATCACGATCGACGACGGCAACCTGCAGATGCACTTCCAGCCGTGCGATCCGGAAGTGGTCACGGGCAGCCTGCGCCAGCAGATCCGCAATGCGGAGACGGGCTCGCTCCCGACCGAACTCTCGTTCTCGGCCACGAATCCGGCGTCGCAGAAGAGCGTCCTGCGCTTCTCGATGCCGATCGACGGCAACGTGTCGGTCAAGATCTTCGACGTCGCCGGCCGTCAGGTCGCCGACCTCGGCACGGGCTACGTCACGGCCGGTTCGCACTCTGTGGACTGGAACGTGCGCGGCGTCGCGCGGGGTCTGTACTTCGCCCGCCTCGTCGTCAACGACCAGGTGCGGACGCAGCAGATCGTGGTGTCCCGCTAGTCACCGAAGCACAGCCATCAGGGAAGGGCGGGCCGTCTTTCCGGCCCGCCCTTTCTGCCTCTGGCATGCAGCAGCCGTCCCGGACCCGGGCCATCCACGAGGCCGGAGCCCCACCGGCCGACCCAGGTGGGTCAAATCGCCCACCTTGCGGCCCGCCGTCTTGGCGTGAATGTCCTGACCAACCCAACTATTCACTGGCGGTTGCAGGATACGGTCACTAGAATTACGCGAGGTCTGTCACCCGATGGCAGCCGGTGTGCCGCCCTCCCTGCCCTGCGGCCCCGGCGCCCGTGGTGTGCGCTCCCGGGTTGTTCCGGGATCCCCCGATTCGCGGCGCACAGACCCCGCGGATCTCCCCTCGGTCACCAACTCCAGGTTGGCGACTGGCGTCTGTCGGAGGCTGACATGCATCGCGCTTCACACCGTACTTCCATCGTTCGGAACGCACTCCTCGCCTCGTGTCTGCTGCTGGTCGGCGCCGCGGCGAGCGCGTTCGCTCAGGGCCCGGCCCCGAGCTGCGAGATCACCGGTCCGACCAGCGTTCAGGTGGGCGAGCCGTTCTCCCTGTGCGGCATCTCGGGAGACGGCCTGACCTACACGTGGCAGGACGCGGATGACAACGTCCTCAACCACGACCGTTGCCTGGATTTCCCGGCCGGTCTGCCGGCCCCGGGCTCGTACGACTTTCTGTTCACGATCAGCCAGGGCCCTGACTTCCTGAAGTGCCCGGTCACGATCATCGTCACCGAACCCGAAACGCCGGACTGCTCGATCAAGGACACGCCGAAGTGCGGTTCCACCGAGCTCTGCGGCCCCGACGGACTCGAGTACGCGTGGTCCGGCCCCGGTGTCGACGGTGAGACGTCGCAGTGCGTGACGGCGACCCAGAACGGCACGTACTCGCTCATGGTCACCACCCCCGGGACCAAGAACACGAACAAGTGCGAGATCACGATCGAGATCAAGCAGTGCGGCACGAACTGCCCGCGCACGGTCGGCTACTGGGGTCAGCAGGCCGATCAGAAGGACAACGGCTCGACCAAGTTCACGAAGGCCCAGGTCACGGCGATCGCCGAGTGCATCAGCGGGAAGGTCGACGTGTTCAGCGGCTGGGGCACCGGTGACGCCGCGTTCGATGCGTTCGATGCGGTGATCAATCCTGACCGGCCGATGACCTGCGAGAAGCAGGTGAAGCGTCAGCTGGCCGGCCTGCTCGCCAACATCTGCGCCACGGGCATGACGCCGTCGCAGGGCGGCGATGTGTCGCTCGACGGCTCGACCGTGATCAGCTGCGGCGGCGAGTCGATGACGATCGACGAACTCGTCGAGGACGTGGATACCGAGCTGGCGAAGTCGGAGCCGGACTTCTGCAAGTACATCGATTGCCTCGACAACATCAACAACGGCATCGGCATCCCGCTCGACCAGAGCTGTCACGCCGATGAGCTGAAGACCGACCTGCAGCAGCGTCTCGGCAACTCGCCGCTCGGCGCCGGATCGCTGCCGACCGAGCTGTCGTTCTCGGCCTCCAACCCGGCGTCGCAGGCGAGCGTTCTGCGCTTCGCGCTGCCGGCCGACGGTCGCGTGTCGATGAAGATCTTCGACGTCGCCGGCCGTCAGGTGGCGGATCTGGGCGGCGGCTTCATGCCGGCCGGTTCGCACACCATGAGCTGGGACGTCACCGGCGTCGCGCGGGGCCTGTACTTCGCCCGCCTCGCCGTGAACGGCCAGGTGCGCACGCAGCAGATCGTGGTGTCCCGCTAGTCCCCGGGGGATATCCGCGGCGAAAAGGCGGGCCGGTTCTCCGGCCCGCCTTCGCTGTGTTCGGTCCGCGCCCGCTCACGCGTGCGCCGCTCATCAGGGGGAAGCGAAAGCGGGCCCCGCTTCGGGGCCCGTTCGTTTTCCTTCGAGCGCGATGCTCAGCTCCAGGCCGGCATCGGCTCCAGTTCTTCGACCGGCGTGTCCATCACCGGCGACACGGGAGGCGCCGGAACGCAGCGGCCCCCGTCGTCACGACGGTCGTCCGCGGAGGGCGTCCAGTGGACGCTGGTCCGTGAGGACGGATGGAAACTGGCCACACCGCGCCTGAGCGCAGCGGTCGGGAAACTCTTCAACGTGTTACGAGGCATCTCTTTGACTCCGCTTTCTTCTGTGGGGTGGCATCCGCACGCCATGCGTGAGCAACGGGCGTGCCCACCCGGTGGTTGAACGATGAGTCGTCTCACATCCGTTGGATGCGTGGGGGTTCCAGGCGGTCGGCCTCAGCAGGGCCGCTGCGGAACTCCCGGTTCGCGGGCCGCGTCCGTCTCGTACCGGAGGCGCAGCGGGCGATCGCGCAGGGTGGGTGTGGAACGGCCGGTCTTCCTCGCGTCACGGAGGCCCCATGGGCGCGGGACGCATTCCTGAAGACCGCACGCAGTGTGGCGGTTCGCCGCGTTTCCGTCAAGCGGGCCGGACCCGCGCTGTGTTCGTCCCGGATGGGGCACAGGCCCACCGGAGTAGCGTGGGCGCCTCGCCGTCCCTATAGTGCGCGCCCATGATGCCGGACCATTGGGGGTCGTACACGATCGAGCGCGAGGTCGGGCGCGGCGGCATGGGCGTGGTCTACCGCGGCGAGGATCCGCGGCTGCGCCGCCCGGTCGCGATCAAGGTGCTGCCCGACGCGTTCGCCGCCGACCCGGAGCGGCTCGCGCGCTTCGAACGCGAGGCGCGCCTGCTGGCGACCCTGACCCACCCGAACATCGCCGGGATCTACGGCCTCGAGGAGGACCAGGGACGCCGCTTCCTGGTGCTCGAGTTCGTCGAGGGCGAGACGCTGGCCGAGCGCCTCGCGCGCGGCCCCCTGCCGCTCGACGAGACGCTCGACGTCTGCCGCCAGATCGCCGCGGCGCTCGAGGCCGCGCACGAAGCGGGGGTGATCCACCGCGACCTCAAGCCCGGCAACGTGAAGCTGACGCCCTCGGGCGAGGTGAAGGTGCTGGACTTCGGGCTCGCGCGCGGGCCCGCGCCGTCGGCGGACTCCGGCGTGGACCTCACGAACTCCCCGACGGTGACGCTCGGCGCCACCGGCGCGGGGGTGATCCTCGGCACCGCGGCCTACATGAGCCCCGAGCAGGCGCGCGGACGCCAGGTGGACCGACGCACCGACATCTGGTCGTTCGGTTGCGTGCTCTACGAGTGCCTGACCGGCACGCAGGCATTTGCCGGCGAGACCGTGTCGGACATGATCGCCATGATTCTGCAGGGCGAGCCGGACGGCTCGAAGCTGCCGAAGGACATGCCGGAAAAGCTGCGCGCCCTGCTGATCCGCTGCCTCGACAAGGACCCGCGCCAGCGCCTGCGCGACATCGGTGACGCGCGCATCGAGCTCGAGCAGCTCTCGGGCGCGCGACCCTCGAGCGGCTCGCGCCCGGCGACCACGCCGCTCTCCGGCATCACGCCGGCGCCGGCCGTGGCGGCACCGGCGCCCGCGGGGCGCCGCGGCGTGTCGTGGGCCGTCGCGGCGCTGGCTCTCGTCATCGGTCTCGCCGGCGGCGCGGCGCTCTGGGGCCTGGCCGGACCGAAACCGGAGGCGCCCGCGCTGCGCTTCGTCGTGCAGCCCCCGCCGCGCCTCGACCTCAATGGCGATCCCAACGAGCTCGCGATCTCACCGGACGGGCGCACGCTCGCACTCCTCATGGTGGACTCCACCGGCACGGCCTCCCTGTGGCTGCGCGATCTCGACGACTTCCAGATGCGCCCCGTGCCGGACACGCGGGCGGCGTTCCTGCCGTTCTGGTCGCCCGACGGGCGCTACCTCGGCTTCTTCGCCGACGGCAAGCTCAAGCGCGTGCGCACGGGCGGCGGCCGGCCCGAGATCATCTGCGACGCCGCGACCGGGCGCGGTGCGAGCTGGAGCCCGAAGGATGTGATCGTATTCAGTCCGGCGCCGTCGGGTCCGCTCTACAAAGTAGGCGCCGCAGGCGGCACGCCGGTGGCGGTGACCGTCGTCGACACCGCGAACGGCGAGCGCGCCCATCGCTGGCCCTACTTTCTCCCCGATGGCGAGCACTTCATCTACGCCGCGCTGCCGCCTGCGGGCGGCGAGTTCAAGTCCTGGGTGGGCTCGATCGGCTCCACCGCACGCAAGCCGCTGATCTCATCGAGCGGCTGTCCCGTCTACGCGCCCCCGGGCTACCTGCTCTACCACCGCAACGACGCCCTGCTCGGCCAGCGCTTCGACGCGGGCCGCATGCAGACGAGCGGTGATCCGTTCCCTGTCGGCGACCCGCCTGCCAACACCTCCTATTCGGCATCGCCCGGGCTGAGCGTGTCGCAGAACGGCGTGCTGGCCTGGATCGGGGCGGGACGCACGGAGAATCGTCTCGTGTGGCGCGACCGGACGGGCCGCGAGGTCGGCACCGTGGACGTCCCGCTCGACCAGTGGGGACAGCTGTTCATCTCCCCTGACGGGACGCGCGCGCTGCTGGAACAGGGTCGCAGTCAGGCGAGCGGCGATCTGTGGACCGTGGACCTTCGCCGCGGGATCGCCAATCGCCTCACGTTCGGCGACGGGAAGAACACCATCGGCCCCTGGTCTCCCGACGGATCGGAGGCGATCTATTCATCGACCCGCAGGGGCCCGCGCGATCTCTATCGGATCCGGACCGACGGGAGTGGTCAGGACCGCCTGTTCTACGGATCGCAGGTGCCGTTCAAGGATGCGGTCGGCTGGTCACCGGACGGACGCTGGATCGCGATGAACGAGATCAGCGACTCCACCGGCTGGAACATCTACATCCTGCCGGCGGACGGCAGCGAACGACGGCCCTGGGTGGTGACGCCGTTCGACGAGCAGTACCCCGTGGTCGCCCCCAATGGCCGCTGGGCGATCTACATCTCCGACGTGTCGGGGACCACCCAACTCTACATGCAGTCGTTCCCGGAGCCCGGCCACCGGCAGCAGGTGACGAAGTCCGGCGCATACTTCGGATTCTGGAACCGCAACGGCCGCGAGATCTTCGTCATTCGTCCCGACCTCACGCTGGTGTCGATTCCGGTCACATGGGGCGAGGAGCCGAGCTTCGGAACGCCGACCGTGCTGTTCCAGTTGTCGCCTCAGTTCCAGGGGCTCGACGTCACGCCGGACGGCCAGCGCTTCCTGATGACCGAGCCCGCCACGAAGACGCGGCCAGGCGTCTCGGTGGCGGTCAACTGGCGTTCCGGCGACGAGCACTGACGTGGATCGATCCGAGGGCGATCCGGGTTCGATCGCCTTTCTCGAGAGCGAGGGCTTCGAAGGGTTCCGCACCGTGGGGCAGCTGAACGCGGACCGCTGCGAGGAGATCCCGAACGTGCGGGGCATCTACGCCGTCGCGCGGGAATCGCTCGATCCACCGCGTTTCCTCGTGAAGAGCAGCGCGGCCCGCTTCCGCGACACCGATCCCACGATCCCGGTCGAAGCGCTCGAAAGACTGTGGGTGCCGGGTGCGCAGGTCCTCTATTTCGGCCGCGCGCGCGGTCCGGGCGTGCGCTCGCTGCTCAGACAGCGGGTGAAGCGCTATCTGCGCTTCGGCCACGGGCGGCACGTCGCCCACTGGGGCGGGCGGGCGATCTGGCAGCTCGGCGATCAGGCGCTGCTGCGCGTCGCCTGGAAACCGACGCCGAAGGACGATCCCGCGCGCGCCGAAGGAAGATACCAGGCCGAGTTCGAGCGGCATTACGAGGCGCTGCCGTTCGCCAACCTGAAGCGGGAGCACGACGAGTGAGCGAACGAGACCGCGACCCGGCGCCTGCTGCACCGCCAGCGGGGGGAGGCCCGCGCGCGCGGACCGGTGCGCAGCCCAACAACCCGCTGCACGGCGTGACGCTGAAGATGATGCTCACGCACATGGTCGAACGCTTCGGGTGGGACGGTCTCGCGCGTGACGTACCGATCCGCTGCTTTCTCGTGGACCCCAGCATGACGTCGGCGCTCAAGTACCTGCGCAAGGCGCCGCGGGCGCGCCAGAAGGTCGAGGAAGTCTACGCGCGCCTGGTGACGGGGCGATCCGGCGGGTCATGCGGACGGTCCACCTCGACCAGCCGGCCTTCGCGCAGGCGGACGTGACGCATGTGGATCCCCAGTTCCTTCTCGTAGCGTCGCACCAGCCGGACTTCACCCGGCGTCATCAGCGTCACCGCCATTCCCTTCGCCCCCGCGCGCGCCGTGCGCCCCACGCGATGCAGGTACGCCTTGCTCTGCGCCGGCGCGTCGAGGTTCACGATGTGCGTCACGCCCGCGATGTCGAGCCCGCGCGCCGCGACATCGGAACTGATCAGCACGCGCGCCCGCGCGGCGCGGAAGTCGTCCATCGCCTGCTTGCGGTCGCGCTTGTGCGAAGCACCATGGAGGTCCACGGCCGCGATCTGATGATGGGCCAGCTTCGCCGCGACTTCTTCGGCCGTCCGATTGCGGTGCACGAACATGAGGGCGCGTTCCGGCTGCAGCGCGTGGAACAGCCGGCGCGCGACGTCCGGCTTGTCGCGCGCCTCGCAGACCACGTAGAGATGCTCGATGTTCTCGTTCACCGCCGCACGCCCGGTCTGCACCATGACCAGGCGCGGCGCCAGCTGCGCGATGGCCGCGGCGCTCTCCGGTTGCACGGTGGCGGATGCGAAGATCAGCTGCCTCTCTCCCGGAGCGGCCGCGATGATCGCGTGGATCGGGGCGATGCTCTCCTCGACCAGCAGGCGGTCGGCCTCGTCGATCACGATGCTGCGGACGGCCTGCATCTTGAGCCTGCGCTTCACGATCAGGTCGCGGATGCGGCCCGGCGAGCCGACGACCACGTGCGGCCGTTTCTTGAGCTTCTCGATCTGGCGGTCCATCGCCGTGCCGCCGATCAGGAGCAGCACGCGCAGCGGCCGGCCGGCGTTCTGTGCGAGGTCGGTGGCCTGGCGCTGGATCTGGATCGCCAGCTCGTGCGTCGGCGCGATGACGACCGCCTGTGTCGCCGTCTCATTCGCGTCGAGTCCGCAGAAGATCGGCAGCAGATAGGCCAGCGTCTTGCCGGTGCCGGTTTCGGCGTGGAGGCAGGCATCCCGGCCTTCGATCAGCAGCGGAATCGCCGCGACCTGAATGGCCGTGGGTTCGGTGATCTGCTGCCGGGCCAGCGCCGCGACGAGATCGGGGACGATGCCGAGTTCAGCGAAGGTCGCGGGCGGCATGGAGCCTCGTGAGGGTCGGGAGAATGGAACCGGATGACAGCGGCCGGCCAACCCGGCTGCGGCGCGCGGCCGGGCGGCTGCACCGGCCCTCGAGTGGATGGACCTCGGGACATCCCGCGGCGGGCCGGAACCGGGCGTGGCGCTTCAAGCGAGGTCGACCAGCGCTGCGATTTCCCTGCGCAGTTCGGGGATGGCCGTTCCCTTCTCCGAGCTGACCCAGGCCAGGTCCGCCGTGGCAAGGTTCAGGATCGACGCCACTTCCCGGCGCCGGGCCTGCTGGCGGCCGGCCTTCACGCGGTCGGTCTTGGTGGCCACCACGCGGTACGGCCGCCCGATCCACTGGAGCCACTCGATCATCTGGATGTCGAGCGCGGTGGGTCCGACCTCGGCGTCGACGAGCACGCAGACGGCGCGCAGCGTGTCGCGGCTCGTGATGTACGCCTCGAGCAGGCCTCTCCAGCGCTCCCGCTCGCGGGCCGGGCCCGAGGCGTAGCCGTAGCCCGGCAGGTCGACGATCCAGCGGTCGCCGCCGGTGAGGAAGACGTTGATCGTGCGCGTGCGGCCCGGCGTCCGCGACACGCGCGCCAGGGCCTTGCGCCCGGTGAGCGCGTTGAGCAGCGTGCTCTTGCCCACGTTGGAGCGGCCCACCAGCGCGACCTCGGCATGGCATGCGCCGAGCTGCGAGACGTCGGTGGCGGAGACCAGAAAGCGGGCATCGGTGAACGGCAGGACCATGGGCGCACCATACGCGAGTGGAGGCCGCGCTGCTGAAGGGCCGGCTTGTGTGCGCATGGCGTCCTCCGTCAGAGTGGGGGACGCCGTTCCATCTGATCCGGACGATTTCCTCGTCCTGGAAGACCAGAATCCTCGTGGGAGGCACCGCCGTTGGCCGCGATCCCTGCAGACCTCTCCGCCGCCCTTCAGGACCGCTACCGGCTCGAGCGCGAGCTCGGTCGCGGTGGGATGGCCACCGTCTACCTCGCCGAGGACTTGAAGCATCATCGCAAGGTGGCGGTGAAGGTGCTGCACCAGGACCTGGCGCTGGTCCTCGGTGCCGAACGCTTTCTCCGCGAAATCGAGATCGCCGCCCGGCTCGACCACCCCCACATCCTGCCGCTCTACGATTCCGGCGAGGCGGGCGGCTATCTCTTCTACGTGATGCCCAACGTGGAAGGCGAGTCGCTGCGCGACCGGCTCGAGCGGGAGAAGCAGCTGCCCCTCGAGGACGCGCTGCAGATCGCCCGCGAAGTGGCCGACGCACTCGCCTACGCGCACCGGCAGAACATCGTCCACCGCGACATCAAGCCCGCCAACGTCATGCTGAGCGGCGGCCACGCGCGGGTGGCCGATTTCGGCATCGCCCGCGCGATGTCCGCGGCGGGCACCCAGCGGCTCACCCAGACCGGGTTCGCCGTCGGTACGCCGGCCTACATGAGCCCGGAGCAGGCGGCGGGAAGCAGCGACATCGACGGCCGCAGCGACCTCTACTCGCTCGGCTGCATGCTCTACGAAATGCTCGCCGGACGGCCGCCCTTCACCGGCGCTCCGGAAAGCCTCGTGCACCAGCATCTGTTCGCGGAGGCGCAGGCGATCACGAGCCTCCGCCCCGCCGTGCCGCCGCAGGTGGCGGCGGCGATCGCGCGGGCGCTGTCGAAGACGCCGGCCGATCGCTACAGCCCGGTCGGTCAGTTCGCCGAGGCCCTGCGGCCGGTGGTCATCGCCGCAGAACCTGCAAGCACCACTGCGACGACCGTCCCGATCCCGGTTGCGGCCCCGCCGCGCAAGGCCCGTTCGCCGCTCGTGTACGCCGGCATCGCCGCCGTGGTGATCGTAGCCGGGCTCGGGCTCGCCCGGGTGCTGAAGGTCGGCCCGTGGGCGTCACTCGTCTCCAGAGGTGTGATCGAGAAGCGCGAGCGGGTGATCCTCGCCGACTTCGACAACCGCACGGCGGATTCCACCGCCGGCGCCACGGTGACCGAGCTGATGCGCATCGGTCTCTCGCGCTCGCAGGTCGTGTCGCTGGTCGACCCGGGCCAGGTCGGACGGATCCTCGAGATGATGGAGCGCGATCCGGCGCAGGGCGTCAGCGCTCAGACCGCGATCGAGGCGGCGGAACGGGATGGCGTCCGCGCCGTGATCACCGGCGAGGTGATCCCGGTCGGCACGCGGCTCGCGCTCACCGCGCGCGTCGTCAGCGTGGACGGGAAAGTGCTCGTGGCGGAGAGCGAAGAGGCGGACAACGCCGACGGGCTCACCGCCGCGGTGGACCGGCTCTCGGGCCGGCTGCGCGAGAAATGCGGCGAAACCATCTCGCAGGCCGAAGCCGCGGTGCCGCTCGACAGGGTGACCACCGGTTCGATCGAAGCGCTGCGCACGTTCTCGCAGGGACTCAGGGCCAGCAACCAGGGCGACCAGACCCGGGCCCTCCAGCTGATCGACGAGGCCATCGGCGAGGACAGTACTTTCGCGATGGCGTACCGGAAGCTCGCCGTGCTGCTCAACAACGAAGGCGAAGATCGCGCCCGCGCGGTATGGGCGGCGTCCAAGGCGTACGAAAACCGCGAGCGGCTCACCGAGCGAGAGAAGTATCTGGTCGTCGCCGCTTATCACTCCGTGGTCACGGGCAATACCGATCTGCAGATCAGCGCCTACCGGACCGTGCTCGACATGTATCCCGACGATCACTACGCGCTCAACAACCTCGGCGTCATCTACAGCAATCTCCGCGATTTCGAGCGCGCGGCCGACTACTACACGCAGGCGCTGGCCGTGGACTCCACCCTCGCGCTCCACTACACCAACCTCGCGAGCACGCTGAGCACCCTGCGGCGCTTCGACGCGGCCGATTCGATCGCGCGGCGATTTGAAGTGCGCTTCCCGACGAACCCCCTGGTGAAGCTCGCCTACACGATCAATGCGGCGCAGAAGGGCGACTACGACAGCGCCGCGGTGCTCGTGAAGGGCCTGCTCGCCGATCAGAAGGGCACCGTTTACTGGGAGGCGATCGCGTACGAATGGTGGGGCCATCTCGACGCCCTGCGTGGACAGATGGCGTCCGCGCGTAACCGGTGGCGCGACGCCCTGCGGATCACCGCCGAACGCGGCATGGGCGGAGCCTACGTGCTGCGCAGCGCGCGTCGTGCGCTCGGTGAGCGCTTCCTGCTCGACGATCCGGCCGCAGGGCGGGGATTGCTCGACGCGGCACTGCGACGCTATCCGCTGAAGAGCCTGCCCCCGCTCGACCGGCCCTACGGAAACCTCGCCATGGCGTACGCGGCGGCGGGCGACGTCCCGCGCGCCAGGGCGCTGCTCGCCGAATACGAGCGAACGCCCGAAGCCGATCACTCCTTCGACGCTGAGCGCTGGGACTTCGGGGCACGCGGCGTGATCGCGCTCGAGGAAGGGCGGAGCGCCGAAGCCGTCACGCAGTTCCGCAAGTTCGACGCCGGCAACCCCTGCGCCACCTGCGGCGATCCGTGGATCGCCCGGGCCTACGAGCAGGCGGGAGACCCCGACTCGGCCGAGGTGTACTTCAGGCGATTCGTCGATACCCCCAGCTCGGAGCTCTGGTACGACGATGCCCACCTCGCGTACGCCCTGCGCTCGCTGGGCCGGATCTACGAGCGGCGGGGCGACGTGGAGAACGCTCGCGCGATCTACTCGCGGCTGGCGAGGCTCTACCAGAACGCGGAGCCGCGGTTCCAGCCCGTCTACGAAGAAGCCAGGGCTGCGCTGGTCCGCCTGAGCGGGGCCGTGCGGGACGGCTGAGCGGCCGCCGCCCGCGCGTTCGCGCTCGCGCGGCACGCACCGGCGTCCGACACACGAGCGGCCTAGGAGGTGCCGAGGCGCTCCAGCGCCGCGTGCGACACCATCGCATGCACGCCGCGGACGCCGTTGACGATCTGAGTCACGTGCAGATCGACGACCAGCGACGACAGTGCGAGCGCTTCACGCCTGCCGCAGGCGAGGCGCTCATCGAGCAGATCGAGCATGTCGGAAAGCGCCATGGCGGTGGCCTCGTCGAGGTCCTCGTGGAAGCCGAATGTGATCCAGCCGCGCGGCGCGTTCGCACGCGGCCGTGCGAGCTGCAGATCGGGCCGGAGGCGGAACTCCAGTTCGGCCGCCTCCATCGGGCACTCGAGCGCGGGCCCGGCCACTTCGCCGTCGCCCTGGACCGCGTGGCCGTCGCCGGCCGAGAACAGCGCGCCATCCACCGGAATGGGAAGATAGAGCGTGCTGCCCTCGACGAGCTCCTTGCAGTCGATGTTGCCTCCGCAGGGCCGCGGTGGCGAAGTCGGGTGCCGCCCCGGCTCATCGGGTGGCATGCCCATGATTCCGAGGAACGGGCTCAGCTCGACGGTCCGCCCGCCGGCGTCACGGCCCGTTCGCGTGGCGGCGTCCAGCGCCCAGCGCACGGGGAGTTTCGGTGGTCCCTCGAGGCCGAGCTTCACGTTCCAGTCGCTCGGATACCCGCCGGCAGAGGTCCAGCCCCACGTGCCCACGCGCAGATGGATCACGCGCACCTCGAGCGCCATGCCGGTGCGGGCGCCCTGGATCCATACCGGCCCGCACAGGGCGTGGCCCGGATCGCGTTCGGCATCGCGGCCCGGAAACGGCGCCGCGGGCGCGAACGGGTCCGCGTGATCGAGGCTTCCCCATGCCACGTCGAGCGTGCGGAAGCGGACCCGGTCGCCGGGCTCGATCGTCAGGACGGGCTCGAGTTCGCGGGAGAAGTGACCGTGCAGCGTAGCGAGCGTGGGTTCGAGCACGTGCGTCTTCACGCGAAACTCCCGGCCACGGCGCGTGCCGGGGACGCCCGTTCCCGGCACGCAGGAAGGTTGGAGGCGGCACCCGGATTCGAACCGGGGAATAAGGGTTTTGCAGACCCTCGCCTTACCACTTGGCTATGCCGCCATCCTGTTCTGCCGCGGGTGCTTGACGATCTGACCGAGCACCCGTGAAAGGGCGGGTAAGTTACCACCCCCCTTGCCGCAGCAACAAGTGGCGCACGGTGGCGGCCGCGCCCGCAGAGCGGTTCTTCCAGCCCTTTCGAGGCCGTCGCTACGCTATGATTCTTCGGCGCGATCCTTCGCGAAGGTCCGATCCGGGCCATGCGGGCGTGTCCTGCCTGCCGCCCGGACGCCAGGACGGGCCTTCAGCGAGCATCATGTGTGCGACCGGGAGGTGTCCATTGAAAGTCATCGCCGCCGCTGCCCTCTTCGCCGTCCTGCTGACCGTCTCACCGGCCGGGGCTGTCACCGTGCGGATTCCCTATACGGGACAACTCGCGGACGGCGGCGCTCCGGTCGAAGGGACGCATGCGGTGACCATCCAGATGTACGACGCCGAGTCCGCCGGCAACCTGCTCTTCACCTACAGCGGCGCACTCCCGTTCGATCACGGCGTCTTCAGCGTCGATCTCGAGCTCGACAGCGCAATCATCGTCTCACACGATTCGCTGTGGGTAGGGGTCGCGCTCGACGGCGCCCCCGAGCTCGTTCCGCGCGTGCGGATCGGGGTCGTGCCATATGCCGTGCGCGCCCTCTCCCCGCAACCGTCACCGCCCCCCGGAACGGCCTTCGCATGGGACTTCCCCACCATTCCGGTCCCCGATCGGGCCGGGGAATGGACCGCGGTCGCGGAGGTCACCCTGAACGCACCGGCCGCGGGACAGGTGTGGGTCACCTGCTCCGGCTGGTGGCAGGAGAATTCGAACACCGTGCCGAACTATGTCGGGGTCGAGTTCATTCTCGGCGAGGGCACCCCGCCGCCGATTTCGCAGATGCAGCAGTACCACGGATTCTTCCAGTTCAGGAGCTGGCCATTCTCGCATACGACGGTGCTGCCGGCCTCGGCGGGCCCGCACACCTACACGATGTGGGTATCCGTCTCTTCCCCGAGCCAGCCGCTCACGGCCTTCCCCCTGGTGACGCCCGCCACCATGCAGGCGATGTGGGTTCCGGCCGACTACGGGAACTAGCGGGGATACTCCATGAGCCATCGCCTCACAATTGCGCTGCTGTGCACGGTCGCATCCTGCGCAGCCGGTTCGGCGCACGCCGCGGTCACGCTGCTGCGTTCGGCGTTCGCCAGTGCCGCGGTGGTCCAGGATCACGGTGTGCTGGCGGTCGGCGATCCCATCTCCGGGCGGAGCACCGGCGGCTCGCACACGCTGTGGCACGGCATTCCGGGACCATGGTTCTCCGCGGTGACCGCGACCCCCACCGCCTCGCCCGCGCCGGGCGCGTGGCTGGTCGTCGCCGGCCCGAACCCGTGCCGCCACCATTGCGGCATCCGCTATTCCGCAGGCGGCGAGACGCCGGTCTCGCTCGACGTGTACGACGTCGCCGGGCGCCGCGTGCGGACGCTGGCGCCGGATCTCCGCGTCGGCGTCGCCGACTGGTTGCTCGACACCGATCTGGGTGGCCGCGTGCCGGGCGGACTCTATTTCATCCGCCTCCGTGCGGGCCCGGCGCAGTTCGTTCGACGCGTCGTGGTGTTGCACTGACGAGAACGAGGAAGATCACGTGAAGGTCTTCCGGTGATGATGTCCTCGACGGTTACGCGGAAACCGCCGCCTTCGGCCTGAAGGCTTCAGCGTTCTCGTTGAAGTGCCAGATGTGGGGTGGCGTGATGCCGAGAGTCCGCAGGTAGGCGTAGACCTGCCCGCGGTGATGCACGTATTCGGTCTGGCTCAGCGAGAACGCAACGAACGCAGGGAAGGACATGCCCCACGGCGTCGGCGTCATGACCATCAGCTTCTCGTCGGTCATCGCGTGTACGGCACGGTCGGCCGCGTCCCAGCACGTCTGGCAGTAGTCCAGCAGTTCCTGCCGGGTTCCGATGCCTGCCGCGATCTGCTTCTCGTTCTTTTCGGTCTCGTTGGTGATCTCGCCCTGCTGTGCGCCCTCGGCGACCTCGCGCAGCACCTGGCCGTACATGTGCACGGCAAGTTCCTTCGGGGTGCGCATGCCCGGAATCACCGTCGCGCCGAGTCTGTCTTCGGGAATCATCCCGATCGCGCGCAGTCCGACGCCCTGCGCCATGCGCAACTGGTCCCAGGACTGCAGCACTGCCTGCCTGTTCATCAATGACCTCCGCGGGTAGAGAGCTTCGCCTCGGTGAGCCCAAGGCACGAAGACCGGTGACCATACCCGACCGCGGGCGGGCGGGCGCGAAATATCTCGGAGTCGGCCCGCAGTGCCGCGCTCAGCGCAGCGGATTGTCCAGCGTCACCTGCCGCACCCACGTGCCGTGCACGCCGGTCTCGCGCCCGGCGAGGTCCTCGAAGCGGTCGAACAGGCCGGCGCGCTTGGGCGCGTCGTCGCCTGGCAGCGGCGCGACGCCGCCGACGCCGCGCAGCCGTTCGATCGTCGGCGCGGGGACGGACGCATATTGGATGGGCACGCCCGGGCGGGCGTGCGGCAGGCGCTGCAGCTCGGCCTCGATCTCCGGCACCGGCGCGGGGCTCGCGACCACCAGCATGTGCTCCCTGCCGCCCCGGCTGGTCACAGTCCACGCGTTCTCCTCGCCCGCCACCGGGCCCGGCAGGGTGATTGCGCTGTCCGCGGGCAGCGGGTTGGCGAGATCGAAGCTCTGCTGCGGAAACAGCAGGAACGCGGCGCCGCGCTCATCCTCGTTGAGCACGTAGACCCACGCGCGCCGTGTGGCGTGGAACTCCAGCGTCAGCCGGTCGCCCGGAGCGACGCGGTCGCCGTTGGCGAGCCGCTCCGTGCCATCGTCCGAGTGGCGTATGAAGGTGGCCTCGACGTCGTAGGCGACGGGCTGAACCGGAGCCGCGGGCGCCGGCGCCGTGACGGTTTCTTCGGGTACGCGCCGCGCCAGATGGGGCAGCAGCCACGCCGCGCCGGCAACGAGCACGATGGCGGCGGCGAGCAACGCGGTGCGTGCGCGCGCGCCGCGCGGCTTCGCGGCGGCTTCCAGCGCTGCGGCCAGCGCCTCGGCGCCGCCGAAGCGCTGTTCGGGATCGGGCGCCATGGCGCGTTCGATCGCCGCGACGAGCGGCGCGGGCGCGGCGGGGCACTCGCGCGCGAGCGGCACGGCCGGCCCCTTGCGCGCTTCCACGAGCAACTCTCCGACGGTGCCCGCCGCAAACGGCAGCTGTCCGGCCAGCGCACAGCGCAGCGTCACGCCGAGCGCGTAGAGATCGGTGCGCGGCGTCGCGGCGCCGCCCTGGAGGCGCTCGGGCGCCATGAACATCGGCGTGCCGGAGACGCGCAGCGGATCGGTCCCGGCGAGCGCGCGCAACCGGCCGAGTCCGAAGTCGGCGAGCACGACACGGTCATCGCCTTCGAGCACCACGTTCGCGGGCTTCAGGTCGCGATGCACGAGACCCGCGGCATGCACGGCCGCGAGCGCGCGCGCGAGCCGCGCGCCGAGGCGTGCCACCTCCAGCGCATCGAACGCGCCGCGCCGCTCGATCTCGGCGGCGAGCGTGGGTCCGCGCAGGAATTCCATCCACATCCCCGCGCGGCCGTCGTGCTCGGCCACGCCGTAGACCGTGACGACGTCCGGATGCCGCACGCGTGCCAGCGCGCGCGCCTCGTCCAGCAGCGTGCCCGGGGGGCCCGCCTCGGTCGCGCGCAGCGCGAGCAGCTTGAGCGCGACCTCGCGCTGCAGCGCCGGATCCCAGGCGCGCCACACTTCGCCGTTCGCGCCGGCGCCCACCTGCTCGAGCATCAGCAGCGGCCCCCACGCCTGCGGCGGTTCCGTGGTCCCCGCCTCGCTCGCCCGCTGCAGGTCGCGATGGAACGCGGCGATCCGCGAGACGTCGTGCATCGCCTTCACGTCGGCGCCGCCACCATCGCTCTCGACCGCATCCCAGTCCACGGCGCCGCCGTCGGACACCGACTCCGCCAGCCGCTCGAGCGGGTCACGGTCGGCGGTCATGACCCATCCGCTCGGCGAGCTTCTTCAGCGCGCGCTGCACCGCCATCCGCGCCGCGTCGCGGCTCGGCCGCCCGGTCATGGCGGCGACGGTCTCGTAGTCGAAGTCCAGCTCGATTCTCAGGTGCACCAGCTGCCGCTCCTCTTCCTCGAGGCTCGCGAGCGCCCTCTCGTAGCGATCCAGCACCTGGCTGCCGATCGCCTGTTCGAGCGGCGACGGCGCGCGATCCGTCAGGTCGTCCGGAATCCCGCCGGGGCCCGGCCTTCTGCGGGCCCACCGGATCTGATCCCTGATACGGTTGAGCACCGCCTGGCGAACGTAGGCCTGGAACCCGCCCGGGCCGCGGACCTCGATCCCGTCCAGGCCCTCGATCGCCCGCATCATCGTCTCCTGCACCAGATCCGTGGTGTCGAGCAGCGAGCGTGCATAGCGCGGCAGGCGCCCGCTCGCCCAGCGTTGCAGGCGCGGCAGATAGCGGGCCGTGAGCACGGCGAGCGCACGCTGGTCGCCGTCCTTCGCACGCTGGAGGAGCTCCGTCGTGAGGAGCAGATCGTCGGGCTGATCGGGTGATGAGGACTGGGTCATGGCAGATCCGTGAGGGTCCGGTGCCCCATTGTGCACCGGCGGCTCCCCCTCCCGCCACACCGGTTCGCCAGGGAGCCGGCGGCGGCCGCCTTTCGCAACCGACCCGGATGCGCTAGAACTCCCGGCCATGAAACGGACCCTCATCCTCGGCGCCGGCTTCGGCGGACTCACGGTGGCCCATGAACTCGGCAGGCGGCTCGGCGACACGCACGAAAGCGTGGTGATCGACGGCCGCTCGCACTTCCTGATGGGGCTGCGCAAACCGTGGGCGCTCGCGGGCCTCGACCGCATGGACGGCGGGATGCGCGACCGCGGCAAGCTCAAGGCGAAGGGTGCGCGCTTCATCGAGCGCCGGATCACGAAGATCGAACCCGAGGCGCGCCGCGTGCACCTCGGGGCCGAGACCCTCGATGGTGACTACCTCGTCGTCGCGCTCGGCGCGGAACCGCGCCCGGACATGGTGCCGGGCCTTGCGGAGCACGGCCACGACCTCTACGACGCCACCGAGATCCCGGCGCTGCTCGACGCGCTCGCCCGCTTCGCCGGCGGCACGCTGCAGATCCTCGTCGCCGGCGGCCCGTACAAGTGCCCGCCGGCGCCGTTCGACACGGCCATGCTGCTGGACGAGCGTCTGCGCAAGGACGGCCTGCGCGAGCGCACCCGCCTCATCGTGACCACGTTTCAGTCCATGCTCCTTCCCAACGCGGGCCGCGACGGCTCGGCGTGGCTCGGGGACCAGCTCACCCATCGCGGCATCGAGTGGCAGGTCGGCCGCAAGGTGAAGCACGTCGAAGCCAAGCAGGTCGTGTTCGAGGATGGAACGCAACCGTTCGATCTGCTGATCGGGGTGCCGCCGCATCGCCCGCCGGCGGTGATCCAGGACAGCGGGCTCGAGGGCCAGGGGCCGTGGGTCGTCGTCGACCGCACGACGCTGCGCACGCCCCATGCGAACGTGTTCGCGATCGGCGACGTGACCCAGGTCACGCTCGCGAACGGGCTGCCGCTGCCCAAGGCCGGACTGTTCGCCGAGCTCGAGGGCATGCAGGTCGCGGCCGCCATCGCCGCCGACGTGAAGGGCGAGGCGCCGCCGCCACCGTTCGATGGCCGCGGCTACTGCTTCATCGAGCTGGGCCGCCACGCCGCCGGCCGGGTCGAAGGCGAGTTCTTCGCGAGCCCCGAGCCGAAGGTGACGGTCGGTGAGATCAGCGCCGCGCACGCGGCGGAAAAGCGCCGCTTCGAGGCCGAGCGGCTGGAGCGCTGGTTCGGCGGCTGATTCCTCGCCGCACGCCCACCTGCCGTCCGAGGGCCGTCATGGCCTGACCGCCGTCGCGGGCGGACGCGGCGTCCCGCACGGACCATGTGGCCCGAATGGTCCCGGCTACGCCTGACCGCCCACCGGCAGGGGTATCGTGTAGCACACGGCCGTCCCGTCGAGCACCACGGTGCCGTCGTCGCGCAGCACGCGCGTCTCGAGCTCGGTGATCGGCTTGTCCGCGCGCACCTTCACCACCTTCACCTCGCCGGTGATCGTGTCGCCGGGACGTACCGGCGCCTTGAAGCCCCACCGCACTTCGAGGAACACCGTGCCGGGGCCAGGCAGATCCTCGGCCACCACCGCGTTGAGAATGCCGCTCGTCACGCCGCCCTGGACCACGATCCCGCCCATGCGCGTCTGCTTCGCCAGCGCCTCGTCGTAGTGGAGCGGATTGCGATCGCCGGTCATCTGGGTGAACAATTCGATGTCGCGCGCGCTGATCTTGCGCGAACGCGTCGCGGTTTGCCCGACCGCGGGAATGCCGCGCGGCCAGGCGGTGGTCGAGTCCGTCATCCTGATCCTCCCTCGTCGAGATCGCGGCCCCGCCGGGGGGCGGAACGCATGCCGCCGAAGCGGACACGCCAACGTGCTGCCCCGGGCTGGCGGCAGCCTACCCCATCACGTCCGACCCGGTGTGCGCCGCAGCGTTGCGCGCACCTCGGCGCCGTGCTCGACGATGAAGCGCAGCACCTCGCACGCCCGCTCGACGTCCGCCACCGCCGTGGCCATACCGGTCGGCATCACCAGCACCTCGCGCGCCAGGCGCTCCGTGTGGGGAAGCGCAGGGCGCGGCGTGGAAGCGTCCGAGCGGTAGGGTTCGGCCAGGTGACAGCCGGGGAAGAAGTAGCGACGCGCGCGGATGTTCTCGCTCGCGAGCACCTCCAGGATCTCGTTGCGGTCCGCGCCGATGGTCGCCTCGTCCAGCTCGAGGACGACGTAGTGCAGGTTGCTTTCGTTCGCGGGATCTCTGGTCAGGATGCGGATCCCGCGCGCCCCCTGCAGAGCGCGGCGATAGGCCGCGTCATTGGCCCGATTGGCGGCGAGGAAGTCGTCGATGCACTCGAGGTTCGCCAGCCCGAGCGCGGCGGCGAGCTCCTGCATCTTCCCGTTGGTGCCATGCATCGCGACGGTGTCCCCGTCGGTGATGCCGAAATTGATCATGGGGGCGCACCGCTCCGCGAGAGCGTCGTCGCGGGTCAGGATGCAGCCGCCCTCGCCGGCGTTCAGGACCTTGGTCGCGTGGAAGCTGAAGACTTCGGCGTCGCCGAACCCGCCCAGGGGCGTCCCCCGCCACGCGCATCCGAAGGCATGCGCCGAGTCGAAGATCAGCCTGAGGCCGCGCTCGCGGCACAGCCGTGCGAGGGCATCGACGTCGCACGCCTGCCCCCAGAGATTGACGGCGAGCACGGCCGACGTGCGCGGCGTCAGGCGCGCTTCGACCTCGCGGACGTCGAGACAGTGATGCGTCGGATCGACGTCGCAGAAGACAGGCGTGACGCCTTCCCGCCGGAGGGCGTGCACGGGAGAGATGAACGTGAAGGAGGGGACGACGACCTCTCCGCGCAGATCCATGGCACGGATGACGATTTCGAGCGCCGTCGTGGCGCTGCACGTCACGATGCAGTTGCGCACGCCGGATCGCCGGGCGAGCTCCGCCTCGAACGCCCGAACGGTCGGTCCGTGATTCGAGAGCATCCCGGTGCGCATGATGGCTTCGGCGCGGGCCGCGAACACCTCCGGCGGACACAGGTTCGGACGACCGACGACCAGCGGCCGGGAGAATTCCGGCGATCCCCCGAAGATCGCAAGATCGGACACGCGCCGCTTCGCGGTCACGACGCCTGCCCCTTCATCCCCGTTCCACCGCGGGCCGCAGATTCGACGCCCGCTTCATGAGCCGATCCAGCGCGCGTCCGGGCAGCACGCGCAGCGCGAAGCCGGCCGCGAGCCGCGGCGATTTGCGCCAGATCAGGGCCATGTCCCGGGTGAAGGTCCGCGGGCTGGGATGCTCGAGCACGTGGCTCGCCAGCAGCCGCGAGAACGCCCGGCGCCACTCGGCCCGCTGCTCGATGTCGAGCCGTTCGCCCAGCACCGCATAGACCTCGATCTCGTCGGCGAGCTGTTGCGAACGGCCCCGGCTGAACCACGAGCCGCCCGCATGCCGCCGGTACACGGCCATGCTGTCCGGAATGTAGCCGATCCAGCGCTGGCGGCCGTTCGCGACCGCGAGGGCGTGGCGCGCGAAATCGCGATAGGGAAGCGCGTAGAACCACTCCTGATCCTCCCGGGCCGGCACGTTCCGGTACATTTCGCTCGACGTGAAGATGAAGTTGCCCAGGCGCAGCAGATCGTCGAGCGAGTAGTGGGGACCCTCCAGCGGCGGAGCCGGATGGACGTTTTTCCGCAGCACGCCCTGGGTCCGATCGTCGAGGTCGACCGCGTGAAAGCAGGACGCGCACTCCGGGTGGGCCTGCAGGAAGTCGACCTGCTTCTGGAGCTTCAGCGGGTCGGTCCAGTAGTCGTCGCCGTCGCAGAGCGCGATGAACGCACCGCGCGCGGCCTGGCGTGACCAGATGCCGTTCAGGCGTTTTCGGCGGCCGCGCGTTTCGTACACCGCCTCTTCACGAGAACGCAGGAAGAGCCTGATCAGCCCCGGCTGACGCGTCGCGTATTCGATGCACCGTTCGCGGGTACCGTCCGTCGAGCCGTCTTCGCCGATGACGACTTCGAAAGGGAAGTCCGTGCGTTGCGCGAGGATCCCGTCGAGGCATCGCTCGATGACATCCGCCTGCTGGTAGGTCGTCACGACCGCCGAGACCAGCGGCTCCGGCCTCGCGACCCGCCACTCCATCGTCTCGGCGTACTCGCGCTCCAGCGTCGAGCGCCGGCGGGCTTCAGAGTGGATCATCGCGCCGGTATCGTCCCGTTCGTTCGAGGCGCTCCCGGACTTCGCCGGGCAGCCCGCGGCTCGCCGGTACGCGAACGATCCGCGTGAGAGCCGAAGGCGGAAGCCGCCGGAGCGTGATCCCCGCGAAGCAGCGCAGGGTCAGGGCGATTTCGTCGAAGCCGAGCAGCGCCCGGGCCGCGGTCGCGCCGGTGAAGCGGCCGTTGTACTCGAAGATGCCGAGCCCGTCCCCCGGCATGCTCTGGCACTGGATGTTCAGCGGGCCCCGCCAGCCCGCCTCGATGAATGGCCGGGCGCAGGCCAGCCCCAGCGCCCGCACCTCGGCCCGCTCGTCGCGCGCCACCGCCACGGACATCCCCTGGCGCATGACATGGGTCGTCCCGCACACGTCCTGCACCGCGCCGTCCGGACCGATGATGACCTGCACCGAGCACTTGGCATCTTCGAACGAGAAGAACAGGGGCCAGCCGCGCGACCGCATCCTCCCCACGTCCGCATTCACCTCGGCGCCGTCGCCCAGGTACTTCTGGAGCAGCAGACCCGAATCGCGCGGGACGGCCTCGAGCTGTGCGCGTTCGAGAATCAGGGACACGCCCTGCGAGGCGAAGCCGTAGCGCGGTTTCAGCACGAGCGGGAAGCCGTGCGCCTCGACGAACGCTTCGATCCCGCCCGAGTCGTCGAGCCGCAGGGTCGGCGCGAACGGCAGCCCATGGTCCCGGGAGAAGGTCCAGCTCGTCCACTTGTCGAGCAGGACGTCCGCGGCCTCGGAACTCCCAGCCAGCAGACGGGGCGCCCATTCGGGCCGGCGCCGCGCCAGATGCGCGAGGAACACCACGTCGTCGTCGCGGCAGGGAATGACGAGGCTCGGCCCGGCCGCGTCGATGAGCGCTTCGACGACCCGCGACATGCCGGCGGGGTCCTGCCTCGTCTCGGGAACCATGTGGACTTCGTCGAAGTCCTGCAGGGTCGCCGCGTCGGCGGCGCTGCTGGTCGCCACCAGGTGGAATCGGGCGCGTTCGGCCGCGAGCGCCTGGATGACGTTCTGGCCGACGAGGCTCGACCCACTGAGCAGCAGCAGCGTCGGTCTTGAAGTCGCCAACGTCAGGCCGTGGCGGGAGGCATCGGGGTGGGACCATCGAGGCCGTAGAAGGCCCGGAAGGTCGCGTCGTTCTCCAGCCCCAGCGCGGCCAGCGCATTACGGTAGAGAATCTTCGGGAGAACCTCTTCCCGCCACGCCACCTTCATGAAGTTCTCCACGAAGGGCTTGATCGCCGTCAGCGGGTAGGCGCTCGCGAAGGTGAACTTGTCGACGAAGCCGCCCAGATTGTAGTTGATGGCCTTGACCCAATCCTCGTGCCCCAGGTGGAAGAAGTATCCATCCGGCGCGAGCCACACGTTGTCGCGACGCGCCGCCATGGTGATCGCCTCGCGGGCGTACGGATAGCAGCCGTGACCGCACACGATCCTGAGCGCCGGAAACGCGTGAGCGACACGCTCGACGTGCATCGGGTGCGCATAGTCGACGTAAGTGCCGCCGTTGCCGCCCGAAGTCTGCAGGATCATCGTGATGCCCAGCGCCTGACATTTCTCGTAGACGGGGAAGAGCCGCTCGTCGTCCATGTCGCAGCCCGGCGCCCTGCCGGGTTCGATACACACGGCCTTCATGCCGAGAGCGCGGACGCAGCGGTCGATTTCGGCGAGCGCGTCGTGGAAGGTGTTGCTGACGTCGATCCCGCCGACGGCGATGAGCCGGCGCGGGTGGCGTTTCTGGGCGTCGCTCAGGTAGTCGTTCGAGGTCGTGCGGTCGGGGAAGTCGAAGCGGCCGATGCGTGCCCCGGGGTTCAGGCCGGAGACGGACACGGCCGTGGTGATGCCTGCGGCGGCGATCTCGTCGAAGAACGCCTGCTCCGAGTCGTCGCCAAAGGCGGCGATGCGATCGAGACGACCCAGGTGGCTCATGCGGCTGGCGAAGTACTCGGACGCCTTCCCTGACGTCAGCCGGCAACGCAAGTCGATGATCAAGGCCGTTCCTCCGGCGCGGTTCGAACTTCCGTGTCGAATGGCCGGACCAGTCTCCGGGACGGCTGACGGCGTGTCAATCGCGGGCTGTGCCGGAACGCCAGTCCGCGGGTCGGCGCCGGCGGGCGGCGGCTCCGGAGCGGGCCGGCTGCGCGCCATGCGCCGCATCCGCCGCGGGTCCCGCCACCGTCTCCATCCCTGTTCATGCGAAGCTGGACACGCATGCCATGCTGATCCGGGACCCGCAGCCGGTCCATCGAAAGCGCGACCGCACCATGCCCCGGCGTCGCGTCCGTGCGGGTCAGGCGCGCCGGGCCGATGCCGCGGCGCCGCACGCCGCACCCGGGGAACCCGGATGGAGGACGCCCTGTCACGCTCCCGTTACACCGACCGTGGCGAAGCCGGCCGCGTGCTCTCCGAGGCCCTGGCCGGGCGCGTCGCACCGCCGTGCGTGGTTGCCGGCATCCCGCGCGGCGGCGCCCTGGTCGCGCTGCCGATCGCGCGCGCGCTGGGCTGCGCGCTGGGCCTCGCGTTCGCCCGCAAGGTGTCGGCCGAGGCGGCGCCGGAGCTGGCGATCGGCGCGATGGACGAAGACGGCCGGCTCGAAATCGACCCCGACATCGCCGCCGATCTGCACGTCTCCCCCGCCGAGCTCGGGCTCGCACGAGAGCGGGTGCTCGCCGAGATCGAGCGCCAGAAGCGGATATTCGACGCGCCGGATCTGGCCGCACTGCTCCCGGGGCGCACGCTCGTGCTGGTGGACGACGGCCTCGCGACCGGCGCGACGATGCGCGCGGCGATCGCCTTCGCGCGGCGCCATGGTGCGCAGCGCATCGTCGTGGCCGTGCCCTACGCGGCGGCGGAGACCGCGGGGGTCGTCAGGGAGAGCGTCGACGACCTGGTCTGTCCGTGGTCCGATCCTGCCTTCCTTGCGGTGGGCGCCGCGTATCTCGACTTCCGCCCGGTGCGTGACGAGGAGGTGCGCGAGGCGCTGGCGCTGGCGCGGGCGGCGGCGCGCACGCGCGGCGAGTGACACCATCGGAGGCTTGCCACGCCTCGCCTGCTGCGCGATGCTGTGCAGCGTCGCGTTTCACATCGGGAGGTGCACCGTGGCAGCACGCAGGAATTCGCGTTCCTACGAACGGCTCACGCAGCCGCTGGTCCGCGAGAACGGCGTTCTCCGTCCCGCGACCTGGGACGAAGCGCTCGATCGCGCGGCGGAGGGTTTTCGCCGGAACCGCGAAGCACACGGCCCCAACGCGCTCGGGATCTTCAGCTGCTCCAAGTCCACGAACGAGATGAACTTCGTGGCGCAGAAGCTGGCCCGGGTCGTGTTCGGGACCCACAACATCGACAGCTGCAACCGCACCTGACACGCGCCCAGCGTCGTCGGTCTGGCGACGGTCTTCGGTGCGGGGGGCGGAACGAACTCCTACCGTGAGGTGGAGGAGACGGACGTCGTCTTCCTCTGGGGCTCGAACGCGCGCGAAGCGCACCCGATCTGGTTCCACCATCTGCTGAAGGGGATCCACAACGGGGCGCGCCTCTATGTCATGGACCCGCGGCGCACGTCGTCCGCGCAGTGGGCCGACGTCTGGCTCGGTCTCCATGTCGGCACCGACATCGCGCTGGCCAACACGATGGCGCGCGAGATCATCCACGCGAACCTCCACCATCGCGAGTTCATCGAGCGCGCGACCGAGGGCTTCGACGCCTACCGCGAGGCCGTCGAGCGTTACACGCTGGAAGAGGGCGAGCGCCTGACCGGCGTCCCCGCCGACGTGATCCGCGAGGCCGCCCACGCCTACGCCCGCGCCGACAAGGCGATGGTCTGCTGGACGCTCGGCATCACCGAGCACCACGACGCGACCCAGAACGTGCTCGCGCTCATCAACCTGTCGCTGCTCACCGGGCACATCGGCCGCTGGGGCTCGGGGTGCAATCCGCTGCGCGGCCAGAACAACGTGCAGGGCGGCGGCGACATGGGCGCGATCCCGAACCGGCTGCCGGGCTTCCAGGATATCCTCGATCCCGCCGTGCGCGCGCGCTTCGACACGAAGTGGAACGTGAAGCTGCAGCCGAACGTCGGCTGGAACCTCACCGAGATGTTCCGCGCGATGGACCGCGGCGACATGACGGCGCTGCTCGTGATCGGCGAGAACCCGGCGCAGTCGGACGCCGACGCCGGGCACGTCCAGAAGCTGCTCGAGGGGCTCGATCACCTGGTCGTGCAGGAGATCTTTCTCACCCGCACCGCGCAGCTCGCCGACGTCGTGCTGCCTGCCGCGGCCTCGTGGTGCGAGGCCGAGGGCACGGTGACCAACAGCGAGCGACGCATCCAGCGCGTGCGCAAGGCCGTCGAGCCGCCCGACGGCGCGCGCGACGAGATCTGGATTCTGTGCGAGATCGCGCGCCGCATGGGCGTGGACTTCGGGAATCCGAGCGCCGAGGACGTGTGGAACGAGCTGCGCGACGTCGCGCCCGACTTCGCCGGCGGCATGAGCTACGCGCGCCTCGAGGCCCTCGGCGGCATCCAGTGGCCGTGCCCGAGCGAGGACCATCCGGGCTCGACCTTCCTGCACGGCCGCCTGTGGGAGACGCCGCGCGGCGGCCGCGCGGCGCCGTTCAAGGTGGTTCACCAGGAAGGCCCGATCGAGCAGCCCGACGACGAGTATCCGCTGCTGCTCACCACGGGCCGGCGGCTCGAGTCCTACAACACCGGCGTCCAGTCGGGCGGCTACGCGTCGCCGCTCCGGATCGGCGAGACGCTCGATCTGTCGCCCGAGGACGCCGCGCGCCTCGGCATCGCGAACGGCGAGTCGGTGCGGGTCACGTCGCGGCGCGGCTCGCTCACCGTGCCCGCGCGGATCGACGTGGGGCTGCGCGCCGGGATGGTGTTCATGACCCTCCACTTCCCCGACGACGTCGCGACCAACACGCTGACCATCGACGAGGCCGATCCGCTGTCGGGCACCGCCGAGTTCAAAGCCTGCGCGGTGCGCGTCGAACCGGCCGGCGTGCTCGCCGGCGGAGGCGGCGACTGATGGATCTCAAGCTGCTGGAAGACGAGCCCACCGCCGAGGAGCGCGACGCCGTCGACGCCGCGCTCGGCGCGCCGGCATCGGCATGGGACGGCGGCGCGCGCGGCACGCCGCGCGATGCGCACACGGCGCACGGCGGCGCGGCGCAGCGGGCGCGGCGCACCGAGCTGTTGCCGGCACTGCAGGCCCTGCAGAGCCGCGTCGGCTGGGTGAGCGAAGGCGGCCTCAACTACGTGTGCGAGCGGCTCGGCGTGCCGCCCGCCGAAGCGTGGTCGGTGGCGACGTTCTACGCGATGCTCGCCGTCACGCCGCGCCCGCGGCGGGTGGTGCACGTCTGCGACGACATCGCCTGCCGCGCCCGTGGCGCCGGTGCGATCTGCGAGCGGCTGGAGCAGACGGCCGGACCCGCGCTGCCGCACGCGCCGGAAGGCGACGCGCTGCACCACCACGCCGAGCGCCCGGCCTGGATGCGCTCCCCCTGCCTCGGCCTGTGCGACCGTGCCCCCGCGGCGCTGGTGACCGAAGCCGGGACCAAGCCCATCGAACGGCAGCTCGCCGAGGTCGATGATGCCGCCCTGCTCGCGCTGCTCGAGGGCGGCGCACCGGGCGAAGACGGCGCCGCCCGCCCGCCGCTGCCGCAGGCGGGTGATCCGTCGCTCGTGCTCCTCAGGCGCATCGGCACCGTCGACCCGACCAGCCTCGACGCCTACCGCGCCGCCGGCGGCTACGCCGCGCTCGCGCGCGCGTTCGAGCTCGGCGCCGGAGGCGTGATCGACGAAGTCACGGCCTCGAAGCTCACCGGGCGCGGCGGCGCCGCGTTCCCCACCGGGCGCAAGTGGGACGCCGTGAGGCGCCAGGGCGGGGGCCCGCGCTACCTGGTGTGCAACGCCGACGAGTCCGAGCCCGGCACGTTCAAGGACCGCCTGCTGATGTGCGGCGATCCGTTCGCGGTGGTCGAAGCGATGACGATCGCCGCCTTCGCCGCAGGTTGCGAAAAGGGCTTCGTCTACCTGCGCGCCGAGTACCCGCTCGCCCACCAGCGGCTGCGGCGCGCCGTGGATGCGGCGCGCGAGGCGGGGTTGCTCGGCGCACGCATCCTCGGCACGGCGTTCTCGTTCGACATCGAGATCCGCCGCGGCGCGGGCGCCTACATCTGCGGCGAGGAGACCGCGCTGTTCGAATCCATCGAGGGCCGCCGCGGTGAGCCGCGCAGCAAACCGCCGTTCCCGGTGCAGTCGGGTCTCTACGGCCGCCCGACGGTCGTCAACAACGTCGAGACGCTGGTGAACGTCCTGCCGATCGTGCTCGAGGGCGGCGCGGCCTACGCGCGCACGGGCACGGCCGAGTCGACCGGGACGCGCCTGTTCTGCCTGAGCGGCAGCGTGCGCGTGCCCGGCGTCTACGAGGTCGCGCACGGCACCACGCTGCGCACGCTGATCGAGCGCGCGGGCGGCGTCCCCGCGGGGCGCGCGCTGCAGGCGGTGCTGATGGGCGGCGCGGCCGGCACGTTCCTGCGTCCCGACGAGCTCGACATGAAGCTCTCGCTCGAGGACGCGCGCGCCGCGGAATCCACGCTCGGCTCGGGCGTGGTGATGCTGTTCGACGATCGCGCCGACATGAAGCGGGTGGTGCTGCGGATCGCCGCGTTCTTCCGCGACGAGTCCTGCGGCCAGTGCGTGCCGTGCCGCGTCGGCACGGTACGGCAGGAAGAGGCGCTGCACCGGCTCGTGTACGACGCGCCGCTGGGCGGTGCGGCGACCGAGCTCACGCTGATCGGCGATGTCGGCCAGGGCATGCGCGACGCCTCGATCTGCGGCCTCGGCCAGACCGCGTCGGCAGCGGTCGAATCGGCGATCCGGCGGCTCGGGCTGTTCGGCGAGGCGCCGGCGCGGCCGCCCGCACCTGCGCCGGCGAAGTCGCGCGCGCACGCGAACGGCGCCGCGCCCGGCACCGTCGCGCTCGAGATCGACGGCCGGCGGACGACGGTCCGCGCGGGGGCGACGATCCTCGAGGCGTGCCGCGGACTCGGTATCGAGGTGCCGACGCTCTGCTACCTCGAAACGCTGAAACCCGCCAACGCCTGTCGCCTGTGCGTAGTCGAGATCGAGGGCGCGCGCGTGCTGGCACCTGGCTGTTCGCGCGCGGTCGAGCCGGGCATGGTCGTGCATACGCGCTCCGAGCGCGTCGTGCAGTCGCGACGCATGGTGCTCGAAATGCTCGCTTCGTCGGTCGACCTCTCCACCGCCCCGGACCTGCAGCGGCGCATCGCCGAATACCGCGCCGACGCCGCGCGCTACGGCCCGCCGGCGCCCGCGCACGATCGCGACCGTTCCACCCCCGGGCACCACGCCGCGCCCGACCTCACGCACGCAGCCACCGTGCACCAGCCGGTCAAGATCGACAACGATCTCTACGTGCGCGACTACGGCAAGTGCGTGCTGTGCTACAAGTGTGTCGAAGCCTGCGGCGAGGATCACCAGAACACCTTCGCCATCGCGGTCGCCGGACGCGGTTTCGACGCGCGGATCTCGACCGAGATGAACGTGCCGCTGACCGATTCGGCGTGTGTCTACTGCGGCAACTGCATCGCCGTCTGTCCGACCGGCGCGCTGATGGACCGCACCGAGTTCGAGATGCGCGGGCAGGGCACCTGGAACGAGCCCGAGCAGAAGACCACCGACACGATCTGCCCTTACTGCGGCGTGGGCTGCACGCTCACGCTGCACGTCCAGGACGGGCGCATCGTCAAGGCGACGTCGCCGCTCGACAACGCGATCACCCTCGGCAATCTGTGCATCAAGGGGCGCTTCGGCTGGCGCTTCGTGCAGAACGGGAAGTAGCCCGCCGCTGCCGCGCCGCGGCGCACATCAGCGCAGCACGACCACCCGCTTGGCCCGGTGCTCGCCCGGTGAGGTCAGCCGCAGGAAGTACACGCCTCCGGGGAGCTGCGGCCGGAACACCAGCCGGCGGATCCCCGTCTGCGTGGCCCGTTCGTCGAAGAGCGTCCTGACGAGCCGGCCGTTCACGTCGAACAGCTCCACCCGTGTGCGCTCTCCACGGCGGGCCACGAAGGCGACCGTGCCCGCGCCGTGCAGTGGATTCGGGCTCAGATGCAGGCCGGCGAAGAGGGCGACGGAATCGCCCACCGAAACCGACACCGGCGGCAGCTCGTAGGCACCCATGTCCACCGTTGACCCGATGATACGGGCCGCGCCGTCCAGGTCGTGGGTCGGCAGGTTCGGAGCACCGACGTCGCCGGCGTCGCGCGCGGGCGAGGTCGTGCTCGGCCGCAGGTTGCCATTCGACGCGTCAACGTACTGCGGATCGACATCGAGATTGCCGCCCAGATCCTGGCCGAACGCGGGATCCCAGCCGGCCCCGCTGCCGCCCGAGCCCTGCACGATCGAGTGGTGGATCGCGGGCGCCGGGCCGTCCACCCCGATCTCGGCGGGCCCGCCGGTGTCACCCCACAGAATCGAGTTCCAGATCCCCGTCGTGCCGCCCGCGCCGGCGACCGCGACTGCCGCCCCACCGCCGCCCGCGGCGTTGCCGTTGAAGCTGGCGCTGGTGATCGTGGTGCCGCCGCCATCGTCGTAGAGCGCGCCGCCGGCGACCGCCGCCGTGTTCGCGTAGAAGACGGCGCCCGCGATCGTCATGGCGCCCGCGTCGTTGTAGACCGCGCCGCCCGTGCCGGCGACCGCCGCGTTGTTCGTGAAGACCACGTCGCGCAGCGCGGGAGCGCCGCCCGTGCTGTAGAGGCCGCCGCCCGACGAGGCGGCGGTGTTGCCGCTGAACGTGACGTCGTTGAGCGCGAGTGCGCCGCCGGCCGCGTACATGCCGCCGCCCGTGCCCGCCGTGTTGCCGGTCACCACGAGGTGCTCGTACGTCTGGCTGCCCCCGCCGGTCGAGAGGATACCGCCGCCCGCCTGCGCGGCCAGCGCGCCGGCGTTGCCGCCGGTGACGGTGAAGCCGTCGAGGTGCGCGCCGGGGCCGGCCGTGACCACATGGCGCGCGTTGTCGGCGGCGTTGCCGATGGTGCCGATGTCGCCGCTCAGCACGGTGACGTGCGCCGTCCAGTCGCGCTCGGCGCGTGCGGTCTCGGTGCCGGCGAAGCCGCCGTACACCCCGACGCCGGCCGGCAGCGCGAAGGTGGCGTAGCCGGCCGGCGGCCCGTCGATGACGATGTCGTCCAGGGCCATCTGCCCCGCCGGGTCCTCGAAGCGCAGGCTCACGAGGTCGGTGAACGACGCGGGCAGCACGAAGGTCTGGTAGTCGTCCACGCCGCCGGGGCCGTCGCCGATGCCGTCGATGTCGTACGTGGTGTCGGCCTGTGCGCCGTTTGCGAAGAAGCCCGTCACGGTGATCGTGCGGGCAACGAAGTCGATGTCCTCGCCCGCACGGAACGAAAACGGCGTGAAGGTGCCGCCATCCACCCGGGTGAGCGTGCCCACGATGTTGTCCATGAAGTAGGAACGCGTGCCGTTGTAGGCGCCATCGGCGTCCCACTCGAGCCCGCTGCCGGACGAGTTCATGCGGTACCCGCGCGATTCGACGGGGTCGATGTAGAAGAAGTCGTTGAGCGCGAGCGCGGGGCCGTCTTCGAAGTCCACGACGGTCGCCGCGCGCGGCCGGTACGTGCCGGCCGCCACCCAGACCTCGCTCGTGCCGCAGGCGGCGAGCGCCAGCCCGTCGTCAAGATTCGTGAACGCGTCGGCCCATGACGAGCCGTCGCTCGCGCCCGTGGCGGCGGCGTTCACGTAGACGATCGCGGGCGCCGGGCACTGCACGGCCTCGACGCGGATGCTGAAGTTGGCGACCGGACTGCCGAGGAAGTTGAACAGCCCGCCGTTCTCGTTGAAGTAGTCGTGGCTGAAGCCGGTGGCCGGCGGATCGTGCAACACGAGACCGGCGCTGGTGCTCGAGAAACGCACGCCGACCCACAGGTCCGGCCCGATGATGGGATGCGTGTTCGTAACGACGGTGGCCCGATTGCGGCCGCGCGGCAGCCCCGTCACCGTGTACGGGCCCCACAGGAGCGGCGTGCCGATGTCGTTGCCGCCCGGGTTGCCGTAGACCGACACCGTCGCCGCGATCGAGTCCGTCGCCGTCGATGGATCGTCGTAGTCGAACGTGATCCGGTAGAGCGGCCCGCTGGTGACGCCGTGCAAGTCGTCGCGCGGCTCCTGGCCGTTCTGGCCGCCGAAGAACGTGAGATCGGATGGCGCGGCGAGGTTGTCGTAGATCACCACGGTGGGAACCGCCGCGCCCGCGACACGGCACGCGAGCAGCGCCGCAAGCACGCCCGCCCCGCACGCGAACCGCCGGAGCGCCGCTCCCCTGCGTCGCTCCGGCACGGCCGCGCGCGCCGCCTGAGTCCCGCTCGCGACGGGCGATCCGGACCGGCCGACGCCGGCCCGGATCCACACCGCGCGCGTCACCTGAGGATCAGCAGCTTGTGCGAGTACGCCTTCCCGCCGGCCTCGAGCCGGTAGAAGTAGACCCCCGCGGACAGCCTCGCCCCGTCAAACGCCACGTCGTGCCAGCCCGCTTCCATGCGGCCGTGGACCAGCGTCGCGCGATTGCGGCCGGCCAGGTCGAACACCTTGAGGCTCACGCGCTCCGCCGCCGGCAGACCGAACCGGATGACGGTCGACTCCATCCCGGCCCGGAACGGATTCGGGAAGTTCCCCGCGAGCCTCAGCTCGGTCGGCATCCGCACGAGCTGTTCGGGCGTGCCGCCGGCCTCCATCGCCACGAGCCCGCCGGTCGCCCCGTACGCCGCGTCCGCGACGAACGCCACTCCGCCGCTCACGTCGTACAGCGCCTGCTCGTTGGGATCGTAGACCCGGAACTTCACGTTCTCGCCGCCGGTCGAGTTGCCGTACACCATCATGAACGCGCCGAGCGCCCCGGACGCCGAGTACGGCTTGAGGTGCGCCATGCCGCGCACCTCGCCGTCCACGACGGCGAGCACCACGAAGCGCTCATTCAGCGCGCGGCCGTCCTCGAAAGCGACCGCCGCGCTGACGGTCATGTCGTAGCGGTAGCGGCGCGGATCCACCGTCCACGTGTAGTCGCCGCCTTCCGAAGACGGCGCCGTCATCGTGAAGCCGCCGGTGATGCCGGCACCGGTTCCGCCGAAGCCCGCCCGCCTGCCGATCGGCGTGACGCCCGGCGCGGCGCCCGCCGAGGGCGTCTCGCCCGCGATCAGCAGCGGCATCGGGGCGTTCTGATCCGGGTAGACCAGGTCCTGCGCCCCCACATGCTGCAGGTAGAGCTTGTAGCCCGCGCCCGGCTTCATCGCGGCGAGCGATCCGACCCAGTCCGTGCCGTCGTACTGGGCGAACGCGTCCCGGCCGACGATCAGGTCGCCCGTCGTCTTCGTGAGCCCGTCGAGCGCGTCGTTCAGCGTCGTGTCGCGCGGCAGCGGATAGCCGATCCACGTCCATCCGCTGTCCACCGGCACCGGCGTCGTGGGGATGTCCACGGGATTGCCGCGGTGACGGATCACCCCGGCCTGCGACACGTGCAGCAGGTACGTCGAGCGCACGTCGAGGCTGTCGAGGCCGCCGAGCGGCTGCCAGCCCACCGAATCGGTGTAGGTGGCGTAGCCCTCGACGTGGTTCTTCACCTGGTCGCCGGGTAGCGGGTTCAGGTTGCCCAGCACCTCGGCCACATCCATGCCGTCGGCGAAGTTGGCCTTGCGGTTCAGCGAGAACCAGTTCCAGCCCGCTTCGACCGGGATCATCTGCTCGCCGGTGTTGACCGAATTGAGCGTGGCGATGGCGAGCGGATTCGCCACCGTTCCCATGTTGCCCTGCGACGCGAACTGAACGACCGGGCTCGCATCCGACGTCAGGCAGTTGGCGTTGTCGTAGACCTTGAACCGGATCCGCTCGCCGGCCGTGAACTTGCCGTAGATGGTGAGGAACGCGCGATTGCCGGACGGCGTCGAGATCGGCGCCGCCACGCCGCGCACCTCGTTGCCCACGAACGCCGCCACCGTGTCGTCGAGCGCCGCGGGCAGATCGCCGAGCGGCCCCTTCTCCACGTCCGCGACCACCGTCATGCTGTACTGGTAGTCGGCCGGATTCACCGTCCAGTTCGGCGTGCCGCAGATCACGTCGAGGTGCACGGGGAGGTTGCTCGCGACGATGAAGTTATGGGTCACGGGCTCGTAGGCGGTCGCTATGATCGTGGTGTCGTACGGAGTACCGAGCTTCAGCGTGTCCGCAACCTCGAACACGAAGTCATGCGTCTCGAGCGCGTTGAGCGAGCCGGTGGCGTTCGGCACGGCCAGCCACGGCGGCAGCCCCGTGAGCTCGTAGTCCACGTCCTGCGTGAGACCGTTGACGAGGCTCACCTGGAACGAGCTGGCCTGCCCCGCCGCGACGTCCTTCGACACCAGCGCCGGCGCCCACGCGAATTCGTTGCGCTGGACGAGGAACGTCCAGCTGGTGTCCGCCGCGAGCGCGTTGCCGGTCACGTCCTTGACGCCGCTCACCGTCACGCGCAGCTGCTGCGTCTCGAGCGAATCGAGCCGCGGCGAGACCGGCGTGATCGTCAGCGTGCGTCCGTCGCAGACGACGCCGTTCTGCTGCGCCGTCTTGAGGATCACCGGGTACCACGTGCTGCCGAGATCGCTCGAGCGCTCGACCTTGATGTTCGGCGTCGCGCCGCTGGCCGTCACCTTCGAACAGTCGATGTCTTCACTGAACTTGACCGAGATGCTGCCGTTCAGCGTGAGCGTGCCGCCGTCGGGCGGCGTGAATCCGGCGATCTGCGGCGCGCCACGGTCGATCCGCCCCGTCGCCTGCGCCACGTAGAACTTGGTGCCGTTGCACTGGGTCCACGCCATCACGTCGTACGAACTGTCCGGCAGGCTGCTCGGTGGATACCAGACGTATTCCTTCGGCAGCAGGTCGAGCGGATGCTCCGGAGTGTTCGTGTACGAAACGATCGGAGTCGGCGTGTCGTCGGAGTTGCTGCGCCGGTAGTCGGCGCCGATCGCCTGCACCACGTTGGGGGTGGCGTCGGTGCTCCCCACCGACAGGGTGTAGTTGTCCAGGTCGATGATGACGCTGTCCTTGCTGGCGTTCACCGCCCAGCCCGGCTTCGGCGCGAGCATGTCGATGTCGCTGCATGGCGCGTCGAACTGCACGTGGAACGTCACCGTGTCGGCGAGCTGCAGGTCGCCGCCGTTCCGCCAGTTGTCGATTTCGCACGCCGGCGCGATCGCGACCTTCAGATCCGGATAGTCGTACTTGCGCGGACCGCGCTCGACCGTGAGCGTGGCCTCCTGGTCGCCGGGCGCCAGGACGAACGACGCCCCGCCGGCGAACTGGCCGCCGTTCACCTTGATGATCGCGCCGCCCGGGTTCGAGGTCTGGATCGGGAACAGCACGTACTCGCGATTCTCGTCGGTCGGCGACGAATTCGTCATCCGCAGCGTAAAGACCGCCGGCTGATCGGGCGGCACGCCCTGCTGGTTCTCGGGGTTGAGCCCGATCGACACGCCGTCACGCGGCTGGCTGCGCGCCGCACCCGTCGTGGGGTCGTACCACGGCTCGTACGGGCACGAGCTGGTGCCGATCGTCCCGACGTTCGACACGTCGAACACCGGCGTGCCGTAGACCGGATCGTCCTTGACGTCGACGTTGAAGTAGTCGCCGATGTCGTCGTCGCTCAGCACGTAGCCCACCGTCTTCGAGTTCTCGGTCGACGAGCCTGTCCCGACCGTGGCTTCGAGCTTGAGCCTGCCCCCCCACTTTGCGTCGGGACCGGTGCCGACGATGTCGAAGTTGTAGCCCGCGGCCACGTCGTCGTTGGTGAACACGGTCACGGTCGTCTTGTAGCTCTTGGTCGTCGTGGTAGTTTTCGAATACTCCTCGGTGGCGCCGGCGCTGAACGACTTGTTCTCCACGAGCTTCGCGACCTTGCGAAGCGAGTCGTTGCGCGCGATCCAGCTCTGCAGGTTCGCGGCCGACGACTCCCAGATCATCGCGTCGGCATCGTCGTTCGCCTTGTGGAAGCCGTCCGCGATCTCGAGCTGCTCCGGGATCAGATGGTCGCGGATGTGCTTCTCGGTATAGAGGAACGCGGTCTTCACGCCGTTGGACCCGACCGCGGTCGAGACCGACGGCTCGACGGTGCAGGTCGAGCCGCTGACGATCGCATCGATGACGTCGGTCTTCGCGAAGCTGAAGTTGATCCCGGCCGCGGCGTAGAGGTCGGCGTCGTGGCCGATGAAGGTCTGGTCAGCGGACGTGGAGATCCGGTTGCGGATGGTCGTGCACACCTGGAAGTGCTGGTCCTCGGTGACGCTGACCCCCAGCTCCAGGTTGCCGATGACGAAGTTCTCGCTCGTGACCTGCGCGAGGTAGCCGAATCCGGTCGAGAACCGCGCGCCGATCTTTACGGTGAAGTCCTGATAGGTGCTCAGCGACTCGAGCCCCACCCTGTCGAGAACGGTGCAGGACGTCCTGCCCTCGTCCATGTACGCGTAGGAGTGATCCCCCGGCGGGTCGCGCAGGATCAGGACCGGAATGCCTTCCGCCACGGTGCTGAACGTGGACGGGCGCGGGCGGTGTCCCGTCACGAGCACCCAGTCCGTCTGGCGCACCGGGTCGCGGCCCGGAACGTCGACGAACACGGTGAACGCTTTCTGGTAGGAGCGGTTGTGGCCCCCCAGATCCGTGCGGCCCGCGTAGACGTTCGGCGTATTCGCCGCCGTATGATAGCGCGCGACACCGTTCTTCAGCCCCACCGTGACGGGATCCGAATTGTCGATCACCTCGTCGTAGATCACCACGTCGGCGGTGTCGAGCGGGCACAGATTGCCGTTGCCGTAGTCCTCGTACACTTTGATCTGCAGGTCCTTGCCGACGGTCTGGTCCAGGACCGCGTCGGGCAGCGCGCCGTGCTTGCCGCCCGGCAGCACCAGTTCGGTGAAGGTCACCGGATCCCAGCCCTCGATCGCGACCTTGAGCGGGGCGGTGTAAACGACGTCCTGCGTCTGCGAATCGGCTGTCAGGTCGACGTCGAGCGCGCCGAGCTGGCTGAAGAACTGCCGCACCAGCACCGGGTTGAGATCGGCCGGGATGTCCGTTACCCCCAGCACGACGATCGAGTAGCTTCCCGGAGGCAGCGTTTCCGAGTAGGTGGTGCCCGTCACCACGGTGTCGCGGAAGCACAGGTTCTCGCTCGCGATCTCGAACGTGACCGTCCCCACCGAGACGCCCGGGCAGCGTCCGCCGACGCGGCCCGCCAGCGTCCGCGTCGTGAGGTCGGAGAACTCGAACCCCGCCGAGTCCGCGCTTGCGAAGAAGTTGTAGAGCTGCGGACTGAACGTGTGGCCGTCCAGCTGCGGGGCGATCTGGTGCGGCCCCTGATCGACCGCTACGGCGAAGCGGCCGCCCTTGTCGGTCGCGCCCTGCGGCGTGCCGTCCACCAGGATCGTGACGTTGGGCGCCGGGCAATCGGTGCCGGCGTAGACGATCGTGCCCGAGATCGTGTGGGACGTGATGTCGTTGAAGGCGACCTCGTTCTGCACCGGCGTCTGCGGATTCAGCGTGATGGTCTTGAACTCCGGCCCGAAGTCGCGCTGGCTGTCGACCGGGCGCACGATGAAGTCGGTGCCCGTGCCGTAGCGCAGGCCCTTGAGCGTGTAGTTGCCCTGGTCGTCGGTGACCGCGAACGTCTCGAGCGGCGCCGACTCGGCGCTCCAGTGCACGCCGCCGACCGTCTTCGCGTAGAGCTGGTTCGGCGACAGGTCTTCCATCGCGGGCTCGTCGAACTGGTCGAGCGGCCAGTACGCCAGCAGGTCCTGCTCGGCGCCGGTTCGCTTCGCCAGGCGATCCGCCTGGATCTCGCTCTGGGTGAGCGCGCGATCCCAGATGCGCACCTCGTCCAGCCGGCCGCCGAAGAACTCGGAGGCCGCGCTGCCGTTCCAGCGCGCGCCGATGGCCCAGCCGTCCGCGGGCTTCGTGTCGGTCGTGGCCGCGAGGCTCAGCGTCTCGAGGCTGCCGCCGTCGCGGTACACCTTGATGGTCGGGAACGCCGCGACGACCGCCAGGTGCTGCCATTGATCGCGCGCGAGCGCGCCGGTCGTCGCCACCGTGCTGGCGCCCGAGCGCACTTCCACGTGCCCGTCGGCCGTCAGCCGGATGCCGAACAGGTTCGAGGCGCCGTCGCTCTTGGAGAGCAGGCTCGCGGTCGCGCCGGGCCGCGGATTCACCCACAGGTCGACCGTGAACGTATCCGGAATCGCGAAGCCCTTCGTGAGCAGGTAGCCGCCGATGCCGTCGAAGAGCAGCGCGTTGTTGGCGGCGGGATCGAGCTCCACCGTGACGCCGGAGACGCCCGACCCCGCGTTCGTGGCCACCCGGCCGCCGATCGTGCCGTTCGGCTTCGTGCGGCCGTAGTCCGTTTCCACGTAGCCGCTCTCGTACCCGCCGCTGGTGAACGAGGTGACCCAGTACTCGTAGGTTCGACCCGGCTCGACGTCACCGTCGTCGTAGCTCTGCACGTCGGGCCCGGTCGTCCCGATCAGGTCGCCGTCGCGATAGACCTTGAAGCCGTCCTCGGTCACCGAGTTGTCGGTCCAGCGCACCTGGATCTTGTTGGCGTAGGCGGCGTCGGAGCCGGTGATGCCGGTGGGCAGCGCCGGAAGCTTCTCGACCCAGAGCTTGCCATTGACGTTGGCGAGAGGCGTCAGGAGGTTCCCCGAGATCGGTCCGCCGATCATGAGGTCGTCGTCGTCGAGGTCGATGTCATAGCCGAGGTGATTCCCGGTGAAGATCTCCGAAGTGGGAGGACGGATGTCGGCCACCTGCACCCAGGAGCCGCCCACCTTCGAGAACACAAGCGTGGCCTGCGGCGACGTACTCGGCTGAGTGCCGAGCACGACGAGCCCGTTCTTCACGGCGACGTCGCCAAAATTGTAGGGATCTCCAGAGATTCGAAGCGTGGCGGTCCGCCCCCAGCTGGATGCGGTGTCCTTCCTCTCCCAGACCTCGGCGCTCCACGCCTGCATCACCACGATGGTGTTTCCACTGACGGCCACCGCATCCTGCCCAATGGCCGGATTGAGGATCTGCGTCGGCGTGCTGCCCCACAGCCCGGAAACCGCATTTCGCTCGAAGACGTAGAGCAGGTCGTCGCCGGCGACCACCGCCACGTTTCCGTCGATGGCCATGCGATGTTGTCCCACCGCGTTGGGGTCCCACCCAGCGCCGCCGCTGAACGCATGGGTCAGCCCGAACGTGCCATCCCCGTTGCCTGGAGAGAGCAGGATCCTGCCGGCCTGCCACTTGCCGGTGGCAGGGACGCGATCGAACAGATAGACGCTGGCGGTCTTCCCGGCCTTGGCCGCCCCACCGGCCGTACCGACGAGGATGGTCCGACCGCTCATCTCCACCTCGGCGCCGAACTCGCTCTCGGTGCTGCCGCCGACGCCCTCCAGTGTGTCCAGCAGAATCCAGCTGCCGCTGGACGAGCCGTACACGAAGGCGCGCCCGTAGAAGCCCGAGGCCTGCGCCGAATTGTCGCCGACGACCGCGTACTGGTCGTCATCGTTCATCGCCACCGACATGCCGAATCCGGCGAACCACGGCGGCGAGTCCCCCGCCGGGCCGGGCGAGCCGTTCGTGTTCGGGCTCGAGGGCGGATAGAGCGGATCCCCCGAGCGCTTCCAGGTGCCGTTCACCCGCTCGAACGGGAACACGGCGCCGGCGTTGCCGTTGTTGGTGTTCGGGTCGGTGGGCGTGGTCGCGTAGGGGTCGCTGACCAGCGCGCGCGTCTTGCCCATCGACACCGCCCAGCCGAACGTCGAGCTCGCGCTGACGGCCGGGATGATCGTGCCTGCACCTTCGATGGCTCCGCCCATGGTCACGCCGCCGACGGCCACCGTGCCCGTCCCGCCGAGCGCGCCCTGGTCGCACACCTGCGCGGAGACGTCGGTCGCGCAGATCGCCTCGACGCAGTAGGTGGGCGTCAACGAGCCGCTGACATTCGTGTCCGTCCACGTCGTGGTGTCCGCCAGCGTCGTGTGCACCAGCGCACCGTCGCGATAGATCTTGTAGCCGGTCTCGATCTGGGAGCGGTCCACCCAGCTGACCACGAACTGCCCGGAATACGCGTCCGAGACGCTGACCGAGGCGGGCGCCATGATCCGCGTGAAGCCCTCGGCCGAGCCGGCACGCGATGCGCCGTACACGTCGAAGGCTACGACGTAGTAGGTGTAGTGCGTGCCGAGCACCAGCGGCTGCTTCGAGCCGTCGTCTTCGTAGGCGAGCGTGTTGGCGCCGAGCGAGTCGACGCGCACCGAGTCCGCGACGTCGCCGGTGATGCGGCGGTAGACGTAGTAGCCGTCCTCGTAGCGCGACTTGTCGGACCAGGTGATCCGGATGCGGGCCTCATAGTCGCCCTGCGAGGCGGTGACGTCCTGCGGCTGCTCGAGCGAGCGGCGGCCATAGTCCGTGCGGGCCGCGGATGCGCCCAGCGCGTCGAATGCGCTGACCGAGTAGGCGTAGGTCACCCCCGGCGCGCCGGTCACGTCCACGTAGGTCGTGCGGTTCTCGGCCGCCGTGCCGATCGCCACGGAGTCGGTGGATGCGCCGGCGACCTTGCGCCACACGCGGTAACCGGCCTCGATCTTCGACGCGTCGGTCCATGTGACGATCACCTGGTTCTCGTAGTCGTCGTCCGTCGCCTTGACCGAGCCGGGCGGCTGGATGGCGCGCGCGCCGCTGTCGGGGGCGAAGCTCTGCTCCGACTCGATGCCCGCCGCGGTGACGGCCGTGACGGAATAGGCATGGTGCGCGGTGTCCACGTCGTCGTCCGTCGCGCTCTTCTGATAGCCCGGCACCGTGCGGATCGGATCGCCGTCCCGGTAGAGCGTGAACAGCACCGCGGTCGTCGAGATGCTCGACCACGTGACCTCGACGTGGTCCTCGAACTCGCCGTCCGAGGCCGCGACCTGCGACGGCGCCACCACAAGGCTGCGGAAACCGCTGTCGGCGACCGCGGCCGAGGTGCCGCCCGCGTAGCCGAGGGTCGTGTCCTCGAGCGCGGCGGCCACCACCTCATAGCCCTGCCTCAGGCCCGGCGTGGCGGTGCGGTCGGAGAACGTCACGACGTCGCGGCCGAGCACGGCCAGCAGCTCGCCGCCGCGATAGATCAGGAACTCGTCCTCGTGCGCCGTGTCGCGCCAGCTCAGATCCACGCGATCATCGAAGGTGCTATCGGTGGCCGTGAACGTCAGCGGCGCGGCCATCGACTGCAGCCCGCCGATCCCCTGGTCGCAGACCTGGTCGGAGAGCATGCCAGCCGTGGAGTCCTTCACGGTCTGCACGCAGTAGGTGTGCGTGGCGTTCAGCAGCTGGGTGTCCCTGTAGCGCGTCGAATCCGGCGGCACGAAACCGATCTTGGTGCCGTCCCGGTAGATCCAGAAGCCCTGCTCGTCGGTGGTCCGGTCGACCCAGTTGATGACGACGGCGGTCGAGTCCTGGCCGTCGCTGGCGATCACGTCGCCGGGCGGCAGGATCGTCGCGCGCCGGCCGCCGGTGCAGAACTGGGCGGTCCACACGCGGGTCGTGTCGCCGGCGTCCGGCGCGTCGACGAAGCCGCGCAAACAGTAGGTGTAGTCCACTCCGGGGATGGCGGCCTGATCCTTGTAGCTCGACACGTTCGGCGCGAGCGTCGCCGTCAGCCCGCCGCCCGCGACGACGATGCGCATCTCGTCCCTGACGGGGGTGTGCAGGGTGAACGTGAGCGTCAGCCGGTCCGCCGACAGGGCGAACGCGTCCCCCGACGCGGTCCCGCGGTTGGCCAATCCGGACGTCGGGTACGTGGTCGTGGGCGATCCCAGCAGTGCGTCGCTGTTGTCCAGCGCGGCGTCGGTGAAGATCAGCCCGAGGATCGGCGTGTCGAAGGTCACCATCCCCGAATACGTGGTATTGGTGGCACCGGCCACACGATCGGAGTGCAGCATGTAGGACGTCACCACGGTGCCCGCAGGCACCGAGCCGGGCGTGCCGGCGTCGCCGGCGAAAATGCCCGTCGCCACGTTGTCGACTGCGAGGTCGGAAGCCAGCGCCGTGTCGAGGCGCTCGCGGAACAGATAGGCGACGGTGCTGTCCTCGAGCGCGTCGGGCGCGATCGAAGGCGGCGCCGGGATCGTGTCCACCGCGCCGGACGCCGTGAAGACGGACGGCGTGCGGGTGAGCTCATAGCCGCTCTCGATGTAGGAGTTGTCGAGCCACTGCACCGTGACGCGGTCCGACTGCGTCCCGACCGACGCCTGGAAGTCCGTCGGCGCGAAGAACGTCTTCGAGCCCTGGTCGGCCGCGGTGGCGACGAGTGTGCGCGACGGCAGCTGGTACTTCTCGATCGTGTAGGTGTACTGGACGTCCGGTACCGCGGTGTCATCGCTGTAGGTCGAATCACCGGCCGAGACGTACGAGAGCAGCACGGGCGGCGTCGCGTCGTTCGGATCGTCGTCGCGGCGCAGGACGAAGTAGTAGTTGGCGTTCTCCGCGGCCGTCCAGCTCAGCTCCACGCGGTTCTCGAACTCGCCGTCCGAGGCGTCCAACCGCATCTCGTTGACGTTCAGGTACTGGTCCGCGGCCACGTTGGCGAGGCGCTGCCTCGTGCCGGAGGGCCACTGGATCCAGATCGAGTCCACGACGGCCGCGCTGCCGAGACCGAACATCGCCTCGAGCGCGTCCTGGGACTGGTAGCCGCTGCCCGCCTCGATCTCGCGCATCTGCGTCGTGGCGCCGGTGTAGACCCGGACGCGCGCCCCCACCGCGGAGCGATTGGACGCCGTGCCCTGCAAGGTCAGCACCAGCCAGTGAGGGTGCCCGATCGGAGTGTTCCGGAGCAGCGTGTTCGCACCATTTCGGGCGGAATAGACGTCGGGAGCACCGTCGCGATCGGCATCTCCGATCGTCGTGCCATAGGACACTCCGACGCCGGTGGCGATCGTTTCGGCGGCGAAGCCGCCGGGGAGATTCACGAAGACCTGGGTCCCCCCGGTCCCCTCCGAAACGAGGTCCAGACGGCCGTCGAGGTTCACATCGACCCAGTTGATGGCGCCATAACTCACCGCCTGTGAGGGCGGCAGGAATGCCGACACGTCGGTGAACCCGGCGCCGACCCCGTTGTCGTTCCTGTACAGCTGGACCGGACCCGCAGCCGTGGCGAGTGCGAGGTCGAGGTCGCCGTCGTTGTCGTAATCGCCCCACGCCACCCCGCGGGCGAGGCCGGCGTCCTGAATGACCGCGATACTCGCATCGTGAAATGCACCCCCGCCGTCGTTGACCACGAGCCGGTTCGGGAAGTTGTCGCGGCCCAGATAGAGATCCATGTCGCCGTCGTTGTCGAAGTCGGCCCAGGCCGCCGCCTCCACGTTCCACACGGTCGCCGGAATCGCGCTCGATACGTCCGCAAACGGCTCGTCCGGTCCGTCGTTGCGGAACAGGAAGTTTCCGTTGTAGCCCACCACTGACAGATCAAGGTCGCCGTCATTGTCGAAGTCGACCCAGTAGGCGCCCTTGCTGCTGGCTATGACGCCGACGACGGGATTCTTTGCGGTCAGGTCGGTGAAGACACCGTTGCCGTCGTTGCGGAACAGCTTGTTCGGCACGGGGGGGTAATTGGCCAGGTAGAGGTCCGGGTCTCCGTCGTTGTCGTAGTCGCCCCACGCGGCCGTGCGCGCCGCGGCCGCGGCGTCCTGGATGCCCGCAGGCGTCACGTCCGTGAAGGCGAAGTTGCCGTCGTTGCGCATGAGCCGGTTCGGCTGGGAATCGTTCCCGAAGAAGAGGTCGAGGTCGCCATCGCCGTCGTAGTCCACCCACACAGCGCCATTGCTGACGGCGTTGTCGGCCAGCGTGCCTGTCGCCACGTTCGTCATCTGGACCCGAGGCTCGACGATCTCCACCTTCTGGTTCACCGTCGGGCCGGGGGCGACCACCCGGCGGACACCGGACGGCCATTCAACAATGACCGAGTCCACCGTCGTCGCCGCGCCGAGACCGAATTGCGCGGTCAGCGACGTCTGGCACTTGCCCGCCGCCGGAGCGATCTCACGGATGCGGCTGACACCGCCTGCCACGACGCGAATCCTCGCTCCGATCGAGGCGGCGTTCGACAGCGTGCCGACCAGCCGGACCTCCAGCCAGTGGTTCCCCGTCGCCTGGTCGTTGCGGAGCATCTGGTTGGCCTGGTTGTAGTTGACGACGTAGATGTCCTGGTCACCGTCGCCGTCGTAGTCACCGCTCACCGCTGAGAGGCCGGGGGTACCCATCGGCGCGCTCGAGTCGTTCACGAACGTCCCGCCGCCGTCGTTGCGGAACAGGATGTTGTACGAGCTGGTGACAACGAACAGGTCGAGATCGCCGTCGTTGTCGTAGTCGCCCCACAGGGCACCGCGCCTGCCCGTCCCGGTGGTCGCAAGGACAGCTGGCGTGACGTCGCTGAAGACGCCGTTGCCGTCGTTGTGAAGCAGTCTGTTGGAGTTACCCAGGTTGACGATGAACAGGTCGAGCCGACCATCGTTGTCGTAGTCGCCGACCGCGACGCCCTGGCCCTGGCCGGCCGCGTCCGCGAGCGGCCCGTAGGTCACGTCGGTGAAGTTGCCGCCGCCGTCGTTGCGGAGCAGGCGGTTGGTCCCGCCGTAGTTGACGATGTAGAGGTCCAGGTCACCGTCGTTGTCGTAGTCGAACCACGCATGCTCGAGGCCGTAGCCGGCGTCCGCCAGCGGGCCCGTCGTGATCGGCGTGTACGTCCCGCCGCCGTCGTTCCGGTACATGGCGTTGGCTCCGTTGCGGAGCACGTACAGATCGAGGTCCCCGTCGTTGTCGTAGTCCACCCAGCTCACGCTCGACCCGTACACGGCGGCGAGTCCGGAAGGCGTCGAGGTGGCAAACGTGCCGAGGCCGTCGTTGAGAAACCGGCCGACTCCCCCCCGTTGAGCAGGAGCAGATCGAGCGCGCCATTCTGATCGTCGTCGCCCCAGGAGACCGCCAGGCCGTTTCCGCTGTCGTCCAGTGGGGCCACCGAGTTGTCGACGAAGGTGCCCCCCACGTTGGTCAGGAGCTTGTTCGGCCAGCCGTTCGTATTGACCAGGTAGAGGTCGATGTCTCCGTCCCCGTCGAAGTCGTCCCACGCGGCGGATGTTCCCGGCCCGGCATCAGCGAGCACGCCGATCGTCGCGTCCGTGAATTGCGCGCGGGCCGGGCCGGCCACCAGCGCAGAAAACGCCAGAACGGCCGCCAGAACGGCAACTGGAGAGGCGGGTCGGAAGCGGAGGTCGGGGGACGCGGCGGACGGTGCGGCACGGCGAAGGCAATGCGCGGCCATTGCGGCTCCTGGGGAGAAAGGGAAGCGACCGGCCTGGAGACGGCTCGTTCGAAGAGCGATTGGGTTTTATGTGCAGGGAAATGCAAAAACGGGGTCGCGGGATTGTAAAGATGTGAATGGATCTTGAAAAGCACTTTTCTCATCGCCCGAGCGCTTTTCACATCGCCGTCTTCACATTGGAACCATCACACGATGCTCGTGACGCAGCAATGCCTGCTCATCGCGCAAAAATTTCCGATGCAACGACTCGCCGGCCCGCTTCCCGGACGAGGAATCGAAGCACGGCGCTCATGCGTCCGCCGTGCACAGTCTTTCCACTGCCATCCAACAGAAGAGGCCCGGCGTCGAACGCCGGGCCCCCTTCGTTCGGACCGAAGCTGCGCCCGCTCAATGCTCCTCTTTCGCCTCGCCTTCCTTCTTCTTCGCCGCGGCCGCGGCATTCGCGCGCGCCGTCCACGGCGGCACGATGCCGTTCGAGCGCGCGTAGGCGATCGACTGGCCCAGGTGCTCGTGCACATGCGAGAGCAACAGCATGTAGCCGCTGCGCACCGTCATGTCCATCCCGAAGACCTTGACGTTCTTCTCGAGCGTGGCCTCGTCCGCGTCCTCGAGCGACTTCTTCATGTGGGCGAAGGAGGCCTTGAGCGCAGCCTCGATGTCCTCCTTCTTCGACATCGACTGCTCGTAGCCGTCGAACTTGAAGCCCTCGGGCGGCGTGACGCCCCAGTACGACGGAATGCCGAAGTTCGCCGCCGCGACGTGCAGGAACACCTCGCCCGTCGAGCGCACTTCCTTGTTCGGCCGCCAGGTGTACTTGGCCTGCGGCGTGGCGTCCGCCAACTCGAGCAGCTTGTCCTCGGCGTCGCCGATCCACCGGAGCATCTCGCTCTTGACCGTCGACGGCTGCATATCGTCGGCGTGCGCGACAGGCAGGGCGCACGTGCCCGCGAGCATCAGCGCGGCGAGCGTGGACCCGATCACATGGCGCAGGGACATGGGACCTCCTCCATGGGTTGGATGGCCGCCGCTCGCGCCGAGCCCGGCTCGGGGGGCCGCCCGTGAAGGCGGCATCCTACCCGCCGCGCGGCCGTGCGGCCAGAGGCACGGGACGGCCGCCGTTCGGATCCGGCGCCGTCCCGTCGCTTTGCACGCCGTGGAAGACTAGGCTCCCGCGGCGAACGCCTTCATCATCCGCACCACGTGGCGCGCGTGCTTGAGGTAGAGGTCGATGCGCACGTTCTCGTCGGGCGCGTGCGCGCGCGTGTCCGGATGCCCGAGCCCGGCGCAGGCGATCGGCACGCCCAGCTCGTGGATGAACGCGTGGTTCGGACCCGAGCCGCCGATCATCGGCACGATCTGCATGGGCATGCCGAACACGTCGCGCGCCGTCTCCGCCACCATCGCGATAAACGGATCGTCGGGGTCGGTGCGGCCGGCGGGCTCGCCGCCGAACAGCTCGATCTCGACGTCCTCGAAGCCCTGCGCGTCGAGGTGCGCGCGCAGCCCCTTCACCACCTTCTCGGGGGTCTGGTCCGGCACCAGCCGGAAGTCCACCTTGGCCGAGGCCAGCGCGGGCAGCACGGTCTTGGAGCCCGCCCCCTGGTAGCCCGAGGTGAGGCCGCAGATCGTGCAGGTCGGCACGAACACCTCCTGCTCGTGCAGCGCGACGCCGCCCTCGACCCCGCGCAGGAACGACTTCACGCCGTAGCGCTCGCGGTATTCGGCGGCGTGGTCGGGGAGCGCCGCCATCAGCTCGCGGTCGCGCGCCGTCGGCGGCTTCACGTCGTCGTAGTGGCCCGGAATCAGGATCTTCTCGTCGCGGTCCTTGAGCGTCGAGAGCGCCCACACCAGCCGCCACGCCGCATTGGCGATGATCGAGCCGCCGAGCCCCGAGTGAATGTCGATCTTCGCCGTCCGTACCGACAGCTGCACGTAGCAGATGCCGCGCAGGCCGGTGAACAGCTGCGGCACGTCGCGATGATCCACCGAGCCGAACTCCCACAGGCAGGCGTCGGCCTTGAGGCGCTCGCGCTGGGCGTGGACGAAATCGGCGAGGTGCACGCTGCCGATCTCCTCTTCGCCCTCGACCACCCACTTCACCCGGCACGGCAGCTCGCCGTCGGCGTCGAGCAGCGCGTCGATGGCGTGCAGTCGCGAGACAAAGTGGCCCTTGTCGTCGCTCACTCCACGGCCGAACAGCCTGCCGTCGCGGCGCTCCGGGGCGAACGGCGGGCTGGTCCACAGGTCGAGCGGCTCGGCCGGCTGGACGTCATAGTGGTTGTAGATCAGCAGGGTCCTGTCCCCGGCGCCATCGCGTTCGGCGACGACGGCCGGCGCGCCGCCGGTCGGCAGGATCTCGACGCGGAAACCGCGCCGCTCGAGCATGGCCGCGACCCGCTTCGCGCAGTCCTCCATGCCGAGGTTCTGCGCGGCCACGCTCGGCTGCGCGACGAGCGCCGAAAGCTCGTCGAGGCTCGCGTCGAGACGGCTTTCGAGGAAGCGATCACAGCGGGCGAAGTCGGTCATCCTGTTCCTCCGGTGAGCGTAGGTCCGGGTGCGGCGCCCGGCACGGATTGTCGACGGGACGGGCCCGGCGCGGGGCCCCGCGCCGGCGAGATCAATCCTCGCATTGCGGCCCCCGGGTCTGTAGTCTAGTCGCCGTTCCGGCCGACCACGATCGCATCGAGCGCCGACGCGCGCGGAGGTATGAAGATTTGAACGAGATCCGCTCCTGGACGACGAAAGACTCGGCCGCACTCTACAACGTCGGCGGCTGGTCCAGCGGATATTTCCGGATCAATGACGCCGGGCACGTCGAGGTGACACCCGCGGGCGCCGACGGTCCCGGCATCGACATGTACGACCTGGCGCTCGACGTGCAGCGGCGCGGCCTCGGCATGCCGCTGCTGATGCGCTTTCCGGACATCCTCGACAGCCGCGTGCGCACGCTGGTCGGCTGCTTCGAACGCGCCTTCCAGGACTACGGGTACACCGGCCGTTATCGCGGCGTCTATCCAATCAAGGTCAACCAGCAGCATCAGGTCGTCGAGGAGCTGGTGCGCTTCGGCCGCCCCTACGGGCTCGGCCTCGAAGCGGGCTCCAAGCCCGAGCTGCTGGCCGGACTCGCGCTGCTCGACAACCCCGACGCGCTGCTGGTGCTGAACGGCTACAAGGACGCCGAGTACATCGAGACGGCGCTGCTCGCGCAGAAGCTCGGCCGCTATCCGATCCTGGTGGTCGACCGCTACCGCGAGCTGGATCTGGTGCTGCAGGTCGCACGACGGCTCGGCATCCGCCCGCACATCGGCGTGCGCGCCAAGCTCACCACCCGCGGCGCCGGCAAGTGGATGGAGTCCACCGGAGACAGGTCGAAGTTCGGTCTCTCGGCCTCCGAGCTGGTGATGCTGGTGGACCGACTGCGCCAGGCGCAGATGCTCGACTGCCTCGAGCTCCTGCACTTCCACATCGGCTCGCAGATCTCGGCGGTGCGCGCGATCAAGGACGCGATGCAGGAAGCCTGCCGGATCTACGTCGAGATGGTGCAGGCCGGCGCCGGGCTGCGATTCCTCGACGCGGGCGGCGGCCTCGGCGTGGATTACGACGGCTCGTCCACCAACTGGCACTCCTCCACGAACTACACGATGCAGGAGTACGCGAACGACGTGGTCGCCGCGATTCATGACGCCTGCGAGCTGGCCGAGGTGCCGCACCCGGACATCCTCACCGAATCCGGCCGCGCGCTGGTCGCACACCACTCGGTGCTGGTGTTCAACGTCCTCGACGTGAACGAGGTGCTGGCCGGCCAGACGCCGCCGACGCTCGACGAGGACGACCCGCCGGTGATCCAGAAGCTGATCGAGACCTGGCGCGGCATCACGCGCAAGAACTTCCAGGAGGCCTATCACGACGCGCTGCAGCTCAAGGAGGAGGGCAACAGCCTCTTCAACGTCGGGCTGCTCGACCTGCGCGGGCGCGCGCGTGTGGAGCAGCTGTTCTGGGGCTGCTGCGAGGCGATCGTCAAGATCATCCGCGACCTCGACTACGTCCCCGACGACCTCGAAGGGCTCGAGAAGAATCTCGCCGACACCTACTACGGCAATTTCTCGGTGTTCCAGTCGATGCCGGATCACTGGGCCGTGAAGCAGCTGTTCCCGATCCTGCCGCTGCATCGGCTGAACGAACGGCCGACGCGGCGCGGCGTCGTGGCCGACCTCACCTGCGACTCCGACGGCAAGATCGGTCAGTTCATCGAGCTCAGGGACGTCAAGAGCACGCTCGAACTGCATCCCTACGACGGTCGCCCCTACTACCTGGGCGTGTTCCTGGTCGGCGCCTACCAGGAGATCCTCGGCGACCTGCACAATCTGTTCGGCGATACCAACGCCGTGCACATCGTGCTCGACGAGAACGGCTACCGCGTGGACCACGTCGTCGAGGGCGACTCGGTCGCCGAGGTGCTGAGCTACGTCCAGTACCAGAAGAAGTACCTGACGCAGCGCGTGCGCCAGGCCAACGAAGAGGCGCTGCGGCGCGGGCTCCTGACCTTCGAGGAGTCGGCGCTGCTCATGCGGCGCTTCGAAGACGGATTGGCCGGCTACACGTATCTCGAGGGCGAGGAACCGACGATCACGCTCTCGAACGGCACCGGCCACCTCACCGCGGCCCGCGACGCCGCGCACCCCGCCGAACGCGAGCCGGAGCCGCAGAAGCGGCCGTAGGCTGCCGCGGACCGGCTTTCGCAGACGCCGGGCGCCGCGGCGCGCGGACCGCGTCGAGGTGCCCGAAAAGAGGGCCCGGAGATGCGGGGCGCCGAAGCATTGCGCCGGGCGAACCGCGCCCGAGCTCCAGTCGCCGGCCGGGGTGCGCTCGTCAGCGCAACGCGGGAGTCGCACCGGATGGACCGCAGGCGGCCGCTCTTCTATGCTGCCCGGGTCCCGAGCGCACGGAGGTGCCCATGCCCGCAGGAATCCGACCCGCCGCCCAGCAGCGTTCGCTGGCGGTGTTCATCGACTTCGAGAACATCGCGCTCGGCCTGCGCGACGGTAAAGCGCCCTTCAACGTCGGGCGTGTGCTGGACCGCCTGCTCGAAAAGGGCAAGGTGATCGCCAAGATCGCCTATGCGGACTGGAATCGGTTCCGCGACTACACGCGCGATCTGCACGAGAACGGCATCGAACTGATCGAGATCCCGCGCCGGGCCCAGACCGGTAAGAACTCCGCCGACATCCGCCTGGTGGTGGACGCGATGGACCTCAGCTGGAGCAAGGAGCACATCGACACGTTCGTGATCGTCTCCGGCGACAGCGACTTCTCGCCGCTGGTCGCGAAGCTCAAGGAGAACGGGCGGCACGTGATCGGCCTCGGGATGAAGGCTTCGACTTCGCCGCTGCTCGCCAACGGCTGCGACGAGTTCATCTACTACGAGGACCTCGAGAAGGGCGAGCCGCCGCGCGCGGCCGACCAGAAGCCGCCGCAGGGCAAGGACGACGCTTTCCGGCTGCTGGTCGAGACGGTGCGTGCGCTCGAACGCGAGAACTTCGAGGTCATCCAGGCGTCGCTGGTCAAGGACACGATGAAGCGCAAGCGGCCGGCGTTCAGCGAAGCGGCGCTCGGCTACGGCAGCTTCAGCGACATGCTCGAAGACGCGCAGGAAGCCGGCAAGGTGACGCTCACCGACGACGAGAAGAGCGGCACCTATCTGGTGCGCGCGGTGCAGCGCAGCGGTTCGCGCGGCCGGCGACGGAGTCGCGTGAAGAGCTGAGCCGCTAGAAGGGCGCGGCCCCGGCGCCCGGCTCGTTCCGCCCTCGGGCGGGCGCCCCGGCAGGCGCGGCGCCGATCCGGCAACCCGTCACCGGCCGATTCGCGTGCCGCGCAGCGGGTTCGCGCTCCGCGCGCACGCCCGTTTCGCTGCGGCGGCCCTTGGTGTTAGCCTCATCGTCCGCCGCGGCGGATCGAGCCTCCCGAGCGCCGCCCCGCAGCAGCTTCGCGGCCCCGTTCCAGGAAATCGGCATCCATGCGAGTGGTCCTCTTTCGACACGGCCCGGCCGCGGACCGCGATGCGGTGCGCTGGCCCGACGACGGGCTGCGCCCGCTGACGCATCCGGGCGAGAAGCGCACCCGCGCGGCCGCACGCGGGCTGGCGAAGCTCGAACCGGGCGCGGAACGCATCATCGCGAGCCCGCTGGTGCGCGCGCAGCAGACGGCTGCCCTGGTGGCTGCCGCATACGGCCTGGAGGCCTTCGAGACCAGCGACGCGCTGAGCCCGGGGGCGACCTACCGGCGCACGATCGGCTGGCTCGAGTCGTGCGAAAACGAGCAGGTCGTGGTGCTGGTCGGACACGAGCCGGATCTCGGCAAGCTTGCGGGCACGCTGCTGTTCGGCGCGCCGGCCTGGATTCCGCTCAAGAAGGCGGGCGCCTGTGCGATCGACCTCGCCGAAGTGCCGGAGCCGGGTGCCGGGCGCCTGGCCTGGTTCCTGCAACCCAAACATCTGCGCCGCTGGTCCACCGGAAAGGAGAAGGTATGAGTTCGGGCGGTACGTATGGAGCGAACACGAAACCCTACGCGGGCCGGCTGTTCATCGTCGAGGGCATCGACGGGTCCGGCAAGAGCACGCAGCTCACGCTGCTCGCGCAATGGCTGCGCAGCGAAGGGTACCCGGTCGTGTTCAGCGAGTGGAACTCGTCGCCGATCGTCAAGGCGACCACCTCGCGCGGCAAGAAGCGCAACCTGCTCACGCCGCTCACGTTCTCACTGATCCACGCGACCGACTTCTCCGATCGCGTCGAGCGCGAGATCGTGCCCTCGCTCAAGGCAGGCGCCATCGTACTCGCCGATCGCTACGTCTACACCGCCTTCGCCCGCGACGTCGTCCGCGGCGTGGACCGTGGCTGGGTGCGCTCGCTGTACCGTTTCGCCCCGGTGCCGACGCGTGCGTTCTATTTCCGCGTTCCGCTCGAGACGGCGCTCAAGCGGATCCTCGCGGGGCGCCCGAAGCTCAAATGGTACGAAGCGGGCATGGATCTCGGCCTCTCGGCGGACGTCCACGAATCCTATCGGCTGTTCCAGTCGCGGATCCTGGTCGAATACGAGACCCAGGTGCAGGAGTACGGGCTGCACGTCATGGACGCGACCCGGCCGGTCGAGGTGCAGCAGCGCGAGCTGCGCGCCGCGATCCGCCCCCACCTCCCCGAACTCGTGCCGGGGGCGCTCACCCGATGAATGCATTCGAATCCCACGGCATCGGTATTCCCATGGTGGATCCGGTCGAGCTCTCGGGCTGGCTGATCGTCATCGAAGGTCCCGACGGCGTCGGTCGCACCACGCACATCAACCTGTTGCGCGAGTACCTGGAGCGCAAGGGCTACGCGGTCGCCGAGACCGGCTTCACCCGCTCCGACCTCGCCAGCCGCGGCATCCGTCGCGCCAAGCAGGGCAACACGCTCGGCACCAACGCCTTCAATCTGTTCTACGCGACCGATTTCGCCGACCGGCTCGAGCATCAGATCGTGCCCGCGCTGCGCTCGGGCTTCGTGATGCTCACCGACCGCTACATCTATTCGCTGATCGCGCGCGCGATCGCACGCGGCGCCGACCCCGACTGGATCAAGAAGGTGTACGGCTTTTCGCTCAAGCCCGACGCGGTGTTCTACCTGCGCGTCGGCGTCGAAGAGCTGGCGCGGCGCGTGATCTACTCGCGCGGCTTCGACTACTGGGAATCGGGCATGGACCTGCCCATGGGCGAGGATCTCTACGAATCGTTCATGAACTACCAGACCCGCGTGATCCACGAACTCGACGACCTGTCGCGTGAATTCGGGTTCCACGCCATCGACGCGATGCGCAGCGTGGAGGACATCTCGCGCGAGCTGTGCGCCGATGTCCTGCAGGTGCTGGAGACGCCGCGCCGTACCGGCGCGAGCGGAAACGGACAGGTGCAGCGAACGTGAACGGACCGGTGCCGCCCGAGGCGGTGGCGCGGATCGGAACGGACGTCGACCGCCTGCTGAGAAAGCTCGAAGACGCCGCGCGTCGCGTGCGCGAAGCCGTGGACGCTGAGGCCACGCACGACGTGCGCGTCGCGACGCGCCAGCTCGACGCCCTGCTCGACGTGTGGCGCGATCATCTGCCGGACGGGCGCCGGCGCCGCGCCCGGCGTGCCCTGCGCGGGCTGCGGCGGGCGCTGGGGCCGGCGCGCGAGCGCCGCGTCGCGATCGAACTGCTGCGCAACCGGCTGCCGTCGCTCGCCCCCGGCCTCCAGGCCGGTGTGGGCCTGCTGATCGAACGCTGGGAGCGCACGCTCGAGGCCCTGGAGCGCGATGCGCGCTCCGCGTGCCGGCGCCGTCGGGTGCGGCGGATCCGGCGCCGGATCGAGCGCGCCACTACCGGCGTCGTCGGCTCACCGCGCGCGGCGGGCCCGCTCGTCCGTGACGGCCGCACCCGGGTGTCGACGCGCGAACGCCGCGCCATCGAGCGCGTGAAGCGCGCGCTCCACTCCCCCGCCGACCGCGTTCTGCACGCCGCGCGCGTGGCGGTCAAGCGCTGGCGCTATGCGATCGACCGGCTGCTCGCCGCCGACCCACAGGCCCCCGCCGGGCATCGCGACACCCTCGTGCTCCTGCAGCGCGCACTCGGCCGCGTCAACGATCTGGCGGTGCTGCGCGACGACGTGGATCCCGTGCGCAAGCGCCTCGAGATGCTCGGCATCCCGCATGGCGCGGAAGCGTTCGGCACGCTGCACGCCGGACTCGAGGCGGAGCGCCGCGCGGCGGTCGAGGATTTCGTCCGGATCGTCCGGGCGTCGGAGCTCGCCGATCCGCGGGTCCTGCCGCTCGACCCGCCGCGCCGCTCGGGCGGCGCCTGACCGGCACGGACGGCCCGCAGCCGCGATTCGAACTCTAGGCGCTGTCGCGTGCGGTGCGGCGGCGCCCCGACGCCTGCGCGCCGCGGGCCGGTGTGACGCGCACCTGTTTGCCGCACAGCTTCTCCAGCGCGTCGACGCGCCGGCGCGCGGCCCAGATCTCGAGGCGCGCGCCGCGCCGGACCTCGAGCCGGATGGTGATCCCGCCGCTGCGGCGGATCACGCGCAGGTTCTGCACCAGCTGATAGTGGCTGCGGTCGAGGCCCTCGGCGATCCTGAGCAGCGCCGACATCCAGCGCAGCGCGCGGCGCCGCGGCTTGTCGAGCGCGGCGTAGTGCGGGTCGCGCTTCCGCGGCCGCGCCTTGCCGTGGTAGCAGGCGATCAGCGCGATCATTTCGACCTCCGGCGCGGTGAGGCCGCGCAGATTGCCGTTGCGGATGATGTAGGCGGAGTGCTCCGCATGGCCGTCATGGCCGATCACTGCGCCGACGTCGTGCAGCAACGCAGCGTAATGCAGCAGCTCGCGGTCGCCTTCGCCGAGCCCATGCAGGCGACGCATCCCGTCGAACAGGCCGAGCGTCATCCGGGCGACGTGTCGGGCGTGGGCGAGGTGGCGCGGTTCCGGCTGGAACTTCTGCAGGAGCTGCAGCACGCTGCGATGGCGCAGGTCCTCGACCTGGCCGACGGTGTCGATCTCGCGGACGTTGGCCGACAGATAGTCGGTGACCAGCCCCTCGCGCACGCCGAAGTCCGACAGGACGATGCCCTCCGCCTCCACCGCACGCAGCACGTGCTGCAGCACCATCCCGCCCGCAACGATGATCTCCGCGCGCCGTGCGTCGAGCCCCTGCAGGTGTTCGAGTTCCGCATGGCTCATGCGCCGCAGGCGCCGCATGAGCTGCTCGAGCGCATCGAGCGCGAGAACATGGCCGTTGAGGTGCGCGATCGGCCCACCGTGTTCGGCGTGGTGCGCGAGCATGGCGAGCGCGTGAATCGATCCGGACGAACCATAGACGCGCGCGGGTTCGTGGGCGATCACCTGTTCGAGGATCCCGTCTGCGCGCTTGCGGATGTGATTCGACAATCGCGTGAGTTCGCGGCGTGTGGGCGGATCGGAGCCGAGCCGCGTCTCGGACAGCCTGAGCGCCCCGAGCGGCGCGCTCAGGGTCTCGATCAGCCGGTCGCGGTTGGCGACCACGAGCTGCATGCTGCCGCCGCCGATGTCGACGATCAGGCTCGGCTGCTCGTCGAGCTGCAGCGCGCTCTTCACCGCGAGCCAGATGAGCCGGCACTCCTCCTCGGGAGGAATCACCCGTGGCGCGATGCCGGCGGTCTCGCGGGCCGCCTGAATGAACGCTCCGCCGTTCGCCGCCTCGCGAACCGCGGCCGTCGCGGTGCAGAGAATGCGGTCGACCTGGCGCCGGCGGGCGAGATCCACGAAGCGCGCCAGTGCCTCGACGGTGCGGCGGATCGCGGCCGTCCGCAGCCGCCCCGCCTCGAACGAGCCGCGTCCGATCTGTACGACCTCGCGCTCGCGATCGACGAGTTCGAATCCGGACGCGCCGGTGGCGCGCGCGATCACCATGTGGATCGAGTTGGTGCCGATGTCGATGGCGGCGAGACGCAGCCCGCCCGTGCCGGAGGCGTTGGTCCGCAGTCGAAGGGTCTCGCTCATGTCGGGATTATCGGCCCCGGCCGCCGTGCAGCCAACCCCGACGTGCCCGCCGTGGCCGCGGCGATCACCGGCCCTTTTCGAGGCGCGCTTTCAGGCGTTCGACGTCCAGTTCGACGCGCTCGGGCTTCGGGTCCATCGCCTCGAGGCGGTCGGCCACGATCTGCGAGACGGCGAAGTTGCGGTACCACTTCGCATCGGCCGGGATCACGTACCAGGGCGCGTGCTTCGTGCTGCAGCGAGCGAGCGCGTCCTCATAGGCGCGATGGTAGCGCTTCCAGTAGCGGCGCTCCTCGATGTCGCCGGCGCTGAACTTCCAGTGCTTCGCCGACTCGTCGAGGCGTGCCAGCAGACGCTGCTTCTGTTCCTTGCGGCTGATGTGGAGGAAGAACTTGAGCACCGTGGTGCCGTGCTCGTGCAGGTGTTCTTCGAAGCGGTTGATGCTGCGGTAGCGCCTGGACCACACCGCGCGCGGTACGAGGTCGTGGACGCGGACCACCAGCACGTCCTCGTAGTGCGAGCGGTTGAAGATCGCCACTTCGCCGCGCGCCGGGACGGCCTGATGGATGCGCCAGAGGAAGTCGTGCGCGGCCTCGAGGGGTGTCGGCACCTTGAACGGCGTCACCCGGCAGCCCTGGGGATTGAAGGCGGTCATCACCTTGCGGATCAGCCCGTCCTTGCCGGCGGTGTCCATCCCCTGCAGCACGATCAGCATCGAGCGGCGTCCCTCCGCATGAAGCAGGTACTGGAGCCGGTCGATGCGCGCGAGGTTCGCTTCCGTGCGCGCCTCCGCATCCGCGCGCCCCTTGCAGCCGGGCGTCGAATCCGGATCCCAGTGAGCGAGGCGCACCTTGCGTCCACCGGCTCTGAGCTTGCGGGCGATGTCGGTCAAGAACGCCTCCTTCGCACGGCGGCCGGAAAACGAAAGGGACGCCGTTCCGCGTGGGCGGAGGGCGTCCCGTGAATCAGGGGCTCGCGGCTACATGCGCCGTCGATTCCGCCGATCGGACACGTTACGACGTCTCGGCCGCCCGTGCACGGACTCGGCCGCGCTGTCGGTGCCCGCACCCCCGCCCCCGCCATCGCCGTGAGCGGCAGCGCCGACCGATGCCGTGGCGGCGCCGTTCCGGGCGTTCGAGTGCGAGTCGTAGGCCCGCACGACGCGGTAGGCCGTGCGGCCGGAACCGCCGCGCTCGCGCCCGCGTGATTCTCTTTCACGCGGCGCCTTCTCGGCACGCTTCGAGTAGTCGAAGTCCTTCACCTTGAGTCGCTCGACGCGCCGTCCGATGGAGCGCTCGATGGCCTGAGCGTCCTTCTCTTCGGCCGGCGAGACGAACGTGATGGCGTCGCCGGTCGCGTCCATCCGTCCGGTGCGGCCGATACGATGCACGTAGTCCTCGCTGCTGCGGGGCACGTCGAAGTTGACGACATGGGTGATGCCCGTGACGTCGATGCCGCGCGAGGCGATGTCGGTCGCTACCAGCACCGAGATCCGGCCGCGCTTGAAGTCGCGCAGTGCCCGTTCGCGCTGGCTCTGGCTGCGGTCGCCGTGCAGGGGCGCCACCGAGTGGCCCATGCTCTTCAGCCGCCGCGCGAGCCGCTCCGCGCCGCGCTTGGTGCGGGCGAACACGATCGAACAGGGGTCTTCTTCGTCGGTGAGGAGCCGGTCGAGCAGCTCGATCTTGAGGTGGCTCGGCACGGGGTAGAATGCCTGCGAGATCGCCGAAGCCGGCTTGGTCGGCGACGACAGCTCCATGTGCACCGCACGGTGCAGCGCGGCCTTGGCCACGCGATTGACCTCGGGCGGCATCGTCGCCGAGAACATCAGCGTCTGCCGCTTCACCGGCAGCAGCTTGAGGATGCGCTGCAGATCGGGCGCGAAGCCCATGTCCACCATGCGGTCGGCTTCGTCGAGCACCAGCACTTCGACTTCGTCGAGGCTCACCGACTGGCGCTCGTGCAGATCCAGCAGCCGGCCCGGGGTCGCGACGAGGATCTCGACGCCTTCGTGGCGCAGGATGCGTTCCTGCGGCGCGATCGGGACACCGCCATAGACGGCGCAGACCCGCAGCCCGGTGTAGCGGGCGTAGCGGCGGCCGTTCTCCTCGACCTGGGCGGCCAGCTCGCGGGTCGGCACCAGCACGAGGCCGCGCACGGCGCGATGGCCTTCGAGCAGCCGCGCGAGCATCGGCAGCAGAAACGCGGCGGTCTTGCCGCTGCCGGTCTGGGCCGCGGCGACGACGTCGCGGCCGGTGAGAATTTCGGGGATCGCCTTTTCCTGAACGGGCGTGGGAACGGTGTAGCCGGCTGCACGGACGCCACGGACGACGGACTCGGGCAGGCCGAGAGACTGGAACGGCATGAATACTCCTGAATGCGAGAATCGCGGTAAGCGGCCTGGAAGGCGAGCTGCGCGGCCGCCCGACGGCGCGGGGTGCGCCTCGTGCGGTGGCCGCTGATCAAACGCGCGCCGCCTTGCATGCGCTGCCGAACCGGCTGGGGCGCCACATCCCCGCTGCTGCGGGGGGCGATTGCCGGCTTCTCTAAAAGAGGGTCCCGGTCCTTGCGTTGACCGGTCGTCGGAAGCCATCCGGCCTGCATGGCCGGGTGTTCTCGAGTCGATGGGGGGTCTACACGAAAGCCCGCAGGGCGTTCCCTGGCGGGCTCGACACCTCACATGTGGACTCGACCGAACACATGGGCACTATCGGCATTCGGCCGCGGAAAGACAAGTGAATTCCGTGTGAACGATCGCCGCCACGGCCGCAACGTGCGTCGCACCTTGAGGGTAGCCGCCGGAGCCGAGTGCGGCCCGAGCGCGCCGCACTCGGGCGCCGGCGGAATGGAGCGGGCAGCCGGGCGCCGTTCCGGCCCGCAGCGCCTACCAGTAGTGCGGGCGCCCGTAGTAGTCGAACAGCCGGACCTCGTAGTCGCGGTTGACCGGCGCGTCGGGGTCGAACTCGGGGCTCTTCCTGACCTCCTCGCGCGTCAGGTCCACCTGAACGTCGCGTCCACCCCAGTCCACCGATTTCACCCACAGCGGCGAGATCAGCACCCGCTTCCCCGGCAGCCACTTGTGCGTGTCCACCACGAGGTAGCGGATCGTCCAGGTCTGATCGTCCATGATGAAGTCCGAGACCTTCCCGATCGTGCCGTCGCGCGCGGCGATCTCGTAGTGTTTCACCTCGTCGACCGAGCGCAGGTGCGGATCCGGATCGCTCTCGTCTTCCGCGTCCTCCAGCGCGACCTGTGCGCCCGTGTCGAACAGCGGCGCCGGATAGGCGTCGGCCGCCCAGACCCCGGCCCCGCTCCAGTAGACCGGCCAGCCATAGTGGGCGTGGTACTGGCGCTCGTACTGGCGTGATACCGGCGCATCCTCGTCGAGGTCCGGCGCCGCCTCGATCCGCTGGCGGTTCACGCGCGTGATGAGCCGACGCGAGCTCCAGTCGGGCCGGTCGAGCGAGATCGGCGACACCAGAACCTTGTGGCCGGAGAGCCAGCCTCCGGTGTCGGCGACCACGTAGCGGATCGTCCAGTGACGGTCGTCGAACAGAAGGTCCTTGCAGCGGCCGATGTCGCCGTCGGTTGCCTGCAGTCTGTATCCCAGAATCTCGGAAACGCTTCTCAGCATCGGAAACCTCCTTGCGGCCATCGAGACCGGTGCGGCCCGTTCACACGCCCGCTTCCACCGGGCGGCCGGCCTGCTTCCACTCTTCCATCCCGCCCTCGAAGTCGTAGACCTGCTCGAAGCCCGCTTCGTCGAGCCGGCGCGCGGCCTGCGGCGACGCCTGGCAACTGATGCTCGCGCAGTACACGACCACCGGCTGGTCCTTGCCCCCGAGCCGGCGTTGCACCTCTTCGGTGAAGTCCTTGCGGCCGCCCGGGATGTTGATCGAGGCAGGTATGTGCTCGCGCACGAACTTCGCCTCGTCGAGCACGTTCACGAGGAGCGGCCGCCGGTTCGCACGCATTTCCTTCAGCTGTGCGGCATCGATCTTCTTCATGAGGAACTCCTTTCCATTCCGGCCCGCGCTCACGCCGCATGCGACGCGTGGGCCTTCGAGTCGAGGGTGTGGAGCAACTGATCGAACGGCTCCACGAACTTGCGGATGCCCTCCTCGACCAGGACGGCGGCCACCTCGTCGAGGTCGATCCCGATCCGGCCGAGCGCAGCGATGTCCCGCTTCGCCTGGTCGACGTCCCGGGTCAGCGTCGCCTCGACCTGGCCGTGGTCGCGGAACGCTTCGAGCGTCGCGTCGGGCATCGTGTTGATCGTGCGGGGCCCGATGAGCGCCTCCACGTAGCGCACGTCCGAGTAGCGGTCGTCCTTGGTGGAGGTGCTGGCCCAGAGCGTCTTCTGTACATGCGCGCCCGCGGCCTGCAGCGCCTGCCAGCGCTCGCTCTCATGCAGTGCCGTCCACAACCGGTAGGCAAGCCGCGCGCTGGCGATGGCCGCTCGCCCGCGCAGGACACGGGCCTGCTCCGCTTCGTCGCCGCCGTCGCTCATCGCATCCAGGCGCCGGTCCACCAGCACGTCGATGCGGCTGAGGAAGTAGCTCGCGACCGAATGAACGTTATTGAGCGGCTCGCCCCGCGTGCGACGCCGTTCCAGCGCACGCCACCAGGCTTCGATCACCTTGCGGTGGGCTGCCGTCGAGAACAGCAGCGTGACGTTGATCGAGATGCCGCGCGTGAGGCATTCCTCGATGGCCGGAACGCCCTCGTCGGTGCCCGGAATCTTGATCAGCGCGTTCGGCCGCGACACCGCCTCCCAGAGGCGCGCCGCTTCGGCGATCGTCGCGCGCGTGTCGCGTGCCAGATGCGGCGACACCTCGAGGCTCACGAAGCCGTCGTCGCCGCCGCTGCGGTCGAACGTGGGCCGCAGCAGATCGGCCGCGCCCTGAATGTCCTCGATCGCCAGGGTCTCGTAGATCGCCTTCGCCGGCGCGCCGCGGCGCGCCAGATCGGCGATCTCGGTTCGATAGGCCTCGCCCGAGGCGATGGCCTCGTGGAAGATCGCCGGGTTCGAGGTCACCCCCGAGAGACCGTCTTCCTCGATCAGCCGCCCAAGCCGCCCGTCCCGCACCGATGTGCGGGTGAGGTTGTCGAGCCAGACACTCTGTCCCATCTCGTGGAGCTGCTTCAGCGGATGGCCGGTCATGAGATCGCGCTCCTTTCGTGTCGTGTCCGTCGCCTGCGACGGCCCCCCGCGGGGTCGCATCGGCGTCGCGGTGCGGACGATTCGTGCGCTCGAGGCGGTTCGGCATTCGTCGCGCGGAGCGATGGGGCGCGGAGGACCGGGCACAGGCCCGGGGCGACGCGCCGCGGAAGGCGCACGACGCTGGCGGGAGCATCCGTCCGGGGACGAACGGGAGAGCCGCGGTTTCCGGCCCGGGCGCGACGTGTGAGTCGTCGCGGCGAGAGTCGACCGCCGTTTGCGTCTATTTCGGGAGTAACACACGCGCCGCGCGGCCGTCAAAAGCAGGCGCCGCACGTGCCTGTAATCGGTTCTTGCGGAACGAATTGCGGCCGTGAACCCGGGGTTGACGGGGGTTTTGCATCCGGCCCGGCGGCACGACCTTCCGCGCCGGAAACCGACCGGGAGCCCGCTTCAACCGAAACGCACGAGCCGGATTCCGGCGCCGCTGTGCCGCGGCCCGGGCCGCCGCGGACGGGGCGGCACGCACCGCACCGTGCCGCGCGCCACGCACCAAGCGTGATATGCAGAGGAGAGGGCGTGCTCCGCATGGCGTGACGCCGCCCCGCGCTGCGTCGCGCCCCGCGCGATCCGGATGGCCGGATCGTCGGCGTCCGCGTGACGTCCCGAATTTCCGGGTCCCGTGCCTCGAACGGAAGGAGGCCACCATGCCCCGTGACATGCCTGCATTCGTTGCCGCGCTCCTCCTCGGCGTCATCGTCGCCGGTTGCAGCGGCACTTCTGCGAATTCGTCTTCGTCCTCGTCGCCGTCCGCGTCTCCGACCGCGGCCGCGGCCGCACCGGCACCGCCCGACACCACGGCTCGGAGCCTGTGGACCTACCTGCAGAATGCCGGCTACTCGGGGTGGCCGCTCTGGCCCGGCAAGGGCGAGCTCTACCCCGGCACGCGCCCGCACGGCGCCCTGCTTACCACCCACCTGAACCCCGCTGCCTACGACGCCGTGACCAACGGTTCCACCGCGATGCCCGACGGCGCGGTGATCGTGAAGGAGAACTACGAGGCCGACACCACGCTCGCGTCCATCACGGTCATGTACAAGTCGGCCGGCTACGATCCGGCGCATCACGACTGGTTCTGGATGAAGCGGCTGCCCGACGACAGCGTCGTCGTTGCCGGTCGCGGCGCGACGTGCATCGACTGCCACGGCCGGCACGCATCGAACGACTTCATTCAGACGTCGGTGCTCGGCGGCTCGTGAGCGCCGCTCCCATGCGACCCATGACGCGGCCGCCGGCGCGGCGCACGCGTCTGCGTCCGCGCCCCGAGCCGCGCATGCGCGCGCGGCGCGGCGCGGCGCCGGACCGGCCCGCACGACGCACGCCCGCCCCTGCCGGGCGCCCGCTGTGGCGCGACCTGCCGGCCATGTTCAAGCTCGGCGTCGAGCGCTGGCTCGAGCACGACGGGCGCGGCCAGGCCGCGGCCCTCGCGTTCAACACGCTGCTCTCGCTGGCGCCACTCGTGCTGCTGGCTCTGGCGGTGACATCGCGTGTGCTCGGCAGCGGGCCGGCGCGCGCGCAGCTGGTGAACGCAGTCGCCTGGCTTGCGGGCCCGGGCGCCGCGGCGCCTGCCGGTCGCATGGTGGACACCGTGGCTGCAGCGCGCGGCGCACCGCTCGCCACCGTCGTCAGCGTGCTGCTGATGGTGCATTTCTCCTCGACGGTCTTCGCGCAGCTGCGTGGGATTCTCAACCGCATCTGGCACGTCGAAGGTCCGCAGGGGCTGCGCGGCGCGCTGCACGAGCGCGTGATCGCGTGGGTGTTCGTGCCGGCGACGCTGCTCGCCGTGGCGGCGGTGATCCTGGCCGGGTTCGTATCGGCGATTGCCGCACCATTCCTCGCCACACATCTGCCCGGCGGCGGCTGGCTGCTGCCGACCGCCAACGCGCTGGTGCCGTTCCTGATCGTCACGGCGCTGCTCGCGACCCTCTACCGCTTCGGCCCCGGCGCAAGCGTCGCCTGGCGGGACGTGTGGCTGGGCGCGGCCATCGCGGGCTTCCTCGTGTCGGCGGGCAATTCGGTGCTCGGCTGGCTGATCGGCCGCAACATGCTCGTTTCGTTCTACGGCGCGGGCGGGGCGCTGGTCATGACCCTGCTCTGGGTCTTCTACGGCGCGCATCTGCTGCTGTTCGGCGCCTACCTCACGCGGGTCTATGCGGAGCGGCGCGGGTCGCTCGCCCGCGTGAGACGCAGCGAGAGCGGCGCGGACGTCAGAGCGCCGGCATCGCGCGCGCCAGTTCCAGATAGCGGCAGAACGCGTTGGCGAGCCGCATCTGCTGCGGCGTCCGGCATTCAGGCTCGAACAGGCGCGGGTTCGCGACGAGCACGCAGGCGCAGCGGGCGCGTGACGTCGCCACGTTCAGGCGGTTGAGCGAGTACAGAAACTCCATGCCGCGCGGTGCGTCCTCGGGATCCGACGTGGTCATCGAGTAGATCACCAGCGGCGCCTGCTGGCCCTGGAACTTGTCCACCGTTCCCACGCGCAACCCGGGCATGCGTGCAGCGAGATCGGCGACCTGGGCGTTGAAGGGCGCGACCACCAGGATGTCGTCGAGGGTCAGCGGGTGCGTCGCGCCGGCGGCGTCGGTCCACGTGGCGCCGCTCGCGAGCGTGCGTTCGATCAGGAGCGCGACCGCTGCGACCTCTTCCGGTGAACGGTTGCGGCAGCCCTCGTGCTCGACGGGCAGCAGCCACGGGCCCGCCCCGGCGAGCGGCGCCGAGGCCAGCGTCTGCCGCTCGAGACCCGACCGCGGTCGCAGCCTGCTCTCGTAGAACATCTCCGACGTGTACTCGCACAATGCCGGATGCAGCCGCCAGGTCTCGGCGAGAAACAGGCCGCGATCGTCGGGAATGGTGAGGCGGCCGTCCAGCAGGTGCTCGAGCGCCGAGATCCCGCAGCCGTCGGGATGGCTGCCCTGCTGCGGCTGGTCGAGCTGGCGCGGGTCGCCGAGCAGCACGAGACTCCTCGCACCCTGCGACACGGCGAGCGCGTTGGCGAGCGACAGCTGCCCGGCCTCGTCCACCACGAGCACGTCCACCGCCTCGTGCATGTCCTCGCGCGACCACAGCCACGAGGTGCCGCCGGCGACCTGCGCGGTGCCGTTCGCCAGGGCAGCCGCGACGGCGGCGTTGTCGTCGGTCTCGACGATGGTCGAGTCCGGCGTGCGCTCGCTCCTTGCCCACCTTCTGGATGCACGACGAGCGTCGCGCCTTCCTCCGCGGCCGCTCGCCACCACTTCTTCGAGCAGGTGGCGGATCACCTTGTGGCTGTTCGCGGTGACGCCCACGCGGCGGCCCGCGCGCACCAGCTCGACGATCATGCGCGCGCCGGTGTAGGTCTTCCCCGCCCCCGGCGGACCCTGGATCGCCAGCACGCCGCCATCGAGCGCGAGCGCGAGGCGCCGCGCGGCGGCGAGACCGTCCTCGCCGGGCGTCGTCAGCGCGGTGCCCGGCGGCGGCGCCGGCGCGAGCCGCGGCGGCCGCCGCAACAGCAGGTCGCGGGCCGCGCGATACGAACCCGGAGCGTCCGCCCCGTGTTCCGCCGCCCACCGCCCGATGCGCTCCAGCGCGTCCGCCATGGTCCCGGCGTGGAAGTGGGTGTGCTCGAACACGCTCGACGGATGAACGCCGAGCTTCGACGGGCCTTTGAGCACGTCGACCGTACGCGCCGCGGGATCGACGTTCACGGCGTGGCCGAAGGCGCCCTTCACCTCGCGGGCGTGCAGCTCGTCCCCGAAGCGCAGCGTGGTCTCCTGCGCCGGGAACCGGTAGCGATGGACCTCGCTCCGCCTGCGCGTTTCCACCCGTTCGACGAATTCGAGGCCGGCCAGCGCGCCGCGCTCGTCGAGCAGTTCTTCGTCGGGCAGCTCGAGCAACCGGAAGTATTCCCACCACTTCGCCTTGTCCTCGCGGCGGTGCCAGTCGAGCAGGTGCGCGAGCAGCCAGCGCGCGTGCGCTTCCGGCATGCGGGCCGCAGGATCATCCGGCACGCCCTCCGCGAGCCGCGCGGCGAGTGCGGCGATGCGCGCCTCGCGCTCGCCGACTTCCTCCGGCGCCTCACCCGCGGGGTCCGCAGGCGGCCGCGGCATGGACTCGCCCGCGGCTTCGAGCTCCGCCCGCAGCGATTCCAGCCAGTCCCTGAGCGCAAGCGTCGAGACGCAGTCGTCGCGGTTGTACGCCTCGACCACCGCACGCATCGGCGCATCGAGCAGGTCCGCGCGACCGAGTTCGAGCGCGTGCTCGACCGCGCGCAGCGTCGGCCGCGCCTCACCGAGCGCCAGCTCGCGGGCAAAGCCGTAGAAGGGCTCGAGGTCCTTGATCGAGTACTTCTCGACACTCGCGCGCAGCGCGTGGCGCGTGACCGCGTGCAGGTCGACGAAGCGTCCGGCGCGCAGCAGGCGGTCGATCTCCGCCTCGCGCGTCGCATAGCGCCCCATCAGGCGCTTGAGCGCCGCCGGCTCGTAGGGCGCGAAGTGATAGACGTGCAGATCCGGATCGGCTGCCCAGCGCGCCATCAGCGCGTCGACCCACGCTTCGAACGCGGCCCGCTCGCCGGCCCGGTCGAGCGCCCACGCCGAACGGTAGCGCGGCGTCCCGTCCTCGAGCACGACCCAGCCGAACAGGTATTCGAGTCCGTCGGTCCCGACGAACGCGTCGCCCTCGAGATCGAGGAACACGTCGCCGGCCGACGGCGCGGGCAGGCGCAGCAGGCCCTGGCCGGGTTCGCGCTCGAGCAGCTCGTGCACGGGGCGCTCGAGGCTGCGCCCCTCGACCTGCACGCGCGCCTGTTCGCGCACGCGCACGATGCCCTCGCGCGAGCCGCGCGCCGGCCGGCGCTCGAGCGGCAGCGGCAGGAGCGCAAGCCCCGCCATGGTCCCGACCCCCCACTCGCCGAGCTCCACGCGCTGCGAGCGCGAAATGCCGGCGACCAGCGACAGGTGGTCGTCCGCACGGCGGCGGCGGTCGCAGGTGGACCACCAGCGGCAGATCCCGCACAACTCGACCGGCTCGGGGTAGAGCCCGCCCGGCGCCGGCGCGAGCAGATCGCCCGCGGGTGCGCCGGGCGCGCCGGCTTCGTCCACCGCGCGCTCGAGCCGGGCGCGGACGAACCGGTAGTACGCCATGAAGTCGTCGACGCGGTAGGTCTCGGGTGCGAAGTCCCTGCCCGGCGTCACGACGTGCATGTGCTCGGGACGGCGTTCCTGCACCGTTCCGACGATGTCCGAATAGAGGCACAGCTGCAGCATCGTGCTGCCGCGCGTTTCGCGCGCGAGCTTGGTGTCGGTGACTTCGTAGGACCACGCGCCGAGCGCCGACGGCGCGGGCACGCGGGTGAGGATGTCGGCGCGGCCGAGCCAGCGGTCGCGCACCAGTGTCGCCTGCACGATCACCTGGTCCCCGCGACGCATGGCCTCCACCGTGCGCTCGAACGCGCTCGCCGGCGGCTCGTCGTCACCGGCATCCAGGCGGGTCACGGCGGCGCCGGCACCGGCCAGATGGTCGAGGTAGGCCTGCTCGTGCTCGAAGCCGCGTTCCTGCAGCACCGCGAGCGCCGGATCGCGCCACATCGGCGAATCGATGCGCCCCTCGGCGGCGGCGAGATCCAGCGCGGTCAGGTAGCGGCAGCCCAGGTGATAGGCCAGATCGCTCGCCGAGAGGCGTGGATGTCCGCCGACGATCTTCACGTGGCGGCGGCCCCGTGCGGTGCGCGGCCGCCCGGCCGACGGCGCCCTGCCCGGGCCGCTCAGCGGCCATCGAGGAACGGCTCCACCACCCGCAGGAACGCGTCCGGCTCCTCGAACATGGGCAGGTGACCGCTCTTCTCGAACACCTCGAAGCGCGACCCCGGGATCGCCTGATGGATCCGCCAGGCGGTGCTCGGCGCGACGTTGATGTCGTAGCGGCCGGTGATGCACCAGCGTCGGCATCGTGAGCGTATGGAGCAGCGGCGTCAGGTCGAGGTTCGCGACGTCGGCGCTGATCGCCTCGTTCACCGCGCGGTTGATGACGTAGTCGCCGGCATGCGCGAGGAACTCGTCGCGGTGCGCCTCCGAGTAGAACAGCATGCTGAGGTAGACGTCGAGCGACTGCTGGAACGCGCCGTCCACCCCGAGGGCGTCCTGAAGGTCGATAGCGCGACTGCTTCTCGACCCGGTCGGGGAAGAACTGCGCGAACATGAACTCCGTGGCGGCCCATTTCGGCGCCGCCGAATCCACGATGATCAGCCGGTGCACGCGATCGGGGTGCCGCGCGGCGTAGGCCATCGACCAGGAAGCCGCCCCACGAATGGCCGAGCAGGTCGAGCTGGTCGCGGTGAAGCTGGACCCGCAGCGCTTCGAGATCGGCGATCTGATCCTGGAGCGTGCAGGACTGCCCTGCCTCGAGTGCACCCGAGCGTCCGTTGCCGCGCTGGTCGTACATCACCACCGGGCGGTGCTCGGCGAGACGGTCCCAGACGTCCGTGCACAACTCGTAGTCGTGGGCGAAACCGGGGCCACCGTTGACGACGACGAGCGGCATGCCGCGGTCCTCGCCGCGCACGTCGTACCAGATCTTCACGCCGCCGTTGAGGAACGTGTGGCCGGGACCGTCGGGGCGCGCGGGGCGGGCGGCAGAGGGCGAAACCGCGGCAGAAAGGGCGAGCACGGCGAACACGACTGCGGCGAACGGCGAACGCATGAGGACCTCCCGGTTCGGACGCGGAACGGCTGCCGGACGAAGCTACCCGGCGGGCCGCGGCCGGTCCAGCGAGGAAAGACCCGGCGCCGGCGCGGCGCGTGTTCCGGCAGGACACCGTGCCGCGATCGGCCGCCGCCGCCCGTCATGCGCCCGTCAACCCCTCGCCGCGCCGGTCCTCTCCGCCTTGTCGGTGGAGGGTCCCCCGCGGATAATGCCGCCATGCTGTCGCTCCACATCCTGGCCCGGCGCCTCGCACGCGCGAAGCGGACGACCCTGTTCGCGGTCGTCCTGTTCGTCTGTGGCGGCGCGGCACACCTGCTCCATCACATCGAAGACCCGACGTGCGACCGCGGGCCGGCCCCGATCTCGCACGTCTGCGCGTCCTGCGCCGCACTTCACGCCGGCGCCATGGCGGAGCGGCCGCCGGCGATCCTCAACGTCGTGCCCGCGAGCGCCGTGCTTCCGGCCGATGCAGCGGCCGACCCCGCCCCGCGCGCGCCCGCGCGCGATGCCGCGCCCCGGGCCCCACCCTTCGCCTGATCCTCGACGCCCGCCCCGGCGGGCCCATTCCAGACCGTGACGCCGCGGCGCGCCTCCTGTGTGCCGTGCGCGCCCGTTCCACGCCGTATCGAGGAGGGCATTTCATGTCACGACGTTTCGTTCGTGGTCTGCTCGGCCGCGCCGTGCCTGCCGTGCTCGCGTGCGCCGCCGCCGCGCTCGCGGCCTTGCCGGCACCCGTGCGGGCCCAGACGCAGTCGATCTACTCGAACCTCGCGAATCCCTCCATCGGGATGAACGCGCTGTTTTCGGGATCGGCCGCCCACAATCTCGATCAGCCGTATGGCCTCCAGTTCGACGAGGCGGAGATCAGCCTGATCTCGGTGGTCGATCCGTACTGGACGCTGGAGAGCAACATCGTCTTCACCGCCGACGAAGTGGACCCCGAGGAGGTCTGGGCACGCAGCACCAGCATTCCATCCATCCAGCTCAAGGTCGGCAAGCTGCGGGGCACGTTCGGCAAGCAGGGCCTGCTCCACAGTCATGCGTTTCCGTTCATCCAGGCGCCGATCATCATGGCCAACTCGATCGGCGAGGAGGGGTTCAAGGACGCGGGGCTCGAGGCCGCATGGCTGACGCCTCTGCCGTGGTACGCGGAGCTGACCGGAGGCCTGTACCAGGCGATCGAAGCCGACGAGGAGCATCCTCTCGACTTCGGGTCGTCCCGTCACGACAACGTGCCGTTCCTCGGCCACTTCAAGAACCTCATCGACCTCGACGACGCGACCACTCTGGAAGTCGGGCAGTCCTATCTGCAGGGCCGTGGGTCCGATGGCGCCATCCATTCGGCGTTCGGCGCCGATCTGACGGTCCGCAACGTGCCGGCGCGGAACTCGAACCGCCGCGGCTGGATCCTACAGAGCGAGTACATCCAGAAGGGCTCGAGAACCGGCGGCGACTACGCTCGCGAGCAGGACGGCTGGTACGCCCTGGTCCGCTACCGGCTGTCGCAGCTCTGGTGGCTCGGGGTCCGCGGCGAGCAGGCCCGTGACAGCGACACGGACTTCCTGGTGGACGGTGCGGGCGACCCGCTGCACAGCCGCGTGAATCGCGCCTCGATCAACGTCGCATGGGCGCCCTCCGAGTTCTCCTTCGCGCGCCTGGAGTACAGCCATTCGCGGGCGGACGCAGGAATGGGGCGCGTGCTCGATGACGACCGGATCATGGTCCAGCTGAGCTACACGATCGGTTTCCACCCCGCCCATGCCTATTGAACCCGCGGCGACCCGGTTGCCCCGGGCCCGAACCGTGGACCATGCCCTTGCGGAGGATTTCATGAAGCGAACGATGCAAATCCTGATGATCCTGATCTGCGCCGCGTGGACGGCCGTTCCTGCGCTGGCCGATCTGAAGGTTGCGACGTCCATCACCGATCTGGCGTCCGTCGCCAATGACGTGGGCGGCGGCCACGTGAAGGCGGAGAGCCTGTGCCCCGGCTACTCGGATCCGCACTTCGTGCCGGCCAAGCCCAGCCTGATGAAATCCATCCAGCACGCCGATGCGTTCGTCTCGGTGGGGCTCGAGCTCGACATCGGCTGGCTGCCGCTGGTCCTGCCGGGAAGCCGCAATCCGAAGATCCAGCCCGGCGCGCCCGGTTTCGTGGACGCGTCGGAAGGGGTTCGCGTGCTCGAAAAGCCCAGCGGGACGGTGAGCCGTGCCGAGGGCGACATCCACCCGCTCGGCAATCCGCACTACTACTGTGATCCGAAGAATCTCGAGGTCGTGGCGGATCACCTGGCGCGGGTGTTCTCGCAACTCGACCCCGCGAACGCAGCGGACTACGCGGCGAACGCGAAGGCGTTCGACGCGAAGATGGAAGTGGCGCTCGCGAAGTGGGAGCAGCAGATGGCGCCTTACAAGGGCGCGTCGATCGTCACCTACCACAAGAACTTCGTGTACTTCGCCGACCGTTTCGGCCTCGGATCTTCGGCCATGTCGAGCCGAAGCCGGGCATCCCCCCGAGTCCGCGCCACATCGCCGAGCTCGCCGAATCGATGAAGCAGGCGGGCGTGAAGGTGATCGTCTACCAGCCGTACTACAAGGCCGACGCCTGTCGTGAGCTGGCGGCGAAGGCCGGCGGAACCGCCGTGGAGGTCGCCACGGAGGCCGGAGGCGTGGCGGGAACCGACGACGTTTTCGCGAAGTTCGACACCATGGTCACGTCGCTGGCGGATGCGCTCGCCGGCAAGTCGGGAGGATCGCGATGAACTTCTTCACCGTGATGGCGCTGCCGCTGATCGCCTGCCTGCTGCTCGTGCTGATCACGCCGGCCCTCGGCCAGCACGTGCTCGCCCGCGGGGTGATCTTCGTGGACCTCGCGCTCGCGCAGATCGCCGCGCTCGGCGCGAGCGTCGCGTTCCTGCTCGGCGCGGATCCGCACGACCCGAGCACCTACCTGTGGTCCTTCGGCTTCACCCTGCTCGGCGCCGCGCTGTTCAGCTTCTTCTGGGACCGCCAGTCACTCGGTGCTGCAGGAGGCGTTCATCGGCATCTCGTTCGCACTCGCGACCGCGGCGACGCTGCTGATGCTGTCGAACGCGCCGCACGGGGCGGAGCACGTGAGCGGCGTCCTGAGCGGCGAGGCGCTCGGCTGGGTCACGTGGCAGTGACATCACGATCATGGCGACGCTCTACGCGATCGTCGGCGCGTTCCTCTACATGAACCGCGCGAAGCTCCTGCTGTGCTCCGAGGACCACGAGAAGGCGAAAGCGATCGGGGCTCTCGGTCCAGCAAGTGGGACTTCCTGTTCTACACGGCGTTCGGGCTGGTGGTGACGACCGCGTCCGGGTCGCCGGCGTCCTCGCCGTGTTCTCGTTCCTGATCGTGCCGATCGTGTGCGCGACGCTGCTCGGCCGTCGGGGCCCGCGCGCCTCTACTGGGCCTGGGCCATCGCCACGGCGGTCTCGATCCTGGGCGCGACGTTCTCCTACCTGCGGGACTGGCCGATGGGCGCCACCATCGTCTGCCTGTTCGGCGTGACGGTCGGCCTGATCTCGCTCTCAGTGCGAATGAAGTACGTGGACGAGAAGGCGGACCGGCTGGAGGGCAAGGAGTTCCAGGTCGCAGACTGAGCACGCGTGGGGTGCGGCGCCCGGCGCTGCCGGCGGCGCCGCACCCCGTGACGTGTGCTTCCACCTCGTCCGTGGCATGCTGCCCGCATGCGCAAGGATCTCAGCCCCCGCCGCATCCTGGTCGCCCGGGTGATCGCGGTGGTGGCCGATGCCGTGCAGATCGGCCTCATGCCGCTGTTCGCCTCGGGGGCGGTCTCGCCATTCAACGACGTGCTCGATGTAGCGGTCGCCGTGGTGATGATCCGGTTGCTCGGCTGGCATCCGGCGTTTCTTCCCACGCTGATCGCCGAACTCATCCCGCTCGTCGACGTCTTTCCCTCCTGGACCATCGCCGTCCTGTTCGCGACGCGTAAGCGGGTCGGCTCGAGCGCCGAGGTCATCGAGGACTGAGGCGCGCACGGGGCCACCCCCGCCCGCGCACGAAAAAGGGCGCACGGCCTGCGCCGCGCGCCCTCGAACCGTCAACCCGCGCGACTCAGTGGGCCCCGCCCTCCAGCTTGTCGTGCTTTGCGACGATCTTCTCGAGCGGCCGCCCGATCACGAACATCAGCGCACCGGCGCCGACCCCGAGCAGCGTGAGCACGAAGAAGAACTGCTCACGCGGCCACACGGTCCAGAACGTGCCGAGATAGCCCGACAGGTAGTTGCCGAAGAAGCTCGCCAGGAACCACACGCCCATCATCATGGACACCATGCGCGCCGGCGCCACCTTGCTGATGAACGACAGCCCGATCGGAGACAGATAGAGCTCGCCGATCGTGAGCACCCCGGTGGTGCTGACGAGCCACATCACGTTGCGGCGCATGTCGGGCGTGAGCCCCTGCGACGCCACGATCATGATGATGTACGACAACCCGAGCAGCCCGCAGCCCATGGCCATCTTGAGCAGGCTCGACGGCTCCTTGCCGCGTTTCGCCTGCCAGCTCCAGAACATGCTGAGCAGCGGCGCGAAGATGAAGATCATCAACGGATTGAACGCCTGGAACCACGTGGAGGGCAGCGTGACCCCGAATACGTTCCAGTTGGTGTTCTGATCCGCCCAGAGCTGCATCGTATTCCCCTGCTGCTCGTACACGGCCCAGAACACGACGCTCAGCGCGACGACCGCGATGATCGCCATGATCCGCAGCCACTCCTCGCGGGTGAGCGGCTCCTTGATCTTCTCCTTCGCGGCCGCCTGGGCGGCGCGGCGCTGGGTCAGCACGTCGGGCGCCAGGTGCTTCTGTCCCCACAGATAGAGCGTGAGGCCGAGCAGCATGCCGACGCCGGCGGCGCCGAAGCCCCAGTGCCAGCCGACCGTCTGACCGAGCGTGCCGCACACCAGCGGCGAGAGGAACGCGCCGAGGTTGATGCCCATGTAGAAGATGGTGAAGGCGCTGTCGCGGCGCGGATCGCCTTCGGGATAGAGCAGCCCGACCTGGGTCGAGATGTTCGGCTTGAACGCGCCGTTGCCGAGGATCAGGAACATCAGCGCGACGAAGAACATGCCCTCGACGGCCATCAGGAAATGGCCGATCGCCATCAGGATGCCGCCGATGACCACGGTCTTGCGCTGGCCCAGCACGCGGTCGGCGAGCATGCCGCCGAAGAAGGGCGTGAAGTACACGAACCCGGTGTAGAGCCCGTAGATCTGCGACGACAGCGGCTGGATCGCCAGCGGCCCGAACACCGACTCGAGCGCGCCCTTGATGGCCACGAATCCGAGGACCTTCTGGCCGACATCCGGCTGGATGAACAGGTAGTTCACCATGTACAGGACGAGCAGCGAACGCATCCCGTAGTAGGAGAACCGCTCCCACATCTCGGTGAAGAACAGGATGTACAGGCCCTTGGGGTGGCCGAACAGACCGCCCTTGACGGGCTGCGTGGCCGTGCCGGCGGCGGCGGTCGCCATGCGCATCTCCTCCTCGGGTAAGCAGGTGGGCGGATCGAATCAGCGCAGGCTACGGGAATATGCGGGCGCCGCCAAGAGCGAAACGCAGTGCACGGGCCGCGCGCGACGCAACTGCCGCACCGGTCGCCGTGAATCCTGCGGCCGTCACGGGGAGGGCCGGTTGAGCAAGTCGTCGTGACGTGTACTATGGGGACGAGACGCCGGCCGCGCCCGCGGCCCCCAGGGACCCGCTTCCGGAGACCGCATGGATCGCATTCGCGTCGCTTCGCTCCAGTACTTCGTCCGCCCGGTCCGGGCCTTCGAACAGTTCGCCGACCAGGTCACCGCGCTCGTCGAGACCGCGCGCGACTACAAGTGCGCGCTGGTCGTGTTCCCCGAGTACTTCACGGTGCAGCTGCTGACGCTCGGCAACGTGAAACGGCCGATCACCGAGCAGATCCACGACCTGGCGGGCCAGGTGCCGCGCTACGTCGAGCTGATGTCGAAGCTCGCGAAGCAGCACGGCATGTACATCGTCGGCGGCACGATCCCGGTGATCGACGCCGGTGCGAACAACGTCTACAACGACAGTTACCTGTTCGCGCCCTCCGGCGCGCACGGGGTCCAGGGCAAGCTGCACATGACCCGCTTCGAGAACGAGGAGTGGTTCGTGTCCCCGCGCAGCGGGCTCAAGATCTTCGAGACCTCGTTCGGACGGATGTCGATCCAGATCTGCTACGACGTCGAGTTTCCGGAGCTCGCGCGGGTCGCCGCACGCGAGGGTGCGTACATCCTGATCGTGCCCGCCTGCACCGACGACCGGCAGGGTTTCCTGCGCGTGCGCTACTGCGCCCATGCCCGCACCATCGAGAACCAGATGTACTGCATCCACTCGCCGATGGTCGGTTCGCTGCCCATGGTGCCGGCGGTATCGCTGAACTACGGGCAGGCATCGATCCTCACGCCGAGCGACTTCCCGTTCTCGCGGGACGGCATCCTCGCCGAGGGTGTCGCCAATCAGGAGATGATGGTGGTCGGCGAGCTGAACCTGCAGACCATCGTCGAGACGCGCCGGAACGGAACCGTGTTGCCGCTGCGCGACAGCCAGCGCACGGTGGAGGTGACGTCGATGGTCGAAGTGGAGACCCTGTGAGCCGGCGCCCGCCCGCGATCGGCGTACGCAACACGCGGCCCGAGGACTTCGCCGCGATCATCGAGTTGTGCCGGCACGTCTATCCGCACAGCGCGCCGTGGCGCGTGGAGCAGCTGCAGTCGCACCTCGACGTATTTCCCGAGGGTCAGTTCGTCGCCGTGGATCGCGACACGCACGCGGTGCTCGGGATGGCCGCGAGCCTGATCGTCACCTGGTCCGACTACGAGCTCCGAGGCGACTGGCGCACGTTCACCGATCACGGCATGTTCACGAACCACGATTCCTCGGGCCGCACGCTGTACGGTGCCGAAGTGCTCGTGGACCCGGCGGTCCAGCGACGCGGCGTGGGCTCCAAGCTCTACATGGCGCGCTTCGAGCTCACGCGCCGGCTCGGCCTGCTGCGTATCCGCGCCGCGGCGCGGCTGCGTGGCTACGGCCGCCACGCCCACCGGATGAGCGCCGTGGACTATGTCATCAAGGTGGTGCGCGGCGAGCTCAAGGACCCGACGCTGTCCTTCCAGCTGCGCCACGGCTTCGAGGTGCTGGCGGTGGTCGCCGACTACCTCATGCACGACGAGGAGAGCCGCAATTACGCCGCGGTGATCGAGTGGGTGAACCCCGAACTCGCGAAGCCCGAGGACGTGCGCGGCCGCGACCCGCGTTTCGCGCGACCGGCGCCGCCCGCGTAACCGCACCCCGGCGCCACGCGGAGCCGGGGCTCACTCCGGCCGCGGCCGCCTGAGGCGTGCGAGCAGCGGCAGCCCGAGGAGCGAGGCGCCGGCCATGGCGATGAAGGCGGGCGGATAACCGAACGCGGCGATCAGCCGCCCGACGGCGAACCCGGCCCACGACTCGCAGGCGTTGGTCGCCGCCATGTAGGTGGTGAACTGCGTCGCGCCGAGCTCGCGGCGGGTGTGGTCCATGAACAGGGCGTACGAACCCGCGGTGAACAGACCGATCAGCAGGTAGAGCACGGCGAGCGTCGCCATGCCGACGCCGCGCGGCAAACCATGGCCCGCGGCCAGCAGGACGGTCACTACGGCCATCGCGACCAGCACCGAGCCCACGACCCGTGCGCGGCCGTGGCGGTCGGACAGCCGGCCGCCGTAGAGCGCGCCGGCCACCATCGCTGCCACCACCGGCAGCGCGAGGAAGGTACCGACCTGACTCTGGCTGAATCCGCGGTCGATAAGGTACGGCCCGGCGACCGCGCCCACGGCCTCGAACGCGGCGCCCGATACCAGCGCGAAGGCGAGCGCCGCCCAGGTGGTCGAGTCACGCAACGCCGCCCACCAGCGTGCGGGCGAACCCCGCCGACTCGCGTTCGATCATGGCGGGCGTTTCGCGTGCGAAGCTCACCACCCCGAGCGAGGCCCAGATCGTGCCGATCAGCGCCGCGATCACCACGCCGGAGCCGACCCACTGATCGACCACCAGCGCCACGCCGCCGAACAGCGAGCGGCCGAGCAGCATTCCGGCCTGCATCCAGCCGTTGATGCCGCCACGCTCACCGGGACGGGTGGTGGCGATCGCCAGGGCGTCGATCGCGACGTCCTGGGTCGAGGCGGCGAACGCGTGCACGAGCAGCAGCGCCGAGAACAGCGGGAAGTCGGCTTGGAGGTCGAGCCAGAACAGCGGCACCAGCGCGAGCCCCATCACCACCTGCGCCGCGATGATCCAGTGACGGAACGTCCAGCGCGCGCCGCGCACCGTGTCGATCAGCGGCGCCCACAGGAATTTGAACGTCCACGGCAGCACCAGCATGGCGGTGAGCGCCGTGATCCGCTCGATGGGCACGTCGGCGGCACGCAGCCGGGTCGGCAGATGCCACCAGATGTACCCGATGGGCGCGCCCTCGCTCAGGTACAGCAGCGCGAACAGGAGGCGTCTGCCCCTCTGCGTTTCGAGCGGATTCCAGCGGCCGGCCGGCATCCGGCGAGGCTACCCCATTGCGTCGTCCGCCGCGGGAGCGGCGACGCAACCCCGGAACTCGATCCTCCGTAGGGTCAGAGTACCCGTCCCCCGAAGGGAGGTTCACGCATGCCCGTTCGTCGTCTCCTGCCGGTGCTGGCCGCCGCGCTTCTCACCCTCTCCGTCCCGGCGCACGCGCAGAATCCGGCCCTGGACGCCCCCGCCAGATCGCTCGACGCCGGCCAGTGGCGCACCGACCTCGACAGCCTGATGAGCGACCTCGCGCGGGTCCACCCGGATCCGTTCCTGCGCTCGGGCAAGGCGCCGTTCGACTCCGCCGTCGCCGCGCTCGATGCGCGGATCCCGAAGATGAGCGAGCGTGAGGTCGCGACCGCCTTCATGCAGGTCACCGCCCTCGTCCAGGACGGCCACACCGGTGCCATCGCGATGCTGCCGCAGTTCGGCTTCCGCACGTTCTTTCCCGTTCGCCTGACGGTCGAGGACGGCGCACTCTACGTCGTCTCGGCGGCCTCGAAGTACCGCGCGGTGGTGGGCGGCCGGGTCACGGCGCTCGGGCGGCTGCCGGCGCAGGCCGCGCTCGCGCGGGTGCTCACGGTGTGCAGCGGCGACAACTACTTCTCGCGCATCGACCGCGCGCCGATCTTCATGATGTCACCCGGCGTGATGGCGGCGCTCGGCGTCACCCCGACCGGAGGGCCGCTGCACCTGGAAGTCGAAACGCCGGCCGCGGGCCGTGCGAAGCCCGGGCATGCCGGCGCCGACGTCGTGGCCGTCGAGCCCGCGGCAGGCCGCTATCCGGCCTTCTTCCAGGATCCGGAAGGGTTGCCGGTGGCGGACGGCGTGGCGTTCCGCGACGGCGCACCGGGCGAGACCCCGCTCCACCTGAGGGATCCGGAGCGTGCCTGGTGGTTCGTCCCGGTGCCCGACCTGGACCTGGTCTACTTCCAGTTCCGTCGGGTGGACCGCGAGGACCGGGGCCGCACCTTCGCGAGTTTCGTGGACAGCCTGTTCCAGTGGGTCGACTCGAGCGGCGTTCGGAACATGGTGATCGACCTCCGCCACAACGGCGGCGGCGACAACTCGATCCTGCAGCCGCTGATCCACGGTCTCATCAAGCGCGACGACGGCGTCAACCGCGAGGGCCATCTCTACACGATCATCGGGCGCGAAACGTTCTCGGCGGCGATGAACTGCGCCAACTGGCTGGAGGAGCATACCCACACGCGCTTCGTCGGCGAGCCCACCGGCGCGCGCCCGAACAGCTTCGGCGACGCCACGACCGTGCGGCTGCCGAACAGCGGCATGCCGGTGCGGATCTCGCGTTACCGCTGGGCGGCGCGCTGGCCGTGGGACGACCGCCTGTGGATCGCGCCCGACCTGCCGGCGCCGCCGTCGATCGCGCTGGCGCGGCAGAACCGCGACCCGGCCATGGAGGCGATCGCCGAAGAGATCGCCGAAAAGCCGATGCTCGTTCGCCTGAGAGCCGCGCTGGAAGCGGACCGGGTGGACGAGGCGCGGAAGATCTACTTCGACGACAAACGACGCCACCCCGACCGCTGGGGTCATACTTCGATCGACGAGACCACCGCCCTGGCGCGTGCGCTGTTCGCGGCCGGACATCCCGCCTCTGCTTTCGCGCTGGCGACCTTCAATACCGAGATCTATCCCGACTCCGCCGAGGTCTGGACCACCCTCGGCGCCGGCTACGTGATGGCCGGGAAGAAGGAAGCGGCCATCGCACCGCTCCAGAAGGCGCTGCAGCTCGACCCGGGCAACGAAGCGGCGCGGCGCTGGCTCGAACGCGCGGGGGGCCCGGCCGCGAAGACGGCCGGGCACTGACCGCAGACCGGGACGGAAGGCGCTACCCCTTCCGTCCCGGTACGATCGGGTTGCAACCATTCCGGATCCGGTGCAGTCTCCCTTTGCTCGTCAGTCCCGTACGGAGCCGGCCCTCCACCTCGCTCGACCTCCTCGCCGTGCTCGGGCTTCCGTGCCGCACCACGTTCGGCCTCACCGAGGGAGGTTGCCCATGCGTTCCGTCCGTCGCGTCTCGCTCGCGGCGCTGCTCGCTCTCGTCACCTGTGCCCCGCTCGCCGTAGCGGCGCCCGAAGCGCCCTATGGCTATCTGACCGCGGTCGGCGGTTATACCCTGTTCGATCATGACCTCCTCTACCCCACCGCCAAGCTGAAGGACACCTTCTACGCCGGCGGGCGACTGGGCTGGGCGCTCTCGCCACTGCTCGGCATCGAGGCAGCGGGCGGCTGGTCACCGGCGCAGGAAGACATCGACAACGGCTCCGACGTCACGTTCTGGCACGCCTCGGGCAACATCATGATCACGCCCTATCGCTGGAGCTTCGGCGGGCCGTTCGTGTCGGTGGGCGGCGGCTACGTCGCGCGCAACAGCAGCGACGCGCCGGACGACATCCACTTCGGCACCCTGGACGCCGCCGGTGGCTGGCTCGCCTGGTTCGGCGACAACTTCGGCGTCCGCCTCGAGGCGCGCAACATTCTGAGCATCCCGCACGACAACTGGCAGGGCGCGAACAAGAACGACGCGGTGTTCTCGGGCGGCTTGACCTGGGCGTTCGGCGGCACGCCGCGCGACGAAGACATGGACGGCGTTGCGGACCGCAAGGACCAGTGTCCCAACACCCCCGCGGGCGCCACGGTCGACGCCAAGGGCTGCCCGCTCGACTCGGACGGTGACGGCGTGTTCGACGGGCTCGACCAGTGCGCCGACACGCCCGCCGGCGCCAAGGTCGACGCGAAGGGCTGCCCGACCGACGGCGACGGCGACGGTGTCTTCGACGGCCTCGACCAGTGCGCCGACACGCCCGCCGGCGCCAAGGTCGATGCGAAGGGCTGCCCGACCGACGGCGACGGCGACGGTGTCTTCGACGGCCTCGACAAGTGCCCGGACACGCCGGCCGGCGCCAAGGTCGACGCCAGCGGCTGCCCGCTCGACAGCGACGGCGACGGCATCTACGACGGAATCGACAAGTGCCCCGGCACCGGTCCCGGGCTCAAGGTGGACAAGGACGGCTGCCCGATCGAGGTGACCGAGAAGGAGACCGAGCTGCTCGACACCGGCATGATCCGGCTCGGCAACATCAACTTCGAGACCGGCAAGGCCGACATCAATCCGGACTCCTACGCGACGCTCGACATCGTCGGCCAGCTGCTGAGCAAGTGGCCGCAGCTCAAGATCGAGATCGGCGGGCACACGGATTCGCGCGGCAGCGCCAAGTTCAACCAGAAGCTGTCGCAGGACCGCGCACAGTCGGTGCTCGATTATCTGCTGCAGAAGTTCCCGGGCCTCGACAAGTCGCAGTACACGGTGAAGGGCTACGGGGAGAGCGCGCCGATGGTGCCGAACGACAGCGCGCTCAACATGGCGAAGAACCGGCGCGTCGAGTTCAAGGTGTTGAACAAGGACGTGCTCAAGAAGGAAGTCGAGAAGCGCCGGCTGCTCAAGGAAGGCGACAAGTAGCGGCAGAGCGGCCGCGCGCCGCGACGGCCTGACGTCCGCGACGCCGGGGGGGCAACCTCCCGGCGTCGTGGCGTCGTGGGGCAATCGGGGCGAGGCGTCGCGCGGCACCGCCGGCCACGCCCCGCTCCGGAATGGGACGGGTCAGGCTCCTGCGCTTGGATCGTCGAGCGCCGCCTTCAGCAGGCTGCGTGCGGACCACCGCATCACTTCCACCGCGCGCTTCCTCGAGATCCCGGCCAGATCCGTCAGCGTGACGAGCGCCTCGATACCGACCGCGGCCGCCACCGCGTGCACCAGACGCTCGAATGCGGCGCGTTTCATGTCACCGCGCACCGGCTCCAGGGCTTCCGTGATCCAGATGAAGCGGCGGCCTTTCCGCAGCGCGAGCTCGCGGCGTCCGTCGGCATCGCTCGACAGCGAGAGTCGCAGCATGGCGCGATAGCTCGCCTCGGCCGCCAGGAACATCCCGGCCAGCCGGGTGACGACGGTGTCGAGTCGCGCCTCCACGTCGACCGGCGGTGCCGCACCCAGCAGAGAGACGGCCTCGACCTCGGGATGCGCCGCGACGATCAGCGCGTCCTGGTTCGGGAAGTAGCGGTAGGCGGTGGCGCGCGAGATCGACGCCTCCGCCGCGGCGTCCTCGACGTTGGGGGTCACGCCCCGCTCGAGCAGGCGGCGTGCCGCCCTGATCAACGCGGTGCGCGTGCGAGCTTTCTGATGGCGGCGTCCACTGGCTTCATATGAGATTGACATGCTCATCATGATACACTAGTCTCATGTTTTGGCAAGCCGATTCGTCACGTCCGTCCCCTCCCCGGCGGGCCAACCATGGAGAACGGAAGCCATGAAGAACGTACCAACGCCGCATCTCGACGAAGCCCCGCGCGTGCTCGAGGCGGAGGACACCGAGCCGCTTCGGGCCGCGTTCGGCCCCCAACTGGTCCTGCCCGGTGACGCGCAGTACGAGACCGCCCGACGGGTATGGAACGGCATGATCGACCGGCGACCCGCCGCCGTCTGCCGCTGCCGCGGCGCGGCCGACGTGGCCGCGGCGATCCGCTTCGCGCGCGATCGCGGCCTGCCGCTCTCGGTGCGGGGGGGCGGGCACAACGTTGCCGGCTTCGGAACCTGCGACGGCGGCGTGGTCATCGATCTCTCCCCCCTGCGCGGCGTACGCGTCGACCCGGACACACACACCGTGCGGGTCGGCGGAGGCGCGACCTGGGCCGATGTGGATCGTGAGACGCAGATGTACGCACGCGCGGTCCCGGGCGGCATCGTGTCCACCACCGGCGTTGCCGGGCTGACGCTCGGCGGCGGACAGGGTTGGCTGCGCCGCACGTTCGGAATGGCCTGCGACAGTCTGCTCTCCGCCGATCTCGTCACGGCCGGAGGTGAGGCGATCACCGCCAGCGAGGAGCGGCGGCCTGAGCTGTTCTGGGCGTTGCGGGGCGGCGGCGGCAATTTCGGCGTCGTGACGTCGTTCGAGTTCCGCACCCACCCCGTCGGGCCGATGGTCGCCTTCGCGGGCCCCGTGTACCCGCTCGAGAGCGCCGCCGGGGTCATGGAGGCCGTGCGGGATTTCGCGGCCGGCGCGCCCGACGCGGTGAATGTCTCGGCGACCTGGTGGACGATCCCGGCCGTGCCGGGGTTCCCCGAAGCGCTGCACGGCAGACCCGTGATCATCGTCGGCGCGGCCTTCAGCGGTGCACCGGAACAGGGTGAGCGCATCCTCGAACCGCTGCGCCACATCGAGCCGCCGCTGCTGGATCTGTCGGGGACGCTTCCCTACGTGGGGCTGCAGAGCATGTTCGATCCGTTCTTTCCCGCCGTCGAGTGCCTTTACTACTGGAAATCGATCTACCTGGCGGCGCTCGACGCCGGCGCGGTGAAGACCATTGCCGCGCACGTGGCTTCGCGTCCGTCCTCCAGGTCCATGGTGGGTCTCTGGGCCCTGGGCGGCGCGCTGGGACGGGTCCCCGCCGGCGCCACGGCGACCGGAGATCGCAGCGCCCCCTATCTGCTCGAGATCCTCGCCAACTGGACGGAGCCCGCCGCTTCGGACGCCAACGTGGCATGGGCGCGGGGGCTGTTCGACGCCATGCAGCCGTTCGGCACCGGCAAGACGAACTTCAACTTCCCGGGGTTCGGAGACGAGCCCCACTTCGTGCGCGCCGCGTTCGGATCCGACTGGACCAGGCTGCGGGAGGTGAAGAAGCGGTACGATCCGGACAATGTCTTCCGGTTGAATCAGAACGTTCCGCCGGCGCGGTGAGCGCGAGGCTGCCGGCCGTCTCGTAACCTCGATGATAGAGCTTCTCGAGCTCACCCCGGGTGGTCGCCTGCGCGAGCCTCGCGATCAGCGTGCTGTGCGTGCGCCCAAGCGGGCAAGGGAAAACCGCCTTGTTCGCCGCACGCGCCCTGCTAGACTGCCGGCGCAACGTCCCCGCGTTCGCCCCCGCTCGAGGTTCCGATGCCGCGTTCCGCCACGGGCCACTTCACGCCCGATCTGTTCCGCTTCCTCACCCGCCTCAAGCGCAACAACCGCCGCGACTGGTTCGAAACCCACAAGGCCGAGTACCTGGAGCACGTCCGCGATCCGATGCTCGCTTTCATTGCCGACTTCGCCCCACGCCTCGCGCGCATCAGCCCGCACTTCGTGGCGGATCCGTCGCCGGTCGGCGGTTCGATGTTCCGGATCTACCGCGACGTCCGCTTCTCGAAGGACAAGCGCCCCTACAAGACCGCCGCGACCGCTCGGTTCCAGCACGAGCGCGGCCGCGACGTGCATACGCCGGGCTGGTACCTGCATCTCGAGCCCGGTGCGGTGTACGTGGGCAGCGGCATCTGGCACCCGGACGGCCCGGCCCTCACGCGCATCCGCCAGGCGATCGTGGCCGACACGGCCGCGTGGAAGAAGGTGCGCACCCATCGCACGCTGCGCACCGTGCACGAGTTCTCGGGCGAATCGCTCAGGCGGCCACCGCGCGGCTTCGACCCCGCGCATCCCTTCGTCGAGGACCTGATGCGCAAGGACATCGTCACGTTCGCGACGCTGAACGAGAAGGCCGCGTGTGCTCCCGATTTCGTCGGCCGATTCGCGGAACTGTGCCGCGGCAGCGCGCCGCTGGTGCGGTTCCTGTGCGGAGCGCTCGAGGTGCCGTTCTGAGCTGAAGTGCAGGGCCGCCGTGACGGGTCCGGCATGAAGTCAGCGGGCGCCCGACCGCTGCTCAATGGTCGTGCTTCTGCTTCTCGATCGCCCGCTCCTCCTTCTTCAGCAGCTGGCCGACGAAGAAGAACAGGCCGGCGATCATGACCACCCAGAAGATGCCGTAGATCGAAAACGCCGTCTTGAGAATGGCGCCGAGGTTGTGCTCCATCAGCATGTGCGGATCTCCTCCGGTCGAAACGTTCGTGCGCCGCTGGCGCGTGCCGGGGCAGTCTAGCGGGCCGGCATGCGTCGTGCCAGCCGCGCGGTCACAGCGGGCGTCGCCGGAACCCGACGAGCGCGAGCAGCAGCACGACCAGCAGGTAGCCGACGGTCCAGACCACCATGGCCGGCGTCGGCACCGAGGCCGGCGAGAACGGCGTGAGCGCCAGTTCGCGCATGATGCCGGGCTGCATGTGCCAGGCGGCGAACTGCCACATGGACTCGCTGGGCATGATGAGGCTGGCGATGACGCCGACCGTGCGCGCCGCGTCGTTGCCGGCCCGAGCGCCGATCTGCTCGACCCAGCCGCCGATGAACGCGAGTCCGAACAGGCCGAACACGACGACGCCGTTGGTGACGGTGCTCAGCCAGGTCCCGCCCGCGACCGAGAGCGTCATCAGCAGCAGCCCCTCGAGCAGCATGAGCGAGAAGCCGGCGGCGAGCCCGGTCGGGGTGACGCCGGCGATCCAGCGCCCGATCAGGACCACTCCGCCCGCCATCAGGGCGAGGTAGCCGGCGACGATCAGCGCGAAGGCGAGCCACTTGCCGAGCACGATCTCCGACCGCCGCACCGGCTTCGAGGCCACCGTCTGCATCACTCCCGAGGCGATCTCGCCCGAGATCGAGTCCACGGGCACCAGCACCGCGGTCATGATCATGAGGAAGTTCACGGCATAGAGGCCGGCCATCACGAAGAACGCCAGCAGCATCCGCTGGCGCAGCAGCGAGGCCGGCCCGTGCGACGCCACCTCGCGATGGACGAAATGCATGCCGAGCGCGAACAGGGCGAGCCCGACCACCCCGAAGATCGCGGTGGCAAGCAGGACCCGGCGCCGGGCCGCTTCGTGCAGCGTGATCCGCGCGACCGTGAACAGTGCGCTCATCCGGGCCTCTGATCGTCGCCCATGACGCGCACGAACAGTTCCTCGAGCGAGGGCCGCGACGCTTCGAGCCGGTACAGGTCGGCGCCGTGGCCGATCAGCCAGCGCGAGAGGTCGGGCAGCGCCGCTTCCGACCTCGCACGCAGCACGACCAGGCGGCCGTTGACCGACAGCGTCTCGCCGAAGCGCGCGAGCCCTTCGAGCAGTGCCGCGTCGGTCGCGCCGAGCTCGAGCCGCACGACGAGGTCCGTGGCGGCGGCGGTGAGCGCCAGCTCGTGGACGGTGCGTCCGTGCTTGACGAACGCGACCCGGTCACAGGTCGCTTCGACCTCGCCCAGCAGGTGCGAGTTCAGGAACACGGCGGTGCCCGCGGCGCGCAGCTCGCGGATCAGGTCGCGCACCAGCAGGCGACCGAGCGGGTCGAGTCCCGAGGTCGGCTCGTCGAGAAACACCAGCGCCGGCTCGTTGAGCAGCGCCTGCGCGAGACCCACGCGCTGCAGCATGCCCTTGCTGTAGTTCCTGAGCTTCTCGTGCCCTGCGTCGAGCAGGTCGACGCGAGCGAGCAGCGCCTCGATGCGCGCCTCGAGCCGCGCGCCGCGCATCCCGTAGAGTCGACCGTGGAAGCGCAGCATCTCGCGGCCGCTGAGCCAGTCCTGGAAGCGGAAGTGCTCGGGCAGGAAGCCGATCCGCGCGCGGGCGCGGCGGTCGCCAAGCGGCGCCCCGAGCAGCGTTGCGGTCCCGGAGGTCGGCCGGATCAGGCCGAGCATCATTTTGAGCGAAGTCGTCTTCCCCGCTCCGTTCGGACCGAGGAAGCCGAATACCTCTCCGGGCTGAACCTCCAGGGAGAGCTCGGCGACCGCGACCTTGCGGCCGAATTCCTTGCGCAGCTTCCGTGCCGCGATGACGGGTGCGGCCAGGGTCTCCTCCGGCGGTCTGGCGGCTCGCTTCAGCGCACCGACTGGGCCATCTCCAGCAGGTCGGCCTCGTTCAGGTTGCCGGCCAGCGCATATACCTTACCGCCAACGGCCCACATCAGCGCATTGCCGCCGCGGCGCCCTGCGGGAATGTCCTCGTTGCCGTGATCGGCGTGGATCAGCAGCGCCTGCGTGCCGTGCACCGTGACGTTGCGGAACGAGCTCACGCTGGTCGGCACCGGCACCAGCAGCGTGGTATGCCAGTCGATCGAGTGTGCGAGGCGCTGCGCCTCCGCCGGGGACAGCCCGGCGATGCGCAGCGCGATGCGGCCCAGGTCTTCGAGGTCCATGGCCGGCGGCAGGCGCACGTCCGGGCTCATCGACTGCATGAAGCGCACCTTGCGCCCCTCCTTCGCATAGAGCATCTGCACCGCGGGCGCCATGCGCAGCTGGACCTGCGCGCCGTCGAGATTCGCCGGCACCTGCACGTCGTGGATGTCCAGCAGGCGCAGGATCTCCTCGAGGATCGAGGCGTCCGCCGTGAGTCGCGCCAGGCTCGCGCCGCTCACCGAGATCGCACCCGGCTCGAGGCCGGCGGGCAGGCGGGCGGGTTCGGCAACTGCGAATCCGGCCAGCCGCGCGGCCTCGGCGGCGTTCGCGGCGGGTTGCGGCTCGCCCGGCTTCTCGAGCACCTCGATCCGCTTCGCCATCAGTTCGCGCAGGTCGACCTCGTCGCCGTCGAGCACGCGGAAGCGCTCGGGGTCCACCGCCACCGGCGTGAACGTGCGCACCCGGAAGATGTCGAGGAACGATCCCGCGAACGCACGTACCGAGGGGAACGCGAAAGAGCCGCCGATCGCGATCGCGAACGCCGCGGCCACCGCCAGCGGCCGCCAGCGCACGCCGGCGCCGGGCGGCGCCGCCTGCTGCGCCCTGAGCCGCGCCCTGAGACTCGTCTCGAAACCAGGATCGGGATCCCGGCGCAGGTCGTGCAGGAACCGGTCTTCCATGTCGACTCTCCCCTTTACCATGCGGTTCTCAGCTGTCGGATCGTGCGGTGCAGGATCGTGCCGACGTTGGACTCGGTGAGTCCCGTCAGCTCCGCGATCGCCCGGTTGGTCATGTCGGCGCCGTACTTGAGCGCAACGATCTCGCGCTCGCGCCCGGGCAGCAGCGCGAGCAGCGCTTCGAGCCGCTCGAAGTCGGAACGCCTGGCCGCCGCGGCCTCGGGCGTCGCGCCGGGGTCCACGTGCGCCGTCTCGTCGAGCGGCGCCATCTCGCGGCGGCGGCGCCAGTGGTCGACCGCCACGTTGCGGGCGATCGCGTACAGCCACGTCGTGAACGCGCCGAGGTCGCGCCGGTAGCGGTGGCGGTGGCGCCAGGCCTTCTCGAAGGTGGTGGCCGTCAGATCCTCGGCGTCGGGGCCGTCGCCGACCCGGTAGCGGAAGTAGTTGTAGATCCGCGGCAGATGGGCGCTGTAGAGCGCGTCCCAGTCGGATTCGCGGGCCGGCAGGACCCACGGCCGCCAGCGGGCGATCACGGCGGATTGCGTCGTCATGTCGCTCAAGTATACGGGCGGACCGCGCCGCTATCACGAGGCCCCCGGATCGCCCCGCCGTCCCCGGGGGCGGCGCCGCAGAGCCGCCCGGTGCGGCCCGCGCGGGCCGCGGAGGCGGCGCCAACGGCCGGCCGGCGCGGGCAGCGCGAACGGCCGGCCGCGGGGGCAGCGCGAACGGCCGGCCGGCGGCGGCGGCATCCCGGGCCCCGCTCCACGCCGGTACGGCTACGAGGCGCCGAGTTCCTTCAGCATCTTCACGGCATTGCTGTTGGCGGGGTTGATCTCGAGCGATTTCCGGTAGTGCTCGATCGCCTGCGCCTTGTGGCCGCTCTTCATTTCCGCTTCGCCGAGGCTGTCCCAGACGTTCGCCGACTTCGGGTAGCTCTCGGCGTTGAGCTCCAGCAGCATCAACGCCGCGTCCATCTGCCCCGCGGCCATGAGCTGGTAGCCCATGAAGTTCACCTCGGTCTCGGTGAACGCCTTCGCGGTTGCGGGGTCCTTCTTCCACGCGCGGTAGGCAGCCTCCATCCCCGCCACGCCACCCTTCGCGAGCGCCGCCGCCAGGTGCGAGGTGAACGTGGCCAGCGTGATCTGTCGCACCGAGGAGAGCGGCGCCGGCGGCACCTCCAGCGTCGGCGGCGCGCGGTTGATGTAGTCGTTCACGTAGAGCCGGTCGCCCTGCGGACCCGCGGCGATGCCGTTCGGCAGCGTGAAGGTCGCCTCGAGCGCGGCTCCGTCCTGCTCGCCGGGCGTGCCCGTGCCCGCGAACGGGGTGACCTTGCCGTCCATGGCCACCCTGTAGAGCCGGTGTCCGCGGAAGCTCGTGGCGTAGAGGGCGCCGCGCATCGCGGCGACGTGACCGTTGCCGCCGCCGGGCAGCCGTGCGAACTCGGTGACCTTGCCGTCGCGGGTGATCTTCAGCATGCTTTCGTTCCCGAAGTTCACCACGTACAGGTTGCTGTCGGGACCCACCGTGATGCCGTTCGGGCACTTGAAGAGATCGCTCTCAGCGAACGGCGTCACCTTTCCAGTGCTGCTCACGCGGCTCAGGGAGTTGCCGCGGCAGTTGCAGACGTATGCGTCGCCGCTCACGCGGTCGACGGCGATGCCGACCGGGCCCTCGAGCCCGCGCGCGAGGGTCTCGACATGACCCACGCGGTCGACGCGGCTGATGAAGTCACCCCAGAAGCTCGACTGGAGCAGCCGGCCCTCCACGTCGATCGCGTTCCCCGAGGCGCCGTAGAATCCTTCGGCGAACACGCTCACCTCGCCCCACGGCCGGATCCGGTAGACCCGGTCGCGGAAGTCGGCGACGTAGATGTTGCCGAGCGCGTCCACCGCGACGCCGCCGACGGCGCCGGCGAGCGAATCGGCGACGGTGCGCACGCGATCGCCCGCCGGCGGCGCGGGCGGCGCACTCTGTGCATGGAGCGGCGCCACGGCGGAAGCGGCAAGCAGCAGGACGAGCGTGGCGCCGGCGGCGCCGCGAAGCGGGTGCCTGATCACAGAAGAGTCCTCCGCAGCGAAATGGGTAGCGCCCGGTCACGGCGACCGTAGCGGCGCTGCGCACGACGGCGCAACCTTGGGGGACGAAACGGCGCTCGCTCCCGGGCGCGCGAATGACCTAATGTGCCCCGGCCATGACGAACGCCGATCCCTCCATCCTGCCGAATCCCGCCCGTCCCGCGCCCGTCACGGTTCGCACCGTGTTCGAGACGTGGTGGCCGCTCGCCGCGAGCTGGCTGCTGATGGGCTTCGAGCTGCCGGTGGTGAGCGCGGTGATGGCGCGGCTGCCCGAGGCGACGCTCAGCCTCGCCGCCTACGGCGCGATCGTGTTCCCGCTCTCGCTCCTCATCGAGTCGCCGATCATCATGCTGCTCTCGGCCTCGACGGCGCTGTCGCGGGACGAGACCTCGTACCGGCTGATCCGGCGCTTCGTGTTCCTCGCGGGCGGCGCACTCACGCTCGTCCACGTCGCCATCGCGTTCACGCCGCTCTACGACTGGCTGATCGGCCACGTCATGGGGGTACCGGCGGTGGTGGCCGAGCACGGCCGCATCGGCCTGCGGATCATGACGCCGTGGACGCTGTCGATCGCGTTCCGCCGCTTTCAGCAGGGCGTGCTGATCCGCAACGGGCAGTCGGGCGCGGTGGGGGTCGGCACCGGCGTGCGGCTCGGCACGAACGTCGTCGTGCTCGGCATCGCATGGAGCCACGGCCACGTCCCCGGTATCGTCGCCGGCACCACCGCCGTCGCGCTCGGCGTGATCGCCGAGGCCGTCTACGCGGGCTACCGGGTACGGCCGGTGCTGCGCGATCACGTGTGGCCGGCGCCCGCGCAGGCGCAGCCGCTCGGCTGGCCGCGCTTCATGCGCTTCTACCTGCCGCTCATGGTGACGCCGGTGCTGATGTTCGTGGCGATGCCGCTCACCAGCGCCGCGATGAGCCGCATGCCGCATGCGATCGACTCGCTCGCTGCGTGGCCGGTGGTCATGGGGCTGGTGTTCTCGCTGCGCAGCGTGTGCTTCGGCCTGAACGAAGTCGTGGTCGCGCTGCTCGAGCGCCCGGGGGCGCTGCCGGCGCTCCGGGCGTTCACGCGCCGGCTCGCACTCTCGACCTCGGCCGGGCTGGCGCTGCTCGCGGCGACGCCGCTCGGCGCGTTCTGGTTCGGCGGCGTCTCGGCGCTCGAACCGAAGCTGGTGGCGCTCGCCCTGCCCGGCCTCTGGGTCGCTTTCCTGCTGCCGGCGATCACCGCGTTCCAGAGCCTCTACCAGGGAACGCTCGTCCACGCGCACGCGACCCGCGGCGTCACCGAGGCGATCGTCGCCTACCTCGCAACGGTGATCGCCGTGCTCGCCGCCGGCAGCCGGATCCCCGGCCTGCCCGGCCTCTACGTCGGGCTCGCCGCGACCACGATCGGCAACGGCGTGCAGACGCTGTGGCTGTGGCGGCGGGCGCGCGCGCTCGAGGCCGCGCCGGCCTGAGCCGCTAGCGACCCGGACGGAATGCGCCGAGCACGATCTCGAGCCGGCGCACGCGGAACTCCTCGCCCGCCTGCATGACGCCGAAGATGCGGCCGTCCGGTATCGCGCTCCAGTTCGCGAGTCCCACGTCGGCGGCGTCGAACAGGCGCTCGACCCCGGTCACGCGCGGCGCCGGTTCGAAGCGCAGCGTCACCGACTTGACGACGCTGAACGAGTCGGAGCAGGCGACCTCGTGATCGCCGAACCAGCCGGTCGGATTTCCGCCGGCGAGGATCGGTGTGACCGGGCCGATCCGCCCGTCGCGGTAGGGCGTGACGTAGGCCTGTCGGCTCCCCGAGCGGTCCGACGAGAACGCCAGCCACGCGCCGTCCCTCGAGAAGTACGCGCTGCCGTTGCGCTGACCGTCGGCGATCAGCGGCACGACGTCATAAGGGCCGTCGGGATCCTGCTCGAACCGCACCAGCCGCAGATCGCGGTGCCCGGCCTCGGGGAACGCGAGGACCAGACCTTTCGCGCCCGGAAGCCACGAGGTCGGCAATGGCCGCGCGTTGGTGGGGAGCACGCGCCGGCCCAGCCCGCTGTCGCCGGTGCGGCGGACGTAGACGCCCGACAGCGAGTCCCCGCCGGTCGCGCGGAACGCGATCCACTCGCCGTCCGCGGAGAGCACCGGGGTGCCGAGGTCCAGTTCGCTCGACGCCACCGCCCGGCGCGGGTAGGGCGTCGCCATGTCGCTCACCCAGATCTCGTCGATGCCGCGGGCGTTCGTCACCGTGAACGCCGCGAGACGGCCGTCGGCCGACACCATCGGAGGAAAGTTGTAGTTGTAGGTCTTCGGCCACGCGTCCCATCGTGACGCGTGACCCGACCGGTCGAGCGTCGCCAGCACCCGTCCCTCCGACACACGGCCTCCGGGCGCGAACACCACAGTGCCGTTCCCCGACGTGACGAAGCAGCCCGGCGTGAACCCGCCGAACGTGCGGATGCCGCCGAGCACCGCGACCGGCTCGCCGCTGATCTCGCCGCGGCGCGCGTCGAAGCGGGCCCGGAGCAGCGCGTCGCCCCGCGAGAACATCAGGTCCCCGTCCGGCAGGAAGTGCGGGTGCCCCGCGTCGCGCAGCACCGTCTTCGCTTTGCCGCTCCCGACGTCCACCAGGAGCATGTTGCGAGACCAGCCCTGCGCGTCGAACGTGCTGCCGCCGATCAGCACCCGGCGCGCGTCCAGCACCGCGCCGGCGTCGAGGAACTGCAGGAAGACGTACGACTGCGGGCGATCGGCGTGGATCACCACGGGGTCCGCGGCCTGTCCCGAGGCGTCCACCAGCTCGAGGCGGTCCTGATCGTCGAGGAACAGGAAGTGCCCGCCGGGCAGCGGAACGAAGTCCGGGAACCAGGGCTCCGGCAGCTCGAAGACCTGCACGGGCGGCGCGCTGCCGTCGTACGGCACGCGCTGCAGCGCCCGGCGGCCGCCTTCGCCGATGCGCCCGACGAAGAACACGTCGCGCCCGTCCGCGCTCACGTGCGGGCGCGTCAGGGCATCACGCGTTCCTGGAATCACCCGGAACTCGGTGGAGGCGAGATCGCGCACGCAGATCATGGCGTGGTTGCGATCGGGGCCGTCGTCCGGCACCGCCAGCATCAGCACCGCGCGGCCGTCGGGATGGAGTGCGATCGGCACCCCATTCTCGAGCCCGCTGGTGAAGAGCTGCAGATGTTCGGGGATCTCGAGGGACAGCCGCGTGCCGGGCGGCACGACGCCGGTCCCGCGCGGTGCGAGCCACGCGAACGCGGCCGCGCCGAACGCCACGCCGAGCACGAGCGCCGCCACCGGCAGCAGCCACCCCGGCCAGCGCGGCCGGAGGCCCTGTGAGGGCGCGGCGAAGCCCGACCCCGAGGAGGAGGTGAGCGCCGCGTGAATGCCCTCGAGCTCGAGGCGCACGTCACCGGCGTCGCGCAGGCGCTTGCGCGGGTCCTTCTCGAGCATGCGGCCCAGCAGTTCGCGCAGGCGGTCCGGCGTGCGCCCGGGCAGCGCGTTCCACTCGGGCTCGCCCTGGAGGATGCGCGCGATCATGTCCGACGTGGTCTCGCCCGCGAACGCCTGGCGGCCGGTCAGGCACTCGTACAGCACGCAGCCCAGCGCCCAGATGTCGGTGCGGCGGTCCATCGCGCGGCCGCGCGCCTGTTCGGGGCTCATGTAGGCGGCGGTGCCGAGAATCACCCCCACCCCGGTCGCGCCAACGGTGAGCGTCGGCGAGTTGGACAGATTGACGTTCGATGCCGACGACCCCGCCGCGTCGCCCTTCGCGAGGCCGAAGTCGAGCACCTTGACCTCGCCGCCCGGCGTGAGCTTGACGTTGCCTGGCTTCAGGTCGCGATGGACGATGCCCTGATCGTGCGCGGCCTCGAGCCCCGCCGCGATCTGGCGACATACGTCGAGCGCCTCGTCCACCGGCAGCGCGCCGCTGTCCAGCCGCTCGGCCAGCGTCTCGCCCTCGACGTACTCCAGCACCAGGAAGCGGCGGCCCGCATCCTCCTCGATGCCGTAGATCCCGGCCACGTTCGGGTGATGGAGCGCCGCCAGCAGGCGGGCTTCGCGCTCGAACCGGGCGAGTCGCTCGGGGTCGCTGGCAAAGGCGTCGGGAATCACCTTGATCGCGACGGCGCGGTCGAGGCGCGGGTCGCGCGCGAGGTAGACGACACCCATGCCGCCGCGCCCGACCTCGCGCTCGACGGTATAGGGTCCGATGTTCTGCGGCAGCGCGTTCAGCTGCGGCTCCGGAGCGTCTGCCGGCCGTGCCTCGAGCGGGCGCTCATGCGCCGCGACGGATCATCATGAGCGTGATGTCGTCCGCCCGCGGCGAGTCGGCGACGAAGGCCGCGACCGCGTCGATCACGTGGGCGCGCACCTTGTCGAGCGGACCCTGTCGCGAGGCGGCAGCCAGCGTCTCCCGCACGCGCTCGTCGTCGAAGAACTCGGGGCCGTGCTGGGCCTCGGGAATCCCGTCGCTGAACAGCGCGAGCAACTCGCCGCGCTGAAGCTGCAGGGTCTCGGTCTGGTAGGGGAAGTCCTCGAGAATGCCGAACGGAATGCCGGTGCTCGGATGCTCACGCACCTCCCCGTCCTTGACGATGCACACCGGCAGATGCCCCGCGTTCACGTATTCGATTTTCCCGCTTGCAGGATCGAGACACCCGATGATCCCGGTGATGAAGTGTCCGGGGTCGGTCTGCTGGCACATCACGCGCGAGAGGCGTGACGCGAACTCGCCGGGATCCTGGCAGCTGTCGTACAGCACCCGCGCCGACGACAGGAACGACGACATCAGCAGTGCGGCGCCCATGCCCTTGCCCGACACGTCGCCGATCAGGAACATCAGCCGCCCGTCGCCGCGGAAGCGGAAGTCGTAGAGGTCGCCGCCCACCTCGTAGCAGGTCTGCAGATAGCCGTCGATCTCGTAGCCCTCGACCTTCGGCATGGACAGGGGCAGCAGGCCCATCTGGATCTGCGTCGCGGTCGCCAGCTCCTGGGCGAGCCGCTGCTGCGCGGCCTCGGCCTCCAGCAGCCGCGCGTTGGTGATCTTCACCGCGGCCATGTTGGCGAGCAGCGTCAGCAGCTCGAGCTGCTCCTCGGTGAACGAGTGCGCGACGTTCTGGCTGTCGATGTACAGGATGCCCAGCACCCTCTGGTTGTCGAACAGCGGCACCGCCATCGCCGAGCGTACCGCCTGGGCGACGATGCTGTGCTGGCCCTGGAACCGCGGGTCGCTCGCCGCGTCGCCCGTCAGCACCGAGGTGTTCTCCTGCATCACGGAGTTGATGATCGAGCGCGACAGCGCGAGCGGCTGATTCGCTCCGGCGCCGTGCACCCGCGCGGCGATCTGCTCGGGGTCGCCATCCGCCGTCTCCTGCATCAGCAGGATGTAGCGGTTGGCCGGGATCGCCCGTTCGACGATCGTGAGGATCTGGTCCGCGGTCTCCTTGAGCGGCCGCGGCAGCACGAGCAGGTGACCGGCCTCGGCGAGCAGATGCACGAGTTTGTCGGACTCCACGTTGGAGCGACCGCGGCGATCGAGCACCTGGTCCATGCGCACCCGCACCGAGGAGCTGATCACCGTCGCTTCGGAGAGCCGGACGCGCTGGGTCGGCGCCTCGCGCGTCACCCGGCACATGACGTGGCCGATCTCGACCGTGTCGCCGGCGACGATTTCGCTGGCCTCGGTCGCTTCGGCCCCGTTCACCCGGGTGCCGTTGCGGCTGCCGAGATCGCGCAGGTAGAAGTGCTCACCGCGGCGCACGATCTCGGCGTGCTCCTTGGACACCGTGGCATCGGCGATCTGGATGGCGTTCCTGGAAGAACGGCCGACCGTCATCGTGGCCGCTTCGAGCGGCCACACCTTGAACTCGTCGGCGATCGTTCCCGAGAGATAGAGCATCATGCGGGGAAGTCTCCGCTCCGGGTGAGGGGCTGCGCGGGCCGAATGTCGGGCCGGTCCGCGGGCGCGCCGCGCCGTTCCCTCGCGTCCCGGCGCGGCCCACCGGACGACAGGGCCGAAAGATAGCACGCGGCGGCATCCGGCGGCAGCGCCGGGCGGGCCGTGGCACCGGGCCCCCGGCCGGCCGTCATCGGTTCCCGGACGCCATGCGCACGGCCTCGGGCCGCGCGCGCAGCCGGCGCATGCTCAGCCATCCGAACAGCGGCCCCGGAACGAGGACCACGAACACCCACTCCCAGCCGAGCGACGGCAGCAGCAGCGGCACGATGCGAATCGTGACCAGCGTGAGCAGGAAGCCCATGCTGGTCTGCACGGTGAGCGTGGTGCCGACATAGCGCGGATCGGCGAGCTCGCTCACCGCGGCGCTGAACTGCGCGCTGTCGGCGACCACCGCGAAGCCCCAGACGAGGCACAGCGCCGTGAGCGCCGCGGGGTGTGCGAACAGCAGGCCCGCCGTGAGCGCGCACAGTCCCGAGAGCGCGAGGCTCCAGCCGGCGACGCGGGTACGCCCGAGCCGGTCGGCGAGCACGCCGGCGAGCACGCTGCCGAGCGCGCCGATGCCGATCACGCCGAACCCCGCGAGCCGCGCCTGGGCGAGCCCCTTCCCCGCCGCCTCGTAGCTCGCGATCAGGAACAGCGGCGCCCACGCCCACATCGCGTACAGCTCCCACATGTGGCCGAGGTAGCCGAAGTTGGCGAGCCGCGTGGGCGGATGGCGGAACGCGTCGAGCGCGTGGCGCCAGTCGAAGGGTGCGGAACCGGTGAAGTAGGGGCCCGGCCGCACCATGAACGCGACCAGTGCGGCGCCGGCGAGCGCCATCCCGGTGGTCGCGAAGAGCACGACGCGCCACGGCGGCAGCCCGCCGCCGCCGGGCAGCGCGTTCAGCAGGTGCGGCGAGGCCGAGCCCAGCGTGAGCGCACCCACCAGCACGCCGATTCCGAGCCCGCGGTCTTGTTTCGCCCAGGTCGCGACCAGCTTCATGCCCGGCGGATAGACGCCGGCGAGCGCGACGCCGGTGAGGGCGCGCAGCAGGATCGTGGGGCCCGGCCCGGGGTCGAGCGCGGGAATCGCGAGGTTGGCGAGCGCGCCGAGCACCGTGCTGCCGGCGATCAGCGCCGCCAGCGGCATGCGGTCCGGCAGGTTGAGCGCGGCGCTCGCGAGCGCCCCCGCAACGAAGCCGATTTGCACGCTCATCGTCATCCATGCCGCGAGCGCCCCGCTGAGCTTCCACTCGGCCGTGAGCTGCGGCACCACCGCCGACGCCGAGAACCACAACGCCATGGCGAGCATCTCGGCGATCGCGAGGAACGCGAGCGACGCGCGCTTGGAGCCCGAAGCGGGCGCGGAGGGGGGTCGAGTCATCGCGGCAAAGTAGCAGGTCCGGCGGGCGACGGGCGCCGGCCAGCGTTCGCTACGTGACCCGCGTGCGCCACACCGGAGCCTACGCCACGCCGCGGCGAGTGGTGGCGGCGCCGCGGGCTGGTTCCGGAAGGCGCAGTCATCGAGGATCGACAACTCCTGGCCGGCCGACGCAGGTGTCCGCGCAGACACCCAGGTTTACATAATCACATGCCCCGGGGAACGTCAGGCTTGCATCGTCACTGTCTGCGCAGACACCTGCCGCGCGGATACGAGTCGCGCACGGAGGTGCAGAAGTGCGGGCCGGTGCACGCCAATCCGAATCAGGGGCGCGCTACACGCCGTACTCCTCCGCCGGCTTCCCCATCAGCCAGTGATCGAACCACTTGACCAGGTGCTCGAGCCGCTGCACGCGCCTGGATGGCGTGCCACTGCGCGAGAGCTCGTGGTTCTCACCCGGGAAGCGGATCATCACCGTGGGCTTTCGCCGCGCCTTCAGGCCGCGGAACATGATCTCGCCCTGCCCGATCGGCGTGCGCCAGTCCTCTTCGCTGTGGATCACCATCAGCGGCGTCTCGATCTTCGACAGGAAGTGCCCGGGCGAGCGTTCCTGGAACTCCTGCGGATCCTCGAACGGCGCCTTCTTGAACCAGCTCTGCGTGTACAGCGTGAAGTCGCTCGAGTACCACATCGTGGCCCAGTCGGCGACGCAGCGCTGGGTCGCCGCGGCGGCGAAGCGCCGGGTCCGGGTGACGATCCAGTTGGTGAGCAGGCCGCCACCCGATCCGCCGGTCACGCCCATGCGTTTCTCGTCCACGTAACCCTTGGCAATCACGTGATCCACGCCCGCCATCAGGTCCTTGTAGTCGTCGCCCGGGTAGCGGTACTGAATCACGTTGCCGAATTCGAGGCCGTACGAGGTGCTGCCGCGCGGATTGGTGTAGAGCACGACGTAACCGGCCGCGGCCAGCACGCGGAACTCGTGGAAGAACGCCACCCCGTACGGCACGTGCGGGCCGCCATGAATCTCGAGGATCAGCGGGTACTTGCGCGCGGGGTCGAAGTCGGCCGGCTTCACGATCCAGGCCTGGATCTTCGTGCCGTCGAACGAGTCGTACCAGAATTCCTCGACCGCGCCGAGTTTCGCCCGGTCGAGGCGCGCCGCGCCCGGGCGCCATAGCGTGCGCAACGACCCCGCGGCATCGTCGTACACGCACAGATCGCCGATCGCATCCACGGCGCCCACCACCAGCGCGAAGCGCGTCGCGTCGGCGTTCGCCGAGCCCGCGCTCACCTCGTGGTGCGGGTCGGTCAGCTCTTCCATGGCGCCGTCCTGCACACGGACGCGCGCCAGCATGGCGGCGCCGTGGCGCACCACCACGGCGTAGACGTTCGCGCCGTCGCGATCGAAGGCGAGCGGCGCCGCACCGCCGCCGCGCGGCGCGTGCTGATCACCGGAGATGCCGTCGTTGAAGTCGAAGTCGATGGACTCGGTGAGAGCGTGCTGGGCCGTGCGCGGCCACTCACCCTCGAACAGGAGCAGTCGGGTCGGATCGCAGCTGCGCGGGCGCTCGGGGCGGATGTCGCCGGTCGCGATGATGCGGCCGTCATGGCCTTCCGCCCACGCCATGATCGGGCCGTGCACCTGGGCGACCACCTGCATGCCCTCTTCGCCGGCCGGCGCCGCGAGGTCGGGCGACACGGCGTACAGTTTCTGCTCGTCGTGCTCGAACCAGGGCTCGGCGCGGCGGTCCGACAGCACGAAGATCCAGCGGCCGTCGCGCGACCAGCCCGGCGCGCTCACCGGATATTCGCCCGCGGTGAGGCGGCGCGGGGCGCCCCCGGCCGAATCGATCACCCACAGCTGCGAGGGCCGCTCGGGGTCGATGAAACCCTCGTTGTTCCAGCGGAAGACCGGCTTCGTGACCACGCGCCCGGGCTCGTGCTTCGGCTTCTTCTTCTTCGGGTCGTCGTCGAGATCCGGCCGGTGGGAGCTGATGAATGCGATGCGCCGGCCGTCGGGCGACCACGCCGGGGAGGAGGCGCCCTTGGCGAGCGAGGTCAGGGTCGCGGCCTCGCCGCCCGACATGGGCAGCACGCACAGCTGCGGCGTCTGCTCCTCCTTGTCCTTCGCTTCCTTGCGGCGCACGAACGCGAGACGGGCGCCGTCCGGGGACCAGCGCGGCTGGGCGTCGTGAGGGCCCTGCGTGAGCGGGCGCGGGTTCGCCTCGCCCACGGCGTCGGCGATCCAGATCGCGGTGCGGTACTCGTCGGCTTCCGCATCCACGTGGACCCGGGTGAACGCGACGCGCGTGCCATCGGGTGAGATCTGCGGATCGGCGGCCCATTCGAACTCGAGAAGATCTTCCGCGCGCATTCGGCGTTCTCCGGCGTGGGGGAATGAAGGCTTCGGCGTCCGCAGGCTATGGGAGCCGTCGCAAAGGGTCAACGGGCGCGCGACGGACGCCTGCCCGCAGGCGCCGGACGCCGTATTGCGACCTGGACCCGGGCTGGGCTAACCTCGCCCCCTCCACGCCATCGCGAGGTCCTCACGTTGAGCGTTTCTCCCCCGGCTCCCGACAGCCGTATCGCCCCACCCCGTGGTCTCGAGCGGCTGCGCCGCGACGTTCGCGACATGCTGCACGAGCTGGTCGAGTACCGCGACCTCCTCATCACGATGAGTCGCCGCGACCTCCTGTTGCGCTACAAGCAGACGATCATGGGCTTCGGCTGGGCGATCCTCATGCCGTTCACCTACATGATCGTGTTCACGGTCATCTTCACGCGCGTGGTGCCGCTGAAGACCGACGTGCCCTACCCGATCTATTCGTACACGGGGCTCCTGCCCTGGAACTTCTTCGCCTCGTCGCTGCGCTTCGCGGTCGGCACGCTGGTCACGAATCGGACGCTGGTCACGAAGGTGTACTTCCCGCGCGAGATTCTGCCGTTCTCGGTGATCCTGGTGTCGCTGGTGGACTTCGGAGTGGGTGCGATCCTGCTCGCCGGTCTGATGGTCTACTACAAGGTCGCGATCACCTGGGCGATCCTGTTCCTGCCGGTGGTGCTGGCGGTGCAGATCCTGTTCACGGCCGGCGTCACGCTGCTGCTCTCCATGGCCAACCTGTTCTTCCGCGACGTGAAGTATCTGATCGAGATCGTGATCACCCTGTGGATGTTCGCGACCTCGGTGGTCTATCCGGTCGACCGGGTCGGCGGTCGGGAAGGCGCGCTGCTCGCGCTGAATCCGATGACCCCGATCATCGACGCCTACCGCGCGGTGGTGCTGCAGGGCCACCTCCCGGCGCCGGGCCCGTTCCTGTACGCGGCGGTGTTCTCGGTGGTGCTGCTGATCGTGGCGTGGATCGCGTTCCACCGCACCGAGCCGGTCTTCGCCGAGAGCATCTGAGCCATGATCGGGGGGCCCGCATGAGCGGCGGCCGCGTCCGCATCGAGAAAGTGTGGAAGAAGTTCCGCAGGGGCGAGCGCCACGACAGCCTGCGTGATCTGATTCCGGCTCTCATGCGCACGCTGGCCCGGCGCCCGAAGAGCGATGCGCTCGAACGCGACCAGTTCTGGGCGCTTCAGGACGTGTCGTTCGCCGTCGAGCCGGGCGAAGCGCTCGGCATCATCGGCCCCAACGGCGCAGGCAAGTCCACGATCCTCAAGATCCTCACGCGACTCATCCGGCCGACCTTCGGCCACGCCGAAGTGGTGGGCCGCGTGGGCGCGCTGCTCGAGATCGGCGGCAGCCTGCATCCGGACCTGACCGGGCGCGAGAACGTGTTCCTGCAGGGGTCGATCATGGGCATGCGCCGCGCCGAGATTCAGCGCAAGTTCGACGAGATCGTCGAGTTCGCCGGGATTCCCGAGTTCATCGACACGCCGGTCAAACGCTACTCGAGCGGCATGCACGCGCGGCTCGGCTTCGCGGTCGCGGCGCACCTCGAGACCGACGTGCTGATCATCGACGAGGTCCTGGCCGTGGGCGACGCCGCCTTCCAGCGCAAGGCGTTCGACCGCATGGAAGTCATGGTGAAGAGCGGCGTGCCGACGATCATCGTCTCCCACCAGCTCGAGCGCATCGCCTCGCTGTGCCAGCGTGCGATGCTGCTTTCCAAGGGCCGCGTGGCGTTCGAGGGCGACCCGTCGCAGTGCATCGCCGTCTACGCCGAGCTGCAGTCGACGATGGGGAAAGACGACTCGAGCGACCACGGTATTTCGATCGATTCGATCGAGCAGCGTCCGCAGGCGCCGGTTCCGTCGGGCCAGACGCTCGAGGTGGTGCTGCACGGGCACTCGGAGAGTACGAATCCGAACGAGGTCGTCGTGCTGCGCGTGCGTTCGATGCAGACGGGGCAGCTGATGTACGCGCTCAGTAACAAGTCGCGCGAGGTCCAGCTGCCGCATGGCCGGTTCGAGATGTGCGCCCGCTTCGTGATGAACGTGCCGGAGGGGATGTACAGTGTCGAGAGTCTCGTGGCGCGGCGCGGCACCAACCGTGACATCTGGCATGGTCCGGCGACGCTCGTGCACGTGTCGGGCGGGCCGCCGTTCTGGGGCAGCGTGCAGATGCTGGCCAGCATCGAGGCCCGCGCCATACGGGATGGGAACACGTCATGAGTGACGAACTCGATCAACCGGCCAACCCGGACCTCGAGCTGATCGCCTCCCTCGGCGAACGCATCGACGCGGCGCTAGAGGGCCTGATCCCGAGCGACCGCCCCTACGCGCTGCTCGACTTCCCGCACGCGCCGAACGTGGGCGACAGCATGATCTGGCTCGGCGAGCTCACGTGGTTCGCGCGGCGCGGCTACGGCCCGCCCTGCTACACGTGCAGCAACCTCACGTTCTCACCCGAGATCCTGCGACGGCGGATCGGCGACGGGACGATCGTCCTGTCCGGCGGCGGCAACTTCGGCGACCTCTACCCCACGCATCAGGCCATGCGCGAGGCCGTGCTGGAACAGTTTCCCGACCACCCGGTCGTCCAGCTGCCGCAGACGATCCACTTCGAGTCCCCGGAGATGCAACAGGCCGCCGCAGCGAAGTTCGCGGCGCACCCGCGGCTCCTCGTGCTGGTGCGCGACGAGCAGAGCCTCGAGACGGCGAGCGGACCGCTCGGCGTCAACGCGCGCCTGTGCCCCGACATGGCGTTCTGTCTCGGTCCGATCCCGTGGCGCCCGCCGCCACGCGGAGGAATCGTCTGGATGCGCCGCCAGGACAAGGAGTCGGCGGGGGCGAGCGTCGATGCGCCGCCCCGGGGGGTGCGCGCCGTCGACTGGCTGGAAGACTGGCGCACGCCGCTGCTCTCGCTGAACCACATTCTCGCGCGGCAGCTGCGCTACCGCCCACCGTTGCGGAAGCCGCTCCAGGATCTGCTGTCGTCCACCTTCCCCGGCATCGCGCGGCAGCGCGTCGAGCGCGGGCGCCGAATCCTCGGCGCCGGACGGTTCGTGATCACCGACCGGCTGCACGGCCACATCCTCTCGATCCTCATGGGGATTCCGCACGCCGTGCTCGACAACGCATACGGCAAGGTGCGGCGCTTCCATGGCTGCTGGACCGCGCGGTCGCGGCTCGCCGAGTGGTGCCGGAGCGAGGAGGAAGCGCTGGCCTGCGCGCAGACCCGGGTCCCCGCAGGGCGCCCCGCGTTCGCCTGAGCCGCGCGGCGCACGGCCGGCGCCCGCCGGGCGCCCCACCGGTGCGCCGTGCCGCCACGGGCGGGGCCAAGCAGAACGCGGGAGGCGATGATCGCCTCCCGCGTTTCTTTCGGTGGGCTGCTGGGATTCGCTGGAACGACCCAACTGCCGTCGTACCGAGCCGTCCTAGCGGACAGCCACCTCCGCGATCCACTTCCGTTTATCCAATGGACCACCTCCTTTCCCGCGTATGCGGGACACTAGGAATCCGGTCCGCACATGTCAAAGAAAGAATGCACGCGGCAGCGCGGGCATCGCCCGATTCGTGCGTCATGACGGATCGTTGACATGAGAACGATGGAGGTGCCACAGGATCCCTCGCCGCCGCGAGCGCCGGAGCGACGCGGCGCTTCGGCGGCTGCACCGGCGCTAGTGGCGCTGCTGCAGGGTGCGGAAGATGTGCAGATGCCTGAGCGCGGCATGGAAGTCGCCGAGCTTCTCGCACAGCGTCGCCAGGTTGTAGTGCGCATCCGCGAACTGCGGGTCCGCGGCGAGCGCGCGCTCGTAGGCGTCGAGCGCATCGACCGGGCGGCCGAGATCCTCGAGCGCCACGCCGAGGTTGAACCACGCGGTCGGATGATCGCCGCCGTAGTCGAGCGCCCGCCGGTAGTGCGCTTCGGCGGCCTTCACCTCGCCGGCCTCGTGCAGCATGCGGCCGAGGTTCAGGCGGGCGTCCACGTGCGTGGGATCGGCCTCCAGCGCACGCCCGTAGGCGCGCCGCGCTTCCGTCTCGTCGAAGGGCTCGAGATCGCACGCGACCCCGTACCAGTCCTCGGCGTCGAGTGCGGTCTCCGAAGCCTCGGCCGCGGCGGCATTGCGGCGCGCGAGCGGCTCCACGCGCGCCGCGAACTCGGCCATGTCGAAGTCGAGCAGCGCCTGCCCGGAAGCCGGCTCCCATGCGACCGCGCCGTCGTGGACGATCACCTTGTCGCCCGCCGCGCTCAGCCGCACGCCGGTAATCGCCCGGCCGCGCGGCAGCTGATGCCTGAGCTCGCGCAACGCGCGGTAGACCTTGCGCGGCGGCAGTTCCCGGGTGAGCGCACGTGCCGTGCGCAGCAGCACCAGATCCTGGAACGAAAAGCGCGGTTCGCCCCGGGCATCGCGTCGCGGTTCGACGCAATCGGCGCGCACGTAGGCCTGCAGCTGTGCGGGGGTCATGCCCAGCAGGCGCGTCACGTCCTTCGCCGCATAACCCGTCGGGAAAGCGACGTGGTTTTCGATCCTGCGCGTGGAAGTCGCGGGGCTCATCGCATCCTGCTCGCCGTCCGCTGCGGACGGATGTGGACGCCCGAATCGGAGCCGCCGGGCCGTGGCGCGTCCTTGCCGGACCGGGGCGCGGCGCTTCGTGTGCCGCAGACCGCGATGATACGCCCTCATGTGGAGCGTGCAAGGAACGATCGGCCGGGTGCCGGCGCCGCTCCTGCGCTCTCGGTGCCGCTACCGTGCCGCCTTCTTCTTCTTCGCCGTCTCGCTCTTGGCCGGTCGCGGCGAGCGCTTGGCGGCCTTGCGCGAGGCGCCGCCCTTCTTCGCGCCGCCGCCCGCGCCCTCGCCCAAGCTCTGCTTGAGCGCATCCATCAGATCGATGATCTGCGCCTGCGGCGCCTCGCTCGACAGCGCGAGGATGTCCTGGCCATCCACCTTCTTCTGGATCATCGCCAGCATGCGGTCGCGCGAAGAATCCGAGTAGGCCTCGGGCTTGAAGTCCTCTGCGATGTTCTGCTCCATGAGCTGCAGCGCGAGCTTGAGTTCGCCCGGCTTGATCTCGGGCGTGTCGGGCATGTCGATCTCGGAGAACGGCCGCACCTCGTGCGCGTAACGCAGCTGCTGCATCACGAGGCCTTCCTTCACCGCCCGCAACATGACCAGGTAGTTCTTGCCGCGCGCCGCGTACTGGGCGATACCGACCACGCCGGTCTGGCGCATGGCCTCGCCGAGCAGCGCATAGGCGCGTTCGGCGCCCTTGTCGGGCCCGAGGTAGTAGGGTTTGTCGAAGTAGACCGGATCCACCTTGTCGATCGGGATGAACTCGCTGATCGCGATGGCGCGGGTGGGATCCTCTTCGACCGCCTTGACCTCTTCGGGCGTGAAGAGGACGAACTGGTCCTTCACGAACTCGTAGCCCTTCGCGATGTTCTCGCGCGGCACGATTTCGTTATCCTTCGGACACATGTACTGCTGCTTGAGCGGCGTGCCGCACTTGTCGTGCACCATGCGGAACGACACGGTCTCGGACGACTTCCCGGAGGAGAACAGCTTGACGGGAATCGCCACCAGTCCGAATGAGATCGTTGCTGAACCGAGTGCGCTGGCCATTGGCGTGAAACCCTAGCACGGGGAAGCGGGTGGGCAAGAGCAAGAAGATCGACCGGCTGGAACGCTACCGGGCCAAACGGACCCCGGGCGGGACCCCGGAGCCGTTCGGCGGCGGCGCGCTAAGGCCTTGTCTTTTCGTCGTGCAGAAGCACGCAGCACGCGCCACCCACTACGATTTTCGGCTGGAGTGGGGCGGGACTTTGCTGTCCTGGGCGGTCCCCCACGGAATTTCACGAGACCCGGACGTGAAGCGCCTCGCCGTGCACGTCGAGGACCACCCGGTCGACTATGCGGACTTCGAGGGGCTGATCCCGCCCGGCAACTACGGTGCCGGCGCCGTGATCGTCTGGGACCGCGGGCTGTGGATTCCGTTCGACGACCCCGACCAGTTCGGTGAGACCGGCAAGCTGCACTTCGAGCTGCGCGGCTACAAGCTGCGCGGCATCTTCACGCTGATCAAGACGAAGCGCGGCGACAACCAGTGGATCCTGTTCAAGAAGCGCGACGGCCACGAGGTGCCCGGGGACGAGCCGGCGCTCGCCGAGACCTCGGTGCTCTCAGGGCTCACGGTCGAGCAGCTGGCCGCGGGCGAGACGCGGGCGGGCCAGGTGGAAGCCGCGCTGCGCCGCGCGAAGGCGCCGCGCCGCCGCGTGGATCCGATGAAGGTCGACGTCATGCTGGCCGAGACCGGCGGGCAGCCGTTCTCACGCGCCGGCTGGCTGTTCGAACTCAAGTACGACGGCTACCGCATGCTGGCCGCCCGCGACGCCGACGGGAACGTCAAGCTGCGTTACCGGAGCGGCATCGACGCGACGCCGGTGTTCCCGGACGTGGCGCGCGCGGTGAAGGCGCTGCCCTACGACATGGTGCTGGATGGCGAGGTGGTGGTGCTCGACGACGAGGGACGCCCGGATTTCCACCGACTTCAGAAACGTGGCCGGCTGCAGAAACGGCTCGAGATCGACCGCGCGACGGTGAACCTGCCCGCGACCTACTTCGCGTTCGACCTGCTCGGCTTCGAGGACTTCGACCTGCGCGGGCTGCCGCTCACGAAGCGCAAGGCGCTGCTCCGCGATCTGCTGCCCCCCGTCGGCGTGGTGCGCTTCAGCGATCACATCGAGACGCGCGGCGCCGAGATGTTCGCCCAGGTCGAGAAGATGGGCCTCGAAGGCATCGTCGCGAAACAGGCGCGTTCGCCCTACCGCGGCCGGCGCTCCGGTGAGTGGCTGAAGCTCCCGGTCGAGAAGACCGGGGATTTCGTGGTGTGCGGCTGGTCACCGCCGCAGGGCTCGCGCTCGGGCTTCGGCGCGCTGCACCTGGGCGCGTACGACGACGGCGCCCTGGTCTATGCGGGCAGCGTCGGCACCGGCTTCAACGCGAAGCAGATCGCGGCGCTGGTGAAGACGCTCGAGCCGCTCAGGCGCAGGAAGGCGCCGTGCACGGGTGCCGTGCCGAAGGGTCCCGGGCACGTATGGCTCGAGCCCGAGCGCGTCGTCGAAGTCGGCTACAAGGCGATCACCCCTGACGGCCTGCTGCGCATCCCGGTATTCCGCCGCCTGCGCGACGACAAACGCCCGGAGGAATGCGCGCATCCGGCCCCGGGCGAGCTGCCCGATCCGGCCGAGACGCTCGCGGCGCTGCGCGAGGAGCGCAGTTCCGAGCGCACGGTGCAGACCACCAACCCCGAAAAGGTGTTCTGGCCCGCCGAGGGCTACACCAAGGGCGACCTGGTCGGTTACTACGCGGCGATCGCGCCGTGGATCCTCCCCTACCTCGAAGACCGGCCGCTGGTGCTGACGCGCTTCCCCGACGGCATCGAGGGCAAGAGCTTCTATCAGAAGAATGCGCCGGCGTTCACGCCGGCGTGGGTCCGGCGTGCGCCGATCTGGAGCGAGAGCTCCGAGCGCGACGTCGAGTACCTGGTCTGCGACGACGCGGTGACGCTGCACTACGTCGCCAACGCGGCGGCGATCCCGCTGCACGTGTGGTCGTCGCGGGTCACGACGATCCAGCAGCCCGACTGGTGCATCCTCGATCTCGACCCCAAGGAGGCGCCGTTCAAGCACGTCATCCATCTCGCCCTGGCGATCCGCGCGCTGTGCGACGACATCGAGCTGCCGTGCTTCGCGAAGACCAGCGGCTCGACCGGCCTGCACGTGCTGATTCCGCTCGGCGGCCAGTGCACCTACGAGCAGTCGCGCATGCTCGGCCACCTGCTCGGCCAGGTGATCGTCGCCGAGCACGGGGAGATCGCCACGATCGCGCGCCGCTTCGAGCAGCGGGGCGGCAAGGTGTATGTCGACTACCTGCAGAACCGCCACGGCCAGCTGCTGGTGGCGCCGTTCTGCGTGCGGCCGCTGCCGGGCGCGCCGGTGTCGATGCCGCTTGAGTGGAAGGAAGTGAACGGGAAGCTCGACATGTCGAAGTTCACGATCCGCACGATGCCGAAGCGCATGGAAAAGCTCGGCGAGGATCCGATGCGGCCCGTCATGACGCTGCGGCCCGATCTGGCCGGGGCGCTGGGGCGACTCGCGGCGCGGGTGGAGCGGGGCGAGGCGAAAACCCGGACCCGGCGAGCGCGACTGCCGAGACCCTCGGCTTCTCGCACGCGCCGGCGCGGCTGATTCAAAGCCGGCGAACGCCGGCTCAGCCGGGCGGGGACTGGCCCCGGAGGCGAATCAGAAGCATCGCGATCGCGCCCACGAACACCATCAGCACCACGAGCATCGCGGGCGGTGGCCATGGACTCTTCCTGGTGAGGCCCACCCGAGTCGCGGGATTTCCCACCACGACGTAGCCGGCCCAGAATCGCGGATCTCGAAATCTGGCCTGCTTCGCCAGGTCGCGCTGGGCTCTGCCGACGGCGTCTCCCACCGTGAGACCGTCCGCGAGCCCTTCGTAGAATTCCCGGGTGAAGTAGGCGGTCGCCCGATCGTCCACGGGCCATAGCGTCGCCACGACGGTCGGAGCTCCCGCAGCCAGAAACGCGGTCGCCATGCCGGCCACGCCCTCCCCGGCCAGCACGGCCTCCCCGATCGTCGTGCACGATGCCAGCACTACCAGTTGCGCACGGATGCTCATGGAGGCCACCCGGTCGGCGCGGAGTTCGGGCTCGCCCTCGGGGCCATCGAGCGAGAGACGCACGGCGGACCGCCACGGTGCCCCATCATCGGCTCGCATGTGGCCTGCGAGGTGCAGTACGTCGCTTTCGGGCCAGGGGCGACCCTCCACCGGTTTGTTGGGATCCATGGCGATGGCGCCCTCGAAGTGCTTCGAGAGCCAGGACACCTCATTGCGGGCCCCGGCCAGCGGCCGCTCATTCCCCGGCGCGTTCGTGCCTGCGCAGGCCAGCAGGGTTTCGATGGGGCGCGGGTGGGTCGCCCGTCGCGCGAGCGCAAGTACCGTTGCCGAAGGAACCACCGACACGGGAGGCGTGGCGGCAACATCTCCATCGAAAGCCGCCGCCGCAACGAGCAATCGGAACGGCGCGAGGTGCAGCGCCCCCTCCGGCGCGACCACGACGCTCGAGGCCGTTTGCAGCAGCTCGGCGACGGGCCCGAGAACGACATCGGCGATCGCCTTTGTCGTCGCCCGAACATCGCTCGTGACCACGTCTGGATCGATGAGAAGCTGGCGCCACTCGCGGACCTGCTGCGCCAGGGTCCTAGCGGGAAGTTCGATCGGGAAGTACCGAATACGATCCCGGTTGATTGCGAACGCACCGCACCCGGCATCCGACATCCGCAGGTCGACGAGCAACTCTCCGGGCAAGAGCACCTTCTGCTGAAGCGTGACCGCCCGAATCGCCTCGTCGCTGCCCGTGCTGTCCACCGCCTGACTGGCGAGGCGGTCCACGAGATTCAGCGCCTTGTAGCGCTCGGCGACATCGAACGCTTTCGCAACGCCCTGGATGGTCGTGTCTCCACCGGCCAGCGAAATCATGCTTGCCCCGGCGATTTCGGCACCGATGGTGGCGAGACGTTCGCGAAACTCGTTCGTTCCGCTTCGACGCCGCGCCTCCCGCCAGCTCTCGCCAGCCGCCTCCAGGTACCGGGCGGTGTTCACGAAGCGTCCAACGCTCTGTGCGGCCCGAGCACGACCTACCAGGAGTTCGGCCTTGAAGGTATGAAAGGGCTCGGCACTCGAGCGGCGCAGAGCCTCCGCGAAGTACGCATCCGCAGCGCCGGGACGGCCGGCATCGAGAAGAACGGATCCCGCACGGAGACGAAGATACGAAGCTCGGTTCACCGAGGCTTCGTCGGCAAGGGGCAGATAGGCCTGCACGGTCGCGAGTGCCGCATCGAGGCTGTCCATCATCCACAGGTTGTCCGCGACGGTGGCGGCCGCAGACAGCGTCGTGACGGCCAGCCCGGGATTCGGCCGCGAGAGAATCCTGCGCAGTCGACGGTTTGATTCCGCATAGCTGCGAAGATTGCTGAGCGCCCAGCCCGAAACCAGTCGGGATCCGTTGGCCAGCACGACTTCTCCGATCTCCTCGGCGATCGTCGTTGCAGAGTCCGCCAGCAGCACGGCCTCGTTCAGTCTCTGGAGCCTGACGAGGGCGTGGGCACGCCGCTCCATGAGCCAGGCGCGTCTCCGTGGATTCGCGCCTCTTCGAACGACGGAGTCGAGGCTCGCGTACACGCGCAGGGCCCGCTCGTTGTATTGCTCGCGTGTCTCGAAAGCGCCCAGGTTTGCAAGCAGGGAGAACAGCACTTCGTCCCTTCCCGACGCGCGGGCGCGTGCGACCCCGCGCTCGAACAGGCGACGCGCCCGGTCCGGGTGACCGCTCTCGACGGCAGCGATGGCCCGATACTGCAGCGTCTTCGCTTCTTCCGTGACAAGGTCTTCGGCTTCCATGACGGGCTGCGCGGCCGCGAGGAGTGATTCGGCAAGGGGGACCTGCCCCATGAAGAGCCGGAGTGTGCCCTCCCGCAGATCGGCGGCAGCTTCCCAGCGCCGAGAACCGATCCGACGTGCGAGCAGCCGCAATCGATCGTTCGTGGCCAGCGCCTCGGACCGCCGTCCAAGAAGCTGCTGGGCGCTGGAGCGTTGCTCCAGGGCAGCGCACTCCCCTTCTGCGTCGTCGATGCTCCGGGCTGCTTCGATCGCCAGTTCGAGGGTCTCGAGGCGATCGGCCTGTCTCGACTGCTGATCGAGCAGAGCCGCCTGAGCGAGAAGAAGAGCGAGTCTCGCGCGATCGTCCTGTGCCCGGTCAGCCTCGACTCGCAGCGACTCCAGAGTCGCCGCCCACCGGTGGAGGCGATCGCCCGCGGGCATTGCTGTCACGGAGTCGGTCAGTGCCACGACTCGCGCCTGGAACCCCGAGGGCGATGGCGCAGCGAGACCAGTCGCGCCATGCACGAGTGCCGCGACACCAAGGCTGGTGAAGAGGACGTGCCGAATTCGAGGGGGCAGGCGGTCCAAGGCGAAGTCCGATGGAAGGGAGGGCTCCCGTGGGCCATCGTACACATCGAACCCGGGAAGCTCCACCGGAACGTGTCCGCAGGCGTCGGCAGACATCCGCGGATGAGACCGCCTCGGCTAGGCGGTAGCCGCGCTGTTCATCGGGGCATCTCGATTTGGAGGTGCGGGGAGCGGGCCAGCACCAGTCCGCCCCGAAGCGCAGTCAGCCGCCAGTAAGCCGCGCGGTTCTCGTCCTCTGCGCGGAACAGCTGGGTGTTCTCCAGCACGAGCGCAGTGTCTGCGACGGTGACGGGAGGCCGCGCCGGAAGCATGTGCGCGGTCAGGAATTGCACCTCGTAGTGGTCGGCGCCTTCCACCCCGTTCCAGCTGAATCTCACCCGGTCTCCCTCGAATCGAGGGGGCGCGACCTGCAATTCGATCGGTTCGGGCCCTCTCGTCGTTCCCTCGCGGTCGAGCCAGCCGGGCAGGACGAACACTCCGATCACGACGACCGCAGCCGCGGCGGCCAGCGCAATGCCCCAACCGGCAGGCGTGACGCGCGGGCCGAATCGCGATCCGGCCCCAGCGGATGCGGAGCGTGCGGCGTCGGGCGATGCGTCGAGCTCACGGGCCGTCGAGCCCAGCGCCTCGTCCAGCGCCGCCATCATGCGCTGAACGGCTTCGTCCGTTCGCGCGCCTTCGGGTGGCGCGCCCGAGTGCAGGAACTCCCGCAGCGCGATGAACCGCACCCACTGCTCCGGGTCACGGCGAAGCGCCTGCACCTCGGGATGGTCATCGGGCAGGGCCACGAGATCCGCCAGTCGATCGTCGATCCTGCCTTCAGACTCGGTCACGGCCCCCTCCTCGCCCGCCCCTGCCCGCGGGACAGCGCCGCCCTCAGCTTCTTGCGCGCGGACTGAAGCACACCGCGAGCCCCGGATGCCGCACGAATGTTCAGCACGCGGGTGATGTCGTCTACCGGAAGCCCTTCCTCGCTGCGGAGCAGGAGCGCAGCCATCTCGATGGGGTCCAGGACGTCCTTCATCACGCCCAGCAAGCGGCGTTCTTCATCATGGTGCGCCGCCTCGGACGCAGGATCGACGGTGTCCGCAGCAATGGAGTCTGGTTCCGTGTCGTCCGTGAGCAGGCGCCGCCGGGCCACCATCAGGCGCAAGCAGCGTCGCCGAACCACCGTGTACAGCCATGTCGAGAACCGCGAGCGTTCCTCGAAGCCCGTGAGATCGTGGAGCGCCGTGATCATGGCCTCCTGCGCGAGGTCCAGCGCGGTGTCGTGATCCCGGGCGATCCTCAGACACCAGTGGTAGATGCGCGGCGCATAGCGCGCGAACAGCCTGCCAGCGGCCCGGCGCCCGACCTCGGTACCCCGCGAACGCTGGTACTCGGCCACGAGGGCCTCGTCGCTCGGCTCACCCGCCCTGGCGTCTGCCAGTCCGTGTGGGACATCCCGCCCGGCGGATGTCACGGCAGATTCGTTCGGTCGCTCCGGCATCCCGTGGATAGTGCCACAACGGCCGGGACTCCCGGGAGATCCAGGACTGGCAAGGCGGCCGGCGCCGCGCACGCGATGCACATTCTCGTGACGAAGAGCTCCCGGCGTGTCCCACAGGGTCAGCGTACGCCCCCCGGGCCCACGCCCATGAGACGAATCCACGATCTGCCGCGCCCCTGGACACCAAGGGAGGACAAGGCATGCAACACCGTCGACTCGAGTTCGCCTTCGTTGCGGCTGTCGCCGTCGCAGTCGCCCTCACCGCGTTCCCCGCCGCCGGTCGCACGGCAACCCTGGCTGGCACGGACATCGCGTCCAACCCCCAGCGCGACCGGCGTTCGATCGCGCCGCTCGATCCAACGGGTCGCCCCGCCGACAGCGCCGCGCCGGCGGGCGAGGACAGGGACAACGGACGTATCGACGCTCGCTCGGCCGCTCCAGGCCTGACCAGCGGGCTGGGCCGCGAGGCCTGGACTTCGCTGCAGAACGAGATACGACGCCGAGCTCGTCCCGCGTCGGTGACGGCCGTCAGCGAAGTCGGGGGAACCGATGTGCTCGTGGGCACCTCGGATTACCTGTTCTATTCCGCCATCGACGTGGCCTCCAACGGCGACATCTATGTCGCGGTCCAGGACCTGGAGCTCAATCCACACGTGATTCGCGTGTGGCGTTCCACCGATGGAGGCAACACGTGGAGCGTCTGGGGAACCATCTCCAACGGCGGGAACAACTCCTTCGGGTGGAATCTCGATCTCCACATCGCCGAGGGAAGCCCTGCGCGGGTGTTCGTCTGCTGGCACCTGTCGACCGAGGCTCGCGTCGCCTATTCGCCGCTGGGAGGTCCATCCGCTTCGTGGACCGCCCAGACCGCCATTACCCTCCCCGGGGGCTTTGTCCACAACGTACGGATCACGAGCGATGCCGACGAGTATCCCATCGGCTACTTCGTCTACCTCATCGCCGGCGAGCTCCGTACGGGCGGCGCCGTCCGTCTGGCCCGTTCGATCGACCAGGGAAACACCTATGAGCCGCCCTACGTCATCGGCACCGCGTCCGGCGGCGCTCCCGCCTACCCGGCCATCGACTACGCAAACGACATTCTGCACGTGGCCTGGCATGCCGACACACCGACGGAGTGGCGTGTCGAGCACCGCCGCGCAACGAACTACGCCGCATCCATCTCGGATTGGGGACCGATCAACGTCCTCCTGCAGAGCCCTCGACCGGACACGACCAGCTATAGCCTGACCTCTATCGCAGCCTCGAGGGTCTCGAACAACGTCGCGCTCAGCGTCGTGCGATACGGATGTCAGCTTGCCGGGTGCTCTCCGCCGGACGAGCACGATGTGATCGTTCGCACGTCATCCGACGGCGGCCTGACCTGGCCTCCGGGGAACGAAGTGCGGCTTCTCGAGCTGGAATCGACTTCGCTCGAAGCTGCCCCCGGAGGCGGGTTCGCACTCGTCGGAACCCGGAGGAGCCCACCGCACGACATCGTGCTCTGCCGCGCCACCGATGCGCTCCCACTGGAATGGGACCGCAGAGTCATCGTCGACCGACCCACGCAATTCACCATCGCGCGCGGCATGCCCGATCCAAGCCACGGGGGACAGGTCGCCGTCACCTGGAACACGGTGGGGGTCCACCCGGACAGCCTGTGGGTGGACGCGGAGTGGCGGGGGGCGCCGGGGGTTCCCAACATCGAGGGAGGCGGCCCCTGGCCCCTTTTCGCTGGGGGCGCGACGCCGCCTGCTCTCGGCGAGCTGGACGGCGACCCTCAGCTGGAGATCGTGTTCGGCGCGGAAGACGGATTCATCGAGGCATTCAACCACGACGGAACCATTGTGCCGGGCTGGCCGCAGTTCACCGGACTGTTTCCTCCTCACATTCCCAGGAATGCCACCATCGCAGTGAGCGATCTCGACCTGGACGGCCGAAGCGAGGTCATCGCAGGAGACGCCTCCGGGAACGTCCACGTGAGAAGCCAGTCCGGCGCCCCGCGACCCGGCTGGCCTGTTTCCATTTCGGGCGATCCGGTGTTCGTCTCCGTCGGCAGGTTCTCCAGTGACATGCATGGTCAGATCGTGGCGGTGACCACGGACCAGGTGACGGTCCTCGAACCGGATGGAAGCGTCGCCCCGGGGTGGCCGAATCCGACGGCGGGTCTGCCTGCAGGGGCCGCTGCAATCGGTGACGTCGACGACGATGGAACGATCGAGATCGTCGTCGCGTCCGCCTCCAAGCTGCAGATCTTCGCCCCTGACGGAACGACCGAAGCCGTGCTCGGGGTCGCGGGGACGATCAGCGACCAGCCGTCGCTCGCCGACATGGACGTGGACGGCGACCTGGAAATCGCCGTGCCGACAATCGAGGGCGTCGTGCACTTCATTCACCACTCCGGCGCGCCCCTGGCCGGCACATGGCCGTTCGTCGGTTCGACGGCGACACCGATTCCTTCTGTCGCGCTGGCGCACATGCGGGCCAACGACATCGACGCGGTCGTCGCCGAGCGCGATGGAGTCGTGCACATGCTCGACGCGTCGGGCGCCGAGTGGTCGGGGTGGCCCAACACCACCAGCACCGGCTGGTTCCTGATTGGCGGCCCCACCGTCGACTATGTGGAGGGAGCCAGTCCCGACGCCGTCATTGGAGGCCGCGGATCGGAGGGATACGGTTGGGACAATCTTGGGAGCGCGATTGGCGGCTGGCCGGTCGGACTCGCGGGCCAGTGCGAGGTCAGCCCGGCAAGCGCCGACATCGACCAGGACGGGCACCTCGAGGTGGTCTTCGTCACCCACACACACCTGCACGTATTCGACGTCGGCAACCCACCGAGATTCACCGACATCGCCTCGACGTGGCCCATGTACGGCCACGATGCTGAACGGACCGCCTGTCTCGCCTGCCAGGATGGCGTCTTCCCCGTGGCAGTTGATCCCCCTGCCGGCGAGATCACACGCCTCCGGCTGGCCGCCCCCTATCCCAGTCCATCGACCGGCCACGTCACCTTCGATTTCGCCGTGCCGACCGACGCGCACGTTCGTCTCGACGTGATCGATGTCAGCGGACGCCGGATCGGGACACTCTTGTCGCGGGAGGTGCAGGCCGGTTCGCATCGATGGACCTGGAACGGGCTCGTCGAGGGCCACAGGCTCCCTGCGGGCATCTACTTCGCACGGCTCGACGCAGGCGCCGAGTCCACGAGTCGACGCGTGGTGGTCCTGCCCTGAGCGACGAGGGAAAGCGCGCGCGGTTTCGACGGAAACGGTGAACCAGCAGGAAGCCCCTCTTGCAAACCACGCGTAACCGGTAAGCCGTGGGGAAGCGGAGCGTCGTGGTTCCGGAGAACGGATTGGGCTGATTCTGCTCAAGGGCGAAGGATGTCGGCAGCCTCGGTTCGTTGCTGCGGATGCCGCGCGCCTCGCCGGCGCCCCCCGCGATCCTGCCTACGACCAGCAGGTAGACCTGCTCTCCTTCCACCTGCTGCTGGGCGCGAACGCGCTGCAGAAGGCGCGCAACTCGGCGCGCAGCATCGAAGAGGGTCGGACGCACCCCATCCAGTTCGTCTGTCGCAGGTCGGCCTGAGAGAGATCGGATCCATGCGACGAGCCGATTGATAGCGGCGCGGCCCCAGAGGCCCCGGAGCGTAGTGCACAACCCGGTTCGCGCGGCGAGCCCGGGGTCGCCCGAGGAGCCCGGGGTCATCCGGCGTCCACCTCTCCACGCGCAGCGCCGATCGCTCGCCGCTTCCGACCGGGTGCTGCAGCCACGCGCAGAACCGCGACAGCCGGCTGCTGGTGCGGCGTCGTACGTGCCGGCGCAGACCGGACGAAACGCCCCATGATCGGTCAAGGCGCCTCGAAGCCACGGGCCCGCCGGAAGGGCTGAACTCCCCGCCCTCACGCGGCCGACGGCGCGCGGCCGCGGCGGACGCGCCCAACTCCCGGCTTGGCTCCGGTCTTCCCCGCCCTTAGAGTGCCGGGCGACCGCCATGCTCAACTGGATCTGGGCAGCTTTCTTCCTCATCGCGTTCGTGGCCGCCGTGGTGCAGGCGCTGGCCGGTCACCCCGACGTGTTCCGCGACGTGGTCGGGGCGCTGTTCGATTCGGCGAAGACCGGCTTCGAGATCTCCCTCGGCCTCACCGGCGTGATGAGCCTGTGGCTCGGCCTCATGAAAGTGGGCGAGCGCGGCGGCGTGATCGAAGGCATCGCGCGGCTCGTGGGCCCGCTGTTCCGTCGCCTCTTTCCCGGCATTCCCGAGCGCCATCCCGCTTCGGGCGCGATCGTGATGAACCTCTCGGCCAACGTGCTGGGGCTCGACAACGCCGCGACCCCGCTCGGTCTCAAGGCGATGAAGGAGCTGCAGAGCCTCAATCGCGAACCCGACACCGCCACCAACGACATGATCATGTTCATGGTGCTGAACGCCTCGTCGGTGACGCTGCTGCCGATCACGATCTTCACCTTCCGCGCGCAGATGGGCGCCCACGATCCGACCGACGTCTTCATTCCGATCCTGATCGCCACGTACTGCAGCACCCTGGCCGGTCTGCTGGTGACGGCCGCGGTACAGCGCGTGAACCTGTGGAACCGTGCGGTGGTGGGCTGGCTGGCGACGCTGACGGTCGTGATCGGCGGGCTGGTCGCGTACTTCGCGCGCCTCGCTCCGGACGAGGTCAACCGCCAGAGCGCACTGCTCGCCAACGCGCTGCTGCTGGGCGTGATCGTCGCATTCCTCCTCGCGGGCGCGCGCCGCAAGGTGCCGCTCTACGAGGCGTTCATCGAGGGGGCGAAGGAAGGCTTCACCGTCGCCATCGGCATCGTCCCCTATCTGGTCGCGATCCTGGTGGCGGTCGGCGCCCTGCGCGCGAGCGGGGCGCTCGAGGCCGCCCTCGGCGCGATCCGCGCCGGCGTCGCGGGACTCGGCATCGACAACCGCTGGGTGGACGCCATGCCCACCGCGCTCATCAAGCCCCTGTCGGGGGGCGGCGCGCGCGGGCTCATGGTCGAGACCATGAAGACGCTCGGCCCCGATTCGTTCGCGGGCCGGCTCGCCTGCGTGATCCAGGGCAGCACCGAGACCACGTTCTACGTGCTCGCGGTCTACTTCGGCTCGGTGGGCGTGCGGAAGTCACGGCACGCTCTCGCCTGCGCGCTCAGCGCCGATGCCGCGGGGGTCGCCGGCGCGATCGCGGTGAGCTATCTGTTCTTCCGGTAGGGCACGCCGGGGCGGCCGCGAGCGGTCGCGACGGGCCGATGACGATGGAGGTTCCAGAATGCGGAACCGATCATGGAGAAGTATCGCCGGGGCTCTCACCCTGATGGCCGCTCTGCCGGGCGCGGCGACGGCCCAGTGCTTCATCGACCAGCCCACTTTCACAGCGAGCAGAACCGCCACCTCCGCTCAGATCATCGGGCAGTCCTTCCGCGCGTGCCAGAGCGGAGTCGTAGACCAGCATCGCCTGCTACTTCACGGACACGCCCTTCCGGCTGCTGGTCCGGTTCGAGGCCGGAACGGACCTGAAGGCCCCCGACTACACGCAGGAGGTCGGTTTCCCGTACCAGCAATCGATGATCCCGCTCGTCGATCCTTTCCCCGTCGTCGAGGGCGGCGTGTACTCGTTCGGACTGAGCACCTTGAACGGCCCGATGGGGTTGCTCCTGAATCCCGCGGAACGCTATGCCGATGGGGCGTTCTACTTCTTCGACGGCACGACGACCAGCGAACAGCCTGGAGACCTCGCCTTCGTCGTGAGGATCGAGCCGCATGCTCCGGTCCCGGTCAGGCGATGGACCTGGGGCGCCGCAAAGGCGGCGTACCGTTAGTCCCGCGAGCCGCCTGGACTCGGGCGCATCAGTTTCGCGCCGGACTCGACTTCGAAGCACCACCCGGAAAGTCGATCACGACCAGATCCTCGCGTTTCCCGAGGATGCGGTTCGCGTAGATCTTCGTTCCGTCCGGGGAGAACGAGGGCCGCGAGTAGGACTCCGGATCGCCGCCGCCGTGCGTCACGCGGGTGAGATCGCTGCCATCGGGCCGGACGACGTAGATGTCGAAGTCGTAGAGGTCGGTGCCGCTGCGATCCACGAGCCCATGGCGGTCGGAGGCAAAGACGATCCACTCGCCCGTCGGCGACCACTGCGTGTAGCCGACGTAGTCGAGACTGTCCGTCAGCTGCGTCTCCTGTCCCGACGCCAGGTCGCGGACGAAGACGGCGCCGTGCGGGCGTTTCGGATCATGCGTCGCGTGCGAACGCGAGAATGCAACCTTCCTGCCGTCGGGCGAGAAGGAGCCGTAGAGGTCCCAATGCGGCCAGTGCGTGATGCGCCGCACGTCCCGGTCGGCGAGGCGCATGACGTAGACCTCGAGGTTCCTCACCCCGCCCGGGCTCGTGGAGCCCGCATCGCGGTCGGAGTCGAACACGATGAACTTCTGATCGGGAGAATAGCGGGGACGCAGATCGTTGGCCGGATGATCGGTGAGGTTCGACGGGCGAGGTGCCGTCCGTGTTCATCTCCCAGATGTCGTAGTTCCCGGAGCGATCGCTCATGAACAGGATCTTTCGACCGTCGGGCGAGAACACCGGCATGTTGTCGTACGCCTCGTTGTCGGTCAGCTGGCGGACCGCGCCCGTGTCGAGGTCCATCACGTAGATCTCGAGGTTTCCGCTCCGGTCGGAAACGAAGGCGATCGACCGCCCGTCTGGCGACGGGCGTGGGTAGGCATCGACCCGTTGGACGATCGGCTCGATGGCCGCGCGGGCGTCCTGCGGAACCACGGCAGCAGGAGTCGGCGCGTTCCCCTCGCCCGTGGCTGCGGCCGCCGGCGCGCCGGCGCCGGTGGCCACGGTCGTGGCGAAGGACAGGACCAGGACGAGAGCGAGAGACGCGGCGCGACGGATCATCTTCCACCTCCCTGAATCATCGCGGTGGCCGGCGGGCCCGGGCAGGGCATGCGCCTGGGTGCAGCCTGGGGCAGACGGGCACGGTCGATGTTCAGGGCGCTTCAAATGTGTGCCGGGGCGGGCCACCGATTCACGCCCATGCGGGGGCGCCGTCCGCCATTTGCGCCACCCGGCGCACGATGTGGATCCACGCCGGAGCCCATTCGTCGCCCGCGCATCCATCCGGCCACCCGGTTCCGCCTTGAGACGACCCCGCGCGGGCACGTACCATTCTCATTCACCCATGCTCCCGTGGGCCGGCGTGCCACCCGCCCACGGGCCCCGCTCTCCGGAGGATTCTTGCGCGCTCTCGTGCCGCCCCTTCGCGCCCTCGGCGGCGCCTGCCTGCTCGCGTCCTTCGCGGTGGCGGCATCCGCGGGACCGCTGCCGGAATTCGACGCCGCCGCGACCGCCCGGCCGGCCGCCGCTGCGGTCGCGCGGACGCGGGCGGCGATCGTGCAGGCCTCGGTCCGCCGTGTCGGACGCGTCGAGAGCCTCGACCCCCGCTACGCGGTGCCCGCGTTCGTGTGGGCGAATCGGATCCCCCTGTCCGCCCACGCCGCTGCTGCAACCCACGTGCCCGCACGGGGCGCCGCCATCGATCGGGCCGCGCGCGCGCACCTGTCGAGCCTGGAGGAACTCTATCGCCTGGACCGGGGGGATCTCGCGAGCGCGACCCTGCGGGAGCTGCACGATACGGGCCGGGGCGCCATCATCGCATCGTACGGACAGGTCGTCGACAGCATCGAGGTGTTCCGCGACGCGTTCCACGTGTGCATGGACCGCAACCTGAACCTGGTCGCCGTCTCGGGCTACCTCCCTTCGCGCGCTTCGGCCCCGGCGGACGTCCGCGCGGCATTCGTGTTATCCGCCGCGCGCGCCGTGGCGCTCGCACTCCAGGACTTCGCCGGACTCGCAGCGCCGCCGGCGGACCTCGTCTCGACGGGTCCGTCTGCAGGGGGCTACGAGGGGTTCTCCTCGCCCGCAGCCGTCCGCCGACAGGCCGATGGCCGCGCCGTCGAGGGCGACCTGCGCGCCCGCAAGGTGTGGTTTCACCTCGCCGACGCGCTCGAGCCGGCGTACTACGTCGAGGTGGTCGGCGAGACGGCCGCATACGCCTACGTCATCTCGGCGCGCGACGGACGGCTGCTCTATCGCCACAGTCTCATGCAGGAGGCCGCATTTTCCTACCGGGTGTGGGCGCGCACGGCCGCGCCGGAGGTTCCGATGAACGGCCCTCAGGGAGACGCTGCATCACCCCATCCGACCGGCGTGCCGGACCTCTACGACGCACCGCTCGTGGGCCCCGATCTGGTGACGCTGCAGAACGGCCCGATCTCGACCAACGACCCGTGGCTGGCCCCGGGCGCCGTGCAGACCACCGGCAACAACGTCGACTCGTACCTCGACCTCGTCGCCCCCGACGGTTTCTCCACAGGCGACCTGCGTGCGGCGCCCTCCGGGCCGGGCGCGTTCGACTGGACCTACGACGTAAACCAGGACCCGGCCGCGGGCACGGCCCAGCAGGCGGCGTCCGTGACGACGCTCTTCTACGTGAACAACTACCTGCACGACCTGTTCTACGATCACGGCTTCGACGAGGCGGCGGGCAATGCGCAGACCGACAACTTCGGCCGGGGCGGGATGGAAGGCGACCCGATCCACGCGGAGGGCCAGGATTACGGCGGCACCAGCAACGCCAACATGACCACGCCCGCGGACGGCGCTTCGCCCCGCATGCAGATGTACGTCTATTCGGCACCGAAAGCCGCCAACCTGGTGATCCACGCGCCGGCCGAAATCGCGGGCACCTATGTAGCCGGCACCGCGGCGTTCGGGCCACAGAACTTCTCGTTGACCGGCGAGGTCGCCGCCGGGCAGGACGCCACGGCGCCCGTGGACGACGGTTGCACCGCGATCACGAGCGACGTCGCGGGCAAGATCGCGCTGCTCGATCTCGGCCCGTGCACGTTCGTCGCTCAGGCGCAGAATGCCGAGGCGGCAGGCGCGATCGGCGTGATCATCGTGAACAACGTTTCGGGTGGCACGCCCCCGAACCTGGGGGGCAGCGGGGCCGTGACGATCCCGGTGCTCTCGATCACGCAGGACCTCGGCGTCGCGATCCGCGCCCAGCTCGGCGCGGGGGTCAGCGTGACCCTGAGCCGGCCGGTTCAGCTGCGGCGCGAAGGCGCGATCGACGGGGACATCATCGCGCACGAGTGGGGCCACTACCTGAGCAACCGCCTCGTCGGCGACGCCAACGGACTCACCACCAAACAGGCGCGCGGAATGGGCGAGGGCTGGAGCGACTTCGTCGCGCTGGTGATGACCGTCCGCGCGGGGGATGACCTGACGGGCTGTTATCCCATCGGCCCCTACGTGCTGAGCGGGAACCTGGTCGCTTCGAACGTCTACTACTACGGCCTTCGCCGCTATCCGTACTCGACCGACATGACGAAGGACCCGCTCACGTTCCGCCACATTTCCGCCGGAGAGGCGCTGCCATCCGGACCGCCCATCCACGGCGATCCGAGCGGATACAACAACGCCGAGGTCCACAATACGGGCGAGGTCTGGTGCTCCATGCTGTGGGAATGCTACGCGGCGCTGCTCGGAGACTCGGGCAGGCTGACGTTCGACGAAGCCCGCCAGCGCATGCTGGACTACCTCGTTGCGGGCCTGCAACTCACGCCCAACGCGCCGACGTTCATCGAGGCGCGCGACGGGATCCTCGCGGCCGCGCTGGCAAACGATCCGGCGGACTTCGCGCTCATGACGCAGGCGTTCGCCCGGCGCGGTCTGGGGACCGGCGCCGTGGCCCCCGATCGCTACGACGTCACGAACTCGGGTGTCGTCGAGAGCTTCTCCGTCGGTGGCGACCTCGCCATCGTTTCGATGGCCCTGACCGATGAGCCGTACAGCTGTGATCACGACGGCTACCTCGACAACGGTGAGCGCGGCATGCTCGCGATCCAGGTCGCGAACACGGGCTGGACTTCGCTCGCCGCGACCTCCGTGTCCGTTTCGGCGTCGAGCGGGGCGGTGTCGTTCCCGGGCGGCAATGCATTCGCCCTTCCGGCGACCGCGCCGTTCGAGGCGACCTCACTGGAGGTGCCCGTGGACCTGAGCGGGGCGGCGCCCGGCGAGGTGGTGAGCCTGACCGCCGACGTCGACGACCCCGGCCTGCTCGAACCCGGTCCGCGATCGCTCACGTACTTCGACGTCGTGCAGGTCGACGAGACCCCCTCCTACACGGACGACTTCGAGGTGCACGCACCCGACTGGACCGCCGACGGCGCCGTCGGAAGCGCGGGGACGCCCTGGAGCCGACAGCCGGAGTCGCCCGGAAACCATGCGATGCACGTCGACGACAGTGGTGTTGTCGCCGACTGGCGGCTGGTCACACCCCCGCTCGCGGCGAGCCCGACCGACCCGCTCGTATTCACGTTCCAGCACCGCTACTCGTTCGACTCCAGCAACGGCGTCGACTGGGACGGCGGGGTGCTGGAGCTCTCGACGGACGGCGGCGCGAACTGGGCCGACGTGGGGGCATCGGCCGTGCCCGGCTACACCGGCACATTGAACGCGATCATGGGCAATCCGCTCGGGGGACGACCGGCCTGGACAGCGGAAAGCCCGGGTTATCCGGCCCCAAGCCCGGTGACCGTGGACCTCGGCACCACGTACGCCGGGCAGACGGTCCAGCTGCGGTTCCGCCTGGGCTCCGATCCGGGCGGCGCTGCGCCCGGCTGGTGGGTCGACCAGGTCGCGGTGTCGGGCGCAACGAGCCCGCCCTTCCTTGGCCTCGCCGGCGAAGCGGACGCCTGCGGACCGCTCGCGGTCGGCGACGACGCACCGGCTGCCGTGGCGCTGGCACTGGTGGGCGGCCAGCCGGCCCGTGGAACGGCGCACCTGCGCTTCGCGCTGCCCGATACGCGGCGCGTGCATCTGGCGATCTACGATCTGGCCGGCCGGCGCGTCGCGACACTCGCGGACGGCCGATACGGTGCGGGCTGGCATGACGCGCGATTCTCGCGTACGCGCGGCGGCGGCGCACCCGAGGCGGGGGTCTACTTCGCGCGCCTGCTGGTGGACGGCGAACAGCTCACCCGGCGCGTGATCATCGTCCGTTAGAGCGAGGTGAGCGGCGTCGCACCGGTTCGACCTTCGTGCACGCGCCGCCGCAGCGAACCCCCGCCGGACGTGCGGGCCATCTGCTCCGACGACGCCCCGGCGTGCGCTCAGGGACAGGTAGCGCGTGGCGTGACGGCCCGCGTCAGGCCCCCCTATAGTGCGTCCCATGCGCAGAAAGACGAAGAAGAACCTCCCTGGGACCGGGGCACGCGCGCCGTTGCCATCGCACGCCGCGCAGGACGAAGCTCACGCCGACGGTCCGCATCCGCGCCGCCTCGGGCGCTGGCTGGTCCTGCTCGTGCTGGGGCTTGCGACCTTCGCCGCGTTCTCGGGCGTCCTGTCGAACTCGTGGATCGCCCTCGACGACGGCTGGTACATCAGAGACAACCCGCACGTGAACACCGGCGTGACGATCGCCAACCTCCGGTGGTTCCTGCACGCGGTGCACGGCGGCAACTGGCACCCCGTCACCTCGTACTCCCACATGCTGGACGTCCAGCTGTTCGGGCTGAACCCGGGCGCCCACCATGCGGTCAGCCTCGCCATCCACTGCATCAACGTCCTTCTGCTCGCCTGGGTGCTCTATCGAATGACCGGCGCGTGGTGGCGCAGCGTACTGGCCGCCGCCCTGTTCGGTCTCCACCCGCTGCGGGTCGAGTCGGTCGCATGGGCCGCGGAACGCAAGGACGTGCTCAGCACGCTGTTCCTGCTCCTGACCCTCGACGCCTACCGGCGGTGGGTCCTGTCCCCGGGCCGTCTGCGGATGGCCGCCGTGATGGCGCTGCTGGCGCTCGGACTCATGTCCAAGCCCATGCTCGTCACCGTGCCGTTGCTGTTGCTGCTCCTGGACGTGTGGCCCATGGGGCGGCTGCAGGGCCTGCCGCGGAATTTTGCGCCGCACCCGGACTTCCACGGGTTGCCGCGGCGCACCGCATTCGTCCTGGTTCGAGAGAAGTGGCCGCTGTTTCTGCTCGTGGCCGCATCCGCCGTGGCGACCCTCTGGGCGCAGTCCGCGAGCCACGCCGTGATTTCGACCGCGGCCGCACCGGTGGGCAGCCGAATCGCCAACGCCGTGGTGAGTTGCTGGCGCTACATCGGCATGACGCTGTGGCCGGTCCACCTGATTCCGTTCTACCCGGATGCGCCGCTGGGGATCCCGCTCGTGATGGGGTGCGCAGCGGGGCTCCTGGCCGCCACGATTCTGGTGCTGGCAGGCTGGCGCAAGCGTCCGCACCTGGCGATCGGGTGGATCTGGTACCTCGTCGCCCTGCTTCCCGTGCTCGGCCTGATCCAGGTCGGCGGCCAGGCCTACGCGGACCGCTACACCTACATTCCGACCATGGGTCTGATGATCGCCATCACCTGGATCCCACGGGGGAAATCTTTGTCGAGGGCTGCGTTCCTCGCAGCGGTTCCAGTCCTCGTCGTCCTCGGCATCCTCACGCACCGGCAGGTCGCGCGGTGGAAGGACACGAAAACGCTGTTCACGTATACCCTCCACATCAGTCCGCGCAACGCCATCGCCTACAACTGCGTCGCCCTGGCGAAGCTCGATGAAGGCGACGAAGCGGGTGCGATCCACGACTTCAAGGCGGCCATCGCCGTCAACCCGGCCTACCGCGATCCGTACCGGAACCTGGGCCTGCTGTTCAACCGCCGTCACGCGTGCGAAGAGGCGCTGCGTTACTGCGAGGCGGGAATGAAGATCTACCCGGACGCCGGCCTGCTCGAGCAGGCCGCCCTGGCGAACCTGGGCCTGGGCAGGGTGGACGCCGCGGAACGACTGTTTCGCCGCTCGCTCGAGCAAGAGCCCGACAACCTGGTGGCCGTCCGCAACCTCGCGGTCGTGCGCAACATGCAGGGCCATCCCGAGGATGCCGTTGCGTTGCTGCGGCGCGTGGAACGGGCCGACCCGCGCGATCCGCACACGCCGTTCATCCTCGGCAAGGTCCTCTACCTGCAGGGGAAGCAGCCACAGCTCGCGCTCGAGCAGCTGAGACGCGCCGTCCAGCTGAACCCGGATTGGCCGGAGCCGCTGATCGTACTGTCGCAGGTTCTGGCCACGGATCCGGACTCGTCGCTGCGGGATCCTGCGGAGGCGGCCCGCCTGGCCACGCGCGCGGTGGAGCTCACCGCGGGTGGCAACGTTGACGCACTTAACACACAGGCGCTCGCCATGGCCGCCCTCGGTCGTTACGACGCGGCGGCTTCCGCCACACGTTCGGCGCTCGAGCTCGCGAAGCAAAGCGGGCCGGACTCGCTCGCGGCTGCACTCCTGCAGCGACTCACGACCTACGAGGCCCGGGCGCGGACGAGCGACCGCCGGAACCCGCAAGCCCGTTCACCGGGAGCTCCTGATGAACAGCGGTGAGCTCAGCCACCCCCAGCGCGCGAGACGGAACGTCAGCGCCGTGACGAGGCAGCCGAGGCCGTATTTCACCGATCGCGGGAAGTTGATCGACGACGCCTCGGAGAAATAGCGGGTCGGGCACGAGATTTCGGCGATGATCTCACCGCGCCACAGCGTCTCGGCCAGCACCTGATTGTCGAACACGAAGTCGTCCGAGTTGTAATCGAGGGGCAGCGCGCGCAGCAGCGACGCACTGAACGCGCGGTAGCCCGTGTGGAACTCCGAAAGTTTCGATCCCATGAGCACGTTGCCGGCCAGCGTGAGCGCCCGGTTCGACACGTAGCGCCACCAGGGCATGCCCCCCCTGCGGGCATGACCGCCGAGGATCCGCGAGCCGAGCACGCACGAATAGAGACCGCTGGCGATCAGGCTCGCCATCGCCGGGATCAGGCGCGGGGTGTACTGGTAGTCCGGGTGCACCATGATCACGATGTCCGCGCCCTCCTCGAGGGCCAGCCGGTACGCGGTTTTCTGGTTGGCGCCGTAGCCGCGGTTGCGCTCATGGATTTCGAGGCGGGTCTTCGGGAGCGTGCGGGCGATGCGTGCGGTTTCGTCGGAGCTCGCGTCGTCCACCACGATCACGAGGTCGACGACGCCCTGCGCCAGCACTTCGGCGTGCGTCCGCTCCAACGTCCGGGCCGAGTTGTACGCGGGCATGATGACGACGATCTTCCGGTCGAGCAGCATGGCGGTCGGGCCTGAACGGGTGGCAGGTGAGGACGCAGGCGCGCCACTGGGCCCGAAGGGCCCCGGGGCGCCGCATCGCATGGGGTCGCCGGAGCTGGCGGTCGACCCAGGGCTTCAGGATAGCCGGAGGCATCTTCCGACTGCCAGCGCACCGGGATCCGAACGCGCCATGGAACCGAGTCGGCGCCGGGCGCGCCTCGCCACGCGCACGCTGCCCGGGTGGTACGCTTGAAGGCCATGAACTCCGCCTCCCACCTTCGGCCGCGCGGCGCACGCCCGGGGCGAGGCGCCCGCTGCGGCGCCACGCCGGCGCCCATCGCCGTGGCTCTCTGCCTTGCTCCTCTCCTGGCGCTGACGGCGCTCGTGGTGCTGCCCTCGACCGCGGCGGCCCTGGGGGTGCACCTGTTCCATGACAGCCCCAGGCCCGACCAGTGGGAGTCGAGCTGGGGCTACGCGGCCTCGGGCAGCCAGCTCGAGCTGGTCGACGTCAGCCACTTCCCGGTGGACACGATGCGTGCCTTCATCGGTGCGAACGCGCTGCGGCTCCACTGGACCTCGGCGGCGGGCGGGGACTGGATGCTCACCGCCGCGACCCGGAGCTGGATTCCCTTCGACACCACGCCGCTCGATTCCATCGTCTTCGCGGCGTGGAGCGACCAGGCGATCGCCGGTGAAGACCTGCCCGACTTCCTGCTCGAGGACGCGAACAACACACGCACGCCGCGCCACCCCCTGTCGAACTACGTCGCAGGCATTCCGGCCGCGACCTGGACGCGGGTCAGCGTTCCGCTTTCGGTGTTTCGCGCCAACCCCGGCGGCGCCGACCTCACGCGCCTGAACAAGGTGTTCTTCGCGCAGGGACCGTCCAACGCGCCCGGCAGCTCGCACACGATGCTCGTGGACGAGATCCGCTTCGTCTCCGCCGGCCTCGTGACGCCGGCGGCGCCCGTCGTTTCGATGCGCGCGTTCGAGCGCCACGCCGAAGTGCGCTGGGACCCCGAGGCGAACCCGGATGCCGAAACGATGCGCATCGAGCACCTGGTCGGCGGCAACTGGCTGTCGCTGGGCGACGCGCCCGCGGCGGACGGCGCCTTCGTGGACTGGCTCGGCGCCGGCGGTGGATCGGAAACCTGCCGTGCCGTCGCGCTCGGCTGGAACTTCGATGCGTCTCCCGCGAGCGCGTCCGCCGCAGCGACTACTCACGAGATGACCGACGACGAATGGTTCGACATGGCCGAGGAGGCCGCTTTCCGCTACTTCTTTCATGGCGCGCATCCGACGTACGGCCTCGCGCGCGACCGCTACACCGGCGGCGACCTGATCTCGACCGGCGGCACCGGCATGGGTCTGATGGCGCTGGTGGCGGGTGCCGCGCGCGGCTACGCGCCGCGTGCGCGTCTCGCCGCGCGCGTCCGGCAGATCCTCGAGTTCTACGCCACCATCGCTACGCCGTATCACGGCGCGTTCTCGCACTACCTGAACGGCACGACGGGGGCTTCCGTCTCGGCGGACTCGGACGGCCTGATGCGCGGCGACATCGTCGAGACGTCCTATCTCATCCAGGGTGCGCTCACCGCCCGCCGGTATTTCGACGGCACGGTGCCCGACGAGGTCGCGATCCGCTCGCTCGCCGACCAGCTCTGGCAGGGCGTGGACTGGAACGCCTACCGGATGACGCCGGATGCGATCTACTGGCTGTGGGGGCCCACCGCCGGGTGGACCCTGAGCTTCCCGGTCGCGGGCTGGAACGAGTGCATGATCGTCTACCTGCTCGCGATCGCCTCGCCGACCCATCCGGTGCCCGCGAGCTGCTGGTATCAGGGCTGGTCGCGCTACGGCGCGATGGTGAACGGCAACAGCTACTACGGCTACACCCTGCCGCTCGGCTCCGCCTATGGGGGACCGCTGTTCTTCGCCCACTACTCGTTCATGGGATTCGATCCCCGCGGCAGGCGCGACCCGTACGCCAATTACGTCGAGCAGAACCGCAATCACACGCTCATCAATCGCGCCTACTGCGCCGCGAATCCCAACCAGCGCGCGGGTTTCAGCGCGGACATCTGGGGGCTCACCGCCTGCGACGGCCCCTCTTCCTACGTGGTCAACTCGCCCTGGAACGAGGAGGGCACGCTCGCGCCCACGGCCTCGCTGTCGTCCACACCCTGGACCCCACAGGAGTCGCTCGACGCGCTGCGCGCCATGTACCGGCTCTACGGCCGGTGGCTCTACGGCCCGTTCGGCTTCCGCGACGCGTTCAACCCGGGGCTGCAATGGTTCGACCCCGACTACATCGCGATCGACGAAGGGCCGATCGCGGTGATGATCGAGAACTTCCGCAGCCGGCTCGTCTGGAACCTGTTCATGTCGAACCCCGAGATCCAGCCGGCGCTCGATGCGATCGGCTTCGTCGAGGACGCGACGGTGGACGTCGCCCCCGATGCACCGCGCGCCGTGGCGGCGCTCGGGCCGCCCGTGTGCCGCCCCAACCCGTGCCGCGGCGCCGCCGAGCTCGCGTTCGAGCTGCCGGCCGCGGGGCACGTGCGGCTCACGCTGCTCGACGTGCAGGGCCGCGAGGTGGCGCGTCTGGTGGACGGCGAACGCGCCGCAGGCCGTCACGCGGCGCACTGGGACGGCCGCGACGCCACGGTGCACCGGTCGCGCCGGGAATCTACCTCGCACGACTCTCGGCGGCCGGGTCCTCGGCCGTCGCCAGGGTGCTGGTGCTCAGATAGGCGCGACCGTCGTCACCGCAGGCGGCAAAAACATGGGTCGGGCCGCACCCCCGGGGTGATAGAATTGCGGTTCCTCCTGGAGGAACCGATGCGCTTTTTCTCCGCCGCGCTCGCCGCCATCGCCATCCTCAGCGCTCTGCCTGGCCCCGCGCATGCCGTGGGGGTGCCGTACGCACCCAATTGCCTGGTTCCGAGCCACATCGATCTCGTGGGCATCAATGGCACCACGGATCCCGCCGGCACGTTCTTCGTGAACGTGCGTGATATCGACGGCGTCGTCATCCCCGCGGCGACGGTGCAAATCGATTTCGGTCAGTGCAGCGACGTGGTTCTTTCCGCGGCTCAGCCGTACTCGGGACTCTTGGTGAGCTGCGTCACATCGACCGTGAGCGCCACCACCGACGGCGCGGGGACCGCCGTGTTCTCGATCGCCGGAGGGATCGCAGACCGGACGGCGGTCTCCCCCGTGGGCTGTGCCGAGATTTACGCGAACGGCATTTTGATCGGCTCCGTCTCGGTCGCGGCCTTTGATCAGGACGGCATCGACGGCGTCACGACGAACGACCTGGCACTGTGGCTGTGCGACCTGAGCACGCCCGCATACGAGCCTCGCTCGGACTTCGATCACGACGGCGTCGTGTCGCCGGCGGATCTGCGCTTCATGCTGTCCGTCCTCCGGATCGGCGGGTCCACGACCTCGGGATTGCGCTGCGACGGTCAGTCACAGCAGGGGCCCGTGGATTACACGAGCGGAACGCTGGTCCTGCGCTGGAATGGGTGCGATCCGCTGGGAGACAAGGTCGAGACGTTCGCCTGTGATGTCGAAGGCGGCGCGAGCGAACTCATCGGCTCGATCATTGCCGGCGCGGACGTCACGATCTCGGGGTACGAGGCGCGGATCGAGGTCGAGGGCGACGTCCCCGGACCTCTGGTCGACTGGTGGCGCTACGACGACATCGGCTGCCGTGGCGCCAATGCGCTGGGGCTCGATCTCGACGTGAGCGGATCGACCTGCAACCCACCGTGGGCCGGAAGCGCCCCGACCGGCATCGCCTGGATGCCCGAAGTCCTCGGGGGCGGCAACACCGCGCAACTGTACCTTGCGGCGGCCGACTCGTTGCCTCATGCGCTCGTCGCGGGCGAGGAGTATGCGCTCTTCAGGCTGCGCTTCCCGCACACGGGCCTCGCCGCCTGTGCAGGGTGCCTGGCGCCGATCGTGTTCACGATGGATGAGGTGCGTCTCACGCAGTGGAAGGGCTGCCAGCAGCCGCCCTTCATCGGCGCGTTTCCGCGCACACAGGTGCTCGACACGCCCCGGGCGTTCGAGTCCAACGTGGCCGTGTATCAGGGGGCGCCGTCCGGTGTCACGGTCGACGTGCCGTCTCCGCAGCCGCAGGCCACCCAGGCGCTTCACGCGCAACCGAATCCGTTCAGAGCCTCGGTGGCGTTTCCTTTCGTGCTCGAAGACGATGCGACGCTCGCCGTGGAGGTCTTCGATGTGACGGGACGGGTCGTTCGAACGCTCGACGCCGGATTCCGGCGGGCCGGTTCACATCGAGTGGAATGGGATGGCCTCGACGGCGCGGGACGACGTGTCCCGGCGGGCGTCTACCTGATTCGCCTCCGTGCGGGCGACGACGTCCGCTGGGCGAAGACGGTGCGCTGGGAGTGAAACGCTCGACTTGAAGCACTCGAGCGGGGCTCGTGGAGCCTCCGGGCCCTCCCATCGCGGGCCAGGCCTGACGCCGCGTTCGCCCCCATCAGCAGATGGATGCCGAGCGGCGGCAGCACGAAAAAGCTGACATCCGGGCGCGCGAAGGCCCTACAATGCGCGCTTCGCATGACGCCCTCCACGTGTACGAAGCAGATCTCTGCCTGTGCGCTGCTGCTCGTCGCCCTCGCGGGCTGCGCACAGCGCGCCGACGTCGAGATCTATCCCGCCGGCGCCGACACGGGCGGCCCGCCCCACATGGGCGGTCGCGCCGTGCTGGTGCGCGAGGAGGATCCCGACTACCTGGATCCGGCGCTCTCCTACGGCGTGTACTCGGCCCCGGTCACCGAAGCGCTGTTCCACACCCTGCTCGACTACAGGGGCGTGCCCGGTCCCGCGGGCGCCGAGCTCGTACCCGACCTTGCGGAATCGCTGCCCGACCTGCGCGAGGACGGCACCCTCTACGCGTTCAAGGTGCGCAAGGACGCCCGTTTCAGCCCGCCGCTCGGCCGCCACATCACGGCCGCCGACTTCAAGTACTCGCTCGAGCGGTTGTTCGTGGTGAACTCCCCCAGCGTACCGTTCTTCAGCGCGATCGTCGGCGCCGACGACGTGCTCGCGGGGCGTACGAAAGCACTCGCTGGCGTGATCGCCCGCGGCGACTCGTTGTACGTTCGCATCCACGAGCGCAGTCCGGTATTCCTGCAGATCCTCACGATGCCATTCTCGGCTCCGGTGCCGCGCGAGGTCGCGGACGCCCACCAGAACGACTTCTCGCAGCACACGGTGGCGAGCGGGCCGTTCATGGTCGCCGACTTCGAGCCGCGCGTGCGCGTGCTGCTGGTCCGCAACCCCAATTACTGCGGCAGGCCGGCCTGGCTCGATACGATCGAGGTGCGGCTGGGGGTTTCGACCGCCAACGCCGTGGCGCTCATCCGCCGCGGCCTTGCGCACGGCGGGTTCTTCGAGGTGCCTGCTTCCGAAGTCGGCCGCATCCGCCGCGATCCGTTCTGGCGCCACCAGATCGACGTGGCCGACGGCCTCAACACCACCTATCTGTTCATGAACGTCGAGCTGCCGCCGTTCAACGACGTGCGCGTGCGCCAGGCCGTCAACTGGGCGCTCGACCGCCGCGCGTTCGTGAAGATCTACGCCGGCAAGACGATCCCCGCGCACGAGATCCTGCCGCTCGGGATGCCGGGGGTCGAGCCGTTGCACATGTACGAAGGCCCGGACCTCGACCGCGCGCGCAAGCTGCTCGCCGAGGCCGGGTATCCAGACGGCTTCGAGACGAAACTGTACGGCTACACCACCGAGCCGACGCCACGCGAGATCGCAGTCGTCCAGCAGCAGCTCGCGCAAGTCGGCATCCGCTGCGAGATCGACCTCGGCGAGGCCGTCGGCTACACGTCCATGGCGGGCGACACCACCAAGCACATTCCGTTCGGCTACTACGCGTGGACCGCCGACTACGTGGACCCGTCCAACTTCATCGACGTGCTGTTCAACGGGCTGCGCATCACCCCCAAGCAGAACATCAATCTGTGCATGTTCAACGATCCGGGCATCAATGCCATGATCCACGCCGCGTCCCGCGAGCCGGACGATGCGAAACGGACGGCGATGTGGAACGAGCTCGACCGGAAGATCATGGCGCTCGCTCCGATCGCACCGCTCCACCACCAGCTCGAGAGCCGCCTCTACGGCCCCGCGCTCGGCGGCTGGTACCGGCACATCACGCGCATCCTCAAGCTCGAGGACCTGTACATGAAGTCGCCGAAGCCGGAGGCAGAGCGGACGGCGCACGCGCCGCAGGCGGCCCGGCCTCCTGCGGCCGGCACCCCGGGGCCCGGCGCGGCCGCCGGGGACGTTACGCCCCCGCCGTCCTCCGGGACCGGCACGTGACCAGCACGCCGATCGACGTCGGCACGGAGCTCGTCGAGGCCGAGCGCGCGGTTCCGGGTCCGCTCGCCGACGCCCTGCACCGCTTCTTCCGCAACACCTCGGCGCGCGTCGGATTCGCGATGCTCGCGGTCGTGATCCTCGCGGCGCTGCTCGCCCCCTGGCTCACGCACGACGTGCTGCACCAGTCGGCGTATGCGCAGCACATCGTCGACCAGGTCATGATCGGCGGAAGACACGTGGACGTGGTGTCCGACGACGGGCTGCCGCTCGGCCCCTCGTCCGCGTTCCTGCTCGGCGCCGATCTGCTCGGCCGCGACCTGCTGTCGCGGATTCTCTATGGCGCTCGCATTTCGCTGTTCGTCGCGGGGGTCGGCACGCTGCTGTCGCTGCTGCTCGGCCTCGCCGCCGGGCTGTTCGCCGGGTTCTACCGGGGCTTCGCCGACACCCTGATCTCGCGCTTCGTGGATTCGATGATGGCGATCCCGGTGCTGCTGCTGGCGATCGCGCTCGCCTCCGTGCTGCGTCAGAGCAGCGTGTGGATGGTGATCCTGATCCTCGCGCTGGTGAACTGGACCTACCTCGCGCGCATCATCCGGGCCGAGGTCCTGAAACTGCGCGAGATGGACTTCGTCGAGGCGGCGCGCGCGCTGGGGGTGCGGGATGGCATGCTGCTGGTGCGTCACCTGCTGCCGAACCTCACCGGGCCGGTGATCGTATTTGCGACGCTGTCGCTGGCGAGCAACATCCTGCTGGAGAGCGCCCTGTCGTTCCTGGGCGTCGGCATCCAGCCGCCGACGCCGTCGTGGGGCAACATCATCCAGGAGGGCGTGCAGTTCTACAGCGTGGCGTGGTGGATCACGCTGTTCCCGGGGCTCGCGATCCTGTGGACCGTGGTGAGCCTGAACCTGGTCGGCGAGGGCCTGCGCGACGCCATCCTGCCCGGCGGGAGCAGATAGCGATGCTGCAATCGGTGATCAAGCGGCTGGGCTGGAGCGTCGTGGTGCTGCTGGTGGTGAGCGCGGCCACGTTCGCGATCTTCTTCGCGATCCCCACCAATCCGGCCTCGCTGATCGCGGGCAAGTACGCGACCCCCGCGACGATCGCCAAGATCGAGCACGATCTGGGGCTCGACCAGCCGCTGCCGATCCAGTTCCTGCGCTTCGTCGGCCACGCGGCGCGCGGCGACCTCGGCTACTCGTACGTGAGCCAGCAACCGGTGACCGCCGCGCTCACCCGGGCATTCCCGAAGACGCTCTCCCTCACCTTCGGTGCGGTGATCGTCTGGCTGCTGATCGGCATTCCGCTCGGCATCGTGAGCGCGCTCAAACCCCACTCGATCTGGGACCACGGCGCGCTGGTGTTCGCCCTGCTCGGCATTTCGGCGCCCGTCTACTGGATCGGGCTGCTGCTGCTCAAGGTGTTCGCCGACGGCCTCGGCTGGTTCCCACTCGGCGGCTATGTTCCGCTCACGTCCGGCGGGCCGATCGAGTGGGCGCACGCGCTGATGCTGCCGTGGTTCGCGCTGGCGATGCTCTACGCTGGCTGGTACGCGCGCATGACCCGCTCGCAGATGCTCGACGTCGCGCAGCTCGACTTCGTGCGCACCGCGCGGGCGAAGGGACTCGGCACCCGCGCCGTGGTCGTGAACCACATCCTGCGGAACGCCATGCTGCCGCTGGTCACCATGCTCGGCATCGACATCGCCTATCTGTTCGGCGGCGCGGTGCTCACCGAGACCGTGTTCGGCATCCCCGGCATCGGCGGCCTCGCCTGGCGCGCGATCCGCCAGCGCGACCTGCCGATGGTCATGGGCACCGTGCTGTTCGCGGCGGCGTTCATCGTGCTCGCGAACCTGGTGGTCGACATGCTGTACCGCTGGCTCGATCCCAGGATCGGGGCGGAAGGAGCGTGAACCACACGCCGGCGGCGCCGACGCAGGCGTAGGAGCCGGCCACCGCGGGATTCGGGTCGATGACGTGGCTGATACAGGCGTGTCTCCGTGAACCCGCCACGTCCTGTACCCGTGCAAAGCGAGTTCCCGGAGAAGACACGCAAGAACCGTTTTGCCCCTTGCGGGTCCCATGGATCCCAGGTCATCCAGGATGGCCACGGGAAGCGCCTGCCCCTATACTTTCCTCTCGATCCTCGACAGTCCGCGACCCTGGAGACGCCTCATGCCGCCTCCACGACCCGATCCCCCACCGCGCGACGCCGGCTCATCCCCCGCCGGCGCGGACACTCTGGTCGGGAAGGTCTATGTGGAGCTGCGGGCGCTGGCGGCCTACCACATGGCTCACGAACGCCCCGGGCATACGCTGCAACCCACGGCGCTGGTGCACGAGGTCTACCTGCGGATGGCCGCGCAGCGCACGGGCTGGCAGAGCCGTTCCCACTTCATGCGACTCGCCGCGCAACAGATTCGCCGGGTGCTCGTGGATCACGCCCGCGCCCGCAACAGCCAGAAGCGTGGTGGCGACCGCATGCGGGTGACGCTCAGCGATCTCGACTCGGGCGAGCGTGACTTCGACCTGCTGGCGCTCGATCGGGCCATGGAGCGGCTCGCCGGCCGGGCGCCGGAGGCGGCCCGGGTCGTGGAGCTGCGCTACTTCGCGGGCTTCACCGAACGGGAGATCGCCGACGCACTGAGCACCTCCGTGCGGACGGTCCGGCGGCACTGGGCGTTCGCGCGGGCGTGGCTGTTTCGCGAGCTCGACGAAGAGAACGCCGCCGGATGACCCTCGACGATCGATTCGGGCTCGTGCAGCGGATCTTCGCGGCGGCGCTGGAACGTCCCGAAGACGAGCGGATCGCGTTCGTCCGCGAGCGCAGCGCCGGCGACTCCGAAGTCGAAACGGAGGTTCTCTCGCTGCTGCGGGCGCGCGCCCGCGCGAGCGGATTCCTTGCAGGTTCGGCGATCGCCTCCGCGGGGGGCGAAGCCTCCTGGCTGGGGCGGACCATCGGCAAATACCGCCTGGAAGAGATCGTCGCCAGCGGTGGGATGGGGATCGTGTTCCGGGCCAGTCAGATGCACCCGCAGCGCGACGTGGCGCTCAAGCTCATTCGTGGCGACGCCATCTCCCGCCGCGCGCTGCAGCGCTTCGAGATGGAGGCCGAGCTCCTCGGCCGCCTCGATCATCCCGGCATCGCCCGCATCTACGATGCGGGCGTCGCCGACGCCGCCAGCGGCCGCCAGCCCTACTTCGTCATGGAGCTGATCGACGGGGTCCACCTCTCCGAATACGCTCGCACGCATGACCTGGGCCTCGACGAACGGATCCGCCTGCTGGTGCGCATTTGCGAGGCCGTCAACCATGCGCATCAGCACGGCATCGTGCATCGCGACCTCAAGCCGGCGAACATCCTCGTCCGCGCCGACGGTCAGCCGAAGATCCTCGACTTCGGCATCGCGCGCCACACCGACCACGACCTGAGCGCGACTTCGTTCCGAACCGACGTGGGACAGGTCATCGGGACGCTGCCGTACATGAGCCCCGAACAGGTGCGTGGCGATCCCGCCGAGCTCGACACACGTTCGGACGTCTACGCGCTCGGCGTCCTCTGCTACGAGCTGCTGACCGGCCGCCTGCCGCAACCGCTGGAGGGACTGACGATCGTCGAGGCGGCCCGCGTGATCGAGGAAGACGAGCCCAGTTCGCTGGGTGACCGCGAACGACGGTTCCCCTCCGACCTCGAGACGATCGTGCGCAAGTGCCTCGAGAAGGACAAGACGCGGCGCTACGGCTCGCCCGGGGAACTGGCGGCCGACCTCGAGCGCTTTCTCGCCAGCGAACCGATCCTGGCGCGCGCGCCGAGCGCCATCTACCAGCTGCGCAAGTTCGCGCGCCGCAATCGCGGCATGGTAGCGACGGTCGGAGCAGGCGTCGTCGTGCTGCTGGTGGGCTTCGCAATCGCGGTGGCGGGCTGGTCGCGCGCGAACGTCGACCGCCACCAGGCCGAAGTGGAAGCGGAGAAGTCCCGCCTGCTCAACGCATTCATGGTCGAGCTGCTCGGAGCGCCCTCCCCCGACGAAGAGGGGACCGCTGTCCGGGTCATCGACGTCCTGGCCCGGGCCGATGAGCTCGTGAAGGAACGCATGGGCGACGAGCCCGAGGTTGCGGCGAGCGCCCACCTCACGCTCGGGCATACCTTCCGGGGCCTGGGGCAGTATCCGGACGCCGAACGGCACTACCGGGAGTCGCTGCGTCTCTCGGAGAGCATCCTCCCGTTGGACGACGCCCGTCTGTACCCGGGGCTCGAGAGCCTCGGCGACCTGTTGATCGATCAGGGACGCCTCGACGAGGCCGATTCGATCGCGGCCCGGATTCGGGCGGTGGCGCCGCATCTGGATCCGAACGGCGCCGAGCATGTGGACGCGTTGTACTTCTTCGCGAGCCTCGAAGAGGCGCGCGGTCACATGGAGGAGGCGATCGGGCATCTGGAGACCGCGCTGCAGCGTTCGAAGGCGGCGCTCGGAGACACGGCCGAAATGACCATGGTGCTGGAGGGGGCCCTGGGAAACCTGTACTGGCAGGTGGATCGGTCGCAGGATGCGGTGCCGCTCATGGAGTCTGCGACGGCCGCCTTCGCCAGGCGCTACGGCGACGATCATCCGGAGCTGCTCGGCATGCAGAACAACCTCGCCTACGCCTACAACGCGGCCGGCCGGCAGCAGCAGTCGCTCGATCTGTTCCTGTCGATCCTCGAGAAGAAGCGCCGGGTCCTCGGCGAAATGAATTCGAGCACGGCGCTCGGCTACCACAGCGTGGCCAGCGAATACCGGAACATGGGCCGGCCCGCCGACGCGCTGCCCTACCACGCCGCGGCCGTGCGGCTGGCCGATGAAGTCATGGGCCAGGACGACATTCGCAGGCACATCCTGCGTTCGGGCTACGGTCTGTCGCTCCTCGACGTGGGGCGGCTGGACGAGGCCGAGCGATACCTGCGATCGGGCTATCAGGCCTTGAAGCGGCGGTACGGCAAAGACCACGAGCGCCCGCGGCGGCTGGCGAAGGCCCTCGCGCGCCTGTACGCGCGGAAAGGCGATTCTCTTCGGGCGCAACGGTTTCGAGGGCTGGCTACGGCCGCGGGCGGCTGACGGCGATTCGCTGGCCTGTTCGGCCGCGCGATCCCGCGTTACTGGGCAACTTCCACCCGTTCGGAGGTGTCCAGTGAACCGCACGAGACGCACCACCGTCGTCGCGCTGTGCGCAGCGACCCTGATGACCGCCGTGATGATCGCGGCCCTGCCCCCCATCGCCGCCGGCGCCACCATTCCGATCCAGTCGACCACCTGGGCCCCCACGGGTCCGGCGGCGTCGGCCCACTTCGGCTTCTCCGTGGCCACCGCCGGCGACGTCAACGGCGACGGATTCAGCGACGTCATCGTCGGCGCTCCGTACTACGGCAACGGTCGCGCCTGGGTCTACTACGGCGGAGTGGACATGGACGATACGCCCGACTGGACGGTGGGTGGGCCGGCTTCGTCGGGGTACGGCTGGTGCGTCGCGCCTGCCGGCGACGTCAACGGCGACGGCTACGACGACGTGCTCGTCGGCGCCCCCGGCGGCGTCGGCTTCGCTTTCTGCTATCACGGCTCCGCGAGCGGCCTCGAAGGCGTCCCCGCCTGGTACGTGACGAGCGCGTCGGGGTCGAACTTCGGCTATTGCGTCGCCACGGCGGGCGACATCAACGGCGACGGCTACTCGGACGTGCTCGTCGGCGCGCCCACCTGGGGCGGACAGTTCGGACGGCTGGGCCGCGCGCAGTTGTTCCTCGGAGGCCCGACGGGCCTGGAGGTGTCATCGAGCTGGGGCGTGGTGGGAACCGATCCCGCCGAGCTCGGCAGGAGCGTGGCCTCGGCGGGTGACGTCAATGCCGATGGCTACGACGACTTCCTCGTCGGAGACCCGGGCTACGACACCGGGATCCTGACGTCGGATCGGGGGCGCGTCCAGCTCTTCCTGGGAGATCCCAGCGGGACCCCCGTAGAGAGTTCATGGAATCTGATCGGTCCCGGGCCGGATGCGAGGTATGGCGAGGTCCTTGCGCCGGCGGGGGATGTCGACCGCGATGGGTACGCGGATGCCATGATGGGGTCTCCCAGGTACTCGAACTACGCGGGACGCGTCGTCTTTCTCAAGGGGAACGCAACCGGGTTCACGGCGCAGTGGACGCGCGACGGGGCGGCGACTTCGGGCTATGGGCACTCGATCGCTCCGGCCGGCGATCTGGACGGAAACGGGTATGCAGACGTCGTCGTCAGCACGTTGTTCGGAGGGTCATCTCAGGAAGGTCATGTGGACGTTCTCTCGGGAACTCCCGGCGGGCTCATGACGGCCCCCACCTGGGAGCACACCGGGAGTCAGGCGAGCGCGAACTTCGGCCGCAGCGTGGCGACGGCGGGCGACGTGGACGGGGACGGATTCGCGGATCTCCTGATCGGCGAGGACTTCTACGACGACGGCGGCAACGCCAGCGCGGGGCGCGTACACCTCTTTCGGGGCGCGACCGCCGGCATCGGCGTGGGCGGCTTCTGGTCGCGCAACGGCCAGCAGGATGGCGAGCACTACGGCATGGCACTCACGAGCCCCGGTGACGTCAACGCGGACGGATTCGAGGATCTTCTGGTCGGATCGCCGCTCTTCGACGGGACGGGAGGCGCCGAGACCGGGCGCGTGGAATTGATATACGGAAGCGACACGGGGCTCGACGCCGCCGCCACGACGCCCTGGAGCCTCGAAGGTGACGCGGCCGGCGACGGCTTTGGATTCGCATTGTCCTCCGCGGGCGACATCAACAACGACGGTTTCGACGACTTCCTCGTCGGGGTCCCGGGCGACGATACGCGGGGCTCCGACGCCGGCCAGGCTCGCCTCTACTACGGCGGCGCTTCCGGGCCCTCGTCCACCCCCGCCTGGGCGAGCGACGTGGGCTCGGCAGGTGACAGCATGGGCACCGCCGTGGCCGCCGCCGGCGACGTCAACGGCGATGGTTATCGGGACGTCATCATCGGATCGGGAGCCTATGGCAGCAGCGGCGCCGCCTTCTGCTACATGGGAACGCCGACCGGCCTCTCTCCCACGCCGGCATGGATGCTCGCGGGCCCGCAGGCCGGATCGCGCTTCGGCTTCGCCATGGGCTCCGCCGATCGAGACGGCGACGGCTACACCGACGTCTTCATCGGCCTGCCGGGCTGGGACGGCGCGGAGGTCGACGAAGGACGCGTCCTCGGCTATCGAGGCGGGCCCGCCGGACTCGACACCACCCCGACCTGGGACTGGGACGGCAGCACGATTGCGTTCGTGAATCCGGCCGCCGGCATCCAGCTCGGGTACGCCGTGTGCGGCGTTTCGAACCCGACGGGAGGCACCGATGGCGTGGCCTTCTCCGCGCCGTGGTACCTCTCCGGCGGTACGGTGCGTGGGTACGTCCGATTCGAATTCGACGATGTCGGTCCCGACGGCACGGTCGGCGGCGAGACGGGCGAGTTGCGCGGTTTCTCGCTCGCGGCCGGCGGCGACTGCAACGGCGATGGTCGCGGCGACGTGGTCATCGGCGCACCGTACAGCACGTCCGCCTATCCGCAGACCGGCAACTGGGGCGTCCACTCGCTGATCGACTACCAGGAGTGGTGGAACATCGGGAACCATTCCTCGTCGTTGGGCGGCTATGCCGTGGCGGCCGGCGACTTCGACGGTGACGGCATCTGCGACGCGGCAGCTTCGTTGCCGGACTACAGCCCGATCATGGCGGGCACCCATAGAGGCCGGGTGGCCTGGCGTCGTGCGGGTTCCTCCGGCTATTCGACTCCATACGCGCCGGACCTGTGGAATGGCGCCGGGAACCGGTTGTCGCGCCTCGGCGTGACGGACGAAGACGACGCGGTTCATCTGCACATGTCCCGTGCGCAGAGTGCCGCCGGCCGGACGCGCGTGCGCCAGGAGTGGTGGGTGTATCCGACCGCCGACGGACCGGCCCCGGAAGACCTCACGATTTCGGGCACGGGCACGTGGACGGACACGGGACCGCGCGCGTATCCGAACGGATCGTCGGTAGAGCTGCTGGACGACGTGACGGGTCTGATGCCGTCCACGCTCTACAGCATTCAGTGCCGGCTGCACACGAAGAGCCCCTTCTTTCCGTTCACACGCTGGTTCCGGGTCAGCAACGCGGGACGCAATCAGGGCCACTTCCGCACGGCAGGGTCCGTCCTCGCGGTGGGAGATCCGCTTCCGGGTCCGGGACAGACCCTGCTGGCGTACCCCAATCCGTTCCGCGTGGGCACGCGGTTGCGTTTCACCCTGCCGTCGCCAGGTGAACTCGAAGCGCGGATCTTCGACACGGGCGGGCGCCTGGTGCGAACGTTCGCGCGTCGCAACGTCGAAGCAGGACCTCAGGAGCTGATCTGGGACGGCCGTACCGACCGCGGCGAACCGGCGACGACCGGAATCTACTTCCTGCGCGCCACGAGCGGATCGAACCGGGTCGGCGGTCGGATCGTCCTGATGCGCTGATGAACGGGTCGCCGGCGGCTCCCGGGACCGGGTTCCCCCGCCGCGCGGGGCCCATTCACGAAATGGCGCGGCGGCCCGGGGTGCGGGGCCTCTTCGCGTGAGGACCCGGCATCGTCGCGAACCGTCCCCGCCCGAATTCCCGGAATGCCGCGAACCCGTTGCGCGGCCGGGAGAGCCCGGTTCGGCCTTGCGCTGACCCCTCCGGCAGGGTATGCCCCGAAGACGACGGCGTTCCAAACGGGCCTCTGGGGGGACCCTCGCCCATGGACATGAACGAAGTCTCGGACGGCGGCGGGTGAGTCGGCACGAAACCGCAGCCGATCTCTCGATCGACGGCATCCGGCTGGATCGAGAGGACAGCGCATGGGTGGCCTCGGCTGATCTCGACGGCGAGCGGTTGTGGTTCAGCACCCTGGACGTCGAGTTGCGTCCGCTTCCCGAGGCGTTCGCGACGGCCGCTCTGATTCCGGCCGCGGCCGCGGGGCAGGCGGTGCGCGTCGCCGCGCCACTCGATCCCGTGTGGCAGGAGAACGCCGCGCGTGCGCTCGAGCTGATCAAGGAGTGGTGGCGCTACGATGCACCTCCACCCCGATCGGCGTCGTCCGGCGCGGCGACCGATTCCGGCGCCCCTGCCCCTCCACCGCCCGAAGGGCCTGCTCAGGCCGGCCGTACCGCGCTGTTCTTCAGCGGCGGGGTGGACTCGTTCCACGTTCTGCTCGCGGATCCCGCCGACATCGACGTGCTGGTGATGGTGCAGGGGTTCGATTTCGATCTCGACGACGCAGCGCGGGCCGCGGAAGCCGAGCGCTCGCTGCGCGAAGTCGCCGCGAAGACCGGCAAGCAGGCCGTGTTCATTCGCACCAACGTCAAGACGCATTCCCGGCTCGCGCGGGTGACGTGGGATCGCACGCACGGGACCGCCATGGCGGCCATCGCCCACCTGCTCTCCGGGCAGGCGGGCCGCGTCAGGATCGCGCCGAGTCTGCCGGGCGACCGGGACGTTCCATGGGGCACGCATCCGCGCCTCGATCCGCTCTGGTCCAGCGAGCGCATGACGATCGCTTCGGATCTCCCCGGGGACCGCATGGAACGTGTGCGCGCCATCGCGACGGCGCCGCTCGCCTGGGACCATCTGCGCGTCTGCTGGCAGAACTTCGCGCCCACGGGCAACTGCGGCCGGTGCGCGAAGTGCATCGTCGCGATGGTGATGCTCGAAGCGTGCGGCGCGCTACAGCACTTTCGCGTGTTCGGAGACACGCGCGATCTGGTCGCGCGCGTGGACGCATTGCGCCGCACGGCGGATCGGTATCACTCCCTCGAGCAGATCCTGCGCGAGGGACACCTGCGGCCGGACGTCGCAAGGGCCGTCCGTGATCTCGCGCGGCGCAGTCGGATCGACAAGAGCTGGCCGGTGCAGCTGAGACGGCGCGTCGCCGGCGTGGTGCTGGGCTGGTTCGGGATCGTCCGGAAGAAGTGAGGAAGCGCTGCCCCGGATGCCCGGCCGCGGCCCGCGGTCGCCATGGCCGCGCCCGCGCCATGTCCAGGCGAAAATCCGCAGAGGCCTCACAGGCACGCACGAATGCCGCGCCTCGGTCTATACTCGACAGATCCTTGTAGGTTGAACGCTACCCCGACCGGGCAGGGGACGGCCTCTTGACGACCACTCGATCCTCAGGCTCCCGGCTCCGCCGCGCGTGCGGCCTGCGCCTGCTGGCCCTGGCCGCGTTCACCCTCGCGATCGGAGCATGCGGGCGCGAGAACCCCGTCGCCGTGCGCACGTACTCGCTTTCGGGTCCGGTCGTGCTGTCGGGTTATCTCGTGGACGACGACGGTGCATTCGCGGGAACGCGCATCGTCGGCGACGCGGACGGTGTGGCGGTCGAGCTCACCGACGGGCGGCGCGTGCTGGCGCGCACGACCACCCACGCCGGCACCTACCGCTTCGATGCCGTCGCCCCGGGGAGCTACCGGACGCGGGCCCGCGTGAACGGCGCCGTCAGCGACGAAAGCAACGATCTGACGGTGACCCATTCCGACCTCGTGGCGAAGGACACCCTGAGGCTCGAGTCGTCAGGCGATCTCTACCCCGTTCCGAACCCCGTGGAGCAGCTGGGAACGGTGATCTTCTTCGACATCCCCGACACGGGCTCGGTGGCGCTCGCCGTGCTCGACACCCGTGGGGAAAAGATCCGGACGCTCTCCTACATCAACATCGCGGACAACCTCTACCAGGGCTACTGGAACGGTCTCGATGCGGCCGATCAACCCGCCACCGAACCGCTCTACTGGGTCACCTACGAGGGCCCGGGCGGCCCGCGTGCGCAACTGCTGTTCCGCTGAGGGGCATGTTCCCGGCGCGCAGGCCCGATTCAACACGAGCTTCGACCGATCTCCGCCACGACCCGCACGGAGGCCGCGAGCCATCGCCGATGACTCCGATCCGTCGCCCGGGCCGTCCGCGCCACGGCGGGTCTGGTTCGGCTTCTGCGCGGGCGGCACGGACTCCGGGATCTAACGATGGAGCACCTTCAGCTGCCCCCAGGTGGTCCGCCTGACGCCCGTGGCTGCATCGGCATAGGTCGCCACGTTGCAGGAATTGACGCCCGCGACGTGGATGCGCCCTGCGGCGTCGACCGTGACCGCGGCGGCCTCGGACACGGAGGCCTGCCAGCGCACGCGCAGGGTGCCGTTCGCATCGAGTTTCGTCACGGTGCGAAGGTAGTATTCGGTCGCGAAAACGCAACCTCCGGCATCCACGTCCACGTCGGTGAGCCAGGAGAATCCGGTCCAGGTGGCCAGCAGGTGACCTGCGCTGCTGAACTTGCGGATGCAATCGTTGCCCGTGTCGGCGACGTAGATCGTGTTGTCGGGGCCGACGGCGATCCCTTGCGGGATCGAAAGGACACCGCCCCCCAGCTCCTGATCCCAGAATCCCTGAGGGGTGTAGCGCACGACCGCGCCCCGGTTGTCCACGATCCAGACCTGTCCGTCGGGGCCGATGTCCACGCCGACCGGACGCGTCAGACCAGCTACGTAGGAGGCGATCAACTCCCCGTCAGGGGTCAGTTTGTAGAGTGCGGTGGGCAACTGGCTCACGACCCACGCGTTGCCGGACGGGTCGAATGCGATGTCGAACGGGGTGCCGATGGCCGGTCCGCCTGATCCCGTGCCCGCCCAGATCTCGAGCGGCACACCGGCGGATGAGAACTTCTGGATTCGTTTGTTGCCCTCTTCGCAAACGTAGAGATCGCCTGCCGCGTCCGTGCCGAGTCCGGTCGGGATCCAGAATTGACCGAGCTGCGAGCCGCAGCCCGAAAGGTTTCTGATCCGCACGGGAGGCGGTTCTACCTGCGCGCTCGTGGAGGACGCCAGAAGGCACGAAGCGGCCAGCAGGAGGCGGGTGATGAACGCGAGTCGTGACATAGGGGCACCTGCCGGGATGATGGAGAACCGCTCCGGTATTCCGGAGCGTGCGCTCGATGGACGCCCTGAACAGGGCGTGGAGCTCGTCCACTCGATGCGGTGCACGTCAGGGTCACCTGCCGCGGGTCCCCGGGCAAGTAGACCCTGGTGGCAACGGGCCGTCCCCGAGACTGCGATCCGCGCGGGCAGGCGCGGCCGGAGCGCGCCGACCGTGCGGCTTGCGGCCCGGCCGACGCCGCCACACACGTCCTCAGGGCGCGGCCGCTCAGGTCCCGAATGCGCGCCACGCCACACGGATGAGAACGGGGACGGCCTTGACGCCGATGAACAGGGCTGTGGCGAGCCACGCGATCTTCCACCGGACGTAGACGAAGCGCACCAGGCCGATCGGAAGCAGCAGAACGTAAGCGATCGGGCTGAGGATGGGAGTGATCCGACCCGCCACGAACGCCGCGATCGAGGCCCCGAAGGCAATCAGGAACAGCCAGAGGAAGGAAATCCGTGCTTCCCCTCGCGCCACGATCCAGAGAATGAGCCCCAGCAGCAGGGGATCGACGATCAATGCGATCACGATCCGGCGCTCCGCGCCGCCTCCGGCGCCCGCCTCGGCTCAGGCGTTTCCCGTCGTAATCTCCCGCGCGATGAAGTCCATGTCGGCGAGGCGCCCCGCCTGCAGCGCATAGGCGCCGGGCAGGTCCGCCGCCTCCCGGAATTCCTCGAACGCGGCGGGATCGAGCGCCCCGGACGCGCTGAACAGCTTGAGCAGCCGTGTCGGCACCGAAACCGCCACCTCACTGGCCCACACCCGCGCCTGCGCCAGGGCCAGCGCCTCGCCGGAGCGCGCGGCCGACCGCACCAGCGCGACCGCCGTCTCGAGCTCGGCAATCGCCGTCGCGCACTCGAACAGCGCGTACTGCTGCCGCATGAGCTTCGCGCGGAACAGGAGATCGGCCGCCGTCGACAGGAACCGTGCCGTCTTCGCGACGGCCGGCCCGCCGGCATCGATCAACGACTGCACCTCGTCGGCCATGTCGCCGTACCAGCGTCCCTTGCTCTTCACGCTCTCGCGTACCCGGTAGAGTCCGAGAATGTTCTGCAGAATCTCCGAGGTGCCCTCGTAGATCCGCAGGATCCGCGCGTCGCGGCGGATCTTCTCGACCTCGTAGTCCACGGTGTAGCCGTACCCGCCCAGCGCCTGCACCGCGTCATCGGCGGCGAGGTTGCCGACCTCCGTCGCGAAGAACTTCGCGATCGCGCCTTCGACCTGCCGGTCCTCCTGCCCCGAGTCGAGCAGGTCGGCCACGTGCTCGATATAGGCGCGCGCCGCCGCCAGCCGCACGCTGTTCGGCACGAGCAGCTTGTGCGTGAATCCCTGCTTCTCGCTGAGCATCGTGCCCATCTGTTTGCGCTGCTTCGAATAGGCGATCGCCTTGTCGAGCGCCGCCACACCTGCGCCCAGCCCGAACCCGGCGACCATCAGGCGCGTGTAGCCGAATACCTCGTTGGCCTGCTTGAGCCCGTCGCCTTCCTTGCCGCCCACCAGCTGATCCGCGGGCACGACGACGTCGTCGAAGATCACCTGCGCGGTGTCCGACAACCGGATGCCGTGCTTGATCTCGTGCTTGCCCGCCGAGAGGCCCGGCGTGTTGCGCTCGACGATGAAGAACGTCGGGCCGTCGGGCGCCTTGGCGAGCACGGTGTAGAGATCCGCGATCGAGCCGTTGGAGATGAACTGCTTGGTGCCGGTGATCTGGTAGTGCGTCACCTTCCCGTCGGCGTCGGTGATGCGCCGGGCCTGGGTCTGGATGTTCTGGACGTTCGAGCCCGCTTCCGGCTCGGTCACGGCGTACGCGACGATCAGACCCTCGTTCGCGATCCGCGGCAGCCAGCGCTTCCGCTGCGCTTCGGTGCAGCCCACCCGGATCGGGTCGGTACCGAGCGCCACCGCCAGCATGGACGTGGCGAGCCCGAGGTCGATCCGTGCGAACTCGCAGGACAGCCGGTAGATGTCGAAGGCGCCGCCGCCCATCCCGCCGTACTCGGTCGGCAGGAACGCGAGGTGCAACCCGACCTCGGGACTGAGCATTCCGCGCACCACCTCGACCGGGCAGGTGTCGCTGCCGTCCCACTGCAGCCGGCTAGCGAGCGGCGAGTAGCGATCGGTGAACTCCTTCAGCGTATCGACGATCAACTCGAGATCGCCGGCTTCGAGTCGCGCGAGCGACATCATGCTCTCCCTTCGGACGCCTTCGCTGGCGTCGTGGCCGTGGCGACGGTCCGGGCGAGCTCCGCCGCCGCGCGATCTCTGGCGAACCGCGCACCCGTCATGCAGCCATCCAGCCGGGTGCGCAGCCGCGTGAAAGAGTCCACGCCGTCGAAGCGGACGCAGGGTCCCGCCTTCGGGGCGTGCGATCCGTCGGTTTCGATGACGTCGCCCTGCGCCCGCGCCTCGCTGGCGATGCCGGGCATCCAGCCCTCCAGCTCGTCCAGCTCGTCGGCGGCGTAACAGGCCGCACAGCCCTCGGCGTCCCACCGGAGGTGCCGCCGGTACCCGAACACGAGTTCGGCGCACGCGGCGCCGGCCATCGCCGAGGCGTGCGCCGCATGCACGTGGGAGAGGTCGCTCCGCAGCTTCGCCTCGGCCGTATCGCGGGAAGGCGTCTCGGACGCAATCTCGAGCGCCAGACAGCGCGCCGCCAGCAGCGGGCATAGCGCGTCGACCAGCTCGTCTACGGCCTGTCGCGTCGCTTCGGCCGGGATGTCTTCGCCGGTGCGGAAATGATTCATCGTCCAGAGCCACAGCTGGAACGCCGTCGCGAGCGTGCAGGCGCCGGTATCCGGTCGCGACGAGGCGAGCCTCGCGCAGCTCGCGGACCCAGCCCGGCACGAGCGACAGGAACTCGGGCGCTTCGATCGTGTCGCGGAGCGGATCGCGTCGCGCCGCATTCTTCGGCGGGGGCTCCTGCGGTCTGCGCGGCCTCCTGCCGGAGCGAGCGGGCCAGCGTGAGCACGGCGCGAGGACGCCGGCGTCCTTCCCGGCCCGTGCCGCCGCCGCCTGCAGGGCGGCCGTCGCTTCCGCGGAGGCACAGGCATCGGTGAGTCTGAGCAGGCTCCGGTCGCGCCCGGCCGCTTCCACGGGGAGCTTGCGCACCTGGTCGGCAAGGCTTGCGAACTGGGTGGTGTTCATGGCGGTGTCCCTTCGGTCGTGCGACCCGGAGACCTGTCCTCGTGGCGGAGGGCTCACGGATCGGATCCCGTTCGCGTTTATAGCCCAAGATCGGGACGCCGGCCGAGGTGGTCCAAAGGTATCCGGCTCGGCCGACCGGAGCGGCGGCAGTGAGATCGGGTCCGTTCTGACTGCAGCCGCGCCAGGCGGGTTCGGGCGTGACGGGCGCGGGTCCCGGCACGGACCGGCCGGCACCGGACGGGCGGACCGGAGCGTCACGGACCAGTCAGTCAGGACGCAACCTTCCGCTTCGCCCGGCCATCTAAGTCTGCATGCACGAGTCGGGCACTTTTCGCATGGGCCCCCACACCGATTCCGGCGGCCATGCGCACGACGGCTGCACCTGTGTGTTGCTGCTGGAAGGGAAGCTTCGCGGAACGGGTCGGGCGCACGTGGCGGACGGTCGGCCGGGAACCCTTCGCGTCTCGGCAGCGGCAAGGCACGACATCGACTTCGGTCCTGCAGGGTGCCCGCTGCCTCTGGTGGAAGCGGATCGCGGAAGGCGGCTCGCCGTGCTGCATCGCCTCGAGCGACCACGCTTCGTGGAAGCGGACGGCTGGCTGCGGGACGTGGTTCACGCATCGTCGCCATCGGTGAGACCGCCCGACCCGGCCCGCCACATCGTGCTCGACGGGCTCGTCGTGGAGCTGCTGGCCCAGCTCGAGCGGATGTTCGACGGCCGGCTGAACGCCGCCGCCATCCTGGTTGGCTCGCGTGCGGGAGCGGCTGCACGAGGATCCGGGCGCCGCGACGGTGTCGGCCCTGGCCAGGGACGCCGGGGTGCACCGCGTCCACCTGGCGCGCGCCTTTCGAGATCACTTCGGCGTCCCGGTGACGGTGTACGCGCGGCGCGTGCGTCTCGCGCTCGCCCACCGGCTGTTGGTCACGACCACCCTGCCGCTCACGCAGGTGGCGGTCTCGGCGGGCTTCGCGGATCAGAGCCATCTCACCCGGGCCATGCGGACCGCGTACGGGGCCACCCCTGGCGCCATACGACGCGGAAGGTAACATCCGTTCAAGACAGGCTCTCCCCGGCCGGTATAGAGTTTGGCCGTCACGTGATCGGCCCCAGGACGGGCGCGCTCGCCCACCACGACGAGGACCTATGACTCTCCGGACGGTGATGATCCTCTGCATGCTGCTCCTGCCTGCCGGCGCGGCCACGTCTGCTCGGGCGCAGATCTCCTTCGAGGCGGCTCGATGGCGGGAGGATGTGCGCGTTCTGGCCCGCGAAATTCCGGCCCGGCACCCGGACGCCTTCTACCGGATGTCTCGTGCCCGGTGGGATTCGGCGACGACGGCGACGGAGCGCCGCATGCCGTCGCTCACGCGCGACCAGGCGATCGTCGCACTGATGCAGCTCGTGGCGCTCGTTCATGACGGGCACACTGCCATCAACCCGTTCTTCACGCCCGTTCCCGGCCTGCGGTACTACCCGCTCGAGTTCTACGCGTTCGAGGACGGGTTGTTCATCCGCTCCAGTTCGCCGGACGATGCAAACCTGGCCGGTGCCAGAGTGATCCGCATCGGGCGGGTCAGTGTGGAGGAGGCGCTGCGGGCAGCCGCAACGATCGTCTCGCACGAGAACGAATGGTGGGTGAAGGCCTGGGCACCGGTATGGCTGGGAATTCCCGAGCTGCTGGACGGCCTGGGGCTGGTGGATGACATGGAACACCTGCCTCTCGTCGTGGAGCGGGCGGGTCGCCGGGATACGGTGGTCATCCGTCCGGCAGGAACGCTGAAGCCGCCGACCGGTCACCATCGCGCATCGGATATCATCGCTCGCGACGGCTGGACCGACATGCGGGAGCCCGGCACGACGCCGCTGTGGCTGAGGCACCGCGACCGCCTGTACTGGATGGCGTATCAGGCGAATGATCGCACTCTGTACGTGTGTTACCGGGGCGTGGCAGACATGGTTCGCCCGCCGAGCGTGACGGAATTCTGGAGCCAGGTGTTCGCGCTCGTGGATTCGCTTCCTGTCACCCGCTTCGTTCTGGACGTGCGAGAGAACACCGGCGGCAATTCCTTCTACAACCGTCAGGTCGTGCGGGGTCTGATCGCCCATCCCGCGCTCGACCGCCCCGACCGGCTGTTCGTCATCATCGGCCGCCGCACGTTCTCCGCCGCGATGAACCTGGCGCGCGACCTTCGCAAGTGGACGAATGCCACGTTCGTCGGCGAGCCCACCGGCAACGCGATGTACTTCTTCGGCGACCACGAGCAGCTGCGCCTGCCTGCGAGCGGACTGGCCGTGAACGTGTCCTCACTGCCATGGCCGCCGTACGATGCCCGCGAGCGCGGCGCGTTTCTGCCCCCGCAAGTCTATGCTCCGATGACGTCTGCGGAGTACCGCCGGAACGTCGATCCCGCGATGCGGGCGATCCTGGAACGGGGCGCCGGCCCGGGGGTCATCGAGCGCGTGAGAACTGCCGTGGGCGCGGGAGACACCGTGACGGCCTCACGCTGGATCGAAGCCGCCCGCACCGACGTGGCGAACCGGTTCCGCAGCCCCGAGGGAGACGTGAACCGGTTGGGGTACCGGTTGCTGCACGAAGGACGAGTCCGGGAAGCGCTCGCGGTCTTTCGTCTCAACGCACGGTCCTTTCCGAGCTCCGCGAACGCCTGGGACAGTCTGGGCGAGGCGTTGATCAGCGCAGGTGAGCGGGCGGCCGCCATCGCCGCCTATACTCGCGCGTTGGAGATCGACCCGCGCTTTCCGGCCAGCCGTAACGCGCTTGCACGGCTGGGTGTCGCGCCCCCATGAGGGCGTAGCGATGCCGGGGTGAACACGGACTCGCGAGGACGGGATCGACTTCGTCCACCCGGAAGCGAGGGAAAGTGACTGCGCGGGTGAACGTGATCCGGCCTCGAGCCGCTGAGCCTCCGGGCCGAGCCGGTGGGCCCCGCTCGCCTGTTGTTCACGATCCCCCCGGCCCGCTACCCTGACGTCCATGCCCGGACCCAGAGTGCTCGTGATGGTGCTGGCGGGCGGCGAAGGCAAGCGGCTCGCTCCGCTGACGAACGACCGGGCGAAGCCTGCGGTGCCGTTCGGCGGCGCGTACCGGATCATCGACTTCGTGCTGTCGAACTTCGCCAACGCCGGCTACCTGAAGATCGTCGTCCTCACGCAGTACAAGAGCCACAGCCTCGACCGTCACGTCGCCCAGACCTGGCAGTTCTCCCACCTGCTCGGCGAGTACGTCACCACGGTGCCGGCCCAGATGCGGCGCGGCCCGGCGTGGTTCCGGGGCTCCGCCGACGCGATCTACCAGAATTTCAACCTGATCGACGACGAGGACCCGGACGTGGTCTGCGTATTCGGGGCCGATCACATCTATCGCATGGATCCGCGCCAGATGGTCGCCGCGCACGTCGCGGGGGGCGCCGGCGTGACGGTCGCGGCGATTCCGGTGCCGCGCGACGAGGCGTCGGACTTCGGCGTGATCGAGTCGGACGCCGCGGGACGCATCATCGCGTTCCACGAGAAGGTCCCGAACCCGCCGCCGATGCCAGGCGACGAGACCCGCTGCCTCGCCAGCATGGGCAATTACGTATTCGATAAGCAGACCCTGCTCGACATCGTCACCCCGTCCGAGGAGGAGCGGCTCGTCGACATGGGAGGCGACGTGATTCCGGCGCTCACGCGCCGCGGTGTCGCGAAGGTCTACGACTTTTCGACGAACGTGGTTCCGGGTCAGGACGAACGCGAGCGCGGCTACTGGCGCGACGTCGGGACGCTCGACGCCTACTTCGACGCCAACATGGATCTGATCGCACCGGTGCCGGTCTTCAACCTCTACAACGACCTCTGGCCCGTCTACACTTTCCGCAAGGCGCTGCCGCCAGCCAAGGTGTCGCGCGGGTCCCGCGGCGAGCCTTCGTTCGTCGACGGATCGCTGCTCTGTCAGGGGTCGATCGTGTCGGGCTCCCACGTCGAGCGCTCGATCATCAGCCAGAGCGTGTTCATCGATCACGATGCCCACGTCACCGATGCGATCCTCATGGAAGGCGTCCGCGTCGGGCCCGGGGCGCGCCTCAAGCGCTGCATCATCGACAAGAACGTCATCGTTCCCCCCGGGGCGCAGATCGGCTGCGACGCCGACGACGATGCGCGCCGCTACAAGATCAGCGATCACGGCATCGTCGTGGTCGAGAAGGGCCGCCGCATCGAACGCTGAGCCGTCCGCGGGGCGACCCGGATGCCCGCGCCCGAGCGGGCGGGCCGAGGGCGGCCCGATCAGCCGGGCGGCCAGGCCAGCGGGCGTCCGCCCAGCAGGTGCAGGTGCAGGTGCTGCACCGACTGTCCGCCGTCCTGGCCCACGTTGGTGACGACGCGCCACCCGTTTTCCAGCTTCTCGTCGCGCGCGATCCGCGCCGCCAGCGCGAACATCTCGGCCAGGAGCGCCGCATGGTTCGCCTCGAGCGCGGCTGCCGAATCGGCGACGTGTTCCTTC
>CAVUWA010000006.1:0-15165 GCA_963744995.1 Candidatus Eiseniibacteriota bacterium
GACAGCCTGATCTACGCGCGCGGGATGGCGCTCGGCGAGGGCGGCGTGATGGGGCCGGACTCCACCAGCCAGGGCTGGGCGGTGTCGCGGGTGGTGGCGGTGCTCCCGGGCCGGCCGCGGCCGTTTGCGGAGGTCACCGAGCTGGTGCGCCACGCGGTCTACGGGCAAGAGGGTGAGCGGTTGATGCAGGAGCTGCTGGAGCGCGTGCGCGCTCAGGTGGGCTCCGTCGTCAACGACCGGGCCCTCGACGCGCTGGTGTCCGCCGGGGATGTCGAGCCGTCGCATTGAATCAGCGCCGGCGCCGGCCCCGCCGGCTCACCGGTAGAAGGTCTTGATCCTTCCCCAGGTGACGTTGCGGACGGGCACCGCCTCGCAGCTCGCGCCGGAGCCGGCGCCCCACGTGACCCGGTTGCCGTCGCCGGCGGCCGGAACCTCGAAGAAGACGTCGCCCGTGCCCCCCGGGAGCCGCCGGACGAGGATCGAATTGAGCACGAGGCACACGCTTCCGCTGCAGCCGGCGCAGGAGCCGGCACCGACCGTCTTGCGATCGTCGAGGACCAGGGCGACGGCGGCATAGGCCGTCGCCGCGTCGAGCGTGCGGGCGCTCGCCGACGGCACGGCCACGACCACCTTGATGCGCGCCTCGTTCGGACTGCCGCGCGGCATGCCGACCAGGTAGTCCTGCACGAGGGCGAAGCCCTGCCCACCCCACATGTCGACGCAGCCGTCCAGGCCGGTGAGATCGGCGGATGCGTTGAGCGCGCCCTCCCTGCACCCGCCCGACTCGAGGTGCCACCACGCGGGCAGCGTCGCGTCCTCGTGAATCAGATCGATCACCGCCTCGATGCCGATCACGCTGTCGATCGGCCCGCCCGCGGTGAACCCGGCGACCAGCTGCCGTTCACCCGCATTGGTGAGGCAGGAGAAGGTCGTCTGGTTCGCCGCGGCGGCCCCGGTCCAGCAGTCGAACCACGTGAGATGGAGCGCTTCGGCGGCCCGGGCACTCGCGGGGAACCGGGCGCAGGCCAGGGCCGCGGCCAGGGCAAAGGCGCCTGCCAGCATCAGGCGGTCGAGCGGCGGACGGCATCGCCCGGCCACGCCCGCGCCGGCGCATGGCAGATGGGCCGTACGGCGGCGGCAGAGCACGGGGGGGGCAACGCGGTTCTGAACGCCGCGTGTCCGGCTGCCCGCCTTCACACGCCTACCGGGGAGCCGTTCCGGCGGAGCCGCTCGGGCCGCATGACGCCCCCTGCCAGCCGAGGCACGCCTGGTCGCCGGGCTGGAGCACGGTCTCCTTCCCGTCGGTCTCGAGCAGCGTCGCCTTCTGCACGAGAATCGTGATGGGCTCCCGGCAGCCCTCGCAGACGTAATCGCCGATCGTCCTGCGATGGTCGATCACGAACGCGCATGCGACGTAGCGCCGGCCGGCTTCGAGCGCGGCGGGCTGCGATATCCGCCGCGCCATGGAGGCGCTGATCCACGCCACGCGCGGGTCGCCGTCGATGTCGCGGCGATAGCCGGTGATCAGTCCGATGCCGTTCCTGCCCTGGTCCCATGGATCCGGCATGCGCGCCGCCGAATCGGCCTCCGCAAAGGGTTCGAGGTCGAGCCTGAGCGAAAGGGTGCGGCACGCCTCGGAATTGTGGAATTCCCACCACGCGGGCAGGCTGTCGCCTGCGGCGCGCAGTTCCAGCACGACGTCGATCGCGACGAAGCGCGTGATGCTGTCGGGGGCGATGAACGAGAGGAAGATCCGGTCCGAGCCGCCGACGGTGTCGCAGGGAAAGGCCTGCTCGGCGGAGCCGCCGGCGTCGCGCACGCCGTTCCACCCGAGCTGCACCGGCTCGGCGGCCGCGGCCGCAGCGGGCCCGGCACCGATCGCGAGCGCCCCCGCCCCCAGGATCGCGGCCACCACGAACAGCGTTGGACCGGTGAGGCGGCCGAACGACAGGCCGCGGTCCGGGGCAAGACTGCTCAAAGGGACGCTCATGTCGCCAGGAAGCATAGTCGAGCGGCGTGCGACGGAACAACCTGCGGCTGCCGCGCATGCAAGTCCCTTGTCAATTGACGGGGGGCCCGCTTGACCCGCATTTTCGGGGCACTCTATCCTTTTCGTGCTCATGTTCCGGTGATCCCGACCTGCATTCCCCCCACCCCGATTGCGAAGCCATGATTCCCTTCAAGCGCCTGTCGACCCCGTTTGCGCTGCTCCTCGCGTCCGCGTCCCTGCTCGCCACCGTCATGCCGGGCAGGGCCGGGGCGAAGCCCGCTCAGGCCGTCACCGATACGACCGTCCTTGCCATGGTGAACGACCGCCCGATCACCGTGCGGATGTTCCGCTCGCTCTACTTCGCCGCGCCCCTGTCCGACCGGCCCCAGCCCGACAGCCTCGGGCGCCTCGAGTACCTGAATTCGCTGGTGACGCGGGAGGTGCTGGCGATCACCGCGCTGGGCATCGACCGCCCGCTCGACTTCCCCGATCGGAACGAGCTGCGGCAGGCGCGCGATATCACGCTGGCGAATGCGCTCTATCAGCACATGGTCGAGGACTCGGTGCGCGTGACGGAGGCGGACCTGCGCGCCGCGTTCGCCCAGTTCGGCCACGACCTGCGCCTGCGGCAACTGCGCTTCTCGGACCGCGCGACCGCGGAGGCCGTCCGCCGCGAGCTGATCGCCGGCACGACCACCTGGGAGGACGCGGCGAAGACCCGTGCCGTCGAGGCCACGGATCCGGCCTGGGTCCGGCGCAAGGACGTGTCGCAGTACCTCGCCCTGAACGTCTTCGACCTGCGGCCCGGCCAGCTCTCCAGGGTGATGGTCGACGGCGCCGGCGCGCACCTGTATCAGGCCCTCGATCGCCGGGACGTCGACCCGCCCGCGTACGCGGGACTGCGGCGCTTCCTGTGGATCGAGCTGCGCAGCGCGAAGGCGGTGCCGTACGTGGAGGAGCTGGACGACCGGGTGCGCCGGGAGATGGGCGCCGTCTACGACACGACCAACATCCGCTGGGTCGCGAGCCAGATGGGCGACACGCGCGGCATCAAGCCCGGCCCGAACGGAGCCACGATGGAGGTGGCGCCGAAGCTGCCCGACTTCAGCGACGAAGACCTCGACCGCGTGCTGGTCCGATGGAACGACGGTCAGCTCACGCTGCGCGACCTGCTGCCGAAATACACGGCGAAGTCGCCGCTGGTGCGCGGCAGTCTGGACACCTTCGAAGCGCTGCGCGCCGAGATCGACGGGGCGATCTTCGGCCCGACCATGGCGCGCCTGTCTGAGCACTTGGGCTTCGACAAGGACTCGGTCGCCCAGCGCCTCATGCAGCGCAAGCTCGAGGGGATCCAGGTCGGTCATCTCTACTCCGACTCGGTGGAGTCGAAGATCCGCCCGACCGACCAGGAGATCCGGGCTTTCTACGATGACCATCCCGAGTATTTCAACAGCATTCCGCGTGTCCGCTATGCGGTCATCCCGCGGCCCAACCGCGAGGAGGGCATGGCGGTGCTCCGTCGCCTGCGCGCGGGCGACGATCCCGCCGCCATCCTGCTGGCGGATTCGCTGGCGGGCCGGCCGGTGGGCACGATCCAGATGCGGGCCTCGAACGAGCACGGGCCGTATCAGGAGACGCTGTTCAACGACCTGCTGCCGGGCGAATCCACGATCATCGGCCCGCACGGGGACGGCTCCTACGCCGTGCTCAAGGTGCTGGCGCGCTATCCTTCGAAGCGCCTGCCCTTCGACCAGGTCCGCAGCGAGGTCACGAAGGCCGTGCAGAACCTGCAGAGTGACGCGCTGCTCAAGCAGCTGGTGGCGCGGCATGCGCGCGGAATGAAGATCGTCAAGCGACCGGAACTGCTCATGTCGATCGACATGACCGACCCGGCCGACGAGATCGCGCTGGACGACTGAAGCGGGGCGGTCCGGGCCGGGGTCAGTCGCCCGGACCCGCGGGCGACATCCCGGCCCGCGGGTTCCAGAACGCTGAATTCGACGCTTCCGAGCCGAGATCGAGCGTCGTCCCGTCCAGCAGCTCGAACCGCACGCGCTCGACCCAGGCGCGCACGGGCTGGGCGCAGCCGGAGAGCTGGTTTCGCTTCTCGAAGATCCGGATGCGGGCCAGGCAGTTCTGGGCCTCCGGCGTCATCGGGATACTGTGCTCCGACGGGATCGCGTACTCGAGCTGGAGCTCTGAGCGGGCTCCCGCGAGGTCGTAGCGCACGGCCCCCGAGCCCACGACCCGCCACGGCTGCGGACATGGAACCGCCGAACCCAGATCGAAGTCGATGAACATGCTGCGCTCGTTCACCCGCCCGCTCTTGAACTCCCAGAAAGGGCCGAGGGAGTCGGGGGCTTCGGCCGCAAAACGCAGGGTGGCGCTCATGGCGATCACGTTCGGCAGATCCCGCGCGGTGAAGGCCGAGACGTAGAGCGTGTCGACGCGTTCGTGATCGTCGCACGGCGTGCGCAGCGTGTCTGCCGCACCCGGCGTCCCGTAAGGCGCGTGCCACGCCAGGTGCACGCGATCCGGGGCAGGGGCCGGCGTCGCGAGCGACGAGGCGACCGGCGCGGCGCACGACCCGCTGCAGAGCCAGGCGGCCACCAGCAGCCCGCCCGCCCGCAGGGCGTTCCTGAGGCGTCCCGACGCGGGGAGACCACGGGACCGTGAGCCGGCAGTGCGCACCATGGCGGGGATCATACGATCGGGCCCGATCGCCGACGAGAAAAAACGTTCCGCCCGGGGGAAAGAAGACGGGCGGCCGCGCACGGCCGCCCGTCGCTCATCGGGGGTCGCCCCCCTGCATCGGTCACTGCGTCAGCGGTAGAGCGACTTGACGCTCCCCCACGTGCGCGGCGCCACCGGCACCGTCGCGCACGTCGCATTCGTCGCGCTCTGCCAGGTCGCGCACGGCTGCGAGCCGGCGTCATCGGACGACACCGTCACCGCGGGGCCCGTGACCGGGCGCAGGATGAGGCTGTTCAGAACGATGGCCACCGGCGTCGCGCATCCGGCGCACACCGAAGTGTTGGCGTTGGTAATCTGCCAGATGAAGGCGAAGTAGTTCGTGCTCGCCTGCAGGGTGGTCGGATTGGAGGCATTGCGCGACATCGCGAAGACGGCGCGGGCACGGTTGCCGTCGCCGCCGTACCCGATCAGATAGCCGGTGAACAGGGCCGTGGCCGAGGCCCCGCCGTCCCAGAGATCGGCGCAGCTCGTGCCGAAGTTCGGGAGCGCGTTGATGTCGATGTTGATGCTGGCCGCCGTCTGACGGCAGGCTCCGGCCATCTTGAAATCCCACCAGGCCGGAATCGCCGACGCCTCGGAGGTGAGATCGAGCGTGGCGTCGATCGCGATGAAGTTGTTGACCGTGGACGGCGACAAGAAGCTGGACACGAGCCGGTTGACGCCGCCGTCAGTGGCGCATGCCGAGGTCCGATCCATCACGCCGCCGTCGGCGAGGCAATCGTTCCAGGCGAGGAACACGTCCGCTGCCGCGACGCTCGGCAGCAGGGTCGACAAACAGACAAGCAGGAGTAGCGCTACGCGTTTCATCAGGATCCTCCGTGATCAGGTGACTGCAACGAGCGTTCGCCACGGAAACGAAGCGAACCCCGGCCCATGCCGCAACAGTCCCTGGCGGCATTCAGGACGGCCGACGGGATTCTCGCGCATCCGGCGGAACCAGTTCAACTGGAAAGTCCCGCCGCAGGGCGCGCCGCCCGGAGCCGCACCCGCGTCGCGCGGCGCCGGGCCCGGCCCTCCAAGGTCATCGCACGAGAGCAGATAGCCCCCCCAAACAGACGAGGGCGGCCGTCCTTGCGGACGACCGCCCCACGCCGTTGCTGCTTCGGCTGCCGTTGAAACCGGCCGCGCGAATTACCGATACATGGCCTTGACCTTGCCCCACGTGGTGGCCTGGGTCGGGGTCGCGTTGCACGAACCACCGTTCCAGCTCACGCAGGACTCACCGTCGTTCGGCTGAGCGGTGAGCTGAATCGCAGCCGCGCCGCTCGCGCCATGGAGCGTCATGACCGGCGAGAAGATCGCCACCGGCTCCGAACAGCCAGCACAGACGTCCGTGTTGGCATTCGTGATCTGGAAGATCCAACCGAAGTAGTTGGTTCCGGCGCTGATCGAGGTCGGATTCGAGGCATTACGCGACATTGCGAACACGGCGCGGTTCTTGTCCGGCGCGCCATACTGCTCGGCGTAGCCGGTGAACAGGCCGGTCACGGAAGCACCGCCGTCCCAGGTGTCCTGGCACTGGCCGCCACCTGCGCTGGAGGTGTTGAAGATGCTCATGTTGATGCTGGCCGCCGTCATACGGCAGCTGCCTGCATTCTTGAACGACCACCAGGCAACCGGCGTGCCGTTGTCGAACTGAATGTCGAGCGTGCCGTCAATCGCGATGAAGTCAGGAATCGAGCCCGTGGGCGTATAGCTAATGACCATGCGATTGATGCCGCCGTTGCCGGTGCAGGCGTTCACCTTGCTGGCCGCACCACCGTCGATCAGGCAGTCGTTCCAGGCAACCTGGATCTGCGCTGCAGCGGTCGAAGCCGTGAGTGCAAGCAACCCGGTGCAGATAAGGAGAATCTTCTTCATTGTTGCCTCCACGAATCATGAACCCACACGAAGCGGGGGACAGGGGGAAACTTCGAACCGAGCTTCTCTTGCGCTGAGAGCCACATTATGCGCGAGTCACCACCACCTTCCTGACTGCGAGTTGAGAGGAAAGGGCTAACCGGACACTGTTGCGACCCGCGTTCGAGCCCACGTCTGGTGATTAAGGGCAGTACGTCCCGGACGGGCAGCCCAGCGCCGAGCCGACTCCCAGCGCCGAGGCGCCCAGGTAATCGCTGAACGTGCCGAGATCGACGCCGTTGTTCGCTTCGTCGTAGTTGTAGTCGGAGCGCGCACGATACGTCCCGAACAGCGAGGCCGAACCGACGTCATCGCCGAAGGCCCCGAGGTCCGCCGCGTTGTGGCCGTTGCCACCGATGGTGCCGTTCTGATCGAGCACGGCGGCGACGTGGATCGAGCCGAGATTGACGCCGTCAGCGGTGATCGACACCGCGAACGTGCCGGAACCCGGAGCCGCGACGCCACCCGAGGCGCCGGTGTTGTTTCCGCCACCGACGACATACATCGTCACCTGGCCCGCCAGATCCGTCACGCCACGCACGGTCTGAGACACACAGTCCACGATCTGCCCCGCCACGACGTCCGTGCAGAGGGCGATATCGCTCGCACCCGACACGTCCACCACGACGCTCGAGTTCGCGATCGGGTTGCCGCCGAGGTCGTTCACGGTCACCGTGAACGCACCGGCCGGATCAGGGCCGGAGCCGTTCTCGCCGACGACGAGGATGTTGGTGGGAATCGTCGACTGCGCGGCGTCGGGAACCGAGGCCATCGCAGCGCCTGCCAGAAGAAGGCCGCACGCGCTGAAGAGCGTGGCCTTGCGAACCAAACCAGTCATTGTTGCACCTCCATAGATGGGTCACCCCTGTTGCTGAATCAATGCAAGGCTCAGTTGCAAGCAGTCGGCTCTGGCTGCGTGCCACCTCCTTTCAGTGCATTCATCGCAAAGCCGTCAAGGTGGTCGCGCGAGGGTAATTGTCGCGCTTACAAGGTCTTCCAAGACGGGAAAAGTCTAGGAGCCCGGTTCACACGATGTCAAGGAGCTTTTTGCTCCCAATCCTCGCGAGGACTTCCTTTTACGCGACTTTCCGACCGTCCGGCTGCCGGAGACCCTAACCCCGATCGCATAACGGCCCGTTTGCCGCCAGGTTAACAAGTTCCACGGTGGTGGGCGAAACAGGTCTCGAACCTGTGACCTCTTGCTTGTAAGGCAAGCGCTCTACCAGCTGAGCTATTCGCCCGAAGCGCGCTTCCGGCCCCTGACGAGGAGCGAAGCCGGGATCAGAACGCAGTACCCGCAGACGAGAAGTACGGGCGCGAGGGTGACGGATCGCCGGGACAGGGCCACGTAACCGATTGCGATGACGGCTACTCCGAGGGCGAGCAGGAGGCTGTTCAACGGCCCCCAATCGAACCCCAGATCGGCCTCTGGCACCTTGCGGCTGCCACGTCTCGAGGTCTTCGGTGCGCTCATCCTTCGACTTCCTCCCGTCCCCGACCGGAACACGAATACCGATGGCTTCGGGCGCTGGAGAGCCCGGGGAGACCACCGTCATGACCGGTGCCGATCGAGGCCCGGGCATGCGGGATCTCAGCGAAGATCACCAGCCTGCCGCCGCCTCCGTGGGGCGTGAAAGGTGATACCCCCGGGGCCCTCGGACCGGTTCCGATTTTCTGGGGCAACGACCCCGGGGCTGCCGGGGGTGAATGTCATGGGCGTCCCGGCCCGCCTGGGCCGGCGATGTCGTCGTTGAGGCTCCCCGAGCGAAAGCCCTCGAGGTCGAGCGTGATCCGCCGGTATCCCAGCGCCTTGAGACCCTCCACCACGCGCCGCCGCACGGCCGGATCGCCGAAGCGGCCGATCTCGGCGGCCGGGACCTCGATGCGCGCGGTGGTGTCGTGGTGCCGGACACGCAGCTCGCGGAACCCGAGCTCGCCGAGCAGCGCTTCGGCCTTTTCCACCATGTGCAGCACCTCCCGGGTGATCTCGGTGCCATAGGGAATCCGCGACGCCAGGCATGGCGAGGCGGGTTTGTCGCGGCTCGCGAGCCCGAAGTGCGCGGCCGCGGCGCGGACATCGGCCTTGGTGAAACCGAGCTCGGCGAGTGGCGAACGCACGCCGCGCTCGCCCGCCGCACGCCGGCCGGGACGCCAGTCGGCGACATCGTCGGCGATGGTGCCGTCGACGATCACCGCGCCACGGGTCGCGGCCACGGCCTGTAACTCGCCATAGAGCTGGCTCTTGCAATGGTAGCAGCGGGTCGTCGGATTGGCGCGGAAGCGCGGGTCCGCGAGCTCACCGGTCGTGACGATCTCGATCTTCGCGCCGAACGCAGCCGCCTGTTCGAGCGCGAGCTCGAGCTCGCGCCGCGCGTAGGAATCCGAGCGACCGATCACGCCGAGGGCCCGCTCGCCGAGCACCTCGTGCGCCACGCGCAACAGCAGGCTCGAGTCCACGCCGCCGGAATACGCGACGATCACGTCGCCCATCGCGCGGATCGTCTCGGTCAGCGCGTCCAGCCGCTCCCGCCAGGGGCGGTCGTCGTCGGGCCGCCTCGGCGGATCGCCGATCTGGATGAGGCTCGCATGCGTCATGGGCCCGCGACGTTATCACACGCTGCGCAGCACCGGACAGTCGGACGCACGGGTGGGCAGCCGCCTCAACCCTCGCCGGCCGAGCCCGCCTCGGACGAATCCGGCCCGGGGCTGCGCACGCGGCGGATGTTGGCCAGGTGCTCGCGGTAGGTATCGGCGAAGATGTGGTGGCCGTGGCCGTCGGCGACGAAGAACAGCGCGTCCACGTGCGGCGCGGGGTTCAGCACCGCGCGGATGCTGGCTTTGCCGGGATTGCAGATCGGCCCGGGCGGCAGCCCCTCGTACATGTAGGTGTTGTAGGGCGAGTTGTTGCGCAGGTGGCTGAGATAGACGCGCGAGCCGGGGCGCCGGCCGAGCGCGTAGGCCACGGTCGGATCCGCCTGCAGCCGCATGCCTTTCTTCAGCCGGTTGATGTAGACGCTGGCGATGATCGGCCGCTCCGCATCGACCTGCGCTTCGGACTCGACGATCGACGCCAGCGTGAGCACCTCGTGCAGGCTCATCTCGAGCGGCAGCGAGTCGCGACCGGCCGCCGCGGCCAGCAGCACTTCGCGCTGCCGCGCCGCCATGGTCCGCATCGCCACCTCCGGCGACGTGCCGGGCAGGAATTCGTACGTGTCCGGGGCGAGGTAGCCCTCGAGCGAGGGTGCGTCCACGCCGAGCGAGTCGAGGAACGCGGGGTCGTGGCCGAGCGAATCGAACGCGGAGGCCGAGACCCCGAGATGGTTCGAGAGCAGCAGGCTCACCTCGGTGAGCGTCAGCCCCTCCGGAATCGTGACCAGGCTGAGCCCGCTCATGCCTTTCGCGAACGCACGCAGCAGCGCCGGCACGCTGGTGCCGAGGCGGAACGAGTACTGGCCGGCCTTGATCTGTCGGTCGAGCTTCATGAGCCTGGCGAGCACGTGAAAGCCGGTGGTGCCGTGAATCAGCCCGACGCGCTTGAGCTCGCGCGCGACCTCGCTGAGCGTCTGCCCGCGCCGCACCAGGATGACCCGCCGCTCGTCGGGCGGGAACGGTCCGGCCGGAACGAACAGATCCGCCGCCACCGCGAGCCCCGCCACCACCAGCAGCAGCAGCGCCCAGCGACCGGGGCTGAAGGTGCGGCGACGATGGCGTGGACGGGGGGACACCGGTCATTCACTCCCGCGGTTTCGCGCACGCTGGCGCTGCAGATAGGACTCGAGCAGCGCCACGGCGGCGCCGCGATCGACGGCTTCCTTCGGCGTGCGCCGGCGTGAGCGCGGGTGGCGTCCCCGCGAGCCCGCCGGCCGCGCGCCGTCGCGCGTCTCGCGCAGACGGCGTTCGCTGAGCGCCGACGTCAGGCGCTCGTCGTAGGTATCGACCGGCAGGCCGGTGCGCTCGCGCAGCCTGTTGGCGAACGCCTGTGCGGCTCGGGCCGCCTCGCCCGCCTCGCCCGAGAGCAGCAGCGGCATCCCGACTACCACGCGTTCCACACCCTCTGCGCGGATCAGCGCGTGGAGCCGCTCGAGGGCGTCCTTCCCGCCGCGCACGACGAGGGTCTCGAGCCCGGTCGCGATCGCGCCGGTGGGGTCGCTCACCGCGACGCCGATCCGCCGCGCGCCCCAGTCGACGGCGAGAATCCTGGCCACGCCCCTATCCCGACGTCGGAGCGGGCCGGTTCTTGACCATGTGACAGACGGTGCCGTCGCCGGTGAAGCGGAAGTCCACCGCGTCCATGCACGAGCGCATGATGAAGATGCCGCGGCCGCGCAGATCGAGCAGGTGCTCGGGCGAGGTGATGTCGCCGTTGACTTCGTCGAGCTGGAAACCGGGGCCGCGGTCGTAGACGTCGACCTCCAGCCGGTCACCGTACAGGCGGAAGCGCACGTCCACCTCCTTCGACGGATCCCGCCGGTGGCCGTGCTGGATCGCGTTCGTGCCGGCTTCGATCACCGCCATCGTGACCTGTGACGAGGTCTCTTCGTCGAACTCCATCCGCTCGCACAGGGACTGCGCCACCCGATCGATGACGCCGAGCAACTCGAGCCGGCTCGGCATGCGCACGGAAACGACTTCCGGCGAGTTCGCAGTGGCGTCGGGCATTCGGGATTCTCTAGGGACCGATCTCGCCGCGATCGGCGCGGAGCCGCTCGAGCGCGCGGGCGAAATCGTCGGGCCAGGGGGCTGTGAAATGGAGGGCATCCCCGCGAACCGGGTGCGGGAAGGCCAGTTCCATCGCGTGCAGGGCCTGCCGGGGCAGATCCCGAAGCAAAGCGTCTCGGAGGCTACGCTGCGCGGGGTCGGCGCTCAACTGCTTTTTCCCGCGGCCGCCATAGGTCGGATCGCCCACGACCGGATGGCGGAGGTGCGCCATGTGGACCCGGATCTGGTGCGTGCGGCCGGTATCGAGCGTCACCTCGAGGCGCGTCACCAGGGCGAAGCGCTCGGCCGCCCGCCACCGGGTGCGGGCCGGACGCCCGCCGCGCCGGACCACGGCCATGCGCTTTCGATTCCTCGGATCGCGCCCGATCGGCGCCTCGATCACACCCTCGTCGCCGCGCGGGTCGCCCCAGACCAGCGCCGCGTAGCGGCGCGTGATGGCGCGCTCGCGCATGGCTTCGATCAGCGCCCGGTAGGCACGCGAGGTGCGCGCGATCACCATGAGCCCGCTGGTCTCGCGGTCGAGACGGTGGACGATGCCCGGCCGTCCCTCGCCGCCGACGCCGGCGAGGCCAGGGTCGCGGTGGAGCAGGGCGTGGACGAGGGTTCCGGTTCTCACGCCGGCGCCGGGATGGACGACCAGCCCGGCCGGCTTCACGACGACGAAGATCGACTCGTCCTCGTGAACGATCTCGATCGGCAGCGCCTCGGGCTCGAGCGTGGTCACGGCCGGGGCCGGGATGGCGACCTCGATCCGGTCGCCGCCCGCGAGGCGCAGCGAGGCGCGGCCCGGCACGCCGTTCACCCGCACGTGGCCCGCCCGGATCAGGATCTGCAACCGGTTACGCGACAGGTCCGCCTGCGCCGCCGCGAGAAACCGGTCCAGCCGTTCCCCCGCGCTCGGCGCCGGGACCGACAGTTCCAGCATTCGAGGCTTCCGCATGTTCCGGTGAAGGCCCCTCCGGGGGCGCGACGTCCGCATCCGTGCGGGGCTCTGGATGGCTCGACCAGGTGAGCGCGAACAGGATGACGCCGATCGACACCGCGGCGTCGGCGACGTTGAAGACCGGCCAGTACCAGCGCTGCGTGCCGATCTGGATGAAATCGACCACTTCGCCCAGGCGCACGCGATCGATCAGGTTGCCGATCGCGCCGCCGAAGATCAGCGCGAGCGCGAGCTTGCGCTGCAGCCCAGGCACGCGCGAGCGCACGAACAGATACAGGATCGCGACCGCCGCGACGATGGAAAAGACGTAGAACGGGAACCGCGTGCCGGCGCCGAGTCCGAACGCGACACCGGAGTTGCGCGTGTACGTCAGCCGCACGTACGGCCCGAGCAGCTCCAGCGGGCGTTCGAACGCCAGATGCGCCATCACCCACTGCTTGCTCGCGTAATCGAGCGCGATGATGGCGCCCGCGACGAGCAACAGCAGCGGCAGGGATCGTCTCACTGAGCGCCCCGGCCGGCCCGCTCCTCTTTCGACTTGCAGGGCACGCACAGCCGCGCGTGCGGGATCGCCTCGAGCCGCGCGCGCGCGATCGGCTGTCCGCACGACTCGCACATGCCGTACTCGCCGTTGTAGATCCGCCGGAGCGCGTCGTTGATCTCCAGCAGCAGGCGGCCCTCCGCCGAGGCGAAGCGGAACGCCTTCTCGCGCTCCATCGCGTCGGTGCCGGCATCGGCCATGTGGAACGAATAGCCGGACAGGTCGCCCGCGCTGTCGCGCTGATTCACCTTCAGTACGGTGGTCTCGAGATGGCCCATGTCACGCAGGATCTTCTGGCGCTCGGCCACGAGACGTTCTTCGAAAACCTTCAGGTCCTGGTCGCTCAAACGTTCGGCTCCTTGGCTGGCTGTCGTCGTCGGGCGATCGTGGCTCGTACGGTCCGGAAACGCGACGCGGGGCCCGTCGACCTGCTGCGAGCGCCGTACGCGGACACGCGATTCCGGCGGCAACACGCCCAACGGCCGTACGACGGGCTCGGGGCGCAGCTCCCTCGACTTCGCGGCCTTCGCCGGACGTACGGACTTCGCCGTCTTCACGGGCGCCGCCTTGGCAGGCCTGGCGGCTTTTGCCGGCGCGGGCTGCTTCTTCGTCTTCACCGTCTGCTGCTCGGTCTTGTTCGCCACTTTCTTCGTCGCTTTCGCGGCGGCCTTGCGGACCGCCTTCTTCGCTGTCTTCTTCTTCGCGGCCTTCTTCGGCATCGCCTTCTTGCTGGCGACCTTCTTCCTCACCGTCTTCTTCGGCGCCGCCTTCTTCCTGGCGGTCTTCTTCCTGGCAGTCTTCTTCCTGGCGGCTTTTTTCGGCGCCGCCTTCTTCCTGGCGGCCTTCTTCCTGGCGGTCTTCTTCGGCGCCGTCTTCTTCTTCACGGCCTTCTTCTTCTTCTTCGTCCCGGCCACCGAGCGTTTCGCACCGGCACGGCGTTTCGCGGGCTTCGTCGCCGCACGCTTCGCCCCCGCGCGCCGCTTCACGCGCGCCGCAGCGGAACGCCTGCGGGCCGACCTCCCGGACGACGCCTGACGACGTGTGCTGGACTTGCGCTTGGTGGCCATGGATCAGTCCTCCATATCGACCGAGGTGCGGCCGGGATCAGCCCGTTGAATCGAGCCGCCGGACGATCTCGGTGACCAGTCGGATCAGCGTGGGCGCCGTGCGCCCCGCCACCGCGATGATCTCCGGGATGTCCACCGGCTTGAGATTGTCGGGAAGGCACGCGTCGGTGACGACATTGAACGCCAGGACGCGCTGCCCGCCATGCACGGCCGCGATGTTTTCCGGCACGAGCGACATGCCGACGATGTCCGCGCCGATCCAGCGCAGATACCGGTACTCCGCGGCGGTTTCGAGATTCGGCCCCGGCACCGCGACGAACACGGCGCGCTGCAGAGGCGTTTTCAGATCGAGCGCGGTCTGTTCGGCCAGCTCGATCAGTTTCCGCGAGTACGGTTCGCTCATGTCCGGAAACCGCGGACCCAGCGCATCGTCGTTCTCGCCGATGAGCGGGTTGTCGCCCATCAGGTTGATGTGATCGGTCGTCACCACGATGCTGCCCGCCGGCATGTCGGGGTTCATCCCGCCGCAGGCGTTGGTGATGATCAGCGTGTCGCAACCCAGCGCGGCCAGGACGCGCACCGGGAACGCCACCTGCCGCATCGTGTAGCCCTCGTAGTAGTGGACGCGGCCTTTCATGATGGCGACCGGGCGCTCGGCCATCCGGCCGACGTGCAGCTCGCCGGCGTGGCTCTCGACCGTGGACACCGGGAAATGCGGGATCTCGCGATACGGGATGACCGTCTCGGCCGCCAGCGTGGACGCGAAGTCGCCGAGGCCCGTGCCGAGCACGATGCCCACGCGCGGCACGATCTTCGTGCGTGCGCGGACCGCTTCGGCCGCTTCGCGGATCTGTTTCAGGTACTCAGTCGCCATGGGCCAGCGCTTCCTCGATCAGGCGGTTCACTTCCACATCGTCCATCCCGGCGATCTCGATCGTTTTCGATCTCGACCCCGCCCCGCGCGCGACCGATACGCCGCGCGCGTCCACCTTCAACGTCCTCGCGATCAGCTTCGTGACCGCTTCATTGGCGCGCCCCGCCTCGGGCGCCGCCGTCACCGCTATCTTGAGCGTGCCGTCGGCCATCCGGCCGACCAGCCGCTCGCGCTTCGCCCCGGGCTGCACTCGGAGACTCAGCCGCGCCACGCGTGACCTGCGGGGCCCGCGCCCCGGCCGCCGTCCGGCGCCCCGCTCACCCCATGCGCACCGCCATCTCCTGGAGCGTCGTCACCAGGAAGCGCTGCAGGAAGAAG
>CAVUWA010000007.1:0-8734 GCA_963744995.1 Candidatus Eiseniibacteriota bacterium
TATCTCGACGGCGCCTCGGTCGAGGAGAACATGGGCGAGACGCGCGGGCGCGGCTTCGGCAGCGAAGTGAAGCGCCGCATCATGATCGGCACGTACGCGCTCTCGGCCGGGTACTACGACGCGTACTACCTGAAGGCGCAGAAGGTCCGCACCGCAATCACGCGCGAGTTCGAAGCCGCCTTCGCCGAACACGACCTGATCCTCACACCGACCACGCCAACGACGGCATTCCGCCTCGGCGAGAAGCTCGCCGACCCCTACGCGATGTACCTGAACGACCTCTTCACGATCCCCGCGAACATCGGCGGTAACCCCGCGATCAGCGTGCCGTGCGGCTTTGCCGACGGGCTGCCGGTGGGGCTGCACCTGGTCGGTCGCCACTTCGAGGAATCCACGCTCTTGCGTGCCGCGCACGCGTACGAAACGGTCACGGACTGGCAGACGCGCCGCCCGACCGGCATGCCGGCGTTCTGAGATCGCTCTGCTAGGCTGCCCCGCATGACGAATCCTCACCCCGACGATCAGGCGCCCGGCGCCGGCAACGGCTCGACGCCGATCGAAGAGCTCACGCTCTCGATCAAGGGCGTGCGAGCGCGCGCCGGCGACGAGCCCGGCGAGCTCGAGGTCGAGCTCGAAACGAGCCGCGGCGCGATCACCGTGTTCCTCTATCCCTGCGAAGGGAAGACCGGCTGTGCGGTCTTCCTCAGCGGCGCCGGCGGCGGGGTCAAGGGACCGGCGAACGACGTGTACGTCCGGCTCGGGCGAGAGCTCGTGGCCGACGGGATCACCACCGTGCGGGTGCAGTACCGCGAGCCGGGCGAGTTCGAGGAGTGCGTGCTCGATGCGCTCGCCGCGTGCTCGTTCCTGAAGGGCATCGGCGCCGAGCAGGTGGTGATCGTCGGTCATTCGTTCGGCGGGGCGGTGGCGGTGAAGGCCGGTGAGCTCGCGCCGATCTCGACGGCGGTCGTCGGTATGTCCTCACAGCGCTTTGGCACGCAGGAAGTGGAGCAGCTCGGCAAGCCGCTGCTGCTCATCCACGGCAGCCGCGACGATGTGCTCGACCAGGCCGCTTCCCAGGACATCTACGATCGCGCCCGGGAACCGAAGCAGCTCGTGCTGCTGGCGGACGCGGGCCACGGGCTGACCGAGGCGGCCGACGAAGTGCATGACCTCTTGAAGGAGTTCATCACCGCTCACGCGTCAGGTGGGCACGCGCGACCCGCATAGCGGCCGGCGGCACGCTCAATCGCTCCGCTGCTTCGTGATTCGTACATAATCTCACGCACATGATGTGCGATCTGGTCGGATATACTGGCCGCGGCCTCCGGCGGCCGAGCGGGATGCACCGCCGCCGAGCGCCCGCCCGTGACTGATCATCAAGCAAAGAACCCAGAGAGCCAGGGGGGCGGCGGTTGCCGGATGCCTCGGGCGCGAATAGGGGGAAGAACATGACGACCCAGACACCATCCTTTAGCCCGGGACTCGAGGGTGTGCCGATCGCTGAGTCCGCGATCTCGCTTGTCGAGGGGGAAGCCGGCCGGCTGACCTATCGCGGCTACTCGATCGAGGACCTGACGCGCCCGGAGGTGACCTTCGAAGAGGTCGTGGCGCTGCTGTACGACGGCGAGTTGCCGAAGGCCGACCGCGTCGAGGAGATCCGCAAGGAGCTGCACGACAACCGAGTGCTCACGCCCGAGCAGCTCGAGGTCGTGATCCGCATCGGCGAGATCACGCACCCGATGTTCGCGCTGCAGGCGGCGACCGCGATGCTCGCGCCGCGCGACAATGACTTCGAGCCGAAGGCCGCGACGGTGCAGGAGCGCGGCATCCGCCTGATCGCGAAGGTCGGGCACCTCGTGGGCATCATCGCGGAGGCGCGCGCCGGACGGCCGTACGACGGTCCGATCATGGGCGAGTCGCACGCGAGCATGATGCTGCGCATGCTCACGGGCAAGGAACCCTCCCCGCTGCACGTGCGCGTCATGAACGCGCTGCTGATCCTCCAGGCCGACCACTCCGCCGGGAACGCTTCGACCTTCACCTCGCGCGTCGTCACCTCGACGAAGGCCGAGCCCGAGGCGGTGGTTGCCGCCGCGATCGGGGCGCTCTCCGGCCCCGCGCACGGCGGTGCGAACGAGGCATCGCTGCGGCTCTTCGAGCAGATCGGCGACCCGAAGAAGGCCGAAGTGGAGATCGAGCGACTGCTCGACGACAAGTTCAAGATTCCGGGCTTCGGGCACCGCGTGTACCACGTAAAGGACCCGCGCTCGAAGGTGATCCAGACGCTCGCCGCCGAGGTGATTGAGCCCGGCAGCAGGATCGCCGATCTGTACGAGATCGCCCTTACCGTCGAGAAGGTCGCGACCGATCGCCTCGGCGCTCGCGGGCTCTACCCGAACGTCGACCTGTTCTCCGGCTGCGTCTTCGCGGCGCTGGGCATCCCGACCGACTTCTTCACACCGATCTTCGCGGCCTCGCGCACGTCCGGGTGGATGGTCAACATGAAGGAGCAATGGGAGTCGGGCAACCGCATCTTCCGGCCGTCGCAGATCTACGTCGGCCAGCCGGCGCGCGACTTCGTTCCGTTGGAGCGCCGCAGCTAGGCCTCCGGAGCACCACACACACCACGAGGCCGCCCTTCGCGAGAAGGGCGGCCTCGTGCGTTTCGTCAGAACGCGCCTGGGTGGATGCCCTGCGGTGGGTTTCCGGGTTAGAGGTAGTTCACCTGCATCGCGTCGCGCACCTCGGCCATCGTCTGGCGGCGCCACGGTGCGTGCCTGTTCGGTGCCCGTCGGCGAGGGCCTCGCGCACGAGTTCGGGTCGTGACTCGTAGTAGGCGCGGCGTTCGCGAATCGGGTCGAGGAACGCGTTCAGCGCGGTCGCGAGCTTTGACTTCACCTCGACGTCGCCGACCTTGCCGACGAGGTAGCGCTCCTTGAGGTCGTTCACCTCGTCGACGTCCGGGTTGAAGGCGTCGTGGTACATGAAGACCGGATTGCCCTCGACGTGGCCGGGGTCGGTCGCGCGCAGCCGGGTCGGGTCCGTGAACATGCCGCGGACCTTCTGGGTGACGGTCTCGGAGTCGTCCTTCAGATCGATCGCGTTGCCGATCGACTTGCTCATCTTCGCGTTGCCGTCGAGGCCGACGAGCCGCGGCACGCGTCCGACGAGCCCGTTGGGCACGGGAAAGACGTCGGTCTTGAAGAGGCGGTTGAAGCGCCGCGCGACCTCGCGCGTCATCTCGATGTGCGGCGCCTGGTCCTCGCCGGTCGGCACGAGATGCGCCTTCGGCAAGAGGATGTTCGCGACCTGCATCATTGGGTACGTGAAGAACGCGACCGGCACGGAGTCGCCTCCGGACGTCTCGATGTCCGCCATCTCCGCCTTCAGCGTCGGGTTGCGCTGGAGCCGCCCCAGCCCGATGAACCACGACAGCCAGGTGGTGAGCTCCGCGTGCTCGGGGACGAGGCTCTCGATCACGAAGTGACTGCGCTCGGGATCGAGGCCCGACGGCGAGCCAGTCGAGTGCGACCTCGTGCACCTGGCGGTGCAGCTCGCGGATGCGGTCGGCGTGATCGGAGACCTGGAAGTCGGCGATCAAGAAGTAGCACTCGTACTCGTCCTGGAGCCGCACCCAGTTCTCGAGCGCGCCCACGTAGTGGCCGAGGTGGAGGGCGCCGGTCGGCCGGACGCCCGTGAGGATGCGCTTCCGCTCAGAGGTCATGGACTCACCACACGTCGCGTGAGCGCGCGCTCACGGCTGGGATCGGCTTTGAGTGCTCGTCGTGTCGCCGGCGCGGCCGCGCCGGCGACACGACCGGCCGATGATAGCCATGGGTCCGCGGCAGCCGCGAACGGCTGCGGCGCGCCGGCCGGCGCGCGATCCGCGGCTGCGGCGCTACATCTGCTCCGGGGCGGAAACGCCCATCAGGCCGAGCGTGCGCGCGAGCACGACGCGCGCCGCCTCGAGCAGCAGCAGCCGCGCGCGCGTGAGCGGCTCGTTGTCGGCGTCGATCACGCGGCACTGCGTGTAGAAGACGTGGAACGCGCTCGCCAGCTCCTGCGCGTAGTGCGGCAGGTGGTGCGGCGCGAGCTCGCGTACAGACCGTCTCGAGCACCTCGGGCAGCAGCAGCAGCTTGCGGATCAGCGTCTGCTCGGCGTCGTGCGTCGAGCAGTGCCGCGTCGGCGCCGTCCGACGAGAGGCCCTCCTCGCGTCGCCTTCGCGAGCACGCCGGCGATGCGGGCGTGCGCGTACTGCACGTAGAACACCGGGTTCTCGTCGGACTGCTTCTTCGCCAGCTCGAGGTCGAAGTCCATCGTCTGGTTCGCCGACGGGAGCAGGAAGAAGAAGCGCGTGGCGTCCGCGCCCACCTCTTCGACGATCTCGCGCAGCGTCACGATCTCGCCGGCGCGCTTCGAGAGCGGCACCGCCTCCGCTGCCGCGCCGCAGCGCGACCAGCTGGTAGAGCAGCACGTCGAGGCGCGTCCGGGTCGCCGCCGACGGCCTGCACCGCCGCCTTCACGCGCGAGACGTGGCCCTGGTGGTCGGCGCCCCAGATGTCGATCACGCGGTCGAAGCCGCGGGTGATGAACTTGTCGTAGTGGTAGGCGATGTCGCGTCGCGAAGTACGTCGGCATGCCGTCCGAGCGGATCAGCACGTTGTCCTTCGACTCGCCCAGCTCGGACGAGGCGAACCAGACGCGCCCTCGCGCTCGACGATGTAGCGCTGCTCGCGGAGCAGCTCGAGCACGCGGTTGTAGGCGCCGCCCTCGGCCTGCAGCGAGCGCTCCGAGAACCAGACTGGTCGTACTCGACGCCCATCAGCCGCGAGGTCGTCGCGGATCATCGGTCGACCATGACCTCGATGCCGAGGCGGCCGAGCTCCGGGTCGGGCTCCTCGCCCTCGGGCTGAGGAAGCGGTCGCCGACGCGCTCCTTGATGCCGCGCGCGACGTCGATCACGTACGCGCCGGGGTAGCCGTTCTCCGGGATGGTCGATCTCGCGGCCGAACAGCTGCTGGTACCGCGCGTAGAGGGTGCGACCGAAGATCGCGACCTGCGTGCCCGGCGTCGTTGACGTAGTACTCCTGCTCGACCGTCGTAGCCGGCGGCGCGCATCACGTTGGCGAGCGTGGAGCCGATCGCCGCGCCGCGCCCGTTGCCGACGTGGATCGGGCCGGTCGGGTTGGCGGAGACGTACTCGATCTGCACGCGCTTGCCGGCGCCGAGGTCGCTCGTCGCGTAGGCGTCGCCGGCGGTCGCGATCGCCTCCGCCTGCGCCGCGACCCAGCCGGGAGCGAGGTAGAAGTTGAGGAAGCCCGGCGGCGCGACGCGCACGTCGAGACGGCGTCGTGCGCGGGGACGTGCCTGCGCAGCGCCTCGGCGACCTCGACGGCCTTCATGCGGGCCAGGCCCTGGATGCGCAGCGGCAGGTTCGCGGAGAAGTCGCCGTGCTCGGCGCGCTGCGGGTGCTCGACGGTGACCTCGGGCGCGGCGAACTGCGGCAGGTCGCCTGCCGCCTGCGCGGCGGCGAGCGCCTGGTCCACCAGCGCCAGGATGTCGTCCCGGATCACGCTGCCCTCTCGAGATGCGCGCGGCCCGCTCGTGGCGGACCGCGTGGCCGTCTGTGTCAGGCGAGCAAGTGTACCGCGAGCCGCGCGCAGCCCCCATCCCGGTGGCGAGTTGCTGCGTGCTCGGCTCGGCCGTGCGCGGCCAGCGCCGGCTCCCCTACGGCCGCCCGCGAGGTTCTTCAACTCTGAGGCACGCCCGGTTGACAAGTTAGTCAGTAATCATTCATCATGCTCGCGCAAGTGATTCACAAGTTGGTCACTGAACCGGGGCAGTTCTCAATCAACGGGCCGGGATCGATGGAGGTGACGGATGAAGAAAGCATTGGCCGGGGTGATTGCCATTGTGGCTGCGGGTGTGCTGTCGACGACGGCGCTCGCCGCGAGCGATGGCAACCGCGCGGCGGCGCCGGCAATGGGACCGCAGCAGGCGACCGCGGACATCGTCGACACGGCGGTGGCCGCGGGCACGTTTAACACGCTCGCAGCGGCGCTCGAGGCGGCCGGCCTCGTCGACACGCTGAAGGGCCCGGGCCCGTTCACGGTGTTCGCGCCGACCGACGACGCGTTCGCGGCGCTGCCGGCCGGCACGCTGGACAGCCTGCTTGCCGACCCGGAAGCCCTCTCGCAGATCCTGCTCTACCACGTGGTGTCGGGCTCGGTGGACGCCGCCACGGTGGTCGGGCTGACCGAGGCTGAGACGGTAAACGGCGCCAGCGTTTCGATTGCGGTGAACGGTGGCACGGTGAGGCTGAACGGCGCTGCCACGGTCACTGCCACCGACATCATGGCGAGCAACGGCATCATCCACGTGATCGACGCGGTGCTGATTCCGCGCACGCCGGTCGCGGTTGCCGTGCCGGCTCCGGCCGACAGCGGCAATGCCGGACTCGTGTCGTCGGACGGCTCGACGAACTGGCTGCCGCTCGCGCTGCTGGCGGTCGCGGCAATCGCGCTGACCGGCGGCGCGCGCCTGGTGGCCACGCGGATGCGGAGCGACCGCTCCTAGCGCTCGCCCTCGTTCCGCGCTCGCGCGGCATGGACGCCGCTCATCCTCGGGTGGGCGGCGTCTTGGCGTTCGAGGGCGGGTCGTCCGAGCACGACAGCATCGCTCTGTGGGTCCGGCTCTTCCGTCCGTTCGTCCTGAGTGAATCGAGGGAACGAGCGAGGCGATCCGTGCCCGGCGACGGGCTGCGACCCGGCCCGAACGCGACTGCGGATCGCCCCATCCGTCCCTCGATTCACTCGGGACGAATGGACGAAGCGGGGGACGAACGGAAGGCGGGGGACGAACGGACGGAAGGCGGGGGGCGAACGGAACGCGGGAGGCAGTCGGAAGCGAAGAGGCGGGCGATCGCGGAGCAGGCGGAAGGTGGTCGAACGCCGGAGGGCCGCCGGGGCACCGCTCCGCCTCGATCGGCCCGCTAGCCCGGATGTTTCATAGCGCGGAGGTGGTCGCCGGGTAGAGGGTGAGGAAACGCAAGAGAAGCCCCGCTGTCTGCGAGAATGCGCGTGCTTTAGCGAGCAACCACGCAGCAGAGGAGCTTCACCTTGCGGGTGCAACGTAGCACGAGCAGTTCGCGGTTCGCAGTCACGACGGACGGCCGCGGGGCCACCGGGCGCGCAGGTCTCGCCCTGCTGGCGGAGGCGGCGGATCGGCTGGGCCTCACCGCCGCACTGAGCGAGGCAGCGGGCGAGAGCCGCCGCTGGTCGCGACACGATCCCGGGGTCGTGCTGCGCGACGTGATCCTGATGCTGGTGGACGGCGGCGACGCGCTGCGCCACCTGTCCGTGCTCGCCGGCCAGCCGGCGCTGTTCGGCGTACCGGCGTCCCCGGCGACGACCTGCCGCACACTCCAGGCGGTGGCGGCGGACGCGGGCGCGATGGCCGCACTCGCGACGGCGCGCAGGACCACCCGCGCGCGAGTCTGGGCGCTGGGCGGCGCGCCACCCGAGGTGACCAGCGCATGGGCGCGTGCGCGGGGCGAGCGGTGCGACGAGACGCCCGAGCCGCTCGTGCTCGACCTCGACGCCACGCTCTGCATCGCGCACTCCGACGACAAGGACGGCGCGGCCGCCACGTACAAGCACACGTGGGGCTTCCATCCGCTGCTCGCCTATCTCGACCGCGGCGACGGTCGCGGCGAGGCGCTGGCGGGCCGGCTGCGCCCGGGCAACGCGGGCTCCAACGATGCCGGCGATCACATCGCCGTGTTCGAGGACGCCTGCGCCCAGCTCCCGGACCTGCCCGACACGCTCCCGCGGCTCGTGCGCTGCGACTCCGCAGGCGCGACCCACGACTTCCTCGCGCACGTGGTCGCGCAGGGCTGGCGCTTCTCGGTGGGCTTTCCCCTGTACGAGGCCGTGAAGGCCGCGATCCGTGCGTTGCCTGAGGAGCGCTGGACGGCGGCTACCGACCGCCAGGGCGAGCCGCGCACGAATGCCGCCGTGGCCGAGCTGACCGGCCTGAACCTCCTGGGCTGGCCCGCGGGCGCGCGGCTGCTGGTGCGTCGCGAGCCGCTGCATCCCGGCGCGCAGCAGACCTTCGATGATGTCGACGGCTGTCGCTTCACCTGCCTGCTCACCAACCAGCCGGGCGAGCAGCTGGCCCGGCTGGAGCAGCGCCACCGCGCCCGCGCGCGCGTCGAGGACTGGATCCGCGCGGCCAAGGAGATGGGGCTGCGCACGCTGCCGCTGGACACGTTCGCGCGCAACGCGCTGTGGCTGCAGCTCGTGCTGACGGCGCAGGACCTCATGTGGTTCACGCAGGTGCTCACACTCGCGCGGAGGACGAGCTGCGTCTGGCCGAGCCACAGCAACTGCGCTACAAGCTGCTGCACCTGCCCGCCCGGCTCACGTACCACGCCCGGCGCTGGCGGTTGCGGTTGCAGCACAACTGGCCGTGGGCGGCCGCGCTGCACGCCGCGTTCCAACGCCTCCGCGCACTGCCCGCCGGCTGACCGCCGCAACGCGCGAAGGAGCGCGCGGCGCCCCGCCGCCGGTTCGCCGTGCCCGCGCAGCGGCGCTGCCGCACCGATCACGCACCGCATCGACGCTTCGGCTGCTCCGGGACTGACACAGGCGCGCGCTCACGGCGCCGCGTCTCGTCACCACCACGTAACCGGCGCCGCGCCTGCTCCACGACGCCCTCATGAAACATCCGGGC
>CAVUWA010000008.1:0-14669 GCA_963744995.1 Candidatus Eiseniibacteriota bacterium
AGCAATCCCTTGAGGGTTCGAATCCCTCCCCGGGCATCTGACTGCGACAACACGACTTAGGGCCGCTCCCGAAGCACTGGAAGCGGCCCTTTTTCTCGCCCGCCTGGACACGTTTTTGGACACGTCGCGTGTCCAATCAGGCCCGTTTCCCCCTCTTCCGGCGGGTTGATTCCGGCTCGTCGACGAGGGCCCGGAGGTGCTCACGGGCGAGGTGGCTGTACCCCATCGTCGTCGTGATCGTGGCGTGCCCCATCGCCTCCTGAACGAGCGCCGCCGGCTTACCTTCGGCCAGCCATGTGGTGACGCGCCGGTGCCGGAGGTCATGCATCCGGATGGGCGCGAGACCGGCGCCTTTCAATGCCGTCCGGAACCGATCCTGAAAGCTCCGGATCCGTTCGCCCGCCCTGGCACGCCGGCTCGTCTGCGTGTGGTGGAACACCCAAGGCGTGCGCTGGCCGTGATAGAGCGCGAGCCGATACGTGGCAGCATGCTCGCGGAGTTCCGCAGCGAGGCGAGCCGTGAGCGGCGCCCACCGGCTCTTTCCGGACTTCGTTCGGTGTCCGTCGCGCCCGCTCCGGATCTCGAGGAAGCCGCCGGCCAGGTCGATGTCCTCCCACCGGAGTCGGAGGGCTTCCGAGTACGCGCGGGCCCCCGTGTCGGCGAGCAGGGTCACGTACAGATGGAGCATCGGGTCCGTGCACGCGTCGAGCAGCTGCGTGAACTCGTCAGGCGTGAGGAGGCGCGGCGTGCGCGGATCGGTGCGTGGCGCCTCAACCGCGGCCACGGGATCGCCGACGAGGTACTCCGTCTTCACGGCGTAGCGGAAGAGGCGCTTGAGGACCCGGTAGTCGCGTGCGACGGTGTGCGCGCTGACCCTGCCCTGGACGGCGACAACGACGCGGGTCTCGCCCTCGCCCTTGGTGCGCACCCGGTGAACCCGCCGCCACGCCAGAAACTCACGGATCGTGCCCGGGCGGACCCGCTCGAGGGCGGGGTCGCCTTTCAGCGTGGCGAAGAACGGCTCGAAGGCCGTGAAGCTGTTCTCGTAGGAACTACGGCCGCCCTCCGAGAGACCCGGCATCACCTGCTCGCGGAACAGTTCGACGAGCTCCCCGAACGTGATCGCGCCCGGCTGGCCGGAACTCTCCCGCGCCGCCGCGCGCTCGAGCTTCTCGGCCCATTCCGTGGCGTACCGCTCGGCCGCGGCTCGGCTCTCCGCAATGATCGACTTCGTGTGCCGCTTGCCGGCAACGGAAAGGCGGATGCGGAAACGGCCGCCCCGCGGTTCGACCTGACCGGGGTACATCTTGCGGCGTGCCATCATCGGCCCCCTTTCTTCGTCGCGCGAGAGTTTCGGCTCTTCGCGGTTTTCCGGTCCAACTTCTCCTGGACACGCTTCGTACTCGCCTTGCTGCCTGTGCCGCGCTGCACGCTGCTCAGTCCCGGCCGCTCACCGATCGTGTAGGAAGCGCCGGGCCGGGCCGCGATCTCGTGCGGCTCGACGAACAGCAGGCCGAGCGCCTGGCAGGCGAGCTGGATGTAGTTGCTGCGCTGCCAGGGCGAGAGCGAGGCGAGATCGACTTCCGCGGCCCGAGCGCCCGCCCCGACCATGGCCGCCGTCTCGCGTGCCATCTCGAGGTCCATCTCCCGGAACGCCTGAGCGCCCCGCTTGTGATCCTTCGCCCACGCACTCGGCGCCTTCTCAATTCGATGGAGGTCGGCAAGAGCGCGCCGACTGTGGAGATCCGCGAGTGCATACCACGCGGTGAGGTCCGCGCCCTCACCCAGGGCGGGGAGGCCTTCGGTGAACGCGCGCTCGAGTTCCTCCGAGCTGACATTCGCGGAGTCCGCCGGCTGCTCGCGCTGGATGTTGATGTTGTCGGCCGCGCCCTGCGTCGCGATCGACGCAGCATCCGCCTCGGCGGCCGTGCGTGCTCCCCTCCCGGCCACAAGCCATTCGAGCCGAACGCCGAACACCTCGGCGACACGATCGAGATAGGAAGCCGGCGCGTCGCGGTCATAGTGGTACGTTCTCGCCGCCTCATAGCTGGCGCGCCTTCCGCACCCGGCGGACCAACCCGCTGTGAGCCTGCGGTGGAACTCCGCCAGCGAAATCCCGCCCGCCTGATTGGTACGAACGTACTCCAACCGCCTCGCCATGGGCGTCTTCGGCGGTGGGCTCGGGGCTGCTTTCTGCACGATTGTACCTCACATGCACGATTGGCTGGACTCAGGGGCCATACCGTACTATCCTACGGTGCCCCACGGAATGTACGGACACGATGGAGGTCGCGCAATGGCAAAAACGCACACGGAGCGGATCGAGATCCGGGCCACGGGCCGGCAGGTCGCCGCATACGCGCGGGCTGCGGCCCGCGAGGGCCTGTCCGTGTCGGCCTGGCTGCGGTGGGTGGCAGATCAGCGCGCCGCCGAGATCCTGCGGCTGCGGCTGGGGCACCCGGCCGGTCCGACCCCGTGACTACTCTCCGCGATCGCCTCGCGGCGATCGTCGCGGAGCTGCCGGCCGGCGCCTCCGTGACACTGCCCGCCGATGCGGTGCGGGAGTGGCTCGACGAGGAGTCGCCCGACTGCGGGCCGGCGCTCGTACGGCCCCCAGAGGCCGCCGCCGCGTCCTGGCGGGAGAGGGTGTGGTCGTGCCCCGCCGAGACCCGCCTGACGGCTGCGGAGGCGGCTGAGGCGCTCGGCCGGCCGGTGAGCTGGATCTATCGTCGCAGCATGACCGCGACACCCCGCGAGATCGAGCGGGCGCACCGGCGCGGTGGACGCCTGCCCGATCGGATCCCCTGCCGGCGCGCTGGCGGCCAGCTCGTCATCCTCGCCGGCGAGCTGCGCGAGTGGATCCGGGAACACGAGGAGATCGTCGTGCCGGGCCGCGCCGGACCGAGAGCCGCATGAGCACGCGTCGCGAGTCCCCGGATGTCGGCGACCTGGCGCGCTGCGCGGTCTGCGGGACCGCCGAGTGGACCGCCGAGTGGGCCGGCCATGACCGGATCCGCATCTGCCGCGACTGCGCGGCACACGTGCTGCCCGCGCTGATCGCGGACGCGACGGCGGATCCCGTTCCGTCACCCGGCGCGGCCGAGCGGGTCGCGGAAGAGGTGCTCGGCGCGTACTGGCACGGCGTGGCGCACGCGGCGCTCCGGGCCGCGCGGCGGAGGCCCGCGTGACCGCGGTTTATGGTGCCCGCGCGATAAAGCGGAGCCGGCGCACCAAAGCGCAGGTCGACCAGCTCGACCAGCAGATTGCCGACGTGCTCCGATTCGACAACCCGCAGAGCGTCAGGCACGTGTTCTACAGGATGACGGATCCCCGGTTGACGGAGCCGGTCGAGAAGTCGGAACGCGGGTACCGCCACGTACAGCATCGGTGCTTGATGCTTCGTCGGTCCGGCGCGATTCCCTATGGATGGATCTCGGATTCGAGCCGGATGGCCTACCATACCGGCACGTATCGCGGCGCCTCGGACTTCCTGACGCGGGTGGCCGGGCTCTACCGAGCCGACCTCTGGGGGCATACCGACGTGCCGGCGTTCTGCGAGGTGTGGGTTGAAAGCCGTTCCCTGGCCGGCACGCTCCGTGACTTGTGCGAAGAGCTGGCGGTCAGTCTTTACCCCGCGGGCGGTTTCACGTCCGCATCCTTCGCCTATGAGGCTGCCGACGCATTGAACCGGCAGGGCGCAACCGTGGTGTTCTATGTCGGTGACCACGACCCCGCCGGCGTCCTGATTGACGTCTCGATCGAGCGGGAACTGCGCCGGCATCTGAAGCCGACCACCTCCCTCGACTTCCGCCGAATCGCGATCACGCCCGAGCAGATCACGATGTACGACTTGCCGACGAAGCCGCGGAAGGCGGGCGAGCGGCGGGCCCAGCACATCCGGACCACCGTCGAAGCGGAGGCGATGCCGGCCAGCCTCATGCGGGAGCTGCTGCGCGAGAACATCGAGTCCATGCTGCCGGCGGGGTTGCTCGACACGGTCAGGGTGGCAGAGGAGAGCGAGCGCGGCGAGCTGCTCAAGATTGCGAAGATGATCGCGTGAGCCTCTCGGCCGAGATCCGGACCGCCGTTCTCGCGTGCGAGGACATGAAGGCCCGCACCCGCGGCGACGTGCTCGACTTCCGCTGCCCGCGGCACGAGGACTCGACCCCCTCGGCGTGGATGCGCGGCGGAACCTGGGGCTGCCACGCGTGCAAGTTCACCGAGTCCATCGCCACGCTCGCGCCGCTGGTTGGCGTGGAGTTGCGCGGCGCCGGCCCGGACGACGCAGCAGGAGGCGCCGGGCACGGGGACGTCGCGGGGACGTTCGACTACGTCGATGCCGATGGCCGCCTGCTGTTCCAGGTCGTGAGGCGGGAGCCGGCAGGGGAACCGAAGCGGTTCGTGCAACGCCGACCCGACGGCCGCGGGGGATGGGAGTGGCGGAGCATCCCGGAATCGGAGCGACCGCTCTACCGGTTGCCGGAGGTCCTTGCCGCCATCGAGCGCGGGCAGACCGTCTACATCGTCGAAGGCGAGAAGCACGCCGACCGGCTCGCCCGGGACGGCCTCGTGGCCACCACGAATCCCGGCGGCGCGGAGAAGTTCCTGCCGCACCACGCGGAGACGCTGGCGGGCGCGAACGTCGTCATCCTACCCGACAACGACGAACCGGGCCGGAAGCACGGCCACCAGGTGGCGGCGCTGCTCGCGGGCAAGGCGGCCGACATCAAGCTGGTCGAGCTCGACGGGCTACCTCCGAAGGGCGATGTACTCGACTGGCTCGCGGCGGGGCATACCGCCCAGGAACTCGATGAGACCGCCTTCGACACCGCGCCGTACGTGCCGGCCCCCGGCGATGGCCCGCCCCAGGTCTTTGCCACACTCGCCGAGCTGCTCGAGAACCCGAAGATGCTCGACCCGCCGGAGCGGATCGTTCCGCGGCTGGGCTACCGGGCCCGGGCTCTCTGCCTCGCGGGCCCTGACAAGTCCGGGAAGAGCAGCCTGCTCGCCTACGCCGTGGCGCGACTCAGCCGGCGTGCGTGGTTTCTCGGGGAGCGTGTCGGTGGCCACTCCGGCCGCGCGGTTTGGTTGGGGATCGAGGAAGCGGTCGGCGACGCCGTCCGGCGGTTCAAGGCGTTCAACGCGGATCCAGAGCGGGTCCAGCTCGTGATCCTGGCGCCGACCGACCTCCTGGCGCAGACGGAGGCCCTGCTCACGGACTGGCCCGCCGACCTCGTCGTGATCGACAGCCTGGCCGAGTATGCCCGCGTCACGCTCGGGCGTGCGCCGGATTCCGGGGACGATGCCGGATGGGGCGCGGTCGTGCGCCCGCTCGTCGCGCTCGCCCGCAAATACGACTGTGCCGTGGTGATCTTGCACCACGTCCGGAAGAGCGATGGCGTGTACCGGGGCTCGAGCGAGATCGCGGCCGCCGTCGACGCGATGCTCGAGCTCGCGCTGCCGCCGAAGGACGCCGGTGACCAGACGCTCCGGTACGTGAAAGGCCGCGGCCGCTGGACCGTTGAGCCGTTCACATTCCGCATGACCGACGACGGCGACTTCGATCTCGCGGGCGGCTCCGAGCTCACCGTCGAGACGCGGGTGCTTCTGCACGTCGAGCAGAACCCCGGCACGTCCAAGACCGCGATCCGGAAGGCCGTCACGGGCCGCTCTCGGGCCGTCGATGAGGCGATCGAGAAGCTCCTCCGGCAAGGCGCGATCGAGCACGACGTCGCGGGCTACCGGATGGCCCAGAACCTCGAGCTGATCGCATGAGGCCCCCCCTGACCCAACCCCTGACCCGGCCCGTTTTCGGACCCCCGGAAAACCCTGACCCGGACAGGGCTGACCACTCATGTCCCACAACGACTTACGGCGTTGAAAGCCCCCACCCTGACCCAAGGGCCGACCCGAAGGGTCGCCCCGGGGCAGTACGGGGTGCCCTGGAAAACGGGACATCTCGACCATGACGGCACCCCCGTCCTGCCCGGTCTGCTCGGCCGTCGAAATGCGGCCCGCAACGCTGCACTTCGCCTGCCCGGTGTGTGGCGAGCGGATGCGGGAAGTCGTCGACCCGGACCTCGAGGCGGGGGCTGTACTCCACTGTCCGCGGCACTGTGCGACCGTGGTCCCGAACGAGGCGATGCTCGAGGATGCGCGGGCCAGGGCGGGGGGAAGTGCGGCGTGAACAGAGCTCTTCAACGCCAGCGATCCGCGCACCGGCTGGTCCGGCTTTCTCAGGCTGAGTTGAAACGGGCCGCGGCGTGGGCTGCTGACGCCGCCGGTCATCCGCCGCCGGCGCCGGCGCCGTGCAGCTGCCGACTCCGCCCGGTCGCGACACGCACGTATCTCGGGGTCCGGTTCTGTGTCTGCTGCCGCCGGCCGCTTGACCCGGGGCACCGGGTGGAATCGATGAGCGAGCGTAAGTCGTTGGGGGGCATGGGGATAGAATCTTGACGAACGAGGACGCCGGGACCGGCCTTGGCACGTTTCTTCACACGGGGATGCGCAAAAACATTGAAACTTCGGGTTTTCGACCATGGATGAGCACCAAGACGACGGGATCGACGAACTCGAGGACCGGATCGGCCGCCTTGAGGGCCTGGTCGGCGAGCTGGAAAACCGACTCGATGAGCTGGAGTGGGCCGCGCGCCCGCCGGTCCCCCGTCCCCGGCGACGGCTCGACCCTTCACCGCAGGGGGAACCCGATGCCGCCGGCTGACCCCAACCTGCCGCGCCCGCCGCGCCACCTCGCGCGAGCGAGCAAGCAGGTGTGGCGCGAGGTGGTCGCGCGGTGGGAGCTCGACCCGGGCGGGCTGATGCTGCTGCGTGGCGCGCTGGAATGTTGGGACACGTACGGCCGGGCGCGCGCCGAGCTTGCCGCCGCCGCCGCCGTCACCGTGACTTCGGACACCGGCGTCACACGCGCGCATCCCGCGCACAAAGTGGCGATGGACGCACTCTCTGAGTGCCGGCAATGTTGGCGGCAACTGGGCCTCGAGCCGCCCGAACATCCCGATGCGAGAATGGGCCGACTTCGCGTTGGCCAGGAAAGGAGCAACCCAATGACCCGTCGATCCCGACTCCGCGCCGTCCCGGCGAATCTTCGCGTCACGCCGGCGCAGCTGGCGTGTTTGCGCGACGAGTGGAGCCCACCCTCCGAGCCGCCCCCGCGCGGCCGGCGCGACATCTCTGCGTTCGAATACTATCGATGGGGCAAGGGTGGCACCCTTTCGCTGCATGATGCCTGGGAACAGGTCGGCGACTCGATTCTCGAAACGTGGATCCGCGAGAAGCCCGGCACGCGCCCGGCGGCCTGGTGGTCCCTCGACGCGCCGGAACCCGCCCGCCGCCGGCTCGGTGGCACGGGCGACCGGCTGAGTGAGTGCCTCGCGCACGGCGCCGGTCTCGCATACGGCATCCCGAGCGAGGGTTGGCTTACGCGAGCGAGGATCGCGCTCTATCACGGCCGCCTCGCCATCGTGCTGCGGAATCGCGTTGCCGGCCGCGATGCGATTCCCGTCGATCCGGACGACCCGCCGACGTTCGAGGCAGAGAGCGTGTACCTGGCGCGGCACGGCTTGCTGACGCCGGCCGAGCGGAAGCTGTACGACGCGGGCGGGCTGGACACGGAACCGGAGCTCGTCGTGCTCGAGGACGACGACGACGAACCGGGGCGCGCAGCGTAGCGAAGGCCGAACGTGGCACGGGCTCCCGGCGATCGGCAGGCGATGGAGGCGTTGCTCAGCGACGGCGAGCGCGGCGCGTTGTCTCAGATCTGCGCCGCCGTTCGGATCCCGCGTGACCGCTGGCACCATTCCGACGCGATCGCGCCAGCTTGGGAGATGTTGTCTGTCGCGCGCCTGGCGGCCGACCTCTACCGCCGCGGAAAAATGACCGAGCGGCGAGCGGTCGACGACGCAGCGCGCCGCCTGCATTTGAACGTCGAGACCGTGCGCAGCCGTTGGAAGCGGTGGCCGCTCTCCGTGCACTCCCTTCCGCAGCGTCGGTGCACGGTGCACCTAGACTCTACCGTCTCCGACGTGGCCGCGTGATCTTCGCATCATGAGCATCACGATCGATGAACTTCGCCGCCGCATCGAGCGGGCGCACGACGCCGAGCGCCGAGTGCGCCGCGCCATCGCGAGCTGCGTCCTGGGCGATGAGGGCGCGCCTGTACTTCGCCAGCTGCGCGCGGAGCGTGACGAGATCGAGGCCAACCTGACGGACTTGTACTCCGCGATCGGCGAGCTCGAGTCGGCCGCGCTCGCCGACCGCTTCCTCACGAGGGCACCATGACGAAGACCGCCGCCGCGACGAAGGCTCCGGCCCGGGCTCCCGGGCTTGCCGATCGCATCGCCGAGCTCCGCACTTCCTGGACCGCGATCAATGCCGACATCCGCAAGGCGCTCGAGGCCGCCGCCGCCGCCTTCGACTTCCCGGCTCGACTGATGGCACGCTGGCGCGCCGGGGCGTCCCGCCAGTTCGGCAACGACATCGAAACGTGTGGGCGCGCCGTTGGCCGCGGTGCGGATCCGGCCCTCGTCGCGGCTGCCGTCCATGCGCTCGAAGCCGCGCTCCCCCGGCTCGCCACGCTCCCGGCCCGCACGCCGCTCTTGAACCGCCGGCTCGCAGGGCTCGAGCAGCTGCGCGAGCACGCATCGGGCGAGGGCGTGCGGCACGATCGCGCCGCGATCCGCGCCGAGCTCGCCGAACTGCGCACCACATGGACGAGCATCCGGGACGATGCGGTCGTCGGCCTGGACCCGACGCACCGGCGCTCCTCGACCCTGCTCAAGAACCTCAATGTTCTCCAACACGAGATCGAGGTCGTCGAGCACGCCTTCGCGACGCGCGGCGTGCCGCTGTCGCGGATCGAGGTCGCAATCGAGATCGTCCGCGACGGTCTGAATCGTGTTCGTGATCTTCGCCGCGGCGACGCGCTGTTCTCGGCTGACCACGCGTTCTTCTCGGTCCTGAAGGTCGATGGCTTCTTGAACCCACAACGTTCCGCAGGAGAAGCTTGATATGTTCAACATCAGCAGCTGGGGTCGCGGACGCGACCGGTCCAGCGATTTGGCTGTCCTCGAGCGCGAGGGCATCATCACCCCGCCGCCGGATCCGGCCGCGCCCGAGTCGCGCGCCGGTCTCTTCGCGAAGCGCACCGAGCTACGGGCCGTGATCGACCGCGCCCAGGGCGCGGTCGAGAAGATCGCCGCGCTCGGCGATCAACGCGCGAAACTCCGCGAGAAACTCCGCGCCCAGGTCGCGCCGATCGAGGGCCGCATCGGCGCGCTGAAAGGCCAGATGACGCAAGCGACGGCAGCGCGGCGCGAGCTGGAGCATGTCGAGACGCAGATCCGCCTCACCGCGTCGCCCGTCTTCCGCGTCGTCGACGGTTGGCTGCTGAACGTCATCGACCATCTGCGCACCCACACGTTGGGCGTCGAGGCGGGGCGGGATCTCGACATGCTCGAATCCCTCGAGCGTGCCGGCGTCCCGCGGCGCGGCGATTCCGATGGCCGCTTTTCGTCGTACCAGATGCTCAAGCGCGCCGCGACGGTCGCCGGCGCCGCGGCCGAGCTCGTGGATCGGCTCGAGGCGGAGCGGGCCCATTTCGCCGGGCTCGCGCTTTCGCTGGACCCTGACCTGGCCGGTGAGGTCCGTCGGCTCGCCGGCCTCGTTCCGCGCGCTTGCCCGGGGGCCACCGCGCATAAGCCCTGCACTACGCCGTTGCCGCACCTCGCGGATGGGCTCGCATGAGCTACTACGGCGAGGATCGAGTCGGCGCATATCATGAAGCTGGCCACGCGACCGCCACCGTTGTGCGCGGCGGTCGCGTGGAGAGGGTGACGCTCGACGCGATGTACGAGGCGGCGGACTTTGACCTCGACCCGTGGTCGCGCTGCATCATGCTCGCGGCCGGCGCGGTCTCCGCGCGGCTGTTCACCGACTGGCGCTCGCCGTCGCGCGAGATGTCGTCGAAGGATGGCGAGTTGTTCAACCTGGCCCTCGAACAGCTGGGCCGCGCGCCGAGCAGTCACCATGTCGAGGCTGCCGAGCAGGAGGCGAAGGCGCTCCTGCTCGGCAACGACCGCGTCGTCCACGAGCTCGCGCATGAGCTGCTGCGCGCCGGCGAGGTCTCCGGCGCCGAAGTACACCGCATCGTTGGGGGACGCGGCCCCGCGGCTGACGTCGTTCCGCTCCCGGTTCCTGCCGCGGGCGGCGCCGTGACGGTCTCGTACCGATCGTGGCCGCTGCGAGCCGGCGGCTTCGCCGCGGCCGTGGCTCCGCTCGGTCGCGGCTCGCTGCCGTCCGGCCTCGAAACCACCGCCGGCAGCGAGGACGCCGCGATCGATGCACTCGGCGAGAAGTGTGCACGCGAACTCGGCCGCCCGGTCGCGCTGGTGCCGGAAGCAGAGCCGGCCGTCGCCGCGGTGACGCTCGTCGACGTCGATCTCGGCCCGGCCGATGTGTGATGGAAAAGGCGGGTGCGGTCCGACCTGGGTCTCCGGTCAGGAAGGCGTGAGCGGGTCGTCGGGCGCCCGGCCGCCCCGTCTTTTCCTCCTCTCGACGTATTCACCATCCGCCGCTTGCAGCGGGGTCCACAGGCGCGCAGCTGGCCGCGCCGGACGTGGCGAAGAGCGGGTGTCACCTCGCGCCCGGCCCCGTCCTCCCGGCTCACCATGGGACATCGATGATTCGTGACCCGCTCCTGATCGATTCGCGCGACTTGCCCCGCGGCGAAGAGCTGCGCGTCGAACTCTCCGACTATCGCGGGTTCACGTACATCGGCCTCCGGCGTTGGTACCGGAACGGCGACGGCTTCGCCCCCGGCAAGGGTCTCAGCATGCGCGCGACGATGATCCCATGGCTCCGGCGGGTCCTCGAGCAGGCAGAGGCGCGGGCCCTCGAGCTGGGGCTGCTCGACGAGGAAAGCTACGAGGCGTGCGGCCTGCCGGTTCCGGCCGAAATCACCGGCGCGGCAGCGGCCTGATGGCGACGTTCAACGTCGAGGTGGTCGAGCTCGAGCTGCCGGCCGGGCGCTGCGTCAGGCTCGCGAAGTGGACGGACCCGCAAGGCGTGCCGGTGCGGTTCGCGCTCACCACAGGCTATCAGAGCGACCGCGACACGTGGCAGCACACGGATCGCGGCATTGAGATTTCGCCGCGCATCGCCGCCGACGTCGCCCGCGCGCTGGCCGAACTCGCCGGGCCCGGCAACCCATGACGCGCCGCCTGCCCCCCTCCTGGCATGCGCGCCGCCCGCCGCGCCGGCTGCTCGACCCCCGTGTGTGGGGGTACGAGCCCGCCCCAGAGGGCGCCGAGAATCGCGCATGCGCGACGATCAGGGCGGGAGGCCCTGCCGGTCGACCGTCGTCCGGGTCGCAAGCGGTACTCGAGCCGCCCCACACGAACCGCGCGGCCGCCGCGCTTGTGGGTGAGGCCAGGACGGGCGAGGCGCGCCAGCATCGGTCAGCCGGCGGGCGTCGCGGTCGATGCACCGACTGCTACGCCGCGGTCCGTCGATCACGATGCTGGGGAGCGGTGGTGACGGGCTGGCTGCCGTTCTGGCGGGGCTGCCGGTCCCCCGCGAGCCCGCGGTCGCGGCGTCATCCTCCCGGTGCGTGGAGCCGCCCCTCGACGTGATTCCGGCCGGAATCGACTACAGGAGCTGGAGCGCCGGCTCTTTCCGGCCGCCGTTCGCTCGTCGGTGGTGATCGCCCGCACCGCGCTCGAGCGGATAGCGGGCCTCGCGGACGCCGGGACGCGGCGCCTGGCCGGAGGCGGTCCACCGACGTCCGAGCTGCCGGCGCTCGAGTTCAAACTGACGAGAACGGGTGAGGGGTAGGTTGCGGGCCAGTCGCCCCGGGCGGTATCGTGGCGCTGCCTGCCGATCCTTGCGGCAGGGAGACCCTGCCACGGGGGGGACGGTTTGCCGACGAACATCAAGATCACATGGGGAGATCCGGCCTCGCCCCGGCCGGTGCCCGAGCCTGCCAGCGTGTTCCGCTTCGCGTTCTCCGGTTCGGAGGTCCAGATGCTCGTGGGGTACGTCGATCTCGATAAGCTGTTGAACCTTCCTGACCAGGACGTGGTAGAAGTCTCGGCGGAATTGACGCACCGGTTCACAATGTCACCGCGCGGGCTGTTCCAACTCAAGGCGCAGGTCGACGAGATCACGAAGAAGTTGAAGGACGGCATCGACCTGGCGATGGCAACACGGATGCCGACCGAGCCGGAAGACACGGCATGAACGGCATCTACACGCGATCGTATGGTACGGGGAGCCAACTCCCGAACGGCTCCGGCCTGTTCGCCGGCCTGACGCCCGGGTCGATGGACGAGTTCTCGCAGGCGCAGGAGGCGGACAACCTCATCCTCATCCTGCCGGAGTGGCCGGCGTTGGACGCGCTCGCCCTCGACGAGACCGACTTCATCCGTGTGCATGTACTGACCCCCGTGGTCGACGCCGTCCGTGACGCGCTGCGCGAGCGGTTCGGCGAGGACGTCCCGGTCACGCGAGAGCTGCGGAGCGGCGACGACGCGTATCTGCAGATGGAGGCGGTCGTGCCGGTCGCCGCGACCGACGAACTGCTCGACGCCGAAGAGTCGATCGGCGAGCTGGTGCTGGAACGCTTCGGCTTCGACACGGCCGTCCGCGTCAATGTCCGGCTACGCCGCCCGTGACGTTCGACCCCGCCGATTGGCACGCAGTCGGCGTGGCCTGCGCGGCCGGGTTGGAGGGGGCGCCCGAGGAGGCGTCGCGCCGCACCGCGATAGGCCGCGCGTACTACGCGGCGCTCCTGAGCATCAAGCGACGAGTCGAGGCCGTTCAGGGCGAAGGCGTCGTACCCGAAGCGCGCATCCACTCAGCGGTCCCGAGGGCGCTGAAGGACAGCGGGCTTAGGGAGTTCCGTCGCGTCATCGATCTCCTGCGCGACCTCAAGGAAGACCGCGAGGATGCGGACTATGAGATCGACGTCGAGCCATTCAAGGCTGACGAGGTCGAGGAGGCGCTCAAGCGGAGCCGGCGGCTACTCGACCTGCTCACAGCGATCCCCGCCGAGAGGTACCGCAACCTCACGTTCGGCGGGTGACGCACGGGCGGCGAGTGAGGGAGGCCGACGGTGAAAGAGCCGTGGGAGATCTACGCCGACGAACTGTGGCGTGAGGTCAAACGTCGAGGCAATCGCGGCGCGGACGGGCAGCTTGAGATCACAATGGCTGCTCTCCAAGAGGCTGGAATGGCGGCCGGTAAGGCCACGGCCTACCACCTGATCGACGTGCTCGGCTGGCGCAAGGGAGAAGCGATGGAGCTGTTGCGCCGATTCAACGAAACGCGCCTGCAGGGGGACCTATCGGGCCTTGAGGCGTTGCGAGCCGGCTACCGCGACGCGTACACGACGTACATGCTCGAAAAGCGACGCTGAGGCAGAGCACAACGCGGCTCAGGCATCGGAGGTCCGCCATGGCCGTCCCCCCGTGGCTCCTGGTCATCTTCACGGCGATCCTGGCAGCCGCAGCGATCGCGCAGGCAATTTCAGCCCACCGACAGGCGTCGGCGAACGAGCGGCTGTCGAGGCTGACGGAACAGTACGTCGAGCTTACCCATGGCCTGCTGGCAGAAACGAGGGCAGCGAGCGAACGCGAGAGTGCCCGGGAACGGGCCGCGGCGGCGGGTGGTCGTGCAACGCTCCGACAGCATGCGCGGGAGGCGATCGCGTTCCTCGGCCGACTCGACGAGGACGATGCCGGTGGGGTCTACCTCAGCGGTTCGAATGCATCTCGCCTTGCCGGCTTCGCGAGTATGGTTGAAAGGGACCTGTCCGCCCTCCGCCTCGCGGCGGGTCCCGGGCGGGAGGCCGTGGCGGAGATGTACCAGCTCGCCGACCAGCGCCGAGTCGAACCCCTGAAGACGGCCCGGACGCACCTTCACAAGCTCGTGGAGCAGCTCGAGCGGGGAGGCCCGTGATGGCGATCTGCTCGAGGCCTTCGATGCGGTCCTCAATGTCGTCCGTCGGACCAACCAGGCCTTCACGGGTGAATACTCCGCCATCGTTGGCCAACGGGAAGCGACGGCCAATGCGATCGAGCGCGTGAACCGGTGGCTCGCCAACAACCGCGGCGGCTGACGAGACGGGCGCGCATCCGGCTGGACACGTTTCTGGACACGTCGGCGTCCAAAAGGGCGCAAAACAGGCGAAAACCCGAAGGGTCCCGAAGGCGGGCTTACCCGTTGCCGGCGTGAGAGATAGCAAACGTCGCGCAAGGGTGCGAAAACCCGTAGTTCGGACTCAAAATCCGTTGGGAGCGATCCCTTGAGAGTTCGAGTCTCTCCCCGGGCATGAAATGCGAAGCGGGCCACGCGATCGAGCGCGGCCCGCTTCGCATTTCATGGGCTCTACGGGTTGATCGTTGGCGTTACCGCCAGAATGAGAGCGCGCGCATTCTGGCTGGGCTTGGCGGACCCCAGCACGACAGTCTTGCCATTGGCGAGGTTGACGGAAGCGCGGATCAATTCCCCGCCTCCCCCTCCCCAAAGAACGACCGCGAGGCGAACCGTCCCGCTGTCGATGGCGGAGACTTCCGCCTTCACGGTGTAGATGCCGCCATCCGGGTCGGTGATCTGTTGGCTCACCTCCGAGGACGGCCACGCCGTCGCGTTCA
>CAVUWA010000009.1:0-583718 GCA_963744995.1 Candidatus Eiseniibacteriota bacterium
CGCGGCTGGAAGCGTGGGGCGTCGCGAACGAGTGAGGACGCCTGACAGGGCGCCCGGGTCGAGCGGCCGCGGGCGTGCCACGCGGCGGGAGCGGAAATGGATCTGACGTCATCACCCATCCAGGCGAGTCTGGTCACCGCCAGCGCGATGCTGGCGGCGATGATCGGCATTCTGGCCACGCTCCGGCGCGGCCACTGGCTCGTCACGCTCATGTTCTCTTCGGCGTTCCTCGCCATGGCGGCGTTCCAGGCCGGCACGCTCGGCATGATGCACAGCGATTCGGTGGGCTCGGCGCGCATGTGGGCGTCGTATCTGGCGCGGGTCTCCGCGCTGGCCTCGTGGCTGTGGCTGTCGCTGAGCGTCGTGCTCGCGCGCCCCGACCCGTGGAAGCAGGTGCGCAACTCGGGCGCCTACCTGACGCTGGCGCTCGCCGGCTGCATCGGCATGGCGTGGGCGGCGGGCACGCCGTTCGTGGTGCGCGACGTGGACGGCACCGGCGCCGGGGCGGTGATCGTGCTCGGCGGGATGGGCAAGATCTACCTCATGTATCTGGTGGTCGTGATGATCGCCGTGGTCATGAACCTCGAACGCATGCTGCGCACCGCGCAGGCGTCTGCGCAACGCCGGCTGCGGCCCATGTTCGTCGCGTTCCTGCTCGGGATCCTTGCCGAGCTGCTGGTCGTCTCCGGCGGGCTGCTGTTCGGCGGGCTGCGGGTGTCGTGGCTCGGCGCCAGCGCGGCCCCGTTGTTCGTCGCCGGCGCGGCGACGGCGATGGCGCTCGCGCGCCGCCGGCTCTCGGACATGAGCGTCCCGGTCGCGCGCCCGGTGATCTACTACTCGTCCGTCTCCCTGACGCTCGCGGGCGCGTTCCTCCTCACGATGGCGGTGCTGTCCAAGCTGCTGCCGATGATGACCCCGGAGTGGAAGCAGGCGGTGAGCCTGACGTTCTATCTGCTGGTCGGCGGCGGCGGCCTCGTGCTCACGCTGAGCCCGCGCGCCAACCGTGCGGTGAAACGCTTCATCGACCGCAACTTCTACGCGAATCGCTACGACTACCGGCGCGAATGGGAGCGTGTGAGCCGCGCGCTGCAGCCGACCGGGCGGCCCGAAGACGTCGCGCGCCAGATCGAAGGGCTGGTCCGCAGCGTTTTCGACGCCGATCGGGCGGCGGTCTACCTGCGCGCCGATCGCGAGGCCGCCGCGCTCGCCGAAGCCGGGCCGCGCGGCCCGCTCGAGCGGCTCTACGGACCCGCCGGCATGGCGCCGATGCTCGAGGCGGACAATCCGCTGGTGCGCGAGCTCGAGGACACCGGACGCGCGATCCAGCTGCGCGAGATCGCCACCGACCTCGATCTCATTCCGCTGATGGCCGAGAACCGGCCGAGCATCACCGCGCTCGACGCGGCGATCGTCGCGCCGCTGATCGTCGGCGAGGCCATGATCGGGGTGCTGTGGCTGTCGGAGAAGCGCGGCGACGAGGAATACAGCTACGAGGACGTCGAGTTCCTCGGTGCGATGGCGCGGCAACTCGCGGCGGCGCTGTGGTTCGCCCGCCAGGGCGAGATCCTCGCCGAAACCCGCCAGATGGAGTCGCTGCACCGGCTCTCGACGTTCGTCATGCACGACATCAAGAACCACGTGTCCGGGCTGTCGCTGATGCTCGAGAACGCGCGCAAGCATCTCGCCAAACCGGAGTTCCAGAAGGACATGCTGCACGTGCTCGAGCGCACCGTGGCGAGCCTGCGTGATCTGATGGAGCAGGTGTCGGGGGTGACCCGGCCGCCGCTCGCGAACCCCGAGCCGTGCGATCTGGAACGGCTGCTCGAGGATGCGATGCTCGCCGCGGGCCTCGCGCCCGGGGACGCTGCGGCGCAGGTGGCGGCTTCGCTCGACATCGCCGTGGACGCGCCGGTGGCGGTGGACCATCAGCTGGTCAACCGGCTGATGGTGAATCTGCTGGTCAATGCGCGCGAGGCGCTCGACGCCGGTCAGGGGCGCATCGGCGTCACCGCCGCCCTCGATACCTGCAGGCCGGGACGCGGCACGCTGGTTCTCGCCGTGGCCGATGACGGGCGCGGCATGTCGGAGGAGTTCGTCCGCCAGTCGCTGTTCCGGCCGTTCTCGACGACCAAGGCGTCGGGGCTCGGTATCGGGCTCGCGCAGTGCAAGAGCATCGTGGACGCGCACGGCGGCCGGATCCGGGTCGCGAGCCGTGCGGGCGAGGGCACGACCTTCACCGTCGAGCTGCCGGTCGACGTGCTCCCGGCCGCGGCGGAAGGCGCGTCATGAACGAGCGCGCGCCGGTCGACGGCAAGGTGCTGATCGTCGACGACGAGGATTCCATCCGCAACCAGCTCAAGTGGGGGCTCTCGGAGGAGTACGAGGTCGTGACCGCGGCCAGCGTCGAGGAGGCGCGCCGTCTGCTGCGCGACGAGAAGCCGGCGGTGGTGACGCTCGACGTGGCGCTCAAGACGCCGGGCGGTCCGGCGGAGGAGGGCATGCTGCTGCTCGACGAGATCGTCGAGAAGTATCCGCTCACCAAGGTCATCATGGTGACCGGCAACGACAGCCGCGAGAACGCGCTGCTCGCGATCCGCCGCGGGGCGGTGGACTGGTACGCGAAGCCGATCGCGCTCGAGGAACTGAAGATGATCCTGCGGCGCGCGTTCCACATCCGCGGCATCGAGCTGGCGCAGCACGAGGAGCCGGCGCGTGGTCGCAAGCGCTACCACCGGATCGTCGGCGAGTCGGAGACGATCCGTAAGGTGTTCGCCCTGGTGCAGCGCGTGGCGCCGACCGACGCCACCGTGCTGGTCGCCGGCGAGAACGGCACCGGCAAAGAGCTCGTCGCGCACGCGATCCACGAGGCCAGCGGGCGGCGCGGTGGTCCGTTCGTCCCGATCAACTGCGGTGCGATCCCCGAGACGCTGCTCGAGAGCGAGCTGTTCGGCCACGAGCGGGGCGCTTTCACCGACGCCTACCGCACGCGCGAGGGCAAGTTCGAGATCGCGGCGGGCGGGACGATCTTCCTCGACGAGATCGGCGAACTGCCGCAGCCGCTGCAGGTCAAGCTGCTGCGTTTCCTCCAGGATCACGTCATCGAGCGGGTCGGCGGCCGCGAGCCGCGCAAGGTCGACGTGCGCGTGCTGGCCGCGACCAACCGCGATCTCAAGGAGGAGATGGCGCGCCACCGCTTCCGCGAGGACCTCTACTACCGCCTGAGCGTGGTCAACATCCTGGTGCCGCCGCTGCGCGAGCGTGGCGACGATCTGCGCATCCTCGCCGAGTACTTCCTCGATTTCTACGGGCGCCACCACCGGCGCCGCATCAAGGGGTTCACGCAGGCGGCGCTGCGGGCGATTCAGCAGCACCCGTGGCCCGGCAACGTGCGCGAACTGGAGAACCGGGTGCAGCGCGCGGTGATCCTCTGCCAGGACGCCTACGTGCGACCCGAGGATCTCGAGCTGGACGAAGCGGAGGGCAGGAGCGTGGCGAAGTCGCTGCAGCAGGCGCGCGACGACGCCGAGCGGGAATTGCTGATCGAGGCGCTCACCCGCAACGCCGGCAACATCACGCGTGCGGCCCGCGACGTCGAAGTGAGCCGGCCGACGCTGCACGATCTGCTCAAGAAGCACGGCATCGACGCCGACCGCTACCGCCGCCCGGACCTGGCTGCGGACGAGGAAGACGACGGTGGGGACGCCACGGCTTGACGGGGGGGGGCGCGGCCGATAGCGTCCGCCCGCCCGGCGCCGGGAACGACGAAGCCCCGCCGCGGAAACCCGGGCGGGGCTCGAAAATTTAATGGGGGACGTCGTTCTCAGAATCGCGGGCCGCACGCGAGTGTCATCGAACTAGCCCCCCAACCTGCATTGTGAGATGCGCGACGTGCCTCCCCGGTTCCGAAAAATTGAGTCGCCGTCGCCCGTACGTCCCACGGCGCAACGTCTTAACGTCTCGCTGACGATTGCCAACGACACCTCGACGCACCGAACATCTCCATGACAGTTTCCGCACACCAGCAGACCAACCGCGGCTACTTCCTCGCGATCGCCGGCAACATCGGAGTCGGCAAGACCGAGCTGACCAACCGGTTGTCGGGTGAACTCGGCTGGCTGGCCTACTACGAGCCGGTGATCCAGAACCCCTACCTCGATCCGTTCTACGAGGACATGGAGCGCTGGAGCTTTCACCTTCAGATCTACTTTCTGAGCGAGCGGTTCAAGGCCCAGGTGGAGATCGGCCGCAGCGCGCTCCCGTTCATCCAGGATCGCACGATCTACGAGGACTCGGAGATCTTCGCCCGAACCCTGCACGAGCAGGGCTCGATGACCCGGGTGGATTTCGACAACTACCGGGCGTTGTTCGACATCATGGTGTCCTACCTGCGGAAACCGGATCTCATCATCTATCTCAAGGCGTCCGCACCGATCCTGATGGAGCGCATCGCCCGGCGCGGCCGCTCGAGCGAGAAGGCGATCCGGCTGGACTACCTCGAGCGCCTGAACCGCGCCTACGACAGCTGGATGGAACGGGCGCGCGCCGAAGTCGAGGTGCTGGAGATCGACACGGACCTGGTGCCGCTGCAGGGGGACACCCCGGCTTTCCGGCAACTCATCGAGAACCTGAAGCGTCGCTACCCGCGGCAGTCGGAGCTGCACCTCGAGGACCGCGGCAGCGAGGGCTGACCCGGCGCCGACCGGGCGCCGGGATGGCGGGGGCAACCCCGGGGCGGCGGGAGCGGCCGCCGGGGTGCCCCTGCTCCCGTCCCCGCCTCAGGCCCCGCTCGCCTCGAGAACCCCCGCACAGCGGCCGCAGAGGCCCTTCCGCTCGCCTTCCGCCGCGACGTCGGGGCGGTAGGTCCAGCAGCGGTCGCAGCGCGGCTTCGCCGTTCGGGAGACCGCCGCCTCGGGCGCCTGGCCGGCGCCCCCCTCGCGCACGTCGACCGAGGCCACGATCAGGAAGGCGGCCAGCTCGTCCCGGTAGGCCGCGAGCCGCCGGGCCGTCTCCGGCGCGACGGTGAGGACCACCTCGGCCTCGGCCGTGGTGTTGAAGGTCTTCGCCGCGCGCAGCGGTTCGATGGCGGCGTTGACCGCGTCGCGGATCCCGGTCAGGAACGTCCACTCGGCGTCGGCGCCCGCCGCGACCTCGCGCCGCGGATAGAGCGCCAGATGCACGCTCGGCTGCTCCTCGAGCAGCGCCGGATGGTGCTGCCAGACCTCTTCGGCCGTGAACGCGAGCGCAGGCGAGACGGCGATCACCAGATCGTGCAGCGCGCGCCACAGCACCGTCTGCGCGGAGCGGCGTGCCGCCTCCCCGGGAGCCGAGGCGTAGAGGCGGTCCTTCGCCGCGTCCAGGAAGATCGCCGACAGGTCCACGGTGCACACGTTGAGCAGCACGTCCAGCGCCCGGTGGAACTGCAGCGCTTCGTACTCGGCGCGGATGCGCTCGATGCGCGCCGCGAGCATGTTCGCGAAGGCGCGATCCACGGCGGTCAGCCGCGGCTCCGGCACCGCGTCGGCGGGGCGGAAGTCGCGCAGGTTGCCGAGCGCGAAGCGGAACGTGTTGCGCACTTTACGATACGCATCGGCGACGCGCTCGAGGATCTCGTCGCCGACGCGCACGTCGCCGCGCCAGTCGGTGGCGAGCGCCCACCAGCGCACGATCTCGGCGCCGTAGCGCTGCACGACGTCCTCGGGCCAGATCACGTTGCCGAGCGATTTGTGCATCGCGCGGCCCTTCTGATCGAGCACCCAGCCGTGGGTGAGCACCTGCGTGTAGGGCGCGCGATCGGTGGCACCGACGCCGACCATCAGCGACGAGTTGAACCACCCGCGGTGCTGATCGGGGCCCTCGAAGTAGACGATGCGGCCGCCGTCCCGCGCGCGCCGCCAGGCCTCGGCCAGGGCCGGGTGCGTGACCTGCACGGCGCGATGCGTGGAGCCCGAATCGAACCAGACGTCGAGGATGTCGGTTTCCTTCTCGAACGGTCCCGTTGCGCCGCACGCCGGGCAGCTGAAACCGTCGGGCAGAAAACGCTCGATCGGCAGCTCGTACCAGGCGTCCGAGCCGTGCTCGCGAACGAGCTCGGCGGCACGCGCCATGACAGCGGGCGCGAGCAGGGCCTGGTCGCAGCGCCTGCAGTAGATCGCCGGAATGCCGACGCCCCACGAGCGCTGCCTCGACAGGCACCAGTCCGGGCGCAGGCGCACGGACTCGCGGATCCGGTTCTGCGACGAGGGCGGATCCCAGGTTACCCGCTCGATCTCGGCGAGCGCGCGGTCACGGTGCCCGTCGTGGTCGATGATCATGAACCACTGATCCGTGGCGCGGAAGATCACCGGGTTGTGGCAGCGCCAGCAGTGCGGGTACGAGTGGGTGAAGCGGGTGGCGGCGATCAGTCGTTCGCGCGTCTCCAGCCAGGTCACGATGTCGTCGTTCACCTCGAGCACGCTGCGGCCTTCGAAGGGCGCCGTGCGCGCCGAGAAGAACCGGCCGGCCTCGTCCACCGGGCACAGCACCTCGAGCCCCGCGCGCTGGCCGACCTGGAAGTCCTCCTTGCCGTGCCCGGGCGCGGTGTGAACGATGCCGGTGCCGTCCTCCATGCTCACGAACGGCGTGCCGTCGACGGCGCGCGAGTCGCCGCCGAACGGCCCTTCGAAGATCGCGCCGACCAGAGCGCGGCCCTTGACGCGACCGAGCACCCGATGGCCGTCCCAGCCCGCCGCGGCCGCGAGGGCCTCGAGCCTGGGCCCGGCGAGAAGCAGCGTCCGCCCACCGGCCTCGACGACCACGTAGTCGGCGTCGGGTGCGACCATCAGGCCGACGTTCGCGGGCAGGGTCCACGGCGTCGTGGTCCACGCCACCGCCTGCACCTCCGGCCACGCGGCGAGCGCCCCCGCGGGGTCGCTCTTCAAGGGAAACGCGACGAAGATCGACGGCGAGGGCACGTCGGCGTATTCGATCTCGGCCTCGGCGAGCGCGGTGCGGTCGGTCGGGCACCAGTGGATCGAGCGCTGGCCGCGCTGGATGAAGCCGCGCCCGGCGAGCACGGCGAAGGTCTCGAGGATCGAGGCCTCGAAGCCGTGGTTCATGGTGAGGTAGGGGTCGGCCCATTCGCCCCACACGCCGAGCCGCTTGAACTCCTCGCGCTGGATGCCGACCCAGTGCGTGGCGAACTCGCGGCAGCGCCGGCGCAACGCCAGGCGGTCCGGCGTCTGCTTCTTCTGGCGGAACTCCTTGCCGACCTCGATCTCGATCGGCATGCCGTGGTTGTCCCAGCCCGGCAGGTAGGGCGAGTCCCAGCCCATGAGCGAGGCCTGGCGCACGGCGGCGTCCTTCCAGATCTTGTTGGCCGCCGTGCCCATGTGCAGGTGGTTGTTGGAGTAGGGCGGGCCGTCGTGCAGCAGCCACACCGGGGCACCGCGCCGCGCCGCGCGCAGCTTCCCGTAAAGATCGTTGGCGTCCCACCAGGCGATCCGCTCGGGCTCGCGCCGGGTGAGGTTGGCCTTCATCGGGAAGTCCGTCTTCGGAAGGTTCAGCGTGTCGCGATAGCCCGCCATGTCTCTGGTCTCCGCGCGGTTCATCACCGCAAAAGAAAAACGCCCCGACGCCTGATGCGTTGGGGCGAGCGCGCTCGCGGTGCCACCCAACTTCGCGCGGACCTCGCGGCACGCGCCTCGTGGGGCGCCGGAGCGCCCCGGCCCGTTCACGGCGGGCCGCCGACCGGGCCTACTGCGCGGCGGGACCGCGGTTCGGGCGGCAGCTCGGGGGTGATCTTCGGCGCGCCGCCTGCGCCGGGCTCCCACCGTCCCCGGCTCGCTCTGGCCGCCCCGCGCGCGTACTCGTCCCCGTCAAGGCTGTTGCGAGTGCAACGTGCCACGGGCGGGCGGCCGGGTCAAGGCCGTGCGCCCGTGGCGCCCCCGGAAACGGCGAAGGCCCCGGGTCACCGGGGCCTTCGGGAACCGCGCCGCGCCTGAGCGGGGCTACAGTTCCTTCCAGGAGATCGCAACCAGCGAGCCGCCGTACTTCTGCAGCGCCTGCTGGATGGCGTCCGAACTGTACAGCACGGCACAGGAGCCGTTCGCCAGCTTGATCTTGACCGATCCCTTGGCGATCAGCGAACCGAGGATCCACAGATTGCCGTTGATGTCCAGGTCACCTTCCACGTAGATCAGGCCGCGGAAGCTGAAGTTGCCGTTCAGGGAGAGTTTGCCGTCCACGTACAGCATGCCCTCGCCGTCGCCGCCCTGGAAGCTGAAGTTGCCGGTGGCGTCTCCCTGGATGCTGTTGTTGTCGAGGTAGTACACGCCGCGCGGAGGACTCGGCGCGACCGCGGTCCGTGGCCCGATCCACTGGAAGAACTCGCCCTGTGTCATCGAGAGCGCGTCCCACGGCCCGCTGTAGAAGCCCACCTGGTTGGCGGCCGTTCCGGACGGCTGTCCCTTCGTGTCGGCCGAACCGTTGATCGAGATGCCGTCGGTGCTCCATCCGCCGGTGAGCGCGGGGAGCGACGCATCCTCGAAATTCGAGCACGGCGTCGCGTCGTCCGTGCCCGTGGGCGTGGTCGCGAGGTGGTCGTACCCGCACATCCAGGCGTTACCCGAGAACTGAATCGGCACCGCGGCGGCGAGGGCGCCCTTGACGTTGATGTTGAAGGGCTTCTGCACGACCTCCTCCTGGATCTTGCGCACGTCGCTGCCGGCGTAGCCGGTGGAGGTGATCACGAAGATCGGTGAGCCGGTCGCGGTCTGGATCGCCGGATTCTTGGTCGCGTCGTACTTGAGGATGTTGCCGGCGCCGTCCTTGCGATACTGCACGGTGAGCACGTCGGCGCCGTCGGTCGCCGTGCTGTACTTGAGCCAGTTCCCCGCCGGCTGCGCCGTGGCGAGCGCGATCTGCGGGGGCGCGAGCACGGGCACGCTGCCGGGCAGCGCGTTGAAGATCTTGGCCGTCATGTTGGGGTTCCCGTTGTCGGGAATGTCGCCGACGCGGATGCGCGACACGGCCTCGGCAAGCCCGGCCTCGGCGGTGTTGAGCGCCTGCGCCTCGCGCTGCGAATGCCCCGCGATCTGCGTCTCGGTATTGAGCGACATCATCAGCGCGGCCGAGAGCAGCGACATCACGAGCAGCACCAGCAGCGCCATGACCAGCGCCACGCCGCGCTCGTTTCCGACCTGGACATGAGGCTTCATCATTCGAGCTCCTATCGGATGAACACGACGAGCGCGCCCGTCGAGGGGCCCGTCTTGATGCCGGCCGCCACGTCCTGCAGGTACGGCGGTGCAGGCAGGGACGGCTGGACACCGTAGTTGAAGTTGGCGGAGGTCAGTGCGGGGACCATGTACGTGATCGTGCCGTTCGACGGGTCCGTGCCGAACGGCGGGATCACGCCGAGGTCGGTGAAGTAGATGCGCAGGCCGCCCGCGTAGCCGGGGTCGGTGGAGCGGAAGCCGACGACGAGGTCGTCACGCGACAGCCCGCCCAGGTCCACCGCGCACATCGACATCACGATGCCGGAGGCGATCTGCCGCGCGAGCGCGAAGCCCAGGCTGCCGACATTCTGCCACTGCTCGAGGCGGCCGGTCGACGCGCTGGACTCGCTGCCGGTGATGATGTCCAGAAGGCCGTCGCCGTTCATGTCGATGAGCGTCAGGGCCGTGATCGACTCGTCGATGACGTCCTCATGGAGCCGTTCGCGGAAGCGCGCACCCGTGGTGCGGCCGGTGTTTTCGAACACGATCAGCTGACCCGAGTAGTCACCGGTCTTCGTGCCGACCACCAGGTCCTGGTCGCCATCGTTGTCGAGGTCGCCGAGCACCATGCTGGTGACCTCGCCGAGGTTGCTGCTGGAGATGCTGCCCTGCGGCGGGTAGATCTCGTCACGGACGAATGCCGGGTCGGCGGATTCGTCGTTGATCCACACTTCGAGATGACCCTGTCCGGCCGTCGGCGACTTGGTGCCGACGATGATGTCCGGCGAGGTGCCGCCGCCGACGTCCGCGGTCACCACCGCCTGCACGTCGCCGAGATCGGCGGTCGTGTAGGACCGGTCCTGCGTCGCCGAGAAGTAGCCGAGGTTGCCGCCCGAATTTTGCGCGAACCACACGAAGAAGTTGCCGGTCGCGGTATAGCGGGTGCCGGTGACGGCGTCGTAGCGGCTGGTCGGCACGTTCTTGTCGAGCCTTTCGAGGCGCAGGGCCAGCACCGAGCTGGGGGCGTTGCGGGTATAGGTCGGATTCGGGTCGAACAACGGCGAGCCGTTGTAGTTGTTGAACCAGACCGAGATGTTGTCCGTCCCGCCGGCGTCCGCACCGAGCACGATGTCCTTGTCCTCATGACCCTTCGTATTCCACTGATCGTCGTTGCCGCTCCAGTCCTTTTCGACGAGGTCGGCGTTGCCGAGGCTCAGCACCCGGCTGGCGTTGAGCGTGATGACCTGGAACGAGGCGACGCCGAAGTTCTTGCCGGTGACGTTCTGGCTCGCCTGCACGTAGATCGGAGTGAGCGACGTCGCACCCGTCGGGTAGAAGCCGTTGGGGACGATGATCGACACCGAATACGGCTGGGTCGCGGGCGGATCGTTCATCGGCACGGTGAGCGTGTAGTCGCCGTTGGCATCCGTGTACTGGGAGGCCGCCACGGTGACGCCGCCGTTCACGGTGGCGCCGACCCATACGTTCTGCACGCCGCTCTCGCCGGAATCCCAGATGCCGTTGCGGTTGGCGTCGATGAACACCTTGCCGGCAATCGTGCCGGTCGGCGTGTCGGTGAGCCCGAACGCGACCGAATCGGCGCCGCCGTCGACCATGGTTCCGGAATATGGATTCGTGGTGGTGAACACGTAGCCGATCGGCGGCGTGCCCGTCACCGTGAAGGCGCCCACCGGGGCGAACAGCCCCGTGGCACCGGCGGGATTCGTGACTTCGGTCTCGCCGGTCCCCGACATCGCCACCGTAACCGCCGGCATCGGCGGCTCGCCGCTGTCGAACACGCCGTTCTGGTTCTGGTCTTCATAGGCGAAGACGCCGACGCGGCCACCGGCCATCTTGGTATCGAGGAAGAATCGCGTCTGCGCCGGTCCGATCGTGACCACGAAGCTGTCGGGCGTCGTCGCGTTCTGGTAGCCGGGAGGCGGCACGTGTCGAAGCGTGTAGGTGCCGGCCGGCGCGTGCAGCTGGAAGTAACCGTTGGCGTCGGTGTGGGTGGTGAACGCCTTGAGGATCACCTGTGCGTTCTGGACGGGCTGGTCCGTGGGCGGGCCGTCCCAGGCGTCGTTGCCGTTGTCCACGAACACGCGGCCGTCCACCGCGTATTCGTCGGAGCCGAAGTTGGGTGAGTTGCGGGTCACGTCGACCTCGGTGCGGTACTCGGTCGAAGCGTACTGGCCGCGCCAGTTGGGCTTGGGGCTCGTGCCCACCGCGCGGATCACGATGCGCTCGATGTCCTTGAGGCGCCCGACCGGGATCGGACCGTTGGCCCAGGGCCACGGATTCGGATCGCCGAACAGGTACACGGTGAACAGCGCGGGCACGTCGCCCGTGGACGGGCGCTTGAGCAGCGACATGTGCTCGGCGGCCCCGCCATTGACGCCGGGAAGACCACCGGTCGAGTCGCCGTAGACCTCGCGCACCAGCTCGAAGTCGTTGGGATTCTGGGTGCGGCGCGCGTCGGCGCCGTCCGGGTCGGCGATGTCGCCCGCATCGACGACGCCGTCGTTGTTGGTGTCGAGCGTCCAGCGGATCAACTCGGCGCCGGTGCCGTAGGTGACGGGCGGTGCGTAGGCCGTCCCGTTGAGGGGGAAGGGCTTGGGATTGCCGGCCGGGTTGTACGCGTCGGGTCCGCCGCCCACGGGCACGTCGTCGAGGTTGGCCGAGAGCAGCACCTGCATCGAGTCGATGTAGGCGATCGGCGGCTGCGGCGATGGATTGTCGCGATCGGCCTCGTAGCCCGCATTGCGCAGATCCCTCGCGATCATGTCGACGGCCACGCGGGTGAGCTGCGAGGACTCGAGGTTGTTGGCGGTCTGCGCCTTGCTCCGCGCGGCGGAGTAGATGATGGTGCTCAGCACGACCATGACCACGCCGAGGATCGCGAGCGTGATCATCAGCTCGACCAGCGTGAAGCCGCGGCTGGGCCGCGCGCGGGGGAGTGAACGGGCTTTGAGCGAGCGCATGGTTACCGCCTGAGGTAGGTGGTGGCCGTGACGGTCCGCTGGCGCAGGAACGTGTACGACACGGTGACGTCGACGCGCTTCACCTGGTCCAGCGGCGCGGCCATCGGCGTCACGACGTAGGTGAGCGAGTACTGGTTGTGGTTGCCCATGGGGGTGGGGCCATGCGCGCCGGGGCTCAGCTGCGCGGCCGACCAGTCGCCCGCGCGCAGGCTCTCGAGCCGCTCCTGGGCGAGCATGTTGGCCGTGGTGAACATGCGGTCCTTCTGCTGGCCGCGGGTGCCGGCCGGGAACAGCTGCCCGATCGCCAGGATTCCGACCGCGAGCACGACCAGCGCGACCATGACCTCGATGATCGTGCTGCCGCGCTCGGCGCGCCGGTTCACGTGATGGCGATGAGGGTGTCGCATCGGTGGTCTCCTACTGGCCCAGAATCAGGCCGGAGGCGAGCACGCTGACGGTGTCGCGTTGCCCGCGCCGGTTCTGGATGATGATGTCCCCCGCCCCGGTGGACACGCGGCCGTCCTTTTCGAATTGAGGGCCCAGCGGATTGAGCGTGTTGGTGGTGATGCCGTCCGGGAGCTTGCCGCCGCGGATGAGGCCGATCTGCGCGTGCGTGGTGGCGTCGTACTCATGGATGTGCCAGTCGCAGCCGGTGACCGAGTTGTTGTAGTGGACCGCGGTCTCCGTCCCCCGGGCGATCGCGCGCTCGCGCCAGACGCGCAGCGTGCCGGCCATGGTCTCGGTGGTGGACTTGAGCTGGTACGATTGATTGATGTTCTGGAAAGCGGGAACGCTGAACGCCAGCAGCAGGCCGAGCACCGTCAGCGTGACGGCGAGCTCGACGAGCGTGAATCCTCTGGATCTGGGCGTGGTTCCAGGCATATGGGCTCCATGGATGAAGCAGCGCGTGTGCCATACCGGCTCCGCCGGGGCATAGCGCGCTATCGCTTGTTCCATCGGAAGTTCGGGGGGGGGACTTGAGGGGGAAAGCGGCCCGGACCTGCGGCCTGGTCGGGCGCGGCGTGCAGCCTGCATCGCCGCAGGGTGCGATTCGCGGGGCGCGGGGGGACCGGGCCTGGATCCTGGCCGGCCCATGGGTGGGAATTCCAGGCCCCGGGCGCAGGCCTGCAGCGTCAGGCGATGGGAGGGTCGTGCCGGCGCCCCGGCCGCCCGGCGGTCAGCGCAGGATCACGATGCGGGCCGCCGGGCCGCCGTCCTTCACGCGGGCGAAATAGACCCCCGCTCGCCATGCCCGGGTCTCCGCCCCGTCGATGCGCGCGAGACCGGCGATGCCGCCGGCGCCGAAGGTCGCAGCCCCGACCCGGCGGCCGGCCACGTCATAGACCTCGACGCGTGCCGCCCGCGGGGCGTCAGGCATGCGGAAAGAGACCGGAGCGCCGGCGAGGAGCGGACTGGGCCAGGCGAGCAGCGCACCGCGCCGGAGCCCGGCGGGCGCCTCGACCGCGACCGGCGCCTCCGGGGCGAGGTGGCGGCGGCGGACGTCGAAGCGCGGCGCTCCCTGCGGGTGCCCGGTGAAGAACGCGGCGACATCGCCCGGGCCGGAGGCGATCAGCCCGGGGGAGGTGGCGTCGCCCTGGTCGAGCGCGGAGATGTCGGTGGCCGCGACGTCCCAGCCCCGGCTCTCACGCCAGCGCAGGTAACGCAGCTGCAGCACGCCGTCCACGTTGCGCTCGAACACAAGATGCAGCGTGCCGTCGGGGGATTGAGCCAGCACGGGATTCTCGAGCGAGTTGCCGTGGGTGACGATCGTCAGATCGGTGGGGCTCGGCAGGCCCTGGGCCTGGCGGTGCTGGTAGCGGATCCGGTACATCCCGGTGCTGCTCTCGATCCACACGCTGTGGAGCGTGCCGTCGGCGTCCACCACCGCCTGCGGCGCCGACTGGGCGCCGAAGCCGTACGGGGTGAGCGGCCGCGGGGATCCCATCCCCGAATCGGGATGGAAGCTCGCGAAGTGGATCTGGCTCGGCGTCTGTGCGCGCTCGGTCCAGATCACGTACGAACCGCCGTCCGGGCGGGGGGCGATCAGCGGTGGTCCCGGCGAACTCGTGTCGGCGACGGCCAGATTGGTGCCGAACGGTGACGTGTAGAGGAAGCGTCTGAACATCAGCTTCGAGGTGGCGCCGACCTGCAGCCACGACAGGTGGATCGTGCCGTCGGCGGCCCGCGCGATCGCCGGGTTGCGCGCATCGCCCGGGAGCTGGGTGATCGGCTCCTCGTCCGTCCAGGCGCCGCCGATCCGGGCACGGTAGTAGAGGCGCGCCGCGCCGTCGCGGGTATCGCTCCAGACCACGGCCAGATCGCCCCCCGGCAGGGTCGTGATCGCCGGATCCAGCGCGACGCCCGTCGTGTGGCTGATCTGCAGCGGCGACGCCCACAGGTCCTCCTGTCCGGAGCGCAGGATCACCTGCGAGCGACCGGCGCGGAGCTCGCTGCGCACGCAATGGAAGAAGCCGCGATCGTCGGCGGCATAGGCCGGCGAGGCGCCGAACTCGACCGGGTCGAAATCCGCCGTGGTGTGGTCCTCGATCGGCATCCAGCCCGGCGCGCGCACCTGAAGTCGCATGGAGAGATCGTAGCCGACGTTCGCGATGTCGTAGATCGCAAGATTGGTCGCGCCCCCGCGGAATGTCTGCGTGTTCGGTGCAGTGTCCTCGTCGATGGTGTGTTTCCCCAGCCCGCCGGGGAACGGGTCGAGCCCGTCGCCGCGGTTGCTGCCCACGACCAGGTCGCTGTCACCGTCCGCCTCGACCAGCATGAGGCCCGGCGTGAGGCCCGAGTTGATGCTGTTGGAACCGAGCCGTGCTCCGATGATCGACTCGTCGAGGTGGTAGAGGATCATCCCGCGTGCCGGAATGTGCTCGTCGAACCCGAACGGCTGGCGGTTCTCGATGAGGAAGTGCTCGGGGTTCGATTCCCCCTGGAACCAGAACTCGACGATATCGCCGCCCTGTTCGAGCGGCGGCAGGGTCATCAGCGTGTCCTGGACGGGCCGCACCGGCTGGCGCCAGCCGAGGTAGACCATCGGCCACGCGCTCATGTGCGCCGGCGTCTCCGGGGAAACGCCGTTGGTGCCGAACGCACCGGTGGACATCAGCGACCAGTTGCCGGGACCCGTGTTCGCGGCACCGCCGAGCTGCGAGGTGTCGTACAGGTCGGGCAGACCGAGGGCGTGACCGAACTCGTGGCAATAGACGCCGATCTCGGAGATCTGACCGGGTCTCAGGCCCGACATCTCGGGCATCGTCGAGAAGCGGTCGATGCGGATGTACTGCGTCTGCGATCCGGGGACCAGGTCGTCCGTTTCGAACCAGGTGCCCAGCCGCCATCCCGTCGAGAGCCGCGAAGTGATGGACCAGATGTTGTTGCGATCGTCCGGGACCGACTCGCCGCCGGCACCGGCGTGGACGACCCACAGCATGTCCACGTAGGTGTCGTTGTCCATGTCGTAGCGCGACCAGTCGACGTGAATGCCCAGATTGCGGGCCTCGATCAGTGCGTCGCGCACCATGCCGTAGATGTTGTTGGGGGTGCTGACGGTGTTCACGCCATAGGCGTTGTACGCGTAGTAGTCGCGCGGGTGAGGCAGCTGCACGGCGAATACGACCTCGCCGCTCAGATGGAGCCGGCCCTCCGACACCCAGTCGTAGTATTCGGCGGCCGATCCCGTCGGATTCGCTCCGGTGCGGTCGAACAGGGTCTGTTCGAGCGCCGAAGGCGGGTAGGTGAGCGGCATGTCCTGGAAGCCGATCATGATGATCGGGACGCGCCATTCGAGCTGGGCCGAACTGGTCGAGAGCGGGTCGGGTCGCGGCGGAACCTGAAACAACCCGGCGGCGAAACCGTCACGGATCTCGGCGGGAATGGTGCCCAGGGCGGTCGGCATGGTGGCCGCCGCGGGGACGGCGCTCGCCAGCAGGCACACCCAGACCGCGGCGCCGATGCGGGGGAGCGACTGAATGGTGCGGCGTGCGAACACGATTCTCCACGGGGTTCCCGGTGGTGAACCCGATCAGACACTCACAGTGTATCGCCAAAACGGCCGCCGTGCGTCAAGGAGTTTGGGTGCAGTGGGCTGTGCTGGCGAGGCCGTCCGCGGCTGTGCTAGCGTCCCGGCCAACGTGGAACACCGATCGTCGAGTCCTCTCATGGCCCTTCAGGGCCTCCTGCTGCCCGCCCTCCTCGCTCTGCTCGTGCTCGTTCCCGATGCCGGGGCCACGAATCTCCCGCCGCTTCGTCCCGAATCGCCGCCCTACTTCAACGCCGACGTGGCGGTCACGCTCGACAGCACCGCGCAGACCGCGCTGGCGGTGACCTTCACGGTGCCGTATTCGGAGATGCAGTGGATCAGGGTCGCCGCCGGCTATGCGGCGGGCGTCGAATTCGTCGTCTCGTTCGAGCCGCGTGACGGCGGGCGCATGTACGGCGACGTCTGGGAGCACCGGCTCGTCGTCGCCGACTTCCAGGTGACCAATTCGACGACACGCGTCGTCACCGAACGGCGGCGCTTCAAGGTACCGCCCGGCCGCTACAAGGTGCGCGTGAGCCTGCGCGACCTGAACGCGGACACCGAATCGCAGGCGAATCAGCAGATCACCGTCCGCGACTTTTCGCACGACCCGGTCGGCTTCGCCGACCTCGAAATCGGCGTCGCCGACTCGACCTCCGGATTCCAGCCGGTGCCGACGCGGCGTTTCGGCCTCGACGTCGCACGGCTGGCGGCGCGTGTCGTGCTGTTCGACCGCCGCCCGGGCGCCTGGCCGCGAACCTATCCGTTCCACTACCGCATCAACGACGAGACCGGCTCGGAAGTGATCTCCGGAACGACCCAGGTCACGCTCTCTCGCTCCGCCCAGCCGGTGATCGTGAAACCGGAGCGCAGTGACCTGTTCCTCGGCTCCTACACCTTCCAGCTCGAGTTCGTCGAGGGACGCTCGCGCTGGCTGGTCGAGCGCTCGTTCGAAGTCGAAGAGAGCGGGCCGCCGCGCGGCAAGGAGTTCACGCGCATGCTGGAGCCGCTCTCCTACATCGCCGATGCGCGCGAGATCGAGGCGCTGCGCGCGTTGCCGGAGGATCAGCAGGCCGCCGGCTGGGCGCGCTTCTGGAAGAAGCGCGACCCGACGCCGGAGACCGCCCGCAACGAAGTCCAGATCGAGTTCTTCCGCCGCGTGCGCTACGCCGAGAAGAACTTCCAGGGTTTCGGTCCGGGCTGGCGTTCGGACATGGGACGGATCTACATCCGGCACGGCCCACCGGACCAGATCGAGAATCGCCCGCCGACCAGCAGCTCGCCGCAACTCGAGATCTGGTACTACAACAACCCCTACCGCCGCTACGTCTTCGCGGACCGCGACGGGTTCGGCCGCTACGTGCTGCTGGGCCCGACCACCGAGTGAGCCCGCGGCCGGCGGCCGGCGTCGTGGCGGTCGCGGCGCTCGACTTGCGGCGGCGCGCCGACCATCGCAGCGAGCTGACGAGCCAGCTGCTGCTCGGCGAAACCGTGCGCATCCTCGGCGGCCGCGCCGGCGCCTGGTGGCGGGTCGAGAACGGTGCCGACGGTTACCGCGGCTGGGTTCGGGCCTGGGGCCTCGTCACCGGCTCCGTGCGTCGGGTGCGCGGCTGGAGCGCACTCGCGCGCGGCCGCATCGCGGTGCCGATCGTCGTCGCCACGGCGCGCGCGGGGGGCGACACCGCGGTCGGCCCGCTCTACTGGAATGCACGCGTGATTCCGGGGCGCCGGGCGGGACGTCGGCGCCGCGTCGAGCTGCCGTCGGGCGCGCGCGGCTGGATTCCCGCCACGGCGCTCGCGGTCGGTCGGGCCCGCCCGCCGCGGCTCGTCGATCGCGTCCGCGGCCTGCTCGGGGCGCCCTATCTGTGGGGCGGTCGCACGGCGCTCGGCATCGATTGTTCGGCGCTCACCCAGCAGCTGCTCGCCGAGCAGGGGATCGCCATGCCGCGCGACGCAGCGCATCAGTACCGCACGTGCCGGCGGCTGCCACGGGGCGAGCCGGCCCGTGCGGGCGATCTGGTGTTCTTCCGCGACTGCGCGCGCCGCATCGCACACGTCGGACTCGTACTCGGTGGCGGGTACTACGTCCAGTCCCGCGGCACGGTACGAATCAGCTCGCTCGATCCCGAGAACCCGCTGTACGACAGTGAGTTGGACGGCACGTTCGCCGGGGCCGCAAGGCCCCCCGAAGAGCGGCAAATTTTTGGCCGGCGCCCGCGGGGGCGTCCGCCAGAATCGGCTTGACAGCTTCCGAAGTGGTTCCTACCTTACGCGGGACGTTCGCCAGGATCCTTCTGACTTCGGAAGGTGTGATCCTGGCTTTTTCCTTGTGCTCCATCTCACGGATGCGATGGGGCTTTCCGTGTGTCTGCACCACTCTTCAGAGAAAACAAAGAAATCGGCTGTGAAAGGAGGTGGGGACCGGGACACAACCGCGTTGTAGCCGCAGGCCACGGAGGTTGGCTTGAATCTGCACGTGGCTTCATCACGATCTGACCATCTCGCAAGGAGGCAGTAGACATATGAATTCCCGTTGGCTTTCCAAGCTGTGGCTCGGTGCGATGGCGCTCGTCCTGATGGTCCCCGCGGTTGCGGGTGCCCAGACGTCGCGCGTCGAGAGCATGAGCCTGATGCCCGACTACGTGAAGGATCCGAGCGCCACCTTCTCGTATCCCTCGTGCATCAATTCGGTCGGCAACTACGTGTATGGCGAGCTCGGCAACGTCCTGTTCAATCCGAACACGGGCAGCCCGATCACCCTCGACCGGCAGATGGGCGCCGTGCTCGGCAACCTGTGGGACGGCCGCTACGGCACGTGGGGCATCTACCTGCGCGAAGAGACGCCGGCCCTCGGTCAGGGTGACGCGTTCTCGCAGCCGAACCCCGGTTTCCTGGGCGGCGACCCGAACCAGAACACGCAGGAGTCGTTCGACGTGATGTGGGGCCAGAACTTCGGCACGACGGCGATCGGCCTGCGTCTCAACCGTTCGTTCGCGAAGTTCGAGGACCAGATGCCGGGCGTGACGACGACGCTCGAGTTCGACCCCAATACGGCCAACAACGAGAACCTGTCGCGGAACATCATGGGCTTCGGCGGCGGTGTGGGGTTCGAAGTGAACCCCGAAACCAACCTCGAGATCGGCGCGCTCTACCAGAGCCGCACGTTCGAGAACAGCACGACTCCGCTGGGCAGCCGCTTCGAAGAAGACGGGCCGACCACCTACCAGGTCTCGGCGCGTGCGATGTGGGAGAGCCAGCCGAACCTGATGGTTGTGCCGGTGATCAAGTTCTACTCGTTCGATCTGGGCAACAAGTTCTCGACCGCGGGCAGCAGCGTCACCACCGACAACTCGCTCAAGGGCTGGTCGGCGGGCGTCGCGGGCAACTGGACGCTCGGCGCGAATGATCTGTTCGTGCTCGGCGCCACGTTCGCCCAGAACAAGATCGAGCAGGACGAGGACCTCTTCGGCATCGCCGGCGGCCTCGGCACCAGCGACTCGCTGGACATCACCGAGACCATCCTGCCGAACGTCTTCATGGCGCTCGAGACCAACGTCAACTCCTGGCTGACGATCCGCATGGGCGCCAACAAGGGCGTCGTGAGCACGATCAAGGCCGAAGACCGCACCCGTTCCGAGACGCAGAAGTTCACGCAGGCGCCGTTCACGATGAACCTCGGCGCGGGCGTCAAGCTCGGCACGCTGCAGCTGGACGCGATCCTGAACAACGTGTTCCCGCACACCCTGGGCTGGCTCGGCAGCGGTATCGCCGGCGTCTACTTCCCCAAGGTGACGGCGACCTACTCGTTCTAGACCCGTCCGTCCTGCAACAGGTCCACCGGAGGGCGCCCCGAAAAGGGGCGCCCTTTCGGTTTGCGGGGCGGCGCCCCCGGCGCGAGGCGGGAAAGCCGTGCCGATCCGCGCCGCGGTCTCGGACGCGGGGGCCTGCGGCGGCGGACCGGCCGGGGCGCGGGAGGCCCGCGAAGGCCCGTCAGGGCCTCTGCGGGGCCCGCCCGGGCGCCCGGAGCCACCGGCCCGGCCGGGGGGGCGGGGCCTCCCCGTGACGCGAGCGAGGCTGGCTTGTAGAGCCCTGTAGCGCCCCGTATACTGCCGCCCGCTTTTTCGACATACGCCTCACTTCCCAAGCCCATCCGTCGGGCCACGCCCGTGACCCGTCCCTCGTGGACGAGAGGACGACATGCCAGCAGAAGGATCGAACATCCAGAAGGAGCTGAATCCGCTCGCCAACGCGGAGCGGCAGTTCGACGAAGCCGCCTCGCGACTGAATCTGACCGAGGGCATCAAGGAATTCATCAAGCGTCCCCGGCGCGCGACGATCGTCTCGCTGCCGGTGGTCATGGACGACGGCTCCCTTCAGGTCTTCACCGGCTACCGGGTGCAGCACTCGATCACTCGTGGTCCCGCCAAGGGCGGCATCCGCTACCACCCGGACGTCACTCTCGACGAGGTCGAAGCGCTGGCCGCCTGGATGACCTGGAAGTGCGCGGTGGTGAACATCCCCTTCGGCGGCGGCAAGGGCGGCGTGGTCTGCGATCCGGGGCGGATGTCGAAGGCCGAGCTCGAGCGCCTCACGCGCCGCTACGCGGCCGACCTGTCCGACCTGTTCGGTCCGGAGAGCGACGTTCCCGCGCCGGACGTCAACACCAACGCGCAGGTCATGGCGTGGATCGTCGACACCTACTCCATGCACGAGCGCCGCACCGAGTATGCGGTCGTGACCGGCAAGCCGCTCGAGGTCGGAGGTTCGGCGGGCCGCCGCGAGGCCACCGGCCGCGGCGTCCTGTTCTGCGTGCGCGACGCCTGCCGGCACCTCGAGATTCCCATCCCGGGCGCGCGCGTGGCGGTGCAGGGCTTCGGCAACGTGGGCTCGGTCTCGGCCGATCTGCTGGCGAAGGACGGCGCGAAGATCGTGGCGGTGTCCGACGTGACGGGCGGGATCCACAACCCGGCCGGGCTGGACGTGCCGGCGCTGCTCCAGTACGTGGAGGAGCACCGCGGCGTGAAGGGGTTCCCGGGCGCCGAGCCGCTCACCCACCCGATCGTCGAGTACGACTGCGACATCCTGATCCCGGCCGCGCTCGAGAACCAGATCCGCCGCGACAACGCCGACCGCATCAAGGCGCGCATCGTCGCCGAAGGGGCGAACGGACCGACGACGCCGATCGCCGACGGCATCCTTCAGGAACGCGGCATCTTCGTGATCCCCGACATCCTCTGCAACTCGGGCGGGGTCACCGTCTCCTATTTCGAGTGGGTGCAGAATCGGATGGGGCTCTACTGGCCCGAAGAGGAGGTCAACCAGCGCCTCGAGGCGATCATGGTCAACGCGTTCCAGGACGTGCTGAAGAAGTCCCTGGAGTACGAGGTCAACATGCGTGTCGCCGCCTTCATGGTGGCGATCGAGCGCGTGGTGCGGGTGATCACGCTGCGCGGCCTGTACGCCTGAACGGGGCCGCCCGCCGGCCGCCCGCTGCGGCCGGACGGGGGCGGAGGAAGCGAAGAACGCCCGCGGGCCGGAGCCCGCGGGCGTTTCGTCAGCCGGTCGGAACGACCGGTCAGAACTTCAGCTTCACGCCGATCTCGTACACGTCGTCGAAGAAGTCGTCCTTCATCGGACGCCACGACACGTCGACGTCGAGCGACGTGCCGCCGGCCTTCATGCCGGCGGAGCCGCCCAGCGCCCATCCCGCATAGAGATCGTCGCCGGAATCGAACGACACGCTCTCGTTCCCCGTGGCCAGATCCAGCGAGCTGGTGATCGAGCCGAAGTACGAGGCGCGCAGCGCGAGCTGCTTGCGGTAGACCCACTCGAGCCCGCCGCCGACGTTGTCGCCGACGAAGTTGTTGTTCTGGAAGTTCCCCAGCGCCTTGAGCTGGTACTGGGAGTTGTCTACCAGATCGTACGAGGCGCCGAGGCTGAAGTAGGACGGCATCTCGAACGATGAGGACGTCGAGCGCAGGGTCCGCGGTGTCGCCGACGGATCCGCGCTCCCGATGTTCTGGCTCGAGCCGAAGCCCGCACCGTCGAACTTCATCGAGGTGCCGAAGTTCTTCATCGCGAGCCCCAGGTTGAGGGTGCGCCAGCCGGTGGCGTACAGCACGCCGAAGTCGAACGCAATGCCGGAAGCCGACACGTCGCGAATGCCTTCGTTGACGAAGCTCACCGTGCCGCCGAAGCGGACGCGATCGGTGAACTCGCGCGCGTAGCTGACACCGACCACCGTGAAGGTCGGGTCGATGATGTCACCCGTGCCCTCGGGCGCCGCCTCCGTGGTGACGATGATGTTGCCGACGTTGAGCGCCTTGACGCTGAGTCCCACCGCGCCGAAGCCGCCCACCTGAGTGGCGATGCCCACGAAGTTGACCTGCATGTCGGCGAAGTACTGCATGTTGCTGAACATCGCCTGCGTGCCGCTCATGCCGGCCAGCCCCGCCGGATTCCAGAACAGCGCCTCGATGCCGTCCGTGGACGACACCACGGTGCCGCCCAGTGCGGTGCCGCGCGGACCCACGGGGATCCGCATTTCCAGAGCGCCGCCGGTGCCCTTGCGCTCGTCCGACCCGGCGTGCGCCGTTCCGGACATCGCGAACAGGAGAGCCGGCATCGCGAGGAGGAAGAGCCACCCGCGGGCGGCCTTCGATCCTTTGTTCTTCGAACGATCGTCGAACATGATGTTCCGCCCTCCTAGAAGTTGTTGAGGCGTTCGGTTTCCATGAACACCGCGATACGCCCGAATGTCGAGCCCACGCCCGGCGCGTCGACGTGATAGACGTACACGCCGCTGCCGACGGGCAATCCGTTCTCGGTTTCCAGATCCCAGTCGAGGATCGATGACGTGATGTCGGTCTTCTTCAGCGTGCGCACCAGGTCGCCCGCGAGGTTGAAGATCCGGATCGTGCACGTCTCCGGCAGGTTGATGAACCGCATGATCCGGTTGAACTGGTTCAGTTCGTAGTTCGACCGGGTGTAGTAGGGATTCGGAACCGCGCGGACTCGATCGAGCCCCGTGGCTGCGAGCGCCGTGTTGTTGCGGACCAGCTCCGACGTCGAGATGTCGTAGACGTCGTTCGCCGTGGCCGGATTGGCCCATAGGAACGTCAGCGCGTCACCGTCGTCGATCACGTCGGTAGCGGCGCGTTTCGCGAACCAGCCGCCGTAGAGGATCGCCATCGGCACCACGTCCAGCGCGTCGTCCTGCTCGTAGATGGGTTTCGGCGTGTCGCTGTAGGGCGTCTTGATCAGGAACAGGTACTCGCGTCCGCCGACGCCGCTGGCGTCCGGCGCCCAGGTCGAGTCGAACACCGCGGGCTGTGCAGCCGGCGGCTGAATCGTCCCGGCTGCGTCCACCACGGTGCGCTCCGTCCACGCCGCGTCGAGCTGCACGTTGTTGACGGTGTCCCACACCTGGAACGGCACGGAGCGGAAGCCGCCGTAGCGGTACTCGCGTCCCCCGGGCGGCGCGGAACCGTCGGCCAGCTCCAGTCGCAGATAGCGATAGGCCATGGACGGATTGGTGGCATCGAACCGCATCTCGACCGTCGTGAACGAATCCGGCATCGCGCCGGTCTCGCCGGGCGGGATCAGCGTGCCGCCCCACCACCACCAGCCGTAGTCGGCGCCGCCGAAGAAGAAGCTGCCGCCCCAGTTGACACCGGTGAGGGCGCGGCGGTGGTCGCCGTTGTTGTTGTCGTAGGTGACGTCCTGCAGCGCCGGCGCATACTGGCCGGTCACCCGCCAGCGGATGCCGTCGATGACCTGGAAGTCGTCGAGGCCCGGTGTCGTTGGGGACACCGCTGCCGCGGTTCACCTGATTGTTGAGCAGCGTGTCACCGGTGGTCACGTCCACCAGCGCCCAGGTCGCGAGCACGTCGGAGCCGTTGACCTGCGGATACGGCATCGACGTCGGCTTGAAGACGATGCGGTAGTCGTCACCCGTCACCAGGCTCGGGTTCACGACTTCCGCCGTCACCACGTCGGTCGCCGGCGGCTTGTTGGGGTCGATCTGCGAGTAGGTGACCGTGGTCTGCGCCGTGCCCGGATCGGTTCCTGCCGCCGGGCGCTGCGGTTTCACGCGGATCACCTGCTGCGCGTTCTCGAGCACCTTGGGCTTCTCGGACGCACCGTAGGAATAGGACGTGACCGCGAAGTAGTACTCCGTCGCGTCGTTGAGGGGTCCGCCGCGGATCGCGTCCTGAGTGATCGTATGGGTGTACTGGATGCCCGCATCCGAGCCGAACGCCGTCGGATACTCCGGAATCAGCTGGCCCGACGTCGGGTCGAACACCTCGTCGAAGATGACGCGCACCGAGTTGATCTCGTCGTAGGTGGCGATCCGCTTCCACGGCCCCGCGACCGTGGCGCCCTGGTACACGTTGTAGCCCTCGAACGCGTAGCCCGGCTGCGTGTAGTTGAGCCGGCCCTGCGCATCCCAGCTCAGCGTGACCGAGCCGTGCGCGGCGGTCACGTCGACCTTCGGCTGGGCCGGCGGGCTCGGCAGGATGAAGTTCCGGTCGAACGCGTCCTGCGCGAAGGTGTCGTTGAACTTGAGCGAGGAGACCGACGACAGGCGGTCGTTGCCCTGGCCGACGATGATCGCCGCCACCACGACCTGGGTATCGCCCGGCGCCATCTGGAACGGGCCCGCCGACATCATGAAGCGACGGTCGGCAGGATTGGAATCCAGCCAGCCGGTGCCCTGCACCGGGTCGCCGGCGTGGAAGTACTTGGTGACCTCACCATTGTTGTCGATGACGTCGCTGCCGTCCGGATTCAGACCGTTCATGTAGTTGTAGGTCTCTTCCGTCGACGCCGGGTCCGTGCCGTTGATGTACTTGTTGAACGACGTCAGCGGCAGGGTATCGCCCTGGGCGTTGATCGGGCCCAGGAAGAAGTCGTACCCGACCGCGGGCGGGGCGGAGCCGTACAGCTGATCGGCGTTGTTGGCGTTGTAGACGTAGCCGAGCGACAGCGTGGTATCGCAACCCACGAGGTCATCCGCCGCGCCACCCAGGTCCGGATCGCTCCACAGCGATACGAACATGCTGTCGAGCTGGTTCGCTCCCTTGTTGATGATCAGATACTTGATGAACACCGTGTTGCCGAGCGCACCCTGGCGGTTGAACGCGAAGGTGGTCTGCTGGATCTCGACGCCCAGCGGCGTCGAGCTGCCGGCGTCGTTGGTGTGATTGGTGGGATCCGCGTCGTTGTAGACCGACCACAGCATCTGGTCGCCGAGCACGTCCGGTCCCTCGACCATCGTGCCGTTGATGTCCCACATGCGGGTGGGCGCACCGTCCTGCTTGGCGCCGTTGACGTACTCGCTCCAGGAATTGTGCACGAGCGGGTCCGCCACCGGGTCGGCGGCGAGATCCTCGGCGCTGCGATCCACGTGGGCCGTATCGGAGGGATCCCCGGTCCAGCCCTTCACTTTGTATTCCCTGAACCGGGCCGTGGCCGGATTGTCTGCGCTGCCGCCCGTCATGGTGCCCGGGCCGTACTCCTGCGAGTACTCGGCTACCACCGTCCGCACCTCGCCGCCCACGACCGCGCCGAGCCAGATCCCCGAGGCGAACACGGCCGTGTTGGTCGTGCCCTTCGGGTAGACGAGGCCGGGATTGCCGCTGGAGAGGTCCCATGCGAACGAACCGAAGTTCGTCACCCACATGTTGATCGAGTTCACGTCGATGCGGCGCTGGTTGTCCTGGATGGTGATCTGGTCGGCGCGCTTGATGCCGAGCGGCTGGGCGACTCTCGCCGGCATGGGCGAGCGGGCCGGCCGATCCGCCAGCGCGGGCGCGGCGATGCACACCGCCGCGGCGAGCGCCAACCCCCAGATGATGCAATGACGTCGAACGTCCATCGTTTGGCTCCTTCCCTTGGACCGGGCCATCAGAACTGGGCCCGGACGCCGAAGCGGACGATGCGCGGCGTCGAATAGAAGTTCGGATCGTTTTCGGCGAGCCGGTACAGGCCCGCGCCGTCGAGGCCGTTGCTGTCGGCAGTCTGGACGTACGTCTGCCCGTCAGGGGTGTTCAGCCAGTTGGTCGTGCGGGCCGAGCCCGACGACGTGTAGACCTGGAACGCGTTCTCGGCGTCGAGCACGTTCAGCACCCAGGCGAACGCTTCGAGGTGATAGCTGCCGAGAGCGAAGCCCTTCGTGGCCTTGAAGTCGAGGTTGGTCGTCCACGGGCCGTAGCGCGAGTTGATCGGGCCCGACGGCTGCAGCGCGACCGCCGCCAGCGTCACCTCGTTGTACACGTCGGTCGGCGTGTACGGCGTGCCGCTCGCCACGTTCAGCAGGACGTTGATGCCCGTGTTCTCGAGGATGTGGAAGCCGTTCCACAGCGGCCCCTGACCCTGGCCGAGGCTCCAGTCCACGTTCAGCGCGAACTTGTGGCGCTGGTCGAAGTCGAGCGGCGCCGTCTGCTTCGGCACCTGGCTCGCGGTCCAGGCGATGTTGCGCTGCGAGTTCGACACCGAGCCCGTGCCCTGGGCGAAGCTCAGCGAGTAGGCGAGGTTGGCCGAGATGTTGTTGACCGGCCGCATCGTGAAGCCGATGTCCACGCCCTTGATGGTCGCGAAGTCGGTGTTCTGGTACGAGCTGAAACTGTTGGGCTGAGAGGGCGTGTTGACCACCTGCACCAGGTCCTTCACGTCCTTGTAGTACGCCGTCATGTCGAGGCGCACGTTGTCACCCAGCTGCCGCACCACGCCGACTTCGTAGGCCGTGGTCCGCTCGGGCTTGAGGTTCGGATTGCCGAACGCCACGAAGTACCCGCCGGTGCGCACCTTGTGCTCGAGGAAGCGGTAGGAGACGTACAGGTTCTGCAGATTCGGCTGCTGATAGAACTGTCCGTAGTTGAAGCGCAACACCGTCTTGTCGTCCACCGGGAACGCGGCACCGAGGCGCGGCGAGATGCGCAGGTAGGTCTTGTTCTTGGTGAGCTCGCTGTCCTCAAGCAGCGACGGATTGTTGTTGGGGTCGGCGGGATCGCCGAGCGGCAGCAGGGGATTCACCAGCGCCGGGGTGTCGGTGTCGATGTAGTCCATGCGCAGGCCGCCGTTCACGATCAGGCCCTCGCGCTCGAACTTGTCCTGGGCGTAGGCCGACCAGGTCTTCGGGTGCTTGGCGCCGTCGCGGCCGCTGTTGACGTCGACGATGTCGATCTTCTGCACGGCGCCGGAGGTGTCTCTGGTGACGACCATGTCGTAGCCGTAGCCGTCCCAGTCGAGCAGGTTGGGCGACGTGCCGCCCAGCTGCACGGGGAAGTAGTGCTGGAAGAAGCGCAGCGTATGGGTCTGGAAGTCGCCGCCGAACTTGATCTGGTGCTGCGAGTTCACCTGCGACGTCATGCTCGCCTGGAAGCCGTAGTAGGACGAGCGGCGCTGCAGGTAGTCGTCCCAGACGTGCCCGTCGTTCCAGAACATCGGCAGGTCCGTGTCGAAGCGCGGGTTGGGATTGCGCGCGTACTGCTCGAGCCGGTCGAAGTGCACGCCGTCGCCGCGCTTGCGCATCGTCTCGAAGAAGTTGCCGCCGAGGTTGTAGAACGTCTTCGGACTCAACACGTGGTTGAAGGTGGCGAAGTAGGACTGGTTGCGATCCTCGTACTCGGGGACGTGATTGAGGTTGAACAGGTACGGGATCGAGAACTGCCGCCATGTCTCCTGGGAGCCGAGCCCGCCGGCCTTGAGGTTCATGTTGTCGCCCAGCTGCCAGGCCAGCTTGCCCTGCAGCGAGAAGCCGCCCGAGCTGTTGTTGGGCTTGTAGTCCGGCGAGAAGCCCATTTCCTTCAGCTGGTCCTGGAGCGTCGAGGGCATGAACGACGGCGAGCGATCGCGCTGCCAGCGGCGTTCGCCCGACACGTAGAAGGTGACGTCGTCGTTCCCGGGGATCACCGGGCCGCCGAGCGACGCGTCGTAGATGTTGTAGTCCGTCTTGTTGGCGCCGATCCAGTCGCCGGCCAGCGCGTCGGAGACGGCCTCGAGGGCGCCGAAGTAGTTGGAGCGGCCCTCCTGGGTGATCACGTTCGTGACGCCCGACATGACGCGGCCGTACTCGGGCGCGAAGCCGCCGGTGAGCAACACGACTTCCTCGATCGCGTTGTTGCTGATCGAGGTGCTCGAGGTGCCGGTCAGCGGATCCTGCTGCGAGAAGCCGTCCACGTAGTAGGCGATCTCGTTCGGACGGCCACCGCGCACGATCAGCGTGTTCGAGTTCTGCGCTTCCGTGTCGATGTTCTTCTGGAAATTGACCACGCCCGTCTGCTGGGCGGCCGCGTCGCGGTAGCCGCGGGTCGGAAGCTTCTGGATCTCGTCCGCCGAGAGGAAGCGGGTCGTACCGGTGGCGTCCTTCTGCAGCAGCGGTCGCTCGGCCTCGACGCGTACCTCCTGCATCTGCACGGCCTCGCTGGTGAGCCGGATGTCGAGGTCCTTGGTGAAGTCGGGAATGATTTCCACGTTCCCGGCGACGAACGCTGCGTAGCCGAGCAGGTTGCAACGGATCTCGTAGGTGCCGCCCGGGATCCCGATGATGACGTAGCGGCCTTCTTCGTCCGACACCGCGCCGAGACGCTGTCCGATCACACGGATGTTGGCACCGGCGAGCGGCTCACCCTTGTCGCTGAGCACCCGGCCGGTCAGCTTGCCGGTCGTGCCTGCGAACAGGGGAGCGGCGGCCAGGATGGACAGCGCAAGAGCGAGAAGTGGGACGGGTACGGAACGCCAGAACGAACGCATCGTCATAGCGGACCTCTCCTTTCGGGGTGATGGAACGCATGGGATGACCGCGAGGGGGCGGTCGAACCATCTGGAGCCACGGCAGGGGGTGCCGGACGGTGGGAAGAATCCTTCAATTGCTGTCTCCTGTACCACCGAACGGGGTCGGCGGGGCCAGATCCTTGGCTGGGAAACAGGGGTGTCCTCGCGCACAGACGCTATGCGAGAGGCCATGTTATGTCAATGCAAGGATGACCGGCCGCGGCCGCGGGAGCGGCCGGAGTGACGAGGCGGATCGGGTTCACGCCCCGCTGACCCGCCGGGGCGGGGCGCGCCGGCAGGGCGCGCTATGCGGGGAACAGCAGGAAGTACTTTTTGACCTGGGCCCAGGTCTGCAGCGTCGGCGGGAGCGGGATCGGCTCGGAGCTTTCGACCACGGCGCCCGAAGCGCTGGTCGTGGTGGTGATGCGCCGCGCGCTGAACGCGCTGCCGCCCGCGGAGGACCGGGTTTCGTCCTCCCAGCGCTCGATGTACCAGCGGTTGGGGTCCTGCGTGAAGCCCCGTTGTACGAGCTCCTCGGGGATCGCCGCCGAGTCGCCCCGCACGAAGGTGAACAGGCCCGGCCCGCGCACTTCGAGCACGCTCTCGCCGAGGGTCACGCGCAGGTTGACCTCGGCCCGGATGTCGACGTGCCAGTTCGGATTCCCGCCGATGTGGGGGGGAACTCGTCCAGGTTGCTCGTGAAGTCGAGGGTGATCCGGTCCGCGGGCGGCTGACTGCCGCCCCCGACGAACAGGTTGGTCGCGCTGGTCATCTCGTCTTCGCGGGTCCACGGCGTGTCGCGGAACGCCTGGCCGGCGGTGTCGGTCTCGGAGAAGTAGAAACGGTAGTCGTCGGTAAACAGCTCGCGGTACTCGTCGATCGCCCGGTGTTCCCAGCACCACTGGAACAGCAGCAGGGTCGAGCGCGGGTTGACCGGCACCGGCGGCGGCTCGGATTCGCCGCGCCGCGCCGAGATCAGCGGGTCGAACGGATTGAAACAGCCCCCTGCGAGGGCGGCGACCGCGAGCAGCAGGAAGACGGGCCACAGACGGCGCACGTCATGTCGGATGCGTTTCATGAGAGAAGTCTCAACCAGCTGAAGGTAAGCGCTTCATCGTCGCCGGGCTCCACGACCTGTTCCTCCCAGGTCACGACGACCCACTTGCTGCCGTTCAACTGCTTCATGACGAGTTTCGCATAGCCCCTGGCGATGAGTCGATTCTGCGGCGTGAGGATCGTGTAGCGGCGGTAGAGCACGGCGTCATCACCGTTGACATCGTCCGGGTTGAACCGCGTATCCGGTTCCCATGTCATGAGATACGGGCTGGCATTGATCTTCGCCAGGCGTGAATAGAATCCCGACTCGTTGCTCTCCGTCCAGGTCTGGTCGCTGACCTGCAGGGCCTGCACCACGCTCTCCAGCGGGATCGCCACGAAACCGATCCCGTCGCGGCTCTGGTCGGCGAGGCCGCCCAGATAGGCGGTGAGGCCCGTGCTGCTGCCCTTGTCCTCCACCGCACGCGCCAGCGTCTCGAGCGTGCTGTCGGGGCTCGAGTAGTCGGTGCGCACGACGGTGCCGCTCGGCGTTTCGGGCTCGGTCGGCTTGAACAGGCCGCAGCCCTGCAGCAGGGCGATTGCGAACAGGAGTGCCGCCAGCGCCGGTCCAACTCCTCGCATCCGCCCGCGCATCACAGGTCCCATGAGAACACCAGGCTCCCGTTCCAGTAGTCGATTTCACTGCGCGGCGACGGCGTGGGCACCCCCGAAGGGAATGAGATGCTGCGATCGCCCCGGTAGGTGCGCCGCAGGGTGCCGCTGAGCCGGCCGCGTTCGCCGACCGGCAGGTTGACGGTGGCGCCGCCGGTGATGTTGAGCGTGCGACTCTGACGCTGCGGGACCAGCACGCCGTCGAGCGTCTGGTTGCGGTCGGTCGACTGATACTCCGGCGACACCGTGATCGAGACGAGCCGGCTCGGCGAGTAGCGGACGTTGGCGCCCAGCGTGAAGTTCTCCGTTTCGTCGGCCTGGCCGAAATACTGCAGCCCGTCCGACTCGACGATGTAGTCGCCGCTCGGCTGGAAGCGGGCCGTGTGCAGGACGTCGATCAGCAGGCGCGGCGTGATCACGGCGTTGAGGGTCGTCCGGGTCGTGTAGTCGAGCGAGAGCCGGTTGAGCAGCGGGCTGAACGTGAAGAACGTGTAGTTGGCGATGATCTGGTTGCTCTGGTTGGCGGTGAGCCCGGGCAGCAGCCGATACGACCAGGACCACTCGGCACGATAGGTCCGCACTTCGTTGTTGGCCCCGGTGCTGGCGCTCGGGATGTTCACGAACAACGAGCGCGATACGTCGAGCGCCAGGGTGGTGGTGATGTCCGGCGAGTAGTTGTAGGTCCCTTCCATCCGGTAGGACTGGCGGTACTGGTCGCGCGGAATCGGCGTGTCGCCGCCGAGCGAGAAGTAGCGGTAGGTGTTGAGGCTCACGCTGCCGGTCGCGCGCGTGACGATCTTGGAGGTCAGGCTGCGCTGCGCGGTGATCTCGAAGTTGCGCACGCTGAGGGATTCGCCGTAGCCGCCGGTGGAGGAGCGCTGCGGAAAGCGCGATTCGCTGAACGAGATCCCGAAGCGGGGCTCCACCAGCCAGCCGAGCAGGCGGAACCGCGCGTCGCTCGTGAAGCCCAGATCCTGGCGGCCGCTCTGCGCGGCCGGCACCAGCGAGTTGGACTGCTGATTGTCCTTGTAGCTGCCGCCCAGATTCATCTGCAACTCGCTGCTCCTGCGCATGCGGATGCCGAGGTCGACCGTCTTGCTGTCCGTGCGCACCTGCTGGATCGTGCCGGAGTCGGTCGGCGTGTCGACACGAACGCGCCTGAGCGAATAGCCGAGATTGACCCCGATCGGCTGGTTGGCCCACAGCCCGAGCGCCCCGCGGACGTTCTGCGAGTTGTCGTTCGTGGAGCGCTCCTCGAGTGCGTTCGGCGGCCGCGTCTTCGACAGGTTGCCCGTGAACTGGCCGGTGAGATCGTGCGTCAGCCAGCCCCGCGCGTAGCGAACGCGGCCGTTCATGTCCCCCGAGAGCCCGCGCTTCTCCTGGGTGCTGTTCGACAGGTCGAGCACGCCGGTGAACACGTTAAGTTCCGAAGTCAGCCCGCCGCCCGGCTGCTGGCGTGAACGTGCCGAGAACTGGAACTCGTTCTTGGTCTCGCCCTCGTTGGAGACCGATCCCGGGTCGTGGGTGTCGTAACGGGAGAGGTTCGCCCGCCCGCCGAGCGACAGGTTCGGTGAGAACTTCCAGCCCAGTTCCGACACCGAGTTGCGTGTCTGGCGAACCGCGGTCCGGCCGCTGATGCGGTAACGCTCCATGTTGATGTTGGTCGTGTTGTTGATGAACAGCGGTCCGTTCACGAGCTTGTAGCCGGAGTTGTTCTCCCAGGTCGTGCGGGTCTGGAAGATTCCATAGTTGGAGGTGTAGTTGAACGTCTGCTGGCGCGGCAGCGAGGCCGCGAGCGGATTGAACTGCTCGCGTTCCATCACCGGGCCGACGCTGTCGACCGGCAGGCCGAGACTGTCCGAGAGCCACACGATCCGGGCGAGCGGCAGCTTGAAACGGACCGCGATCGATCGCAGCGTGTCCGGGGTGATGCGCAGACTGTCCGCGAGCTCGAAGAGACCGGTGAAATGCAGGTCCAGCGTGTCGCGCAGCAGCGTGGTGTCGGCGTAGAAGAACCGGTCCTGGCTCTGCTGGGCACGCCCGGGCAGGACCGCAGCCGTCAGTCCAACCGCAAGCAGTACAATGGTTAATGGACTTCGGCGAGGATCGGTCATGCGGGTGTCGGAGCGGCGGGGCAAGCACAGGTCGCCGTGAAGGAGGAGCCTATCACCCGTTCGGAACGAGGGTCAACGCTGCGCGCGGTACGTCCACGCATCGAGATACCCCGCGCACGGCCTCTCAGGTCCAGGTGCCGCGGCCCGTGACGGCCGCGGCGCCGGCGCTCTGCACGGCGCGACCGCGGGGCAAAGGAGAAGGCCGGCGCCTTGCGACGCCGGCCCGCACGAGTGCCTGGAGAGCCATGGAGGGGCACCCGAGTCCCATGTGTGGTGCGAGGCGACAGGCACGGACCCGCCGCTCACGCTTTCGAGTATGGGCAAGGAGCGGGCCATGACCCCGGTGCGCGCGTGTAACCCGTTCGGCCCGATGGCGTTCGGCCGGCGGCCCACGACGCGGCCGGCGTCCGCGAAGGGCGGCGTGCGGAGAAACCGTCACGTTTCCCGACAGGCCCGACGCGCCGGCCCGGGGCCAGGTGCGTCCTTCGATGGCGCAGGTCGCCGGCCCGGGCCCGCGCGCGGAGGCGGGCTCCGCCGCCCGGGACCGGGCGCCGCGCGCCGCGCACGCTCGCGACCTGCGGCCGGGTGCCGCCCTCCCAGGCTTCGGTACGGGGACGGTTGCGGATTCGCGCCGGCGGCGCAGGCAATCGCCTTGCCGGGCTCAAGTTTCAGGTGCTAGCGTGCCGAAACCCGAATGGGCAGGGACGCCCCGAACTCCTCACTCGCGCCTCCTCGCCCGTGACCGCGGTCATCCCGCTCGCAAAGCGCACCACTTTTCGGAGAGGCACGGATGTTTCTCGATGGGCTGATGGGCTTCTTCTCGACGGACCTCGCGATGGACCTGGGGACCGCGAATACCCTCGTCTATGTGAAGGGACGGGGCATCGTTCTCAACGAACCTTCGGTCGTGGCGGTGGACAAGGCCACGGGACGGGTGCAGGCGGTCGGCAGCGAAGCGAAGCTCATGCTGGGCCGCACGCCCGACGAAATCAACGCGATCCGCCCGCTCAAGGACGGGGTGATCGCGGATTTCGAAGTCACCGAGGATCTGCTGCGCGAGTTCATTCAGCGCGTGCAGAAACACAAGTTCCTGGTACGGCCGCGCATCATCATCAGCGTGCCCTCGGGCATCACCGAGGTCGAGCGCCGGGCGGTCCACGATTCCGCGACGCGGGCCGGGGCGCGCGACGTGCGGCTGGTACCGGAACCGATCGCCGCGGCGATCGGCGTGGGCCTGCCGGTGGACACGCCGACCGGGAACATGGTCGTGGACATCGGCGGTGGCACCACCGAGATCGCGGTGATCGCGCTGCACGGCATCGTCACCAAGACGTCGATCCGCGTCGGCGGCGACGAGATGGACGAGGCCATCGTCAACTACGCGAAGAAGGCCTACAACATGATGATCGGCGAGCAGACCGCCGAGCGCATCAAGATCGAGATCGGCTCCGCCTTTCCGCTTCCGGAAGAGATGGACATGGAGATCAAGGGCCGCGATCTCGTGCGCGGCATCCCGCGTACGCTGCGCGTTTCGAGCGTCGAGGTGCGTGAGGCGCTTCAGGAACCCATCGGCAACATCGTCAACGCGCTGCGCGAGTCGCTCGAGCGGACGCCTCCCGAACTGGCCGCCGACATCGTCGACCGGGGCATCTTCCTCACCGGCGGCGGCGCGCTGCTGCGCGGACTCGACCTGTTGCTGCGCGAGATCACGAACCTCAACATTCGTGTCGCGCAGGATCCGCTGACCTCGGTGGTCCACGGTGCCGGGAAGATTCTCGAGCATCCGGACGACTTCGAGAAGGTGCTCCTGGCCGGCCACCGGGACTGAGTCCATGGGAGGGTTCCTCCCCAGCGCCGAGCGGCGCAGTACCGCGCTCCTCGCCACCTATACGGTCGTCTCGCTGCTGTTGCTGGTGGTGGGTGACCGCCTGCCGCAGAGCTGGCTGCGCAGTGCCGGGGCGCATCTGTTCGCGCCGCTCGACCGCGTGGTGCTGCTCGGCGACCGGGTCGGCACCGCGTGGCGCGAGAGCCGCCAGCTGCACGAACGGATCAGCGCGCTCGAGGTCGAGAACGCCGCGCTGCGTGCCGCGGGCGTCGAGAACGACTCGCTGCGCCGCGCGCTCGATCTGCCGCGCCGTGGCCCGTTCGACTACGCGCCGGTCGAGGTGCTGTCGCTCTCGGGGACGCCGGTGCCGGTGGCCGCGACCCTGAGCGCCGGGAAGAACCGCGGCATCCACGTCGGCGACGCGGTGGTCACCCCGCAGGGTCTGCTGGGCCGGATCAGCGAGTGCTACGGCGCGGCGAGCCGGGTCACGCTGCTCACCGATCCCGTCTCCGTCGTCGCCTGCGAAGTGGAGAGCACCGGCGTGCTCGGTCTGCTGCGCGCGACGACCGCGCCGTACCCGCGGCTGATCCTCACCGACGTGCCGCTCGGCGACACCGTGCGGGTCGGCCAGCGGGTGCTGAGCTCCGGCATGTCGAGGCGCTTTCCGGAGCACCTGCCGGTCGGGCGGATCGCGCGCATCGGCCGCGAGAAGAGCGGCCTGCTGCAGGAGATCGAGGTCGAGCCCGATGCGCGGCTGTCGCGCCTGCGCCACGCGTTCGTGCTGCGCGGGACCTGGGACGACGAGGTCCAGCCATGAAGGCGCTCGGCGGCTTCATCCTGCTGATCGCCGTGGCGCTGCTGCTGCGCTCGACGGCGCTCTCGGCGCTCGCCGCGCGCGGCGTGGTCATCGACGTGCTGGTGTTCGTCACCATGGTCTGGGCGCTGCGCTACGGCGAGTCGGCCGGCGTCACGTTCGGCTTCTTCATCGGCCTCGCGGCCGACCTCGACGCGGCGCACTGGCTGGGCCGCCACGCGCTGGTGCTGGCCTTGCTCGGCTACGTGATCGGCCGGCTGAGCCACACGCTGGTGCGCGAGAGCGTGCGGACGCAGCTGGTGCTGATCGCGGTCGCCACCCTGGTGCACCAGGTATGGGCCACGGCGTTCGAGCTGCAGGGGCTCGCCGGCTGGCCGTACCTGCTGCAGCGGGTGCTGCTCGCGATGCTCGCCACGGCGCCGCTCGGCGCCTTCCTGCTCACCCTGGTGGGCCGCGTCAGCGGCCGGGGACTGTTCGCCGATGCCACCCACGACACGGGTCCGACAGCTTAGGGAGGAGCGCGCCATCCTGCTCTCGGGCCTGGTCGCGGCCGGGCTCGGGGTGATCGTGCTCGGTCTCCTCAGGCTGCAGGTGGTCGAGCACGAACACTTCCGCGACCTGGCGAAGAACAACCGCGTGCGCATGGAGGTGCTGCGCGCGCCGCGCGGCGCCATCTACGACCGCCACGGCGAGCTGCTCGCCGACAACCGGCCGAGTTTCAAGATCGTGTTCCGGCCGTTTCCCGCCGAAAGCGCGCGTCGCATCCAGTTCGACGCGCGCTGGTACGCCAGCGCGGCGGCGATCACCGAGGTCGACAGCGCGACGATCGCGGACGCGGTCCGGCAGGCCAACGGCTCGGGACAGTCCGTGGTGCTGCGCGAGAACGCGCCGTTCGAGGTGATGGCCGCGGTCGAGGAGCTCGGCGAGCGCATTCCGGGCGTCGAGGTGGTGGTCGAGCCGCTGCGCCACTATCCGCACGGGGCGCTCGCGGCGCACGTGCTCGGCTACGCCGGTGAGATCAACGAGCAGGAACTCGAACGCGGTGCCGACGCCGGCTACCGGCCGGGGGACCTCATCGGCCGCAGCGGCGTCGAGCGCGCCTACGAGTCGCAGCTGCGCGGGGAGGACGGCGCGGAATTCGTGGTCGTGAACGCGATGGGGCAGCGGGTCTCGACGTTGACCGAGGGGCCGCCGCGGTTGCCGATCCCGGGGCAGAACCTGGTGCTCACCATCGATCTGCGGGTGCAGACCGCGCTCGAGAACGCGATGGCGAACGTGGATCGCGGCGCCGCGGTCGCGCTCGATCCCCGCGACGGCGGCGTGCTCGCGATGGTGAGCCGCCCGGCGTTCGATCCCAACGAGTTCTCGGTGGGGCTCTCGGAGGAGCGCTGGCGCGAGATGAACGAAGGCGGCGCGAATCCGCTGCTGAACCGCGCGATCCAGGGGGCCTACCCGCCGGGTTCCACGTTCAAGATCGTGTCCATGCTGGCGGCGCTCGCCGACGGACTGGTGCGGCCGGACACCCACCTCGCGCCCTGCTTCGGCAGCTGGGTGTTCGCCGGGCGCGCGTTCCGCTGCTGGAAGCCCTCGGGGCACGGTGCCCTCAACATCATCGAGGCGTTGCAACACTCGTGCGACGTGTTCTTCTACCAGCTCGGTCCGCGCCTCGGCCTCGAGCGGCTCGGGGCGGCGTCGCGCGCGCTCGGGCTCGGCAGCGAGACCGGCATCGATCTGCCGCAGGAGCGCGGCGGCCTGGTGCCGGACCGCGCCTGGTACGACCGCAGGAAGGACGGGCACTTCCGCGAGAGCCTGATGCTGAATCTGGTGATCGGGCAGGGCGAGTTGCTGCTCACGCCGCTGCAGCTCGCCCTGATGACGGCCGAGGTCGCACGTTCGGGCGCGCCGCTCGAGCCGCACGTGCTGCGCGCCGTACGCGGCGGCCAGACCCCGCACCGCGCGCCGTCGTCGCGCGCGGGATTTGCGGCCGACGCCGCCACCTGGGACGCGGTGCACACGGCGATGGAGCGGGTGGTGAGCGAAGGCACCGGCACCGCCGCCAGGGTTCCGGGCACGCGGGTCGCGGGCAAGACCGGCACCGCGCAGAATCCGCACGGCCAGGACCACGCGCTGTTCGTCTGCTACGCGCCCGCGGACCATCCCGAGATCGCGATGGCGGTCGTGGTCGAGAACGCGGGCCACGGCGGCAGCGTCGCCGCGCCGATCGCGGGTCAGGTGCTGCGCGAGCTGTTCATGCCGGACTCGCTGCGCGCGGACTGGAAGCCCCCCGTCCCCGAGTCCGCCGGGATGGTCTTCGGTGACTAGGCCGATCCCGCGCCGGCGCCTGCCGGCGCTCGACTGGCAGCTGCTCGCGGCCGTGTTCGGCCTCGTGATCATCGGCCTCGCGACGGTCTACAGCGCGACCTCGATTCCCGGCGCGCACGAGGGCCTGTGGACGCGGCAGCTGGCCTGGGCCGGCGTCGCGCTCGTCGCTGCGTGGATCGCGGCCGGGATCCACTACCGCGCCTACGACGCGCTGGCATGGCCGCTCTACGGTATCGCGCTGGCGCTGCTGGTGCTGGTGCTCGGCATCGGCACGAGCGCATACGGGGCGAAGCGCTGGCTCGAATTCGGCGCGTTCAGGTTCCAACCGTCCGAGCTCGCGAAGATCGCCACGGTGATCGTGCTCGCGCGCGTGCTAGACAATCCGAACCTCGACCTGCGCCGGGTCCGCTGGTGGCTGCCGCCCATGCTGCTCACGCTGGTGCCGTTCCTGCTGGTGCTGCGCGAGCCGGATCTCGGCACCTCGCTGTCGTTCCCGATCATTCTGATCGCGATGTACTACTGGGCGGGGATGCCGCTGTCCACGCTGGCGCTCGGTCTCTCGCCAGCCCTGAACCTCGTGCTGTTCTTCGCCACCGGCTCGCTGTGGTGGTTCGCCGGTCTGCTCACGCTCACGCTCGGCGCCATCCGGCCGCGGCTCTCGGTGCTCGTGCTGGTGGTGGCCGTGAACGGCGCCATGGCCGTGGCGCTGCCGCACGCGTGGAACCATCTGCACGACTACCAGAAGCGCAGGATCGAAACGTTCCTCAATCCCGGGCAGGATCCGCATGGCGCCGGCTATCAGATCATCCAGTCGAAGATCGCCATGGGCTCGGGCGGCGTGACCGGCAAGGGCTACCTCAAGGGCACGCAGAAGGCGCTCGCCTTCCTGCCCATGCGTCACACCGACTTCATCTTCTCCGTCGTAGGGGAGGAACTCGGGTTGGTGGGGACGCTGGTGGTGGTGCTACTTTACGGCGTCCTGCTGCTGCGCGGCCTGCGCGTGGCGACGGTGGCTCGCAACGGCTTCGCCAGCCTGCTGGTGGTGGGCCTGATCTCCGCCTTCTTCTATCACGTCTCGGTGAACATTCTCATGACGATCGGCTGGGCGCCGGTCACGGGGCTGCCGTTGCCGCTGCTTTCGTACGGCGGCACCGCACTGATCGTCAACGGCATCGAAATAGGCCTGATCATGAACGTCGCCATGCGGCGCACGGAGTTCTGAACCTGTATCCGGAACTGTTCCACTGGGGCCCGATTCACGTCCGCTCGTACGGACTCATGCTCGCGATCTCGTTCCTCGTGGGCACCTGGATCGCGCTGCGCGAGGCGCGCCGCCTGAATCTGGACGAGGACCGTCTGGTGACCGTCATCCTCGTCGCACTGGTGGCGGGCGTCCTCGGTGCGCGGGCGATGTACGTCATCGAGCACGTCGAGCAGTTCCGCCGCGAGTGGGCGAGCGTGCTCGCGCTCTGGCAGGGCGGGCTCACCCTCTACGGCGGCGTCATCGCCGGCGCGGCCGCGGCGCTCCTGGTGGCGCGCCGCGCGCAGCTGCCGATGTGGACCGTGGCCGACGCGCTCACGCCATCCCTGGCGCTCGGGATGATGTTCGGGCGGGTCGGCTGCTTCCTGAACGGCTGCTGCTACGGCCATCCGACCTCCATGCCGTGGGGCGTGGTGTTCCCGCCCGATTCGTTCGCGGGGCTCGAGTTCGGCTCCGCGCCGGTACACCCGTCACAGCTCTACTTTTCCGCCGCCGGGCTCGTCCTGTTCGTGCTGCTGTGGGCGGTGCGCACCCGCATCCGCACGCCGGGTGTGCTGTTCTGGGCTTTCGTCGCGCTGTTCGGCCTGACCCGCATTCCGCTCGACATGACGCGTGCCTACGACGCGCAGGCTCAGGTCGCCCGCCTCGGCGGCATGACGATCACCGAGAGCCAGGTGATGAGCTTCGCGATGGCGCTGTTCGCGGCGCTGATGATCCTGCGTTTGCGCCGGCAGGCCCGACCGGCCTCCTGACCCGCCCCCGATGGGAGACGCCCGCATGGATCTTGCGGTGCTGGGCGACCCGCTCGACTACACCCTGTCTCCGGCGCTGCATGAGGCCGGGCTCGCCGCGCTCGGCATCGCCGGGGCCTCGCGGGCGATCCGCACCCGCGCCGCGGAGCTCGCCGGACGGCTGGACACGCTCGAGGCCGAGGGACTGCGCGGCGTCAACCTGACCATGCCGCTCAAGGAGGCGGTGCTGCCGCTGCTCGAGCGCGTCTCGGAGAGCGCGGCACGCGCGCGCTCGGTCAACACGGTGGTGTTCGACCCCGTGGGGCGCACCGGCGCATCGACGGACGGCCCGGGCTTTCTCGACCTGCTCGCCGTGGAGGGCCTCGATCCTCAGGCGCAGCGCGTGGTGTTCCTCGGCGCGGGCGGGGCGGCGCGAAGCGTGGCCGCGGCGCTGGCCGGCGCGGGCGCGCGCTCGGTGCGCGCGGCGACGCGCGATCCCGCGCGTCATGCCGGCACCTTCCGCGCACTCGGGCTCGATCCGCCGCTCGCGCTGGACGGGGCGGAGGTGCACGCCGCGCTCGCCGCCGCCACGCTGGTGATCCAGGCGACGCCGCTGCGCGAGCTCGAAGGGCCGCTCGATCCCGCCCTCGTCCCCGTCGAGGCCGTCGCCATCGACATGGGCTACGGGGCCGGGCCGACGCCGTGGGTGCTCGCGCTGCGCGCGCGCGGGGTACGCGCCCGGGACGGGCTCGGCATGCTCGTCCATCAGGCGCGCCGATCGCTCGCGCTCTGGACGGGCCGCGACGTGCCGCTGCCGACGCTGTGGGCCGCGGCCCACCGGGGGCGCTGATGGCCGCACTCGCGCGAGGCGCACGCCACTGGCGGCGCAGGTGGGTCCCGCGCCTGCTGGACCTCGCCGCGTTCGCCTATCCGCAGCGCTGCCCGGCGTGCGGGGCCCCGGCGCGGGCGGCGACGCTGCTCTGCGAGACGTGCCTGGCGGAGCGGCCGCCGGTTCCGTTCGAGCTCTGTGCCCGCTGTCTCGTGCGCGGCCGGGAACCGGTCGGCTGCCGCGCGCATCCGGGGCGCGGCGTGCACGCGGCGTGGCTCTACGACGAGCCCGCGCGGGCGTTCGTGCACGCGCTCAAGTTCGGCGCTCGCCCGCGGCTCGCGGCCGCGGCGGCGCCGGCGCTCGCCGCGGCCCTCGCCGCGCCGCATCTGGACCTGGTCACCGCCGTGCCGCTCCATCCCGTGCGCGGGCGCCTGCGCGGGTACAATCAGGCGGCGGCGCTGGCCGATGCCGCGGCCGGCGCGCTGGGCGTGCCGTTCGCGGACGGGCTGATCGAACGGGTGCGGGTGACCGGGGCGCAGGCGCGGTTGCCGGGGGCGCGGCGCAGGGCGAATCCCGCCGGCGCGTTCCGCGCGCCGCGGCCGGCGCGCCTCGCGGGAAGGAGTGTGTTGATCGTGGACGACGTCATGACCACCGGGGCGACGATGGACGCGTGCCTGGCGGCGCTCGCCGCCGCCGGCGCGCGCGGGCGCGGCCTGGTGCTGGCGTGGGCGCAATGAGCGGCGACCTGTTCGGCCATTCGCCGCCTGCGCGCGGTCGCGGCGCCCGGACTCCGGGCGGACCGCTCGCCGACCGGATGCGTCCGGCGCGCTTCGAGGAGCTGCTCGGCCAGGCGCACCTGCTGGAGCCCGGGGCGCCGCTCGCGCTCATGCGCGACGGCCGGCACCTCAGCTCGGTGATTCTGTGGGGGCCGCCGGGGACCGGCAAGACCACGATCGCGCGGCTGCTCGCCGAGCGGGCGGCGGTGCCGTTCGTCGCCTTCAGCGCGGTCCTGTCCGGAGTCCGGGAGGTGCGTGAGGTCATGCAGCGTGCCGCGCTCGAGCGCCGGAACAGCGGCCGCCCCACGCTGCTGTTCGTGGACGAGATCCACCGCTTCAACCGTGCGCAGCAGGACGCATTCCTCTCCCACGTCGAGAACGGCGACATCGTGCTGATCGGTGCGACCACCGAGAACCCGTCGTTCGAGGTCAACGCGGCGCTGCTGTCCCGCGCGCGGGTGCTGGTGCTCAAGGAGCTCACCCCGGCGATGCTCGTCACCCTGCTCGAGCGCGCGCTCGCCGATCCCGAGCGCGGCTATGGCGGCCGCATCGAGGCGGAGCCCGCCGCGCTGGCGCTGATCGCCGAAAGTTCCGACGGCGACGCGCGCCGCGCGCTCGGGGCGTTGGAGATCGCCGCCGCCGCCGGGCGCCGGATCACGGTCGAGGAGGCACGGCGCGCGCTGCAGCGGCGGCACCTGCGTTACGACAAGTCCGGCGAGGAACACTTCAACCTGATCTCGGCGCTGCACAAGTCGCTGCGCGACTCCGATCCGCACGCCGGCCTCTACTGGCTGGCGCGCATGCTGGCCGCCGGCGAGGAGCCGCTCTATGTCGCGCGGCGGCTGGTGCGCTTCGCCTCGGAGGACGTCGGCAACGCCGATCCGCACGCGCTGCCGCTCGCGGTGGCGGCGTTTCAGGCCTATCACCAGCTCGGGTCGCCCGAGGGGGAACTCGCGATCGCGCAGTGCGCGGTCTACCTGGCCACGGCGCCCAAAAGCAACGCGGTCTATCGGGGCTTCGGCGCCGCCGCTGCCGAGGTCGAGAAGAGCGGCGCACTGCCGCCGCCGCTGGTGATCCGCAACGCGCCGACGCGGCTCATGAAGGAACTCGGCTACGGTCGGGGCTATCGCTACGCGCACGACGACGAAGGCCGGATCTCCGATCAGGCCCACCTGCCCGACGAACTGGCCGGGCGGCGCTTCTACGAGCCGAGCGGAGAGGGCTTCGAGGCCGCGATCCGCGAGCGCATGCAGGCGTGGGAGCATCTGATCGCCGCGCGCCGCGCGGACAGGGGGTCCGAAACGCCCTGAGCGATACGGCCGCTGCGATGCGCGCCGCGCCGCCCTGGCGAGGGGCACGTTTGACCTCCGGCGGTGCAGACGAAGGCGGCGGCGGCGCCGCCGCCGCCCGTCTGCCGGCCTCAGCTCGAGGTCTTCTGCGTCCCGCCGCGGAACTTGATCGAACAGCCGAGAGCCTTGGTCTCGGGACTCGGCACCGGCTCGCCGCCCAGCATCGCCTCGAGCGCATCGGCGAGGAAATGCTCCTTCACCGCATCCGGGTGGCGCGCGTTGTCGTCGATCGTGCCGTGGTAGACGAGCTGGCCATCGGCATCGAACAGGTACGCCTCCGGCGTGCGGGTCGCGCCGAACGCGCGGGCGATGTCCGAGCTCGCGTCCACCGCGTACGGGAATCCCATGCCGAGCTGCTTCGCGCGCGCCACCATGCCGTCGAAGCCGTCCTCGCCGTTCACCTCGGGGTCGTTGGCGTTGATCATGATCACGCCGACGCCCTTCTTCACGTACGCGTTGGCGAGCTCCACCATGCGTCCCTGCCAGGCCTTGACCCACGGGCAGGAGTTGCACGTGAAGATCACCAGCGTGCCCTGCTTGCCGGCGGCAGCGGCGATGGTCGTCGTACTGCCGTCGACGGTCCGCATCTTCGTCTGCGCCATGGGCGCCTTGTCGCCGATCGAAATCCCCGCGTCGCCGGCCATGGCGGGGGCCGCGACGGCGAGCGCCGCCGCGACCATGGATGCGATCCGGATCCTGTTCCTGTTCCTGTTCCTGTTCATCGCTGGCTCCTTGAGTGGGATGGGATGGTCGGCATTCACGGATGCGCCTCCCCGGTCGCCGCGAGCACCGCGTCGAGGTGCCGGCGCATCTGGTCGTAGGTGGCCTTGCCCTGCCAGTAGTCGCGACGCCTGCCGCCGCGGTCGTAGATGAAGGTCGCAGGCAGCGCGCCGCTCCACTCGGGATTCAGGCCGTCGATGAACGCCATGTCGCTGCCGGTCTTGATGTAGGTGCGGAACTCGACGCCGTGCGCCGCGAGGAACTCGCGCGCCGCGCCGAGCTCATCGTCGAAGTCGCCGGAAACCAGCACCAGCCGGACACCACGATCCCGGTAATCGCGGCCGAGACGCACGAGATCCGGGAACTCCTCGCGGCACGGCCCGCACCAGGTGGCCCAGACGTTGAGCACCACGGCACGGGCGTCACTCTGATCCACGATGCGGCGCAGGTCGTCGGCGGTCACGGGCACGACCTCGGGCAGGCCCGCGGTGTCCGGCGCCGCCGGGGCGGCGGACGCCTGCGCCGCTCTGGCGGCCTCGGCGCCGGCGTTCCGCGGCGTCGCGCGGCCGCAGCCGGTGAGCGCGAAGGCGAGCGCGAGCGCGAGCAGCGGAGCATGGCGGCGCGGTGCGCGGGTGGCGATCAGAAGCGTCCCTTTCTCCGTTCCCGCGCCGGCATGTTCTCGAGACACGTGGTCCACCAGCCGGTGCGGATCGTGGTGATGAATTCTTCCGGGAGCCGCTCCGCTTCCATCTCGCGGGCGAGCGCCTCGTGATCGTAGTCGACGGCCCGGAACGAAACGTCCAGACCGTGTGGATTCAGATCGAGCCGGGCATACCAGACCCGCGGCGAGCCGTCGTTGGCCGGCCGGCCGATGGCGCCGGCGTTGACCACGTGCCGCCCCGAAGGGAGCGCGCGGTGCCAGTGGAGGCCGGTGTGCGTGCAGACGATCACGTCCGCCGCGTGCGTCTCGCACAGCCATTCGAGAAACGCGTCCGAGCAGGCGGAGTCCCAGAGGAACTCGTTCACGCGCCTGGGCGAGCCGTGACACAGCAACACGCGCCGGCCGCCCGCCTCCAGACGCTCCGTCTCGGGCCGCTCGCGCATCCAGCGCTTGTGGTCCGCCGAGGTGCGCGCGAGGGTGTAGTCGAACGACACCTGCGCGAAATGATTGTCGCGCGGGTCGGTGTAGCCGCACGCGCAGTCGGCGAGTTCGGCACCGATCGAGGCGTCGTAGTTGCCGCGCAGCATCGGCACGCCGGCCTCGCGCAGGCGCCCGGCAGCGCGGTCGGGGTGCGGGCCGAAGCCGCCGAGATCCCCCAGGCAGCGGATCGCGTCCGGCGCCCACGCGTGCGCATCGTCCAGCACCCTCCCGAGGGCCAGGTGGTTGCTGTAGACACCGCCGAAGACGGCCAGCTTCATCCGTTCGCGCACGTCATCCCCGTGACGTAGCAGGTGTAGCAGGCGCCGTGCGCAAGCCGGAACGGCCCGAGCGCGCCGGCCAGCGTGTCGCCCATGCGGCCCTGCGGTTCATCCACCAGCAGCGGGCAGACATAGACGCCCTTCGCGGTCACCGCGCGGCAGGAGCCGCACTGGAGTCGCGTCGGATCGAACGCCGCGGCCGGCAGATCCGCCAGCGACTCGGCCGCGCCGTAGGCGCGCGAGCGCTCCGTTTCGCGGCCGAGCCGGAACAGCGGCAGCACCTTGAGCCGCGGGCGTTCGAGCCCGGCGGCGCGCAGCATGGCGATGAAGCGCTCGCGGAAAGCGAGCGGATCGTCGTCGGTTCCCCGGGTCACGGTGACGATCGGCAGCAGGCCGGCGTCGGTCGCGCGGACGAGGCCCTCGATCGTGCGGGCGAAGCTGCCCGCGCCGCGCAAGGCGTCGTGGGTCCTCGCGTCCATCCCGTCGAGGCTCACCCGGAGCTCGAGTGCGAAGCGCGAGCGGTCCGCGAGGGCCGCGAGCGCCGCGACTCGCGCCGAAGTGAACAGCGTTCCGTTGGTGAGCACCGTGCACGGCGCGTCGGCGAGCGCATCCTCGAGGATCTCCAGCATGTCCGGATGCATGAAGGGCTCGCCGCCGGTGAAGTAGATCTCGCGGACGCCGAGCGCGAGCCCCTCGTCCACGCGCGCCCGCACCTCGGCCCGGCTCATCAGCGGGTGGTGCAGGTCGCCGGGCCCGCACGAGACGAAGCAGTGCGTGCAGGCGAGGTTGCACAGCGTCCCCGCGACCTGGATCCAGAGCGCGTCCAGGTGCGCGAGGGGCTGGAGCGGGTATGCGAGCGCAGGCGATGGCGATATGCGGGTCAGCGACAAGCGGTTTCCTCGGGCGGCGCGGAGGTTTCCATATGGGCCGGTGGGCCGTTCGATGCATCTCAGCGGGGGACGGTCCTGCCGCGCGCCGCGGTTTTGACGGCCCCGGCGCCCGGCACCTAATCTATCGTGTTGCGTGACAACGTCCCAGCGGCTCGGCGGCCGCGGGCGGGCCGACGTTCGAGGATACGCGGCCCGCACCGGTTCGGGACCGACATTTCGGTTTCCAGGGGAAAGCAGGGTTCATGGCCACTCAGAAAGAGGTTCTCGAGGCGCTGCGCGGGGTCGAGGATCCCGATCTGCACCGCGACCTCGTCACCCTCGGGATGATCGAGGGACTCCACGTGGAGGACGGCGTGGCGACGTTCACGCTGGTGCTCACCACGGCGGCCTGCCCGCTCAAGGATCAGATCGAGGCGGACTGCCGCCGGGCGGTGCTCGCGGTGCCGGGCATCCGCGAGACGCGCATCGAGACCACGTCCCGGGTGCGCAAGCCGCGCGCCCCCGGCGCCGACCGCAAGGCGCTGCCCGGCGTCTCGCAGGTGGTCGCGATCGGCAGCGGCAAGGGCGGCGTCGGCAAGTCGACCGTTGCGGCGAATCTGGCCGTCGCGCTCGCCGCGACCGGCGTGCGCGTCGGGCTGCTCGATGCCGACATCTATGGGCCCAACCTGCCGCGCATGCTCGGCGAACGGCGCCAGCCCTCGCAGCGCGACAACAGGATCCTGCCGCTCGACGCCCACGGCGTGAAGTTCATGTCGATGGGCCTGCTCGTGGATGAGGGCGAGGCGGTGGTGTGGCGCGGCCCGATGCTGCATGGCGCGATGAAGAGCTTCCTGCACGACGTCGACTGGGGCGAGCTCGACTACCTGCTGGTGGACCTGCCGCCCGGCACCGGCGACGTTCAGCTCTCGCTGATCCAGCAGACCTTCGTGGCGGGCGCGGTGGTGGTGACCACGCCGTCCACGGTCGCGATCGAGGACGGCGTCAAGGCCGTCAACATGTTCGAAAAGCTTCAGGTCCCGGTGCTCGGCGTGATCGAGAACATGAGCTATTTCGTGTGTCCGGACTGCGGCGGACGGCATGACATCTTCAACTCCGGCGAGGCCGAGTCGCGCGCACTGGCCATGGGGCTGCCGTTCCTCGGCGCGATCCCGCTGCACCCGGACGTGCGCGCGGGCGGCGACGCCGGGCGCCCCGTGGTGATCGACCGGCCGGACGGCGAGCACGCGCGCGCGTTCCGCGAGATCGCCGGACGGCTCGCGCAGCGGATCAGCATCCAGGCGATGCGCGAAGACGAGACCGTGGGCGCGACGCGCCAGGGCGGCTGAGGCCGCCCGCGGCCCCGCGCGACGGAGGCGCACATGCGCGACATCTACGCGGATCACGCGGCGACGACGCCGCCGGCGCCCGAGGTGACCGAGGCGATGCGGCCGTTCATGGGCGATGCGTTCGGCAACGCTTCGTCGGTCCACCGTCGGGGCGAGGCGGCGCGCGAGGCGATCGACACGGCGCGCGCCCGGGTGGCGGCCCTGCTCGGTGTGACCCCCGAAGAGATCGTGTTCACCGCTTCGGGGTCGGAATCCAACAACCTCGCGCTGTTCGGCGTGCTCGAGAGCCGCCCGCCCGGCCGCGATCGGCTGGTGACGAGCGCGATCGAGCATCCGTCGGTGCTCGAGGCCGCGCGCTGGGCCGGGGAGGCGGGCTTCCGCGTGACGACCGTGCCGGTGGGAGAGGACGGCATCGTGGATCTCGGCGCACTCGCAGCCGCGCTCGACGACGACGTCGCGCTGGTCTCGCTGATGACCGTCAACAACGAGGTCGGCACCGTGCAGCCCGTGGCGGAGGCCGCGGCGCTGGCCCACGGGTGCGGCGCGCTGTTCCACACGGACGCGGTGCAGGCGGCCGGCAAGATCCCCCTGGACCCGGGGGCGCTCGGCGCCGATCTCGCGAGCATCGCCGCCCACAAGTTCGACGGGCCGGCGGGCGCCGCGGCGCTGTTCGTGAAGCGCCGGGTGCGGCTCGTGCCACGCGTGCATGGCGGCCATCACGAGCGCGGGCGCCGCGCCGGCACCGAGAACCTGCCGGCGCTCGCCGGCATGGGCGTCGCCGCGCAGATGGCGGCGGCGGGACACCCCGAGGCGGAAGCGCTGGGCCGGCGTCTCGCCGCAGGGCTCACGCATGCGATCCGCGGGTGTCGGCTGAACGGCGATCCCGTGCGGCGCGTGGGATCGATCGTGAACCTCACCTTCGAAGGCGTGGACGGCGAAGCGCTGCTCCACGAGCTGGATCGCGAAGGGATCACCGTGTCCACGGGATCGGCGTGCAGCGCGGCGGGCGAGGGCCCCTCGCACGTGCTGCTGGCGATGGGGCGATCGGCCGAGGACGCACACGCCAGCGTGCGCTTTTCGCTCGGACGGGGGAATCGCGCGGCGGACCTCGATCGGATACTGTCTGTCGTGCCGGAAGCGGTGGGGCGCCTGCGGGCGCTCCGGCGGCCGGCGGTCGAAGAGGGCGCGTAGCGCGCGGCCGGCGCCCGGCACCGGGCCCGCCGCGACGTGGAAGGAGACAGCCGTGAAACAGCAGGATCAAATCCGCCTCAACGTGGGGCTGGCGGAGATGCTCAAGGGCGGCGTCATCATGGACGTGATGTCGGCGGACCAGGCGAAGATCGCCGAGGAATCCGGCGCCGCGGCGGTGATGGCGCTCGAGCGCATCCCATCGCGCATCCGTCGCGAAGGCGGCGTGGCGCGCATGTCGGATCCGAAGCTCATCAAGGAGATCGAAGCTGCGGTCTCGATCCCGGTCATGGCCAAGTGCCGGATCGGTCACGTCGTCGAGGCGCAGATCCTCGAAGCGCTCGGCGTGGATTTCGTCGACGAGAGCGAGGTGCTGACGCCCGCCGACGAGGAGAATCACATCGACAAGCACGCCTTCAAGGTGCCGTTCGTGTGCGGCTGCCGTGACCTGGGCGAGGCCTTGCGCCGGATCGGCGAAGGCGCCGCGATGATCCGCACCAAGGGCGAAGCCGGCACCGGCAACGTGGTCGAGGCGGTGCGCCACATGCGCTCGGTGCAGCGCGCCATGAAGACGCTCACCACGCTCACCGGCGACGAGCTGATGGCCGAGGCCAAGCGCCTGGGCGCGCCGTATGAGCAGGTGCGTCAGGTCGCGCAGACCGGCAGGCTGCCGGTGCCGAACTTCGCCGCGGGCGGAGTGGCGACGCCGGCCGACGCCGCACTGATGATGCGCCTCGGCGCCGAAGCGGTGTTCGTCGGCTCGGGGATCTTCGACGTCGGGGTCGACGGCAAGCCGGAGGACGCACGCAAGGACCAGCTGCGCATGGCGCGCGCGATCGTCCGCGCCGTGACCGACTGGGACAAGCCCGGGGTGCTGGCGGAGATCAGCGAGGGGCTGCCGCGCGCGATGCGCGGGCTGGCCATGGAGCAGATCTCCGAAGCGGAGCAGCTGGCGAAGCGCGGATGGTGACGGAGGGGGGCGGCACCTCGCCCGCACGGGCGCGGCCGCGCGTGGGCGTGCTCGCCCTGCAGGGCGACTTCGCCCGCCACGCGGCTGCGCTGGAGGCGCTCGGCGCCCGGCCGGTGCGCGTCACCGCGCCGCGCGATCTCGACGGGCTCGACGCGCTGGTCCTGCCCGGGGGCGAATCCACGACGATGGTGCGGCTGATCGACGCGGTCGGCCTGCGCGCGCCGCTCGAGGCGTTCATCGCCTCGAAGCCGGTGCTCGGCACCTGCGCCGGTGTGATCCTGCTCGGCCGCGGCGGAGCCCATCTGCCCGCGCCGCCGTTCGGCGGGATCGACGCCGAGGTCGAGCGCAACGCCTGGGGCCGCCAGATCGATTCGTTCACCGCTCCCGTGGACGCGCCGCGACTGGGCGAACCCTGCGAGGGCGTGTTCATTCGCGCGCCGCGCATCCGCGCCGTCGGTCCGGACGTCGAGGTGGTCGCGCGGCTCGGCGGGGAGCGGGCGGGGGAGATCGTCGGCGTGCGCCAGGGTCGACTCGTAGGGCTCTGCTTCCATCCCGAACTCACCCCCGATCTGCGCTTTCACCGCTGGTTCCTCGACGAGGTCGCCGGGCTCGGCCCGCGCGCGGCCGCCGCGGCGCCGATCGCCCGGGCGGAGGTCGCTTGAACCCGGACGCGGCGCGGGCCGCGCTGCACCAGCTGATCGCCAGGCGCGCGCGCTTCCTGCTCACCACGCACGTCAATCCCGACGGCGACGGGCTGGGCAGCGAAGTGGCCTGTGCGCTGTGGCTCGAGGCGCTCGGCAAGTCGGTCAGGATCCTCAACGACTCGCCGGTGCCGCCCGCGTTCGAGTTCCTGAGCGGCGACCACGCGATCGAGACGTTCGAGGAGACCCGCGCCGAGACGCGCTTCGGCGAGGCCGACGTGCTGCTGGTGCTCGACACCAGCAACCGCCAGCGTATCGGCCGTCTCGCTCCGGTGATCGACCGCCACGCGATCGAGGTTGCGATCGTCGATCATCACGTCTCGCACGACGGCTTCGGCAAGGTGAACGTGATCGAGCCCGGCGCCGCGGCGACCGCCGAGATCGTCTACGACCTGATCGGCGAGAGCGGCGTCCCGCTCACGAAGCCGATGGCCGAAGCGCTGTACGTGGGGCTCATGACGGACACCGGCTCGTTCCGCTACTCCAACACCGACGGCGACGCCCACCGCATGGCGGCGGCGCTGGTGGACACCGGGCTCGACCCGCAGCGCATTCATGCGCGGGTCCATTCGCACGCTTCGGCCGGGCGGCTGCGCTTCTTCGGCGAGGTGCTGGGCGCCCTGCGCATGATCGAGGACGGCCGCATCGCGGTGCTCGAGGCTGCCCCCGAGCAGTTCCAGCGCCACGGTCTGGTGGGCGCCGACACCGAGGGCCTGGTGGACATGCCGCGCGCGATCGCCGGGGTCGAAGTCGTGGCGCTGTTCTCCGAACTCGAGCCCGGCAAGGTCAAGGTGAGCCTGCGCTCGACCGGCCGCGTGGCGATCGATCAGGTGTGTTCGGCCCTGGGCGGCGGCGGGCACGTGCACGCCGCCGGCGTGCTGATGCACGGGACGCGCGAGCGCGCGATGGCGCGGGTGCTGCCGGAGCTGGCGAAGCGGGTCGCCGCGCTGGAGCCCGCGGGGCGCGCGCGTGGTTGAGGCGCCGGTGGCGGTGACGATCGAGGCGCGAGGTCTCTCGCACCGCTACGGGCGCCGGCTGGGGCTCGAGCCGCTGGACTTCGACGTCGCCGCGCCCGGCCTGGTGGCGGTCACCGGGCCCAACGGCTCGGGCAAGTCGACGTTGATGCGCATTCTCGCCGGACTGCTCAGGCCCTCGGGCGGGTCCGTGTCGATTTCGGCGGGCGGCGTGCCGTGGCCGCCCGAGGCGCGGCGGCTCGGCGTCGGGTTCGCTTCGCCCGACGTCACGCTCTACGAGGAGATGAGCGTCGCGGAGAACCTGCGTTTCGCCGCGCGTGGCCGCGGGCTCGCCACGCCGGAACCGACGGTCGTGGCGGCGATGGCGCACGTCGGCCTCGAAGCGCGCGCGCACGATCGCGTCGGCGCGCTGTCGTCGGGCTGGCGCCAGCGCGCGCGGCTCGCCTTCGCGCTGCTGGGCGAGCCGCCCCTGCTGCTGCTGGACGAACCCGGCAGCCATCTGGACGAAGACGGGCGACGCGTGATCGAATCGCTCGCCGGGACCTGGTCGCGCGAGCGCCTGGTCATGATCGCCACCAACGACGAACGGGAGTGGACGCTTGGCCGGCAAAGGATCGATGTCGCAGGCGGTGTGGGCCGTCCTCGCTAAGGAGTGCCGCAGCGAGTGGCGCACGCGCTACGGGCTGAACGCGGCGCTGCTGTTCGCGATCACCACCCTGGTGGCGGTGAGCTTCGCCGTGGGCCGGCTTCCGGACCGCACCGATCTCCTCGCCGCGCTGCTCTGGGTGGTGCTGCTGTTCGCCTCGCTGGCCTCGCTTGCCCACACGTTCGTGCGCGAGATCGACGGGCGCACGATGACGTTTCTGAGGCTCGTCGCCTCGCCGACGGCGATCGCGCTCGGCAAGCTGCTGTTCAATCTGCTGTTCCTCGCGCTGCTCGAGATCGTGATCGTGCCGATCTACCTGCTGCTGATGGGAGGGCCGTCGCCCCGCTGGGGCCCGTTCCTCGCGCTGCTCGCGCTCGGCAGCCTCGCGCTGGCCGCGGCCACCACCCTGGTGGGGGCGCTGATCGCGCAGACCCGCGGCCGCGGCTCGCTGTTCGCGGGCGTCTCGATTCCGGTCCTGCTGCCGATCTTCGCCGCCGCGGTGAGCGGCACCCGCGTGCAGTGGGAAGGCGGCGCGGTGGGCGGTGAACTGCGGCTGCTGTCGGCCTACGCCGTGGCGATGCTGGCGGCCGGACTGCTGCTTTACGATCATCTCTGGGAAGACTAGTCTCTGGGTCGGACTGCTCCGCCGACTCGCGGGCGGGCCGCTGGCGCGAAGGAGCGCGGAGCGAATGCGCATGGTATGGAAGATCATTCTGTTCGTCTGGATCGCCGCGGCGATGGTGCTCGGGTTCACCTGGGCGCCGCTGGTGCCGTACCTGAACGAGACGACCCGGGTGCTCTACTTCCACGTTCCGGCGGCGTGGGTGACGGTGCTGGCGCTCGGCTGGTCGATGGTGCACAGCGCGCTGTACCTCAGGCGCCGCGACCTGAGGCACGACGATCAGGCGGCCGGCGCGGCCGAACTCGGAATCACCTTCTGCATCGTCGCGACGATCAGCGGCTCGCTGTGGGCGCGCGCGCAGTGGGGCTCGTACTGGAACTGGGATCCGCGTGAGACCACGATCTTCTTCCTGCTGCTCGTCTACGGTGCGTATCTGGCGATCCGCGGCGCGGTCGAGGAGCCGGTGAAGCGCGCGCGCCTCTCGGCGATCTACTCGGCGGTCGCGTTCGTGGCGGTGCCGTTCCTGATCTTCGTCGTGCCGCGCATCTATTCGACGCTCCACCCCTCGCCGATCCTGCCGGCGGGCGGCGGCGCGCCTGCGGGCGGCATGGATCCGCGGATCCGCATCGTGTTCTGGTCGATGGTCGCAGGATTCACGGCACTGTTCTTCTGGGTGCTCTCGCTGCGCGTCCGGCTCGCCCGGCTCGAGCGCGAGGCGGCGGCTTGAACGGGCGCGGGGGAGCGCGAAACAGGGCGCGTCCCGGCGCGGGGAGGCGCATCTGAGTTCACAATGGACTGTCCTCGGCGTGGCTCTGCTGGCATGGGGCCTGCTGTTCTTCTATCTGTTGCGCCTCGATCGGCGCATTCGTGACCTGGAGAAACGATGAACGTCAAGATCATTCTGGCGCTTGGACTTCTGGCGGGGGCCACGGTCGTGGGCGTGACCAGCTTCAAGAAGACCGTGACGCCGTACATTGCCTTTTCGGAGGCGCGTCGTGCATCGGGCCTCGTGCAGGTGAACGGCAAGCTCGCGGACAAGAACTACGTGATGAAGAAGGAGGAGCAGTACCTCGAGTTCCGCCTTCGGGACGACAAAGGCGAGGTCATGCCGGTGCGCTACCACGGCGTGATCCCGGGCAACTTCGACCAGGCCACGATGATCGTCGCCATCGGCCGCTACCAGGGTGATCACTTCGAGGCGGACCAGCTGCTCGTCAAGTGTCCCTCGAAGTATCAGACCGAAGCCGAAAGGGGCGCAGCATCCTGACGCAGCGAGGTTGGATCCAGTCGGCCGCGATCGTTCTCCCCGCGGCAGGCGTGGGCCTGCTGCTCGTCGGACTCGGCGTGATGAACGCCGGGCAGGTGCTCAGCTGGATCGGGTTCCTGGCGTCGCTCGTCGCGGCGATTTCGTTCCTCGCCGCCACCGGCGGGCGTGAACGGGCGCTGCCCATCGCGCGCGGCGCCTTCGTCGTGCAGTGGCTGGCGCTGCTCGGCGCGACGTTCTTCCTCTGGCGCATCCTCTTCACGCACGACTTCCACTACATGTACGCGGCGCAGTACTCGTCGCGCAGCATGCCGTCCTACTACGTGTACGCGGCGTTCTGGGGCGGGCAGGAGGGAACGTTCCTGCTGTGGGCGCTGATCACCGCCACGCTGGGCCTGATCCTGATGCGCCTGCGGAACAAGCTCACCACGCCTGCGATGTTCTTCCTGAACCTGCCGCTGCTGATGCTGCTGCTGGTGACGGTGATGCGCGGCCCGTTCCTGACGTTCCCGGCGGGCCAGACCCCCGCGGACGGCCAGGGCCTGAATCCGCTGCTGCAGGATCCGTGGATGACGATCCACCCCCCGGTGCTGTTCACCGGCTTCTCGTCGCTGGTCGTGCCCTTCGCGATCGCGATGGCGGCGCTGGTCAGGCGCGAATACGACGGCTGGATCAAGCCGGCGCTGCCGTGGGTGGTGTTCTCGGTATCGATCCTCGCCACCGGCTTCATCATGGGCGGCGTGTGGGCCTACAAGGTGCTGGGCTGGGGCGGCTACTGGGGCTGGGACCCGGTCGAGAACGGCTCGCTGATCCCGTGGCTCTCGAACATCGCGCTCCTGCACGGCCTGCTGGTGCAGCGCGTCACCGGGAGCCTGCGGCGCACCAACTTCTTCCTCGCCATCACCTCGTACGTCCTGGTGCTCTATGCCTCGTTCCTGACCCGCAGCGGCGTGCTCGCCGACTTCTCGGTGCACTCGTTCGTGAACCTGGGCCTCAACGGGTTCCTGCTCTCGTTCCTGTTCATCACGATGGCGGTGGGCTACGGGACGCTGCTCTACCGGCTGCGCGACATCCCCGGGCCGGCGCAGCCGCTCGGCAACTTCTCGCGCGAGTCCATGATGTGGCTCGGCCAGCTGGTGTTCATGCTGATGTGCGCGCTGGTCGCGGTCGGCATGAGCGCGCCGCTCATCACCCGGCTGTTCGGACCGCCGTCCAACGTGCAGACCGAGTACTACAACCTCGTGAACGGTCCGCTGGCGATCGCCCTGGGCCTGCTGCTCGGGCTCGCGCCGCTCATGCGCTGGCGCCAGCAGGACCCGCAGGCGCTGCTCAAGGCGGCGCTGCCCGGCGTCGTGATCGCCGTGCTCGTGGCCCTGGCGGCGATGGTGGCGGGCGTGCGGCAGCCGGTGCCGGCGCTGATCATCTTCGGGGCGGCCTTCGCACTGGCCTCGAACCTGGTGGTGACGGTGCGCGGCTTCAAGGCCGGCTGGAAGCACGGCGTCGCGTATACCGCGCACCTCGGCGCGGCGATCCTGCTGATCGGCGTCATCGCTTCGTCCGGTTACGGGAAGTCGATCCAGGTGCAGCTGCCGCGCGGCCAGCAGCGCACCGCGCTCGGCTACGAGATGACCTACGGCGGCATGACCCGGGAGAAGGACGGGAAGGGCCACGTGCTGATCGCCGTCGACGGGCCGCAGCGCAAGTTCAAGGCGACGCCGGCCATGTACTGGAGCGAGTTCAATCAGGGCTACATGAAGAAGCCCCACATCGAGCGCTTCCTCATGTACGACGTGTACATCTCGCCGCTCGAAATGGTGGGCGCGAACCCGGCCGACAACGCCGTGTGGTTCGACAAGGGCGAGACGAAGCAGGTCGGCCAGGTGAAGTACACGTTCGTGGATTTCGACGTGCAGGGGATGGCGAGCGGCGAGCCGACGATCGCGGCGCAGCTGCGCGCCGAGATCGGCGGACGCACGGTGCCCGTGCGGCCGTTGATCCAGGTCCGCGGCGGGCGCCAGAACCACGTGCCGGACTACCTGCCGGGAGGCGGCTCGGTGTCGATCGTGGCGGTGGACCCGCAGAAGGGTCGCGTGGGGCTCGAGCTGCCGGGGATGGCGACACGGCCCGAGCAGAGCGACGTGCTGGCGGTCGAGGTCAGCACCAAGCCGCTCATCAATCTCGTGTGGCTCGGCGCGATCATCATGCTGGCGAGCGGGTTCCTCACCGTGCTGCGCCGGTTCCTCGACGTGCGGAAGGCGAAGGCTGCCGCGTAGCCGAAGGATGCACGAACCGCGGCCGGGACGGTTCGTGCATCCTCCGGGGGCGGTTTTTTTTCGCTTGTTCGCTGCACGGATGTTCACTAATCTGCGGTCGGTGCCGATCCGATGGTCATGTTCGAGTCGCTGAGCGATCGGGTGGACGTGTTGACGGCGTACGTGGACGGCAGGGTGGAGCCGCTGCGGTTCCGCTGGAAGGGCCGGGTGATCCGGGTGAGAAAAGTGACCGGCCGCTGGAGCCGGCGCGAAGGGCAGACGGTGCTGCGCTACTTCGCCGTCGAGGGCGAGGGCGAGGCGACCTACGAGCTCTGCTACGACCCGCGTGGCTCCTCGTGGTCGCTCTCGAGGGCATGGACGCCATGAAGCCCTCGGGGTCATTCAGGCCCGGGCAGTCCCGGGCCGAGGGGGCCGAGCCGCGGCAGCGCATGGCGTTCCTGCTCGTCGACATGGATGCGTTCTTCGCCTCGGTCGAGCAGGCCCATCACGAACACCTGCGCGGGAAGCCGGTGATCGTCTGCGGCGATCCCGGCCGGCGCGGCGTGGTGACGGCGGCCTCCTACGAGGCGCGGCCGTTCGGCGTTCACGCCGGGATGCCGGTCCGGGAGGCGCGCCGTCTCTGCCCGCACGCCGAGTTCGTCGAGGGCGACCCCGACAAGTACGTCGCCCAATCGCTCGAGCTCATGAACCTCTACCTCACCTACACGCCCGACGTGGAGCCGTTCAGCGTGGACGAGGCGTTCGTGGGCTTCCTGAACCGCGACCTCGAAGCTGCCGCGGCGACCGCGGCCGAGATCCAGCGTGCGGTCGGCGAGCGTTTCGGGCTCGGCGCCTCGATCGGCGTCGGTCCCAACAAGCTGATCGCGAAGATGGGCGCCGGTCTCCACAAACCACGCGGCCTCACGGTGCTCGACGAGGCGCGTTTCCGCGAGGCGTTCTGGCCGCGCGACGTACAGGATCTGTGGGGCGTGGGGCCGCAGCTCGCCGTGCGCATGCGGTCGCTCGGGTTCAAGACCGTAGGCGAGCTGGCCCGCGCCCCCATTCCGACGCTCAAGGCCTCGTTCGGCGTCATCGGCCCGCAGCTGCGCGAAGCCGCGTGGGGCCGCGACGACACCCCGCTCACGCCCTACCACGAGGGGACCGAGGTCAAATCCATGGGCCACGAGGTCACGCTCGGCGAGGACTCCGATGATCCCGAATTCCTCACCGGCACGCTGCTGCGGCTCGCCGATCAGGTCGCGCGCCGCCTGCGCGGCGAGGGCTACGCGGGGCGCACCGTGGTGCTGAAGCTCCGCAACCATCGCTTCGAGACCTGCACCCGGCAGAAGGCGCTGCCGACCTGGACCAGCGATCACGAACGCATCTACCGAGCGGCACGGGCCCTGTTCGAAGCGAACTGGTCGGGAGGTCCGGTACGGCTGATCGGGGTGAGCGTGGCGTCGCTGGAGAAGCGCGAGGGTGAAACGCAGACCGAGCTGTTCGCAGGGGACGAGCGCAAACGGCGCCTGACCGCGGCAGCCGACCAGGTGCGCGACCGGCTCGGCGAGGCGAGCCTGGTGCCGCTCGGCTCGCTCACCCACCGCCGCGGCCTGACCCACGTGCCGTTCGGCGCGATGTCGGGACGCACGCTGCAGAAGAAGAAGGCGGGCGAGCGGGAAGCGGGCCCGTGAGCCGGATCCGCAGGCGCGGTCGCGAGGCGCAGGGGCTCGGCCCGCTGTTCGGCGGCACGCCCGAAGCGGCGCCTGCCCCCTCGCCCGCGCGTCCACCCGACCCGCGCGCGCGGATCCTGGTCGGCACCTCCGGCTACTCGTTCGCCGACTGGGTGGGGCCGTTCTACCCGCCGGGAACGCGCCCGGGCGACTTCCTCCGCCACTACGCGGAGCATTTCCCGGTGGTCGAGCTCAACGTGACCTACTACCGGATTCCCGATCCCGACGTGGTGGCGCGTATCGAGCAGAAGACGCCCGAAGGGTTCCGCTTCGTGGTCAAGCTCCACCAGTCGATGACGCACGAACGCGCGACCGACCCCGCCGTCTACCGGGAATTCCATGCGGCCACCGCGCCGCTCGCGGCGGCCGGCAAGCTCGACGGCCTGCTGGCGCAGTTCCCATGGTCGTTCCGGCGCACGCCGGAGAGCGAGGCACACCTGGAAACGCTGCGCGAACGCCTCGGCGGGACGCCGCTGTTCGTGGAGTTCCGCCACGATTCGTGGGCCGGGCCCGACCTGGGCGCGTTCCTCGAATCGCGCCGGCTCGGCTACTGCGCGGTCGACGAGCCGGCACTCGATCACCTGATGCCGCCGATCGCGCTGCGCACCGCTCAGGACGCCTACGTGCGCTTTCACGGCCGCAACGCCGCGAACTGGTGGGGGAAGGGCGGCGGCGACCGCTACGACTGGGACTACCGCGAGGCCGAGCTCAGGGAGTGGCTGGACAGGATCCAGGCCCTTGCCACTCAGGCGCGCCGCACCTACCTGTTCTTCAACAACTGCCACGCCGGGCAGGCCGCGCGCAGCGCGAAGCTCATGCAGGAACTCCTCCGGCAGCAGAACCTCGGCGCCTGATAGAATCTCCGCCGGTCCCGCCGTCCATCCGTGCGCCGAGGAGGCTCTCCGTGACATCCGCTCCCGCATCCGTGCCGTCGCCCCCTTCCCCGACCCCGGCGCGCAAGGGCCGCCCGCGCCGCGCCGCCGCCCCGCCGGCCCGGCGCGCGGCCGCCGCGCTGGCCGTGCTGGCGTTCGCCTGGGCGCCGCGCGTCTGGGCCGCGCCACTTCCGGCGACGCCGGTGCTCTCGTTCGCGGGCATCGAGCGGCTGGACGGCAGCGTCACGGCGGAGGCCGCCAGCCCGCGGCGCTTCCGCGAGGTCCTGGACGAGCTGCAGCGCGCGGGCGGCAGCCGGGCCTGGCCCGCCGCGCGCGCCCGCGACTTCGCGCGACCGGGACGCCCGGGCGAGATCCGCCTGGGGCTGATCGACGTCGCCTACGGGCTCGAGCGCAGGGGCGGCGGCGTGGACGTGGTGAAGGCCGCCGGTGCAGGCGCCGCGCGTCGCGCGTTCGTGTTCGCGCCGCTCGAAGCCCGCACCTATCGCGGCGGCGATCTGGTCTTCAGGCTCGATCCGCGCGACGTGATCCGCGATCGCGCGGACGCCGCGCAGGGGCTCGAATTCGATGCGGACGACGGGCTCGGCTACCGGCCGCTGGTCCCCGGGGAGGCGGTGCGCGTGCGCTACCGGGCGACCGGCACCGTGACGCTGCGCCTGCGGGCGAATGGTGCGGACGGCCCGCGCTACGCATCGGCCACGCTCGTGGTCGGCGCGCTCGCTACGCCCTCGCCGGACGACACGCTGTTCGCGACCGGCCAGCCGTTCGCGGGCGGCAACGCCACCGGCAGCGGCTACGTCTATCTCGCGCCCGGTCATACCGAGCCGGTCAATCCGGTGGTGGTGGTCGAGGGCTTCGATCTCGACAACTCGCTCGGCTGGGACGAGCTCTACGCGCTGCTGGATCAGCAGAACCTGATCGAGGACCTGCGCGGCGAGGGCTTCGATCTCGTCGTGCTCGACTTCACCGATGCCACCGACTACGTCGAACGCAACGCTTTCGTGCTGGTGGATCTGCTGGATCAGGTGCGCGCCACGCTGCCGCCCGGAGCCACGATCGCCCTCGTCGGCGCCAGCATGGGCGGGCTGGTCGGTCGCTACGCGCTCGCGTGGATGGAAGCGCAGGCGCTGCCGCACGACGTGCGCACGTTCATCTCGTTCGACGGGCCGCAGCAGGGCGCCGACATTCCGCTCGGCATCCAGTACTGGTTCGATTTCTTCGCCGATCAGTCCGCGGACGCGATGGCGCTGCGCGACGTGCTCAACTCGCCCGCCGCGCGTGAAATGCTGGTCTACCACTACACCACCCCGGCGGGGAGCACCGGCGAGCCCGATCCGCTGCGCACCGCGTTCGACGCCGATCTCGCCGGGCTCGGCTACCCGTCGCAGTGCCGCAACGTGGCGGTGGCGAACGGCAGCGGGCTCGGGCTCTCGCAGGGTTTCGGGCCGGCCACGCAGATCGTCCAGTGGGACTACGACATCAGTATCGTCACGATCCACGGCAACGTGTGGTCGGTTCCCGACGGCTCGCTTGCACAGATCTTCCAGGGCCGTCTGTATGCGATCTTCACCTACAACCTCACGCAGAACGTCTCCGTCTCGGGCACGCTGCCCTACGACGGCGCGCCGGGCGGATCCCGCAACTCGATGGCGCAGATGGATTCGACCGCCGCGCCCTACGGCGACATCGTGGCCCTCTACGACAGCCACTGTTTCATCCCGACCGTGAGCGCGCTCGACTTCGACACGCCGGACCTGTTCCACGACGTGCTCGACGACCCGAACGCGCTGGCTTCCACGCCGTTCGACGCGATCTACGTGCCGGATTCCAACCAGGCCCACACCACGATCACCCCGCAGAACGCGGTGTGGTTCAAGGACGAGATCGGAGCGGGGGTCGTGGCGGTCGAGCCGGGTGGCAGCGGCATCGCCCCGGCGCTCGCCGCGGCCCCGAACCCGTTCGCCGGCACGCTGAGGATCCGCTACACACTGTCGCTCGCGGGCGCGGTGCGGCTCGCGGTCTACGGCGTGGACGGTCGGCGCATCGCGACGCTCGAGGACGGCATGCGCACCGCGGGGCCGCATGCGGCGGTGTGGAGCGGCCTGGACGGCGCGGGCCGGCCCGCCCCGCCGGGGATGTACTTCGTGCGGCTCGATGCATCCGGCATCTCGCGCACGGTGAGGACGCTGCGGCTGCGGTGAGCACCGGGTGCGGCCGCGCGGTCGCAGCCACGGCCGTCCCGCGCCGCCCGGGCGGGGGCGCGTTGCGCCGCTCGCGCGGCTCCACTAACGTCGGTGGCGTACGTTTCTTCACCCATGACGGAGAGCCTTCATGAATCCCTCGCCGCGCCCCGAAGCCTTCATCACCCGGCCGCCGCACAAGTGTCTGTTCCTGTGCACGCACAACGCTTCCCGCAGCCAGATGGCGGAGGGCTTCGCGCGCGCGATCGCGCCGCAGCAGGTCGAGATCTGGAGCGCCGGCACCGAGCCGTCACGGGTGCACCCGCTGGCGATCGAGGTGATGCGGGAAGTCGGGATCGAGCTCGGTTCGCATCGCTCGAAGACGATCGACGAGGTGCCGTGGCAGGAGATGGACACCGTCGTCACGCTGTGCGGTGACGCCGACGAGAAGTGCCCGACGCTGGGCGCGGCGGTGCGGCGCGTGCACTGGCCGCTGCCGGATCCGTCGATCGCCCCGGAGGCCGGGCGCCTCGACGCCTTCCGCGAGGCACGCGAGGAGATCCACTGGCGGGTCGCCTCGCTGTGGCCGCGAGGCGACTAGGGACCTCCCGGCGCGTCGGGGCGACTCGAAGCGGGGTCGCGTGCAGCCGGGCGGCGTCGCGCGCCGGCGCGAGCCAGCGAGTCGGCCGCGGCGCGGCGGCCCTGAGCGACCAGCGCCCGCATCTGACCCGACAGCGCGCCGGGGACCGTGTCGTTGATCGCCCGCACCCGGATGAACGTGCTCTCCGCGGCGCTCCAGCGCCCGGCCGTCATGAGGATCTCCGCCTGGCGCATGAGCGCCTGTGGCCCGCTGCCCCAGCGTTCGAGCCAGCCGCGCTGCTCGAACCGAAAGCACTCGACGTCTTCCCAGTCCGCCGGGATCCGCGTGGCGAAGCCGCGATAGACGAGCCCGGGTACGAACAGACGAAGCGTGGTGCCGTCGTGCATGGCGGCTTCGAGGGCCCAGTACGAGACGCGCCGGCCGCGACCGCTCACGGTCCCGGCGAGGAGATCGACATGGCGACCGGGAACGGGGTTCACGAATCCGACGGCGGTTCCAGGGCGGAGGTCGGCCTCGCGGAGCGCGGGAATCGCGTGGCCGAGGAGCAGCGCCTCACGCATCGTGCGATCGACCGGAAGCGCGTTGCGCGTCGCCGTCTCACGGGCGTGGACGTTGCGGATCTCGATTCCCACGAGGAGCGCGAGCGCCGCCACGGCGGTGAGCCGCGCGCCACGGGCCGGACGTCGCTCCAGCCAGCCCGTGGCGACGGCCGTCACCGCGATGGCACCACCGATCCACGGGATGTAGAGGTAGTAGAGATACGTGTGGGAAACGAGCGGCAGCACGGGGGCCAGGAACACCGTGAACCACACGGCCCCGGCCACGGCCGGGAAGCGTGACGGCGCTCGCACCCCGCGCATGCTGCCGAAGAACAGGATCAGGGCCGCGCCGGCCGCCGGCCAGACCGCGGGCTGCACGGCCGCCACCCGATCGCGAATCGGCTCCCACAATGCGACGCACCATCCCACGTAGGTCATGAAGTTTCCGAACAGCACCGGCGGTGCCGCCGAGACGCCGTAGGCGGAGGAGTCGGCCAGTCGGGCCAGGTGGCCCGACGTGGCCAGGGCGACGACGAACGCCACCGTCGCCGCGACGGCGGGAAGGGTCGCCTCGACCCGCATGCGCCCGCGCCGGCGACGGAACTCGAACCACAGAATGAAGGCCGGCCACGCCGCCGCCGTTTCCTTGGCCAGCATGGCGGCCAGCGCGAGCCCGGCCGCGCCCCATCGCCAGCGCGCGCCCCGCCGAGCGGACTCCAGGTGCACGAGCGTCGCGGCGAGGAGCAGTGCGCCGGCGAGCAGTTCGATGACGCCGCTCGCCCAGTGCAGCGGCGTGAAGGCGATCGACGCGCATCCGAACAGCACGGCGGCGGCGCACGCGGCGCCGCGGTTCCCGAGCCAGCGCACGGCCAGCAGGTACACGCCGACCACGTTGAGCGCGTGCAGCGCGAGATTCACGAGGTGGTAGCCGAGCGGGTCGAGCCCGAACAGCCGGTACTGGAGCCAGAACGACAGGCCCTCGGAGAGCGGCCGGTAGGCCCCGTTCCAGGGCGCGTCCCCCGCGGCCCGGGAGAGGTGGACGATGTCGTCGCCCGAGAAGAAGGTCCAGGGGGCCTGCCTGAACGTGGTGACCGCGAGGGCGACGGCGAGCGCGACCCACGCCTCGTGCGGCCGCCGGCGGGCGGGCGTGGCGACGTTCGGAGCCCCGGACATGCGGGCCGCGTGAACGGCCGCTCCCCGTTACGCCGGCGCGCGTGCCGAACGGCGGTCGGCGGCCAGCTCGGGATGGCGGCCGCTCATGAAGGACTCGCACTCGGCGACGTCCTCGGCGCTGCCGATCACGAGCGGCGTGCGCTGGTGCAGCGCGGTCGGCGTCAGATCCATGATGCGCTGCTTGCCGTTGGTGGCTGCGCCGCCGGCCTGCTCGACGATGAACGCGAGCGGCGCCGCCTCGTACAGCACGCGCAGCTTGCCGTTCGGATTCCTGCGGTCGGCCGGGTACATGTAGATTCCGCCGTACATCAGGTTGCGATGGAAGTCCGCGACCAGCGAGCCCACGTAACGCGCGCTGTATGGATGGCCATCGTGCCCGTTCTCCTGTTTGAGCCAGTCGACGTAACGCTTCACGCCTTCGTCCCAGCGGAAGTAGTTGCCCTCGTTCACGCTGTAGATGCGGCCGCGTGACGGGGTGCGGATGTCGCGGTGCGAGAGCAGGAACTCGCCGAGACTCGGCTCGAAGGTGAAGCCGTGCACGCCGTGGCCGGTGGTATAGACCAGCATCGTGCTCGAGCCGTACATCACGTAGCCCGCGCACAGCTGACGGTGCCCGGGCTGGATCGCGTCGGCCTCGGTGCCCCTCCCGCCGGTGGACACGCGGCGCAGTACCGAGAAAATCGTGCCGATGTTGACGTTCGCGCTGATGTTCGACGAGCCGTCGAGCGGATCGAAGTTGACGACGTAGTTGCCGAGCGGCTGGTCCTCGGGCACCTGGATGACGTTCTCGTCCTCTTCGGAGGCGAGCACCGCCAGCTGCCCCGTCGTGCCGAGCACCTGATAGAGCACCTCGTGCGCGAAGATGTCGAGCTTCTGCACGCGCTCGCCCTGCACGTTCTCGGCGCCGGTGTAGCCGAGCACGTCCACCAGCCCGGCGCGGGTCACGGCGCGGTTGATCGTCTTCGCCGCGAGCGCGATGTCGAGCAGCAGGCTCGTGAACTCGCCGGTGGCTTCGGGGTGGAGTCTCTCCTGCTGGAGCAGGAACTGCGACAGCGTGACATTGCGGGCCGGCATGTCCGCCTCCAGGGCCTGGGTTCGCGACCGGCGGAAGGTCGGGGCGGCCGCCGCCGGCGCCCGCCCCGCTCCGCTCAGTCGGAAAGTCCGCTCACGTCCTCTGGTCCGCGTCCGGCGCCCACCGCCGCCCGGGCGACCGGGAACGAGCCCGACACGAACGGCGTGTGTTTCTCGGCCATCGCCCGGGTGCCATCGGCCTTGAGCTTGAGCAGCAGGAACGAGAACTTCTCTTCGAGCGAGCGGGCGATTTCGCCGCGCACCTCGGCCGGCAGGCTCCACATCTCCTGCTTGAAGGGCCCGAGCGCCTTCTTGCGGGTCTTGTAGTGGAACTGCTCCTCGGTGTCGCTGGCCTTCTTCTCGGCTGCGGCGTGCTCGTCGAGCCACGCATAGACCTTCCGCTTGAGCTCGGCGGGGAAGGCCGCGTGATCGTAGATCATGTTCTGGAACTCGGTCGCGAGATGGATCTCGCAGGCGCCGAGCGCGGGGAAGCGGTCGAACAGCTCCGCCGGCAGCGTCGAGGCGCCGTGCTGCACCGCGCCGGCCATGCCGTACTGTTCGCGCGCGATCTTCGAGAGCTTCTCGAGCGCTTCGAAGTCGATCTTCACCTCGGCGATCGAGCCGTCCGGCAGCGGCACGCCGCCGTGCGAAGTGCCGGTCTGGATCGAGATCTTGCTGATCCCTTCGGCGCCGGAGGCCTTCGCCTCGAGTGCGCGCCGGTAGACGGTCATGAAAGCACTGAGCTCTTCCGGCGTCGAGTTCTTGCCACCGACCTCGCCGATCTCGCCGCCGACCGAGACCGTGACCCCCTTGGGCTCGACGCTGCGGATGAAGCCGGTGAGTTCGGCGCACAGCGTGCCGTTCAACTCCTGCTGGGCCTCGTGGCCCTCGCACGACAGATCGACCAGCGTCGAGGTGTCGACGTCGATGTTGTAGAACCCGGCATGGATCGCTTCTTCGGTCAGCTGGCGCACCGCGTTCACTTCGCCGTCGGGATCGCTGGCGTACTTCTTCGCGTTCACCTGGAAGTGGTCGCCCTGGACGAACACCGGACCACGCCAGCCCTCGCGCAGCGCGGCGCACAGCAGGACGTGCAGGTATTCGGCCGGCCGCTGGTCGGTGTAACTGATCTCCGAGCGCGCGATCTCGCAGATCACCGCGCCCGCGTCGAGCGCGCGGCGGGCGCGGAACAGGGCGCGCGCCGTGTCGTAGGCCATGGCGCGAATGTTGATCGCGGGCACCGTGAAGTCCGTGCTGGTCTCGCCGCGACCGCGCGCGGTGTAGAGCGCGTGGATCGAGGCCGGGTAGATGCCGGAGGAATGCGCCTGTTCGAGGATCGTCGCGCGGGCGGCCTGGCGGACCTCCGCGGCGCCGAACACGCCCGTCCAGGCCAGCCGATCGACTGCGTCCATGCTGCCGGATGCGAGTCCCGCCGCGGCGAGTCGCACGTCATCGAGGGTCTTGAGAATCATGGTGGGCTCCGTGTCGTGCAGGCGCGTGGGGCCCGAGCGGTCCCGGCGCCGGGGTCTTGATGGAAGACAGACGTCCGGCAGTATAGACGCCGCTCCACGGCGGGCCAACCCCATTCGGGATCGTGCGCGGCCGGTGTTTGACAGCACGCTCATGCGAGGCTTCAATCGAATACGTTCGCTTACTTTCATTCAGTGCCGCGAGGACGTTCCGTGCCCTCCACTCCGACCCGCGTCTGTCGTCTCCGCGTCAATGGCGACGTACGTGAGTGCGCGATCAGCCCGTCGACCACGCTGCTCGAAGCGCTCCGTTACGCCCTCGGGCTCACCGGATCCAAGCAGGGCTGCGACAAAGGCGACTGCGGCGCGTGCACGGTCGCCGTGGACGGCGTGCCGGTGCTGGCCTGCATCACGCCGGCCCTGGCGCTGGATGGCGCGGGCGCGATCACCACGATCGAAGGCCTCGCGGCGGGCGGGGTGCCGCACCCGCTGCAGGATGCGCTCGACGAAACCGGCGGCGCGCAGTGCGGCTTCTGTACCCCCGGCGTGCTGATGAGCGCGTGGGCGCTGCTCGCGCGGAATCCGAGCCCGACGCGCGACGAGATCGCGCGCGCGCTGTCCGGCAACCTCTGCCGGTGCACGGGCTACACGAAGATCTTCGAGGCCGTCGAGCTCGCCGCGCAGCGCATGGGCGGCGCGCGGGACGGAGCGCGGACGTGAGCGGGGCGAACGACCGCGCGGCGCGCCGGCCGGGGATGGCGATTCCCGGCGGTCGCGCCATGCCGAGCGACGAGCGGCTGCGGCCGCCCGAATGGCCCGAGGGCAGGAGCGGCGCTCCGCACGGTGAATTCCACGTCATCGGCCGGCGCAACCGCAAGGTCGAGGGTCTCGCCAAGGTCACCGGCCGCGCGGTCTACACCGACGACATCCGGCTGCCGCGCATGCTGCACGGCAAGCTCCTGCGCAGCATCCATCCGCACGCGCGCATCCGCTCGATCGACGTGAGCGGGGCGCTGGCGATGCCCGGCGTGCACGCGGTGATCACCGGGAAGGACCTCCCGGTGCGCTACGGGATCATTCCCTGGACCGAGGACGAGCAGGCGCTGTGCGAGACCAGGACGCGTTACGTCGGCGACGCCGTCGCCGCGGTGGCGGCGGACAGCGAAGCGCTCGCCGAGGCGGCGCTGCGCGCGATCCGCGTGGACTACGAGGTGCTGCCTGCGGTGATGGACATCGACGCGGCGCTGGCGCACCCCGAGCACAAGATCCACGACGAGGCGAAGGACGGCAACGTCTCCAAGCACGTGTTCCTGGAGTTCGGCGACGTGGAGGGCGAACTCGAGAAGAGTGACGCGGTGATCGAGGCCGAGTACTGGTACGAGGGCTCGACCCACGCGCCGATCGAACCGCACTGCGCGATCGGCGACTTCGATGCGACCGGGTTCCTCACGCTCTATTCGAGCACCCAGGTCGCGCATTACCTGCACCGCGACCTGGCGAAGGTGCTGGGGCTCCCGACGCAGCGCATCCGCGTGGTCCAGCCGGTGGTGGGCGGCGCGTTCGGCGGCAAGAGCGAGCCGTTCTCGCTCGAGTTCTGCGCGGCGAAGCTGAGCATGATCACCGGCCGCCCGGTGAAGATCCTCTACACGCGCGAAGAAGTGTTCTACGCGCACCGCGGTCGCCATCCGATGCGCATGCGCTACCGCACCGGCGTGACGAAAGACGGGCGACTGACCGGGGTGGACGCGAAGATCCATCTGGACGGCGGCGCGTACTCGTCGTTCGGTCTGGTGACCACGTATTACTCGGGCCAGCTCCTGACCGCGCCCTACCGGATGCCGGCCTACCGCTTCGATTCGACCCGGCTGTTCACCAACAAGCCCTGCTGCGGGCCCAAGCGGGGCCACGGCTCGGTGCAGCCGCGCTTCGCATTCGAATGCCAGCTCGACCGGCTCGCCGAGCGCATCGGCATGGATCCGATCGAGCTCCGGCGCCGGAACTTCATCGGCGCGAACACCCGCACCGTGAACGGCATGCGGGTGACCTCGAACGGCTTCCTCGAATGCCTGGAGCGCGTCGAGCAGGCCTCGGACTGGCGCGCGAAGTTCCGCCGCCTGCCCTGGGGGCGCGGGGTGGGCGTCGCCGGCAGCATGTACATCAGCGGCACCAACTACTGCATCTACCCGAACGAGATGCCGCAGGCGGCGGTGCAGCTCAAGCTCGACCGCAGCGGCCGCGCCACCGTGTTCTGCGGCGCGTCGGACATCGGCCAGGGCTCGGACTCGGTGCTGGCCTACATCGTCTGCGAGGAGCTGGGTCTGACGTTGCGCGACGTGCGCGTCGTGGCGGCCGACACCGATCTCACGCCGGTGGACCTCGGCTCGTACTCGAGCCGCGAGACGTTCATGGTCGGCAACGCCTGCCTCGACGCGGCACGCAGGCTGCGCGGCACGATCGCCGCGACGCTGGCCGCGCAGTGGGGCTGCCGGCCGGCCGAGGTGACGCTTGCCGACGGGATCGCCTGCTCGACCCGCGACCCGGAACGGGAGTGCATGAGCGTGCGCGAAGCGTTCCAGGCCGCCGAGGCGCGTCACGGCACGCTCGGCGCGGTGGGCTGGTACCAGAGCCCGAAGCTCGGCGGTGACTATCGCGGCGGCACCATCGGCGCGTCGCCCGCGTACTCGTTCACCGCGCATGTCGCCGAGGTCGAGTGCGATCCCGAAACCGGGTTCGTGAACGTCCGCAACATCTGGATCGCGCACGACTGCGGCCGGGCGCTGAATCCGGTGACGGTCGAAGGGCAGATGGAGGGGAGCGCCTACATGGGGTTCGCCGAGGCGCTGATGGAAACGCACGTGATGAAGCCCGCCGCCACGCATCACGGCGCCGGGCTCCACCACGGGCCGTCGCTGCTCGACTACCGGATTCCGACCTCGCTCGATACCCCCGCGCTGCACAGCCTGATCGTCGAGTCGGTGGACCCCGAGGGACCCTACGGCGCGAAGGAGGCGGGCGAGGGGCCCCTGCACCCAAGCATTCCGGCGATCTCGAACGCGATCTACGACGCGCTCGGCGTGCGCTGCGAGCGGCTGCCGTTCGACCCGCCCGAGATCGTCCGCCGGCTGGCGGCGGCCGACGCGCGCGCGGCCTGGGAGCAGGCGCGCGCACGCCTCGCGACGCCGGCGCCTGCGACGGGCGGCGGAGGCGGCGGATGCTGACCCTGCCTGCGTTCGAGTGGGCCTCGCCCGCGAGTGTCGACGAGGTGCTCGCCCTGCTCGCCGAGCACGGCGGTGACGCGCTGCTCATCGCCGGCGGCACCGACGCGGTGCCGAACATGAAGCATCGCCTGCACGAGCCGAAGCTCGTGATCCACCTGGGCGGGGTGCGCGACCTGCACTTCGTACGCGAAGCAGCCGGCGGCCTCCAGCTCGGACCGCGGGTGACGCTCGCCGAGCTCGAAGCGCATCCCGTGATCCGGCGCGACTATCCGCTGCTCGCGCGCGCGGCCGGCATGGTCGCCGGCCCGCAGCTGCGCAACATGGGCACGCTCGGCGGCAACCTGTGCCTCGACACCCGGTGCACGTACTACAACCAGACGTATTTCTGGCGCGAGGCGCTGGGCTTCTGCCTGAAGAAGGACGGCGTTCACTGTCACGTCGTCCCGCAGGGCAGGCGCTGCGTGGCCGCGCACTCCTCGGACGTCGCGCCCGCGCTGATCGCGCTCGACGCCGAAGTCGAGATCGCCGGCGCCGGAGGGTGGCGCACCGTGTCGGTGGACGCGTTCTTCGTGCCCGACGGCCAGCACAACAACGTGCTCCGCCCGGGCGAGCTGGTGACGCGGGTGTTCGTGCCGGCGCGCTCGCGCGGGATGCGCTGTGGCTACCGCAAGCTGCGCCCGCGCCAGGCGATCGACTTCCCGATGCTGTCGGTGGCGTTCGCGGCGGGCCCGGCGGATCCGCTGGAGCGCGCGTCCCTGGTGGTGAGCGCGCTGGCCGCGCGGCCGCGCGTGATCCACGGCGTGGACGAGATCGTGGCCGGCCGGCCCCTCGGCGAAGACGTCGCCGCGGCGCTCGCCGGGGTCGCGGCGCGCCAGTGCCGGCCGCAGACCAGTGTGCCCTACGACACCGACTACCGTCAGGCGATGGTGCCGGTGTTCGTGCGCCGGGCGGTCATGGACGCGGCGCGGGGAGCGATGGCGTGAGCGGGCCCGACCCGGGCACCCCCCGCGACCTTCCGGGGCCGGCGCGCGACGAGGACGTGTGGCGCGTGCTCCATGCGTGGCGCGGGCGGCGGCGACCGTTCGTGATCGCGACCGTCGTCGCCGTGCGCGGCTTCACGCCGCGCAAGCCCGGCGCGCGCATGCTGATCGCCGCGGACGGCGAGACGGTCGGCACCATCGGTGGCGGCGCCATCGAGCGGCGCGTGATCGAGGAGGCGGCGACGCTGGTCGCCACCGGCGGCACCGCGTACCTCAGGAAGCACCTCACCCAGGAGCTGGGCATGTGCTGCGGCGGCGAAATGAGCGTGTTCCTCGAGTGCATGACCGCCGCGCCCAGACTCTACCTGTTCGGCGCCGGCTACATCGCGAAACCGCTCGCCGCGATCGCCGCCGGCTGCGGCTTCGAGGTCGAAGTGATCGACGCGCGCCCCGAGTGGGCGAACGAAGCGCGCTTTCCCACCTCTCGTGTGACGCTGCGCGACCCCGCCGTGTACGCCCGCGCGCTGGAGACCGGCGCGTCCGACTTCGCCGTGGTGGTCACCCACGACCACGCGCTCGACCAGCAGATCGTCCAAGCGCTCATGGCGCGGCCGCTCGCCTTCCTCGGCATGATCGGCAGCGTGCCCAAGTACCGGAAGTTCGTGCTCCGCCTGCGCGCGCGCGGCTTCACGGAGGACGCGATCGCGCGGCTCCGCACGCCGCTCGGTGCGGACATCGGTGCCGAGACGCCGGAAGAGATCGCGGTCAGCGTCATGGCCGAACTGGTCGCGGTGCGCCGCGGCGCCGCGCTGCCGCCGCGGTCCACGCCGCCGCGCACCACACCCGCATCGTCCTCGCAACCCGATGAAACGGAGGTCCCCTGATGGTCGGTGTCGTCCTCGCCGCGGGCGCGTCCACCCGTATGGGAAGCCCGAAGCCGCTCGTCCAGGTGCGCGGCGAGAGCTTCCTGGTCCGTACCGTGCGACTGCTGTGGACGTCGTGCGACCGCGTGGTGGTCGTGCTCGGCGCCAATGCCGCAAAAGTGCAGAAACAGGTCGAAAAGGAGTTCCAGGCGCTGCTCGCCGAGGGCGTCCTGCACGCGGACATCCGCCGCTCGCGCGGCGGCAAGAAGCACGGCCTGGAGGTGCGCTTCGTGGTGCATCGCGGCTGGAAACAGGGAATGTTCTCCTCCGCACGCGTGGGGCTCAAGGCCGCCGCCGAACTCAAGCCGAGGGCGGTGATTCTGCTGCCGGTGGACCACCCGGCGGTCAAGCCGGATTCGGTCGCGGCGCTGACCGACGTGATGGAGCAGGCCCTCGAGGCCACGCGTTCGGCGCGGGAGCGGGCGCGCTTCTCCTACGCGCTCGTGCCGCGCTATCTCAAGAAGCGGGGCCATCCGATCGTGCTGTCGCCGGCACTCGCCCACGCGATCACCGCCGACGGCGCGGCCGCGCACCTGGGCGATGCGGTGCGGCGCTGCGCCCGGCTGGTCGGCTACCTCGACGTGAGCGACGCCGGCGTGGTGGCGAACCGCAACACCCCGCGGCGGCGCTGAGATGCCGCGCCGTGGTCCCATGCCGTGGATGCCCGTCCTGCTGGCGATGATGCCGGGAACCGCCGTCGTCGATCTGCTGGTGGTGCTCAACAAATCCGGCCACCAGGCCGTGCTGGTGGATCCTGTGACGCTCGAGATCGTGAAGACGCTGCCGACCGGCACCGGCCCGCACGAGGCCGCCGTGTCGCCCGACGGCCGCACGGCCTACGTCGCCAACTACGGCGCCTACCGCCTGTTCCGCGAGGGCGAGAAGCCGCAGCTCGAACGCGGCCACACGATCAGCGTGATCGACCTCGTGCAGCGCGAGGTGGTGGACACGCTCGATCTGGGCGAGTACCTGATGCCGCACGGCATGTCGGTGAGTGCGGACGGTGCGCGGATGTGGGTGACCAGCGAGGCCACGCAGACCGTGCTGGAGCTCGACCTCGGTACCGGGAAGATCGCCTCGAGCTGGAAGACCGGGCAGGAGATCAGCCACATGCTGGTGCCGGCGCCGGACGAGTCGAAACTCTATGTGGCCAACATCGGTTCGGGGAGCTGCACGATCATCGATCGGGCGAGCGGCAGGGTGACGACGGTCGAGACGGGGGAGGGCGCCGAGGGTATCGACGTCTCTCCCGACGGTCGCGAGGTCTGGGTCACCAATCGCGCCGCGGGCACCCTCTCGATCATCGACACGCAGACCGGCCGGGTGAGCGAAACCCTCGAGGCCGGCGGCGAATTTCCGATCCGCGCGAAGTGGACGCCGGACGGCCGCGAGGTGTGGGTGTCGTGTATGCGCAGCGACGCCGTCCACGTGTTCGACGCGAAGACGCGGCAGATCATCGCGCGCATCGAAGTCAGGGAGAACCCGGTCGGCATCCAGCTGTCGCCCGACGGCACGCGGGCTTTCGTGGCGAGCACCAACGCCAATTACATCACGGTCGTCGACGTGAAGAGGCGCGAGGTCGCCGGCGGCTTCTCGCCGGGCGAGGAACCCGACGGGATGGCCTGGGCGAGGGTTCCGGCGCAGCCGTAGCACCGGTGTGAACAGAATCCCCGGGGGTCCGCGCGGCGCCCGCCCGCGCGGACCCTGAGCGGCCGTCCGCCGCCCGCTCCTGCCGTGCACCCGGCGCGGCGATCCGCAGCCGCCTCTCCTGTCCCCCCGGGATCCGTCTTCCCGCCTTGACCCGCGAAGGGACGGCCTTCGGGGCAGGAGGGGACCATGGACCGCGGACTGCATCCTCATCTCACGGCGTTCGTCGGAAAGCTGCTCGAACACAGGGCACGGGTCGTCCTGGCCTGGGCCGTGGTGCTGGTCGTGACGGCGCCGCTGGCCTTCCGCCTGCCCGGCGTCGTGCAGGGCGGTGCGGATCCGATCCCGGGCAGCGAGACCGGGGCCGTGATCCGGGGCATGGAGCGCGCGTTCGGGCGCGGCGCCTACTACGCCGCCCCGGTGGTCGTGCGGCACGCGACGCTCACGGCGGACGATCCGGAATTCGCGGCAGGCGTCGCCCGGATCGCGGCACTGCTCGCCGCCGCGCCGGACGTGCGGCGGGTCGAGGACGCCTGGACCTCGCGCCATCCGTCCCTCATCGGCCGGGACCGGCACTCGACGATTCTGATCGTGACGCCCTCGGTGACGAACTTCTCCGCCGCCGAGGAGATGACCGCCACGTTGCGCGAGGCGCTGCGGGATCGCCTGCCCGCGGGGTTCACGGCGCAGGTCACCGGCACCACCGCGATGCTCCACGACGTCGACCGGGAGTCCTCTTCGGATCTGGCCGGCGCCGAGCGCATCGGCCTGCCCATCACGCTGATCATCCTGCTCATCGTCTTTCGTGCGCCGCTCGCCGCACTGCTGCCGATCGTGCTCGCCCTGATCGCGCTCACCGTGTGCAACGCCGTGCTGCTGCTGGTGTCACGGTTCGTGCCGGTCAGCGTGTTCGCCGAGAACGTGGCCTCGATGATCGGTCTTGGCGTGGGGATCGACTACGCTCTGTTCGTGCTGTCGCGCTGGCGGCGGGAACTGGCGGGCGGCCGCTCCGCGGCGGCCGCCGCCCGCATCGCTGCGGGCGAGACGGGGGGAGCCGTGCTGTTCTCGGCGATCGCGGTGGCGGTGGGATTCCTGGCGCTCATGCTGGTGGATGCGCCGTTCCTGCGCGCCATCACCGTGAGCGGGGTGTGCGTGGTCGGTGTGGCGGCCTTGGCGGCGGTCACGCTGCTGCCGGTCCTGCTCGCGACGTTCGGCCGCGCACTCGTCTGGCCCGGACGCGCGGCCGCGGCGTCGCCGGTGCCCCCGCGCGCCCCGGGACGTGCGGGCGGCGGGGCCGCATGGGCGCGTCTCGTGATGCGGCGTCCATGGGCATTTCTGGCCGCCGCCGGCCTGATCATGTGCGCCGTGGCGCTGCCGGCCCATCGCATGCGCGGCTGGAACGTCGGGGTGGGCGAGCTGGGCCCCAGGAGCGAGGCACGGCGTGGATTCGAAGAGCTCGAGGCCCGCTTCGCAGCCGGATGGATGGGCCCCACCGTGCTGCTCGTCGAGTGCCGCTCGGGCCGGCTCACCGATCCCCGCCGCCTCGAGGCGCTGCGCGCGATGGCGGATCGGCTGGAGCGTGATCCCCGCATCGCGGCCGTGACCGGCATGTCGGACCTGGCGCGGGCGCTCGAGGGCCCCCCGGGCGGCGCGCCCCTGCCGCGCGCGCTGCTCGAGTCGGCCTCGGGCGTGCTGAGCGCGGACGGACGCACGGGGGTTATCGCGGTGATCGGCCGTCACGAACCCTCCGCGCCGGAGGCGGGGGAGCTGGTGCGCGATCTGCGTCGCCGGGGTTTCCCCGCACTGCGGGCCGCGGGGATCACCGTGCAGATCGGCGGTCCGGCCGCGGGTTTCGTGGATTTCGAGCGGACGCTGTTCGGCCGCCTGCCGCTGGTCGTGGGCGTCGTGCTGCTGCTCACGTTCCTGGTGCTCGCGCTTTCGTTCCGGTCGCTCGTGCTGCCGCTCAAGGCGATCGCGCTCAACCTGCTCTCGGTGCTCGCCGCGTTCGGATTCCTCGTCCTCGCGTTTCAGGACGGCCGGCTCGAACGCGTGCTCGGGGTGACGCCGACCGGAGGCATCAACGCATTCGTCGTCCTCATGCTGTTCACGATCCTGTTCGGCCTCAGCATGGATTACGAGGTGTTCGTCCTCTCGCGCATCCGGGACGCCTGGCGGCACACGGGGGACACGCGGCTGGCGGTCGAACGCGGGGTCGGCGAAACGGCGGGGGTCATCACCAGCGCCGCGCTGATCATGATCTCGATCTTCACGGCATTCGGATTCACGCAGCTTGCCGCGACCCGCCAGTTCGGGCTGGGGCTCGCATTCGCCGTGGCCCTTGATGCGACCCTGCTGCGCCTGGTGCTGGTCCCCGCGCTGGTGGTGCTGGCGGGGCGGGCGAACTGGTGGTGGCCGTTCGGCGTGCATGCGAACGCGTCCGGGACGGCCGCGCCGCTGCACGGCATCCGGGGGTCGCGATGACAAAGCACCTCGACGGGTGTTCACCCCCTCCCCTAGAGTGTGCGCGTGTCCACGGCCGAGATGGTTGCCGGTTTCGCGCGCCTGATCAGCGGTGCGCGACCCCGCTGGCTGGGCTGCCGACCCGAGGCGACCCAGCGGATCTACTTCGCGAATCATGGCAGCCACCTCGATGCGGTGGTGCTGTGGGCGCTGCTGCCGCCGCCGCTGCGTTCGCGCACGCGGCCCGTTGCAGCGCGCGACTACTGGCTCGCGGGCCGCATCCGTCGCCATCTGGCGCTGCGCGCCTTCAACGCCGTGCTCGTGGAGCGCCGCGCGACGACGTTCGGGCAGAACCCGCTCGAGGACCTGTACGCCGCGCTCGACGAGGGCGCGTCCCTGATCCTGTTTCCGGAGGGTACGCGCTCGAAGACGCCGGACGTCGCGGCGTTTCGGCCCGGTCTGTGGCACATGGCCGAACGCTTCCCGGGCGTCGAGCTCGTGCCCGTGTACCTGCGGTACTTCGACCGCGTGCTGCCGCGCGGGGCGCACTTTCCCGTACCGCTGCTCACCGACGTCGTGTTCGGTCCGCCGCTGCCGCGGATCGCCGGGGAGTCGCGCGAGGCGTTCCTGTCCCGCGCACGTGAAGCCGTCCTGAGCCTGGGGGTGACATGACCGTCTCGGCCGATCGCGAACTGTGGACGCTGCTCGGGTGGGTCGCAGGCCTGCTCGTGATCGTTTCGATCGTGACGATCGTCATGCGTCTGATGGTGAAGGAAGGGCCGCTGCGCGAGATCGCCGACAATCTCGCGCTCCGCACCCGTTCGTTCTGGATCGTCTTCCTGCTGTTCGGCAGTGCGCTCGTCAGCGGCGAGTTCCTCTCGATCCTGCTGTTCATGGTGCTTTCGCTGCTGGCGCTGCGCGAGTTCCTGACGCTGGCGCCCGTCGAGTCGAGCGACCATCGCGCGATGCTGTGGACGTTCTTCGTGATCACGCCGCTCCAGTACCTGGTGGTCGGTGCCCACTGGTACGGCTTCTACAGCATCATGATTCCGGTGTGGGCGTTCCTGTTCATCCCGACGCTGAACGCGATGGTGGGCGACTCGCGCCGGTTTCTGGAGCGCACCGCGACGCTGCAGTGGGGGCTCATGATCTGCGTCTATTGCGTCAGCTACGCGCCGGCGCTGCTCAGGCTGGACATCCCCGGCTACGAGGGCCAGAACGCGAAGCTGCTGCTCTACTGCGTGGGCGTCGCACAGCTCTCGGACTTCCTGCAGTTCGTGTTCGGCAAGTGGCTCGGACGCCACCCCATGGCGCCGCGCATCAGCCCGAAGAAGACCTGGGAGGGCTTTCTGCTCGGCGTGGGCTGTGCGACCGCCGTGGGCACGGTGCTCTGGTACATGACGCCTTTCCGCGCGTGGCAGGCGGCGCTGATGTCGCTGGCCATCGCGCTGATGGGCGTGGCGGGAGGGCTCACGATGTCGGCGATCAAGCGGGATCGCGGCGTGAAGGACTTCGGCACGTTGCTGCCCGGCCACGGCGGCATGCTCGACCGCATCGATTCGGTGACGTTCTCGGTGCCGGTGTTCTTCCACCTGACGCGCTTCTTCTTCGCGAGGGTGTCGTGAACGCCCCCGCGGCGCCGATGCGCGCGTCGTACGCCGTGGCGCGCATGTTCCTGCGCACCGCGGGGCGATTGAGCGACGGCCTCTCGTTGTGTTTCGAGGAGGGTCTCACTTCGGGGCGGATGCTGGAGTACGTCTACCGCAACCGGCCCTCCGGCCGGCTCTGGATCGGCCGCTGGATGGACGCCCGCTTCCTGTCCTCGCCCGGCTGGCAGGCCGTGCGCGAACGGCGCGCGCTGCTGGAGCAGGCGATCGAGCGTGCGATCGGCGCGCTGCGCGGCGAGGGACGGGCGGTGTCGCTCGTCGACGTGGCCTCCGGCCCGGCGGCGTACGTGCTGGCCGTGCTGAAGCGCACAGGCGAGGAAGACGTCGCCGCGCTGTGCCGCGATCTGGACGAGCGCTGGCTCGCGCGCGGTCGCGAAGCGGCCGCGGCGCTCGGGCTCGAGCACGTGCGGTTCGAGCGGGGCGATGCGCTCGACCGGGATGCACTGCTCGCGCTCTCCCCGCGTCCGAACCTGGGGGTCGCATCGGGGTTCTACGACTGGATCGTCGAGGACGAGGTGGTGATCCGCTCGATCGGGCTCGTGCACGAGGCCCTCGAGCCCGGCGGTTTCTTCGCCCTCACGCACCAGGTGGCGAACCCGGATCTGCCGTTCCTGACCGCGGTGTTCACGGACTTCCACCGGGCGCCGCTGCGCATGAAGATGCGCGAGACGGACACGGTGCATCGCTGGCTCGGCGAGGCGGGCTTCGTCGTGGTCGACACGCGCACCGATGCGCGCGGCTGCTATGCCGTGACGCTCGCGCGCAAACCCTGAGGGCCCCATGGATCTCGGCCTGTACCACCTCAAGTATCCGGCGCGGAGACTGATCGAGGGCCTGCTGCCGCGCTTCGGCCGCACCGACCCCAACCGGATCAGCTGGGCGATGCTGCCGGTGGGGGCGGCGATCGCGGCGTGCTACGTGGGGGGCGCGCACGGGCCGGCGTGGCTGTACCTCGTGGCGGTGGCCCTGGTGTTCGTGCGCATGTTCCTCGGCACGCTCGACGGGCTCGTGGCGACGCACTTCCAGCGCAGCTCGAAGGCAGGGGAGATCGTGAATCGCCTGGCGCCCGAGCTGTGCGACGCGATGTACCTGCTCGCGCTCGCACTGGCGCGTCCGGAGTGGCTGGTCCCCGGGCTGTTCGCGCTCGCGGCATCGTGGCTGGTGACGTTCGCGGGTCTCGTGGGGGCGACGGCCGGACTCCCGACGCAGAGCGTCGGCCCGGTGGGACAAACCGACCGGCTCGCGGCGCTGCAGCTGCTCTCGGTGCTGGCGTGGGCGTCCGACACGTTCGGCTGGGGCGTCGACTTCCTGCTCGGTTTCCTCTGGTGGGCCGCGTTCGGCGGGGCGCTCACGGTGGGGCTGCGCCTCACGCGTCACCTGCGCGCAGCGCAGACGGGCCGATGAGCGGATCCGCCCCGCGTCCCGGAACCGCGGCACCCGGTCTGCGCGCCGGTCTGCCGGCGACGCGCGAATGGCGTTTCTTCAACTACGCGGCCACGGCGCCCATGCTGGACGTCGCGGCCGCAGCGATGACCGACGTAGCGCGCGAGAATCTGCGCCCGCTGTCGGAACATTTCCCGCTCTGGCTCAAGCGCGTCGAACGGGCGCGGCGCGCCGTGGCGGAGCTGCTCGCTGCGGGGTCCGACGAGATCACCCTCACCAGCGGCACGAGCGTCGCCCTGTCGCTGGCCGCCGCGTCGGTGCGCTGGCGCGCGGGGGACCGGGTGCTCTACCCGGCGGACGAGTTTCCCTCGAATCGTTTCGTCTGGGACAACCTGCACGATCTCGGCGTGCGCGCGGAGCCGGTGCCGGTCGTCGCGGGCGTGCGTTTCGCGGATCAGCTGGCAGGCATGAACCTGTCCGGGGTGAGGCTCGTGGCGTTCTCGGCGGTGTCCTACCGCGACGGACGGCGTCACGACGCGGCGGCGGTGGCCGCCGTGTGCGCACCGCGCGGCATCCTCACGTGCGTGGACGCCATCCAGGCCGTGGGCGCGATCCCCGCATCGGTCCGGGCGTGGAACTGCGACTTCGCCGCCTGCGGCGGGCAGAAGTGGCTGCTCGGACCCGTGGGCAGCGGCTTCCTGTTCGTGCGCCGTTCGCTGCTCGAGACGCTGCACGTTCCCACCGTCGGCTGGGCCAGCAGCCGGCACGCCGGCGACCCGGCGGCGGTCACGCTGGCATTCTGCGACGGCGCGGCCCGCTTCGAGGCCGGTCTGCCCGATGTCGCGGCCATCGCGGGCCTCCACGCCAGTATCGAGCGTCTGCAGGCGGAAGGTTGGGCGGACGTGCACCGGCGCGTGATGACCCACCGAACCCGCCTCGCGGCGGGTCTGTGGAGATGCGGGCTCGATCTGCTGCACGACGGCGCCCCCGAGGCCACCGCCGGGATCGTCGCCGCGCGCGTCACCCGGGACCAGGCGGCGCGTGTGGCGGAGGCGTTCGCTCGGGAGCGCATTCTGGCGACGCTGCGCCCGGGGGAATTGCGGCTCTCCGCCCACGCGACGACCTCGGACGAGGACGTGTCGTCATGCCTGGCGGCGCTCGAGCGCGCGCTCGGGCGCGGGACGCGTGCGCCGCGCCGTCCGCCGCCTGCGGCGTCGGGCGATCCGGAGGCGCCCGCGCGGGGCGCGGCGCCCGCCGACTGGCGGCATGCGCTCCTCACCGGCGCGTCCAGCGGGCTCGGCGCGGCGATCGCCGAGACGCTCGCCGCGCGCGGCACGCACCTCACGCTGCTCGCCCGGGACGCTGCGGCGCTGGAGGCGCTCGCAGCCCGGCTGCGGAAGGAGCACGGCGTCGAGGCGAGGATCGCGCCGCTGGATCTGGCGGAGGAGACGGCGGTGACGGACTGGATCGAGCACGACCGTGCGGCGCTCGAGGATGTGGACCTCCTCGTCAATGATGCCGCGATGGCCGAGGCGGCGCCGTTCCTCGAGCTCGATCCCGGCCGCGTGCGCGCGGCGTTCGCGGTCAACGTGTTCGCGCCGATGGCGCTTGCGCGTGCGCTGCTGCCGGCGATGCTGGCGCGCCGTCGCGGAACGCTCCTGAACGTCCTGACCTCCGGCGCCCGGAACGCGCTGCCGCTGTTCGCCGCCTACGCCTCGAGCAAGGGCGCGCTGTGGTCCTGGAGCGAGTCGCTGGCCCGCGAGCTGGACGGCACCGGCGTCGACGTGACGACGTTCGTTCCGCCCCACATGGACACGGCGACGCGCAACCAGCTTCTGCGGCGCGCGGTGGCCTGGTTCGGAGCGGGAGGCGCGAGCCCCCGGGTCGTGCCGGTCGCGCACGTGGCCCGGCAGGCGCTCGAAGCCGCCTCGCGCGGACGTCGCACCGTAGCCCCGCTCCAGGTGCGCTGGCAGATCGCCCTCGGCTCGCTCGCCCCCGGACTCATCGAGCGTGAGATCCGCAGGCGCTGGCGCGGCGGGTCGACCTAGACGCGGCGTTGCGCGTTCAGCGCCGCGGGTCGCGCGGGCGCGCGGCCGGCTTGCGGCGCAGGAACGGCTGTTCCAGCAGGTGCCACGACGGAATCGCGAACGCCAGCGTGATGGGCGCCGCGAGCATCGCGATCGTCATGGCGTGGGCGCCCGGCAGAGTCGCGACGACCCACTGCTCGATCGGGAACGCGTAGGCGTAGGTGCTGTACGAGTAGTCGCCCACGCGACGGTAGAAGCCGAGCCCCGGGATCCGGGCATACGCGATCCAGATCACCAGGTAGACCAGCGTGATCGCGTACACCGCCATGAACGGCCGCGGCAGCAGGAAGTCCGCGCAGAGCAGCGCGAGCGCGAGGGCACGTGCTGGAAGACGCCCGGCAGGTGGTAGCGCACGCCCGTCGGCCACGCGATACAGTTCTGGAGCGCGTAGGTCCACGTGCGCGGGTCGCGCAGGTAGGTGGCGGTCGGCAGATCGGTCTGCAGCGGTCCGAGCACGAAGGCGCACGCCATGGCGGTCACGATCAGGACCGGATAGATGCGCAGGGCGCGCGCCTCCGCGAACGAGCGCAGGCTGCGGCGCTTGAGCAGGCTCGACGTGACCAGGAAGCCGCTGATGACGAAGAACACGTCCACGGCCAGGTGCCCGAACGAGAAGCCGACGATCCGCTCGAGCGGATCCGCGTCGACTCCGGAGATCGGGAACGAGTGGCTGTAGACGACCAGCAGCACCGCGAGGATGCGCAGCAGGTTGAAGTTGTTGTTGCGGTCGCCGAGCCGGCGCGACAGCGGCTCTGCCATGCGGGCCTCTCGAGGTGCGGTGCGGCGCTTCCTCCGGCGGGCCAAAGGGAAACTGGGCCGGGCCCCCGTCCGCGGCAGGGCGGCAGGGAGCGCGAGCGAAGAAGATAGCAGCCCGAGCCGTCTTCGCGAACGGTTCGGTCCGCGACCATGACCCGGCCGGTGCGCCGGGACGGCCGGGCGGTGCCCGCGACAGCGCGCTTGCTCTCCAGCCGCACGCGACCGCCCGGATGACGACCCAGGGACGCCTGCGCACCATCGCGCAGGCCGTCGCCGCCATCCGCCGCGCATGAGGGTCCGGACCGCGTCCTGGCGCTCTTCTCATGGGTGGTTCGAGCGCCGGTCCATCGGGCCGCCCCGTGCTCCTTGAGCGTGCGGCCACCCGGGCACGCGCGCCCATCCTCTTCGGCCGGCCCGGAGGCTCCGATGCGCTCTTCCGTAGCCCTGTCGCATGCCGTGTCGTGGATCGCGCTGTTCCTGCTCACGTGCGCGGCTCCAGGTGCGGTGCATGCGGCGGCGCTGCGGCTGGAGCACCATGCCGGAAGTCGGGTGGAGTGGCGGCTCGTCATGACCGCTCCGGCGTCCGCTGCGGGCGTGGAAGCCGCCGGCCCGGGCTGCCCCGATCTGGACAACGACGGCTACACCGACTGGACCTGCGGCGGCCTCGACTGCGACGACAGCGACCCGACCGTCTACCCCGGCGCGACGGAGGTGTGCGACGGCAAGGACAACAACTGCGACGGGTATGTCGACGAAGGTGTATCGACCGCCTACTACCTGGACGACGACGGGGATGGCTATGGCGTCGACGGCAGCGACATCCTGTCCTGCGAGCCCGTGTCAGGCTATTCCGCCCTCGGCGGCGACTGCGACGACAACGATCCGAACATCCACCCGGGCGCTGCGGAAGTCCTCGACGGCGTGGACAACAACTGCGACGGCACGGTGGACGAGGGCTTCGAGAACCCGATCCTCCGCTCGATCGTGGATGTTCCCGGCGATCAGGGGCGCGCGGTGCGCCTGCGCTGGCGCCGTCATGCCTGGGATTTCGCGGGCAGCGCGACGCCGGTCGTGTCGTACTCGATCTTCCGCCAGGTGCAGCCCGGTCAGGCGCCGGCCGCGGCCGCGCGAGCGGCCAGCCGCGAGGGCGCGCTCGCGCTGCCGGCGGGCGAGTGGGATCTGCTGACGACGCTCGCGGCCTACGGTGATTCGGCCTACCAGACGGTCGTGCCGACGCTGTGCGATTCCAACGCCACCGACTTCTGCCGGACCACGTTCGTCGTGCGGGCGCAGCTCCAGACGCCGACCGAATACTCCGATTCGGCGCCCGATTCGGGCTGGTCGGTAGACAACATCGTGCCCGGCGTGCCGACGGGGTTGACCGTCAACGCGGTCTCGGGCACGGCTGAGATCGCCTGGGATCCGAGCCCGGCTCCCGACTTCCAGTACTTCCGGGTCTACCGTGGGCAGAGTCCGGACTTCACGCCGGACGCGGGACATCTGGTGCAGGTGACCGCCGCGACCTCGTGGGTGGACGACGCACCCGGCGGCGAGACGTTCTACAAGGTCACGGCGGTGGACGCGAACGGCAACGAGAGCGGGCCCGCCTCGAACACGGGCACGGTGGACGTGAACGGCGCGGCGCCGCCGGCCGTGCTGGCGCTCGCCGGCGTGGTGCCGAATCCGTTCCGCGGCACGACCGTCGTTCATTTCGACCTGCCGGGCCGCGCTGCGGTGCGGCTCGCGATCCACGACGTCGCCGGCCGCCGGGTGCGGACGCTGCTCGATCAGGCGATGACTCCGGGCCGCTACCAGCGGACCTGGAACGGCCGCGACGACGCCGGCCGTGCGGTTCCGCCCGGCACCTACTTCGTGCGCCTCGTCGCGGGCGGCCATTCGATCACGCGCCCCGTGATGCTCGTGCGCTGAGTCTTCCCGGCCTGACGTCCGGCCCTGCGGGGCCGGACGCCAGCCTTGGCATGGAAGGCGGCCGCTGCGGTATCCTCGGCGCCTCGCGTCTCCGCCGGGGGCGCGCTTCCCTTTCAGGAAAACGATCCAGACCGACCGCATGGCCATCACGCCGGGCTATCATCTCGATCAGTACGAGGTCCTCGGCGCGCTCGGCGCAGGCGGCATGGGCGAGGTGTACCGCGCCCGTGACGCCCGCCTCGACCGCGACGTGGCGATCAAGGCGCTGCCCGCCGCCGTGGCGGCCGATCCCGACCGGCTCGCCCGCTTCAGGCGCGAAGCCCGGGTGGTCGCGCAGCTCAATCACCCGCACATCGCACAGATCCACCAGCTGCTCGAGCACGCGAGCGGCACCTACCTGGTGCTGGAGTACGTGCCGGGGAAGACCCTCGCCGAGACCCTGCAGGCGCGGGAGGGGCTGGAGATCGAAGAGGCGCTGCGGCTCTGCACGCAGGTCGCGCGTGCGATCGAGGCGGCGCACGGGCGCGGCGTCGTGCATCGCGATCTCAAGCCCGGGAACGTGATGGTGACACCGGACGGCACCGCGAAGGTGCTCGACTTCGGGCTGGCGGTGCAGGCCGCCGCGCCCGGCAGCGGCGCGACCGCCACGCGCACGCGCTCGACCGCGGGCGGCGGCGGCGTGCAGGGCACGCCGGGCTACATGGCGCCCGAGCAGGTGCGCGGCGAGGAAGTGGACGGGCGCGCCGACCTGTGGGCCTTCGGCTGCGTGCTCTACGAGTGTCTGGCGGGCGTACCGGCCATCCGCGGCCGCTCGCACGCCGAGCTGCATGCGGCGACGCTCACCGCCGACCCCGAGCTGGGCCGCCTGCCCGGCTCGCTCGCCGAGCCGGTGCGCGCCATCCTGCGGCGCTGCCTGACGCGCGACCTGGGCCGCCGCCAGCAGTCGATCGCTGACGTGCGGATCGTCCTGCAGGAAGCGCTCGGCGTCGCGCCGGTCACGCCGGACGTGCCGGAGGTTGTGGCGGCGCAGAGTCCCCACAACTTGCCGCGCGACACCAGCCACTTCATCGGCCGCGAGACGCAGCTGGAAGCGCTCGCCCACCTGCTCGACGACAACGTGCTGGTCACGCTCACCGGCGCCGGCGGCAGCGGGAAGACCCGGCTCTCCACCGAGCTCGGCCGACGCCTGCTCGCCCGCTTCGACGGTGGCGTCTGGCTCGCGGAGCTGGCGCCGGTGTCCGATGCGGCGCTGGTCTCACCGGCCGTGGCCGCCGCGTTCGGGGTGCGCGAGGATCCGAAGCGGCCGCTCGCGGAGACCATCGCGTCCCACCTTCAGGAGCGCAAAGCGCTGCTGATCCTCGACAACTGCGAGCACCTGCTCGAAACCACCAGCGATCTGGCGCAGGCGCTGCTGCGCGGCGTGCCGGGGTTGCGGATCGTCGCGACCAGCCGCGAGGCGCTCGGCGTGGCCGGCGAGCGGTCGTACCGCGTGCCGAGCCTCACGCTTCCGGAGGCGACCGCGCGCGCGGCCGGCGCGCGAAGCCCCGCCTCCTCTTCGCGGGGAACGCCCGTTCCGCGCACGCCGTCGTCGACGCCCGCCTCGGGGGGGCGCGCGACGCCCGGCAGCCGCGGCACGCCCGCGACCCCCGAATCCGCACCGGTGGATCTCGCCGCGCTGCTCGCCAGCGAAGCCGTGACGCTGTTCGTGGATCGCGCCCGCGGCGTGCGTCCGGCCTTCGAGCTCAACGAATCGAACGCGGCCGCCGTGGCCGGCATCTGCGTGAAGCTCGACGGCATTCCGCTCGCGATCGAGCTGGCGGCGGCCCGGGTCAAGATCCTGAGCCCCGAGCAGATCCTCGCCAAGCTCGATGACCGCTTCCGGCTGCTCACGAGCGGCGGGCGCGGCGTGATGGAGCGCCAGCGCACGCTGCGTGCCGCCGTGGACTGGTCCTACAAGCTGCTCACGGTCAGCGAGCGCCGCATGCTGCGCGCACTCTCGGTGTTCGCCGGCGGCTGGACGCTGGAGTCGGCGATCGCGGTGTGCGGGCCCGGCGGCGGCGAAGAAGGCGAAGACCTCGACGAGTTCGAGGTGCTGGACCTGCTCACCCACCTCATCGACAAGTCGCTGGTGCTGGTGGACGACGCGGGCGAAGCGCCGCGTTACCGGCTGCTCGAGACGGTGCGGCAGTACGCGTCGGAGGAGCTCGACCGCGAGGATGAGACCATGGCGGTGCGAGACCGCCACCTCGATCACTTCCATGACCTCGTCTGTGAGGCGAGTGCCGGTGACGACTCCTACTGGTCGATCCCGGAGGACTGGAAGCGCCGCATGCTGCCCGACGCGGAGAACCTGCTCGAAGCGATGGCCTGGGCGCGGGTGGCGCCGGCGGCGGAAAGCGAGGGCAAGTCGCGGATCAGCGAGGGGCTGCTCATCGGCGAGCGGCTGCAGGGGTTCTGGACCGGGAACGGGCTGCACCGGCCGGCGCTCCTTGCACTCGAGGGCCTGCTCGAGCGACGGGATGAGGCGGATCCGGAGCGGGTGGCGCACGGGTTCTACGTGGCCGGGAACCTGACGTCGCAACTGGGTGATCTGGAGCAGGGGCGGGCGCACATGGAGCGCGGGCTCGAGATCGGCCGCGCCCTGGACTCGAAGGAGACGATTCGCCGCTGTCTGAATGGAGTCGGCACGAGCCATCTCTGGCGGGGTGAGGTCGAGAAGGCGCGGGCGTGCTTCGAAGAGTCGCTTGCACTGGCGCGTGAGATCGGCGAGGCGGGCCGGATCGGCGCCGCCCTGCAGAACCTCGCGACGGCGACCCAGGACGACGCAGAGAAAGCACGCGCCCTGACGGAGGAGGCGCTGGGCTTCTACCGTTCGGCGGACAATCTGATCGGTATGGCTCAGTGCACGTACAATCTCGGTGGGATTCATAAGATGGCACGCGAGTTCGAGAAGGCGCGCACGTTGCTCGCAGATAGCGTCGGGCTGTTCCAGCGGATGGGAGACCGCACCCACTTCGCGGCCGCGAGCGGGTCGCTCGGGGAGTGTCTCGTCCGCGTGGGCGAACTGGACGAAGCGCGCGCCCGGCTCACCGAGGCCATCGCCCTGGCGGTGGTGGATCGCGTCCCCGTGACCTTGCTCAACGTGATCGATTCGATTGCTCTCTTGATCGCCGCAACCGGAGAGCCGGAACGAGCCATCCGGTATCTCAGTGCGGAGGAGGCGCTCGCCTCGGCCATCGGCATCGAGGCAACCCCTGCGGAAGCGCTTCGCAACCAGGAGGACGTGGCGGCCGCCCGCGCCGCGCTGCGCGAAGCGACCGGTTCGGACGAGGCGGCCGACCGCGCCGAGGCCGAGGGCAAGGCGATGACGCTCGAGGCGCTCAGCGCCGACGCCGCGGCGTGGCTGAAGTTGCTGGAAGCGAAGGCGGGCGCCGCGGACGCATGATTGCCGCCGCGGCGCCGGGATCCGGCGCTCAGGTCGCCGCGCGCAGCACTCCCGTACACCACAGGCCATCCTCACGCCGTTCGAGCGCGAGGGGTGTCAGCCGCTTTGCTGCGCAGGGTCCCGCGAAGCAGATCCCCGTATCCGGCGCGTAGCGGGCGCCGTGGTGGCAGCACACCAGCGCGTCGGACGCCTCGTCGAAGAAGTGCCCGTCGCCGAAGTCGAGCATCTGGGCCTGATGCCGGCACGCGTTGAGGTAGGCGTAGAGCCGCCCGTGCCAGCACACCGCGAACGCCGGGCGCCGGATGCCGTCCACCGTGACCTCGAAACGGCGGCTCTGGGCTTCGCCGAGCGTGCGGGGCGCGGGGAGGACGAGGATGGCATCGAACGGCATGGGCGGATCTCCGGAGCGGGCCCGTTTCCCCGGGGACGCGGGCGCCCCATGGCAGGGCCGCGGCAGGCGGGGCTGGCCGGTGAGCGGCGGATCATGGCAGAATCGCGACTTCCCCGACAGGAGGCCCCGAATGAATGCACAGCGACCGCTGATCGCGGTCTACGGCAGCAGCACCACCCGCGAAGGCCAGCCGGCCTACGATCTCGCCCTGGCGCTCGGGCGTCACCTCGGGGAGCTCGGCGCCGACGTGATGACCGGCGGCTACTCGGGCGTCATGGAGGCCTGCTCGCGCGGCGCGCGCGAGGCGGGTGCACGCGCGGTGGGGGTGACGGTCGAGCTGTTCGAGGCGCGTGGCCCCGCGAACCGGTGGGTGAACGAGCGCGTCCACACGCCGGACCTCTACGCGCGCCTGCAGCACATCGTGGCGCCGCGCCGACGGTTTCGTCGTCGCGCCCGGGAGCATCGGCACGCTGACCGAGCTGTACCTGACCTGGACGCTGGTGAGCGTGAACGGCCGCCCGCGTGCGCCGATCGTGCTGCTCGGCGAGCGCTGGCCCGCGCTGCTGGAGGCGCACCGTGGCGGCGAGGCGGTGCCGGAGCGGCTCTACGAGTTCGTCGAGTGCACCGCCGATCCCGGCGAGGCCGCGCGGCGGGTACTGGCCGCCGTGCAGGCGCCGGGGGCATCCACGTGAGCCGCGTGTCGGCCGATCCGCTGCTCGAGTGGCGGCGCGAGTTCCCGACCCTCGACCACACCCTGCACTTCATCTCGCACTCGCTCGGCGCGATGCCGCGCGGCGTCGAGGCCGCGCTCGCCGACTACGCGCGCGCCTGGCGCGAGCGTGGCATCCGCGCCTGGGACGAGAAGTGGTTCGGGCTGCCCACCGAGATCGGCGACGTGCTCGCGCGGATCCTCGACGCGGAGCCGGGCACGATCTCGATGCACGAGAACGACACGACCGCGCACGCGATCGCGCTCTCGGCGGTGGAGTTCACGAAGGAGCGACCGCGGCTGGTGTGCACGGCGGAGGACTTCCCTTCCGAGCTCTACCTGTTCGAGGGGCTGGCGCGGCGCGGGGTCGAGATCGTGCGCGTGCCGGCCCGCGACGGCCGCACCATCGAGGAGGCCGACCTGCTCGCCGCGATCGACGAACGCACCGCGCTGGTCGCGGTCTCGCACGTGTTCTTCCGCACCGCGCAGGTGCTGGATCTCGCGCCGATCGTGGAGCGCGCGCGCGCGGTCGGCGCGCTCACGCTGGTGGATGCCTACCAGTCGGTGGGCACGCTGTCGTTCAGCGTGCGCGCGCTCGCGCTCGACATGCTGGCCGGCGGCTCGGTGAAGTGGCTGTGCGGCGGCCCGGGCGCGGGCTACCTGTACGTGCGGCCGGGCCTGCGCGAGCAGCTCCGACCCGCATTCACCGGCTGGATGGCGCACGCGGCGCCGTTCGACTTCGACGCGGGTCCGATGCGGCCGGATCCCGGCGCACGGCGCTTCTGGACCGGCACGCCGGGGATCCCGTCATTCGTCGCCGCGCGTCCCGGCTACGAGATCGTAGCAGCGATCGGCACCGAGGCGATCCGCGCCAAGTCGCTGCGCCAGACCGGCCGCATGATCGAGCTCGCCGATGGGTACGGGATGACGGTGGTCTCGCCGCGCGAGCCGGCGCGACGCGGCGGCAGCGTGGTGGTGAACGTCCCGCACGCCGACCGGGTGTGCGCGGAGCTGCTCGCCGCGGACGTGCTGCTCGACTTCCGGCCCGGCGTCGGCCTGCGCCTCGCGCCGCACTTCTACACCACCGACGAAGAGGTGGAAGAGGTCATGCGCCGGGTGAAGGACGCCGCGGCGCGCGCCGCCGGCTGAATGTGAACGCGCGGGCGGGCTCTGCTAGAGTGCGCGCGGACGAGATCGCATGCGCGGCCTGTTGCTGCGCGCCGGCAACGACGCCCGTCCGCCCGCGGATGGACAGCATGGACGCGGAGCCGCCGCGCGCGACCCGCTCGAACGCGAGGACACCATGAAGGACACCACCGCCGTCGAGACCCCGCCGCTCAAGATCGTGCGCGAGCCGAAAGTCTACGTCGTCGGCCGCCAGAGCCTGGATCCCGCCGCGATCGACCGCTTCCTCGAGGACCACGCCGCGAGCTGGCAGACCGACACCGAGGTCGGCGGCGAGGCGCTGGCCGAGATGGCGGGCCGGGTCTGCTACATGTCCTACGGCAAGGGCCGCCGCACCAACCGCGAGTTCATCGAGCACATCGTCGAGGTCGGGCACGGCTCGGTGCTGGAACACGCGGTGTGGAGCTTCCTGGTCACCGGCGTGTCACGCTCGTTCACCCACGAGCTGATCCGCCACCGCCACTTCTCGTACTCGCAGCTCTCGCAGCGCTACGTGGACGAGTCGCACTCCGACTACATCGAGCCCGACGGGATCGCCGCCGATCCCGAACTGCACGCGATCTGGACCGACGCGGTGAACACGGCGCGCGCGGCCTACGTGCGGCTGGTCGAGGGCCTGCAGAAGCAGTACGCGCAGGTGCCCGACCGCACGCTGCGCCGCAAGCTCGCGCGCCAGGCCGCGCGCTCGGTGCTCCCGAATGCCACCGAGACCAAGATCTTCGTCACCGGCAACGTCCGTGCGCTCCGGCATTTCATCGAGCTGCGCGGCAGCGAGCACGCCGACGTCGAGATCCGCAAGGTCGCCGTGCAGGTCCTGAAGCTCATGCAGGCCGAAGCGCCGGCGATGTTCTCCGACTACGAGCTGGTGCCGCTCGAAGACGGCGGGTTCGCGACCCGGACGGCGCACCCCAAGGTCTGAGCGGAACGGCGATGGGCGGCGAACCGATCGCGATCCGGCCGCTCGAACGCCACCGTGCGGGCGCCGGCGCCGAGGCGGGGGAGGACCGGGTCGCCGTCGAGGCGCCGCTCGAGATCCGCATCGACGGCCGCGCGCTGGTCGTCACGCTGCGCACCCCCGGGCACGATCGCGAGCTCGCGCTCGGCTTCCTGGCCGGCGAGGCGCTGATCGCCGCCCGGGAGGACGTCGCGGGCATCGCCCTCACCGCCGCGGCCTGTGCCGAGGAGCCCGACATCGCCGACGTCGCCCTCGCCCCGCAGGTGCGCGTGGACTGGTCGCGGCTCGAGCGTCACTTCGCCGCGACCTCGGCCTGCGGCCTGTGCGGCCGGGCGCATCTCGATTCGCTGCGCCGGGGGCTCGCGCCGATGACGCACGGCGGTTCGTTCGAGCCTGCGGCGCTGATGGCCGTGCCGGAGCGCATGCGCGGGGCGCAGGCGGCGTTCCAGGCGACCGGCGGCATCCATGCCGCCGCGTACCTCGATGCGGCGCTCGCGCCCGGGGTGCTCCGGGAGGATGTCGGCCGCCACAACGCGGTCGACAAGGTGAACGGCTGGCTGCTCGAGCAGGCGGCGTTTCCGGCGGGCGGTGGGCTGCTGTGGATCAGCGGCCGGGCGGGTGCGGAGATCGTGCTCAAGGCCGCACGCGCGGGCATTCCGGCGCTCGCCGCGGTGGGCGCGCCGAGCTCGCTGGCGATCACGCTCGCCGAAGCGGCCGGCATGACGCTGATCGGGTTCCTGCGCTCCGACCGGATGAACGTCTACGCGGGGCGGAACAGGGTCGCGTCGGGCGCGGGTGCACCGCGCAGCGGCGGAGTCTGACGGACCCGGATCCCGAAATCGCCCCCGGACTGGTAGGATTGCCGGAATCTTTTCCGGAAGGAGCCCGACCTTGTCCAAATCCGATTCCGCCGGCACCTCGCGGCTGATCCAGCTGTGCGCCGGCTACTTCGTGTTCTACGTCGCGACCGGCGTTGCGGTGAAGTACTTCCTGCAGATCCGGGTGCCCCCGCTCAGCCAGATGGGCTATCTGGTGCAGAACACGATCGGCGGCTCGACGTTCGCCCTGCTGGTCGTGATCATCCTGGGCTGGATCCGGATGCAGTCCAACCGGCTGGTGCAGGTGGGACCGTTCCGGATTCCCGTCGAGGCGGCCTACATCGTTCCGTCGGGCGTCTTCACCGCGATCATCATTCCGACCACGACCCTCATGTACACGCTGCCGATCTCGGTGATGGTGGCGATGGTGATCATGCGCGGCAGCGTGATCGTGATCAGCCGGGTCGTGGACGCGATCCTGGCCAGACAGGGCATCCTCAAGAAGCGGGTCTACCACGAGGAGAACGTGGCGGTGGTGTTCGCGCTGCTGGCGGTGGCGACCCACGTCCTGCTGGTGCCGGTGGCGTCGTGGCTCGAGGCGCGCGGCGTGCCGGCGGAGCACTGGACCGGCGTCGATCCGAGCTCGGCGCGCGGCAGCTTCGACTTCCTGCACAACCACGCCGCGATGACGATCCTCGGCTCGTACGTAGTCGCGTACTCGTTCCGCATCTACATCATGAACTACTTCAAGAACACGCGCGGCAAGGGCGTCTCGCAGGACAACCGCGGTTTCTTCGCGATCGAACAGGTCGCTGCGGCGACGACGATGGTGATCATCGGCGTGGTCGTGTTCTATTCACCGGGCCTGTTCGGCTGGACCGGACCGCTGGTGGACGATTTCCGCGCAGGGCTCATGCACCCGCACTGGTCTCCCGTGCTCTCGGGGATCCCGTTCGGCGTGGTGGCGTTCTTCTCGGTGTTCATCTTCCTGTTCCGCGGGCGCACCGCCACCTTCGCCGGCCTCGTGAACCGGCTCACCTCGCTCATGGCCGGCACCGCGGCCACGCTGCTGATGTTCTTCGTGTTCGGCAGCGCGTTCCCGTCGATGCGCGACTGGGTGTCGCTGGCGTTCATCCTGATCGCGGTGTGGTTCCTGGCGCGTGCGGAGCGGCGGCGCATGGCGGAGTTGAGCACGGCCTGAGGCGGCGCGGTGCGGCGCCGCGCCCGTCTCAGCGTGGGGCGGGCGCCGCGGGCGCCGCGGGCGGCTCGACCGGCGCGTAGACGTAGCGCGGCGACTGCTGCAGACCCGCGCTCGGCAGCAGGGCCTCGGCGAGCGCCGGGAACGAGTCGCGCACCGCGTAGCCGCGGGCGATCACGCGCCAGTAGCGGTTCGAACGGTCGCCCACGTCCTCGAGCGGCACGTCGGTCACCAGCCACGGCCGGCCGGGCCCGTTCATCAGGGTCGCGAACTGCCGGTCGAAATAGGTCGGATCGCGCCGGGCCAGCGCGTTTCCCTCCGAGCGCAGGATGTCCTCGAGGCCGAGCAGGTGCAGCGAGGGCCGCTCGCCGGCGTCGGGCAGGTAGAAGCCATGGTTGAGGATCAGGGTGCGCCCGGGGATCTGGTGCAGCCGCTGGTACAGGGCGTCGCGCAGCGCCCGACCGTTCGTCTGCGGTATGTAGTGCCGCACCGAGAACAGCATCGGCACGTACTGGAGCGACAGCAGCCACAGGACGCCGGCCAGGGCCGCCGCGAGCGGCACGGCGCGGTCGGTGAGCCGGCGTGCGATGTGCCACGCGGCCATCGGTGCCACCAGTGCGAGCGCGGTCACCATGGGCATCAGCGTGTGCCGGAACGAGTACGGGTCGAGGGTGGCGAGCGCGGCGGTCGCGAACCCGCCGCCCGCGGCCCACCACCAGATCGAGGGTCCGCCGTCGGTCTCGGCGCGGCGCGCCCCGGGCAGCAGGCTGAACAGGGTCAGCGTGGTGCTGACGCCGAATACGCCGAACAGGTAGCGCCCCAGGTTCTCGATCTTGATGAGGTCGAACGTGGACCAGTGCGACGGTACGTCGTAGGTGTAGAACGTGAACCAGCCCCCGAAGTACGCGTTCATCAGCGCGTAGCCGCCGCCCGCGACCGCGGCCAGCGTGACGGCGTACGCCGCCAGGCGGCGCCGGTCGTGGAGCCAGAGCCACGGCAGCATCGCGACGCCGAACAGCAGGCCGTGCTGCTTGGTGAGGAACGAGAAGCCGAGGCACGCGGCGGCGGCGATCGCCCCCGCGCGGCCGGTGGTCTCGCGCAGCAGGGCGACGCCGAGGAACGCCAGCAGGACGAGCTGCGAGTTGGGCTGCACCAGATCGTAGCTGCCGCCGCAGAAGCCGTAGGCGCCGAGAAACAGGCCGGGAGCGATCAGGGCGAGCGACCAGCGGCCCGTCTCGCGGCGGACGATCCGGGCGAGCAGTGCCGCGGTGAGCAGCGTTTCGGCGACGGCGACGGCGCGCCCGACCCAGAGATGATCGCCGAAGATCTGCACGAACGGCGCGACGACGATGAAGTAGCCGGGCATGTAGGCGAGCGGCACGAAATCGAACGTGGGGGCGGGATAGATCGGCTGATGCATGACCAGGCGCCGGATCGTATCCATCAGCACGCCTTCGACGTGCCCGAGCTCGAGCGGGTAGAACAGGCGCCGTGCGGCGAGCCAGACGAAGACGGCGGCGGCGCACGCGTGCAACAGCGCGCCGCAGGCGACCAGCAGCCGCAGGGCCGCACCGCTCCAGAGACGGGCGGCCGGCGCCGCCGCCGCTCGCGAAACCGGGTCCGAGGCAGAACTCATGTCCCATTCATCGGCCCGCGCGGGACGTCCCTGCAGCCCCGCAACGGGGCGCACGACGGCTGCCTGGCGCGCGGCACCGCGCTGCGCGTGAAACTCGAACTCGCACGCGTAGTATACTGAATGGCAATGTGTTGGAGCGATGCTCAGGGGGCGAGCCGCTCGATCTTCCAGCCGTTCCCGTCGCTCAGGTAGACGAGCCGGTCGTGGAGCCGGTGCGGACCGGACTGCCAGAACTCGACCCGCACGGGGAGCAGGCGAAAGCCGCCCCAGTGGGCGGGGCGCGGCACTTCGCCCGAAGGGTATGCGGCCGCGACCCGGCGATAGCGGGCCTCGAGATCCGCCCGGTCCCTGAGCGGGCGGCTCTGCGGCGAGGCGATCGCGCCGAGGCGGCTGTCGCGGGAGCGGCTGCGGAAGTACGCGTCGGACTCGGCGGCGCTCACGCGCTCGACCCGGCCCTCGACGCGCACCTGCCGCCCGGCGGCGCGCCAGTAGAAGGTCAGGGCCGCCAGCGGGCGGGCGGCGAGTTCGCCGCCCTTGCGGCTCTGGTCATTCGTGTAGAAGACGAAGCCGCGGGCATCGGCGCCGCGCAGCAGCACCATGCGCACGGAGGGCATGCCCGACTCGCCGGCGGTCGCGAGCGCGCAGGCTTCGGGTTCCGGCTCGCCGCAGGCGCGCGCGTCTTCGAACCAGGCGTCGAAGGTCTGCATCGGCTCCGGCGCGAACGCGGCCGGATCGAGCGGCGGTCGATGGCTCATGCGTGGAAGATAGCGGCCGAACGCTAGAACGCGAACGCCGCCTGCACCGCGTACAGGGTCTCGTGGCGGCCGGAGCCGCGCAGGAACGTCGTGCGCTGGCCGATCGCCTTCACGATGAGGCCGCGCTGCACGCGATAGCCGATGCCGCCCTCGAAGCGCGACACGTCGAGATCCCAGGCGCGCGCGGCGCCGGTCGAATCGATCACGTCGCCGAAGCGCAGGACGCCGAGGCGCCCGGCGGCGAAGGCCCCGGCGGTGAGCCCGACCCGGGCTTCGAGGTAGCCGCCGCGGACCTCGGCGTCGCCGGCGGTCGGCGTTTCCCAGGCGTTCCACGCCGCCTCGCCGCGCAGCTCGACGCGCGACACCAGCCACTCGGCGTCGGCCATGATCAGCTTCTGTGCGTAGCCGTTGACGGTCTTTCCCGGCGGAAGCCGATCCGCGAACGCGTCCGGCATCCACGGGCCGTACGAGCCGGAGACGCCCACCCGGACGCCCGGCCACGGCTGCAGGCCGACGCGGCCGAGCCACGACTTGCCGTTGTTCCTGTCGCCACCGGGGTTGGCCGCACCGGGCGCGCCGAGCACGATCCCGGCGCTGTACTCGACCGGGCGCTCGCTGCCGGTCAGCATCACGCCCGCATCCCAGCAGCGATCGTAGACGATCGGCATGCCTCGGAAGCCGCGTCCCGAGGCGTCGTAGACCGGGCCGAACGGGCCGGTGCCCGCGGCCGCCGCCAGCGCGTCGGCGGACGGCACCAGCCGGTCCGCGCGCAGCGCCGTGTGGTACTGGTACAGCAGCGGCGTGCCGATCAGCGGGTTGCGGTTCGCGTAGGTGCGCTCGGCGTAGGTGCCGATGCGCCACGGGATCTTGCCGGCGATGAGGTGCAGGTCGCGCGTTTCGACGGGGGTGAGCATCGCGTACGCGCCGATGATCGAGACGCCCAGCTCCTCCTGGAAGAGGAGCTGCGAGAACACGTCCACGCCCCTGGCCACCGGCGCTTCGGCGAACAGCTTGAGCCGGTACGTGTCGAACTGGCTGTCGCCGTGGTTGAACTGGTTGAGCGTGAACGCGGCGCCGCGGCCGGCGCCGACGAGATCGAGCGAACCGCGCCAGCGCAGGTCGTCGAGCCCGGCCGCGGAAGCGGAGACGGCGCTGCACAGAACACCCGCGAGGCACAGCCATCCGAGACCACGGCGGGGGAGTCGCATCAGGCGGCCCGCGTCTGCGTATCGCGCTCGGCCTGCCCGCGTCCTGCGGGAACCCGGATCACGAACGTGGTGCCCTGCCCCGGCTCGCTGGTGAAACGGATCGTGCCCTGGTGCGCCTGAACGATGCCGCGGGCGATCGACAGCCCCACGCCGAGGCCCGCGGAATTGAACTCGAGCCGGGTCGACGAGTGGTGGTTGAGCGAGCTCTGGCCGGCGTAGGACATGTCGAGCAGTGTCGGCTGGCGCTCGGGCTGGATGCCGATCCCGGTGTCGGCCACGGCGATCTCGAGTTCATCGGCGTGGCGTCGTGCGCGGACGCGGACCTGGCCGCCGTCAGGCGTGAACCGGATGCCGTTGCGAACCAGGTGCGCGATCGCTTCGCTCAGCCGATGGCCGTCCACCCAGATCGAGCCGAGGTCGGCGGGCAGGTCCGCCTCGATCCGCACGTGACGCGTCGGCGCGTCATCGGTCGCGGCGGCGATGCCATCTTCGATCACCTCGCGCGCCGCGTGCTCGGTGCGCACCAGGTTCAGGCGCTCGCTCTCGATCTGCGCCATGCGCGTCGCCGCCTCGGTGATCCGGGTGAGCGTCTCCACCGAGCGCTCCATCGCTTCGAGACCCTGCCGCTGCGAATCGGTGACCGGGCCGAGCCGCCCGCCCGCCATCAGCTCGCGGAATCCGGCGATCACGCTGATCGGCGTGCGCAGCTCGTGCGAAGCCACGTTCAGGAACTCGCTCTTCACCCGGGCGACGTCCTGCAGGCTGGCCACGTAGGCGCGGTGGCGGTGACGCATTTCGTCGAAGCGCCGCGCCAGATAGCCGATCTCGTCGTGCGGCGCAACGTCGATCGGGTAGTCGTAATTGCCGCGCTCCATTTCTTCGGCCCCGCGCACGAGCCGGTGGACCGGCGAGGTGATGCGCTCGGCGATCAGGTAGCCGGCGAGCAGCGCCGCAACGACCGCGGCGAGCCCCAGCTCGACCAGGTCCGCCTGCATGCGGCGCAGGAACGCCGTCTCGGTGTCGAGCGCGCGCTGCATGACGAAGATCTGACCGTCCCGCGGCCGGGTCCGTGCGAAAGGCCGCGCCAGCGTCAGATACACGTGGCCATTGGCCTTGAGCTCGGTGACGGTGCCGTCGGCGCGTTCTCCCGCGCCCGGACCCGCAGCCGGCGCGAAGCGCTCGACCAGACGCGCGCGTGCCTCACGACTGTCGAGCGTCGTGCCGGTGATGTCGCTTCCGGAGATGAAGGTCACCTCGCTGTGTGTGAGCTCGCGCAGCTGATTCGCGAGGTCGGGCCCGATCCGCGAGCCGAGCACCAGCGCGCCGACGACGTGCTTGCCGGCGATCACCGGGGTGACGGTCGTCTGATAGTGCATGCCGGATTCGACCAGGATTCCCGCGGCGCTGCGGCCGGCGAGGGCGGCTTTCACCAGCGCCTCGCGACCGGCGGCGGTCGAGGCATCGCGTCCGACCGAGGCGACCAGACGGCCTTCGGCATTGGTGACCTCGAACAGGTCGGCCTGGGTGATGCGGTTGAAGTCCAGCGCGACGCCGGCCACGGTCGCGCGCAGCTGCGGATCGTCGTGCGTGCCGGGGATGGTCAGCACCGAGAAGAACTTGGGATCCGCGACGATCACGCGCGCCGCGACCTCGAGCGCGTGTTCACGCGCGTCGACGAGGTCGTCGAGCACGGCGGAGGCGCGTTCGAGGTCACGCTCGATACCGTCGTGTACCTGGCCGGAAATGCTGTGGTTCACGACCCACAACGCGATGAAGGCCAGCCCGACGAGTGGCAGCACCGTGAACAGCATGATCTTCCAGCGCAGTCGCAGACGCATCTCAGTAGCCCAGTGCGACGCGCACGTCGCCGCTGTCCGGCACGGCGGCGGTCGCACGCGCCTCGCCGAAGTCGGGGTGCCAGAGCACCAGCCGGTACGTACCGGGGGGCAGGTCGGGAAGCGTGAAGGCACCGGCGGCGTCGGGTTGCGTGAACGCGCGATTCGGCAGCACGACGATGAATGCCTCCATGTTGGAGTGGATGTCGCAGAACACCCGCACGAGGCCGGCCTTCCGGAAGCGCACCTGCCGCGACTGGCCGCGCGGGTACTTGCCGAGGTCGAAGCGCTGCACCGGCGAGAGGCTGAAGACGTTGTGGTAGATCGCGTCACGGTTCGGGAAGTCGACTGCGGTGCCCACGGCGACCGGCAGCACGTGCGGCACGAACGACTGGTGTTCCTGCACGAGTCGCGGCCGGAGCGGGCTCGAGGGCAGGCTGTCGGCGACCGCGGGGGCGAGGCTCTCGACGTAGATCACGGCATCCTCTGCAAGTCCCTGCACGGGCGGTGCGGCGTCAGGCAGCGCGTTGGCGTTGCCGGCGTAGGGCTGCAGCGCCACGGGTGCGCGGGGCAACGCGGGCAGACGCACCGTGCCGCGAATCACGCCGGCGCCGGCCGCCGGGGCGTAAGCCACCAGCAGCAGGACGGCCAGCCATCGTCCGTGGGTCTGGGTCGTCAAGACCGTCTCGTCCTTGAGTGGGTGCGCGCGGCCCGGTTCACTCGGGTTTTCGGCCCGGGGGAGGGCGATCTTGAGGGTCCGATCGGGGACCTGACGGCACCGGCGCGGGCCGCGCGGCCGCCCGGAGGTCCGCACGGGACCGTCCGGGCGCCGGCGCTCGGGGCTCAGCGGTAGGCGGGGATGCCGGTGACGGCCTCGCCGAGCACCAGGGTGTGGATGTTGTGCGTGCCCTCGTAGGTCTTGACCGACTCGAGGTTGCACATGTGGCGGATCACCGGGTACTCGGCGGTGATTCCGTTGGCGCCGAGGATGTCGCGCGCCTCGCGCGCGATGTCGAGGGCGATTTCACAGTTGTTGCGCTTGGCGAGCGAGATCTGCTCCGGGGTCACCGTGCCGCGCTCCTTCATGCGGCCGAGCTGGACGCACAGCAGCTGCGCTTTGGTGATCTCGGTGAGCATGTCGGCAAACTTCGCCTGAATGAGCTGGAACGAGCCGATCGGCTTGTCGAACTGGATACGGCTCTTCGAGTACTCGGTCGCGGCGTGGAAGCACGCCATGGCCGCGCCGACCACGCCGAACGCGATGCCGTAGCGCGCCTGCGAGAGGCAGCCGAGCGGGGCCTTGAGGCCCACGCCGTTCGGCAGCAGGTTCGCCTCGGGCACGAACACGTCCTCGAGGATCAGCTCGCTCGTGACCGAGGCCCGCAGCGAGTGCTTGCGTTTCTGCTCGGGCGCGGTGAAGCCCTTCGTGCCCTTCTCGACCAGGAAGCCGCGGATCCGCTCGCGGCCGTCGGCTTCGTCCTTGAGCCGCGCCCATACCACGGCCAGGTCGGCCACGGTGCCGTTGGTGATCCACATCTTCGCGCCGTTGAGGACGTAGCCGCCGTCCTGCTTCACCGCACGGGTGAGCATGCCGGCAGGATTCGAGCCGAAGTCGGGTTCGGTGAGGCCGAAGCAGCCGATCACCTCGCCCTGCGCCATCTTCGGCAGCCATTTGACGCGCTGTTCCTCGCTGCCGTAGGCGAAGATCGGGTACATCACGAGTGCGCCCTGCACGGAGGCGAACGAACGCAGGCCCGAATCGCCGCGCTCCAGTTCCTGCATCGCGAGCCCGTAGGCGGTCGCGCTGACCTCTGCGCAGCCGTACTTCTCGGGGAGCGAGGCGCCGAGCAGGCCCATCTCCGCGACTTCGGGGATCACCTCGGCCGGGAAGCGCGCCGCTTCGTAGGCTTCCTCGATGAGCGGCAGATATCGTTCTTCCACCCAGCCGCGCACGTGGTCGCGGATCTGGATCTCTTCTTCGGTCAGGAGCGAGTCGATCTCGTAGAAGTCGACTCCGGTGAATCGGGACATTCGGAGCTCCTCTTGCGCACGAGTGCGCATGGTGGTGAGCTGCAGCGCGACGGAGTATAGGCGGCGTCCGAAGGGCTCACAACCGCCCGCGGCCGTGCTTGCAGGCCGCCCGCCGGCCCGGCATGCTGCTCGGATGCGACCCGTCCGACCCGCCTCGATGGAGGACCGCCCGCCATGCCGCCGACCCGTTCCGCCCGTTCCGTCCGCGCCGTCCTTCACGCGGGGGCGCTGGCGATGAGCGTGCTGCTCCATCAGAGCGCGGCGGCCCACCCGGCGCGCGGCGCGGCGTCGCGCTCGGTGGTGCACGCACCGCACGGCATGGTGGCCGCCGCACAGCCGCTCGCGGTGCAGGCGGGCGTGGAGGTGCTCCGCAGGGGCGGCACGGCGGTGGACGCTGCGATCGCCGTCAACGCGTGCCTCGGGCTGATGGAGCCCACCGCGAACGGCCTCGGCGGGGATCTGTTCGCGATCGTCTGGGATCCGAAGCAGAAGCAGGTCGTCGGGCTCAATGCGTCCGGGCGCGCGCCTTTCGCGATCTCGATCGACAAGGTGAAGCCGAACGACGACGGCACGATCCCGCTCTACGATCCGGCGTCGTGGACGGTGCCGGGCTGCGCCGACGGCTGGTTCACGCTGCACGAGCGGTTCGGGCGGCTGCCGATGAAGGAGCTGCTCGCGCCCGCGATCGGCTACGCGGAGGACGGGTTTCCGCTCTCGCCGGTGATCGCCTCGGACTGGCAGCGCTCGGTGCCGCGCTTCCAGGACAAGCCCGGCTTCGCCGAGGTGTTCATGCCCGGCGGTCGCGCGCCCCTGGAAGGGGAGATCTTCCGCAACCCGGCGCTCGCGAAGACGCTGCGTGCGCTGGCCGCCGGCGGCCGCGCCGCCTGCTACAAGGGCGACATCGCGAAGGCGATCGTGCGCTACTCGGAGGCGAACGGCGGCTGGTTCACCATGAAGGACTTCACGAGCCACCATTCGACGTGGGATGTGCCGATCACCACGAACTACCGCGGTTACGACGTCTGGGAGCTGCCGCCCAACGGGCAGGGGCTCGCCGCGCTCGAGATGATGAACATCCTCGAGACCTTCGACCTCCGGTCCATGGGGCGCGAGTCGCCGGATTTCTGGCACGTGATGGTCGAGGCGAAGAAGCTGGCGTTCGCCGATCGCGCCCGCTATTACGCCGACCCGGCGTTCGTGCAGGTGCCGATCGAGGCGCTGCTCGGCAAAGCCTATGGAAAGCAGCGCGCCGCGCTCATCGACATGGAGCACGCGGCGGAGACCGACGAGCCCGGGGACGTCGCGGCGCTCGGCCGCAGCGAGACGACGTTCCTGTGCACGGCCGATTCGGAAGGCATGATGGTCGCGCTCATTCAGAGCAACTACACGGGATTCGGCTCGGGCTACGTGATCCCCGAGCTGGGCTTCGGGCTGCAGGATCGCGGCGGGCTGTTCTCGCTCGACCCGCGCACCCAACCGCCTCGAAGGCGGCAAGCGCCCGTTCCATACGATCATCCCCGCGTTCCTCACGAAGGACGGCACCCCGCTCATGGCGTTCGGCGTGATGGGCGGCGACATGCAGCCGCAGGGGCATGCGCAGATCCTCGTGAACCTGCTGGACTTCGGCATGAACCTCCAGGAAGCGGGCGACGTGCCGCGCTTCTACCACACGGGCTCGAGCGAGCCGACCGGCACGACGATGACCGGCGGCGGCGAGCTGCACATCGAGGACGGTCTCGACCCGGCGATTCTCGAGACCCTGAAAGCGCGCGGCCACGTGATCACGCCGGTGTCGGTGGGCGCGTACGGCGGCTATCAGGCCATCTGGCGCGATCCTTCGACCGGCGCCTACACCGGAGCTACGGAGCAGCGCAAGGACGGCTGCGCGATGGGCTACTAGCGCCGCGCTGCGTGCACGCAGCGCCTTCGCCCGGCGGCGATTCGCCCGCGAATCCCCAAGCGCCGCATGCGGTTGCCGCCAGGGCCGCGGTCAGGTAACCTCAACCGGCGTTCCACGATCCCCCTTCCGGGAGAATCCCCCTATGGCGGTCCGTTCTTCGACCTCCTTCAAGAAACATCACGGCCTGTCCGCCGCGGAGCTCATCGCCCTCTACCGCAACATGTTCATGTCGCGGCGGCTCGATGACGAGGAGATCCGGCTCAAGAAGCTGAACCTGGTCTTCTTCCAGATCTCGGGCGCGGGACACGAAGCCGTACTCACCGCCGCCGGCAAGGTGCTGAAGCCCGGCTACGACTGGTTCTACCCCTACTACCGCGACCGCGCGCTGTGCCTGCAGCTCGGCATGAGCGCCGAGGAGATGCTGTCCTCGTCGGTGGCTGCGGCCGACGATCCCAATTCGGGCGGCCGGCAGATGCCGAGTCACTGGGGTCACGGCGATCTGAACGTAGTCACGCAGAGCAGCCCGACCGGCACGCAGTTTCTGCAGGCGGTCGGCGCCGCCGAAGCGCTGGTGAAATACGCGGCGCTCGAGAAGGACCACCCCGAGCTCAAGGGCCGCGTGAAGGGCGACGAGGTGGTCTACGTCTCGGCCGGCGACGGCACCACCAGCGAGGGCGAGTTCTGGGAGGCGATGAACAGCGCCTGCAACCTGAAGCTGCCGGTGCTGTTCCTGATCGAGGACAACGGTTACGCGATCTCGGTGCCGGTGGACGTGCAGACCGCGGGCGGCAACGTGGCGCAGCTGGTGCGCAACTTCCCGAACCTCCACTGGGTCGGCGAGATCAACGGCAACGATCCGGTGGAGTCCTACGGCATTCTCAAGGAAGCGGTGGACTACTGCCGCGCGCGCAAGGGACCTGCGTTCGTGCGCGCCACGGTGACCCGTCCGTACTCGCACTCGATGTCCGACGACGAGTCCAAGTACAAGACCAGGGCCGAGCGCGCCGACGAGGCCGAGCGCGACTGCCTGCGCACGTTTTCGCGCTACCTGGTGGATGAGGGCGTGCTCGACGAGGCAGGGCTCGAAACCCTGCACCAGGAGGTGCTGGCCGAAATCCAGGAGGCCAGCGAGCGCGTGCAGAAGAAGTCGCAGCCCGATCCGGCGACGGCGCTCGAGTACGTCTATTCGCCCGACGTGGATCCGACCTCCGACGCCTTCGCCACCGAGCCGAAAGTCGACGATCCGCAGAAGACCGAAACGATCCTGCAGCAGATCAACTACTGCCTGCGCGACGAGATGCGGCGCGATCCGCGCATCGTGATGTTCGGCGAGGACGTCGCCGACGCCTCGCGCGAGGAGGCGCTGGAGGAGACCAAGGGCAAGGGCGGCGTGTTCGGTGTCACCTGGGGGCTGCAGAAGCTGTTCGGCGGCGAGCGCGTCTACAACTCGCCGCTCGCCGAGGCGAACATCGTCGGCCGCGCCATCGGACTCGCGACCATGGGCCTGAAGCCCGTGGTCGAGGTGCAGTTCTTCGACTACATCTGGCCGGCGTTCATGCAGATGCGCAACGAGCTGTCGACGATCCGCTGGCGATCGAACAACGTGTTCAAGGCGCCGGCGGTCATCCGCACCGCGTACGGCGGCTACCTGCGCGGCGGAGCGCCCTACCACAGCCAGTGCGGCGAGACCCTGTTCACGCACACGCCGGGGGTGCGCGTGGTGATCCCGAGCGATGCGATGGACGCGAACGGGCTGATGCGCACCGCGATCCGCTGCGACGACCCGGTGCTGTTCCTCGAGCACAAGCACCTCTACCGCCAGCCCTACGCGAAGGCGCCGTACCCGGGGCCGGACTACATGGTGCCGTTCGGCCGCGCGCGCAGGGTGCGCGAGGGCTCGCACGTCACCGTGGTCACCTACGGCGCGCTGGTGCAGCGCAGCTACCTCGCCGCGCAGGAAGCGGCCGAAGAGGGGATCGAGACCGAGATCCTCGACCTGCGCACGCTGCAGCCGGTGGACTACGAGGCGATCGCGAAGTCGGTGCAGAAGACCGGTCGCGTGATCCTCGCCCACGAGGACGTGATGTTCTGCGGTTTCGGTGCGGAGCTCGCAGCGTGGATCGCGAGCGAGCTGTTCATGGATCTCGACGCGCCGATCCGGCGCGTGGCGGCGCTGGACTGCTTCGTCGCCTACGCGCCCACGATGGAAGACCACATCCTGCCGCAGAAGGACGACGTGCTGAAGGCGATCCGCGAGACCGCGGCGTTCTAGACGTCCGGCTTCAGTGACCCGGCGGCGCCGCGCTCTTCGCAGCGCGGGGCGTTTCGTTTCCGGGCACGAGCAGCGTGGTGCGTGCCCCTTCCGCGCGCATGAGACGCGCCCAGTCCATGTCGAGCTCGACCGGCACGTGGTCCGCCCAGCGCTGTTCGAGATCGGTCGCGTGCGGCCCCTCGAGATCCCCCGAGTTGCCGGGGGTCACCATCACCCAGGCGCGATCGGCGACGCCGAGGTCCACGACGTTTCGGAACACCGGCGCGTGCGTCACCGCCGTGTGCCCCGGCAGGAGGGAGGCGCCCACGCACGGCGTGCCGCCGTCGCCGTCCACGGCGAGCGTGTCCGGCATGTGCGCGGCGACTTCGGGCCGGTCGCCGAGCGGGTGGCTGAAGCGGGCGCGGTGTACCGCACCGTAGGCGCGCGGGGGGCCGGCAGCGTCGAGCACGGGGCCGAGCGCCGCGAGGGCGTCGCCGAGCGCGGCGGTGACCGCGTGGGCCGGCGGGTCGGCCCGGCCGGTCGCGGGATCGGTCAGCGACTCCGGCGCACGACCGTCCAGCGCCGCGGCCAGCCGCCCCGGCAGGCCGTCGAGTCCCGTGCGGTGCTGGAGCGTGTTGAGCCACGCCCAGAACAGCGCCGGGGCGAGCCGGTCGCGGGCGGCCTCGAGGTGCCACGCGGCAAGCGTGTCGAGCGCGGCGCGCTCGGCCGGACTCAGGCGATCCGCGGCGGAGTCCGCCGCGGCGAGCAGCATCGGCAGGAAGCGCGCGGCGCGCAGCGAGAACCGGTCGGCCTGGACGTCGATCAGCGAATCCGCGGTCACGCCGCGTGCGCCGCGCAGGCGCTGGTCGATGCGGATGGCGCGATCCATGGACCAGTCGAAACGCGGCAACGGCACCGGGAACGCGGCGCCCGCGGGCAGGTTGTTGGCGCTGACCACCCAGCCGTCCGCCGGGGCGCGCCAGGCCGGCATCTCGGCTGCGGGCACGATCCCGAGCCATTCGTCGCGGCCGTCGCCCCGCGCCGGTCCGCGGCCCGGGTCGTGCGCGCGCCACGGCAGCGCGCCCGCGGCGCGATAGCGCACGTCGCCCGAGCGGTCGGCCATCACCACGTTGATCCCGGGCGTCACCAGCGTCGCCCAGCGCGCGTCGAGTTCCGCGGCGCTCGCCGAGCGCTCGAGCCCCATCATTCGGGTGAGCGAGACCGAGTCGGTGAGCGCGCTCCAGCGGAGGCCGTAGGCGATGCGCGCCTTGCGATCCCAGATCAGGATCGGGCCGTGCGGACCGTAGCGGCGCGACTGCCCGAAGGGCGGCAGCGGAACGCCGAGGAAGCGGTAGCGCATCGTGAACGGCTCGACGCGCACCCGGTGCCATGCGCCGTCCGGGCCTTTGACCGAGCGGCCGTCGGTCGAGATCGAATCGGCGTACACGTCGAGCATGTCGGCCGAGAGCGCGGTGATGCCCCACGCGCAGTCGCGGTTGCGGCCCGACACGATCGCCGGCAGCCCGGGCGGGAACGCGCCGGCGGCATCCACCACGCCGGGCACGGTGACGTGGATCGCCATCACCGCCGACGGCACCGTGAGGCCCAGGTGCATGTCGTTCGCGAGGACGGGCATGCCGTGCGCGCCGCGGCGGGGCCCGACGGCGAACGCGTTGCTCGCGCGGCCCGGGCCGGATTCGCGCCGGCCGAACGCGGCGCGCAGCGGTTCGACGGTGGCCTCGAGGCTGCGGGCGAGAGCGGCGGAGGCGGAGGTGCGTCGCCTCGCCCGGGGCCGCGGACCGTCCCCGCCCGCCGCGCGAGCCGCCGCCGCGCCGGCCGCCGGCATGCCCCGCCAGATGCGCCGCGCGGCGCTGTCGGGGATGGTCGCGTACTGGACGCCGGACTCGTAGCGGCGCAGATCGGCGACGCCGGCCTTGCCGAGCGAGTCGACGAGCGCGCGCTCGCGCAGCTCCGAGAGATCGAGGTCGAGCAGCACGCCCAGCGACCACAGCAGCAGGCAGCTGTCCTCGGGGCGCCAGCGCTCGGGCGTCACCCCGAGCGTGCGGAACTCGACCGGCCACGGCGCCGCGCCCCGCTCGCAGCGCTCGAGCCAGGCGTTGATGCCGTCGGTGTAGCGCCGGAGCGCGGGCCCGACGCGCGGATCGTCTCTTTCGCGCGCCCACAGCCGCGCGGCGTAGCCGCTGAAGCCGAGCAGCTGGGCCGCGCCGTCCGCGCGCAGCACGCCGTTGCCCATCCAGCGCCAGCGCTCGCCGCGCGCCGCGGCGCGGTTGTGCATGATCTGCCACAGGCGCTCGCGCGCGGTCACGTAGCCCCAGGCGAAGTAGAGATCGTCGAGCGACTCGGCCCTCACGTGCGGGATGCCGTTTGCGTCGGTCACGATCCGCACCGGCGCCGTGAGTCCCGGGGCGTGCACCAGCGAGTCGGGCGCGAACGCGGCGCGCGGCGCGTGCCCGGGCCCGCGCGCGCATCCGGCGAGCGCGCACGCGACGAGCGCGAATGTCACGGACGCGAATGCCGTTCGTGTGGATCGCATGATCGTTCTCCCAATCGCGTGTGCTAACGTGCCGCGCACTATCGGCGAAACGGAGGCGCGATGACAATCGGTCTCGATCTGGGAGGCACGGATCTCAAGGCGGGGCGGGTCGACGCCGATGGAGTGCTCGACGGTTTCGAGCGCCGTCCCTCGCGCGCCGCCGAGAGCGCCACCGCGCCGCTCGATGCCGCCATCGAGGTCGCACGCGCGCTGCTCGCGCGCGGCGGCGTGCATGCGGTCGGGCTCGGCGTGCCGGGCGCGATCGACCCGGCGAGCGGCGCACTGGTCGGCCGCACGCCCCACTTTCCGCACTGGGTCGACGAGCCGATCGCGGCGCGCCTCGCCGCGGCGCTCGGCGTCCCCGTGACCGTGGACAACGACGCCAACGCCCACGCCTACGCCGAACATCGCCTGGGGGCGGCGCAGGGTGCCCGGGTCTCGATCACCGTGACGCTCGGCACCGGCGTGGGCGGTGGCATCGTCGCCGGCGACCACGTGCTGCGCGGCGCTTTCGGGGGCGCGGGCGAGCTGGGCCACATGCCGCTGGGGTCGGGAGAGATGGCCTGCGCGTGCGGCATCGAGAACTGCGCCGAGCCCGAGATGTCGGCGAGCGGTCTGGTGCGTGCGGGTCGCGCCGCCGGGCTCGAGGTGTCGTGCGGCGCCGACGTGTTTGCGCTGGCCGCGCGCGGCGAGCGCACGGCGATCGTGTTGATCGATCGGATGGGCGACCGTCTCGGCGCGGCCATCGCCGCCGCCATCGGGATCGTCAATCCCGACGTCGTGGTCATCGGCGGCGGGCTCGCGCAGGCCGGCGAGCCGCTGTTCGCCCGGGTGCGCGCGGCGGTGGGCCGCTACGCCCTGCCCTCGCACCGCCGCGGCCTGCGCATCGCCCCGGCAGGACTCGGCGAGCAAGCGGGCGTGATCGGCGCGGCGTTGCTGGCGGCTCAGGCGCATGGCGTGGGGGACTGAGGGGCCATCGGGCCGCCCGGCCGATATCTGATGTACACTGCGGACCCAGGTCCAAGCGGCGGTGTCCGTCGCACCGGGGTCCACCCGATCCCGGCGGCAAGGCGGATCAGTCCTCACCAAATCAGGACGATGCAATGTCACGAACGCTCACACCCCGGTGGTGGCTCGTCGTCGTGGCCGGGTTCCTTTGCCTGCTGCCTCTCGGAGCGTGCTCCGGGAAGCAGGATTCAGGGCAGCTCGCGCAAGGGGACGCGCAGAAGTCGGAAGAACCGGCGCCAGCCGAGGCTGGGCCCGCGGAGGCCGTCGAGCCGGTGGGGGAACCGGCGGCGCCGCCCGAAACCGCCGCAGAGACCCCGGGGCCTTCGGCTCCCGCCCTGACGCCCGCGCCCAAGGCAAAGACGGAGACGCCTCCCGCCCCGCCCGCTCCGAGCGCCTCACCGGGGGCTGAGACGCCCGCACCGTCCAAGGCGCCCCCGGAAGCCGCGCCGCCGCCGCCGCCACCTGCCGGAATCGTGGCGGTGCCCGCCACCAAGCCAGGCCTCAGCCGTGTCGGCCCGGAGAAGTGCAAGCTCTGCCACAAGCTCCAGTACAACTCGTGGGTGGCATCGGCGCATGCGGCGCGGAAACCACCGCTCGAGTGCGAGTCGTGTCACGGAAACGGGAGCGAGTACGCGACCCTCTCGATCATGAAGGACATCGAGAAGGCGCGCGCCGCCGGGCTGGTCATTCCCGAGGAATCCTTCTGCAGGACCTGCCATACGACCAAGTGGCAGGACGACATGCTGCAGCGGGTGCACGCACACAAGCCCAGCGCGCCCCAGGACTGAAAACAGGCGGGGTCGCGAGCATTCCGTTCATGGGAGCGTTGCGACGATTGGCCGTGCGGCCGACCACCCCGTCGTTGATCTCCGCCGAGATCCCGGGCTGAGCGTGTTCGGCCGGACCAACGGCCGCATGACGCCGGATGGCTGCCTCGCCTCCTTCAGCGTGTACGGCTCGTTTCCGGACGGGACCGGTCTCGACCCCGCGCAGACCTATTGCCCTTGGGAGTTCGTCCACGACCTCGCGCAGGTGGGGTCGCCGGGCGGTCCGCGCTCCGGCGAGATACTGCCGCGGCGAGCATCTACGACTGCAACCGGTCCTCCGCCTACGGTTGCGTCATCTTCACGCCGATTCTCACGTCGCCCGCCGGCGTCACGCCCATGCGCTGTGCGCCGGATCCTTGATCCGGCCACACGAGCAGCCGCCCCGACACCGACCTCCTGGATCGGTCGCGCCCCGCGTGAGGGATCTGGTCTTACCCGGATCCGGGAGAAGTGGAAGCGTCCTTGCTGCGGGTCGGCTCGCGGCGCAGGGGCGGATCAGGCGATGTGGAGGAGCGGGCCCTTCCGCTCCGGTTCGCTCGCGACCGCCTCGCCGATCAGCGTCTGCGAGGTCGAGCCGATCACGCGCACGCGCGCGACCTGTCCGGCCGGCGTGCCGTCGTCGGCGAACACGACGTTCTTGAAGTCGGCGCTGCGGCCGAACAGCTGGCCGTCGCGCTTGCCGAAGCCTTCGACCAGCACTTCGACCGTGCGGCCGACCATCCCGTCGTTGATCTCGGCCGAGATCGCGTTCTGCTGGTCGATGAGCAGCGTGAGCCGGCGGCCTTTCTCCTCTTCGCTCACCGTCTCCGCCGAGCGCCACGCCTTCGTGTCGGGCCGCGCCGAGTACTTGAACAGGAACGCGCTGTCCCAGCGCACCTCACGCATGGTGTCGAGCGTCGCCTGGAAGTCCGCCTCGGTCTCGCCGGGGAAGCCGACGATCAGATCGGTGCTCAGCGCGAGGCCGGGAATCGCGGCGCGCAGGCGCGCGACCACGTCGCGGTATTCCGCCATCGTGTAGGTGCGATTCATCGCCGCGAGGATCGGGTCCGACCCGGACTGCAGCGGCAGGTGGACCTGGGGCGCCACCTTGTCGCATTCGGCCATCGTGGCGATCACGCGATCGCTCATGTCGCTCGGATGCGGCGAGGTGAAGCGGATCCTGAGCAGGCCGTCGAGTGCGTTCGTCGCGCGCAGCAGGTCGGCGAAATCGTGCGTGCCGTCGTGGTAGGAGTTCACGGTCTGACCGAGGTAGACGATCTCGCGGAATCCGGCGGCGACCGCCTCGCGCGCCTGGCGCAGCAGATCCTGCAGCGGCAGGCTGCGCTCGCGGCCGCGGGTGTAGGGAACCACGCAGTACGTGCAGAACTTGTCGCAGCCGCGTTGCGCGGTGATCCAGGCGCGCACCCCGGCGCCGCGCTTCGGTTCGAGATCGCCGTAGGTCTCGTCGCGGTCGAGCCGCACGTGCGCGACCGGTTCGCCGGCTGCCGCGCGGAGCAGCTCGGGCAGGCGGCGGTAGCCGTCCGGGCCCACCACCAGATCCAGCACACGCGCGTCCTCCAGCAGCTTCCTGCGCAGATGCTGGGCCATGCAACCGGCCACGCCCACAACGAGTTGCGGGTTGCTCTTCTTGAGACGCGCGAAGTCGCCGAGGCGCCCGATCACACGCTGCTCGGCGTGCTCGCGGATCGCGCAGGTGTTGATGATCACCGCGTCGGCGTCCTCGGCGCGCCCGACCAGCGCCATGCCCGCGTGCTCCAGCACGCCGGCCATGAGCTCGCTGTCGGCGACGTTCATCTGACAGCCGTAGGTTTCGAGGAAGACCCGCTTCATGAGGCGCGGACGATAGCACGGGGCGCCGGGAGCGGCCAGACCGCGGGGGCGGCTCGCGCGGGCGCGCGTTGACGCGGCCCGCGCGAGCCGCCATGCTCGTTTTGCACTTCGGAGGATCGATGCCATCCAGGCCCAGTCGCGCGCTGGTCACGTTCGAAAACCCAAGGCCCGGCCGCCCCTACGTCATCCGCCACGAGTGCCCCGAATACACCGCGATCTGCCCGGTGACGGGGCAGCCGGATTTCGGCACGATCGTGGTGCGCTACGTGCCGGACGCGCTGTGCGTGGAGCTCAAGTCGCTCAAGCTCTACCTGTGGTCATTCCGGAACGAGGGCCACTATTTCGAGGACGTCACCAACCGGATCCTCGACGATCTGGTGAGAGCCGTGCGGCCGCTGAAGATGACGGTGTCCGGCCGCTTCAACGTGCGCGGCGGGATCGCGACCCGCGTGGTCGCCCGCTACCGCAAGGACCGCGACGGCGCGCCGCGCGCCGCACGCGCCAGAAAGGTGCCCGCCGCAGGGCGCAAGACGAGAACATGAACAGGCGCCGCTGAGCGCGGGAGGGCCCGTTGAAGAACGCCCTTCGCCACATCGTCCCCCTGTTGCTGCTGGCTCTCGCCGCGACCGGCCCGGTTAACGCGCGCGCGGACGAACGCGTGCCCGGCGAGCTGATCATCGGCTGGCATGCAGGCGCGCGCGCGGCGGAGCGGGCCGCGCTGATCGAACGCGGCCGCGCTCACGTGCTGCATCGCTTCCACACGATCGATGCCGCCTGGCTCCGCGTCGACGGCGACCCCGACTCGGCCATGGCGGTGCTCGCCGCCGATCCGCGCGTGGCGTACGTCGAGCCCAACCGCATCTGGCACGCCGACGTCGTCCCGGACGACCCGCTCTTTGGCGAGCAGTGGGCGCTGCTCAACACCGGCCAGGCCGGCGGCACGACCGGCGCCGACATCGAGGCGGTGCCGGCGTGGGATCTGTTCACCGGCGTCCAGGATCTGCGCGTGGGCATCATCGATTCGGGCATCGACCTCACGCATCCCGATCTCGTGGACAATCTGTGGACCAACCCGGGCGAGATCCCGGGCAACGGCGTGGACGACGACGGCAACGGTTACGTGGACGACGTCCACGGCTACGATTTCGCCAACCACGATCCCGATCCGAACGACGATTTCGGGCACGGCACGCACGTGGCCGGGATCCTCGCGGCCCGCACCGGCAACGGGATCGGCATCGCCGGTGTCGCGTGGCGGGCGCAACTGGTGGCGATCAAGTTCCTCGACAGCTCGGGCAGGGGCACCACCTCTGCGGCGATCGAGGCGATCGAGTACGCGTCGACGCTCGGGCTGCGCTTGACCAGCAACTCCTGGGGCGGGTCGGTGCCATCGGGTGCGCTCGAGGCCGCGATCGCGGCCGCCGGAGCGGCCGGACAGGTGTTCGTCGCCGCCGCCGGCAACCGCGCTGCCGACAACGATGCGGCCCCCGAGTATCCGTCGAGCTACGACCTGCCGAACATCGTTGCCGTCGCGGCCACGGGCGCCGACGACCGGCTGGCGCCGTTCTCCAACTACGGCCTGCAGTCGGTGGACATCGCGGCGCCTGGGGTGGCGATCCTGTCGTGCCTGCCGGGCGGCGCCTACGGCCGGTTGAGCGGTACCTCGATGGCGACGCCGATGGTCGCAGGCGCGCTCGCCCTGCTCATCGGCCGCTCCCCGCAGCTCTCGCCCGTGCAGGCGATCGACGTGCTGCTGGCCGGCGCGGAGCGCATCCCCACGCTCGACGGCCTGGTGCACGACGCCGCGCGCCTGAACGTGCTGCATGCGGTTTCCGATCCCGACACCGTCGCGCCCGGCGCGATCACCGGCCTCGCGATCGCCGAGAGCGGCTCCAACTCGATGACGCTCGAATGGATCGCGACCGGCGACGACGGCGACGTGGGGCGCGCCAGCGACTACGACATCCGTTATGCGACGTATCCGCTCGACGCGTCGAACCTGGAGGGTGCGGCCCATCTGTTCGGCCTGGTGCCCGGTGCACCGGGCGACACGGAACGGTTCGAGATCACGGGGCTCGACGTCCGTACCGCCTACTGGTTCGTGGTGCGCGCCCGCGACGAATTCGGCAACCTGAGCCCGCTGACCGCGTCGGTCGAGGGCGTGACGCTCGGTCCGCCGCAGATCGTCACGACTCCGTCCGCGGTGGAGGTGGCGCTCGCGGTCGGCGCGCGCGACACGGCGACCGTCGAGATCGCCAACGCCGCCGAGGGCACGCTCGACTTCACGGTGCCGTCGGTTGCGCTCGCCTATCCGCCACCGCCCGCGGCCGCCCTCCGCGTCGCGACCGACGCATCCCTGAAGGGGGAGCAGGGAACCCCGGGCCCGGTCGTGGCGGCGTCCGCCGGCGGTCCGGACGCGGCAGGCCACCGCTGGGTCGACAGCCGTGATCCGGCCGGCCCCGCATTCGCGTGGGTCGACGTCACCGGCGATGGGACGCGCGTGCCGCTCACCGGCGATGACGTGCTCTCGGCACCGATCGACATCGGCTTCGAGTTTCCGTTCTATGGCGCCACGGTCCGCGCGGTCCGGGTATCCACCAACGGCCTCCTGACCTTCTCGGACGTCGAGGGCGCGCCGGTCAACCAGTTCCTGCCGTCGACGGGCGGGCCACCGCTCACGATCGCGCCGTTCTGGGACGATCTCCTGTTCGCCAGCGTGCAGCGCGCCTGGTATCGCGCGGATCCGGACCGCTTCATCGTCACCTGGCTCGCGGTGCCGCACTACGGGTCGGGCGGACCCTACACGTTCCAGGCGATTCTCTACGCGAACGGCGAGATCCGCTTCCAGTACCTCACGATGGGCGCGGCGACCCTGAGCGCGACGGCGGGCATTCAGAATGCCGATCGCACGGTCGGTCTCACGGTCGCGCACAATACCGAGTTCTTCGTCGACAGCCTGGCCGTGAGGATCCTGTCCCTGCCGCAATGGGTGAGCGCGAGCCCTGCGACGGGCCGGGTGCATGCGGGCGAGCACACGGAACTCCGGCTCGCCGTGGATGCGCGCGGCCTGAAGGGCGGTACCTATGACGGCACGCTGACGATCCGCAGCAACGACCCCGCCGACAGCGCGCACGCGATTCCGATCCGGCTGGTGGCGAGCGGCGCTCCGGACCTCGTGCTCGATCCGCCCGGGGTCGCGTTCGGCGATGTGTTCGTCGGCGCGCAGGCATCGGCCACGGTCCGCGTGCGCAATCCCGGCACCGAGTGGCTGCAGGTCGCGGGCATCGAGATTCCCGATCCGGGTATCACGGTCGAGCCGCAGGTGTTCGCGGTGCCGCCGGACGGCAGCGCGGCGCTCGAGTGGACGTTCCGGCCCGCCGTCGCGGGGACGCTCGCAGCCGATGCCGTGCTGCACTCGAACGCCGGAGCGGGGAGTGCTCTGCTGGCGCTCTCCGGGCGCGCGGTGTCGCCGCCGGTGCTGGCGCTCGAGCCGGCGTCGCTGGCGGCGGAGCTCGAAGCGGGAGCCGAAACCGCGCGATCCCTGCGGCTCGAGAACCGCGGCGCCGCGCCGCTGGTCTTCGCCACCCGCGCCGCGGCCGCCGCCGCGGGCCCGGCCTCGGGACCGTGGCCCGCCGCCGCGTCGATGCCGCGGGCGAAGCGCGCTGCGGATGCGGTCGCAGGGATCGGCGGCGCCGCCGCGGGCGGCCCCGACGCGTTCGGCTACACGTTCCGCACCGGCGATGTGCCGGGCGGGCCGGTGTTCGAGTGGATCGATGCGACGGCCGGAGGCGAGTCGCTCGCCCTGACCGGTGACGATGCGGTCTCCGCGCCGCTGCCGATCGGGTTCGACTTTCCGTTCTACGGCGCCGCCCACGGCACGCTGCGCGTCTGCACCAACGGCTGGCTGTCGTTCACGAGCGCGCTCACGGCCTTCTCCAATACGGCGCTGCCGAGCGCGGCGGCCGGCGTGCCGGAAAACCTCGTCGCGCCCTACTGGGACGATTTCCACTTCGCCGGCGGCACCCATGCGTGGATCCGCCGCGATCCGGGGCGCACGGTGGTGGAATGGCACGAGGCAGGTCGGCTCGACGACGCGCTGCGGCCGAACACGTTCGAGGCGGTGCTCTTCGCCGACGGCCGGATCCGCTTCCAGTACCTGCGCATGAAGGGCGAGAACCTGTCGAGCGGCACCGCCGGCATCCAGAATGCCGCCCGCGATGACGGCCTCACGGCGGCGTATGACGTCGCATTCGTCCAGGACAGTCTCGTGATCGAGTTCGCGCCGCCCGTTCCCTGGCTCGACGTCGTTCCGGGCACGGGAACGATCGCGCCCGGGGCGGCGCTCGACCTGGGCGTGACGTTCCGCACGCAGAACCTGCTGGCCGGCAGCTTCGCCGGCGCGATCGTGATCTCGAGCAACGACCCGCTGCGTCCGATGGCGGCGGCGCCGTGCACGCTGCGCGTCGCCGGCATGGCGCGGCTCGTCGCCGACGTGGAGCCGATCGTGGTGGAGCAGGCCTACGCGGGATTCGTGCGTGCGCTGGACGTCGGGTTGCGCAACGCGGGCACGGCCGCGTTCGACGCGATCCAGGTCGCGAGCGGCGATCCTGCGCTCAGCGCGTCGCTCGAACCGGCGCGGATCGCGCCGGGCGGCACGGGGACGCTGCATCTCGGTCTCGCCGCGGGGCAGGAAGGTCCGTTCGCGACGACCGTGACGCTGACGCCCGCCACCGGTGCGCCGGCCACGTTCACGGTGGAGGCGCAGGTGACGCCCGCACCGCGCGCCACGACCTCGACGGGGCGGATCGAGGCGACGCTCGCGAACGGTATCGGCGAGGCCGCCGCCTCGGGCGAGCGGCCGGTGGTGATCGCCAACGCAGGGGGCAGTCCGCTCCTCTGGCATGCGGACGTGCTGCTCGGGGGGCTGCCGGTGAGCGGGCGGGCGCTGGCCGCGCCGGCGCCCGGGCGACCCAAGGGGATCCGCGCCGCGGCGGGCGCCGTGGGTGCTGCGGGCCCCGATGCGGCGGGTTACGAGTGGGTGGACAGCCGCGCGCCCGGGGCGCCGCCCTTCGCGTGGATCGACGTCGCTGCGACCGGGGCGCCGGTGGCGCTCGATCAGGACGATCAGCTCTCGGCGCCGGTCGCGCTGCCGTTCCCATTTCCGTTCTACGATGGGGCATTCGACTCGGTGCGGATCGCCAGCAACGGCTATCTCACGTTCGGGGACGATCCGGTGAGCTACACGAACGTCGCGCTGCCCCACCCGGACGCACCGCACGATCTGATCGCGCCGTTCTGGACCGATCTCGACTTCCGTCCGCAGGCGGGGGCTGCGCGGGTGCGTACGGCCCTCGTGGGGGATCGCTACGTGATCGCGTTCCTCGACGTGCCGCGATTCGGCGGCGGCGCACCGTCGTCTTTCGAGGTGCTGCTCGGGGCCGACGGAGCGATCGACTTCCAGTATCTCGCCGCCGGCGCGGGCGCGGACGAGGCGACGATCGGCATTCAGAACGAACGCGGCGACGTCGGTCTCACCGCGGCATGGGCGGCGCCGCTGGTCGAGGACGGCATGCGGATCTCCTTCCGGCGTCGCCAGCCCTGGCTCGCGCTCGACCGCGCGGACGGCGTCGTGGCGCCCGGGGCGCGCGACACCCTGTGGGCGCGCTTCGCCGCTCCGCAATACGGCGACGGCGCCTACAGCGGTGCGGTATGGCTCCACACCTCCGATCCCGCACGCCCCGACCGGATCATCGTGGCGGCGATGCACGTGGGCACGGTCGCGGCCCGCGTTTCGCTCGATCCGCGCCGCGGCGGCCCGGGAACGCCGCGCTGGATCGAGGCGCGGGTGACGCCGCACGCGGTGCTCGACCCGGACGCGCTCGCCGGCGCGCGTCCGACGCTGGCCGGCGTCGGCGCCACGGGGCCGGCCACGCCGCTCGAGGACGGCACCGTGCTGTTCCGCTTCCCGCGCCTCCCCGTGTTGCGCGCGCTGCCGGCGGGCCCGGCAGCGGTGCTCGCGCTCGCGGCCGAGGTCGAAGGCCTCGCGTGGGTGTTCGGTGCGGACACGCTGCGCACCGCGGGACCCGTGGACGTGTCCGCGCCGCCATTTCCGCTCACGGGCGGGGAGGAGGCCGCGCTCACGTGGCGTGCGGCGCCGGGCACGAGCGTGGATGCCTATCTCACCCTCGATTTCGGCGCCACCTGGAACGCGCTCGCGCGCGGCGTGACGGACGGCGCGGCACGCTTCCGGGTGCCGCGCGTGGACGCCGCCGCAGCGTGGCTCGAGCTCGAGGCCCGCGACGCCGCAGGCTACGCCGGCTCTTCGTTCATCGGCCCGTTCGCGATCGGCGCCGGCGCTCCGCTGCCCGCGCGGTTCGCGCTGCGCGTGGACGGCGCGCAGCCGGCGCGGGCGCCGGTCACGTTCCAGCTCGCGCTGCCCGAGGACGCCGGGGTGCGTGTGGACGTCTTCGACCTGCGCGGCGCGCGCGTCGCGACGCTCGCCCGCGGCTTCATGCCGGCGGGACGCACGGCGCTCGTCTGGGACGGTCGCGACCGCGCGGGCGGGGCCGCGGCGCCGGGGCTCTATTTCGCGCGCGCGCTCGCCGGTTCCCGGGAGGTGCGGGCCCGCATCGTACTGATCCGCTGAGCGGGCCGCACCGGCCTGCCGGAAGCCCGCTTGACGGGCTCCTGGCGCTCCGAAACACTGGCTGCGGCGATTCGGCGTGCACGCGGCCGCGCGCGTCGGCGCGGACCGGCGGGGCGCGCCGACCGTGCAACGAAACGGCGCGCCCTGCGTAGATGGCTACAGCGACCGACGCCCTCACGACCCCACCCTCGAGGCCGATGAACACTTCCCTGATCCTCGCGACGCTCAACATGGCGCTGGGCGGGCTGGTCTTCCTCCTGGGGTTCGTGATCCTGCGCGAGAATCCGGCGCAGCGCCTGAACCGCGTCGTGGCCCTGATGCTGTTCTTCGGCGGCCTCGGCGCGATCCTCGCAGCGACGGCGTTCCTGTCGTCGGTGTCCTCGCGCGCCGACGTCGCGCAGGCGGGCGGCGACGTGCTGCAGAACGTCGCCTACGTGTGGGAGTTCTACTTCCCGACGATCTTCCTGTTCGCGAACATCTTCCCCTACGAGCGCGCCTGGGTGCGCCGTCCGCCGTGGCGCCCGTGGGGGATCTGGACGCCCGGGTTCATCGCGCTGATCTTCGCGCCGCACGTGTTCCACTTCCTGCTCATGCTCGTGCTCACCGTGTGGAAGCCGGTGATCGCGATCCCGCATACCGGCATGCTGCAGTACCTGGCGCCGCTCGCGGCGGTGATCGAACTGGTGATCCAGCTGTTCCTGCTCGTCCATCAGGGGCTGTTCTCGCTCGTCAACCTGGGCTTCGGGGTGGCGGCGATGATGATCCTGTTCGCGAGCCTCCGGCGCGCGCGGGTCAAGCGTCTCAAGCTGCAGCTCCGGGTGATCGCGGTCGGGCTGAGCGCCTCGCTGATCCTCTACGTGATGGCAACCTCGATCCCGACGCTGTTCAACTTCGAGATCCCGGAGTCGCTGCGCTCGATCCTCACGATCGCCGCGCTCACGCTCGGCCCGGGCTCGATCGCGTACTCGATCGTGCGTTACAAATTTCTCGACGCGAAGCTGCTCGCGCGACGCGGCATCCTCTACGCGCTGGCGTCCGCACTGGTCGTGGGCCTCTACCTGCTGGTGGTCGGCCAGCTGAACCAGGAGCTGGCGCGCCGGACCGGCCTCGACGCGCGCATCTTCGAGCCGGTGTTCCTGATCGTCGCGCTCGCGCTGTTCCACCCGGTGGTGGTGAAGCTCGAGGAGTCGCTCGACCAGATGTTCATGAAGGACCCGGGCGACTACCGCAACGTGCTGCGCCAGCTCGGCCGCGAGCTGCAGACCACGATCGATCTCGAGACGCTGCTCTCGCGCACGATCGGCACGCTCGCCGAGGCGCTGCTCGCGCGCCGCTCGGCAATCGTCGTGTTCGGCGGCGGTGCGCCGATCGTGCGCTGGGCGGGCGACCCGCCGCCCGCCGACGTCGAGCGCCGCGTCGCCGCCGCGGTCGCGGACGTGCGCGACGAGGCGCCGGCTTCGCGGCTCACCGACCGCATCGCGGGCCTCGATCCGGAGCCGCAGGCGTTCCTTGCGGGCGAGCTGGGCTTCGCGCTGCTCGTGCCGCTCGTGTGGCGCGACGAACGGGTCGGGATGATCCTGCTCGGCGAGAAGGTGCTGGGCACCGAGTACACCTCGGAGGACGAGCACCTGGTGACCTCGCTCGCGGCGCAGGTCTCGGTCTCGCTGCAGAACGCGCTGCTGATGCGCGATCGCCTGCAGATCGCCCGCATCGAGGAGGAAATGAACCTGGCGCGCGACATCCAGCGCAACTCGCTGCGCAGCGAGTTCCCGGTGATGCCGCGCTGCGAGGTGTACGCGCTGTACATCCCGTCGCGCCACGTGGGTGGTGACTTCTACGACGTGGTCGAAGCGTCGGACGGCAGCCATCTGGTCGCGATCGGCGACGTGTCGGGCAAGGGCATGCCGGCGGCGCTGCTGTCGGCGATGCTGCAGGCGTCGCTGCGCACGCAGGCGCGCAGCGTGCCGGCGCTGCGGGACATCCTGCGCAACATCAATTCGCTGCTGTTCCACAGCACCGGCAGCCATCAGTTCGCAACCTTCTTCCTGGCCCGCGTGGACGGCGAGCGCCTGCGCGTGTCGTTCTCGAACGCAGGGCACAACTGGCCGTTCATCGTGCGGAAGAACGGCGAGCGGGTGCTGCTCGAGAAAGGCGGCACGATTCTCGGCATCCTGGACGGAATCGATTTCGAGGAGGCGCAGGTGCCGCTGGCCCCCGGAGACGTGATGGTGCTGTACACCGACGGCATCAGCGAGGCTGCGAATCCGGCCGGCGAGCTGTACGGCGAGGAGCGCCTCTACGCCGGGCTCGACGGGCTGCCGGAGGGCCTCACGGCGCGCGAGATCGCGGAGCGCCTGCTCGCCGACGTGCGTGCGTTCCTGGACGGCGTCGACGCCCAGGACGACATCACGATCGTCGTGCTGCGCGTGACTGAGCCCGCCGGCGTTGCGGCGCCGCCGGCCGCGGAGCCGGTCGCGGCCGAGAGCGTGTGATCAGCGCGGCGCCTTCACGATCCGGTAGACGTCGCCTTCGAGCGTGAGCACGTAGGCCTCGCGGTCGCCGCCCTCGCCGAACGAGCTGATCGAGCCGACCCGGGCCGGCACCCACGTGCGGCGCTCGATCGCGCGCCCGTCCGCCCAGCGGAAGCCGCGGATCCAGCCGCCGCAGTAGTCGGCGTACAGGTAGACCCCGTCGAGCGCCGGCACGCCACGGCCGCGGTAGACCAGGCCGCCGGTGATCGAACAGCCCTCGCCGTGGCCGTAATCGAGCACGGGGCGCGTGAGCCCGGCCGTGTCGCAGTCGGCGGTACGGAAGCAGTGGTCGCCCTCCATGACGTTCCAGCCGTAGTCGAGCCCGGCGGCATCGAGCGGCGCCACGTCCACCTCTTCCCAGCGGTTCTGGCCGACGTCGGCGACGTAGAGCCGCCGCGTCTCGGGGTCGATCCACAGGCGCCAGGGGTTGCGCACGCCGATCGCCCAGATCTCCGCGCGGCCGCCGCCCGCGCTGAACGGATTGCCGGGAGGGATCGCGTAGGGCACCTTGCCGTCGCCCGCGCCGCGCACGTCGAGGCGCAGGATCTTGCCGAGCAGCGTGCGCGGGTTCTGCCCGTTGCCGTGCGGATCGTTGGCGCTGCCGCCGTCGCCCATCCCCGCGTAGAGCAGCCCGTCGGGGCCGAAGATCAGGTGTCCGCCGTTGTGATTCGCGTAGGGCTGCTCGACCGTCAGCACCGTGCGCGCGCTCGCCGGGTCGGCGATGTCGGGATCGCCCGACACCGTGAAGCGCACGATCTCCGTTTCGCCGCGCGAGCCGGTGTAGTTGGCGAAGAAGCGGCCGTTCCTGGCGTAGTGCGGATCGAAGGCCAGGCTCAGCAGGCCGCGCTCGCCGCCCGAGCGCACGCGATCGGTGAGATCCAGGAACGGTTTCGCCAGCAGGCGGCCGCCGGCGACGATCCGGATGCGGCCGGGCTGCTCGACGACGAACAGGCGCGGGTCGCCGGCGGGCGCGGTGAGATGAACCGGCCGGTCGAGGCCGGACGCCACCCTCTGCAGCGCGATGCCGTCGCCGGCGACCGCGTCGGCGGAACGCGCCTGGCATCCGGCGGTGGTGACGAGTGCGAAGACCATGCATGCGAACACGTGCGCGCGCATCACATCCTCCCTGCGGACTCAGGCCGGGACCGACAGTGGAGGATGCGCGGGGCCGCAGGAGGGGTCAACCGGGCCGCCCGGCGCTGCGGCGGCCGCGCAGCGGGCGTCAGGGTGCCGCCGCCGCGGCGCGTGCGAGATCGGCGGCGTTGACGATCCGGGTCCGGCCCGCGACGTCGTAGAGCGCGATCCACGCCGAATCCGGCACCACCGGGCGGACGATGAAGCGCACGTCGCGCACCGCCGGCGCGAACAGCCGCACGGCGAGGCCGCCGTAGAGCGCGCTCTGGACGTTGCGCTCCCAGTAGGTGGGGCGGGTCGAATCGGCGGCGGCCAGCGCGCGGGCGTCGGGCGAATAGAAGTAGAGCGTGACGCCCGCGGGCAGGTGTGCGGCATCGAGGCCCGCGCGCACCCGTGCAGCGATGAGGGCACGGTCGACGATCGGCTCGGCGCGCAGGTCGGCGCGGCCGAATGGCTGCGTCTCGATCTTGCGCACGAGCAGGGCCCCGTTCACCGTGAACGCGAGGGCGAAGAGCGCCGCCAGCGCCCAGCCGATGGCCGCGGCCCGGCCGGCCGGCCGCATCGGCGCGCCCCGCTGCCGGCGCTCCAGGGGGTCGCGATCGGTGCCGCCCGCCATCCAGGCCGCGCCGGCGTCCACGAGCGCGGCGACCGCGACCGCAGCGCCCGCCAGCGCGCCGTAGAGGTAGTAGTGGTAGGTGTGGTGGCGGAGCGGCACGACCGGCGCGATCAGCACGGCGTACAGGATTGCGCCGTGCAGCCAGCCGCGGCGGGCGAGCGCGGGCACGAACGCGAGGCCGGCCCAGAGGAGCAGCAACCCCGCGCCCCACCTGAACGCAGACGGGTCTATCGCGTCCGACCAGCCGTGCACGGACGGCAGCCAGAGGTTCGCGGTCCAGCCGAGGTAGGTGGCGAGGTTGGCCACCAGGTGCGCGCCGACGCCGATCGTGTACGGCTCGGCGCCCGCTGCCGGCACCGCGAGCCGGTTCTGGATCGCGAAGTAGACCCCGTAGAGCACCGCGAGCACGAGCATCGCGACGAGCGCGCCGTCCAGCACCGGGCCCCCGGAGCCCGGGCGGGCGTCGCGCCTGCGGTCGAGCAGGCGCCAGGCCACGATCGCGAGCGGCAGCAGCAGGACCGACTCCTTGCAGAGCAGCGCGAGCGCGAAGGCGGCCGGCGCGAGCCAGCGCGTCCGGCCGCGCGCCGCGGCCCACTCGAGCGCGAGCAGCGCGAACACCAACGCCCACAGGTCGCCGATGGTCGAGACCCAGTAGACGGCGGTGAACGAGGCGGGATGCGTGGCGAAGAACACGGCGCCGGCGAATGCCGCGGGGCGGCCGGTGAAGCGCAGGATCAGCCGATAGACCAGCACGCCGGCGAGCGCGTGTCCGGCGAGGCTCGCGAGGTGGTAGGGCAGCGCGTGCAGGTCGGCGAGCGGCCGCATCACGTCGAAGAAACCCTGCAGTGCGAGCCAGCGCCACGGCTGTACGAAGCGCGGCAGCAGTCCCGCGGCCCGGCCGAGCGCCGCGAAATCGTCCTGCGAAAAGCCGTACGCGGTGGCACCCCGGAACACGAGGACCGCAGCGCACACGATCAGCAGGCCGGCGGCGAGATCCGGCGCCTTGACAGCGGCGCGGGGCCCGGGGTTCCCTACGGCTGCCATGGCAGCCGACGCCGTGGCGCGTCAGAGGGCCCCGCGCCCCGTTCCACAGACGGCCGGACGAGGACACGATGGAAACCCTCTTCGACGAACCGATGGTGCGCTTCGGCACCTCCGGAACCCTGATTCTCGCCTACGGGCTCGCCGACGGCTGGGCGCGGCGCGCGGGCCGCCACCGTCCCCAGCGCCTGCCCGGCGCCGCGTGGGTACGCGCGATCCTGTTCGTTTCGATCACGCTCTTCTACCTGCTGATCGGCCCCACGGGGGCCACGTTGTTCGGCGGGTTCGGCAACGCGATCGGCATCCTCGGCGTGCTGGCCGCGGCCCTCCTGCGCATCGCGCTCAAAGACGGCGATCCGCGCATTCGCTATCCGGAGGTCGCGACGCGGGTGCTGTTCTACGCCGCGCTGCCGCTCGCGGTCGGCGTACCGCTCGGCTGGCTCGCACTCTCGCTGCCGGCCGCACTGGTCTCGGGCGTCGTGACCGTCCGGGCGGATCGCAGCGGCAGCACGGCGGCGCACGGCGAGGCCGGATCCCTGCGCTCGTTCCGCTGGGTCCCCGGCCTCTGGTAACCGGACGGCGCACCCTGCGCGCCGCGTGATTCGTCGCCGCCCGGACACAGGTCCACCGTTGCGACGTCGCATCGGCTCTAGAACTGGTGCTCCTCGGTGGAATCCTTGAGGGCCGCGGTCGAGGTCTCGCCTGCGCTGATCACGTTGGCGAGCGCATCGAAATAGCCCGCGCCCACGAATGCCTGATGTCGGACGGCCCCGTAGCCGTCCTCCTTGTGCGCGGCGAACTCGCTGTCCTGCAGCCTCGCATAGGCGGTCATCGCTTCGTCCCGGTAGCCGGTCGCGAGCTCGTGCATGGCCAGGTTCAGGGAGTGGAAACCGGCGAGCGTGATGAACTGGAACGCGTAGCCCATCGCGCCCAGCTCGCGCTGGAACTTCGCGATCGTCGCTGCGTCGAGCTTCGCCGACCAGTTGAACGAAGGCGAGCAGTTGTACGTCAGCATCTTGTCCGGGAACGACGCATGGATGGCATCGGCGAAGCGGCGCGCTTCTTCCAGGTCCGGCGTCGACGTCTCGCACCAGAGCATGTCGGCATACGGCGCGTAGGCAAGGCCGCGCGCGATGGCCTGGTCGAGGCCGTTGTTCACGCGATAGAAGCCCTCGGCGGTGCGCTCGCCGGTCATGAAACCGTGGTCACGCGGATCCACGTCGCTGGTGAGCAGGCCCGCGCTGTTGGCGTCGGTGCGCGCCACCAGCACCGTGGGCACGTCGAGAACGTCGGAAGCGAGTCGTGCCGCGCGCAGCTTCTGCACGAACTCACGGGTCGGCACCAGCACCTTGCCGCCCATGTGGCCGCACTTCTTGACCGACGCGAGCTGGTCCTCGAAGTGGACCCCGGCGGCGCCTGCTTCGATCATCGACTTCATCAACTCGAAGGCGTTGAGGTCGCCGCCGAAGCCGGCCTCGGCATCGGCCACGATCGGCACGAACCAGTCGTGCCGCGCTTCGCCGTGCTGCACGACGTCGATCTGATCGGCGCGCGCCAGAGCCCGGTTGATCCGGGCGACGAGCGCCGGGGCGCTGTCGACCGGGTAGAGGCTCTGATCGGGGTACATCTGCCCCGCGGTGTTGGCGTCGGCCGCGATCTGCCAGCCGCTCACGTAGATCGCGCCGAGCCCGGCCGCGACCTGCTGCACCGCCTGGTTGCCGGTGAGCGCGCCGAGCGCGCGGACCGGCGGGTGGCCGGTGCAGGCCTCCCAGAGGCGGGTGGCGCCGCGGCGGGCGAGGGTGTGCTCGATCGCCACGCTGCCGCGCAGGCGGACCACGTCATCGGCGGTGTAGTCGCGCTGAATGCCCTTCCAGCGGGGCTCGTGGGCCCACGACTTCTGAATGTCGGCTGCACTCCGGTGGGGGATCATGTCGGTCTCCTCATATCTGGATGGCGCAACGGGTTAACGCTGCTGCCTCACGTGGCTCCAGAGGTCCGGCGGCGGCCGCTCCGACGCCTGTCATTCAGGGTCGAATCGGCCTGCCGTGATGATTTCTTCACTGATCTCGCGCGCCCGCTTGAGGCTCGCCCGGTCGCCGGTGTCCACCGCCGCACCGAGCTCGGCCACCAGGCGCGCGAGCTCCTCGTCGAAGAGCCGCGAGACGAACGCGGCATCGTGACGGCAGGGGGCGCCGTCTTCGTCCTCGATGCGCACCGCGTCCCGGTGCTGAATGCGCTGCGCGATCATCAGGCGGTAGATGCGGTCGGTGGCGAGATCCTCCATGTAGCCGTCGAGCAGGCTCGCGCCACGGCCGTTGACGACGCCGTTGCGGTAGCGGATCACGGTGCGGACCGCGGCCCGGGTGCCCGCCACCGAGCGCCGGCCGACCCCCGCCGGAATCGGCCGCAGATCCGGATAGCGTTCGATCCCCTGCGGGCGCCGCTCGAGCTGGTTCGGCGCGGGAAACTGCGCGACCGCGATGTCGTTCTGATCGGGGTGGCCCGTCCAGGCGCCGTCCATGAAGCAGGACGCCTCGTTGCGCTTGTCCTTTTCCAGCACGTCGAGCGCGCGCGCGTTGAGCTCGGGGTCCTCGCGGCTCGGATACAGCGCGGTCATGCCGCCGATCGCGAGCGCACCGCGCCGGTGGCAGATGTCGGCGAGCAGCAGCCGCAGGCGCTGGAAGAACGGCACGTCGTGCGGAATCGTGTTGCGGTCGGGCAGCACCCACTCCGGGTCCGCGCGCGTGAAATCGATGAGGCTCGCCATGTAGTCCCAGCGGCCGAGATTCAGGCCGAGGATGTGATCGCGCAGATGGAACAGGAACTCTTCCATCTCGTAGGCGAGCGGATGGCTCTCGACGAGGGCCATGCAGCGGATCGACTCGGCGGGCCAGCCGCGCGCCGCGGCGAGCGCGGCGAATACGTCGGCCCACCAGAGCGCCTCTTCGGCGGACTCCGACTTGGGAATGTAGAAGGCGAGGGGGTGCCGCAGGGCGTCCGGGTCCACGCCGTGCACGATCCGTGCGAGGTCGTAGAGCGACGCCGGCGTGACCTCGCCGGGGACGACGCCTCGCTGACCCGAGGTGGAGTCCCGCGCACACGGCTGAAGATCACCGTGGATCGAGGGGCGGATCGCGACGCGGCCGCCTCGTTTCGCATCCTCGTAGGTGAGTGCGCCGCGCAGAGCCGCCAGGATGTTCGCGATGCCCTGCTCCAGCGCGTCCCAGGTGTTGGCCATCGAGTCTTCGAGGTCCAGCATCACACCGGGAGCGCCGGAGTTGAGCATCTTCACCACCAGTTCCGCATCATCGGCGGGCCCGGTCATCTGGTTGCGCTGATCGAGGCACCACCCGGGGATCTCGATCCGCCAGTTGCTCGTGGTCGCGTCGGAGGCCGGCAGATGGTCGGGCATCCGCCCCGCATGCGCGGCCGCCAGGCGCTCGTGGCGCGTCGCCACGAGCGCGTCACGGCGGGCGGCGAAGGCGCGATGCAGCGGGGCGTAGAAGGCGGCGAAGCCGGCCGGCAGGTCGCGGGCCGGGTCGAATCCCTTCGGTGCACCGTTCATTCCATGACCCATCGAACGCTCCTTGGGGGCTCGGGCGCGGTCGCCGGCGTCGTGGACGCGATGCGGTGGCCCGCAGCGCTGGACGCACGCGACGGGGGACCGCGTCCGGCGGTGATCGAGGCGCTGAGCGGCCTCGCGCGTCGCGAAGACGGACCGAGTATAGCAGCCTCTCCGGACATGCGCCGGTGCGCCCGCCTTAGGCGCCCGCGGGGCGCTTGACGCCGGGCGGAGGAGGGAGAATCGTGACGCCATGCCGATGCGTGACGCGCAGCGCCCGCTGGTCGAGCGGTTCGCCGGGTTCGCCCTGGCCGCGGTCGCACGCGAATATCCGAACCACTTGAGCCTGCATCTGGAGAGCGACGCGGACCTCGCGCCGCCGCACGTGCTGACCCCGGCGTTCTTCGGGGCGTTCGACTGGCACTCGGCGGTCCACGGTCACTGGACGCTGGCGCGCGCGGCGCGGCTGCTCGTCGAGGGTGAAGTGGCCGCCGCCGCGCGGCGCGCCCTCGAGCGGAGCCTGTCCGCCGATCGTCTGCAGGCCGAGCTGCGCTTTCTCGGCGCGCCCGGTCGCGCCGGATTCGAGCGGCCGTACGGCCTCGCGTGGCTGCTGCAGCTGGCCCTCGAGCTGCGCGAGTGGGAGGACCCGGATGCGGCGCGCTGGGTCGGCGCGCTCGCCCCGCTCGAGGCGCACGCGGCGCGGGTGCTGGGGTCCTGGCTCGCGACGCTGCCGTGGCCGGTGCGCGGCGGCGAGCACGCCCAGACCGCGTTCGCGCTCGGGCTCGTCCACGACTGGGCACGCGGCACGGGCGAGACCGCGCTCAGCGCGCTGATCGAAGCGCGCGCGCGGGACTGGTTCGAGGACGATCACGATGCGCCGATCGCCTACGAGCCTTCGGGTCACGACTTTCTCTCGCCCGTGCTCGGCGAGGCCGATCTCATGCGTCGCGTGTTCCTGCCGCGGCGCTTCTCCACCTGGCTGTCGTCGTTCCTGCCTCCGCTGGCGACGCCGGCGGCCCGGCGCTGGCTCGTGCCGGTGGAGTCGCCGGATCCCGCCGACGGCAAGCTCTCGCATCTCGACGGTCTCAACCTGAGCAGGGCCTGGATGCTCGAGGGGGTCGCCGCGGCGCTGCCCGACGGCGACCCGCGGATCCTGCCGCTGCGCGAAGCGGCCGGGCGTCACCGGGTGCGCGGCCTCGCCGCGCTCGACGAGGGGCGCTATGCGGGGGCCCACTGGCTGGGCTCGTTCGCAATGTACCTGGTGACCCGCCGCGGGCGGGCGCCCTCGTCGCTGCGCCCGGGCGACCCGGGCTAGGGCCCGGGGCCGGAGCGAGTCTCCTTTCGGATCATAGACACCCCTCCGGGCCGCCCTATGCTGGAGCCGGTTCGAGGATCCGCCGGCGTGGCCCGCCGCCTGCGCCCCCGAGCCGGAACGACACCGCAGCGCCCACTTTCCCGTAGCGGGACTGCGGTCTGCGGGCGGGCGCCCCTGCCACGTTTCTCCGCCGTGCCGGAGCGCTCCGTGGCATGCCCCGGAGGTCTCATCGATGAACAGGGGACGGGCTCTCATGGCCGGCGCCCTTGCGCTGGTTCTGCTCGGGATCGCCGCGCCCGCCGCTGCGCGGCCGGGCGCCTCCGCGATCGGCGATCCGGGCGTCCGCCTGGTGGACGTCGGCGCGGCGCGCGGCATCCGCGGCTACCGCAACGCGGACGGTTTCGGCTCCGGGCTCGCTGCCGCCGATTTCGACGGTGACGGCGACGTGGACGTCTACGTGCCGCAGGCCGGCGGACGCGACGACCAGCTCTACATCAACGACGGCCACGGCGTCTTCACCGAGGCGGCGTCAGCGTACGGCCTCGCCCGCTCAGGTTCCTCGCGGGTCGCGTTGTGGTTCGACTACGACAACGACGGCGATCTCGACCTGCTGGTGATGAGCGACGACGAGAACGAGGCGTCGGCATTCCACCTCTTCCGGCAGGGAGAAGGCCGGCGCTTCGCGGAAGTCACCGCGGACGCCGGGCTCATGCGGTCCGCCACGATCATCCTGAGCCCGCTCCACTGGGGCGGCATCTGCGCCGGCGACATCAACAACGACGGCTTTCTCGATTTCTATACCGCGCAGTGGGGCGGACCGGCCTATCTGTTCCTGAACGACGGTGACGGCACGTTCACCGACATCAGCGCATCGAGCGGCGTGTCGGCCGACTGGCCGGAGCGCCACCAGCCGGTCATGTACGACTTCGACGGCGACGGCTGGACCGACATCTTCGTCGCCGTGGACTTCAACCCGAACGAGCTGTGGCTCAACCAGCACGACAACACGTTCGTCAACGTGGCGCCGGAAGTGGGGCTGGACAATTCGATGAACGACATGGCCGTCACGCTGGGCGACTACGACGGCGACGGCGACTTCGACATCTACATCACCAACGTGTTCGTGAACGGCAAGTACAACGTGCTCCACCGCAACGACTCCGAGCCCGGCATGATGCGGTTCACCGAAGTGGCGCGCGAGATGGGGGTCGACAACGGCCGCTTCGGCTGGGGCGCGACCTGGATGGACGTGGACGACGACGGGGACGTCGACCTGCCCACCAACAACGGCTACTTCCCCGCGACCTGGGCACGGGACACGTCGATGTTCTTCCTCAACGAAGCGTCCGGTACGCAGCCCTTCGCCGAGGTCGGCGCGCTCATCGGCTACGACGATCACGAATGGGGCAGCGCGCTCGTCGCGGCGGACTACGACATGGACGGCGACCTCGACCTGATGCAGACCTGCATCCAGAGCGCGCTGACGAACGGGCGGTTGCTCTACCTCGACAACCGGCGCGGCGCACCGGCCTCGGCCAACCACTGGCTGCTGGTGCGGCCGCGCATCGACGGTCCCAACCGCTATGCGATCGGCGCCGTGGTGCGGGCGAGCGGCGGCCCACTGCACATGATGCGGCTGATTTCGGCGGGAACCAGCTACCTGAGCCAGGAGCCGGCCGAGGCGTTCTTCGGCGCGGGCGGCGAGACGGTCCTGGACGTATCGATCGAGTGGCCGGACGGCGTCGTATCGGAGCTGCACGGCGTGCCGGTGGACCAGGTGCTGACCGTGACCCGCCCGGCGCCGCCCGCGGTCGAGGTGACGCCGGAGGAGACGACGTTCGAGCGCGTGCGGCTGCACTGGCGGATCGAGGGCGCGGCGAACTGCGCGATCGGCGTGGAGCGGAGCCGCGCGGGCGGGAACTGGTTGCATGTCGGCGATGTGACGAGCGACGCACTCGGCCACCTCGACTTCGAGGATGCCTCGATCGAACCCGGCGCGACCTACCGCTACCGGGTCTCGTTCCGTCTCGAGGGCACACCGTTCCTCATGGGGGAAGTCGAGGTGCGCGTGCCCGACGCCTTCTTCTCGCTGACCGGTTCGGTGCCGAACCCGAGCCCCGCGGGGCTCCACGTCCGCTTCTCGCTCCATGACGCCTCACCCGCCGCGCTCGAGCTCTACGATCCCGGCGGGCGGATGCTCACCCGGGTCGAGGTCGGCGCGCTCGGCGCCGGCCGGCACACGGTGGATCTCGACGCCGGCCTGGCGCTCCATCCCGGCCTCTACTGGATCCGGCTCGAGCAGGGCGGCGCCGCGCTCACGCGCAGGGCGGTGCTGCTGCCCTGACCCGGCTCGCCGGGAGGGGGCCTGGCCCGCTCGAGCGCGCGGTTCGGCTAGGGCGTCACGGTGATGCTGCCGTCCATCGGGATGAACGCATGCGGGATGCAGTAGTAGGGAAAGAACCCCGTGGAGTCGAGGTGGGCGATCGAACCGGGGACGTCGATCCCGGGCCCGAACACCACCCGGAACGAGTCGCCGGGCACGACCGTGCCCGAATTCCAGAGCCCGTCGGAGGCGCACGGCACGCAAGCCCCGCTGGTCGAGGTGTGGTTGAGTCCGCTCGCGTTCACCCAGAGCACGGTGTCGCCGGCGCTCACGGTCGTGTCGTGGGGCACGAAGGTGGTCCCCACCATGTGGATCTCCACGGTGGAGTTCGCCCCGGGCGGGACGGGGTTCGGCGCGGTGGGCGGGGTCCGGCGCTTCGTGCAGGCGCCGATCAAAGCGACGGCGCAGAGCGACAGCACGACGATCGTCTTGCGGGTCAAATTCCGGTCTCCTTAGCTGCCGTGGGGCGCCCGCGGCCGGGAGCTGCGGCGAGCCGCCCCGGCGCGTGACCGCGACACGAAAAAAGTCAGTCACAAATCTGTCAGACGGCCCGCAGGAGGTGTTAGACTTTCGACAAGCCGCAGCAGATCCTCATACCGGGAGAGGGAATGGACACATCACTCGGGCGCCCCCCGTATCGCCTTTTGCCGCGCTCGAAGCGTTTCGCTTCACTCGTTTCCTTGTCCGTGCTTTGCGCCGCCGCCCTCTCCGGGTGCGGCAAGAGCAAAGGTGACGCCGCGGCGCCGCAGGTGAGCGGATGTCCCGACCAGTCGGGCGTGATCTGCACCTACGCCGGCGACGGGCGGGCCGGATTCCTGAAGGGCGACGGCGTGCCCCTGCTCGAGTCCAGCTTCTACTTCCCGATGGACGTGACCGTCACCTCCACCGGCGAAGTGTACATCCTCGACTGGAACAATCATCGCGTCCGGCATGTCAAGGCCGACCATACGCTCGAGACGGTGATCGGCACGGAATACATCGGCGACGGCCCGACCGATCTCTCCGACCTCACCCCGCCCGGCGCGCCGGGCACGACGTGCAACCTGAACCACCCGACCCATCTCGAAGAGCTGCTCGACGGCACCATGATGCTGGCCGCCTGGCACAACCACAAGCTGCGTCACTACGATCCGGCCACGGGGCTGGTGCTGGTGGTGTGCGGGTCGGCTCCCGGTTACATCGGGGACGGCGGCATGGCGATCTCCGCCGAACTCAACCAGCCGCCGTTCGTGCTGCAGGCCTCCGACGGCTCGTTGTACATCCTGGACCAGCGCAACCAGGTGGTCCGCAAGATCGACGGCATGAACGAGGACGGCACCGACATCATCACCACCGCCGTCGGCAGCGGCGTGCGCGACACCGATGGCGTCGCCTTCGGTGACGGCGGGCCGCCGCTCGAAGCACGTCTCGACCAGCCCTTCGGTTCCAATCCTTCACCTGGCGGCTCGCTGGCGATGGACGCGCAGGGGCGGCTCTACATCTCCGACGTGCTCAACCAGCGCGTGCGCCGCGTGGACTTCACGCAGAACGTGATCGAGACGGTCGTGGGCAACGGCGTCGCCAGCTTCGGCGGCGACGGCGGACCCGGCACGCAGGCTTCCCTCAACAACCCGCGCGACCTCGAATTCGGCCCCGACGGCAGGCTTTACATCGCCGACGAGGAGAACCACCGGATCCGCGCCTGGGATCCCGCCACCGGCATCATCACCACCGTCGCCGGGAACGGCACGGCGGGCTATTCGGGCGACGGCGGACCCGCCACCCAGGCCGCGCTCAACCGGCCTTCCGGCCTCGCCTTCGATCAGCTGGGCCGGATGTACATCGCAGATACTTTCAACAACGTCATTCGCCGGATGCGGCTGTAGGAGCGTGACGCCATGAAACGATCAAACGGGATTCCCGTTGTGCTTGCGTTTGCCGCGCTCTGCCTCGCGCAGACCGGCTGCGCCAGCAAGTCCTCGAGCCCGACCGCGCCCCCCGGCCCCTCGGGCCCGTACGCGACCATCGACACCTACATGGGCATCATCGGGCAGGCGGCGCTCGGCGGCGAAGGCATCCCGCCGGACCAGTGCTACCTGTACCTGCCGCAGGACATCGTGTTCGGTCCCGACGGCCTCGCCTACGTGCTCGACTGGAACAACCACCGCGTGCGACGCGTGGGTTCCGACGGCCTGGTGCGGACGATCATCGGCAACGGGCAGCTCGGCGACGCGACCCCGGGCCCCATGCTGTCGATCAGCCTCAACCATCCGACCCACGTGTCGTTCGACCCGCAGGGAAAACTGATCCTCTCGGCCTGGCACAATTCGAAGATCATGCGCGGCGACTTCAGCACCGGCATGATGGAAGTGATCGTCGGCGACGGCCGGCGCGCTTACACCGGTGACGGCGGAACCGCCGACACGTCCGCCATCGATCTGCCGATGTCCACGGCATTCGACGCCGCGGGCAACATGTACTTCATGGATCAGGGCAACCAGATCGTGCGCATGGTGGACAAGAACACCAACATCCTCAGCACCTACGCCGGGACGCCGCCCACGTGCGACGCGAGCGGCTGCGTCTATCACCACGGCTACACCGGCGACGGCGGGCTCGCGGTGAACGCCGAACTCGCCCAGCCGCGGACGCAGGCGGCCTACCCGGCGGGCCGCATCGAGTTCGGACCGGATCAGGATCTCTACATCGCCGACTACGACAACAGCTGCGTGCGCAAGGTCGACCATGTGACCGGGATCATCAGCACGGTCGCGGGCACGGGCGTGCCCGGCTTCTCCGGTGACGGCGGGCCGGCGACCCAGGCCCAGCTCTACGAACCGACCGACATTGCATTCAGCCCCGCCGGCGAGCTGTTCATCTGCGACCGGCACAACCATGTGGTCCGCAAGGTGGATGCCACCGGCGTCATCACCACGTTCGCGGGGACCGGCGGGCAGCCAGGACCGGCGAACTCGCCGTCGATCTCGCACGCCTCGATCGGTGACGGTGGTCCCCCGACGTCGGCGTTCCTCAACTATCCGGGCGGGATCACATTCGATCCTGCCGGCAATCTGTACATCGCCGACACCAACCGCCACGTGATTCGAATCGTGCGGAAGTAGGACAGCGGCGAGGCGCGCCGGCCGTCCCTTGACGGCCGGCGCCCAGCCGCCGCGTACCCATGGGGAGCGGGGGCCCCGCCATCGATCCATGCCCAAAACCTCTTTCATCCGCTTCGCCGCTCTCGCGCTCGCGTGGAGCGCCGCCTGTGCCGGGGCCGCCTTCGCGCAGGATCCGACGCAGACCGATCACCCGAGCGTCAAGTACGTGGACGTCTCCGCTGAACGGGGCATCCTCACCTACCGCAATCAGGACGGGCAGGGCAGCGGCGTCGCCGCGGCCGATTTCGACGGCGACGGCGACGTCGACATCTTCGTGCCGCAGGCCAAGGGCCGGGGCCCGAGGCTCTATGTGAACTCGGGCGAGGGCTACTTCACCGACGAGGCCGGCTCGCGCGGGCTCGGCGGCACGCGGGAGGGCCGCGTCGGACTGTTCTTCGACTACGACAACGACGGCGACCTCGATCTGCTGGTCGCCAACGACGACGACCTCGAGCCGTCCACGTTCACCCTCTATCGCCAGGACGCCGGACAGTTCACCGACGTGACGGCGGCAGCGGGACTGCTCAAGGCACCGGTCATTGAAGCCTACCCGCTCTGGTGGGGCGGGATCTGCGCCGGCGACATCAACAACGACGGTTATCTGGATTTCTACACGTGCCAGTTCCTCGGGCCGGCGCAGCTGTTCCTCAACAACGGCGACGGCACCTTCAGCGACATCAGCGTGTCCAGCGGGATCGCGGCGCCCGACCTGTTCTGCCACCAGCCGATCATGTTCGACTTCAACGGCGACGGCTGGACCGACATCTACCAGGCCGTGGACTTCGCGCCCAACGAGCTGTGGATCAACCAGCACGACAACACGTTCGTGGACATGGCCGCGCAGGCCGGCCTCGACAACTCCATGAACGACATGGGCGTCACGCTCGGCGACTACGACAACGACGGCGACTTCGACATGTACATCACCAACATCTACCGGGACGGCAAGCACAACGTGCTCTACCGAAACGATTCGGTGCCGGACACGATGCGCTGCGTCGAGGTGTCGCAGGCGATGGGCAACGCCAACGGCGGCTGGGGCTGGGGCACGACGTTCATGGATCTCGACCGCGACGGCAACGAGGACATCGTCGCCACCAACGGCTATTACAGCGGCTCATGGCCCGTCCCGGACACGACGCGGGTGTTCTGGAATCCCAACGGCGGGGCGACGCCGTTCATCTCCGAGGCGTTCTGCGTGCAGATGGACGACACGCTGTGGGGCAGCTCGCTGGTCGCGGCGGACTTCGACCGTGACGGCGACCTCGACATCCTGCAGGTCGCCATGGCGAGCCCGACCTCGAGCGGCCAGCTCAGGCTGATGGACAACCAGGCCGGATTCCCCGCCAGCGAGAACCACTGGCTGGTGGTGAAGCCGCGTATCGACGGCCCGAACCGCTATGCCGTCGGCACTGTGGTGAAGGCCAGCGCCGCCGGCAAGAACATGATGCGGCAGATCAGCGCGGGGACGAGCTACCTCGGGCAGGAGCCCTACGAGGCGTTCTTCGGTCTCGGTCCCGGGATCCTCGTGGACGTCGAGGTCGACTGGCCGGACGGTGCCGTCACCACGCTCAACGACCAGAACGTGGACCAGGTGATCACCGTCACCCGGCCGGCGGTGATCGCACCGGCGGTGAGCGCGGCGCTGGAAGAGGTGACGCCGACGCACGCGCGGATCTCGTGGCAGGCGGACGGCGTGACCGGCACGAGCGTGACGGTACAGCGCAGGGAGGGGGCGGGGCCGTGGGTGAGCATCGGCGATCTGGTCACCGACGCCGCAGGCGCCTGCACGTACGACGACGCGGCGGTCGTGGCCGGCCGTACCTATGCCTACCGGCTCTCGTTCACCTACAACGGCAGTCCCTTCCTGCTCGGCGAGATCCAGGTCGTGGTGCCGGCGCGCGCGCTCGCACTGGCGGGCGCGACGCCGAACCCGAGCCCCGGCGGACTGCAGGTCGCGTTCGCGCTGCCCGACGCCTCGCCGGCGACGCTCGCCCTGTACGACCTCGGCGGGCGGCTGCTGCGCTCGGTGGACGTGGGCGCGATGGGGCCGGGCGGCCACACGGTCGATCTCGGCGCCGGGCTCGATCTCGAATCGGGGCTCTATCTCATCCGCCTCTCGCAGGGCGGCAGGCACCTCACCCGCAAGGCCGCGCTGATTCTCCGTCCCTGATTTCCCCGTAAGGAGGGAAGACCATGAAACGTCACATGCGGGCACTGGGAGTTCTCGCCGTGCTCGCGCTGTCGCTCGTCTCGTGCAGCAAGACCAAGACGGTGACACTCACGACGGCTCCCCCCACCGGCGCCATGACCCTGCACCTGGATCCGACGGTCAGCGGCCAGGCGCTCGTCCTGGATGGCGGCCTCTACACCGGCCTGGACGGCGCCGGCAACGACTACAGCGTCACCAATCTGCGCTTCTTCATCTCGAACGTGCAGCTGCGCAACACGAGCGGCATGATCTACGGCGTGCACGACTACCACTATCGCGACGCCAAGATCGCTTCGACGCGCGACTACACGTTCAGCGGCATCCCGCCCGGCACCTACGACGAGCTGAGCTTCACGTTCGGTCTCGACGACCAGTGGAACGTCTCGAACAACGGGATCAGCGCCGATCCGAACGTGGCCGGCATGGAGTGGCCGCCCAACTGGGGCGGCGGCTGGCACTACATGATCCTCGAGGGCATGCACAACTCGGCCGGCGGTGGGACCTCGTACAAGACGCACCTCGGCCGGCGCTACATCGCAGCGAGCGGCGATCCGTCGGGGCAGGGGCCGGACTCGGTCGCCTACCCACACTTCTTCCAGGTGCACCTGGCGTTCCCTTCGCCGATCACCATCAACGGCGACCAGTGGGCCGCGAGCGTGCAGATGGAACTCAACGGCTGGTATCAGTCCCCCGTATTCGACCTCAATTCATGGTTCCCGACCGGCACCGAGGGAATCATGGTCAACCTGACGGCAGAGAGTCTCCTGCAGCAGAACGGCCCGCACTGCTTCACGATCTCCGCGCCGCAGCAGTTGTAGGCGCGGGACGATGCATGTCGATTTCCGGCGGCTCTGCGCCGTCCTGATCTGCATCACCCTGCTGGGGACGTACGCCTGCGGCAAGAAGGGGGGTGGGCCGACCGCACCCACCCCGGGCACGCCGAGCTGGCCCGCGCCCGATCCGGTGTCGATCAGCGTGCTCGGCTTCCCGACGATTCAGATCCCGGCCGACAATCCGACCACGGTGCAGGGCATCGCGCTCGGACGCCGTCTCTACTACGACCCGATCCTCTCGGGCGACAGCACGCAGGCCTGTGCGAGCTGCCACCAGTACGGCCACGCGTTCAGCCAGCCGCAGCCGTTCAGCATCGGCATCGATGGGCTCACCGGAACGCGCAATGCCCCCGCCCTGATCAACGTGGGCTGGCTGCAGACGGCGTTCTGGGACGGTCGCGTGAACTCGCTCGAGGACCAGGCGCGCCAGCCCGTCGCGAATCCGATCGAGATGCACTCCGACTGGAACGACGTGGTGGCGAAGGTGCAGCGCAGCTCGTTCTACCCGGACCTGTTCGGGCGCGCGTTCGGCACGAACGTCGTCACCCAGGACCTCATCGTCAAGGCGATCGCGCAGTTCGAGCGCACGTTCATCTCGCACAACAGCCGCTACGACCGTTTCGTGAAGGGCGAGATCCAGCTCTCCGGCCAGGAGATGGCCGGCATGGCGCTGTTCTTCACCGAGAAGGCCGACTGCTTCCACTGCCACGGCAATCTGCTGGCGACCGACAATCGTTTCCACAACGTGGGAGCGGATCAGAACAGCACCGATCCGGGGCTCGGTGGGATCACCGGGAACCCCTCGGACATGGGCCTGTTCAAGACGCCGACGCTGCGCAACGTGGTGTTCACCCCGCCGTACTTCCACAACGCGCGTTACAACACGGTGCGTGACGTGATCGAGCACTACAACCACGGCGTCTCCGGGGTGCCGAATCTGGATCCGCTGATCCGCCCGGCGGGGGTGGGGCTCGGGCTGCGCGAAGGACAGGTGGACACGCTGCTCGCCTTCGTCCTCACGCTCACCGATTCGAGTTTCCTCGCCGACACCTCGCTCGGACCGCAGGGGCCCTGAGGCGGGCCTGACGCGGCGGCGGCGGGCGTCGCCGCGTCAGGGCACGCGCGCGTTCGCGAAGGCGACGCTCCACTCGATGGCGCGCGCCATGTGTGCCTCCAGGGTGTGCCCGGAGCGCACGCGCGGCTTGAACGAGTGGTCACCGTCCGCGAGCCAGCGCACGGTGATCGTCTTCGAGAGGCGGTAACCGTCGACGTCGACGCGGGTGCCGAACGGATCGCGTTCGCCCTGCACGATGAGCGCCGGCGTACGCAGCGTTTCGAGATGCCGGGTGCGCAGCTGGTCCGGGCGTCCCGGGGGGTGGAACGGGTAGCCCAGGCACAGCACGCCGCGCGCGCCCGCACGATCGGCGATCATGCTGGCGATGCGGCCGCCCATGGACTTGCCGCCGACCAGGACGCGGGCGCCGCCGCCCAGTGCCGCGACCACCGCGAGCCAGGTGTCCTCCAGCACCGCGGGCGGATTGGGACCGCGGCGCGGGCCGCCCGCGCGGCGCGCGGCCATGTAGGGAAACTCGAAGCGCGCGACGCGCAGGCCCGCGGCGGCGATCCCGGCGGCCATCTCGTTCATGAACGGCGCGTCCATCGGCAGCCCTGCACCGTGGGCCAGCGCGACGCTCAGCGGCGCGCGCGAAGGTCCGTCGAACAGCAACTCGGGTGGGTTCATCGGCAGGCCTCCGGCGCCGTTGCGGCGGCCGCGGGGTGCGGCGCCGTTTCGGCTAGACTGAGGGGCCCAGTCTACACGGCGCCCGTCCCGGCCCGCACGTTCCGGAGCCCTCCATGAACCGCGACCGCAGCCCGCAGCACGAACAGATGGCCGACGAGTCCATGGTGCGCAATCTGGCCGCGCAGATCGAGGCCATCTGGCCGCAGGAGGCGCCGTTGTTCGCGCGCTACGGGCTCGGCTCTCACGCGAGGATCCTCGACGCGGGATGCGGCACGGGGGAGGCGACGCTGCGGCTGGCGGAGATGTTTGCGGACGCGCGGCTCACGGGCGTCGATCTCGTCGAGTCGCACCTCGCGCTGGCCGCCGAGCGCACGGGATCGCTGGGCCCGCGGGTGGGCTTCGAGGTCGCCGACGTGACGGCGCTGCCGCACGCGGACGCCGTCTTCGACCTCGCGGTCTGCCGCCACGTGCTGCAGGCGGTGCCCGATCCGGCACGGGTGCTGGGCGAGCTCATGCGGGTCACGCGGCCCGGGGGACGGCTGCACCTGGTCGCCGAGGACTACGGCATGATCTTCCTGCACCCGACCCGGCTCGGCACCGAGCGCTTCTGGGGCGCGGTCACGTCGGCGTTCGGACCGGCGCTCGGCACCGACCTGCGTGTCGGCCGCCATGCGTACACGCTCCTCCACGAGGCCGGCGCTGCGGACGTCGCGCTGGAGTACGTGATCGTGGACACGCTGCGGGTTCCGCGCGCTGTTTTCGCCGCCATCTTCGAGGCCTGGCGCGACGGCTACGCCGGGGGCATCGGCCTCCATACGCCGATCACCCGCGAGGCGGCGCTGGCCCACTTCGGCGACATGATCGCGTGCATCCGCGACCCGGCCGGCTACGCCGTCTGGATGGTGCCGGTGCTGAGTGCGGTCGTGCCCGGGGCGTGAGGCCGGGCCGCGCGCAAGGGGGGCTCGACCCCCGCCACTTGACGCACTCGGGGCCGGCATGGTCCAATCCCCCGTCTTTTTCCGGCGGGCCCGCCCGAGCGGCCTCCGGTTCTTCTGATCATCGTCTGCCCAGGGCTCACCAGGCCCGCCAGGGCCGCCCAGGAGTCGACATGAGCCGAGTCTGTCAGGTCACGGGGATCGGTCCCCGCTCCGGTAACAACGTCAGTCACGCCAACAACAAGACGCGCCGGCGCTGGCTGCCCAATTTGATGTCCAAGCGCTTCTATCTGGAAGAGGAGAAGCGCTGGATCCGTCTTCGCGTCTCCGCGAAGGGCATGAGGACGATCGACAAGAAGGGCCTGGCCGCGGTGGTGCGCGAGATGCGCGCGCGCGGCGTCAAGGTCTGACCCGCTCGCGGTCTGCGTCGCGGGTCCCGGCTGCGCCGGGGCCCGTCTGTTCTTCCCGCACGGTTCGCGTCTCCCCGACGCCCCCGCCCTAAAGGCCCGCCACCCGTCTGCCGATAGACGCCCTGTACCTCGCTTCCCCCTCGGAGCGCGCAGGTCCTTCCATTCCTCCGAGGGGCGTCCGTGTCCGAACTCCAACGTCTGCAGAGCCGGCCGGTCACCGACATTCTGGTCGAAGCCGGCGCCGTCACGCCCGAGCACGTCGAAGCCGCGCTCGAATACCAGCGCGAGACCGGGCTGCGCATCGGCGAGCAGCTCGTCGCGATGGGCGCGGTGAGCGAAGAAGACATCGGCTGGGCGCTGGCGCAGCAGTTCGGCATCCCGTTCGTGGACATCGTCCCGGGTACGATCGATCTCGAGCTGGTCAAGCGCTTCCCCGAGGACCTGCTGCGTCGCAACGCGGCGCTGCCGCTGGTGCGCAACAGCGACGGCATCTCGGTCGCGATCTCCGACCCGACCGACCTCGAGACCGCGCAGGCGATCGAGCAGGCCGCGGCGCGCCCGCTGGTGCTGTGCATGGCGACGCGCAGTTCGATCCTCGCGGTGCTGGACAACGTGTTCGGCGCCGCGCCGGGCGAAGCGGGGCGCCGCCACGAGCGCGGTCAGGCGCCGGAGTCCTACGGCGATCGTTCGGGCACCGGCTTTCTGCAGCTGCACGTGACGCAGGGACTCGCCGCCGGGGCGAGCGAGGTGCATTTCATCCCGATGAACGGGCAGCTCGAGATCGAGCATCGTATCGACGGGCGCATGTCGAGAGTCGCCTCGGTGCGCTTCAACGCCCTGTACGGGCTGCTGGCGCGGATCGAGGCGCTGGGGGGGCCGGTCATGGACGGCTCCGGCGATCACGCCGGCGGACGCGTGCTGTGCCCGCTCGGCGACCGCACCCTGCCGATCGAGGTTTCGCTCCTCAACTGCGAACAGGGCATCGCGGTGTCGCTGGCGCTCTGGGACCCGCGCGTCATGCGCCCGTCGCTCGAGACGCTCGGCATGGACCCCGTGGACGTGGCGGCGCTGCGCGAGGTGCTGCACGGCCCCGCGGGGCTGGTGATCGTCAGCGGTCCCCCCGGTTCGATGTGCTCGCGCACGATGTCCGCGCTGCTCGGTGCGGTCCCGCCGGGCGGCCGGCTCAGCGTGGCGATCGAGCGGCCGTGGGGTCAGCGCTTCGACGCGATGGTGCGCCTGGCGCTCGAGCCCGCGCGCGCACGCGGGGTCTGGGAGGACGTGATCGTGGGGCAGAACGCCGACGTGGTCGTGCTCGACGACGTGCTGAACGGCGAGGCCGTGTCGGGCGTGCTGTCGCCGGCCGTCAACGGGCGGCTGCTGCTCGCGAGTACCGACTGGACCGACACGTTCGACCTGCTGGACGAGCTGCTCACGCGGCGTCAGGGGCGCAACGTGCTGGCCGCGCGGCTGCAGGCCGTGATCCAGCCACGTGTGATCCGGAACGGCGGCATGCGCCGCGACGGCGCCCTGGCCGGTCCGGACGCGATTTACGAGGTGCTCGCGCTGGACGGTGCGCTGCGGGACGCGCTGCGCGCCGGTGCGGGCGGCCCGGAGCTGCGCAGCATGGCGATCGCCGCCGGGTTCCAGACGCTCGAAGCGCGCGCCGCGCGGCGCGTGACCGATGGCACGCTGACCGCGGCGCAGGCCGCGCGACTGCTGTCTTGAGGGGGTGCGCGTGGCCTGTGATCTGACCGCCCTGCTGAGCTTCGCCAGGGACGAAGGCGCTTCCGACCTCCACATCTCCGCCGGCCTGCCGCCGTTGCTCCGGATCCGCGGCGAGATCATGAAGCTCGAGATGGCGCCGCTCTCGGCCGAGGACACCCACGCCGCCATCTACGACATCCTCAACGACGAGCAGAAGCGGCTGTTCGAGGAGCATCGCGACCTCGACTTCGCCTTCGAGATCCCCGGCGTGTCGCGCTTCCGCGCCAACGTCCTCTGGCAGCAGCGCGGCGAGGGCGCCGTGTTCCGCGTGGTGCCGACGACCGTGAAGACGCTCGAAGAGCTCGGCATGCCGAAGGTGCTCAAGGATCTCGCGATGAAGGAGAAGGGGCTGGTGGTGGTCACCGGACCTACCGGTTCGGGCAAGTCCACGACGCTGGCCGCGATGGTGGACCACGTGAACGATACGCGCCGCGGCCACATCCTGACGATCGAGGACCCGATCGAGTTCGTGCACACGCCGAAGAAGTGCGTCATCAACCAGCGCGAGGTCGGGCCGCATACGAAGTCCTTCGCCGCCGCGCTGCGCGCGGCGCTGCGCGAAGATCCGGACGTGATTCTGGTGGGGGAGCTGCGCGATCTCGAAACCACCCAGCTCGCGATCAGCGCCGCGGAAACCGGGCATCTCGTGTTCGCGACCCTGCACACCAATTCCGCGTCGAAGACCGTCGACCGCATCATCGACATCTTTCCGTCCGGCCAGCAGGCGCAGGTGCGCACCATGCTGTCGGAGTCGCTCGAGGGCGTGGTCGCCCAGTCGCTGCTGCCCTCGAAGGACGGCAAGGGCCGGGTCGCCGCGCTCGAGGTGCTGGTGGGCGTGCCGGCGCTGCGCAACCTGATCCGCGAGGACAAGACCGCGCAGATCCTGTCGGTGATTCAGACCGGCGCCCAGCACGGCATGCAGAGCCTCGACCAGTCGTTGCGCGATCTGGTGATGCAGGGCCGGCTGTCGCGCGGCGAGGCCATGAAGAAGTCGTCGAACCCCAGGTTGTTCGAGGGCGTGGGCGCGGGGAGCGCCGGCGCCGCCGAAGGGGCGATGGGAGGGACTCCCGCGCGGCCCGTGCCGCTCGCGGCGGGCAGCGTGACGGGGGGCACGGGCGCGATGCGACCGGCGCCCGCGCCCGAGCCGGAGAAGAAGAAGCCCGGCCTGTTCGGCCGCTAGCCGCGACGGCCGGGCGGCCGCCGCGACCGCGCGAAAAGGAACCCGTACATGCATCTGGACGAACTGCTCACCGGACTCCGCGAGCGCGGCGGCTCGGACCTCTACCTCACCGCGGACTCGGCGCCGCTGTACCGCGTCGACGGCTCGACGCAGCCGGCGCTGGATCTGGTGTTCGACGCCACGGAGGTCGAGCGGTTGATTCGCGAGGTCATGAGCCCGGCCGATGCCGAGACCTTCGACCGCACCCACGAGCTCAACAGCGCGCGCCTCGTCCAGGGCGTCGGCCGCTTCCGCATCAACGTGTTCCGGCAGCGCGGTCAGGTGGGGCTCGTCGCGCGGCTGATTCCGATCGACTTTCCCTCGGCCGGCGAGCTCGGGCTGCCCGATGCGCTCACGACGCTGATCATGGAAAAGCGCGGCCTGATCCTGGTCACCGGCGCGACCGGCTCGGGCAAGTCCACGACGCTGGCGGCGCTGATCGCTCACCGCAACGAGCACTCGCGTGGCCACATCCTCACGATCGAGGACCCGATCGAGTTCGTCCACCCGCACCGGGGCTGCGTCATCACGCAGCGCGAGGTGGGTGTCGACACGGCGTCGTTCGCGGCGGGACTCAAGAGCGCCCTGCGCCAGGCGCCAGACGTCATCCTGATCGGCGAGATGCGCGACCTCGAGACGGTCGAGGCGGCGCTGCACTTCGCCGAAACCGGGCACCTGGTGCTCGGTACGCTGCACGCCAACAACGCGAATCAGGCCGTCGAGCGGGTCCTCAACTTCTTCAACGCCGAACTCCACGAACAGATCTATCAGCAGCTCTCGCTCAACCTGCGCGGCATCGTCTCGCAGCGACTGGTGCCGCGCGCCGACGGCAGGGGGCGGGTTGCGGCGATTGAGGTGATGCTCAACTCGCCGCGCATCGCCGACCTGGTCGCCAAGGGCGAGATCGCGGCGCTCAAGGCGGCGATCGAGCACAACGCCCGGGACGGCTCGCGTTCGTTCGACCAGGCCCTGTACGAGCTCTATCGTGAAGGGCTGATCGAACTCGACGAGGCGCTGCGACAGGCCGACAGCGCGAACAACCTGCGGCTCAAGATCAAGATGGAGCGGGCGGGCGAGGGCGCCGGCGAGAAGCCGCAGTTCAGCATCCGACAGGAAGACCGGGACGATTTCTGAGCGGCCCCGGCCCGCCGGCCCGCGCGCCGTGCCGTGGCGCCGACCGGGGCGGGCCGTGGCGACCAGCGTCACCGCGATCCGGCGGACGGAACGCCTCTGCTGCGGCACCCGCCCGCGTGCCGCCATCCCCCGGACACCGCCGGCCGCGAACGCCCGGCCGCGGCCATGGCGGAACGGAAACGGGCGGTGACTGAGCTGCGCGCGGCTCGTGGCCCGCGCGCGGAGCTCATGCTACCTTGCGCCCTTCGCGTGTCTGGAGGGGCGGCCTCTGGCCCATGGAAAGGGAGCGTCCGGGCGGTTGACTCAGGAATCCTGTCGTCGGGGCATGCGTGCCGCCTGGCTGGCGGTGCTCGCCGGCTGGGCGCTGGCCGGGCCGGCCTTTGCACGCGCACCGCTCGACCCGCCCGCGGGGACGCCGGGCCCGGCCGTGGCGCCGATCCTGCGGCTCGAGCGCGAGGACGCGATCGCCACCCCGCCGGATCTGCTGCCGGACGCGGCCGACGCGACCCCCGCCACGCCGCCCGCACCGGCGGGTGACGCTGCCGTCGGCGCACCGCGCGCGTGGTTCTACCACGGCCTCGACTACGGCAGCGAGTCGCTGATCCAGCCGCTCCGGCTGGTCGTCAACGGCGTCTTCGGCATCCTGCAGCTCGACAACCGCGACAAGCGGCTCGGCAAGATCGCCTACGGCACCGGCATCGACAACGTCTGGATGAACATGAAGAACCCCTTGCGCGGGATCCGCGAGACGGGCGGCTGGTCGGACTTCCTCGAGCGCGAGGTGCTGCCGCTGTCGGTGAACAGCAACAAGGCGCAGTTCTGGCCCAACTACACGCAGCACCTGGTCGGCGGCGGCATGAGCTACCGCATGTACGTCGAGTGGTACCGGGCGCACGGCGTGGCGCGCCCGAAGCTCATGTCGGGAGCGACGATCGCCGTCTATCACTTCTTCAACGAGGTCGTCGAGAACGACGATTTCCGTGGCTGGACCACGGACCCGATCGCGGATCTGTACATCTTCGACCCGCTCAGCATCGTGTTCTTCAGCAACGACGGCGTGGCGCGCTTCTTCGGTGAGACCATGCACATGGCCGACTGGTCCTACCAGCCGTCGATCGATCCATCCGACGGCTCGCTGATCAACAACGGCCAGAATTTCGCGCTCAAGTACGACCTGCCCTGGTCCAGCCGCTGGCAGGTCTTCTATCACTTCGGCACGCACGCCGAGCTCGGGCTCACGCGGCGGCTGAACCGACGTGACTCGTTCAGCTTCGGCGCCGGCCTGCGCGCCGGCGAACTGGTTCAGCTCGACAACGGTTTCCGCACCGTGGACCTCGCAGCGTCAGCGGGCCTGTTCTACGACCGCAACAACTCGCTGCTGGCGAGCCTGACGATGGCGAAGACCAAGGAATACCGTTACCGCTTCAACGTGTATCCGGGGGTGCTGCGGCTCGGCCCGGTGGCGCCGGGCGTGTTCATGGCCGACCGTCGCACGAAGGGACTGGTGTTCGGCGTGACGCTCGACTTCCTGCCTGCGCTGCCGGTGGGGATCGCGAGCGATTTCAAGTGAGCGCCGCGGGAGGGGCGCCGCCGGGGTCCCCGTTCGTCGCGCTGCAGCACCGGAATTTCCGGCTGCTGTGGGGCGGTCAGCTGCTGTCCAATTCCGGCACGAGGATGCAGACCGCGGCGATCCTCTGGCACGTCTCGCTGCTCGTGCCGGCATCGCAGCGCGGTCTCGCGCTCGGCATGGTCGGACTCGTGCGCATCGCGCCGATCATCGTGTTCTCGCTGATCGGCGGCGTGGTCGCCGACAGCATCGACCGCCGCCGGCTGCTGCTGGTCACCCAGACCGGGATGGCCGTCTGTGCCGCGCTGCTCACGCTGCACGGCCTGAGCGGTGCGACCTCGCTGTGGCCGATCTACGCGCTGACGGCCACGAGCGCCATGTTCACGTCCTTCGACGGCCCGGCCCGCCAGTCGCTGTTCCCGAACCTGGTGCCGCGCCAGCACCTGTCGAACGCGATCAGCCTCAACACGATCATGTTCCAGACGGCTTCGGTCGCCGGCCCCGCGCTCGGCGGGCTGGTGATCGCCGTCGGCGGCGTGGGCTGGGTGTACGCGATCAACACCCTGTCGTTCGCATTCGTGATCGTCGCCCTGCTGCTGATGCGCGACGTGCCGCAGCACGGCGCAGCGCGGGTGAGGGGACTCAGTCGCGCCGCGCTCACCGAGGGGCTCGGTTTCGTGTTCCGCACGCCGCTGATCCGCTCGACGATGCTGCTCGACTTCTTCGCGACGTTCTTCGCTTCGGCGCTCGCGTTGCTGCCGATCTTCGCGCAGGACGTCCTGCACGTCGGCGCGGGAGGCTACGGTCTGCTCAGCGCGGCGCCGTCGGTGGGGGCGATCCTCACCAGCGTGGCGATGGTGCCGATGATCGAACGCATCCGCCGGCGCGGCCCGGTGATGCTGTGGTCGGTCGCCGCCTACGGCCTCGCCACCGTGGTGTTCGGCATCTCGCGCTCGTTCTGGATCACCTTCCTGTGCCTCGCGATCAGCGGTGCGACCGACACCGTGAGCACGGTGATCCGCAACGTGATCCGCCAGCTGCACACGCCGGATCACCTGCGCGGCCGGATGACCGGTGTCAACATGATGTTCTTCATGGGCGGGCCGCAGCTCGGCGAGCTCGAGGCGGGTCTCGTCGCGAACGCCGTCGGCGCGCCGCTCTCGGTGATCACCGGTGGGATCGCCTGCATGATCGCCACCGCCACGGTCGCCTGGCGCACGCCCGGGCTGCGCGCCTACCGGAACGAAATGGGCCCGGCCGAGGCCCCGCCGCGGACCGGACCGGCGCAGGAACCCCGCGCGCCGGGGGCCTGACCCGGCGCGCGGCGATCGGCGACCCGCGGGGCATGTGATACAAATCAGGCGGTCCCTCCGACATCCTCCCGCAGCACTTCGAACGGAGCCATGCCATGTTCCACGCGCGTTCCGGCTTCATGGCCTTCGCGTTGACCGTCATGTCTTTGTCGTTCGCCCTCCCCGCGCCCGCGCGCGCCGCCGCGCCCCCCTGGGACCGGGCCGACATGGACACCACCGTTTCCCCCTGCACCGACTTCTTCCATTACGCCAACGGCGGCTGGCTCGAGCGCACCGAGATCCCCGCCGCCTTCTCGGGCTGGGGCAGCTTCAGCATCCTCGCCGAGCGCAACCGTGCACAGCTGCACGGCATCCTCGAGGAGGCCGCCGCCGACCGGAAGGCGGCGAAGGGCTCCAGCGTGGCGCGCCTCGGCGCCTACTACCGCGCGGCGATGGACTCGGGCGCCATCGAAAAGGCCGGCCTCCGGCCGGCCCGGCCGCTGCTCGACGACGTCGCCGGCGTCGCCTCGACCGCGGCGCTCGCGCCGACCGTGGCGCGCCTGCAGCTGGACGGCGTCCGCGTGATGTTCGGCCTCGGCGTGCGCCAGGATCCGAAGCGGAGCGATCTCATGATCGCGGTGGCCATGCAGGGTGGTCTCGGGCTGCCGGACCGCGATTTCTACACGCGCACCGACTCGTCTTCGGCAGCCCTGCGCGACGCGTACGTCCGGCACGTGGCACACCTGTTCGAGCTGGCCGGCGACGACGCGCCTGCCGCGGCGCGCCGGGCGGCGACGGTCATGGACATCGAGACCGCGCTGGCCGGGGGCTCGATGACCAACGTCCAGCGACGTGATCCGGTCGCCACCTACCACAAGGTGCCGCTGGACACGCTGCGCGCATGGGCGCCGCACTTCGACTGGACCGCGTTCCTGAACACCGGGGGTATCGAGGACCTCGACTCGGTGGACGTCATGCAGCCCGACTTCTTCCGCACGCTCGATGCGCAGCTCGCCGCGCGGCCCGTCGAAGCGTGGCGCGACTACCTCGCCGCGCACGTGCTGCGCGACGCCGCGCCGATGCTCAGCAGCGCGTTCGCCGACGAGGCGTTCGACTTCGCGCGGCACCTGAACGGGGCGCAGATCCAGCTGCCGCGCTGGCAGCGCAGCCTGCGCTGGACCGACCGCGACCTGGGCGATCTGCTGGGGCAGGAGTACGTCCGCCGTTACTTCCCGCCGGCGGCGCGCGACGAGGCGCTGACGCTGATCCACAACCTCGAGGCGGCGCTGCAGACGCGGCTCGAATCGCTGGCCTGGATGGGCCAGGCGACGCGCGAGAAGGCGCTCGACAAGCTCCACGCGTTCGAGGAGCACATCGGCTACCCGGACCACTGGCGCACCTACGAGGGACTGGAGCTCGGTCCGACGCTCTACACGAACCACCTGAGCGCCCAGCGCGTGGAGTCGCAGCGTCAGATCGCCAAGCTCGGCAAGCCGGTGGATCGCGGCGAGTGGTTCATGACGGCGCCGACGGTGAACGCCTTCTACAGCTCGTCGCTCAACAGCATCAATTTCCCGGCCGGGATCCTGCAGCCGCCGTTCTTCGACCCGTCCTGGGACGCCGCGCTCAACTACGGCGGGATCGGCGCCGTGATCGGCCACGAGATGACCCACGGCTTCGACGATCGCGGCCGGCAGTTCGACGCCGCCGGCGATCTGACCGACTGGTGGACCGATCAGGACGCGGCGAACTACAAGGCCCGCGCGGATCGCGTCGTGGATCAGTTCAACGGCTACACGGTGCTCGACGGCCTGCACGTGAACGGGCGCCTCACGCTGGGCGAGAACATCGCCGACCTCGGCGGCCTGGCGATCGCCTACGCGGCGATGGAGAAGGCGCTCGAGGGCAAGCCGCACACGAAGATCGACGGTTTCACGCCCGAACAGCGGTTCTTCCTGGCGTGGGCGCGGGTCTGGCGCCGCAAGGATCGTGACGAGGCGCTGCGGACGCTGGTGCAGACCAACCCGCACTCGCCGGCCGAGTGGCGCGTGAACGGACCGCTGTCGAACCTGCCCGAGTTCCAGCAGGCGTTCGGCTGCAGGAGCAGCGACCCGATGGTGCGGGCGGACGATCTGCGCGCGCGGATCTGGTGAACCCGGGGGGCGGGGGCCGTCGGGCCTCCGCCCCTGCGTTCAGTGCTCGGCGCCGGGCGCGGCGCCGCCTTCGAACGCGCCGTCCGCGGGGCGCGCGGGCGCGTGCGCCCCGCGGTGCTCGGCGCCCCTGAGCCGTGCGATCAGCCGCGCGACGTGCTGCGGCGAGCGCGTACGACGCGCGATGACCGCGTAGAGCGCGGGTACCGCGAACATCGTCAGCACCGCGGAGATCGTGACGCCGAACACGACCACGATGCCGATCGGCTGCCGCGATTCGGCCCCGGCGCCGCCGGTAATCAGCAGGGGGATCGCACCGAACGTCGTGGCGGCGCTGGTCATCAGGATCGGCCGCAGCCGGATCACCGAGGCCTCGACGATCGCTTCGCCGAACTCGCGGCCCCGATCGCGCAGCTGGTTCGCGAACTCGACGATCAGCACGCCGTTCTTGGCCGAGAGGCCGATCAGCAGGATCGCCCCGATCTGTGTGAACACGTTGATGCTCGCTCCGTAGGCCCACAGCCCGAGCAGCGCCCCGGTGAGCGCGAGCGGTACCGTGACCATGATCACGATCGGGTGGATGAAACTCTCGAACTGCGCCGCCAGCACCAGGAACACGATCAGCAGCGCGAGGCCGAAGATCGCGTAGAGGCTGCTGCCGGTGCGCCGGAACTCGCGACTCTCGCCGTCCCAGCTGATCCGCGCCGCCGCGGGCAGCGTCTTCGTCGCCTCGCGGCCGAGGCGGTCGACGGCCTGGCCAAGGCTCACGCCGGGGTGCAGGCCGGCATCCATCGTGATCGCGCGCATGCGGTCGAAGCGCCTGAGCGTGCTCGGTGCGGCGGTCTCGGTGAGCGTCACCAGGTTGGCGAGCGGAATCAGGTCGCCGCTCGAGCTCGAACGCACGTAGAGGTTGACGAGATCGCTCGGACTGCGCCGGTCCGCCGCCTCGCCCTGCAGGATCACGTTGTATTCCCGCCCGCGATCCACGTACGTGGTGACGATGCGGGAGCCGAGCATCGTCTCGAGGGTACGGCCGATGCTGGCGAGGGACACGCCGAGCGTCGCGGCACGGTCGCGGTCCACGGCGATCTTCATCTGCGGCTTGCGCTCCTGGTAGTCACTGTCCACGTTCACCAGCTCGGGCATGCCGTCCATCGTGGCCTGCATCATGTCGCGCCACTGGCGCAGCTGGGCGTAGTCGGGCCCGCCGAGGACCAGTTCGACGGGGCGGCCGTCGCCGCGGATGCCGAGGCTCTGCGGGGTGACCACGTTGATGCGCACCCCCGGCAGTGCGCCGAGCTCCTCGCGTATGCGGTCCGCGACCTGCTCGGCGGATTCCCTGCGCTTGCCCCACGGCTTGAGGATCACCACGCCGCGCGCGCTGTTGACTTCGCCGGTCGAGCCGAAGCTGCCGGGCAGGCGCAGCAGCACCCGCCTGGCGGGGCCTCCATCGCTCACCTCGGCCATCAGAATCGACTCCATCTGCCGGGCGTAACGGTCCGTGTAGTCGAAACTTGCGCCCTCGGGTGCGCGCATGGTGACGAAGAACACGCCGCGATCCTCCTGAGGCGCGTACTCGGTGGGCAGCAGCACGAGCAGCACGCCGGCAAGCCCCATCACCACGAGGGTCCCGGCGAGGATCCGCCACGGCCGCCGCACGGCCCGCTCGACCAGTCCGCGATAGCGGGCGGCGAGCTTCTGGAACGCCTGATCGATCACGTGCGGCAGGCCCTTGCGGGTCTCGTCGCCGCGGAACAGCTTGGAGCTCATCATCGGCGACAGCGTGAGCGCGACGAGGCTCGAGAACATCACCGCGGCGGCGAGGGTGATGCCGAACTCGTTGAACAGCCGTCCGACGTCGCCCTGAATGAACGACAGCGGCACGAATACCGAGATCAGCACGAGCGTCGTGGCGATGACCGCGAAGCCGATTTCCTTCGAGCCCTCGAGCGCCGCCAGCAGCGCCGGGCGTCCGGCCTCGACGCGCCGGTAGATGTTCTCGAGCACGATGATCGAGTCGTCCACCACCAGCCCGATCGCCAGCACCAGTCCCAGCAGCGTCAGCGTGTTGATCGTGTAGCCGAGCGCCGCCATCACCATGAACGTGGCGATCACCGAGACCGGCACGACCACGGCCGGCACCAGCGTGGCACGCAGGTTGCCGAGGAACGCGTAAATCACGACCAGCACCAGGATGATGGCGATGACCAGCGCCTTGACCACCTCGTGCATCGAGGCTTCGACGAACTCGGCGCGGTCGTAGTTCACTTCGATCTTCATGCCCTCGGGAAGGTCCGACCCCATGCGCCCGACCTCGGCCCGTACGCCGCGCGAGACATCCACGGTGTTCGCCGTCGAGAGCTGCTCGATCGACAGGGACACCGCGGGCTGGCCGTTGGTGCGGGCGATGCTGCGCTCGTTCTGTGCGCCGAGCCGCACGTCGGCGACCTGGGCGAGGCGCACGATCTGGCCGTCCGTGCCGCGCCCGACGACCAGGTTTCGGTAGTCGCTCTCGGTGGTGTAGGTGGTCTCGGTGCGCAGGGTGAACTCGCGCTGCGAGGACTCGAGCCGGCCGGCCGGCAACTCGACGTTCTCGGCACGCAGCGCGTTCTCGACGTCTGCGACCGTCACGCCGTGCGCGGCGAGCGCTTCACGATCGAGCCAGATGCGCATGGCATAACGCCGCGCGCCGGAGATCCGCACCCGCGCCACGCCCGGCACGGTCGAGAGCCGGTCCACGATGTAGCGTTCCGCGTAATCGGTGATCTCGAGCCCGCTCATGCGGTCCGACGACACGTTGAGAAACATCACCGAGCGGGTGTCGTTGTCGACTTTGGCGATCTCGGGCGGGTCGGCGCCTTCGGGCAGATCGGCCACCACGCGCGCCACGCGGTCACGGATGTCGTTGGCGGCCTCGTCCACATTGCGGTCGAGGCTGAACTCGGCGCGGATCTCGGAGCGCTCGTCCTCGCTCGACGAGGTCAGCTTGACGATACCTTCGAGGCCGGCGATGCGGTCTTCGATCAACTGCGTGATCTTGGTCTCGACGACTTCGGCGGAGGCGCCGCGATAGGCCGTCTCGATCGTCACCACGGGCGGATCGATCGCCGGGTACTGGCGCACGGGCAGCCGGAACAGCGCCGCGAGGCCGAGGATCACCAGCAGCAGCGACAGCACGGTGGCGAACACCGGCCGCCGGATCGAGACGTCGGAGATGATCACCGCGGGACCTCGATCGAGCGCAGCACCTGGACGGGTTTCCCGGCGCGTGCCTTCTGCGTGCCTTCGGCGACCACCGTCTCGCCGGCGGCGAGCCCGGACACGACCTCGACCGCGCCCGGCCGGCGGCGCCCGATGTGCACCTCGCGCTTCTCGACCGCGCCATTCCCGGCGACCACGAACACGAACACGCGGCTCTGCTCCGGGACCAGTGCCTGCTCGGGAACCATCAGCGAGACGATGTCCTCGCGCAGCAGCCGCACGCTCATGAACATGCCGGGCTTGAGGATCCCGCGCGGGTTCGGGAGGATCGCACGCACGACGACCGTGCGGCTCACCGGATCCACGCGCGTGTCCACCGAGATCACCCGGCCGCGGAACGCCGAATCCGGGTAGGCCGCACTGCGGGCCCGTATCGGCAGCCCGGAGCGCACGTGGGCGAGCGCGGTTTCCGGAACGTTGAAGTCGAGCTTCATCACGTGGGTGTCATCGAGTGTGGTGATCACGTCGTCCGGCCCGACCAGGCTGCCCAGGCTCACGCGCCGGAGGCCGAGCCGGCCCGCGAAGGGGGCGCGCACGACCGTCTCGTCGAGGCGGGCTTCGGCGGCGTCCAGCGCGGCCTGATCACCGTCGCGGCGCGCCTTGAGCGGCTCGAGCTCGGCCTCCGACACCAGGTGGTCCTCGAACAGCTTGTGGCTGCGGTCGAAGCGCGACTGCGACTCGGCCAGTGCCGCTCTTGCCGCCGCCACCGCGGCCCGGACTTCGCTGTCGCGCAGCTCGATCAGGACGGTCCCCGCGGCGACGTGCTGGCCCTCCTCGAAGCGGATCGCCGACACCGCCTCCCTGATCTGCGGTCGGATCTCCACCGACTCGTTCGCGCGCAGCGTGCCGAGCGCTTCGACCGTGAGCGGAAACTTCATCTTCGTGGCTTTCGCCACGATGACCCCGGGCCCGTCGGCACGCGCATCGGCCGCCGCGCCCGGGAGGGCCAGGACGGGCAGCAGGAGGAACAGGAGGAGCTGGAATGGAGAAGCGGCCACGGGACGTCTCGGCATCATGGGGAACCACCCGATGGTGATTGGAGAAACGACCCGCGACTGTAGCACGGCCCACACGGTCCGGCGCGCATGCGGACGGCCGTCCTGCTGTCAGCGGCCTTTACGATTTCTCGGGCCGCGCCGGCACCCGCGACGCGGGGCCCGTTCGCAAGGTTCGATGGCAGGCGGGCTTGCCGTGCGTGGCGCGCCGCTTGCTGACCTGGCTCGCTGGTGTCCGAAGTTCCGCCGATTCGGTGCAGGATGCGCCGCGGGCGCGCACCGGATGACATGGGGAGGTCAGATCAGGGCCGCCCCGCCGCCGGCAGGAGGGATCCGATGGAACTGTCGTTGCAGTACGCCGCCGTACGCTCGCGGCTGCGCACCTACCTCGGCGCGCACGAGCGCCTCCTCGACGCCTTCCGCGTGCTGCGCTGTGTGCTGGTTCAGGGACCGTGGCAGTCCTGGATGATCCGCCGCTACCGCGCGCGGCACGTGAACCCGCCGCTCGCGCTCAACGAGCGCACCCTGTTTCCGGAGCTGGACACGGCGGGCGCGGTTCGCGACCTGCGTCGCGACGCGTGCGCCCGTGGGCTCGACGTTCCAACCGGGCGCGTGGACGGGATCGCCGCATGGGCCAAAGCGACCGGCGGCAAGCGGATCGACCACCCGGAACGGGACTGCGCCGCGATCCGCGAGCTGGCCCACGATCCGGCGATCGTGGAAGTCGCCCGCGGTTACCTCGAGGCCGAGCCGGTGTTCCTCAAGAGCCAGATCTACTGGACGGTCCCGGACGGCACCGCCGTCGGCAACGCGCTGGCGGCCGCCGAGGGCGGACGTTTCCACTACGACCTCGCCGACATCCGCGCGCTCACCGTGTTCATCTACCTCACCGATGTGGACGAGCACTGCGGGCCACACGTGGTGATCCGCGGCACGCAACGGCGCCGCACGCCCGGCGAGATCCTGCGGCGCTTCATCAGCGACGAGCACGCGGCGCGCGCCTACGGCGGCCGCATCGAGATGATCACCGGTCCGCGCGGCACCGGCTGGTTCGAAGACATCACCTGCTATCACAAGCAGGCCCCCGCCGAGCGGGTGCGCGGCATGCTGTACCTGATCTACTCGCTGCACCGGCGGCCGGACACCGCGGGGTGAGGAAGCCGGAGCGTCGCGGCCGGTGCATGCGGGATCCCCGCACGCCCGGCGGCGGCCCGCGGGCGGCGGCATAGGAGACCGCGGCAGCCGGCGGGCGATGCCGATGCGCATCGCGCGGCGTCGCGCGATGCCCGCCTCCCGCGCCCGGCCGCGCGGCGGTTCCCCTGCGTGTCCGGCCGCCCACGCCGACGTGTCCCGGCCGACACGGGCGCGCCGCACGCCCGGCCACGGCCCTCCTGCGCCGCAACGGTTTGCGACGGCGCACCCATCCGTACTCAACGGCACCGACGTTGCAAAACCAGGCCTCCAGTCCACTTCCAAAGGAGGAGGTCATGGTTCGGCTGCACGGGGCAATCACGGGGCTGATCGCGGCGACGCTGCTGGTCGGCGGGGGCGCGGCGGGCATGGCGCGGGCGGACGAGGCGCCCGATGCGCCGGCGGCGCCGCGCGAAAAGACACTCTCGCCCTATTTCGTCGTCGACGGCGGGGAGGCGAGCGGCGCCCGCCTGCCGCTCATCGGCACCGCGGTCCACGTCGACGTCGCCGGGGCGATCGCCGACGTGATCGTGAAACAGACCTATCGCAATGACGGCACTGCGCCGATTCACGCGAAGTACGTCTTCCCGGCCTCGACCCGCGCCGCGGTCCACGGTCTCACGATGATCGTCGGGCGCGAACGGATCACGGCCGAGATCCGCGAACGGGAACGCGCGAAGGCGGAGTTCGCGGCGGCGCAGAAGGCCGGCAAGAACGCCGCGCTGCTCGAGCAGCAGCGTCCGAACGTGTTCAGCATGGACGTCGCGAACGTGATGCCCGGGCAGACGATCGAGGTGGAGCTCTCCTACACCGAGCTGCTGGTGCCGGATGCCGGCGTGTACGAGTTCGTCTATCCGACCGTGGTCGGCCCGCGCTACTCCGGCGAGAAGGCCGGGGGCGCGCCGGATCACGACCGCTGGATCGCCTCGCCCTATGGGCGGGAAGGGCAGAAGCCGGCGTACACCCTGAGGCTCTCGGGGACGATCGGCGCGGGGCTGCCGATCGAGGGCCTCACCTGTCCGTCGCACCCGATCCTCACGCAGTGGATCGACCCCTCGCGCGTCCACGTGACGCTGGATCCCAACGAGGCGGACGGCGGCGACCGTGACTTCGTGCTGCGCTACCGCCTGGACGGCGGCCGGATCCGCACCGGGCTGCTGCTCTACGAGGGCATCGACGAGAACTTCTTCACGCTCATGCTGCAACCGCCCCGGCGCGTGACCGAGGCCGAGGTGCCGCCGCGCGAATACGTGTTCGTAGTCGACGTCTCGGGTTCTATGAACGGCTTCCCGCTCGGCGTCTCGAAGGTGCTGCTGCGCGACCTGATCGGACAGCTGCGGCCTGCGGATTCGTTCAATCTCGTGCTGTTCGCGGGCGCTTCGGCGCTGTGGTCGCCGCGCTCGCGCCCCGCGACGCGCGCCAACGTCGACGCGGCGATTCGCCTGCTGGACGCGCAGCGGGGCGGCGGCGGCACCGAGCTGCTCGCGGCCCTGCAGCGCGCGATGGCGCTGCCCGGGAAGGCGGGCGTCTCGCGCAGCGTCATCGTGGTCACCGACGGCTACATCGGCGCCGAGCGCGCGGTGTTCGAGCACATCGACGCCCACCTCGGCGACGCCAACGTGTTCGCGTTCGGGATCGGCAGGAGCGTCAACCGTTATCTGATCGAAGGCATCGCCCACGCCGGCCAGGGCGAGGCGTTCGTCGTGCTCGAGCCGGACGAGGCGCCGGCCATCTCCCGCCGCTTCCGCGAATACGTGGAACATCCGGTGCTCACCGACATCCGCGTTTCGTTCGAGGGGCTGGACGCGTACGACGTCGAGCCCGCCCAGGTCCACGATCTGTTCGCGGAACGGCCGATCGTGGTGCAGGGGAAGTGGCGCGGCCAGGCGAAGGGTCGAGTCGTCGTGCGCGGCGTGTCGGGCGAGGGCCCCTTCCAGCGCACGGTCGACGTCGCCCGGGTCGAGCCCGCCGACGAGAACCGTGCGCTGCGCCAGCTGTGGGCGCGCACCCGGATCGCGCGCATCTCGGACCACGCGGCGTTCGGGGTGGGCGAGGACGATCGGGACCGGCTCGTCGATCTCGGCCTGAAGTACGGCCTGCTCACCCGGTACACGTCGTTCGTCGCGGTGCGCGACGTGATCGTGAACCCGGGCGGCGCGGGCGACGACGTCGACCAGCCGCTGCCGCTGCCCTCCGGCGTCTCGAATCTGGCGGTCGGGATGCGTGTGGGCGACGAGCCGCCGCTCGCTCCGCTCGCGGGCGCGCTGGCGCTCGCGCTGCTCCTCGCATGGTGGCGGCGCGACCGCGCCCGGCGGGACGCGGCGTGAAAGCGGCGCGAGGTCGCAGGTGGTGCGCGGGCGCTGCAGCGGGCGCCCGCGCCCGCGGCCGGCTGCGCATGGCGCTCGTCGCCGCCGCCGCACTCGGGGCCGCCGCGTGGCTCAAGCTCTACTATCACGGGGCCGACTTCGACCATCTGCGCTGGCTGATCGATCCCAGCGCGCACGCGGCGGGCGCGCTCGCTGCGGCCACGTTCGAGCTCGAGGCGCATCACGGCTGGCTCGCACGCGAAGCGCGCTTCGAGATCGTGCCGGCGTGCGCGGGGATGAACTTCCTGATCATCGCGTTCCTGAGCGTCGTCGCCGCGGGACTGCACCGCACACGGTCGCTCGGCGCCGGTGTGGCGCTGCTCGCCGCGGCGTTCGCGGCCGCATCCGTCACGACGGTGCTCGCCAATGCCGTGCGCATCGCGATCGCGTTGCGCATGCACGAGGCGGCGCTCGCGATCGGGCCGCTGACACCCGACCGCCTGCATCGCGCCGAAGGCGTGATCGTGTTCTTCGGCTTCCTGCTCGCGCTGTTCGCGGGCGCCGGGCGGGTCGCGCGGGGGCGGCATGCGGACGCGCGCTGAGCGGCGCCGCGGCGGGGCGCGGCTCTGGATTCCATTTGCGATCTACGTGGCGGTGACGTGCGTCCTCCCGCTCGCACGGCATGCCGATCGGCGGGACGGGTTCTGGGAGCACGCGGCGATGACGCTGCTGCTGCCGGCGGCGATGATGCTGGCGTGGATCGCGGCGCGTCGCGTGCGTGCCGCGCTGCGTGAGGGTGTGCGGCGCACAGGCCGGGGGGCCTGAGCGCACCTGTGCGTGCATGACGCCCGCGCCCCGGGCGGTGGGAGCGCGTTGCCGAGCGGTCCCTCGATTCCGCACGTGTGCACGCGCCCGGCCGCGGGTAGACTGGTGCGCATGTCGGACTCCCCACGTGCAGGCGCCCGCGGCGGACCGGGCGCCCCGGTGCGGCGGTCACGGGCTGCGCTCCGCCGCGTGCTCGCGCGCGGCGTGCCGCTGATGGCAGTCGTGCTGGCATGGGCGTCGATGGGTGCGCGCGGCGGGCCTCCGCAGCATCGCGTGGGGCAGATGTCGTCGTCCGACTACGGCTTCCTGCGCGATGCGCTGCTGCCGGCGGCGGGCGATTCCACCGACCGCGACGCGGTGGATGCGCGGCTGCGGGAGTTCGAGTCCCGCTACCCCGGCGAGCCGCGGGTCGCCCACGCCCGTCTGCTGTGGCTGCTCCACGAACCACGTCCGTTCCGGGCCGTCGCCCCCTCGGTCGACTCGCTGCTCGCGCTCGTGATGCCGCGCATGGGAGGACGCTGGGTGGCGTTGCGCTGCCTGGAGGTGGTGGACGCCCTGAAGCGGCGCGGCGAGAGCCCTGCGTCGGTCGAGCGCTATGCGGAGCGCGCGGTGGCCTGGGCGGAAACGCACTCCGATCAACTCTACGGGTCTTCCTATCTGCCCGACGCCGAGGCGCGCGCCTATCGTGCGCTCGGCGAGGCGCGCTGGGCGGTGGGCAAGCGGGAACAGGCGCTCGCCGCGCTGCGCGAGGCGACACTGCGGGTCGAGGACGAGGCGGCCTCGATCAGGCCGGCGATGTGGGCCGCTTACGCGCGGCGCCTGCACGAGTCGGGGCGCACGGACGAGGCGCTCGGCGCCTGGTTCGAGGCCGCCTGCATGCCGTCCGCGGGGGCGAACGTCGACGCCGAGACGGCGGCGCTGCGCGCGGCGTGGATCGAACGCTTCGGCAGCGCCGAGGGACTCGGGGCGCGGATCGAAACGGCGCGCCGTACGTGGCGGGCCTGGCCGCTCGGGATGGGAAGCTTCCCGGTCAGGGACCGGCGCGCCCCGGACGCGGAACTCGAGCGCCTCGGCGGGGGCCGCATGCGTCTGGGCGAGATGCGTGGCCGGCCGCTCGTCCTCGTGTTCTGGGGCAGCTGGTCGGCGCCGAACCGGGCGGCGGTGCGACTCGCCGAAGCGTGGCATCGCATGCCGAACGCGCGTGCCCGTGTGGTGACCATCGACTGGGAGCTGCCGGGCCCGGGTGATCTCGGCCGCACGCTGGCGCGCGCGTGCGCCGCGCGCGAAAGCCTGACCGTGCCGGTGCTGCTCGATCCCGACGGCGCCGTCTTCCGCTCGTTCGCGCTCCAGGGTTACCCGGCGTTCGTGCTGGTCGATGCCGCGGGAAACGTGGGCTCGAAGACGATCGGGCTCGTGGAGAACTTCAACGGCTCCCACCGGCTCGTCGACTCGCTGGATGTGAAGGTGCGGGCATTCATGACGGCGCCGTGAGCGCCGGATCGTTCGGAGACGGTGCGCCCGCTCCGAGGTTGCGCCTGGGGATTTACCTCGCTGCACGGCTTCGTGCGGGGCGTTGCAGCGACCGGGAAAGTCACGGTCCTCAGGCAGTCGGGAGTTGGCGTCCCCAACGAGATTTGAACTCGTGTCGCCGCCGTGAAAGGGCGGTGTCCTAGACCCCTAGACGATGGGGACGCGCAAATCGAGGCGGTAAGTTAGGCGAGAAGCGCGCCCGTGGCAAGCGGTGCGGGAGTGCCCCGCGAAGGGCGAGGATACGCGCCGGAACGCGGGCCGCGCCCGGCGCCGGTGAGCCCGCCTCAGCGGTCGCCGGCGATGGGAAGCACGCGCGCTTCGTCCACGAGGCCCTTCGAGATCAGGTCGCTGGCGGCGCGTTCGGCGGCGCTGCGCGTCGGGAAACTGCCGAGCGACACGCGATACATCGTGACGCGGTCTTCGTGCACGGGGCTCACCTGCGCGACATACTCCGCGGCGGTGTCGAGTCTGGTCTGCTCCCGCTTCGCGCGTGGTTCGTTGAGGTAGGTGCCGACGGCAATGATGTAGTGGACCGAAGGCGCGGGCGGCGGGATTCCGGCGGGCTCGGCCGGCGCGGGTTCCGACCCGGGCGGCGTCCTCTGCGGGGCCGCATCCCCGGAGTTCGTGGCCGCTCCCGCGCTCCCCGGCCCGGGCGGTGTGGTCCGCCTTCCTGTCACGCCCGCCTGTGGATCGGCGGCCGTTCCGGACTCCCCTGACGTTGCGGCCGGGGCTTCGTCACCGGGGGAGGCAGGGGGCACGACATCTTCCGAAACGGGCGGTGCGGGTCGCGAGAAGAACATCTTCTGTGCGATCGCCGCGCCGGCGATCACGACGATCAGCAGGCCGGCCGCGATCATGAGTCGCGTCGGCAGCGGGCTGCGCTCGCGCGGTGCCCCGGCGTCGCGCGCCATCTTCTCCCGCAGCCTGGGCGGCAACGTGGGGAGCGGCGCCTGTTCATCGAAGCGTCGCGGCCTGCGCGTGGTCCGTGCATCGGCGGTTGCGGCCGCCGCGGGCGTCACTTCGGCCGCCGGTCCGCGAACCTCCACGCCCGCGTGGCTCTCGGGTCGTGCAGACTGCGCGCGGCGCAGCGCCTCCGCGAAAGCGGAGCTCGGTGCCGCCGGTTCCACCACGGGTTCGCCCGGCGCTTTGCTCTCGAGGGCGGCGGGCTCGTTAGCGGGCGATTCGGGCAGCGACGGCCGTTCGCTTTCGAGCGTGGGAGGGCCGCTCTCTTCGATTCGTTCCTCGCCCGCTGCTTCCTCGACCCCGCGTGGCGTGGACTTCGGAGCCGCCCCACCGGCGACTTCCGTCGCTGTGCCTTCGACCTCGTCGGCGAGGGACTTGAACCACGATTTCCAGTCGTCGCCCGATGCGGCCGGCGCAGGCGGCGGCGGCGCGGCCATGGTCTCCTCACCACGCCTGACCTCGAGGCGCGGCGGTCCGCTCTCGGGCTCGGGCGGCAGGTTGGACTCGACCTCGTCCTCGTCTTCATCGTCCACCAAATCGCTGGAGGGCGCGTCGGCTTCGAGGCGCGGCGGTCCGGTTTCTGGTTCCGCCGGCAGGTCGGCCTCGTCTTCATCGTCCACCAAATCGCTGGAGGGCGCGTCGGCTTCGAGGCGCGGCGGGCCGCTCTCGGGCTCGGGCGGCAGTTCGGCCTCGTCTTCGTCTTCGTCGTCCGCGAAATCGCCGGAGGGCGCGTCGGCCTCGAGGCGCGGCGGTCCGGTCTCCGGAATCGGTGCCTCGAACGCCGCCGGTTCCGCGCGGCGTGCGTGCGGCGCCGCCGGAGCCGACCCAGGTGCTTCGGGCGTGGATGCGGTCGGCCCCGGCTTGTCGCCGGCCGGTGCGGCCGGCGGCAGCGCGGGGGCGCGCATTTCGCGTTCCGGCGGTGGCGCGGCGCCGGGGACGGTCGGGCCCTGGCGGCGCTCCACCGCGGGTGGAATGTTGCGGGTGCGGCGCTCCTTGCCGAGCACGCTCTGGAACTCCAGCTCCTGCGCCGCGGCGCGCACGTGATCGGGAGTCACCGCGGGCGCGCCCTCGACGAACGCGCAGATCATCGCCTGCGAGCACAGGTGGTTCATCTCGCGCGGAATGCCATGGGTCAGGCGGTACACCTCGGCACACGCGTCGGGCGGAAAGATGCTCAGCGCGTGGCCGCCGGCGACGGCGATGCGATGGTGGACGTAGCGCTCCGAGTCCTGGGCGCCGAGCGGGCGCAGCCGGTAGTGGATGGCGATACGCTGGCGCAGCTGGCGCAGGTCCGGAAGGCTGAGGCGGCCCTCGAGCTCGGGCTGGCCGACGAGGAAGATCTGCACGAGTTTCTCGCCGCCGGCTTCGAGGTTCGACAGCAGGCGGATCTCCTCGAGCAGCTCGCGTTCGAGGTTCTGTGCTTCGTCGAGCAGCAGGATCGCGCGATGCCCTTCCTGGTGGATCGCGAGCAGGTGCTGCTCGAGCGCCACCATGATGTGCGGCTTGCTGGCGCCGGCGGGTACCGCGAGGCCGAGTCGCAGCGCGATCTCCTCGAGCAGTTCGGCGCGGGTGAGCGAGGAGTTGGTGATGAGCCCGACGATTGCGCGGCCCTCCCACTCGGACAGCGCGTCGAACAGCGCGGTCGTCTTGCCGGTGCCGACTTCCCCGGTGATCAGGACGAACGGTTCGCGGTTCTCGATCCCGTAGCGCAGGTGCGCGAGCGCTTCCTGATGCTCGGGGCTCGGATAGATGTAGCGCGTCTGGTGGGCCGCGACGAAGGGGTTCTCGCGCAGTCCGAAGTGACTTTCAAACATGCATCATCCCATCGGGACGGGGCCTGCCATCGGATAGGGCTCCCTGATGTGATCGGCAGGGGGAGGGCCGATCTTGTGCGCGATCAGCCGCGCTCCGCAGGCAGCAGTTCTCCGATCGAGAACAGCGCGGTGAATGGCAGCCCGCGCTGCTGGAAGATCTGCGATGCGCCCTGGCCGCGGTCCACGACCGCAAGCACGCGCACGACCTCCGCTTTGTACGACTCGGCTGCTTCTGCCGCCACCAGGGCGCTCTCGCCGCTGGTGATCACGTCGTCGAGAATGACGACGCGCTTGTGACCCGCCAGGTTGCCCTCGACCTGGCTGCGCGTGCCGTGGTCCTTGAGATTGCGGCGCACGAGAAAGCCTTCGAGCGGCTTGCCGGCGTCGAGGCTGTGCCACATCACGCCGGCGACGAGCGGATCCGCGCCCATCGTCAGCCCGCCGATCGCGGTGACGCGATCCTTCTCGATGATCTCGTAAAACATGCGCGCGATCATCCGCAGCCCCTCGGGATGCAGACTCGTCTTGCGCACGTCGATGTAGTAGTTGGAGGTCGCGCCCGAGCTGAGGACGAATTCGCCGAACCGCATCGAGCGGTCCAGCAGCATCTGCCGCAGCACGTCTCTCTCTTCGGTGCTCATGGGACTCCCATCGGATGAGGCAGGGCCGCGACGGGCGCGGCCCCGGAGGTGTCGCGCAACCAGTCTGCCGAGCCCGGCGCCGGCAAGTCAAGAACGCACCGGCCTTGACCGTTCCCCACGCGCATCCCTACACTTTTCCACGTCTTGCGACCGGGACGCCGCCCCCCGCGGGAGCCGGTCGCTATTTCTTTGGGGCGCGCATGCATCTGCTCGGACGGCTCATTCTGCTGGTCCTCCTCGTCGCCCCGGCGGCCCCGGCGCGGGCGCTCGATCTGCCGGTGCGGGACCCCGACCGCGACGTGATCGACGGCCCGTCGTACCGCTCGGACGCTCTGGAGCTGCGCCTGGCGCCGGCGGCCTCGCGCCAGGCGGCGATCGGCGTGGCATCGGCGCGCCTCGCGACGACACCGGCGGGTCCCTCCGCGCGGGTGCGACTCCCGGAGCTGGGTGTCGCACGGGTGGACGGCGTGGCCCGGGCGCTGGGCGGTGCGACCTTCGAACCCGAGTTCCGCGGCGAGACGCCGCCCGGGGTCGACTCCGGCGCACCGGACCTCGCCGCGTTCTTCATCGTTCACCTGCCGCGCGGCGCGCGGCTCGAAGAAGCCCTCCTGCGTTTCGCGGCGCTGCCGGAGGTCGCGGTCGCCGATCCGATCGCGGTGCTGCCCGTCTCCGCCGTTCCGGACGACTCCCTGTGGACCCGGGCATGGTGGCTCTACGACCCGCCGACCCGTGCGGACATCCACGCCCCCGAAGCCTGGGACGTCTCGATGGGCGACTCGGGCGTGGTGGTGGCGGTGCTCGACACCGGCATTCTGCCCTGGCATCCCGATCTCGGCGGCACGCTCGCCGGCGGCGCAGGGCATCTGTGGGTGAACGCCGCCGAACGCGACGGCGTCGCGGGGGTGGACGACGACGGCAACGGCTGGGTGGACGACGTGGCCGGCTGGGACTTCGTGGATCTCCTCACCGGATACGGCGTGCCCGCCGGCGAGGACTGGCAGGGCCAGGATCCCGATCCCAGCGACTACGCGGGCCACGGCAGCTTCGTCGCCGGTCTCATCGGCGCGCTGCCCGACAACGGCATCGGCCTGCCGGGCGCGGCGTGGAACGTGCGTCTCATGCCGGTACGCATGGCGTGGGCGACGACGTCGAATCCGCTCGGGCTCGTCGACATGAGCTTCGCCGCGCAGGCGATCCACTACGCGTGGAAGAACGGCGCCAGCGTCATCAATGCGTCGTGGGCGAGTCTTCTCCAGAACGGCCTCGATGCGGCGGCGCACGCGGCCATGCAGAACGGCGTCACGCTGGTGTGCGCCGCGGGGAACAACGGCCAGCCGCACGAGCTGGCGGGGTTCGAGGATGCGATCGAGGTCGCCGCGACCGACGCGACGGATGTGCTCGCGCCGTTCTCGAACCGCGGCGCGCGGGTGGATCTGAGCGCGCCGGGCGTGAACATGGCGAGCACGTTCGTTACCCATGCCGGCACGGACAGCATCGGCGCACGCACGCCGTCCTACATGGCGGGGCTCGACGGCACCTCGTTCGCGGCGCCGCTGGTCGCGGGCGCCGCGGCGCTCGTGCACGCATACCGCCGTGCGCGCGGCATGAAGCCGCTCACCGCGCCCGGAATGCGCCTGCGCCTGCGTGACACCGCCGACGACATCGCCGGGCTCAATCCCGGCGGCGGCTTCGGCGCGGGGCGCCTGCGCCTCGACCGCGCGCTCACCGACGGGCCGCGCTCGCAGGCGTTGCGCATGGGGCACGTGATGATCGGTGCACCGGTCGTGCTCGCGACCAGCCAGGGCGGCACGCGCATCGTCTCGGCGCACTTCGACCAGACCATGGTCATGCTCGACGGCCAGGACGGCGACACCACGTGGGTGGCCCCGACGCCTGGCGTGCCGCTCGGCCAGGTCGCGGCCGCGGACCTGGGCGGTGGCATCGGCGTCGCTCTGTTCGTCGGCACGGGTCCGGGCCGCATCGCCGGATTCGATGCACATGGCCGGCCGCTCGCCGGCTGGCCGGTGACGGTGCCGGGCTTCCTGCCTCAACCGCTGCCGGCGCTCGGCGACATCGACGGCGACGGGCGCCCGGACGTGGTCGCGAGCACGGGGGATCGGGTCGTGGCCTACCACGCGGACGCGACGCCGGTCACCGGGTTCCCGGTGATGCTCCCGGCAACGACCACGGAGGTGGCGCTCGCCGACCTCGATGGACAGCCGGGGATGGAGATCGTCGTCGGCGCCGCCGGTTCGCTCTACGTGCTCGATGGCCAGGGGCAGGTCGTCACGGGCTGGCCGGTGAGCGCCGGACTCACCCGGCCGCCGGTGGTGGGGCTGCTGGCCCCGTTCGCGACGCCGAGCATCGTCGCGATCGCCGGCGCGCAGATGTCGGCGTACGCCCCGGACGGCGCGCCGCGCTGGGGGCCGCGCGATCTCGGCGGCGCTGCGCTCGGCGCACCGGCGCTCGGCGATCTGGACGGTGATGGCGCCCTGGACATCGTGGTCCCCACCAGCGCGCCCAACCTTGCCGCGTTCGACTCGCTCGGCATGCCGCTCGCCGGCTGGCCCGCAGCGCTCGCCTCGCCCCCGAGCGGTCATCCGGTGATCGGCCCGCTCGACGCCTCGGGTCGTGCCGCCGCGCTGGTCTACCGGAGCGGCGGTCTGGTCGCGTTCGACGACAGCGCGCGCGCGATTTCCGGCTACCCGCGCCCGGGCGGCGTGGGGCCGGCGCCGACGCTCGCCGAGATCGATGCCGACGGCCGTACCGAGATCCTGGCCGGCACCGATTCCCGGTGGTTCTTCTACATCTATGACGCCGGGCCCGACACGTGGACCGGGCCCGCCGCCTGGCCGACGGCGCGCGGCAACTTCGCCCGCACCGGCGCAGCCGGCGTCCAGGCGCCGGTGATCGAGGATCTGCGGCCGGCGTCGGTGAGCGATCTCTCCGTGCTCGCATCCACCGACACCGGCGCGACGCTCGGCTGGACCGCGGTGGGCGAAGACGGCGTCGATGGGCGCCCGGCGAGCTACGAGGTGCGCGCGGCGACCCGGCCGATCGACGCCGCGACCTTCGATGCCGCGCCGATCCGGTTCAGCCAGGCGGCGGCCGTCGATGCCGGCGGGCAGGAGTCTTCACAGGTGAGCGGGCTCGGCGCGCCCGCAACGTGGTGGTTCGCCGTGCGCGCGGTGGATGCCGCGGGACAGGCGGGCGGGATCTCGAACAACGCCTCGATCACGCTCACCGGCGGCGGCCCGCTGGCCGGGCGCCCGGGCCCCGCGATCGTGGCGCGTGCGCTGCCGTCACGGCTGCCGGTCGAGCTCTACTGGAAGGCGGCCGCTGTTCCTGCCCCCGGGCCGCAGAAGATCGAGCTCTTCGACATTTCGGGGCGGCTCGTGCGCACGCTGCCGCTCGATGCCGCCCCGCAGGGGATCGCGACGTGGGATGGCCGCACGAATCAAGGCGACCGGCTCCGCGCCGGCATGTATTTCGCGCGCCTGATGAGTGGATCCTTCCACGCACAGGCGCGCGTCGTGCTGCTTCCCTGAAGCACTCAGGAGAGGGTCGTCCCCCGATTCGAGGCTCCGTCGTTCCGCTCGCGCGGATCGTGACTAATGGACGTCGCCTTCGCCCTGGGTATAGAGCGCGTACGGGCTGACGTTGCCGGCATCGTCGATGGCACGCACCGCGAACGTCGAACTCACCGTCGCCGACGGTACGTCCATGCGCGTCGCCGCGGTCGAACCGACCAGGCCGTACTGGTTGCCGTCCACCACGTACACTTCGTAGTTCGCGACGTCGGGGGCCGCGCTCGGCTCCCAGATCACCGTGATATCCTTCGACAGCCCGCTGGTGAGGACGCTGATGCCCGTGACGGCCGGCGGCGGCGTGGTGTCGCCGACGTTCGTCGGGCTCGTGGCCTGCGTCGAGTTGCCACAGCCACTCAGGATCGCCAACATGGCGACCGCGGTGATGATGTGCGAGAACTTCACGACCCTGCCTCCTTGAAAGGATTCCTTTGATTCAGTCCAAGGCCGAGGTCGCTCGGGACCTTCCGGCCTGCCACGGGGGTGCTGGGGCGAGCAATCGGGGTGCCAGAGCGGCCGAAGCGCGGGAAAGCCCGGCGCACAGCGAGTTGTGCGCGCGGACGCACGCGTGGAGTCCGCCCGATGGGAGCCGCATCGGATGCGGGTTGCAACGCCCGCTGCGGCCGGCGTTGCGGCTTGCGCTTCGGGCAGGCGCAGCGGCGCTCTTTGCCCTGGCGGCGACCGCCGGCGTCAGCGCCGCCGGCAATGCCTCGGGCGCGACCCCGTTCGAGACCCCGTTCGTGCGGCCGCCGCTCGATCCGCCCATCGTGCTCACCGGCGATTTCGGCGAGTCGCGCAGCGGCCGCTATCACGGCGGGCTGGATTTCTCGACCGGTGGCGCCATCGGTCGTCCCGTGCATGCGCCGCTCGCCGGCTGGATCGAGCGCGTGCGCGCCTCGGGCGCGGGCTACGGCCGCTCGATCTACCTGCACGCCGACGACGGGCGCCTGCTCGTGTTCGGCCACCTCGACGCGTTCGACGAACCGCTCGCGTCGTACGTCGACGCGGCCCAGGCGAGGCACGGCGTCTACGAGCAGGACCTCTGGCCGGGCAGGGACCACTTCCGCGTGAGCGCGGGCCAGCGCATCGCATGGACCGGTGAGAGCGGGGCGGGTCCCGCGCACATGCACCTCGAAGTGCGCCGCGGCGACGTGGCGTACAACCCGCTGCGCGCGGGGATGACCGCGGACGACGTGACGACGCCGGTGCTCAGGCGGCTCACGCTCGAGCCGCTGGATTCCCGCTCGTTCGTCGCGCGTTCGCCTGCGCCGTGGACGCTGCGACTGGACGGCGCGGCCGACACCGTGCTGGTCGAGGGCCGGGTGCGCGCCATCGTCGAGGCGAAGGACGGCGCGAGCGGCAACGGACTTCACTTCGCACCGTGGGCCACCGGCGTTTCGTTCGGCGCGCTCACGGTCGCGTGCCAGTTCGACAGCGCGACCTGGGGCGGCGACATGGCCGATGCCGACTACGTCTACGACCATGGCCGCTCGGGACCCGGCAACGGCCTGGTGCTCTGGTTCGACGGCGCGTTCCGGCCGACGGTGATCGTCGGCGGCTACGGGCGGAAGGACGCGGCGATCGAAGTGCATCCGGGGGATCCGCCCGTGCCGCTCGAGGTGAGCGCGGTGGACGTGGCCGGCCGCCGCGCGTCGCAGGTGATCTGGCTGCGCGGCCCGGCGCCGGACGAGATCGGGCCCGATACGTCGCGCACCGGTCCACCCGCGCCACATCGTGCCGAAGGGGGGTTCGAGCTCGGCATCCTTCCGGACCGCGAGCTGCGCGTGTCGCTGCTCGACGCGCCGGCGGGCAGCCGGCGGGTCACGGTGTGCGGCGCGCCCGCCGTGTGGAAGGGCGGGCGCTGGAGCGTGATCGTGCCGTTCGATTCGGTGCTGCAGGCGCCGCCGGGCGCCGCCGCGACGGAACGCACCGTGGTGCGGCTCGAGGCGCAGGGCGTCGCGCCGAACGGCAGGCCGTGGACGCGCGCCGAGCATCCGCACGCGCAGACGGACGACGGCTCGCGCTGGTCGTTCTCGCCGGCGGGGCCGTTCGACTGGTGGCTCGCCGCGGACGCGGTCTACGAGCCGGCGCTGCTCGCGCGCCGCAGGGAGCCCGCGCCGCACGGCACGTCGGAGCTCGTGCCGATGAGCGAAACCTGGTCGCTCGATCCCGCCGACCTGCCGCTGCGCGCCGACGTGCGGCTGCGCTTCGCACTGCCCGAGGGCGTGCGCCCGGCGCGTGTCGACGTCTACCGCGCCCGGGGGCGCGGCTGGGACGCGCTCGGCGCCGGGTACGACTCCACCGCACACGCGTTCGAGGCCGGCACGCGTCAGCTCGGCACCTTCGCGCTGTTCGCCGACACGCTCGCTCCGCGGGTGCGGCTCTACCGGCCGCGCGTGATCACGGCGCGTCCCGTCAGGCGCTGGTCGCTCGAGGCGCGCGTCAGCGAGGCGGGCAGCGGCGTGGATCGCGACCGCTCGTGGATCGAGGTCGACGGCCGGCGCATGCCGACCGAGTGGGACGGCGAGCGGCGGCGCCTGCGCTGGCGCCCGCCCCGGCGGCCCGCGCGCGGCACGCATGCGGTGATCGTCGTCGCCACCGACGCGGCGGGCAACACGCGCCGTCGGCGGGGAAGCTTTGTGATAAATTAGCGCGGTCGACGGATGCCGCGGGCGAATCCCGCCGTCCATTCCAGGCCCCGACCGCGATCGACCCGCTGCGCAGGATGCGCCCTTGAAACACAGCGACTTCGTTCATCTCCACAATCACAGCGACTATTCGCTGCTGGACGGCGCGAATCCGATTCGCCGCATGGTCGCGCGCGCCGCCGAGTTGAAGATGCCCGCTCTGGCGCTCACCGACCACGGTTCGATGTTCGGGGCGGTGCAGTTCTACCAGGCGGCGCGCAAGGCGGGGGTGAAGCCGATCGTCGGCATGGAAGCCTACGTGACGCGCGGCAACCGCAAGGAGCGCAGGCGCGACACGGCGCATCATCTCGTGCTGCTATGCCGCGACGAGCGCGGCTTCCGCAACCTCATGAAGCTGTCGTCGCTGGCCTTCCTCGAGGGGTTCTACTACAAGCCGCGCGTGGACCACGAGATCCTGGCGCAGCACGCGGAGGGGCTGATCGCGCTGTCGGCGTGCCCGAAGGGCGAGGTCGCCACCGATCTGGTGGAGGGCACCGAGGACGAGGCGGTGCGCACGGCCGGTCTCTACCAGGAGATCTTCGGCGCCGAACACTACTTCCTCGAAATGCAGAACCACGGGCTCGAGATCGAAGACCGGATCCGCGCCGGGGTCGAACGCCTGTCGCGCCGCACCGGAATCCCGCTGGTCGCGACCAACGACTGTCACTACCTGAAGCACGAGGACGCCGCCGCGCACGACGTGCTGCTGTGCATCCAGACCGGCAAGAACGTCGACGACGTGAACCGGATGCGCTACGAGACCGATCAGGTCTACTTCAAGTCCGCCGAAGAAATGAAGCAGCTGTTCGCCGATCACCCCGAGGCGGTGCGCAACACCCTGGCGATCGCGGAACGCTGCAACCTGCAGCTCGAATTCGGCAAACCCCTGCTGCCGGCGTTCCCGCTGCCCGAGGGCGCCGAGAGCCCCGAGCAGTACCTGCGCGATCTGGCCTGGGGCGAGCTCAAGCAGCGCTACGGCGAGCTGACCGATACGCTGCGCGAGCGCATGGCGTACGAGCTCGACGTGATCTGCCGCATGGGATTCGCCTCGTATTTCCTGATCGTGCGCGACTTCATCGAGTACGCGCGCTCGCATGGCATCGGCGTGGGTCCGGGACGCGGCTCGGTGGCGGGCTCGCTGGTCGCCTACGCGCTCGGCATCACCGACATCGATCCGATCGAGCACCAGCTGATCTTCGAGCGCTTCCTGAATCCCGAGCGCGTGACGATGCCCGACATCGACATCGACTTCGACGACCTGCGGCGCGGCGAGGTGATCGAATACGTGAAGGAGAAATACGGCGAGGGCAACGTCACCCAGATCATCACCTTCGGCACGATGGGCGCGAAAGGGGTGATCCGCGACGTCGGCCGCGCGCTCGGCATGGCGTTCGCCGAGGTGGACCGCATCGCCAAGATGGTGCCCGACGGGCTCGGCATGACGCTCGACCGCGCGATGGAGCTGGCGCCGGATCTCAAGAACCTGCCGAAGAAGGGGCCGCCGTTCGACCGGCTGCTGAAGAGCGCGGTGACCCTCGAAGGGCTCGCGCGGCACGCGTCCACACACGCCGCCGGCGTGCTGATCACCCCCGGCCCGCTCATGGACTACGTGCCGCTCTACCGCCAGAAGGACGATTCGATCACCACGCAGTGGGACATGAAGTCCGTCGAGAAGGCCGGGCTGCTCAAGATGGACTTCCTCGGCCTGCGCACGCTGTCGGTGCTCGCCGAGGCGCGGGCGCTGGTGGGCCGGCATCACGCCGTCGAGATCGACCTCAAGAAGCTGCCCATGGACGACGCGGAGACCTACCGGATCTTCCAGACCGCCGACACCGTCGCGATCTTCCAGTTCGAGTCGGCGGGCATGCGCGACTATCTCCGGCGGCTCAGGCCCACCGTATTCGCCGACCTCACCGCCATGAACGCGCTGTACCGCCCGGGCCCGATGGAGAACATTCCGTACTTCATCGACTGCAAGCACGGCCGCCAGGTCGCGAAGTACGATCACCCCGCGCTGAAGCCGATCCTCGAGGACACCTACGGCGTATTCGTGTACCAGGAGCAGGTGATGGCCGCCGCGAACGCGCTCGCCGGCTTCTCGATGGCGCAGGGCGACCTGCTGCGCCGCGCGATGGGGAAGAAGCTCGCCGAGGAGATGGACGCGCAGAAGAAGGCGTTCGTCGAAGGCTGCCGCAAGAACGGCATCGCCACCGCACGCGCCGAGAAGATCTTCGGCACGATGGAGAAGTTCGCCGGATACGGCTTCAACAAGAGTCATAGTGCCGCCTACGCGCTCGTCGCCTATCAGAGCGCCTATTTCAAGGCGCACTACCCGGCCGAGTTCATGGCGGCGACGCTCACCAGCGAGATGTCCGACAGCGCGCGCGTGGTCACGCTCATCGAAGAGTGCCGGCGCATGGGGATCGAGATCCTGGCGCCCGACGTGAACGCGTCGGCGTGGAAGTTCACCATCGAGGACGGGCGCATCCGCTACGGCCTCGGCGCGATCCGCAACGTCGGCCAGAACGCGGTCGAGAGCATCGTCGCCGCGCGGCAGACGGGCGGCGCGTTCGCGGACCTGTTCGATCTCGCACGACGCCTCGACGGACGCGCGGTCAACCGCCGCGTGCTGGAGAGCCTGGTCGCGGCGGGGGCGTGCGACGCGTTCGGCATCGACCGCGGCATCCTCGCGGCGGGGGCGGGGCGCATGCTGGAACACGCGGCCGCGCTGCAGCGTGAGCGCGAAAGCGGGCAGTCCTCGCTGTTCGGCGAGGAGCCGGGCGGTGTTGCGGTGGCGGCGCCCGCGATGCCGGACGCCGAGCTCTGGTCGCACCGCGAGCGCAGCGCGAAGGAGAAGGAGGTGCTGGGCTTCTACTTCTCCGATCACCCGCTGGTGCCGATGCGCGAGGCGCTCGCGCGGGTGGCGACGCACCTCGCCGTGGACGCGGCGCAGTGCGAGGACGGCACCGAAGTGCGGCTCGCCGGTCTGCTCGGCGAGGTGCGCCGCATCACTACGCGTGCGGGCAAGCAGATGGCTGCGGTGCAGTTCGAGGATCTTTCCGGCCGCATCGAGGTGACGGTGTTCCCCGAAGCCTACGAGACGCATCGTGAGCGGCTGCTGCCGGAGTCGATCGTCGTGCTGACCGGGCGGATCGAGGCGAGCGAGGACCGCGGCTCGAAGCTGCTGCTCGCCAATCTCGAGCCGTTCGAGGCGGCTCAGGAAACCTACCGGCCCTGCCTGCACATCGAAGTGCGTGCCGAGGCACTGTCGGAGCGCCAGCTCGAAGGCATCGACGAAGTGCTTTCATCCCACGCCGGGCCGTGCGAGGTTTACCTGCACATCGTGCGGCCCGATCATTCGCGCCTGGCGATGCGCTCGAAGCGCTTTCGCGTGGTGGAAAGGGACACCGTGATGCGCGCGCTCAAGGAGCGCGTGAGCGGGCTGCGCACGTGGTGGGGGAAAGGAGCCGGATGAGCGCCTGGCTGGATTTCGAGAAGCCCGTGCTCGAGCTCGAGCAGAAGATCGAAGAGCTGCGCGACCAGGCGAACGAGCGCGGGCTCGACGCCGACAAGGAGCTGGAGGATCTCGAGCGCAAGGCCGAGCAGCTGCGCCGCGAGATCTACTCCGGTCTCACGCCGTACCAGCGCGTGCAACTCGCGCGGCACCCGCGGCGGCCCTACTCGCTCGACTACATCGGGGCGATCTTCCAGGACTTCGACGAGCTGCACGGCGACCGCGGATTCGCGGACGATCCGGCGATCGTCGCGGGGCCCTGCATGCTCGATGGGCGGCCGGTGATGGTGATCGGGCAGCAGAAGGGGCGCGACACGAAGGAGAACCTCAAGCGCCGCTTCGGCATGCCCAACCCGGAGGGCTACCGGAAGGCGCTGCGGCTGATGCGGATGGCCGACCGCTTCTCGATGCCGATCGTGACGCTCGTGGACACGCCGGGCGCCTATCCCGGTCTCGGCGCCGAGGAGCGCGGGCAGGCCGAGGCGATCGCGGTCAACCTGCGCGAGATGGCGCGCCTCACGGTGCCGATCGTGACCGCGGTGATCGGCGAAGGCGGCTCGGGGGGCGCGCTGGCGATCGCCGTCAGCAACGTGGTGCTGATGTTCGAGAACTCGGTGTATTCGGTGATCTCTCCCGAAGGCTGCGCGTCGATCCTGTGGCGCGACGGCAAAAAGGCGTCGCTCGCCGCCGCGGCGCTCAAGCTCACCGGACGCGACCTCGCCCAGCTCGGGATCGTGGACGGCATCCTGCCCGAGCCCGTGGGGGGCGCCCATCGCGACCCCGCGACGGCCGCCGCCACCCTGAAGGACGCGCTGACGGAGCACCTGGACCGGCTGGCGGCCCTCGCTCCCGGAGCGCTGGTCGAAGATCGGCTGAAGAAGTTCCGCCGCATGGGGGTATATACGGAGGGCGGCGCTTGAAGGGGCGCCGAGCCCGCTGCTAGACTTGCGCTCCACCCGTTTCCCGCGCGGCCGGGGACCCGGCGGCCGCCGCCTCGAGGGCACGCCATCGCATCTGGTTACGCGTCGTTTCCCTATGTCTCCCGCGCACGGTGCTGCGTGCCGTGCGGCCCGGCGTTACCGCGAACCCCGAGGAAGCTAAGATGGCTCTGACTCCCGATCTGCTGAACATCCTGGTATGCCCGGCCTGCAAGGGCGACCTGGCCTACGACGAGGCGGCGGGCACGCTGACGTGTGAGGCGTGCCGTCTGCGCTACAAGGTCGTCGACGACATTCCGGTGATGCTGATCGACGAGGCCGAGAAGTTCTGAGCGCCGCGAAAGATCCTTCATCGATGGTGCGTCCCTCGGGGTTCCACGCCCCGCTCGTCCCGTGCTTCGCCCTCGCCGTCGCGCTCTGCGTGGCCGGGTCCGCATCCGCCGCACCGGCGGTCCCGCGGGCGGCGGGCGATGCGGACGGCCTGCTCGCGCCGCGTGACGTGACGGCCGGAGCGGCGCCGCGCGTGCTGCCGGGCGGCGTGAGGGTCCCGACGCCCGCCGGGCCGCCCGCCGCCGCGCCCGGTCTCGAAGCGGCGCGGGCGGGGGTGCGGCTCGTCGGAGCCGGATCCGCGAGCGTCCAGTTCGAGGTCGCCGTTCCGGAGCCGGACGTTCGAGCGCTGGAGGGGGGACGGGGGTTCCAGTCGCTGACGCTCGACGGCTACGACCTGCGCGGCGAGGTGGGCGGTCCCGCGCTGCCGCGGCGTGAAGTGTTCGTCGCAGTGCCGCCCACCGGCGCAGTGCGGGTGCGGGCGATCGGCCTCGACGCGGCGCGCCGGGGGCCGTTGCGGCTCGCGCCGCTCCCGGCGGCCGGGGCCGGCGCGTCCGAAGCGGTTCGCTACGACGCACTCCCCGAAGCCTACGCGCGCGGCAGCGATGCGGCCCCCGAGCGCGCCCGGCTGCTCGGCGTATCGTGGATGCGCGGGCAACGCGTGGCCGAAATCGAGATCCTGCCGGTGTCCTACGTGCCGGCCACCGGCGTGACGAACGTGTACGCGCGGATCGCGGTGACGGTCGAATTCTCCGGCGCTGCGGTCTCCGGCCCGCCGGCGGCGGAACCGACCCGTCCCGATCCGTTCGAAGGTGTCTACCGCAGCGTGCTCGTCAACTACGAACAGGGTCGCGCCTGGCGCCGGCCGCTCGAAGGCGGCCGGGCCGCGCGACCGGCCGGCGTTCAGGGGGTCGTCACGGTGCCGGACACCAGCGTGTTCGCCGGCCGTACCTGGGCGAAGATCGTGATCTCGAAGACCGGTTTCTACCGCGTGAACTTCGCGTCGCTCGCCCTGCTCCCGGAATTCGCCGGCACCACCGGCACGAAACTCGATTCACTGCGCATGTTCACCTGGCCCGGCTTCCCGGTCCTGCCGGAGGCCAGCTACTGCGACTCTTGCGACTTCCGCGAGGTGGCGATCTCGGTGATCGACGGAGCGTCCGGCGACGGCGAGTTCGACGACAGCGACGACTACCTCGAGTTCTTCGCGATGGGCCCGAGCGACTGGGCCGACCTCTACGATCCGGCCCGGCCGGACACGGTGTTCATCAACAATCCCTACGAGACGAACAGCTACTACTACCTGACGATCGCCACCGCGTCGCTGCCGGTCGGCGGAGTGCCGCGCCGCTACGGCAATCGCTCCGGGCAGATCCTGAACGGTGCGGCGGCGACCCCCGCCACGTTCGAGGCCCGGCAGCACTTCGAGAAGGACCTCGAGTACTTCCCGGATGCCACGACCCGGAACAACTTCGACGTCGTGAACACGCTGTTCTGGGAGAAGTGGTTCTGGCGCAGCTTCACCGGGAGTCCGGGCTTCAGCCCGACGTTCGACCTGCCGAACCTCGATCCGTCGCTGCCGGCGCGGGTGCGCACCAGCGTGTGGGGGATCAGCACGTCGGCCCCGTGCGCGACCGCCAATCACGCGGCGCGCGTGTCCGTGAACGGCGGCCCGGCCACCCTGCGCTACTGGGGCCCGACGTCGAGCCCGCCGACCAACACCGGCCACATCTTCGACGACTCGCTCGCTGCGGGGGCCCTGATGGAGGCCGGCAACACGCTCGCGGTCGATGCCGCGCCGCTGCCGTGCCCCACCATCTCACAGCGGGTCGCCCTGGCCTGGTTCGACGTGTTCTATCCGCAGCGCTACGCGGCGATCGACGACGCGCTCACATTCGACGGACCGCGCTCGCCCGGCGACTACATCTATCGCGTGACGGGCTTCACGGTGTCGACCCCGCCGCGGGTGATCGACGTCACGGACGCGTACGGGCCGGTCGAGATCACGAATCTGGAATATGCGGACGCCGGCAACGGCACATGGACCCTGCGCTTCGAGAGCGTCGAGCCCGGCCGGCGCCGCTACCGCATCATTCAGCCGGCGGACGTGATCGACCTCACGTCGACCTCGCTGCGCAGTGCGCTGGCGACGAGCACCGAGAACCTGCGCTCGCCGTCGCTGGGCGCCGACTACGTGGTGATCTACTACGACCCGTTCAAGCCGGCGGCGGACTCGCTGCTGGCCTGGCGGGAGAGCCACCTGCCGCTGGTCGGCGGCACGGCGCCGTACCTGACGATGGGGGTGCCGATCTCGGCCCTGTTCGATCAGTTCTCGGGCGGCCGCACCGACCCCGCGGCGATCCGCAACTTCCTGCGCGCCGCCGCCACCAACTGGAGCCGGGTTCCGGCTTTCGTCACGCTGCTCGGCGACGCCTCCTACGACTTCAAGGACTACCTGGGCCGCGCCCGGTCGGGCGACCCCGGATCGCTGCTGCCGTCGTATGAAAACGGCTTCGACACGAACCCCAGCGTGCGCCGGCAGTATTCGACGGACGACTGGCTCCTCAACGTGGACGACGCGACGAGGATCATCCCCGACTTCTACGGCGGGCGCATTCCCGCCGGCGACCTGGCGGCTGCGAACACCTACGTTCGGAAGAAGCTGCTGGCGTACGAGCGGAGCGGCGTGTACGGCGACTTCCGCAACCGTTTCATGCTGATCGCCGACGACGACAAGCAGGGTTCGAATCCCGACAATCTGCAGTGGACGCACGTGCACCAGACGGCGCAACTGGACGAGAATTTCACGCCGGTGCACATCGATCGCCAGTACGTCTACCTGCACAAGTACCCGGACGGTCCGGGCAGCACCAAGCCCGGCGCCAAGGCCGACATCATCAACGGCATCGACGAGGGCGTCGCGGTGGTGAACTTCGTCGGCCACGGCAGTCCGTTCAAGATGGCCGACGAGAGCGTGTTCCTCGACACCGACGCGGGTGCGCTCACCAACGCCGACCGGCTCGCCGTGTTCATCGCCGCCTCGTGCGACATCGGCAAGTTCAACGATCCGACCGTGCCGAGTCTGGGGGAGCGTCTGGTGCTGGGCGGCAACGGTGGCGCAGTCGGCGTGATCTCGGCCACCGAGCTGGCCTTGAGCAGCCAGAATTCGCAGCTCAACCAGACGGTGTACAGCGGCATCTTCAACCGGGGCGCGGGCGGCCCGTACGAAGAGGGGCTGGCGCAGGCGCTGCTCGCGGCCAAGCTGGGCTCTTCGACGACGCAGAAGTACCAGCTGATGGGCGACTCCGGACTGAGACTCAATCTGCCGCGGCTCTGGGCCGAGATGACCCTCTGGGACTCGGCCGGCACGACGCCCGAGACCGAGATCACACGCGGGCGCACGCTCATGGTGCGCGGTCAGATGTACGACTATCCGGGCGGCAGTCCGCTCGCTTATGACGGTGTGGCCTCGCTGCTGATCGAGGATTCGGCGCCCTACGAGCAGACCCCGCCGTGCACCTTCGACCCGAATTGTTTCCGCTACTACTACTACTACACGGCCGGCCCCGTGTTCCGCGGTGACGTTGCGGTGCGCGGCGGTGTGTTCGAGAGCCGCTTCATCGTGCCCATGGAAAGCCGGCTCGGCGGCCACGGAAGGCTGCGTGCCTACTTCCACGATGCCAGCAACGGCGGCACGGCGGTGAGCATCGACGGCGTCGGCGGCGAGCGGATGCCGGTCGCGACGGGCAGCGCTCCGGCCGGGGACACCGAGGGCCCGCTGATCACGCTGTCGTTCCCGGGCGGGGCCACGACGGTCAAGCCCGACGCGACGCTCACGATCGGCCTCGCGGACCCGAGCGGGATCCTCACCACGGGGCACACGCTGCAGAACGGGATCATCGTCACGGTGGACGACAACACCACGGCGCGCGTGGACGTCACCGACTCGTTCCGCTACGCCGCGGACTCGTATCAGTCGGGGACGGCGACCTTCCAGCTTCCGAACCTCGATCCGGGGTCGCACAGCATCCGGGTCTCGGCGGCGGACAATCTGGCGGCGGGCCTCGATGCGGCCGCGCATCGCGCCAGTGCCGTACTGTCGTTCGACGTGCAGACGCAGCCGCGCCTCAGGATCGCCCGGGCCTACCTGTTCCCGAACCCGATCCGCTCGGGCGGGGCCGGTTCGGGAGGGCAGTTCGTGGTGGACGTCCCCGGCGACTCGGTCAATGTGCTGATCCGGATCTATACGGTGTCGGGCCGGCAGGTGAAGGCCCTGCGGGCCTATGGCGGCCTGGGCCAGGTGCAGCTGCCCTGGGACGGTCGGGACTCCGAAGGAGCGGAGCTCGCCAATGGCGTGTATCTTTTCAAGGTCCACGTGAATCCCCGGGACGAGCTCGGGGAAAGCGACGCCTCACGGAAGGCCACGGCGGAGGGCCGGGTGGTGGTCGTGGGGCATTGAGGACCCTCAAAATGATGGAGAAAGGCCTCAGCCTGCGGTGTAGTATGGCGGCCTGCCCCTTTGTCGGAGCCCTGATTCGTTCGGGAGGACTGGAGAATCCATGCGTCTTGTGATCGCGTTAATCGTAGCCCTGCTTGGACTTGGACTGGCGGGCAGTGCCCTGGCTCAGGGAACGGGCCGCTCCCTCGACATCCAGCCCGGCGCGCGCCAGAACGGCCTCGGCGCCGCGGGCGTGGCCCTCGGCGGGGATGCTACGGGAGTGACCTGGTGGAACCCGGCCGCCCTCGGATTCGTCGAGCGTTCGGCCATCGAGCTGACCTACGCCCAGCTGGTTCCCGGGCTCGCGAACGACGTGAGCTACAACTACGCCACCTGGGTCCAGCCGGTGAAGGGCTGGGGCGCCTTCGGCGTCGGCATCGTGTTCCTGTCCTACGGCGAGAGCGAGGGCACCGACCCCAGCGGCAACTCGACGGGGATCTTCAGCTCCAACGAGTTCTCGCCGGCGCTCTACTACGGGACCCAGATCTTCCAGGATCTTTCGGTGGGCGCGTCGCTCAAATGGATCCGGATCCAGCTCGCGCCGACCAATGACCATGGAGTCGGCACGACGTTCGGCCTCGACCTCGCCGCGCTCTATCGTATTCCGCAGTATCGCGTGAACCTAGGGGTCAATCTGCAGAACCTGGGCCCGAGCGTCACGTTCATCAACGAGGATCAGGCGAGTCCGCTCTCGCGCAACCTCAAGATCGGCGCCAGCTACGAGGTGTACAGCACGAAGGAGATCGGCGTGCTGGCGGTGTACGACTTCAACCAGTCGCTCGTCACCGATCAGTTCCGCACCTACAACTACGGGGCCGAGCTGCGCGCTTTCGAACAGCTGGCCGGCCGCATCGGCTATTACAAGGATCCGCTCGGCGAGATCGGCGGCTTCACGTACGGCGTCGGCGTCAACTGGGGCAATCTCAATCTCGACTTCGGCAGCATTCCTCAGGCGCGCGACTCGGGGCTCGACAACGTCAGCAAGCTCACGCTGGGGTATCGCTTCTAGGCGGCGTCCGGCGGCGCACGACGGGCCGCGTCGCACGCGGGTCCGTCCGACGACCTGCGCCACGACGCGACCGCAACGGCACGGAACGACCACTTGATTCGCAGGCAGACCCTCATCCTCCTGGCGGTGCTCACCGGTGCCGCCGGGATTTCATTTTCGTCCCGCGCGGCGACCCTTGCGGTCGAGCGCGTGCGCGAGCCGGGCACGCAGGCCGTGCAGGGCCGGCGCGCGCTTCCGGCCGCGGGCGCGGCGCTCACGCCCGCGGAAGCGACGGGTCTGCGGGCGAAGTCCGAGCGTTGGCGCGGCACCCGCGACTTCCTCACCACGCCGGACGTCAACTGGTCCTCCGCGGCGGCACGCCGGCCGGGCTGGCGCCCGTCATGGCACGGCCGCGCGGCGCTGACGCCGGCAGACGCCGCCGGGCTGCCGCCGGACACGATTCGCGTCGCGATCATCCGCATCGATTTTCTCCGTGATCGTGACGGCGGTCAGTCGACGGGGAACGGCCGTTTCGACCTGAGCGGGCCCGACACGACGGTGGTGCCCATCGACCGCCCGCCGCACGATCGCACGTTCTATGCACGTCATCTCGAGGCGCTCGGCCGCTACTACGACGCCGAGTCGTACGGCCGGGTCGTGGTGACGGGGGACGTCTGGCCCGCACAGGAGGACAGCGCCTACCACGTGAGCGACATGGCGGACTTCGGCCCGTGGGAGTTCAGCCAGGACATCTACGGGGCCGCGGTGCACATGTTCCGCACGTTCCTGTTCGCGGCGGACTCGCAGTCGGTCGCGAAGGGCGACCGCGTGCCGTGGGACTCCTACGACCGCTTCGTGCTGATCCATGCCGGCGGCGACCTGCAGAACGACGTCCGCCAGGACAGCCCGCGCGACATCCCGTCGTTCACGATCGGGGTCACCGACACGGACGTGGTGATTTTCCCGGATTCGACGCTGCGCCCGATCGACCGCGCCTCGTTCATCCCGGAGACCAACAATCAGGACGGCTACTTCGGCGCCATCAACGGCGTGCTCGCGCACGAGTGCGGCCACCTGTTCTTCGGCTTCTACGACGTGTACGACATCAACACCGGACGCCCGGTCGTCGGATTCTGGAGCCTGATGGACAGCGGCAACCTGACCGGCGCGCGGATCGCCCTCGCCGACGGCACCGAGATCTTCGCCACCGGGCTGGTGCCGCCGAGCATCGATCCGTTCCAGCGGCAGTTCGTCGGCGACGCGCTCGTGCCGAGCGAGGTGGCGTACCCGGACACGGTGACCTTACGTGACAGTGAACGCTTTCCGGACGTGCGCCGGGTGCGGCTGTCCAGCGACGAATACCTGCTGCTCGAGAACCGCTACATCGCCCCGACCCCGTTCATCGAACTCGACCAGGACTCGCTGACGCGGGTGATTCTCGGGCCGAAGACCCCGGATCGCTACGAGTACGACGCCCTGCTGCCGGTGCGCACGCTGCCGGACGGCACGCCGCTGCCGAGCGGAGGGGCGCTGGTGTGGCACATCGACGAGAGCGTGATCCCGCTCGAATACACCTTCCCGCTCGACACGTCGCTGCGCGTGAATCCGGACTTCGGCATCAATACCGACTACTACCGACCCGGTATTTCGGTGATCGAGGCGGACGGACTCGGCGACCTCGGCGACCCGAGTTCGCCCTACATTTTCGGCGCGCCCTACGACCCGTTCTTCCTGTCCAATTACGCGAGCCTCTCGGACACGACGGTGCCCAACCTGCGCCCGCACATCGGCACGCGCCCGCACGTGCGGCTGAATTTCCTCGACGATCCCGGGGAGACCATGCGTATCGCTTCGTTCCGCGACTGGCAGCTGGCCGGCTGGCCGGTGCCCGGCGACTTCCCGCCGGGCGGGCCGCAGCTACTCGCCGTGGATGCCGACGGTGACCGCAACCCGGACGTCTGCTGGGCGGGGGGCGCCGAAGGCAGTCCGGACAGCACCGGGTTGTTCGCCTACGACGTGCTCGGCACCGGGCTCACGGGTGGCGCGCCGCTGTTCGCGCGCATGAACCGCCGTCCGCGCGAGATCATGGCGGCGATTCCCACCGGCACGTTCGAGGGGCCCGGGCTCCCGCAGCGCGGCCCCGCACTGTTCGCGGTCTGCACCTACCCCGATGGCCCCGATACCGCGACCGCGGGCGGGAGAGTCTGGCTGCTCGATCATCAGGGCGCGGTCCAGCCGGGCTGGCCCCCGCCGCTGCCCGCGATCGTGACGACGCCGCCGGTCGCAGGCGGGCTCTTTCCGAACGTGACGATCTACGTCGGCTGTGCGGACGGACACGTATACGCGCTCGATCTCGCCGGTCAGGTGGTCGCGGTGAGCGACGTGCCGCTCGCGGGCGGCGTGAGCGGACGGCTCGCGACCACCGGGAGCGCCGTCTCCGGCGGCATGGTGGCCGCGGGCGGGCAGGACGGCGCGGTCGCGGTGTTCGACGCGGCCACGCTCGCGACCGCGAGCGGCTGGCCGGTCGCGATGGGCGTCGCGGATTTCGTCCCCGACTTCCTCTGGCTGCACATGGCCGGCACCGGCCCCAACGCGGGGCCCGGCGCCTGCGGCGCCGGTGCGCCCCAGCTGGTGGTCCACCACCGCGCGCGGCTGTGGGCGTTCTGCGCCTCCGGGGAGGCGCTGCCGGGCTGGGGACGCGACTTCGGCGTGCCGCTCACCGCGGCGCTCGGCGCCGGCGATCCCGACGGCGACGGTCTGCCCGAGGTGCTCACGCAGAGCCGCTCGTCGTGGGTCGGATTCGTGAACGCGGGCGGCGACTTCTCGCCGGGCTGGCCCAGGCCGGGCACCGACGAGCCGTTTGCAACCGGCAGTCCGGCGCTCGCCGTGGACGTGGATGGCGACGGGCTGGGCGAGCTGGTGGCGATGAACGCGAGCGGTATCGTGCAGGCCTTCCGCCGCGACGGCCAGCGGCCGGCCGGCTGGCCGCTCGCGAGCGGCGCGGGCACGATGGGCGCGCCGGTGGCGGCCGATCTCGACCGCGACGGCGCGATGGAGATCGTGGTGCCCGACCATCTGGGCGTGCTCTACGCCTACACGCTGCCCGCGTCCGCGACGATCGCCCCGCCCGAGTCGCGGGCGCGCGCGACCTCGTGGACGATGGTGGGAGGCGACCCGGGGCGCAGCGGCTACCTGCCGGCCGATCGCACCAGCCTCGCGCCGGCCGCGAGCGCGGGCCCGCTGGTGGTGGGTTCGCTCAAGGCGTACCCGAATCCGGCGCGGTTCAGCGCGGTCAAGTTCGCCTATCAGCTCACCGAACCCGCCCAGGTCACGTTCCGCATCTTCGACACGTCGGGGCACATGGTCACCTCGCTCAGGCAGAGCGGGCAAATCTCCGACAACGAGGTCGTATGGGAGCCGGGGCGCACGCCGGCGGGGCTCTACCTGGTGCAGGTGCGGATCGAGGGGGCATCGGGCAGCCACGACGAGACGATGCAGGTGGGGCTGCTGCGATGAGCGCCGGACGCGCGGGCGCATGCGGGGCCGCGCTGCTCTGCGCGCTGGCGGCGCCGGGTGCGGCATCCGCACTGCCGGCGCCGGTCTCGCCCGTCGCCTACCCGCTGCTGGCGGACGAGGAAGCGCCGACGCTGATGTTCGCGCAGCGCGTGATCACCCGCTCGTGGGGCCTCTCCGAGGACTCGACCTACGTCGTCGTCGACGTGCCCGACTGGCGCTCCGAGGGCGGCGCACTGGCGCTCTCGGCGGCGCTGCCGGGCGCGGGCCAGCTGTACGTCGGCGAGCACAGCGGCTACCTGTTCCTGCTCGCGGAGATCGCAGGATGGGCCGCGCACCTGTTTCTGGTCGACAAGGCCGAAACGCGCCGCGACGAAGCGCACCGCTACGCCGGCGACCCGCGGGATCCGTCGAGCAACTGGTCGTTCGAACGCTGGGCCGAGGCGACCGATGAGGATCCGACCGCGCTGGAGCAGCTCTACGCCGGGGATCCGACCGCGTTCTACGATCGCATCTCCGACCCGGCGTATGGAGCCGGTTTCGGCAGCGCGGATGCGGGTCAGGTGTACCGCGACCTCGCCGCCAGCGCCGATCGGCGCCGCCGCTTCGCCCGCTATGCGGCGGTGGGACTATGGCTCAACCACACGGTCGCCGCCTTCGACGCGCTGCGCGCGGCGCGGATCCACAATCTGCCGCTCAGGCGCAATCTGGAGCTGCGCATCCGCCCGTCGCTGGGGGAAGGCGGCACGGGTTTCACCGCTTCGATCGAGGGGGCTTTCTGATGAATGCAGCCACGCAACGACCCGCGCGGCGCATCGCATGCGTCGCCATGCTGCTCGCGGCCGCGCTGCCGGCCGCGCAGGCGGGAGTGGCGGGGGCGGCGGAACCGTCGTTCGCGGCGGCCGGGCCGAGCGGCTTCGGCGGCCGTGCGGCGTGGACGTCGATTGCGCCGGTGTCCGCGGACGAAGTCCTGGCAGGCGCACCGGTGGAGGCGGCCCCCGCGGCCGCGCCGCTCACCTTCGAGACGCGCGGCATCATGGGCGGCGGACGGCTCGAGAAGGACGGGGCCTCGCGCAGCCCGTTCGACGCCGATCGGGCGCGGATCCTGCTGCGCTCGCTCACGCTGCCCGGATGGGGGCAGGCGACGCTCGGGCGCAGGACTTCCGCATGGGTGTTCGGTCTCGCCGAGATCGGCATCTGGACCTCGTTCACCGCGTTCAAGGTGCAGGAGCAGCTGCGCCGCGAGTCGTACGAGAAGACCGCTATGCTGTTCGCCGGCGTGAACCTCGACGGTCGCGACGACGAGTTCCGGCGCATCGTCGGGTCGTACCTGTCGAGCGACGAGTACAACCAGCTCGTGGTGTTTCGCGACGCCGCCAATCAGTTCTACGACGATCCGGCCGCCTACCGGCAGTACATTGCCGAGCACTCGATCGGCGGCGCCAACTCGTGGTCGTGGGCGAGCGTCGACGACCTGCTGCGCTACCGGTCGCAGCGCCAGCGCGAGCAGCGTGCCGCCAACCGCGCCAACACCGCGCTGGCCCTGGCGATCGGCAACCGCATCCTGAGCGCGATCCACGCGGCGCGCTTCGCCCATTCGACCCCGCCCGAGCAGCGCAGCTGGCAGATCGAGTACGCGCCGACGGGCGATCGCCCGGGCGATTTCCGGGTCGGGGTGCGGACCCGGTTCTAGGCCGGTGGACCCGATCACGCTCCGGCGCCCGCTGCGGCGTGCGACCCCGCTCGGGGCGGCGCTGGCCATGGCGCTGGCCACGGGGACGGCAGCGGGCGCCGCGCCGCGCCTCGCGGCCGACACCGCGGCGCAGGCTCCGCCATCGGTCGCCGCCGACAGCGCCGCGCCGGCGGATCCCGGCGCCGCGGCGCTGCTGCATCTCGTCAGCGACGGCGTGATCGCCCCGCACGGCAGCGGACGCGGCGAGGTGCTCGAGCCCGCAGGCCTCGCCGTGGACGCGTTCGGCCGGATCTACGTGAGCGATGCGGCGCTGCACCGGCTGCAGCGGCTCGATCCCGACGGGCGCTTCCTCAGCGAGGCGGGCAGCCTCGGCGGCGAGCCGGGCGAGCTCCACCGGCCGGGCGCCGTGGCCCTGCTCGGCGCGCTCGGCGTCGCGGTGCTGGATCGCGAGAACCGTCGCGTGGTCTCGTACGATCTGTTCGGCCGTTTCCAGGGCATCCTCATCGAGCTCGAAGCCGACGCGCTGGTCGATGAGGTCGGGCGGGTGGACCCGATCTCGATGGCCACCGATCGCGGCGGCGCGCTGTACGTCGCGGATGCCGACCGCGACCGGGTCCTGGCGTTCGACTTTGCCGGGCGCTACCTGCGCACGATCGGCGGCTTCGGCGCGCGCCCGGGTTCGTTCCGCGGGCTCGCCGGGGTCGCCGTCGCCCCGGACGGCGTGATCGTCACCGCCGAGCGCGGCGCGCAGCGCGTCCAGCGGCTGGACGCCGGCGGCCGCCCGATCGACGCGTGGCCCGCCAGGTTCGCGCACGCGGGGGCGGCAATCGCGATCGCCGTGGACGACAGCGGGCGCGTCGCCGTGGGCGACCCCGCGGGCGGCGGCGTCGTCTGCTACGCGCAGAACGGCGTCGCGCGTGCCACCGCGTCGGCCGGGGCGCCGCGTGCGATCGCCTTCACGCCGGATGGCCGGATGCTGGTCGCCGCCGGCGGGCGGATCGTGCGCTACGTCCTCGCGGGGGCGACGCGACCCGCCGGACGGCGGGAATGAGTCCCGCGGTCCGCGCCGCGCGCGCGGGCCGGAACGCCGCGGTCGCGCTCCTCTCCATGGCGCTCGCCGTGCCCGCCACGGCACATGCGGCCTCCGCGGGGGCGGAGAGCCACGATCCCGGTTGCGGCGTGATGGTGCTCGCGCTGCGCGCGGGGGCGCTCCACTATCGGCTGCCGCACGGCTTCATCACCGCGGGCTCGGATTCGGTCTGGGCGCGCGGCTACCCCCTCGTGCGCGGCCGCGACTACCTGCTGGATCCCCTGCGCGGCGAGCTGCGGTTGCTGCGCGCCGAGACGCCGGGCGACACGCTGTGGATCGCCGCCTGCTGGCTGCTCGAGCCGCCGCCCACCGACTTCCAGGTGCAGGCCTACCACGAGGTCGGCGCGCCGGCCGCCGACACCACGGCGCCGCCCGCCGCGACGCGCGAGCTGCGGCCCGCCACCGCGCGCAATCCGGAGAGCGCGGGCGGCGCCTCGCTCTCGCTCACCGGCAACAAGACGATCGCCGTCGATTTCGGCAGCTCGCAGGACGCCTTCCTCCGCCAGTCGCTCGATCTCGCCATCAGCGGCACGCTGGCGCCCGGAGTCGAGCTCACCGGCGTGCTCACCGACCGCAACACGCCGCTCTCGGCGACCGGCGCGACGCAGGATCTGCAATCGCTCGACCGCGTGCTGGTCGAGCTGCGCGCGCCGCACGCGACGGCGACGCTCGGTGACCTGACCCTCACGTCGAGACAGGGCGAGTTCGGGCGGCTCGACCGGCGCCTGCAGGGCGTGCGCGGCACGTGGGACGCGGGCCCGGCGCACCTGGAGGCGGCCGCCGCGAGCGCGGCGGGCGAATACCATCGCATGCAGTTCTTCGGCGTCGAAGGCCGGCAGGGCCCCTACACCTTGACCGACCGCGACGGCCGCGAAGGCATCTCGGTCGTGGCGGAGAGCGAGATCGTGACCCTGGACGGCGTGCGGCTGACGCGCGGCGAGAGCGCCGACTATTCAATCGACTACGAGCGCGCCCAGATCACGTTCTCCAACCGGCGCCCGATCACCTTCGCGTCGCGGATCACCGTGGAGTACCAGTACGCGGTGAATCGCTATCGCCGCAACTTCGCCGCCGCCGGCGGGCGCTGGGAGCGGGACGGCCGCTATCTGTTCACGCAGGTCGTGACCGAGGGTGACGATCAGGGACGCCCGCTCGACCTCACCCTCACCGCCGAGGACCGCACGGTGCTCGCGTTCGCCGGCGACTCGGTCGCGAAGGCGATCGGCGCCGGGGTCACCGCCGGCGGCGGCGACTACGACACCGTGCGGGTGGCGGGCGGCGTCACCGCATTCGCCTTCGCCGGCCCGGATTCGGGCGCGTTCGCGGTGCGCTTCACGCAGGTCGGCACCGGGCGCGGCGACTACGCGGATTCGGCCGTGGTCGCCGGGCGTACGATCTACCGCTACGTCGGAGCGGGCAGCGGCGACCATGTGGTGGGCCGCGGCCTGCCGCTGCCCGAGTCGCACCAGCTGTGGTCGGGCGGCGCCGGCGTCGTCCGCGGACCGCTCGCACTCGAGGTCGAAGGGGCGGTCTCCAGGCTCGATCGCAACACGCTTTCGAGCTTCGACGACGGCGACAACGCCGGGACCGCGGGACGCGCCTCCATCGCGCTCAGGGGCGCGCTGCCGGGCACGGTCGCGGACGGGGCGGGGTTCGCCGTCGATGCGCGCGCGGTGGGCCGGCGCTTCCAGCCCTTCACGCGGCTCGAGGCGCCGTTCGCGGAAGAGGACTGGGGCCTGCCGGTGGGCGCCGACCTGGAGAACCAGCGCCGCGTGGTCGCGAGCGCGTTCTACCGGCCGCGTGCGGGCGGTGAGTTGCAGGCGGAGGGCGGACGCCTCGAGACCCCCGGCGGATTCACCTCGTGGCGCCGCGGCGTGGACTGGCACCGTGAGGGCACCGTGGTGACGCGCGCGAGCTGGTCCAGGGCGGACGGTCGTCAGGACGGCGCGCGCTACCCGGGCGGCGGCCGCGAGCAGCGCTCGGCCGCGCTCGCATGGCGGCTGCCGTGGGTGGAACCCGGGGTGCGCGCCGCGTCCGACGAGCGGCGCTTCCCGAGCGACTCCGGGCGCGTCGGCGACCGCTACCGCGAGGGCGCGCTCGAGCTGCGTTCGGGGCGTCTCGTGCCGTGGCGGGTCACCGGCAGCTTCGCGCTGCGCCGCGACGCCCGGCTGAGCGACGGGGGCTTCACCGATCAGACCGAAGCGCGCACCTCACGCCTCGCGCTCGAGAGCCCCGCCGGCGGACGGTTCGGCGGCGCGCTGACCTGGCAGCGCCGTGACGTGCGTGCACTCGCCGCGGTGCCCGGCGGCCGCAGCGATCTCGCCAGCGTCAGGTTGCGCGCCGACGACCCGGCGCGCGGGCTCGAGACGCGCGCGAACGTCGAGCTCACCTCCGAAGGCCAGACCCGGCGCACGCGCCGGCTCGTGTTCGCAGGACCCGGCGCCGGTTCGTACGACGCGCTCGGCAACTTCGTCGGCACCGGCGACTACGACCTGGTGCTGGTCGTCGACGCCGGGCTCGATCTCGTTTCCCGCACGGTGACCAGTGCGCGCCTCGCCTGGAACTTCGGCGGCGCCGATGCGTGGCGCGGCTCGCGCGCGTCCTTCGACTACGAGACCGAGGCGCGACGCCGCGGCGCTTTCGAGGCCCGCGACGTGGTGATCGCCCCGGGCGCGGTGCTCGGCGACCCCGGTCTGGCTCGCGGCTCGCTCCTGCAGCGCTTCGAGGCCGATCTGGCGCCGCAGTCGAGCGCCGCCGCATTCCGGGTGCGGCTCGAGCGCCGGGTGACGGCCGACCGCTCCTACGAGAACTTCGCGCAGACCCAGGACGCGCGGCAGGCGAACCTGCGCTGGCGCGTGCGCCCGGGCGGCGCGACCAGCGCCGAGCTCGAAGCCACGACGCAGCGCCAGATCGCCGCGCAGCGGGTGGCCGCCGGCGCCGCGTACGAACGGAGGCTCGACACGCACACCGGTGCGGCGCGACTGATCGTTTCACCCGATGCGCGCCTGCGCGCCGTGCTCGCGGTGGACGCGACGTTCAGCCGGCCGGCGGAGCGCGGCGCGTTCACGCGCACCCTGCGTGTGGGGCCCGATCTCGGCGTGTCGGTGGGGGCGAAGGGGCGGCTCGAACTGACCGCGCGACGCGCGTTCACCGGCGGCCCGGCCGCGGCCGGTCTGCTGCCCAGCGCCGATCCCGCCGGCTTTCCGCGCTGGGACGGCACGGCACGCTTCGACTGGCGGGTGCGCCAGAGCACCACCGTGGGTCTCTCGTACAACGTGCGCGCGTTCGAAGGCCGGCGCGCCCGGAGCACCGGCCGCGCCGAAGTGCGGGCGTTCTTCTGATGCCGCGCCTGCGCAGCGGCGGGGGTTGGGTGGGCGCGCGGCGCCGTGGCGCGGCCCGGCGCCGGCGTCCGGCTCGCGTGTGGCGCGGCGTGCTGCTCGTCGCCCTCATCTCGGTGGCCGCCTGCCCGGCCACGGCGCGCCCGGCATGGGCCGCGGCGGAGCTCGACTACCGCGGCACGATGCCTGCCGCGCGCGAGCTGCGGCTGCTCGCACGGCGGGCGCTCGAGGCGCCGGCAGACAGCGGGGCCCGGGCGGCGTTCCTCGGGGCCGTGGTGGCGCGACTGCAAGCCGACGGCCACCTGGATGCGCGCGCCCGCGCGCGCTACGACAGCGCCGCCGGGATGCTTCGTGTCTCCGTGGACGCCGGGCCGCGCTACACCCTGCGTTCGGTGCGGCTCGACGCGGGTGCGCCGGGGGACTCGCTCGAGTTCGCCCGCGGGCTCGATCTCGCGCCCGGGGCGGTGGCGTCGCCACCCGCGGTGGATCGCGCGGTGCGGCGCGCGGTGAGGGGCGCGGTCGCCGACGGCTTCGCCTACGCGCGTCTCGGCGTCAGCGGCTGGCACGCCGCCGGGGAGGGGGTGGATCTCGCCCTCTCGGGTGCGCTCGGGCCGCAGGTCACGATCACCGCCGTCGACATCGAGGGACTGGCGGTCACGCGCCGCGACGTGGCACTCAAGGCCATGGGGCCGCTCGCCGGCCGGCCCTACGATCCTGCCGCGGCCGAGGATGCGCGCGAACGGCTCGATCAGCTCGGCCTGTTCACCCGGGTCGAATGGCTGGGACTCGGCGGCGAGCGCGACTGGGAATACGGCCGGCTGCGCTACCGGGTCGAGGAGCCGCGCTACAACTCGTTCGACGGCGTGGTCGGCGTGCAGGGCGAGGCCGGCACCGTCGGCAGCGCGCGCCTCGAGCTCGGCAACCTGCTCGGCACCGGGCGGCAGGTGGGACTCGGCTGGCAGTCGCGGGGCAGGGGGCTCACCGACCTCGCCGCGCGCTACGTCGAGCCGCTGGTGCTCGGCTGGCCGCTCGCGGTGCGGATCGGCGTCGAGCAGCAGGTGCAGGACACGTTCTACGTGCGCACGCGCTGGGGTGCGCGCGGCATCTACGCCCTGAGCGGCCAGGAGCGGATCGAAGCCGGCTACGAGCAGGAGCGCGACGTCCAGGAGCACGGCGAAGTCGAGGAAGCCGACCTGCAGCACACCGTGTTCGGATTCGAGCGCAGCGCACTCGATGCGCGCATCGGCGCACGCCGCGGCACCCGCGTGCACGTCGAGGCGGCCGGTATCTTCAAGCGCGAGCGGCTGCGTCCCGAGGGCTCGCGCACGGCCAGCGCCAGCGCGGTGTCGCTGGACGGCGAGTGGCACCGGCCGTTCGCGACGCGCACCGGGCTCGCGCTGGAATGGCTGGCGGCGGGGCGCTTCAGCACCGAGCGCGTGCTGCCCCTCTACGAACGCTATCCGATCGGCGGTGCGGCGACGCTGCGCGGCTTCGACGAGGAGGCGTTCCGCGTCGACCGCTATGCGATCAGCCGGCTGGAGTGGCGCTGGTTCTTCGCCGAGGCAGGCGCGCCGCGCGCATTCGTGTTCTGGGATCACGGCTGGATGGCGACGCGCGAAGCGCTGCCCGGCGGCGGCGACCGCCAGTCGGTCGTGAACGCCGACGCCTACGGCGCCGGCTTGCGCATCGAAGCCGCGGGCGGCATCGTCGGAATCGACTACGGCCTCCAGGCGGGCCATGCCCCGCTCGACGGCAAGATCCACCTGCGTCTGGTATCCACCTTCTGAGAGGAGCAGCGATGTCGCTGGCGGAGGACGTCCGCGCGTGGTTCGAGCCCGGCGGGCCGCTGGCCGGGCGCTGGCCGCGTTACGAGGACCGCGAGGCGCAGCGCACGCTGGCCGCCTCGATCGCCGCCACGATCGAACGCGGCGGCGTGCAGATGGCGGAGGCGCCCACCGGGGTCGGCAAGTCGCTCGCCTACCTGCTGCCCGCGCTGCTCGTCGCCGCGCGCCAGGAGCGGCGCGTGGTGATCGCAACCTGCACGAAATCCCTTCAGGACCAGCTCTACGAGCGCGACCTGCCGCTGCTGATGCAGGCGACCGGGCTCAGCGTCCGTGCGGCGCGGCTCAAGGGGAAGCAGAACTACCTGTGTCCGCGGGCGCTCGAGATGCAGGACGGCCGCGCGCCCGAGGAACGCGAGGTGCTGGACGCCGTGCGGGCCTGGGCGGCCGCCGACGCCGAGGGCGACCTCGACCGCTTCGAGACGGCCGATCCGGAAACCTTCAGGCGGCTCCGGCCGCGGCTCGCCACCGACCCGGCCGCGTGCAGTGCGGCCACCTGCCGTCGCGGGCGCGAGTGCTTCTGGGTGCGGGCGCGGCGCGCGGCCGGCGAGGCGCGGCTGCTGGTGGTGAACCACGCGCTGCTCGCGATTTCGGGCGACGTCGAGGGGCTGCTGCCCGACTTCGACGTGGTGATCGTGGACGAGGCGCATCGGCTGGAGGGCGTGCTGCTCGCGCAGCTCGAGCGCTCGGTGACGCGCCACCGCTTCGAGGAGATCCTGCGGCTCGTCGGCACCGGCCGCCGCGGCCGCGCCGGCGGCGGACTGCTGGCGCGCTATCGTGGCTTCGCGACGCCGCTTCTTTCGGGCGATGCGGCTACGGGGGCGTTCGAGACCGCCGAGCGGCTCGCGGCGCGGGTCGGCGAGACGCGCGAGGCGATCGAACGGCTGTTCCGGCTGTTCGAGACGGACACCGCGGGCGGCGGTCCCTACGGCAGGCGCGAACGCTACGCCGCGGCCGGCGACCTGGTGGGCGGCGACTTCGACGCGATCGAGACGGTGCTCACCCATGCGGGCGAGACCGCGCGCATGCTGCGGCGCCTCGGCGCCTCCGTGGAGTCCGCGGGCGGTCACGGCGAGGAACTGGCCGCGGAAATGGAGCAACTCGCCGCGCGCATGAGCGTGGCGGCGCGCGACCTCGCCGATCTCACCGATCCGGCCGAGCGCGACTGGGTCTACTGGAAGACCGGCAGTCAGCGCGGCGTGAGCCTGCACGCCGCGCCGGTGTCGGTGGGGGGGCATGCGCGGCGGCTGGTATTCGCCCGGGCGCGCGCGGCGATCCTGACCTCGGCCACGCTGTCCACCGGCGGCGAGTTCGGCTGGATGGCCGGGCGGCTCGGCCTCGGCGAGACCACCGGAGTGCCGTTCGACACCTGCGTCACGGCCTCGCCGTTTCCGCTCGAGAAGCAGATGCAGGCCTGGGTGCACGACGGCGGCGAGGAGGCGGCGGCGGTCGCGGCGCTGGTCGCCGCGATCGCGCAGCAGTCGAGCGCCAACATGCTCGTGCTGTTCACGGCACACGAGCGTCTGCGCCGCGCGCGCGAGCGTCTGCGCGACCGCCTCGGCCCCGGGCGCACGCTGCTCGCGCAGGAGTGGGACGGTCCCGCCGGAATCGTGACCGAACGTTTCCGCCGGGCGCGCGGCGCGGTCTTGCTCGGCGTGCAGAGCCTGTGGGAAGGTGTGGACTTTCCCGGCGAGGCGCTGGAAGTGCTGGTGGTGGCGAAGCTGCCGTTCTCGGTGCCGGACGACCCGATGGTCGAGGCGCGCGCGGAACGGCTGCGCGCCGAAGGGCTCGATCCGTTCCGGAAGGATGCCCTCCCCGAAGCGGTCCTGCGTTTTCGTCAGGGCGTCGGCCGGCTGATCCGGCGCGCCGACGACCGCGGGGTGCTGATCGTCTGCGACCCGCGCCTGGGGACCGCGTCCTATCGGCGGCCGTTCGTCGAGGCGCTGCCGGTGGCGTTGCGGTTCGAGCGCGATCCCGCGGTGCTGGCGGCTGCGGCGGCGGAATTCCTGAAGCGTCCGGTGGTGGTGGAGGAACGGTGATCGAGATCGGTGAACGCGCCCTGAGCCTCAGGGACGTGGAGGCCGTGGCGCGCGGCCGCGAGCAGGTCCAGGTGGCGCGCGCCGCGCGTGCGCGCATGCGTGAGAGCCGCGCGGTCGTGAACGCCGCGGTGGACGAAGGCCGCGTGCTGTACGGCATCAACACGGGCTTCGGTCCGATGAAGGACCATCTGGTGTCCGGCGACCGGCTGCGCGACCTGCAGCTGAACCTGCTGCGCTCGCATCAGGCCGGCGTCGGCGGCGAGTCGCCGCGCGACGTCGTGCGCACGATGCTGCTGCTGCGCGCGGTGTCGCTCGCGCGCGGGCACTCGGGATGCCGGACGGAGATCGTCGACGGACTGCTCGCGCTGCTCGAACGTGACGTGACGCCGGTGGTCCCGGTGCAGGGCTCGGTGGGCGCCTCGGGTGATCTCGCCCCGCTCGCGCATCTGGCCGCGGTGCTGATCGGTGAAGGCGAAGCGTACCTCGGCGATCGGCGCATGCCCGCCGGACTCGCGCTGCGCGGCGCGGGATTGCAGCCGCTGACGCTGGAGGCGAAGGAGGGGCTCGCGCTCATCAACGGCACGCAGTTCTCGACCGCCTGGGCGCTTCTGGCCCTGCTCGACGCACGGCGTGTGTGGGAAGCCGCGGTCGGCGCGGCGGCCTTCTCGACCGAGGTGCTGCTCGGCACCTTCACGCCGGCGCGCGAGGACGTGCAGTCGCTCAGGCCCTACCCGGGTGCGCTCGAGACGGCGCGGCGGCTGCGCGCCTACGCGGAGGACAGCGAGATCGTGGCCTCGCACCGCGATTGCGACGAGGTGCAGGACGCCTACTGCCTGCGCTGTGTGCCGCAGGTCATGGGCAGCGCGTTCGACGCGATGAGGCACATCGAGGCGCAGCTCGAGATCGAGGTGAACGCGGTGAACGACAATCCGCTGGTCCTGGCGGGCTCGCGTGAGGTGATCTCCGCCGGGCTGTTCCACGCCGAGCCGGTGGGCATGGTCGCGGATTACCTCAAGATCGCGGTCGCCGAGGTCGCGTCGATCGCCGAGCGGCGCATCGACCGGCTCACCGATGGGCGCACCTCGAAGCTGCCGCCGGTGCTGGCGGCCGAGCCCGGCGTCGAGTCGGGCTACATGATGGCCCAGTACGCGGCCGCGGCGCTGGTCTCGGAGAACAAGACGCTCGCCCACCCGGCGAGCGTGGATTCGATCCCGACCGGACAGGGCATGGAGGATCACGTGAGCATGGCCCCGATTGCCGCGCGCCACGCTGCACAGATCGTGGTGAACGCCTCGCGGGTGATCGCGCTCGAGCTGCTGTGCGACTGCCGGGCCCTCGAGTTCCGCCGCCCGCTGCGCGCCGGTCACGGCACGGAGCGGCTGTACGGCATGATCCGGCGCATCGCGCCGGCCCCCGAAGGCGACCGTCCGATCGGCGAGGCCTGCGAGACGCTGTCGCGCTGGGTGCGCTCGGCGGCGGCCGAGCAGCTGGGCGAGGAGGTGTTGCGGGCATGACCGGAACCGGTGCGCGGCTCGTGCAGGCGCCCCGCGGTAGCACGCTGAGCTGCCGGGGATGGGCGCAGGAAGCCGCGATGCGGATGCTGATGAACAACCTCGATCCCGAAGTCGCCGAGCGTCCGGACGATCTGGTGGTCTACGGCGGCACCGGCCGCGCCGCGCGCTCGTGGGCGGCATTCGAGCGGATCGTCGAAACGCTCAAGCGCCTCGCGGGCGACGAGACGCTGCTCGTGCAGTCGGGCAAGCCCGTCGGCGTGTTCCGCACCCACGCCGGCGCGCCGCGCGTGCTGATCGCCAATTCGCTGCTGGTGCCGCGCTGGGCGACCTGGGAGCACTTCTGGGAGCTCGAGGGACGCGGTCTCATCATGTACGGGCAGATGACCGCCGGCTCGTGGATCTACATCGGCTCGCAGGGCATCGTGCAGGGCACCTTCGAGACGTTCGGCGAATGCGCCGAAAGGGACTTCGGCGGCACGCTGGCCGGACGGCTCGTGCTGACCGCCGGGCTCGGCGGCATGGGCGGCGCGCAGCCGCTCGCGGTCACGATGAACGGCGGCGTATGTCTCGCGGTCGAGGTCGACGAGGCGCGCGCGCGGCGCCGGGTGGAGACCGGCTACTGCGACGCGCTCACCCACTCGCTCGACGAGGCGGTCACGATGGCGCGCGAGGCGCAGGCGGCGAAGCGCCCGCTCGGGATCGCGCTGGTGGGCAACGCGGGGGAGACCCACGAGGCGCTGCTCGCGCGCGGCGTGGTGCCGGACGTCGCGACCGACCAGACCTCGGCGCACGACCCGCTCGGCGGTTACGTGCCCGCGGGGATCCGCGCGGAGGAGGCCGATGCGCTCAGGCGCAAAGACCCGTCCGAGTACGTGCGCCGCGCGCGCGCCACGATGGCGCGTCAGGTGCGGGCGCTGCTCGAGATGAAGGCGCGCGGCACGACGCTGTTCGACTACGGCAACAACCTGCGCGGCGAGGCGGAAATCGGCGGCGTGCCGCACGCCGAGGCGTTCTCATACCCCGGGTTCGTGCCCGAGTACATCCGCCCGCTGTTCTGTCTCGGCAAGGGGCCGTTCCGCTGGGCTGCGCTGTCCGGCGACCCGGAGGACATCGCGAAGACGGACGCGGCGGCGCTCGAGACGTTCCCCGAGGATGCGCGGCTCGCCCGCTGGATTCCACTCGCACGGAAGCACGTGCGCTTCCAGGGCCTGCCCGCGCGCATCTGCTGGCTCGGTTACGGCGAGCGCGCGCGGCTCGGCCTGCGCTTCAACCGCATGGTGCGCGAAGGCGTGCTGCAGGCCCCGGTGGTGATCGGCCGCGACCATCTCGACGCCGGCTCGGTCGCTTCGCCGTTCCGCGAGACCGAGGGCATGCGCGACGGCACCGATGCGGTCGCCGACTGGCCGATCCTGAACGCGATGCTGAACGTCGCCTCGGGCGCGAGCTGGGTGAGCGTCCATCACGGCGGCGGTGTCGGCATCGGCAACTCGATCCACGCCGGGCTGGTGGTCGTCTGCGACGGCAGCGCCGAGGCCGACGCACGGCTCGAGCGCGTGCTCACCAACGACCCGGGCACCGGCGTCATGCGCCACGCCGACGCCGGCTATCCGGAGGCGATCGCGCACGCGCGAAAGACCGGGATGGATCTGCCCGGAATCACGGACGACGGTCGCTGATGGCCACCTGGGCCTCGCACGATCCCTCGAACAAGTCGGTGGCGGGCCGCAGTGCCTACCTGCTGCTCCACAACACGTCGGAGGTGGTGACTCCGGACCCCGAGGGCCGCAGGATCCTGCGCTTCCCGCGCGGGGCGATCGTATTCCGCGAGGGCCGCGTCGTGGAGATCGGCCACGTGGCCGAGCTGACCGCACGCCATCCGGACGCGCGCCCGCTCAACGCCAACGGCCGCCTGGTGACCCCCGGTCTGGTCGACTGCCACACGCACATGGTCTTCGCCGGACAGCGCGCTCTCGAGTTCCAGAGGAAGCTCGCCGGCGAGCCCTACGCGGCGATCGCGGCCGGCGGCGGCGGAATCCGCGCCACGGTGGAGGCCACCACCGCCGCATCGCCCGACGTGCTGGAGAAGACGCTGGCCGCACGGATCGAGCGCTGGCGGGCGAACGGCTGTACCACGGTGGAGGTGAAGTCCGGCTACGGGCTCACGCCGGATGCCGAAGTCCAGCTGCTGGCGATCATGCGCGGCGCGGTGCTGCGCGTGCCGGTGCATGTCCATCGCACCGCGCTGGTGCTGCATGCGCTGCCCGAGGCCTATGCCGACCGTCGCGCCGAGTACGTGACCGAGGTGTGCGAGCGGCTGCTGCCGCTGATCCAGCTCCGCGAGCTGGCCACGGCGGTGGACGTCTTCTGTGACCCGGTCGCCTTCACGGTCGAGGAGTGCCGGACGGTGCTCGAGCGTGCGCGCTCGCTGGGCTTCGGGCTCAAGGTGCACGCCGAGCAGATGGAGCGCTTCGGCGGCGCGCGGCTCGCGGCGGACCTCGGCGCGCTGTCGGCGGACCATCTCGAGAGCGCGAGCGCCGAGGACTGGCGCGCGCTCGCCGCGGCGGGCACGGTGGGAGTCCTGCTGCCGGCCGCGGCGCTGACGCTCGGGCAACCGCTGCCACGCGCGGCGGCGCTGCGCGAGAGCGGTGCGCGCTTCGCGATCGCCACCGACTTCAACCCGGGCACCGCTCCCGCGCAGTCGCTGCTCGAGTGCGGCGCGCTGGCCGCGCGGCTGTGCGGGTTCAGCGCCGAGGAGATCCTGCTGGCGCTCACCTGGAACGCGGCGAAGGCGCTGGGCGTCGAGGCCGAGGTCGGACATCTGAACCCGGGCGCGTGGGGCGACGCGGTGGCCTGGGAATGCGAAACGCTGGAAGAGCTGCCGTACTGGATGCCGTCCGTACGCCCCGACGTGGTGTTCATGCGCGGCGCGGATCTCGCGCTGCCCACCGTCGAACGCCGCGTGTGGCCGTGAACGCCATGCGGCGCGGATGCGGCCGCCGAACCTCTCATCCCGGAAAGTGACCATGCCCCGACTCGTCGAGTGCGTACCGAACGTCTCCGAAGGCCGCCGCCGCGAGGTGGTGGACGAACTGATCCAGGTCGTGAGCGGCGTCGCCGGCGTGACGATGCTCGACAGCGAGATGGACGCCGACCACCACCGCTCGGTGATCACGTTCGCCGGCGAGCCGGAACCGGTGATGGAGGCCGCGTTCCGCCTCGTCGAGCGTGCCGCACGCTTGATCGATCTCACGCAGCACCAGGGTGAACACCCGCGCATGGGCGCGACCGACGTCGTCCCGTTCGTGCCGGTCGAGGGGGTGACGCTCGACGACTGCGCGGCGATGGCCCGTCAGGTGGCCGAGCGCATCGGCAGCGAGCTCGCGATCCCGACCTACCTCTACGAGGCGGCGGCGAGCCGTCCCGACCGGGTGAGCCTGGCCGACGTGCGCCGCGGCCAGTTCGAGGGCCTGCGCGACGCCATCGGCACGGACCCGGAACGCGTCCCGGATTTCGGTCCGGCGCAGATCCATCCCACGGCCGGTGCGACCGCCGTGGGCGCACGCCGGTTCCTGGTCGCGTTCAACGCCAACCTCAACACGGCCGACGTGCGGGTCGCGAAGGCGGTCGCCTCCGCGATCCGCGAACGAACGGGCGGCCTGCGGAACGTGCGCGCGCTGGGCTTTTCGATCGAGGGCGGCCGCCGCGCGCAGGTGAGCATGAATCTGGTGGACGTGCAGGCGACGCCGATCCATCGCGTGCTCGCGCTGGTGCGCGACGAGGCCGCGCGGCGCGGCGCCGCGATCTCGGGCTGCGAGGTCGTGGGCCTGATCCCCGAGTTCGCCATGCTGGACGCCGCCGAGCACGCGCTGCAGCTCGAAGGCTTCCGCCGCGATCAGGTGCTGGAACTCAGGCTGCGCACGCCGCCCCTCTCCGAGGCCGTGCCGATTGCGACGTTTTTCGATCAGGTGGCGGCCGCCACGCCGACACCGGGCGGCGGCACCGTGGCCGCGTTCGCCGCGGCGCTGGCCACGACGCTCGCGACCATGGTGGCGAACCTGACCATCGGCAGGAAGAAGTACGCCGACCGGGAGGCCGAAATGGGCGAGATGAAACGCGCCGCGGGCCGGCTGCGCGTCACCCTGCTCTCGCTGGCACGGCGTGACAGCGAGGCGTTCGACGCCGTGCTCGAGGCGCGCCGGATGCCCCGGTCGACCGAGGCCGAGATCGAGGCCCGCGCCCGGGCGCTGGCCGCGGCCGAGCTGCAGGCGACCCGGGTCCCGCTCGAGACGGCCGCCGCCTGCCTCGAGGTGCTGGGCCTCGCCGCGACCGCGGCCGAGCGCGGAAACATCAACGCGGCAACGGATTCCGGCGTGGCGGGCCTCATCGCCGGGGCCGCCGCCGAAGGCGCCCTGCTCAACGTGGAAATCAATCTGAAGTCCCTGCCCGAGGGCGCCGATAAACAGCAGGTGATTACAGACCTGCGGCGCCTCCGGGCCGAGCTCGAGCCTGTGTCTCGACGCTGCGCGGAGACGGTGCGGGCCGTCATCAACGCTTGACAGGGAATGCCTGAGGCCGGGCGCGTGCCCGTAACGCCCCGCGGAGAGAGCCCTTGGATAAGGCAGTCGAGATCAAGCGGCGGGCACAGCGTTGCGTTCAGAACGGAGACCTGGACGGGGCGCTGAGCGAATACGAAAAGCTCGTCGCTGCGAATGACACCGACCCCTACAACTTCGTGCTCCTCGCGGATCTCCTGTTCAAGAAGGGAGATCAGGGAGGGGCCGCGGACCGCTATCTGAGCGCCGCGGCTGCCTACGAGACCGCCGGCCTCTACAAGAACGGCATCGCGGTCTGCAAGAAGATGATGCGGCTCTCGCTCGCGCCCGCCCGGGTGCTCCGGCAGCTCGCCGCGCTGCATGCCGCGGACGGTCTCGGCACCGAAGCCTCGCTCTACTACATGCAGTACGCCGAGCACCAGGTGCGCGGTGAACAGTATGGGGAAGCCGGCGATGCCCTGCGCAAGGCGTTCGACGCGTCTCCCGAGAACCTCAAGGCGCTCGAGCGGCTCGCGGAAGTGCTGCTGCTCGAGGACGACCGGCCCGAGGCGGCGCGCACGCTCGCCGAGGCGGCGCGGCACTACGCGAAGGGTGGCCAGCTGCAGGCGGCCGAGCAGTGCAAGCGTCGCGGACGCGAGCTCGACGAACAGGCCTTCGAGTCGGCCGGCAGCCAGCCCGGCACGGCGCCGGCCCACGGTGCAGGGGGCGCGCCGGAGCCCGGCATGCAGGACATCGACCGCATCGAGCGCGCCCGGCCGCCCGCGGCGATCGAGCGCGATGCCGATCTCGAGTCGGCGCCGCCGCGGCTGGAGGCCGGCCCTCCGTCCGCACCCGAGGCCGCAGCGGTCGCGGACGGGGCTGCGCCCATGGACGCCGGATCCACACCGGAAAACGACGCCGGAACCGCGCCGGAGGGCGACAGCGGCCCGACGGCGGAGGGCGACGCCGCCTCGACGCCGGAGGGCGAGGCCGGAAGCACGCCCGGGCACAGCACCGGATCCACGCCGGCCGGTACGGCCGACGGCGGTGTGCGCACGATCGAATCGGCGTGGAACGGGGAGCCCTCGACGGATCCGCCGGGCCTCCAGTTCGGAACTCCGGGCGCACGCCCTGCGCCGGCGCGCAGCGCGGAGCTGGTGCAGGTGGAGAAGCTGCTCGCCGAGGCCCAGGAGGCGTTCCGCGCCGGTGATCGCGAGCGGGCCGGGGAGACGCTGGCGCAGGCGGCGGAAACGTACGAGGCGGCCGGCCAGCTCGACCAGGCGGCGACGATCTGGCGCAGTCTCGCCAAGAGCGCCCAGGCGCCCGAGGGCGTGCTGGAACGCTGGCTCGCCAACTGCGAAAAACGCGACGATCGCTCGGAGGCCGCGCACGTGGCCTGCGAGCTCGGCGACCGTGCCCTGGCCGGCACGCGGGCCGAGGAAGCCCGCGGCTGGTTCGAGAAGGCGATCGGCTTCGAGGCGGACAACGCGCTCGCGGCGCGCCGCCTGCAGCGACTGGGCGGAGCGGCGCCGCAGGCGGCGTCCGAGGCGGCCGCGCCGGCGGGGCGCGCGCCGAAGGGGAAGGGGCGCGAGCGCCGGCTCGGACCGCCGGAGCCGCCCGGGCCGGAGCCGAAGGCCGACCCCGCGGCCGGCGCCGCGGAGGCGCCCGCCTCCGAGAACGGCGTGGAGACCGGTCGCGTGGAGCTCGCGGTGGGACGCGGCGAGGCCGTGACGTTCGACCTCGGCTCGCTGATCTCCGAGTTCCAGCGCGGCGTCGAGGCGCAGCTTTCCGGCGATGCGCAGAGTCACTACGATCTCGCCATGGCGTATCGTGAGATGGGCCTGCTCGAGCAGGCCGTGGAGTCGTTCCGCATCGCGCAGAAGGATGCCGCGTTCGCGGACCGCTGCGCCGAAATGGTCGGCCGCTGCCTGCTCGACCAGGGCCGGTTCGAGGATGCGGCCTCGGAGTTCCGCGCCGCGCTCGACAGCGGACGGCTGGACATGGAGACCGAAGTGAATCTGCGCTACCAGCTCGGGCTCGCTCACGAGGCGGCGGGTCGCGTGAGCGAAGCGCTGGGCGAGTTCGAGGGCGTTCACGCCGCGCAACCCAACTATCCGGACGTGGCGCTGAAGATCCGGGTCCTGCGCAAATCGCTGGAGAGCATCTAGTGCCCGGGCGCGCGGCGCAGGACGGTGGCCGCGTCGATCTTCACGCCCACACGATCTTCAGCGACGGCCAGCTCACCCCGGAAGCGCTGGTGGATCTCGCGATCGAGCGCGGCCTCGCCGCGATCGCGATCACCGATCACGACTCGACCGCAGGCATCGGTCCGGCGCGCGCTGCGGCACGTGGGCGCGTCGAGATCGTGCCCGGCATCGAGGTTTCGACCAGCACGGACCGCCTCGACCTGCACGTGCTCGGTTACTTCGTCGATCCGGCGGACGCGCGGCTTGCGACACGGCTGAGGAAGTTCCGCCGCGAGCGGATCGAGCGGGTCCACGCCATCGCCCGGCGGCTCGCGGAGCTGGGCATCGCGATCGACGTGGACGAGGTGCTCGCCCTCGCCGGCCCCGGCGTGGTCGGGCGTCCGCACGTGGCCGCGGTGCTGCTGCGCGCGAAACGCGTGCGCACCGTGGACGAGGCCTTCAAAAAGTTTCTCGGCGCCCGCGCCGAGGCCTACGTGCCGCGGCCCGCGTTCCATCCGAACGAGGCGATCGCGATGATCGCCGAGGCCGGCGGCGTGAGCGTGCTCGCTCACCCGGGCGCATACGTGCCCGACGGTCTGGTACGGGAGCTCGTCCAGGCGGGCCTCGACGGGATCGAGGTGTGGCACCCGCAGCACGGACCGGCCCTGGTCAGGCGCTACCATGCGCTGGCGACGCAGCTCGGCCTGATCGAGTCCGGCGGCTCCGACTTCCACGGTCCCGGACGCCACACCGACCTCGGTGGCATGAAGGTGCCGGCGCTGGTGCTCAAACGGCTCAAGGACGCCGCCGGCGTTCCGAGCTGATCGCCGCCGCCCGCGACGGGCGGCGTGCCGGCCTCCGCCGGCCGGCGGGCCGATGCGCGTCACCCTCGCGTTTCCGCCGCCGGGCGCCCCGCGCTTGCGGTGCGCGAAGCGGTCGGGCTAGGCTCCGCGCGCGCCCCGACCAGAAGCCCTCCGGAGAATCCAGCGTATCGCCACCGATCGACTGTCCACGCGCCGCCTGTCCTACGCCGCCCTGATGGTCGCGGCGGGACTCACCGGGGTGTATGCGGAGACCATCCCCAATTTCGAAGTCCTCACGCTGGTCGTGTTCTGCTCGGGCGTTCTGCTGGGGGCGCGCGACGGCGTCCTGGTGGGCGCGGTGACGATGCTGGTGTACTCGCTGCTGAATCCCTACGGCGCGGTGCATCCGCTGGTGACGCTGGCGCAGGTGCTCGGCGAGTCGGCGGCCGGCCTGGGCGGCGCGTGGTTCGCGGCCGCACGCGGTCCGGAACGCGGCGCCCCCGCCCGGGCACTGCTGCTGGCCATCGCGGCGCTCCTGCTCACGGTGTGGTTCGACGTCCTGACCAATCTCGCGACGGGCATCCTGTTCGGGCAGGTGCGCGTCACCCTGATCGGAGGCATTCCATTCGCTGCCTGGCACGTGGCATCGAACATCGGTCTGTTCGTGGTGCTCGGCACGCCGCTCTCGGGCGTGCTCTGGCACTACCGCTCGCGGCTCTCGTCCTGAGCTGGCCCGCGCCGCCCGCCGCGGCGCAGGCCTCGTCGGCGGGGCGCGACGCGATCGCCGCGTCCACCGATTTCGATCTGCCCGAGTGGTGGAGCGAGACCGGTCGCGCCGGCATGCGTTCGGACGCGGGCCCGATCACCGGCGCGCCGTGGGTGTGGGCCGGCCACGTGCGCGCCGCATGGCGGCTCGAGGAGCCGACCCGGGCGCCGGCCGCGCTGCCGTTCCCCGGCGTCCTGCTCGCGCCGACGCCGATCGCCTTCTACGACTCGGTGGCGGTCTCCGGCGGGCCTTCGGCGGGCGGCCTCGATGGCTCGCTCGCCCGCGCCCGGGGCGGGCCCGCGGCGCATCCGCGCCACGCGGCGCGGTCGGTGATCGCGCTGCGCAGCGGCTCGTTCGGCATCGACGAGAGCGCGCTCGGGTTCGAGCGCGGCGATTCGGCGCTGTGGGTGCGCGCCGAGACCTCCAACTCGAAGCGCGGCGGCATCGGCGGCTGGGACGGCGTCGCCCGCCACGTCTGGGGTCTGGGCGGGGGCTTCGCCCGCGGCGCACAGGCGGTGAGCGCGACCTTCGCGCAGCATGGTGGCGCTGCGCGTCTGGCCGGCGGCGAGCAGGAGTCGTCGTCGGGGGAAAGCGGTTCGCTGGCGTGGCGTGTCGAGGGCGCGCGGGCGGCCGGCGGCGTCACGCTAGCGCGCGGCCACGACTTCCACGAGAGCCTCGACGAAGCGCTCGTCTACTCGCGCCGCGACGCGCAGGAGAACCGCGTGCGCCTCTGGAGCCGGGCGGGCGGCGGCGCCTCGGACTTCGCGGCATCGCTCGAATACGGGGAAGCGCGCATCGACCGCAGCTACGACGGCGCGTCGTCGGCGGTCGGCCGCGCGCTGTGGGGCAGGGTCGCGTGGGCGCGGCCGGTGGGCGAGGGGCGACTGGCGCTGCATGTGGGTGCGGGCGCGCGACCGCATGCGGGCGGCGTGCACCTCGCGCCCGGTTTCGACTACGAGGTCGGCGGCGCGGGCGCCGGCGCGCGCGTGTTCTTCGAGCGCATCACCGAATCGGTGTGGGCCGATCTCGCACCGGGTCAGGCGCCGTTCCTACAGAGCACCTGGAGCGGCGGAGTGGCCGTGCACGGCGGCGGCGCGGACGGCGGGTCGGCGGGCGAGGCGGCGGTTCGCTTCGGGCAGACCGCTTCGCGTGCGCTCGGCTCGCGACGCCCGGTGGACGACCTGTGGCTGCGCCGCGGTTTCAGGGCGGACAGCGGCCGCTACCACTTCGCTCTGCTCAGCGCCCGCGGGGCATGGAACCGCGGCCCGCTGGAGAGTGCCGCCGAAGGCTTCGCGCTGGTGCGCGACCTGACCCCGCGGCAGCCGCAGGTGGACCCGGCGCTCGGCTTTCGTGCCCGGCTCGGCACGCGCTTCCATGCGTTCACCGGTGACCTGGGGGTGCGCGTGCGCATGCTGGTCGAGGGCGTCGGGCCGCGCGAGAGCGAGGCGCCGCTCGGGCGACGGCTGCCCGGCTACGTGACGCTCGGCGCCGGCGTCACCCTCACGCTCGCCGACGCCACCGCCTCGATCGAGCTGCTGAACCTCGAGGACGAGCGGCGCAGTCAGGTATGGATCGACTACGCCACGGGCCGCGAGGCCCTGGGGCCCGGCCGCACCCTGCGTTTCCTGTTCACCTGGCGGTTGTTCAACTAGCCGGCCACACGACTTCCCGGCCCCCGCCGAGGTTCCACGTGCGGAACGCGACCCGGGCCGAGCTGCGCGGCGCGCTGCTTGCGGCGCTCGCCGTGGCCGCCATCGGCGCGATGGCGCTGCGGCCCGGCGCCCTGACGCCCGCGCCGCGACCGGTGCCGGTTCCGGTCCCCGCCGCGGCGGGCGCCGGCGCGACCCGCATCGACCTCAATCGTGCCGACGCTCGCACGCTCACCCGGCTGCCCGGCATCGGACCCGTGCTTGCAGAGCGCATCGTCCGGCACCGGGCGCGGCACGGCCCGTTCCGGAGCGCGGACGAACTCGCCGCGGTGCGTGGCATCGGTCCGCGCCTGATCGAACGGATCGGCGACCGTGTCACGACCCGGGGTCGCCCCGACAGTCTGTTGCGCTGAAAGGGATTGCGGGCGCGGCTTCCGGCGGGTCACCGGGCCGCGCCGCGCCGCCGTGCGGGCCCGGACGGGTGGGGGCGTCCCGTCCCGGCGCCGCCCGGATACCGCTGCAGTCTGCAAGCAGATTCCCCTTCATTCGCGGCGGAGCGGTTCCGATAACGCGCATAACCCCTTCCGTCCACGTCGCCGGGAGCGTCGAACGGCATCCGCGGTCTGCAGGCTCAGCGGATGTCCCATCGCATGACATGTCCGGCCATCGGGCTTTCCCGATGCGCCTTCGAGGAATCCGCGTGCAGGAAGACATCGGACAGAAGCTGCTCGACGCGCATCTGATCGACAAGAACGCTCTCGACAAGGCCGCGCTCCAGCAGAAGAACGTCGGCGGCTCGATCGCGGGGAATCTCGTCAAGATCGGTGCGATCAGCGAAGAGGCGATGCTGGAGTTCCTCTCGCGCCAGTACAACGTCCCGTCGATCGACCTCACCAGCTTCGAACCCGACACGACGTTGACGCGGCTGCTGCCGGGCGACGTGGCGACCAAGTTCATGGCGCTGCCGGTGTCGCGCAGCGGGCGCCAGCTCGTGGTCGCGATGGCCAACCCGAGCAACATCTTCGCGCTCGACGACATCAAGTTCATCACCGGTTACGAGGTCGACGCACGCGTGGCCGTCGAAGCCACGCTCAAGAAGGCGATCGACCGTGCCTACGACTCCGCCGGCACCATGGCGGACGTGATGAAGGGGATGGAGGACGAGCTCTCGGTCGTCGAGGAGGAGGAGGACGACCTCGAGGGCGGCCTCGCCGGAATGGACGAGGCGCCGATCGTCAAGCTCGTGAACTCGCTGATCTCCGACGCGGTGCGCAAGGGCGCGTCGGACATCCACATCGAGCCGTATGAAAAGTCCATGCGCGTGCGCTTCCGCATCGACGGCGTCCTTCAGGAAATGATGTCCCCGCCGTTCAAGTTCAAGGCCGCCATCCTTTCGCGCCTCAAGATCATGGCCGAGCTCGACATCGCCGAGCGCCGGATCCCGCAGGACGGGCGCATCAAGATCAAGGTCCTGAACCGCACCATCGATCTGCGCGTCTCCAGCCTGCCGACGATCTTCGGCGAGAAGATCGTGATGCGAATCCTCGACAAGACGAACCTCAACGTCGATCTCGAGAAGCTGGGCTTCGAGCCCAAGTCGATGGAGGAGTTCGTCCACGCGATCGCCAATCCGTACGGCATGGTGCTGGTCACCGGGCCGACCGGTTCGGGCAAGACGACCTCGCTGTATTCCGCGCTGTCGCGCGTCAATACCCCCGAAGTGAACGTGATGACCGCCGAGGACCCGGTCGAGTACAACCTCGACGGCATCAATCAGGTGCTCGTCAACGACGACGTCGGACTCAGCTTCGCTGCGGCGCTCAAGGCGTTCCTGCGCCAGGACCCGAACATCATCATGGTCGGCGAGATCCGCGACATCGAGACCGCGTCGATCGCCGTCAAGGCGGCGCTGACCGGTCACCTGGTGCTTTCGACCCTGCACACCAACGACGCCCCGAGCGCGATCGGCCGCATGATCGACATGGGCGTCGAGCCGTTCCTGGTCGCGTCGTCGGTGAACCTGATCCTGGCCCAGCGCCTGGTGCGCAAGGTCTGCCAGAACTGCAAGGAGCAGATCGAGCTGCCCGACGAGGTGCTGCGCGAACTGCAGATGACGCACGAGGAGGCGGCCGGCGCCACGATCCTCAAGGGCAACGGCTGCATCGAGTGCAACGGCACCGGCTACCGGGGCCGCCAGGGGGTGTACGAGGTCATGCCGATGACCTCCAGGTTGCGGGACCTCGTGCTGGACCGTTCGTCGGCCAACGAGATCAAGAAGACCGCGATCGACGAGGGCATGCTCACCCTCAGGCGCGACGCGCTCGAGAAGCTCAAGCGCGGTCTCACCTCGGTGGCGGAAGTGCTGAAGGAAACGGCGGCCGACAAGTTGTAGACGCGACGTCCGATCAACGGGCGCCGCGCCTCGGGCGCGGAGCCAGAAGGAGCAAATGTGGTGACTCTTCGTCAACTGCTCGAGGACATGGTGCAGCGCGGCGCGTCCGACCTGCACATCACGGCCGGCGTCCCGCCGGAGTTCCGGATCGACGGCGTCATCACGCCGAGCGAGTACGAGGTCCTGACGCCGGAGGTCACGGCTTCACTCGCCTACAGCGTGCTCTCGGACGAGCAGCGCAAGCGCTTCGAGACCACGCGCGAGCTGGACTTCTCGTTCGGCGTCAAGGGTCTGTGCCGCTACCGCGCGAACGTGTTCCTGCAGCGCGGCGTGGTGTCGATGGCGATCCGGCAGATTCCCTACGAGATCAGGCCGATGGAAGAACTCGGTCTGCCGCCGGTCGTCAAGGAGTTCACGACCAAGCAGAAGGGCCTCGTGCTGCTCACCGGCCCGACCGGCAGCGGCAAGTCCACGACGCTGGCCTCGATGCTCGACCGGATCAATGCCTCGCGCCAGTGCCACATCATGACGATCGAGGATCCGATCGAGTACATCCACCAGCACAAGCGCTCGATCATCAACCAGCGTGAAGTGGGCGCGGACACCAACTCGTTCCCCACCGCCCTCAAGTACGTCCTGCGCCAGGACCCGGACATCATCCTCATCGGCGAGATGCGCGACCTCGAGACCATCGAGGCGGCGCTGACGATCGCCGAGACCGGCCACCTGGTGTTCGCCACGCTGCACACCAACTCGACCTACGAGGCGGTCAACCGCATCGTCGACGTGTTCCCGTCGGACCAGCAGCGGCAGATCTATACGCAGCTGGCGTTCGTGCTCGAAGGCGTCGTCACGCAGCAGTTGATCCCGCGCAGCCGGGGCACGGGCCGGGTGATGTGCGCCGAGGTGCTGGTGTGCACGCCGGCGATCCGCGCGGTGATCCGCGAGGGCAAGACGCATCAGATCTACAGCCTCATGCAGGCCGGAATGAAGTTCGGAATGCAGACCATGAATCAGGCGCTTCTGCAGGCGGTGCTCGATCGGGCACTGTCCCCGGATGGCGCCCTCGAGCGCAGCGCGGATCGTGTCGAGCTGGAAGGGATGCTCGCCAAGGTCCTGAAGCACGCCGCCTAGGAGAGACGCCATGCCCGTTTATGTCTGGAAAGGCCGCACGCTCGCCGGTGAGGCGCAGTCCGGCGAAATCGAAGTGTCGCGCCAGGAAGAGGCCCTCGAGGTCCTGCGCAAGAAGAAGGTGCTCGTCACCGCGCTCAAACCGAAAGGCGGCTTCAAGATGCCGCAGTTCGGCGGGTCCGGAATCAGCACCAAGGACCTCGCGATCTTCACGCGGCAGTTCGCCACGATGATCTCGGCGGGGCTGCCGCTCGTCCAGTGTCTCGACATTCTCGCCAAGCAGGCCTCCAAGCCCTCGTTCGGGCGGGTGATCGGCGAGGTCACGCGCGAGGTCGAATCCGGCTCCACGCTGTCCGATGCGCTCGGCAAACACCGGAACGTGTTCGACGACCTGTTCCGCAACATGGTCGCGGCCGGCGAGGCCGGCGGCGTGCTGGACGAGATCCTGATGCGTCTGGCGACCTACATCGAAAAGGCCGACGCCCTGAAGCGCAAGGTGCAGAGCGCGCTCGTGTACCCCGGCGTCGTGCTCACGGTGGCGATGGGCGCCACCGCGTTCATGCTCGTGTTCATCATCCCGACCTTCGCCAAGATGTTCTCGGACTTCGGCGGTGAGCTCCCGCTGCCGACCAAGATCGTGCTCGGCGCGTCGCACTTCCTGACGTCGTTCTGGTGGGCGATGATCCTGGCGATCGTCGGCGGCATCTTCGCCTTCACGCGCTACTACGCCACCGAGAACGGCAAGCGTGTCGATCGACCAGTTCATGCTCAAGTTCCCGGTGATCGGCGACGTGCTCCTGAAGGGCGCGGTGGCGCGCTTCACCCGGACGCTCGGCACCCTGATCTCCTCGGGCGTGCCGATCCTGTCGGGGCTGGAAATCACGGCCCGCACGTCGGGCAACAAGGTGATCGCGGAAGCGATCATGGAAGCACGCGCCTCGATTCGTGAAGGTGAAACCGTGGCCGCGCCGCTCAAGGCCTCCGGGGTGTTTCCGCCGATGGTGGTGCAGATGATCTCGGTGGGCGAGCAGACCGGCGCCCTCGACGAGATGCTCACCAAGATCGCGGTGTTCTACGAGTCCGAGGTCGACACGGCCGTGGACACGCTCACCTCGATCATCGAGCCCGTGATGATCGTCATCATGGGCGGCATCGTCGGCGGCATGGTGGTCGCCATGTATCTGCCGATGTTCAAGCTCATCAGCGTCGTCGCCGGCGGCAACGGCTGATGACCGCGCGCGATCCGCAGCCGGCCGGGACTCCGGCCGTTCCGGCCGTGGAGCCGAGGGCGTGGGACGCCCTGGCCTCGCTGGTCCGGTCGCGGCTGCTGGTCGGTACGGTGGCCATTCCGATGGTCCTGCTGCTGCGGCCGGACGCGGAAGCGGCACCGCTGTCGCTGGTGCTGGGCGCGTTCGCCGCGCTGTTCGTGATGTCCGCGGCCTACGCACTGGGGATCCGCTGGCGGCGCGCGACTGGAGGCGCAGATCTACATCCAGCTCGCGGCCGATCTCGCGGCGATCACGATGCTCGCCGGCTGGAGCGGCGGGCAGGACAGCCAGTTCACGCTGTTCTTCGCGCTGGTGGTGATCGCCGGCGGGGTGGTCGGCCGCATGGCCGGCGGGCTGTTCGCGGCGGCGGGCGCCTGCGCGGCGTTCCTCTCGCTGCCGTGGGTGACGCTGGCGCTGACCGGCACCGTTTCCGGGATCAGTGAAGGCATGCCACGGCCCGGCGTGACCGTCGCGTTTCTGGTGATCGTCGGCGTGCTGGCCGGCGTGCTCGGCCAGCGCGTCCAGCACGCCGATGCGGCGCTGGCGCGCACCGCGCGCGAGCTGGATCGGGTACGCGTCGACAACGATGCGATCCTGCGCCACCTGACGACCGGCGTCTTCACCGCCGACGCCGCAGGCCGCGTGTCGTACATGAACCCGGCGGCCGAGCACGTGCTCGGCGTGCGGTTCGCCGACGCCGAGGGCCGGGTGCTCGAGGAGGCGCTGCCGGAGCGCCTCATGGGGCTCACGCGGATCATGCGCGAGACGCTCGACGGTCGCGCGCCGCGCGCGCGCGTCGAGCTGAACCTCGCGACCGCGCCGGGGCGCCCGCTGCCGCTCGGCGCCTCCACCAGTCTGCTCGTGCACGACTCGCACGACCCGGGCGTGGTCGCCGTGTTCCAGGACCTGACCGACGTCCGCGAGATGGAGCGCCGCATGCGCCGCTCGGAGACGCTGGCCGAGGTCGGCGCCCTTGCGGCGGGCATCGCCCACGAGCTGCGCAACGGTCTGAACCCGATCAGCGGCTCGGTCGAATGCCTGCAGCGCGAAATGAAGCTCGAAGGCGAGAACGCGGTCCTCATGGATCTGATCTCGCGCGAGAGCCAGCGGCTCAACCGCTTCGTCACCGACCTGCTGAGCTATTCACGGGAGCGCGATCTGGCGCTCGAGCCGGTCCACCTCGGCGATCACCTCGCCGAAGTCTGCGAGATGGTGTCGCACGACCCGCGCCGCCCGGACGGGCGTGCGCGTACGGATCGAGCCGGGGCTTGCCGGATGTGGCGGTGCGGATGGACGCCGAGCAGATGCGGCAGGTGTGGTTGAACCTCGCCTCGAACGCCTTCCAGGCGGTCGGCGCCGAGGGGGATGTGACGATCCGGTGGCGTGATGGCGGGAGCGATCAGGTCATCGTCGAGTTTTCGGACAATGGACCCGGCATCGCGGCGGAGCACCTGCCGCACGTCGGTCAGCCTTTTTTCACGACCAAGGAAGGTGGCACCGGTCTCGGACTGGCGATCGCACAGCGCATCGTCGAACGGCACGGAGGCGCGCTCACGCTGCACGGCGCCCCCGGCGGCGGCACGGCCGTTCGCGTCGCGCTCGTGAAGTCGCCCGACCCCGTCGCGCAGGCGGCGGCCTGATTCCGGTTCACGCGGACACCAGAGAGAGGTAGCAATCCATGCCGGCTCACAAGATTCTGATCGTGGACGACGAACAGAGCATGGCTCAGTTCCTGGCGATCGTCCTCCGCAAGGAGGGCTACGAGGTCGCCACACGTGAACAACGGCCGTGACGCCCTCGAGAAGGTCAAGGGGGAGACGTTCGACGTGGTCATTACGGACATCAAGATGCCCGGCATGAACGGCATCCAGGTGCTCGAGGGGATCAAGAAGCTCGATCCCGGCCTTCCGGTCGTCATCATGACCGCATACGCCTCGCAGCAGTCCGCGATCGACGCCGTCAATCTGGGCGCCTTCCAGTACCTCATCAAGAATGCGAAGAACGACGAGATCAAGCTCGTCGTGCGCAACGCGCTGGAGATGCGGCGGGTGAAGACGGAGAACCAGTACCTGAAGCGCGAGCTCAAGCGCGGCCACGAGGAGAAGACGATCATCGGCTCCTCGGAGGAGATGGCGCGGGTCTTCAAGATGGTCGAAAAGGTCGCCGACAGCGACGCGACGATCATGATCCAGGGCGAGAGCGGCACCGGCAAGGAGCTGTTCGCCCGTGAGATCCACTACAGCAGCCGCCGGGCCCAGGGGCCGTTCGTGAGCATCAACTGCGGCGCCATTCCGCGCGATCTGCTGGAGAGCAACCTGTTCGGGCACGTGAAGGGTTCGTTCACGGGCGCCGTGCGCGACGCGCAGGGCCTGTTCCAGGTCGCCGAGGGCGGCACGTTCTTTCTCGACGAGGTCGGCGAGATGCCGCTCTCGACGCAGGTGAAGCTGCTGCGCGCCCTTCAGGAACGGGAAATCATCCCGGTCGGCGGCACGACCCCGATCAAGATCGACTGCCGCCTGGTGGCCGCGACCAATGCCGACCTCGAGAAGGAGGTCGCCGAGGGCCGCTTCCGCGCCGATCTGTTCTACCGCCTGAACGTGATCCCGATCCGGCTGCCGGCCCTGCGCCAGCGCCGCGACGACATTCCGCTCCTGGTCGACCACTTCCTCAAGCGCCATGCGCAGAACGGCGTGATCAAGACGGTGGGGAAGGAAGCGATGGAGATCCTCATCAAGTACGACTGGCCCGGCAACGTGCGCGAGCTCGAAAACGTGATGGAGCGCGCCCTGGTGCTCGACGAAGGCGGCCAGATCGGCCCCGAGGACCTGCCCGAGAAGATCCGTTTCGGCCAGCAGCAGCGTGGGAGCCTGATCATCGACTCGCCGACCCTGACGCTCGAGGACCTGGAGCGCGAGTACATCCTCAAGGTGCTCAACTACACGCGCTGGCAGAAGAAGCGGGCCAGCGACATCCTGGGCATCAATGCGTCGACCCTCTACCGCAAGCTGATCGCCTACGGCGTGGAGAAGCCGGGAAGCGACCGGCAGCAGGACGCGGACGAGCCGCGTGACGAGTCGCCCGAAGCGCACGCCGCCTGAGGCGACCCCGGACCGACGCGACGCCCCGGCCCCGAGGGCCGGGGCGTTTTGCGTTGTGCACGAAACGGGCGGCACGCATGCAGATTGCGATTCGCAGCATTGCGGCGGATGAAGATTGCCCGGAGCACGACGCCGAGGGGTACGGGGCGCCACCGGGATCCCACCTGCATGGCGTTGCGGGGCAATGGATTCCGGGGCGTGGCAGGCGGATCCGCCACGTGGCACACCGGTTGCACAACCGATAGACCGAGGGTCCGAACCCAGACGAATTCGACCCGGTGTCCAACCCAGGAGGAGTGCCCGTCATGTTCAAGTCGCAGAAAGGCTTCACCCTGATCGAGCTGATGATCGTGGTCGTGATCATCGGCATCCTCGCGGCGATCGCGATTCCGAACTTCATCGCGATGCAGAACCGCGCGAAGGAAGGCAGCACGAAGGCCAACATGCACACCTTCCAGCTGTCGGCCGAAGACTACGGCGTGCAGTGGGACGGCGTGTACGCCGCGGACGCTGCGACGATCGAGCCGATGCTGCCGCAGGCCGGCACGACCTTCAAGAATCCGTTCGACCAGACCACCGGCGTCGGCGGTTCGTGGGAAGATCGCCCCAGCACGCTGACCGCCTGCACCGCGACCTCCGGGCATCACGAGCTACGCCGACACCAGCCAGGCCAGCTACAACATCAAGGGCTATGGCAAGGCTGCCGCGCTGACCCTCGTCCTGACGGCCGGAACGTAATCCCCGCAGCGCACCGCAACTCGAGCGGGGGTGGGAGCGATCCCACCCCCGCTTCGTCTTTCAGGGGCCGCCGGTGAGCGCGTGCATCCTGCACGGGCGCCCCGAATGTGCAACGCGCGGCGGGAATCGGTACGCCGCGCGGCGACCGGCTCTGCCCCCAACTCGCCATGCCGCATGGAGATCACGGACGCGGTCCGTGCCGTGCACGTGGCACGAACGTTGCAATTTGTTCGAGGCATGAGAGTCCGATGCCATCTGGAGGAGTCGTGAATCGTTCGAAGCGCCACAACCGCGGGTTCACGCTGATCGAGCTGATGATCGTGGTCGCGATCCTCGGGGTGCTCGCTGCGATCGCGATTCCCAACTTCATCGCGATGGAGCGGCGCGCCCAGGAGGGCGCGGTCAAGGCCAACATGCACACCGTGCAGGTGTCCATGGAGGACTTCTCGATCCAGAACGATGGCAACTACGCGACCTCGGCGACCAGTGCGCTGCCCGACGGCCGGACGCTGGCGCAGGTGTGTCCGATGGGCAACTATCCGGAGAACCCCTTCACCAAGCTGCCGAGCGTGGTGAACTTCAACGCCAACCCCGGCGCCGGCATGCCCGGCGAGCTCGGCTTCAATCCGGCGCTGACCACGAGTTACCTGCTGAAAGGGAACGGCCCGGAGGGCGACACCCTCCGGCTCACCCTCACCACCGGTCAGTGACGCGGCCGCCGCGCCCTGCGGCACGCGCGTTGCAATCTGCATGACCCGCGGCGCCCCTTCCGGCGCGCCCGGCGCGCCATGACGCGCCGCACCAATGGATTGGAACCTCCGGGGGCCCGATGCGAACGCAGGGAACGGTCATTCCGATGTCGGCAGGCGGCGGCGCCGGTCCGAAATCGACCGGCGCCTCAGCAGCGCCCGCGGGACTTGCGGTTCGCACCGTGGGGCTCAGCAAGCACTACCGCCACCCCTGGACCATGCAGGTCGTGAAGGGGCTCGACGGCCTGGATCTCGAGGTGCAGCGGGGCGAGGTGTTCGGCTACCTGGGCCCCAACGGTGCCGGCAAGACGACGACGCTCAAGCTGCTCTGCGGCCTGCACCGGCCGACCTCGGGCGAGGGCTGGCTGTTCGACGTCCCCATCACGGAGGAGGCCAGCCGCCGGCGCATGGGCTTCCTCCCCGAGCACCCGTACTTCTACGATCATCTGAACGGCGTCGAGTACCTCGAGTTCGCGGCGCGCCTCTCCGGGCTCCACGCCGAGGACGCGCGCCGCCGCGCGCGGCACTGGATCGAGCGCGTCGGGCTGGGCGGGAAGGAGAAGGTCAGCCTGCGCAAGTACTCGAAGGGGATGCTGCAGCGCATCGGACTCGCGGCCGCCCTCGTCCACGATCCCGAGCTGCTGATCCTCGACGAGCCGATGAGCGGGCTCGATCCGTTCGGGCGCCGCGACGTGCGCGACCTGATCCTCGAGCAGCGCGAGCGCGGGGTGACCGTGCTGTTCTCTTCGCACATTCTGCCGGACGTCGAGATGATCTGCGACCGCGTCGCGATCCTGCTCGGCGGCCGGCTGCATCGCGTCGCCACGGTCGGCGAGATCGTGCAGGCCAGCGCGCAGACGGTGGAGATCCGCTGCACCGGCGTGACGATGCTGGTGGTGCCGCCCGAGTGGCAGGACATCGTGAGCCGCCGCGAGCACCCGCACGAGACCGCCTTCGTGCTCGCCGACGACGCGCGCACGACGCAGGTGCTGCAGTGGCTCACCTCGAAGGGCGTGCAGATCCGCGCGGTGACCCCGCACCGGCCCACGCTCGAAGAGCTGTTCATGGAGGCGGCGGCGCATGCGAGTTTCGGTGCGCCCGCGAGTGGCGGGGGCCGGTCATGATCCAGTGGATCATCGCGCAGAATACGTTCCGCGAGGCGACCCGCGACCGGGTGCTGGCCGGGGTGGTGGCCGGCGGGGTGGTGATGCTGCTCGGCACGCAGGTGCTGAGTCCGCTGGCGATGGGAGAGGGCTTCCGCCTGACCGTGGACCTCGGGCTCTCGAGCATCTCGGTGCTCGGCATGCTGGTGATCCTGATGGTCGGGACCAATCTGGTCGCGAAGGAGCTCGAGAAGCGCACCATCTACAACCTGCTGTCACGGCCGATCCCGCGCTGGGCGTACCTGGTCGGCAAGTGGGCGGGGCTCACCGCGACGCTCTGGCTGGTGGCCGCGCTGCTCGGCGCGGCCCTCACCGGCCTGATGGCGGCGCGCGGCTACCCGGTGCATCCGCTCTCGATCGCCGAGGCCGTCTACCTGGAGGCGCTCGAGCTGACCGTGATGACGTCGATCGCCGTGTTGTTCTCCGCGTTCTCGACGCCGGTGCTGTCGGCGCTCTACACGCTGGCCTTCTTCGTGGTCGGCCAGTGGAGCTACGACCTGCGCGCTTTCGCGCGAAAGTTCCCGCCCGCGCTCGGCGCCACGATCAACGCGCTGGCCAACGTGGTTCCCAACCTGCCGGTCTTCAACATCCGCACGCTGGCGGCGGACGGACAGCTGGCCAGCCCGGCGCACCTCGTGACGGCGTCGCTGTACGCGCTGCTGTACGTGGCGAGCGTGCTGGCGCTGGCCACCGCGGTGTTCGAGTCACGGGACTTCAAGTGAGCGCCGCCGCGCCGCCCGGGCGCACCTCCGCGCGCCGCGTGGCCGGCATGCTCGCGCTGCTGCTCGGCGCCTGCGCCTACGGGCTCGCGGGGCACGCGTACGAGACCATTCCGCACGCGAAACCGCTCGCCGAGCTGGCCTACTACCCGTCCGGCGAGCACCTGAGCAAGCTGACGCTCGGTCATGCCGAGTCGGCGGCCGATCTCGCCTGGCTGCGCGCGGTGCAGTACTACGGCGAGCATCGGGCGACCGACAACCGCTTCGACCGCATGGACCACGTCTTCGACATCCTCACGTCGCTCGCGCCGCACTTCGTTCCGGCGTACGTGTTCGGCGCGTTCTCGCTCGCCCAGGAGGGGCGCGACTTCCCGCGCGCCGAGGCGCTGATGAAGAAGGGGCTCGAGGCGAATCCCAGGAGCGGCGAGCTCGCCTTCCAGGCCGGCTTCCTCTACTACGTCAAGTCCGGCGGCAGAGACCTCGCGCACGCGGCCGAGTACTTCGAGCAGGCGGCGCGGCAGGACGACGCACCGCCCCAGGCAGCCCGCTTCGCGGCATGGGCGCGGCAGAACTCGGGCGATCTCGAGCTGGCCTGGGCGCTGTGGGACCGGGTCTACCGGACCTCGAAGAACCCGCTCATGCGCGAACTCGCCGAACGCAAGATGAAGGCGATTCGCCACGCCATCCAGACCGGGCACGAAGATCAGGTGGTCAGGCGCCTGACCTCGCCCCAGGTTCTGCTGCTTCCGGATTCCACACGGTAAACGGTTACCGCCCTTGCGGTTGGGGAAGCGGGCGCCGGCCGGACCCGGACCCGGCGCGGCGCGCCCCGCAAGGGATGGGGGGCCCGCAAGTTCTGCCTCAAGAACGGACGCCGATGTACCGATTCAAGAGACGGTTGGCCGTCGGTGGACGGCCGGCCATCGTCAGTCCATCCACCGCGGTGCGCAGGCGTCCGCGGTCCATTGAGAGAACGGGCTGCGACTCGGATCGCTCTCAGGGAGTCGAGACATGCTCTTCGGCAAGAAGCAGTCCCTCGTGGGGCTGGACATCGGAAGCCACACCATCAAGGCGGTCGAGCTCGAGGTCGGATCGAACAAGAGCTATCGACTGACCAACTGGGGGATCTCGGCGCCGCTGGCGGAAGCGATCGTGGACGGCGAGATCATGGACCGCCAGCTCGTGACCGACGCGGTGACGAACCTGTTCGAGTCGCGCGGCATCAGGTCCCGCAACGTCGTCGCCGCCGTCAGCGGCCGCGCGGTCATCGTCAAGAAGATCACGATGAACAAGCTCTCCGCGGACGACGCCCAGCAGGCCGTGTACTGGGAAGCGGAGCAGCACGTGCCCTACGACATCAACGACGTGTCGCTGGACTTCGAGATCCTCGGCGAGGCGCCGAACGATCCGAAGCTCATGCAGGTGCTGCTGGTCGCGGCGAAGAAGGACATGGTGATGTCCTTCAGCGACCTCATCCGCGAAGCCGGCCTCTCGCCGCTGATCGTGGATGTCGACTCCTTCGCGGCGCAGAACGCGCTCGAAGCCAACTACGACTTCACGCCGGACGAGGTGGTCGCGATCCTCAACGTCGGATCCGAGATCACCAACATCAACATCATCCAGGGCGGCGTGCCCTACTTCACCAAGGACCTCCAGGTCGGCGGCAACACGTTCACCGAGGCCGCGCAGCGCAAGTTCAACCTCAGCCAGATCGAGGCCGAGGCGGCGGTGCGTGGCGAGTCCTCCGATGGACTCGAGGTCATGCCCGTCATCGAGCAGGCCTGCGAGGGCCTGGCGACCGCGCTCGAGCGCGCGCAGGCGTATCTGCGCACCGCCGGCGAGGCCGGGCCGATCGCGCGCATCATGCTGTGCGGCGGCAGTTCCATGACGCCCGGTGTTTCCGAGTTCCTCCATCGCCGCTTCACCGTCCCGGTGGAAGTGGCCAACCCGCTGGCCCGCGTCGGCTACGACCCGTCGCTGTTCGCGGGCCAGGACGTCATGAGGGTGGCGCCTCTCCTGACGGTCGGGATCGGGCTCGCGCTGCGCCGCCTGGGAGACAAGAAATGATCCGCATCAATCTCCTGCCGCGCGAAGAGAAAGCCCAGCGCCGGGCCTCGATCAGCTTCCACCCGGGGGATCTGGTGATTCCCGTGGGCGTGCTGGCCGCGGCCGGTCTGGTCATCGCCGGCACCGCATTTTCGCAGAACAGCCGCGTGGGGTCTCTGAACCGTTCGATCGAGGAGGTCGAGGCGCAGAGCCGCGCGCTCGCCCCGCAGATCGAGCGTGTGAACCAGCTGGCGCGCGAGCGCGCGGAGCTGGATCTGCGCCTGGGCATCATCAACCGGCTCGAGAAGGGCCGCACCCAGAGCGTCCGCCTCATGGACGAACTGGCGCGCTGCGTGCCCGATCACCTCTGGCTGACCGTGGCCACCCAGGGCGGCGGCAACACGCTGAGCCTGGAAGGCGTCACGTTCTCGAATCTGGTGGTGTCGGACTTCATGTCGCGGCTCGAACAGTCGCCGATGTTCGCCGGGGTCGAGCTCGGGGTCGCCGAGCGCGGCGAAGTCGACAAGCACGAAATCGTCAAGTTCCAGCTCACCTGCCAGGTGACGCCGGACGAGCCGGCCCACTAGGAGGACGCCAACCGTGAACGTGGATCTCAAGAATCCGACCGTACAGAAGATCATCCTCAGCGTGATGCTGGCGGGTGGTGTTCTGGGCGTCTTCTTCTTCACGCACTTCCTCCCGTTCGGCTATCCCAACAAGTCGGACGAGATCACGGTGCTGAAGGCCGACTACGAGAAGAAGTCCACCGAACTGGCCCGCGCGCGCGCCACGGTCGCCGACCTGCCGCGCTTCGAGGCCGAATACGAGCAGCTGCACGAACGCTGGTCGATGGCCGCCGAGCTGCTTCCGGCCGACCGCCAGCTGCCCGCGCTGCTGCGCCGCATCACCCTGTCCGCGCAGCAGACCGGCGTGCAGTTCGTGAGCTTCCGTCCCGCGTCGAACCACGTGGACGAGTACCTCACGGAAGTGCCGCTCGAAATCTCGGTGAAGGGCGGCTACCACCAGGTCGGCTCGTTCCTCGCCGAACTGGCGAACATGCGCCGCATCATCACCGTGGCCAACGTCCAGGTGAAAGCCAACGCCGACAAGGACGACCCGCTCATCACGACGAGCGCGCAGTTCACGGCGTCGGCCTATTGCCTCAATACCTCGCCCGCTGCGGGCAGCGCGGCGCCGAAGAAGAAGGAGGGTTCCAATGCGCAGCCCGCGTCCTGAAACCGGGAACGCTTCCCGCGCCGGCACGCTCCGCACGCTCGCCGCGCTCGTCGCCGCGGGCCTCATGCTCGGCGGCAGCGCGACCCTGATGCTCAGGACCGCCGGTGAATGGCTGGAGCCGACCGCGGCCGAAGCCGCGTCCAGCACCGCCGGGCGCGCCGTCGAAGCCGCGCGCAAGACGCACGACAAGGCGGACCAGCACGCCCAGCAGCTCGACGACGCGGCCCATGGCAAACAGCCGAAGCCGATCGCCCGCGGGGTCGGCAGCGCGAAGCCCGCGGCCGCCAGGGCGAAGACGCAGACGACGGCGAAGCCGGCCGGACCGGGTCCGCAGACGCTGACCCAGGTCGACGAGCAGGTGACCTATCAGTACAACGCACTCGGCCGGCGGGATCCGTTCCTGTCGCTGGTCGGCGACGTCTACGTCGGATCCGACGTGGGCGGCGACGCGCCGCCGGACATCGGCGGCCTGAAGGTCGTGGGCATCGTGTGGGGCACGGGTGACCGTTTTGCGCTGGTCGAAGATCCGCGCGGCAACAGCCTCGTCCTGCGCAAGGGTGACAAGGTGATGAACGGTGAGGTCGAGCAGCTGATGCGCGAAGCCATCGTCGTCAAGCACACCGTGGACGGTCAGACCGACTGGGTGACCATTCCACTGACGAAGAAGGGGGACAGCAATGCGAGTCACTAAGGCCTGCGTGGGTCTCACGCTGGTGATCGCGCTCGGGGCCTTCGCGGCCCCCGCTTCGGCCGCCGACACGGGGGCGATGCAGCGCGTGGGCATGAAGCCGACCGGGCAGGGCACGTTCACCCTCGACGTCGAAGGTGCCGACATCCGGACGGTGGTGCGGGCGATCCAGGAGTTCAGCGGACGCAACATCGTGGTGGCGCACGACGTGAAGGCGTCGGTGCGCGCCAACCTGCACAACGTGAGCTGGCAGAGCGCGCTTCGTACCGTGTGCCGCGCCAACGGCCTGGACTACGTGGACGAAGGCGGCATCCTGCGCGTCGACGAAGCGGGCAAGCTCGCGGCGGAGCAGGTCGACCGCGAATCGGCGCGCGCCAAGGCGGCGGACCTCGTGCCGCTCGAGACCCGCATCGTGCGTCTGAACTTCGCCAACGCGGCGGAACTCGCACAGGCGCTGCAGCCCTCGCTGACGCGCCGCGGCAACATCCAGGTCGAGAAGCGCTCGAACGCGCTGATCGTCAGCGATCTGCCGTCGAACGTGGCGCGGGTCGAGGAGATGGCCGGCGAGCTCGACGAAAAGACGCCGCAGATCGAGATCACCGCGAAGCTCGTCGACGTCGACGCCGAAGCGCTGCGTCAGATGGGCATCGAGTGGAACGTCGGCCCGACCAACGGCGACCAGGCGGAGTTCTTCTCCGACGTGCCGGATCCCGGGGCCAGGTTCCTCAAGCCCGGGAACGACGGCAACCAGGCCCTCGGCTCCGAGACCAACGCCGGCATCGCCGACCCCGTGACCCGGGTCACCTACGGCATCGCCAAGGACTGGGGCTTCATCGAGGCCCAGCTGCAGGTCCTCGAGCAGAACCGCAAGGCGAACATCATCTCGAACCCGCGGATCACGACGGTGCAGAATCGCGAGGCGAAGATCCTCGTCGGCCAGAAGATCCCGCTCATCGTGCAGGACGTCGCCGGCAACCCGGTGTCGCAGCTGCAGACCATCGGCATCCAGCTGAAGGTGACGCCGCAGCTGACCGACGACAAGCGGATCATCATGGACCTGCATCCCGAGGTCAGCGATCTGTCCACGCAATCCACCGTGCAGGGCGGCGTCATCATCAACACCAGTGAGGCGGACACCCGCGTCATGGTGGACGACGGCCAGACGGCGGTCATCGGCGGCCTGATCCGCACCAACGAGTCGACTGTGAGGCGCGGCGTGCCCCTGCTGATGGACATTCCGCTGATCGGCGCGTTGTTCAGCTCCAACAGCATCACGCGACAGAACCGCGAGCTGATCATCTTCGTCACCCCGCGGCTCGTCGAAACGATGGCTTCGAACTAGACGCCACGTCAGCGAGGTGGCGCAGACGGCCGCCGGATCCACGGATCCGGCGGCCGTCGCTCATGCGGGGGCGGCGGCGGCCGCGGTCCGGTCGCGCGCCTGTGCTAGCTTCCGGGGATGAACATGCCCGCCAGCAGCCGTCCGATCGCCCTCGTCGGCATCATGGGATCCGGCAAGTCGGTGGTCGCGCGCGAGCTCGGCGAGCAGCTCGGCACCAGCGTCGCCGACCTGGACGCCCTGATCGAGAGCGAGGAGGGGCGGCCGATCGCCCACCTGTTCGAGCGCGAGGGCGAGCCGTGGTTCCGGCGCCGCGAGGGCGAAGCGCTCACCCAGGTGCTCGGCGCGGGCGCCCGGGTGATCGCCTGCGGGGGCGGCATCGTGCTCGTCGCCGAGCACCGCCGGATGCTCCGCGAAGCGTGCTTCACCGTGTGGCTCGAAGTGGCGCCGGCCGAAGCCGCATCGCGGCTCGAGGGCGAGACCCGTGAGCGCCCGCTGCTGGCCGGGGCGGAGCCCGAAGCGCGGCTCACCGCGCTGCTCGAGGCACGGGCGCCGCTCTATGCCGAGGTTGCACGGCGGCGCGTTGCGACCGGCGGCAGGACGCCTGAAGAGGTCGCCGCCGACGTTCTCGCCGCCTGGCGGAGCGTCGCTTGAAGCCTGTTCGCGCCGGGCGGCGCCTCGTGCCGCCCGGGTTCGCGCTGCTCGCGCTCGTCACCGGGTGCGCGCCGCGACCGGCTGCGGTGGCGACGATCGATCCGGACGCGCTGCTGCGCCGCTACGTCACGCGGCTCGCGGCGCGCGAGGCGCGGGTGGGCGGCACGATCGCCGACGTGAGCCTGTGGCTCGAGACGCCGGCGACGGGGCGCCTGCCGGGGGCCCACGCCACGCTCGGGCTCGGCGGAGACGCCGCCGCACGGCTCAGGGTGGAGGGCGCGTTCGGTCCCGCGCTCGACGTGGCGGCTGCGGGCGACAGCGTGTTCGCCTGGGTGCCGTCCAGGAACACCGTGGTGCGCGCCGCGGCCGCCGACCCGCCGCTCGCATTTCCGGAAATCGCCGCCTTCGCCGTGCGCGTCGCCGCGGCGGCGTGGCGTGCGCCCGCCGCCGCGTGGCCCGGCTCGCGCCTCGAAGATTCGCTGCGGGTGCTGGAATGGACCGAGGGCGGCGACTCGCTGGCGCTCGGAATCGGCGCGAGCGGCCTGCCACGCAGCATGCGGCGGGTGCGCCCGGGAATGGGCACGCTCCGGGTGACGTATCCTGTCTACGAGGTGGTGGACGGGGCCGCGTGGCCGACCCGCATCGAACTCGCGGACGCGAGCGGCCGGTTGGACCTCAAGCTGCGGGTGCGGCGTCTCTCGCACGCGCCCGCCACGGATCCGGCCCGGTTCCGCGCGGAAATGCCGGCGGATGCGGCGCTGCTGCCCGTCACGGAGGTGCTCGAATGGTTTCAGGAAGCGTTGCGGCCGTGAGCCCGGGTGCGACGAAGAGGTGGAGCGTACGGCGCCCTCCGCCGCTCGCGCTCGCATTCACGCTCGCTGCCGTCTGCAGCGTCCCGGCCGCGCGGCAGGCGGCGGCCGAGCCGGCGGCCGCCGCCGTGCCGACCGCCGCCCGTGCGCTGGTCCGCAAGCTCCACGCTACGGGCCGGGCGGAGGCTGCGCTCACGCGACGCTTCGTGGATCCGATCCGCGACACCACCGTGGTCGTGCACGGCCGACTGGTGCTCGAACCGCCCGATCGCGCGCGCCTCGAGTTCGACGAAACCGGCGAGCGCATCACCCTGCGCGCCGATGGCGGCGAATGGCTGCAGCCCCGGCTCGGGCAGTTGATGCGCTTCGACGCGCAGCACGCGAGCGCCGCACTGCGCTGGTGGACGTTGTTCGGCGCGGGCGCCCGGGCGGGCGTGACCGAGCGCCGCGCGGGCGAACGGACCTGGGTGGTGACGATGCCGGGGGCGGGGGTCGCCGGCGACAGCGCGCGCGTCACGCTCGGCCGCGACGGCCTGCCCGCGCGCATCGTGATCGCCGAGGCCGGCGGCGCGCCGGTCGAGTACGACCTGGCCCGCTGGCGCTTCACCAGGCCGCGCGGCCGTGGCGCGTTCGTGATCCGGCCGTCGGCGGGGATCGAAGTCTTCGACCTGCGCTGAACCGCCCGGCGGGAATGCTGGCGACGCGGGGCCCGGCGGCACCCGCGGGCCGCTGCGCGCGCCGCCCTCGAACGCGGCCCCGGGCCCTGCGCGGGCCCGATTGACACTTGCCCGGGGCTCCATGAGACTTTCGCGCTCGTGCGAGTGATCGCGGGGGAGCTGGGCGGGCGGCGGCTGCGCGCGCCGCGCGGGCTGGACACGCGGCCCACGTCGGATCGCGTCCGCGAGGCGCTGTTCATGGCGCTCGAACCGCTCGCGGGGCTGCACGTCGTGGATCTCTACTCGGGCTCGGGGGCCATGGGGATCGAAGCGCTGTCGCGCGGTGCGCTGCACGTGGACTTCGTCGAGGATTCGGCGGCCGCGCGCCGGGTGCTGTCCGGGAACCTGCACGAGCTTGGAATCGAATCGCGGACAACGGTTTGGCCGTTCCGCCTCCCGCAGGGTCTCAAGCGGCTCGCGGCGCCGCTCGCGGCCGCCGATCTGATCCTCGCGGACCCGCCCTACGGTGGGGCGCTGGCGCGCGCCACGCTCGAGGCGCTGGGCTTGCGCGCGGTCCTCAGGGATGGCGTGAAGGTGATCGTGGAGCATCATCGGCGGGACCTGCTGCCGGCCCGGTCGGGCCGGCTCGCGCGGGTGCGCGAGCGCGGATATGGAGAGACGTTCGTGACGACCTACGAGATCGCGGCGGCCGCGGCGGCCGCGGACGATCAGGGAGAGCAGGCATGAGCACCGGACGCATGGCGCTGTTTCCCGGCACGTTCGATCCGTTCACGAACGGGCATCTCGATCTGACCCGTCGCGCCGCGCGGCTGTTCGAGCGCGTGGTGGTGGCGGTCGCGCACAGTCCGGCGAAAGGCACCCTGTTCCCGGTGGAGGAGCGGGTCGAGATGATCCGCCACGCGGTGCGCACGCTCCGGCGCGTCGAGGTCGTGGACTTCTCCGACCTGGTGGTCGATTGCGCGCGGCGGGTCGGCGCACAGGTGATGATCCGTGGCCTGCGCGCGGTGAGCGACTTCGAGTTCGAGTTCCAGATGGCGCTGATGAACCGGCGGCTCGCGCCGGGCGTCGAAGTGGCGTTTCTGATGCCGAGTCAGCAGTACACCTATCTGAATTCCACCCTGGTCAAGGAAGTCGCGCGGCTCGGTGGCAGTGTCCGCGGGCTCGTGCCGGCGGACGTCGAGCAGCGCCTGCTGGCGCGCATCGCTCCCGGTCGGGCGAAGTCGAAGCCGAAGCCGAAGCGGAAGAGGAAGGCGACATGAGCGGAGTCATCGATCGGATCCGGCGTCAGGCGGCGCTGCGCCCGCAGCGCCTGTTGCTCGCCGAAGGTGAGGACGAGCGGATTCTGCGCGCGGCGGAGCGGATCCAGCGCGAGCGGACCGCCGCAGTCGGCATCGTCGGGGACCCGCACGCGATCCGCGACGCCGCACGGCGCGCCGGCGCGTCGCTCTCCGGCGTGCGGGTCGTGGACGCCACCGAGCCGCGCGCGCTGGAACGCACGGCCGCCGCGCTCACGGCCGCGCGCGGCGAGCGGCTCGTCGCAGCCGACCGCGCCCGCTACGCCGCCGACCCGCTGTTCCAGGCCGCCTGCCTGGTGCGGGCTGGCGAGGCGGACGTGTTCGTCGCCGGGGCGGTGCGCACCACGGCCGACGTGCTGCGCGCCTCGCTGTGGCTCGTCGGCCTCGAGCCGGGGGTGAAGCTGGTGTCGTCGTTCTTCCTGATGGTGCTGCCCGGCGCGCCGGGCAAAGAGCGCGTGTTCGTGTTCGCCGATGGCGCGGTCGTGCCGGAACCGACGGTGGAGCAGCTCGCCGACATCGGCATCCTGGCGGCCGAGCACTACGCGCGCCTGACCGGACAGGTCCCGCACACCGCCTTCCTGTCGTTCTCGACGCGCGGCAGCGCGTCCCACCCGCGCGTGGACCGGGTGCGCGAGGCTACACAGCTCGCCCGCACGCGGCGGCCGGATCTGCACTTCGACGGCGAGCTGCAGCTCGACGCGGCGATCGTGCCGTCGGTGGCGGAACGCAAGGCGCCCGACAGCGTCGTGGCGGGACACGCCAACGTGCTGATCTTTCCCGATCTGGACAGCGGCAACATCGGATACAAACTGGCACAGCGGCTGGGGGGCGCCGAAGCCTACGGGCCGATCCTCATGGGGCTCGCCCGACAGGGCAACGACCTCTCGCGCGGCTGCAGTGCGGAGGACGTCGTCGGCGTCGCCACCATCGCGTGCTCGCTGGCCGCTGCGCGCGCAGCCGAAACGCGCTGAATTCACCCCGGCCGAAGCGGCCGGTTCGAACCACCGGAGACTCCCGTTCATGCCGACGTACGAGTACGCGTGTCCGAAATGCGAGCATCGCTTCGAGGTGTTCCACAGCATCAGCGACGACAAGCCGCGTCGCTGCCCGAAGTGCAGAGCGAAGGCGAAGCGCGTGCCGGCGGGCGGCGCCGGACTCCTGTTCAAGGGCTCGGGGTTCTACATCACCGACTACCGCAGCGACAGCTACAAGCAGGGGGCGAAGAAGGACAAGAGCGGCGGGGCGGGCGGGGGCTCCGGCGGCGGCTCGGGCGGCAGCTCGGGCGGTGGCTCCGGCGGGGGCTCGGGCGGGGGCTCGGGCGGCGGCTCGGGCGGCGGCTCGGGCGGGGGCTCCGGCGGCGGCTCCCGGAGCGGCTCGGGCGGCGGCTCCGGCGGATCGAAGCCGAGGGAATGACGGCCGCGCCGTGAGCCACGGTCTCGTTCGCGACATCCTCCGCTTCCACCTCGCCCCCGAGGCCGACCCGGGCCTCCAGCCGGCGCCGGGCGTCGAACTGCCGTTGCGCGTGGATCACGTGCTCGCCGGCGGCCGCGCGGGGCTGCTCGCGCTGGCCGCGTTCGCGCGCATCGCCCGCGGCGCGCCGCAGGTGGACCTGGCGATGGCCTCGGCGGATCGGGGCGCGGGGCCCGCCGCCTTCGAGACCCCGGAAGAACTGCAGGCGCTGCACGCCGCGGCGCATCGTGCCGGCGCACGCTTCTCGCGCCCCGGGCACGGTCGCGGCGACATCGTGCATCTCGAGCGCTTCGCCGTGCCGGGACGGATCCTGCTGGCGGCGGGGCGGCGCGATGCCCCCGCAGGCGCGGTGGGGATGCTGGCGCTCAGCGCGGATCCGGTCGAGGTCGGCGCCGTCCTCGGCGGCGGCGCGTTCTACCTGGCGTGGCCCGGACTGCGCTTCCTCGATTGCCAGGGCGCACTCCTTCCCGGTGTCGACGGCTACGACGTGATGCTGGATCTCGCGGCGCGGCTCGGTCCGTGCGGCGCCGGCGGGACGTTTCTCGAAGCCACCGGTGCGGGCGTCGCCGCCCTCGGCATGGCCGGGCGCGTCGCCCTCGCGGGCGCGGCGGGTGCGCTCGGTGCGCGCGCGGTCCTGTTTCCGTCGGACGAGATCACCCGTGCCGCCCTGCGTGCTCAGGGTCGCGAGCCGGAGTGGAAGGCGTTGCCGCCGACGGTGCTCGAGGCGGACGACGACGTAATCCCCGTGGTTCTGGATGCGATCGTGCCGCGCTGCGCGCCGCTCGATGCGCTCGCCGACGGGCGGCCGCTCGGCGAGTCCGGGCCGTTCACGGTGGACGCCGTGGAGATCGGCCCCGGCGCCACGCTCGACGATCTCGAGCGTCTCGCCCGCGCCCTCGACGGGCGCCGTCTGCGGGCGGGCCTCCATCTGGTGGTCGTGCCCGGCAGCCGCCAGCTCATGGAGGTGGCGCGCGACCGCGGGGTGCTCGACCGGCTGGTGAACGCGGGGGGACGGGTGCTGGAGCCCGGGCTGAGCGCGAGCCACGCGGCGCCGGGCGGCGCGCGGCGCACCGGGGTGTGCGCCGGCGTGCTGCCGGATCCCGCCGATCCGCGCGACGGCTGGTGGAGCGCCGGCATCGACACGTGCGCCGCCGCGTGCGTCACCGGCACCCTGTGCGATCCGCGCGGCCTCGATCTGCCGCGCGGTCCGATCGAGCTGCCCGAGATCCGCCCTTCGACCGAGAACTGGATCCTGCGCCCGGACGCGGGCCCGGCTGACGCCAGCGTCGACGAAGGTGCGCCGCCGTTTCCGCTCGCCGCGCCGATCGAAGGACCGCTGCGCGGCAGCGTTCTGATCGTCGCGGGCGATGGCGTTGCCGCCGAACAGATCCTGCCCTGGGGGGCGCGCATCCGGCCGCTGCTCGCCGACACCGAAAGACTCGGCGGGTTCGTCTTCCACGGCATCGACGATGCCTTCCCGGAGCGTGCGCGGCGCCACGGCGGCGGCTGGATCGTCGCCGGTGCGCGCTTCGGCCACGGCCGCTCGCGCGATCCGGTGGCGCTCGCGCCACTGGCGCTCGGCGTGCGCGGCGTGATGGCGGTGTCGTTCGCGGCCGACTATCGTCGCCAGCTCGTGAACGCGGGGATCCTGCCGCTGCGCTTCGTGGTGCCGGCCGAGCACGGCCGGATCCAGACCGGCGACGAGCTCGAGCTGCCCGGGGTCCCGGACGAGCTGTGGGAGGGCGCGCCGCTGGTGGTGCGGAATCTGACGCGCGGCACGCGCTTCACGGTGCGCCACGAGCTCAACGCGCGCCAGCTGGAAACACTCGTGGCCGGCGGCCTGCTGCGGCGGGCGGCCGCGGCGGCCCGCGCGTGAGGACGCGCTGCGGGATCGCCGCGCGCCGCTGCGGCGGCGACGGATATCGGATGGGGCTGGCGCGGTGCCCGCGGGCGCGGGCGGGGGAGGGAGCCTAGGCATGCTGGTGGACTACGCGCGGATCCACGTCATCGGCGGGGATGGCGGCCGCGGTTGCGTGAGCTTCAGGCGCGAGAAGTACGTGCCCAAGGGCGGACCCGACGGCGGCAACGGCGGCCGCGGCGGCAGCGTGACGCTGACGGTGGACCCGCACCTTCGCACGTTGCTAGACTGCCGCGAAGCGTCCGCGTTCCGCGCGGACGCCGGGCGACCGGGCTCGGGCAACAACCGCACCGGCCGCAACGGCGGCGACCGGGTCGTGCGCGTCCCGGCGGGCACGGTGGTCCGCGACGCCGAAACGGGCGAGACGCTCTGCGATCTGACCGCGGCCGGCGAGACCTACGTCGTCGCGCGCGGCGGTCGGGGCGGGCGCGGCAACGCGGAATTCGCCACGCCGACGCATCAGGCGCCGCGGCGCGCGGACCCGGGCGAGCCCGGCGAAATACGCTGGCTGGAACTCGAGCTGAAGCTGATCGCCGACGTCGGGCTCGTCGGGCTTCCCAATGCGGGCAAGTCGACCTTCCTGTCGCGGATCTCGCGGGCGCGCCCGAAAGTCGGCGATTATCCGTTCACGACGCTCGAGCCGAATCTCGGCATCGTACAGCTCGACGAGGAGCGGCAGATGGTGGTCGCGGATCTGCCGGGCCTGATCGAAGGGGCGCATGCCGGACGCGGCCTGGGTCTCGAGTTTCTGCGGCACGTGGAACGCACCCGCGTGCTGGCGTTCCTGATCGACGCGACCGCGACGGCGCCCGCCGCGGAGCGGGAAATGCTGGAGGAAGAGCTCACCAGGCACGGTCGCGGCCTCGAAAAGAAGCCCCGGCTCACGGTGCTCACGAAATCGGATCTGTTGCCGCCCGCCGAACGTGCGGGTGCCGCCGCGGCCGCCGGTCTGCCGGACGCGGTCGTGATCAGTTCCCACAGCGGCGACGGCGTGAAACCGCTGCTCGAAGCGTTGTGGCGAACGGCGCAAACCACCATGGAAAGCGAAGACGATGAGCGATGACGGGTTCGGACAGCCCAAGCCCTTCGATGCCTTGAACACACGGGGCCTGATGGCGAAGCGTGAATATGTGATGGGCCTCGAGCAGCGGGCCGACCCGGAGGCGCTGTCACTGCTGGTCGAGTGCCTGTGCGACGAGTCGTGGTATCTGCGTGAGCTCGCCGAGGGCGCATTCATGCGGCTCGGCACCGAGCACGTCGCGGTCCTGCTGCCCCTGCTCGAGGACGGTCTCTGGTACACGCGCACCAGCGTGGCGCGGATCGTCGGGCGGCTGGGCGAGCGGCGTGCGGTGCCCGCGCTGCTCCGGCTCTGCAGCGACCCCAACGAGACGGTGGTCGAAGAGGCGCAGGAGGCGCTGGTCGCCATCGGGCGTTCGAAGGGCGCCTTCCGCCTCGCGCACGCGCTGCACGGTCTGCCGCCCGACGCACGCCGCGCGCGGCTCACCGAGCTCGGCCGGCGCGATCGGGCGCTGGCCGACCGGCTGCAACGGATGATGGACAACGACGAGCTGATGTCCGCGGACGATCCCGAGCAGATGGCGGACGATCACCCGCTGGTGCGCACCAGCGAAGAAGGCGTGGAGTGGGAGGTGCTGACCGGTCCTTCGTCCCCGAAGGAGCAGGGGAGTGAACGAAGCGAGCCGGACGGCCCGCGGACGCGCTGAGGCCGCTGATGCCGTCCTGCGGGCATGGCCGCGCGGCGACGCGCACTACCCGGGCGCGTTCGGGGATCTCCACGATCCGCCCGCAGTCCTGTGGGGGCGCGGCCGCTGGCCGCTCGCGGGGCCCGCGGTCGCGATCGTCGGATCGCGCGCCGCGACGACCTACGGCCGCGGTATCGCCAGGCGCCTCGCGGCCGACCTCGCCGCGCAGGGCGTGGTCGTGGTGAGCGGGCTCGCGCGCGGCGTGGACGCCGCCGCACACGAGGGTGCCCTGGACGCGGGCGGCCGGACGATCGCGGTGCTGCCGGGCGGGGTGGACCGGATCGTGCCCGCTTCGCATCACGCGCTCGCGACGCGGATCATGGAGCGCGGCGCCTGCGTGTCGGAGCAGCCGCCCGGGGCGGCCCCGTTCCGCGGCCGCTTCATCGAGCGCAACCGGCTGATCGCCGCGCTCGCCGGGGCGACGGTCGTCGTCGAAGCCGCGCGGGTGAGCGGTGCGCTCAGCACCGCGCGCGCTGCGCGGCGCCTCGGCCGCGCCCTGTTCGCGGTGCCGGGCGACGTGGATCGCGAGACCAGCCGCGGCTGCCATGCCCTGCTCAGGGACGGAGCGCGTCTGTGCGAAGGCGCGGCCGACGTGCTCGCCGCGCTCGAGCGGGCGCCGGGCGCGCGAGCGGACAGCGGCGCTCTCGAGCGGGTCGCCGCGGCGCTCTCGACGACCCCGCGTTCGGTGGAGCACCTGGCGCGCGTGGCGGGCGTGGCGCCCCATGAAGCGGCGCGCCTGCTGCTGAGGCTCGGCTGGAGCGGCGTGGCCGTGGCGCATCCCGGGCAGCGCTGGATGCGGGCGACGTGAGCTCGCCCGGCGCCTCAGTCCCCGGCGCGGCCGCCCCCGCGGGGCGCGGCCGGTGAGCGCCGCGCATCGCGCCGAGGCGCTGCTCGTGCGCGCCAGCATCGCGTGGGCGCGCAGCCGGCCGTGGCCCGGATGCCACGCGATCGGCGAAGCGATCGGCGATCTCGCGCACGCCCTGCGCCTCAGACGCCGCGTTGCGGCCGCTCAGATCGCCGCAGCATTTCCGGAGCTCGGGGAGGAAGCGCGCGCCGCGATCCTCGCGGCTCACTACCGCGAGCTCGGCCGGGTGTGGACGGAGTACGCCTGGATGCCCGAGCTGCTGCGCGAGCCGGGCGAACGGGTGGTGCGCCGGGTGCGCGGGATCGGGCATCTGGAAGCGCTGCGCGGCCGCGGCGCGATCCTGCTCACCGGACACTTCGGACCGTTCGAGCTGCTGGGAGCCTGGCTCGGACGCCTGAACCCGGTGGACTTCGTGGTGAAGCCCTTGAGCAACCCGTACGTCGAAGCGATGCTGCGCGCGAACCGCGAGGGGGCGGGGGTCGGCACGATCCCGCTCGGCATGTCGCTGCGCGGTACGCTGCGCGCATTGCGCGCGGGGCGCTGGGTGGCCATGCTCGCCGACCAGGACGCGCGGCGCCATGGCGTGTTCGTTCCGTTCATGGGTCGGCCGGCGAGCACGCCGGTGGGACCGGCGCGCCTCTCGATTGCGGCGGACGTGCCGATCGTGATGGGCTTCGCCGAACGACGCACCGACGGCCGGCTCGAGCTGGAGATCCTGGCGCCGCTGCGCGCCCGCGACCCGCATGCGGAGGATGCCGCGCTCGAACTCACCGCGCGCCACACCGCCTGCCTCGAGGCGCGCGTGCGGCGCCGTCCGGAGCAATGGTTCTGGCTGCACCGGCGCTGGAAGACCGCGCCGCCACCCGGGGAGGGTTCCGCCTGATGCACCGTTTCGAGCTGCGCGTGCGCTACGCCGACACCGACCAGATGGGCTTCGCCTACTACGGTCACTACCTGCGCTGGTTCGAGATCGGGCGCGCCGAGATGCTGCGGTCGCTGGGCAGGAGCTACGCCCGCGTCGAAACGGAGGACGGCGTCTCGCTGCCGGTGCTCGCCGCGCACTGCCGCTACCTGAAGCCCGCGCGCTACGACGCGCGCGTGCGGATCGAGACGGGGGTCCTTGCGCTGGGCCGCGCCTCGGTGCGTTTCGCCTATCGGATCGTGAACGCAGAGGACGAAACCCTGCACGCGCATGGCTGGACCGAGCACTGCTTCATGGGGGCGGGCGATCGGCCCGTGCGGCCGCCCGGCCCGCTGCGCGAAATGCTCGAGCGTGCGCCGCGGGCCACCGCGGCGGAGGCATGAGGCCGCCCCGGCCGGCTGGCGGGACCTTCGGACGGATCTAGGACGATGAGGCCGGCGGCGGCGACGGCGACGACGACTTGAAGCCGAGCTCGCGGCCGCGCTCGTCGCCCGGGACCTTGATCGGGCCGTACTGCCCCTCGTACGTCTTGAGATTGGTCTCGAGCGCCTGCAGCAGCGACTTCGCGTGCTGCGGCGTGAGGATCACGCGCGCGTAGACCTTGGCCTTGGGCAGGCCCGGCAGCGCGCGGGCGAAGTCGAGGATCACTTCCGAGGCCGAGTGCGCGATCAGCACGAGGTTGGAGTAGAGGCCCTCGGCTTCCCGCTCGCCGAGTTCGACCTGCAACGGCTGGTTCTGCGGCTTGTCCACGCGAGACTCCTGTTCACCCAGTGAGTGGGGCATTGGGCCACGCGATGGGCCCGGACGGTGCGGCACGGAGGCCGAACGTTAGAGGCCCCGCGCCGCGAGCGTCAAGCCAGGGCGCGACTTAGCCCGTTCGCCTTCGAGCGGCGCCGGAGTTGGGAAGATGGCACGTCCGTTGCGCTCCAGCCCTGTGTCCCGGCCAGCGGTGGGGACCACTACCCATGCCAGAGCCCACACGATTCACCTCGCCCGGCAGCCCCGATATCCGCCTGTCCGAAAGCGCCTCCCGTCTGGATGCGGCGCTGCTCAGGGCCGGAGATCCCGGTGCGGACGCCGAACCCATCGAGCGCGCGCTGCTCGACTACGCGACCCACCCGGGCGGCGCCGGGGCGAGCGAAGCGTGGCTGCTGGCGTGGAATGCGAGCGCGAGCCGCTTCGGCGGCTGGAGCTGGGCCGGTGCGGGCGGGACGCGACCGCTCGCCGAGGCGCTCGATCTCGCGCGTCCGGCGCGTCCGGATCCCGAACGTCAGGAACGGGTCGCGCGGCTCAGGCGCCGCACGTTCGAGCTGCAGGCCCTGGGGACGGTTCCCGGTCGCGCGTGGTCGAGCGGGCATGCCGCCACCGGGCCCGCCGACGCCGACGCGGGTCTCTGGCCCGCGCAGGCGCTGCTCTACGTGGTGCCGGTGCGGCGCGGCAACGCGGCGCATGGTCTGCTGATCGCGGTGGGTTCCGAAACCGAGGTGGACGGCCGGCGCCTGGCGCTCCTCGAGCACGCGGCGGCGTCGGCATCGGCGGCGCTGGCGGTGCAGGCGCGCGCGCAGTCGGAGCGGCTCCGCGCGATGCGCGCGGGCGCGCTCGCGGAGATGGCGCGCGCGAGCGTGTCGGCGATGAACGTCGCCGAGGCTCAGCATCTGGCGACGCGGCTGGCGGCGCGCGTCACCGGGGCCCGCGGCAGCGCGGCGTGGCGCGTGCACGGCGACACGCTCAGGCTCGAAGTCACCCACGGCCCGGCCGGGCAGCGTGAGCGCATCGCGCGGGAGCTGATGGGCGAGGCGCGCGAAGCGACGCTGGCGATGACCCCGCGGGTGCTCGATCCCGGCGCGGAAGGCGCCGCGGAGCGCACGGTGACGAGCGCCGGGATCGTGCCGCTCGTCGCCTACGGGCACCCGCGGGGCGCGCTCGGCGTGTGGGAGAAGACCTCGCTCCATCCCGCCGAGCCGGACGGATTCGACGCCGCCGACATGGAGTTCCTGCATACGCTCGGCGACCTGCTGGCGATGTCACTGGACCATGCCGCACGTTTCGACGCCCTGCGCGCCGCCGAGCGCGAGCGCGAGGAGTTGCGCGCGCGGGTGCGTCGCGAGGAGCGCCTGGCCGCGGCGGGCGAGTTCGCTTCGCGGGCGGCGCGTGAGGTCCGCAACCCGATCGCCGCGGTCGCTGCGTTCGCCCGTCGGGCCCGGCGCGAAATGAAGCCCGATGATCCGCTGCGCGAATACCTCGAGATCGTGCTTCGCGAGATCGACCGCATCGACCGCATCACGCGCGAGCAGCTCGCGCTCGCCGAAATGCAACCGCCGCGGCTCTCCCTCGAAAACGTGAACGTGGTGGTGGGGCGGGCCCTGCAGCGTGCCGGCGAACCGCTGGTGCGGCGCCGCATCCGGCTGCTCAAGAAGCTGGCGGCCGATCTGCCCGCGCTGCTCCTCGACCCCGAGCGCATGGAGCGGGTGATCGGCAACATCGTCGGCCAGGCGGTGGACGCGGTGCCGCTCGGCGGACGGGTGCGGGTCGAGACCCGCCGCGCCGGCGGCTTCGTGGTGATCGAGGTCGCTCACGACGGCGCGCACGATCCCGGCGCGATGATGGAACAGCTGTTTGCGCCGTTCGCTCCGGCCCCGGACGGCGCCGGTGTCGGACTCGGGGTCGCGCGCCAGGTGATCCACGAACACGGCGGCGAGATCCGCGTGCGCGCGGACGTCGAGTGGAGCACGGTGCTGACGCTCACGCTGCCGGTGCTGGAGAACGACGACCGCCGCCGGCCGGGCGCGGACCGCCGCCGGCCGCGACGCGACCGTCGCCGGGGCTCCGGCCAGACCTGAACCGGAGGGCGGGCCGGTTCGGATCGCGGCGGCCCGCGGCGCCCGGACGAGTTTCCGGGGCAGCGGTGCCCGGACGGTGTCCGGCCCGGGTGGCGGCGTCCCGAAAGCGGCTCCAGTCGTGCGTTTTCGCGCCCTCGCCACGCCCCCCGTCGGTTTGACGAGCGGGCGGAGGGTGCGGTAGAAAACGGGCCCGTCGGTATCGGTGCGACCCTAGCTCAGTTGGTAGAGCACGTGACTGAAAATCACGGTGTCCCCAGTTCGATTCTGGGGGGTCGCACCATTTTGTCATGGATCTGGAAGCCGCACGCCCGCCGCGAGGCGGGGCTGCGGTCGCGGGGCTGGTGTAGCTCAGCTGGTAGAGCACTTCACTCGTAATGAAGGGGTCGGCGGTTCGATTCCGCCCACCAGCTCCAGTCATCCGGCTCCGACGGGAGCCGGCGGGCCGATGCCGGGCGCACGAGGCGCAGGCACCGGCCCGTTTCGCATGGCAGACCCCCGCGGACGGGGCGCCGTGCCGCGGCACGCGGACGTCCGCGAGGTCGGCCACGATGGCACCACTGATGATCAGCGTTGCGGGGGTGCGCGGCGTCGTCGGCGAGACGCTCACGCCGCCGGTGCTCGCCCGCTTCGCCGCCGCCTTCGGGCGCCTTGCCCCGGCGGGTCCGATCGTCGTGGGCCGTGACGCGCGGCCCTCCGGGCCGATGGTGCTGCACGCGGTGAAGGCGGGACTCGCGGCCGCCGGGCGTGACGTGGTGGACCTCGGGCTCGCGACGACACCGGCCACCCAGGTGGCGGTCGAACACCTGCACGCGGGCGGCGGCGTGATCCTCACCGCGAGCCACAATCCATCGCCGTGGAACGCACTCAAGTTCCTCTCGGCGCGCGGCGAGTTCCTCGACCAGGCGACCGGGAACGCGGTGCGCGAGCGCTTCGAGGCCGATCGCGACCTGTGGGTGCCGTCCGCACGGCTCGGCGTCGAGCGCGAGGAGACCGGCGCGCTCGACTGGCATCTGCAGCTCGTGCTCGGTCTGCCGTTCATCGACGTCGCGAGAATCCGTGCGCGCGCGCTGCGCGTCGCGGTGGACGGGTGCGCGAGCGTCGGCGGGGTTGCGGTGCCGGCGCTGCTCGAGCGGCTGGGTGCGGGCGTCGTGCCGCTCGATTGCGAGCCGAACGGCCGCTTCACGCGCGAACTCGAGCCGCTGCCCGAGCACCTCGGCGCGCTGGGTCGTGCCGTACTGGAGAGCGGCGCGGACTTCGGCGTCGCGGTGGATCCCGACTCCGACCGCGCGGCGTTCGTGGACGCGGAAGGCCGGCCGCTCGGCGAGGAGTTCACCGTCGCACTCGGCACCGCCGCGGTGCTCGAGACCACACCCGGCCCGGTGGTGACAAACCTCTCCACCTCTCTTATCATGGACGCCGTCTGCGGACGCTACGACGTCGCGCTGCACCGCACGCCGGTGGGCGAGGCCCACGTCGTCGGGAGAATGCGCGAGATCCAGGCGGTCGCAGGCGGCGAAGGAAACGGCGGCATGATCGTCCCGGCGGCCCACTACGGTCGCGACGCTCTGGTGGCGGTGGCCCTGGTGGCGCACCGCATGGCCGTGAGCGGTCAGAGTCTCCGCGCGCTCGCCGACATGCTCCCCGCGTACGCCATGGTGAAGGAGAAGGTGGCGCGCCCCGATACCCCATGGGACGAGATCGCGCAGCGTCTCACCCGCGCGTTCGCGGACCACGCGGTCGAGAAGAGCGACGGTCTGCGTTTTCATCGCGAAGACGAATGGATCCATGTGCGCCCATCGGGCACGGAACCGGTGGTTCGCCTGATTGCCGAGTCGCCTCGAGCGGAGCGGACGCGAGCGTTGCTCGATCGTGCGCGCACCGCGCTGGCGGCGGCGGACCCGGGAGGTTCCTGAGATGTGCGGCATCGTCGGCTACGTGGGGCATCGCCCCTGCCTTCGCATTCTCGTCGAAGGCCTGAAGCGCCTCGAGTACCGCGGCTACGATTCATCGGGCGTCGCGATCCAGCACAACGGCGACCTGCGCGTGGTGAAGGCGGCAGGCAAGATCGCCGAGCTCGAGGCACGCCTCGAAAAGGACGCGCCGGTGGGGCTCACCGGCATCGCCCACACCCGCTGGGCGACGCACGGTGAGCCCAATGACCTGAACGCGCACCCGCACGTCGACTCGCGCGGGCGCATCGCCCTCGTCCACAACGGCATCATCGAGAACTACTCGGTGCTGAAGCGCGCCCTGCAGAAGGAGGGCCACCGCTTCGAGACCGACACCGACACCGAGGTGCTCGCGCACCTGATCGAGAAGTACATGACGGCGGGCCTCGACCTGGAACAGGCCGTCGGCCGCGCGCTGTCGGACGTCGAAGGCACCTACGGCGTCGCGGTCATGTCGGCGGACGAGCCGGGCACGGTGATCGGCGCCCGCAAGGGAAGCCCGCTGGTGGTCGGCGTTTCCGACGGCGAGTACTTCCTCGCCTCGGACGTCGCACCGATCGTCGAGCACACCCGCCAGGTGGTCTATCTCGACGACGGCGAGATGGCGGTGCTCACGCCCGACGGGTTCCACACCGCGACGATCGCGCACGTGCCGGTCGACAAGACGATCCACGAGGTCGAGTGGGACCTGACCCAGATCGAGAAGGGCGGGTTCGATCACTTCATGCTGAAGGAGATCTACGAGCAGCCCGACTCGGTGCGGGATGCGATGCGCGGCCGGTTGCTGATCGACGAAGGGCTGGCGCGGCTCGGCGGTCTCAACATGCAGAAGGACGAGCTGCGCGACGTGCAGCGGCTGATTCTCCTGGCCTGCGGCACGTCGTGGCATGCCGGGATGATCGGCGAATACATGATCGAGGAGCACGCCCGGATCCCGGTCGAGGTCGAGTACGCTTCGGAGTTCCGCTACCGCAACCCGATCATCGACGAAGGCACGATGGTGCTGGTGATCTCGCAGTCGGGCGAAACGGCGGACACGCTGGCGGCGATGCGCGAGGCGCAGCGCAAGGGCGCACGCGCGCTGGGCATCGTCAACGTGGTCGGCTCGACGATCGCGCGCGAGTCGGACGGCGGCGTGTACATCCACGCCGGGCCGGAGATCGGCGTGGCCTCGACGAAGGCGTTCACCAGCCAGGTGACGGTGCTCTCGCTGCTGACGCTGATGCTCGGACGGCAGCGCGAAATGTCGCGGGAGGCGGGCATTCAGCTGGCCGCCGAGCTCAAGGCGATCCCGGGCAAGATCCAGCGCATCCTCGACGACGGCTCGGAGGTGCGCCGCATCGCCGAGCAGTACCAGCACCACAACAACTTCATCTACCTGGGTCGTGGCGTAAACTTCCCGGTCGCGCTCGAAGGCGCGCTGAAGCTGAAGGAAATCTCGTACATTCACGCCGAGGGCTACCCGGCGGCCGAGATGAAGCACGGGCCGATCGCGCTGATCGACGACCAGATGCCGGTGGTGTTCATCTGCACGCGCGACAGCGCCTACGAGAAGGTGATGAGCAACATGATGGAGGTCCGCGCGCGGCGCGGCCGCATCATCGCGGTGGCGACCGAGGGCGACACCGAGGTGGCCACGCGGGCCGACCACGTGCTCTACGTGCCGGCGACGCTGCCCATGCTGCAGCCGCTGCTGTCGGTGATTCCACTCCAGCTGCTGGCCTACCACGTCGCCGTGCTGCGCGGCTGCGACGTGGACCAGCCGCGCAACCTGGCGAAAAGCGTGACGGTCGAATGACGGGAGGTGGCCGGTGAAGAGCCCATTGAACGTAGCAGACGCCCCGGCCGCGATCGGCCCCTACAGTCAGGCGCAGGTGGTGCGCCTGCACGGCGGGCAGCGCATGGTCCTGAGTTCCGGGCAGATCGCGCTCGACCCGGCGACCGGCGAGCTGGTCGCGGGCGACGTCGGCGCCCAGACGCAGCGCGTGTTCGAAAACCTGGCGGCGGTGCTGGCGGGCGCGGGTCTCACGCTCGCGGACGTGGTGAAGACCACCGTCTACCTTGCGGACATGGCCGATTTCCAGGCGATGAACCAGATCTACGCGAAGCACTTCCCGGTGTCGCTCCCGGCCCGCACGACGGTCGCGGTGGCGGGGCTGCCGAAGAATGCGCGCGTCGAGATCGACGTGGTCGCGGTGGGCGGCGATCTCTGAGTCCCCGGCCGGCACCAGCATCCGCGCACCACGCGGGCGGAGGACGGCCTTGAGCCGCGGCCGCCGGCTCGACGTGCGCCTGACCGCGTCGGTCGCCAACGCCGGCTGCGCGGCCAAGCTCGGCCCCGCCGACCTGCGCACGGCGCTCGCGAGGTTGCCGGCGCCGCGCCGCGACCCGCGGGTGCTCATCGACCAGACGACGCTCGACGACGCGGGCGTGTTCGCCTGGGGGCGCAGCGAGGCGCTGGTGCAGACGGTCGACTTCTTCACGCCGATCCTCGACGACCCCTACGACTTCGGGCAGGTGGCGGCGGCGAACGCCCTCTCGGACGTGTATGCGATGGGCGGCCGCCCCCTGACGGCGCTCGCGCTGGTGTGCTTCCCGGACGGCGATCTCGCGCCCGAGGTGCTGGGCGAGATCCTGCGTGGCGGTCAGGACAAGATCGTCGAGGCGGGCGCGAGCATCGTCGGCGGGCACACGGTGCGTGATCGCGAGCTCAAGTTCGGCTACGCCGTGACCGGGGTGGTGCCGCGCCGCCGGATCCTGAGCAACGCCGGCGTGCGCTCCGGCGACCGCCTGGTGCTCACCAAACCGCTCGGCGCCGGAATCCTGGCGACGGCCCTCAAGCAGGGATTGCTCGATTCGCGCGAGGTGCTGCGGCTCACGCGCACCCTCGTCACGCTGAATCGCCGCGCCTCGGAGGCCGCGGTCGCGGCCGGAGCGCGCGCGGCGACCGACGTCACCGGCTTCAGCCTGGTCGGGCACGCGCGGCAGATGGCCGAAGCGAGCGGCGTCACCTTCCGCCTGCGCCCGGCGCCGCGCTGGTTCATGCCGCGCGCGCTCGAGCTGGCGGCGGCGGGGGTGGTGCCGGGCGGGATTCGCCGCAATCGCGCCTACTATGGGGAGGGGCTCGACGTGACCCATCTGCCCGAGGCGCTCGCGCTCGCGCTGTTCGACCCGCAGACTTCGGGCGGGTTGCTGATCGCGGTGTCGCCCAGGCGCTTCGAACCGTTGCGTGCGGCGCTCAAGCGGCGGCGCGTCTGGGCGGCGGAGGTCGGCGAGGCGGTTCCCCGCGGACCGCGCCCGCTCGAGTTCGAACAACCGTGACCGCGGAATCCGGGAGGAGAGCGATCGGGACGGCGCGGGAACGCATGGGTTCTGGTGGACCCCAGGGACTTCAAATCCTGTTGTCGGGCGCGGATCGCGTCCGAGGTGGGTTCGATTCCCACACGTTCCCGCCAATCCTCGCCGTGCTGTGCATGACGGTCGCGCTCGCAGCGTGGCCCGCGCCCGCCGCGGCGGCACAGCCAGGCGCCGTCATGGGCGCGCCGGACAGCGCCGCCGTGCCGCCGGACAGCGTGGTCGCTCCGGCGGCCGCGGCGCGCACGCCGGGCGGGTCCGACGGCGCGGCGGGCCCGGCCGCCTCGGACAGCGCCCCGACCGTACGGCCGGACAGCACGGCGCGTTCCGCCCTCGCGCCGCCGGCGCGTCCGCGTCGCACGCTCGCCGCGGAGCAGCCGTTCTCCTCGCCGCGCTGGGTGATGTTGCGCTCGGCGGTGATCCCCGGCTGGGGCCAGGCCTACAACCGGGCCTGGTGGAAGGCGGGAGGCATCGCGACCGTGGAGATCTGGCTCGCATCCCGCATCTACGACGACAATCGGGCGCTCGATGACCTCGACGCCCGGGCGCGGGCCGCCGAGCAGGCCGGCGACGACGCCCTGCAGAACGCGCTTGCGCTGCAGTACAACGACCGACTGGATAGTATGGTCGCGCGACAATGGCTGCTCGGCGGCGTCATCGTCTACGCGCTGCTCGACGCCTACGTCGACGCCCATTTCCGTGGTTTCGACATCGAATTCAAGACCGACCCCGCGTTACCCGGCGGCAAGCCTGCGTCTGCCGGCGCGCGCGCGGGATTGAGGTGGACCTTTTGACCGACCGGCGCATGCAGCGCATCCGCAACTTTTCGATCGTCGCCCACATCGACCACGGCAAGAGCACGCTGGCCGACCGGCTGCTGGAGCTGACCCATACGATCACGCCGCAGCAGATGAAGGCGCAGGTCCTGGACGACATGGATCTCGAGCGCGAAAAGGGCATCACCATCAAGTCGCACGCGATCGCGATGAGCTACACCGCGAAGGACGGCGAGGTCTACGAGTTGAACCTGATCGACACGCCCGGCCACGTCGACTTCACGTACGAAGTGTCGCGCAGCCTGGCCGCCTGCGAGGGCGCGCTGCTGGTGGTGGATGCGTCTCAGGGCATCGAAGCGCAGACGCTCTCCAATTTCCTGCTGGCACGCGAGCAGGGGCTCGAGATCGTCGGCGTGCTCAACAAGATCGACCTGCCGGCGGCGCGTGTCGACGACGTCGCCATCGAGATGGAGCACGCGACCGGCGTCCCCGCCGAGTCGGCGCTCAGGATCAGCGCCAAGACCGGTATCGGCGTGGCGGACGTGCTCGAGGCCATCGTTGCGCGCATTCCGCCGCCCGAGGGCGATGCCGCGAAGCCCCTGCGCGCGGTGATCTTCGATTCGAAGTTCGACCAGTACCGCGGCGTGGTGGCGCTGGTGCGCATCGTCGACGGGCGCGTCCGCACCGGCGACCCGATCGTGTTCATGTCCACCGGCAAGCGCTACGAGGTGACCGAGGTCGGACGCATGCGACTCAAGCTGGAACCCGTCACCGAGCTCGCGGCCGGACAGGTCGGCTACATCGTGGCGGGGGTGAAGACGGTCGCCGACGCCCGCGTGGGCGACACCGTGGCGGCGGCCGGCGCCGAGGGGCTGAAGGCGCTGCCCGGCTTCCGCGACGTCAAGTCCATGGTGTTCTCCGGGCTCTACCCGATCGACTCCGAGGACTACGAGGACCTGAAGGTGGCGCTCGAAAAACTGACCCTCAACGACGCCTCGCTGCACTACGATGCCGAGACCTCGGTGGCCCTGGGATTCGGGTTCCGCTGCGGCTTCCTCGGCCTGCTGCACATGGAGATCGTGCAGGAGCGGCTGCGGCGCGAGTACCAGATCGACCTCATCGCAACGACGCCGAGCGTGGAATACCACGTGCTGCTGGAATCGGGAGATCTCATCAAGGTGGACAACCCGAGCCTGATGCCGCCCGTGAACGAGATCGCCGGCATCGAGGAGCCCTACGTGATGGCGCACGTGATGACGCCGACCGAATACCTCGGCAACATCATGAAGTTGTGCCAGGAGCGGCGCGGGATCTACGTGAGCATGGAGTACATCGAAGAGACGCGCGCGCGGGTGGCGTACCGGCTGCCCCTCGCCGAGATCGTGCTGGATTTCTACGACATCCTGAAGTCCGTGTCGCGCGGCTACGCCTCGCTCGACTACGAGTTCGACGGCTACGGCGAGGCCGATGCCGTGAAGGTCGACATTCTGCTCAACGGCGAACGGGTGGACGCCCTGTCGGCGATCGTGCACCGCGACAAGGCGTACGAGTGGGGGCGGGAGCTGTGCGAGCGGTTGAAGAAGCTGATCCCGCGGCAGATGTTCCAGGTCGCGATCCAGGCCGGCATCGGCGGCAAGGTCATCGCCAGGGAAACCCTCGGCGCCCTGCGCAAGAACGTGACCGCGAAGTGTTATGGCGGTGACATCACCCGCAAGCGCAAGCTGCTCGAGAAACAGAAAGAGGGCAAGCGCCGTATGAAACAGATCGGGACCGTCGAGGTGCCGCAGGAGGCGTTCCTCGCCGTGCTCAAGGCGAATCACTAAACTCCGGGGAGAACCATGTCCAGCCAGAGTCGTTCGACGTTGAGGGAGTACGTGGAAGCCGCGCTGTGGGCGCTCGTTCTCACGCTGTTTCTGCGCGCCTTCGTGATCCAGGCCTTCCGCATTCCCTCGGAGTCGATGCGGGACACGCTGCTGGTGGGCGACTTCCTGTTCGTCAACAAGTTCGAGTACGGCCCGAAGATCCCGTTCACGAACCTGCGCCTGCCCGGCATCCGCCAGCCGCGGGCGGGCGACGTGATCGTGTTCCAGTTCCCGCAGGACCCGAGCAAGGACTTCATCAAGCGCTGCGTCGCCACCGGTGGGCAGACCGTCGAGATCAAGGACAAGCAGCTCTACGTCGACGGCGAGCCCAGGGTCGAGCCCTACGTGATCCACACCGACCCCAACGTGCGTCCTGCCGGCTACGATTTCCGCGACAACTTCGGCCCGTTCACGGTCGATCCCGGCGACCTGTTCATGATGGGCGACAACCGCGACAATTCGAACGACAGCCGCTACTGGGGCGAGCTGGACATGCATCTGGTCAAGGGGCGCGCCATGTTCCTGTACTGGTCCTGGAACGCCGACAAGAACTGGCCCCGATGGAACCGCATCTTCCACCTGATCCGCTGACACGCGTCGATCCGCCGCGCGCGGCCCCGGCCGAGGGGCCGTCCGCCGCGGCCCGCGCCGCCGCGGTCGCCGGGCTCTACGTCCACGTCCCGTTCTGTGCGACGCGCTGCACCTATTGCGACTTCGCCACGGGGACGCTCACCCGCGCCGCGCTCGAACGCTATCTGGACGCGATCGAAGCGGACATCCGCGTGCGTGCGCCGCAGGCGGCGGGGCTGACCTTCACCTCGGTATTCTTCGGCGGCGGCACGCCGTCGGTGCTCGCGTCGCGCCACTTCCGCCGCGTCATGGATGCGGTCCGCGGCGCGTTCCGCATCGCGCACGACGCCGAGATCACGCTCGAAGCCAATCCCGAGTCGGTGAAGGATCCGCTGCTCGAGACCTGGCGCGCGGCGGGCGTCAACCGCCTGTCGATGGGGGTCCAGACCTTCGATGCGGACGAGCTGCGTTCGCTCGGGCGGATCCACGACGCGGCGCGCCCGGCCGAAGCGTTCGCCCGTGCGCGCGCCCACGGTTTCGAGCGTCTGTCGCTGGATCTCATGTTCGGTTTCCCCGGCGCGGACGAGCGCACGTGGGCGCGCACGCTCGAGCGCGCCCTCGAGCTCGAGCCGGAGCACGTGTCCGCCTACTGCTTCATCCCCGAGCGCGGCACGCCGCTCGGCAACGCGGTCCTGGACGGTCGCGTGTCGCTGCCGTCTCCCGAGGCGCAGGCCGATCTCTACGAACGCCTGCACGCGACGCTCGCCGGCGCCGGCTGCGCCGCATACGAAACGTCCAACTTCGCGCGGCCGGGCGCCGAGGCGCGCCACAATCTGGTCTACTGGCTGCGCCGGCCCTATGCGGGGCTCGGGCCTTCGGCGCACGGCCTCGTCGGCGGGCGGCGCTACGGCAACCGGCGCGACCTGCAGCCGTGGGCGGGCGCGCTCGCCTCCGGGCGCGCGGCGGAGGACGAGAGCGAAGCGCACGACCCGGGCAGCGCGGCCCTCGAGGTGCTGATGCTGGGCCTGAGACTCTGCTCGGGCCTGTGGCGCGCGGACTATTCCGAGGCGCTCTTTCGCGAGGTACTCGCGCGGTACGGCGCGGCGCTCGAGCTCGCGGCGCGCACCGGGCGGCTCGAGGCGGACGCCCGCGGGTTTCGCATTCCGCGTGCGCTGCGCTTCGTCGCCGACGACGTGATCGCCTGGATCGCGGCGCGCGCGGAGGCGCCGGCGCCGCCGGCGCGGATTTGACACTGGGAGGTCCGCCCCCATAATTCCTGCGCCATGTCCCGACCCTCGTTTCCAGGCCATCTGAACCGGGAAGACCCGGATCTCTCCGACCGCCAGCGCAACGTGCTGGCCGCGCTCATCGATCTGCACGGACGCTCCGCGCGCCCGGTGGGCTCGGACGCGCTGTCGCGCGAAGGCGGCTTCGGGCTGTCTGCGGCCAGCATCCGCAGCGCGCTCGGCGACCTCGAGCATCTGGGGCTGGTGGAGCAGCCGCATCCGGTCGCCGGGCGGGTGCCGACGGGGCGCGGCTACGAACTCTACGTGCGCACGATGGTGACCCCGGCGCCGCTGCCGGACGGCTTCAGCCGCGAGGTCGACCGCGTGCTGCGCGACTGCGAGAGCGACGTCGAGCGCCTGCTGGGCGAAGCGGCACGCCTGCTGTCCTCGCTCACCCGTCAGCTCGGTCTGGCGCTGGCCTCGTCGCTCGAACACGAGCGCATCGCGCGGCTCGATCTCGAGCCGCTCGACGAACGCCGCGCGGTGATGGTGCTGAACCTGGGCACCGGCGCCGTGCGCACGCTGCTGCTCGAACTGGACAGCCCGCTGGACGCCGCCGAACTGCGCGAGGTGGCCGGGGTGCTGCGCGAGCGGCTGCTCGATCTCACGCTGCACGACATGCGCGAGCGGCTCGCCTCCGATCCGGATCTCGCCCGCGACAGCGCGGTGCGGCTGGTGGTGCTCGCCGCCGGGCGCAGTGCATCGTGGCCGTCGGCGACGCCGCTCTACAGCGCCGGCGCGATCCACATCTCGAAGCAGCCCGAGTTCGCCTCGGCGGCGCGGATCGGTTCGATCCTCGACGCGGTCGAACGCGGGGCCCCGCTCGGGGCGCTGATGGTCTCGGCGGTGGAGGGACACGTCGCCGTGCGGGTCGGCCTCGACGAGCCGCGCGCGCTCACCGGCTGCAGCCTGGTCAGCTACGCGCTGCCGGGCGAGGTCTGCGGCGCCGTCGGCGTGCTCGGCCCGCGGCGCATGGACTACGCGGTCACGCTGGCCGTGGTCGATGCGGTGGGCCACCGGGTCGCCGAGTATCTGACGTCATGAAGCGCGGACCGCACCGCGGGGACGCGGCGCGCGACCCGAACCCCGATCCGAACGACCCCGCCCGCGCTGCGGGCGACCCCGACCCTGGAGAAGACGTGAAGGATTCGAACAACGTTCCCGAAGAGATCGAGATCGTCGAAGCGGCTCCGGCCGGCGAGGAAGTGACGCGCGCCGGTCAAGACGCCGCGGCGTTTCAGGATCGCTGGCTGCGCGCCGAGGCCGACCTGCAGAACCTGCGCCGCCGGGCGGCGAAGGAGCGCGAGGAGGCACGCCGTTTCGCCGAGGAGGCGGTGATGCTCGATCTCATCGGCCTGCTCGACGACCTCGAGCGCGCTCTGGAAGCGGCCCGCAAGGGGGGCGCCCAGGCCGCGTGGCTGGAGGGCGTGGAACTCGTCGCCGCGCGGATGCGCGATACCCTCGCGCGGCGTGGTGTCGAGGTGATCGAGCCGCTCGGTCAGCCGTTCGATCCGGCCTACCACGAGGCGCTGCTCGAGGTGCCGGCGACGAAGGAGATCGCGCCCGGCCGGGTGGCGCAGGTGATCCTCAAGGGCTATCGCCGCGACGCGCGGGCGCTGCGCGCGGCGCGCGTCGTGGTGGCGCGCGCCCCCGGCGCCGGCGAGGCGCCCGGGAGAGACGAGGGTTGATGGGAGAGCGCGACTTCTACGAAGTGCTCGGCGTGGCGCGCGGTGCAGCGGAGCCCGAGATCAAGAAGGCCTATCGCCGGATCGCGTTCGAGAACCACCCGGATCGCAACCCGGGCGACAAGGCCGCCGAAGAGCGCTTCAAAGAAGCCACCGAGGCCTACGAAATCCTCAAGGATCCGGACCAGCGCGCCCGCTACGACCAGTTCGGCCACGCCGCGTTCGGCGGTGGGGCGGCGGGCGGTGCGCGCGGCTACGATTTCAGCGGCTTCGATCTCGCCGACGCGCTGCGCGCGTTCATGCGTGACTTCGGCGGCGACATGGGCGGCTTCGAGGATCTGTTCGGCGCCGCGCGGCGCGGCGGGCCGCGCCGTGGCGACGACCTGCGCGTGCGGCTCAGGCTGTCGCTCGAGGAGATCCTCACCGGCGTCGAGAAGAAGATCCGCGTCAAGCATCTGCGCCCCTGCGAGACGTGCAAGGGCAAGGGCGGATCCGGCGAGACCATCTGCCCGACGTGTCAGGGCAACGGCCAGGTCCGCCGCGTCCAGCACACGATCTTCGGCCAGTTCGTCAACGTCACGACGTGCCCGGCCTGCCAGGGCGAGGGCCGGACGCTGCGCGAGCCCTGTACGGACTGCCAGGGTGACGGCCGCGAGAGCCGCACGGAGACGATCTCGGTCCAGGTGCCGGCCGGGGTCGCGGGCGGCAACTACATTCCGCTGCGCGGCATGGGCGATGCAGGCATCCGCGGCGGCCCCGCGGGCGATCTGATCGTGCAGATCGAGGAGAAACGACACGACGTGTTCGAGCGCGACGGCAACGACCTCCACGTGGACGTGCCGGTGAGTTTCGCTACGCTCGCGCTCGGCGCCGCGATCGAAGTGCCGGTGCTGGACGGCGGGGCGGCGCCGCTGAACGTTCCGGCCGGCACGCAGAGCGGACACGTGATGCGCCTGCGCGGCAAGGGACTCCCCGCGCTGCGCGGCGGCAAGGGCGATCTCTATGCGCGACTCCACGTGTGGGTGCCGGGCAAGCTGTCGGGCGAGGACCGGAAGCGGCTCGCAGCGATCGAAAAGGGCGGCGGCCTCAAGCCGCCCAGACCCTCGCGTTCGCTGTTCGAGCGCGTGAAGGACGCCTTTGCGGGGTGATGCGGCTCCGGCCTGCGTCTACGTGCCGGACCTGCCGGAGCCGGGCGGGAGCGGGTGGCTGGCAGGCGACGAGCGCCACCACGTCGTGACCGTCTGCCGCGCCGCGGCGGGAGACACGGCGACCGCGACCGACGGCGCGGGCCGCCGCGCCACGATTCGGCTGACGTCGCTCGGGACGCGCGTCGCGTTCCAGGTCGAGGCGGTGGAAGTCGTGCCGCGCGCCCGGACCCTGCGCATCGCCTGCGGCGCACCCGAGGGCACGCGCGCCGACTGGCTGATCGAAAAGCTCGCCGAGCTCGGGACCGCGAGCCTCCAGCCGCTCGACTGCGCGCGCGGCCGCTGGCGCTGGTCGCCGTCGCGCGCGGCGCGCTCGGAGCGGCTCACGATCGCGGCGCTCAAGCAGTCGTGCGCCGCGCATCGCATGCGGGTCGAGCCGCCTGCAGGCCTGACGGCGTGGCTCGAGTCGCTCGAGCCGGGCGGTACGCGCTGGTTGGCCGATCCGCAGGGAGGCCCGCCGCCTGCCGGGGCCGCGGATGGGACGCTGCTCGCCGCGAGCGGCCCGGCGTCCGGTTTCACCCCCGGGGAGCTGGCCGCCCTCGAGGCGTCCGGCTTCATCGCCGTGCGCCTCGCGGCAGACGTCCTCAGGGCGGAAACGGCGGGGCTGGCGCTGGCCGCGCTGTGGGCGGCAACCGGCGTCCAGGCGGCCCGGGCGGACCGGCGGCCGACCTGACCCGCCGCGCAGCCGGGGCCTTCATCTACAAGTCTTTGCGGTGCATTGGAATAGCGGCGTGGCTGCGGCGCGGCCGCCGGGGGGTTGACGCTGGCGCGGCTCCGCACATAGACTGGCTGAGGTGTCTTCGCGCCCGGGGATCCCCGTGGCGCGATTTGATGTTTACCCGAACGGTCTGTGCATGAGGGCGGAGAGGGGGGAATTTCTTGCCCGGAATCAGGGTCAAGGAAGGCGAGTCCTTCGAGAGTGCCCTGCGTCGATTCAAGAAAAAGTGCGAGAAGGCCGGCATCATGGCGGACCTCAGGCGACATCAGCACTTCGAGAAGCCGAGTGAGAGGCGGAAGCGCAAGCTGAATGCCGCCAAGCGGAAGAATCTGACGCGGCGGCAGCAGGCGGAGAATTACTAACTCTGGACCGGATCGTCAGTCTCACCTGGCTGGACTGGTCCATCATCGTGCTCGTGGGATTGTTCATGATCCGCGGGCTGATACGCGGCAGCATTTCACAGACCTTCGGCCTCCTCGGTGTCCTGCTGGGACTCTGGGCGGCCGGATGGATTGCACGGTGGGTCGGGGACCTGTGGTCGGGGGCCCGACCCTCCGTGGTGTTCTGGGCGTTGCGCTGGCTGGTCGCCGCGCTGGGCGGTCTCGCCATCGCGTCGCTGTTCGGCAGTGTGGGTGAGCATCTCGGCCAGGCGGTGAAATCGGGTCCGGCCGGCTGGCTGGATCGTCTCGGCGGCGCGCTGCTCGGCGGTGCACTCGGGGCCACGGTCGCCGCGTTCACGCTGATGGTCGCGCTGCAGCCCCCGCTCGCATCTCACGTGGAATCGGGCATCACCACCTCACGCGTCTCCGCCGTCATCCTGCACGGCGCCGTCCGTGCATGTTCGATTTCGGACCGGGTCTTCCCCGGCACCCGCTGGCTCGCAGAGCGTTTCATCGAAGCCGAACGGCGCGCGTCGGGCGCAGCCGGCGTGATCTGACCGGGCCCAGGGACGGGTCTCCTGGGAGAGTCGTGGACGAACGTTCCATTCAGCTGCTCGAGTTCGACCGGATCACCGATTCGATCGCCCACGAGGCGGACTCCGAGCGCGGACGGAGCGTCCTCAGGGCATGGCGGCCGCTCGAGGGCGCGGCCGCGATCGACGCGGCGAACGTGCTGCTCGGCGAGGCGATCGCCCGCCACGGCGAGCCCGGCACGTGGTGCGCCGTGGGCGAGGGCGAACTGCTCCCGCGCCTCGACCCGCGCGCCGACGGCGCGCTCGACGGCCCGGGGCTGCGCGCCGTGCTCACCTGGCTCGACGCCGGCCGCGCCACGCGCAGCGCGTGGCGCGAGGCCGAGGCCGCGGCGCGCCACCCGCACCTGGCCGCGGTCGCGGCCGGGATTCCCGATCTGGACGCGCTCCTCGAACGCATCGCCCGCGCGATCGAGCCCGACGGTCGGGTGGCCGACGGCGCTTCGCCGCTGCTCAAGCGCGCGCGCGCGGAGCTCGTCGCAGGCGAGCGGCGTCTGCTGGAACGCCTCGAGCGCTGGGCGCGGGGCCACGGCGAGACCGCCTACGTCACGCGCCGCGGCGAACGCTTCGTGGCGCTGGTGCCCGCGGCGGGCTTCGCACGCAGTCAGGCGCTGGTGCACGACACGTCCGGCAGCGGCCAGTCGCTGTTCGTCGAGCCGCTCGAATTCTGCGAGGGCAACAACCGCCTCATCGAGACTGCGGCGACGATTACCGAGGAAGAGCGTCGCGTGCTCCGCGAGCTCGCCACCGCGGTGCTCGAGGAGACGCAGGCGCTGCAGGCGCTGGAGGCGGCGCTCGTGGACTTCGACACGCTGCGCGCCCGCGCGCGCTGGGCGGTGCGAGTGGGCGCGATCGCGCTCGCCCCGGGCGGCGAGCGGCTCTCACTGGGCGCCGCGCGTCATCCGCTGCTCGCGCTGGGCCGCGATCGCGAACGACTCGTGCCGCTCGATCTCGATCTCGCCGGCGACGGCCGGCTGCTGCTGGTGAGCGGTCCCAACATGGGCGGCAAGACGGTGCTGCTCAAGACCGTCGGCCTGCTCGCCCTGCTCGCGCACGCGGGGCTGCCGGTTCCCGCCGCCGAGGGCAGTGCGATCCCGGCGTTCACGGACGTGCGCGTGGACCTCGGCGATTCGCAGTCGGTGGATCAGGGGCTTTCCACCTTCGCGGGCCATCTGCGCGCGCTGGCGGGAATGGCCGCGGCGGCGGGGCCCCGAACCCTGCTGCTCGCCGACGAGCTCGGCTCGGGCACCGATCCCGACGAGGGAGCCGCGCTCGGCCGGGCACTGCTCGAACACTTCGCCGGGCGCGGCGCGTGGGGCGTCATGACCACGCACCTCGGGCAGCTCAAGCGCGTCGCCGCCGAGGTGCCGGGAATCGTCAACGGCTCGCTCGAATACGACGTCGAGACGATGCGCCCGCGCTATCGCTATCTCGCCGGGGTGCCCGGCGCGAGCCACGGGCTCGAGGTCGCGGGGCGGATGGACTTTCCGCCGGAGCTGATGCTGCGCGCGCGCGCGCTCACCCCCGATTCGACGCGCGCGCTCGAACAGCTGCTCCAGGAACTGCAGGCGACCGGGCGCCGCATGCACGAGGAGGAGGCGGCGCTGGCTGCGGCGCGCGAGGCCGCAGCGGAAGCAGCCGCGACGCACGCGCGGGCGACCGAAGACGTGCGCCGCTCGCTGTCGAGGCTGCGGCAGACGCTCACCCGCGAAAGCGAGGCGGTGCTCGCCCAGGCGCGCGAGTTGTGGCAGTCGATCCGCCAGGAGGCACGCCGTGCGGCGAAGTCGCCGGAGCGCAGCGAGGACGCGCGGCGCCAACTCGACGAGGTCGAGTCGCGGGTCGAGCGCCTGCAGAAGGAGGCCGCGGAGGCGGCTGGTGAGACGCACGAGCGGGAACCGATCCGCGCCGCCGACCTGCGGATCGGGCAGCGGGTGCGGGTGAGTGATCTGGGCGGGGTGGTGGCCGAGGTCCTGGGGCTGCCCGATCCGGACGGACGCGTGCCGCTCCGCCGCGGCAGCTGGAGCATCCAAAGCCACGTGAGCCGGCTGCTGCCGGCGGGCGAGGAGGAGGCGGCGGCCCTGCCGCGCGCGCGGCGCGCGTCGGTGTCGTTCACGCCGGCCGCCGACACGGTGCCGGCGCAGACGGACCTGCGCGGCATGGACGTCGCGGACGCATTGCGCGCGGTGGACGAGGCGCTCGACCGTGCGGTGATCGCCGGGCTTGGCGAGTTGCGCATCATTCACGGGCTCGGCAAAGGGGTGCTGCGGGCAGCGGTGCAGAAACATCTCGAAGGACACCCGATGGTGACCGGGCGGCGCATGGGCGAGCTCTACGAAGGAGGCCGTGGCGTGACCGTGGCGACGCTCCGATGAGCGCGGGCGGCGCTTTCGGATCGCGCGGCGCCGACGACTGGGTCGAGCGCGTGCGTGCGGCGACCGACATCGTCGAGTGGATCGGCCAGACCGTGCAGCTCAAGCGTTCGGGCCGCAACTGGATGGGGCTGTGTCCGTTCCACGACGAGAAGACGCCGTCGTTCTCGGTGAACGCCGAGCGCCAGTTCTATCACTGCTTCAGCTGCAAGGTGGGAGGTGACGTCTTCAAGTTCGTGCAGGAAACCGAACACCTCGGTTTCCTCGAAGCGGTGGAACTGCTCTCCAACCGTGCCGGGATTCCGGTGCCCGAGCGGCGCGGGGCGCCGCGCGGCCGGCGCGGCAGGCTGCTGGAGGCGCTGGAGGCGGCGGCCACGGCCTACCAGCAGTGGCTCGCCGATCCCGAAACCGGCGCCACGACCCGCGCCTACCTCGAGCGGCGCGGCGTCACCCAGGATGCGATCCGCACGTTCCGCCTCGGACTTGCGCCCGAGGGCTGGGAAAACCTGGTGCGGCGGCTCCGCGAGAAGGTGGAGGGCGATGCGCTGGTCGAGGCGGGGCTCGCCGGGCGGCGCGACAGCGGCCGCGGCGGGCTCTACGACCGCTTCCGGCACCGGCTGATGATTCCGCTCATCGCCCCGGGCGGTGCGGTGCTCGGCTTCGGAGCACGGGCGCTGTCGGATGCGGACAGCCCCAAGTACCTGAACTCGCCGGAGACGCCGGTGTATCACAAGGGGGCGTTCCTGTTCGGCGCCGACGAGGCGCGGCGGGCGAAGGATCTCGACGAGGTGTTCGTGGTGGAGGGGTACTTCGACGCGATCGCCATGCATCAGGCGGGGCTCGTGCAGACCGTCGCCACATCGGGCACGGCACTGACCGCGGAACAGGCGAAGCTGCTCCGACGGCTCGCGCCGCGAGTCACGATGGCCTACGACGGCGATGCCGCCGGCCGGGGCGCCGTGCTGCGCTCGCTGGGCGTGCTGCTCGGCGAAGGACTCGAGGTGCGGGTGGTCGCGCTCGCCGAGGGCGACGACCCGGACACCCTGGTGCGCCGCGAGGGGGCGGACGGCTGGTGGCGGGTCCACCGGGCCGCGATCGACCCCGTGGCCTTCGTTCAGCGGCATGTTTTTTCAATTTCCGGACCCGGGGACCCGCTGGAGCGGGCCGTGGCCACGATCGTCGAGCTTGCAGGAAGCATCGAAGATCCGGTAAGAACGCGGATTCTCCTCGATCGGGCGGCCGCGGTCTTCGGCATGCCCGTCGGCGTCCTCGCCCGGGCGGTGGCTCTCAAGCGCCGTGGCCAGGGCGTGGCGCATCCGGTGCGGGCCGAGGTAGCCGAACGGCGGCGGGGAGAACGGGACCTGGAGCACCGCCTGCTGCAGGCGTTGATGCAGGCCCCGGCGGTCCTCGAGGAGACGCGCCGGCGGCTGGGACCCGAGGATTTCCGGGATGCGGCCGGTCGGGCGCTGGCGATGCGTCTCTGGAATGGGGGGTCCGGCGAAGACGAGGCGCCGGCGGTGCTCGCGCTGGAGCGTGAGTTGCTGGCCGACCTGCCGGATCTGGCCGACTGGGAGGCGGAGGCGCGCGCGGTCAGTCGCGCGATGGAGGAGCGACGCCTCAGAGGGCGCCTGAGCGAGCGGAAGGAACAGTTGCGCCGCGCGGCCGACGACGAGGAGGCCGTGCGGCTGATGCGCGAGATCGAGGAAATCGGAGCGTCCTTGCGGACGCTGCACGGATAGAGCCGGGGTGCCGGCGAGCCGCCGCGAGGCGGCGGACGGGCGGAACGGGACGGCTGGGCCGAGGGGGGAATGCATGGCGACTGCCACGACGAAGAAGCAGCAGAAGAAACTGGAAGTGGCCGAGCAGCGCAAGCGGCTCGACGAGGTGAAGACGCTGGCGCTCAGGCAGGGCTACGTGACCGAGGACCAGGTCATCTGGCTGCTCGACGACAACCAGGACCCCGACCGGCAGGTCGAGCAGATGGAAGAGATCCACACCATGCTCGGCAAGATGCACATCGAGGTCTTCGCGAGCGAAGAGGACGCGCAGGATCGCATCCGCAAGCTGCGCAAGATCGAGGACAAGAAGACACCGGCGGCCAGCAAGGCCGTGCCGCAGCAGCCGGTGCGTTACGACGACCCGGTGCGCATGTACCTTCGCGAGATGGGGCGCGTGCCGCTGCTCACCCGCGAGGGCGAGGTCGAGATCGCGCGGCGCATCGAGGCCGGTGACCGTCAGGTCGTGGCGGCGCTGTTCCGCGCCGAGCCCGCGGTGCAGGAGATGAAGGGCATGCTCAAGCAGCTCAAGGAGGGCATGCTCAAGATCGAGGACTTCATCAAGCTCGCCGAGGACACGACCACCGAGCAGGCGCTCAAGAAGGAGCGGCAGCGCGCGGCGAAGATCCTCGAGCGCGTGTTCAAGCTGCAGAAGCGTTTCAACGATCTGCTCGCGAAGCAGAACAAGCGCATGACGGAGAAGCAGCGCAGCACGCTCCAGGCGAACTTCGCCAAGGCCGAAGCCGAGCTCACGCAGGAGATGCACAAGCTCTCGATCAACCCGCGCATCGTCGAGGGCATGTCGGCGCCCCTCAAGGAGGTCGCGGAGCGCGCGCTCGAGTACGACGAGGTCATTGCGGCGATGGAGCGCCGCTACGGGCACTCGATCGAGGACATCCAGTCCTTCGCGCGCCGCATGAAGCGCGGGCCGAAGGAACTGCGCGCGGTGCGCCGCGAGAGCGGCCTGCAGCCGGCGCAGGTGTCGGAGTGCCTGGCGGAGCTCAAGACCATCCGCAAGGAGATCAAGAAGATCGAGGAGGACGCCGGCATGAGCCGCGATCACATCCTCGAGCTCTACCGCCAGATCCGCGATGGCGAGCGCTCCACCGCGCAGGCCAAGAAGGAGATGATCGAGGCCAACGTGCGTCTGGTGATCTCGATCGCCAAGCGCTACACGAACCGGGGCCTCGAGTTTCTCGACCTGATCCAGGAGGGCAATTCCGGCCTGATGCGCGCGGTCGACAAGTTCGACTACACCAAGGGCTACAAGTTCTCGACGTACGCGACGTGGTGGATCCGTCAGGCCATCACCCGCGCGATCGCCGACCAGGCCCGCACGATCCGCGTGCCGGTGCACATGATCGAGCACATCAACCGTGTGGTGCGGGTGTCGCGGCGGCTGGTGCAGGAGCTCGGCCGCGAGCCGACCCCCGAAGAGATCGCCGAACGGCTGGAGCTGCCGGTCGACAAGGTGAAGAGCATCCTCAAGGCGGCGCAGGAGCCGATCTCGCTCGACCGGCCGATCGGTGAGGACGACGACTCGAATCTGGGCGACTTCATCGAGGACACGAGCGTGGTCTCGCCGGCCCATTCGGCGGCGTCCGCCATGCTGCGCGACGAGGTGAACGACGTGCTGCACACGCTGACGCCGCGCGAAGCGAAGGTGATCCGCCTGCGCTTCGGCCTCACCGAGGACGGCGCGCAGCGCACGCTGGAGGAAGTCGGGGCGTTCTTCAACGTGACCCGCGAGCGGATCCGTCAGATCGAGGCGAAGGCGCTGAGGAAGCTCCGGCATCCGACGCGCAGCCGGCGTCTCAAGGCGTACACGGAACTGCTGTAGCACGGGCGCGGTCCCGCGCGGCGCTCCGTCGGACCGGCGTCCCCCCGGGGCGCCGGCCTGCGCGTGTCAGGGGGGCGGAGCTCGCCTCAGGCGTCGCGCGCCTCGAGCGCCGCGCGCAGGGTGGAGGCGAGCAGGTTCACCGAGAACGGCTTCACCAGCAGCGGATGCCCGCCGTGGTCTGCGCCGGCGCCCGGCGCGGTGCCTTCGGCGTAGCCGGACATGAACACCACCGGCGTTTCGGGGCGTTCGGCGCGCAACGCAGCCGCCAGCTGCGGCCCGGTCATGCGCGGCATCACGACATCGGTGAGCACCACGTCGACCGGCTCCGCGGCGGCCGCCACGCGCTCGAGCGCCTCGGCGCCGTCGCGCGCCTCGATCACGCGATAGCCGAGCCGGGTGAGCGCGAGCCGCGCGAACTCACGCACGCCGGCCTCGTCCTCGACCAGCAGAACGGTCTCGCGTGCGCCGCGCGGCGCGACGGGCCCGGCCGCCGCCCGGGCGTCCGCGGCGGCAGGCACCCCTTCGGTCCGCAGCGGCAGCGCGATCCGCACGGTGGTGCCGCGGCCCGGTGCACTGTCGATGTCGATCTGGCCGCCGGCCTGATGCACGAGCCCGTAGCAGGTGGAGAGGCCCAGCCCCGAGCCGCGGTCCGGACCCTTGGTCGTGAAGAAGGGCTCGAAGGCGCGCGCCCGCACCTCGGGAGTCATGCCGGCACCGTCGTCCGCCACCATGACTTGGAGCCAGTCGCCCTGCGGCAGGCCCATGGCGGCCACCTGCGCGGCGGCCGGCACGCGTGTCTTGATGCGCAGGGTGCCGCCCGCGGGCATGGCGTCGCGCGCATTGACGGCCAGGTTGACCATCACCTGCTCGAACAGCGACGGATCGATGCGCACCACCCGGCCGGCCGCGCCCGGGGTGAGCTCGAGCTGAATGTGCTCACCGATCAGCCGCAGCAGGAGTCTCTCCAGGTCGCGAATGATCGCGTCCACGTCCACCAGCCGCGGCGCCACGCGCTCGCGGCGCGCGAACGCCAGCAGCCGGCGGGTGATGTTGGAGGCGCGGTCGGCCGCCTCGATGATCTGCGCAACGCTGTCGCGGGCCTCGTGGCCCGCCGGCAGGGACGCCGCGCACAGGTCGGCGTAGCCGCGGATCGCGGTGAGCAGGTTGTTGAAGTCGTGCGCGACGCCGCCGGCAAGCTGGCCGACCGCTTCCATTTTCTGCGACTGCAGCAGCCGTGCCTCCAGCGCGCGACGCGAGGAGATGTCCTCCACGATGGCCAGTGCGCGCCGCTCGCCGTCGATGAGCACCGGCGTCAGGCTGATCAGGGCGTCGTAGGGAGTCCCGTCCTTGCGCAGGAACTGCACCTCCTGGTGCCGGACGCTGCCCTCGCGCGCGAACCGTCCGAGGATCGCCGCGCGCGCGCCGGGGTCGGCGTAGAGCCTGGCCACGTTGCCGATCGCCATGACGTCTTCGCGCGTATAGCCGCCCGGCCGCATCATCGCGTCGTTGAACTCGAGCAGCGTGCCGTCGGGCGCGGCCAGGCCGATGCCGACCGGCGCGTTCTCGAACAGCGTGCGGTAGCGCTGCTCGCCCTCGCGCAACGCCTCTTCGATCCGCACGCGGTCGGTGACGTCATGGAAGCTCGAGACCAGCCCGCCGACCGACGGGTCGTGAACGAGGCTGACGCCGGCGCCCTCCATGATCAGATAGTGCCCGTCGCGATGGCGCAGGCGATGGCGGAACTCCAGCACGACCCCGGGTTGGGCGAGGGCGCTGGCGAACAGCGCCGCCGCGTTCCCGGCGTCCTCCGGATGCACGAGGTGCGGCCCGGCGCGGCCCACGAGCTGCTCCGGTCGCCAGCCGAGCACCCGTGTCATCGCCGGGTTGGTGTAGATCAGCGTGCCGTCGGGAGCGAACAGCGTGACGACGTCGAGACTGTGCTCGACGAGGGCGCGGAAACGCGCGGAGTCGTCTTCGCGCGCGGGTCCGGGCGTGGCGGGGTCGGGTGTGCGGGCCATGGGCTTCCCTCATCGGTGTCGGCGACGCCGCGCACAATGACAGAGGCGGCGGGTGCGGTCCATCGCTTGACACCCCTCGGGCCCGATGCTATCAACGCACGGCTTTTCGACGCCTGCCCCCCGATGCGGGGGGGACCCGGGGCGTCGCGCTGGGCCCATAGCTCAGCGGTCCAGAGCGGCCGGCTCATAACCGGTAAGACCCTGGTTCGAATCCAGGTGGGCCCAGAGTGTCCATGCGGTTCGAGCCGGGCGACGGGTCACGGGCGGGTAGCTCAGCTGGCAGAGCACCTGGATCACAACCAGGGGGTCACAGGTTCAAGTCCTGTTCCGCCCACCATGGCTTGCCGGCGATGGGATCGCCGGATGATGGATGGAGGCACGCCGCGTGAAGCCTTCTCGACGCCCGCATGTGCGCAGCCCGCGGCCGGCCGCGGCCGCGCCGGCGATGACGCGCACGCGCTGCGCGTTCGCGGGGATGTCCGCAAGGACATCCCCGCTTTCGTTTTCCGCGGAAGGAGGGTGCGCGTGACCGAAGAACTGCAGCGGCTCTGGAACCTGCACCTGCTGGACGACGAGGCGGTGCGGCTCAGGAGCGCGCTCGAGCAGCACCCCGCCGAGAAGGCCGCGGCCGACATGCGGCTCGCCGAAGAGCGTGCGGCGCTCGAGCACAACCGCGCACGGAGCGCGGCTTCGCAGAAGCAGCGCCGCGATCTCGAGCGTGAGGCCGAGGGCTTTGCCGCGGAGGAGCGGAAGTTTCAGGCGCAGCTCCCCGGCGTGAAGAAGAACGAGGAATACCAGGCGCTGCTGCACGAGATCGAGAACGTGAAGTCGAAGCGTTCGGATCTGGAAACGCGGGTGCTCGAGCGGCTCGAAGCGGAGGAGCGGCTCGAAGGCGAACGCCCCGCGCTCGAAGACGCGCTGGCCCGGGCCGAGGCCGAGGTGCGCGCGCAGGTGGCGAAGATCGAGGCGCTCGAAGCCGACGAGCGCCGGCGGCTCGAGGAGCTGGACGGACGCCGCGCCGCCGAGCTCCAGGCGCTGTCGCCACCGACCCGCGCGCGCTACGAACGGATCCACGTGTCCCGGCAGGGGCGCGCGGTGGTGCCGGTCGAGAAGAGCGCGTGCGGGGGGTGTTTCCGCGCCCTGCCGCCGCAGATCATGCAGGAGGCGAAGAAGCGCGATCGCCTCCTGAACTGCGAGGGCTGCGGGCGGTTGCTGGTCTATCCGCCCGACGCGCCCTGAGCGGGAAGCGCATCCATGAGTGATCCGGCGCCCCGCGGAAGCGGCCTGCCGTTCCGGCGCCTCGCGGTGATCCTCTCCGGAGGCGGCGCGTTCGGCGCCTACGAAGTGGGCGTGCTGCGCGTGCTGGAGCGGCTCGGCATCCGCCCTTCCATCATGGCCGGTGTGTCGGTGGGGGCGATCAACGCGCTGCTGTGGATCGCGCACGACGGCCGCACCGAGCCGCTGGTCGAGACCTGGTCGAAGCTGAATCCCTCGGGGGCGGGGCTGCGCTGGACCACGCTCGCCCTGCGTGCGCTCGGCATGCTGCTCGTCTCGATCGCGGTGATCGAGATCGTCCTGAGCCTCGTCGGTTCCCCGGAGCTCGGCTTCTGGAAATTCCTGCGTGGCGGCCGCACCAATGTGGACGAGACCACCTCGGTGCTGCTGGACGTCATGGCGTGGACGATCGTGGCGGTCCTGGGCATGCTGGTCGCCCGGCTTTCGCGCCGCGCCGAGGCGTGGCTCGCGGGGCTGCCGAACACGCGGTTCGGGCGCGGCTGGCAGCGCTGGTTCGGGCGCGCGCTGGTGATCGCCGCGATCGTGCACGGCGTCGTCTGGGCCGCCGGCTGGCCCTGGCCGCACCGTTTCAGCGCGACGACGCTGTTGATCGCGGGCGGCGTGTGGGCGTTCCAGAAGACCGGCGGCGGCGACCGCTGGCTGCGCGCGCTGATCATCCGCATGCTGCCCGAGACCGGCGGCCGCGGCGCGTGGGGCAGCGAAACGCGGCGGCGGCTGATCGAACGGGTGCTGGCCCGCGGGCGGCCGCGGCGCGTGGTGTCGGGCGACATCCGGCTGATGATCAGCGCGTGCGCGCTCGACACCGGGACCATGAGCTACTTCATCAACTGGCCCGATCCCGATCCGGCGTTTCGCGAGCGCGTACGCCGCGCGCTCGGCGAGGTCCGGGTGATGCGGCGGCCGCGCGACGCGGTGCTGGCGGCCCTCGCGTCGTCGGCGCTGCCGGTGGTCTACGAGCCGGTGCGCATCGACGGGCACGACTTCGTGGACGGGGCGGTATTCGCGAATCAGCCCCTGCACGTGCTGCTCCCCGACGAGGCCGACGCCGCGCTGGTCGTGCTGCTGAGCCCCGTCACGGTCGGGGCGGGGCGCCGGCCCGGCGCGCACCTGGTGGATCTCGGTGCGCAACTGCTCGAGATGGCCAACTGGCGCGACCTGCAGGCCGAGTTGCGCGCGCTGCCGCCGGGCTGGTCGCGCACGAGCGCGGACGGCGCGCCCGCGCGGGTCTGCGTGGTGGAGCCGCACGATGCGCTGCCGGGCGGCATCCTCGGCTTCAATCCGGAGACGGCCGCAGCGCTCATGCAGCTCGGCGAGCGCGACGCGCTCGAAGCGCTCGCGAAGGCCGGCTGGCTGCGCGCCTCCCCGGATGCCGCGTCCGCGCCCGCTTGAGCGCACCGGTGCGCTCCACTATCTTGCATGCATGACGGATCACAGCTGGGTGTTGCGATGCGACGGCGGGTCACGGGGCAACCCCGGTCCGGGCGCGCTCGGGTACGCGCTGTACGACGCGGACGGAGCCGAGGTCGAGGCGCGCGGCGAGTTCCTCGGTGAGGTCACCAACAACGTGGCCGAATATCGCGCGCTGCTCGCCGGCCTTCACGCGGCGATCGGGAGAGGCGCGGCGCCGCTCACCGTGTGCATGGATTCCGAGCTGGTCGTGCGGCAGATGAAGGGTGAGTACCGGGTGAAGCACCCGGGCCTCAAGCCGCTGCATGCCGAGGCGAAGACGCTGGCCGCGAAGCTGCCGCGCGTGACGTTCCGCGCCGTGCGCCGCGCCGAGAACGAACGAGCCGATGCGCTCGTCAACGAAACGCTGGATGACATCCTGGGATCCGAGTCCCCCAGGTGATCGCGGGTGATGTGTCGACGCTTCCGCTGACGCGGTCGCCGAGACCGTCGCTCGAGGAAAGTCCGAACTCCACAGGGCAGGGTGCCGGGTAACACCCGGGGGGCGCGAGCCCACGGAAAGTGCAACAGAAAGCAAACCGCCAGCGGGCGCGCGCGGAAACGCGCGCGCTGCGGGTAAGGGTGAAACGGTGCGGTAAGAGCGCACCAGCGGTCCCGGTAACGGGGCCGGCTAGGCAAACCCCACCTGGAGCAAGACCGCATAGAGGGGGAGGCGTGTGACCCGCGCCGTCATCACCCCAGGGTCGGTCGCAACGAGGCGTCCGGAGACGGACGTCCCAGTCGAATGATCACCACGGAGCAATCCGACAGAATTCGGCTTACGGGGGACTCGGCATGACCTCGCGGCCGCGGCGGGCGTCGCATGCGAAGGCGCCGCGCCCGCGGCCGCGGTCCATGCGCGTGCGCTGGATCGCGTGGTGGCCGCTGCTGCCGGCGTTGGGTGCGCTGCTCCTCTATGCGCCGAGCCTCGGGCTCGGCTTCGTCCGCGACGACCACGGCCTCGTCGAGCGCAATCCCGCTCTGCACGGCGGGCCCGCCAGCGTGGCGCAGGCGCTGGTCAGCGACTTCCATGCGGGCACCGGCGGCGGCTCCGGGAAGTGGCGGCCGCTGGTCACCCTCTCGTACGCGCTCGACGGCGCACGCGGGGGCTGGCGCCCGGCGCCGTTCCACGCGAGCAACGTGCTCGCGCATGCGCTCGCGTGCCTCGTGCTCGGCCTGCTGCTCGCGCGGGCGGGAATCGCGTGGCCGCTGGCGCTGGCCGCCGCCCTGTGGTTCGCCGCCATGCCGGCGCACGTGGAGCCGGTGGCGTGGATCGCAGGGCGCACCGATCTGTTCGCGGCGCTGTTCATGTTCGCCGCCCTGCTCGCCGACGGCGCGCGGCGGCGGGCGCGGAAGCGCGGTCCCGGTGGGCTCGCGCCGCTGCTGTTCGCGCTCGCGCTGCTCTGCAAGGAGACCTCGCTCGCTCTGCTCGCGGTGCTCGCCGTCGCCGTCGCCGGCGCGGCGCCGGCCGAACGCCCCGTACGTCCCTGGCGCTGGCTCGCCCCTTACGCGCTGGTGGCGCTGGCGTGGGCGGCGGCGTGGCTCGCGATCGGGGCGATTCCCGCGCGCCCCGATTACATGGACACGACCCGTGCCGCGGCGGTCGCGCGCGGCGTCGCGTGGACGGCGGCCGCGCTGCTGCGCTTCACGGTGCCGGGCGTGACCCATGCGCCGGACTGGACGCTGCCCGCGGCGGCCTCATGGGCGGATCCGCGCATCTACGCGGGGCTCCTGCTGTGGGCCGGTCTGTTCGCGGCGGTCTTCGTCGCGGTGCGGCGACGCAGCGCCTTCGCCGTGCCGCTCGCTCTGACCGTGGCGCCGCTGCTGCCGGTGGCTGTGGCGTCGTTCGGCGGCTTCGCCGGCGGCGCGGTCATGGCGGAGCGCCTGGTCTACGCCGCCTCGGGCGGCGTCGTCTGGAGCGCCGCACTGGCCGCCGCCTGGCTGCTGGCGCGCGCCGGCGTCCGCAAGCGCCCGCTCGGCTGGGTGTTCGGCGTGCTCGCCATCGTGGCGATCGTCCACGGCGCGCGGACCACCTGGCGCGATCAGGCGATGTATGCGAACGATGCGAGCGTGTACGCCGCGCTGTGGGCGCGGGTCCCCGCGGATCCGGTCGGGGCCGTCGGACTCGCGACGGTGCGCATGCACGAGGGGCGCCTCGACGATGCGCTCGCGCTGCTCGATCGGGCCGAAGCGCTCGACCCGCGCGTGCCGGAGATCCACCAGGCACGCGCCGAGATCGCCTTCGCGCGCGCTGCGTGGGCCGACGTGGCGGCGGCGGCCGGACGCGAGATCGCGCTCGAGCCGACGCGCGGCTATCCGCGTCTGCTGCGGGACGTGGCGCGCGTGCGCATGGGCGAGGGGGCACAGGTCGCGGCGGAGATCGACTCGCTGGGGCGGTTGTTTCCCGACGACCCGATGCTGCTCGCCGCGCGCGGCGAGTGGCGGCTCGCCTCCGGACGCCCCGCGCAGGCGGTGACCGACCTCGAGCGCGCGCTCGAGCGCGAACCCGGCGATCCGTTCACCGGACTCGCGCTCGCGCGGGCGCTCACCGCGACCGGCGACCGGGCGGGCGCGCTGCAGGTGCTGGCGCACGTCGTGCGGATCGCCCCGGAGCGCGCCGAGGCGTGGGCCGCCTATGCCGAGGCCGCCCGCGCGCTCGGCCGCGGGCCCGAGGCCGACAGCGCGCTGGCCCGGGCACGGGCGCTCGGCGCCGGCGCCGCTGCGGAGCGCGCCCGCGAAGGAACCGCCCTGCCCTGAGCGGCAGGCGGGAGGACGCGAGGGCGCAGCGTGCGCTCCCTGGCGCCGCGGCAGGGGGCGCGTCCTTGACCCTGCGCGAACCGCCCTGCTAGCGTCCGAGACTCGTCCTATCTGCCAGCCCCCGCGCACTTTCCGAAGAAGCCCGATTGATCGCTCCGCCCGCCCCAGAATGGGTGCTCCACCCCGCCTACGACGTCGAGAGGGCCGGCCGCCTCGCGCGCGAGCTGGGTGCGCCTCTGCCGGCCGCCCACGCCCTCGTTCATCGCGGCATCGGCAACCTGACCCTCGCGCGAACCTTCCTCGACCCGGCGCTCGAGGACCTCCACGACCCGTTCGAGCTGCGCGACCTGGAGCGCGCGGTCGCACGACTCGAACACGCGACCGCGGCGCAGGAGAGCATCCTCGTCCACGGCGACTACGACGTGGACGGCATCACGTCGACCTTCATGATCTATTCGGTGCTGCGCGAGCTCGGCGCGCGGGTCGAGTACCGGATCCCGCACCGCACCCGGGACGGCTACGGCCTCTCCGAGGGGGCGGTCGCGTTCGCCGCGCGCCGCGGGCACCGCGTGATCGTCACCGTCGACTGCGGGATCACCGCGGTCGGGCCGATCGCGATGGCGAACGCGGCCGGGATCGACACGGTGATCACCGATCACCACGAGCCGCCGGACCAGCTGCCCGCCGCGCACGCGATCGTGAACCCGCACCGCGAGGGCTGTCCGTATCCGTTCAAACCGCTCGCCGGGGTCGGCGTCACGTTCAAGCTGATCCAGGCGCTGCTCAAGGGCCGGGGCGGCATCGAGCGCGCGCGCGAGTACCTCGACGTCGTCGCGCTCGGCACGATCGCCGACGTCGTACCGCTGGTCGGCGAGAATCGCGTGCTGGCGCGACTCGGGCTCGATCAGCTCAACCGTACCGACCGGCTCGGCCTGCGCGCGCTCGCGCGGGTGGCGGGGCTGGAAGGCCGCGACATCACCGGCGGGCAGGTGGCGTTCGTGCTGGCGCCGCGCCTCAACGCGGCGGGGCGCATGGGCAACGCCGAGCAGGGCGTGCGCCTGCTGCTGGCCCGCGACAGCGGCGAGGCCGCCGACTGCGCGCAGAGCCTCGAAGAAGACAACATGCGTCGCCGCCGCTACGACGAGGAGGCGCTGCTCGAGGCGGCGAAGCGCGTCGAGGCCGAACTCGGCTGGCCCGACTGCGCCTCGATCCTGATGTGGTCCGACGACTGGCACCCGGGCGTCATCGGCATCGTCGCCTCGCGGCTGGTCGAGCGTTTCCAGCGCCCGACGCTGCTGATCTCGATGGACGGCGAGCGCGGACGCGGCTCCGGGAGGAGCCTCCCGGGGCTCGATCTGCACCAGCTGCTCGCCGACTGCGACGACCTGCTGATCGCGCACGGCGGGCACGCGTTCGCGGCCGGTCTGAGCGTCGAACGGCGCCAGCTCGCGGCGTTCGCCGAGCGCTTCGACCGGCTGGTGCGCGAGCGCATGGATCCCGGCTCGGTGGTGCAGCGCCTCGAGCTCGACGACGACCTGCACCTCGGCCAGTGTGATCTGCCGCTTGCCGAATGGCTCGAGCGTCTTTCGCCGTACGGGCTCGACAACGCCGAGCCCGTCTACCGCGCCCGCGACCTGATCGTCGATCAGGCCGCGGCGGTCGGCGGCGGGCGCCACCTCAAGCTGCGGTTGCGCGACGCCACCGGAACCGCCGAAGCGATCGGCTTCAACATGGGCGATCGGCTCGCCGGGATCGCCCGCGGCGGACGCTGCGACGTGGCGTTCGTGCCGACGCGCAACGAGTGGATGGGACAGACGCGCGTGCAGCTCAAGCTGAAGGGCGTGCGCGTGCCATGAGCGCCTCCGACCCGCGGCATCCGGAGCTGCGTGCGACGCTGCTGGCGGCGCTGGACGAGCGCTCGCCGCGCGTGGACCGCGGCCGGGTGGCGGCGTGCTTCGACTTCGCCGCCGAGGCGCACCAGGGCCAGGCGCGCGAATCGGGCGAGCCGTACGTCAGCCATTCCGTGGCGGTGGCGCTGATCCTGGTCGATCTGCTGGAGGCGCTGCTCGACACGCCGCTGGTGTGCGCGGCGCTGCTCCACGACGTGGTCGAGGACACACCGGTCACCGCGGCGGACGTCGAGAAGCGTTTCGGCAAGGAGGTCGCCGGGCTGGTCGAGGGCGTCACCAAGCTCTCGAAGATGCACTTCGAGCGGCGCGAAGCGGCGCAGGCGGAGAACTTCCGCCGCATGCTGCTGTCGATGGCGCAAGACCTGCGGGTGATCTTCATCAAGCTCGCCGACCGCCTGCACAACATGCGCACGATCGAGGCCCTGCGTCCCGAGAAGCAGCACCGTATCGCGCTGGAGTCGCGCGACATCTACGCGCCGCTCGCGCACCGGCTCGGCATGGCGAGCATCAAGCGCAACCTCGAGGATTTGAGCCTCAAGGTGCTGGACCCCGAGGCGTACGAGTCGCTCACGCGCCGCGTCCAGGCGAAGCGTGAAGAACGCGAGGCGTTCATCGAAGGCGTCAGGCGCCGGCTCGAGGACGGCCTGCGTGCCGCCGGCATCCGCGCCGAAGTCACGGGACGACCGAAGCACTTCTACTCGATCTACAGCAAGATGCAGGCGCGCGACTTCGAGACCATCTACGACCTCTTCGGGCTGCGCATCATCACCCATACCCGTAACGACTGCTATCGCGCGCTCGGCGTGGTGCACGACCTGTTCACGCCGGTCGCCGACCGCTTCAAGGACTACATCGCCACGCCGAAGAGCAACCTCTATCAGTCGCTGCACACCACGGTGCTCACCGAGGACGGCGAGATGGTCGAGGTGCAGATCCGCACGCGTGACATGCATCGCACCGCGGAGACCGGCGTCGCCGCGCATTACGTCTACAAGCAGGGCGGGCGCCTCGACGAGGAGCTCGACGCCAAGCTCGGCGGTTTCGTCGCGCAGACCGCCGACTGGCAGCGTGCCACCGCCGACGACGAGTACATGGACCTGCTGCGCACGGCGCTCTACCAGGAAGAGGTGTTCGTCTACACGCCGCGGCGCGAGCTCAAGCGCCTGCCGAAGGGGGCGACGCCGCTGGACTTCGCGTTCCTGATCCATACCCAGGTCGGCCAGCACACGGTGGGTGCGCGGGTGAACGGCGAGCTGGTGCCGCTGCGCCACGAGCTGCGCAACGGCGATACGGTCGAGATCATCACCTCGCCGCACGCGCAGCCCAACGAAGACTGGCTGAAGATCCTGCGCACGGCCGGTGCACGCAGCAAGGTGCGCCACTGGCTGCGCCAGCAGCGCCGCGACGACAGCATCACGCTGGGCCGGGAGATGCTCGATCGCGAGCTCAAGCGCGAGCGCCAGCCGCTCGATCCCGCGCGACTGGAACAGGTCGTGCGCGGCCTCGGGCTGTCGCACGCCGACGAACTCTACGCGCAGCTCGGCGAGGGCCAGCTCTCGCTGCGCCAGGTGGTGCGCAAGCTGGTGCCGGAGAAAGAGGGCTTCGCCGAGCGGCTCGCCAAGGGTCCCCTCGAGGCGCTGGGCCTCGGCCGCAAGCCCACCGGCGGCGTACGCATTCAGGGCCTCGACAACGTGATGCTCAACTTCGCCCGCTGCTGCCAGCCGGTGCCGGGTGACCGCGTGGTCGGGATCGTCACCCTCGGGCGCGGCGTCTCGGTGCATCGCGTGGATTGTCCCAACACGTTCAGCGACCGCACGCCGCCCGAGCGCAAGGTGGCGGTCGAGTGGGACACGCGCATCGGCGAGACGTTCCCGGTGCGGCTGGTGGTCTACGGCAACGACCGTACCTCGCTGCTCGCCGACATCGCGAAGACGATCGCCACGACCCAGGTCAACATCCGCACCGCCGGAATGGCGAGCGAGGACCGCACGGCGCGCGGCGTATTCGTGGTCGAGGTCCCGCACCTGGGGAAGCTCCAGCAGGTGATGGAGGCGATCCGCAAGGTGAAGGGCGTGACGCGGGTCGAACGCCGCCAGCGGATCGTCCGCGGACCCGGCTCGCAGCGCCGCGCGAGCGGGGGCGAATGAGGGCGCTGGTGCAGCGCGTCACGCGGGCGAGCGTGACGGTCGAGGGCACCGTACGCGGGCGGATCGGCGCGGGTCTGCTGGTGCTGCTCGGGGCCGGCCGCGACGACGGTGCCACCGAGGTCAGCTGGCTCGCCAGGAAGCTCGCCAACCTGCGGATCTTCAGCGACGGCGAGCAGCTCATGAACCGGAGCCTCCTCGACTCGGGCGGCGGCGCGCTGGTGATTCCGCAGTTCACGCTGTTCGGCGACGTCAGCCGCGGCCGCCGGCCCGAATTTCTGGGCGCGGCGAAACCCGAGGCGGCGGAACCGCTGTTCGAGGCGTTCTGCGCGGCGCTCGCCGCCGAAGGCGTTCCGGTCGAGCGCGGCGTGTTCCGCGCGCACATGGAAGTCGAGCTCGTGAACGACGGTCCGGTGACGATCTGGGTCGAGACCCCGGCGCGCGGCGGGCCGTCTTGAGCCGCGGCGCGCGGCTGTTCTACCGCGGCCGGACGCCGCTCGTGCTGGCGTCGGCGTCGCCCCGGCGCGTGCAGCTGCTGCAGCAGGCGGGAGCCGAGTTCACGGTCGCCGACCCCGGGCCCGACCGCGAATGGCCGGGCGCGGCGGACCCGCGCCACGGCGTGCGCGCACTGGCGCTCGACAAGGCGCGCCGCATCGCGGTGACGCGCCCGGCCGCGCTGGTGATCGGCGCCGACACGATCGTGGTCGCGCGCGGGCGTCGCTTCGGCAAGCCGGCCTCTGCCGCCGAGGCCGCGGACATGCTGCGCCGCCTGCACGGCCGCACCCACGAGGTGTGGACCGGGCTCGCGCTGGTCAAGGGCAACGAGCAGCGCACCGCCGCCGAAGTGACGCGGGTGCAGTTCGCGCGGCTCACGGACGCCGACATCCTCGCGTACGTGAAGAGCGGCGAGCCGCTCGACAAGGCCGGCGCGTATGCGATCCAGGGACTCGCCGCCCAGTTCGTGCGCCGGATCGAAGGGGACTACTCCAACGTGGTGGGGCTGCCGCTGCAGAAGCTCAGGCAGCTGCTGGCGGATTTTGCCTGAGATCCCGGACCGGGGGCGGCGCCTCGGGGCCCGCGGCGCCGCGCCGGCCGCGCCCGGGCCGCCGGCGGGGGCACGTTTCTTGACAGGCTTTCGAGCCCCGTGCTAGCTTCCCTCGCTTCTTGATGATAGCCGGGGCGGTCGGATGCCGCGTGCGCGCCGCGAGGGCGGTCCACGTGCGGTACGCGGGCCCGGCATGGATGGTTTGGAGGAAGGCATGAAGACGTATTCGGCCCGCCCGGCCGACATCGAACGGCGCTGGCTCGTGGTGGACGCGCAGGGGCAGACCCTGGGACGCCTCGCGACCCGGGTGGCCACGGTGCTCAGGGGCAAGCACAAGCCGACGTTCACGCCGCACATGGACACGGGCGATCACGTCGTCGTGATCAACGCGCGCGAGATCGTCCTCACCGGGTCCAAGCCCGAGAACAAGCGCTATTTCCACCACACGCTGTACCCGGGTGGCGCGCGCTGGACGACGTACCGCGAACTCATGGACACGCATCCCGAGCGCGTCATCGAGCACGCGGTCCGCGGTATGCTGCCGAAGACGAAGCTCGGCCGCGCCGTGATCAGGAAACTTAGGGTTTACCCGGGAGCCGAGCACCCGCACGCGGCCCAGAGCCCCGAGGCGTGGGCGCCGACGGCCGGCTGAGAGGAGTTTCATGACGACCCAGACTCAATCCCGCCCGCGCGCGGGCCGTCGCAAGGAGGCCGTGGCGCGCGTGCGCCTGCTGGCCGGCGGCGGCGATCACCTGGTGAACGGCCGTCAGGCCCTGGAATATCTGAAGCGTGAAACGCTGCTCACCGAGGCCTTCAAGGCGATCTCGGTGGCGAACGTCGAAGGCAAGTACCGCGTCGACGCGCGCGTGAACGGCGGCGGTCTCACCGGCCAGGCCGGCGCGCTGCGCATGGCGGTGGCGCGAGCGCTCGTCGCCGAGGACGAAACGCTGCGTGCACTGCTCGGCCGCGAGGGGCTGCTGCGCCGCGACGCGCGCATGAAGGAACGCAAGAAGTACGGACAGCCGGGCGCGCGCAAGCGCTTCCAGTTCAGCAAGCGGTAGAACGACATTCACCACGCACGCGCGTCTCGCCGCGTAGGGGTGCCCCGCGAGGGGTCGAAACGCGAGCCAGGCGGACGCGCGGAAGCAACAACCCCGAGGGAGGTCATCGGTGGCTGACGTCAGTATGAAGGATCTGCTCGAAGCGGGCGTCCACTTCGGGCATCAGACCCGTCGGTGGAATCCGCAGATGAAGAAGTTCATCTTCATGGAGCGGAACGGGATCTACATCCTCGACCTGCAGAAGACGCTGAAGTGCCTCGAAGAGGCGCGCAAGATCATCGCCCAGGTGGTGCGCGGCGGCGGGCACGTCCTGTTCGTGGCGACCAAGAAGCAGGCGAAGCCGATCGTGGTCGAGGAGGCGCAGCGCTGCGGGCAATTCTACGTGACCGAGCGCTGGCTCGGCGGCATGCTGACGAACTTCAAGACGATCCGGACCAGCATCAAGCGGCTCCACGACCTCGACAAGATGGCCGAGGACGGCACCTTCGAGAAGCTCGCGAAGAAGGAAGTCTCGCGGCTCTCGCGCGAACGCGCGCGTCTCGAGTTCGCCTTCTCGGGCATCAAGGAGATGCCGGGGCTGCCGGCGCTCGTCTTCATCGTCGACACGCGCAAGGAGAAGATCGCCGTCGCCGAGGCCAACCGCCTGAACCTGCCGATCGCCGGCGTGGTGGACACCAACTGCGATCCCACGGTGATCGACTACCCGATCCCCGGGAACGACGATGCGATCCGCGCGATCCGTCTGTTCGCGAAGCTCGTCGCGGACACGGTCATCGAGGCGCGCTCGCAGGCGCTCGAAGGCGCCGATCAGGAGACGGTCTCCTACGGCGGCGACGAAGGCGGCGAGGCGGGCGACAAGGGCGAGGGGGCGGCCACGCAGGCGGCTCGTGTCTAGGCTTCTCTGAAGAACAGGCCATCCATGACGCCCGCCCGATCACCCGGGCGGGCGTTGCAACGCAGGGAGAATCAGCGATGACGGTGACCGCGGATCAGGTCAGAGAGCTCCGGGAGCGGACCGGGGCGGGCATGATGGAGTGCAAGAAGGCGCTCCAGGAAACGAACGGCGACTTCGACAAGGCGGTCGATGCGCTCCGCAAGGCGGGGATCGCCAAGGCCGAGAAGCGCTCGGGCCGCGACGTCGCCGAGGGGCTGGTCGAAGCCTACATCCATCCGGGCAACCGGGTGGGGGTGCTCATCGAGGTCAACTGCGAGACCGACTTCGTCGCCCGCACCGACGAATTCGGCGCGCTGGTGCGCGACCTGGCCATGCAGGTGGCGGCGGCGGGCGCCGACTACGTCCGCCGCGAGGAGGTGCCGGCCGGGCGCCTCGACCGCGAGCGCGAGATCTACGCCGCGCAGCTCCGCGAGCAGGGCAAGCCGGAGGCCATGATCGGCAAGATCGTGGAGGGCAAGCTCAACAAGTTCTACAGCGAGATCTGCCTGCTCGAGCAGCCGTTCATCAAGGACGACAAGAAGACGATTGGCGAGCTCGTCACGGAGGCGTCCGCGAAGACCGGCGAGAACATCGTCGTCCGCCGGTTCGAGCGTTACCAGCTCGGCCAGGACTGAGCGCGTGGGCGCGCGCTACCAGCGCATCCTGCTGAAGCTCAGCGGGGAGATCCTCGCCGGCCAGGCGGGGCACGGCATCGACGAGACGGTGATGGGGACGCTCGCGGACGAGATCCGCGACGTCCACGCCCTCGGCGTGCAGGTCGGCATCGTCACCGGCGGCGGCAACATCTTCCGCGGCCTGGCGGCGAGCACCCGCGGCATGGATCGGGTCGGCGCCGACTACATGGGCATGCTGGCCACGGTGATCAACGGTCTGGCGCTGCAGCATGCGCTCGAGAAGCGCGGCATGTACACGCGGGTCATGTCGGCGATCGAGATGGCGCGGGTGTGCGAGCCCTACATCCGGCGGCGTGCGGTGCGGCACCTCGAGAAGGGCCGCATCGTGGTGCTCGCCGCGGGGACGGGCAACCCCTACTTCACGACCGACACCGCCGCGGCGCTGCGTGCGATCGAGGTCGGCGCCGACGTGATCCTGAAGGCGACGAAGGTCGACGGGGTCTACAGCGGCGACCCGCTCATGGAGCCGGACGCGACCTTCTTTCCGAAGATCAGCTATCTGGATATCCTGAACCGTGGTCTCAAAGTCATGGACTCGACCGCGATTTCGCTGTGCATGGACAACCGTCTGCCGCTGGTCGTGTTCAACGTGGGCGAGCGCGGCAATCTGCTTCGCGTCGTTCAGGGCGAAGACGTGGGCACGCTCGTCGGGGAGAATGGAGCATGATCGACAAACTGCTCGTCGAAACCGAGGAACGGATGAAGAAGCAGATCGAGGCCCTGCGCCGCGAGCTGTCGGGAATCCGCTCCGGCAAGGCGTCACCTGCCCTGCTCGACACGGTGCGCGTGGAAGCCTACGGCACCACCTCGCCGATCCAGCAGGTCGGCAGCGTGAGCGCCCCCGAGGCGCGGCTGCTCGTCGTGCAGCCCTGGGACAAGTCGTTGATCAAGGCGATCACCAGGGCGATCCAGCAGTCGGATCTGGGCTTGAACCCGACCGACGACGGCGCGGTCGTGCGCATCCCGATTCCGGCCCTCACCGAGGAACGCCGCAGGGACATGGTGAAGCTGGTCGCGCGCTTCGCGGAGGAGGGACGCGTCCACATCCGTGCGGTGCGTCACGACGTCAACAAGACGATCAAGCAGCAGGAAGGCGACGGCGACATCAGCCAGGACGACTCCAAGCGCCTCCAGGGCGAAGTGCAGAAGCTCACCGACCGCTACGTGAGCGAGGTCGACGAGATCCTCAAGAAGAAGACCGAAGAGGTCATGGAGGTCTGACGCGCACGCCGCCGGGACGCCCGGCGGCGACGCGTTCCAGGGAGGAGCCGTGACCGCGCGCATTCCCACGCCGGACCAGCTGCGGCAGCGCGGCAACGTGCCGCGCCACGTGGCCATCATCATGGACGGCAACGGTCGCTGGGCGAAGAAGCGGGGCGTGCCGCGCCTGATGGGCCATCAGGCCGGGCGGGAGTCGGTGCGCGAGGCGGTGCGCGGCTGCGCCGCGCTCGGCGTCGAGATCCTCACGCTCTACACGTTCTCGATGGAGAACTGGAACCGCCCGCGCCGCGAGGTGGATGCGCTCATGCGGATCCTGCGCGAGACCCTGCGCGCCGAGCGCGACGAGCTGCGTTCGAACGGCGTCCGCCTGCAGGTCATCGGCCGCCCGGCCGATCTGCCGGCCGCGGTGCGCGAAGTGCTCGAGGAGACCGAGGACGAGCTGGCCGGCTCGCGCGGGCTGCTGCTGAATCTCGCGCTTTCCTACAGCGGTCGCGCCGAGATCGTCGACGCGGTGCGGCGGATTCTCGTGGACCACGGCGAAAGTGCGTTCGACCCGGCGCAGGTGGACGAGGCGTTCGTGGCCAGCTACCTGTATACGGCGGGGCTCCCGGATCCCGACCTGCTGATCCGCACCAGCGGCGAGATGCGGCTGTCGAACTTCATGCTCTGGCAGGCGGCCTACACCGAGATGTGGATCACCGACACGCTGTGGCCGGACTTCCGCAAGAGTCACCTGTACCAGGCGGTCGCCGACTACCAGAGCCGCGAACGCCGCTTCGGGCGGATCGATTGAGCGCGCCCGACCCGCGTGGCCCTGCGGCTCCGGCGAAGTCGTCGTCGTGGATGCTCGGCCTGCGCATCGTGAGCGGGCTGCTGTTCGTGCCGCTGCTGATCCTGCTGGCCTGGGCCGGCGGCTTCGCGTTCCTGGCGTTCGTGGCGCTCGAGGTGTCGCTCGGCATCTTCGAGTTCTGCCGCATGATGCGCGGCAAGGGCTACCGTCCGTACACCCGGCTCGGACTCGTGGCGGGGCTCGGGCTGCTGTGGGTGGTGTTCCGCCCGTACACGGCGCATGTGGACCTCATGGTGACGGGCGTGCTGGTGCTGACGCTCGCGCTCGAGCTCCGCCGCCCCGAGGCGCGGCAGCGGGTCGAAGACATCGCGGTCACCATGTTCGGCGTGCTGTACGTCGGCTGGCTCTCGGCGCACTTCGTTCTGCTGCGCGAGCTGCCCTGGCAGGCGGGCACGCCGTACGCGGACGGCGCCTCCTACGTGCTGCTCGCATTCATGATCACGTGGGGCTGCGACACCGGCGCCTACGCGTTCGGCCGGCTGTTCGGCCGCAACCGGCCGTGGGCGCGGATCTCGCCGCGCAAGTCCGTCGAGGGCGCCGCCGGCGGGCTGCTGACGGCGGTGGTCGCGGCGCAGATCGCGCGGGTCTGGTTCGCCCCGTACCTGCGCGTCGCCGACGCCGCGATCCTCGGCCTGCTGGTCGGTGTGTTCGCGCAGGTCGGCGACCTGGTGGAGTCGCTGCTCAAGCGTGACGCTGCGCATGCCGACTCGTCGGACCTGATTCCGGGCCACGGCGGGATCCTCGACCGCTTCGACAGTCTCTACTTCGGTGCGCCCGTGGTGTTCTATTACCTGAAGGTCGTCATCTTCGGGGTGCCGTGAGATGAAGCGTCTCGCCGTGCTCGGAGCCACCGGCTCGATCGGGCGCCAGACGCTCGACGTGGCCGCGCGCGAAGCCGGGCGGGTCGTGGTCGCGGCGCTCGCGGCGGGGAGCGACCTCGACGGACTGTGCGCCCTGGCCGCGGGGCGTTCCCTCGAGGCCGTGGCGCTCGAGTCCGCGGCCGACGAGGCGGTGGCGCGCGCACGTCTCGCGGCGGCGGCGCCGGGCGCGCGGGTCGAGATCGGCCGGCACGCCGCGGCGCGGCTGGTTGCCTCCACCGACTGCAACGTCGTGGTGAACGGCATCGTCGGCGCGGCCGGACTGCGCGCCTCGCTCGCCACGCTGGAGCGCGGCGCGCGTCTCGCGCTCGCCAACAAGGAGACGATGGTGATCGGCGGCCCGCTGATCGAGGCGGCGCTGCACAGGGGAGGCGAGCTGGTGCCCGTGGACAGCGAGCACAGCGCGGCCCTGCAGTGCATGGGCGGGAGGAGCGCGGAGGAGATCGCGACGCTCACGCTCACCGCGTCGGGCGGCGCGCTGCGCGATCATCCGGACTGGCGGCGCGCGCGCCGCGAGGAGGTGCTGGCACATCCGGTCTGGGCGATGGGACCGCGCATCACGGTGGACTCGGCGCTGCTGTTCAACAAGGGCCTCGAGCTGATCGAAGCGCACTGGCTGTTCGGACTGCCGTTCGAGCGGCTCGCCGCGGTTCTGCACCCCCAGGCGATCGTGCACGCACTGGTCACGTTCCGCGACGGTTCCACGGTGCTGCAGGCGGCGGCGGCGGACATGCGGCTGCCGATCCAGCTCGCGCTGTCGTGGCCGGAACGCTGGGGGGGGCCGTCACGCCGCTGCCGGCGACCGCGCTCGGCGGGCTCGCCTTCGGCGCGATCGAGCGCGGCCGCTTTCCGGCGTTCGACGTCGCGCTCGACGCCGGCCGGGCGGGCGGCACGCTGCCGTGTGTGCTGAACGCGGCGGACGAGATCCTCGTGGAGGCCTTTCTGGCGGGCGCGATCCCGCTCGCCGAGGTGCCGGAGATCCTCGCGCGCGTCGTGCATGCCCATGCGGCCGAGCGGGTCGAATCGGTGGAGCAGCTCGAGGGCGTCGACAGGCGGGCGCGCGCGGCGGCGCGCGCCGCCGTGGAGCGCGTGTGAGTCGCCGGGCGCCGCGGCATGGCGCCGTCCGTGCCGGCCCCGCGCGCGCGGCCGTGCAGAGGAGCCGGCGATGAGCGCACGGGTGCTCGCGATCCGGCCGCGTACGCTGGGCGATGTCGTGCTGCTGACCCCCGCGCTGCGCGCGCTCGCGAAAGGTCTCCCCGGGGCGGCGCTCGAGGTGGTGACCGAGCCGCGCTACGCGGCGCTGCTCGGCGCCCAGCCCGAAGTCCGGCGGGTGTGGCCGCTGCAGCGCACGCCGGCCGGCACGCTCGCGCTCATCCGCCGGCTGCGCGCACGCCGCTTCGCCGTCGCGGTGGATTTCTTCGGCAACCCGCGCACCGCGCTCATCACCCGTCTTGCGGGCGCCGCCGTGACGGCCGGCTACGACCTGCGCCGGCGCCGCGATGCCTACCGCGTGCGCGTTCCGCGCGAGATCCGTCCGGGGCCGGACCGGCGCGAATACGGAGCCGCGACCCACGTGCGGCTGGCGCTCGCCGCCGGCGGCGCGGACGACGGCGTGGCGACGCGGCTGCAGCTGCCTGACGGCGCCGATCGCACCGCGTCCGCCCTGCTGGAGCGCGCCGGAATCGCCGCGCCATCGGCGACGATCGGATTCGTGGCGGCCGGAACGTGGCCCACCAAGACCTGGCCGCTCTCGCACGCCGCGCGGCTCGCCGCGCGGCTCGCCGGCTCCGGCTACGAGGTGCTCGCCATCACCGGTCCGGGCGAGGCGCGGGTCGCCGCGGCACTCGCGCGCTTCGCACCGGCCACGCGCCTGCTGCCCGATTGCGACGTCGTCGCGCTCGCAGCGGTGATCCGCCGCCTCGGCGCGGTGGTGGGCACCGACAGCGGGCCGCGCCATCTGGCGGCCGCGTTCGGCGTCCCGACCTGGACCTGGTTCGGCCCGACCCACCCCGACACCTGGACCGCGCCGGGTCCGCACGGCTACTGGCGCACGTCGCTGCCGTGCCGGGCGTGCGACCTCACGTCGTGCCCGCACTGGAACTGCCTGCCGTCGCTCCACCCCGATGACGCGTTCGCGCGCGTGATCGCACACCTGGAGGCCCATGGAACCGCTGCCGCTCTCGGTTCTGCTGCTCGCGCGTGACGAGGCGGCGCGGATCGGGCCGCTGCTCGATGCGCTCGGCTTCGCGCGCGAGGTGGTGGTCGTGGTGGACGCCGCGTCGACGGACGACACGCGCGCGATCGCCGAACGCGCCGGCGCGCGGGTGTTCGTGCGCGCCATGGACGGCTTCGGCGCGCAGCGCCGCTTCGCACTCGAGCAGTGCCGCGAGCCCTGGGTGCTGTGGCTGGACGCGGACGAAAAGCTGCCGCCGCACGCGGCGGTGCAGCTCGCCGCGGCGCTCGAGGACGACGGCGCGGCGGGCTGGCGGCTCCGCCGCGCGACCTGGTTCCTCGGGGCCAGGATCCGCTGGTGCGGCTGGCGCGACGAACGGGTCCTGCGCCTGTTCCGCCGCGAACGGGCGGCATTCGACGACCGCCCGGTGCACGAGACCGTCCGTGTGGAGGGGCCCATCGCCGACCTCGACGTCACGATCGAGCACCGCAGCTACGAGACCTGGACCGACTGCGTGGACAAAATGACGCGTTACGCGGCCGCAGGCGCCGCGCGCGCCCGCCGCGCCGGGCGCCGCGCCGGCTGGCTGGACGTGGTGGCGCGGCCGCCGCTGCGCTTCCTGCGCATGTACGTGCTGCAGCTCGGTGTGCTGGACGGCGCGCGCGGGCTCGTGCTGTGCGCGCTGGCGGCGGCGCAGGTGTTCCTCAAGTACGCCGAGCTGTGGGCGGGGACGAGGCGGCGCTGATGCGGGTGTGCTTCTTCGGTGCATGGGATCCCGGCTATCCGAGGAACCGCATCCTGCGCGAGGGCCTGCGTCGTGCCGGCGCCGAGGTCGTCGAGGCGGCCGGGCCCGAGCGCCGCATGTTGCGCCGCTACCCGGCGCTGCTCGGCGCCTGGTTCGACCACGGGCGGGCATCCGATCTGGTGCTGGTGCCGGAGTTCCGCCACAAGGACGTGCCGCTCGCGCGGCTCCTGGCCGGGAAGCGGCCGCTGGTGTTCGATCCGCTGGTGTCGCGCTGGGACACGCTGGTCGGCGACTGGGGGCTGCACGCCGCGGGTTCGGGCCAGGCGCGCTGGAACCGCTGGATCGACCGCTGGGCGTTCACGCACTCGGACCTGGTGCTGTGCGATACGTGGGCGCACGGCGCGCTGTTCGAATCGCTCGGTGTGCCGCGCGAACGGCTGCGGCGCGTGCCGGTGGGCGCCGAAGACGCGTTCTACTCCGTGCCGCCGCCGGCGCCTTCGCGCGAGGTGCGGATCGTCTACCTCGGCGGCTTCCTGCCGCTGCACGGCGTGCCGACGATCATCGAGGCCCTGACCGCGCTCGAAAGGGAAGCGGCGCGGCTGCCCGAGTATCGTGCCGTGCTGTTCGGTCGCGGCATCGAGTGGGTCCGGGCGCGCGAGATGGCCGAGTCGGCCGCGCTCGATCACGTCGAGTTCCCGGGCAGCGTCGACTACGCGGATGCGCCGCGCCTGATGGGGGAGGCGCACATCGTCCTCGGCGCGTTCGGCGCGGGCCCCAAGGCGGGCCGGGTGGTGCCGCACAAGGTCTATCAGGGTCTGGCGGCGGGCCGCGCGGTGGTGACCGGCGACGGCGCGGGGCTGCGCGAATTCTTCGAGCCCGGACGCGATCTGGTCGCGGTGCCGCGCGGCGACGCCGGCGCGCTCGCGGCGGCACTGACCGCGCTGCTGCGCGATCCCGAACGGCGCGACGCCATCGGCGCGGCCGGCCGCGCGCGGGCGATGGCGTTCGCGAGCGTCGAGCGGATCGGGATCACGCTGCGCGACGCGATCGCCGGGGCCGCGACGTGAAGATCGCGCAGCTCGACACCGGCCGCGACTGGCGCGGCGGCCAGGGCCAGGTCTGGCTGCTGATGCAGGGTCTGCGCGCGCGCGGGGTGACCTCGGTCCTGCACGCGCCGGAAGGTCCGCTCGCCGCGCGCGCGCGCGCGGCGGGCTTCGAGACCCGGCCCTGGAATCCGCGTGGCGACCTGGATCTCGCGGCGGGGGCCGCGCTCGCGGCGGCGCTCGGGCGCGGGCGGCCGGAGCTCGTGCACGCGCATTCGGCGCGCGCGCACGGTGCGGGGGCCGGGGCGGCATGGCTCGCCGGGCACCGCCCGTTCGTGGTGGCGCGGCGCGTGGATTTCCGCGTGGGGCTGCATGCCGGCAGCCGGCTCAAGTATCGCCTGCCGGTCGACCGTTACCTGTGCATCAGCCGGCCGGTGATGGAGGTCATGCGCCGGGGCGGGGTGCCCGAGTCGCGGCTCGCGCTGGTGCCGAGCGGGATCGACATGGCTGCGCTGCCGCCCGCGGACGCGCCGGTCGCGGACCTGCGCGCCGAGCTCGGGATCGCGCCGGCGGCGCCGCTGCTCGGCACCGTCGCGGCGCTCGCGCCTCACAAGGACCACGCCACGCTGCTCGCCGCGACGCCGGCGATCCTCGCCGCGGTCCCGGATGCGCACCTGGTCTGGCTCGGCGAGGGCGAATGCCGCGGCGCGCTCGAGCGCGCGCGGCGGGCGCTCGGGCTGGAGCAGCGCGTCCACATGCCGGGGTTCCGCGCCGACGCGAGGGCGCTGCTCCGGCAGTTCACGCTGTTCGTGCTGAGCTCGAAGCTCGAGGGCCTGTGCACGTCGCTGCTCGACGCGCAGGCCATGGGCGTGCCGATCGTGGCGACGCGCGCGGGCGGCATCCCCGACGTGATCGAGGACGGCGTCACCGGGCGGCTCGCGCCGCCGTCGCAACCGGCCGCGCTGGCCGCCGCCGTGATCGAGACGCTGGCCGATCCGGCCGGCCGTGCCGCGCGCGCGGCGGCCGCGCAGGAGAGCGTCCGCGCTTTCTCGGCCGAGCGTATGGTGGAGCGCACGCTCGAGGTCTACCGCGCCGTCCTGGCAGAGCGGCTGCGGCCCTGACGGGGCCGGCGCCGCGGCGGCGGCCGGGGCCCGCTCCGCGGCGGGCCCGCGGCGCCTGCCGCGCGGGCGGGTGGTCATCTGCCGCGTCCGTCGGCGGACGGGACCCGCGGGCTTTCCCCCGCATCGAAAGAAGTCGCGTCCGGAAGCGCTGAACCGCCGGCCGTGTGCGGCCGATGGTGAATGCAGACGCCTGGGCGGCGGCCGCCTCACGGCCCCAGTTGACGCCCCTCCGACGGGAGGGTAGCCTGCCCCAACCATTGTCCCGCTAAGGAGTTGCCCGACATGCTGTCAACCATCCTCTGGGGCGCGCTGCTGCTCGGCGTGGTCATCTTCGTCCACGAGCTCGGCCACTTTCTGGCGGCCAAGTGGCGTGGCGTCAAGGTGCTGCGCTTCTCGCTCGGTTTCGGGCCGGCGCTGTTCGCCTTCCACCGCGGCGAGACCGAGTACCGGATGTCCTGGTTCCCGCTCGGCGGCTACGTGCAGATGGCGGGGGATACCCCGGGCGAGAACGGCGAAATGCCGCAGGGCGAGGACGAGTTCCTTTCGCATTCCTGGTACGGGCGCATCGTGATCGCGGTCGCCGGCCCGGCGGCCAATCTGGTCACCGCCTTCGTGGTGATGGTGATCGTCGGCCTGGTGGGCGTCACCTATCCCGACTACCCGAACCAGCTCGGCGCCACTCCCGACTCCAGCGTCGCCTACGCCCACGGCATGCGCGAGGGTGACCGGATCGTGGCCGTGAACGGCACGCCCGTGAGGAGCTGGGTGTCGATCTTCCTCACCAATTCGAAGACGGAGGACAGCCGCGGCGTGAGCGTCACCGCCGAGCGTGACGGCCGCACCTTCGAGATCGCGCTGGATCCCGCCGAGCGCGAGCCGTTCTTTTCCAGCCTGAGGCGCCCGTCGGATCCGCCGGTGGTCGGCGGCGTGGTGACCGGGATGCCCGCCTACAAGGCGGGGCTGCGCGAGGGGGACCGGATCCTCGCGGTCAACGGGACGCCGATCAGGACCTGGGACGACCTGCCCGCGAGTCTCGACGGCCAGGTGGACAAGCCCGTGACGCTGCAGGTGCTGCGCGGCGACGAGGCTTTTGCGGTCACCCTGAAGCCGATCGACCCCGAGGGGGGCGGCGGTGGTCAGGGGCGCATCGGCATCGAGGCGCCGCGGCACGAGGTGTATGTCGAGCATCACGGCTTCATCGATTCCATGGAGCTCGGCTGGTACGCGACGGGGGCGCTGGTGCAGAACGTCTATGCCGGCATGTGGCTGACGATCAGCCGGCCGCTCTATTACCGCGAATACCTGGGTGGCCCGCTGTTCATCGCTCAGGCCGCCGGGGAGCAGGCGCGCCGCGGGCTCGACTCCTACCTGCAGTTCCTGGCGATGATCAACATCGCGATCATGGCATTCAACCTGATGCCGCTGCCGCTCCTGGACGGCGGCCACATCCTGCTCGCCTTCCTGCAGGCCGTGCGGCAGAAGGCGCTGTCGGCGCGCGCCTACATGCGTTTCCAGCAGACCGGCCTCGTCGTGATCGGCGCGCTGTTCATCTTCATTCTGGCCAATGACCCGCTGCGGCTGATCCAGCGCCAGCGGGCCCTCGATCAGACTCCGCAAGCGGCTCCCACGGAGGAGACGGTTGCACCTCACACGCCGTAGGCCGTGCCTGCCGGCGTCCGGGGGGAAGGCGGCTCGGGTGAACGACGGGCCGGAGCGCGGTCCGGAGCCCCCGCGTAACGAAGCGGCGAAGTCGCGGCCGCGCCGCCCTGACACCCCGCGCCCCGCGGTCTGCGCCCTGTTCCTCACGGTTCTGGTGTGGATCATTCCGGCCGCGGTTCACGCGCAGGAGGGTCGCCCCGACTTCACCCGGATCGGGTCGGTGCGCTTCGAAGGGCGGCATCACGTCAGCCCCCGCGAACTCCTGTCGGTGATGAAGACCAAGCGGCCGTCGATCCTGCCCTGGGCGGAGCGCCCGATCCTGCGCGAGGACTTCGTGCGCAGCGACACGCTCGCGATCGAAGCGGTCTACCGGCGCCACGGCTACCTCGACACGCGCGTCGGCTACCGGATCGAGCCGATGAAGACCGAGGGGCTCGTGCGGGTGGTGTTCGAGATCCACGAGGGCCGGCGCTCGTTCATCGAATCGGTGGCCGTCGAAGGCTCGAGCGCCTACCCGGAGGGCCAGCTGCTCAGGAAGCTGACGGCGCGGCCCGGGCGCGTCTTCGACCCCTCGCTGGTGATCACCGACACGACGCGGATCTCGCGCGAATACCAGAACCGGGGCTACATCCCGGCGGTGGACGCGCGCATCGAGCGCGCGGCGGGAAAGGTGGAAGTCACCTATATCGTCGATCCGGGGCCGCTCTACCACTTCGGCGAGGTCTACGTCTCGGTGAACGGGGAGCCCACGATCGCGGAGCATCTGATCCGTCGCGAGATCGCGATCGAGAAGGGCGACGTCTACCGGTACTCGCGCGTCGAGAAGACCCAGGAGCAGCTGGTCGACACCGGATTCTTCCGCCTGGTGCAGCTGGAGCGGCTGGTGGATTCGACCTACGCGCAGGTCGAGTGGGACCTGCGGCTCACGGAGCGCAAGTCGCGCTGGATCGACGCCGGCGTCGGCAGCGGCTCGGCGGAACGTTTCCGCTTCACCGGCGAATGGGGCAACCGCAACCTGTTCGGGCGCGGCCTGCAGGGGGTGCTGGGCTCGCGCGCCGCGTTCGACGGGCGCGGCCGTTTCCTGATCGCGCACGGGGAGGCGTCGCTGCTCGAGCCGTGGCTCCTCGGCACCCGCACCCGCGGCCAGGTGACGCCTTACTATGAACGCACCGTGGACCGCACCAATGACTTCTACCGGATCGATCAACACCGCCGCGGCGTGACGCTGCGCGCCTACCGCGACTTCGGTCGGACCCTGCGTTTCCAGCTCGTGCAGGACAACGCGTTCGTGACGCAATCGGTAAACTACGACCCGGCGGCGCTGTCGGCGGTGGACTCGGCCACGGTCGACTCGGTCGTGAGGAACACCGAGGCGTCGTATACCACCCACCGCCTGCAGGGGATTGTCGAGCGCGACCGGCGCGATTTCCCGCTGAACCCGACGCGCGGCTCGTACCAGAACCTGCTCGCCGAAGTGGCGGGCGGCCCGCTGCAGGGCTCGTCCAGCTTCCTCAAGGGGGACGTGTCGTCGTCCTGGTACACGCCGCTGCCGAACGGCTGGGTGATCGCCGCGCGGCTGCGGGCGGGGGCGATCGATCCGTTCGGCGCGGTCCGGCGCTTCACGCCCAACCTGAGCATCGACGCCGACGTCGCGCGGGTGCCCAACGAGGATCGCTTTCGGCTGGGTGGCGTCAGCACGGTGCGCGGCTACGACGAGGGGGGTCTGCCATTCTCGGTGGACAGCCCGTTCTCGACGAGCGGCGGGCTCGCGCTGCTGCTCGGCAACCTCGAGCTGCGCGTGCCGGTCGCGGGCCCGTTCGGGCTCGAGTTCTTCGTGGACGCCGGGAATGTGTGGGAACGGCCGACGTACGTGAAGTGGAGCGATCTCGCGCCATCGGTGTCGAGCGAACCGCTCGGGCCGGGGGAGATGCGTTACGTGGCCGGCTTCGGCGGGCGCCTGCAGCTGCCGTTCGGCCCGCTGCGTTACGATCTGACCTGGGGGTTGCGGCCGGAGAACACGGGGAACGGCAAGGACTGGATCCAGGCGCAGCAGCAGTTCGCGATCGGCCCGGCCTTCTGACGACGTCATGACGGAACGCGACGACCATCCCGACGAATCCCGCGAGCACGCCGGACTCGGCGAGCGCACCCACGACTTTGTGGAGGAGATCCGCGAGGAGATCGCCGAGCACGTCCCGCAGCCGGTGCGCTGGACCGTCGGCAAGCTGGTCAAGGTGATCCTGCTCGGGCTCGGTGCGCTGATCGTGGTGCTGATCATCACGGCTCTGCTCTACGCCGCGAATCGCACGCAGTGGGTGGCGAAGGAGCTCGCCCTGGTGCTCAACCAGACGCTGTCGCTGCGCAGCGACGTGGTCGTGTCGATCGGGGACCTCAAAGGCAACCCGTTCCACGTGGTGACCATGGAGCATCCCGAGGTGCGCTTCCGCGAGGGGGACGGCACGCCGCTGCTCGAAGCGCCGTCGCTCACGGTGCGCTATTCGCCGTGGAACCTGCTCACCGGACGGCGCGGGGTGGATGTGACCCTCGATCATCCGGTGATCCGCATTCTCACCGACGCCCACGGGAAGACGCGCCTGCCGGTCTGGCGCTCCGGCAAGGCGAGCTCGGCGGTGACCACCTACGACATCGGCCTGCACCTGCACGGCGGCACCGTGATCCTGCCGGACGAACAGCGCGTGACCGGCGTCGATCTCGACGCCTCCGCCCATACCGGACGGCCGACGCAGGTCGAGATCCGCAAGCTGTCATGGGCCGATGCGCCGCGGGTCGGCCGGCTCGAGCAGCTCAGCGGCTGGCTCGCGGCCGACGACAGCGTGCGGTTCGGCATCGACGAGCTGCGCATGCCGGACGTCCGGCTGTCGGCGCGCGGCGGCTGGGAGGCCAGTCCGGGCAACGAGGTCAAGGCGCGGCGCATGAGCCTCAAGATCGACCGCGTGCGCTGGCGCTGGCTGGCGAAGGCGTTCGTCAACGACGCCTTCGACGCCGACGGCGAAGGCGCGGCGTCGGTCGACCTCGTGCGTGAGGCCGACGGCCGCTTCCATGGCGAGTTCCTCGCGCAGGCCGACTGGAAGGGGCTCACGGGCGACGGCTCGGGCGAGTTCGAATGGGCGGGCGACCGGCTGACGATCGCACCGGCGGACGTGGTCTCACCCGGCGGGCGCCTCTCCGGCAGGTTCGAGATGCGCGGCAAGGCGTGGACGCTGGAGGGCGACGTCACCGAGGGCGATCCTTCACGCTGGGGCCCGATCGGGCTCACCGGCTGGCCGGAAGGAAACCTGGCGGGCCGGTTCCGATACGACACCGCGCCCGATCGCACCGCGAAGATCGTCGCGGCACTCGGCGCCTCGGAGATCGCGGGCTGGCGCGCCGACAGCGCCTACGTCGGGGTGAAGAGCTGGCCCGATGCCCCCGACAGCTTCACCGTGGACTTCAAGCGCCGCGGCGGCCAGGCGACGCTGGTGGCCGAGGCCGGCACGGGCGGCTGGAGCGGCGACTGGACCGCGCACCGCTTCCCGCTCGAAGAGTGGCCGGACGGTCGTGCCACCGGGCTCACCGGGCTGCTCGATCGGGGCGCGGGCCGGGTCGCGGGCGACGACGGCGGACTGCACGTCACGGGCGCGATCGAAGGGCCGCGGGCGCGCTGGATGGGCGCCGACGGCGCCTTCTGGCGCGTCGATTCGATCGCCGGCCGGCTGCTGCCGACGCCCGATCTCACCACCGCGGTGCAGCTCCGCGACGTCACGTTCCTCGGTGTCCACTTCGACAGCGCGCGCGCCGCGGTGCGGCTCGGCGACCAGGAGATGACGCTCGACAGGCTGCGCGCGTTCGCCGGGGACACCCTCCTCGACATGGACGCCCGCGCGACGTGGGACGGCGACCGCTGGACGTTCGACGCGACCCGGGCGGTGGCCTCGAGCGATCAGTTCGAGTTCCATGCCGATCCGCCGCTCAGGCTTTCGGGCGATCCGCGCGGGGTCACGTTCGAACGCCTGCGGGCCACCGACGAGGAGGCGCGCCTCGACATCACCGGCCGCTGGGCCGGACCCGGCGGGTCGTACTCGTTCGATCTCACCGGCACGTCGCTCGCGCTCGACGGACTCGGGCTGCCGCGCGAGTGGAACCTCGCGGGGCGGACCGATGCGCACTTCATGGTGACCGGCGCCTCGGGCGACCCGCGCTGGCGGTTCGAGGCCCGCGCGTCCGGCGTCGGCGTGCGCGGCGCGGTTGCGGATTCGGTGGTGCTCCGGCTCTCGGGCGCCCCGCACGTGCTCGAGGTCGAGGAGGCGCTGGCGGTCGCCCGCGACGGCCGCGCCTCCGGCACGCTCTCCTTCGACGGGATCCGCGCGGCGTGGCCCGACACCACGACGCCGGAGGCGGTCACGGCCTGGCTCGCCGACGCTGCGGGCTGGCGCGGCAGGGTGGACGCCGACCGTTTTCCGATCGACGGCTGGGAAGGGCTCGGCGCGGCGCTGGGCCGCGCACACGGGCGGGCCAGCGGCCACGTGGTGATCGGCGGGCGTCCCGACCGCCCGGCGCTCGACGCCTCGATCCATGCGGCCGGGTTCGCCGTGGACGACTTCGGCGTGGACGAGATCGATGTCGAAGCGAAGTATCGTGACGGCCGGCTCGAGGTCCCGAGCGGGCGCGCGACCCGCGGGGCGGTGGTGTCGAGCATCAGCGGCCACGTGGCCCTCGACCTGGCGCTCGGTCGCGAGCCGTCCTTCCCCGAGCAGCCGATGCAGTGGCGCGTGGACGTGCCGAACGGCGATCTCTCGATTCTGCCGCTGCTGGTGCCGCAGATCGCGTGGGCCAGGGGCGACTTCAAGCTCGAGACGCGCGTCGAGGGCACCCCGAAGTCGCCCTCGCTCGACGGCACGCTCGCGGTGCGCAACGGGCAGGTGCGGATGGCGACGCGCGAGGAGTTGCTGCACGATCTCGCCGCCGACCTGCACTTCAACGCGTCGCGCATCACGCTCGATACGCTGGTCGCCTATCAGGGGAAGAGCGGGGTCGTGCGCGGCTCGGGGGTGGCCCAGCTCGACGGATTCAAGGTCGCGCACTATCGCTTCCACGCCGGGCTCTCCGAGTTCACCGCGATCGAATCGGGACTCTACTCGGCGACGTTCGACGGCCGGTTCACGATCGTCGACGGTGTGATGGTGCACGGCGACCGGCTGCCGCACGTCACCGGCGACATGGAGATCATCCAGGCCGCCGTCCTGCTCGACTTCGCCAACGAGAGCGAGATGCGCCAGTTCACCGCCAGCGAGGCGCCGCTCTACTGGACCTATCGCGTCCACATGAGGGCGACGGACAAGCTGCGCTGGGTGCCGCCCAACGCGAACGTCGAGTTCAGCGCCGATCTGGTGCTCGAGCAGTCGGCGGATTCGCTGAGCATCTTCGGCGACGTAGATGCCCTGCGCGGTCAGTACTGGTTCCTCAGCAACCGCTTCGACGTGACCCGGGCGAACCTCACGTTCGACAACGTGGGCGGCATCGACCCGCAGCTCGACATCGAGGCGCAGACCGTGCTCACGCCGACCTCGAACGAGGGCATCGCCGCGAGCGTCGACCCCAACGACCCGAACCCGCACCCGGCCCGCCAGACCATTACCGTCACGATCACGGGACGGTCGCGTAATCCGGTGATCGACTTCATGAGCTCGCCCAACGACCTCGGCCAGCCGGTGATTCTCAAGGAGCTCACCGTGCAGCGCTTCTCGGGCGACAACCTGGCGGCCGGGGATCCGCTCGACGACTTCGTCACCCGCGCGATCAATCGCCAGCTCTCGGCCGAGATGTCCAAGCTGTTTCAGGGATATGTCAATGAATGGACGCTGACCCGCGAGAATGGCGGGCTGATCCGGGGCGAGGGGGAACTCTATGCGGAAGTCGGCATCCCATTGAGCGCGCAGTTGCAGATTCGCTACCGGCAGCGCGTTCCGGGGCTCGAACGGCAGCGAATCGGCACCTACAGCGTGAATCCCTTCGAACGCGATCTCGAGGTCGAATACCGACTGAACCGGTTCTTCTACGTCACCAGCGAGCTGGCGCAGCGGCGTACGGGAACCGGCAGCGCGGCGACCACGCAGGGGACCCCGGAATTCAACGTCAACCTCAAGGCGCGCTGGGAGTATTGACCCGGCCGGGCGCGTGGACCCGGGGGCCATGGAACGGTGTATGCTGCTGCACGACATGAGACCGGGCGGGTCTCCTGGTGGCCGCAGGGATGGCGTCCGCCGTCACCGCGTCGGGCGAGGAAGGAACAACGGATGAGGCACATTGCACGGGTCGCGCTCCTGGCCCTTCTGGCGGGTCTGGGGCTCACGGCTCTGGTTCCCGCGGACGCCGGCGCGCAGCTGTTCGGGCAGAACAAGGTTCAGTACCGCCGCTACGACTGGCGCTCGATCAGCGCCGACCACTTCGAGGTCTACTATTATTCCGGCCTCGACAGCCTTGCGATGCGGGTGCTGGACCTCGCCGAGAAGACCCACGAGGTGCTCTCCGAACGCATGGGGCACCGTCTCGGGCGCCGCGTGCCGATCATCCTCTACGGCTCGCACAACGACTTCGCCCAGACCAACGTCACCCCCGAGCTGATCGACTCCGGCACCGGCGGCTTCACCGAGCTGCTGCGCAACCGGGTCGTGCTGCCCTTCACCGGCTCGTACGAAGACCTGCGCCACGTCGTGGTGCACGAGCTCACGCACGCGATCATGTTCGACCTGCTCTACGGCGGGTCGATGTCGGCGCCGCTCTCGCGGCAGGGGTTCTTCCAGGTGCCGCTGTGGTTCGCGGAGGGCATGGCGGAGTACTTCTCGCTCGGCATGGAGTCCAACGCCGCGATGTTCGTCCGCGACGGCATCATCGAGGGCTACCTGCCGCCGCTGCAGTACTCGGGCGGCTATCTGGTCTACAAGCAGGGCCAGTCGGCGCTCACCTACCTGGTGCAGCGCTACGGTGAGGCGCGGCTGCGCAACCTGCTGCAGACCATGCGCCGGACCCGCTCGTTCGACCGCGCCTTCCAGCGCAGCGTCGGGACGAGCGTCGACAAGTTCGACGAGCAGTGGCAGACGTGGCTGCGCAAGGAATACTGGCCGACGGTCGCCAGCAAGGATTCTCCCGACAAGTTCGCGCGCCAGCTCACCGATCATCGCCACGACCAGAGCAACGCCAACACGGCTCCCGCCGTGTCGCCGCAGGGCGACCGCATCGCCTACTTCAGCGACCGCCGCCAGTACACCGACGTCTACGTGATGAGCGCGTTCGACGGCAAGGTGCAGCGCCGCATCATCCGCGGCGAGCGCAGCGTGTTGTTCGAGGCGATCCCGTCGTTCCGCGGCTCGCTCACCTGGTCGCCCGAGGGCGATCGCATCGGCCTGGTGGCGAAGAGCGCGGGCTACGACGTCCTCTACGTCGTGGACGCCAACAAAGGCAAGGTGATGGATCGCATCAAGCTGCCGTGCGACGCGCTGTTCTACCCGGCATGGTCGCCGGTGGCGGACTCGATCGTGGTGGCGGGGGTGAAGGACGGGCGCAGCGATCTCTACATGGTGTCGATCAAGGACGGCGCCATCACGCGACTCACCGACGACACCTACGACGAGAAGGAGCCGGCGTGGACGCCCGACGGCCGCCACGTCACGTTCTCGTCCGATCGTCTGACCCCGGTCGTGCTGTACCCGCTGCGCCAGCAGAAGGGCTTCGGCCGCTACGGCATCTTCGACCTGTCGCTGGACGACCACGTCGTCACGAAGGTCCTCGACACCTACGGCGACGACCAGTGGCCGGCGTGGTCGGCCGACGGCCGGCGCCTGGCGTTCATCACCGACCGCAGCGGCACGCCCAACATCTTTCTCTACGACCTCGACGACTCCAGCTTCACCCAGCTCACCGACGTGCTGGGCGGCGTGTCGAGCCTGTCGTGGTCCATGCACAACGACCGGCTGGTGTTCTCGACGTTCGATCGCGGCGGCTGGGACATCTATGCCGTGAAGGAGCCGCTGTCGATGGATTCGGTGGTGGAGCGGCTGCGCCGCGAGTCGCCCGCCGCGGTGCTCGATCCCGCCGAAGCGCTGCAGCCGCCGGGGGCGCAGGTCGCCGTGGCCCCGTCGCCGGCGGCGCTCGGCGAGGTGTGGCCCGACAGCGCGACGGCCGAGCCCGTGGACAGCGCGCTGGTCGCGGTGCCGGGCCCGCCCCCCGCGGTGACCGGCCGCGTGGACACCCTGCGCGCCGAAGTGCTGCCCCCGGGTGAGGAACCGCCGCCGTGGGAGGGCGAGCCCGTGCACGCGGCGGCTCCCGACACGGCGACGCAGCTCGCGAGCACGATTCCGCTGCGGGACACGGGCGGCCCGTTCGCGCTGCCGGATTCGGTGCTGGGCCAGGAGCCGACGCCCTATCACGTGCAGCTCGCCCCCGATTACGCGGGCGGCGGCTTCTACGCCGCCACCGGCTACGGGCTGGTCGGCAGCACGCAGCTCGTGTTCAGCGACTTCCTCGGCGACCACAACATCTACGTGGCGACCGACGTCTTCACGAACTCGCTCGAGGAGACCAATGCGCTCGCGATCTACAACTATCTGCCGCGGCGCTGGGACTTCGGCGTCGGGCTGTTCCACTTCAAGAATTACTACGCCTCGCGGGTGACGCAGCTCGGCGAGAACCTGGACAGTCCCAAGCTGTTCTCCGACCGCACCTTCGGCGGGATCCTGACCACGGCCTATCCGTTCGATCGATTCCGCCGCGTCGAGTTCAACTTCACGCAGATGTTCGTCGACCGGCAGTTCTTCGATCGCGACGCGTTCGGCAACTACTTCGAGACCGAACGCCAGTTCCGCGCGGTGACGTCGCCTTCGGTGTCACTGGTCGGCGACAACACGCTGTTCGGCTACTACGGACCCGTGAACGGCGCGCGCTACAACATCACCTACGCGCCGGCCTTCAAGGTCTTCCACAACGCGCTCGAGTATCAGACCGTGACGCTCGACTCGCGCCGCTACTGGGACCTCACCCACGGCTACACGTTCGCCACCCGCGTGCTCGCCGGCGTCAGCGGCGGTCCCGACGCGCAGGCGTTCCGCGTCGGTGGGTTCTCCACGCTGCGCGGCTTCAAGGACTTCGACCTGATCGGCGACCGCGTCGCGATCATGAACCTCGAACTGCGCTTCCCGTTCATCCAGCAGCTCGGGCTCGTGGGTCCCGTGCCGATCGGCATCTTCAACCTGCGTGGCGCGATCTTCTCGGACGCCGGGCTGGTGTGGAACGACGGCGACCCCATCAAGTTCATCGAGTCGAACGGCGGCAACGTGCGGCTGGTGAGTCCGAAGCTCTCGTTCGGCACCGGCATCCGCACTTCGGTGTTCTTCCTCATCATGAAGCTCGATGCGGGCTGGACCACGGATCTCGACCGCGTGAGCCGCCCGCGCTGGCACTTCAGCATCGGCCCCGAATTCTGATCCGCGCAGAAAGGCGAGCCCCCGCCGCGGATGCGGCGGGGGCTCGCGTGCGCGCGGCTTGCGGCACGTGAATCGCTCCGGCTAGATTGCGGCGTGGCGCGAATGGGCGCGTCACGCGGAGCCGGCGGAACGTGACGTCCCGATTCGATCTCAATCCACCGCAGCGTGAAGCCGTCGAGCACGACGGCGGCCCCGTGCTCGTGGTCGCCGGCGCCGGCAGCGGCAAGACCCGCGTCCTCACCGCGCGCGTGGCACGGCTGGTCGAAGGGGGCACGCCGCCGCAGGGCATTCTCGCCTTCACCTTCACCAACCGGGCGGCGCGCGAAATGCGCGCGCGGATCGAGGCCGCGGTCGGCGGTGCGGCCGCGCGGCTCTGGGTCGGGACCTTTCACGCGACGGCGGTGCGGATCCTGCGGCGCGAGGCGCGCGAGATCGGTCTCGATCCGGGTTTCGCGATCTACGACCGCGAGGATCAGGAAGGGGTGCTCAAGGGTGTCGTCGCGCGACTCGGCCTGCCGGACGAGGTCCGGCTCGGGCAGGTGCTGTCACGCATTTCGGAGGCCAAGAACGCGCTGGTGACGCCGGCGGAGATGGCGGCCTCCGCGCTCACCCCCTGGCAGCGCCAGCTCGCCGAATGCTACCGCCTCTACGAGGCGGGGCTCGCCGCCGCGCACGCCCTCGACTTCGACGACCTGATCGCGGGAGTCGTGCGCGCGCTGGCCGCGCACGAAGCCATCGCCCGTCGCTACGGCGCGCGCTTCGAGCACGTGCTGGTGGACGAATACCAGGACACCAACCACGCCCAGTTCCGGCTGCTGCAGCAATTGACCGCAGCGCGCGGCAACCCGTTCGTGGTCGGCGACGACGACCAGTCCATCTACGGCTGGCGCGGCGCGGATCTCGCCAACGTGCTGGAGTTCGAGCGCCGCTTTCCCGGCGCACGGGTGATCCGCCTCGAGCAGAACTACCGCTCGACCGGAACCATCCTGCGTGCGGCGAACGCGGTGATCGCCCACAACCGCGCCCGCAAGGGCAAGAACCTGTGGTCCGAACGCGGCGACGGCGTGCCGCTGACCTTCGCGCTGGCCGGCGACGAGGTCGAGGAGGCGCAGCGGATCCGCCGCTTCATCGAGCGGCGCGTGCGGAATGGAGGTCGCCGCGCCGACGTCGCGGTGCTGTACCGCACCAACGCACAGTCGCGCGCGCTGGAGACCGAACTCAGGCGCGAACGCATTCCGTACGAGATCGTCGGCGGCGTGTCGTTCTACCAGCGGCGCGAGGTGAAGGACCTGCTGGCGTACCTGCGCCTGGTGGTGAACCCGCTCGACACGGCGTCGTTCTGGCGGGTTTGGAACACCCCGCGCCGCGGGCTCGGCGGCGGGGCGCGCGCGCTGGTCGAAGCGCGCATGGCGGCGGCCGGCGAGGGTCCGGTGGCGGCGCTGCGCGGACTGCTCGAGACCGGCGCCCTCACGCGGCCGGCCGCGGCCGGCGCGCGCGAGCTGCTCCTCCTGCTGGAGGCCCTCGGGGCGCGCGCGGACGACCCGGCCGACGCGCTGCTGCTCGCGGTGCTGGAACGCACGAAATACCTGGAGTTCCTCGATGCCGCGCCGGGGGACAAGGCCGAGGAGCGGCGCGCGAACCTGGAGGAACTGGTCGCCGCCGGCTCGCAGTTCGCAGGGGAGGCCGGCGGCACGCTGGCCGATTTTCTGGCCGAGTCGGCGCTCACCACCGACGCCGACCGGCTCGTCGAGGACGACGACCGCGTGCTGCTGCTCACCGCGCACAACGCCAAGGGACTCGAGTTCCCCGCGGTGGTGATCGCCGGGCTCGAAGAGGGGCTGTTCCCGCACGGCAACTCGATGGAGGACGGCGAGCGGCTCGAGGAGGAACGCCGGCTGTTCTACGTCGCGCTCACCCGCGCGGGCGACGAGGTGCTGATGACCGCGGCCGCGTTCCGCCGGCGCTACGATGGGGCGCGCGGCGGCCGGGTGTCCCGCTTCGTCGAGGAGATTCCTGCGGAACTGCTGGCGCGCGAGGATTCCGGCATGCGGCGCGCGTTCGGCGGCCAGGGCCGGCCGCGGCGCCCGGGCCAGGGCGACGCTGCGGCCGGCCCGCGCTGGCGCGAGGCCGCCACGCCCGCGCCCGCGTGGCCGGCGGCACCGAGCCGGCATCACGCCGCCGTCGGCCGGCGTGTCTACCACGAGCAGTTCGGGCGCGGCGTGGTGGTGGCGGCGGAGGGCAGCGGGCCCGACGCACGCTTCACCGTGCGCTTCGACTCGAGCGTGCGCAAGATCATGGGCCGCTATCTGAGCGAGGAGAGCCATGTCGATCCGGCGTGAGGACGTGCGGCGCATCGCGGCGCTCGCGCGCCTGGAACTCGAGGCCGACGAACTCGAGCGCACCGCCGGCGAGCTGTCGGCGATCCTCGACTTCGTCGAAACCCTCGGGAATCTCGACCTCGAGGGCTGCGAACCGAGTGCGTTTGCGCCAGCGGACGCGCCGCTGCGCGAGGACCGGCCGAATGGCCGGCGGCTCTCGAACGCCGCGGCGCTCGCCGCGGCGCCCGCCGCCGAGGACGGATTCTTCCTGGTGCCGCCGATCGTCGAGAACGTGGACCCGTGACGGCCGGCCCGCTCTGGTCGCTGCCGGCGCGCAGGATCGCCGCACGTGTCGCTGCAGGAGACGCCGCGCCGCTCGACGCGGCACGCGCCGGGTTCGACGGCCCCGCGCGGCGCTGGGAGGGCGAGGTGCACGCGGTCGTGCACGCCGACGCCGCCGCACTCGAGGCGCAGGCGGCGCCGCCCGCCGGGCCGCTCCGCGGCGTTCCCGTGCTGGTCAAGGACAACCTCTGCACGACGGACTATCCGACCACCTGCGCCTCGAGGATCCTCGACGGCTACCGGCCACCCTACGACGCGACCGTGATCGCACGCCTGCGCAGGGCCGGCGCGATCGTCGTGGGCAAGTCGAACATGGACGAGTTCGCGATGGGCTCGTCGACCGAGTTCAGCTGTTACGGACCGACGCGCAATCCGTACGACCTGGAGCGCGTCCCGGGCGGCTCGAGCGGCGGCTCCGCGGCGGCGGTCGCATACGGTCTCTGTCCGCTCGCGCTCGGCTCGGACACCGGCGGCTCGGTGCGCCAGCCGGCCGCCTTCTGCGGCGTGTACGGACTCAAGCCGACCTACGGCCGCATCAGCCGCTACGGGCTGGTGGCGTTCGGCTCGTCGCTCGACCAGGTGGGCATCTTCGCCCGGCACGCCGGCGACGTCGCCATGGCCTATGCGGCGCTGGCCGGGCCCGATCCCTTCGACGCCACCTCGCGCCCGGGAAGCGCGCCCGACGTGAGCGGCTGGGACGGCGGCGTGGCCGGGCTCACCTTCGGCTGGCCCGCCCACCTCTGGAAGGAAGGCGTGCACGCGGAGATCGTGGATGCGATGGAAGAGGCCGCGCTGGCGCTCGAGCGGGCCGGTGCGACCCGGGTGCCGATCGACTTCATGCCCGGCGATCACGCCGTCGCGGCCTACTACGTCGTCGCCACCGCGGAAGCCAGCTCCAACCTGGCGCGCTTCGACGGCGTGCGCTATGGCCGGCGCGAAGAAGGCGAGGACCTGATCGCGCTCTACGTGAAGACCCGCAGCGGAGGCTTCGGCCCCGAGGTGCGGCGCCGCATCCTGCTCGGCACCTATGTGCTCTCCGCCGGCTACTACGACGCCTACTACCTGACGGCGCAGCGGGCGCGGACCCGCATCCGCCGCGAGTACGAAGCCGCGTTCGCGCACTGCGACGTGATGCTGATGCCGGCCGCGCCGACTCCGGCGTTCCGGCTCGGTGAAAAGCTCGACGATCCGCTGGCGATGTACCTGAGCGACGTGTTCACGCTCGGCGCGAACCTCGCCGGCATTCCGGGTCTCACCGTGCCGCTCGCACCGGCGGGGTCGGGGCTGCCGCGCGCCGTGCAGGTGCTGGGGCCGGCCGATGCCGAGCCGCTGCTGCTCGCCGCCGGCCGCGCGATCGAGGTGCGCGGCGAGATCGCCCGGCTCGCGGCCCGTCACGAGGTGGAGTTCGCATGGCCTACCAGCCGGTAATCGGGCTCGAGTGCCACATTCAGCTCGCGACCCGCAGCAAGATGTTCTGCGACTGCCCGGCCGCGTTCGGCGATGCGCCCAATTCCAACGTGTGCCCCGTGTGCCTGGGACTGCCCGGCGCCCTGCCGCGCGCGAACCGCGCCGCCGTGGACGCCGCACTGAGGCTCGGCCAGGCGCTCGGCTGCGCGATCGCCCGGGAGAGCGTGTTCGCGCGCAAGAACTACTTCTATCCCGACATGCCGAAGAACTACCAGATCTCGCAGTACGACCGCCCGCTGTGCGAGGGCGGGCGCCTGCCGATCGACACGACCGACGGCGTGCGCGAGGTACGCCTCACGCGCATCCACCTCGAGGAGGACACCGGCAAGTCGTTTCATCCGGAGCGCCTGGGCGATCGCCGCGTTTCGCGCGTGGACTTCAACCGCGCCGGGGTGCCGCTGCTCGAGCTGGTCACCGAGCCCGACTTCAACGAGCCGGCCGAATGCGCGGCGTTCCTCACCGCGCTGCGCCGTCTGGTGCGGCACCTGGGGATTTCGGAAGCCGACATGGAGAAGGGCCATCTGCGCTGCGACGCCAACGTCAGCATCCGTCCCGCGGGCGCGACCACCCTCGGGGTCAAGACCGAGCTCAAGAACCTGAACTCGATCAAGGGCGTCGAGAAGGGACTGCGCGCCGAGATCGCGCGGCAGACCCGCATCGCGGAAGACGGCGGCGCGATCGAGCAGGCGACGCTGCTCTACGACGCGGACCACGACAGGCTGGCGGTCATGCGCTCCAAGGAGCACGCCCACGACTACCGCTACTTCCCCGAGCCCGACCTGCCGGTGCTGAAGGTGGACGAGGCCTGGATCGCCGACGCGCGGTCGCGCCTGCCCGAATCGCCGTGGACGCGGGCGCGGCGTTTCGTCGAACAGTACGGCCTGCCCGCCTACGACGCCGACGTGCTCACCGACCAGCGCGCGATCGCGGACTACTACGAGGCGGTGGTGGCCGGGGGGCTCGACGCGAAGAAGGCGAGCAACTGGGTGATGGGCGAGGTGCTCCGGCACGTGAACGCCGGCACGGTCGCGGCGGAGGCGTGGTCGGAACGCGTGCCGCCCGCGCACCTGGTGAGCATCGTCGCCGCGGTCGAGGCGCGCTCGGTGACCGCGGCGAGCGGCAAGAGCGTGCTCGAAGCGATCGCGGCGAGCGGGGCGGATCCGGAACCGCTGCTGGCCGCGCAGGCGGCGACGTCGTCGACGGACGAGCTGCTCCCGCTCGTCCGGCGGGTGATCGCCGCGCATCCGGAACCGGTCGCGCAGTACCGCGGTGGCAAGACCCAGACGCTCGGCTTCCTGGTGGGCCAGGTGATGAAGGCGAGCGGCGGCAAGGCCGTGCCGCAGACGGTGCGCGCGCTGCTCGAGCGCGAGCTCGCGGGCTGAGCGCCGTGGCGGGACCGGCCGCGGTCGCGCCCGCGTCTTGACCGCCCCCGGGGCCGACCCTAGATTCGCGGCGATGACCGCACCCCGGCGCATCCTGGTGATCGGCGCGGGCGGCCGCGAGCACGCGCTCGCCTGGCGCCTGGCGGCCGATCCGCACGCTCCCGAAGTGCTGATGGCCCCCGGCCTCGAGGGCGCCGCGGGTTTTCGCCGCATCGCCGCCGACGGCTCGGATCCCGCCGCGATCGTGGACGCCTGCCGCGCCGCCGCGGTGGATCTGGTGGTGGTCGGCCCCGAAGCGCCGCTCGCCGCCGGGCTCGTGGACGCGCTCGACGCGGCGCGCATCCACGCCTTCGGCCCGACCCGGAACGCGGCGCGGCTCGAGTCGAGCAAGTGGTTCGCCAAGGAGGTCATGCGCGAGGCCGGTGTGCCGACCGCGGCGGCCGCCGTCTGCAGCGACATGGACGCGGTGCGCGCGGCGCTCGCGCGCTTCGGCGCGCCGCACGTGGTCAAGGCCGACGGACTGGCCGCCGGCAAGGGGGTGTGCGTGACCGCGCGGCGCGAAGAGGCCGAGGCGTTCGCCGCCGCGTGCCTCACGGGCGGCCGCTTCGGCGAGAGCGGCCGGCGGGTGGTGGTCGAGGAGTTCCTGGACGGCGTCGAGGTCTCGGTGATGGCGGTCTGCGATGCGGAGCGCTTCTGCCTGCTCCCGCCGGCCCGCGACCACAAGCGTGCCCTGGACGGCGACGCCGGGCCCAATACCGGCGGCATGGGCGCGTTCGCGCCCGCCGCCGACTTCGGCGCGGACGACGAGGCGCGTGCCGGAGAGACGATCGTGGCGCCGATGCTGGCCGCGCTCGCGGCGCGCGGCGCGCCGTTCCGCGGCGTGCTCTACGCCGGGCTCATGGTCGGCGGCAGCGGTCCGCGCGTGCTCGAGTTCAACGTGCGCCTCGGCGACCCCGAGACGCAGGTCGTGCTGCCGCTCATCGCCGGATCGTTCTCCGCGCTGCTGCTCGGCGCGGCGCGTGGCGCGCTCGATCCCGCCTGCGTGGCGCGGCGCCGCGGGGCGGCCGTCGGCGTGGCGCTGGTGGACGAGGGCTACCCCGAGGCGCCGCTCGGGACCGGAAGGATCGAGGGGCTCGACGCGCTCGCGTCCCGCGAGGACACGCTGGTGTTCCACGCCGCCACCGCGCGGCAGGACGGCGCATGGGCGGTCAGCGGCGGGCGTGCGGCGTACGTGGTCGCGCTCGGCCCCGGGCTCGCCGCCGCGCGCGCGCGCGCCTACGAGGCGATCGGTTCGCTGGGCGGGCGGGGCTGGCGGTATCGTCACGACATCGCGGGCGCCCGCCGGGCGCCCAGGACCATGGTCGAGGAGGGGACTGCGTGAGCGGCAGGGATTCGAAACGTCCGCTGGTGGCGATCGTCATGGGCAGTGAATCGGACCGCGCCACGATGACGGAGGGCGCGAAGGTACTGGAGGCGTACGGCGTGCCGTGCGAGGTCGAGGTGCGCTCGGCGCACCGCACGCCGGATGAGACGGCGCGCTACGCGAAGGACGCCGAAGGCCGCGGCATCCGCGTGCTGATCGCGGGGGCGGGCGGCGCCGCGCATCTCGCCGGCGCCCTCGCGGCGCACAGCCGCCTGCCGGTGCTGGGCGTGCCGCTCGGCAATTCGCCGCTCGGCGGCTTCGACGCGCTGCTCTCCACCGTGCAGATGCCGCCCGGCGTGCCGGTCGGCACGCTCGGCGTGGGGTCGTGGGGCGCCCGTAACGCCGCGCACCTCGCGCTGCGCATCCTCGCGCTCTCGGACGCGAAGCTGCTCGCGCGCATGAAGAAGAACCCGCCCGCGGCGCGCAAGAAGTGAGCACCGAGGTCTATCGCATCGATCCCGCGAATCCGGGGCGGGAGGCCCTGATCGCGGCCGCCGAGGCGGTGCTGCGCGGCGGCGTGATCGCGTTCCCGACCGACACGGTCTACGGGCTCGGCTGCTCGCTGTTCGACGTTTCGGCGGTCGAGATGATCGAGCGGCTGAAGCGTCGCGACAGGACCCTCGCGGTGATCTCGCTGATCCCCGACCGCGAGCAGGCGCTGGGTCTGGCGTCGCACGTGAGCGGGGTCGCCTGGCGGCTGATCGAACGCTACTGGCCGGGGCCGCTCTCGCTGATCTTCAAGGCGGCGCCGATCGTGCCGGCGCGCGTGCGCGGCGCGGGCGGGACGGTGGCGCTGCGCTGCCCCAGGGACGGTCTCTGTCACGCGCTGCTCGATTTCATCGGCGGCCCGGTCGTTTCGAGCAGCGCCAACATCTCCGGGCAGCCGACGGCAGAGACCGCAGAGGAGGTCGTACGGATCTTCGGCAACCAGATCGACGTCATCCTCGACGGCGGTCCGATGCGCGATCGCAAGCCCTCGACGCTGATCGACGTGAGCGGCGCCGAGGTGCGCGTGCTGCGCCGCGGCGCCATCGAAATCCCCGGGGACATGCTGGTCGAACCGCACGGCACGGGCGGTTGACGCCCTGCGGGGGCGCTTCTATCCTGATTTGCGATGTCTTCTCATGAGCCGGTGTATCGCGTCGTTTTCGTCTGCACCGGGAACACGTGCCGGAGCCCGATGGCCGAGGCTGCCCTGCGCGGGGCGCTCGGCGCCGAGGGCGAACGGGTCGATGTGACGTCGGGCGGCACCGCCGCCTGGGAGGGACAGCCCGCCAGCGAACCGTCGGTGACGGTCGCGGCGCGCGACGGGTTCGACCTCCGCTCGCATCGCTCGCGGCGCGTGAGCCCCGAGTCTCTGCGTGCGGCCGATCTGGTCATCGTGATGGAGCGGTCGCATCTCGCCGGGGTGAGGGCGCTGGGCGCCGATCCGGCGCGTACGCACGTCATCAGCGAATGGCCCGAGCCGGGGGACCCCGACCTGACCGTCTACGATCCCTACGGCGACTCCATGGAAGCCTACGAAGAAACCTGGCGGCGCATCCGGGAGCACGTGGCGCGCATCGCGCCCCACGTCCTGGAAGCCCTGCGAACCCGTTCGGCCTGACGGCCGGGATGCTCAACCGAAGAGGTGAACGATGGCAATGACCAAGGTGGACAAGGTCTGGATGAACGGCAAGTGGGTCGCGTGGGACGACGCGAAGATCCACGTCCTCTCACACGTGGCGCATTACGCCTCGAGCGTGTTCGAGGGCATCCGGGCATACGACACGCCGAAGGGCGCGGCGATCTTCCGCCTCGAGGAGCACCTCGACCGCCTGATGCTGTCGACGAAGATCTACCGGATGGAACTGCCGTTCACGCGCGAACAGATCCGCGAGGCCTGCATCCAGGTCGTGGCGGTCAACGATCTCAAGTCCTGCTACATCCGGCCGCTGATCTATCGAGGCTTCGAGAACCTCGGCGTCAATCCCTTCGGGTGCCCGGTCGAGGTCACGGTGGCGGCGTTTCCGTGGGGCAAGTACCTGGGTGAGGACGCGCTCACCAAGGGCGTGGCGGTGAAGGTCAGCTCGTGGCAGCGCATGGCGGCCAACACCCTGCCGGCGATGGCGAAGGCTTCGGCCAACTACATGAACTCGCAGCTCATGAAGATGGAGGCGCTGGTCGACGGCTACGCCGAGGCGGTCGCGCTGGATACGAGCGGACACGTGAGCGAGGGCAGCGGGCAGAACATCTTCCTGGTGCGGGGCGGCGAACTGCTCACACCGCCGCTCGAGAACAGCATCCTGGCCGGCATCACCCGCCACACGACCATGACGCTGGCCGCGGAGATGGGCATTCCGGTGCGCGAGTCGTCGATGCCGCGGGAGATGCTGTACGCGGCGGACGAGATGTTCTTCACCGGCACCGCGGTCGAGGTGTCGCCGATCACGTCGGTGGACCGCATCGACGTCGGCGACGGCCAGGTGGGGCCGATCACGAAGAAGATCCAGACGGCGTTCTTCAAGGCGGTGCGCGGCGAGGACGGTGACCGCCACGGCTGGCTGACCGCCGTGCCGGCGGCCGAGAAGGCCGCCAAAGCGGCAGCCGAGAGCTAGGCGGCCGTGAAGGTCGCGATCGGGACCGATCACGCCGGGTTCGCGCTCAAGGAGAAGCTCAAGCGCGAGCTGGTGCGTCTCGGTCACGACGTGTGGGATGCCGGCACGGCGGCGGCCGACCCGCCGGTCGACTATCCCGACTTCATCATTCCGGTCGCGGAACGCGTGAGCCGCGGCACGGCCGAGCGCGGCATCGTGCTCGGCGGCAGCGGCATCGGCGAGAGCATCGCCGCCAACAAGGTGTACGGCATCCGCGCCGCGGTGGTCACCAGCGACGACACCGCGCGGCTCACGCGGCTCCACAACGATTCCAACGTGCTGGCACTCGGCGGGCGCACCAACGACCACGAGGCCGCCCTGCGCTGGCTGCGCATCTGGCTCGACACGGCCTACGAAGGCGGCCGCCACGATGCCCGGCTGAAGAAGATCCTCGACTACGAAGACGCCCACCGGGCGAAAGGACGCTGACCATGTCGGACCTGCGCGATCAGGATGTTCACCTGTACGACGCCATCGAGTCCGAGCGCAGGCGCCAGGGTGCGACGCTCGAGCTGATCGCTTCGGAGAACTTCGTGAGCCCGGCGGTGCTGGAGGCTGCGGGCTCGGTCCTGACCAACAAGTATGCCGAGGGGCTGCCCGGCAAACGCTACTACGGCGGCTGTGAGTTCGTGGACGTCGCCGAGAACCTGGCGATCGAGCGGGTGAAGACGCTGTTCGCCGCCGATCACGCCAACGTGCAGCCGCACTCCGGCGCTTCGGCGAATCTGGCGGCGTACTTCGCCGTGTCCGCGCCGGGCGACACGCTGCTCGGCATGAGCCTGGCCCACGGCGGCCACCTGACGCACGGCCACCCGGTGTCGGTGACCGGGAAGCTGTGGAAGCCGGTGCAGTACGGCGTGCGCGAAGAGGACGGACGGATCGACTACGACCAGGTCGAGCGGCTCGCCAGGGAGCACCGGCCGCGCATGATCGTGGCCGGCGCGAGCGCCTATCCGCGGATCATCGATTTCGAGCGTTTCGGGAAGATCGCGCGCGAGGTCGACGCCACGCTGATCGTGGACATGGCCCACATCGCCGGACTGATCGCCGCCGGCGTGCACCCGAGCCCCGTGCCCCACGCGGATCTGGTGACGAGCACCACGCACAAGACCCTGCGCGGCCCGCGCGGCGGCATCGTGCTGGCGAAGGCGGCGCACCGCGAGGCGCTCGACAAGGCGGTGTTCCCGGGCCTGCAGGGAGGGCCGCTGATGCACGTGATCGCCGCGAAAGCGGTGTGCTTCGGCGAGGCGCTCACGGAAGGCTTCCGCGGCTACGCGCGGCGCATCGTGGACAACGCGCAGACGCTCGCCGGTGCACTCGCCGAGCGCGGCTTCGACCTGGTCTCGGGCGGCACCGACACTCACCTGCTGCTGGTGGACCTCAGGGCGAGAGGGGTGACCGGCAAGACCGCCGAGGAGGCGCTGCACCGTGCGCACATGACGGTCAACAAGAACGCGGTGCCGAACGACCCCCAGAAGCCGTGGGTGACGAGCGGCATCCGCATCGGCACGCCCGCCCTCACCACGCGCGGGTTCGGCACCGAGGAGATGCGGCTGATCGGCGGCTGGATCGCGCGCGTGCTCGAGGCCCCCGACGAGCCGGGCCGGGCCGAGGCGGTCGGGCGCGAGGTGCTGGAACTCGCTGCCGCCTACCCGATGTTCGCCTGGGAGCCGGTGCTGCGCTGAGCGGTCCGGTGCCCCGGGCCGTGCAAGCTGGCGGCCCGGAGCGTGTGGGTTGCACGAAGCGCCGGGCGTCCCGCGCCGCTCGCCCCGGCATGCCCCGCCGGGGCCCTGTGCGGCAAGGGGTTGCGGCCGCCGGCGCGAACGCCGCATGGCATCCTTCCTGCATTTCAGCCGGCCGGTTCGGCTCCACGCGCTCGCACCTTTTCCCTGAAAGCGGCCTCCATGACCACGCCCGTCACCAGATGGGTCCTCGCCCGAATGTGGCCGTTCGCGCGCGCGGCGACCCTGCACCGTGCGGCGCTCGAGGCGTCCGCCGCCGGGGACCGCCGCGGTGCGGCTCTGCTGCTCGCGCGCGCGGCGCGCGCCTATCGGAAGGAGCTGCGCGTCGAGGCACTGGCGCGGCTGCGCGTGCACGAGCGCATGATGCACTGGAGGGAGAGCTGCGACGAGGCGCTGGCGGTCGAGATCGAGCGCCGTCTCGCCCGGCTCGACCTGATCGAATCCCTCGACCCGCCGTTCCGCGTCATGCCGGCGCACGAGGTGATGGGCGCGTGGCGCGGCGACCCGAGCATGATGGCGGGCGCGCCGCGCGCCGCCTGATCCGCCGCACCCCCGACCGCACGCCCTGACGATTTCCGAACACTGCGCTCCGCCTGCGCTGGACCGCGATGGCGCGTCGGCTATACTGGCGCGTCCTGACGGCGCAGCCGCGCCCGGACGGTCCACAAGGAGGAGGAACCGATGACCGTGGATACCAAGGAGTCCGCCCGCCGGATCGAACATGCGGGCGAGGTGCTGGGCCGCGTGCGCACGGAAGTCGGACGCGCGGTCGTCGGCCAGCACGTGATGATCGACCGGCTGCTGGTCGGCCTGCTCACCGGCGGCCACGTGCTGCTCGAGGGCGTGCCGGGGCTCGCGAAGACCCTCGCGGTGAAGAGCCTCTCCGACGCGCTCTCGCTCAGCTTTCGCCGCATCCAGTTCACGCCCGACCTGCTGCCCGCCGACCTCACCGGCACCCTGATCTACAGTCCGCGCGACGGCTCGTTCACCGCCAAGCACGGCCCGCTGTTCGCGAATCTGGTGCTCGCCGACGAGGTCAACCGTGCGCCCGCCAAGGTGCAGTCGGCGCTGCTCGAGGCGATGCAGGAGAAGCAGGTGACGATCGGCGACGAGAGCCACCCGCTCGCCGAGCCGTTCCTGGTGATGGCGACGCAGAATCCGATCGAGCAGGAGGGGACCTACACGCTGCCCGAGGCGCAGAGTGACCGCTTCATGCTCAAGGTGCGCGTGTCCTATCCGACGCGGCACGAGGAGAAGGAGATCCTGAAGCGCGTGGGGCTCGCCGCGCTGCCGGCGCTCCGGCCGCAGGCGAGCCGGGACGAGGTGCTCGCCGCGCGCGAGGCGCTCCACATGGTCTACGTGGACGACAAGCTCCAGGAATACGTCCTCGACCTGGTGTCGGCGACGCGCCGCCCGAAGGATTTCGGCCTGGCGCTGGAGACCCTGATCCAGTTCGGCGCCTCGCCGCGCGCGACGCTGTTCCTGGTGCGCGGGGCGCAGGCCCTGGCGCTGATCGAGGGCCGGCCCTACGTGCTGCCGGAGGACGTCAAGCACATCGCGCTCGACGTGCTCCGCCACCGCATCCACGTCACCTACGAAGCGGAGGCCGAAGGGGTCGACGGCGAGGAAGTCGCCCGCCGGATCCTCGACCAGGTCCGCGTTCCCTGATGCAGCCCGCCGACCTGCTGACGCGGGTGCGCCGCCTCGAGATCCGCAGCCGGCACCTGGTGGAGGACCTGTTCGCCGGGCAGTCGGAGAGCGTGTTCAAGGGGCGCGGCATCGAGTTCGAGGAAGTGCGCCCGTACGTTCCCGGCGACGAGGTGCGGACGATCGACTGGAACGTCACCGCGCGCCTCGGCGCTCCGTACGTCAAGCGCTTCGTCGAGGAACGCGAGTTGACCGTGCTGCTGGTGGTCGACGTGTCCCGTTCGATGCGCTTCGGCACCGCCGGCGCGGAGAAGCGCGAACTGGCCGCCGAGCTGTGCGCCGTGCTCGGCTTCGCCGCGATGCGCAACAACGACCGGGTCGGCCTGGTGCTGGCCGGCGAGCGGGTCGAGCACTTCGTTCCCCCGTCGCGCGGTCGCCAGCACCTGCTGCGCATGCTGCGCGACGTGCTGAGCCTCAGGGCGGAGCACGCGGGCACGCGGCTCGGCGAGGCCGTGCGCTTCGTCCTGCACACCACGCACCGCCGCAGTCTGGTGTTCTGGCTGTCCGACTTCCAGGACCGGCTCGAGACGCGCGACTGGCGCGTGCTGTCCAGACGCCACGACGTCACCGCGTTCGCGCTCACCGACCCGCGCGACCTGGCGCTGCCCGCGGTCGGCTGGGTCGAGCTCGAGGACCTCGAGAGCGGGCGCCGCGCGCTGGTGAACACCGGCAGCCGCAAGGTGCGCGAGCGCTATGCGCGTGACGCGGCGGCGCGGCGCCAGGAGACGTTCCGTGCGCTCGAACGCTCGCGCTGCTCCGTGGTGGAGGTGCGCACCGACGCGTCGTACCTGCCGGTGCTGATGCGTTACTTCTCGGCGAAACGGCGGGGCCGCGTGCGATGAGGGGTCGCGCGGCCGGCCGGCTCGCCGAATGCGCCCTGCTCGCGACGTGCGTCGCTGCCGCCGCGGTGTGGGGCGCGGGCGCGGCGCGTGCCGACGTGCCGGTGCGCACCCGCGCCGCGATCACGCCGTCCACCGCGAAGCTCGGCGAGCGCGTGACCTATCGCGGCACGGTCATCGTCCACGGTGGAGCGGGTCCGGTGGCGATCCGCTGGTCCGATCCGGAGCGCACGGAGGCGCTGGCGTGGGGCGCGCTCGAGCCGCGCTACGTGCGCGGGCGGGCGCCGGCACGCACCGGCGCCGGCCGCGGCGAGCCGCCGCCCGGCGCGGCGGACTTCGACACCGCGTACGTCACCGCGAATCTCCAGATCTTCGACACCGGTGTGGTGTCGGTGCCGGGGCTCGAGTTCCAGATGCAGGACGGCTCCGCGTGGAAGTCGTACCGCCTGCCGGTGGTGAAGATGCCGGTCGTGCCCATGCTGTCGGCGGCGGACAGCAATGCGACGCTGCGGCCGCTGCGCGGCCCGCTGGGCGCGCCGTGGTGGGAGCGTGTGCCGTGGACCATCGTCGGCGCCGCGCTGCTCCTGCTCGCGGCGGTCTTCCTGCTCTGGCGGCGGCTCCGGCGGCGCCATGCGGCGCCCGCGCCCGCGCTCCAGCCCGCGGCGATGCTCGAGGATCCGGGCGCCGAGGCGCTGCGTGAGCTCGCGGCGCTCCGGCGGCTGCAGCTGCCGGAGGCCGGCCGCTTCGCCGACCACGCCTTCGCGCTCACGCGCATCCTCAGGCGCTTCCTCGAACGCACGCGCTCGACGCCGCGCCCGGGGCACACGACCCCCGAGCTGGTCGCCGAACTGCGCGCGGCCGGTCTCGCCGCCGCCGACGTGGCGCGGATCGCGCGGCTGCTGCGCTACTGGGACGGGCTCAAGTTCGCGCGGGCGGAGACCGGTGCCGCGGAAGCGCGCGAGGCCGAGGACGCGGTCGAGGCGCTGGCCCGTGCGAGTCGCCCCCTGCCGCGCGGGGAGGCCGCCTGATGCGCTGGGATCAGCCCTGGTGGCTGCTGGTGTTCGTGCTGGTGCCGTTCGCGATCTGGCGCGCGCGCCGCGCGGCCGCTCGCCCCCCCGCCGTGCTGTGGGCGGATCTGCACGGCGGCACGGCGCGCTGGCGCGCCGCGCTGCTGCGCGGGCTCGGGCTGTTGCCGTGGGCATGCATGCTGATCGCGATGGTCGCGCTCGCGCGGCCGCAGGAGGGCGTCAGCCAGAGCGAGACCGAGACGCGCGGCGTGGACATCGTGCTCGCGCTCGACATCAGTCCCAGCATGGCAGCCGAGGACTTCCGTCCGCTCAACCGCCTGCACGTCGCCAAGGAGACCGCGCGCGAGTTCGTGCGCCAGCGCAGGCACGACCGGGTCGGCATCGTCGGCTTCGCCGCGACGGCGTTCACCCAGTGCCCGCTCACGCTCGATCACGACGCCGTGCAGGATCTGATCCAGGGCCTCGACTTCGGGCTCGCCGAGGACGGCACCGCGATCGGCATGGGGCTCGCCACCGCGGTGAACGGGCTCAAGGAGAGCAAGACGCCGAGCAAGGTCGTCGTGCTGCTCACCGACGGCCAGAACAACCGCGGCCAGATCGACCCGCTCACCGCAGCCGACATCGCCAAAGCCTTCGGGGTCAAGGTCTACACCGTGCTGGTCGGGCGCGGCGGCGTCGTGCCGGTGCCGGTGGACGATCCGATCCGCGGGCGGCGCATCGAGATGGTGCGCATGGACGTCGACGAAGGCACGCTCTCGCAGATCGCCGAGCGCACCGGCGGCCGGTTCTTCCGCGCGCAGGACCCCGAAGCCCTGGCCGGAATCTACGACTCCATCGACAAGCTCGAGCGTGCGCCGCTCAAGAGCATCGAGTACCGGGAGTACCGCGACCTCGGTCCGTGGCTGCTGGGAATCGCGGCGGCCCTGCTGCTGCTGCATGCGCTGCTCTCCACCACCTGGGGGTTCCGGGTGCCATGAACGGAGAACCCGCGTGATCTTCGCGCATCCGCACTGGCTCTGGCTCGGCGTGCTCCTGGCGCCGCTCGTGGCGCTGGAGTGGCTGGCCGCGCGCCGGGCCGAGCGCGCGGTCCAGGCGCTGGTCGGCGATCGCGAGGGCCATCGCCTGCTCGCGCAGCGCCGCGCCGGGCAGCGGCGCCTGAGCGCCCTGCTGCGCCTCGCCGCGCTGGCGCTGCTGATCGTCGGTGCCGCAGGACCCGAATGGGGCCGCGAGGTGGTGCGTCGTGCGGCCACCGGCTCGGACATCGTGTTCCTGATCGACGTGTCGGCGAGCATGGACGCGCGCGACGTGCCGCCGAGCCGGCTCGCCGAGGCGCAGCGCGAGGCGCTGGCGGTCCTGGACCGGCTCGAGGGCAGCCGCGTCGGCGTGGTGGCGTTCGCGGGCGACGCGGTGCGGGTCTGCCCGCTCACGCTCGAGCGCAGCGCGGTGCGGCTGACGCTCGAGGGTCTCACCAGCGGGTCGGTGAGCGTGCCCGGCACCGACCTCGGCAAGGGGCTGCGCAAGGCGCTGCAGGTCATGCCTCCCGGCCGGCGCGACGAGCAGGCCATCATCCTCTGGACCGACGGCGAGGATCTCGAAGCGGGTGGCCGCGCCGCCATCGACGACGTGGTGAAGGCCGGCGTGCGGGTGTTCGCCGTCGGCTGCGGCACCGCGGCGGGAGACGTGGTGCCGGTGCTCGACGATCAGGGTCGCGCGGTGGACGTCAAGCGTGACGCCGAGGGCGGACCGGTGCGCAGCCGCCTCGACGAGGCGCTGCTGCGCACGCTGGCGCGCCGCACGCGCGGCGGCTACTTCGCCGCCAGCCGGCCGGGTGGCGAGCTGCCGCGCCTGGTCGGTGCGCTCGGCTCGGTCGCGCGGGCGGCCCGCGGCGAGCGGCTGGTGGAGCGCCCGGTCGCGCGCTTCCCGCTGTTCGCCGGGCTCGCCGTGCTGTTGCTGCTGGCCGAGGCGGTGCGGGCGCGCCGGCGGCTCGAGACCGTGCTTCCGTCCGGCGATCGGGCGGCGGGCCGCGGACCCGGCGCCGGCGTGCGCGCGGCCGCGCTGCTCGGCTGCGTGGCGCTCGGCACGGCGTTCCACCCGCACGCGGCGGCGGCGCAGAGTGCGTGGGCGAAGGGCGATCGCGCATTCCGCGCCGGGCACTACGCCGAGGCGGAGTCGCTCTATGCGCGGCGCCTCAGGCACGGAGGGCCGGATGCCGTGCGGCTGAACCTGGCGACGGCGCGGGCCATGGCCGGCAGCGGGCGCGCCGAGGCGCCGCTCGCCGATCTGGCCCGCACGGACGACCGCACGGGCCGCACGGCGGGCTACAACCTGGGCACGGTGCTCGGTGAAAAGAACGAATTCGAACCGGCGCTGCGCGAGCTCAGGCGCGCGCTGGTGCGGGATCCGACGGACGCCGACGCGCGCTTCAACTACGAGCTGCTCCTCAGGCGCCAGCGCGAAGCCCGGCGCCGGCAGCAGCAGAACAGGAACCGGCCGCAGAACCCGCAGGATCAGCAGAAACAGCAGAAGCCGCAGCAGGGGCCGTCGCAGCCGGCGCCGAACGCGCCGCAGCCGCAGGGCGCACCGCAGCAGAGCCCGCAGGCGAAGCCGCCGCAGGCGCCGCCGCCGCCCGGCAGCGGCCAGGGCATGGACCGCGCCCAGGCCGAGCGGTTGCTCGGCGCGCTCGAGGACCTGCAGCGGCTCGAGCGGCAGCGGCACCAGAAGGTGCGCGTGATGCAGGAGAAGCGGGGGAAGGACTGGTGAGGCGCGGCGTGCTGCTGCTGGTCGCCGCGCTCGCGGTCGTGCGGGCCGCGCCGCTGTCCGCGGCGCCCCAGGTGGAGGCACAGATCAGCCGCCGGCAGCTCTCGGTGGGCGAAAGCACGACGCTCGACGTGACCGTGCGCGGCGCCGGGGGCAACGTGGGCCAGCCGGAGTTCGACGTGCCGCCCGGGATGGAGATCCTCGGCTCGTCGAGGCAGCAGAGCTTCTCGTGGGTGAACGGCAAGTCGAGCAGCGAGGTGCTGTTCCGCTACGACCTCGGGCCGAGCGCGACCGGCACGTTCCGTATCGGGCCCTTCCGCGTGAAGTCCGGAGGCGACACCTACACGGCGCCGGCGGTCACGGTGTCGGTAAGCGCGGCACCGACCCGGATCGGCCCGAGCGGCAGCGGACCCGCGGAGCTGCGCGTGGACGTCACGCCGGCGCATCCCTACGTGGGCCAGCCGGTGCTGCTGCGCGTGCGGCTGGTGCAGCGCGCCTCGCTCGCCGAAGACCCGCGCTACACGCCGCCGCCGACGCCGGGGTTCTGGAGCGAGGATCCGAGCCCGCCGGAATCCTTCTACGCCGACGAGGGCGGCAGGCGCGTCCTGGTGACCGAGACGCGCACCCGCATGTATCCGATTGCCGTGGGACGCATGACGGTGGGCCAGGCGACGGCGACCGTCGCGCTGGCGATCCCGGGGGCGACGATGGATCCGCTGCAGTGGCTGCGCGGCCAGGTCCCGCGCCGCGCGGTCACGCTCGAGAGCGAACCGGTGGTGGTGGATGTGCGGCCGTTGCCCGCCGGCGCTCCGGACGGCTTCTCGGGCGCGGTCGGCACGCTGAGCGCCGCATGGACGGCCGACCGCAGCGAGACGCGCACCGACGTGCCGATCACGCTGCGGCTCGATCTGCGCGGCATCGGCAATCTGCCCCTGGTCCAGGCGCCGCGCCTCGATTCCGACGACTGGGAGATCTTCACGAGCACCGTGGACGACAGCATGGGCGGCAGCGGCCGGCTGACGGCCGGACGGCGCCGGTTCATGTGGACCGCGCTGCCGCGGCAGGAAGGCCGCCTGCACATGCCGGCGCCGACGTTCGCCTGGTTCGATCCCGATCGCGGCCGCTATGTGCGGCTCGCGGCGCCCGATCTGGTGGTGAACGTCGAGCCGCCGCTCGCCGGCGGCCCGCGCGCCGAGCGGCGGCTCCCTGCGGAACTGGGCCGCCGCACGCTCGATCCGTTCCGGCGTATGGCGCTGCCCTGGGCGTGGGCGCTCGGCGGGCTGGCGCTCGGCGCTGCCGTGTTCATCTGGCGGCGCTCGGCGCGTCCCGATCCCGACGCAATGGAGCGCGCGCGCCAGCGCGAGTGGCTGCGCGTCGTCGGCCTCGCGCACGGTCCGGACTTCTGGCGTGCCGCCGAAGAGGCTTCCGCCTGGGCGCAGGCCCGCGGCGCGGACGTCGAGCACCTGCGCCACGAGATCGCCGCAGCCCGCTACGGCGGCTCGGTGACCAACGCCGAGAGCGTGCGCCGGCGCGTGGTCGAACTGCTCGGTCGCGCCCTGCCGCCGATGCGGCCGCGCTGGCCGCTGCAGGTGACGGCGGTGCTCGTGGCGCTCGGCGGCATCGTCCTGTGCGTGCTCACCGGGCCGCGTGGCGGACCGGCGAGCGGCATCGTGCGCGCGCGCGCGGCGGACCAGGCGGCGGCGGCGGGGCGCATCGACGAGGCGCGCAGCGGCTGGATCGGGCTCTGGCGTGAGGGCGCACGCGCTCCCGGACTCGCTGCGCGCATCGCCTGGTCTCATGCGAGCGTGGGCGACATCGGCCCCGCGGCGTTGTGGGTGCTGCGCGGCGAAGCGGCCGGGGGCCGCGAGCCGGCGCTCGGCTGGGTGCGCGAGCAGGTGCGCGAGGGCGGTGGCCTCGCCGGCGAGGACCCTGCCCACCTGCCGGTCACGCCCCTCGAGTGGGCGGTGCTGGCCCTGCTGGCGGGGCTCACGGCGGGGCTCGCCGCCCGCCGCCGCCCGCTGGCGCTCGCCGCGCTGGCTCTGGCGCTGCTGTTCGCCCTGTGGCGGCCGGTCGAATCGGCGTGGCAGGCGCGCACGCCGCGCGGGGTGGTGGCGAAGGAGGCGACGCTCGCAGGCCCCGGGCTGGACCTCGAAGCCGGGCACGTGGTGCGGGTGCTGGGCGCCGCGGGCGATTCGCTCCGCGTTTCGGCCGGCCACGGGGTCGTCGGCACGGTGCCCGCGCAGCGCATCCTCAGGCTCGGGGCCCCGGCGTGAAGACCCTGCTCCTCGCCCTGGCGCTGCTCGGGCCGCTGCAGGCGGCCGACGCTGCGCTGCAGCGCGCCGTTCAGGACATGCGCCGCCCGGTGCTCGAGCAGCCGATGCGGAGCCTGACCGGGATCGGCAAGCCCGTGGTGGTGTTCGGCGCGCTGCTGCTGGTGGCGGCGTTCGACGCCGCGGCGGGCCCGGCGACCGCACGCCTGGCGCTCGCCGCGCTCGTGCCCACCAATCTGGTGGTCGAGGGCCTGAAGCGCGCCGTGGGACGCACCCGGCCCGACGGTGACCGCAAGCGATCCAATTCGTCCTTCCCTTCGAGTCACGCCGCGAACGCGTTCGCCCTCGCCTGGGTGCTCGCGCGCCGCTATCGGCGGTTCGCGCCCGCGTTCATGATCCTCGCCGCGCTCGTCGCCGTCTCGCGCGTGTACCTCAATCGCCACTATGTGAGCGATGTCGTGGCCGGCGCCGCGATCGGGCTCGCATGCGCGTTCTGGAGCGCACGCTGGCTGGCCGCGCGTGCGCGCCAAAGGCGAGGAACTGCAAATTCTCCCTGAAAGCCCTTGCATGACGCGGCGGCTGTGAGATGCTGCCCCTCGGAAGGGCTACCGAATGACCACTGGTTTCGCCTCAACGGTATTCGACGCCTCGCTCTTCATCCCGGAACTCCGTTATCGCAAGCTGGAGCCGGCCCTCGGTGAGATGACCGCGCGCGCCGCACGCGCGGGGAGCGTGGCGGAACCTCGTTTGCTGCGTGCCTCTCTCGCCCTGCGCGAGAAGGCCGGATCCACGGCCATCGGCAAAGGCGTCGCGCTTCCGCACCTCCGCTCGATCCACGTACTGGAACCCTGCGTCGTGTTCGGCCGCTCGACCCGCGGGGTCGTTTGGAACGCGATCGACGGCGAGCCGGTGCACCTCGCGCTGCTGATGCTTTCGCCGGCCGAGGTGACGGCTGAAGTGCACGTCGAGTGGGTGGCACGCGGCGCCGCGGTGCTGCGGATTCAGCGCCAGCGGCAGCGACTGCTCGACGCGGCGGACTTCGGCGCGGTGAGCGCGCTGCTCGCGGACGCGCTGTCGTGAGCCGCCACGCCGAGCTGCTCGAACTCCACGACATCGACCTCATGCTGCGCATGATCGGCAAGGACGCGTGCAGGTCGCGCCTCAAGCGGATGGGCCTCGGCTTCGACGACCCGGAGCGGCTGACGCGGCGTCGCGATCGGCTCGCGGCGCGCATCGAGCCGCGCTGGATGGCCGTGTACGAGCGGGCCTACGGCCGCTACGGGCGGGGCGTGGTCGCGGTGCGCGACCGCGTGTGCATGGGCTGCTTCATCACCCTGCCCACCTCGTCGACCCCCGACGTCCACGACACGCTCACCCAGTGCGAGTCGTGCGGCCGGCTGCTGTACTGGCGCTAGGCGGCCGCCGCTCCACCTTCGGTGTCGTGCTGTGCTAGCCTCGACGCGTTCGACCGGGCGGCGACCGGGGGAGGTTCTACCAACCGATGTTCTTTCATCGCGCAGCTCGCCTCGCGGGCGCGGCGCTGGTGCTGGCGGCGCAGGGTTGCACCGCCCTTCGCGAGATTCCGCCGGGCGAGTACACGCAGGAACCCGAGCGGCGCCACGTTCGCATCGAAACCCGTGAAGGGCTCCAGTACGAGTTCGATTTCGCCCGCTTCTCCGCCGACTCGGTGACCGGCTTCCGCCGTCTCGATGTCGAGGGGCCCGTGGACGCGTTCGCGCAGACCAGCCTCGGCTACGACGATCTGTCGCGGCTGTCCACGCGGCAGGTGGACTGGTATCGCACCGGACTGGTCGGCGGCGGGGCGATCGCGGCGATCGTGGCAGCGGGCCTCGCCAGCACGCGCAAGAAGGACAACCCCGGCGACTCGGGCGGCGGCGGCGGACGCCCGCCCGGCATTCCCTGATCTCAGCGGAACAGCGAGTGCGTGACGAGGCCCGCGACGCCCGCGCCGGCGAGATCCGCGGCAAGGTCACCCCAGTCGAACCGATCGGTGCCGGCGTCCACGCACTCCTTGCCGAAGCCGAGCGCCGCGGCCGCGACGATCGCCACGCCCGGGCTGCGGCTCGCCAGCCCCGCGCCCGCGCCGAGGGTCAGCGCGAGCGACGCGTGCTGGAGACGGTCCTCCCGGAACATCCCCGTCTGGAAGGCACGCCAGTGCGGCCCGGGCAGGGGAGGATCCGCCGGCTCGGCGCGCACCGTGGCCGCGGGAGCCGCGAGTGCGGCGAGCACGCAGGCGAGCACGAAAGAAGCTCCAAGGTGGCGCATGGGGGAAGGTCATGAAGGAAAGCGCGCCATGACGCAAGCGGGAAACGCGGCGCGCGTCGCCGCCGCGCGGGCCCGCCTCGAATCGGCCGCCTGGCCCGCGGCCCTGCGCGCGGCGCTCGCCACCTTGCGGGCCGGCGGACACCAGGCCCTGCTCGTGGGCGGAACCGTGCGCGACGCGCTGCTCGGCCGCCGCGGCGGCGCCGCGTTCGACGTCGCCACCGACCGCACCCCGGAGGAGGTGCTGCATCTCTTTGCGCGGGTCGAGCCCATCGGGCTCCGGCACGGGACGGTGCTGGTGATCGCGGACGAGGTGCGCATCGAGTGCACGACGATGCGCACGGAGGGTCCCTACCACGACGCACGGCGTCCCGCGCACGTGACGTTCACACGGGATCCGCTCGCCGACCTCGCGCGGCGCGACCTGACCGTGAACGCGATCGCGTGGGATCCCGGCGCGGCTCGCCTGCTCGATCCGTTCGGCGGGCTCGCCGACCTCGAGGCCCGCGTGCTGCGTGCGGTCGGCGATCCGCGCGATCGCTTTCTGGAGGATGCCCTTCGGCCGCTGCGTGTGGCGCGCTTCGCGGCGACGCTCGAGATGACCCCGGAGCCCGATACCGCCGCCGCACTCGGGGTGGCGCTGGAGCGTGCGGAGGGTCTCGCCGCGGAGCGGATCCGCGACGAGCTCTGCGCCCTGATGACGGCGCGCGCGCCCTCCACGGGGCTGGATCTCCTGCACGCGAGCGGGTGGCTCGCCCGCGTGCTGCCCGAGCTCGATGCCTGCGCGGGCGTCACGCAGAACCGCCATCACGCGCACGACGTCTACCGGCACTCGCTCCGGGTGTGCGATGCCGCGCCGGCGGCCTGGCCGGTGGTGCGCTGGGCGGCCCTGCTGCACGACATCGGCAAGCCCGTCACCCGTGCCGGGGCCGAAGGCCATGCCACGTTCTACGGCCACGCCGTGGCGGGCGCGCGTCTCGCGGCGGTGCGGCTCGAGGCATTGCGGTTCCCGGCGGCGCAGCGCGAGCGCATCGTGCACCTCGTGCGGGAGCACATGTTCGACTACCGCGAGGCGTGGAGCGATGCCGCCGTGCGGCGCTGGCTGCGGCGCGTCGGCCTGGAACAGCTCGAGGCGCTGTTCGCCCTGCGCGCCGCCGACGTGGCCGGCACCGGCGTGCCGTCGAGTGCGCCGTCGCTGGAGGCGCTGCGCGCACGCATCGACCGCGTGCTCGCCGCCTCGCGCGTGATCGGGGTGCGCGACCTGCCGATCGACGGCGAGGACGTCATGCGGGTGACCGGACTTGCGCCCGGACCGGAGGTCGGACGGCTGCTGCGCGCCGCGCTGGAGAGTGCGATCGAGAACCCGGCGCACGCGTCGCGCGAAGCGCTGCTGGAGCGCGTTCGAAGCATGTGCAGGAGCGCGCGCAGCGCACCGCGCCGACCTTGACACCTTCTTTGCAGCCCTCGTATCCTCGCTCGCGCAATCGTTTGTCCACCCTCCGCGCCGATGTTCCTTTTCCGCGAACCCCGTCATGTCCGTGACCGTCGTGCAGAAGCCCGTCCGCCGCGAGCTGGAGCGCGTTCAATCGCGCCTCCGCGAGCTGTTCCGCACCCCGATCCCGATCCTGAACCAGGTGGGCGGGCACGTGCTGGCGACGCGCGGCAAGAAGCTGCGGCCGACCATGCTGCTGCTGGTGGCGCGGTTGCGCGGCCACCTCGGCGCAGATGCGGTGCTGTGCGCTACGGTGATCGAGATGGTGCACGCCGCTGCGCTGATCCACGACGATTCGGTGGACCGCAGCGGTCTCCGTCGCGGCATGCCGACGGTCAACGGTCTGTGGACCGACGAGATGGCGATCATCATGGGTGACTACCTCTACGCGCAGGCGATGTCGATGCTGGTCGAGAACGATCAGGACACCGCGATGAAGGTGCTGGCGCGCGTCGTGACCGAGATGTCGTGCGGAGAAGCGCTCGAGTTCCAGTACGCGCACAATCTCGACGTCACCGAGACGCAGTACGAAGAGCTGATGCGGGCGAAGACCGGCTCGCTGTTCGGTGCGGCGACCGAGATCGGCGCCGGCCTGAACGGCGGTGGCCGCAACATGAAGCGCCGCGAGCGCTACCGCGAGTTCGGCGAGCGGGTCGGCGTCGCGTTCCAGATCGTGGACGATCTGTTCGACTACCTGAGCGAACCGGAGACCGCCGGCAAGCCCGTGGGGTATGACCTCGCCGAGGGCAAGGTCACGCTGCCGCTGATCGCGGCGCTGCGCTCGGCTTCCGAGCGCGACCGCAAGGCGCTCACCGCGCTGGCCGGGCGCAAGCGCTGGACCCGGGCGCAGTGGGCCCGGCTGTGTGCGCTGATCGAGCGCTCAGGCGGCTTCGAGTACGCCAGGCGGCGTGCGCAGACACTGGCGGCGTCGTCGCGCGACGTGCTGGAACGGGAGCCGGACAACGCCGCGCGACGCGCCCTCTATCACGCGATCGACTATTCCGTCGAGCGCACGCATTGACGCCGTCCGGACCCGCGCGCATCCGTTGACCGGCCAGGCGAAGCCCCGGATCCCGCTCGAAGGAGCGGAGGTGCTGCAGCGCGCCGCGCACGCGGCGGCGTCCAAGAAGGCGACCGAGCTGGTAGCGCTCGATCTGCGCGATCTCGACGGCGTCGCCGACTACTTCCTCATCTGCAGCGCTGCGAGCGAAGTGCAGGTCAAGGCGGTGGCGGAGGCGGTCGAGGACGGGCTGCGCGCCGACGGCGTCAGGCCGTGGCACGTCGAGGGCCGTGAGGGCCGGCGCTGGGTGCTGCTCGATTACGTCGAGGTGGTGGTGCACGTCTTCCATGAGAAGACCCGGGAGTACTACATGCTGGATCGTCTGTGGGGAGATGCACGGAGCGTGGATCTTGGTCTGGAAGCGGCTGACTGAGGGGCTCGAACAGGCGCTGCGCGCGACCGGTATCTGGACGCCGGAGCGGGCGGCGCGCATCGAGTTCGCGATCCCGCGCGACAGCGCGCACGGCGACTGGACCACCAATCTCGCCATGGTGCTGGCGAAGGAGCTGCGACAGCCGCCGCGCGGGCTGGCCGAACAGCTGGCGGCGGCGTTTCCCGCCGATCCGGAGCTGTTCGAGCGCGTGGACGTGGCGGGCGCCGGGTTCGTGAATTTCACCTATGCGGAAGCCTTTCTGCGTGCGCTGCCGGGGCGTGTGGTCGACGCGGGCGCGCGTTTCGGCGAGAGCGCGGCGGGGAACGGCTCGCGGGTGCTGATCGAGTACGTGAGCGCGAACCCGACCGGGCCGCTCAACGTGGTGAGCGCGCGCGCCGCGGCGGTCGGCGCGGCGCTGGTGCGCCTGCTGCGCGCGACGGGGCATGCCGCGGAAGGCGAGTTCTACGTGAACGATGCAGGCACGCAGGTGGACCTGCTCGGCGCCTCGCTCGCGGCACGCTTCGCGCAGCGGCTGGGAGCCGACCGGCCGCTGCCCGAGGGCGGCTATCAGGGCGCCTACCTGGCCGACATCGCCGAAGCCCTGCCGGAAGCCGAAGCGCGCGCGGCGCTCGGCCGCGCGGACGAGGCGGCCTGGTTCAGGGACCAGGCCCTGGCGCGCATGCTGGCCTGGCAGAAGCGCGACCTGGACGCCTACGGCGCCGAGTTCGCGCACTGGTTCAGAGAGTCGCAGCTGCACACGTCGGGGGCGGTGGAGGAGACCCTCGCCGCGCTCGAAGCGCGCGGCATGACGTATCGTGCGTCGGCCCCGGAGGTCGACCGCACGGGCGGGATCCGCAAGGATCGCGAGCATGAGGACGACGACGAAGCCGGCGCGGCTGCGGGCGAAGCCACCTATCTCCGGACCACACGATTCGGCGACGACGTCGACCGGGTCGTGATGCGTTCGAACGGCGCGCCGACCTATCTGCTTCCCGACATCGCCTACCATCGCCACAAGCGCGCGCGCGGCTTCCGCCACGCGATCGACCTCTGGGGCCCGGATCACCACGGCTACGTGCCGCGGATGAAGGCGGCGCTGCAGGCGATGGGGCTCGAGGAGGATTTTCTCGACGTGATCATCGTCCAGCAGGTGAACCTCCTGTCCGGCGGCCAGCCGGTGAAGATGAGCAAACGTGCCGGCGAGTTCATCACCCTGCGTGATCTGATCGACGACGTGGGCGCCGATCCGGCGAAGTTCTTCTTCCTGATGCGCTCGACCAGCTCGCACCTGGACTTCGACATGGATCTCGCGCGGCGGCAGAGCGACGAGAACCCGGCCTACTACGTGCAGTACGCGCATGCGCGCATCGCCTCGGTGCTGCGCTACGCGCGCGAGCAGGGTTTCGTGGGCGGCGCACCCGAGGCGCCCTACGACGCGGTCGAAGAGCAGCTGCTGCTGCGCAAGATCGCGGCGTTCCCCGAAGTCGTGCGGGGCGCCGCCGCGGCGCGCGAGCCGCACCGCATTCCGACCTACCTGGTGGAGCTCGCCGGGATCTTCCACCGCTTCTACCACGCCTGCCGCGTGGTCTCGGACGACACGGCACGCACGCGCGCACGGCTCCAGCTGTGCGAAGCGGCGCGCGTCGTGGTGCGCAACGGGCTCGGACTCCTGGGCGTGAGCGCCCCCGAACGCATGGAGCGGGCGGCGGAGGCCCTGTCGTGAGCGCGGCCCCGAAGATCCTCGTGGTGGGATCGGTGGCGCTCGACACCGTGCGCACGCCCTACGGCGAGGCCGAGAACGCGCTCGGCGGGTCGGCGTCGTATTTCTCGTTCTCGGCCAGCCACTTCTCCCCGGTGAGCCTGGTGGCGGTGGTGGGCCGGGACTTCCCGGCCGAACACCGCGCGCTCTTCGAATCGCGCGGGGTGGACCTCACCGGTCTCGAGACCGCGGACGGCGAGACGTTCCGCTGGCGCGGCGAGTACATGGCCGAACTCGGCCACGCGCACACGCTGGAAACGCGGCTCAACGTGTTCTCGGCGTTCCAGCCCAAACTGCTCGACGCGCACCGTGACGCCGACTTCGTCTTTCTCGCCAACATCGATCCCGAGTTGCAGCTGCACGTGCTCCAGCAGGTGCGCAAGCCGAAGATCGTGATCTCGGACACGATGGACTACTGGATCGCGCGCAAGCCGGATCGCGTGCTCGACGTCCTGCGCGAGGTGCAGATCGCGATGCTGAACGAGGAGGAGGCGCGGGCGCTGGCGGGCGAGAGCCAGATCGTCAAAGCCGCCGATCGGCTGCTCGAACAGGGCGCGCGCGCGGTGATCATCAAGAAGGGTGAGCACGGTGCCTACTATCAGTCCCGCGACGAGCGGTTCATCGCACCGGCGTACCCGGTCGAGGCGCTGACCGATCCGACCGGTGCGGGCGATTCGTTCGCGGGCGGCTTCCTGGGCTGGCTCGCGCGCTCGGGTCGGACCGATGGCGACTCGTTGCGCCAGGCGCTGGTCTGCGGCGCCGCCATGGCCTCGCTGGCGATCGAGTCCTTCAGCCCGGTGCGGCTGATCGAGACCAGCACGGGCGAGATCGACCTGCGGGTCGAGCGCCTGCACCGGATGGTCCATTTCGATCTTCAGCCCCTCTTCCAAGACTTGGAGTGAACGCCGTAGAAACAGGCCAATGCGTATGTTAGACTCCCGGTCCCCAACGATTTTCCACTTCTGCGGAGGGCTGCATCGTGGCCGTTGACGCTTTCGGACCGGGCTTCTCGCACAAGGCCGAGGCCGCGCTGCGCGAGCTGCGTGACGTGGATGGCGTGAGCCTGCAGATGCACGGCGAGAAGGTGAGCGAAATCCACGTCGAGACGCGCTCGCGGCGTCCGGCGAAGCAGATCGTCCGCGACGTGCAGACGATCCTGCGGACCCGATTCGGTCACCAGATCGACCATCGCGTGGTGTCGGTGGCCTATACCGAGGCGCCGCCGGTGGGACCGGTGGCGTCCACGCCGGCCGCGCACGCCGAGCACGCCGCCCCCGTGCCTTCCGCCGCGCCGCAGGCGGCGCCGGCCGCCCCCGCGCCTTCCGGCGCCGGCGCGCCGCGCGCGGCGGTCGAGCCGGACGAACGCATGCGCTTCGAGAGCGTGAACGTGTTCGTCTCGGGACCCCGGGTGCAGGCCCAGGTCGAGCTGCGCTGGAAGGGGCTCTCGCGGGTGGGCTCGGCGAGCGGGCTCACCAGCCGGGACGCCGCCGGGGCGCTGGTCGCGGCCGCGACCGTGGCCGCCATTCAGGAGTTCCTCGAAGACGACTTCGGTCTCGGCCGGGCCGAAGTGGCGGATTTGCGTCTCGGGGGCCACGAGGTCAAGATCGTGGCCGTTCCGCTGGTGGCGCACCGCATGGAAAAAGTGCTGGTGGGAAGCTGCACGGTGGAGCAGGATGCGCAGCAGGCGGTGGTCCTTGCCACGCTGGCCGCCGTCAACCGGGTGCTCGGTGGACTGCGGGCCCGGGAGCCGATCGAATACGTCTTGAGACCGACATCACGTGAGGAGGCGAGCGGAGCGAAACGAGAGTAAAAGGCATCGAAGCGACCTCACCTGTCGTATGGAAGCGTTGAACCTTCCATCAACAGAATCACCCTAAAAGGAGGTGAGCGTCGTGGATCTGATCCTCGCACTCGTCAATTTCTTCGGTAAGGCCGGCTGGTAATGCCCTGCCGGCTTGACCGGCAGAAGTTTCGCAACTGAACTCCGGCGTCGTTGTCGGTCTCACCTTTTTCTCGAGCCCTCGCAGCAGCGAACCCGTCCCCGTAACGACGGATCGAAGGTGACGGAAGCGGCCGAATACAAGCACCCCCGCGCGTTTCGAATCTACCTCGCCGCGGTCGTGATCGCCGCCGCGGCATTCGCCGCGTCCGCGATTCCGGCGGCCGGCGCGCCGCACTGGCTGGCCATGGCGGTCGTGCTCGGCTTCCTGGTGGCCAGCGAGTGGAGCCCGGTCGAGTTGCCGGGCGGCGGCTACGGCACCCCGAGCACCATCCTCGATCTCCCCGCGCTGGTGATTCTCGGCCCGCTGTACGCGGCGCTGCTCGACGTCGTGAGCACCGTGGTCATGCAGGGCGTGGTGCTGCGCAAGTCGGCCGTGCGCGTGGTGCACAACGCCGCGATCTTCACGCTCACGTATTTCGCCGCCGCGGCCGCGTTCACCGCAGCCGGCGGACGAATCGGTACGCTGCGGCTGCCCGGGGACATCGCGCCGCTGCTGCTCGCCGGGCTCACCTATTTCGCCTGCAACTCGATCTTCGTCTCCACCGTGCTCGGGCTGACCGCGGGACCGAATCCGTGGCGCGTGTGGCAGCGCAACTTCCTGTCCGGCCTGCTGCATCATCTGTCGTTCATCGCGCTCGGCGCGCTGGTCGCGGTGACCTATTTCGGGATCGGCGTGTGGGGGCTCGTGTTGTGCGCGATTCCGTACCTGGTCGCGCGGCACTCGTTCCGTCTCTACATGGAGATCCGCTCGGATCTCAAGGAGTTCGTGCGCGCGCTCTCGGAGGTGCTGGAGGAGGTCGATCCCTACACGCGTCATCACTCGGTGCGGGTCTCGCAGTATGCGGTGCGGCTCGCGCGTGGCATGCGGCTCAAGGAGCCCGAGGTCGAGGAGATCGAATACGCGGCGCTGGTCCACGACCTCGGCAAGATCGGCCCGCAGCACCAGCACATTCTGCAGAAGCCGGGGTCGCTGACCTACGAGGAACAGCGCACGCTGCGCTCGCACCCCGGTGCAGGGGCCGACATCGTGGTGCGGGTGCGTGCGCTGCGGCGCGCCGCCGAGATCGTACGCAGCCACCACGAACGGCCGGATGGTCAGGGCTATCCGTACGGACTGCAGGCCGACGACGTTCCGCTCGGGGCGCGGATCCTGAACGTCGCCGACGCGTTCGACGCGATGACCTCGGACCGCCCGTACCGCCGCGCGCTGTCGATCGACGCGGCGCTGCGCGAGCTCAAACGCGGCGCCGGGACCCAGTTCGACGCCGGGGTCGTCGAGTGCCTGCTGCGGCTGCAGGCGCAGGGCCGCTTCGAGCTGGTGCCGAGCCCGAGCAGCGAGGACCTGCTGCTGCTGAAACTCAAACCCCGCAGGGCGCGGGCCTGATGCGCTATCGCGACGCCGGGGTCGACATCGCCCGCGCCGACGCGGTGAAGGACGACATCGGCCGCATCGTGCGCTCGACGTGGACGGACGCCGTGCATCCGCTGCCGGGCGGCTTCGCCGGCGTCATGCGCTGGCCGGGCGGCGAAACCGCGCCGCTGCTGGCGGCGACCATGGACGGGGTGGGCACCAAGCTGCACGTGGCGCTCGCCGCCGGCCGTGTGGAGGGCGCGGCGGCCGACCTGGTCTACCACGGCGCCAACGATCTGCTCGCGCACGGCGCCAGGCCGCTGGTGTTCCTCGACTACGTCGCGCAGGCGCGCCTCGATCCCACGGTGTTGCGCGACGTCGTCACCGGACTGGGACGGGCGTGCGCCGAGGTGGGCGCGGTGCTGATCGGCGGCGAGACCGCCGAGATGCCCGACACCTACGTGGCGGGCGTCGTCGACGTCGCCGGCTGCATGATCGGCAGCGTGGCGCCGGGGCGCGTGCTGGACGGGTCCGCGGTGCATGCGGGTGACGTGCTGCTGGGGCTCGCCGCCGCAGGGCTGCACACCAACGGTTTCTCGCTCGCGCGCCGCGTGGTGGCGCAGTCGGGGCTCGCGCCCGGCGATCCGCTGCCCGGCCTGGGCGTCACGGTCGCCGACGCGCTGCTCGCGCCGCATCGCTGGTACGGCCGCGCCGTGCTGCCGCTCGCCGAAGCCGGCCGCCTGCATGCCATCGCGCACGTCACCGGTGGAGGCCTCGCCGGCAATCTGCTGCGGGTGCTGCCCGAGGGGCTGCGGGCGGAGGTCGAAGCCGGCGCCTGGCCGGTGCCGCCGCTGTTCGCGTGGTTGTGCGAAGCCGGGCGGGTTCCGCTGGACGACGCGCGCCAGGCGCTCAACATGGGAATCGGACTGGTGCTGGTGGTGGACGGCGCCGAAGCCGCCGGGATCGAGGCCGCGCTGGCCGCGGCCGGCGAGACGGTGTGGCGGATCGGCGCCGTGAGCGAGGGCTCCCGCGAAGTGGTGTGGAACGGTTCCTGACGCCCGGATCCGGGCGTGGGGTGTGGGGACGAGGAGGGGTGGCATGGAACGGTGGAAGGTCGAAGGCGATCACGGCCCCGGGACGGGGGACATGCCGGAGCTCATCGGGCGCTCGCCCGCATGGCGTGAGGTGATGGGGCTGTTGCCGCGCGCGGCCGGCAGCGGACTTCCGGTGCTGGTGCTCGGTGAGACCGGAACGGGGAAGGAACTGGTGGCGCGGGCGATCCATCACCTGAGCGCGCGGCGGCGCGCCGCGTTCGTCGCGCACAACTGCGGCGCGACCCCCGACAGCCTGATCGAGAGCGAACTGTTCGGTCATGCGCGTGGCGCGTTCACGGGCGCGGTCGCCGATCGCGCCGGACTGTTCGACGCGGCGCAGGCGGGGACGCTGTTCCTCGACGAGATCGGCGACGCCAGCGCGCTGCTGCAGATGAAGCTGCTGCGCGTCCTTCAGGAAGGCGAGGCGCGGAGGGTGGGCGAGACGCGCACGCGGCAACTCGACGTCCGCATCGTCTCGGCCACCCACCGGCGGCTCGAAGAGGGACTCGAGCGCGGCGTGTTCCGCACCGACCTCTACTACCGCCTGAACGCGGTGCGGGTGCACCTGCCCGCGCTGCGCGAGCGCGGCGACGACGTGCTGCGGCTCGCGCGCGCGTTCATGGCGCGCGCGGCAGCGGCGCGGGGCACGCCGCCTCCCGAGCCGGACGCCGCGCTGACAGCGCATCTGCGCGCCTATCCGTGGCCGGGCAACGTGCGTGAGCTGTGCAATGCGTGCGCCTACGCCGTGCACGTCGGCGGCGCGCTCGAGCGGGCCGGGCTCGAGCACTGGCCCGAGCCGGGGTTCGTGCCGGCCGCGGACCGCGCGGCGGGACTGCACGCGGAGACGCGGGCGCTCGAGGAACGGCGGCTGCGCGAGGCCCTGACACGCACGCGCGGCAACAAGACGCGCGCCGCGCGCGCCCTCGGACTGTCGCGGCAGGGGCTGCTCAAGAAACTGCGGCGCTACGGGTTGCACGAACGCGACGGCGTGGTCGAGATGCTTGACGGTCCGGGGACCCCTCCCTAGACTGCCGCGGCAACCCCATCCAGCGAGGTGCCTTTGGCGAAAAGGACGGTTCGTCTCGGACTCGTCGGCGTCGGCGCGGCCGCGCAGATCAATCACATTCCGGCCATCAAGAAATGCGAGGGCCTGGAACTCGTCGCCCTGTGCGATCGCGACCCGGAGAAGAGCGGGCGCGTCGCGCAGAAGTTCCAGATCGCGCGCAGCCACGACCGGTTCGAGGACATGCTGGCGGACGACCAGGTCGATGCGATCGACATCTGCACGCCGAACTACCTGCACGCGCCGATGGCGGTCGCCGCGCTCGAGGCGGGGAAGCACGTCCTGTGCGAGCGGCCGTTCGCACGCAACGCGACCGAGGCCGAGGCGATGGTCAAGGCCTCGAAGAAAGCCGGCCGCACGCTCATGTGCGCCCTGCAGCACCGCTTCCGCGCCGACTCGCAGCTGCTCAAGACCTTCGTGCAGAAGGGCGACCTCGGCGAGATCTACCACGTGAAGACGGGGTGGCTCCGGCAGAGAACCGAGTGGGAGTCGGAGCAGTGGCGGCGGCAGAAGCGCGAGTCCGGCGGCGGCGTCGTGCTGGACCTCGGCTTCCAGATGCTGGACCTCGCGCTCTGGATGCTCGGCAATCCGGGGGTCTCGTCGGTCACCGCGAGCCTGCACCGCTCGAAGAGGAACGAGGTCGAAGACAGCTCGACCGCCTTCCTGCGCCTCGACACCGGCGCGACGCTGACGCTCGAGGTCACGTGGGGCCTGCTGATGGAGAAGGACTTCGCCTACGTCAACTTCTACGGCGCGGGCGGCGCGGCCCTGTGGAACCCGCTGCGGATCCACAAGGGCATGCACGGCACGCTGGTGAACGTCACGCCGACGCTCGAGGCGAAGAGCAATCAGTACAAGCATTCGATGGAGGCGCAGATCGCGCACTTCGGCGACGTCCTGCGCAAGGGCACGAAGCCGCTCGCCGGCGCCGAGGAGGCGCTGCCCGTGATGCAGCTGATGGACGCGATCTACAAGTCGGCGCAGTCGGGCAAGGAGGTCCGCCTCGGTTGACCGGTCGTCGCGCGGGCTGGCGCTCGCCGGAGGCGCGCTGCTCGGCGTCGCGTTCCTCAAAGGACCGTTCGGCTGGGCCGCCTGGATTGCGTTCGTCCCGCTCCTCGCGGGGCTCGAGCGGGCCGTGCGTGCCGGGGCCGGGGCGCGCCGCACCTTTCTGATCGGCTGGCTGTTCGGGCTGGCCGCCTTTCTCGTCGGCATGTACTGGATGCTGTTCCTCTCCGACGTGGCGATGGACGTGCCGGGCCTCAAGTATCCCGCGTGGCTCGTGGGCGCCGCCTACCTCGCGCTGTACCCGGGGCTCGCGACCCTGTGGGCCGGCTGGCTCGCGCGCCGCGGCGCCGTGCCGCTGGCGCTGGGGCTGCCATGCGCCTGGGTCGTCACCGAGGCGGTGCGCGGCTCGGGCGAGCTCGGCTTCCCCTGGTTCCAGGCCGGCTACAGCCAGCAGGCCTACGTGCCGCTGATCCAGATCGCGAGCGTCGGCGGAGTGGTGCTGGTGACGGCGTGGGTGCTCGCCCTGAACGCGCTGCTGTGGCGCGCGCTCGCAGGTGGGGCGCGCCGTCGCGCCGCGCTGGGCGCGCTGCTCGCGCTGCTCCTGCCGTTCGTCTGGGGGCAGCGTGTGCTCGACGCCGCACCGGCGGGCAGCGGTCCCACCGTCGCCCTCGTCCAGGGCGACGTCGCCGGCGAGATCAAGTGGTCGGGTCACCACCAGCAGCAGATTCTCGATACGTTCCTCGCGCTCTCGCGCGGCGCGGTGCGCGATACGCCGCGGGTGGATCTGGTGATCTGGCCGGAGACCGCGACCGGCAGCTACCTCCGCAAGCAGCCGGAACAGGCGGTGGCCGTGGCCGCCTTCGTGCGCCGCACCGGCGTGCCGGTGTTCGCCGGCTTTGCGGACTTCGATTTCGACGCCGCAGGCGGCCGTCACTACTACAACGCGGCGGGCCTCTTCACCGCGACGGGTCCCGCGCCCGCGGTCTATGCCAAACGCCATCTGGTGCCGTTCGGCGAGCGGATGCCGTTCCAGCGCTTGTTCCCGGCACTCGGCAGGATCGAACTCGGGCAGGCCGAGTGGACGCCGGGCAGGGGTCAGGTGATGTTCGAGGCGGGCGGTGCGCCGTTCGGCGCGCTGATCTGCTTCGAGTCGATCTTCCCGCGGCTGGCGCGCGAGGACGTGCGCGCCGGCGCGCGCTGGCTCGTCAACATCACCAACGACGAGTGGTTCGGCAACAGCGCGGCGCTCTATCAGCATGCGGCGATGGCGCGCTTCCGGGCGATCGAGAACCACGTGCCGCTGGCGCGCTGTGCCAACACCGGGCTCACCGTGATGATCGACGCTTACGGGCGCATCACCGGACGGCTCCCGGTGTTCCGGCCGGGCGTGCTCGTGGCGGCCGTGCCCGTTCCGGGGCCGCGCACGTGGTTCACGCGCATCGGGGACTGGCCGAGCGGCCTCGCGCTGCTCGCCGCGCTGGTGTGGAGTGCGCTCGCGCTGTTGACACGCAAAACGGCGCGTGACTAGCATGCGGTTTCCGTATGTCGTCGAGTGACCCCGCGCTGGAGATCCGGTGCCGTGACGCCACCCCGAGGGGGCCGATGAGCCATCGTCTGGTCGTGCTGGGAGCCACCGGGCTCGTCGGCCGGACGATGCTCGATCTGGTGGAGGCGCGCGGCTGGGACGTGGCGCGCCCGCGGCTCCTGGCCAGCGACCGGACGCCCGGCCGCACGCTGCCCTTCCGCGGCGCAGCGCTCCCGGTCGAGCCGGTGCACGCAGCGGCCTTCCAGGGCGCCACGCTGGCGCTGTTCGCCGGCGGCAACGACGTGAGCCGGCGCTGGGCGCCGGTCGCGCGCGCGGCGGGCGCCGTGGTGATCGACAACAGCAGCGCGTTCCGCTACGACGACGCCGTGCCGCTGGTCGTGCCGGAGATCAACGAGCGCGAGCTGGCCTCGCGCCCCACGCTGATCGCCAACCCGAACTGTTCGACGATCGGCATCGTCATGGCGCTGGCGCCGCTCGCCGCCGGGCGCCGGCTCGAACGGATCTGGACGGCGACCTACCAGTCGGCGTCCGGCGCCGGCGCGGCGGCCCTCGAACGCCTGGAGCAGGGCGCCCGCGCCGCGCTCGCGGCGCCCGACTCGAAGCCGCCCGGACCGGTGCCGTTCGCTTTCAACGTCGTGCCGCGCATCGACCGCTTCGAGGCGAACGGGGCGACTCGCGAGGAGATGAAGATCGTCTGGGAGTGTCGCAAGATCCTCGGTCTGCCGGCGCTCGCGGTCTCGGCGACCGCGGTGCGGGTGCCGGTGCGCGTCGGCCACGCCGCGGCGGTGACGGCGTGGTTCGAACCGCCGGTGACCCCCGACGAGGCGCGCGCGGCATGGGCCGGCTTCCCGGGCCTCAGCGTCGTCGACGCGCCCGCGGACGACCTGTTCCCGATGCCGCTCGACGCCGCGGGAATCGACGACGTGCTGGTCGGCCGCGCGCGCGTCGACACCGGCGACCCGCGCGCGCTGTCGTTCTTCACCGCATCCGACAACCTGCGCAAGGGCGCGGCTCTGAACGCGGTGCAGATCGGTGAGGCGTGGCTCGCGCGCTTCGCCGGCGCGGCGACGGAGGCGCGATGACGGCGGTGAGCGACGCCATCGGGGACACGGGGGAGGCCACCTCCCGGATCGCACCGCTGCTGCTGGGGGCGATGGTCGGCGCGCTGGTGGCCGGGCGCCTGGAGACCGGCGTGCTGATGCTGGCGATCGCCGCCGCCGCAGCGGTCGTCGCCGGGGCGGGGTGGCCCGGCCGCCGTTTCTGGACGGTGCTCGCGGGCGGCACCGGGGTCGCCGTGGTCCTCAACGCGTATCTGGTCGAGGGCACCCCGCTGCCGCTGCCTGCGCTGTTCGGGCGTGCCGCGACCGGCGAGGGCGCGGTGCTCGGCGTGCTGCTCGCGCTCCGGGTGTGGGGCGCGGCGGTCGCCGTCCACGGACTGAAGGCCGCGTGGCCGGGCGAGCGCGCCGCGGACGAGATCGCGGCCCGTCTGGCGCCGCTCGAACGCGTCGGCGTACCGGTCGCACGGTCGCGGGTGATCCTCGGGCTGGCGCTGCGCTTCGCGCCGCTGCTGGCCGAGGAGCTCTCGCGCGTGCGCGCGCTGCAGCGGTTGCGCGCGGGCGCGCCGGCCGGCGGCGCGCGCGCACGGCTCGTCCGCCTGCAGGCCGTGCTGGTACCGGCGCTGACGGGCGCGCTCGAGCGCGCCGAGCGCGTGGCGCTGGCGCTCGAGGCGAGGCACTATCGGATCCGGCCGGTGTCGGTGCCGGGAGCCCACCGCGGCTGGCAGGCGGCGGGGCTCGCCTGCGCGGCGGTCGCGCTGCTCTGGCGGGGCTGAGTGCGGCGGATCGCGCTGGTGGTGGCGTACGGCGGCGCGGCCTTCCACGGCTGGCAGCGCCAGCCGGGATGGCGCACGGCGCAGGGCGTGCTGGATGCGGCGCTCGGCGAATTGCTCGGTGAGGAGGTACGAGTGACGGGGGCGGGCAGGACCGACAGGGGCGTGCACGCACGCGGGCAGGTGGCTTCGTTCGAGACGGCGGCGACGCTGCCGGCGCACGCGATCCCGCCACGGCTCGCCAAGCGGCTGCCCGCGGACCTGCGCGTGCGGGCGGCGCGCGAGGTCGACGCGGGCTTCGACGCCCGCCGCTCCGCCACCGGACGGCGCTACGCATACCGGCTGCTCCGTCGCGAAGACCTGTTCCTCGAACCGTTCGCGCTGCGGCCGCGCGGCCGCTGGGCGCCCGACGCCTGGCGATCGGCGACGGCCGCGCTCGAAGGCCGCCACGATTTCACCTCGTTCGAGAGCGCGGGCAGCCCGCGCGAGTCGAAGGTGTGCCGGGTGATACGCGCCGACTGGTCGTGGTGGGAGGGCGGTGTCTGCCTCGACATCGTGGCCGACCACTTTCTCTATCACATGGTCCGCAACATCGTCGGCACCGCGCTGTCGGTGGCACGCACCCCGGACCCGGCGGCCGCCATGCGCGAGGTGCTCGCCGCGCGCGACCGCGCCGCGGCGGGCCCGTGCGCGCCGCCCCACGGGCTGACGCTCGAAGAAGTGTTCTTTCCGGAAGGAGGTTCCGCGTGAACCGTCGTTCGCGCCTTGCACTCGTTCTCGGTCCGGCGGCCATCGTGCTCGCCGTCGCGGCCGTACTCTCCCTGCGCGTCGTCCACAACGAAACGGCGGCGGACACCGGCGCCGCGATCTCCGGCTCGCGCCGCACCGCGATCGTGAGCGCGGCGCAGCGGGTGAGCCCGGCCGTCGTGTCGGTGAGCGTGGTGTCGACGCGCATCGTGCGCACGGATCCGTTCGGCGGCATGCTGCGCGACGAGTTCTGGGATCGCTTCTACCCGCCGACGGAATACCGCGAGCGGATCCCGAGTCTCGGCTCGGGGTTCATCGTCGATCCCGCGGGGCTGATCCTCACCAACGAGCACGTGATCCGTAACGCCGAGCAGATCACGGTGACGCTCACCGACGGGCGCCAGCTGCCGGGCAAGGTGCTGGGCAGCTCGCCGACCTACGACCTCGCCGTGATCAAGGTGGAGGGCAAGAACCTGCCCGTGGCCCCGCTCGGCGACAGTGAGGATCTGGTGGTGGGCGAATGGGCGATCGCGATCGGCAGCCCGTTCGGCTACCTGCTGAACGACACGCAGCCGACCGTCACCGCCGGCGTGATCAGCGCGACCCGTCGCGACATCAAGAACGACGCCACCGAGAGCGGCGTCTACAAGAACATGATCCAGACCGATGCGGCGATCAATCCGGGCAACAGCGGCGGGCCCCTCGTCAACGGCGACGGCCAGGTGATCGGGATCAACACCTTCATCTTCACGAGCGGCGGCGGCTCGCTCGGCATCGGTTTCGCGATCCCGATCAACCTGGCGCGCCAGGTGCTCGACGAGATCCGCCGGTACGGGCGGGTGCGCACCGCGTGGGTGGGCATGCAGGTCCAGCCGGTGACGCCGTTCCTCGCCCGGCGGCTCGGCTTCAAGGACCTGGGCGGGCTGGTGGTGTCGCGCGTGGATCGGGGCGGGCCGGCCGAGAAGGCGGGCATCCGCGTCACCGACCGCATCCGCAGCGTGAACGGCAGCGAGGTGCGCAACGTGGACGACGCCCAACGCAGCATCTACGGCGCCCGCGTCGGCGACCGGCTGACGTTCGGGATCGAGCGCGACGGCAAGCGCCTCGAGCGCACGGTGACCCTGCTGGAAGCGCCGGGAGACCGCCCGTGATCGAACGTTACGGCCATCCGCGCATGCGTGCGATCTGGAGCGACGCGCACCGCCTGGCGATCTGGCTCGACGTCGAGCTGGCGGCCACCGAGGCCCGCGAGGCCGAGGGCCAGGTGCCGGCGGGCACCGCCCGGGCGATCCGCGCGCAGGCGCGCATCGACGTCGCGCGGATGGACGCGATCGAGGCGGAGGTGCACCACGACGTCATCGCGTTCCTGTCCATGATCGCCGAGAGCGGCGGCGAGGGCTGCCGCCACCTGCATGCCGGGCTCACTTCCTCGGACCTGGTGGACACCGCGCTGGCCGTGCAGATCGCCGAGGCCGGCGCGGTGCTGCGCGAGAGCCTCGCCGGACTCCGGCGACGGGCCCATGCGCTCGCGGTCGCGCACCGCATGACGCCGATGGTGGGACGCACGCACGGGGTGCATGCCGAGCCCATCACGTTCGGGCTCAAGTGCCTGATCTGGAGCGAGACGCTCGGCCGCGACCTCGTGCGGCTCGACGCCGCACTGGCCGGCGTCGCCGTCGGCAAGCTCTCGGGTGCGGTGGGCACCTTCGCGCATCTCACCCCGGCGATCGAGGCGCACGCGCTCGCCGTGCTCGGCCTCGCCGCCGAGCCGGTGGCGAACCAGATCGTGCAGCGCGACCGCCACGCCGCGCTGCTGGGCGCGCTGGCCGTGGCCGGCGGCACGATGGACCGCATCGCGCTCGAGATCCGCCACCTGCAGCGCACCGAGGTGGGCGAGGCCGGCGAGCCGTTCAGCGAACAGCAGAAGGGCTCCTCGGCGATGCCGCACAAGCGCAATCCGGTGCGCTGCGAGCGGGTCTGCGGGCTGGCCCGGCTGCTGCGCGGCTACGCGCAGGCGGCGTTCGAGAACCAGGCGCTGTGGCACGAACGCGACATCAGTCATTCGTCGGTCGAGCGCGTGATCCTGCCCGATGCTTTCCTCGCCGCCGATTTCATGGCGCGCGAGATGGACGACGTGCTGGGCGGTCTGCGCGTGGATCCGGCACGCATGCGGCGCAATCTCGAGGCCGGCGGCGGCCTGGTGTTCTCGCAGCGCGTGCTGCTCGCGCTGACCGACGCGGGACTGCCGCGCGACGACGCCTACCGCATCGTGCAGCGCCACGCGCTGGCCGCGGCGGACGGCGACGGCGCGTTCCGCCAGCGGCTCGAGGCCGACCCCGAGGTGCGCGAGCGGCTCGATCAGGCGGCGCTCGCGACCTGCTTCGATCTGGCGCCGTACTTCAGGCACGTGGACGATCTGTTCGCGCGCGCGCAGGTCCCGGCGTCGTGAGCACGACCATGAAGAGCCCGCCCGCCTGGACCCGCGAGGAAGCCGGCGACCCCGCCGCGGTGTCGGCGCGGCTCGCCCGCCGCGGCGTGAAGCTCGATGCGGAAGAGGTGACGCTGCTGCTCTCGCTGCTCGGCCGTCCGCCGCTGTGGCCCGAGGCGGTGCTGTTCGGGATCCTGTGGAGCGAGCATTGCTCCTACAAGTCGACGCGCCATCTCCTGAAGCGCCTGCCGAGCCGTGCGCCGCAGGTCGTGATCGGCCCCGGCGAGGACGCGGGCGTGGTGGCGCTGCCCGCGCCGTGCGAGGACCTCGTGCTGGTGCTGGCCCACGAGAGCCACAACCACCCGAGCCAGGTGCTGCCGGTGGAGGGCGCCGCCACCGGCGTCGGCGGCATCGTGCGCGACGTCGTGTGCATGGGAGCCGAGGTCGTGGGCGTGCTCGATGCGCTGCGCTTCGGCGACCCGGCGGGCGGGGTCCACACGCGCGACGTCGTGCGCGGCGTGGTGGAGGGGATCGCCGACTATGGCAACGCGCTCGGAATTCCGAACCTGGGCGGCGACACGGTGTTCCATGGGGGATTCGACTCGAACGCCCTGGTCAACGTCATGGCCGTGGGGCTCGCGCCCGCGGACGGCGTGCTGCGCAGCCGCGTGCCCGAGGGCCCGGGGCCATGGGTATTCGTGCTCGCCGGCAAGCCGACCGACGAGAGCGGCTTCGGCGGTGCGTCGTTCGCCTCCGACGAACTGGGCGGCGCGGGCGACGACCAGCGCGGCGCGGTGCAGCTGCCGGACCCGTTCCTGAAACGCGTCCTGAACGTCGCCAACGAAGAGGTGTTCCGCCGTCTGCGCGAGCGCGGCATCCCGGCCGGATTCAAGGACCTGGGCGCCGGCGGCATCGCCTGCGCGACGAGCGAGATGGCCGCCGCCGGCGGGCGCGGCGCCGCGATCGAGCTCGAACGCGCGCACCGGGTCGAGCGGCGGCTGCCGCCCGAGGTGCTGCTGTGCGCCGAGACGCAGGAGCGCTACTGCTGGGCGGTGCCGGAGGGGTTCGCCGGCGAGCTGTGCGCGATCTACGAGAAGATGTTCGCCCTGGGCGACGTCTACCCGGGCGCGGGGGCGCGCGTCGTCGGGGTCGCACTCGACGAGAAGGTGTACCGCGTGACGTGGGAGGGTGAGACGCTGATCGACTGTCCGGTGGACGCGATCACCGCCGGGCGGCGCGCGCCGCGCCGCGCCGAGCGCCGTCCGCCGGCGGGCCCCGCATCGATCGCGCGCGGCGGAATCGATCCGCGCCAGGCGCTGCTCGCGCTGCTCGCGGGGCGTCACCTCGGTTCGCGCGAATACCTCTATCGCCACTACGACAGCGACGTGCAGGGCAGGACCTGGCTGCGCCCCGGCGAAGCCGACGCCGCGGTCGTGCGTGCGCACCCGCAGCGGGCGCTGGGGCTCGCCTTCGCCGTGGGCGGCAATCCTTTCTGGTGCGCCGCCGATCCCGAGCTCGGGGCGCGGCACGCGGTCGCCGAGGCGGCCCGCAACGTGGCCTGCGCCGGCGCGCGGCCCTGGGCGCTCACCGACTGCCTCAACTTCGGCCGGCCCGAGGACCCGCGCGTGATGGGTGATCTCGAGGCGACGCTCGAAGGCATGAGCGTCGCGGCCGAGGCGCTCGGCGCCCTGGCGCACCGCCAGGCGCCGCTGCCGTTCGTGAGCGGCAACGTCAGCCTCTACAATCACACCGGCGGCCGCGCCATTCCGGCCTCGCCGATCGTCATGTGTGCGGGCGTGGCGCCGGCGATCGAACGCACGCTTTCGCACGCGCTCTGGCAGCCGGGCCATTTCATCGTGCTGGTCGGTGAGCCGCGCGACGAGCTGCGCGGCTCCACCTTCGCGCGCGAGATCGCGGGACGCCCGGGGCTGCCGCCGCCGACGCTCGACCTCGACCACGAGCGGCGCCTTCAGGAGCTGGCGGTGGCCGCCGCGGAGGGCGGATGGGTGCGTGCGGCGCACGACGTATCGGACGGCGGTCTCGCCGTGGCGCTCGTGGAGATGATGCTGACCGCGCCCGCCCGTGGGCTCGGCCTCGATCTCGATCTGGGCGTGCTGGAAGCCGATGTCGACGCCGCCATGTTCTCGGAACGGCCGGCGATCCTGTTCGAGGTGCAGGCCGAGCGGGCGGCGCGCCTGTTCCACGGCGCGCGCGAACGCTCGCTCCTGGCCTGGCCGCTTGGCACCGTGACCCCGCGACCGGAACTCCGCATGCTGACCCCGGACGCGGGCACGCTGAGCTGGACGCTGGAGGAGCTCGGCGCCGCCTCCGCGGCGCCGCTCGAGCGGCTCTGGAACGAAGAGGATGGGGGAACGTGATGGGACGGCGCGTGGCGGTGCTGCAGTTCCCGGGCGTCAACTGCGAGGCCGAGACGGTGCGCGCGCTCGCGGCGGTGGGTCTCGAGCCGGCCCTGTTCCTGTGGACGACACCGGCCGAGGAGCTGCGCGGTTTCGACGCCTACGTCCTGCCCGGGGGCTTCGCGTATCAGGATCGCGTGCGGGCCGGCGCGCTCGCGGCCAAGGACCCGATGGTCGCCGTATTGTGCGGGGAGGCCGCGCGCGGCAAGCCGGTGCTCGGCATCTGCAACGGAGCCCAGGTGCTGGTCGAGGCCGGGCTCGTCCCACACGACTCGCAGGTCGAGCTCGCGCTCGCGCGCAACCGGATGCCGCGCCGCGCCGGCTACCACGCACGCTGGATCTACACGCGGGTCGAGGCTTCGCGCTGCATCTTCACGCGCCATCTGAAGAAGGGGACGCTGCTGCCGCTGCAGGTCGGGCATGGCGAGGGGCGCTTCGTCTCGGCGGTGAAGGGTCGCCTCGCGGCGCTGAAACGCAGCGGGCAGACGCCGCTCGTTTACGCGACCCCCGGAGGGCGGCTCGCGCGCGGCTATCCGGACAACCCGAACGGCTCGGAGGGCGCCGTGGCCGCCGTCTGCAACGAGCGCGGCAACGTGCTGGCGATGATGCCGCATCCCGACCGCGCGCAGTCGCTGGCGGCGCTGCCGCCCGCGATCGCCGGCGCCTGGCATGACCGGAGGGAGCAGGCGCGGGCCGGCTCGGCCGCGACGCTGCTCGATGCGCGGGGCCCGGGCCTGCTGCTGTTCGAGGGGCTTTTCCGGCACCTCGAGGAGGTCGCATGAGCGGCACCGCACGGCCGAAGCAGGCGCAGGCCTGGATCGAGCTCAAGGCGGACGACCCGGCGGCGGTTTCGGCGCTGGGCGTCGCCCGCGCCCGCCTCGCGGCCGGGCGCACGCTCGCGCACCTCCGGCGCTACCGGGTCATCGAACTGCAGGGGGTACTGCCCGCGGTGCCGTTGCTCGCCACGCACCTGCACGCATCCACCTGGTTCTTCAATCCGCACAAGGAGACCTGCGTGCTGCGCACGGGGCGCGAGGATCCGCTGCCCCCCGGAGCACGGGGCGAGATCCTGCTGATCGCCGAGCGCGGCGGTGCGCGGCGGCCCGCCGCGGAACGCTGGTGGCGCCATGCGGTGGGCGGCCGCATCACGGTGCGCGAAGGCGTCGCCTGGGCGCTCGAATTCAGCGACGCCGCCGGCGCCGCCGCGCACGCGGAAGCGTTGCTGACGGTGCGGGATCAGGCGCACGGGCTGTTCGCCAATCCGCACGCGCAGCGCGCGCGGCGCGCAGGGGCGGAGGTGCCGCTCACGTGGCTCGCCGAAGCCGAACAGGAGGGGACATGAAGGAACCGATCGGCGGCCGTCACTGGCGCGAGGAATGCGGCGTGTTCGCGGCCGTGGGCGTGCCGCACGCGGCGGCCGTCGTGGGCCTCGGCCTGCACGCGCTGCAGCATCGCGGTCAGGAGTCGACCGGCATCGTGTCCTGCGACGCGAATGGCGACTTCCATACCCACAAGGGCATCGGCCTCGTGTCCGACGTCTACGGCGACGCCGATCTCGCGCGCCTCGCGGGCGACATGGCGATCGGCCACAACCGCTACTCCACCTCGGGCGGGCTGACCCTCGAGAACACGCAGCCCCTGCGCGTGGTCTACCGGAACGGCCTGCTGGCGCTCGCGCACAACGGCAATCTGGTCAACGCGCGCGAGCTGCGCAGCGGCCTCGAACGCTCGGGCTCGATCTTCCAGACCACGCTCGACACCGAGATCTTCCTGCACCTCATGGCGCTGTCGAGCGAAGCCACGCCGGAGCGGGCGCTGATGGTGGCTGCGCGCCAGGTGCGCGGCGCCTATTCGATGGTCGTGCTCACGAGCGAGGGGGTGCTGGCGCTGCGCGATCCGCACGGTTTCCGCCCGCTGTGCATCGGCCGGCTCGCCGACGGCTACGTGGTGGCGAGCGAGACCTGCGCGCTCGACCTGGTCGGCGCCGACTACGTGCGCGACGTGCGCCCCGGCGAGATGGTCGCGATCGATCCGCACGGGATGCACGCCACCACCGTGTTCCCCGAGGCGCAGCCGCGGCAGCACTGCATCTTCGAACACGTCTACTTTTCGCGACCCGACAGCCGCGTGTTCGGCGAGGGCGTCGACCGCGTGCGCCGCCGCATCGGTCACCGGCTGGCAGAGGAGCATCCGGCCGAGGCCGACGTGGTGATCGCGGTGCCGGACTCGAGCAATTCGATGGCCCTGGGCTACAGCGAGGCGTCCGCTCTGCGCTACGAGCTGGGCCTGATCCGCAACCACTACGTCGGGCGAACGTTCATCCAGCCGCAACAGGCCGGACGCGACAACAGCGTGCGGGTCAAGTTCAATCCGGTGCGCGAGGTGCTCGAGGGGCAGCGCGTCGTGGTCGTCGACGATTCGATCGTGCGCGGCACGACGAGCCGCAAGCTGGTCCGTCTGCTGCGGCGCTCGGGTGCACGCGAGGTGCATTTCCGCATCGGCTCGCCGCCCGTGACGCATCCGTGCTTCTACGGGATCGACACGCCGAGCCGCCGCGAACTGATTGCGGCGCTGAAGACGGTGGAGGAGATCCGCGACTACCTGGGCGTGGATACGCTGGGCTATCTGTCGCTCGAAGGTCTGCTCGGCTGCGAACGCGAGCCCGCGCACTACTGTCGCGCATGCTTCACCGGCGACTACCCGGTGGAGGTGGATCCGCGCGCCGGCAAGCTCGCGCTCGAGAACCTGCATCGCATCACCGGCGCCGGCGTCTGAGCGGCGGCGACCGGTCCGTCGGCGCGTACGCGCCGCGTCTTGACAGTGCGCCGACCGCATTCCTAGATTCGTTCGATTCGGACCCCCGCACCGGGGCGTCCGTGCCTCCCGCGCCGAAAGGAAGCCATGCCGCTCGAAGACATCATGCGTGAACGCGCCGCGAAGCTGGAGCGCTGGCGCGGGATCGGGGTGGCGCCGTACGCGTATCGCTACGAGGTCACGCACCGCGCCGCCGAGCTGCTCGGGCGCGGTGCGGCGGTCACCGAGGCTCCGGGCGAAAAGGTGCGCATCGCCGGGCGCGTGATGTCGACCCGCGGCCACGGCAAGGCGGGCTTCGCGCACCTGCTCGATGCCAGCGGCCGGATCCAGATCTACTGCCGGGCGGACGAGATGGGGGACGGCTTCGAGCGCTACCGGCTGCTCGACGTGGGCGACTGGGCGGGGGTCGAGGGGCGCCTGTTCCGCACCCGCACCGGCGAGATCACCGTGCGCGCAGAGGTCGTCGAGCTGCTGGCCAAGTCCATGCGCCCGCTGCCCGAGAAGTGGCACGGCTTGCGCGATCCCGACACGCGCTATCGCCAGCGTTACGTCGATCTGTTCATGAACGACGACGTGCGCGAGGTGTTCCGGCGGCGCTCGAAGCTGATCGCGGGGCTGCGCGCGGGACTCGAGGCGCGCGGCTACCTCGAGGTCGAGACCCCGGTGCTGCAGCCGCTCTACGGCGGCGCGTTCGCGCGGCCGTTCGTGACGCGCCACCACGCCCTCGACATGGAGTTCTATCTGCGCATCTCGAACGAGCTCTACCTGAAGCGCCTGATCGTCGGCGGGCTCGAGCGCGTCTACGAGTTCGCGCGCGACTTCCGCAACGAGGGCATCGACCGGACCCACAGTCCGGAGTTCACGATGCTCGAGTTCTACGAGGCGTTCGCCGACGTGAACGACATGATGGCCTTCACCGAAGCGCTGGTGAGCCGGGCCGTGGAAGCCGCCTGCGGAACCCGCACGATCGAGTTCCAGGGGCAGCGTATCGACTTCACGCCGCCGTGGCCGCGCGTCTCGATGCTGGACGCGGTGAGCGGCAAGGTGGGGGAATCGGTGCACGACCTGGACCCGGCCCGGCTCGAGCGGCTGGTGCGGGCGCGCGGCGCCGAACCGCGGCCCGGCACCGGCGCCGGCGGCTGTCTCGACGAGCTGTTCACCGAGCTCGTGCAGCCCGAGCTCGTCCAGCCCACGTTCGTCGTGGATTTCCCGATCGAGACGTCGCCGCTCGCACGCGTCTCGCGGGCGAATCCGGCGGTGGTCGAGCGCTTCGAGCTGTTCGTCGCCGGGATGGAGCTCGCCAACGCGTTTTCCGAGCAGAACGATCCGGATGCGCAGAAGCACGCGTTCGAGGCGCAGATGGAGCGCCGCCAGGCCGGCGACGAGGAGGCGCAGGTGATGGATCACGACTACGTGCGCGCCCTCGAGTACGGCATGCCGCCGACCGGCGGAGTCGGCATCGGCATCGACCGCCTCGCGATGATCGTCGCCGACGTGCGCAACATCCGCGAGGTGATCCTGTTTCCGGCGCTGCGCCCCGAGGAGGGGCGCGAGGGTCCCGACGGGGAGGACGAGCCGGCCGCGCCCGACGCGAGCCCTTCGTCGGCCCCGGCACGGTGAGCCCCTCCCTCTGGATCGCGCTCCGCTATCTGCGGACGCGCCGCCAGCACGGCTTCATCACGCTGCTCACCGGCATCTCGATCGGCGGCGTGGCGCTCGGGGTCACCGCGCTCCTCACGGTGCTGGCGGTGATGAACGGATTCGAGAACGAGGTGCAGTCGCGCATCGCCGGCACCGACGCGCACGTGGTCCTGCTCGGCGAATCGGTGAAGGGGATCGACGATCCCGATACGCTGGTGGCGCGCACGCGGCGCCTGCCGGGCGTCGTCGGCGCGGCGCCGTTCACCTACGCGAAGGCGATGGTTCTGCACGAGGGCCTCGCCGAAGGGCTGGTGGTGAAGGGCGTGGACCTCGGCGAGGAGCGGCACGTGACCTCGGTCGCCGAGCACATCGAGCCGGCGCTCGATTCGATCCCGCGCGCGGACGCGGACGGGCGGCCCGGCATCGTGCTCGGCACGCAGCTGGCCGGCCGGCTCGGCGTGCAGGTCGGCGACGAGGTCGTGCTGGCGTCGCTCGCGGGGGCGGAGCAGTCGGCGATGGGTTTCGCCCCGAGACTCAGAAAGTTCCGCGTCGTCGGGCTCTTCACCTCGGGCCTCTACACCTACGATTCCAGCTTCGGTTTCGTGGCCATTCCGGCCGCGCAGTCGTTCTTCGAGCTCGGCCGCGCGGTGACCGGCATCGAGATCCGGCTCGCCGACATGTTCGACGCCCCGCGCGCCTCGCAGGCCATTCTCGAGGCGCTGCACGACCCGGGACTGCGCGCCAACAACTGGATCGAGCTCAACCGCAACCTGTTCACATGGATGAAGCTCGAGAAGGTGGTCATGTTCGTGATCCTCGCCCTGATCGTCCTGGTGGCCGCCTTCAACATCGTGAGCACGCTGTTCATGGTCGTGCTGGAGAAGCGTCGCGACATCGGGGTGCTCAAGTCCATGGGCGCCACCCGCGGCGCGGTGCTGCAGATCTTCCTCGCCGAAGGGCTGCTGATCGGCGGGCTCGGGACCGGACTTGGGGTGGCGCTCGGCGGGCTGCTGATCGCGCTGCTCAAGCGCTACCCGTTCGTGCGCCTGCCGGGCGACGTGTACTTCATCGAACGGCTGCCGGTGCGGCCGGAGATGGGAGACTTCGCCGCCGTCATTCTGGCCGCTCTCGTGCTGTGCCTGGCCGCTGCGCTCTACCCGGCGTGGCGTGCGGCCTCATTGGAGCCGGTCGACGCGATCCGGCGCCAAAGCTGATGCGTCGCGTGAAAGGACGTCGTTAAGTGACTGCGGTAGCGTCCGTTGAAATGAATAGCGCGGTTCTGACCGCGAGCCGCATCCAAAAGGCATACGAGGCGCCGACGGGGCGTCTGGTGATTCTCGATGGCGTGGATCTCGAGGTCGAGCGTGGCACGGTTCTCGCAATTCTCGGAGCTTCCGGCGCGGGCAAGAGCACGCTGCTGAACGTCCTCGGCACGCTGGATACGCCGGATGCGGGCACGGTCCGGATCGGCGGCGAGGACGTGGGGGCGATGGGCGAGCGGGCACTGGCCCGGCTGCGCGCCCGCAAGCTGGGTTTCGTCTTTCAGTTCCATCATCTGCTTCCGGAGTTCACCGCGATGGAGAACGTGATGATGCCGCTCAGGATCGGGGGGCTGGACGCGGCCGCGGCCCGCGACCGCGCGCGCGCCGCGCTGACGGATGTCGGCCTCGAGGAGCGCTGGGAGCACGTTCCGGCCGAGCTCTCGGGCGGCGAGGCGCAGCGCGTCGCCGTCGCCCGCGCCCTGGCGGCCTCGCCGGAGCTGCTGCTCGCCGACGAGCCCTCCGGGAACCTCGATCCGGCGGCCGCCGGCGCGCTGCACGAGCTGCTCAGGCGCCTCGCCCGCGAGCGGCGCCAGACGTTTGTGGTCGTGACGCACAATGATAGGCTGGCCGCGATGGCGGACCGGGTCCTGCTGCTCGAGCGGGGCCGGCTCGTGCCGCGTACCTGAGGGGGCTGTTCGCGCATGCTGTGCCAGATCTGCGGCAAGAATCCGGCGACGGTGCACTACACCGAAGCGCACGACAACAAGATGTCCGAAATCCACGTCTGCGAGAACTGTGCCGAGGAGAAGGGCTTCCAGCAGTCGGCGAAGCAGCATCAGTTCGACATCGGCGAACTGCTCGCGGGGATGGTGGACACGATGACCAGCACCGAGGAAGAGCGCGTGGGGCACGTGCAGTGCCCCGAGTGCGGCCTGCCGTACTCGGGCTTCAAGGAGACCGGGCGGCTGGGCTGCGCGAATTGCTACGCCGCATTCCAGTTCCAGCTGCGGCCGCTGCTGAGGCGCATCCACGGCGACACCCGGCACCGCGGCAAGGTGCCGGTCCGTGACGGCGAAGGCGTGTCGCGCACGCGGCAGATCCAGCGCCTGCACGACGAGCTGCGGCGCGCGGTCGAGCGCGAGGCGTTCGAGCGCGCGGCGGAGATCCGCGACGAGATCAAGCGGCTGGAGGCGGTATCGGAGACGCCCGCGGAGGGACGCTCATGACGAAGCGCAGGGAACCCGAAGTGCCGGGCGACTTCGGCGAGCTGATCGCGACGCCGAGCCCGTGGCTCGGCGGCGCGGGGCCGCACTCGGACATGGTGCTGTCGACCCGCATCCGCCTCGCCCGCAACCTGTCGAGCGTGCCGTTCACGCATCGTGCGCGCGAGGAGCAGCTGCAGGGCGTGATGCTCAGCGTCTCCGGCGCCGTGCAGCGTTCGGGCGCGTTCGGCGACGGCCTGCTGCTCAGGATGAACGAGCTCACCCCGATCCAGCGCCAGGTGCTGGTCGAGCGCCATCTGGTGAGTCACGAGATGGGCGACGGCGCGCGGCCGCGCGGCCTCGCGGTGGGCCGTGACCCGCGGCTGTCGCTGATGATCAACGAAGAGGACCATCTGCGACTGCAGTGCATGGTCCCGGGTTTCCAGCTGGCCGAGGCGTGGAGCGCGGCCGACGCGGCCGACGACGAGCTCGGCTCGACGCTCGACTTCGCCTTCAGCGACGAGATCGGCTACCTGACCGCGTGCCCGACCAACGCCGGCACCGGGCTCAGGGCCTCGGTCCTGATCCACCTGCCGGCGCTCGTGCTGCTCGACGAGATCCAGAAAGTGCTGAAGAGCGTCATGCAGGTGGGGCTCAACGTGCGCGGTCTCTATGGCGAGCACAGCGAGGTCATGGGCAACCTGTTTCAGATCTCCAATCAGACCACGCTCGGTCGCAGCGAGCGCGACTCGATCGAGAGCCTGGAACGGGTCTCGCGGCAGATCATCGAAACCGAGGAGCGCGCGCGCGAGCGCATGCTGCGTGACGCGCGCGTCCAGATCGAGGACAAAGTGTGGCGCGCGTACGGTACGCTGCGGTACTGCCGGTCCGTGCATACGCGCGAGGTCATCAACCTGTGTTCGGCCGTGCGGCTCGGCGTGGCGCTCGGGCTCGAGGGACTGTGCCCGCTCCGCGTCGTCAACGAACTCCTGATCGTGACCCAGACGGCCCACCTGCAGCACGCGGCCGGCCGGGAACTCTCGCAGGCGGAGCGCAACGTGTTCCGCGCGCAGGTGGTCCGCGACCATCTGGCGGCGGCGGAATCCGCCGGCGGGGAGTCGGTATCATGAGCGACAGCGCCAGGGAAGGCATGCGGGCGTCACGCGCATCGTGACGCGAAACAGACGACGGTCCGGGCGCAGCGAGGTCCGGGTGAGGCTCACCACCGGCAGGGGAAGAAAAGGACGCCATGCACGACAAATTCACCGAACGGGTCCGCAAGGTCATCTACCTCGCCCGTGAAGAGGCGGCGAGGCTGCAGCACGACTACATCGGCACGGAACACCTCCTGCTCGGCGTGATCCGCGAGGGGGAGGGCATCGCCGCGACGGTCCTCAACAACCTGGGGCTCGATCTCGACCGGATCCGGCAGGAAGTCGAGAGCATGGTGAGCAGCTCCGGCGGCACCATGACCATCGGCGAGATTCCGTTCACGCCGCGCGCCAAGCGCGTGCTCGAGCTCGCGGTGGAAGAGGCACGCTCGCTCGGCCACAACTACGTGGGCACCGAGCACCTGCTGCTCGGCCTGATCCGCGAGGGCGAAGGGGTGGCGGCCAAGGTGCTGCTCGAGCTCGGCGTGGACCGCAAGCGGGTCCGCGAGGAGACGCTCAAGCTGCTCGGCGGCCAGCCGACCTCGCCGTCGCAGAGCGAACGCGAGGAGCGGCCCGAGACGCCCGCTCTGAACCAGTTCGGGCGCGACCTCACCCAGCTCGCGCGCGAGGGCAAGCTCGACCCGGTGATCGGCCGCGACAAGGAGATCGAGCGCGTCATCCAGGTGCTGTCGCGGCGCAAGAAGAACAACCCCGTGCTGATCGGCGAGCCGGGGGTCGGCAAGACCGCGATCAGCGAGGGACTCGCGCAGCGCATCGTGTCGGGCCAGGTGCCCGAGAGCCTCAAGAACAAGCGGATCGTGACGCTGGACCTGGCGGCGGTGGTCGCCGGAACCAAGTACCGCGGTCAGTTCGAAGAGCGGCTCAAGACCGTCATGAACGAGATCCGCGAGTCGCGCGACACGGTGATCTTCATCGACGAGCTGCACACGATCGTCGGCGCCGGCGGGGCCGAGGGCGCGATCGACGCATCGAACATGCTGAAGCCGGCGCTGGCGCGCGGCGAGCTGCAGTGCATCGGCGCGACCACCCTGGACGAGTTCCGCAAGTACATCGAGAAGGACGGCGCGCTCGAGCGCCGCTTCCAGCCGATCATGGTGGATCAGCCGAGCATCGAGGCGACCATCGCGATCCTGATGGGGCTGCGCGACAAGTACGAGGCGCACCACGGCGTCAAGATCACCGACGAGGCAGTGGTCCAGGCGGTCAAGCTGTCGGACCGCTACATGAACGACCGCTTCTTCCCGGACAAGGCGATCGACGTGATCGACGAAGCGTGTGCGCGCGCGCGCCTGTCGGTGACCACCGTGCCGTCCGAGATCCACGAGCTCGAGAAGAAGCTCGAGGAGGTCATCAAGGAGAAGGAGGCGGCGATCCGCGGTCAGGAGTACGAGAAGGCCGCGCGCCTGCGCGACCGCGAGAAGGAGATCCGCAGCCGCCGCAACGAACTCAAGAAGTCGTGGACCGAATCCAAGCGCGACAAGGAGGTCGAGGTCGACGAGGACCTGATCGCCAACGTGCTGTCCACGATGACCGGGATCCCGGTCGTGAAGCTCGCGGAAGAGGAGACCCAGAAGCTGCTGCGCATGGAGCAGGAGCTGCAGAAGCGCGTGGTGGGCCAGGACGAGGCGGTCACCGCCGTGTCACGCGCCGTGCGCCGCAACCGGGTGGGTCTCAGGGATCCCAAGCGGCCGATCGGCTCGTTCATCTTCCTCGGCCCCACCGGGGTCGGCAAGACCGAGCTGGCCCGGGCGCTGGCGGCTTTGCTTTTCGATGACGAAGACGCATTGATCCGGGTGGACATGTCGGAGTACATGGAGAAATTCTCGGTGTCGCGACTGGTGGGAGCACCGCCCGGATACGTGGGGTATGAAGAGGGCGGCCAGCTCACCGAGAAGGTCCGCCGGAAGCCGTATTCGGTCGTTCTGCTGGACGAGATTGAAAAAGCGCACCCGGACGTGTTCAATGTCCTGCTGCAGGTCCTCGACGACGGGGTCCTGACGGACAGCTCCCGCCGCCGGGTGGACTTCAAGAACACCGTCATCATCATGACCTCCAATCTGGGGGGTCGGCAGATCGTGTCCGGGGGCCGCCACCTCGGCTTCAAGCAGGCCGACACCAGCGCCGCGCAATTCAAGGAGATCAAGAGTACCGTTCAGGACGAACTGAAGCGGGCGTTCAACCCCGAATTCCTCAATCGCATCGACGACGTCATCGTGTTCCGCGCCCTGCAGCGCGAGGACATGAAGAACATCGTCGGTATCCTGCTGGGTCAGTTGAAGGAGCGACTGCGTGCGCAGAACATCCGTCTGGAGATCACGAGCGATGCCATGGACCTGCTCATCGAGGAGGGATTCGATCTCTCCCTGGGAGCCCGCCCATTGCGCCGTGCCATCCAGCGATTGCTCGAAGATCCCTTCGCGGAATTCATCCTGCGCGGCCAGTCGGGGCCCGGAAGCCTCATCCAGGTCACGCGCAAGGACGACCAGCTCGTGTTCGAGCCGGTCGCTGCGAAGGAACCCGCTCCCGATCCGGCGCCCACGACGGGAGGCTGAGGCGGTTCTGCGTTTCCTGCTGTTCGTGCTGCTGACGCTGGGCCCGGGGACGATCGCTGTCGCGACCGCCCGGGCCCAGTCCGTTTCGAGCGCCGAGGCGCCGGAGCTGTCGCCCGCGCCGGTGGATTCGCTGGAGGCGCGCGAGTTGCGCGTCGGTCGAATCTCGGTCGCCGGCAACCATACGACCGACCGCGAGCGCATCATCCGCTCGTTCGGCGTGCGCCCGGACTCCCGCTACCTCGCCGACGTGGTGCGCCGCGGCATCCGGCAGCTGTTCGGCCTCGGCCTGTTCGACGACGTGTGGGTCGAGCAGACCGAGCGCCCGGGCTTCGTCGACCTGGTGATCCACGTGAAGGAGCGCCCGCGCATCACGAAGATCGAGTTCGCCGGCAACCGCAAGCGCGAGGACTCCGACCTGGAGAAGAAGCAGGTGCTGCGGCCGGGGGAGGTCTATTCGGCCTCGGCGGTGCAGGCGCAGGTCGACTCCCTGGTCAAGTACTACAAGGACGAGGGTTTCGCCCAGGTCCACATCGACGCGGTGAAGGACACCACCGGCGGGCAGCTGGCGGTGCGGTTCGTGATCCGCGAGGGCGAGCGGGTGCGCATCACGGCGATCGACTTCGTCGGCAACCGCGCGTTCACCGACAAGCAGCTGCGCAAGCACCTCAAGACCAAGAAACGGGGATTCTTCGGCGGCGGCCACGTGAAGGAGGAGGAGTTCCCGGAGAACAGGACCAAGCTCGAGCGCTTCTACCACACCCGCGGCTACAAGGACGCGCACCTCGTCGACCAGAAGCTGCTGCCGACCGACGATCCGCGCAATCTCACCCTCCGGATCCAGGTCGAGGAAGGACCGGTCTACTACTTCGGCAAGGCCACGTTTACGGGGAACTCCATCGTGCCGGACGCCGACCTCGACAGGATGTGGTCCCCCGAACCCGGCGACGTCTACGACATCAGCAAGATCGAAAAGACCAACGGCGACGCGTATTCCGAGTACGCCGAACGCGGTTACCTGTACGTCAACATCGATCCGAAGGAGACGGTGCGCGACTCGACCGTGGACATCGACTTCGCGGTGACCGAGGGGCGGCCCTCGCACGTGCGCTACGTCGAGATCTCCGGCAACCGCGGCACGCGCGAGAAGGTGATCCGCCGCGAGATCGACATCCACGAGGGCGACCGCTTCCGGCGTTCGTCGCTGGTGCGGACCCAGGGCGACATCTTCCGCCTCGGCCTGTTCGAGGACGTGCAGGTCGACTTCGCGCCGGCCGAGAGCACCGACGTCGACATCCGGCTCAAGGTCAAGGAGAAGCAGGTCGGCACGGCGTCGGCGGGGGCGGGCTACACCAGCGAGAGCGGCCTCACCGGGTTCCTCGAGCTCGGCCACAACAACGTGCTCGGCAACGGCCAGAGCCTGGCCATGCACCTCGAGCGCGGCAGCCAGCGCGAGGACTACTCGCTGAGCTTCACCGAGCCATGGTTCCATGACACGCCCACGCTGCTCGGCTTCTCGCTGTTCAACAGCTCGATCGACCGCGATCTGTTCCGGGAGCGGCGCAAGGGCGGTTCCGGGCGCATCGGAAGGCCGCTGGCGTGGCCCGACTACTCGCGCGGCTCGATCAGCTACCGGCTCGAGGACGTGCGCCTCGACTCGCTCGGGACGCTGAACCCCGCGGACCGCCTCGCCCTCGGCGGCCTGGTGTTCGGCCGGGATCAGCTCACCAGCAGCGTGACGCTGAACTTCCTGCGCAACTCCGCGGACAATCCGTTCTACCCGACGCGCGGCACGCGCCTGCAGATCGAGGACGAGTTCGCGGGCGGGCCGTTCGGCGGCCACGTGAACTTCCACAAGCACCGGATCGAAGGGCGCTGGTACGTGAAGACGCCCCTGATCGGCGTGTTCACCACCATGTTCCGCGGCCGCATCGGGATGCTCGGCGAGTACGGCGACCAGAACGTGACCCGTGTGCCGGACTACGAGCGCTTCCGGCTCGGCGGCGGCACCACGGTCGACCCGCTGCGCGGCTACGACGACTATCAGGTGGTGCCGGAGAAGTTCATCTTCAAGATCGTGACCCCCGCCGCCTATGACACGGCAGGCACGCTGATCTCGAAGGAGCGTACGCAGACCGTCCGCTATCCCGGCGGCCGCTACATGTCGCGTCTGGACGATGGAGCAGCAGTTTCCCATTGTTCACCCGCTTCACGGTGTGCTCTTCTTCGACGCGGGCAACACGTGGGACCTGTTCGAAGGAGATCCGGCCGTTGGACCTGAAGGTGGGCGCCGGGCTGGGCTTCCGGCTCGAGATCCCGCTGCTCGGCAACATCGGGTTCGACTACGGCTACGGGTTCAACCGCGACGACGGAGCGAGATGGGCCGGGCACTTCCTCATCGGGAACACGGGCTTCTAGAGCATGGCCACCCGCGCATGGGGCACCGGCCTCGCGGCCGCGCTGCTGGCCTTCGCGCTCGGCGCCTCGCCCGCGGCCGCCCAGCAGGTCCGCTTCGGCTACATTGACTCCGCGCGCATCTTCCGGGAATTTACCGACGCGAAGGAGGCCCAGGAACGCTTCGACCGGCAGGTGCAGGGCTGGCGCAGCGAGGCCGCCGAGAAGGAGAAGGAGGTGGCCGACCTGCGCAAGGAAGTGCAGGACCAGGGCCCGATCCTGTCTTCGATCAAACGCCAGGAGCGCGAAGCCGCGCTGCAGCGCGCGATCAGCGACTACGAACGGTTCATCCAGGAGATCTGGGGTCCCAACGGGCGCGCCGCGACCGAGAACAGCAACATGACGGCCGGCATCGTCGAGAAGATCCGCTCCGCGGTGGAGAAGGTCGCGGGAGACCGCGCGCTGAACCTCGTGCTGGATTCGTCCTCGGGGTTCCTGATCTACGCGGACCCGTCGTTCGATCTCACCAGCGACGTTCTGGAGGAGCTCAAGAACCAGTCCGGCGTCGGGGCCGGATAGGAAGGCCGAACCCATGTTGACGCGTACGCTGCGTGAACTCGCGGACGAGCTCGGCGGCGAGCTGGTCGGCGACGGCGCGATCGCCATTCACGGCGTGGCGGGGATCCGCGAAGCGGAGCCCGGCGACATCACGTTCCTCGCCAATTCCCGCTACGAGAACTACCTCGACGAGACCCGCGCCTCGGCGGTGATCGTCTCGCGCGCACCGCGCGCCTGCCGCGTGCCGCTCATTCAGGTCGACAACCCCTACCTCGCCTACCAGAAGCTGGTGCGCGTGTTCCGGCCGGAGCTGCCGCGCCAGGCGGCCGGCATCCATCCGAGCGCGATGGTGGCCGACGGCGCCGAGATCGGCGCCAACGCCTCCATCGGCGCGTACTGCGTGATCGAGTCCGGCGCGCGCATCGGCGCCGACACCGTGCTGATGCCGGGCTGCTACGTCGGCCACCAGGTGGGGATCGGCTCGAATTGCTTTCTCTACGCGCGGGTGACGATCCGCGAGGACTGCGTGATCGGCGACCGCTGCATCCTGCAGCCGGGCGTCGTGATCGGCAGCGACGGCTTCGGCTTCGCCTTCGACGCCGGGAAGTACCACAAGGTGCCGCAGGTCGGGAACGTCGTGATCGGCAATGACGTCGAGGTCGGCGCCAACACGACGATCGACCGGGCCACGACGCACAGCACGATCATCGGCGACGGCAGCAAGATCGACAATCTGGTGCAGATCGGTCACAACGTCATCATCGGCAAACACTGCATCGTCGTCGCGCAGGTCGGGATCTCGGGAAGCACCGAGCTCGAGGATTATGTGACGGTCGGCGGGCAGGCGGGACTGGTCGGACACATCAAAGTCGGCGCGCGCGCCATGATCGGCGCGCAGAGCGGCGTCCCGCGCTCGGTGGATGCGGACACCATCGTGACCGGTTACCCGGCGATGCCGCACTCGGCGTGGAAGCGCCTGCAGGCGTTCATCCACCGCCTGCCGCAGCTGTTCCAGCGCACCAAGCAGATCGAGGGGCGGCTCGAGAAGCTGGAAAAGCAGACCGAGCGTGAGGAAGTGCGTTGAGCGGCGGCTTGCAGCACACCCTCACCCGCCCCGTTTCGATCGCCGGCGTCGGCCTGCACACCGGCGAGGCCGGCGAGATCCGCTTCCTGCCGGCGGACGCCGGCTCGGGCGTACGCTTCGTGCGCACCGACCTGCCCGGACGTCCCACCGTGCGCGTGCGGCCGGAGAACGCGCGCTTCGATCCGGAAGCCGGGCGCCGCACGATCCTCGAAGAGGACGGCGTCCAGATCCATACGATGGAACACGTGCTGGCGGCGGTCGCCGGGCTGGGCATCGACAACGTGCTCATCGAAACCGGCACGCTCGAGATTCCGGAGCCGGCCGACGGCAGCGCGGCGCCGATCGTCGCGGCGCTGCAGGAGGCCGGCCGCACCGAGCAGGACCGGCCGCGGCGCTACATCAAGGTCACCAAGCCGGTCGAGTGGACCGACGGCAACGTGCGGCTGTCCGCGGTGCCGTTCCAGGGCTTTCGCCTCACCTTCGTCATCGAATACGACCATCCGCTGATCGGCATGCAGTGCATGACCTTCGACGTCGGCGCCGAGGCCTTCGTGAAGGACGTGGCGCCGGCGCGCACGTTCGTGCTGGAGCGCGACGTCGAGGCGCTGCGCCAGGCGGGCTGGATCAAGGGTGGCCGGCTGGAGAACGCGGTGGTCGTCGGCAAGGACCGGATCCTCAACGATTCGCCGCTGCGCTTCCCCGACGAATTCGTTCGGCACAAGCTGCTGGACCTGCTCGGCGACCTGTCGCTGCTCGGCGGCCCGATGATCGGCCACGTGACCGCGCAGCGCAGCGGCCACCAGAGTCACGTCGCCTTCGTCAAGCACCTCAAGGAGTCGCTGCCGCTGCCCGGGCGGCGGCCGTTCGGGCCGCCCGACGAGTGGGACATCACCTCGATCATGGAGATCCTGCCGCACCGCTATCCGTTCCTGCTGGTGGACCGGATCCTGAACATCGTCGAGGGCCAGAGCATCGAGGGAGTCAAGAACGTCACCATCAACGAGCCGTTCTTCGAGGGGCACTTCCCCGGGCACCCGATCATGCCGGCCGTGCTGATCCTCGAGGCGATGGCGCAGGTGGGCGGGATGCTGCTGCTGAACTCCGTGGACGATCCCAACGACAAGCTCATGTACTTCATGGGCATCGACAAGGCCAAGTTCCGCCGGCCGGTGACGCCCGGCGACCGGCTGCACTTCAAGCTGACGCTGCTCAAGCTGCGCAAGGGCACGTCGAAGATGCGCGGCGAGGCGTTCGTCGACGATCAGCTGGTGGCCGAGGCGGAGCTGATGGCGACCGTCGTGGACCGGCGGCCGTCGTGAGCGCGACGCTGATCCATCCAGCCGCGTTCGTCGACGAGCGCGCCCGGCTCGGCGAGGGCGTCACGATCGGGCCGGGCGCGGTGATCGGCCCCGACGTTCAGGTCGGCGACGGCACCCACGTCGGCAGTCACACGCTGCTCACCGGCCATACGACGATCGGTCGCGAGTGCCGCATCCACCACGGCGCGGTGCTCGGCTCGCCGCCCCAGGACCTCAAGTTCCGCGGCGAAAAGAGCTTTCTGGAGATCGGCGATCACACCGAGGTGCGCGAGTACGTCACCGCCAACGTCGCCAGCGAGGAGGGCGCCACGACGCGGGTCGGCGCGCGCTGCCTGCTCATGGCCTACGCCCACATCGCCCACAACTGCGAGCTCGGCGATCAGGTGATCGTCGCCAACGCGGTGCAGTTCGCCGGCTACGTGACGGTGGACGACTGGGCGATCGTCGGCGGCGGCACCGTCGTGCATCAGTTCGTCCGCATCGGCCGCCACTGCATGATCGGCGGCGGCTCGCGGATCTCGCAGGATGTCGCGCCGTTCGTGAAGCTGGCCGGCAGCCCGCCGCGGCTCGCGGGGGTGAACCGGATCGGACTCGAGCGGCGTCGTTTCGCGAGTGCCACGATCGACGCGCTGGAGCGCGCCTACCGCGTGGTGTTTCGCGAAGGACTCACGGTCGGTGAGGCTGCCGCGCGGTTGCGGGAGGCGTTCCCCGGCGTGCCCGAGATCGAGCACTTCGCGCGCTTCGCCGAGACCTCGGTGCGCGGCCTGACCCGGTAGGAGGCGGACATGGAACCGGTGCGTGTCGGCGTCTGGGGCGTCGGCGTCTGGGGCGAAAAACACGCGCGCGTCTACCACGCGATTCCGGAAGCGGAACTGGTCGGCGTGTTCGACCAGGATGGCGCGCGCGCGCAGGCGGCGGTCGAGGCGTACGGCGGCCGCGCGTTCGAGAGTCCGGAGGCGCTGCTGGCCGAGTGCGAGGCCGTCTCGGTGGCCGTTCCCACGGTGGCCCATCGGGAGGCCGCGGAGCGGGCGCTCGCCGCGGGGCGGCACGTGCTGGTCGAGAAGCCGATGGCGCCCTCGGTCGCCGATGCGGAGGCGATGATCGCCGCGGCGGCGCGCGCCGGAACGACGCTGCAGGTCGGCCACGTCGAGCGCTTCAATCCCGCCTGGCTGGCGGCGCGCTCGCACGTCGACCGGCCCAAGTTCATCGAGGCGCACCGGCTCGCCCTGTTCCAGCCGCGCTCGCTCGACGTGGACGTCGTGTTCGATCTCATGATTCACGACCTGGATCTGGTGCTCGACACGGTGCGCGCGCCGCTCGCGCACGTCTCCGCGGTCGGCGTCGCGGTGCTCTCCAGGAACGAGGACATCGCCAACGCGCGGCTCGAGTTCGAGGACGGCTGCGTGGCGAACCTCACCGCGAGCCGCGTGTCGCAGGATCGCCTGCGGCGGATCCGTTTCTTCCAGGCCGACAGCTATCTGTCGGTGGATCTGTTCGCGCGCGCCGGCGACCATCTGCGCATGCGCCGCTCGCCGGCGCCGGGCGCGGGGGGCGGCCTCGCCGCGCTCGCCGGCATGTTCGAGCGGCGGACGCTCGAGGTCGCCGCAGGCGAGCCGCTCTCGCTCGAACTGGCCGCGTTCCTGCGCTCGCTCAGCGGCGCGGGCGGCGGCGCGGCGCCCGCGATGGCCGGGCGCGACGCGCTGCGCGTGGCCGAGCAGGTGCGCGAGGCCATGAAGCAGCGCTCGCAGCTGTGGGCCGCGAACCCGACCGCCGCTTCCTGATCGTCGTCGGCGAAGCCTCCGGCGACCGCCACGCCGCGCGTCTGGTGCGCGCGCTGCGGACGCTGGGGCCGTGCACGTTCCGCGGGGTGGCGGGGCCCGCGCTGCGCGCCGCAGGCGTCGGCGAAGTGGTGCCGATGGAGTCGCTGGCGGTGATCGGCTTTTCCGGGATCCTCGCGCGGCTGCCGGCGATCCTCGCTGCGCGCGCGAAGCTGCTTGGCGAGCTGCAGCGCTTCCGGCCGCACGCGGTGGTGCTGGTGGACTACCCGGGCTTCAACCTGCGGCTCGGGCCGCAGATGAAGGCGCGCGGCGGCCGGATCTTCTACTACATCGCGCCCCAGGTGTGGGCGTGGCACCCGGAGCGCGCGCAGGCGATGGCGCGGTGGGTGGACGCGCTGGCCGTGGTGTTCCGCTTCGAAGTGCCGATCTTCGAGGCGGCCGGCGTGCACACGCACTTCGTCGGCCATCCGCTGGTGGACGAGCTGGAGGTCGAGACGGACGAAGCGGCGCTGCGCGCGGCTCTGGGTGCGGCCGACGGGCGGCCGCTCCTGGGCCTGCTGCCCGGCAGCCGCAGGCAGGAGCTGCAGCGGCACCTGCAGCCGCTGATCGAGGTCGCGCGGAGGGTGCGGGCCGTGCGCCCGGAGGTGCTGCCGGTGCTGGCGCTCGCGCCCGGGCTCGATGCCGGCGTGCCGGCGGACGCGGGGATCGCCGTGGTGCGGGGCCGCACCCACGCCGTGCAGGCGTTCGCTACCGCATGCGTGGTCGCCTCGGGCACCGCGACGCTCGAGACCGCGCTGTTCGGCACCCCGCTCGCCATCGTGTACCGGGTCGGCATGCTCAACTATCTGATCGCGCGGCGGTTGATCCGGATCGCGCGGATCGGCCTGCCGAACATCGTGTGTGGCGAGGAGGTCGCGCCGGAGTTCGTGCAGAGCGACTTCAGGCCTGGAGCGGTGGCGCAGGCGGTCCTGCCCTGGCTCACGGATCCCGTGGCGCGCGCGGCGCAGTCGGCGCGGCTGGCGCGGGTGCGCGAGGCACTGGGCGGCGAGGGAGCGTCGCTGCGCGCGGCGCGGGCGCTGTGGACGCTGGCGTCGTGAGACGCCATCCGTGGTGGATCGCTCCTGCGGCCACCCTCGGCGCCTGGCTGATGTGGGCGTGGGGGCGGACATGGCGGGTCGAGCGGGTGCGCGAGGCGGCCTTCACGGAGCCGGTGATCTATGCGTTCTGGCACGCGCGCATGCTGCCGCTCGTCTGGGCGCATCGGGGCGGGGGCGCGGCGGTCCTGGTCAGCCGGCATGCCGACGGCGAGCTGATCGCGCGGCTCATCGAGCGGCTCGGTTTCGTGACGGCGCGCGGATCGAGCACGCGTGGAGGAGAGGAGGGCCTGCGGGAGATGGTGGCGCGTCTCGAGGAGGGGCGCGCGGCGGGCGTCACGCCCGACGGGCCGCGCGGCCCCGCGCGCGTGGCGAAGAGCGGCGTCGCCTACCTCGCCGGCCGCACCGGCAGGCTGGTGGTGCCGCTCGGCGCCGCCGCCGCCCGCGGCCGGACGCTCGGCTCCTGGGACGGTTTCCGCGTGCCCGCGCCGTTCACGCGCGTGGTGCTCGTCTACGGCGCGCCGCTGCGCGTGCCGCCGGCGCCGGATGCCGCGACCCTCGCCGAGTGGAGCCAGCGCATCGGCGCCGCGATCGACGCCGTCACCGCGCGTGCGGATGCCATGGCCGGAGCGCGCCCGTGAGCCTGGCATGGACGCTCTACCGGCTCGCGGCGCCATGGGCCGGACGCCTGAGCCCGCTGGCCCGTCCGTTCCTGCCGGCGGAAGAGCGCGCCCTCTGGCCCGAGCGCCGCGGGCTGGGGCCGCCCGCGCCCGCCGACGTCTGGATGCACGCCGCCTCGATGGGCGAAACGGGCGCGGTCCGTCCGCTGCTCGACGCGTTCCGCGCCTCCCGGCCCGGGGTGCGCGTCCACGCGACCGCGACCACCCGCTCGGGGCGCGCGCGGCTCGCCGGGTTCGGGCTCGATGCCACCCTCGCGCCGCTCGACGATCCGGATTCGACCGGGCGCTTCTTCGAGCGGATCCGGCCGCAGCGCGTGGTGATCCTCGAGACCGAACTCTGGCCGCACTGGCTGATCGAAGCGGCGCGCCGCGGCGTGCCGGTGGCGTTCGTGAGCGCGCGGCTCTCGGCGCGCTCGCTCCGCGGCTACCTGCGTCTCGGCCGCCCGCTCGCGCGCCTCGCCGCGGGGCTCGCCGCCGTCCTCTGCCAGAGCGCGGCCGACGCGCGGCGCTGGCTTGAGCTCGGTGCGCCCGAGGCGCGCTGCACGGTGATCGGTAATCTGAAGAACGACGCGCTCCCCGTGCCCGGGGACGTGCGCGCGCAGCGGCGCGAGCTGGGCTTCGATCCCGAGCGCCCGCTGCTGGTGCTCGGCAGCCTGCGTCCGGGCGAGGCGGCGGCGCTCGCGCCCGCGTGGCACGCGCTGCCCGCGGCGGTGCGGGCGCGCTGGCAGGTGGCGGTCGTCCCGCGCCACCCCGACGCGGCCGCCGCGCTCATGCGCGAGGCGGCCGCCGCCGGGCTGCCCGCGGGGGAGGGCGGCGGCGCCGGGTGGCGCTGGGATACGCGCCTGGGGGTGCTGCGCGATTACTACGCGGCGGCCGACGTCGCCTTCGTCGGCGGCAGCCTCGCGCGCTTCGGCGGGCATCATCCGCTGGAGCCGGCGGCCGCCGGCGCGGCGGTCGCGGTCGGCCCGCACACGGAGAGCCAGGCGGAGGCCGTGCGCGCGCTCCGGGCGGCGGAGGCCCTGCCGCCGATCGGTGATGCGCAGGCGGCGCGCGACTTCCTGACCCTGCTGCTCGTGGACGACGCCGAACGGGCGCGCCGGGCCGCTGCCGCGACGGCGGCGGCCGGCGCGGCGCGCGGCGCCACCCGGCGGGCCATGGCCGAGCTCGGCCGGCTCGGTTTCTGGCCGATCGCATGAACGCGCTCCTCGCCGCGGCGGCCCGGGCGTACGGGCTCGGCTGGGAACTCAGGCGCCGCGCCTACGCGCTCGGACTCGTCCGGCAGGTGCGCGCCCGCACGCGCGTGGTATCGATCGGCAACCTGACCGTAGGCGGCACCGGCAAGACCACGTGCGTCCTGCATCTGGCCGCACGCGCCCTCGAAGCCGGTCTCGACGTCGGCGTCGTCTGCCGGCGCTATCGTCCGGGTCCCGCCGGGGAAGGCGACGAGGAACGCATGTACCGCGAGCGGATCGGGCGGGAGCGCGTCTACGCGGGGACGCGCAAGTGGCGCCTCGCGCTCGACGCCGCCGCCGACGGGCGGGCCCTGGTGCTGGTGGACGACGGCTTCTCGCACTGGCGGCTGCATCGCGATCTCGACGTGCTGCTGGTGGATGCCCAGGATCCGTTCGGCGGCGGCGCGCTGCTGCCCGCGGGACGCCTGCGCGAGCCGCTGCGCGCGGTGCAGCGCGCGGGCGCCGTGGTGCTGACGCGCGCGCCCGCCCCCCCTGCGCCGGAGCTCGCCCGGGAGATCGCCCGCCTGGCGCCGGCGGCGGCGTTCGCGCGCGCCTCCCACCGGGTGACCGGTGTGCGCGCACACGGCGACGCCCCGCGCATGAGCGGGCGCGCATGGCTGGTGACGGCGACGGGCCGCCCGCGCGCGGTCGAGCGTTCCGCACGCGAGGCCGGGCTCGAGGTCGCCGGGACCTCGTTCTACCGCGACCACCACTGGTTCAGCGACGACGAGGCGCGGCGCGAGGCGGCGCACGCGGCCCGCGCCGACGCCTTTCTTCTCCTCACGGCCAAGGATGCCGTACGCTGGCCCGCCGCCGGCGGCCCGGCTGCGGTGCTCGAGGTCTCGTGGGCGTGGCATGAAGGAGGCGATGCGGTGGAGCGCATGGTGCTCGAAGGCGGCGCAGGGTGAGCGGCGAGACCGACGTGCTGATCCTCGGCAGCGGCATCGCCGGGCTGATGCTGGCGCTGAACGCGGCCGAGTACGGTGAGGTGATCGTGCTCACCAAGAAGGCGGCGGAGGATTCGAGCACCAACTGGGCGCAGGGCGGGATCGCCGCCGTGTTCGACCGCGAGGATTCGTTCCGCGACCACGAACGCGACACGCTCGCCTGCGGCGCCGGGCTGTGCGATCCGCGCGTGGTGCGGCAGGTGGTGAGCGAGGCGCCCGAGCGGGTGCGTGAGCTCGAGGCGCTCGGGGTGCAGTTCGATCGCGGCGCGCGCGGCTTCCTGCTCGGCCGCGAGGGCGGGCACTCGCGGCGCCGGATCGTGCATGCGCACGACCTCACCGGGCGCGCGATCGAGACGGCGCTGGTCGAGCGCGTGCGCGCCCACCCCCGGATCCGGATGGTCGAAGGCCGGTTCGCGGTCGACCTGATCATCCAGTCGCGCATGCGGCGGCGGGCGCCGAACGGCGCCGACGCATGCTGGGGCGCGTACGTGATGGACGTCGCCACCGGCCGCATCCATCCGCTCACCGCCCGCGTCACCGCGCTCGCGACCGGCGGCTGCGGCAAGGTCTACCTGTACACGACCAATCCGGACATCGCGACGGGCGACGGCATCGCGATGGCGTACCGCGCCGGCGCGCCGGTGACCGACATGGAGTTCGTCCAGTTCCATCCGACCTGCCTCTACGACCCGCGCGCGAAGTCGTTCCTGCTCTCGGAGGCGCTGCGCGGAGAGGGCGCGGTGCTGCGCACCATGGACGGCACGCGCTTCATGCCGCGCTACCATCGCATGGCGGAGCTGGCGCCGCGCGACGTGGTTGCACGGGCGATCGACCGCGAGATGAAATTGCGCGGCGAGCCGCACGTCTACCTGGACATCAGCCACCGCAGGACGGCCGAGGTGCGGCGGCGCTTCCCGGGGATCGGCGCGCGCCTGGCCACCTACGGCTACGATCTCGCGAAAGAGCCGATCCCGGTCGTCCCGGCGGCGCACTACATGTGCGGCGGTGTGCGTGCCTCGCTCACCGGGCGCACCGCGCTCCACGGCCTGCTCGCGCTCGGCGAGGTCGCCTGCACGGGCCTGCACGGTGCGAACCGACTGGCCAGCAATTCGCTGCTCGAAGCGCTGGTCGCGGCGCATCACGCCGGCAGGCAGGTGCGCGAGCGCCTGCGCCGCGCCGGCCGGCCGCCGCGTCCCGCGCCGTGGTCGACGCGCGGAACGTCGCCGCCGCACGAGAAGGTGGTTTTCGATCACCACTGGGATGCGGTGCGCCGGGTGATGTGGGATCTGGTCGGCATCGTGCGCAGCGACCGGCGCCTCGCCTTCGCCGAGCGGCGTCTGGCCCTGTTCTCCGAGGAGATCGAGCGCGACTACCTGCGCCTGAAGCTGCAGCCGGATTTCATCGAGCTGCGCAACATCGCGCTGGTCGGCACGCTCATCGTGCGGGCCGCCAAGGCCCGCCACGAGAGCCGCGGGCTGCACTACACGCTCGACCATCCGCACCGGGCCGCGGGACGCGCGCCGCGCTCGCGTACGTTCCGGCGCCGCCGTCCGTTCCGGCGGCGTCTTGCCCGTTCGGCGGCCCTCGACCTATAGTCCGCGGGTCCCGCCGGGACACTCATGAACAGCTCCGAACCGACCTTCTGGGACGCGGTCGACCTGATCCGCGAGCAGGACGACGGCTTCCGCCGCGAAGCCTACGGCTTCGTCGTGGCCGCACTCGGCGTCGTGGTGCAGGCGCTGCCCGAGACGCGCCGCGCCGACCCTGAACGCCGCCACCTGACGGGCGGGGAACTGCTGCGGGGCGTCGTGCGCCTTGCGCGCGACGAATTCGGCATGCTCGCCCCCACGGTGTTCCGCGAGTGGGGGATCCGCTCCTCGGAGGACATCGGCCGGATCGTCTTCCAGCTCGTCGAAAGCGGCCAGCTGAGCGCCCGTCCGGAAGATCGCCTCGAGGACTTTCAGGGCGGCCCGGATCTGTTCGCCGCGCTCACGGAGAATCTCGACCTGGGCTCGCGCCGGAACTGACGGCGTGAAGGCATACGTCCGCCTGCTCGGCTACCTGCGTCCGTACCTGGGGCGCCTGTCGGCCGCCATCCTCTGCATGGTGCTCTATGCCGCCATGTCCGGCCTGTCGCTGGGCATGATCTCGCCGTTCATGCAGATCCTGTTCAGGCCCGGGGCCGCGGCGGTGGTGGAGACGCGCGGCGCGCCGGCCGCGGGAGAAACGGCGACGGAGACGCGCGAACCGCCGGCGGCCGGCGCGGCCCGCCCGGCGCCGGGGGCGGCGGCCGCGGCGAGTCCGCGGCTGGACCTGGCCCGCCTGCTGCCGCCCGCCTGGCGCGCGCGCGCCGACGCGCTCCTGCTGGACGTCCCGCCGCTCAAGGCGCTCGAGCGCATCTGCGTGCTGTTCCTGATCGTGTTCCTGGTGAAGAACGTGAGCGACTACCTGCAGGCGTTCCTCATGGTGTCGGTGGAGCAGGCGGCGATCCGTGATCTGCGCAACGGACTGTTCGAGCACCTGCACCGGCTGTCGCTGGCCTTCTTCCAGGGTCGCCGCAGCGGCGCGCTGATCTCGGGAGTGACCAACGACGTCGAGTACCTGCGCGCCTCGCTCGCCGCCGGAATCAGCAACCTGATCAAGGACTCGCTGACGCTGCTGGTGAGCCTGGCGTGGGCGTTCTGGGTGTCGTGGAAGCTCGCGCTGTTGTCGATGGTGATCCTGCCGCCTGCGGCGCTCACGCTGGCCGTCATCGGGCGCAAGATGCGCAAGCGCTCCGGACAGGCACAGGAGCGCATGGGCGACCTCACCGGCATCCTGCAGGAGTCGCTGGCCGGCGCGCGCGTGGTGAAGGCTTTCGGCGCCGAGGGTCACGAGGCGTTGCGGTTCCGCACCGCGAACCAGCGCTACTACCGCGCCTTCGTCCATCTGCGCCGCGTGTCGGCTGCGGCGCGGCCGCTCAGCGAGTACGCGCTGGTCGCCGTCGCAGTGGCGATGATGTGGCTCGGGGGCCGCGAGATCTTCCTCGGCGGCACGCTCGAGCCGCAGCAGTTCATGCTGTTCGTCGGCGCGCTGCTGACCACGATCTCGCCGATCAAGAGCCTTTCGGAAGTGAACGCGAACGTGCAGCAGGGCGTCGCCGCCGCGCAGCGCGTGTTCCGGTTGATCGACACCGCGCCGGAGATCGCCGACCGGCCGGAGGCGCGCGCCGTCGCCCCGCCGGTCGAGTGCATCGTGTTCGAGAACGTCGCCTTCGAATACCAGGCCGATCTTCCCGTGTTGCGCGGGGTGAATCTCGAGGTGCGGCGCGGCGAAGTGGTGGCGCTGGTCGGCTCGAGCGGCGCGGGCAAGAGCACGACGCTGGACCTGCTGGCCCGCTTCTACGATCCGACCGGCGGTCGCATTGCGGTGGACGGAGTGGACCTGCGTGATCTGACGGTGGGGTCGTGGCGGTCGCAGCTCGGGATCGTGACGCAGGAGACGATCCTGTTCCACGACACGATTCGCGGCAACATCGCCTACGGCGCGCCGGATGCGCTGCAGGCCGACATCGAGGCGGCCGCCCGCGCCGCCAACGCCCACGGATTCATCGACCGGCTGCCGGATGGCTACGACACCGTGATCGGCGACCGGGGCACGCGGCTCTCGGGCGGCGAGCGGCAACGCGTCGCCATCGCGCGCGCGCTGCTCCGCAACCCGCCCGTGCTGCTGCTCGACGAGGCGACGTCCTCGCTCGACACCGAGAGCGAGCGTCTGGTGCAGGACGCGCTCGAGCGGCTGATGCGCGAGCGCACGGTGCTGGTGATCGCCCACCGGCTCTCCACCGTCCAGCACGCGGACCGTATCGTCGTGTTCGAGAAGGGCCGGATCGTGGCGGCCGGGCGGCACGACGAGCTGATCGCCCAGGACGGCCTCTACCGCCGCCTCTACGACCTGCAGTTCGTCGCATGAGCCGTACGCGGGGACGACGGTGACGCGGACCGTCGCGCCGCCCGCGGGCGGGTTCCGCCGCATTGCGATCCTGCGCCTGTCCTCGCTCGGCGACGTGGTGCTCACGCTGCCGGTCGTGCACGCGCTGCGGGCCGCGTGGCCGTCGGCGCATCTCACGTTCTGGGTCAAGGAGGAGTTCGCCGACGCGGTGCGCTTCGACCCCGCACTCGACCACGTGCGCGTGCTCGAGAAGGACGCGCGGCGGATCGAGGACGTGGTGTCGATGGGGGCCGAGCTCGAGGATCACGATCTGGTCGTGGACCTGCACGGCAGCCTGCGCACACGGATCCTCACGCTGCGCCAGAAGGGCGTGGTGCTGCGCGCGAATTCGTTCCGTCTGCGCCGGGCGCGCTGGGTGCACGCGCGCTGGTCGCGACCGCAGCCGGTACCGCATGCGACGCGGCGCTACGCGGCGGCGCTCGCGCCGCTGGGACTCGATGCCCCGGGGCCGCCGCGCCTCGCCGCGGGGGATGCCGCGGAGCGCTGGGCCGCGGCGTGGCTCGACGCCTGGCGCGGCGCGCCGATCGTCGCCTTCTGCCCCGGCGCGAAGCACGCGACCAAGCGCTGGCCGGAGCGCCACTGGCTCGAGCTGTTCGAACGGGTGCGGGCCGCCGGCCGCCGGGTCGTGTGCCTCTCGCTGCCGGCCGAGCGGGACGCTCTGCCGGCGCTGGCGGCGCGGGTCGAGGCCGACGCCGGCGCGCGCTGGGCGCTCGAGCCGCTCGCGCACATGGCGGCCCTGCTGTCGCACTGCGGGCGCGCGGTGAGCGGCGACAGCGGCCTCATGCACGTCGCCGCGGCGCGCGGCACGCCGGTCACCGCGCTGTTCGGCAGTACCTCACCGGTGCTCGGGTTCGCGCCGGCCGGCGAGGGCCATGCGGTGCTCTGTCGCAACGAGCCCTGCCAGCCCTGCACGCTGCACGGCCGCGCGGCATGCCCGCGCGGGCACTTCCGCTGCATGCTGGAGCTCAAGCCGGATGCGGTCGCGGCGACGCTCGAGCGCTCCTGACGCGCGCGCTTGGCGCCTGTTCGGACGGCCCCTATACTGCGCGCCTTCCACCCCGCAGGGCCACCGGAGGCCGACGTGAGCGAGACCGGAGACAGGAAGCAGTTCGTCGAGGACATCACCGACCAGTCGGACGACTTCTCCCGCTGGTACAACGACGTCGTGCGCAAGGCGCAGCTCGCCGACTACGCGCCGGTGCGCGGCTGCATGGTCATCCGTCCCTACGGTTACGGCATGTGGGAACACATGCAGCGCCTGCTCGATGCCCGCATCAAGGCGACCGGCCATCAGAACGTGTACATGCCGCTGCTGATCCCGGAGAGCCTGCTCGAGAAGGAGGCGGAGCACGTCGAGGGCTTCGCCCCCGAGGTGGCCTGGGTGACCCACGGCGGGCGCGAGCAGCTGGAGGAGCGCTACGCCATCCGCCCGACCAGCGAGGCGATCTTCGGCCACATGTACTCGCGCTGGATCGAGTCGTATCGCGACCTGCCGGTGCTGCTCAACCAGTGGGCGAACGTGATGCGCTGGGAGAAGGTCACGCGCCTGTTCCTGCGCACCGCCGAATTCCTCTGGCAGGAGGGCCATACCGCGCACGCGGACGCGCAGGACTGCCGGGAGGAAGTGCTGCGCATGCTCGAGGTCTATCGCGCGTTCGCCGAGGAGGACCTGGCGATCCCGGTCTACGCGGGGCTCAAGAGCGACGCGGAGAAGTTCGCGGGCGCCGAGCGCACCTACACGATCGAGGCGCTCATGCGCGACGGCAAGGCGCTGCAGGCCGGCACCTCGCACGATCTCGGCCAGCACTTCGCGAAGGTGTTCGACATCACCTATCAGGACGAAGGCGGCAGGCGGCAGTACGTGTACCAGACGTCGTGGGGCGTCTCGACGCGGCTGATCGGCGCGGTGATCATGACGCACGGGGACGATGCCGGGCTGCGGCTGCCGCCGCGGATCGCACCGATTCAGGCCGTGGTCGTGCCGATCTGGCGCAAGGACGAAGAGAAGGCGGCCGTGTTCGAGTTCGTCGCGAAAGTGAAGGCAGCCGCGGGCGCGCACGTGCGCCTGCACGTCGACGACCGCGACCAGTATTCGCCGGGCTGGAAGTACAACGAATACGAGATGCGCGGGGTCCCGGTGCGCATCGAGGTGGGCCCGAAGGACGTGGCGAAGGGCGCGGTGATGACCGTGCTGCGCACCGGACGGAAGAAGGAGTCGGTGCCGCTGGAGGCGCTCGGCACGCGGCTGCCCGAGCTGCTCGATGACGTGCAGAAGGCGCTGTTCGACTCGGCGGCGGAGTTCCGCGCGTCGCAGACGGCGGTGGCGCGCACGCTCGACGAGATCGAAGCGCATTTCGCCTCACGGCGGGGCTTCGTGGCCATGCCGTGGGACGGCGACGCCGCGCTCGAGGCCCGGATCAAGGCGCGCACCAGCGCGACGCTGCGCTGCATGCCGCTCGATGAAGGCGCGTTCGCGGACGTCCCGCGCGGGACCCAGGGGATCGCGCTCTTCGCCCGCTCCTACTGAGCCGATGGCCACCGGCGCGGCGGCGAGCCACCTGCCCCCGGGGCCGCGGGTGCTGGTGCGCCTGCCCAACTGGCTCGGCGACGTGCTGCTCGCGCGGCCGCTGCTGCACGCGCTCGGCGGGCTCACGCCGCGCGCCGCGCTGTTCGGCGTGGCGCCCGCGCCGCTGCTCGAGATCCTCGCCCCCGAAGCGCGGTTCGCGGCGACGGCCGCGTGGGGAAGGGACGCGCGCAGCCGACGCGCCTGCCTCGATCGGGCGAAGCGGTTCCGCGCCGAGGCCGCACTGGTGCTGCCGCCGTCGTTTTCGAGCGCGTGGTTCGCGTGGCGCAGCGGCGCACCCCGGCGCATCGGTTACGCGGGGGATGGTCGCGGGCCGCTCCTGTCGCGTGCCCTCGGGCGACCCGCGCGCGGTCATCGGCACCTGAGCGACGAATACCTGGCGCTGGCGGTGGCCGCCGGCCTGGTCGCCGCCGGCCCGGCTGCGGCCCCACCCGATCTGGCGGCGCCGGCGGGGGCGCAGGTCGCGGCGCAAGCCCTGCTGGCAGACCATCCTTCGCTCGCGGACCGGCCGCGTGTGCTGCTGGGTCCCGGCGCGACGTACGGCCCGGCCAAACAATGGGGCGCCGCGCGGTTCGCGGCGCTGGGCAGGGCGCTCCAGGCCCGCGGCTACGCGGTGATCGTGTGCGGCACGGCGGGCGAGGCCGCGCTCTGCGCAACGGTCGCGCGCGAGGCGGGGGCCGTGTCGCTCGCGGGGAAGACGGGGCTCGCTGAGCTCACCGAGCTCGCCGCGCATGCCGCGCTCGCCGTCTGCAACGACTCGGGCCTCGCGCACCTGGCGGCGGCGACCGGCACGCCGACGGTGGTGGTGTTCGGTTCGACCAGCAGTGCGTGGACCGCGCCGGTCGGCCGCCGGGTTCGGATCGTGCAGCAGGCGCCCGTGTGCAGTCCCTGCTTCCGCCGCACCTGCCGGATCGGCTACCCGTGCCTCGGGGCGGTGACGGTCGACGCGGTGCTCGGCACGGCGCTCGAGGCGGCGGCGTGAGGGTGCTCGTGGACGGCGGCCCGCTCGAGCGGTTCGCGCCGCGCATGCGCCTCGCCGCGGCGGGACTCGCTTTGCGCGGACATGCGGTGACCTGGGCCGGAGCCCCCCCGCCCGCGGGGCTCGAGGCGGCGGCGCTCACGCGCTCGGCGGCGGGCGCGGCGCTCGTGCGCCACCGCGCGGACGTGGCGCTCGGGAGTGCGGAGCGTCTCCTGTCCGGCGCACTGCGTGCGCGCCTGGTGCACGCTCACGCGCTGGTGCTCGACCTGGACCCGGCGGTGCGTGCGCGCTGGTCGGCCCTGGATCGCTGGGCCTGGCACGCGCTGCATGCCGCGGCGCTCGTGGATCCGGGGCGCGCGGACGAGGCGCGGGGCACGCTGCCCGAAGCGATGCTGGAGCGCATCGGGCTGTGGCCGGATGCGGCGCCCGCCACCGGGCCCGATCCCGCGCACCCGGACGTCGAGGTGCTCGAGCGCGCCTGCGAACGTGCCCTCTCGCGGCACCGGGGTCTCGTCGCGCGTGCGGCGGTGTTCCTCGATCGGGACGGCACGCTGATCGCCGAGCGCGAATACCTGGCCGACCCGGCGGGCGTCGAGCTGCTGCCCGGTGCAGCGGAAGGTCTCGCACGCCTCGGCGCGGCGGGCTATCCGCTGATCGTGATTTCGAACCAGTCCGGAATCGGGCGCGGGTTGTTCCCGGAGCGGCGCGCGCACGAGGTGATGGCGCGCCTGCGGCAGCTGTTGCGCGCCCGCGGGGTGGAGCTCGACGGGATCTACTTCTGTCCGCACCGCCCCGACGCCGGTTGTGCCTGCCGCAAGCCCGGCATCGCGCTGCTCGAGCGCGCGGCGGACGACCACCAGTTGGCGCTCGCCCGCTCGGTGATGGTCGGCGACAAACGCATCGACGCGCGGTCCGGGCGCCGCGCGGGCGGCGTCGGCGTACTGCTGCGCACCGGCTATGGTCGTGCGGAGGAGCGCGAGGCGCAGGCGGGGCCGGCGGCGGATGCGCCCGATCGGGTGTTCGACGATCTCGCCGAAGCGGCGCGCTGGATCATCGCACGCGGGGACCTGCTGGCGCCGTGGGAGTGAGGCCGGCGGCCGGCCGTCAGCGGCGCGCGGGGGCCTGCAGCGCGAGGCTGTAGCGCCGCCCGCCGTCTTCGGGCCGGTAGCGCAGGACCCGGCCGGGCGTCTGCAGTTGCGACGGCGCGATCCAGCGATCGTCGGCCAGGTCGTCGAGCGACTGCGGGTAGCGACCGCGCTCGAGCGCGTAGAGGTCCAGGGCCAGCTCGATGTTCTGGACCCGCGCGGCGACGAAGATGTCGCTGCCGGCCTGCGCGATGTCGGCGCGCGGCATCCACCCGGACGCGGCGTGCAGGCCGAACGCGGCGGCCGCCACGACCACCCCCATCGCCGCCTCGTACAGCCAGTGCACGCGCCTTCGCGGCGCGCGCACCTGTTTCTGCTCGGGGACGATCTGCGGCCGGCCGGGGTCGCGGCGGCCGACGAACTCGATCCAGTTCGCCTCCAGCATCTGGTGGACCGCTTCGTACGCCTCGTACTCGGTCAGCGACGCGGCCTCCACCACCTGAGCCACGGTGTGCTGTCCGTCGATGATGCCGAACAGCTCGCGGACCTCCTCGGAAAGCGGATCGTCGGGATCGGGCAGGTCGCGCAGGCCGAGCACCTGATGCGGGTCGCGGAACACGGTGACGAAGCGCTTCTGTTCGTCGACGCGCCGCGCCGCCTCGATCGCCGCGCCCTCGATGTTCATCCGCACGATGGGCTTGTTGGGCCAGCGGTTGTTGGGATCGAAACGGTAGTCGCCGTTCTCCCAGCGCGTGACCCGCATCAGCTCGTCGAGGATCTGGCGCTCGATGTACATGCCGAGCTCCTCCTCGTCCAGATACCGCCCGTTGACCAGCAGATCCTCGAGGTCGCGCTGCGATTCGCGCTGGATCGTGAGGATGCCCTGGTACTGCTCTTCGGAGAGCCGGTGCACGCGTCTGAGGAAGCCCAGCAGCGAGTCGTCCTTCGCCATTCCGGGCTTGCGCGTCGAGACGATGCGGCCCTCCTGCACGTAGATCACCGCGCGCTCGGTGTGCCATTCGAGCATGAGGCAGCCGGTCTTCTGCTGCGAGCCCAGCAGCTGGAGAATCTCGGTGGCGGCGAAATCGCGAAGACTGCCCTGAAGCGCCATGCGGGGTCTCCTAGGCGGCCGCAGCCGGATGCCGTTCGGTGGCCTGCACGGCGCGCGAGCGGGTGGGGGCGGCGAGATACGCGGCCTGGGCGCGGGCACGCGCCACGTTGCTGAAGTAGCCGATCAGCGAACTCAGGTAGACGGCGATGGTCAGGCCCACGAGGATCGGCACCGGCAGGGCCGCCTCCGGCAGATGCAGACCGGACTCGTAGGGGAAGGGACCCGCGAAGCCGAGCCACAGACTGGCGAGCACCGCGGCGCAGGTCAGGGTCGCCAGCCCGGAAATCATGCGGCGATAGAGGATCAGCCCGTAGCCCGGCAGCAGGGTGGCCAGCGCCGTGCGGCCGAGCCGGGTGATCCAGGCGTGCTGGCGCCGGTGCTGGGCGAGGAGCACCCGGCCGAACTCCTGGCTTTCGGCGCGCGCCTCGATCGCGGCGCAGTTCGGGCACAGCGCCCGTTCGCGCCGGCGCTCGGCGCAGCGCCGGCAGACCACGGCGCCGCAGTTGCTGCAGCGGCGCAGCGGAATGCCGTGGTTGAGGCGCACGCCGAGCATCAGCGCGAGGATGGTCAGGACGATCGCGGCGGCGCTGAACGGCCAGCCCGAGAATTCGATCCGCGAGCGCCAGAACGGCGGGAGCGAGGGCGCGAGATCGCCGCCGAGGCGTATCGGCGGCATCGCGTTCCACATGGTCGCAGGCGAGAGCCACTGGTCCACGAGAGGCAGGTAGCCGTCATCCGTCTGCTGGCCCTGGAACGACTTGACCATGTCGAAGTCGAGGGCCGACGCCCGTGAGAGATCCTCGGTGGCCTCGCGGAAGTCGAACTGCAGCGTCTTGAGCTGCGCCCGATTGAAGTGGGCCGCGGCATTCGCGGGATTCACCTGCAGCGCACGGTCGTAGGCGGCCACCGCGTCATCGGTACGTCCCTGCATCGCCAGCGTGTTGCCGAGATCGGTGAGCACCCGGTCGTCGCCCGGCCAGCGTTCCAGCGCGTGGCGGTAGGCCTGTTCCGCTTCGGCGAGGGCGCCGCCGCGGCGCGCGGTCCAGCCGAGGGCGAACTGCACGAAGCCGTCGTCGGGATGCGCGGCCGCGAGGGCTCGAAGCCGCTGGTGGGTGGACTCGCGATAGGGTGCCCTCTCGACCATGGAGATGCCGTAGTACGGCGCGCGGTTCTCGCGCAGCGGCGCCGCGAGGGTGTCGAGTGCGGACATCGTCAGCGGCGCGGTGCCGAGGAACAGCGCCAGCACCACGAAGACGAACCGCTCGTTGCGCCTGAGCAGCGGCCACAGCAGGGCGAGCAGCAGCACCGTGGGCAGCACCGGACCGAAGCCGAGCAGGAACGGGAGGACCAGCAGGCCGGCGGCCCACCAGCGCGCGGTGGTCGGTGTCAGTCTCTGACCCAGCCGCTCGTGCCATGCATGGCGGAGTTCCGCCTGGTGCATGGCGAGAATCATGAAGCCGGCCACGATCAGGGCGATCAGCAGAGCCTGCAGACCGAGGTAGATCGAGTTGGCGGCGAGGCCGAGCTGCATCATGAAGCTCTTGCGGGCGATCTCCAGCACGACGGCGTAGTGGAGCAGCGCCTGGCTCGGGCTGCTGAGCAGCAGCCATGAGGCGAGGGTCAGATGCGGCGCGACGTACTGCGGATCGAGCTCGATGGCCCCGTAGACCAGACGCAGGGCTTCCTCGCGGTTGCCGGAGCGGTGCAGCAGCAGGCCGCGACGGTAGAAGAGCCGCGACTGGTAGGGCAACGCCTCGACGTGGCCGTGGAGGCGGTAGTCGATCCACGCGCTGAGGTCGTGGAGGTCGGAGGGCGGCTGCACCGCCTGCGCGGGCCGGGTGCCGGCGTTCGGCAGCAGCACGATGCCCGCCTCGACGAGCGGCCGGACCCCTGCCGAGTCGGCAGGCAGCGGCGCCTCCGGCGTGTCGCCGCGGGCCGGCGCGGATCCGGCGAGGCCGCAGGCGAGCACCAGCAGCAGGACGCGGGCGCCGCCGGCAAGCGGTGTCATCACGACCCGGCCGCGGGCCGTCCGTCCGGCAGTCTCGCGCTCCAAACGTCCCTGTGACATGCGCATGCGTTCCCTTGACAGTGGGTGGGGGCGACCCTAACGTCCCTCCGGTTCGAAGGCGTTATCGGCGCTTCGTTCGCGGCCCTTCAGGCCTTTCCGGGGCCCGCCGCGCGCCGCCCGGGCGCCCGCTGCAAGTGTCCACCACCCGCCCTTCCTCGAGGAGTCCGCCCGTCCATGAGCACCGAGTCCCTGTCCGGCACCGTTCCATGGATCCGCATCGCCGAGGCCCCGGCCCACGTCGACCAGACCGTGGAGATTCGTGGCTGGGTCACGCACCGGCGCTCGAGCGGCAAGGTGCAGTTCCTGGTGGTGCGTGACGGCAGCGGGCTGCTCCAGACCGTGGCCGGGGTCCGCGACGTCAGCGACGCGGACTGGGAGGCGCTGGCCTCCCTCAGCCAGGAGTCATCGGTCGTGATCACCGGCGCGCTGCGCGCCGACCACCGGTCGCCGGGCGGCGTCGAGCTCGGCATCCGCTCGGTGCGGGTCGTCGGGCGCGCCGCGGAGTATCCGATCTCGCCGAAGGAGCACGGTGTCGACTTCCTCATGGATCACCGGCACCTGTGGCTGCGCTCGGCGCGCCAGCAGGCGATCCTCCGGATCCGCGCCGAACTGATCGCTGCGTTTCGCGATTTCATGGGCCGCGAAGGCTTCGTCCTGGTCGACGCGCCGATCTTCACCCCCAACGCCTGCGAAGGCACGACCACGCTGTTCGAGACCGCGTACTTCGACCAGAAGGCCTACCTCACCCAGAGCGGACAGCTCTACGCCGAGGCCGCGGCGATGGCGTTCGGCAAGGTCTACTGCTTCGGCCCGGCGTTCCGCGCGGAGAAGAGCAAGACGCGCCGGCACCTGATCGAGTTCTGGATGATGGAACCGGAGTGGGCGTTCGCGACGCTCGAGGACGTGATCGCGCTCGAGGAACGGCTGCTCGAGTACGTCGTGGCACGGCTGCTGGAGGCGCGCGCCGAGGACTTCAAGGCGATCGAGCGCGACCCCGCGAAACTCGCGAACGTGCGCACGCCGTTCCCGCGCATCACCTACGACGAGGCCGTGCGCCGCCTGCACGAGGCCGGGGTCGACTTCGAGTGGGGCGGTGATTTCGGCGGGACCGATGAAACCGTGCTGTCGGAGGCGTTCGACCGGCCGGTGTTCGTGACGCACTTCCCGGCCGCGGTGAAAGCGTTCTACATGGAGCCCGACCCGGAGGATGCGCGGCTGTGTCTGTCCGCCGACCTGCTCGCACCCGAGGGCTACGGTGAAATCGTGGGCGGCGGCCAGCGCATGGATTCGCTCGAGCTGCTCACCCGCCGCATCGACGAGCACGGCCTGCCGCAGGAGGCGTTCGAGTGGTACAAGGACCTGCGTCGCTACGGCAGCGTGCCGCACTCGGGCTTCGGGATCGGGGTCGAACGCACGCTCGCCTGGATCGCCGGTCTCGACCACGTGCGCGAGACGATTCCGTTCCCGCGCATGCTCTACCGCCTGAACCCCTGAGCCGTTTCGCGCGCGCCCGGGGAGCGGCGGGCCCCGCTCAGCGCACGCGCCGCCAGACGGCGAGGTCACCCCGCCCCGCCGGGGGCGTATAGGCGCGGGCATAGTGCGCCAGCAGCGAATCGCGCTCGGCGCCGCTGCGGAAGGGTGCACCCCGGCCCGCGAACGCCTCGTTGGACTGGAACACCGCGGGGCGTACCACCAGCCAGTCGGGTCGCTCGCGGACGGCGATGTCGGCATACCAGCCCGGTCCGCCGCGGCGCCGCCGGGCGACCTCGGGCGAGACGAGACCGACTTCGTCCACCACCACCAGCGGAGCGCGGTAGCCGATCATCCCGATCGGCTCCAGCATCACCTTCTGGCCGGGTTGCGCCGCGCCCTCGAGGAACGTCGCGACGCCGCCGAACGAGTTGAGCTCGTTCTGGGCGCGGCCCACGTACAGGACCCGCGCGACCGACCACGAGCCGAGCACGAACAGCGCGCACGAGATCAGCACCGCCCGGCCGCGCAGGAGGTCGGGGAGCCCGACGGCGGCGACGAGCACCACCCCTGCGAGCGGGACGATCATGTACCAGTAGAAGTAGGCGACACCGAGCAGCGCATAGCCCGCCCACACCACGAGCATGCCGAGGGCGGCGAGCGCGAGACCGGAGTGCCTCGCGCGCCACAGGCGCACGAGACCGAAGACCAGCCCCGGCGCGACGAGCACGGCGAGCGGCAGCATCATGCTGCCCTCCCCGGTGACCGGCCAGCGGCCGAGCGCCATGGGGAGGACCCACTCCCACCAGTGCCGGCCGAGCCAGGGCCCCGGCGTACCGTAGAGGGTGGATTTGGCGATCACGCTCTGCGGCAGCGGTGAGCCGTAGTAGACCGTGAGCAGGAGCAGCGCCGGCACGACGATCGCGGCAGCGATCACGCGGGCGCGCGGGCGGGCGCGCACGGCCATGATCGCGGCGACCACCAGGCCCTCGGGCCGGGTGAGCGCGAGCCCCGCGAGCAGCGGCCCCGCGAGGCCGCGGCGCGAGTCGATGGCCCACGCGGCGGTGAGAATCAGCGCGAGCATGACGCTGTTCTCCATGCCGGACATGGCGACGGCGGCGCAGAAGGGCCACGCGGCGAAGAACACGCCGAAGATCCACGCGGCGGTGTTCGACGCGTGCCGCCTGAGCAGCACGACGGCCGCCGCGAGCGCGATGGCGTCGGTGACCATCACCGTGGCCCGCGACCAGAACACCGGATCGTGCAGCAGGAAGGCCCCCGCGACGTTCCATACCACCCACAGCGGGGAGGTGAAGCCCATCACGTGCTCGCCCGGATTGAAGACCAGGCCGAGCCCGGCGGCCGCATTCCGCGCGTAACGGAAGGTGATGTATGCATCCTCGGAGGCCACCGGGATCGCGAGCCATGCGATCGTCCGGGCCGCGATCAGCAGCAGCAGCGGGATCAGAAAGGGCTCGCGCGGGTCGAGCAGCGTGCCGAGGGCGTGGCCGGCGCCCGTCCGCCGCGGGGGCACGGTGGAGGGGGTGACGCGCGCACGCCCTTCACGTCGCTTCAAGCGCAACTCCGGATGGAGCGGCGCGGGCCGCCCGGAGGCCGGCCCGCGCCGCGTGGCCACGCAGAATGAAGAAAAGGGGAGTCCTTGAACCCCAGCGAGAGGTTCGGTCGTACGCTTCATACAGGTGCGGTGCGGGTTGCGTCGCGAACGAGCGAAGGGACTCCCCAAGCTCGTCGAGCGGGTGCGCATGACGCGCCCGGCAAGGGTAGCGGGCGACCCGCGGGCCCGCAAGGACGGCCGTCACATCCTTGACACCACCCGGCCCCGTCCTTAGCTTCGCGCGGTGCGAGCACGTCCTCCCATCGCCCCCCGCCGCCGCCTGCCGCGTTCATCGGTTGACAGCCGCAGGGGACCATTCCTAGAATTTGGTCACTTCGTTGTACCGGCGTCCGGCGCACGCCTTTCCGGCGTGGTTCTGGGTGCCCTGCTCGCCTGCGTGGTCCTCACCACGTGGGGGTGCGCTCCCCGGAGCGGATCCGGGCCCCCGGAAGATTCCCTCACTGCCGGGCGTATTACCGTCGTGTGTGTTCCGGATGCGATGGGCCTGATGGAGCGGGAGGTCCGCGCGTTCAAGGCGCTCTATCCCGATGGCACCATTGCGATTCGATCCGGAACCTCGCGTGATGCGGTGAGTGCGCTCTTCGCGGCCGACGCCGACCTGGCGGTGGTGGCGCGGGAGCTCGAACCGGAGGAACGGGATGCCGCCACGGCGGCGAAGCTGGACGTGCAGGGTTATCGATATGCAAGGGATGCGCTGGTTCTGGTCGTCCATCCGGACAACCCGGTGGAAAACGTCTCCCGCGAGGACCTGGTCCGCATCTATCGAGGTGACATGAAGAACTGGAAGGACATCGGCGGGAAGGACATGGCGATCGTTCCGGTCGTGCAGCCGCCGGAGACCGATCTCAGCCACTTCCTGAACGACGCGGTCCTCGGCGGCGAGGCGCCGTCGGTGCGTGCACTGACCGAGGCCGGGGATTCGGCAGTCGTCGCGAAGGTGATGAGCGAGCCGGGCGCGATCGGGTATGTGTCGCTGGGCGGCGCCGCGCGCGGGGCGAAGCCCCTCCGCGTCGCGGCGCTCACCGGACTGTCGTACTGGAAGCCGGATCTCGAGGCGGTCTACAAGGGAGACTATCCGCTGACCCGATTTCAGAATTTCTTCGTGCGGGCCGACGGCGCGCGGCTGGCGCACGGGTTCATCACTTTCGTGACCAGCGCGGAGGGGCAGCGTCTCGTGCACGAGGCCGGCCTCGTTCCGACCACCGTTCCAGTCCGTTTCGTTCGACGCTCTCCGATGCGAGGCACCCACGAGAAGTGAGGGGAGAACCACCACACTCATGAGATCCTTCACGCTGAAATACCGGATCGTGCTCCCTGTCGTGCTGATCGCCGGCCTCGTCGCCGGGGTGGCGCACGCGGACGATCTCAAGGATGGCCGCCGTCTGCTGGATGCGGGGAAGCTGGATCAGGCATTTGCGGCGTTCGAGAAGGCCGCGAGCCAGGGCAAGGCCGAAGGCCAGGTCGGCATGGGCGACGTGCGCCTCAAGCAGGGACGGTACGACGAAGCGCTCACGGCCTACAAGGCGGCGCGGGCGCTCGACGGAGCGCTGGCCGCGTCGTACTACGGCGAGGGCGAGGTCTACCAGCGTCAGGACGACTGCGCGAAGGCGGTACCGCTGTTCCGCAAGGCCACCGAGCTCGATCGCAAGTATCCGGAGGCGGAACTGGCGCTCGGCCGCTGCCTGATCGCGCTCGAGCAGCACAAGGAGGCCACCGAGGCGCTGTCCGAAGGGCTCAAGTGGGGTCCCGACTGGCGGCCGAAGTTCCTCGTCGCGCTCGGCGACGCCGAACTCGAGCGCGATTCGCTGCGCGACGCCGGCGTGTATTACACGCGTGCCCGCGAGGAGGCGCCGAACGATCCGACCCCGCACGCGGCGCTCGGCCACTTCTACCTGGCGCGTGGCATTCCGGCGCTGGCGATCCCTGAATACCAGGCCGCGGTGGACCTCGACAGCTCGAGCGTCGAGTTCCGCCACGGGCTCGGCGAGGCGCTGTACGGCGCCGAGCGCTACAGCGACGCTTTGCGCGAGTTCGAATGGGTGGCGGAGCGCGATCCGAACTACGCACCGGGCCAGCTCTCGCTCGGCAATCTGTACTACCGCTCGGGCCCGGCCGATCCGAAGCGCTATCAGGATGCGCGCGCCCCGCTCGAGAACTACGTCCGGCTGAAGCCGCGCGACCCCAAGGGCTGGAGCCTGCTCGGCCGCGATCTGTTCTATCTCGACGAGAAGGACAAGGCGTACGACGCGCTGCAGAAGGCGATCGACCTCGGCGAGAAGAGCAAGGAGACGTTCACGGTCATGGGGCGCCTCCACACCGAGCGCAAGGAATGGGATCAGGCGATCGCCTCGTTCAAGAAGGGCGACCCGGAGGACCGGGATCTGCTGATCATGGGCCAGATCTACGTGATCCAGGGGAAACCGGAGCGGGCGGAATCGCTGTATGTGTCGATCTTCGAGGCGGATTCCACGCGGCGCGTCGCCTGGTTCGCGATGAATCAGCTCGGCAAGCTCCGCTTCACGCAGAAGGACTATCCGGCGGCGATTGCGGCGTTCGAACGGCGAATCAGGCTTGACCCGAATAGTGGCGAGGCTTACTACTATATCGGCTTGTCTTACAAGGAGATGAAACAGTATCCTGAGGCGCTCGACGCCCTGCGCCGGGCGGCGGAGCTGGAGCCGGACAAGCCGGATCGTCAGTTCTGGCTCGGCATCATGTACGCACAGCTCGACTCGACCGATCAGTCATGCGAGGCTTTCGCACGCTCGGTCGAGAAGGATTCGACGAGTGCCACGGCGGCGGTGGCCTTCCGGCAGCTCGGTTTCTGTGCTCTGCTGGGGAAGAAGTATTCGGAAGCCATCCGCTTGCTCGAGCGGGCGGTGGAATTGAACGAGAGCGACGTTCAGGCGTGGGTCTGGCTGGCCCAGGGCTATCAGAATGCGGGGAACCGCAGTAAGGCGCTCGACGGCTACGAGCGGGCGCTGCAGTTGGACCCGCATCAGCCCGACGCATTGAAGGGCAGACAGATGCTCACGGGAGGAGGACGATGAAGACACGGCAGGTGGGCGACATCACGATCCTGGCGCCGAAGGGGTACCTGACCGGTGGCGAGGAGACCGACGAACTCGAACAGTCCATCAAGGCCCTGGGCGAGGCCGGCAACAAGCAGCTGATCATCAACCTGGGCGAGACCCAGCACCTGAACTCGACGGCGTTGGGAGTGCTGATCTCCGCGCATTCGAATTACGTCCGCCGGGGCGGGCAGATGAAGCTGTGCTCGGTGGACAAGCGCATCGAGAACATCTTCGTGATCACCAAGCTCTCGCTCGTCTTCGACGTCTACGCCAACGAGGAGCAGGCCATCGCGAGCTTCTCGAAGAAGGAATCGGTCTGAGGATTTGAGGCGGCGTTCCGGCGCACGGCGCCGGGGGCGCCGTTCGAGCAGCACCCGCCGCCGCGGGAACCATCGCGCCGGCGGCCGGAGCGACGGTCCCGGTGTCCGGGCGGGTCCGTCGCAGGACATCCAGAGGGGGACCCGGCTGCTCGGAACGGGCAGCGACTCGGGATTCCAAGGGGCGAATTCGCCCACCACACGACCCTGTTGGAGCGGCCCACCCGCCGCCTCCGGCGGGCAAGGAGGATCTGCAGCAAATGAGTCGCTTTCTCGTACCCATCGGCTTCGTGCTCGCCGCCGCCGTGTCGTTCGCGATCTGGTTCACGCTTCCGAAGACACTCGGCCAGCTCGGTCACATGATGTTCGAGGCGGGTCCGCTGGTGGCCATCCTCTTCCTGCTCATCATCCTCCTCATCGCATTCATCGTGGAGCGGCTCTGGAGCCTGCGTAAGGCACAGGGCACCGGCCCGCTGCCCGCGTTCCTCAACGCGGTCCGCAAGCAGCTGCACACCGGCAACGTGGATGGCGCCATCCAGGCCTGCGCCAAGCAGCGCGGCTCGGCGGCGAACGTGATCCGCGCCGGACTCGAGCGCTATCAGATGGCGCGCACCGAGGGCTATCCCAAGGAGAAGGTCGTGGCCGAGACGCAGGCGGCGATCCAGGAGGCCAACGGCCTCGAAGTGCCGCTCCTCGAGCGCAATCTGGTCGCCCTCTCGACCATCGCCTCGATCGGCACCATGGTGGGTCTGCTCGGCACCACGGTGGGCATGATCCGCGCTTTCCAGGCTCTGGGGCAGACCGGCGCCGTGGACGCGCAGAAGCTGTCGGTCGGTATTTCGGAGGCGCTGGTCAACACCGCCCTCGGCCTGTTCACGGCCATTACCGGCATCGTGTCGTACAACGTCTTCACCACCAAGGTCGACAACTTCAACTACATGATGGATGAAGCGTCGTACGAGGCCATCCAGCTGCTGTCGGCGGGCGTGGCGGAAAAGAAGTAGGGGGCTGATTCGATGAAGAAGCCGAAACGAGTCGGCATCAGCATCGACATGACGCCGTTCGTGGACATTGCGTTCCTGCTGCTGATCTTCTTCATGTCCACGACCGTCTTCAAGCCGCCGGAGGAAGAGGCGATCGTGCTGCCGGAGTCGCATTCCGAGGCGAAAGCCCCGGAGTCGGGCGTCATCACGATCGCGGTGTCGAAGCAGCCCGTGGTCCACGTCACCTGGCGCAAATCGGGGCAGGAGATCGACCACGTCGCCGACCCGGCGGATCTGAAGAACGATCTCAGCCTTGCGCTTCGCAACGCGCGCTCCGACTTGCCGAGCGCCCGCGTCATCGTGAAGATGGACAAGGATGCCCCTTACGGCGTGATGGCCGACATGATGTCGGCGCTCCAGCAGGCGAAGGCGCCACGCTTCAACGTTCAGACCGAGCTGGCCGCGGACGCGAAGTCGTTCCGCGCCGCCCAGTGATCGCGCCGAGGAGGTGAGGGACTTTGGGAGCCGTTGACAGCCCGCAGAAAAAGGACAGAGGCCCCAAGAAGCAGGGCATGTTCTCGAAGAAGAAGCATCGCGTCGGGATCCGCATCGACATGACGCCGTTCGTCGACATTGCGTTCCTGCTGCTGATCTTCTTCATGACGACCACCGTCTTCCGTACCCCTCAGGCGCTCGAGATCAATCTTCCGCCCGACGAGGACGTGGAGATCAAGATCCAGCAGTCGAACGTGCTGAGCGTATACGTCATGGACAACGAGAAGGTGTTCTACAAGCGCGGCGAGGAGCCGTGGACGCGCACGAAGATCGGTGATCTGGGAACCGTGTTCCGCCGCTATACCGGGGATCCCAAGCTCGTCGTGCTCATCAAAATCAATCGCGAGGCCAAGTTCAACAACATGGTCAAGGCGATCGATCAGATGGATCAGGCGAAGCTGACCCGCTTCTCACTGGCCACGATGACCGACCAGGACATCAAGGAGGTCGAGGCCCTGTGACGACGATTCCGGATCCTCTGTTCGAGTTCATGCCCTACGGGGCGCCCGAACTCAAGGCGGTCGCGAAGAAGTACATGTTCCGCGCGGTGATCATCGGTTGCGGCATCATGATGCTGCTGCTGCTCCTGTTCACCGGGACGCGGTTCTACCTGGAGCACCGCCCCAAGGAGACGAGCGTCGTGGTGGTTCCCTACCGCGAGCTCGCGGCTCCGCCACCGCTCACCGAGAAGGTGGCGCCACCGAAGGTGGAGATCGCGCAGCCGGTGGCTCCGCCCACGGTCGGGGTCGCGGTTCCCGTGCCCGACGCGGAGGCCGAGCCGGAGCAGATCATCGCATCTCAGGAGGAACTGGCGGACATGACGCCGTCGGTCGCCCAGGGTGACGGTGACGGCGACATCGTGGTGGCACCGCCCGACGAGGACGCGCTGCCGAAGTTCGGCGAGTACGTCTACGTCGAGGAGCTTCCGGAAGCGATCACCAAGACGGCCCCCATCTACCCTGATCTGGCCCGCGAGGCCGGCGTGGACGGCACCGTGATGGTGCAGGCCCTGGTCGGCAAGGACGGCAAGGTCAAGGACACGAAGGTGGTGAAGTCGATTCCCATGCTGGACACGGCCGCGATCACGGCCGTGAAGCAGTGGGTGTTCAAGCCGGCGCTGTCCAACAACAAGCCCGTCGCGGTATGGGTGGCGGTGCCGGTGACGTTCCGGCTGCACTAGCGACCCGCAGTCGAACAGCGAGTTTCGAGGAGGACCGGGAATCCCCCGGTCCTCCTTTTTGCGCTGCACCGGGGTGAGATCGCCGCGACCGCGCGCGGCGCAGACTTCGTTGCCGGTGGCGGGGGATCTCGTCGCGAATCCCGGACCGGGAGTGGAGTTCCGTCATGCCCATCCCGTTCGCTCTGGTCCCGGACCCGGCGCCGTGCGCGGTCGCCGGCAGCGGACCGCCTCCGCCGCAGCGCGGCCGTGAGAGCCGCCTCTTCCACGCCTCCGCACTCGCCTCGGCGCTCGCCCTTCTCGCGTACGGGCTGTTCGCGGCGGCGTGGCCGCTGCTGGTACCGGCGCTCGCCCCGAAGGTGGTGGACATCCCGTATCCGGCGCCGCACGCACCGTTGCCCCCGCTCGAACAGCCCCGCGCCCAGGGCCGTGAACCCGCGCCGTCACCGCCCCCGGAAACGGCCCCGCCCGAGCCGCACCCCCGGCCGGTCGATCGCGGTGTGGTGATCCCGGTGGTCGAGCCCGACGCGCCTGCACCGGCGCCCGCGGGCGAGGCGGGCGGGGCCACGACGAAGCCTGTGGCCGGGCCCGCGGGTGCTCCGGCGGGAGCCGCCCGGGAGTCCGAAGCGGCGAACGACATCGTCACCTACTGGGAGCAGGCGCCCGAGGTGGTGCGCGCGGTGAAGCCCGACTATCCACAGATCGCGCAGGACGCCGGCGTGTCCGGCACCGTCCTGCTGCAGGTGCTGGTCGGCCGCGACGGGCGGGTCGAGGACGTGAAGGTGGTGCGCTCGATTCCGCTCCTGGACGGCGCGGCGGCCGAGGCCGCCCGGCGCTGGCGGTTCAGGCCCGCCCTGGTCTCGGGCCGGCCGGTGCGCGTGTGGGTGGCCCTGCCGGTTCGTTTCAACCTGCACTGAGCAGGCGGGCCCCGCGGCTCGCGGGCGGTCCCGTTCGCGGCCGGCGGCGGGCGCCCCCGGCGGGCCGCGCCGGGGGGGCATCTGCCGCGCCCGTGGGCGCGCGTTTGACCGCCGTTTCCCCGCCTCTCTACCCTGCGGTGGAGTCTGTTCGTCTGCCGCATGAAGAAGACCGGGAGGAGCCCATGTCCGACGTCCCCGAAACCCCCGAGGCGATCGAGCCGGCCGCGGCCGAGGCGCCGCCGCTCTCGCTGATGGAACGCACCGTGGCCGTGTTCACCCGGCCCGCCAGCGCCTGGGGCGGGCTCGAAAAGCGTGCGCAGTGGTGGTTCCCGATGCTGGTCGTCGTGGTGGTCTCCATCGCGGTCGGTCTCGCGCTGCATCAGCGCGCGCTGATCCCGATGATGAGCGAAGCCTGGGAGCAGCAGGTCGCCGACGGGCGCATGACGACGCAGCAGGTCGATCGAATGGTGGAATTCATGTCGGGCCCTGCCGGCACCGCGATCACCGTGGGGCAGCAGGTCATCGCCGTGCCGCTGGTCCTGCTGTTCATGGCTCTGGTGATCTGGTTCGGTGCGGGTTTCGTGCTCGGAACCGGGCTCAAGTTCCGCCTCGCGCTCGAGGTGGCGGCATGGGCGGATCTGATCACGATTCCAGCCATCCTGATCAGCGCGGTGATCGGGTGGATGCGGGAGACCATGCGGGGCGTGCACGTGGGCTTCGGCGCCCTGCTGCCGGTGATGGACGAGCCCACCAAGCTGGGCGTCGCGTTACGCAGCTTCCTGGATGCGCTGGGACCCCTTTCGATCTGGTTCGTCGCGGTGGCCATCCTCGGCGCGAGCGCCGTGTCCGGCGCCCGGCGCAAGTCGGTGGCGTGGGTGCTGGGCGTGCTCTACCTTGCGATCGCCCTGTTCATGTCCGCGATGGCCGCGCTGTTCGCGCCGGGGACCTGATCGGCCCTGCAACACTTCGGGGCGTCAACCGTAAGAACAATCATGCACGCGTCCGGGGACGGTCCACGGGCGCTCTGACGGAGGGATTCATGAGCGGTTTGGGGCAGAGGGCGCGCTCGCTTGCGCTCGTGGCAGTCACGATGGTCTGGGCCGGCGTCGCCTCAGGGCAGACCCTTTCGGTCGACGAGGCGGTACGGATGGCGCTCGAGCACAACGTGGGCATCGTGGGCGCGAAGGCATCGCTCGACGAGGCGCGCAGCTCGCAGTACTCGGCGCTGGCCGGCGTGCTTCCGAACGTGTCGCTGAACGCCACACGGTCGGGATCCTGGGACAACGGAGCGACCTCCACGCGCCCGTTCTTCATCAACGGCAGCGTGGTCAATTCGACGACGCCCAAGAGTGACAACGAGTCGTACTCGACCGACCCCACGTTCAATGCGAGCTGGCAGGTGCTGAATCTCGCCAGCCTCACGGGCGTCACGGCGTCGCGGACCGGTGTGCGCGCGGCGCAGGACCGCCTGCAGGCGACGCGCAACGACGTGTCCTACGAGACGCGACAGAAATATTACGAGGTCGTGCGTGCGGTGCGGACGGCGGACGTGAACGCCAATGCGCTGAGTCTCGCCCGCGACGAGGAGCGTCGCGTGCGCGCCATGTTCGAAGTCGGCTCGGTGTCGAAGAGCGACCTGCTGCAGGCGCAGGTCCGCACGGCGCAGAGCGAGCTCGATTCACTGGTGAGCCGCAACGCCGTGCTGTCGAAGCGCATTGCGCTGGCCGACCAGCTGGGCCTGTCCGAGGCGGAGATGGCCCGGGTGGACACCAGCCTCACCACGACCGCGCAGACGTACGATACGGCGCAGATCATGGAGGAGGCGGCCCGCAACCGTCCGGATCTGGCCGCGGCCCGGGCCGAGAGCAACGCGGCGAAGGCCAGCCTGCGGGCGGCCAATTTCCGGCGCCTGCCGTACCTCTCACTGGGCGGCAGCGCGACCTTCAATCCCAGAACCAGCAGCGTCTCGACGTTCAGCGATACGGCGCTGTCGCTGGCCTCGTCGAGCAAGAGCGACAGCCGCTATTCGGCGAGCGTCAGCGTCAACTGGAACATCTTCGACGGCCTGGCGACCGACGCGGCGATCGCCTCGGCACGCGCGCGGAAGATGCGGGCCGAGAGCGCGTACCAGCAGCTACAGCGCAACCTCGAAGCCGAGGTGCGCCAGGTTCTGCTCGCCTACCGCGAAGCCACCGAAGGGCTGCGGGTCGCCATTCGCGCGCTGGAATCCGCGGAGGAGAGCCACAAGCTGATCCAGCAGAAGTACAACGTCGGATCGGCCACGATTCTCGAACTCATCAACGCCCAGGTTCAGCTGCAGCGCGCAGCCAACGACGAGGTGTCCGCGCGCGCCTCGATCAAGGTCGCCGAGGCGGCCGTCGCGCGCGTGCGTGGCGTGAGCGAATGACGCGCGACAGGAAGCCGGGGCGCCCATGAAGAAGAAGACCCTGCTGTTCGTCGTTCTCGGCGTGGTGCTGGTGGCGGTCGTGATCGTCGCCAACGTCATACGGGGCGCCGGCGGCAAGACCACCAGCGTCCAGCTCGCCGCGGTCAAACGTCAGGACATCACCGCCCGGGTACGCGCCCCCGGCAAGATCGAGCCGCGCACCCAGGTGAAGATCAGCGCCGACGTCGCCGGCAAGGTCGTGCACCTCGCCGTCAAGGAAGGCGACACGGTCAAGCGCGGCGACCTGATGCTGCAGCTCGACGACACCCAGTACCGCACCGCGTTCGATCAGGCGAAGGCGGCGGTGGCGTCGGCTGAAGCGCGTCTGCGCGAGGCGGAGGCCGCGCTCAAGGTGGCGGAGACGAACTACGAGCGCCAGAAGTCGCTGTTCGACGAGAAACTGCTCTCGCAGGCGGAGTGGGACCAGGCGACGACCACGATCGAGTCGGCGCGGGTGGCGGCGCTCACCGCACGCGAGGAAGTGACCCGTTCACGGGCCGCGCGCGACGCCGCGGCCGACCATCTGAGCAAGTGCCGCTTCGTGGCCCCGTTCGATGGCGTGGTGAGCGCGCTGTACGTCGAAGAAGGCGAGATCGTGGTGATCGGCACGATGAACAACCCGGGCACGCAGATCCTCACCGTGTCGGACCTCTCGCGGATGCTGGTCAAGGCCGACGTCGACGAGACCGACGTCGTCGACGTGCGGCTCGGCCAGAAGGCCACGATCACGGTGGATGCGCTGCCGGACACGACGTTCCAGGGCACGGTGGAGGAGATCGCCAACACCGCCAAGCTCAGCGCGACGTCCGCCGTCGAGGGGCAGACGAACTTCGAGGTCAAGGTGGTGTTCGACCACACGGTGCCGGAGATCCGCCCCGGGATGACGGCCGACGTGGAGATCGAGACCGCCACGCACAAGGACGCCCTCGGCGTGCCGATCCAGGCGGTCGTGGTGCGCACCCCGCGCGAGCTGGAGAAGGCCGCCAGGAAGCCGCGCGGCCGGCGCAAGGCGACCGACGCGGATGTCGCTTCGGCCGACTCGGCGGAGGCGAAGAAGGACGAGGAGATGACGGGGATCTTCGTGGACCGGGACGGGGAGGTGCGCTTCGTGCCCGTCCGCACGGGGCTCGCCAGCGAGACCACGATCGAGGTCTTCGGCGACGTCAAGGAAGGCGATCAGGTGGTGTCAGGCCCCTATAAGGCCCTGCGGGAACTCAAGCCGGGAGCGAAGGTCAAGGCCTCCGGGAAGCGTTCGGGGAACTGAACGTCCATGCTCATCCAGATCCGGAATCTGAACCGCCACTACGAAGTGGGCAGCGAAAAGGTGCACGCCCTCGACGGCGTCGATCTCGACATCGAAGCCAACGAGTACGTTGCGATCATGGGGCCCTCCGGCTCCGGCAAGTCGACGCTGATGAACATCCTCGGCTGTCTCGATACGCCCACGTCCGGCTCCTACTCGCTCAAGGGCCGTGAAATCGGGCGCATGAGCGACGACGAACTGGCGCGGATCCGCAATCAGGAGATCGGCTTCGTGTTCCAGACGTTCAACCTGCTGCCGCGCGCCGACGCGCTGCACAACGTGGAATTGCCGCTGGTCTATGCGGGCATTCGCCACGAGGAGCGGCGCAAGCGGGCGAAGGAGGCGCTCGATCTGGTCGGGCTGGGCGACCGCATGAAGCACCGCCCGAACGAGCTCTCCGGCGGGCAGCGCCAGCGTGTCGCCATCGCCCGGGCGCTGGTGAACCACCCCAGCATCATCCTGGCCGACGAGCCGACCGGCAATCTCGACACGGCGACCGGTGTCGAAATCATGACGGCGTTCGAGCGCATCTGGAAGGCGGGCAACACGGTCATCCTGGTGACCCACGAGGCCGACATTGCCCGCCACGCCCGCCGGGCCGTCCGCATGCGCGACGGCAAGATCGAGAGCGACGAGTCCACCGTATCCCCGGCCGCTGCGCCGGCGCCGTGAACCTGCGCGAGAGTTCCGGCATCGCGCTCGGAGCGATCCGGGCGAACAAGCTCCGCTCGTTCCTGACGCTGCTCGGCACCATCATCGGCGTGGCGTCGGTGATCGCCGTGGTGAGCTTCGTCGAGGGCCTGAACCGCTATGTGACGGACAAGCTCCTCAACGCGGGCGCCAACGTGTTCGTGGTCGACAAGTACGGTTTCATCACGACGCAGGAGGCCTACGAGGACGCCATGAAGCGCCCCGACGTGCGCCTCGCGGACGCCGAGGCCATCGCCCGCGGCGTCGAGCACGCCTCGCTCGTGGTGGCGCAGGCAGGCACCCGCGCGCAACTGCGCTACCGCGAGAAGAAGATGGACGGCATCGCGGTGCGCGGCCGCGGGCCGGGCTACGAGGTTCTCGACGACCTCACGCTGCAGTCGGGACGCCACCTGGTCGAGAACGACGACGCGCGCCGCCGGCTGGTATGCGTCATCGGCAGCGAGGTCGCGGAGGAGCTGTTTCCGCACGTGGACCCGCTCGGCAAGGTGCTCCGCGCGGGACGGCAGAGCTTCGAGGTGGTCGGGGTGATCGCGCCGAAGGGCAAGCTGCTCGGCCAGAGCCAGGACCGCTTCATCGCGATTCCGATTCGCACCTTCCTCAAGTTCAACGGCACGCGCAGCTCGATCGAGATCGCGGTCAAGAGCGTGGACGCGGCGTCGATCGATCTGGCCCAGGGCGAGGCGCGCGCGGTGATGCGCGGCCGTCACCACCTGACGCCGGGCAAGGAGGACGACTTCGGCATCACCACCTCCGACACCTACCTCGACCTGTATCGCAATCTCACCGGCGGAATCTTCGTCGTCACGATCGGCGTGGCGGCGATCGCGATGCTGGTCGGCGGCATCGTGATCATGAACATCATGCTGGTGTCGGTCACCGAGCGGACCCGGGAGATCGGCGTACGCAAGGCCCTCGGTGCACGGCGCCGCGACATCCTCACGCAGTTCCTGGTCGAATCCACCACGCTTTCGCTGACCGGCGGCGCAATCGGCGTCGTGCTGGGCGTCTCGCTGGCGCTGCTGGTGGGGGCGGTGAGCCCGCTGCCGGCCGCGGTGCACGTGCCCGCGGTCATTCTCGGCATCCTGATGTCCACCCTGATCGGCGTGTTCTTCGGTTCGTACCCCGCGGCGCGGGCCGCGCGGCTCGACCCCGTGGACGCGCTGCGCTACGAGTGACCCGTGAACGCCTTCGAACGAGCGTTCGAGCTGCTGCGGATGTCGAGCCACGCGCTGGTCGCCAACCGGCTGCGCTCGCTGCTGGCGCTGCTCGGGATCGTCATCGGAGTGGGCACCGTCATCGGTATGGTGGCGCTCATCAACGGCTTCCAGCGCTCGTTTCAGACCAGCATCCAGTCGCTCGGGAACAACACGATCTACATCCGCCGCATCCGCCCCGGGATCATCATCAACGGCCAGATGCCCGACAGCCTGAAGCAGCGCAAGGCGTTCACGATGGACGACGCCGCGGCGATTCTCGCGGCGTCGCCGGCGGTCCGGACGGTGGCGCCGTTCAAGTACCCGTACGACGACCTCAAGCTCAGCCGGCGCGAGAAGCGCACGCGCACCACCTTCGTGTACGGCACCAACCAGGACTACCTCGTCGCGCACGGCTACGACCTGGCGCGCGGACGCTTCTTCACCGCGGAGGAAGTGGCGCGGCGGGCCAACGTCGTGGTGCTTGGCAGCGACACGCGCGAAGCGCTGTTCGGGGGAGCGAGCGGGCTTGGCCGCACCGTGCACATCGGCACGGTGCCGTTCACGGTGATCGGCGAGTTCGAGCGCAAGGGCAAGTTCCTCGGGAACAACTTCGACGAGGTGGCCACGGTGCCGTTCACGGTGATCGACAAGTACTGGCAGGCGCCTCTCAACGCGCCGCCGTGGTTCCCGGGCCGCGGCGAGCTGTTCCTCGACGCCGTGGCGATGTCCCCCGAGCTGACCGCGGAGGCGGAGCGCCAGATCACCGAAGCCCTGCGGGTGCGCCGCAACCTGCCCAACCACAAGAACAACGACTTCGCGATCTTCACCGACGACGCGTTCCTGAGCCTCTACCAGCAGGTGACCGGCGGCATCGTGCTGCTGATGACGCTGATCTCGTCGATCGCGCTGGTGGTGGGCGGCATCGGCGTGATGAACATCATGCTGGTCGCGGTCACTGAGCGGACCCGCGAGATCGGCGTGCGCAAGGCGCTGGGGGCGCGACGTGTCGAGATCCTCGCTCAGTTCCTGGTCGAGGCGGTGCTGCTCACCGCGATGGGCGGCCTGATCGGCATCCTGCTCGGCGCGGGGATCTCGGGGCTGGTGCGGCTGGTGAGCCCGCTGCCGACCTACGTTTCGGCATGGTCCGTGGTGCTGGGTCTGATGTTCTCGGCGGTGGTCGGCGTGTTCTTCGGCCTCTATCCGGCGATGCGCGCCTCGCGACTGGATCCGGTCGACTCGCTGCGCTGGGAGTGAGCGCGGAAGGAGGCACGCCTGAACATCCGTGAAAGCGTGGGCATCGCGCTTCATGCGCTGCGTGCGAACAAGATGCGTTCCTTCCTGACCCTGCTGGGCGTGATCTTCGGCGTGTCCTCGGTGATCGCGGTGATGTCCCTCGTGCAGGGGCTCGATCAGTACGTGGGCCAGCAGCTCACCTCTTCGGGATCGAACGTCTTCACCATCGACAAGGTCGGGATTGCCTTCGATCGCGAGAAGATCGACGACATGCTCAAGCGCCGCGACCTGCGCCCGAGCGACGCCGAGGCCATCGACCGGGCCGCCGAGCACGTGGAAGCGGCGGTGGCGGAGCTCACCGCGTCGTCCACGCTCAAGCGCGGCACCCGCTCGCTGCGGCAGGTGCCGGTACGCGGCGTGCAGCCCGGCTACATGCTGGTGAGCGATCTCCCGATCGCCCGCGGGCGCCCCCTCAACGAACTCGACGCGCAGACGCGGGCCCAGGTGTGCGTGATCGGCGACGAGGTCGCGAAGCAGCTGTTCGAAGGCGTCGACCCGCTGGGCCGCGACGTGCGGATCGGCGCCTGGCGGCTGCAGGTCGTGGGCCTCGGCAAGCACAAGGGGGCTGCCTTCGGTGCCTCGCAGGACATGTACGCGCTGGTGCCGCTGGAGACGTTCCAGAAGATGTTCGGCGGGCGCAACGAGAGCGTCACGATCACCGTGCGCAGCCTCGGTCAGGACGATTTCAACACGGCCCAGGACGAAGCGCGCGGCATCCTGCGCGCACGCCGCCACGTCGCCCCGGGGCAGCCGGACGACTTCGAGATCGTCACGCCGAGCATGTACCTGGACCTCTGGCGCAATCTCTCGGGCGCGATCTTCATCGTCATCATCGGTGTTTCGGTGATCTCGCTGGTGGTGGGCGGTATCGTGATCATGAACATCATGCTGGTCTCGGTCACCGAGCGGACGCGGGAGATCGGGGTGCGCAAGGCGCTGGGGGCGCGGCGGCGCGACATCCTGTTCCAGTTCCTGATCGAGGCGGTGACGCTGGCGCTGTCCGGCGGCCTGATCGGGCTGCTGCTCGGGATGCTCGGCAGCGTGCTGATCGGCCTGGTGACGCCGCTGCCGACCTTCGTGAGCCCGCTCGCGGTCGTGCTCGGCATCGGCATGGCCACGCTGGTCGGCGTGTTCTTCGGCGCCTACCCGGCGGCCCGCGCGGCCCGCCAGGACCCCATCGAGGCATTGCGTTACGAATGAGCGCACGGGTTCCCATCCGCCGGCTGCTCGGCAGCGTGCTCGCGATGGCGATGACCTCGCTGCGCGCCCACCGCATGCGCTCGCTGCTCACCACGCTCGGGGTCGTGATCGGCGTCGGCACGGTGGTGGCGATGGCGAGCATCATCCAGGGATTCAACCGCACCGTGCAGTCGTCGGTATCCTCGTTCGGCTCGCACACGATCTACGTCCGCAAGTTCGCCCCCGGCTTCTTTGCGGGAGGCTTCCCCGACAGCCTGCGCCACCGCCGCGCCTTCACCCCCGAGGACGCCCGTGCGATCAAGCGGCTGTGCCCGGACGTCAAGGACGTGGCGATCATCGGCTTCCTCGAGTCGGCGCAACTCACCTACCGCGGGCGCTCGACGCGCCGCACGCAGCTCGTGGGATCGAACCCGGCGATTCAGACGGTGAATGTCTACGACCCGTGGATCGGCCGCTTCTTCACCGAGGAGGAGGTGAAGCATCGCGCCCAGGTCGTGGTGGTCGGCAAGGACGTACGCGATGCGCTGTTCACGGGGGAGCACTTCCTCGGCAAGACCGTGCACCTGAACGGCGTGCCGTTCAGCATCGTCGGCGAGCTGGAGCCGAAGGGCCGTTCCCTGTTCCAGAATCCGGACGAGTTCATCACGATTCCGTACACGACCCTGGAGAAGTTCTTCCCGCCGCCGGACGACGCCCCGTTCTACGTGCCCGCACGCGGCAGGTACTACCTGAACGTGGTGGCGGTCGCGCCGGAGCGCACCGGCGCGGCGATCGACGAGATCCGCGAGGTGCTGCGCGTGCGCCGCGGCCTCCGGGCGCGCGACCCGGACAATTTCGCGGTGTTCACGTCGGACGCGCTGACCGATCTCTACGACCAGCTGACCGGCGCGACCTACGCGGTGATGACGCTGATCTCCTCGATCGCCCTGCTGGTCGGCGGCATCGGCGTGATGAACATCATGCTCGTGGCGGTCACCGAACGGACGCGCGAGATCGGTCTGCGCAAGGCGCTCGGCGCACCGCGGATCACGATCCTGCTGCAGTTCCTGATCGAAGCCGCCACGCTCACGGGACTGGGCGGGCTGATCGGCATCGCCGGGGGAGCCGGCGTCGCGCAGATGGTCCGCGCCGTGAGCGCGCTGCCGGCGTTCACGCCGCTGTGGGCGGTGCTGGTGGCGTTCTTCTTCTCGGTGGTCGTGGGGCTGTTTTTCGGCCTGTATCCGGCGATCCGCGCGGCGCGACTCGACCCCGTCGAGGCGCTGCGGTGGGAGTGAGGCGGCGGGGGCGGGCCCCCGCACCCGGGTGGTATAGTCCGCTCTCGTGACCACCTCGCTCGACAAGCCCCGGCGCGCCGTCCGTCCCGGACGGCACGGCCACGACACCGATCGCTCCGCACGCGGCCTCTCCGATATCGTCATCCGCGGCGCCCGCGAGCACAATCTCCGCGACCTGACCCTGCGGTTGCCGCGCCAGAGCCTGATCGTGATCACCGGCGTGTCCGGCTCGGGAAAATCGTCGCTCGCGTTCGACACGCTCTACGCCGAAGGGCAGCGGCGCTACGTCGAGTCGCTGTCGGCCTACGCGCGGCAGTTCCTCGGCCAGATGGAAAAGCCCGACGTCGATTCGATCGAAGGGCTGAGCCCGGCGATCGCGATCGAGCAGCGCGGCGCGGGTTCGAACCCGCGCTCGACGGTCGCGACGATCACCGAGATCTACGACTACCTGCGGCTGCTGTTCGCACGCCTCGGCGTGCAGCACTGTCCGAACTGCGATCGGCCGCTGTCGCGCCAGAGCGTCCAGGACATGACCGACGCGATCCTCGAGCGCATGGCGGGCACGAAGATCGCGCTGCTGGCGCCGATTGCGCGCGGCCGCAAGGGTGAGTATCGGAAGGAGCTCGAGAGCGTGCTCCGGCAGGGCTATCTGCGGGCCCGCATCGACGGGGTCTGGCACGAGCTCGAGCAGCCGCCGAAGCTCGCCAAGACGAAGCGCCACGACATCGACGTGGCGGTCGACCGGCTCACGGTCGAGCCGCGGCACCGCGCCCGCATCGCCGAGTCCATCGAGGCGGCGCTCAGGCTGTCGGAGGGGCTCGTGACGGTGGCGCGCGAGGGACAGGACGACGAGCTGTTCAGCGAGGGCGCCTCGTGCCCGAACTGCGGCACCAGCGTCGCCGCACTCGAGCCGCGCAGCTTTTCGTTCAATTCGCCTTATGGCGCATGTCCATCGTGCGATGGCATCGGTACGCTGCTCGAGGTCGACCCGGCGCGCGTGGTCCCGGATCCTTCGAAGTCCATCGCCGGGGGCGCCGTCGTCGCGTGGGGCGACACCGAGGGCGCCTGGGTCGGCGGTACGCTGAAGTCGCTGGCGAAGAAGTACCGGTTCTCGCTCGATACGCCGTGGAAGAAGCTGCCTGAACGGATCCGACGACTGCTGCTCCACGGCTCGGAGGGGAAAGAGGTGCGGTTCGAATACAAGTCGAAGCGCACGTCCTTCGTCCACCACAGCACGTACGAGGGGGTGCTGCGCAACCTGGAGCGACGCTACCGGCAGACCGGCAGCGAGGCGGTGCGGCGCTGGATCGGCAGCCTGATGAACCCCGTGCCCTGTCCGGCCTGCGCAGGGCAGCGGCTCAAACCCGAGAGTCTCGCCGTGCGCGTCGACGGCCGCAACATCGCGGCGTGGACCGCGTTTTCCGTGACCCGCGCCAGGGAGGCGGCCGGTGCGCTGTCCTTCGACGGGGCCGCGGCGCAGATCGCCCGCCCGATCCTCAAGGAGATCCGCGCGCGGCTCGGCTTCCTCGAGGACGTCGGGCTCGGCTATCTGACGCTCGACCGCGCGGCCGGCACGCTGGCGGGGGGCGAGGCGCAGCGCATCCGACTGGCCACCCAGATCGGCTCGCAGCTGACCGGCGTGCTGTACATCCTCGACGAGCCGTCGATCGGCCTGCATCACCGCGACAACCGGCGGCTGCTCGATACGCTGGTGCGGTTGCGCGACCTCGGCAACACGGTCGTCGTGGTCGAGCACGACCGCGACACCATGATCGCCGCGGACTGGCTCGTGGACCTGGGCCCCGGGGCCGGCCGGCACGGCGGGCGGCTGGTGGCGGCGGGCACCCCGGCCGAGGTCGCGGCGCATCCGGAGTCGCTCACGGCGGCGTATCTGTCCGGATCCCGCCGGATCGAGCCGCGCGCCGGGCGCCGGCAGGGCTCGGGCGCCGCGATCGAGATCCGTGGTGCGGCCGAGCACAACCTGAAGGGGATTGACGTGAAACTCCCGCTCGGCACGCTGATCGGCGTGACCGGCGTGTCGGGGTCGGGCAAGAGCACGCTCGTGAACGACATTCTGAAGGCGGCGCTCGAGCGCCATTTCGGCGGGACGGGCGCGCTGCCCGGCGCGCACCGCCGGATCCTCGGCGCCGAGCACGTCGACAAGATCGTGGCCATCGACCAGAGCCCCATCGGCCGCACGCCACGCTCGAATCCGGCGACCTATACCGGCACGTTCACGTTCATCCGCGATCTGTTCGCGAAGCTGCCCGAGGCGAAGGTGCGCGGCTACGGTCCCGGGCGGTTCTCGTTCAACGTGAAGGGCGGGCGTTGCGAGAGCTGCGCCGGCGACGGCTACCGCAAGATCGAGATGCACTTCCTGCCCGACGTGTTCGTGAAGTGCGACGTGTGTCACGGGCGCCGTTACAATCGTGAGACGCTCGAGGTGCACTATCGCGGCCGTTCGATCGCGGACGTGCTGGAGATGACGGTCGAGGAGGCGCTGGACTTCCTCGGTGCGGTGCCGGCGCTCAGACGCCGGCTGGAGACGCTGAACGGTGTCGGTCTCGGCTACATCCATCTCGGGCAGTCGGCGACCACCCTGTCGGGCGGCGAGGCCCAGCGGGTGAAGCTCGCCACGGAATTGGCCCGCGTCGAGACCGGGCGCACCCTGTACCTGCTCGACGAGCCGACGACCGGGCTGCACTTCGAAGACGTGCGCATGCTGCTCGACGTGCTGCAGGCGCTCGTCGACCGTGGCAACACCGTGCTGGTGATCGAGCACCATCTGGACGTGATTCAGGCCGCCGACTGGCTCGTCGATCTCGGGCCCGAAGGCGGCGAAGCGGGCGGGACCGTGGTCGCCGCCGGAACCCCCGAAACCGTGGCGCGGGTCAGGGGTTCGCACACCGGAAGCGCGCTGCGCGAGGTGCTGAAGACATGAAGACGCAGACCCCCACCGCGACCGCGAAGGCCGCGGACGGCCCGCGGACCCGAACCGGCACGATGAAGGCCATCGTGAAAGCCGGCCCCGGGCCCGGCGCGGAGATCCGTGAAGTGCCCGTTCCGAAGTGCGGACCGGGCGAGCTGCTGCTGCGTGTGCTGCGCGCGGGCGTGTGCGGCACCGATCTGCACATCTACAAATGGGACGGCTGGTCGGAGAGCCGGTTGCGGCCGCCGGTGACGCTCGGTCACGAATTCGTGGGCGAGATCATCGAACTGGGCGCCGGCGTCACCGACTTCACGGTCGGTCAGCACGTCTCATGCGAGAGCCACATCGTGTGCGGCCACTGCGTCGCATGCCGCACGGGCAACGGCCACGTGTGCGAGAACACCAGGATCCTGGGCGTGGACGTGAACGGGGGCTTCGCCGAGTACGTCGCCGTGCCTGCGGTCAACGGCTGGCCGGTGCCCCCCAGCATCTCGATCGAGGCGGCGGCCGTGATGGAGCCGCTCGGCAACGCCGTGCAGACCGCGTTCGCCGACGCGCTGGCCGGTTCCACGATCGGCGTCACCGGCTGCGGACCGATCGGTCTGTTCGCGATCGGCGTGGCGCGCGCCGCGGGAGCATCTCTCGTCATCGCCAGCGACGTGTCGCCCTACCGGCTCGATCTCGCCAGGAAGATGAACGCCGACGCGGTCGTCGACGTCTCGAAGGAATCGTTCGTGGATCGCGTGAACGAACTGACCGCCGGACGCGGCCTCGACGGCGTCCTCGAGATGTCGGGCAGTCCCGAGGCGATGCGCGACGGCCTCCAGGCCCTGCGCAACGGCGGGCGCCTCTCGCTGCTCGGCCTGCCCAAAGAGCCGTTCGTGCTGGACTGGAACCGGCTGGTGATCTTCAAGGGTGTGACGCTGCACGGCATCGTCGGCCGGCGGATGTTCCAGACCTGGTATCAGATGGACAATCTGCTGCGCTCGGGACGTCTCGACGTGACGCCGGCGATCACTCACGTGATGCCGATGGACGAATTCGATACCGCGATCGGCCTGCTGGACTCGGGGCGCGCGGGCAAGGTCGTGCTGGTCCCGTGGGGCCAGTGAGACGGGGGAGGCGGACATGTTCGATTCGGTGAAGGGAGCGTTGCGCGAGGAGCTGAACGGCATCCGTGCCGCGGGGCTCTGGAAGGACGAGCGCGTGATCGCGTCACCGCAGGGGCCGTCGATCCGGCTCGCGGACGGGCGCGAAGTCCTGGTGTTCTGCGCCAACAACTACCTCGGGCTCTCGAGCCATCCGCAGGTGATCGCCGCGGCGCACCGTGCCCTGGACTCCCACGGCTTCGGCATGTCGTCGGTGCGCTTCATCTGCGGCACCCAGGACCTGCACAGGACGCTGGAGCAGAAGATCGCGACGTTTCTCGGCACCGAGGCGACGATTCTCTACGCGGCGTGCTTCGACGCGAACGGCGGCGTCTTCGAGCCGCTGCTCGGCGAACAGGACGCGATCGTCTCCGATGCGCTCAATCACGCTTCGATCATCGACGGCATCCGGTTGTGCAAGGCGCAGCGCTGGCGGTTCGCGCACGCCGACATGGCGGACCTCGAGCGCTGCCTGCGGGAGGCGCGCGAGAAAGGCTGCCGGCGGATCCTGGTCGCCACCGACGGCGTGTTCAGCATGGACGGACACGTGGCCGATCTGAAATCGATCTGCGATCTCGCCGATCGCTACGAGGCGATGACCATGGTCGACGACTGTCACGCCACCGGTTTCGTCGGCCGGACCGGGCGCGGCACCCCCGAGCATTGCGGCGTGACCGGGCGGGTGGACGTCGTCACCGGCACGCTCGGCAAGGCCCTCGGCGGGGCCCTGGGGGGCTTCACCAGCGGACGGCGCGAGGTCGTCGAGCTGCTGCGTCAGAGGAGCCGCCCGTACCTGTTCTCCAACACGCTGCCGCCGCCGGTGGTCGGCGCCTCGATCGCCGTGTTCGATCTGCTGTCCTCGACGACGGCGCTGCGCGACCGGCTGGAGGCGAACACGGCGCGCTTCCGGGCGGCGATGACCGCCGCGGGATTCGAGATCGAGCCGGGCTGGCATCCGATCGTTCCGATCATGCTCTACGACGAGCGCGTGGCGCACGAGATGGCGCGGCGCCTGCTCGAGGAAGGCATCTATGTGATCGGTTTCTCGTACCCCGTGGTGCCGAAGGGCCAGGCGCGGATCCGCGTGCAGCTCTCGGCCGCCCACGAGGACGCTCATATCGACCGCGCCGTGGACGCGTTCACACGCGTAGGCCACGCCCTGGGGGTCCTGAAGACCGCCGCACGCTGAAACGGCCCCCGGTTCCTTGACCGGTGCCAGACGCTTCGCTAACGTTCGACCGCCCTCGGCCACCCTGGAGTCCAACGTGGAACCCTCGCAAACGATTCGCAAGACGCCGTTTCACGCCCACCACGTCGCGGCCGGAGCGAAGCTCATCGAGTTCGCCGGCTTCGAGATGCCCGTGCGCTATTCGGGCGACGTCCGCGAGCACCTCCTGGTGAGGAATGCCGCCGGCCTCTTCGACGTCTCCCACATGGGCGAATTCGAAGCGCGGGGCGCGGGCGCCGGCGCCTGGCTCGACCGCATGGTGACCAACGACGTCGCCGGTCTGGAGGTGGGACAGGCGCTCTACAGCCCGGTCTGCCGGCCGAGCGGCACGATCGTGGACGACGTGCTGGTCTATCGATTCGCGGACCGCTACATGGTGGTGGTCAACGCCTCCAACCGGCTGAAGGACTTCGACTGGTTCCACGAGCACTGCCCGGAGGACGTGATGCTCGCGGACCGCAGCGATCAGACGGCGCTGCTTGCACTGCAGGGGCCGAAGGCAGCCTCGATCCTCGGCGGGCACGTCCCGGCCGCGGCGCTCGAACTCGGCACCTACCGGTTCATGGAGGGTGAGCTGTTCGGCGTGCCCGCGGTGATCTCGCGTACGGGCTACACGGGCGAGGACGGCTTCGAGCTCTATTTCGATCCGGCAGGGGCGGACACCGTGTGGGAGGGGCTGATGGCCGCGGGCCGGCCGCACGGCCTCGAGCCGGTCGGGCTCGGCGCGCGTGACACGCTGCGGCTCGAGATGGGCTACATGCTGTACGGCAACGACATCGACGAGAGCACGACGCCGCTCGAAGCGGGGCTCGGCTGGACGGTGAAGCTCCGAAAGGGCGAGTTCCACGGCCGCGAAGCGCTGCTGGCGCAGAAGGAGCGCGGGGTGCCGCGGAAGCTGGTCGGCATCGCTCTCGACGGCCGGCGCGTGCCGCGACACGGAATGCCGGTGCTCGCGGCGGGCCGCGCGACCGGGCACGTGGCGAGCGGGACGTTCAGTCCGAGCCTCGAGCGCCCGATCGGCATGGCCTACGTCGGGACGCCGGACGGCGCCATGGGGGCCACGATCGAAGTCGACGCCGGCCGTTCGCGTCTCGAAGCGAAGGTGGTGAAGCGGCCGTTCTACACACAGGGATCGCGGCGCGCGGGCGCCGCGTGAATCATCCGGACGGCTTCGCCGCCGTCCGCTTGCCAACGATGAGCCGGCGGGAAACCGCCTGAGGAGGTCGCCGTGGGATTCCCGGACGACGTTCGATACACCCATGAACACGAGTGGGCACGTCTCGAAGAGGGCGTGGTGACGGTGGGCATCACGAGCTATGCGACCGACCAGCTCGGCGACGTGGTCTTCGTGGAGCTGCCCGAGGTCGGAACGAAGCTCGACGCCATGAAGGCGTTCGGCGTCGTGGAGGCGGTCAAGACGGTCAGTGATCTCTACGCGCCGATCGCGGGCGAGGTGCTCGAAGTCAACGCAGCGCTGGGCGACAACCCCGGGCTGGTCAATCAGGAACCGTTCGGCGAAGGCTGGCTGGTGCGCCTGAAGCCGACCACGGCCGGTGAATTCGAGAAGCTGATGACCAGCGTCGACTACGAAAAGCTGGTCGAGGAGCAGCACACGTGAGCCACATCGGACTGACCCCGCGCGAAGAGCGCCGCATGCTGGACGACATCGGGGTCGCCTCGTTCGACGAGCTGCTCGAGGCGGTGCCGCAGAAGGCGCGGCTCGCCCGGCCGCTCGCGATCGACGGCCCGCTGTCCGAGATCGAGTTGCGCCGGCGCTTCGGTGCCTGGGCCGCTGCGAACGATGCCGCCACGGCGGTGTCGTTCATGGGCGGCGGCCTCTACGATCACTACATTCCGGCCGCCGTGAATGCGGTCGCGTCACGCTCCGAGTTCGTCACGGCCTATACCCCCTACCAGCCGGAGGTGGCGCAGGGCTCGCTCACCGCGATCTTCGAGTTTCAGAGCATGATCGCCGAGCTCACCGGAATGGACGTGGCCAACGCCTCCATGTACGACGGTGCGACGGCTGCGGTGGAAGCCGCGCTGCTCGCGCAGGGCGCCACCCGGCGGGCCCGGGTGGTGGTGGCCGGCGCGCTGCACCCGAACTACCTCGGCGTGCTGCGCACGTACCTCGATGAGGCGCAGATCACGGTGGTCGCGGAACGCGGCGGTCAGTGCGCGCCCGAGGACCTGAAGGCGGCGCTCGAAGGCGACGTGGCCTGCGTGATCTACCAGCATCCGAATTTCTTCGGCCTGCTCGAGGGTCCGCGCGCGATTCACGCCCTCGCACACGAGGCGGGCGCGCTGGCGGTGGCCGTGTGCGATCCGGTGGCGCTCGCGCTGCTCGAGCCGCCGGGCGCGGGCGATCCGGCTGCGGCCGCGGACATCGCGGTGGGCGAGGGCCAGTGTCTCGGCAACCCGCCGTCGTTCGGCGGTCCGCTGCTGGGCTACTTCGCCTGCCGCAAGGCGCTGGTGCGGCGCATGCCCGGACGCATCGCCGGACAGACCGTGGACGTCCACGGCCGGCGCGGCTTCGTCCTCACCCTGCAGACCCGCGAGCAGCACATCCGGCGCGAGAAAGCGACGTCGAACATCTGCACCAACCAGGGCCTGATGGCACTGCGCGCGACGATCTACATGGGTCTCATGGGGCGCGAGGGAATGCGCGAGATGGCGGAGCTCTGCGTGCAGAAGACCCACCATGCCGCGCATGCCGCGGCCGCCCTGCCGGGGTACGCCCTGGCGCACGGCGGCGCATTCTTCCGCGAGTTCGTGCTCGAGTGCCCCGTGGATGCCGCCCGCGTGTACGAAACCGGACGTGACATGGGCGTGCTGCCGGGCATCGATCTCGGCCGCTTCGATCCGAGCTGGAAACGCTGGCTGCTGGTGGCGGTCACCGAGCAGCGCGATGCCGCCGACATCGGGCGCTGGCTCGAGGTGCTGCGTCGCGCGGGAGGCGCCCGATGAATCTCGAACGCCGATTGCTGAACGAACAGGGCGGCGAGGGCCACCGGGGTCCGGCGCTGCCCGCATGCGACGTCCCGACCCGCCCGCTCGAGGAGCTGCTCCCGGGCGCGACGCTGCGCGGGGCGCTCGACTTTCCGCGCGTCAGCGAGCCCGAGGTCGTGCGGCATTTCATCGAACTGTCCACGCTCAACCACCACATCGACCGCGGCTTCTACCCGCTCGGCTCGTGCACGATGAAGCACAATCCGAAGATCAACGACGAGCTGGCTGCGCTGCCGGGCTTCGCCCTCGCCCACCCGCTCGGCGATGACGCCTCGAATCAGGGCGCGCTCGCGGTGATCCACGAGCTGCAGAAGACGCTCGCCGAGATCACCGGCTTCCACGCCGTGACCACACAGCCCGCCGCCGGCGCGCAGGGCGAGTTGACCGGGCTGCTGATGATCCGCGCCTGGCACCGCTCGCGCGGGGAAGGGGACCAGCGCCGGGTGGTGATCGTGCCCGACTCGGCGCACGGCACCAATCCCGCGAGCGTGCATCTGGTCGGCTACGAGACGGTCACGGTGGCATCCGGTGGACGCGGCACGGTGGACCCGCAGGCGCTGCGCGGGGCGCTCGACGATCGCACCGCAGCCGTCATGCTCACGGTGCCCAACACGCTCGGGTTGTTCGAGTCCGGGATCCTCGACGTGACGGCGCTTGCGCACGAAGCGGGGGCGCAGGTCTACATGGACGGCGCCAACCTGAACGCCCTGGTCGGGCACGTTCGCCCGGGCGATCTCGGTTTCGACGTCATGCACATCAACGTGCACAAGACGTTCTCGACCCCGCACGGCGGCGGCGGTCCCGGCGCCGGACCGGTCGCGGTGGCGAAGCATCTCGAGCCGTTCCTGCCGATCCCGGTCGTGGAGGAGCGTGACGGGCGCCTCGCCTTCAGTGAGGACCGGCCGCAGTCGGTCGGTCGGGTGCATGCGTTTCACGGCAACTTCGGCATCCTGGTGCGGGCGCTGGCCTACATCCTCGGCTACGGCCCCGCAGGGCTGCGCGACGTCAGCCGTGCGGCGATTCTCAATGCCAACTGGCTGATGCGGCGCCTGGCGCGCACCTACGAGCTGCCGCACCGGCAGCATTGCATGCACGAATTCGTGCTTTCGGGACGCGGGCTGCGCAAGTACGGCATCAAGACGCTCGACGTGGCGAAACGCTTGCTCGACTTCGGCGTTCACGCGCCGACCGTCTACTTTCCCCTGATCGTCGAGGAAGCGCTGATGATCGAGCCGACCGAGACGGAAACGCTCGACCGACTCGAACACTTCGCCGAGGCCATGGAACAGATCGCGCGCGAGGCGGCCGCGAATCCGGAACTGCTCCACTCGGCTCCGCACACCACGCCGTCCGGGCGACTCGACGAAGGACGTGCGGCGCGCGAGCTGGTGCTGCGCTGGTCGGGCTCCGCGTCCGCGACGGCGGCACCGTCGCCCACGCACGAGTCGGCGACGAGGTGAGGACGGCGCGTGCCATTTCCTCCGCGGAAGCTCCGTCCGCTCCGGGCCCCCTCGCGGGCCGCGCTGCGGTCGAGTGGACGTGGCAACCGTGGCGGGACCGGCCCGGGCGCGCGGCGCTGGCCGTGGTCGCCGCGTTCGGGCTGTGCGTGCTGGTCCTCAGGTTGACGCTGGCCCCGCTCACGGCCCTGCTGCTCTCGATCGTGGTGGTCTCGGCGCTAGCCTCGAGCTTCCTGCCGGCCCGCTGCCGGGTGGACGCGGAAGGGGTGGCGCTGAGGGGCGGCGGCGGCTGGAGCTCACGGCGCTGGACGGACATCCGTCGCGCCCGCGTCGGCCGGCGCGGACTCTTCGTGTCACCCTTTTCGAGCCGCCGCTGGATGGACGCGTGGCGCGCGCTGTTCCTGCCCTTTCCCGCCGACCGCGCCGACGACCTGATCCGGGTCGTACAGCGCTACCTGGACGATCGTGACCTCGCGGCCTGAGGGGATCACCGACGCCGACGAAGCGGTGCTGCGCCGCGTGGCGGCGCGGGTCGTCGAGCTGCGGATGGAAATCCCCGCGATCCTCACGATCGAAGGCGGGCTGCCGATGTCGGTGGTCGCGGGGCAGACGCTGCACTTTCTCCAGCCCGTGGTGCAGGCGATGTTCCGCCTGCCCGACTACCAGCGCTTCGCCGCGCTGATCGAGCGTCGCGAGTCGCTCGGGTATCTCGTGTCACTGATCGAAGAGCGAGCCGACGCTGCGCACCGCGAGCGGCGCGAAGCGGACCGCGCGCGCAAGGCGGCGCGCGCGGCGAGGCACTGACCGGAAAGGACCGATGGCGATTCGACCCGAGGACATTCACTCGATTCTCGCGACCGACTGCGGCTCGACGACCACCAAGGCGATCCTGATCGAGCGGCGCGAGGACGGTTACCGGCTGATCGTGCGGGGCGAGGCGCCGACCACGGTCGAAGCGCCGTTCGAGGACGTCACCCGCGGCGTGCTGAACGCCGTGAAAGAGGTGGAGGAACTGGCCGGACGCCGTCTCCTGGACGGCGAACGCATCATCACGCCGAGAGTCGGCGACGAAGGCGTCGATCTGTTCGTCTCGACCTCGAGCGCGGGCGGCGGCCTGCAGATGATGGTCTCCGGCCTGGTGCTGCAGATGACCGGCGAGTCCGCGCAGCGCGCGGCGCTCGGCGCGGGCGCGATCGTGATGGACGTCATCGCGCTCAACGACGGCCGCCGGCCCCACGAGAAGATCCGGCGGCTGCGCCAGCTGCGGCCCGACATGATCCTGCTCTCGGGTGGCACCGACGGCGGCGACGTCAGGCGCGTCGCCGAAATGGCGGAGATCCTGCTCGCTGCCGACCCGAAGGCGCGCCTCGGCACCGGTTACGAGCTGCCGGTGATCTACGCGGGGAATTGCGAGGCCGCGGATGTCGTGACCGAAACGCTCGGCAGGAGAACCGCGCTGAGCGTCGTGCCCAATCTGCGCCCGACCCTCGAGCGCGAGAACCTGAAGCCCGCCCGCGATGCGATCCACGATCTGTTCATGGAGCACGTGATGGCGCACGCGCCGGGCTACAAGAAGCTCATGACGTGGTCGCCGGTGCCGATCATGCCGACGCCGGGCGCCGTCGGGATCATCATCGAGAAGGTGGCGAAGCGCGACCGGCTCGCGGTCGTGGGGGTGGACATCGGCGGCGCGACGACGGACGTGTTCTCGGTGTTCCAGGAGATCTTCAATCGCACCGTCTCGGCCAACCTGGGCATGAGCTATTCGATCTCGAACGTGATGGCCGAGGCGGGCATCGAGCGGATCCTGCGCTGGGTGCCGTTCGACGTCGACGAAGGCGAGTTGCGCAACCGGATCAAGAACAAGATGATCCGACCGACGACGATTCCGCAGGAACTCAGCGATCTGGTGATCGAGCAGGCGATCGCGCGGGAAGCGCTGCGGCTCGCGTTCGAGCAGCACAAGGCGCTCGCGGTGGGCCTCAAGGGCGTGCAGACCGAACGCACGATCTCCGACATCATGGCGCAGACGGAATCGGGATCCTCGCTGGTCAATCTGCTGGACCTCGGCCTGCTGGTCGGCTCGGGCGGAGTCCTGTCGCACGCGCCGCGAAGGGTGCAGGCGGCGCTGATGATGATCGATGCGTTCCTGCCGGAAGGACTCACGCACCTCGCCGTCGACAGCATCTTCATGGCGCCGCAGCTCGGCGTGCTTTCGAGCGTGCACGAGGAAGCGGCGACGCAGGTGTTCGAGCGCGACTGTCTCGTGCGGCTCGGCGCGGTGCTGGCGCCGATCGGCACGAGCAGAGTCGGCCAGCCCTGCGTGCGGGTGGAGCTCACCCGCAGCGACGGACAGAAGCTGGCCCGTGAGGTGGCGTTCGGGGACCTGCTGCTCATGCCGCTGCCCAGGGACGGCGAGGTCGAGATGACGGCCACGCCGGAGCGCGGGTTCGACCTCGGCGAGGGCAAGGGACACCCGATCCGCGCCAGCGTGCGCGGCGGCGTCGTGGGTTTCATCGTCGACGCGCGCGGGCGCCGGCCCTTCGAGATCCCGTCGGATCCCGCGATCCGCATCGAGCGTCTGGGTGCCTGGAACCGGGCCCTCGGCGTGTACCCGGAGGACGTCTAGATGGCCCACGCCTACACCCCCGGCCTGCGCGTCACCCCGTACGCGATCCTCACCCGCGAACGCCGGCTGCCGCTCAAAGGCGAGGTGCTGGTCCGTAACGGTGATGCCGTGGAAGCGGACACGGTGGTCGCGCGCTGCGAGCTGCCGGGCAACGTGCAGACGGTGAACCTCGCGTCGAAGCTGGCGCTGGACCCGGCGCGCGCCCCGCAGTCGCTGCGCATCCCGCTGGGCTCGACCTGCCGCAAGGGCGATGTGATCGCCGCGGCCTCTTCGATGTTCGGCCTGTTTCGCAACAAGGTCACCGCGCCGGCCGACGGCACCATCGAGAGCGTCTCCAGCGTGACCGGGCAGCTGATCCTGCGCGAACGGCCGATCCCGGTCGAGGTCGACGCCTTCGTGCACGGCGTGGTCGCGGACACGATCCCCGGTGAAGGCGTCATCGTCGAGACGCGCGGGGCCTTCCTGCAGGGGATCTTCGGCGTGGGCGGCGAGACGTTCGGCGAGATCGCGATCGCGGCCGAATCCGCCGACGACGTTCTCGAGGCCGCGGCGCTCGACGCGTCGCACCGCGGCAAGGTGGTCGTCGGCGGCGCATACGTGTCGCACGCGGTGCTCATGCGCGCGAAGGAACTGGGCGTGGCCGCGGTGGTGGTCGGCGGCTTCGACGACCGCGATCTGCGCATGCTGCTCGGGCGCGATCTGGGCGTCGCCATCACCGGTTCCGAAGAGCTCGGGCTGACGCTCATCCTCACCGAAGGGTTCGGCCACATCCGCATGGCGGAGCGCACCTGGAAGCTGCTCGGCGAGAACGCCGGGCGCAAGGCTTCGGTCAGCGGCGCGACGCAGATCCGGGCCGGGGTGATGCGGCCCGAAATCCTCATCCCTCAGGAGAAGACCGCATTCCAGCCGGCGCGCGAGGCCGGAGAGCAGGGCCTCGACATCGGCACGCAGCTGCGGGTGATCCGCCAGCCGCACTTCGGCCGCATCGGCCGTGTGCTCGAGCTGCCGCCCGAGTTGCGTGCGCTGGAGAGCGAGGCCCGAGTACGGGTGCTGGTGGTCGAGTTCGACGACGACCACAGCCACGCCACGATCCCGCGTGCCAACGTCGAGATCATCGCGCGCTGAGGCGCGCGCCGCGGCGCGGGCGAGGATCCAAAGTCGTTGACACCCATGCGCTTCGATGGTTAGCTTCGTCGCGTCGTCACACGGACGTTGCGGCCCCTCGAAAGTCCAGCGGGGCCGAAACCCATGGGGGGTGTTCTTGAGCGGAAGAATCGGGCGCTCGACGGGTGCGATCTCGGCCTTGCTGCTTGCGATCCCGCTGCTCTTCACCGCTCAGGCCGCGTGCGCGCAGGATTCCGCGACGGGCGCCGCAGCCGCCGATTCGAGTTCGCAGGAGATCGCCCCGCCGCACGGCCTGGTCTGGCACGATCAGAAGAACGACGCCGGGCGCTCGATCATCCTCGACTGGAAGCCTTCGGCCGACGACGTCAAAGACGGATCCGTGGTCCGCGGCTACCGCATCGAGCGCGCCGAATCTCCCGCCGGTCCGTGGTCCGTCGTGGATTCGGTGCAGGCCGGCGTCACCAGCCGCACCGATCAGACCGTGCACCGCAACATCGAATACTTCTACCGGGTGATCGCGCTCACCCGGAACGGCGACGTGCCCGCTCTCAGCGTGACCGGCCCGGCGATCGCGCGTTCCGAGTGGATCAACAGCGAGCGCTGGAGCGTGCTCGTCTTCACCGTGCTGTTCTTCGCCTTCGTGCTCTATTACATCGGCAGCGCGCAGGCGGGCAAGAAGCCGTTCGTCCGCCGCATTCCCGGCATCGACGCGATCGAGGAAGCCATCGGCCGCGCGACCGAAATGGGGCGCTCGGTGCTGTACGTGCCCGGGATCAACGACATCGACGAGATCCAGACGGTTGCGGGGCTGGTGATCCTCGAGAGCGTGGCGCGCATCACCGCCCGGTACGAGACGCCGATCAAGGTGCCCGTCACCTATCCCATTCCGTTCACGATCGCCCAGGAGATGGTGAAGAGCGGGTACCTGAACGCCGGCAAGCCCGACCAGTACGATCCGGACAGCGTGCGCTTCGTGTCACCCGAGCAGTTCGCCTACGTCGCGGCGGTCACCGGCATGATGCTGCGCGACAAGCCCGCCGCGCACATCTTCATGGGCGCGTTCTACGCCGAATCGCTGCTGCTCGCGGAGACCGGTTTCGCCACCGGCGCCATCCAGGTCGCCGGCACCGCGAACGTGGCCCAGCTGCCGTTCTTCGTCGTCGCCTGCGACTACACGCTCATCGGTGAGGAGCTCTATGCGGCGAGCGCGTACCTGTCCGGCGAGCCGAAGCTGGTCGGCAGCCTCAAGGGCGCGGATCTGATGAAGATCCTGATCATCGTCGTCATCCTCGTGGGCTCCCTGCTCGAGCAATCGGGTGTCACCGCATTCTCGGTCTGGATGAAGGGCCAGTAGGAGGGACCCGATGAAACGCGAGCTGCCCCTGTTCATGACGGCCGTCATCGGGCTCTTCATGATCGTGTCGTTCTTCGTGCCGCATCAGTGGGTGAGCGTGCCCGCGGACTTCCTGCAGGCATCTGCGATCATCGTCGTCGCCTTCGGGTACGTGCTCGGCGGCGCCAACGTGCTGCGGGTCAACCTCGACGGCATCGCGAAGCGGCAGCGGGACTGGCCGTACAAGGTCGTTCTGCTGGTCGCGCTGATCTCGATGGTGGCGATCGGCGCGTTCGAGGGCCCGGGCTTCCTCAATCCGGGCATGAAATCGCGCTGGATGTACGATCAGCTCTATTCGCCGATGGCTGCCACGATGTTCGCGCTGCTGGCCTTCTTCATCGCCTCGGCGGCCTTTCGCGCGTTCCGCATCCGCACCACCGAGGCTGCGCTGCTCGCGGTTGCGGCGCTGCTGGTCATGCTCGGGCGCGTCCCGATCGGCAACCTGATGTCGGACTGGCTGCCCGAGCCGATGCGCCTCGCCAGCATTCAGGACTGGATCATGAACTGGCCGCAGAACGCCTCGAAACGCGCGATCCTGATCGGCGCCGCGCTGGGCGTGATGGCCACCGGACTCCGGGTGATTCTGGGGATCGAACGCTCGTATCTGGGCGGGGAGGACTGATGGCGGGCCTGTGGGCGTTCCTCGAGCGGCTCGACCGGCGCTGGATCTTTCTGGTGATGGGCATTCTGGTGCTGGTGCCGCTGATCTGGCCGATCTCGCTGCCCCTGAAGGTCACGCCGCCGGTGCAGGGGTACGTCGACGCCATCGACGCGCTGCCGGAGGGCTCCACGGTGCTGATGTCCTGCGACTACGACCCCGGCGCGATTCCCGAGCTGGTGCCGATGACCAAGACCACCTTCCGGCAGCTGCTCAGCAAGAACTGCAAGGTCGTGGTGACCGTGCTGTGGAACGGCGGCCCGGGACTCGTGGACGGCGTGCTCCAGGAGGTCGCCGCCGAGTTCCCCGACAAGAAGTACGGCGTCGACTACGTCAACCTCGGTTACAAATCGGGCAACGAGGCCGTCATGGTGCTGATGGGGCAGGGGGTCGCCAACGCGTTCCCGCGCGACTACCGCGGCAAGGACGTGAAGGACTATCCGATCATGCGGCACGTGACGGACTACTCGTCGTTCCCTCTGCTGATCAGCCTTTCGGCCGGCTATCCCGGCACCAAGGAGTGGGTGCAGCAGGTGAACACGCGATTCAATCTGCCGATGATCGCCGGAGTCACGGCGGTGAGCGCCCCGGAGTTCTACCCCTATCTGCAGTCGCATCAGTTGCTCGGCATGCTCGGTGGCATGGCCGGCGCGGCCGAATACGAGAAGGCGCGCGGTGAGAAAGGGCTGGCCACGAAGGGCATGGACGCCCAGTCGCTCGGCCACCTGTTCGTGGCGCTGTGCATCATCCTCGGCAACCTCATCCAGTGGAACCGCAGGGGGAGGGTGACCGCGTGAACGTGTCTCATGACTGGAGCGTGTGGATCGCGGCCCTGCTGACGCTCTTCATCCTCAGCTTCGTCTACAAGGACAACCCGTTCTACAAGTTCGCCGAGCACCTCTTCGTCGGCGTGTCGGCCGGCTACTGGATGATCCTCAACTTCTGGACGGTGATCTATCCGAACCTCTATGAGCCGCTGCGGCAGGCGCTCCACGGACACGGTGTCGACGCCTCGCGGGTGGGGATGTTCGCAGCGGAACAGGGGGACTATCGCGGTTTCCTGATTCTGCCCGGCGTCCTCGGCGTCCTGCTGTTCACGCGGCTGTTCGGGAAGATCGGCTGGATGTCGCGGCTGTCGCTGGCGATGATCATCGGGGTCTACGTGGGCATCAAGACCACCGGCTTCGCGCAGGGCGATTTCGTGGAGCAGGTGCGCGCCAGCATGCAGCCGCTGTGGACGGGGTCGATCGGCCACAGCGTGAACGCGATCCTCTTCACGATCGGCCTGATCTGCTCGCTGTTGTTCTTCTTCTTCAGCCGCGAGCACAAAGGCGCGCTGGGGATCGCCTCGAAGATCGGCGTCTACTTCCTGATGGTCGGTTTCGGCGCGGGCTATGGCTACACGGTGATGTCGCGCATTTCGCTGCTGATCGGACGTTTCCAGTTCCTGCTCCATGACTGGCTCGGCATCACCTGATCCGCGTTCCGCCCCGGCCGTTCCGGCGCCCCCGGCCGCACGCCGGGGGTTTCGCGTTTCATGGACGGGGTCCCGGTGATCCTGTGGGCCGACGGACGCCACGGCGCAGTCGAGAACATGCGCCGCGACGGGGCGCTGCTCGACCGCCTCAAATCCGGCGCGGACGCCGAGGCCGTGCTGCGGATCTACGGCTTCGCCCCGCCGGGCATCACCCTGGGGCTCGCGCAGCGGGCCGAGCGCGAACTCGACCTCGAGGCGTGCCGTACGGACGGCGTCGAATGGGCGGTGCGGCCGACCGGAGGCCGCGCGATCTACCACGACGAGGAGTGGACCTACGCGCTGGCGGCCCGCATCGAGGATCCCTCGTGGGGGGGCACGCTGCGTGAGGCCTACGCGCGCGGCTCGGCGCTGATCGTGGCCGCGCTCAATGGGATCGGGATTCCGGCCGAGCTCGCCGCCCGTGAGCGCCGCGATCCCGCGGACGGCCCGCGGCGGCCGGGTGGGGGGGCGTCGGCGCCCTGCTTCGCGTCGACCGCCCGCCACGAGATCGTGCTCGCCGGACGCAAGCTGGTCGGCAGTGCCCAGCGGCGCACGGCGCGCGCGCTGCTCCAGCAGGGCAGCATTCTGCTCGGGCCGTCGCACCGGCGCCTGGCGCGCTACATGGCCGTCTCCAGCGCCCGCGATCGGGCCAGAGGGCAGCTCGAGGGCGGCGCGGCGGAAGCCGGGCCACCGTGGCGGGCCGGCGATCCCGCGCCGTTCGCGAACGCTCTCGCGAAGACGATCGGCGATTCAGTCCGGCGCCTGGACGGCGACGCCGGGCTGCGCCTGTTGACCATCGCGTGAGCGGCTCCCTATGCTCGGCCGGCATGAACCCATCGGGACCCTTTGCGCTGTATTCGCCCTACGAGGAGACAACGTCATGATGCGTCGATTCAGCCGCGCCGGCCGATTCACCGGTCTGGCGCTCACCGTGCTCGCCCTGAGCATCGCCGGCTGTTCGGGCCGGAGCGGGCAGGCCGCGCAGTCCCACGTGGACGACAAGCCCGTGCCCGAGGACGAGCTGATCCCGCGCATGAAGGAGACCGGCGCCTACGGCGGCCGTTTCGTGATCGGCACCACGTCCGCCCCCAAGACGTTCAACGCGATCATGGCGAACGAGACGTCATCGTCGGACGTGAACAATCTGATGTTCATCACGCTCGCGGACTACGACAACGGGACCCAGCAGGACATTCCGAGCCTCGCCAAGACCTGGGACATCAGCGACGACGGCCTCACCTACACATGGCACCTGCGGCACGGCGCGCGTTTCTCGGACGGTGTGCCGATCACCAGCGCCGACGTGCTGTTCTCGTTCGACGTGGCGTACGACGAAACGCTGCACCCTTCGATCCAGGACCTGCTGATCATCGGCGGCAAGAAGATGGAAGTGTCGGCGCCCGACTCCTACACGGTCGTCACGAAGATCGTGAGCCCCTACGCGCTCATGGTGCCGGCGGTCGGCTCGCTGCGCATCATGCCGAAGCACACGCTCGAGGCCGCGTTCAAGTCGGGCAATTTCGCGTCGGCCTACGCCGTGAGCGATCCTCCCGACTCGATCGTGGTGAGCGGCCCGTTCAGGGTGAAGTCGTATTCGCCCGGCGAGAAGGTCGTGCTCACCGGCAACCCCTACTGGTACGGCTTCGACGCGAAGGGCCAGCGGCTGCCGTACCTGGACGAGCTGGTCTTCCTCGTCGTTCCGGACCAGAACACGGCGTCGCTCAAGTTCCAGGCCGGCGAGCTGGACGGCCTCGACAACGTGAAGCCCGAGGACTACGCCGCGTACGAGGAGGGGCAGAAGGCCGGGAACTACACGCTCTACGACCTCGGCCCGTCCCTGAGCACCAACTTCTTCTGGTTCAACCTCAACCGGGTGCGCGAGCCGAAGGCCGGCAAGAAGATCGGTGATCCGCAGATCGATCCGGTCAAGTACGCGTGGTTCGTCCAGCCGGACTTCCGCCGCGCGGTGTCCATGGCGATCGACCGCGACGCGATCATCCGCGGCCCGTTCTACGGGGATGCGGTCAAGAACTGGTCCGTGCTCACCGTCAGCAGCAAACTCTGGCACACCCAGGACCTCGGCAAATGGGACTACGACGTCGAGGCCGCGAAGAAGCTGCTGGATGGCCTGCAGATGATCGACCGCGACGGGGACGGGACCCGCGAGGACGCCAGCGGACACCCGATCGAGTTCTCGATCAAAACCAACGGTGACAACGTGACCCGCGTCGCGATGTGCAACTTCATCCGCGAGGACCTCGCCAAAGTCGGCATCCGCCTCACGCTGACGCCCGTGGACTTCAACACGCTGATCAGCAATCTGCGGCAGGACTTCCAGTACGAGGCCTGTCTGCTCGGCCTCGGCAGTGCGGTGCCGTCCGATCCGGGCATGGGGCAGAACGTGTGGCGCTCGAGCGGCCTCACGCATTACTGGGACATCAAGCAGCCGCGGCCCGAGACACCGGCCGAGGCACAGATCGACAAGCTGGTGGACGAGAACATCGCCACCACCGACATGGACGTGCGCAAGCGCACCTGGCACGAGATCGACCACATCCTCGAGGACCAGTGCTGGATCGAGTGGCTGCCGGTCGCGATCATCAAGCTGCCGATCAGCAACCGGTTCGGCAATCTCGAGCCGACCATCATTCCGCACCGCATCCTGTGGAACATCGACCGGGTGTTCCTGAAGAGCGCGGCGCAGCGTGCGGCGAAGGAGAATCCCGCGGAGCAGCACGGCGCCTGAAACCGAGCGATCGGCGCGGATGATCGAGGGCGGCCCGGTGGGGCCGCCCTTGACCTTTCAATGACACCCACCGCGCCACAGTGAATGAATGACGCGCCCAGGCGGGTCGAGCGTGAGCCGCTTTGTGTTGACCCATCCGAAGCGGGCTCCCTATACTCCGGCGGGCCTGTGTAACCGCTGTTCGCACAACACCTGAGGGAGGGTGAATGAAGTTCGCTCGCCGTTGGATCCGCTGCCTCGCCGCCGTACTGGCCGTTCCACTGGCCCTGACGGGGTGCGGGGGCGCGAGCAGCCGGGCGAGCGTGACCTACCAGGACACGCATCCGCTTCCGGCCGATACCATGATGGTCCCGGTGCGCGAGATCGGCGTCTATGGCGGCCGGTTCGTCATCGGTCAGACCAACCCGCCCAAGACCTTCAACGCGATCATGGCGAACGAGACGTCGTCCAGCGACGTCACCCAGCAGCTGTTCACCGTGCTCGCCGACTACGACAACGGCAGCCAGACGACCTACCCGGCGCTGGCGAAGTCCTGGGACGTGAGCGACGACGGGCTCACCTACACCTGGCACCTGCGCCACGGCGCCCGCTTCTCGGACGGCGTGCCGATCACCAGCGCGGACGTACTGTTCTCGTTCGAGGTCGCCTACGACGAAACGCTGCATCCCTCGATCCAGGACCTGCTGCTCGCGGGGGGCAGGAAGTTCGAGGTCACGGCGCCCGACTCGTTCACGGTGGTGATGAAGATCGCGACGCCGTACGCGCTGCTGGTGCCGGCAGTGGGGTCGCTCAGAATCATGCCGAAGCACGTGCTGGAATCAACGTATCGGAGCGGCGACTTCGCGGCCGCCTACTCCGTCAGCATCGACCCCGACAGCCTGGTGACCAGCGGGCCGTGGCGGCTCGAGGAATACGTGCCCAACGAGAAGACGGTGCTCACCCGCAATCCCTACTGGTTCGGCGTGGACCCGGAGGGCCACCGGCTGCCCTACCTCGACGAGCTGGTGTTCCTCATCGTCCCCGACCAGAACACCGCGGCACTCAAGTTCCAGGCCGGCGATCTCGACGGCCTCGACAACGTCAAGGCCGAGGACTACCAGACCTTCGAAGAGGGCCAGAAGAAGGGCGACTACACGCTCTACGACCTCGGCCCCGCGCTCAACACCAACTTCTTCTGGTTCAACCTCAACAGGGTCCGCGAAGCCGGCAACGGCAGGCACGTCGGCGACCCCCAGGTCGGCGCGGTCAAGTACGCGTGGTTCAGCAAGCCGGAGTTCCGCCAGGCGGTCTCGATGGCGATCGACCGCCAGGCGATGATCAACGGTCCGTTCTATGGCGAGGCCGTGCCCAACTGGTCGCAGATGACCCCGGGCAACAAGGTGTGGGGCAACAATCCCGACCTGAAGCCATGGAACTACGACCCCGAGGCCGCGAAGGCGAAGCTCGACGCGCTCGGGTACGTGGACCGCGACGGCGATGGCATCCGCGAGGATCCGGCGGGGCACGAGATCGAATTCAGCCTGAAGACCAACAGCGACAACCTGGTGCGCATCGCGCTGTGCAACCTGATCGCCGATGATCTGCGCAAGGTCGGCATCAAGACCACGCTGACACCGGTGGACTTCAATACCCTGATTTCCAACCTGCGCCAGGACTTCCAGTACGACGCGATCCTGCTCGGGCTGCAGGCGGGCGTGCCGCCGGATCCGGCGATGGGGCAGAACGTCTGGCGCTCGAGCGGGCTCACCCACTTCTGGGATATCAAGCAGCCGCATCCCGAGACCGCGGCCGAGGCCCAGATCGACCATCTGCTCGACATCAACATCGGCACCGCCGACATGAAAGTGCGGCTCGCGGCGTGGCGCCAGATCGAGGCGCTCCTGACGAAGGAGTGCTTCGTCGTCTGGCTGCCGACGCTCAAGGCGAAGGTGCCCGTGCGCAACCGCTTCGGCAACGTCGAGCCGACGGTGATTCCGCACCGCATCATCTGGAACATCGACCGGGTGTTCGTCAAACCGCGCCAGCGCGCCTGAACGGTCGACGTGCGCACCTACATCATCCGCCGCCTGCTCCAGACGATTCCGCTGATGCTCGGCATCTCGGCGCTGACGTTCCTGCTGCTGCAGCTCACACCCGGCGACTTCCTCAACCAGATGGCCGAAAATCCGGCGATCTCCTCGGCGACGCTGGAGGCCATGCGCAGCCGCTTCGGGCTCGACCAGCCCTGGTACGCGCAGTACTTCCTCTATCTCAAGAACGTCTTCCTCCATTTCGATTTCGGCCAGTCGTTCTCGCGCCATCAGCCGGTGTTCCTCGTCCTGAAGGAGGGCCTGCTCAACACGCTGCTGCTGGCCTCCTCCGCCGCCGTCGTCACCTGGGCCCTGGCGATCCCGCTGGGCGTCTGGGCCGCGGTGCGACAGTACTCGTGGATCGACAAGGGCCTCTCGATGCTGGCGTTCGTCTGGCTGTCGATCCCGGAGGTGCTCTCCGGTCTGCTGCTGCTGCTGCTGGCGGCGCGGACCGGGTGGTTCCCGGTGGGCGGGATGCGCTCGATCGACTGGCAGGACCTCGATACCATGGGGCGCGTACTCGACCTGCTCCACCATCTGGCGTTGCCGGCGCTCGTGGTCGGACTGATTCCGCTCGCGAGCCGGATGCGACAGATGCGCGCGAACCTGCTCGACGTCCTGCGCCTCGACTACGTCACGACCGCGCGGGCCAAGGGGCTCGACGAGAACGTCGTGATCTTCAAGCACGCCCTGCGCAACGCGCTCAACCCGCTGATCACCCTGTTCGGATTCACCCTCGGCTATCTGCTCTCGGGCTCGTTCATCGCGGAGATCATCTTCTCGTGGCCCGGCCTCGGGCGGCTGACGCTCGACGCGCTGCTCACCCAGGACCAGTACCTGGTGATGGGATCCGTGTTGATGGCGTCCGCCATGCTGGTGCTCGGCAACCTGATCGCCGACCTGCTGCTGGCGATCGCCGATCCAAGGATCGCGTATGACTGAGACGCTCGACCGGACCGCCGACGAGCTGCTCGACGAGGCGCCGCCGCAGTCGCCGACCCAGATGTTCTGGCGTTCGATCCGGCGCACGCCGATCGCCATCGTGTCCGGCATCATGCTGGGGGTGTTCTACCTGATGGCGCTGCTGGCGCCGTTCCTCGCCCCGTATTCGCAGGAGGTCATGGATCGCGAACGGTTCTTCCACCCGCCGCATCACCTGCACTGGGTGGACGCGGGCGGACACTTCCATGCCCTGCCGTTCATCCATCCGATGACCCAGAAGGCCGGCTTCCACTACACCGAGGATCGATCCGTGGTGGTGCCGGTGCGCTTCTTCGTGAAGGGCGAGCCCTACCGGCTGTTCGGACTGATCCCGACGGACCGCCACCTGTACGGGGTGGACCCGCCATACCGCATCTACCTGCTGGGCACCGATCCGTTCGGGCGCGACGAGCTGTCGCGGCTGCTGTTCGGCGCGCAGATCTCGCTCACGGTGGGCCTCGTGGGCATCGCCATCACCTTCACGTTCGGCATGCTGCTCGGCGGCATTTCCGGCTACTTCGGCGGCTGGATCGACACCGGCATCATGCGCTTCACCGAGCTGCTGCTGAGCATTCCCGGACTCTACCTGCTGATCGCGCTGCGCCAGGTGTTCCCCTCGGACATGCCGAGCACCCAGGTCTACCTGGGGATCATCGCCATCCTGTCGTTCATCGGCTGGGCCGCGCTCGCCCGCATCATCCGCGGCATGGTCCTGTCGATCCGTCGCCAGGAGTACGTCACGGCCGCCGAGGCGCTCGGCGTGGGCCGCCTCCGCATCATTTCCCGTCACATCCTGCCCAACACCATGTCGTTCGTCCTCGTCGCCGCGACGATCTCCGTTCCCGCGTACATCCTCGGTGAAGTGGTGCTGTCGTTCCTCGGTGTGGGGGTGCAGGAGCCGGCCGCCTCGTGGGGCAACATGCTCAATCAGGCGCGCAGCCTGCGGGTGCTCAGTTCGTTCCCGTGGCTGCTCTGGGCGCCGGGCATCGCCATCTTTCTCACGGTGCTGGCCTACAACTTCCTGGGCGACGGCCTCCGTGACGCCCTCGACCCCCGCAAGGTGCAGGGAGGAAAGACCGGATGAGTGAACCCCTGCTCGAAGTCAGGGATCTGCAGACGCATTTCTTCACCGACGACGGCGTCGTCCGGGCGGTGGACGGCGTGTCGTTCGAAATCAACGCGGGGGAGACCCTCGCGGTGGTCGGGGAGTCGGGCAGCGGCAAGAGCGTCACCTCGCTGTCGATCCTGCGGCTGGTGCCCGACCCGCCGGGACGGATCGTCGGCGGCAGCATCCATTTTCGCGGCCGCGACCTGGCGAAGCTCGATCCGGCCGAGATGCGGGCGATCCGCGGCAAGGAGATCTCGATGATCTTCCAGGAGCCGATGACCTCGCTGAACCCCGTCTACACCTGCGGGGAGCAGATCATCGAGGCGGTCGTGCTCCACGACCGGATCGACCGCAAGGCGGCGCGCGCGCGTGCGATCGAAATGCTGAAGATCGTGGGCATCCCGCTGCCCGAACAGCGCGTCGACGAATACCCGCATCAGATGTCGGGCGGTATGCGCCAGCGCGTGATGATCGCGATGGCCCTGGCCTGCAAGCCGGCCCTGCTGATCGCCGACGAACCCACCACGGCGCTCGACGTGACGATTCAGGCGCAGATTCTCGAACTGCTCAAGGAACTGCAGAAGAGGCTGGGCATGGCCGTGCTGCTCATCACGCACGACCTCGGCGTGGTCGCCGAGACCGCAGACCGGGTCGCGGTGATGTATGCGGGCCAGGTGGTCGAGTACTGCGACGTCCAGTCGGCGTTCAAGCGGACGCGGCATCCCTACACCGCCGGCCTGCTGGATTCGCTGCCCAAGCTGGGCCACGAAAAGGAAACGCTGCGCGTGATCCCCGGCAACGTGCCGAACCCGACCCGCTTCCCGAAAGCGTGCCGGTTCCATCCCCGCTGCCCGGTGGCAATCGAGAAGTGCCGTACCGAGGATCCGCCGCTGATGGCGTTCGGCCGCCACCTGTCGCGCTGCTGGCGGGCCGAGGAGATCGCGAGCGGGGCGCTCGACCCGGTCGGCGTGGGGGAGGCCCGGCGTGGCTGAGAACCTGCTCGAGGTCCGCGGCCTCAAGAAGTACTTCCCGATCAAGAAGGGCCTGCTCTCGCGTACCGTCGGGCACGTGAAGGCGGTCGACGGGATCTCGTTCGACATCCGGGAGGGCGAGGTGCTCGGCCTGGTGGGCGAATCGGGTTGCGGCAAGACGACGACGGGCCGCTGCATCCTGCGCCTCATCGAGCCCACCGAGGGCAGCATCCGGTTCGCCGGCCGCGAGGTCATCGGCCTCAATCGCGGCGAACTGCGCAAGCTGCGCGCGGAGATGCAGATCGTCTTCCAGGATCCGTACTCGAGCCTCAATCCACGCCTGACCGTGGGGAGCATGCTCATGGAGGCGCTCACCCTGCACAAGATCGCCGGTGGGCAGAAGGCCCGCGACCGGGTGGCGGAGCTGCTCACGATCGTCGGCCTCGCGCCGCAGCACGCGCGCCGCTATCCGCACGAGTTCTCGGGCGGCCAGCGCCAGCGCATCGGCGTGGCCCGCGCGCTGGCCGTGAATCCGCGGCTGATCGTCGCCGACGAGCCGGTCTCCGCGCTGGACGTATCGATCCAGGCGCAGATCATCAACCTGCTGCGCGACCTCCAGCAGAAGATGAACCTCACCTACCTGTTCGTCGCGCACGACCTGTCGGTGGTCGAGCACATCAGCGATCGCGTCGCCGTGATGTATCTGGGGAGGATCGCCGAGCTCGCGACCAGCCACGATCTGTACAAGGATCCGCTCCATCCGTACACGGTGTCGCTGCTGTCGGCGATCCCGGTGCCCGACCCCGATCGCAAGACGGCCCGCATCGTCCTCAAGGGCGACGTGCCGAGCCCGGCGAACCCGCCTTCGGGCTGCCGCTTCCATCCGCGCTGCTTCATGGCGAAGCCGATCTGTTCCGAGCACGAGCCGGAACTGCGCGAAATCCGCCCCGGGCATTTCTCCGCCTGCCACTTCGCCGAGGATCTGATCGGGAAGGGCGGAGGCGGCTACCTCCCCATCGCGCCCGGGGATTGAGCCGGCCCCGCGCCGGGTGATTCCCGCGCGTGCCGTGCCGGCACGAACATCCCTGACGCAACGTCCAGCCTGCCGGCGCCGGCCGCGCGCGCGCCGGATCGGCTTCCGTGCCGCTCCAGCGCCGGATTCCCCAGCCGCGCCGGGTCGGACGGGGGAATCGCCCCATCCCGAGCGGCGCAGCGGTCCCGGCGCGCCCCGTGCGGGCGCCCGGGCCCCGTTCCCAATCCCCTGCGGCGCAGTCGCATACGCCCCGCACTTCAGGCCCGGGCCGATCCCGGCACCCCGATTGCGTTGACCTTCCGTTGTCGGCCGGACGCCAGCGGCGCCCCGCCGACGCGGACGCGAAGCCCGCCGGGCCTGCCTCCGCCGCAGCGAAAAAACCGAATGTGTTCCCTGGACGATTCGTGCTTGGCCGGCTGTGGGCTGATCCCCCTATCGCGAGCGAAGGAGTCTTACGGTCGCGCACACGGTCGAATCGGGGAACATCTTAGGGCCCCGCGCTCGCCGACCTGCAGCTTGCCAGACATCCCCGAGGCGACCGGGGCCCATCATCTTCTTCGCTGCCGCGTGATCCCGCCACCGCCCGCCGGAACCCGCTGCGTTGACCCCTTCCGGCAAGCTTGCTAGCGTGCGTCCGCTGACCTGCGGCCGTTCACCGTGCCGCGCGAACGTGACGACGTGACCCGGGAGGCGATGCCAGGTGGCGGTCGAGTCGCTCGGACTCGTCGAGACGCGAGGCTGGGTGGGGGCGGTGGAGGCGGCCGACGCCATGTGCAAGGCGGCGTCCGTGCGCCTCGTCCGCTACGAAGTCGTGACCGATGCGTGGGTCACCGTGGTGGTGCGCGGGCCGCTGGCGGACGTCGAGGCTGCCGTCGCTGCGGGCGCTGCGGCCGCCGGGCGGGTCGGCGAGTGCGTCGTCAGACACGTGATTCCGCGTCCGGATGAACAGCTGGAAGCACCCATGGGAGGCGCCGCCGCCGCCGGTGGCGCGCCTTCGCCGTGAACCTTCGCCCAAGGAGTCGTCCATGCAGGAAGAAGCGCTGGGCCTGATCGAAACACGTGGCTTCGTGGCCATGGTCGAGGCGTCGGACGCGATGGTGAAGGCCGCGCGTGTGGCACTCGTCCACTACGAGAAGATCGGCGGCGGTTACGTGACGACCGTGGTGCGCGGCGACGTCGCCGCGGTGCGCGCCGCCACCGAAGCCGGCGCCGCCGCCGCGGCGAAGGTCGGCGAAGTGGTGTCGGTGCACGTGATCCCGCGTCCGCACGGCCAGCTCGAGGACGTGCTGCCGATCCGTCGCCCCGAGCCCGCCGGCAAGAAGTAGCGCCGGGACATGCTGCTCGCGCGGGTCGTGGGCACCGTGGTGTCCACGCGCAAGGACACCGGCCTCACCGGCCTCAAGCTGCTGCTCGTGCGCGAAGTCGACGCCTCGTTCGAGGCGTCGGGCGCGTTCGTGGTGGCGGCGGATGCGGTGGGCGCCGGCACCGGTGAGGTGGTGATGATCGCGCAGGGTTCCTCCGCGCGCATGACGGAGGTCTCGCGTGAGAAGCCGGTGGATGCGGTGATCACCGGCATCGTGGACGCGGTGGAGATCGACGGGCAGGACGTCTACCTCAAGCGTGACACCAGGGCGGCACGCTGATGGCCGTCGACGCACGCCGGGTCGAAGCGATCGTCTCGCAGGTGCTGGAGCGCCTCGGGCAGGGCCCGGGCGCGGCGGGCGGCGCGAAACCGCTCGGCGTCCACGCTACGCTCGATGCCGCCGTGGCGGGCGCCCGCGCCGCCTACGAGGCGTTCGACCGGGTACCGCTCGCGACACGCCAGGCGATCATCGCCTCGATCCGCGAGGCGCTCTCGACCCAGTACCGCACGCTCGCCGAGATCGCGGTCCAGGAGACGGGGCTCGGGCGCGTCGAGGACAAGATCCTCAAGAATCGCCTGGTCACCGAGAAGACCCCGGGCACCGAGGATCTCGAGCCGCTCGCATGGACCGGCGACCACGGGATGACGCTGCGCGAGCTCGCCCCGTACGGTCCGATCGCGGTGATCACTCCGGTCACCAACCCGAGCGAGACCGTCATCAACAACGGGATCTCGATGATCGCGGGCGGGAATACGGTCGTGCTCTGCCCGCATCCGAACGCGAAGCGGGTGTCGAACGTCACGGTGGATCTCATGAACCGTGCCGCCCTGCGCGCGGGGGCGGCGCTGCCTCTGCTGCACGCCGTCGAAGAGCCCTCGATCGAGGTGGCGAAGAAGCTGCTGCACTACCCGGGCATCCGGCTCAACGTGGTCACCGGCGGCCCGGCGGTGGTCAAGGAGGCGCTGTCGGCGCAGAAGAAGTCCATCACCGCCGGTCCCGGCAATCCGCCGGCGGTGGTCGACGAGACCGCGGACATCGAGAAGGCGGCGCGCGACATCGTCAACGGCGGCTCGCTCGACAACAACATCATCTGCACCGACGAGAAGGAAGTGATCGCCGTGGGTCTGATCGCCGACCGGCTGAAGGAGGCGTTCTCGCGCTCGGGCGCGATCGTCCTGCAGCCGCACCAGATCGAGAAGCTGCGGCGCCTGATCCTCGAGAAGGAAAACGGCCCGCGCAAATACGCGGTCATCCAGCGCCGCTTCGTCGGCAAGAACGCCGACGTGATCCTGGCGGAGGCGGGCATCCCCTGCGATCCGGGGAAGCGCCTCGCCGTGTGCGAGGTCGATCACGATCACCCGTTCCTGTGGACCGAGCTGATGATGCCGGTGATGGCGATGACCCGCGTGCGCACGGTCGACGAGGCGATCGACCTGGCGATCGAGGTCGAGCACGGCTTCCGTCACACCGCGTCGATGCACTCGCGCAACATCGAGAAGCTGTCGAAGATGGCGCGGCTCTGCAACGCTTCGATCTTCGTGAAGAACGGCCCGAACTACGCCGGTCTCGGCTACGGCGGCGAGGGGCCGACCAGTTTCACGATCGCGAGCCCCACCGGCGAAGGCATGACGACCGCCCGCAGCTTCACGCGCGTGCGTCGCTGCACGCTCGTCGACGCGTTCCGGATCGTGTGATGCACGTCGCCATTGCTGCCGTCGAGACCAGCAGCATCGCCCAGGGCGCCGTCGTGGGCGACGCCATGGTGAAGATGGCCGAGGTCGAGATCGTCGAGGCGAGCGTGCTCTCGCCCGGCAAGTACTGGGTGGTGATCGGCGGCGGTGTGGCGGAGGTGCGGGCCTCGCACGCGCGCGGCGTAGAGGTCGCCGCCGACACGCTCCTCGATTCGCTGCTGATTCCGCAGATCCACCCGATGGTGCTCGCGGCGGCGCGCGGCACGGTGCCGCGCGGCGACGCCGACGATGCGCTCGGCGTGATCGAGACGCTCAGCGCTTCGGCGGCGATCGTCGCCGCGGACGCTGCCGCCAAGGCGGCGCAGGTGACGTTGCGCGACCTGCGGCTCGCCAACGGGATCGGCGGCAAAGGGGTCCTGTACCTGACCGGCGAGGTCAGCGAGGTACAGGCGGCGGTGGACGCCGGCCGCGAGGAAGCGCAACGCCGCGGGCTGCTGGCCCGCGCCGTTGTGATTCCGCGTCTGCACGGGCAGATGAAGGCGCGGATCCGCTAGTGCAGTTCGCACGCGTCATCGGCACCGTGGTCTGCACGGTCCGGGTGCCCGCCTGGCGCGGCCATCGGATGCTGCTGGTCGAACCGACCGATTCGAGCGGCGCGGCCACCGGCGGACGTCCGCTCGTCGCGATCGACCTGGTCTCGGCGGCCCGGGGGCAGCGGGTGTTCTACGTGCGCGGCCGTGAGGCGGCCAACGCGCTGCCGGATCCGGACAACCCCGCCGACGCGGCCATCGTCGGCATCGTCGACGACGTGCTGGCGGAGAAACCCTGATGTTCCTCGCGCGCGTGGTCGGTCACGTCGTGGCGACGGTGAAGCACGCGGATCTCGACGCGCGGAAGCTCCTGCTGGTGCATCCGCTCCTCCCGGACGGGACGCCGACCGGGAGAGCGGTGATCGCCGTCGACGCGGTGGATGCGGGGCCGGGCGATCATGTCCTGGTCGCCGACGAGGGCAACTCCGCGGCGCAGGTGCTCAGGCGCCCGCGCGGCCCGATCCGCACGGTCGTGGTGGGCGTCGTGGACGCCGTGGAGACCGCTGCGGACGGGGTCTGAGGGCGGGTTGCCCTCCATCCGGTAAAACGTGCTAGATTGTGCATTCGATCGAGGGTCTGGACTTGCCGATCTACGAATACCGCTGCCGGGCCTGTTCCCGGCGCTACGAAAGCCTCGTCTCGCGAGCGGAAGCGGCCGCGCCGGAGTGTCCGTCTTGTCGTTCGACCGACGTGGAGCGGCTGCTGTCTGCGTTCTCCGTCGTCGGGTCCCATGCGAATCCGGCGCCGGGTCCGTGCGGCTCGCCTGATTGCGCCTGCCGCTCGAACTGAAAACCGGGGGTCGACATCACAGGAGGTTCACCGTGACCAAAGCGGATTTGGTGGAGGAGATTTCGAGCAAGACGAGCATCTCCAGGAACCACACGGCGACCATCGTAGACCATCTGCTCGAGGCCATCGGTCTCGCGCTGACGGAAGGCAAGCATCTGGAGATCCGCGGATTCGGAACGTTCAAGGTGCGTGAGCGCCGGGCGCGCCGCGCCCGCAATCCGCGCAGCGGAACCGAAGTGCTCGTTCCCGCCAAGCTCGTGCCGGTGTTCAAGCCGAGCCGCGAGCTGAAGGCGCTGGTTCTGGATGGCGCGGAAACGCACGAAACGATCACTGGCTGATTCACCACGAGCAGGGAGAACGAATGGGTTCGGGAAAGAAGCGGAAGCGCAAGAAGATCGCCACCCACAAGCGGAAGAAGCGTCTTCGCAAGAACAGACACAAGAAGCGCATCCGTTAGGCCGCGCTTTCCGGAACGGGACCCCGCTCCCCGCATCATCGGCCGCGCACTCCGTGTGCGCGGCCGATGGGTGTTTGATCCCGCGCGGCGCTGGCGCGGCGGTGTGGTGGAGCTGGAATGGCACGGTCGCCATTCCCCCGAGCACGGCGACTGGTGCGTTGCCGAGGTCGAGCCGGGCGGCACGGCGCAGCTCGTCGAGCTGCTCGGGGCCGAAGACCGGCCGGAGTGGGACGAGGCCGCGATCGTCTCGCAGTTCCGCCTGCGCAGCCGGTTCCCGAGGGCCGTGCTCGAGGAGACCGCGGCCCGGCACGAACCCACGGCGGCCGAAATCGCGCGTCGCGAGGACCTGCGTGACCGGCTGATCTTCACGATCGATCCGCACGACGCCCGCGATCACGACGACGCTCTTTCGGTGCGGGCGGCGGCAAACGGCCGGCTCGAAGTCGGAGTCCACATCGCCGACGTCTCGCACTACGTGCGGCGCGGCTCGGCACTCGATCGCGAGGCCGTGCGGCGCGGCACGAGCTGCTATCTGCCGGGCGGAGTGGTGCCGATGCTGCCCGAGCGACTGTCGGCCGACCTGTGCTCGCTGGTCCCCGGCCGCGATCGCCACGCGCTCTCCGTGTTCGCCGAGCTCGACCCCGACGGCACGCTGCAGCGCTACCGTTTCGCCGAGACCGTGATCCGCAGCGCCCACCGGCTCTCCTACGAGGAGGTGCAGGCCGCGTTCGACGGGGCCGGCGATCTCGACGCGGGCCTGCTCGAGGCCTTGCAGACGCTGCGCATGCTCGCGCGGCGGCTGCGCGCCCGCCGCTTCGAGCACGGCGCGCTGGCGATCGAGGGTCAGGAGACGAAGGTGGAGGTCGACGCGAACGGGTATCCGGTGCGGATCGAGCGCCGGGTGCACCTCGAGAGCCATGAGTTGATCGAAGAGTTCATGCTGCTCGCCAACCGCATCGTCGGCCAGGAGGGGGCGCGCCGTGCCGCAGGCGTGCTCTACCGCGTCCACGAAGCGCCGTCGCCGCACCGGCTGCTGGAACTCGACCTCGCGCTCAAGGCGCTCGCGCTGCCGCGGCTCGGGCCGATGCCGGATCCGGCGAAGGCGCTGCAGACCCTGCTCGCGACCCGCCTGGACCCCGCGCACCGCGCCCTGCTGCACCGCATGGTGCTGCGCTCGCTGCCGCGCGCCCGGTACCAGGAGCGCGACTACGGCCACTTCGGCCTCGCGACCCGCGAATACTGCCACTTCACCTCGCCGATCCGGCGCTATCCCGACCTCCACAACCATCGCCGCGTGCGCGAGTGGATCCGCGGGCAGAAGCCGGGGGCCTGGGATCCGGTGGCGCTCGCCGAGCTCGGCGTGCAGTGCAGCGCCACCGAACAGACGGCTACCGACGCCGAACGCGAGGCCGTCCGGGTGAAGGGATTGCGGCATCTCGAGGGGCGACTCGGGGACCGTGCATCGGGTATGATCACCGGCCTTGTCCCGCGCGGCTTCTTCGTGGAGCTTCACGACGTTCCGGTGGAAGGCTTCGTGCGCGTAGGGCAGGATCTCGACGATGCATTCACGCTCGACGCGAGCGGCGTCCGCATGACGGGACGCCGCAGCCGCAAACGATTCGCGCTGGGCGACACGGTCGAAGTCACGATCGCTCGCGTGGACGTGCCGGCGCGCGAATGCGATCTTGCGCTGGTTCACCCGCGGCGGAGTTCCCGCCGCCGGCACCGAGGGAGGGTGGGATGACCCCGAAGAAGACGGCCCGCCGTGGCACGGAACGCCGGGAGATGCCGCGCGCCGATGCGCGTCTCAGCATGCGCCTGGAAGGCGAGCAGGACGAAGGCGCACGCACGCAGATCGTCACCGAGAGCCAGAACATCTCCTGCAGCGGCGTCTACTGTTATTCGTCCCACTTCCTCGCGCCGCTCTCGAAGGTCGACCTGACGATCGTCCTGCCGCAGATGCCCGACCGCAAGACGCGCCAGGAGCTGGTGAAATGCGAGGGGATCGTCGTGCGCTGCGAGGCGACGGCGTCGCGCAGCCCGGTGCGCCACTACGAGCTGGCCTGTATGTTCTCGGATCTCGATCCGGCTCAGCGCGAGCGCATCGAAGCGTTCGTGACGTGGCGCAACATTCAGGCGCTGCGGGCCGCGACGCGCACGGTGGGCGGCATGCGCACGGTGACGCGCCCGCGCGGCGGCGCAGCGGCCGGCACGGCACGCAAGTCGGCGCGCAAGAAGACGCCGCGCCGGGCGGCGCGATAGCCACGTGCCGCCAGGCGCAGGCCCCGACGCCGGGCGAGCGTGACGCGCCGATGATGCCGCGCCCGATCACCGTCCGGCCCGCCGCGCGGGTGGGTGGCACGTTCGAGCCCCCGGGCGACAAGTCGATCACGCACCGCGCCTACCTGCTCGCGCTGCTCGCGCACGGCGAGAGCGTGATCGAACGGCCGAATCCGGGCGCCGACTGCGAGGCGACGCTCGCGGCGGTCACCGCACTGGGCGGCCACGTGTCGCGCACGGACGCAACGGTGCGGATCGGCGGCCGCGGCGACGCGCGGGTGGAGCCCGAGGGCGTCATCGACTGCGGCAACTCGGGGACCTCGCTGCGGCTGCTGGCCGGAGTGCTCGCCGCGCAGCCGGGCCTCGCGGTGCTCGACGGTGACGCCTCGCTCAGGCGGCGCCCCGTGGCGCGCATCGTGACGCCGCTGGTGCGCATGGGGGCATGGCTGGCCGCACGCGCGGGCGACCGGTTTCCGCCGCTGGTGATCCGCGGCGCGGCGCTGCGCGGCATCGCGTACGAGGCGCCGGTCGCGAGCGCTCAGGTGCAGAGCTGCGTGCTGCTCGCAGGTCTCGACGCCCGCGGCCGCACCTCGGTTGCGCTGCCGGGGCCGGCACGCGACCATACGCGGCGCATGCTGTCCGCGTTCGGAGTTCAGACGGAGGCGGCGCCCGCTGGCGCCGGCGAGCGCGTCGCGGTCGAGGGCCCGGCGCGGCTCTCGGGCACGGCGCTGCGCGTTCCCGGTGACTTTTCCGCCGCCGCGTTCTTCCTCGCCGCCGCCGCGGCGACCCCCGGCGCACGGGTCACCGCGGCGGGTGTGGGGCTCAATCCCACCCGCACCGGGCTGCTCGACGTGCTGGAGGCGATGGGCGCGCGGGTCGAGCGCAGCGCCCTGCGGGATGCCGCCGGCGAGCCGGTGGGCGACGTGAGCGTCGAGGGCCCGGAGGCGCTGCGGCCGTTCGACGTTCCTGCCGAGTGGCTGCCGCGGCTGCTGGACGAGGTGCCTGCGTGGGCGCTGGCCGCCGCCGCCGCCCGCGGCATCTCGCGCGTCAGCGGGGCCGCGGAACTGCGGGTCAAGGAGAGCGACCGCCTGGCGGGGCTCGCCAGCGGGCTCGCGCGTCTGGGCATTGCGGTCGAAGAGGCGCAGGACGGTCTCGCGATCACCGGCGGGCAGGCCGCGGGAGGCCGCGTGAGCGCCGCCGGCGACCATCGGCTGGCCATGACGTTCGCGCTGTTCGGGCTGGGCGCCGCGGCGCCGGTGACCGTGGACGATGCGGCCGCGATCACCACGTCCTATCCGGGCTTCGAGACCGAGCTGGCCGCGCTCGCGCCCGGCGCGCTCGACGCGGGAGCGCCGGCGTGAGCTTCGTCGTGACCATCGACGGCCCGGCTGCGGCCGGCAAGAGCACCACCGCGCGCGCGGTCGCGGCGCGCCTCGGCTTCGTCTACATCGACACGGGGGCGCTCTACCGGGCGCTGGCACTCAAGGTCCTCGACGAGGGTGTCTCGCCGGACGATCCGGACGCCGTGGAGACCGCGCTCGACGGCACCGAGCTCGATCTCTCCGGCTCGCCCGACACTCCGCACGTGCGGCTCGACGGACGCGAGGTCACCGAGCAGATCCGGACGCCGGAGGTGAGCGAGATGGCGTCCCGGCTCGCCGCGCAGCGCGCCGTGCGGGCGCGGCTCGTGGACGTCCAGCGTGACCTCGCCGCGCACGGTCCGCTGATCGGCGAGGGGCGCGATCTCGGCACGGTCGTGTTTCCGGACGCCGAGGTGAAGATCTATCTCGACGCCGATGCCGAGTCGCGCGCGCGGCGCCGGTACCGGGAGCTTCAGGAGCGCGGCATCCCGGTCCCGTTCGAGGACGTGCTGGCCGAGCTCGAGCGTCGCGACCGCCGCGACCGCGAACGTGCCGACAGCCCGCTGGCGGTTCCGCCCGACGCCCAGGTGATGGACACCACCGGGATGGACGTCGAGGAGCAGATCCGCGGCGTGATGGACATCGTGCAGTCGCATCCGGCCTTCCCGGGCGTCGGGCGCGAGCCTGCATGACATTGTGCGGCAAGCCGTTCCGGGGCCGGGGCCGGAACCCGGCGAGCGGGCGGCCCGGGGCGCGGCGCCGGACCGGCCACGCAGCGCCGCGCCCCGTTTCAGGTTAGGAGATTTCTTGAGCGCGTATTATAGTGCCTGCCGGTCTGCGATCTCCGGCGCCATGAAGGTGTTCAACGGATGGGAGGTGCGCGGGCGCGAACACGTTCCCCGCGAGGGCGGCGTGATCGTCGCTCCGAACCACATCTCCTTCTGGGATCCGCCGCTCGTCGGAGCCGCAGCGAAGCGCGAGTTGCATTTCCTCGCCAAGGAAGAGTTGTTCCGCACGCCGCTGCTCGGCCCGCTCATCCGCGTGTTCAACGCGATCCCGATCCGTCGGGGGATGGCGGACGTTCGTGGATTGTCGCGGGCCATCGAAGTCCTCCAGCGGGGCGACGCGCTCCTCGTGTTTCCCGAAGGCAGCCGCATGCGGGACGGAAAGCTGCATCCGGCCCGTCCCGGCATCGGGTTCCTGGCGGTGCAGGGCGACGCGACCATCGTTCCGGCCTGCGTGTCGGGCACGAACCGGCCGCGGCACTGGCTGCTGCGCCTGGAGAAGGTGCGGGTCCGCTTCGGCCCTGGGCGGCACTGGCGCTCCTACGCCGGTGACGACGGGGCGCAGGGGCGGGCGCTGTACCAGCGTATCGGCGACGGCGTCATGCAGGACGTCGCGGCGCTGCGCGAACTGCAGTTGACGAGAGCATCACGCGGTGCGGCCTGAGCGGTCGCACCCTATTCCAATGGTTCAAGGAGGTCTTCACCCCATGCTGGAAACGTCGGAAGAAACCCTCAACCCCGCATCGGAAACGCCGAAGCGGGCACCCTCACCGCCTCCATTCCCGCTCAACGCGGACGAGGACGACGAGGAACTCACCCCCGAGCTGCGGGCGCAGATGTTCGACGTCTATGAAGAGTCGATGCGCTCGATCGCCGAGGGCGAGATCGTCAAGGGCACCGTGCTTTCGGTCGACGACAAGGACGTCCTGGTGGACGTCGGATTCAAGAGCGAAGGCATCGTCTCCCTTTCGGAATTCGCCGATCCGGCGAGCATCAAGGTCGGCGACACCATCGAAGTCTTCCTCGAGAAGATGGAGAACCAGGACGGGCTGGTCGTCCTGTCGAAGCAGCGCGCGGATTTCGTGCGTGTATGGGATCGGGTCAAGGAAGCCCATGACACCGGTCAGGTGGTCGAAGGCCGCATGGTCCGCAAGATCAAGGGCGGGGTGGTCGTGGACCTCTACGGGGTCGAGGCCTTCCTGCCGGGATCGCAGATCGCGCTGCGTCAGGTGCAGAACGTGGACGCGATGCTCGGCCAGACCGTGTCGGTCAAGATCATCAAGCTGAACAAGCGGCGCCGCAACATCGTCGTCTCGCGCCGCAGCGTGCTCGAGGAAGAGCGCGAGAAGATGAAGGGCAAGATCCTCAAGGATCTGGCCAAGGATCAGATCCGCGAAGGCGTGGTCAAGAACATCACCGACTTCGGCGCATTCGTGGACCTCGGTGGCATCGACGGCCTGCTGCACATCACCGACATGTCGTGGGGCCGCGTCGGGCACCCGTCCGAGCTGGTCAAGATCGGCGACAAGGTGCGGGTGAAGGTGCTCAACTTCGATCCCGAGAAGGAGCGTATCTCGCTCGGCCTGAAGCAGCTCGAGGCCTACCCGTGGGAAGGCGTCGACGAGAAGTACAAGGTCGGCGACCGCGTGAAGGGTCGCGTCGTGTCGATCACCGACTACGGCGCATTCGTCGAGCTGGAGAAGGGCGTGGAAGGCCTCGTGCACGTCTCCGAGATGTCGTGGACGCGTCACGTGCGGCATCCGTCCAAGGTCGTCAACATCGGCGACGAGATCGAGGCGGTCGTGCTCAAGGTCGACAAGGCGAACGAGAAGATCTCGCTCGGCTTGAAGCAGACCGAGCCCGATCCGTGGCTCACGCTCGACCAGAAGTACCCCGAGGGCACCCGCGTTGAGGGCAAGGTGCGGAACCTCACGAATTTCGGCGCGTTCGTCGAGCTGGAGGAGGGCATCGACGGCCTGGTGCACGTCAGCGACATGTCGTGGACCAAGCGCGTGGCGCACCCCAGCGAGGTGCTCAAGAAGGGCGACACGGTCGAGGTCGTGATCCTGTCGATCGACAAGGAGCACCGCCGCATCAGCCTGGGCCTCAAGCAGGTCTCCGAGGATCCGTGGCCACAGCTCGCCGAGAAGTTCCCGTCGGGAATGGAAGTCAGCGGCACGGTCAACCGCCTGTTCGACCGCGGCGCGATCGTGGACCTCGGCGAAGGCATCGAAGGCTTCATTCCGCTCTCGCAGCTGGGCCAGGACGACCTCAAGCGTCCGAACGACGCCTTCGAGGTGGGCGAGACCCTCACCATGAAGGTGACCCGGGTGGACGTGCCGAATCATCGCCTGATCCTCAGCGTGAAGGCGTGGCTCTCGGACCAGGACGACATCGCTCTGGCCGAGTGGACGTCGAAGCGCAATCAGGTCAAGGCGCGCATCGCCTCGAATCCGTCGCCTGAAGAAGGCGGAGGCTCGAGCGACTCGGGCGATTCCGGCGACGAATAGCCGCCGCGAAGATCCGTACAGACCGGACGGCCGGGGGAGCGATCCCCCGGCCGTTTGCGTGTCCGGTCCCGGAGTTCAGCCGGCTTCGCGCAGCGGCGAGCCGTGGACTCCGCCCGGCGTCCGGGCGAACCGGCACGCGGCGGCGCGTTTGGCCGCGCCGGCCGGCCCCGCTTATGCTCCCCGCCATGGTCGCCCTCCTGGCAATCGCCGCCGCGCTCGCCGCGGCCGTTCCGCCCTCTGACAGCCTCACCGCGCTCGTGCGGGGCGCGCCCGCCGACAGCGTCGCGCTGCGGCTCCATGCCTGGATCCAGGCGCACCCGGCGGGGGCCGACGGGGTGAGCGCGCTGCTGCTGCTCGGCCGCTACGAGTACGCGCGCGGCGAGTACCGGCCCGCGGCGGCGGCCTTTGCGCGGGCCGGCGCGCGGCTCGAGCCGGCGAAGAAACCCGAAGCGCGCTACTGGGCGGGGCTCAGCTGGTTCGCGCTCGGCGACCTCGAGCGCGCCCGCGGCGCCCTCGAGGAGGTGGCGCGCGCGGGTGGCGAGCGCGCGAGCGACGCGCAGCTCGCGCTGGCCCAGGTCTGGGAGGCGGGCGGGCGCAGCGACAAGGCGTTGGAAGCGCTCAATGCGCTGCTCGCCGGGGATCCGGGCGAAGCGGGGGCGACCGCGCTGGCGATGACGTTCGAAATCGCGACCGCCCAGCATCGCGAGCCCGAGGCCGAGCGTGCCGCGGGGCGCCTGCTGCGCGACTATCCGCGCAGCCTCGAAGCCGCGCGCTTCGGCCAGCGCGTGGTGACGCCGCCCTCGACGCAGGGTCACATCGCGGTGCGCCTCGGCGCGTTCAGCGAGGAGGCCCGTGCGCGCGCGCTGGCCGCAGCCGCACGCCGCGCGGGCTTCGCCGAGGTACGGGTCATTCCGCCGAGTGGCGCGGGCGCACCGCTCTACATCGTCCGCCTGGGTCCCTACGCCGACCCCGATCAGGCGCAGCAGCAGGCCGAGCGCATCGCGGAACGGCTCGGCATCATTCCCGAGCGCATCCAGACCCCGTGAGCGCGACGCGGGCGAAGACGGCGGCCGGGAAACGGGCGGCGGGAAGAGGGGCGGGCGCCCGCACTCCGTTGATGGAGCAGTATGCGCGCATCAAGCACGAGCATCCCGACGCGTTCCTGTTCTTCCGGCTCGGCGACTTCTACGAGATGTTCTTTGAGGACGCGGTGCAGGCGTCACAGCTGCTCGGCCTCACGCTGACCTCGCGCAACCGCCAGGATCCCCGCCCGATCCCGATGTGCGGCATTCCGTGGCACCAGCGGGATCCCTACGTCGCACGCCTGCTGCGCATGGGGCACAAGGTCGCGATCTGCGACCAGCTCGAAGACGCCGCGCAGGCGAAGGGGCTCGTCGAACGCGGCGTGACCGAGATCCTCACGCCCGGCTCGGTCACCGGCGAGGCCTTTCTGGATCCGGCGGCGAACAATTTCCTCGCGGCGCTGTGGCCGGCGGAAGCGGGTATCGGCCTGTGCCTCGCCGACGCCTCCACGGGGGAGGTGAAACTCGCCGAGTGGCGCTGGGAGGAAGCCGGCGGCCCGCTTTCAAGGCTCCGCGTGGCCGAGTGGGTCGTCCCGGAGCCGGGCGACCTGCCGGAGCCGGTCGCGCACCGCCTGGCGGCGCTGCAGCGCGGGCTCGCGGGAGCGTCGAGCCCGGTGCCGGCGGTGCGCTACGCCGCGTTCGAGTCGGTGCGCTCGCGCTGGCCCGAAACGGCGGACGGCGGATTCGACGACATGCCGCTCGCGCTCGCGGCGGGGGCCGCGGCGCTCGACTACATGGACCGCGTCTCGGGCGGGAGGGCGCTCCAGCTCTCGCGCCTCGAGCGCTGGCGCGAGGACGACACGCTGCGCTACGACGCGGCGACCGCGCGGCACCTCGAGCTGTTCCGACCGGCGCCGGGGGGCGAGGCGTCCCACACCCTGTGGCATCACCTGAACCTGTGCGTGTCGGCCCCGGGCTCGAGACGCCTGCGCGGCTGGATCGAGCGGCCGCTCGCGCGGCTCGAACAGCTCGCCGCGCGCCATGCCGCCGTCGGGCGCTGGCTCGAGGCCGGCGTCGAGCGCGGCGGCTTCCGCGAGCGGCTCAAGGGGTTCCCGGATCTCGAGCGGCTCGCGGCCCGGGTGGCATGCGGCAAAGCCACCCCGCGCGATCTCGGCGCGCTGCGCGACGGGCTCGAACGCCTGCCGGAACTCTCCGCCGCGCTCCACGCGCTCGATGCGGATCATTCCGGGCTCGACGCGCTGTGCGGCGCGCCGGGCCTCGCCGCGCGCCTCAAGGCCGCGCTCACCGACGAGCCGCCGCCGATCGCCCGTGACGGAGGCATCGTGCGGGCCGGTTACGACGCGCATCGCGACCGCCTGCACGAGCTCGCCCACTCCGGCAAGCGCTGGATCGCCGAGCTCGAGGCGGCCGAACGCGCGCGCACCGGCATACCGAGTCTCAAGGTCGGCTACAACCGCGTCTTCGGCTACTACCTCGAGGTCACCCGTCCGCACCTCGACAAGGTGCCGTCCGAATGGGAGCGGCGGCAGACGCTCACCACGGCCGAGCGCTTCATCACGCCGGAACTCAAGGTCAAGGAGCAGGAGGTGCTCACCGCGGAGGACAAGCTCAAGGCGCGCGAACACGAGCTGTTCGTCGAGCTGCGCGAAGCCGCGGCACGGGAGGTCCCCGTGCTGCAGCGCGCGGCGGAGGGGCTGGGCGTGCTCGACGCCGAGGCCGCCCTGGCCGAGGCCGCGGCCCGCTTCGGGTGGACGCGCCCCGAGCTCTCCGGGTCCGACCGGCTCGACCTCACCGGCGCCCGGCATCCGGTGGTCGAGCGGCTGCTCGCCCGCGGCGAGTTCGTGCCGAACGACGTGCGGCTCGACGGCCGCACGCGGCAGATCCTGCTGCTCACCGGGCCCAACATGGGCGGCAAGAGCACCTACCTCAGGCAGACCGCACTGATCGTGCTGCTCGCCCAGGCCGGTTCGTTCGTGCCGGCGGAGCACGCGGCGATCGGACTCGTGGACCGGCTATTCACACGCGTCGGCGCCGCGGACCGTCTCGGCGCCGGACAGAGCACGTTCATGGTCGAGATGCAGGAGACCGCGGACATCCTGGCCTCGGCCACGCCGCGCTCGCTGGTGCTGCTCGACGAGATCGGCCGCGGCACGGCCACCTACGACGGTCTGGCCCTGGCCTGGGCGGTCACCGAGTTCCTGCATGCGGCCGGCGGCCCCAGGCCGCGCACGATCTTCGCGACCCACTACCACGAGCTGACCCAGCTCGCCGGCGAGCTGCCGCGACTCGCCAACGTGCACGTCACCGTGCGCGAGTGGCAGGATCAGGTCGTGTTTCTGCACCGCATCGTCGACGGCGCCGCCGATCGTTCCTACGGCATCCACGTGGCGCGGCTCGCCGGGATCCCGGAACCGGTGATCGCGCGCGCGGCGGAGGTGCTGCACGAGCTGGAGAGCGAGCGCACGGCCGACCATCTGTCGTCGGCCCGGCCGCGGCAGGACGCCGCACAGGCGGAGCTGCCGCTCGGGCCCGCGCCCGCGCATCCGCTCGCCGCCGCGCTCGCGGCGCTCTCGCCCGAGGCGCTCACGCCGCTCGAAGCGCTGAACCTTCTCGCCGAATGGAAGAAGAAGTGGGGCGGGGGGTGAGAGCGCAAGTCACGGCGTGAGGGCGGCAGCCGGCCCGCACCGGGGCCTCGCAGGGAGCCTAGCTTCTCCGCGGGCGTCCGCCGTTGCCGCGGGCCGCGACCGTGGCGGACCGCTTCGCGCGGCCGTTGGTGCTCGCAGGCAGGATCTGCACGAGCGCGGTGGGCGCCGCGCCGCCCACCGGGTGCGCCTCGCGGAAGCGGATCAGATTCCGGTAGTGCCCCGGACGCCGCTCGCGGATCCACGCCTCCAGCTCCTCGCCGGTACTGAACACGTACTGGATGTCGAGGAGTGGATAGCGGCGCTCGCAGGAACGCGGATCGTACTGGCGACACAGCACCGGATGGCGGCCGTAGATCGAGCAGCGGCCCTTCGAGTCGAGCTTGCCGCACTGCGTGTCGACCTGCAGGTACCACTTCTCCGGCTTCTCCACGAAAATGCTGATGTGCTCGTGGTAGAGCGCCCAGATCCACTGATCGTAGTCCTCGGCCGCGCGCGGCGAGTCGATTTCGACCGTGATGTAGGTGCAGCACTTCTGGCAGCCGGCGCACAGATCCGCGTTCTCCTCGGGACTGAGTTCATGGGAGTCGCGTTTGTCGTCGGTCTCGGGAAGATCGTCGGTCGTCAGCACTTTGGAATCGCTCATGACCCGCGTTTATAACCGAAAGGTGCAGGACATGCCAGCCCGCCCGCATGAAAGCGGCGCAGCCCACGGCTCAGCGTCCGGCGGCCGGGGCCGCCAGCACCTCACCCGCGATCCGCGCGAGCGCGGTGTCCGGAGAGACGGCGGCGAAGTCACGCACCGCGCGCACGAGCGCGGTGTCGCGCGCGCCCGCCGCAGCGTCCAGCGCGAGCCAGGCCTCGCGGCCCGCATCGGCGTGGTGCGCGCGACGCTCGAGCACCGCCGCTAGCGTCTCGGCGGCCGCCGGGCGACGCCCGAACGTGCGCGGCGCCTTCCACAGCGCGCGGGCCGCCTCGCAGCGCACCTCCTCGACCGGATCGCCGAGCAGCGTCACGAGCCGGACCCGCAGGCTGTCGCGCAGCGGATCGTCGAGGTGCCGCGCGGGGAACGCCGGGCGATCGTGCTCGATGTCGGTGACGATCAGATTGACGCCCAGGGCGAGGGCGGCGCGGGCGCGCACGGCGGGATCCGCATCGCGGGAGAGCGGCAGCAGCCGCGCCACGGTCTCCGGGGAACGGTAGCTCCAGCGCCGGATCGCGCGAATCTTCCCCGCCGCGGTCGACGGCAGCGGCGGCTCGCCGCCGGCAGGCACGAACGGGTGCCAGACGAGCGGCGAGAGGCCGAGCAGGACGGCGACGGCACGGGCGATGAAGCGGCGGCGGCCGGCCGGCATGCGTCGCCCGGCAAACCAGGCGCCGAGCGCCATGCCGTAGACGCTCGGCCAGATCCAGCCGCCGTCGGTGAGCCATGCGCGGTAGGCGTGGCCGGCACGCGGATCATGGGCCATGACGCCGATGCCGTCGATCGCGTAGCCGGCGGCAAGGGTCAGCAGACCGCCCAGCAGCGCACCGGCGATCAGTGCGCCCGCGAGCGGGGGCGCGTCGCTCAGTCCTCGCGGACGATCGCTTTCCACACCATGCCCACGATCGCCAGCAGCAACGAGCCCAGCAGCAGCGCACCGAAACCGCGGACGTGGAACCCGGGCACCACCAGATCCGTGAGCCACAGCATCACCGCGTTGAGGATCAGCAGGAAGAAGCCGAGGGTCACGATCGTCAGCGGCAGAGTGAGCAGGAACAGCACGGGCTTGATGACGGTGTTGGCCAGGCCGAGGACGAGGGCCGCCAGGATCGCGGGCCCCCAGCCGCTCACGAAGAACCCCGGGATCACGTGGGACAGCGACATGAACGCACAGGCCATGACGAGGAAATAGAGGACGTGTTTCACAGGGTACCCTCCAGCACCTGCAGGCAGTTCTCGTAGCGCCCGAACGACGGCATGAGGTAGACGCCGTCGGCCATGTCGTGGCACTCCGCGAGCAGGTTCTGCGCGAGCTCCACGCCGACCTTCTGGCCTTCGCCGCCCGCCGCGTGCATGCGCTCGCGGATCCACTGCGGGACGTGGATGCCCGGCACCTCGTTGTGCAGGAAGTCGGCGTGGCGGAACGACTGCAGCGGCAGGAGGCCGACCATGATCGGAATCTCCGTGAGTCCGCTCAGGCGGTCCACGAACCGTTTCCAGCAGTCGAGCTCGTACACCGGCTGCGTCATCACGAACTGCGGTCCGGCGTCGAGCTTGCGTTTCACGTATTCGAACTCCGCGTCGAGGTCTTCGGCGGTCGGGTTCACGCCGCAGCCGAACGCGAAGTTCGTGCGCGCGCCGATCGAGGTGCCGGCGAGATCGGTGCCGCTGTTCATGGTGCGCACGATGCGCATGAGCCCGGGTGCGTCGGTGTCGAATACCGCGGTCGCGTTCGGATAGTCGCCCATCGTGGGCGGATCGCCGGTCAGGCACAGGATGTTGCGGATGCCGATCGCGTGCGCGCCGAGCAGCTCGCTCTGCAACGCCATGAGGTTCCGGTCGCGGGTCGTGAAGTGCAGGATGACCTCGAGCCGGGGAAAGTGCGTGCGGATCTGATAGCCTAGCGAAGGTGCGCTCATGCGGATCCGCGCGAGCGGCGAGTCGGCGACGTTCACGCAGTCGACCCCGCGCCGCGCCATCATTTCCGCCGCGTTCATGACCTTGCGGGTGTTGATCCCGCGCGGCGGATCGATTTCGACACTCACGACGAACTTCTGCTCGAAGAGCTGCAGGAAGCGCGGCTTCTCGGTTTCGACCGGCTCGGCGGGCGCGGGGTCGCGCTCGATCACCTGCACGTCCGCGCCGGGGGCGTGGCGTTCGGACGGCCGGTGCGACGCCATCCGCTCGCGCATCGCGCGGGTGTGCGCGGGCGTGGTGCCGCAGCAGCCGCCGACCAGGCGCACACCCATCTCGATCGCGCGCGCCGCGAAATCCGCGTAGTACTCGGGGCTCGCGAGGTAGACGAAGCGCCCGTCCACGACCTGCGGAAGCCCGGCGTTGGGCATCGCCGAGAGCGGTGTGTCTCCGGCCGCATCGAGCATCGCCTCGAGCACCTCGAGCGTGGGCTGCGGGCCGACGCCGCAGTTCACGCCGATCACGTCCACGCCGGCCTGACGGAGCGCCGAGGCGACGAGCGCCGGCGAGTGCCCGTAGCGGGTCTTCCCGTCGAGACCGAAGGTCGTCTGCGCCACGATCGGCATGTCCACGGCGACGCGGCGCACGCTGCGCACGGCGGCCAGGATCTCGCCGAGGTCGGAGAACGTCTCGAGCAGGAAACAGTCGCAGCCGCCCTCGAGCAGGCCCTCGGCGGTGGCGCGGAAGCACTGTTCGGCCTCGGCGACGGTGATCTGGCCGAAGGGCTCGAGCGGCTTGCCGAGCGGACCGATCGAGCCGGCGACGAGCGCGTCCACGCCCACGATCTCGCGCGCGGCGCGGGCGACCTTGACGCCCTGCCGCGCGATCAGACGCACCTTCTCCTCGAGATTGTGAGCCGACAGCCGTATCGCGTTGGCGCCAAACGTGTTCGTCTCGATGAGATCGGCGCCGGCCGTGAGGTAGTCACGGTGCACCGCCTCGATCAGTTCGGGACGGGACAGGTTGAGCTCGTCGAAACTCTGCTCGAACCCGACACCGCGGGCATAGAGCTGCGTGCCCATGGCGCCGTCGGCGAGGACCGGGCCGCGGCGGATGCGTTCCATGAAGACATTGGACATGGGCAGCGACTGTACGGTCTCGTTCGGAGCGGTTCAAGCGCGGGCCGGGAGAGCACCGCGCGCGCCGCCCGGACGGGAGGAGTGTCGCGCGCCGCCCGGACGCACGGCGTCCCGGATTCGTCAGATCCGCGGTCGGCGCCCGGGATGCACACGCGCGGGTGTTGGAGGCCCCGCGGGCCGCTGATATAGTCCGGCGCCGTGACCCTACGCTCGTCGCTCCTCGTCTCGCTTGCCGCCATGTCGTTCGCCATTCCCGCCGCCGCCGAGCGCGTTCCGACGCTCGGCCCGGACGCGCTCCTGCCGGGGCAGCAGGCCGAGGTCCGCACCGTGTTCGCCGGAGGGCGGATCGAGTCGTTCGACGCCGAGATCCTGGGTGTGCTGCGCGGCGGTCGGGCCGCGGGCGACATGATCCTCGCGCGCGCCACCTCGGAGCGGGTGGTGAAGAGCGGCATCGCCGCCGGCATGAGCGGCTCCCCCGTGTACGTGAACGGTCGCCTGATCGGCGCGCTGTCGAGCGGCTGGCCGTTCTCGCGCGATCCGATCTTCGGGATCACGCCGATCGGCGAGATGCTCGACGTCCTCCATCACGCCGAGGTCCCGGGCGACGGTGCGAGCGCCGGCCCGGCCGGCGTGTCGCCGTCCGCCGCGACCCCGCGCTATCGGGAGATGCGCTGGCCCGGGACGGAGGATCAGGCGCTGCCGGAGGCGCAGGTGCAGGCGCAGGCCGGCGCGGCGGATGGAGCCAGCCTGGCGCCGCTGCCCCTGCCGCTCGTCGGCGTCGGACTGCCCCCCGCCGCCCTTGCCTTCGCACGGCGTTCGCTCGCGCCCTTCCACATGGACGTCGTCCCGGGCGGCATGGGAGGCACGGGGAGCGCCGACAGTCTGCGTCCGGGGTCCGCGGTCGCCGTGGATCTCATGCGCGGGGATCTGCTGCTCTCGGCCATCGGAACGCTCACCTGGCGCGACGGCGATCGGGTGCTGATCTTCGGCCACCCGTTCTTCCAGGCCGGCGCCGTGCGGATGCCGCTCTCGACGGCCGAGATCACCACCGTCGTGGCGAGCGACCTGAATTCGTTCAAGCTCGGCGTCACCGGCCGTGAGGTCGGCGTGGTGGATCAGGACCGGCGCGCCGCGGTCGCGGGACGCATCGGCGCGCGCGCGCGGCTCCTGCCGATGCGGGTGACCGTGCGCTGGCCGGACCGCGCGCCCCAGACCTTCCACTACGAGACGGTCGAGGACCGCACGATCGCACCCACGCTGATGACGGTGGCCACGCTCACGAGCCTGCTCGAAGCGGGCGGCAACGCCGCCAACCAGACCCTGGCGTGGCGGCTGACCCTGCATCGCCACGGTCAGGGACCGTTCGTCCTCGAGGACGTGTTCGCCGGCGCGTCGCCGCCTGCGACCGTGGCACAGCGCGCCGTGCAGCCGCTCCAGTACCTGTTCGGAAACCCGTTCGAACCGCTGGCGCTCGACAGCGTGGCGCTCGAGGTGGACGTCACGCCCGGGCGCAAACGACTGACCCTCGAACGCGCGGTGCTGCTCACGCCGATCGTGCGGCCCGGAGGCACCGTGCGCGTCCGCTGCGCCCTCGACGCGTGGCGCGGCGCAGAGGCTTCGCGGACGCTCGAGCTGCACGTGCCCGATGACGCCCCGCCCGGGCGCTACGATCTCTGGGTCGGCGGCGGCCACGAGTTGTCGGCGTTCTCCGCGGAGCGGCGACCGGGCCACTTCCAGCCGGCCTCGCTCGCGGAGGCCTGGCGCCGCCTCGCCGAGCTGCCGCCCTCCGACGGCCTGCACGCCGTCCTGATCGCGTCCACTTCCGAGTGGAGCATCGCGGGGAGGGACTATCCGGGCCTGCCTGCGTCCGCACGCGCCATGCTGACCGTTCCCGGGGGCTCCGGCGCGCAGGAGGGCGCATCGTGGCTCGCCGAGACCCGGGCGCCCGTGGACGGTTCGCTCTCGGGCCAGGCCATGCTCAAGGTGACCGTCGAAGACCGTGTTCCCTGACCGACGAGGAGTCGCTACCGTGAAACGTTCCGCCGCCCGCTCGTTCCGCCGCGCGCCCGTGGTGCGCACTGCTGTGCTGCTCCTAGCCGCGGCCGTGGCGGCCGGAGGGGCGCCCCCGGCACGTGCGGCCACGACCCAGTGGTGGACGACGGCCGCTTCGGCCGACTACGCCGGGGCCGAGACCCACGGGCTCGTCGTGGATCCCGACGGCGTCATCACGCTGGGTCCTGCGGCCGAGTCGTTTCCGGTGGACTCGCTCGAGGTGGTGTGGTCGGCGGCGGTGCTGGCCGATGGCCGCGTCGCCCTCGGCGGCGACGGCGGTCGCATCGTGCGCTGGAGTCGCGGCCGGGGCGCGGCGCCGTGGGTCACGCTGCCCGTGGGTCAGGTGCTGTCCCTGCTCGCGGACGGCGACGATCTCATCGCCGGCACGGGCCCCGACGGGCTCGTCTACCGGATTCGCGCCAACGGCGACACCGCCATGATTGCGGCCACCGGCGAGCGCTACGTATGGGCGCTGGCACCCGCCGGAAGGGCCGGCTGGTTCGCGGGCACGGGACCGCACGGCCGCGTGCTGCGCATCGGCCGGGACGGGAAGCGTCGCGTCCTCCTCGACACCGACGAGCAGAACATCGTGAGCCTGATCGCCGACGGCAAAGGCGGCGCGATCGCGGGCGGCGACACCCACGGCCGCGTCATCGCGCTCACCGCGGACGGCGCGGCGCGTACGCTCTACGACGCGGAGGAGGACGAGATCCGCGGCCTCGCGCTCGGCCCCGACGGCGCCGTCTACGCGGCCGCGCTGAGCGCGAAGGCGGTGGAGAACGCAGGCGACGACGACGACGCGCCGCCGCGACCCACCCGCCGGCCCGCGTCGCACGAGGGCGCCCACGTCTACCGCATCGTTCCCGACAGCCTCGCGGCGCTGTGGTGGACCGCACCGGACCCGATCGTGTTCGCACTCGCCGGCACGCGTGACGGCGTCGTCGCCGCCACGGGTCATCGCGCCGGGCTGTTCGTGATCCAGGGAGCAGGGCGCGCGTCCCGCTGGCTCTCGCCCCCGGAAGCGCAGGTCACCGCGCTGGCCCGGGACGGGGCGGGCACGCTCTACGCGGCGACCTCCAATCCGGCGCGGCTCTGGGAAGTGCGTCCCGGGGCCGGTCGCAGCGGCGAGCTCCTTGCGCCGGTGCTCGACGCACAACGCATCGCCCGCTTCGGCCGGATCCGCTGGTTCGGACGCAGTGGCGGCGCACGCATCGAGCTCGACACCCGCAGCGGCAACGCGGCGGAGCCGGACACGACGTGGAGCCCGTGGTCGGGAGGCGCCGCGACCGACGCGGGACGCATGGTCGAGGCGCCGCCCGCACGATATCTGCAGTGGCGCCTCCGGCTCACCGGGGGCGACCCGCGCATCGAGTCGGTCGAAGTGTCGTGGCGCGAGAACAACGTTCCGCCCGAGGTCGCCGGCGTGCGGATCGCCGCGCCGGCGGAAGGGTTCCGCGAGGGACGTCTTTCGCCGCGCACCGAGCCGGTGACGCAGGAGCTGCCCGGCGGCCGGCGCGTGGAGTTCTCGCTCAAGCGCCGCTCCGACGAGGCGGATCTGCAGGCGCTGCCGCTCTGGGCGCAGGGCCTGCGCAGCGTGCAGTGGAGCGCCGCCGACCCGAACGACGATCCGCTCACCTACCGGATCGACGTGGCGCGTGAAGGCGACGACACCTGGCTCCCCGTGACCCGCGACCTCGGCGATTCGGTCTACGTGTGGGACACCCACTCGGTGCCGGACGGACGCTACCGCCTGCGGGTGACGGCGTCCGACGTGGCCGGCAACGCGGTGGGTGAGGAGCGCGAGGGGTTCGCGGTAGGGCCGGTGTTCACGGTCGACAACACGCCGCCCGAGTTCACCTCGCTCGAGGTCACCGGCGGCGCCGGCCGCATCCTCGTGAAGGGTGCCGCAAGTGACGCGAACCCGGTGGCGCGCATCGAGGTGGCGGTGGACCAGGACGACTGGCGCGCCGTCACGCCCGCGCGCGGGCTCGACGACGATGCGCGGCCGGCGTTCGAGGCGACGCTCCGGAGCGTCGCCCCCGGCGCGCATGCCGTGACCGTGCGGATCGTGGACCGCGCCGGGAACTTCGCCGTGCGCGCCGCGCGCGCCACGGTGACGCGCTGACCAGGCCACCGTGCCCGATCGGCGGCCGCCGCTCAGGCTGATCGAAGGGGGCGGCCGCCCGCGGCCGCCGTGGGCCGCGGCGCTCGAGCTCGCCGCGCTCGGCGCGGGAGTGACGTTCACGATGGCGCTGATCGGCGCCATGCCCGGCGCCTGGCAGCGGCTCGGCGCCGTGCAGGCGCTGGCCGCGGCCGGGTTCGCCTTCCTCGCGCTCGCGCTGCTGAGGCTCGAGCGCTACGCGCAGGTGCCGCGCGCCGGCATGATCGTGCTGGCGGTCGCGCTCGCGGCGCGGGTGCCGCTGCTGTTCGCGCCGCCGGCGCTCTCGGACGACATCTACCGCTACGTGTGGGAAGGGCGGGTGATCGCCCACGGCGGCAATCCCTACACGCAGGCGCCCGCCGACCCCGCCCTGGCCGGCCTGCGCGACCGTACGATCCATCCGCACGTCAACCACCCGGAGCTCGCCACCATCTACCCGCCGCTGGCCGAGGCCGGGTTCGCGCTCGTCGCGCGGCTGTCCCCGACGGTGAGCGCGATGAAGGTCTGGGTGGCGCTGCACGATCTGCTGCTGGTCTGCGTGCTGATCCTGCTGCTGCGCCGCGAGGGCGCGAGCGAGGTGGCCGCGATCGCCTACGCCTGGAATCCTCTGGTGATCGTGGAGTACGCCGGCAGCGGCCACAACGATCCGACCGCGATGCTGTGGCTGGCGCTCGCCTGGTTGTGGCTCAGGCGCCGCCCGGCGCTGTCGGCGGCGGCGCTGGCGGCGGGCGTGCTCGTGAAGCTCGCTCCGCTGGTGACGCTGCCGCTGTTCGTCAGACGCTGGCCGTGGCGGGCGCGACTCATCGCCTGCGGAGGGCTCACGGCGGGGCTCGGCCTGTTCTGGCGGCTCACCCGCGGCAGCGACTCGGGACTCACGGCGTACTGGGAGCGCTGGCGCAACAACGAGTTCGTCTTCCACCTGCTCGAGCGCGGACTCGGCTTCGCGCACGCGCGGCTCGCGGCGCTCGCGCTGGTGGGCGCAGCGGTGTTCTGGGCGCTCTGGCGGCGGCGTGAAGTGATCGCCGGTTCGCGCCTCGTGCTGCGCGTGGCGACCGTGGTCGCACCGGTCGTGCACCCCTGGTACCTGGGCTGGGTGATGATGTGCGAGCCGTTCGGGCCATCGGCGCCGTGGGGTTTGCTTTCCCTGACGGCGTTCCTAAACTACGGCGTCTTGAGCACGCCCGCGGAGGGACGTGCGTTCCACCTGCCGCTGGCCTGGCGCGCGGTCGAGTACGGTCTGCCGCTGCTGCTCGCCGCGGCGATCGCGATCGTGCGGCGCGTGCGCGCACGACCGCCGGAAGGACGCTGACGCATGTACCGCACACTCCTCACCGCCGTGCGCGCGGAAGCGTCCGGAGCCCGGGCGCTCGAGACCATCCGCGCGCTGGGACACTTTCATCGCATCCAGGCCAGCCCGGGCTACGACGCGGCGGCGGCGTGGATGGCCGACGCGATCGTGGATGCGGGCCTCGAGCCGGTAATCGAGCGGGTGCCGGGGGACGGCAGGACCCGCGCACTCGGCATCCTGCTGCCGCGCGGCTGGGTCCTCGAACACGGCCACGCCAGCCTGCGCGCCGCCGGCGGGCGCGAGCTTCTGTGCGACGCGGAGGCGGAGCCGCTCGCGGTCATCCAGCGCAGTGCGCCCCTCGCCGGTGTCTTTCCGCTGGTCGCAGTCCCGGCCGGCGGCGGCACTGCCGCCGACTACGCAGGGGTGGACGTGCGCGGGAAGATCGTGCTGACCGATGCCCCGGTGCATGCGGTGCTCGCCCACGCCGTGATCGAGCGCGGCGCGGCCGGAATCCTCACGTACGGACGCCGGCTGTTCCCCCCGGTCCGCGCCGCGCACGACGACGAGGACGCGCTGCCCTACACGTCGTTCTGGTGGACGCCCGCCATGCCGCGCGGCGCCGGATTCGTCGTGAGTCCGGCCACCGGCCGGCGGCTCGCCGCGCAGCTGGCGGCGGGGCAGGCGCTCGAGCTCGAGGCCGATCTCGCCTCGCGCGAATACGACACGAGGATCCCCCTGCTGTCGGCTTCGATCCCGGGCCGCGGAGCCGAGGAGATCCTGCTGCTCGCGCATCTCTGCCATCCGCAGCCCGGCGCGAACGACAACGCCTCCGGCGCGGCGGCGTTGCTCGAGGCGGCGCGCGTGCTCGAGGCGCTGCGCAGGAGCGGGGCGTGGACACCGGGCGAGCGCGGCGTGCGCTTCCTGTGGATGCCGGAACTGTGCGGCACCGCCGCGTGGCTCGGGCTGGATCGCGAGCGTGCCCGGCGCACCGTCGCGGCGCTCAATCTCGACATGGTCGGCGCGGACCAGATGCAGTGCGGGAGCACGCTGCTGGTGGAGGATCCGCCGTGCTTCAACGCCTCGTTCGCCGAGGCCCTGCTGCGCGCGATCCGTCGGGATGCGCAGGACTGGATCACGTCGTACGCGGGGCCCGGCCATTTTTCGATGATGCGGCTCGGCGAAGTGCCGTACGGCGGCGGCAGCGATCACGCGGTGCTCGGCGATCCGCTCGTCGGCGTGCCCTGCCCGATGCTGATCCAGTGGCCGGACCGCTACTACCACTCCTCCCACGACACCCCGGACCGCTGCGACCCGGACTCGCTCGCGCTCGCGGTGCGCTGCGCCGCCACCTATGCGGGGGCGCTCGCGGCACTCGATGCGGGCGGCGTCCCCGATCTCGTCGAGCGCGTCGGACGCGACGCGCGGCGCCGGGTGCTCGAGGCCGCAGGGCGCGACGCGGCGCCGCACGGCGTCACGCGTGCGATGGTCGCGGGCCGTGCCGCGCTGGCTTCGCTCGCGCGCCTCGCCGACGAGCCGGCGCGGATCGCGGCGGCGCTGGCGCGCTTCGACGAATTCTGCGCTGCCGAGGGGGCGCCGCCGCCGCCGCCGCCGCCGCGCGGCCTGCGGGCGGAAGCGACCCCGGCGGCCGCCTGCTTCAGGCGCCGCGTGGCGGGGCCGCTCGAATTCCTCAACCATCTCCTGCCCGGCTACGACGCGCTCGACGCGGAGGCACGGCCTGGTCTCGACGCGCTCATCGCGGGCCTGCCGGGCGGGCGCGCGACCCTCGACGTCGCGTGGGCGGCCGCGGACGGCCGCCGCAATCTGGAGGAGGTCGCCGCCGCGGTGCGGGTGGAGACCGGCCTCGACGTCGCCGTGGCCGCGCCTGCGGACGGAGCGGCCACGGGGCTTCTCGAACTCTTCACGATGCTCGAGCGACTCGGCCTGGTGTCGCGCTCGCCCGAGACGGAGGTCCGGTGGAATCTCGGCGCACCCGATACGGTCACGTCCTGAGGCTCGACCCCGGCGAGGACATCGTCCAGGCTCTCGCGGACTTCGCCGGACGCGAAGGCGTTCGCGGCGGCATGATCAGCGGGATCGGCGCCGTCGGCGAGGTCGAACTGGGGTTCTTCGATCCGGCTCGCGAGGTCTACGAGCGCCGCACGTTCCGCGGCGACCACGAGATCGGCGCGCTCACCGGCAATTTCAGCATGCTCGAGGGCCGGCCGTTCCCGCACTGCCACATCGTCATCGCCGGGCCCGATTTCGTCGCGCACACGGGCCATCTGTTCCGCGGTCAGGTGTCCGTGACATGTGAAATCCACGTCACGGTCGAGCCGGACCCCATTCTGCGCGTCCGGATCGAGGGCAGCGCTTTCGCGCCGCTCAGCCCGCGACCGAGACCGGGCTGAGCGCCGCGTGCTATACTGCGGCGCTTCCGCGCATGCCCTGCGTGCCGGATGATTCGGCATCGCGGCGCGCGACGACTCCCCAGTGGCGGCCCGTACGGCCCGCGTCGCGACGATGCGAGAAATACCATTCCGGAGTGCAGGCGGTGCAGGCGGAAGCCTCGTAGAGGGCGGCCGCCGCGACGCCCGCATCCATCAGCTGAACGCGAATCGCGGTGGGAAGATCCAGATGATGCCGGGAATTCACCAGAGTGACGGCGGCCGCCGGGAAGAGGCGCGCGACTTCCGCCCCGACCTCGTAGCAGCAGCCGCCGATGCACGGTCCCACGGCGACGCGCAGGGCGCCGGCGCTCATGCCGGCGCGGCGGGCGAGCGCCCCTGCGGCGAGCGCCGGCAGCCGCAGCGCGGCGCCGCGCCAGCCGGCGTGCACGGCCGCCACCCATTCCCCCGCGACGAACACGACCGGGGCGCAGTCGGCCGCGGTCACGGCCAGCGCGAGGCCGGGCGCACGGGTCATGAGGGCGTCGCACTCCGGGACGTGGCCGGGGCCGAAGACCTCGGCGATGCGGTCCCCGTGCACCTGGCCGGCGGTCGCGACCCGCGCGGGATCGAGGGTCAGCGCACGCAACAGGCGACCGCGGTTCTTCTGAACCAGGGCGGGATCGTCCTCGGTCGAACGGCCGAGATTCAAAGTGTCGAAAGGCGGGGGGCTCACGCCACCCCGGCGGGTCGAGAAGCCGTACACGGCGTCCGGATCCGGCGTTCGCGGCCGCCAGCAGGGAACGAGCGATGCGTCATCGAGATGCAGCATGGGACGCGGACGCTAGGGATCGGGCCGGTCGCGCGTCAAGGTCATCCACGATGAGGAAGGAACACCGCATGCAGAAGACGAGGCGGCAGCTCGCCGCTGCCGGCGTGATGATGCTCGCGTGCGGGGTATGGAGTGCCGCGGCGCGCCCGACGTCCGCCGCCAGCTCCGATCCCACCGTCGCCCGCGTGGGCCGGCTGGACATCAGCCGCGCGGAACTCGAAGACCGCTTCAGCCAGGCGCGCGCCGCCTACCGGGGCCGCACCGGCCAGGCCCTGCCCGAGGCGGTGGTGCCCACGTTTCGCCGCACCGTGCTCGAGCAGCTCATCCGCGCGCGCCTGCTGATGCTCGAGGCCGAGAAGGAAGGGCGCCTGGTGTCGGAGGAGGACGCCGAGGCGGAACTCAGCAAGTCGCCGTTCTTCAGCGAGGACGGGCATTTCGTTCCATCGAAACTGGCCGCGGCGAAGCGCAACGATCCGAAGGCATTCGCGGCGGCGCTCGCGGACGCCCGCCTGCGGCTCTCCGGGGCGCGTCTGCAGGAGCGGATCGAACGGCGCTTCGCGCCCGACGAAGCGAAGCTGAGGGCTGCGATCATGCGCCAGCTCACCACCGCCTCGCTCGATGCGCTGGTGCTGTCCTACGACGACTACGACGGCCGCGGCGCGGAGCCCAGCGAGCGCGACGTTCTCGACTACTACGCCGGACACAAGGCCGAGTTCGAGCGTCCCGCGCACGCGAAGATCACGGTGCTGTCGGTCGAACCCATCCCGGCCGACGACGAGGGCGCCGCCAGCCGTCAGGCGCGCGACGCCCACGTGCGCGAGCGCGCCGACAGTCTGCTCGCCGCTGCCCGCGACGGCACGCCGCTCGCGTCCCTGGCCGGAACGGCGCGGCTGCAGGAGGGACTCGACGTCAGCCGCGGCAACTTCCCCGGTCTGTGGCGCGGCGACGACCGCGCGCGCAACGCGGTCTTTTCGAGCCGTCCGGGCGAGCTGCTGCCGGTGCTCGTGCCGGGCCGCGACGGCTGGCTGATCGTGCGCGTGGACGAGGTCTCGCAGCGTGCGCCCGCACCGCTCGTCGACGTCGCCCGCGACATCCGCGCCAGGTTGCGTGCCGCGCGTCGCTCCGGTTCGAGCGACGCGGAGCTGCGCCGCGACTACGACGACATGCGGGACGAGCTGGCCGGTCCGGCGGTACGGGTGCGCTACGCCCTCTTCGACAGCAGTCGGATCGAGGTGGCCAGACCCTCATCCACCGATCTGGATCGCTACTACCGCGGTCATCTGGCCGACTACTCGAGCTTCGACGCCGCACGCGGCGCCATCCGGCAGAAGCCTTTCGAAGAGGTGCGCGAGGACGTGCAGGCGCGCTGGCTGCGCGAGCGCCGGATCGTCGAGGCCCGCGCCGCAGGCGAGCGCACGCTCGATGCGTGGCGGAGCGGACGTCGCGACCGGCGTACCGAGAAGCGTGCCGCGCTGCTGCGCGAGACCGGCCCGGTCGCGGTGGGGAGCCCCGTCGATACGCTGCGGTTCGGCGCGCTGCTCGGCGACACGGTCAGCGCCCGCGGCGCGCGCGAGGGAACCGGCATGATCGCCGTGCCGGGCGGCGTGCTGGTGTTCCAGATGTTCGATCATCGCGACGGCTACGTGCCCCCGTTCGAGGCCGTGCGCCAGCGGGTCGAGGCTCGTCACGCCAGGCGACTCGCGGCGGAGGAGACGGAGGCCGCGCGGCGGATGTTCGAAGCGGACCCCATGGCGTTCGCGCACGACAGCACGGTGCATTTCTCGCGGCTCGTCGTCCCGCAGCCGCCGCCGATCGACGTGCCGCTCACCCGCGCCGAGGTCGAGCGCTACCACGCCGAGCACATCGACAGATACTCCGCGCCGGAGGTGGTCTCCCTGCGCCAGATCCTGGTCGTGCCCAGCGGACCGGGTCCGGGCCCGGATCAGGCGGCCCGTCTCAAGGCCGAGGGCCTGCTGCGCCGTGTCCGGGCAGGAGAGGACTTCAACGACCTCGCGCAGAAGTTCAGCGACGATCTCGCCACCCGCGAATCGGGCGGCGACCTCGGCACGTTCGGACGCGGTGTACTGGCGCCTGCGATCGAGAAGGTCGCGTTCGCGCTGCGCCCCGGCGACGTCAGCGATCTGGTCCATACTTCGCAGGGCTACCACATCCTCAAGTGCACCGGTTACGAACCCATGCAGGCGCGTCCGCTCGTGCAGGTGTACGCCAACGTGGGCTTCGAGGCGGCGATGGAGAAAGCCGTTCCGATCGCGCGTGCGCGGGCCGACAGCCTGATGCGGCACATCCACTCGCCGGAAGACGCCATCCGGATCGCTGCGTCGCAGAAGCTGGCCCTCTATCACAACACCAAGGCGATCGGTGAGGCCGCGGGGACGCCGGAGCTCGAGGCCTATTTCGACCGTCTCGACGAGCTGCGCCCCGGCCAGTTCTACCCGACGCCGGTCCATGTGCGCGGGCAGGGTTTCGCGATCACCTGGATCGACAGCATCACCCCCCCGCGCAAGCCGCGGTTCGAGGACGTCCGGTCGCAGGTGATCGCCGAATACCGCCGGGTGAACGGCGCGCACGCGCTGGAAGCGAAGCGAAGGGAGCTCGAGCGCATGGCGGCAGCGGGGTGGTCGCTCGACAGCCTCGCGACCCTCTTCGGGGGCCTCACCCGGGTGGACGGCCTCCATGCCGGCGACGGTCTGCAGGGATTCGGCGGCGCCGCGCAGATCGACTCGCTCATCTTCGGCAACGACCAGGCGCCCGCGCTGCAGCCGGGCGAGACCTCGGGCTGGGTGGCCTGTGCGAGTGGTCTGGTGCGGGTGAGGCTGGTCGCGCGCCACGCGCCACCGCCCGGCGAGCTGGCCGCGCGGCTCGAACGCGACCGCCGCAAGGAACTCGAGCGCAGCCTCTACTACTACTACGAGGGCCTGAAGCGCGACTACAACGTGCAGATCCGGGACCCGGACCTGGCCGCGCTCGCGCTGCCGCCCCCGACCGGGGCCGATCTGAAGTAGGGTCGCACCGCGCAGCGTCGTCGCGTTCCGCACGGGGCCTCCCGGACCCCGTTGCGTTTCGCCCGCCCGGGCGGGCGGCGGCCGGAGCGCGTTCTGCGCATCCGGCCCGCGGATGGCGTCGGCAGGCGATGGTATGGTCCGTGCAAGCCGGGTGAGTACATTCACCCAACTCCCATGGCCACACACTCCTCGACCCTGACGGACGACGCGCGCAGGCGCAGGCTGGTTCTGATCGACTTCGATTGGGCCGATGCCGACCTGCTGCCCGAACTCCTGGCTCAGCCCGACGTGTCGGTGCGGCTCGTCGCAGGCGAGCGCAACGACGACGCCGGACTGCGCGTCGCCGAGTTGTGCGGTCTGCCGCGCACGATGGACCTCGCCGATCTGACCCGCGAGATCTTCGACCTCGCCCTGGTCGGCGAGCGCAGCGTGCGCCGCACCCAGATCGAAGGTCTGCTGCAGGCGCTCGGCACCCCGTGCGCGTCTCCGCAGTCGTACCTGCAGGGCAGCCCCGACGGCCAGCAGTGCGGTCCCGCCATCGAGGCGCCGCTGGCGATGCACGCGGCTGCCTTCGAGGATGCGCTGGGCGGCGACGAATTCGACGCCATCATGGAGCACACGCTGCCCGACATGGGGGAGGCGGCGCCGACGGTTCCGCAGCCCGTTCGGCCCGCGGCCAAGCCGGGTGTCGTGGTCGGCACGCTCGAGGACTTCCCGTCCCCGGACGACCGCATGCGCCTGCGCGACGCGCTCGCCGGCATGGCGCAATCGACCGGCGCCGAACACGCGGAGCTGCACGCCGGCAGGGGCGGCGACCTCGAGCTTCTCGCGAGGGTCGGGCTGGAGGATCCGTTGCTGCGCGGCCTGGTGGAGAAGGCGCTGAGCTCGAACATGGCGCAGGTGGTGAGCCAGCTGTCCGGGCCCGAGCAGGGCAAGGCATGGGGCGCGTGGCCGTTCCAGACCACCAACCGCAACGGCGTCGTCGCCGCAGCCGGCATCAACCCCGGCGAGGGCTGGACCGAATGGGAGCGGCTGGTCGGCGAAATCCGCACGACGTGGGATCAGCAGGATCGCGATCTCGCGAGCCCCGCGTTCCCCATGGTTCCGGACCGGGTCGCGGGCTGGCTCGAAGTGGACGCGTTCATGACGCGGCTGAATCTCGCCGTCGAACGCAACGGTCGTGACGGGTTGCACTTCTCGGTGCACCGCCTGGAATTCTCCGACGCTCCGCATTGCGTCGAAGATCTCTGTCAGAAGCTCCCGCAGCAGCTGCGCGACACCGATTGCATCTGCCATCCGGCGCCGCGGATCGTTCTGCTGCTGACTGCAGGCGCTCATGCGTCCTTCCCGCACGTCCGGCGCAGGTTGCTGGCCCTGTGGGAACAGGCGTGGCACGACGGCCGCCAGCCGTCGCCCGCGCCGCCGATCACGGGCGAGCGCGTCGACCTGACCGGACCGGAAGACGCCGCGGCGTTCGTTTCGACCGTGGGGCGCTGGCTCGACCGGACCTGAACGACCGCCTGTTGCGCGGGCCCGGGGGGCGTGGCATGGTAATCGCCCTCCATGAACGTCACCGCGCACCGCTCCATCCGCCGCCTCGAGCCCGACACCGCCTCGCGCATCGCCGCGGGTGAGGTGATCGAACGGCCCCTCTCGGCGCTCAAGGAACTGATCGAGAACGCGCTGGATGCCGGCGCGCGCGCGATCGAGGTGCGTGCCGGTCGCTCGCTCGACGAGGTGTTCCAGGTCGCCGATGACGGCACGGGAATCGCCGCCGCCGAGATCGAGCTCGCGCTCGAACGGCACGCGACCAGCAAGATCGCAGCGCTCGAGGACCTGCACCGGCTGACGACGCTCGGATTCCGCGGCGAGGCGCTGCCGAGCATTGCCGCGGTCAGCCGGATGAAGATCACGACGCGGACCCGCGACGCGGAAGCCGCGACCGAGGTCGAGGTCGAGGCGGGAAAGGTGACGCGGCGCGGCCAGGCCGCCCGCGCGCCCGGCACCACCATCGTGGTGCGCGACCTGTTCCACAACCTGCCCGCGCGCCGCAAGTTCCTGAACTCGCCGGCCGGCGAGCTGCGCGCCGCGCTGCGGCTGATGGAGGCGATGGCGCTCGCCTACCCGGAAACGGCGTTCCGCATGGTGGTCGACGGCCGCCAGCGCTTCGACTGGCCGGCGGTGGCGACGCGCCGTGAGCGCGCCGCGGCGCTCTGGGGCGCGCGCCATGCGGAGCAGTGGATCGAGGCGGTGGGCGAGCGCGAGGGCCTGGTGGTCGAAGGCCTGCTGGGCCTGCCCGAGCACGCCCGCTCGACGCGGGAGGGACAGATCTTCCTCATCAACCGCCGCTGGGTGCAGGCACCGATGCTGGCCTCGGCGCTGCGCCAGGCCTACGGCGATCTGCTCCCCGGGGGCCGTTTCCCTGCCGCGGTGATCTGGCTGTCGGTGCCGCCCGAACGGCTCGACGTGAACGTGCACCCCACCAAGCGCGAGGTTCGCTTCGCACAGGAAGACCCGGTGTTCTCGCTGGTCAGCGCCGCCTGCGCCGCCCCGCTCGCCGGACTCCATCCGCCGTTCACGGTGGTGCGCGGCGGTGGGCCCGAACCGCGCTGGGCGGACCGGGTCCGCGAGCAGCCGCAGCGGGGCGGGCAGATGGGGCTCGAGCGCCTGTTCGAACGCGACCCAGCGGACCCGGCGGCGGACCCCGTGCCCCCGGTGGCGGCTCCGGTGCCGCCGGCCACGGCGACCCGGGCGGCGGAGACCGATGCGGAGTTCTGGCAACTGCACCGCACCTATATTCTCGCGCCGGTGCGCGGCGGACTGATCATCGTGGACCAGCATGCCGCGCACGAGCGGATCCTCTACGAGGAGGCGCTGGCGCGCATGGCCGGCGGCCGCGGCAGCTCGCAGCAATTGCTGTTCCCGGCGCTCGTCGACCTCTCACGCGATCAGTTCGAGCTGCTGCTCGAGCTCGGACCGTGGCTCGGGCAGCTGGGCTGGGACCTTTCGCCGCTCGGGCCGCCGACGGTGGTGATCCAGGGCATTCCCGCGGGGCTGCGCCACGAGCAGCCCGGACAACTGCTGCAGGACCTCCTCGACGGCCTGGGCGAGGACTCGGGGCGCAGCGCCGACGAGGACATCGCCGAACGTCTGGCGCGCTCCTACGCGTGCCACGCGGCGACCCGTGCGGGGGACCGGCTCAGCCAGCTGGAGATGCGGACGCTCGTCGACCGTCTGTTCGCGACCAGCAAGCCGCACGGCGATCCGCACGGCCGCGCCACGTTCGTCCGCCTCGACCTCGAGGATCTGCACCGGCGCTTCGGCCGGAGCTGAGCCCGTGAGCGCGCCGCGCGCCGGGGAAGGGACGGCGCCCGTGGGTCCCCGGATCGTCGCCATCGTCGGCGAAACCGCCACGGGAAAGACCGATGTCGGCGAAGCGGTGGCCGACGCGCTGGGCGGCGATGTGGTGTGCGCCGATTCGCGTCAGGTATTCGCGGAACTTGACGTCGGCACCGGCAAGCCGGACCGCTTCGCCCGCGCCGCGCGTGCACATCATCTGTTCGACGCACTGCACGTGGGTGAATCCGCGAGCGCGGGCTGGTACCTGGAGGCGGTGCGCGCCACGTGCGCGGCGATTCACGCCCGCGGGCGGACGCCGGTGCTGGTCGGCGGCTCGGGGCTGTATCTGGAGGCGGCACGTTCCGGCATCGCCGCGGCGCCGCCTTCGGATCCGGTGCGGCGCGCGGCACTCGCCGAGGCGGCCGCGCGCGCAGGCCCGGAGGCACTGCACGCGCGGCTCGCGCGCGGCGATCCGGAGACCGCGGCGCGGCTCGCACCGCGCGACGCGCAGCGCATCGTGCGCGCGCTCGAGGTACTGGAGGCGAGCGGGCGCCCGCTGTCCTGGTGGCATCGCCAGCCGCATGCCGCGCCGGTCGCCGGCGACTGGCGGATCTTCCAGGTGAGCGGCCCGCTCGAATGGCTGCGTGCCCGCATCGAACGGCGCACGGCGTGGATGTTCGCGAGCGGACTCATCGAGGAAACCCGCGCGCTGCTCGCTTCCGAACGCGGGCCGGCGCTGCGCCAGCTGCGCGCCATCGGCTACGACGAAGCCATCCTGCTCCTCGAGGGCCACCTCGATCGCACCGCCGCGGAGGCGCGCACCACCCTGCGCACGATCCAGTTCGCGAAGCGCCAGCGGACCTGGTTCAGACATCGGGGGCACGCGCGGGCGATCGCGCCGGAGGGTGCCGTTGCCGCCATCCGACAGATGTTGCGCTTCCCCTGAAGCGGCCACGTGCGGGCGCCGGCGCGGCCGCGGCGTGGCGCCTTTCATTTGCGTGCGGCGAGCGGTAGCATGCGGGCGGTGCCGCCCGCCATGGCGGCGAACGCCGCACCGCGGCAGGAGGATCGCGCATGGCCAGAGTCACAAGAAAGGACGAGGGGGACGTCACCGTGCTCACCCTGAAGGGCAGCTTCTTCGGGGACACGGAAACCGACGAGCTCATGCAGGCATTCAACGACCTGGTGGCGAAGGACAACCGCAAGGTCGTTCTGGACTTCTCGGGCTGCGAGGCCATGAACTCGCTGGCGATCTCGGTGCTCATGCGCGCCCACGCGAACTACGCGAAGCGCTCCGGTGAGATCAAGGTCTGCGGGCTCGACAAGCGGATCAAGTCGACCTTCGTGATGACCAAACTGATCCTGGTCTTCGACCACCACGACACCGTCGCGCAGGCCATGGCCGCGTTCGCCGGCTGAGCGCCGCACGGTCGATTGACACCCCTCGGGCGGGGCCCTAGCTTAGAACGTCCTTGCCTTTCGGGCCGCTCCGGGCGGGCATAGCTCAGTTGGTAGAGCGCGAGCTTCCCAAGCTTGAGGTCGCGGGTTCGAACCCCGTTGCCCGCTCCATGCTTCCTTCGGCGGCGCGCCGGACGCTCCCGGCGCGCCGCACTTTTCGAGACCATGCCGATCCCCGTCGTCGTCATCATCGGTCGTCCCAACGTGGGCAAGTCCACGTTCTTCAACCGCGTGCTCGGCGAGCGCCGCGCGGTGGTGGACGACCGCCCCGGCATTACCCGCGATCGCAACGCGGTCCGCGCCGAGTGGACCGGACGCTCGTTCCTGCTGGTGGATACGGGCGGCTTCCTGCCCGCCGCCGCGGAGGGCCGCGACGCCGAGGTCCGCAAGCAGGCCGAAATGGCGATCGGACTGGCCCACGTGGTCGTGTTCATGGTGGACGCACACACCGGGGCCACCGACCTCGACGCGGCGATCGCTCAGAACCTGCGCCGCCGTGACCGCCCGGCGCTGCTCGTGGTGAACAAAGTCGATAAGCCCCTCGATCCGATCGTGCACGACTTCCACCGCTTCGGGATCGGCGAGCCGATTCCGATCAGTGCCGAGGGCGGAACCGGCATCGGCGATCTGCTCGACCGGATCGTGGCGCTGCTGCCGGCGGATGACGGGGGAGCGGAGGCGCCCGCCACGCGGATCGCGATCGTCGGCCGCCCGAACGTCGGCAAGTCGTCGCTCACCAACGCGCTGCTCGGCGAGGACCGGATGATCGTCGAGGCCAGCCCGGGCACCACGCTCGATCCGATCGATACGGCGTGGAAGACGCCGGTCGGCGAATTCGTGCTCGTCGACACGGCCGGCATCCGCAGGCAGGCGCACTTTCGCGAGCAGTCGGAGTTCTACGCGATCATGCGGGCGCTCGGCGCACTGCAGCGCGCGGACATCGCCTGCCTGGTCGTGGACAGCGTCGAAGGGTTCCATCGCCAGGAGGCGCGTCTCGCACACCATGCGCTCGAGGCCGGCTGTTCCGTGCAGCTCGTCTACAACAAGTGGGATCTGATCGAGGACCGCGAGCTGGCATGGAAGGCGGCGCTCAAAGAGCGTGCGAGCCGCTATCCGACGCTCGCCGATCTGCCGGCGATCCCGGTCTCCGCGACCGGCGGTCAGCATCTGCACCGGCTGCCGAAAGTGCTGTTCGATCGCGTCGCCGAACACCGCCGCACGATTTCGACCCGCGACCTCAACGCATGGCTCGAAGAGGTGCAGCAGAAGCGACAGGTGCCCAGCAACCGCGTCGGCAAGTCGCCGAAGATCTACTACCTCACCCAGACCGGAACCGGTCCACCTGCGTTCACCCTGTTCGTGAATGCGCCGTCGCGGCTGAGCGAGAACTATCGCAGGTTTCTCTGGCTTCAGTTCACGAAGCACTTTAAGTTCGCCGGAACTCCGGTGCGTCTGCGCGTGAGGAAGAGCGAATGACCGATTCGGCCCTCGGGGCCGCGACCAGCGTCGCGTTCTGCGTGATCCTCGGCTACGTGTGCGGCTCGCTGCCGTTCGCCCTGTGGCTCGGGCGCTGGTGGCGCGGGGTGGACGTGCGCAGCGCCGGGTCCGGCAATCTCGGCGCGACCAATGTCTACCGCACGCTGGGTCCCGCGGTCGGCATCCCGGTGCTGCTGCTCGACGTGTCGAAGGGGGCGATTCCCGTCTGGACCCTGCCGCGCCTCGCCCCGGCCGCGCACTTTCCGGGCGGCATGGAATGGTGCGCCATTGCGGTGGGGCTGGCGGCGATCCTCGGTCACATGTTCACGTTCCTCGCCGGCTTTCGCGGCGGCAAGGGAGTCGCGACCACGGTGGGCGCGCTGCTCTCGCTGGCACCCCTCGCCTTTCTCGCGTTCGTGGTCGTGTTCTTCGCGACCCTGCTCGCGACCCGCTTCGTCTCGCTCGGCTCGATCCTCGGCGCTCTGGCATTCGCCGTGGCGCTGCCGTTCACGCGGGCGGGGGGCATCGCGAGCCCGACGTTTGTGTTCGGCGTGCTGGTCGCCGTGCTGATCATCCTGCGCCACCGGCCGAACATCGAGCGGCTGCTCCGCGGAACCGAATCACGTCTCTCGTTCCGGCGCACCCCCGGTGCCGGCAACGGCAGGGCGGGCGCGCCGTGAGCCGGGTCGCCGTCATCGGCGCGGGCTCATGGGGCACGACGCTCGCAGTGCTGCTCGCCAGCGCGGGGCACGAGGTGTCGCTGTGGGGTAACGAGGCGGCCGATCTGGCTGAGATGGAGCGGGTGCGCGAGAACCGGAAGTTTTTGCCTGGCATCGCCCTGCCCCCGGGGATTAAGGTGCAACCGGAACTGGAACGGGTACTTGGAAGCGTGGAGTTCGGCTGGATCGTGGTGCCGTCGCACGCGGTGCGCGCGGTGACCGGGCGCATCGCCCGGCTCGGCGTCCGGACGACGTGGGTATGCGCGTCGAAGGGGCTCGAGCTGGGGACGCTCAAACGGCTGTCCGAGGTCCTCGCCGAAACACTGGACGAGGCGGATCCGGTGATCGTCACCGGCCCGAGCCACGCCGAAGAGGTGAGCCGCGGCATCCCGACGAGCGTCGTGGCCGCCGCGCACAGCGAGGCGCGGGCCCGCGCGGTCCAGCAGCTGTGCGCGACCGACCTGTTCCGCGTGTACACGAACGACGACGTGCCCGGCTGCGAATACGGCGCCGCGCTCAAGAACGTGATCGCCATCGCCGCGGGCGTCTGCGATGGAGTGGGGTTCGGCGACAACACGAAGGGGGCACTGCTCACGCGCGGGCTCGCGGAGATGTCGCGGCTCGGCGAAGCGCTGGGTGGACGCAGGGAGACGTTCTTCGGTCTGACGGGACTCGGCGATCTGATCGCCACCGGCATGAGCCGGCACAGCCGCAATCGCCGGGTCGGTGAAGCGCTCGGGCGGGGCCAGCCGCTCACGGAGGTGCTGGCCGGAATGGAGATGGTCGCGGAGGGCGTCAACACCGCCCGGGCCGCGCGGGAGCTTGGCCAGGCGCACGGCATCGAGTTGCCGATCACCGAACAGGTATGTGCGCTGCTGTTCGAGGGCCGCCACCCACGTGACGCGATGCGCGCTCTGATGGCGCGCGATCTGAAACGCGAGGCGTGAGCCAGGCGGCAGGAGGGAATGGATGACCCCGATCAGGACCGACACCGGGCTCGAAGGCAAGATGTACCGCCCGATCAGCGAAGTCAGCGAAATGGTCGGCGTGAAGCCGCACGTGCTGCGGTACTGGGAGACCCAGTTCAGCATGCTGCGGCCGCGGAAGAACCGCGCCGGGAACCGCATGTACCGGCCCGAGGAGATCAAGATGCTGCTGCGCATCAAGGATCTTCTCTACGCGCGCCGCTTCACGATCGCCGGTGCGCGGCGGCGCCTGCTGGACGAACGCAGGGACACGCCGCAGATCGACATGGGGTTCGATCACGCCGATCGTACCGTGGTGATCCACGAGGTGAAGGAAGAGCTGCGCCGCATTGCGGCGCGCCTGCGTGACGCGCGCTGACGGCGGACGGCGCCGGGCGGCGTCGTGCGGCGCTGAGGGCGCGCGCAAGGACGTGCCCTACTTGCGGGATCCGCGCGGCTTCCCGTAAATTCTCCCGCGGCGGAACTTGCGGGTTCCCCGGGTCGGGGCGTAGCGCAGCCTGGTAGCGCACCTGCATGGGGGGCAGGTGGTCGCTGGTTCAAATCCAGTCGCCCCGACCATCTTCTTCTTTCCCGCGCCCATCGCGAGCCCGTGCCGGCGCTTCCGGAGGAATCGGTTTCATGCGCGTGGCCGCTCTCGTGCCCGCCTATCAGGCTGCGGCCCACCTCGGCGAAGTCCTGATGCGGCTGCAGGCGCTCGATCCGCCACCCGACGTGCTGGTCGTGGACGACGGGTCGCGCGACGCAACCGCGGAGGTGGCCCGCCAGTTCGGCGCCCGGGTGATCTCGTTCGCCGGCAACCGCGGCAAGGGCCACGCGCTGCTCGAGGGGTTCCGGGCGCTGGCCGACCACGATGCGGTGGTGACGCTCGACGCGGACGGGCAGCATCCGCCCGAGTGTTTTCCTGATTTCGTGCGCGGCGCGGCCACAGCCGACATCGTGCTGGGGCGCCGCGAACGGACGCCCGACATGCCCGTCGGCCGCCGTTTCGCCAACTGGTTTTCATCGAGCTGGTCGTCGCAGCTCGCCGGCCAGCGCGTGGAGGACAGCCAGTGCGGCTATCGGCTGTACCGGCGTGAGGTGCTCGAGCGCACGCCGCTCACGCCCGGTCGCTACGAGCTCGAATCGGAGGTCGTGGTGCGTGCGGCGCGGCTCGGCTTCCGCCTCACCCACGTGAGCATCCCCACCGTGTACGGAGAGGAGAAGAGCCAGCTGAGCGCGTTCCGCGACGTGCCACGCATCGTCGGGACGCTGCTCCGGCTCACCCTCGAAGGGGTCCTGCCGCCGCGCGCGATGCGCGATGCCACGCTCGGGGCCGGCCGCACGTGAGGATCCTGATCACCAACGACGACGGGATCTTCGCACCGGCCCTGCTCAAACTGCGCGATGTCCTCCGCCGGTTCGGCCACGTCACGGTGATCGCCCCCGACCGCAACCAGAGCGCCACCTCGCATTCGCTCACGCTGCACCGGCCGTTCCGGATCCGCGAGCACGAGCCCGGTATCTTCAGCGTCGACGGCACGCCGACGGACTGCGTGGTGGCGGCCTGGTACGGCCTGCTCGACGAGCCGCCCGACCTGGTGGTGTCGGGCATCAACCATGGTCCCAACATGGGCGAGGACGTGTTCTACTCCGGCACGGTCGCCGCGGCCATCGAGGGATCGCTGCAGGGGGCGATGGCGGTGGCCTGCTCGCTCGTCACCCGCGAGCTGTCGGACTACGTCGAGCCCGCGGCCTTCATCGAGCGACTCGTGGGACGGGTGCTCGAGGAGGGACTTCCGCACCGCACGCTGCTGAACGTGAACATCCCGTACCGGCCGTGGAGGGAAGTGCGCGGCGTGCAGATCACCCGGCTCGGCAGCCGCGTCTATCGCGACACCCTGATCCGCAAGGTGGACCCGCGCGGTCTCGACTACTACTGGATCGGCGGCGAAGATCCGGTGTGGTCGTCCGAGGAGGGCACCGACTTCCACGCGGTCCACGAGGGCTACGTGTCCGTGACCCCGATGCGGCTCGACCTGACCGACGAAGGGGCCATCGACGGCGTGCGCGCCTGGAACCTCGAGAAGTGAGACACGCGAACGGAAGTGCGGCGCCGGATCCGCATGCGTCCGCGCGGCGGCGCATGGTGGAGAAGCAGCTGCGCGAGCGCGGCATCCGCGATGAACGTGTGCTCGAGGCGATGGCCGCCGTGCCGCGCGAACTGTTCGTGGATCCGGCGTTCGTCTCCCGCGCCTACGGCGACCACGCGCTGCCGACGGGCGAGGGCCAGACGATCTCGCAGCCGTACATCGTCGCCCGCATGCTCGAGGTGGCACGCCTCGAGCCCGGCCACCGCGTGCTGGAGATCGGCACCGGGACCGGATACCAGACCGCCCTGCTGGCGCGACTCTGCGAGCGGGTCTTCAGCGTCGAGCGCGTGCCGTCGCTGCTGCGTGCGGCGCAGAAGCGCCTGGACCAGCTCGGGGTACGCGGCGTCGCCCTCAGGCACGGGGACGGCAGCCTCGGTTGGCAGGAGTTTGCGCCCTATGCTAGGGTCCTCGTCGCCGCTGCGGCGCCCCGTGTTCCCGACGCTCTGCGAAACCAGTTGGGGGAACGGGGTGTTCTTGTTATCCCGGTGGGTGACGCGTCCCGGCAGCATCTGGAAGTGTGGGAACGCGAGTCCGCGGACCGCTGGCGGCACGTCCGGCTCGGCGAGTGCCGTTTCGTCCCGCTGGTCGGACGCGACGCCTGGGCCGACAGCCCGGCGGAGGAGTAGCGAGTCGGGGCGTAGCGCAGCCTGGTAGCGCACCTGGTTCGGGACCAGGGGGTCGGAGGTTCAAATCCTCTCGCCCCGACCATTCGATCCCGGCGCCGTACGCGGCACCCGAGGCGGAAACGTCCCGGGTGTTTTCGTTGTGCGCGCGGCGGCTTGAATGCCGCGCGCGCGTGGCGCATGCTGCGGCGTGGTCATGGCATCCCTTCATCTCCGCATCGAGGGACGCGTGCAGGGCGTCGGTTTCAGATGGTTCGTGGTCCGTGAAGCCCGCGCGCTCGGCCTCGCGGGCCACGTCCGCAATCTGCATGACGGTGCGGTCGAGCTCGACGCCGAGGGGCCGGACGACTCCCTGCGCCGACTGCTCGATTCGGTGCGCAACGGACCGCCGGGCGCCCGGGTCCTGCGCGTGATCGACGCGTGGGGCGAGACCCGCGGCCGCTTCAGAGGATTCGAGATTGTCGACTGACACCCCCGGCCCCCGGCTCGCGACGTTCCAGGAACGGCTCGACGCCGTTGTGGCCGCGGCGGTGCGTGCCGGTGCGCTCGGCACGCGCGAGTACGAGGCGCTGCTCCTGGACCCGGCTTTCGACGAGAGCGCGTTCGACCGCTTTCGCGCGCGGCTTTTCGATCTCGGTGTCGCGCTGCCGGAGGCCGAGAGCGACAGCGAAACGCCGGCGCGGGTCGAACCGCGCAGCCTGGCCGGCGAGCCCGAACGTGATCTGCTCGATCGTTACCTCGACGAGATCGGGCGCATCACGATGCTGGAGCACGAGGATTTGCTCGCCCTCGCGTACCGCGCCCGCGCCGGCGACGAGGCGGCGCGCAAGCGCATCATCCTCGCCAATCTGCGGCTCGTCGTGCATCTGGCTCGCGGCTACCGGGCGCGCGGCATGCCGATGCTCGATCTGATCGAGGAGGGCAACCTCGGCCTGATCCACGCGGTGGACCGCTTCGAGCCCGAGCGCGGCCTGCGCTTCAGCACCTACGCCGCCATCTGGATCCGCCAGTCGATACTGCGCGGAATCGCCGATCAGGCCCGCGCCGTCCGCATTCCGGTGCAGATGCTGCAGCAGGTGAACCGCTTCGTACGCGCGGAGCGCGAGCTGCGCCATGCGCTCGGCCGCGACCCCGGTGTCGACGAGGTCGCGGTGCACATGAAGATCTCGGCGGTGCGCGCGCAGCGGCTGGCCGGGCTCATGTCCGGACTTCGCTCGCTCGACGAAGGCACCAGCGTCGACGCATTCGAGCAGCTCTCCAGCGAGGAGGTCGGCACGGCGCCGGCGTCGGTCGAGCGGCTGGTCGAGCTGCAGCTCGAGCACGAGAAGATCGACGCTCTGCTGAGGCGACTCAGCCAGCGCGAAGAACAGGTGATCCGCATCCGCTACGGGTTCTACGACGGCGTGACGCGGACCCTCGCCCAGACCGGCGAACATTTCGGGATCTCGCGCGAGCGGGTGCGTCAGATCGAAGCGCGCGCGATCGAAAAACTGCGGCGGGCGATCGAGATCCAGGGAAGCGGCGCGGCCGACCCCGCGCTGAACTAGAGTGGGCCGCAGACGCACATGGACATCGGAAAGGCCGGCGCGCCGCGGGCACGCCGCTCGAGAGCAGAACGGACCGGGCCGCCGACGGCGGCCCCAGCGACGGGGCGACCCATGATCGATCTGCGCAGCAGGATTCGCGACGTACCCGACTTCCCGAAGAAGGGCATCGTCTTCAAGGACATCACGCCGCTGCTGTCCGACCCGGACGCGTTGCGCGAGTGCGTCGCGCAGATGGCCGCCCGCGCGCCGGCGCCGGATGCGGTGGTGGCGATCGAGTCGCGCGGATTCATCTTCGGCACCGCTCTGGCGATGCACTGGCGGGTGCCGTTCGTTCCCGCCCGCAAGTTCGGCAAGCTGCCGGGCGAGACCGTGCGCGAAATGTATTCGCTCGAGTACGGCGAGGATACGCTCGAGATCCATCGCGACGCCCTGCACGCGGGCCAGAAGGTGGTGCTCGTGGACGACCTGCTGGCGACCGGCGGAACCGCCGCCGCGACCGTGCGGCTGGTCGAACAGCTGGAAGCGAAGATCGTCGCCTGCCTGTTCGTCGTCGAGCTGAGCGGGCTCGGCGGGCGCGAACGGCTCGGCTCCTACCGCGTCGAGGCACTCATGGCGTTCGAGACCGAGGAAGCGGCGGAGGAGCGCGACTAGGCGGGGAGCGCGACGGCCGGCATCCCGTTCACGCGCCCGCGGGCGCCGCCAGCGGGCCGCCCGGGCGGATCAGCGGTGCGAGCGCCTTGCGGCCGAGCAGGATGTCCGTCGGTCCCATCGCGTAGGGCGCGACCTCGTAGGCGTTGTAGTGGAAGCGCAGGCCCTCGCCGGTCACCGCCCAGTTGTCGTTGAGCTGGAACGCGCCGCCCTCGAACCAGAACCCCGCCGCCACCAGGTCGTCGGTGGCCGCGAGGTCGTGCGCCTTGCGGAACGCGCGCTCGCCGAGCGCGGTGAGGCGCGCGCCGTACCCGGGCACGAACAGCTCGTCCAGCGAGACCCGATGGCCGTCATGCGCATTCAGCGTCATCAGCCGCACGAGCGCGTTCGGATGGGCGCCGCCCGTGTAGCTCTCCTCGGAGAACTCGATGCTGAAGAGGCGGCCGTCGTTCCACACCGGGGTGGCCCGGCGCTGGATCGTCCAGGACGCGGGCGAATCGGGAAACTCCTCGGAGAAGTCGCGGTACTCGTCGAGGAATCGTTGCATCAACGTGTCGGCCATGGCCGCGCCGCCGCCCTCGTCGCGCTCGTCCACCGCGGCGAACACGGTCGTGTCGAGGAACGCCGCGACGGAGTCACGCAGGGGAGGGGGCCCGCTGGTCAGCTCGAAGTAGCCGAGCGAGATGGAGGCGCAGGGCGCGAGCTGCTCAGGACAGTCCTCGAGCGTCTGGTGCTTCTCCCGCTTCTCGAACGAGAGGGGCTTCACACCGGTGGCGGTCGCCGGGGCGCGGTGCTTCGAGGTGCCCGACCTGCCGCACGAAACGCCCAGCAACGCCGTGAGCGCCACGACCGCGATGACCAGACCGCGAATCCTCATCGACGAGCGATTCCTTTCCCATGCGCGGTGACGGATCGAATCCGCCGCGCATGGTAGCAGATCCCGGCGGCCGCGCACGGGAGGGCGGGAGGCCGTTCAACGGCGCCCCAGCGACGGATGCGTCACGTCGCCCGGATCCCCCTCGAGCGGAATGAAACGCAACGGACGCCAGACCAGGTGGGCCGCCGCAACGTCCTTCCCGGCCAGGAAGTCCCGCACCACCGGCGCCGCGTCGGGGTTCTGCCACAGCGTCTGCTCGTGCCCGGCGTCCGCCACGACGAGATGGGTGCCGTGCGCGAAGCCCCAGCGCACCTGCTCGGCCTGGCATGGCGGCGCGTTCCAGTCGAATTCGCCGGAGAGGAACAGCGTCGGCACCGACGTCACCACGGGCCGGTAGTACCCGGGCCCGGGGCCGTGATCGGTCCACAGCGGGGTGATCTCCGGGAAGGGAAAGTTGACGACGTCCGCGAACCGGCTCGCAGCCGCCTGCGCCCGGATCTCATCGAGCCGCTCGGGCGAAGCTCCAGAGGAAGCGTCCGTCATCACCCCCATCCCGGCGATGCCGTACATGAACCCGGCCCGCTTCTGCACGAACCACTGGAGAATCGAGGGATCCCCGCGGTCGATCGAATACAGCAGGCGCGGGAACACGGGCAGGTCGCTGGCGTCACCGATGTCGGCTCGCAGGATCAGGTGGAGCCCGAAGGGACCGACGCGGAGATCCATCGGGGCGCCGTCGCGCCTCTTCACCGTCACCGTCATCGGGTGCTCGGCGAGCTTCGCGTCCACCCTCGCCAGCAGGGCGACGAGGTCGGGGACCGTGCGGGCCAGCGTCGGATCGGCTGCGGCGAGCTGCGCCAGACGCTCGAACTGGACATCCATCATCCAGGGCAGCTTGAGGGTGTGATCGGGTCCTTCCACGCCCACCAGCACCGCGCGCGTCACGTGCGCGTCGTAGTGCCGCAGGTAGGCGAGCGCCAGGTGCGTCCCGTACGAGAAACCCATGAGGGCGATGCGATCGTAGCCCAGAGCGGCGCGCAGGGCGTCGATGTCGCGAATGCTCTCGAGGTTCGTATAGCCTTCGATGTCCACTCCACGCTCGCGATAGGCGGCCAGGGCGCGACGACTCATCCTCGCCCAGTGCGCACGGGCCGTGTCGGCGCTCGCGAAGAAGTCGCGCGGCAGGGGACCGTCCCAGAGGAAGACCATGTCGCGGTCGCGGCTGCCGCGCGGATCGATGAAGACGACGTCCGAGACGTCGAGCAACGGCGCCCACATCTCGAGCGCAGCGGGATCGTCCGCAGCGGGGGTGGCCGCATTGCCGGGACCGCCGGGCAGGAAGAACAGGGGCGCCGCAGCGTGTGCCGCGCCGCTCTTCAGGACGACGTAGTGCACCGGGATCCGGCGCGAGTCGGGGACCGAACGGACTTCGGGAACCAGCAGCCGGCCGCGCTCCAGCTGGATCGTCCGGCCGGAGGCGAGGTGGACGACGTCGCTGCTGCGGGCCGCGAGTTCGGCCCCGTCGGCCGCGCCGGCCACGCGGACGGCCGGGGTGCCGCAGACGAGGGCGAGCGTGGCCGCGGCCGGCAGAAGAATGGGACGGACCTTCATGGTTGATGTCTCCTCGGGGATCGGGCAGATGTCCCGGCCCCGGCCGGGCGCGTGGGAGACGCCGCGAGATAGCCCCGCAGCGCCCGGGACAGGCCATCGACGAGCCCCGCCTGCGAGACCGCGGTCACACGGGCGTGGGGCGCGTCGGCGAACAGGAGCTTCTCGCGCGCGGCGGCCGAGATCATGAAGACTCCGAACCGCACCGCTTCATCGGGATCGTCATGGGCGATCGCGGCGCGATGGGGTCGCAGCGCCTCGACGGCCGTGTCGCGCACCCGTCGTCGCCGGTCGTACACATCGGGCTCGAGGGCATCCGGATTGGCGCGGACGAACAGCGCCATTGCGCGCAGGAACCAGCGACGCTCGACGTAGAGCCCGACGAGGACCTCGACCAGCGCATGCACCGCATCGTCGAAGTCGAGTGCGGCCCAATCGTGCCGCGCCATGCGCCGCCTCATCAGCGTCTCGAGGCCCGCGTCATAACGGCGGTAGAGGTAGGGCAGGAGGCCGTCCTTGCTCGAGAAGCGGGCGTAGAAGGCGCCCGTCGTGCGCCCCGCCAGACGGGCCATCTCGTGCACCCCGATGGCCTCGAACGGACGGTCGCGGAGCAGTTTCTCGGCGGCCGCCGCGAAGGCCTCGACGGTCGCCCGTGCGCGCGCCTGAAGGGGAGGGGTGAAACGCCAGCGGATCTCGTTGCCCAGCCCGGGACGGACCCTGTCCGGACGGCCTGCGCCGCGAGGGCGTGGCCGCGCCGGCGCACGGCGGGCGACGCTCACGTGTCGCTCCGGCAGGTGCCATCGGTGTCAGAAAACATAATCGTATTATGTTTAGTGGCCCGGCGGGTGTCAAGGTGCTTTCGGTGGGCGCCGCGCATGCCGGCACGTTGCGCATGCGCCGGCGATGGGGAGAGGCCGCGGTCAGTCCAGGCCGGTGTGGCCGAAGCCGCCCGCGCCGCGCGCGGTCTCGGTCAGGTCTCCGACCTCATGCCAGGCGACACGGGGGACGCGTGCGAGCACCATCTGCGCGATGCGCATGCCGCGCTCGATGCGGAACGGCCCGCCGCCGTGGTTGACCAGCGCGACGATCACTTCGCCGCGGTAGTCGGAGTCGATCGTCGCCGGGCTGTTGGGCAGCGTCACGCCGTGCTTCATGCCGAGCCCCGAGCGCGGCCGCACCTGCATCTCGAAACCCTCCGGGACCTCGATCGCGAACCCGGTGGGAACCCGTGCGATCGCCCCGGGGACGAGAACGATGGGCGTATCGATCGCCGCACGCACGTCGAGCCCGGCGCTGCCCGGGGTGCCGTAGGCCGGCAGCGGCAGGTCCTTGGCGTGCGGCAGGCGGCGGATGCGCACGGGCACCGTGACGGCGGCGGCGGCTTCGGAATACTGGCTCGGCATGCGCGTACCCTAACAGCGGGGCGGATGCAGCGCCATTCCGGAAGAAGCGTTTTCGCTGGACGCTGCGCCCCGCACGGCCATACTCACCTGCACCCCCGTCGGGCTTCGGAGGTCTCCATGTCTCACCGTGCCTGCATGATGTTCGTGGCGTTCCTCGCCGTGCCCGCCGCCGCCCGCGCGGCCGAGCCGTTCGATTCCTTCCGGTTCCCCGAATACCGCACCTTCGACTGGACCGGCAACCTCGCCGGTCAGGCCGCGTGGTCTCGCGACGGCCACTCGTACCCGGGCTTCTCGTCGGTCACCGACCGCGGCAACTACCTCGGCAGCGTGGGGACCGGCGCCGACTGGACTCACGTGACCGATGCCGCCGTCACGCGGGTCAGCGGCGCCTTTGCCACGAACGGCAACCGCCAATCGAATTCGTCTCAGAACCGGTATTTCTCGAGCCTGTCCATGTCGACCCTCGCGGATCGTTACACCGCGAGCGACGCCGCCGAGCGCGTCGAATTGAACGCGTCCCACGATCGGTATCCGCTGGGGCTGCCGCTGTTCTTCACCGTGGAGGTGGGCGCGTCTCTGCGCGACGAGCAGCACTGGAGCTCCGACCACCGCCGGACCGACATGAGCTTCGGGGGCAACAGCCAATCGGACGCGGACTCCCGGAGCACGCTGAGCAAGTCATACTCGACCGGGGTGAGTGCGGGGCTCGGACTCGGCGCGGGCCGCGTGCGCGATGCGACGCCCGTATACGAAGCGGTGTTGCTCGAACAGCGGCTCGCCCGGCGCGGACTGCTCGCCCGCCCGCTGAGCCGCCAGGGCCTGACGAAGCTGGGAGCGCTCATGTTTTCGCGCCAGGCGTACTCCGGAACGCGCGACCGTCCGGCTCGGGATCTGTGGCGGGAGATCGCCCGCATCCTGGCCGAGGACGGCGCACTGCGCGGGACGCCGGATCCCGAAACGGTGATGCGCCTGATGGAGCCGTTCCTCGGACCCGCCTCCACCACCGACCGCAACGGCCTTCCGGACTCCCCGATCCGGCGCTACGTTGGGATGTCCTTTCGGATCCAGGTCGTGGACGCGCACTCGCGCACCTCGCGTCACGAGGTCTGGACCCGCACCCAGGAGTCGATGCCCGGCATGGGCTACCTGCAGCAGGAGAGCGGGTCCATCAGCCGCCTCACCCAGGACGACCTCGACCTGAACGCGAGCGCGGACTGGCATCGCGCGCTGACCGGGCGCTGGCAGCTCGACGCCTCCGGCTACGCGAACACCCCGGCGCGGCACGGCCTGACGGCGACCTACGCGGCCGGGCTGACGGCGCTCTGCCTGGTGAGCGATCGCTGGCTCGCGTCCGTCGGCGCCAGCCACCTCTGGGTCGACGAGAAACGGACGGCGGGCCCCACCGGCGGGGATCAGGCGGACTGGCGCGCCGCAGGAGGCCTCTCCTGGTTCCTCGAGAACCGGACCGCGCTGTCCCTGTCGGTCTCGCACGCCCAGAGCTGGGTGCGCGGCGACGCCCTGCGTGCGCATGCGTTCCGGCGCCTGACGTCGCTGAGCGTAAGCATGACGCACCGCTTCGCCGGGCATTTCTCTGCGCCGCTGCTGGCGCTCGGGCCGACGACGCCGACGGTGGATCTCAGGCCGTGAGCTACGCGGACATCCCGAGCTTCTTCATCTTCTTGTAGAGGTGGCTGCGCTCGAGGCCGAGGCGCTGGGCGGCCTGCGTGACGTTGCCGTCCGCCTCGGCGAGCGCGCGTTCGATGGTGGCGCGTTCGAAGGCGTGCACGGCGTCGGCGAGGCGGGCGGCGGCGGGGATGCCGGCGGCGCCGGCCGGCAGCACGGCGCGCACGTGCGCGGCGCCGAGCATCTCGTCGTCGTTCATGATCAGCAGCCGTTCGACCAGGTTGCGCAGCTCGCGCACGTTGCCCGGGAACGCGTAGCCCGCGAGCAGGTCGAGCGCCTCCGCTGAGAACCGCCGCCGGCGCCCGCGCGCGAGCTCGGCGACGAACGCCTCGACCAGCAGCGGGATGTCCCGGGTCCGCTCGCGCAGCGGCGGCACCTTGATCGGGATCACGGCGAGGCGGAAGTAGAGGTCCTCGCGGAATGCGCCGTCCGCCACCAGCGCTTTGAGCTCGCGGTTCGTCGCCGCGATCACGCGCACGTCGACGCGCACGGTGCGGCTGCCGCCCACGCGGGTGAATTCGCCTTCCTGCAGGACGCGCAGCAGCTTGGTCTGCGCGCGCGCGGAGAGGTCGCCGATCTCGTCGAGGAACAGCGTGCCGCCGTGCGCCTCCTCGAAGCGGCCGCGCCGCGACTGGGTCGCGCCGGTGAACGCGCCGCGCTCGTGGCCGAACAACTCGGACTCGACCAGCTCCTCGGGGATCGCCGAACAGTTGACCGCGACGAACGCCATCGTGCGCCTGGGGCTCGAGGCGTGCAGCGCGCGCGCCGCCAGCTCCTTGCCGGTGCCGTTCTCCCCCTCGATCAGCACGCGCGCATCCGCCGGGCCCGCCTTTTCGATCTCGCGGAGCAGGTGTTCGATCGCGGGGGAGCGGCCGACAATCGCCGCGGCCCAGGCGCCGCGCAGGCGCCGGTTCTCGGCTTCCAGCGCACGCGCGCTGGTCGCGTTGCGCAGCACCACGAGCAGACGTTCGAGCGACACCGGCTTCTCGAGGAAGTCGAAGGCGCCGAGCCGGGTCGCCTCGACCGCGGTGTCGATCGTCGCATGCCCGGACATCATGATCACCACCGTGTCCGGCGCCTGCCGCCTGGCCTCGGCGAGCAGGTCGAGACCGCTGCCGTCCGGGAGCCGCACGTCGAGCAGCAGGGCGTCGAACGCCTCGCGCATCTTCGCGCGCGCGTCGCCGAGCGTCGCGGCAGTGTCCACCGCGTAGCCCTCGCGGCCGAGCGCGCCGCCGAGGCTGGTGAGAATGTTGCGTTCATCGTCGACGATCAGTATCGAGGGCATCAGGTCTCCTCGCCGCGGCGTGGCAGACGGATCTCGAAGCGGGTGCCGTGGCCGGGCTCGGAGGCGACGGCGATGGTGCCGCCGTGCGCGGTCACGATGCGCTCCACGATGGTGAGCCCGAGCCCGCTGCCGCCGGGCTTGGTGGTGTGTTCGGGAACGAACAGGTGCGCCCGGGCCTCCGGGTCCACGCCGGGCCCGCTGTCGGCGACCACGATCACGGTTTCGCGCGGCAGGGCCTCGAACTCGATCTGCACGCGGCCCCCGTGAGCGGTCGCTTCGAGCGCGTTCTTCACCAGATTGACCATGGCCTGGCGCAGCTGCGCGCGGTCGGCGAGCACCTGCACGTCAGCGCCGGGTCCCGAGATCGAGAGCCGCTGCGCGTCGATCTCGGTGTGGTAGAGCGCGCCGAGGTCGCCGGCCACGTCCGCGAGCCGGACCGGCTGGAGCTCCGGCTCGCTCATGCGGCCGAACTCGGAGAATTCCTGCAGGAGACGCTTCAGCGATTCGACTTCTTCGGCGATCGTGCGGGCGGCCTCGTCCAGGATTTCCGGGAAGTCCGGGCGCTGCTGCCGGTAGCTGCGCTGCAGGTCCGCGATCGACACGGCGATCGGCGTGAGCGGGTTCTTGACTTCGTGCGCAACCATGCGCGCCATCTGGCTCCATGCCGCCTGGCGCTCGCTCGCGACCAGGCGCGCCCGATAGCGGGTGAGATCCTCGCGCATCCGCTCGAGCGCGTGCGCGAGCGTCTCGAGCTCGGCATAGCGGGCGACTTCGAGCGGGCGGTCCCACTCGCCCTGCGCGACCCGTGCAGAAAAGGCCGCCAGCGATTCGATCGGCCGCGCGATGCGCCTCGACCACATCAGCCCGAGCAGCATCGCGACGGCGAGGCCCAGGAGACCGAGCACCCCGCTGGTCACCCACAGCGTCCGCACCTCGGCGTCGGCCGCCGCCGTGGAGGCGATGCCGATCAGCACGGCGCCGCCCGCGGGCTCGAGCGGAACGTGCCGCACCAGCGCTCCGGTCCTGGTGAGCCCGGCGCCTTCGGGGTCTTCGAGCAGCGGCAGGAAGGCCTCGCGGTCGGCCCCGAGCGTGCTCGCCGCGGTCCTGCCGTCCGGCCCGCGCAACGCGAGGTCCACGTCCCCGGCGCCCTTCTGGCGCGCGAGCCACGCGGCATCCATGCGCACGGCCCCGCGCAGCACCCCCGCCACGGCACCGCCCGCCCGCACCGGCGCGCGCGCCACCAGCAGCAGTGCCCCCGTGTCGCCTGCGGGTTCGATGGCGACACCGGAGACGGGAGAGGCGGGGCGCGCCCGCCCGATGACGTCGGTCTCGCCGGGAGGGCCCGCGGCGCCGGCGAACACGCTGTCGGGCGGAGCGGCGTGCGCCGCGGCGACCACGAGACCGCCCGGACCGAGCCACTCGAGCGCGTCGAGGCCGAGCAGGTAGGCCCGCACCGTGAGATCCCGGGTGAGCGCCGTATCCGCCGGCTGCGACGCCGCGCCGAGGCGCGCCAGGGCGCGCTCGCGGGCCATCACCTGGAGCCGCCCCCCCAGGGTCTCGCCATCGGCGCGGATGCGTGCGCTCACGTTCGCGAGCGTCGCATTCAGCCGGTCGGCCGCCTCGACGCGGACCGTCTCCTGAATGCGCGTCGCCATCAGCGCCATCGCGATCGCGAGGGGGACGAGGGCGACCAGCGCAAAGGCGAGCACCAGGCGTGAGCGCAGCGAATTCAACGTCGCAGGCCTCCGTGTTCCGGGAGAGGAATCGCGTGTCCGCACGGCCACGGCGCCTGGAGGCGCACGCGCCGCGCGGTTCCGGGTGGCTGCAGGGTCCATCGCAGCACGAAGCGTGTCAATCATGACACGCACGACCTCCGTCCATGCCCAGGTCGAATCGCGCAATCCATTGCCGTCCAATGCACTCACCGGCAGGCACGGTCCTTGGATTGGAGTCATGGCGAAGCGGGTCACGGCCCGCGGAAACCGGCGCGGCAAAGGCCCGCCGGAGCGACCCGGAACGGGGCGGTCGGCGCGCCCCCGGGTGTCGGACGACCGCCGGGGAGGAACGAACATGCATCGCAATCGAAACGAGCAGTGGGAAGCGCGGCCTGAGAACGAGCCGCGCGGCGCCGGCGGATGGTGGTACCTCGCGGCGTTCGCGCTGGCGATCGGGGTGGTCGGCGGGATCGTCACGGGCTGCGGCAGCAACGAGAACGTGGCCGTGGACGACGCCGGTGACGGTGGCGCCACGGTGACGGTGCCCGCCTACGAGACCAGCCGCGACGCGGTCGATGCGAGCGTGGCCCCGGCACCGGTTCAGGTGCCGGCCAGCGAAACCGACGACGCGACCGGAGCGGCGCCGGGGGCCATGCCGCCCGACATCCTGGTCACGGCGTCACAGACGGTGGTGGAGCCCGGTGACGTGATCGACATCGCCGTGCAGGCCACCCCCGACGTCACCGAGATGACGCTCTGGGATGGAATCCACGACCGCCAGGCACTCACCTACGACGCGGACGCGAAGGCCTGGCGCGTGAGCTACCGGGTGCCGCTGCATCTGCCCTGGGCGCGCACCGGCCTCGCGATCACCGCGAAGAACGACGCGCAGCGGTGGTGCCGCTCCTGGGTGTTCATCGAATCGCCCGCGGCCGCGCAGACGGCGGGCGCGGACGGGTCGGAAGCGAGCCCGGTCGCGGTGGACAGCACCGGAACGCAGCCGCTCGCCAGGGACGTGAGCGGGCCCGGCGAACGCTGACCGGTCGAACGCCGCGCCCCCGGATCCGAAACGGGTCCGGGGGCGTGCGCGTGCCCCCCGGGTCAGCGGCTGGCCTGCCGCGCCGCCTGCGCGTGGCGGGCGTAGAGCGTCGTCGTGAGTTGTGGGACGCCGGCCACGCCGGTCCATACCGGCCAGCGCCCGAGCGGTACCGCATCCGCGCCGGGCGCCGCGTCCATTCCCGTCACCGGGCGGCGCCCCGCGCGGGTCAGGATCGCGAAGGGCGGGTCGATGCGCGGCACCGCCTCGACGTTGATGCGCACCCCGGCGTAGGGCCAGTCGCGCACGACCATGCAGCGCAGATCGTTCTCGAGCGCGAACGTTTCGGCCGTCTCGCCGATCGCGATCCTGCGCCCGGGCGGAAGATGGGAGGCGATCGTGCCGATCGCCCGGCTCGCGTCACGGATCGTGTAGCGCGCGTGCGCGAACTGCGTCGCGCCCGCGGCGATCCCGCCGGCGAGCGCCCAGAGGACGAGCAGGCGCGCGAAGCCGGGCGCGGGCCGCAGCGTCTCGCGCAGCGCGGTGGATCTGAGCAGCAGCGCCGCCAGCGCCGCCGCGGTGAGCCAGCCGAGCGCCAGCATCGCCCTGGGCGACATCCCGCTCTCGCGACCGATCGGCAGGCCCGCGGTCGCGCGGGTGAGGAACGTGAGCACCGCCGGGCGCAGGATGATGCCGATCACCAGCGTCGCCACCGCCCACGCCAGCCCCGCGCGCAGCGTCTCGTGCGTGACCGGTCTGTCGTCCGCCCGTGCGGCCGGCTCGAACGCCGCCATCGCCATCAGCAGCAGGACGGGCGGAACGAGCAGCACGTAGCGGCGGTCGGGGGAGAGCGCGGGATGGGTCGCGATCGCGGCGAGCAGAATCACGGCCCAGGCCCAGCACGAGCGCACGAGGAAGCGATCGCCACCCGAGCGGCGGCCGAGCAGCGCCGCGGTGCCGAGCCATCCGGCGGCGATCACGATCGCGGGCTCGCCGGCGAAGAACCCGCCGGGCGAGCGCAGGCCGCCCGGATCTTCGCGGAAGCCGAACCAGAGGAAGCGGGTGAGGAGCGGGAGGTCGTGCCCGGTGGAGGTCGCGAGCCGTGCCATTTCCCTCCACGCCGCACGGATCGCATCGGCATGGGGCAGCACGAAGCAGACGCCCAGCGCGAGCGCGGCGATGATCAGCGTGCCCGTGAACAGCGTCAGGCCACGCAACCAGCCCGGCAGGTCGCCGCGTTCGCGCGCCTCCGCGCCGAACATGACCCACTGCACGATGACCACGAGCAGCACCGGCGCGGAAGACAGTTTGGCGAGGAGCGCGGCGACCAGTCCGAGCGCCGCGAACACCGCCCAGCCGGGCCGTGTGCGCGCGCGCCATACCCCGAGCACGGCCAGCGTCACGCCGGCGAGCTGCAGGGATTCCGTATAGGCGACGCGGGCGTGGGCGACGAGGAAGCCGCACGCGGCGGCGAGCAGCCCCGCGGTGAGCGCCGTTTCGGGCGCGACGCGGCGCGAGGGGAGTGCGACGAGCATCAGCGCCACGAACACCCCGGCGAGCGCCCCGGGCAGGCGTGTCGAGGCCAGCCCCCGGCCGAGCGCCGCGTAGGCGCGCTCGACGAGCCACGTGTGCAGGGGTGCGGTGTAGAGCGGGGCGTCGAACGCGTCCCAGGTCCACACGCCGGTGAGCGACTTCAGGCGTGCGTTGTGCGCATAGGCGCCCTCGTCGGCGATGAACGAGAAGTGGAAATCGGGAGGCGGATCCGCGTCCAGCGCGGGAAGCCTCAGGACCGCGGCGAGTGCGAGCACCGCAAGCGCCCCGAGCCAGCGCCGCCCGTTCATCCTGCGACTCCGCCTGCGACTCCGCGCGCACCGGGTTCGCTCTCGAGCCACGGCCCGAGGCGGGCGGCGAGGGCACCCACCTCGGGTTCGCTGAGCATGGCGTAGCCGTCGTGGGGAACCGTGAAGATCTCGGGCGCGGGTTGCGAAAGGCCGCGCCAGGCGGAGGCCGGGTCGTCCGTATAGAGCGGCAGCGTTTCTTCGGCGAGCGCGAGCAGCACGCGTCCGGTGAACGGCCGCGCGACGTGCGAGCGGAACGCGTAGAGGAGGCGCGCGCGTGCGGCGTCCGCATCCGCCATGCGGCCGGGCGTTCCGGAACGGAGGCTGCCCGCGTCGCGCCACGCGGCGGCGCGATCCCGTGCGACACGCGCGAGGCGGCGACCGAGCCAGCGCCAGCGATCCCGTTTGCGCGCGAGGTAGGTGAGACGGGCGAGACCGTCGGTGCGGAAGCGGCGCAGCGCGCGTGCGCTCACCAGCGACGGCAGATCGAACGGGGTCACGTTGAGGAGCGCCAGGCGCTCGACCGTCTCGCCCGCCGCCGCGAGCTGTCGGGCCATCTCCAGCGCGACCACCGCGCCGTAGCAGAAGCCGGCGAGGCGCCACGGTCCCGCCGGTTGAACCACGCGCGCGTCGGCGAGGTAGCGTGCCGCGAGCGCCGCGAGCGAAGCGGGCACGTCCGCCACCGGTCCGTCGAGGGGAAAACGCAGCGCATGCACCGGCCGACCCGCGAGGCGGAGTGCGAGCGGGCCGAAGAGGAACGCGTCGCTCTCGAGATCGTGGACACAGGTGAGCGGTGTGCCCGCGCCCCGCGTGAGCCGGATCAGGGTGGCGCTGCGCCGCGCGCCCGGCGCATCCAGGCGCGCCGCCAGCGCAGCGATGGTGCGGCACTCGGCGAGATCGGACATGGTCAGGGTCACCCCGATCCGCCGCTCGATTTCGGTGAGTACCCGGGCGGCGTCGAGCGAGGTGCCGCCGAGCGTCTCGAAGCGGTCGTGCACGCCAATGCGGGGCACCGCGAGCAGATCGGCCCAGATGGCCGCGAGCAACACTTCAGCGGCGCTGCCCGGCGCCGTGATCGCCACGCCGCGGGGGAGCGGCCGGGCCGGGAGGGTCGCGAGCGCGGCGCGGTCGAGCTTGCCCTCGGCCGTGAGCGGCAGGGCGTCGATCAGCGCGAGATCCGCGGGCAGCACCGAGTCGGGCAGCGACCGGCCGAGATGCACATGAACGTCGTCCCACGTGAGCCGGGCCCCCGGCCCGGAAACCAGTCGTGCGCCGAGCACGATTTCGCCTGCGGTGTCGCGCATCGCCGTGATCGCCGCAGCCGCCACGCCGGGGATCGCCGCACACGCGCGTTCGAGCGCCGTCACGTCCACCCACTCTCCCGCCATCCGAATGCGGTGATCGCGGCGGCCGAGATGGACGAGCCGGCCTTCGGCATCCAGGCGCCCGACGTCGCCGCTGCGCCAGGCGCGCAGGCCGTCCGGGCCCTCGAGGCTGAAGACCGCCGCCGTCCCCTCCGGATCGCGCCAGTAGCCCGGCGCGAGATAACGGCTGCGCACGACGATCTCACCCGCCGTTTGCGCCGGCACTCGCGAGCCGTCTGCGCCGATGATCGCGATCTCGAAGTCGGGCGTGGCGAAGCCGACCGGCAGTGCGTCTGCCGGCAGGGGCGTGTCACGGCCGATCAGGAATTGCGCGCAGAGTCCGGTCTCGGTCGTGCCGAGCCCGTGCGCGAGCACCGCGTCATCGCCGAAGTGGCGGCGGAAGAGCGTCACGTCGCGCGGCAGTGCGGCGTCGCCTTCGAGCCGCACGATGCGGACCGATGGATACGTGCGCCCTTCCATGCAGAGGCTGCGGAAGATCGACGGCACCGCATGGAAGATCGTCGGTCGCGCGCGCGCCATCCAGCGCGCGAGCGGCGGGCCCGCCCCCTCGCGTGCCAGATCGTAGGGCAGCAGCGTCGCGCCGTTCAGGAGTGCGCCGAAGATGCTCGAGACGACGCCGCTGAAAGTGCTGGCCTGCACGACCGTCATGCGATCCGCGGCCGTGAAGCCGAGTGCGTTCGAATAGCGCATCACGTTGTGGAGCACGTTGCGGTGGGTGTCCATCACGCCCCTGGGCGGACCGGTGGTGCCGGAGGTGAAATACACGTACGCGAGCGCGTCCGGGTCGACGTGCGGCCGTACACGCTCCGTGGGGGCCGCACCGAGACCGGCGTCGAGCACGATGACGGGCGCGGTGCCGGCGACCTCGCGGGCGGCGTCCACGAACGCCGGACCGGCCAGCACCGCGAGCGCTTCGGTTCGCGCGACGCGTTCGCGCGACGCGGCGCGCGGCATCGCGGGGGAGAGCGGGACGTAGGCGTGGCCTGCTTCGAGGACACCGAGCATCGCCGCGATGAGATCCGGGCCTTGCGGCAGCAGCAGCGCCACGCATCCTGCGCCCGCGGTCCCCGCCCGGGTGAGCGCCGCGGCGACCGCACCGGCGCGACCGTCCAGCGCCGCGTAGCCCACGGCCACCCCCTGCCACTCGATCGCCGTTCGACCGGCGCTGGAGCGGGCGACGCCTGCGAAACGCTCCGGAATCGAAGCGTCGAGCGCGGCACGCGGGAACGGATTCCGCCCCGGCGCCGGGAGGGCGCCGGCGAGCCGCGTGCGATTCACGGCTGGCCGAGCGCGCCCGCCAGCAGGCCGTGGAAGTGATGCACCCCCTGCTCGCGTGCCGGAGAATAGCGGCCGCGGTCGTACGCCCGCGACGCCGTGCCGCGCTGGACCGCCTCGACGATCGCCTCGTCTTCTCGCTCCACGCGATCGAGCGCCGCGCCCGCGCCCTGGCCGAGCCTGGCCCGATCCCACACGTACGCGAGGAAGCGGACCCGCGTGCGGTCGACCGCCAGCGGCTCGACGACGTTGATCGAAAGTCCCCACGGATAGAAGTTGAGCATCGTCGACGGCCAGAGCCACCACCACCACGCGGCCACGCGCAGTCCCTCGTCCGGATGCCCGGGCGGAAGATCGAACGCTTCTTCACCGCCCGCGGCGACGCCGATCTGCACGTTCGCCCACGCGAAGCGTTCGGTGCGATAGGCCCCGTAGTCCACCGCGTCGGCGAGTTCCGCGTGCACGTACGGAATGTGGAAGCCCTCCAGGTAGTTGTCGCAGTAGAGCGCCCAGTTGGCGTGCACGAGGTAATCGCGCGAGCGCGAGGCATCGAACGCCGCGTGCTCGAGCGGCAGATGGCCGCAGCGCGCCTCCAGCGGCTGAATCCAGTCGGCGAAGGAGTGCGCGGGGTCGAGCGCGACGAACAGGAGCTCCTTCCAGCGCTCGAGCGGGACGCGCGGCAGATCGTCGGCGGGCGCGGGGAACCCCTGGACCTCCTCGAACTCCGGCATCGACAGACAGCGGCCGTCGAGCCCGAAGCGGCGGCCGTGGTAGCGGCAGCGCAGGACGTTCTGCACGCCGCCGCCCTCGCACACCAGCATGCCGCGGTGGGTGCACACGTTCGAGAGGCAGTGCAGCCGGTCGTCGCGATCGCGCGCGAGCAGCAGGGGCTCGTCCGTGAGCCCGGGCAGCAGGGTGAACGGATGCAGCATGCCCGGGACACGGACCGCCTCGGTGCCGGCGACCCAGTGCCAGGTCCGCGGAAACAGGCCCGCGCGCTGGCGCTCGAAGACCTGTGGATCGGTGTAGACCCAGCCCGGCAGCGTGTGTGCCCGGCGGATGTCGGGATCGATGCGGAGCGCAGCCAGCCGCGCGTCGAGCCCGGCGCTCATCGCCGCGCACCCCCCGCCCGCAGCGGCGGGAGCCGGCTCTCGATCCCGGCGCGCTGCGCCTCGAGCCACGGCGGCAGGACCAGCGCTTCGCCGAGCGTCAGGGGATCCTCGTCGACCGCGAACCCCGGGCCGTCGGTGGCGAGCTCGAACAGCACCCCGCCCGGTTCCAGGAAGTACACGGAACGGAACCAGAACCGGTCGATCACGTCCGTGGGCCGGCGTCCGGCGGCGGCGAGCGTCTCGCGCAGGGCGCGCTCGGCCACCTCGTCGCCGATCCGCCAGGCGACGTGGTGAATGCCGCCGGTTCCCCATGCGCCGCGCCGCTCCCCGGCGGCTTCGCCCACGTCGAGGTGGCGTCCCGAGCCACCGCCCGCCACGGCGAATCGCATCCAGCCGTCCTCTTCGCCCGCGGCCTCGAAGCCCAGCGTGCCGGTGAGAAACGCCGTCGTCGCCGTCCGGTCGCGTTCCCGGATGCGCACGCCGTGCAGCCCGCGGATCTGCTGCGCGGCGGGAACGGGGGAGCGGCGCCACGGCTGGAACGGGCGCTCGGCATCGGTCTCCGTGAGCACGACGCGCATTCCGTGCGGATCGTCGAACGGCAGCACGCGCTCGCCGAAGCGTGTCGCCAGGGGGCGGGCCGCGACGCCCTGACGCGCGAGGCGCTCGGCCCACCACCCGAGCGTGCCTTCACGCACGGCGAGCGCGACCTCCATCGCGAGTCCGTGACCGGGACGCACGGGCGCCATGCCGGGCCACGGGAAGAACGTCAGGTCGGTGCCCGGCGTGCCCTCGTCGTCCGCATAGAACAGATGATAGGTGTCGGGTGCGTCCTGGTTGACACTTCTCTTCACCAGCCGCATGCCGAGCACGCCGGTATAGAAGTCCAGATTTTCCTGCGCGTCGCCGGCGATGGCGGTGACGTGGTGGAGTCCCAGAATGCCCGGCATCCGACGCCTCCGTGACCTTGCGCCCGGGGGGTGCGCCCCTCAGGCCCTGCCCTGCTTCTTCTCGATGCGTGCCCAGGCGTCCTTGAGGGTCACCGTGCGGTTGAACACCGGATGGCCGGGGCGCGAATCCGGATCGACGACGAAGTAGCCGATCCGTTCGAACTGCAGCGCGCTGCCGGGTTCGGCGCCGGCCAAGTGGGGCTCGAGCCGGCAGTCCTCCAGGACCTCGAGCGAATTCGGATTGAGGCCGGTGACGAAGTCCTCGCCCTCGGGGACGTCGTCCGGATCCTCTCTGCTGAACAGGGTGTCGTAGAGCCGCACTTCCGCGCCGATCGCGTGGGCCGCCGACACCCAGTGCAGCGTCGCCTTCACGCGGCGGCCGTCGGGCGCGTTGCCGCCGCGCGATGCCGGATCGCAGGTCGCGCGCACCTCGATGATCCGTCCCTGGTCGTCCTTGACCACGCCGGTGCAGGTGATCAGGTACGCGCCGCGCAGCCGCACTTCCACGCCGGGGCTCAGGCGGTAGAACTTGGGCGGTGGCACCTCGCGGAAATCCTCCGCCTCGATCCACAGCTCGCGCGCGAAGGGGATCGCGCGCAGGCCCGCGGCGGGGTCTTCCGGATTGTTCGCCAGGTCGAAGTGTTCGACCTGGCCCTCGGGGTAGTTTTCGATGACGACCTTCAGCGGGCGCAGCACGGCCATGCGCCGGAGTGCGCGCCGGTTGAGGTCTTCGCGTACACAGTGCTCGAGCAGCGCCGGCTCGACACGGTTCTCCCGGCGCGCGACGCCGACCCGTTCGACGAAATCGCGAATCGCAGCTGCCGGATAGCCGCGGCGCCGCATCGCGCGGATCGTCGGCATGCGCGGGTCGTCCCAGCCCCGCACGTACCCCTCGCGCACCAGCCTGAGCAGGCGCCGCTTGCTCATGATGGTGTGCGTCATGTTGAGGCGGGCGAACTCGTACTGGTGCGGCAGCGGGCGCGGCAGATCGAGGGCCTCGAGGAGCCAGTCGTAGAGCGGCCGGTGCGGCACGAACTCGAGCGTGCAGATGCTGTGGCTCACGCCTTCGATGTAATCGGAGAGGCCGTGGGCGAAGTCGTACAGGGGATAGATCGACCAGGCGCCGCCCGTATGATGATGCGACACGTGCCGGATCCGGTAGAGCACCGGGTCGCGCAGCCACACGTTCGGCGAGCTCATGTCGATGCGCGCACGCAGGGTGCGCGCGCCGTCCGGAAACTCGCCGGCGCGCATGCGCCGGAACAGGTCGAGGCTTTCCTCGATGCCGCGGTCGCGCCAGCGGCTCGGTTCGCCCGGCGCGCCCGGTGCGCCGCGCATGCGATCCACTTCCTCGGCGGTGTGGTCGCACACGAACGCCCTGCCGCGCTCGATCAGCCGCACCGCGTACGCGTGCAACGCCTCGAAGTAGTCGGAAGCCCGGAATGCCTCCAGCGGCGTGTCCGCGACCTGGTCCGGCATGACGGCCGGGAGGTGATAGTCGACGCGCCCGTCCTCCACATGGTGCGCGGCGGTCGCACCCCGCGGCTTCATCCCCAGGTGCCGGTCGGCCCAGCCATCGATCAGCCAGCGCACGTCGGAGACGATCGAGTCTTCGTATTCGGTCTCCTCCTTCGCCGGATTGGTGTCGTCCATCCGCAGGTTGCACTGCCCGCCGAACTGGCGCGCGATGCCGAAGTTCAGGCACACGGCCTTGGCGTGGCCGATGTGCAGGTAGCCGTTGGGCTCGGGCGGGAAGCGCGTGACCACATCCTGGACGGCGCCGCGGGCGAGATCGGCCTTCACGATCTCGCGGATGAAGTCTTCGCGTTCGGCGGTGGGAAGGGCGGCATCGGAATCGGTCATGAAGGTCCTCGGGTCGAGCGCCGGCGCCCGCACGGCGCGGCATGCGCCGCCGCAGGTGGCACCGAAACTCAAGAAGTAAATCCAATCGGGCCGCGAAGTCCAGCGCAGCGAGGGTGTTGCCGCCCCGGCCGGGTGCAGGCGCGGAACGGGCGGTCACCCGGGAAGGGCGTGCGGCTTGCCCGCTGGCCCGCTTGGAAACCGGGGGCAGACCGGTTTACGCTGGTCGCGCGTCACTCGAGGCGAGCCCGCTCGCCGGATCTTCACGGATGAAGACACTGATGACGGAGGGGCACCCATGCGTGTTCGAAGCGGTCTTCTTCTGCTGGCCCTGATCGCGGCCGGCATCACCCCGGCGCAGGCCGCGCCCATATTCGGCTTCAACGAGTCCTTTTCCGCGCCGGGTACGGCGGGATGGGGGGGCGGTGTTCCGACCATCAGCAATCCGGGCAGCGGAGGTGTCGGAGGGGCGGGGGACGGGTACCTGCTCATCGGCAGCCTGGGTGGAAGTCTGGCGACCCGCTGCAAGTCGTGCCCCGGATTCACCGGCGACTGGACCGCGGCCGGCATCACCCACATCGGGCTGTCCCTGAACGACGTGGGCACCGACGATCCGCTCGAGGTCCACTTCGCGATCGGCAGCGAAACCAACTTCTGGCTGTACGTCCCCGGTTTCGACCCGCCGCACGACGCCTGGGCGCGCTTTGTCGTCGACCTGACCAATCCGGCCGACTTCGTCCAGCTCATCGGGCCCGGCACCTTCGCCGACGCGCTCCTCAACGTGACGGTGGTGCACGTTCGCCACGACACGGCCCCGTTCGTCAAGAACGCCGACTTCATCACCGCCGACCTGGGCATCGACGACATCACGATCGGCGATCTCATGACCCCGGTCGAGCGGGGCTCCTGGGGCAGGCTCAAGGTCATCTATCGCTGATATGGCGTGACCGGCGCCCGGTCGCTCCGTGGAGTCCGACCCGCGGCGCGGCGGCGGCCGGGGCATGCGCTGCCCCGGCCGCCGCGCCCGCTTCGCCCGCCCGCTCCCCACGGCGCCGGTGCTAGACTCGCGGGCCATGAAGGCCGCGAACCCCGAAGGCACGCCGCCCGACGTCACGCAGCTGCTCGTCCGGCTGAAGAGCGGCGATGCGCGCGCGCTCGACCGGCTCATGCCGCTCGTCCACGACGAGCTGCGGCGCCTCGCCCGCGCCCGCATGCGCAACGAGCGGGGCAGCCACACCCTGCAGGCGACGGCGCTCGCCCACGAGGCGTACCTGCGCCTCGTGGACCTGGACCGCATCGACTGGCGCGGACGCGCGCACTTCTTCGCCGTCGCGTCGGGCGTGATGCGGCGCATCCTGATCGACCACGCACGCCGGCGCCGCGCGGCGCGGCGCGGCGGAGGCGCCGAACACGTGGCGTTCGACGACGCCCTGCAGGCGGCGGACACACGGCCCGAGGCCCTCGTCGCGCTCGACGAGGCGCTCGAGCGGCTCGCCGCGCTCGACGGGCGCCAGGCGCGCATCGTCGAGCTGCGCTTCTTCGGCGGGCTGAGCGTCGAGGAGACCGGCGAAGTGCTCGGCGTCTCGGCGCGCACCGTGAAGCGGGAGTGGGCCGTCGCGCGCGCGTGGCTGCGCGCCGAGCTCGGCCGCTGAACCGTGGATCCGGTCCGCTGGGAGCGCGTGAAGCGCATCGCAGCCGATGCGCTCGAGCGCGATGCGGAGCGGCGGGGAGCATTCGTGCACACCGCCGCCGGCGGTGACGCCGCCCTCGAAGCGGAGGTGCTGCGCATTCTCGCCGCGGACGCCGGGGCCGACAGCCTGCTCGACGAGGGTCCGCCGGCCTCCGCGCTCGCCGCGCTCGCGTTCACCCCGGGTTCGACGGCGGCGCGCGCCCACGGCCCGGCGACGGACGGGGAGACGCCATGGCCGCAGGAGCTGATCGAACGCGGCGCGCGGCGGCTCGGTACCCTGGCGCTGATCTACGCGGCGGGGTTCCTGCTCGCCTACACGATCTACGAGCTCAACGTGCACGTCGCGGGGGGCGCCGCGTACGTCCAGCGCCCGCACACGCCGGGCCAGCTGCTCGCGGCCACGTTCATCCTGTTCGCCTCGGCGGTGGCGTGGATCGCGCTGCGCCGCACCTGGCCGCCGCAGCGGGTCGTGCGTCTCGCGTACGCGTTCGAGGTCGCGGGCAGCTTCGGCATCGCGCTGGTGTCGTACTCGGGGGTCTGGCAGCTCGAGAACCCGGTGTGGGGCGTGTCGTGGGTGAGCGTCTGGATCATTCTCTTCCCGATGGTGATCCCGGGGCCGCCCCGGCAAGCGGCGCTGGCCGCTTTCGGGGCGGCGGCGATGGGGCCTGCCGCCCTGCTCATCTGGGGCGCGACGCGGGACTTCGTCTTTCCGGAGACCAGCATCGTGCTCGCCACGACGCTGCCCAACTTCATGTGCGCGGCCCTCGCCTGGCTCGGCTCACGCTACCTCTACCGGATCGGCCTCGAGCTGCGCGCCGCGCGACAGCTCGGACGGTACCGGCTGGTCGAGCGGATCGGCGCCGGCGGCATGGGAGAGGTGTGGCGCGCGGAACACGACATGCTGGCACGTCCGGCGGCCCTGAAGCTCGTGCGCCCCGAGCTCATGCGCCGCAGCGGCATCTCGAGCGAGGCGCTGGCGCGTTTCGAACGCGAAGCGCAGAGCACGGCGGCGTTGTCGTCACCGCACACCGTCACGCTCTACGACTTCGGCGTCACCGACGACGATCTCTTCTATTATGCGATGGAGCTCCTCGACGGACTCGACCTCGACACCCTCATCCGCCGCCACGGGAAGGTGCCGCCCGCCCGTGCGATCCACTTCATGACGCAGGCGTGCGCGTCGCTGGCCGAGGCTCACGCGCGCGGGCTCGTCCACCGGGACATCAAGCCGTCCAATCTGTTCGCCTGCCGGCAGGGTCTCCAGTACGACTTTCTCAAGGTGCTCGACTTCGGCATCGTGAAGCCGCGCACCGAGCGGACCAGCGCCGCGGGAGAGGTGGAGGCCGGCGCCCAGCTCGAGGGCACCCCGGGCTGGATCGCACCCGAGGCCGCGGCGCTGGGCGTCGCCGATGCACGCACCGATCTCTACGCGCTCGGCTGCGTCGGCTACTGGCTGGTGAGCGGACGCCCGGTATTCGGTGGCGGCCACGGCGACGAGCTGCAGCGTCGTCACCGTGACGAGTCGCCGACGCCGCCCTCGCTGCTGGCGCCGGACCTGCCCCCGGCGCTGGATCGGGCCATTCTCGCGTGCCTCGAAAAGGACCCGGCCCGCCGCCCGGCAGCGGCCGCCGAACTGGCCATGCGGCTCGCCGCCGTCCCGATCGAGCCGTGGACCGCAGAGCTCGCCCGGGCCTGGTGGGAGACGATCGAGGCCCGGCACCCACCTGCCGCAATGGTCGAAGGCTGACCCATGATTCGTTGCCGTTCAGCGGATTGCGCCGGCGACCTGCTCCAACTACGGTCGGCGCCCCACCGGGCATGGCCCCGCCTGCGGGGCCGCCGCGCCTGCAGAGATGAGCGCTGAGCGTTCCGGGCCGCGGACGCGGCAGATCCGCGCCGCCCGGGACCCGCAGGTCAGCCGGCCGAACAGCGCCCGGCCCGTGGAGGTTCCGGTGCATGGATCAAGCGCCATTCGCAGGCTCTATGCCGTACTTGCCGTTTTCGGTGCGCTGCTGACGCTCGGCGTGCCGACCAGCGGTTGCAGTCTCATCGGCCTCGCCGGCGGCGCGGTCATCGACGCGAGCAGACCCGCAACGGTGCTGACGCCCACCGGAAAACTGTACGCGTTCCGCCGCGGCGACCCGCTCGTGCTGCGGTTGCGCGACAGCAGCGTCGTGACGGGCCGTTACGCGGGATACGAGCGCATCGACGCGACGGCGTATCGCTCACGTTTTGCCGCGTTCCGCGCCGCGCATCCGGGTCCGGCACTGCCGGCGCCGGGCGCCCGTGTGGACGTCGACCGCAGCGGCACCATCCTCGGCGGACGCAGGTCGGGCGAACTCGTCGGGTTTCTGCTCGATGCGGTCGAGATCCGCCGCGAGAACGGCCGCACGATGACGTTGCCATACCGAAACGTGGAACGCGTCTGCTGGGAAGGCGGCGATGCGTGTCTGTCCCGGCGGGACATCATTCAGCTGCGGCTGCGCGGCGAGCTGCCGCTGGCACAGTCGATCACGCTCGACTCCGCCGGCGTGCGCGCCGAGGTGCCGCTGGACGACGTGGCGTTCGTCGAGGGGCCGCCGTTGCGCGATGCGGCGCGCAAAGGCTTCATGCTGGGACTCACCGCCGATGCGCTGATCGTCGTCGCGGTGATCGCCGTGGCCTCCAGCTATCAGGGTCCGTTCGACGGGGCCGACTGTGATGCATCACCCGGCCTCTACTCGGCCCGGATGGAGACGCGCATCGAACGCACGCTGGCCCTCACGGCCCGTGCGAGGGAGGATCGGTCATGAAGCGCATGATCATGTCCGTGGCGCTGGTCGCCGCCTGCGCTCTGGCGCCGCGCCCGGCGCACGCCTGGATCCGCGGCATGCCCGCGGACGACAATCCCATGGTCGAGATCGAGCGCTCGACGGTGGCGGGTGCGCTGACCGGGCTCACCCTCGGGCTCGCCGTCGCCAACGCGACCCCCGCCACCGACAATGACGGCGACATCATCCGTGTGGGATTCGTCGCCGGCACGCTCGTCGGATTCGTCGTGGGACTGAATCGCGCGGCGGGGCATTCGCCGAGCGCGATGATCGAGGCGGGCGCGGGCGGCGCGCGCCTGCACGTGCCGGTTCCGCAGCTGGACCGTGACGGCGCGGTGCGAGTGCCGCTCGTCGGGACGCGGTTCTGATGTTCCGGCGAAACGGCCGCGCCCAGGCGGGGTCTCGGGCTCGCGCTCGCCTGGATGCGGCTCGGCGAGATCGAGCACGCGCTCGCGGCCATGCAGCGCCGGATCGTCGCCGACATGGCGCCGGTGTACATCCGTCTGAGTCCGCCGCTCCATCCGCTCCTCGACTTCGAACCGTTTGCACCGCGACGCCTGGACGCCACGCTGGTGTGGCCGCTCGAGGCGCCGATGCGCTCGCCGGCGGTGCACCGGCTGTTCCGCGAGACGCGGATCGAGACCGGCGTGCCGCCGGCCGGCAGCGACATCCTCGCCGCGCCCTGAGTCCGACGGCGGCACGCGGAGCGCGGCCACCCGGCAGGCGAAACGCCGGCCACCCGCAGGGGCGGACCGGCGTTCCCGTCGAATCTGGCTGCGTTCAGTCGGAGGTTCGGCTCGCCGCAGCCGCGCCCAGGTCCACGTCGTCGATGCCGTCGAGATCGACCAGCGAGTGTTGCACCGACTCCCAGCCGCCGGCGAGCGCCGCGTAGGTCAGTTCCTCGGCGGTGGGGAGATCGTCGAGCATGACGAACGCCGCTCCCGCGGCGAAGCGCGCGATCACCCCGGCGCGATCGGTGGACTGCTTCATGCTCGCACGCTTGGCGTCCAGCACCTGGGCGAGGGTCGTGCCCGCACCGACGACGGAAGACCACTCGGACTCGACCTGCTTCGCCTTCTCGGGGTGCGCCTTGCGGATCTCGTCGGTGACCAGCGAGTAGCTGTCGGGCGCACCGTCCGGCACGTAGGCGGTCCACACCGCACGCGCCTTCATGGTGCGCGTACCGCTGTTGCGATCGAGCGTCGTGCCGTCGTGCGTGGAGATCACCTCGTAGGCGAGATCCACGTCCACGGTGCGGACCCGCGACACCACCTGGATCGGCACCTGGACCCACCGGGTCACCCTGACGCCGGATTCGTTCTTCTCCGTGACCCGGTGCCAGACCGACTTGGCGAAGAAGTGGATGTTGGATTTGGAATCCGCGTCACCGATCGAACCCCACACCACGCGGTCGGCGCCGGCCTGCCGCCCGAGCCGGATCGCGTCGTCGCGGGAGGTGTGGCCCAGGTCGGAGACGCGCAGCTCGCGCTCGACGTCCTCGACCGGGAGGATCCGCGTGAAGTAATGGCCGGCGGGCATGTGTTCGGTCAGGTCTCCGCTCCAGGCGGCCGCGATCTCGCGCCCCAGACCGGCGTCGCCACGCACGGAGCGCAGCGGCACGATCGCGACGCGCGTGGTGCCCTGCTCGAGCGCATCACTCGCGCGCTGCGCGGCGTCGCGGTAGTTGGGCAGGAAGCGCTCGGCCTCGGTGAAGTTGCCATATGCCTTCTTCGGCCGCTGCGTGCCCATGGCTTCGGCGCCCTCGTCGTAATTGCGGCGCGCGGCCACCTGGCGGATCAGCAGCTCGTCCCGCGACCAGTTGTCGCCGACCTGCACCGTCGTGTAGCGGATCGCGCCGGTACGGAAGCGCACGAAGTCCAGCACCTGCTCGGCGGCGGCCATGGTATCCACCGCCGCGAGCGCGGTGATGCGGCGCTCCCAGTCCTCGGCGATCACGGCCGAGGCCGACGCGGCCGCGGCGCGCGCATGCGCGTTGGCGGGCGCCTTGTCGAGCGCGCGGGTCGCGAGGTTCCAGGCTTTCCAAACATCGCCCTCGGCGAGCTTGGCGTCACTCTTCTCGGCCAGTTTGGCCGGTCCTGCGCATCCGATGCCGGCCGCGACGGCCAGCACGCAGACGAATCCGATCGTGCGATGCATGGGGCACCTCCTTCCGGAGCGTTATCGGCAGCGCGCAGGCCGGAATCCAGCCCGGAAGGTGCAATTGGAGCGCGCGCGGAACCCGTTGGCGCACAGGCGACTGGGGCGCGACCTTGAGGCCGGAGGTCAGGGCCGGTCGCGGCGTTCGCAAGGAGCGATACGGCATGCGCACGCGGTTCGCTCCATGCGCCCAACGGAGCATGCCCTGCGGTTTGTCAGCGGGCTCGGGCGCTGCCAGATTGTGCCCGGCGCACCGATGCGCCCGAAAGGAACGGCCCATGAGCGTCCGTCATCTCGACATCCAGCTCCAGACGCGCGGTGCAGGCGACATGCACGACCTCACCGAGCGCGTCGCGGAATCGATCGCTTCGTCCCGGATCAGCGAGGGTACGGTCACCGTGTTCGTGCCGGGTTCGACAGCGGGGATCACGACCATCGAGTTCGAGCCGGGCCTGATCCGCGACTTTCCGGAATCCTTCGAGCGCATCGCGCCGCGCGACGCAGACTATGCGCACGACGAGAAGTGGCACGACGGCAACGGCCACAGCCACGTTCGCGCGAGCCTGCTGGGCCCGTCGCTGACGCTCCCCGTCGCGCACGGCATGCCGGTGCTCGGTACCTGGCAGCAGATCGTGCTCGTGGACTTCGACAACCGCCCGCGTGAACGGCGGGTGATCGTCACCGTGCTGGGGGAGTGAGCGCCCCCGCCGGCGCCTCCGGCTTCCGCGCAGCGGCGCGTTCCGCCGGCGTGAGCCATTCCGCGGCGAGCCGGTCGCGGCGCTCGGCGAGCACGCGCGTCAGGTAATCCACCGCGCGCGGATCCGAATAGCGTCCGAACGCCACGGCCGCACGGATCTGCTCGTCGGTGAACGCGGCGACGATCCGCACGCCCCAGCGCACGTCGGCGGCGGTCATGTCGTCGAAGGCCGGGTTCGGCAGGAACGGACGCCAGTCGCCCGGGTCGAAGGTCCTCGAATCGAGGAAGCCGACGCTCAGGAGGCCGGGATCCGCGGCGTCTTCCCACTTGAACGGAACCAGCCCCGCCGTGGCGAAGGCGCGCGCGATCGCGCGGTAGTCGAGCAGGTGCTCGGCGCCGCTGCTCGGCGACTGCGGAGCGATCGACGCCGAGCCCAGACAGCCGCTGAAGTCGATCAGGTGGTGGCGGACGAACGAGCGCCCGCCCTCGCTCACCCACATGTCGAGGGTGTTGCGGGCGCTGCAGTCGGTGTTGTTGAGCCAGGCGTGGATCGCCCACATGCCGCGCACCTCGCGCCGGAACTCGTGGGGAATCAGATCCTCCGGGTCGTCTTCGCGGCGCCCCGCGTAGCGCCATTCGCCGAGCGGCCGGCCGGCCAGGTAGCGGCTCGCCACCACGCGGTAGCTGCCGTCCGGCCGCTGCGGCGCTCCCGCGAGGAGTTCGTCGATGTACGTCTCCGTGATCGGACGGCGACCGCCGGCCGCCTCGTAGGTCGCGCCGTCTTCGATCACCAGGTCCTCGCGACGGAACGTTTCGATGGTGTTGTCGGGGACGTTGAACCCGGCGGCCCAGTAGAGTCGCGAGCACACGGCGTCGGCCGACGTGGCGAGCTCCGGGTACCCGGGCGGGTCGAACTTGATCGCAAAGCGCTGCCCGGACACATCCTCGACCTGAAAGCCCTTCGAAACCCCTTCGGTCTTCGCGCGTACGACCTTCCACGGGCCGGGGGCGGGACCGCTGCCCGGTCCGGGTCCCGCGAGCATCCGCGCGACGCCGACCGGCCGGTAGCCGACCCGCGGCGTCCACCACGTGCTCGGCAGGCGCACTTCGCCCCGCTCGTCCACGTTGGCGGCCTCGCGCCTTCCCACGATGCTGCGCACCCAGCGCGACGGATCCAGCGTGCGGGCCACGGGCCGCAGGACGCTCTGCTCCAGGGCGTCGTAGTAGTAGGAGATCCGGGTGGGCGCAGGCGCCGCGGCCGCGCCGTCACCCGCGATCAGGAGCAGCGCGACGGCCGTCACTGCCGTCGATGCGCCGCGCGCGCTCATTCCACGCCGCCGATCGAGAACTTGAAGCGGATCGACTCATGGCTCCAGGCGAGACCCGCCGAGGCCATCATGCCCTGGTCGGTGCGCAGCCGCAGCAGCCCGGCGTAGGACGTTTCGAGCCGGTCGGGGCGCAACACGACGAGATCCGGGAACACGCCACCCGCCTCGAAACGCCACTCGAACTCCAGGTTCTTGCCGAGCGGCAGGATGTAACCCAGGCGCGCGAGCGCCAGGTCCACGTCGTGGAAACGGCCCGCACCGAAGCCGGCGAGTCCGGCATGCCCGCCAAGCGACTCGAGATCGGGAATCCACAGCGCTCCGCCCGCGCGATCGGGACGCTGGTCCACAGCCCGCAGCAGCAGCCGCACGGTGCGCGGATCGCGGCCGAAGGAGAATCCCCCCTCTGCCTCCCAGCTGAGGCGCGTGAACGAGCGGCCGCCGGTGTGCGCGTCCTCGAGCGCAAAGGCGCGGATCGGCCGATCGTGGCGTTCCGCCTCGAACGCGGCGCGCCAGCCGCCGGTCCAGTGGGGTCTGCCATGGCGGGCATCGTGGGAGATGCGCACGCCGTAGACGAGACGCTCGGTGCGCCGCCCCAGCATCGAAGCGGCGAACTCCGGAAACAGAACCTCGAGCGAGGGGTCGTCCGGATCGCGTCCGGTCGTCATTTTCGTGACCTGCGGACCCGCCCACACGGCCAGCTGCGTGCGCAGCGGCTCGTCGCGCGGCGCCGTCGGATGAACGACCACCCCGTCCACGGTCTGCAGCATCGCGGGGCCGCCGCGGCGGTACGGGTAGACGGCGATCAGCCGCAGCGCTTGCGAACGAGTCGCGTAGGCGCTCTTCGCGTCGGCATCCGCGTCCATGCCGAGCCCGACGAAGCGCTCGCGCGGCCGCCATTCCGACACGTAGAGCACGCGCAGCGGGCCCGCGAATCCGCCGACCCGGTCCCGGTTGTAGCCACGCGTGCTGGCGCTGGCCTCGAGAGCGAGATGCCGTCCCACCACCGGCGGGGAGAACGTGAGCCCGGCGCCGAGTCCCGTGCGATCGCCGAGCGAAGCGGGCAGGGCGGCCAGACCGAGCGCTCGGGGCAGCGCCAACCGGCTGACGAGAATCGGAACGAGGTTCTCGTCCTCGACGTAGAGAAGCCCCGATTCGGTGGCGCGGCCGAGCCACCGGAACGGCAGCGACACGAGGTACCCCGGCGCGCGCAGCACGGACTCCCAGGTCTCCGCGGGGCGTACCGGTCTCTCCGGGATCCAGGCAGGCGCGTTCAATGCCGCGAGGGGATCGGTGGCCGTGCTGTCGCGCGGCGCGTCCGCGAGCGCGGGCGGACCATTCGCGAGGGCCGTGAGGGCCCACAGGATGGCGACGCGGAGAACCCTCATCGAGGGCAGCACTATTGCCCCCGGCAGACGGGCCGTCAAACCCGAACGGCCGGGCGGCGGGCTCCGGACTGGCTGCCATCACGGGCTTCGATTAGGGTGCGCTCGCGGCCGCGATCGGGACGGTCGCCGCTCCCCCTGGAGGTCGCGAACGCGATGCCCGAGGACACCGCACCCGCTGCCGGCCTGCGGCCCGGCCGGCTCGACCGTGCACTGCGCGCGTTCGGCGACGTGCGCGGGGGGGAGGGCGCGCGCACTCTGCTCATGTTCGCGAACGTCTTCCTCCTGCTGGTCGCCTACTACGTGCTCAAGACCGTGCGCGAGCCGCTGATCCTCACCCGCGGCGGCGCGGAGCTCAAGTCCTACGCGGCGGCGGCGCAGGCGGCGACCCTGCTGCTGTACGTCCCTGCCTACGGCTGGCTCGCGAGCCGGCTGCCGCGCTCCCGGCTGATCGTCACCATCGTGCTGTTCTTCATCGGCTGCATCCAGTTCTTCTACGTCACGGGCCTCGCGGGCGCGTCCTTCGTCGGCTTCGCGTTCTACGTCTGGGTCGGCATCTTCAGCCTGACGATGATCGCGCAGTTCTGGTCGTTCGCGAACGACGTGTATTCGAAGCCGGAGGGCGACCGGCTCTTTCCGCTGATCGCGGTCGGCGCCACCGCGGGCGCCCCGCTCGGCGCCGCTCTCGCCGGACGCCTGTTCCACGCCGGCGTGAGCCCCTGGTCCATGCTGCAGATCGCGAGCGGCCTGCTGCTCGCGCACCTGGCGCTTTACTTCGCCGTGCGCCGTCCCGTCGCCCGAGACACGGCGCGCGACGCGGCTCCCGTCGGCGGACGGAAGAGCGGCTTCGCGCTCGTGCTCACGAGTCCCTACCTGCGGCTGCTCGCCGTGCTCCTGATCCTGCTCAACGTCGTCAACACGACCGGCGAGTTCATCCTTTCGGGACTGGTCACCGCGCGTGCCGATGTGCTGGCTCAGGGCGCGCCGGGCTTCGACCGCAGCGCGTTCATCGGTGCCTTCTACGGCGACTACTTCTTCTGGGTCAACGTCGCTTCCGTGGTGATCCAGGCGTTCCTCGTCTCGCGCATCGTGAAATTCCTCGGCATGGCCGGCGCCCTGCTCGCGCTGCCGGTCGTCGCGCTCGGCGTCTACGGGCTGGCGCTCTCGGGTGCCGGACTGGCGTTCGTGCGCTGGGTCAAGACCGCGGAGAACGCCGCCGACTACTCGGTCATGAACACCGCGCGGCAGATGCTGTGGCTGCCGACCTCGCGCGAGGAGAAGTACAAGGCCAAACAGGCAATCGACACGTTCTTCGTACGCACGGGCGACGTGCTGTCGGCCGGGATGGTCTACCTCGGCACGCATGTGCTGGCGCTCGGCACGAGCGGATTCGCCGCGGCCAATCTCATCTTCGTGGGCGGCGCGCTGGCGGTGGCGATCCTGCTGCTCGGGCAGTACCGGCGGATCAGCGCGGCGCAGGACGCGATGGCGGCGTGAGCCGGATCAGTGCGCCGGCGCCGCGGCCGGCACCGCGGCGGGGGCGGGCAGGAGCGCCGCCACCCCGACGAGCATCACGAGGGCGCCTCCAGGCGCCCCGCCATGGCCCGCCCGGCCCGGGCTTTACGCCTCTGCGGTCGAAGCGCCCGACCGGAGGTGCCATGCCGCTCCGCCATCGACACATCGTCTACCGCGACCCGACGCCACGCCCGTGGCTCATGAACGCGACCGCGATCCTCAACCGCCGGCTGATCCTGCCGCACCTGCTGAGGGTGCGCGCGATCGATCTGCCGGATGCCGACGCGGCGCGGCTCGCGGGCGCGCTCGATCCCGGGGCGGTGGCTTTCGTCGCACCCAACCATCCCGAATTCACCACGGACTGGATGCTCGACAAGGAGATCTCGCGCCGCTTCGCGCCACGCATGGCGCACTGGGCGGCGTCCGACATCGTCCATGCGAGCCCGCTCGCCGAACGCTTCTGGCTGAGCGCGAACCTGATCGCCAACGTGCCGGGCGGCGGCGGGCGCGCATACTCGGTGCGCTGGGCCCGCGCCGGACACGGCGTGCTGTTGCACCCCGAGGGCACCGCCACCTGGTGCGGCGACCGCATCGGTGCGCTGGTTCCGGGTATCGCCGACATGGCGCTGGCGTCCCGGGCGGCCGAACGGGAGGAACCGCGCGGCGCAGGCGGCGCGCCGCGCCCCGTGCGGATCGCGCCGGTGGTGTGGAAGCTGCACTTCGAACGTGAGGTCGGGCGGGAGCTCGGACGCGAGATCGACTTCGTCGCGCGCGCGCTGCGTCTCGCCCGGCCGACCGGGAGCGATGTCGCCGGGCGCTTCGCGGCGCTGCATGCCATGATCCTCGACGCCCGCTGCGTGCGGTTCGGCTGGTGCGCGCCCCGGGCGCATCCGGGAAGCTTCTTCGAGCTGCAGGCCGCCCTCGAGCATCGTCTCACCGCCGCTCTCGCCGGCCGCTACGGCGCGCCCGGTGCGGATCACGCGCGCTGGCTGCATGGGGTGCGCCGCATGATCGGCGCGGGCGGACGCACCGCGGACGGCCGCCGCGACCTCGAGATCGCCGGCGAGGTCGAGCGCCTGCACCGGTTCGATCGGGCGGGCTACGGCGGTCCGCGGCTCACTCAGGAGCAGATCGCCGAATCGCTCAAGCGGCTGCGCTCGAATTTGCTCACCCGCGGGTTCACTCACGCGCTCCACCATCTCGTGCCGCGCGCCGTCGCACCGCGCATCGCCCGCGTCCGCGTCCCCGAGCCACTCGACGTCGATGCCTTCCGGCCGGATGAAGACGACGCGCGGGCCCGCCTGCTCGAGGCGCTCGGCGACCGGATGCGCGCGACGCTCGCGGCGCTGAACGCGGAGATCGCGCCGGAGGTCGAACGCCATGCGCGACCGAACCCGTGGTACGGGGCGCGGGCGCGTGTGGCCCCGCGCGGACGCTACGTCACCCGGCGCAGCGCAGGCGCGGGAAACGTCCGGAGAATGCGACGGACTCGTTCAGCCGCTGACAAGTGACGAACGGGCAGGACCCCGCTCACCTCATTCGTTCCTGCAACTCCGACGCCGGGGGGAAACCGGGGCCGCGCGGCCTGCGTATGCTTCACAGTGACGCGCATCGTCACCGTGCCGCGCGGCCTGCCGCGTGGCGCGCCCCACGTGCGGGCCCCGGAGGTCTTCCCGATGTCCCTTCTCGCGCACGCATCGCCCGCCGCGCTGGCGACGCTGTTCGCCGCCGCGGTTGCAGGTCTTCCCGCGGGTGTTCAGGTCGCTGAAGCCGACATGGCGCCCGGCGGGAAGACGCCGCTCCACATCACGCGCATCGACACGCCGATCACCATCGATGGCAGCCTCTCGGATCCGGGCTGGCAGGGCCTCACCCCGATCACCCGCTGGTACGAGACGAATGTCGGTGACAACGTCGAACCCCAGGTGAAGAACGAAGGCTGGCTCGCCTACGACGAGCGCTATCTGTACGCGGGCTTCCGCTTCCATGATCCGCACCCGGAGTTGATCCGCGCCCCGATCGCCGACCGGGATCAGCTCTCCGGGAACACCGATTACGGCGGCGTGATCATCGACAGCCGCCACGACGGCAAGAGCGCGATCCTGTTCCTCGCCAACCCCAACGGGCTGCTCTACGACGCGGTGTCCAACGACGCGTCGGGGGAGGACAGCTCGCCCGATTACTACTGGGAAGCGGCCGGGAAGATCACCGCTGACGGCTGGACCCTCGAGATCCGGATCCCGTTCTCGTCGCTGCGCTACGGCAGCGACCCCGCGCCGGAGATGGGCATCATGCTGTACCGCAACTATCCGCGCGATCGTCGCTACCAGTTCTTCACCAACCGCCTGCCGCGCGACGTCAGCTGTTTCATCTGCAATTCGTCGCCGCTGCTCGGGCTCGCCGACCTGCCGCACGGCTCGCACCTGGTGGTCGCACCGTATGTCACCGCGCAGCGCTCGGACGCGGCGAGCGACGGGCTCGGCCGGCCGCTGGTGCAAGGCGACTTCGACAGGGAGGCGGGTGTCGACGCCAAGTGGAGCCCGTTCGCGAACCTCGCCATCGATGGCACGTTCAACCCGGACTTTTCGCAGGTCGAGGCCGACGCCGCACAGATCGGCGCGAACGAGCGCTTCGCGCTGTTCTATCCCGAAAAGCGTTCGTTCTTCCTCGAGGGCATCGATCTGTTCTCGACGCCGATGCAGGCCGTGTACACGCGCAGCGTGACGGCGCCGGACGCCGGGGTCCGCACGACGGGCCAGTTCGGCAGGACCACGTTCACCGCTCTCGTGACGCGGGACAAGGGCGGCGGAAGCGTGATCCTGCCGGGGCCCCAGGAATCGGACGTGGCCCCGCAGGACTTCGAATCCGACGTCGGCATCTTCCGCGCCCGCCACGACCTGGGCCGCTCGTTCGTGAGCGTGCTCGCCACCGGCCGCCGGATCGACGGCGGCGGACACAATGCGGTCTTCGGGCCGGACTTCCAGTGGCGTCCGGGCAGCTCCGACGCGATCACCGGTCAGGCCCTGTTCAGCAGCAGCCGGACGCCCGACCGCACCGATCTCAGCGAACGGTGGGACGGCCGCACACTCGACGACCACGCCCTGCACCTCGAGTGGTCGCACGGCACCAGCACCGTGGACTGGTACCTCCAGGGCAAGGACATCGGGCCCGACTTCCGTGCCGACGAGGGCTTCATCCCGCAGGTCGGCTACCGCGAAGCGCTGGGCGAAATCGGCTACACCGTACACCCGAAGGACGGGTTCCTGTCGCGGATCCGCACGTTCACGAGCAACTGGTACGACGCCGATTTCGAGGGCAGGCCGCTCAGCAGCCGGGTTTCGCTCGGCGCCGGGATGGACGGACGCTGGAGCAGCTTCTTCCGCGTGGAGCTCAATCAGGACCGGCTGCGCGTGGGAGAGGCCTGGTTCACACGTTTCCGGCCCTACGTCATCGTACAGGCGAGCCCGGGGCGGGTCTTCAACTCGGTCTCGGTCGAAGCCTACGTCGGCCAGGAGATCGACTTCGCCAACGCGCGGCGGGGCAGCGGCACGACGCTGATCGGCTCGATGACGCTGCGTCCCAATGACCACCTCGAGATCTACGGCAATGCCAGCGGCCGCTGGCTCGACGTGGACGACGCGAGCGGCGCGCGCGGCCGCCTGTTCACCGCGCAGGTCGAGCGGTTGCGCGGCACCTGGTCGTTCAGCGCGCGCTCGTTCCTGCGACTCATCGGGCAATACGAGCAGACCGTCCGCGACACGTCGCGCTACACGTTCACGGTCGAGCGCAAGGAGGCGAGCTTCAGTGCGTCCGCGCTGTTCGCATACAAGCTGAACTGGCAGACGGTGTGCTACGTCGGCTACGGGGACGAGCGCACCTACGCCACCGCGAACCGGCGGCTGGAGCAGAGCGGGCGCGGAGCTTTCGTGAAGCTGTCCTACGCGCTGCAGCGCTGAACCGCCCGACCCGCGCGGCCATCAGGGCATGCGGCCCCGCGGAGCGCATCACTTCGGGCGGCCGCGCCGCCTTCCGGCCGGCCGCCCCGGACGTGTCACTCGCGTTCGATGAAGGTGCCCTGCTCGAGTTCTTCGTAGGCGCGTTGCAGCTCCGCGCGCGTATTCATGACGATCGGGCCGTACCACGCGACCGGCTCCTCGATCGGACGCCCCGAGACGAGCAGGAAGCGGATGCCCCGTTCGCCGGCCTGGACCACGACCTCGTCACCGGAATCGAACAGGATGAGCGAACGGTCGCCGGCCCGCTCGCGCACCACGTGCTCGACCGGACCGGGCTGGTCGGTGAGCACACCCTGCGGCGCCGACGCGTCGCGGAACGAGCCGTCACCCTCGAAGACGTAGGCGAACGCGTTGCGCCGGGTGTCGACCGAAAGGGTCTTCCTCTTCCCGGGCGGTACGCTCACGTCGAGGTAGCTCGGATCCGCCGCGATACCCTCCACCGGCCCGCGACGGCCCCAGAACTCCCCGCACACGATGCGCACCCGCGTCGCGTCATCGTCGACGACCTCCGGGATGTCCTGCGCGCTCACATCCTGATATCGCGGCCGGGTCATCTTCAGCGAAGAGGGCAGGTTGGCCCACAGCTGAAAGCCGTGCATGCGGCCCCGCTCGTCGCCCTGCGGCATTTCCTGATGCAGGATCCCACGCCCCGCGGTCATCCATTGCACGTCACCGGCGCCGAGCGCCCCGGTATTGCCGAGGCTGTCGCCGTGCGCCACGGTTCCGGCCAGCACGTAGGTGATCGTCTCGATGCCGCGGTGCGGATGCCACGGGAACCCCTTGATGTAGTCCTCGGGGCGCTCGTTGCGGAAGTCGTCGAACAGCAGGAACGGGTCGGTCTCGCCGGTGTCGCCGAAACCGAAGGCGCGTCGCAGGTGGACGCCGGCCCCTTCGAGCGTGGGCTTCGCCTGCTCGATGCGTTTGACGGCACGGATGGACATGGTGTGGCTCCCGGAGAACGGGGACCCGCGACGGCGGGTGCGCACGGCCGAACGCGACCACGCTAGCGCGGCTGTCAAGCGGGGGAACACGCCGGTCCCGGGGCGCCGGGACGAATGCGGGCGGCGGGCCTCAGTGGATCGCGCGCGCCGCGCGCTCGATCCACTGCAGGGTGTAGTCGGCCCCGCCGAAGCCACGTGTCGACTGCGAGCGCCCGCTCGCCGGATCGAAGACGACCAGGGTCGGGAACGCGTCCACGCCATAACGGCGCTGAAGTGCCTCGACGTCGGGCGGGTTGCGTCCCTCCTCGCGTGTGCGGTCCACGATCGACACCGGAATCACCGCGGCGCGCACCCGCTCACCGCGCTTCCAGTCGTCGAACACGTCATGCTTCATCATGCGGCACGGTCCGCACCACTCGGCATTGAAGTCGATCATGACCGGCTTCCCCGTCGTCCGTGAACGCGCGATTGCGTCGTCGAGCGTGGTCCAGTCGGACATCACGGCCGGTGTGGCGGCCGCGGGCGGGGCGGGGGCGGGAGCGGGTCCGGCGCGCCGTGCACGGTAGGCCGCCGCGCGCGCGCGGATCGCCTGCACACGGCCGTCGCCCGCCGTCCGCACGATCGGCGCGTTCGTGACCGGGGCGGGCGGTGTGCCGCCCCCGGACCATTGGCCGATCGCCCAGCCCGCGCCGCCGAGCAGCGGCAGGGCCACGAGCCACGCCCAGGGTGCGGCGCGATGCGGACGGGGATCGGACATGGGTCTCCTCGACGCGGCGCGGAGCCGCCGCGATCTCCATCCGGTCATCGGCAGGCCGCCACGGCGTGGCGAGGGCTTTCCGCAGATTCGCCGCGCCGTCCCGCGGGCGGATTCGGCCCGCAAGCGCAGCGGCGGCTCCGCACCGTGGCGAAGCCGCCGCAGAAGGGGCGAACCGGGAGATCAGGGTTTGGACTGGGTGCCCGAGATCGCCCGCACGTAACTGATCAGGCTCTTGATCTGCGCCGGGGTCAGCGTCACGTTCCAGGCCGGCATGAAGGTGGACTTGCCGGCGTGACCGCCACCGAGCGCGATCGTCTCGTACAACTGCTGGTCGCTCTTGCCGCTGAAATAGGCGGTCTCGGTCAGGTTGCGCGGGCGAATGCCGTTGCGCATGTAGAGCGTGTCCGCATAGAAACCGTTGCCCTTGCCTTCCGGACCGTGACAGATCGAGCAGTAGGTCACGTACAGCAGGCGGCCGTCGGCCGCGCTTCCGGGTGGCGCCGCCAGGTAGTCCTCGGTCGTCTGCCGCGGCGTCTCGGGACGCTTGCCCGGCAGGGTCATGACGTACTCGGCGATGTCGTCGATCAGCGTGGAGTCGAGCTGCGCGCCCCAGGCCGGCATCAGGTTCGAGCGACCGGTGTGCAGCCCGCCTTCGCGGATCACCCGCTTCACCTCGTCGATCCCCATCGCCTTGATCTTGTCCGCGTCCAGATGCGCGGGCACCGTGGCGCCTTCTTCGGCGAGCGCGGCCGCCAGCGGACCGTTCCCCGCGCCCATCGGGCCGTGACACATGGCGCAGGAGGCGAGGTAGCCCTGCTCGCCACGGCTGATCTCGGCCGTCGCCGTGCTCTCCGGTTTCCGCTGTGCGCACGAGGCGGCGATCCCGGCCACGAGCAGCAGCAGGACCGCCAGCGGATGAATTCGGATCTCGAAACGTTCCACGCAGCCTCCCTTCCGCGCCCGCGACCGATCCCGCCTCGTCCCGCTCCACCGGCCCGCCCCGCGGGCGCGCGGCGGCCGGTTGGGTCGTGGGTGGGCACCGAACGTGCCGGAATCGTGTTTCGCGAACATAGCACTGTAGCGACATGCCCCGCAAAGCGTTGGACGGTCGTGCCGGTGCCGTGCCGCGCCCCGGGGAACCCGCGGCGCGCCGCGCCGGCGGCGGACGGGCCAGGCCGCCGGGCGCCGCAGCGGATGGCCGGAAACGCCGGCCCGCGCGCGATTTTTCCCCATCGGCCCGGCTCCCTTATCATGGGAATCGACGCGACGCCGGGTGCATCCTATGTCGTGTCCTGAAGCAGATTGCCGTTCCGGCGCCCGCGCCGGTATCCCCGAGTCCTCCGTCTGTAATGGAGCGCGTCCTCCCCGTGGAAGGGCGCCGCAGACGGAGGACTCAGGCCGTCTCTTACGAAAGTTCCGGAGCACTCCCCGATGAAGAAACGTCTACTCATCACGGCGGGGATCATCGTCGTCTTCGTCGCCATTCTCGGGTTCATCAAGTTCCAGCAGATCCAGGCCGCGATCGCTTCCGGCTCGTCGTATCAGCCGCCGCCCGAGGCCGTGACCACGATCGTCGCGAAGATCCAGGACTGGCCCGCCACGGTCGAGGCGGTGGGCAGCGTGGCCCCCGTGCAGGGCGTCATGCTGAGCGCCGATCTCGCCGGCGTCGTGGATCGGATCGAGTTCACGTCGGGCGCCCGCGTGAAGGCGGGGCAGACGCTGGTGCAGCTCGATACGCGACAGGAGCGCGCCCAGCTCGCGTCTGCGGAAGCGGCGCTCCAGCTGGCGCAGACCGATTTCGACCGCGCCGAGTCGCTGCGCGCCGACAAGCTCATCGCCCAGGCCGACTACGACCAGTCGCAGGCCCGCTTCAAGCAGGCCGAGGCCGCGGTCGCCGAGATCAAGGCGATGATCGACCGCAAGACGATCGTGGCGCCGTTCTCGGGCGTGGCCGGCATTCGTCAGGTGAACCTCGGCCAGTACGTCCACAGCGGCGACCCCATCGTGCCGCTCCAGTCGGAATCGCCGATCTACGTCGACTTCTCGGTGCCACAGCAGGAGGTCGCCCGGCTGCACGTGGGCGCGACCGTTCGTGCCCGTGCCGACAGCGGCGTCGTCGCGACCGGGCGGGTGAGCGCCATCAATCCGGTGGTCGACCAGAACACCCGCAACGTCAAGGTGCAGGCAACGTTCCGCAACGAACACCGCCGGCTGCAGCCGGGCGCCTATGTGAGCGTCGTGGTCGAGACCGGCAGGCGGACGCCGCTCATCGGGCTGCCGACCTCCGCGATCAATTACGCGCCCTACGGCAATTCGGTGTTCATCGTCGACAGCCTGAAGTCCGACAAGGGTCAGAGCTACCTGGGCGTGCGCCAGCAGTTCGTGAAGCTGGGCAACTCGCGCGGCGACCGGGTCGCGGTCCTGAGCGGCGTCTCGGCCGGTGACGAGGTGGTGACCTCCGGCGTCTTCAAGCTGCGCCCCTCGGCAGCGGTGAAGGTCAATAACGAGGTCCAGCCCGAGAACAGCCTCAACCCCGAGCCGCAGGACAACTGATGAAGTTTACGGACATCTTCATCCGCCGGCCGGTTCTTGCGATCGTCGTCAACCTGATCATCGTGATCGGCGGCATCCAGTCGATCCGTACGCTGAGCGTCCGCCAGTTCCCGCGCACCGACGTCTCGGTGGTGACGGTCACCACCGCCTACATCGGCGCCAACGCCGATCTGGTGCGGGGCTTCATCACCTCGCCGCTCGAGCGCGTCATCGCCAGCGCCGAAGGGATCGACTACCTCGAGTCGTCCAGCGCACAGGGCGTGAGCACGATCAGCGCCCATCTCAAGCTCAACTACGACGTCAACGACGCGCTCACCCAGATCCAGGCCAAAGTCGCTGAAGTCCGCAACCAGCTGCCGCCGGAAGCCGAAGCCCCGGTCATCCAGGTGCAGACCGCCGACGCGCGGTTCGCCGCCATGTACATCGGATTCTCCTCCGCCGACCTCGATCAGAGCCAGATCAGCGACTACCTCACGCGCGTGGTGCAGCCGCGGCTGAGCTCGATCAGCGGCGTGCAGCGCGCCGACATCCTGGGCGGCTCGGACTTCGCCATGCGGATCTGGCTGAAGCCCGACCAGATGGCGGCGCACGGGCTGTCGCCGGCGGAGGTGCGCAGCGCCCTCGCGCGCAACAACTACCTGTCCGCACTCGGCCGCACCAAGGGCTCGATGGTGTCGGTCAATCTGGTCGCGAACACCGACCTCAAGACCGCCGAGGACTTCAAGAACCTGGTGGTCAAGCATGAGGACGGCAACATCGTCCGGCTCGGCGATGTCGCGGACGTCGTGCTCGGCTCGGAGAGCTACGACACCGAGGTGCGCTTCAACGGCCAGACGGCGACCTTCATGGGCATCTACGTCCTGCCGACCGCGAACTCGCTGGAGGTCATCCGCCACGTCCGCGAGGCCGTGCACGAGCTCGAGGGCCAGCTGCCGGTCGGGATGAAAGCGGGGATTCCCTACGACTCGACGGTGTACATCGAGGATTCGATCCATGAGGTGCTGAAGACCCTCACCGAGACGCTGCTGATCGTGATCCTGGTGATCTTCCTGTTCCTCGGCTCGGTCCGGGGCCTGATCATTCCGGTGATCGCGATCCCGATCTCGCTGATCGGCGCCGTGTTCATCATGTCGATCGCAGGATTCACCATCAATCTGCTCACGCTGCTGGCGATCGTGTTGTCGGTCGGACTCGTGGTGGACGACGCCATCGTCATGGTCGAAAACGTCGAACGCCACATCCACGAGGGCGAGCCGCCGCTGATCGCCGCGCTGCATGCGGCGCGCGAGCTGGTCGGTCCGATCATCGCGATGACGATCACGCTCGCCGCGGTCTATACGCCGGTCGCGATCCAGGGCGGCCTCACCGGCGCCCTGTTCCGGGAGTTCGCGCTCACGCTCGCCGGCGCGGTCTTCATCTCGGGCATCGTGGCGCTCACCCTGACGCCGATGATGGGGTCGAAGATGCTTCGCTCCGGCGACAGCGAGCGCGGATTCGCCGGCCACATCAACCGGCAGTTCGATCGCCTCCGCGCCTTCTACGCGCGCATCCTGCACGGGTCGCTCAACAACCGACCGATCGTGCTGATCGTCTGGGGCGTCGTGGTTCTGCTGATGATCCCGTTCTACATGTTCACGCAGCGCGAGCTGGCGCCGCGCGAGGATCAGAGCGTGATCTTCGGCATCGTGCAGGCGGCGCCGAACGCGACACTCGACCAGACCAGGCTGTTCGCGTCACAGATCTACGACGTCTACCACTCGATCCCCGAGACCAAGAACATCTTCCAGATCACGTTCCCGAGCGGCGGATTCGCCGGGATGGTGACCAAGCCCTGGACCGAACGGAACAGGAGCACGTCCGATCTGCAGGTCGCGGTCTCGCAGAAGTTCTCGCAGATCCCGGGCATCCGCGCGATCGCCGTGACGCCGCCTGCGCTGCCGGGCGGCAGCAGCTTTCCGGTGGATTTCGTGATCGCTTCGACGGCCGAGCCCGAGCAGCTGCTCGGCATCGCCAACGAGCTGGTGAAGCGCGCCTATGCCAGCGGCATGTTCATGTTCGTCGACACCGACCTGAAGTTCGATCAGCCGCAGGCGGAGGTCGTGCTCGATCGCGACAAGGTGCGCTCGATCGGCGCCGACATGACCACGGTGGGGCAGGACCTCTCCACGATGGTGGGCGGCAACTTCGTGAACCGGTTCAGTATTCAGGGACGCAGCTACAAGGTCATCCCGCAGATCAAGCGCGCCGACCGCCTGACGCCCGAGCAGCTGCTCGACGTCTACGTTTCGGGGCCCAACGGCAAGCTGGTGCCGCTCTCGACGTTCGCTCACATCGAGACGAGCACGAAGCCGCGCGAGCTCAAGCGCTTCCAGCAGCTCAATGCGGTCCGCATCCAGGCGGTGATCCCGCCGCCGGTCGCGCTCGAGGATGCACTCAACTATCTGGAGACGCAGGCGAAAGAGATCCTGCCGCGCGGCTACTCGATCGACTACGCCGGCGAATCCCGGCAGCTGCGCACCGAGGGCGGCAAGTTCCTCGGCATCTTCATGCTGTCGGCGATCCTGATCTTCCTGGTGCTGGCGGCGCAGTTCGAGAGCTTTCGCGATCCTTTCGTGATCCTGGCGGGGTCGGCGCCGCTGGCGGTGTCGGGCGCGCTGATGTTCATGTTCCTCGGCTTCACGTCGCTCAACATCTACAGCCAGGTCGGACTCATCACCCTCGTGGGGCTGGTGTCCAAGAACGGCATTCTGATCGTCGAGTTCGCGAACCATCTGCAGGAACACGGGCTCGACAAGGCGCGCGCGGTGATCGAGGCGGCCGCCACCCGATTGCGGCCGATTCTGATGACGACCGCCGCGACCGTGTTCGGGCACACGCCGCTGATCTTCGCGCACGGCCCGGGCGCCGCGGCACGGAACAGCATCGGTATCACGATCGTCACCGGCATGATCATCGGCTCCATCTTCACGCTGTTCGTCGTCCCCGCGATCTACACCGTCGTGGCGAAGGAGCATGAGGCCGAAGTCGATCCCGAAGCGGCCGAGGCGCGCAGGGCCGCCAGCGCGGGCGAGGCGGCGCCGGCCTGATCCGGCGCGGTCTGCGGCGGGTGGAGCCGGTGCGGCCGGCTCCCGTGCCCCGCTGCGCCGGCCGCTGATCCAGGCCGGGTCGAAGGAAGCGGCGCTCGAGTGGGCGAAGCGGGTCCCCTTCGTCGACGGTGAGATCGAGATCCGCCAGCTGTTCGAGCTCGACGACTTCGCCCAGGGCGATGCGGTCGAGCTGCACAGGAAACATCGGGACGAGCTCTCGAAAAAGTAGTGCGCCCGGCCGGGGCCGCCCGTTCCCGGAGGCGGGCGACCACCCACCGGCCGGAGCGCGGGAGAGGTGTGCCATGAAGCGTCCGGACTTCATCACGCGCGGCCGGCGGGCGGCCGGAGTCATCCTGCTGGCCTGCGTCTGCGGCTGCGCGGCCTACGGCGGCGGCTACGGAGGCGGCGGGGCCGCCGCCCCGTCGCAGCCGCTGACCCTGATCGGCACGACGTGGCGCATGACCGAGATCGACGGCCGGCAGGTCGATGCGCCGGAGAAGACCTCGCTCACGTTCGAAGAGGAGGGGCACGTCGTCGGCGTGACGGGCTGCAACCGCTTCGCCGGTTCGGCCGCCATCGACGGCGCGTCTTTGTCGTTCTCGCCGCTCGCCGGAACGCGCATGGCCTGTGAGGCGTCCCTCATGCAGCAGGAGCAGCGCTTCTACGACGCCGCCGGCCAGGTCAGCCGCTTCTCGATCGACGCGAGCGGACGGATGCATCTGCTCGACGCCGCCGGAACGACCCGGGTGCTGCTGGAACGCGCCCCATGAGTCGCCTGCGGCGCGACGCGGCACGCGGTCAGGCTGCTGGAGCCGCGCACCGCCCGGACGCTCGGTCGATGCGCACGAGCGGCACCGCCCGCACCTCGCCGGCCTGTTCCAGCACGGCGTAGCAGACGCCGGGGGCCACGCGCCGGCCGCGCGGGTCGAGGCCGTTCCAGGACGCCGTGTGGCGCCCGGGCGTCCGCCCTCGGTCGACCCGCGTGGCGAGGCGGCGCCCGCCGATGTCGAGCACCATGAGGCGCGCCGGCCGGCCGGCCGTGCCCGCGGCATCGATCCCCGCGTCCGCATGGCGGAATCGGGTAGAGTCCCACGATGCGATTGTCATCGGGCGCCAGCCTCGGTCCCTACGAGATCGTCGCGCCGCTCGGCGCGGGCGGCATGGGTGAGGTGTATCGCGCCCGTGATCCGCGCCTCGGCCGCGACGTCGCGCTCAAGGTGCTGGCAGCCGGGGTCGCCGCGGATCCCGAGCGGCTGCGACGCTTCGAGCGTGAGGCCCGCACCGTCGCGGCGCTCAACCATCCGCACATCGTCGTCCTCCACTCGATCGAGGAGGCCGATGGCGTGCGGTTCCTCACCATGGAGCTGGTCGAGGGCGAGAGCCTCGCCGCACAGCTGAAGCCGGGAGGGCTTCCGCTGGAGCGGATCCTCGAGATCGCGATCCCGCTCGCGGAGGCGCTGGTGGCCGCCCACGACCGGGGCATCGTCCATCGCGACCTCAAGCCCGGCAACGTCATGATCTCCCGTGACGGCCGGCTCAAGGTTCTCGACTTCGGGCTGGCCCGCGCGTCGGAGTCCGAGGCGAACAGCGGGGCCATCACGCAGATGGAAACCATGGAGTCGCCCGTGTCGCGGAGCGGCTCGGTCATGGGCACCGTTCCCTACATGTCCCCCGAGCAGCTGCGCGGGGAGCCGGCGGATGCACGCAGCGACCTGTTCGCGCTGGGGGTGATCCTGCACGAGCTGGCGACCGGCGGTCGGCCGTTCACCGGCGCTTCCTCGGCGGACGTGTGTTCCGCGATACTGCGCGACCCGCCGCCGCGGCTCGGCGGCGTGCGGTCCGATCTCCCCGCGGATCTCGAGCGCATCGTGGGCCGCTGCCTCGAGAAGACGCCGCGCGGCCGATACCAGACCGCGCTCGACGTCCTGAACGAGCTGCGGCTGCTGCAGCGCGGGTTCGGCGGGACGACGGCGCCCGGGCCGGCGGCTCCGGAACGGGTATCGATTGCGGTGCTGCCGTTCACCAACTTCAGTCCCGACCCGGACGACGAGTATTTCTCCGACGGACTCGCCGAAGAGCTGTTGAACGTGCTCGTGAGGATCCGCGGCCTGCACGTGGCCGCACGCGCGTCGTCCTTCCACTTCAAGGGCCGCCAGGCGCCGATCGCCGAGGTGGGAGCGGCGTTGCGCGTGGCCCACGTACTCGACGGCAGCGTGCGCAAGGCCGGTCCCCGGGTGCGGATCTCGGTGCAGCTGGTGAAGGTGGCGGATGGTTATCACCTCTGGTCCGAGACCTACGACCGCACGCTCGACGACGTGTTCGCCGTGCAGGACGACATCGCACGGTCGGTGGTGCGGGTGCTGCGCCACACGCTCCTCGGCGCAGCGCCCGACTCGGAAGCGGAGCGCCGGGCACGGGCGGAAGTGGCGTCGGCCGTGCGTGGTCGCGCCGCGGATCCCGAAGCCTGGGACTTCTACCTGCGCGGCCGGCACCTGCTGACCTCCACCGATGACGGCCCGGCGCGGGCGCAGGCGATGTTCCTGCGGGCCATCGAGCGCTCGCCCTCGTTCGCGCCCGCCTATGCCGGACTCGGCGATGCGTACGTGCTCCAGTCGTGGCTGAGCTCGCGTGACCTGAAGGAAGTCGTGGCGAAAGCGCGCGCCGCGCTCGATCGTGCGCTCGCACTGGATCCCGGGCTGAGCGAAGCGCACGTGCTGTCGGGACAGATCCACATGTACCTCGAGTACGACTGGGCGGCGGCGGAGCAGGCGTTCCGCACCGCGATCGAACGGAGTCCCGGAAGCGACATCGCCCATCGCGAATACGCGAGCTATCTCTCGCTCGTGGACCGCTGCGACGAGGCGCTCGAAGAGGCGCGCCGGGCCCAGGCGCTCGATCCGCTCTCCGTCGACGCGACCCACGAACTCGGCTACGAGCTGCTCATGATGGGCCGCTTCGACGAAGCGGCCACCGAGTTCCGGCGCGCGATCGACCTCAACCCGGAGTGGATCTGGGGCAACATCAAGCTCGGCATGTCCCTCGCGTGCATGGGGCGGCACGCGGAAGCGCTGGCCTGCGTGCGCAGGGCGGACGAGCTGATCGGCGACCGGCCCCCGAAGCCGCTGGCGGCGTCGTGGCTCGCCAGCATCGAGTGGATGGGCGGACGCACGGAACGCGGCCAGGCCACGCTGGCGCGACTGCTCGAAGAAGAGAAGACCTCCTATGTCGATCCGGTGGCGATCGCCGAGCTGTACTACGCGATGGGTGACGACGAGCGGATGCTGGAGGCGATGGAGCGCGGCCTGGAATTGCGGTCGCCGACGATGATCTACCTCTGGCAGGGGACCCGGTCGATGTGGAAGAGGGTCGGGAACCACCCGCGACTGTGGCGTCTGATCGAGCGGATGAAATTCCCGGTCCGGAAGCGCTGAAGGGGCGTGCGGTGGGGCCGTTGCCCCGGTCGCGGGCGGGGATCATGCGCCATGAGCCGTGCGGGCATCGGCCCCGCGCCGGCGCCGGGAGCACCGCGCCGTCCACCGCGCACTGCCAGTCTGTCGGGCTGACAGGCACGCCGGCCGACCGGAGCGGGTCGTACCCCGCACCCGTGTGGCGCGCAGCGGGCCGATCACCGCCACCGGCACGCCGTTAGGCGCAGCAGGCCACGGTCCGTGCGTCCGGCCACTGGATCCGTGCCGGTGGCACGCCGGATGCAGCACGTTCGAGGGTGGCGATGCGGGTCGAGCCGGCCGCCTCCCGGCGGGTATCGATCACCGGACGGCGCTCGATACGCCATGCGTTGCGCGACCCGGCCCGCATCCTGTCCGTCGGAAGCCGACGTGGCGGATGCAGCGCGCATCCGCAGGCAGGAGGAGTCATGCTCGAGCGAGAAGAGGCGCGGCAGCAGGCCGCTCAGACGACGCGCATGACCGGGACGTTCGAGATCCGCAGCCCGGCGTTCGACGCGGGTGGCCCGATTCCGCCCCGGTTCACCTACGACGACGACGACCACTCCCCGCCGCTCGAGTGGAAGAATCCGCCGCCTGGAACCCGAGCGTTCGCACTGATCGTGGACGACCCCGACGCGCCGTTCGGGGACTGGGTGCACTGGCTGATCTACGACATTCCGGCCGAGTGCATGGGCCTTCCGGAAGGCGTCGCACGCCGCAGCGTCGTCGCGGGGATCGGCATGCAGGGCACGAACGATTACGGCAGCATCGGCTACGAAGGGCCCTGCCCGCGTCGCGGCCTCGAGCACCACTATCACTTCCGGCTGTTCGCCCTTGACCGCCCGCTGCATGCGCCGCCGCGCTACCGGCGCGGTGCGCTCCTCAAGGCGCTGCGCCATCACGTGCTCGCCGAGGCGGATCTGACGGCGACCTACCGGCGGCCCTGAGCGAGGGCCGATCCCCGCGCCGCTCCCCGGCAGGGGCGCCCTGCGGTTGCGGGTGTGCCCCCGCGCCGCAGGGCTTGGCGTCAGTCGTCGTCGTCGCGTTCCGTGCGGCGCTCGTGCCGTTCGTGACCATCGCGATGGTCGCGGGTCTCCGGACCACCGGCGTACGCGGCGTTCCGGCCGCCGGCCTCGCGCCGCGCTTCCTGCCCCCACGGGGCGAGCGTGCGTTCGAGGCCCCGCGCGAGCGCCTGCTTTTCCGCGGTGGTCAGGCGCGCCTCGGGATGCATCAGCAGGTAGTCGCGCGGCGGCATCTCACCCTCCATGATCGTCTCTCCGGCTTCCTCCGCGGCCTCGGTCAGGTTCTCGCCGCCGGTGTCCATCGCGGTGAAGTTGAGGGCCTCGCGTCCCTCCATGACGTGGCTCTGGATGCGCCACGACAGCGGAGCGATCGACGCGTACCAGGGCCAGCGGGTCCGGTTGCTGTGACAGTCGAAGCAGGCGCGCTCGGCCAGCGTCTGCGTGGCGGGTGAATCGAACGCAGCGACCACGCCGTCGGGCGGGTTGACGTGTCGACGGCCGTAGGGCACGGACTGCAGCACGATGAGCACAGCGAGGGGAACGAATACGAACAGCGCGAGCTTCCTTCCTGGTGCCACAGATGCCTCCCGGGTGACGGGCCCATGAAACGTTTCGCCTGCAATGTGGCGCGAAGGTCGCCTTTCGCGCATCGGACATTTGCCCTATCGTCGCCGCATAAACCTCTGGCCGGCTTCATCTCCGACAAATGACGGATTCCGAATCGATCGCCCGTTCCCACCGCACCCGCCGTCTCGTGGCGTGGCTGCTCCTCGCCATGGTCGTGGTGGGGCTGTGGGATCTGTTCACCGACTCGCCGCGCATCTGGCGGGGGAGCCACGCGGTGATCGAAGTCACCTTCATCGTGCTCGCCGCAGCCACGGCGCTGGTCCTCTTTCGGGGCTGGATCGCTTCGGAGCAATCGCTGGTCGGCGTGCGGCGGATGCTCGAAACGCGGCAGGCGGAGCGCGATCACTGGCAGGCTCTCGCCCGGAACGCCCTGCGCGGACTCGGCGAGGCCATGGATCAGCAGTTCCACGCGTGGTCGTTGACCGCGGCCGAGAAGGAGATCGCGCTGTTCCTGCTCAAAGGCTACAGCCACCGCGAGATCGCCGACCTCACCGGTCGCAGCGAGCGCACCGTGCGCCAGCATGCCGTCGCGGTCTATCGGAAGTCGGAGCTGTCCGGCCGCGCCGAACTGGCGGCGTTCTTCTTCGAGGACATGCTGCTGCCGCCGACAGCGGCAGAAGACGCGACACCCGCCGTCGATGACTCGCGCGATTCTGATGCTCCATCGCGGAAGAGTCCGCCGTTTCATTGAGGAACGCCTGCCTTTTCGTCATTGGACGAAAACGAGGCCCGACGGTCGATTCAGCCCCCTGACGAGGGGAATCCTTTCGCTCCCGGTCGTTTGGCGGAACCTACGACCCCCTCCTGGGTATCTGATGTATAGATCCCGGGATTGCGTCGCCCGTTGCACATTGAGAGAGTATTCAGTGACCGGCAGCGAGTTCGCTGGCGGTCATCGTTGTTCCTGGCCGCCGGCCTCCTGCAGCGGATCCAGTGACCGGATCGCCTGCGGTGGAGTGCGGACGTTCATGCCGTCTCCACGAGCGGGCTTCGTCGCGAACGGTCGTATCAGCTGACAGGAGTTTCCATTTTGGCTCAACCTGCACACCGCTTTTCGATCTGGCGTTTCTCCCTCTGGCTCACGTTCCAGTTCGCGCTGCTGCTCGTCGGAATGCGCTTCCTCGCGCCCGCCGTCTGGGCTCGACAGATTGCCGCGGGCCCCGGTGCGATCGTCCTCACCTTCCTCGCGGTGCATCTCGTCATCTGCTTCTTCGAGTGGGGATTCCACCGCTACGTCCTGCACGCCACGGTCGTGCCGTGGCTGAAGCGCTTCTCGCGCGGCCATCGCAATCATCACGCGCTGACGAACATCCAGCTGCGCCGCGACGAAGCGGGACCCGGACGCGTGGTGCTCAACCGCTACCCGATCGTCGATCAGGAACAGTTCGAGGACTCCGCGTTCCCGGTGTATGCGCTGCTCGCGTTCTGGGCGCTGTTCACGCCGCTGCTGATCGTGGCGCAGCGCTTCCTGCCGGGGGCGCCGGTCTATCTGGCCGGATACGCGGCAGTCGCCTGGTCCATGGCCAGCTACGAGATATTCCACGCCATCGAGCACCTGCCCTATTCCTGGTGGGAGCGCGCGGTCGAACATCCGCGCTTCGGACGCCTGTGGCGCGCCGTCTATGGCTTCCATCACTTCCATCACGCCAACGTGGGCTCCAACGAGGCCATCTCGGGGTTCTTCGGCCTGCCGCTCGCCGACTGGGTGTTCCGCACGCACCATCAACCCGCCGACCTCCTGCTGCACGGGCGCATGGCCACGGCGAAGGACTTCGCGGTGCGTCCGCCGTGGCGGTTCGTCGCCTGGCTGGACCGTTGGGCGCGGGCTCGCGAAGCGAAGATCATGCGCCGCGCGGCCTGATCCGCGGCGATCCTCTGCCGCCCGGATCGCGCGGCCGCGCGGTGGCGGCGCCCGGCGCGCGTTCCGATCCGCGCGCGCCCTCGGGGCCGGCGGCGCGTCTTCCATCCGACCGCCGAATGCGCGATGGTGCAGTCATGACGCAGAGCCTCACCGATCGCCTGTGCACGCGCTGCGGGCTGTGCTGCGACGGCTCGCTGTTCGCCGACGTCGAGCTCGCGGGCGAGCGCGAGGCGACGCCGCTGGAGATCATGGGGCTCGACGTCGAGACCGACGGCGACGGCTTCGTGCTCCTGCAGCCGTGTGCGGCGCTGCGCGGCACGCGCTGCACGGTCTACGCGCACCGGCCGCGATGCTGCCGGACGTTCGAGTGCTACCTGTTGCAGCGGGCGCGCACGGGGGAGGTGAGCGTGGACGAGGCGCTGGCGCGGATCCGCGTGGCGCACGCCCGTATCGGCCGCCTGCGCGCCCTGCTCGGGCCGGCGCCGCGCGGTGCGGACACGCTGTCGCTCGCCGAACGCTGCGCCGGCGTTCTCGCGCACCCCGCCAGCGGCGCGCGCGCCGCCTCCCGGCGCGCGCGCATCGAACGCGCGCGCGTCGCGGTCAGACGCACGATTCGCGAGACGTTCCTCGGCACGGGCGGGTAGCGCCACGACGCACTGGCGGCGCCCGCCACGCCGCCCCGGATCCCGCGCCGGACCGCGCCCGGCCGCCCCGCCGGTTTCCCCGGTTGCCACGCGTTCGCTCCAGCCCTACGTTATTCCGGTTTCCGCTCGTCCGTTCCGACACCTCCTGGAGGTTTCCATGCTGCTCGTCCGCGACATCATGTACTGCAAGCCCGGCAACGTGCGTCCGCTCGCCGAAAAGTTCCTGGCCCTTTCGAAGCTGAGCGCAAAGGTCGGCATGCCGAAGATGAAGGTCATGACCGACGTCTGCGCGGAGCGCTTCTGGACCGTCGTCGCCGAGCTGGAGGTCGAAAGCCTCAAGGCGATGGAGGAGATGTATCAGGGCATGAGTGGGAACGATGCGAACGCGAAGGAGTTCGAGAAGATCATGCAGGGCTACCACGATCTCGTCGATCAGGGTCGGCGCGAAATCTACAAGATCGAGGGTTGAGCGCACCGCCCGCGCGGAACCGCCCATGCCTGCAACGCCGCTGCGGATCCGCGCCGCACGAAGCCGGATGGAGCCCATGACGGGCGGCGCTGTCCGTGCGGCGGCGTACCTGGCCTGCGGCGCCCTGCTGGTCACCGCGCCGGCCGCGCGGCTGCAGGCCGCGGAACCGCCGGCGGCGGGGCCGGACAGCACCGTCGTGGTGCTGCTCGGCACCGGCAATCCGCACCCCGATCCGGCTCATCAGGGCCCGGCGACGGCGGTGGTGTTCGCGGGGCGCGTGCTGCTGTTCGACGCCGGGCCCGGCGTCGAGACGCAGATGGCCGCCGCCGGTCTGCCGATCGCCGGCCCGGAGGCGCTGTTCATCACGCATCTGCACAGCGATCACACGCTCGGCTACCCGGACCTCGTGTTCACATCATGGGTGATGGGCCGCAGGACGCCGCTCCGGGCGTTCGGCCCGCCGGGGCTCCGCGCGATGACCGCCCATCTCGCGGAGGCCTGGGCCGAGGACATCCGCATCCGCACCGAGGGGCTCGAGCATGAGACGCCCGGTGGCTGGCGCGTGAACGTGACCGAGACCCGCGGGGGCGTGGTCTACGACAGTGCCGGCGTGCGCGTCACCGCGTTTCCCGTGCCGCACGGCAGCTGGCCGGTCGCCCTCGGCTACCGGGTGGATACGCCGGATCGCTCGATCGTGATTTCGGGTGACACCCGTTCCAGCAAAGAGGTCGAGCGACAGGCGCGCGGCGTCGACGTGCTCGTTCACGAGGTGTACGCGGCCGCGGCGCTCGAACCGGAAGCGCGGCCGGGAGGTGACGACTGGCCGGCGTACATGAAGTCGTTCCACACCTCGGACGAAGAGCTCGGACGCCTGGCGGCGCGCGCCGCACCGCACCTGCTGATCCTCGTCCACATGGAGTACCGGCCACGCACCGAGGCGGAGGCGGTGGACGTGATCCGTGCCGCCGGCTACCGGGGCCGCATCGTGATCGGTGAGGATCTCGGCCGCTACTGACGGGCCGGCGGCGAGATCTGGCGCGGGCGCCCGCCCGCCGCCTACGAGAACCAGCGCCTGGCGAGCCACCAGCCGCCGAACACGCCGGCGAGGCTGCCGAGTGAACTCACGATGAAGGCCGTCATGATTCCGAAGCGGGCGGCGATACCCCAGCCGATCCAGCCCCCCACGGTCATGCCGATGAAGATGAGGAGTTTCATCGAAGGCGCGGCGGCGCGGGGGACGAGATCTCGTACATGGACGCACTGTACCAGCCCCACGCCTCGGCGCCGGCACCGGTCCTGTGTTCCGAGAACCTGGACCAGGGAGCGGCCCCGTGCGCACACCGGGCACTCGAGGATCGTCTCCGGCGTCCTCCACGGGATCGCGCCGCCACTCCACTGCAACGCGTTACGAAGCCTGCTTCAACCGTCTTCGCAGGTTCATGAACCCCACCGCGGCCATCAACACGATCAGAGGCTCGATCGGGGCGCGGAAGCGCAGGCCGCCCCAGATCGCCATGGCGAGGAGCGAGAAGTAGAGCATCATCCACAGCGGCAGCGAATGAAACAGACGGTCGGGTCCGGCGAGGACGGTGATCACTCCCCAGAGCCCGAGCGGAAAGATGATCAGGGACCAGAGCAGCACCGGGTCCACGTGCGCCGCGAGCCGGGCGAGCAGGGAGCCGCGATTCTGCCAGGTTCCGGTGCCGCCGCCTTCGGCGGTCATGCGCCAGAACCGGGCGAGCTTGGCGAGCGCCATCTCCGGAAGGCGGGAGGCGTGTGCGCGTGCGAAGCGCATCGCCTCGGCGCGCGCGAGTCGATCGCCCTGGATCTCCGGCATGCGGATCAGCGAGTCGTACGGTTGAGCCTTGACGTCGAGCCAGCCGCTGCCGCGCAACGCGGGCTCGTCCCACGACCGCGGGTTGTAGCCGTCGAGCAGCACGCGGCCGCCGTTGGTCGAGATGGGAACGAGCGCGTGGAACACGAGGGCGTTGCGCAGCGTCCACGGCCCCACGCTCGAGACGAGGCCCAGACCCAGGAGGGCGATCTGCGCGAGTCGCGCGCCGCCCCCCACGGCGCGTCCGAGCGGCCGCCAGGCCCACAGCGACACCACGACCGGCAGCAGCAGGGCGAGCGGTCTGGCGAGCGAAGTGAGACCCCAGACGACGCCGGTCGCGAAGGCGACCCAGACGGACGGGCGCCGCACCCAGCGCGTGCCGAGCCACAGCGCGAGCAGCATCAGTGCGATGAACAGACTCTCGGTCAGCAGGTATCCGGTGAAGAACACGATCAGCGGATTGACCGCCGCGAGCCATCCCGCCAGCCATCCGACGCGTGCGTCGAACAGGGCCGTACCGAGCAGGACCACCAGGAGCGGCACGAGCGCCGCGATCAGACACTGGGCCTGCACCGCCAGCTCGTAGCGATGCCCGAAGGTGCGATAGACGAGGCTGGTCAGGAACGGCAGGAGCGGCGGCCGGTAGGCGGTGGGACGCGTGTGCCCTTCGGTTCCGAGCGAATAGCCCGCGCCGCTCGCGAGATTCCAGGCAATGGTGTCGTAGTGGGCGGGATCCGAGTACGGAACCGTGCCCGGGCCGGACAGCATCCACGCGTAGCCGGAGCGCAGGACGAGGGCGACGGCGAACAGGAGGAGCCAGCGCAGGCGGCGCGGGCGGGGGGCCGGTGGGGCGGACGGGTGCGTGACGGCGGGCGCGGAGGCGTGCAGCATCGACCCGAGCCTAGCAGAGGCGCTGCCGCGGGGCCACGGCGGCGGGCGATCCTGTCGCTGGCGCGGACGCCGTCTAGGCCCCGCGGCTGCCGCGCGACTTTTCGAGCGCGACCATGCGCGCGATCGCGTCCAGGGTGAGCTCGTCTTTGCCGAGCTCGCGCAGCCGCGCCCACTCGACGCGCAACTCCGCCGCCAGCGCTTCGGGCAGCGTGCGCAGCCAGCCTTCGATGCGCAGGTCCACGAACTCGCGCTTCTCTTCGATCGTCAGCTCGCGCGCGAGCAGCAGGCGCGTGGCGTCCTCGGCGTCGACCAGCGACTGGAGGATCGGCCAGCGCGCGCCGGGTGGCGTGTCGCACAGCGCCGCGAACGCGACGCTCGACGTCTCGCGGATCAGCTCCTCTTCACGCGTCGTCCGACTCTCGTGCGTCTTCGTCTCATCCCAGCTCTCCGACTCCTCGGCCATGTAGCGAAGGTATTCCATGGCGAAGAGACAGGTGGGTAAAACCAGCTCGGCGCGCGGACGCGCGTCCACCCACAGCGCGGCGGCCGCACGCTGGCAGCGGCGCTCCGTCGTCTCGGCGAGCCCGCGGCCGAACACCAGCGCGGCGGCCTCCCGAACGAAGAACGGCAGTTCGCCCGCCACGATCTCGCGGTAGCCCGGCGCATGGCGCCGGAGCAGCACGGCGGCGCGCCGGTCCAGCACCTCGAGATCGCTCGTGACCGCCGGCAGGCCGAGCGTGGTGCAGCCGAGGTTGAAGACGATCGCGCGCGGCAGCGTGACGCCCTCGGGCCACGCATCGCGCAGATCCCGGTTGTCGGGAAGCCCGGCGCCGCCGCCCCACTCCTCGGGGTAGGTGGGAATCGAGCGTCCGTAGTTGGCCGACCCGGTGGCGCGGATCCGCACGCGGGTCTGCGGCACCAGCCCGCCGAACGGCGCCAGCAGAGGCGCGATGCGCAGCAGCGTCCCGGTATGCGCGGCGGCGCCCGCCTCTAGCAGGCGCATGAGGGTCTCGGCGTCCGCGGGCGGCATCGCCGGCGCGGCCGGCAGCGTCTCGGCGGCTTCGCGCAGCGCGGCGGCGAGCCGCTCGGTCTCCGCGGGCGCGTCCGCCCGGATGCCCTGCAGGGTGACGCCGTCGGCGCGCGCGAAGCCGGCGACCACCCCGGGCCGCTCGAGGTCGAAGCCGCCGCGGAACCCCGCACGTCCCGCGCCGACCAAAAACGTGACGCGCGGCGCCGGTTCGCCCGCCTTCGCGGCGCGCGCGGCGAGCCGGCGCTCGGCCTCGGCGCGCCCGGCGAGGGTGAGGGCCAGCGCCGCATCGGTGGCGATCTTGCCGCTCTGTTCGGCGGTGTCGGACATCGCGACGAACACCCGCACCACGGCATCGTCGCCGTCGAAGCCGTCGCGGAACGAGTCCGGGCCGGGCGCGTCGGCATGCCCCCCGCCGCGCGCCAGCGCACGATAGAACGCTTCGACGAACTCGGGCAGATGCGCCAGCGCGCCGACGTTCTCGCAGAGCGGGACGAGCCGGACCTGCGCGACCTTCGCCGCGAATCCGGCCCGTCGCGCGGGCGGAATGCGCCCTGCGAGGAACGCGTCCGCCTGTTCGCCTGCGCCCAGCAGCCCCGTGATCGCGGCGCGATAGAGCGTGCCGATCTTGACCAGCGCACCGATCTCGGCGGCGGAGTTGATCTGCGGCACCGTGAGCTCCGGAAAGGCGTTCCGGCGCGGCGTCACCCCGAGGGCCTCGCAGGCCAGCAGGAACAGCAGATTCGCGCGCGCGACCGCGGCGAGAATCTTGACGATCTTCTCCTCGTCGGCTTCGAGGAACGGATTCGGCACGCGGAAGAGCAGGTGCCGGTCCTCGCCCGGCACCACGCCGTGGCGCAACAGGGCGAGCACGGTCTTCTCCGGAAGATCGAGCCACTCCGGGCTGATCTGCCTGCCCTCGAAATCGAGCAGCACCTCGTTGCAGGTGCCGAGCAGGTCGCAGATCGACTCCTCGAATTCGGTACGGGCGTCTACCAGCGGATTCCATTCCAGGTGCTGGAGGGCGGTGCGCGCGCGTTCCGGCCCCGCGGGGGCCGCACTGAGGGCGCGCTCGAGCTGGGCGGCGCGGTGTGCGGTGGAGTCCGGGTGCTTGGTGGCGGTCAAGCGGATGTCGCCCTCGCGCGGGCGCTCGCGGAACGTGCGCCGGGCGGCGGTGAACGCCTCGCGATCGAGGGCGTCCAGGGCGTCGTAGCCGGTCACTTGACACGCGCTGTTCCAGACGGCGTCTTCGATGCTCCTGCCGGCGGCGCCCGTCGTCCGCGCGCCCGCACCGAGGCGGCCCTGCGTTTCGATGCACGCCTTCAGGCGGTCGACGAACACGGCCAGCTCCTTGACGTCCTTGGAGCCGTAGGAGAGGCGCTGCCACGTTCCGAAGCGCGCCGGATCCGCGCCCGCGAACGCCACGAACGGGATCCCGCCCACGCCGCCCGCGAGCAGCAGCTCGAAGGCGTCCACCGAGTTCTTCACCACCGCGCGCTCGCGCACGCCGTGTCGCCGCCGCTCGTACGGCTCGCCGACGAGACCCGGAAACGCCAGCGGGGCGTAGAAGGTGCCGCCGAAATCGGTGCGCTCGACGCCCAGGGGCGCCAGCGCGTCCGCCGCCTGGGCCATGAAGTCGCGCCTCTCGCGCATGTAGGGCGAGGGACGGCGCAGGCCGGCCAGCGGGCTCTGCAGCGCGGCGAGCGCCCAGTCCTGAGCGAGCGTCGACGGGGTGGCCACCAGCCAGGCCGAGAGGTGGGCGAGGATCTCGCTCGCTTTGACGCCGTCCGCGCGGATCTGATCCGAGATCACCAGCCAGCAGGCGCGCGCCCCGGTCGAGGCGCCGAACATGTCCATCTTCGAGAGGCCCGAGAGCGTCACCACCCAGTCGCGCCACTCGGGGTCGGCGAACGCGGGATTGACGAACCAGCCGGAATAGTCGAGGCGCTGGTAGACCGAGTCGTACAGCACGAACGCGCGATGCCGCACGGCGACACGGACCAGCTCTTCCACGAGTGCGCGCGGATAGACGCGCCCGGTGGGGTTGTGGGGGTTGTTGAGGATCACCGAGGCGATACCGCCACCGGCGAGCAGCGCATCGAGGTCGCCGGGATCGGGGAGAAACTCGGGCGGCGACGTCGCCAGCTCGACCACCCGCTTTCCGGCGCGCTCGACGTACCAGTCGTACTCCCAGCTCGGGCGCGGCACGACCACGCCGGCGCCGTCGGCGCCGAGCACTTCGAGCACCATGGCGAGGCCCGAGCGCGTGCCGGGGGTGAACAGGACCTCATCGGGAAGGAAGCGCACCTCGGACTCGGGATAGTCGAGCAGCCCGTCCCGATTGAAGAACTCCGCCACCTCGCTGCGCACGTCCATGCGGCCAATCGCCGGACCGTAGCTGTGGACCGTATTGCGGGTGATCCGCTGCGCCGCGCGCACGACTTCGGGGTGCGGTGCGAAGTCGGCGTTCTTGTAGTCGCCCTGGGTGAGGTCGAGCGCGCCTTCCTGCTGCACGCGACGGGAGAACAGGCGGACGTACGGCTCGGGCGTGAGCAGCGCACGGGCCGAGAGCGTCGGCGCCGCAGGAATCACCCGCGTCCCGGATGAGGCGGTGGTCTTCAAGCGCTGTCCTCCGGATCTCGGCCGCCGGCCGGCATCGAACCCGCTGCGGGCGACACCGACGCGACGCGAAGTGCGCCATCCTAGAGGATCCGCCGCGCGGGCGCGACGTGATCGCCGCGCCGCTGGAATCCGGACTCTTGACCCCGCATTCACAACCGGGCCGCGGCGCGGGTTCATCACAAGGAGCATGAGGACCGCCCGCGGACCCGGGCAGCTCACGAGAACCGGCGTTCTGTTTCCGATGGTGCTCCTTCTCGCCGGAGCCGATGCCGGCGGCGCCTGTACGATGGCGGTCGCCGCGCCGGACCTGTGCAGACCGGTCTGCCGCGCGCCCGAAGCCGCCGCGGCGCAGGAGCCGCCCGAAGCGGGCATCGCGTGCCCCGCCTGCCGGGCTCCGGAAGCGGCGGTTGCCGCCGATGATCCGCGCGAAACGCGGTTCGTTTCGCCTCGAGCCCTTCCGGCAACCCATGCCCGCGAAGGCGACGGCACCTCGCCGGGCACCGCGGCCCGGCGCCGCGTGGCGGCGTTCGAAGGTCCGTGCCCTGCGAACAGCGCCCCCGCCGCTCACGCGGCCAGGCCGCCTCCGCAGGTCTGATCGCGCAGCCACCTGTCCGCGACCTCCGGCGCCGGCGCCGTTCGCGGGCGGCAGATCGGCGCCAACGCGGCGCACCCCCGCATCGCGCGGGAGTGGAGCGCCGCCTGGACATGGACGACGGGCGTGACGACGCCCCGCGGGGGCGCACGCCTCGGAGGAGTGACCGATGAGGAAACACTGGTATTGGGTAACGGCCCTGCTGATGGGGGCCCTGATCTTCAGCGCGGGGGCCTACGAGGCGGCCACCGCCCAGATGGGCGGCATGCACGCCCACGGAACGCAGCCGCAGCAGATGTCCCCGCAGACGGGCCACGGCGCGGCGCCGCAGGCGATGGCGCAGATGAAGGATGCCGACGCCGCCATGCGTACGGCGCGGACCCGGATGATGTCCGAGCTGCGCGCTTCGGACGCCAGACTCGACGCCCTGATCTCGAAGATGAACTCGACCACCGGAGCGCGGAAGGCGGACGCGATGGCGCAGGCGATCACGGAGCTGGCCGCGCAGCGCCGCGAGATGTGGGACCAGGTCATGGCGATGCAGCCGCTGATGATGCGCGACATGATGGGCCACATGCAGGTGGGCATGATCGACGGCATGGACAGGTCCATGGGTTCGATGATGAACGCAAGCGGCATGCAGAGCGGTCGGGCATCCACGTCGGACGGCGGGATGAGCGCAGGGCACGGGTCGCAGCATCGATGACGCCGATCGGCGGAGTCGGGTGCGAGATCCGGCACCGACGCCACGATCGTGCCGCTGGTTCAATCGAAGGAAGGGGGGGTGGACATGCATGGTTGGGGAGTAATGGGAGGCGCGGGCTGGACGTCGCTGCTGTGGGTTTTCGTTCTGGCCCTGGCGCTCTTTCTGTTCTGGTCGTTCGTGCCGGGCACGCGCGGTCGCGGCGACAGCGATACGCCCGAAACGATTCTGAAACGCCGCTATGCGCACGGCGACATCAGCCGGGAGGAGTACGAGCGAAGACTTCAGGACTTGAGGAGATAGCCGGCGTGGGTGTGCGACCGGCCGTCAGCCGGCCCGCTCCACGTCCATGAGCAGCCGGCCCGCCGCGCGCGCCAGCGCATCGCTCCATTCGTGCCCGCCGTCGAATACCAGCGCTTCGGCGTCCGGGCGCTGCGTGCGCAGGTGCGCGACGTCGGCTTCGAGCCGGGCCGGCGTGTACCACTCGTCGCGGGCCCCGGTGGCGGCCAGCACGCGCGGCCAGGAACGGGACGCGCCGGCCTTGAGCTCCGGCGGCACGTCGCCGCAACAGGCCACGATGCCCGCGCATTCGCGGCGGCCGAGCAGCGCGGCGCGATAGGCCATCGCCACACCCTGCGAGAAGCCGGCGAACACGATCGCGCGCGGCGCCCCGAACTCCGCCGCCAGCCGGTCGAGCACGGTGTCCACCCATCTCACGTTGTCGGCGATCGCCAGCTCGCGGTCCTGGGAAGTCATCCATCCTGCGACGATCGCCTGTCCGCGCCGCGTGTAGTAGCGGTTCAGTCCCTGCACCGACGCCGCGAGCCAGCCCGTCCCACGCGGCACGCGCTCGAGCGACGTCATGAATTCATCCGCGGTCTGCCCCTGGCCGTGGAAGCCCACGAACCACGCCGCACGGCCCGCCGCCCGGTGCGGGCGCACGACATAGCGGCCGTGGACTTCGGTCGTGGCGTGGCGCAGCAGGGGAGCGTCGGTCATGGCGCGGCAGTATAGCCGCAGATCGTGGCGGAACCGGTGGAATGCGCCTCGCAGGGCGCCGGACCCGCCGCGAATCGGGCCGGGCCGCTACCGGTCTGCCGCCGTACTCCGGCGTCAGGAGCGGACGCGGACCTCGGAGCTCCGGGTGCCCGGGATCGCGGAGCTGTCCGGTACGATCGCCGCCAGCGACCCCCGTGCGCGCCAGAACAGCCAGGCCGTGATTCCGATGGTCAGCGCCAGCGCAATGCCGAATTCACCCGTCAGCCAGCGCGTCGCGCCCCGGTCCACCGTCACGCGGTCGAAGAACTCCTGCACGTAGAGGTTGTGGACGCCATGCAGGATGGCCGCGGGCCAGAGGCTGCCCGAGTGCAGCCGCAGCCACGCGAGCGGGAACGATACCGCGATCACGCTCATGGCGAAGCACAGGATGCCGTACCAGGCAGGCGTTCCCGCGTTGTAGTCCGAGAAGACGATGAGCGGCAGGTGCCACACCGCCCAGATCAGTCCACTCACCACCGCCGTGCGGGTGAAGGACAACCGTTCGGCGAGGGCGGGCACGAGGAAGCCGCGCCAGCCGATCTCTTCGCCGGTCGCGAGCAGCAGGCTGGAGAAGGTTCCCATCCCGACGAACAGCCAGGGGTTGAGCTCGAACTTCGCCAGATCGACGCCGCCGAGTCCCGTGAGCCAGACGCCGCCGTACGCGACGATCGCGTAGCCGATCGGCACCGCGTAGGCGAGCCCGGCCCAGCGCCACGCCGGCCAGCGCCAGCCGAGGCCGCGCACGTTGCGGTGGAAGACGAGCCGTGCGCTGAGCGCGCCTACGGCAGGACACCACATCAGGGGGAACACCCAGCCACCGGCCGGTCCTTCGAGTCCTCCGCCCGCGATGATGATCCGATAGAAGATCGCGCTCAGAGCGAACGTCACCACAAGGAACGTCAGCAGCTCGCCGCGCGAATGGGCGGCGAGCGCAGCGGCGTCTTTCGCGCGTACAGCGGCGCGGGCCGGACCGGAGGACGCGGGGGGCGTCGACATGAGGCCCGCGACGTTATCACAGGAACGCGGCAGACCCGGCGGCGGATCGGCCTGCCGAACGCCTCCGGCTTGAGGTAGATTCCCGCGATGCCGCTCTGTCCCGGTGCCCGACTCGGCGTCCATCAGATCCTTTCTGCGCCCGGCGCAGGGGGAATGGGCGAGGTCTACCGCGCACCGGATACGCGCCTCGGCCGTGAGGGGGCGGTCAAGGTCCTGTCCGCCGCCGTCGCCACCCATGCGGAGCGCCTGGCCCGATTCGAGCATGAGGCCCGCACCGTGATCGCGCTCAACCGAGGCGGGCTTCAGGCGTGCCATCGAGCTCAGCCCGAGCTGCGCCGACGCCTGCGACCTCCATGGAGGCCTGTGCGCGTCGCTCGAGCGCTTCGATGGGGCGATCGAGCTCGAGGCACCACCATCCTCGATTCGTCGCATTGCCGGAGCAGATGAAGCTCCTCTAGTACCGGCGAGCGCGGCCCGAATCCCCTCATGGCGGAACGTCCCGGAAAGGAGGCGAGTTGCGCGACACGACGCTGCTGTTCCTGACCCGCTCGCTGCGACTTTTCGCCTACGGCTTCCTCTCCATCGTCCTCGTTCTCTACCTCGCTGAGATCGGGCTCGGTGACGCGGTCGTCGGTGCCCTCCTTGCGCTGACCCTGCTGGGTGACGCCGGCATCTCCCTGTGGATCACGACGCGGGCCGATCGCGTGGGGCGCCGGAGGATGCTGATCGCCGGCGCGCTCCTCATGTTCGCGGGTGGCGCCGTGTTCCTGCTCACCCAACGCATCGAGTGGCTCGTATTCGCCGCGATCGTGGGCGTCGTGAGCCCGAGTGGCAAGGAAGTGGGACCGTTCCTGTCGATCGAGCAGGCGGCCCTTTCGCAGCTCGTGCCCGACCGCGACCGCACGCGCGTCTTCGCCTGGTACAACCTCGCAGGATCGTTCGCGACGGCCATCGGAGCGTTGGTCGCCGGCTGGATCACGCACCTGGCGGTGGGACACGGCCTGTCCCCGGTCGACGCCTACCGCATGCTGCTGGGCGCGTACGCCGCCACCGGTCTGGCGCTGGCGGGCATGTTCGCCGGCCTGTCGTCGGCCGTAGAGACGCCACCGGCGACGGAACCGGGTTCGGCCCGGATACGCTTCGGCCTGCACCGATCGGGTCCGATCGTGGCGAGGCTCAGCGCCCTGTTCGCCCTCGACGCCTTCGCGGGAGGCTTCATCCTGCAGAGCGTGCTGGCCTACTGGTTTCACGTCCGATTCGGCGCCAGCACGGTCGCGCTCGGCAATCTGTTCTTCGCCGCCAACCTCCTCGCGGCGGCGTCCGCGCTGCTGGCGCATCGCATCGCACGGCGCATCGGACTCGTGCGCACCATGGTCTTCACGCATCTGCCGTCCAACGTGCTGCTGGTCCTCGTGCCCCTGATGCCGAATATGGCGGGGGCCATGGCCCTGCTGCTGGCCCGCTTCGCGATCTCGCAGATGGACGTGCCGACGCGTCAGTCCTACACGATGGCGGTCGTGGCCCCGGATGAGCGCGCGGCGGCCGCCGGCGTCACCGGCATCGCCCGCTCGCTGGGCGCCGCCCTGGCGCCCGCGATCGGCGGCACGCTGATGCTCGGCGGAACGGGCGCGCCGCTGTTCATCGCAGGCGGGCTCAAGATCCTCTACGACATGCTGCTCTACCGCGCATTCCATGGAATGCCGGCGCCGACGGATCCGAACGCCCGCGGGGGCTGAGCGGGGTCGGGCCGCGCCACACGCCCTGCGACATCCGCGCCGCGCATTCGTCGATACCGATGGATGGAGGTCCGGGAGCCGACGGATGACACCCGAACACGATCAGCGGATCTCCGAGGTCGTCGAGCGCGAGCCATCGCGGCTGCGCCGTTTCATCCGCCGCCGGGTGCCCGATGCGCAAGACGCCGAGGCCGGTGCCACTGGCGGAATCCCGCCGCATGGACCGCGACGTTCCGTCCGGAAGCGAGGACGCCGGGACCTGAAACGGATGACGAGGGTTGCAACTCCGGCTGCACCATGCAGACCGGCGCCGCGCTGCCATCCGGGCCCGGCACTGACATGGTGGCAGCACGGGTGACGGGGCCATCGTCCGGCGCATCGGGGCGAGCCCCGGTCCGCGCCCGCAACTGCGGGCGTAACGCGCGCTTGCCGTGCAGGCAGCGAGGCCGCGCTGCGTGGCACGGCAGATGCGATCCGTGGCGCGTGGTGAGGTTCGTCGGTCATGCCCGCAGGGATGCCGGTCGGATGCGACGTCCATCCGCCTCGCCGAACCCGACGTTGCGACAGACGCCGGGCCCAGCCTGAACGAATCGCATGTGAACGAACGTGAGGTGGTCATGACGCTCCGAATGCCCGACTCCCATAAGGAGTCCGATGTGGAACGCAGGAAGACGCCATCGAACGATACAGGAGAGCAGAAGGGATTCATCACCCGGCTGGTTCACGCCGGAATGCCCGGCGACGCCTACGGCAGCGCCGTCATGCCGATCTACCAGACCTCCACGTTCGCCTTCCGTGACGCGCAGGAAGGCGCCGATCGCTTCGCCGGGAAGGCGGACGGCTACATCTACACGCGTCTCGGCAATCCCACCATCCATGCGCTCGAGTCGTGCGTCGCCGACCTCGAGCAGGGCGTGGACGGCGTCGCCACCAGCTCGGGCATGGGCGCGGTCCTCACCGCGTACATGGCCCTCCTCGATCAGGGCAGCCACGTGGTCAGCACCGCATCCGTTTACGGGCCGTCCCGGGGACTGCTGGAGGATCATTTCGCCCGCTTCGGCGTGACGGCGTCGTTCGTGGATACCTCGATCGTCCGCAACGTGCAGGATGCGATCCGCCCCGAGACGCGCATCGTGTACGTGGAGTCGCCCGCCAATCCGTCGATGCAGGTCACCGACATCCGCGCGGTCGCGGCCGTGGCGCACGAACACGGCTGCCTGCTCGTGGTCGACAACACCTTCGCCTCGCCCTATCTGCAGAAGCCGCTCACCCTGGGCGCCGACGTGGTGCTGCACTCGGTGACCAAGTTCATCAACGGTCACGCCGACGTGGTGGGCGGCATCCTGGTGGCCAGGACGCCCGAGCTGGTCCGTCGCCTGCGCTCGGTCATGATCGCCAGCGGCTGCAACATGGACCCGCATCAGGCGTTCCTCGTGCACCGCGGCATCAAGACGCTCGCCCTGCGCATCGATCGCGCCCAGGCTTCGGCGGCGCGCATCGCGACGTGGCTCGAGGCGCGGCCGGAAGTCGCCTGGGTGCGCTACATCGGCCTGCCATCGCACCCGCAGTACGAACTGGCGAGGCGGCAGATGAGCGGCGCCGGCGCGATGATCGCCTTCGAGCTCAAGGGCGGCTACGCCGCGGGCGAGCGGCTCATGAACCGGGTGCGGCTCGCGACGCTGGCCGTCTCGCTCGGCGGGGTGGAGACGTTGATCGAACACCCGGCGTCGATGACGCACGCCAGGGTCGCGCCGGCCGAGCGGCTCAAGGCCGGCATCAGCGATGGGCTCGTGCGTTATTCGGTCGGAATCGAGGAGCCCGGAGACCTGATCGAGGACCTGCGACAGGCGCTGGAAGGGTAGGACGGCGGGGGTCCGTGACCGCACGGCCCGGATGGGCCGCAGCCGTGCGCCGGACCCCCGGTCGTGCGGGCCCGGCCCCATCGCCACGCCGCCGGGCGTGAAGGCCCGAGCCCCGGCGCGCGCGCGCTTCCCGGCTCGGGAGCCTGTTCTGCATCGCGCTCGCCGCCATGGCGCCGCATCCCGCCGTCGCGGGTGTCACCGAGATCCCGCCCGCATTCCGCCCCGGCCCGCCGAGCGGCGGGACCGGTGATGGCCTCGACGTCCGGTACAAGGACGTCGCCACCAACGCCGGCTGCTCGATAACTAACGGATCCGGGCCTCGCCTGCTGCGGAGTCCGGGGCCGCGCGGCGGTTCAGGAGGCGGCCGGCGGCGGGCCGTACATCTGATCGGGCGTCAGGACGTCGGGGAAGCGGGCGCGCAGCGCGCGTCGCACGTGATCGCAGAGATGGCAAGCATCGGCCCACGCGTCGCCGCACGGAACCCGGTAGCGCCGCGCCAGCTCGGCCGGGCCACCGGCGAGCAGCGGGCCGGTGATCGGATGCGCGTCCGGATCATACGCCGCGCAGATTTCGGTGAGTGGAGTGCGGAACACGTTTCCCAGCGAGAGCCCCTGGCAGACGTGCACGTGGCCGAAAGGATCGACGTGGACCCGGCCCGGCTCGCGTAGGTCCTCGAAAGGACACTCGTCGAAGCGATCCCGGGGCAGGAGAGTCGCGCGCCGCGCGAGTGTGGCGGCGGCGCGCCCGCGATACATGACCCTCGACTCGGCTGCGGGCAACTGGCCGACGGTGGAGGCGGCGCCGTCGACCCCGGGCCGCGCGATCGCAATGGTCCCAGCCGGGATCCCCAGGGTCCCCGCCGCCCGCAGGGCGCACTGCGCGCGGACGGCCTGATTCGCGTCACCATGATACTCGTCGCAGCTCACCGAGAGGTCGTCGAGGGACCCTGCAAGATCACGCAACCACTCGACGGCGTCCTCGTGCGTGGTCGCCCAGTAGCCATTGCTGACGAGTCCCACCTTGAACCCGAGCAACGCGGCGCGGCGAACGCCGTGACGCAGAATCGCGTGATAGAGGAACGGTTCGCCGCCTTCGAAGTAGATCCACTCGATCGTCCCCAGGTCCACGGCCTGGTGGAGGATCTCGTCGACCTGCCCGATCGTGAGCGTGCCGTGCTGCCGCGGGCCCGACCAGACGAAGCAGTGATCGCACTCGTAGTTGCACTCGCAGGTGAGCAGCAGATGCAGGCCCGTCAGTCGCATGAAACCTCGCCGTCGATGAGGCTCGCCTCGCCCTCGCGGCGACCTCCCGTTCCGCACCTCCGACTCTAGGCCGGTCCACCGCACGGCTCCAGTGCTCCATTCGGACCAGAAAGCGGGCGGGCGGGCCCGCTGGCCGCGGAGCGGGCGACCCGGGCAGCGGCGCTGCGGGGGCGGGGCCCGGCGCGGGTGTATCCTTCCCGTCTCGCTGTGCAGCTCGAGCCCATCGCCGCAAGGAGGAACCCATGCGCCTGACGCCGCCCGCCCGTGCGCTCCGCGTGGGAGCGACCCTGTGCCTCACGGGGTGCCTGTCTGCCGCCACGTCCCAGGCGACGCCGATTCCGCTGCTGGACATCGGAGGGGCGGCCTTCGTCGGCCAGAGCCCGCAGGGCCCGCTCGACGAGCCCGTCGAAGTCACGAGCGTGGCGCAGTTCAACACGACTTTCGGCAGCTCGACCGCCGGACTCGCCAACCCGTACCTCGCACCCTCGGTCGCCGCATTCTTCGCCAACGGCGGACAACACCTGTGGGTCGTGCGCTCCGCGGGCGCCGACGACGCGTCGCTGATCGGCGTGGATGGTGGCCCCGGCGCGCGCACGGGACTGCAGGCGCTGATCGACGTGGAGGGTGCCGGCGCCGTCGCCATTCCCGGCGCGACCTCGCAGGCGGTGCAGGCAGCGATGATCGCGCACTGCGAGGCTATGGGCGACCGCGTGGCGTTGCTCGATCCCGTCTCACCGATTGATCCCGATGGGGTGATCACGCAGCGATCGGGGCTGGCGAGCGCCGACGGCTGGGCGGCCCTCTACTTCCCGTGGCTCGTCGCCGCGCCGGCCGGCGCCACCCAGACCCTGCCGCCGAGCGGCTTCGTCGCGGGCATCTTCGCGCGCACGGCTCCGCCGGATTCGCCCGCCGGGCCGACCTACGGCGTGGTCACCACCGCCACCGACGTGAGCTACGCGGTGACCAGCACGCTGCAGAACACGCTCAACCCGCTGGGCATCGACGCGATCCGCTGGTTTTCGGGACAGGGCGTGCTGGTCTTCGGGGCACGCACGCTGGCGAGCAACTCCGAGTGGCAGTACGTGCCCGTGCGGCGCGTGGGCCTCGCCCTCGAGAAGTCCATTCACGACGGCACCGAGTGGGCGGTCTTCGAACCCAACGACGAGACGCTCTGGGCGCAGTTGCGTTCGGACATCGGCGACTTCATGTTCGCGCGGTACCAGGAAGGCTGGTTCCAGGGCATCAGTCCGGACGAGGCGTACTTCGTGCGCTGCGATCGGACCACCATGACCACGACCGACATCGAAGAAGGGCGCACGGTGATCCTGGTCGGCTTCGCGCCGCTCGCGCCGGCCGAGTTCATCGTTCTGAGGATCGTGCAGCAGCGCGCCGGATCCGTGGCGGTGACACCGGAGCGCCCGACGTTCGCGCTGCGGCCGGCGCGCCCGAACCCGGCTGCCGGTCTGACCCGACTGTCGTTCGAGCTGCCGCGGGCCCTCCCCGTGTCATTGCGCATCCTCGACGTGTCGGGGCGCAGCGTGCGTACGCTCGCGGCAGATGAGCCGATGGCCACGGGGCCGCACGAGCGGGCATGGGACGGCCGTGACGATGCCGGGCTGCGCGTCCCCGCGGGCGTCTATCTGGTGCGGCTGCAGGCGGGAGAGCGGACGATCGCACGGAGGATCGCACGGATTCGCTGAGCGTCATTCGCGGCCTCATCGATCTGCTAAAGTAGAGACCTCCGCTGGGCGACCGGCAACGATCTCGAAAGGACGTTCCCGTGTGCGCCGTCCTGCCGCCCGAAGGGCGGCTCGTCCGCCCGCGCGCCCCGTCGCGGCGACGGTCGCTCCATCCTGTCGCCGTCCTCGCGCTTTCCCTGTGGCTGTCCGGGACCTGGCCGGTCCGGCCCGCAGCGGCCGCGGCGTCGCAGGCCCTGCCGCCGCCGGCGCTGCATCCCCCATCGACCGAGATCTGCCTGAATTCGCGGATCTCCTACCATGGCGGCTGGAGCGGAACGGCCAGCGATCAGGCGATGGGGGACATTCTCCATGCCGCCGCGCAGGCGCCTCTGACCGCGGGTCCGTGCCAGCTCTACGTCGCCACCGACGAAAACGTCTATCGCTACGATGCAGCCACCCACTCGCTGACGCTCCACCAGGCGGGCGACGCCCGCACGGATCCGACTTCGGCGTTCGAGATCGGATTCGCGGCGGCGAACGACTTGGACGCCGGCATGGCCATGCACCTCGCGCAGCTGGAGTCCATCGCGCACTGGACGGGAACGGCCGGGCAGCTCGCGAGCTGCCCGCGCGGCACCGCGACGGAAGCGGCACAATACCTGTGGCACCCGCTCACTCCGATCCAGATCGTGGTCTGCTTCGGCATGCGGGAGGTGCAGGGATTGACGTCCACGCCCGTCGCGGTCTCCTCGGATGGCTCGCTCCCGGGCCCCGCGACCGACGGCTCGGCTCCGCTGGACGACGCCATCGCCGGGCTCACCCGCACCGCGTCATTCGATGCGCAGACGCTGACGACCGCCGAGCTCTCGCAGCTGCTGTGGGGCGCGTACGGCTGCAACGATCACCGCGCCGCGTGGATCCCCGGCACGGCGGGCCTGGTCTGCCCTTCGGGTCTTGCGCAGTACTACCTGACCCGGCGCATCTACGCCGTGCGGGCGGACGGCGTGTACCGTTTCCACGTGCGGCTGCCGCCCGGCACGGACGCCACGACGCGGGACCATCGCATCGAGCTGCTGACGGGAGGGGATGCCCGCGCCGCGCTGCGGGCGGCCGCTCCGGCGCTGCCCGAGGCGCCGCTCTACCTGATCCTTTGCGTCGGAGAAACCGGGCAGCTGCCCGAGCTGGAAGTCGGTTTCGCGGCCGCGGGGGCGATGCTCGAGGCGTCGAGCCTGGGCCTGCATGGCCACACGACCCAGGACCTGCCGGGCGCCGTGCAGGCGGCCGTGCGCGGCGCCACCGGAATCCCCGTCGCGGATCTGCCGATGGCGATCGTCGCCCTGGGTCACCCCGCGGTCGCGGACGTGGGGGATCCCGCGGAGACCGGCGCCGCGCTGCGGTTGTGGATCGTGAACGCCGGTTCGCCGGGCGGAGGGATCCTGATCCGCTACGCATTGCCGGACCAGGCCCCGGTCCAGATGTCGCTCTACGACGTCTTCGGTCACCGCGTACGGGACTTCGCGGCCGCACCGTCGGGCGCCGGTCTGCACACGATCGTCTGGGACGGCCGCGGGGCGGACGGCAAGGGGGTTCCCTCCGGGATCTACTTCTGCCGGCTGGTGAGCGCGGGGCGCGTGAAGGTGGCGCGCGCGCCGGTGATCCGCTGAGCCGCTGGGGGCCCGCCGCTTGACCGTTCGGCATGCCGCGCTACATTGCGCAGCCGGGGCCACCCATGTCGATCTCGCGTTCGATCCTGCTCGCCGCATCGCAATCCGCGTTCCTGCGCGAACGCGCGATGCACACCGGCTTCGTGCGTCGTGCGACCCGCCGCTTCATGCCGGGCGAGCGTCTCGATGACGCCCTCGGGGCCACACGCACGCTCGAACAGCGCGGCCTGCGCACCATTCTCACGCGTCTCGGCGAAAACCTGGCGAGCGAAGCCGGCGCGCGCGAGGTGGCGGAGGAGTACGTGGCGGCTCAGGAGCGGCTGCGCGAGACCGGACTCGCTTCCGAGATGTCGGTCAAGCTCACGCAGCTCGGGCTCGACCTTTCACCGGAGATCGCGTACGGGAATCTGGTGCGGATCGCCATGCATGCGGCGACCATCGACCGCATGGTGTGGGTGGACATGGAGGGCTCGGCCTACACCCAGGCGACCCTGGACCTCTACCGTCGCGCCCGCTCCGAACGCGCCAACGTCGGCATCGCGATCCAGGCCTACCTGCGCCGCACGGCGGCCGATCTCGAAGGGCTGATCGCGGCGGGCGCGGCGATCCGGCTGGTCAAGGGCGCCTACGACGAACCGGCGGCCATCGCCTACCGCACCCGCGAAGAGGTGGATGCGAGCTACGTGCGGCTCGCCGAGCGCATGCTGGAATCCGACGCGCTCGCAGGCGGCGGCTGCGCCGCTTTCGGCACTCACGACGAGCGAATCATCGAGCACCTGCGTGAACATGCGGCGGCGAACGACGTCGCGAAGGACGCGTTCGAGTTCGAGATGCTCTACGGCATCCGGCGCGAGCTGCAGGGGAGGCTCGCGGCGGGCGGGCACCGCGTTCGCGTGCTCATCAGCTACGGCGAGGCCTGGTTCCCCTGGTACATGCGCCGCCTCGCCGAGCGTCCCGCCAATGTATGGTTCGTGCTGCGCAGCGCGTTCGCACGGTAGGCAAAGGGTCCGGATCCGGGGATCCCCGGGGGACCGGGCCGGAGCGCCGGATGCCGCCCGCGGCCGGCTACGGTGCGGGCGCGCAGTCCAGCGGCGTCACTGTTGCGGGTGCGGTGAGCACCGGTGTCAGGCCCACGCAGCCGTAGACCCCCGACTGCTTGCAGTCGTACACGCCGGCCCCGATGGTCGCGGGGTCGGTCGTGCCCCACCAGTTGCCGGCCAACGACACGCCGAAGGCATCGCCCCAGCGCACGTTGTACGCCTGGTTGGATACGAGATTGCAGGATCCGACGGCCACGCTCGAAGGCGAGTCGAAGAACACACCATCGCCCGAGTTGAGGCTCACCGTCGTGTGCGCCATCGAGAAACTGGAGCCGTCCCGAACCCAGATCCCGCCCGCGCCCCCGCTCGCCGCGGTGTTGGCGGTGACCACGCAGTCGGTGACGCTCAAGACCGTGGAGTACCCGGTCATGATCCCCGTGTCACCATTGTTCTGCACCTCGGTACCGAGAATCGCCACGTCGTTTCCCTCGACGTAGATTCCACCGCCCGTGTTGTCCTCGAGCCGGCAGCCGATGATCCGCCTCTTCGAAGCCGGCCCACCGGACATCAGCAGTGTCGGCCGGCCGACCGACGACACGCCGCTGCACTGGCGGATGATCGTGCATTCGATTGCCGGGTTGTTCGCAGCGATCACCGCGGTGGCGTATTCGACCACGCAATTGCGCAGGATGGAGCCGGAAACGTAGTTCCCCTGTCCGTCATAGGTCGCTCCAGTGGCGGTCGATCTGAGCACGACGCCACCCCAACTCCCCGGGACCGCGCTCGTGCCCGTGAAGCGGATCGGCGCACCATTCGACGCATCGGCCACGAGGACGCCGCCGCTCGTGCCTCCCCCGACGTAGAGGGTGGTTCCCGGCTCGAATCTCAGCTCGACCCCGGGGTCGATCGTCAGCGTGGCTCCATCGACAATGGTGACGTCGGTCGAGAACTCGTACGGGCTCCCGGCCGTCCCGAATCGGGTGTCCGTGGAGATCACCTCGCCCGCGATCACACCACGTCCCTTGCATAGGATCGTTCCACAGGCCGGCCCGCAGGTGAGGCAGCTGCTCAGCCCCGGGCTGCACGACACTGGGCCGTCGATGGCCGGCGTGAAGCGCACGGTGAGCGCAGAGACGCCGGGGGGGATGGACATGAAGTCGAAGGCTCCAAAGTGGAATGGTCCGCAGCCCGAGCCGTTGTTGTAGATCGAGTGGTCCGTCGTGTTGTGGATATAGACGGTGGTTTCCGCCGTCGCCCCGATCACGACGTCTCCGAAGTCGATCTCCGTGGGCGTCAAGTAGCACGGAGCCTGTGGCGTCGCGGGAGTCCCCTTGCCACTGAGCGCGACCGGGCCGCAGGCGGACGATCCGATCATCAGGTCGCACGCCTGCGCCGTGGTATCGGAGGGGCTGAAGCGAATCGTGAACTGCTGCGATGCGCCGGGGGCCAGGGCGTAGGAGGCGATGCCGGCGACGCTGAAGACGCCGCAGGTCTCGACCCGGCCATTCAGGTTCACCGGGCCTGTGTTGAAGATCGTGAGAGAACGATCGGCGTACGAACCCACCTCGACCTCGCCGAAGTCGATGGACTGCGTGGACAGGGAGCAGGCGGCGAAGGCGGCCGTATCGGATGAGACCCCCATGCACACGACGCGTGCAGCTGTGTTCGCCACCTCCAGGGTGCACGCCATCGCACCGGTGACGACGGGATGGAACATGACATGGATGCCGATCGACTGCTGCGGATCGAGCATGAAGGCCGCTGAATCGAGCACCACGAAGGCCGGGTGCACCGAAAGCACCCGTGACGTCAGCGGGCCATGGCCCGAGTTCGTGACCTGGAACTCACGCGTGTGCTCGCTGGCCACGACGACCGTATCGAAGTCGACGGCCTGCGGCGTCACGGACGCCTCGGTGGACGGTGTCACAGCAGGCTCCGTGGGCGTCCGCGCGCATGCCGCGAACAGCACGCCCACGGCGAGAACACCGACGAGCAGCCCGCTCGCGCGCTTCGACGGCCCGCTGCGCTGCACCGGAATGGACATGTTCGAATTCTACGCCCCCGGCCCGTCGAGAACCACCCCCGCGGGCGCACCGCGGGCCGGCTACTCCAGCAGCACGGCCCGGCCGGTCGCCTGTCGGCCCGCCGCAGTCATCCGGAACCAGTACATGCCGGGTGCCGCCGCACGGCCGTCGTCGCCGTTCCCGTTCCAGCGCACCACGTTGCCGCCGGCACGGCCCACGCCGGTGAGCGCGGCGACCCGGTGCCCGGCCGCGTCGAAGACGTCGATCCGGTACGGTCCGGCCGCGGGCAGCTCGAACCGGAGCGCCGTGCCTCCGTGGAAGGGATTCGGGGCGCTCGACAGGGCGATGCCCGCCGGCGCGACGCCCGGCTCCACCCCGGTGACCGAACCCGACTCCCAGTAGATGTCGTCGATCGCGAACTCGCAGCCCGTGCCGTTCTCCTCGAGAATCACGAACTCGTAGTTGAGCATGCGCAGGTCGATGAGCAGGCCGCGCAGCTCGCTGATCGGAATCGACACTTCGCCCCATTCGCCGTTGCGCACGAGGCCGTACTTGGTCGTATTGGCCGGGAGCTGCACGTAGTTCTGATTGCCCCACGTGTCGATGACGCCGATCTTGAACGTGACGTTGGCGGGGATCTTGATCCGGAACTTGAGGTTGCCGTCGCCGAGATCGAACAGGTTCACCGGCTGGACGGACTGGATGCCCGCGCCGAACCAGCCTTTGCCGTTGGTCTGCCACGCGAGGACGTTCGTTCCCTCCCAGGGCGCGATCGTGCCGTCGACGAGCGTGCTTTCCCACACCCAGACGTGCGAGGTCACGTCGGTGACGAGGCCGTCGTTCACGGGGGTCGTGTCGGTGAAGAGACCGAACCGCCCGTGCTCCGCCGGGGGCGGTCCTAGCGTGACCTCGCCCTGGCCGTTCCACTGGTAGATGCGCACGTAGTCCACGTACATCGTCGCCGGCAGCGGCATCGAGACCGGCAGGCCGCTCGCCGGGTTGCCGAGCTGCCAGCAGTCGGTGAATGCGCCGCCGATCGCGAGATTCGTGATCATGTAGAACGGCGCTCGGAACTCGTCGGAGTCGCCGTCGATGTACAGCGCATGCGTGTACAGGTCGTGTTCGACACCGTCGTCCACGACCGTGAAGCGGATCGAGTCCTGGTCCCAGTACATCCGGTAGATCATGAAGCGGCCGTTGAACGGATTCGCGTAGTTGTAGTAGGGACGCGCGAGCGTGTCGGCCGGATCGTAGGAGATGCTGAGCGCGCCCGACGGGTTCTGCGCCGTCACGGCGGTGGGGGAGTAGTAGATCGCGTTCGCGCCGACCTGCTGGTTGACGGTCGAGTTGTCGAGCCCGTTACCGCCGTTGTGCGTATCGTGGGCGTCGCGACCGGACTTCTTGATGCCCAGCTCCATCATGTCGAGCTCGCCGTTGTACGGCCACGTCGCGTTGGCGGTGCCGAGCAGCCAGAAGGCGGGCCACCCGCCGAGGTCCAGGTTCGGCACCAGCACGCGGGTCTCGACCATTCCGTACTTCACGGTGACGAACGACTTGCTCACCACTTTGCCCGACGTGTAGTTCAGCGGATTGCCCCACTGATCCACGATCCCCGGGCCGCTCTCGTTCTTCGCGACGATCCGCAGCGCCTTGTTGCCCGGCTCGCCCGGAACGTCGGCGATGTCGACGTTCTCGTTCTTGTAGAACTCGAGCTCGCCGTTGCCCCAGCCCCAGGCCCCGTTGCCCTCGACCTTCAGCCAGTGGTCGAGGTTGTCGAAGTTGTCTTCCCACAACAGTGCGCCGACCTGTGCCCGGGCCGTCCCGGCCATGGCAGCGAGGAGCGCGAGCGCGACGATGAGCTTCCGCATGAAGGTACCCTCGTTTTCGTGGGTCCGGGCCACCCGGTCGGGGCCCCGTGGGCCCTGCGGCCCCCACCGCGCCGCATGAGCCGGTGCGAAGAATCGCGGCAAACGCCATTGTAGACTTTGTGCGATTGCCGTACAATCCGGCCGTTGCAGGCAGACACGGGCGCCTGGGCGCCCGAACGTCCGGCGATACGGCCGGACGCCCTGTTGCGGTCGACCACCACCGAGAGGCCACGTCGCCCATGCGCGCGCGCAGGAGTGTCACGCTGCCCGACCGTTCCTACGGTCGCGAAGCCCTCGTCGCCCGTGCATCGCGTTGCGAGCGCGGAGCGGTTTCGACCGCCAGCGTCGCTGCAATCTTCTCCGCCCGTCGCGAGACAGCTCCATCGCCGGGGGCAGTCATCACGGCCCCCGGCGTCCGGCGCCGCCTCGCGCTCCCGATTCCGATACTCGGAAGGTGCTCAGGGAGCGGGGAAGGATTCTCCGAGCGAAAGGCAGGCGCTTCATGAAGACAACGGTCACACGGATGATGGGCTCGCTGTTCATCCTGGCGCTTCTGTCGGCTGCAGTGCCGGCGGCGGCCGCGAACCTCCTCTACAACGCCGACTTCGAGGGTGGCGCGCTGGCCCCGTGGGCCGGCGTGGGCGGGCTCGGTCCGAACGCTACGATCACGCTCGCGGCGGACAACGGGCCGACGTTGCCCGGCACCACCTGCGCGTTCCTGAACAACATGGCCGAGGCCAACGGGCTGACCATGGCGCAGACGACGCCGAACGGCAGCGCGGCGCCCGGCACGGTGTTCTATTCGTACGATCTCAAGCTCGGAACGGCCGTGAACGGTGGCGTGTTCTTCGTCGAGATCTTCGCGCAGAACTCGGTCGGCGCCGTGATCGGCGGCGCCGGTCTGCAGGGCAACTACGCGCCGGCCGGCTGGACGCACTTCAGCGGGTCGTTCGTCGCACCGGCGAACACGGATCATCTGACGATCCAGTTCGAGGCGCCGACGGGCGCCGTCGTGGGCAGCGTGTCCTCGATGTACGTGGACAATGTGGATCTGCACCAGGAGCTCGCGACCCCGACCAGCGACACCAGCTGGGGACGTTTGAAAGAGCTGTATCGCTGACATGGAGTGACCTGCTGTCGAGGTCGATCAGTGGTTCTCCCGGCGGCCACCCTCGCGAGGGGGTGGCCGTCCGGGTCTGCGGCAGCGCCGCTCGGCGTCATGGTACCTTGCGCGTGGCGCCCGCTCCGCCATCCGCCGCGGGGCGCGGGATCAGGAGCGCCGTCGACGCTGGTCGAACTTCATCGAACGCGGGGGGATACGTTGTCCAGACTGCTGCTGGGTTTCGTGATCGGACTTCTCATCGTGCCTGCGGCCGCGGCGTTGTACGTGTTCACGGGACATTTCCCCTTCGAGGCGACCGCCAGGCCGCCGCGCTGGGAGCGCCGGCTCGCCGGCATGGCCCTGGACCCCGCCATGGACGCGAAGGCCAGGGCGTTTGCCAACCCGCTCACCGCCACCGACGCCGACTTGGCGAAGGGCATGAGAATCTACCGGGAGGAGTGCGCCGAATGCCACGGCGAACCGGGCAAGCCCAGCACCTGGGGCAGGAACAACTTCTATCCGCCGGCGCCGCAGCTCGCCGACCGGGGCATCGACGACCCGGTGCCCCACATCTTCGTCGCTGCGAAATACGGCATCCGCTACACGGGCATGGGGGGCTGGAAGGACGAGCTCCCGGACGACGACCTGTGGCGCGTTTCGATGTTCCTGCACCAGGTGAAGTCTCTGCCGCCGGCGGTGGCGGCGGGCTGGAACGAACCGCTGCAGGCGGACTCGAGCTCGGCGGATTCGCACTGACGCGAGCCGCGGCCGGTCGACGGAGCTTTCCGTCCCTTCTCGGGCCGGTGCGCACCCGGCCCCGGCGGCGGCCGCTGAGATCGGAGAGTCGGCATGGCGTTTCGATTCTGGCGGCGCATTCGCCTCGCGCCCGGCGTCACGCTCAACCTGAGCAAGTCCACGGCTTCGCTCTCGCTCGGGCCGCGCGGGGCGAAGTACACGGTGAGCCCGCGCGGGTCGCGCGCCACGTTCGGGCTGCCCGGCACCGGCCTGTTCTACACGGTGAAGCCGGACGGCGCTTCGGTGCCGCGGCCGCGCAGCGTGCCGCAGAGGGATCGCCTTTCCATGAGCTTCCTCCAGCGCCTCGTGACGCCCGCGGGTGAGAAGGCGTTCGTGGACGGGCTGCGGGCTTTCCACGAGGGCCGCGAAGACGCCGCCCTCGAGCAGCTGGAGGCGGCGGCGGACCTGCCGGACGCGGCGTGGCTGGCCGGCATGCTGCGACTCCGTCGCGAGGACCTGCAACAGGCCGAACGTCATCTGAAGGGGGCCCTCGACGAGCGCCTCGGCACGCTGTACGAAAAGTACGGCGTGGGCGCCTCGATGGACCTCCCGGTGACGCACGAAGTCACCGCTTACGTGAGCCCGGAACCGCGCAGCACGCTGCTGGCCCTGGCCGAACTCTACCAGCAGCGCGGCGAACCGGCGGCGGCGCGTGACGCGCTGACGCAGCTGCTCCAGCGCTCGCCGGACGACGCGGTGGCGAAGGCGTCACTGGCCGAGTTGCTCCTGGACGAACGGCCGCCGGAGGCCGGAGCGGTCGTGCAGCTGACGGCCGGCATCGAAAACGAGACGCCCGTCCACACCGCCCTGCTCCTCTACAAAGGGCGTGCGCTGCGCTTGCTGGGACTCCACGATGCGGCCATTGCGGCGCTCACGGCGGCGTTCCGGCGCAGAAAGGACCGCGCGCCCGGGCTCCTGCGCGAGGTGCGCTACGAGCGCGCGCTCTCGTACGAGGCGGCGGGCCGGAGCCGCCGTGCCCGCAAGGAGCTGGAAGCGATCTATGCCGATGCGCCCGACTTCGAGGACGTGGCGACACGGCTCGGAATCGGCGGAGCGCAGGCTTCCTGACGAATCTCGCACCGGAGCGCCGCCGCGACCCGGGCCACGCAGCCGTGCCGCCCCCTTTCGGACCCCGTGGCCGCAGGTCGTCGCGGTTCTGAGGTAGATTCCCGATACGTCGTCGGCGCGGCGGCCCCGGCCTGCGCTTGACCTGCACTCCCGTCCACCGCGGGGCGATGCCTGTTCCCTGCAGAGGTTCCCAAGGAGATACGATGCGCGTGCTGCTGACCGTTCTCGCCCTGCTGGCCCGGGTCCCCACCGTTCACGCCGCCCCTGCGCCGGAGCTCGACCCCGCGATCGCCGCCGCCGTGGCGAAAGTCTCCGCCGAGCGCCTGAAGGCCGACGACGCGAGGCTGGTCGCGTTCGGGACGCGCAACACCTTTTCCGAGAAGCTGGGAGAGAAGCGCGGCGTGTTCGCCGCGCGCGCCTGGATCGCCGACCAGTTCCGCGAAATCGCGAAGACCAGCCATGGGCGCATGACCGTCGCCTACGACAGCTACCTCCAGAAGCCCGACGGCCGGCGCATCGTGCGTGACGTGGAGATCTCGAGCGTCATCGCCACGCTCGAGGGCGACGAGCCCGGTGGCCGTACCTATGTGATGTCCAGCCACTACGACTCGCGCAACACCGACGTCGATGACGTGACGCGCGACGCGCCCGGCGCGGACGACAACGGTTCCGGAACGGCGGCGGTGATCGAAGCGGCCCGGGTGCTGGCCGGCCTGCCGACGCACGCGACCATCATCTTCGCCACCTACGACTCCGAGGAGCAGGGCCTGTTCGGATCGTCGCACCACGCGGCGGCGCTGAAGGCCGCAGGCGTCGACGTACAGGGCGATCTCAACAACGACATCATCGGTGCGTCGGTCGGTGACCAGGGGCAGAACAACCCGGGCACGGTGCGGATCTTCTCCGAGGCGCTCGCGGCCGGTGCCAATCCGGTCATGGTGAACGCGATCGGCAACGAGAACGATTCGCCCTCGCGCGAACTGGCCCGTTACGCGCAGGAGGTCGGCGACCGCTACGTGCCGGACCTGCACGGCGACCTGATCTTCCGCGCCGACCGCTTCCTGCGCGGCGGCGATCACGAATCGTTCAACGCGAACGGATTCCCGGCGATCCGTTTCACCGAGCCGGTCGAAACGTTTGCACACCAGCATCAGACCGTACGCACCGAGGACGGCATCGAATACGGTGACCTGCAGAAGTTCATGGACTTCGACTATCTGGCGCGGGTGACCCGCTACGACGTCGCCGTGCTGGCGTCGCTGGCGATGGGTCCGGGCCGCCCGGACTCCGCCTCGATCCTGACCCGCAAGCTGGACAACAACACTCAGCTCGCCTGGACGTCCGTCCCCGGCGCCGCGACCTATGAAGTCGTGCGGCGCAGAACGACCTCGCCGAACTGGACCGACGCGACCGACGTCGGCGACGTCACCGAGGTGACGATGCCCTACTCCAAGGACAACTGGCTGTTCGGCATCCGTGCCGTCGACGCCGAAGGGCATCGCGGCGTGCCGGCGTTTCCGCTGCCGGTGCGGTAACGCGGGCACAGGGGACACGTGGCCGCGCCAGGCAGTGTCTGAAAACGCCCGAAGGCAAGGCGTCGCAGTCGAGCGACGAGCGGGATCGTGGCCTTCAGCCACGTTGGAGCGAGGAGCCGACTACGCAATGCAGCCCTCGGGCGTTTTCAGACACTGCCTACCGCGCGAAGCGGATCAGCAGCAACGCCGCCGCACCGCCCAGAATCGCGAAGACCGCGAATGCGAATGCTGCCGAACGCAGGGCCTCGACCCGTGCGCGCCGCCGGTCGGTGAAGTGACGGCGGTATTCCTCGAACGTGATCAGGTAGGCCATCACGCCCGCGATCGGACAGCAGACGGCCAGGACGACGACGGCGATCATCCGCGTTCCGTGCCGGCGGCAGCGATCCGCGCCGGGTCCATCTCATCGAGACGTGCCTCGAGGCGCCGCACGGCCGAGAGGTCCCGCTCCAGCTCGCTGCGACGCTCTGCGACCGTCTCATCCACGCGCATCCGCTCGGCCCGCTTCAAGCCCTCGGCCAGCATGCCGATGATGCCGTGGACCTGCTGGTGGCTGGATCGCGTGAACTGCCGCCCGGCTTCGTCGAGCCGGGTGACCCAGTCGTGGCGGATCGCTTCGAGGTTCTGGTGGATGCGCCTCTCCATCAGCTCGCGCAATGCTCGACGGGCACGCGGAGCCGCCCACCTGCGCGGCAGGCGGAACATCCACCGCGGCGTCCGCAGCGGATCCCCGGCGTAGTCCCAGTCCTTGAAGTAGAAGCGGGGGCGCTCATCCATGGGGGCGGCCGCCCGCGGCACGTGCGCACGCATCCCGAGGCGCGCGTTGGCCAGGGCAAGGACGTCGCCGGCGGCATCGCCGACGCGGCGCGTGTGGGCGTCGAGCGCGCGCGTCAGACCCTCCTCGACGAGCGCCTGCGTCGCGGGATACCAGCGTCTGAGCTCCGTCACGACCCACTCGCCAAGGGCGGCGGTCTGCCGCTCGACGGTCTCGACCAGCGGATGCCCGCGCTCGCGGTCCATGGCCGCTTCGACGCGCGGCCAGAGCGCGACCGCCAGACGCTCGTGCGTCGCGTCCAGTTCCCTGCGCAGCGAGATCTCATGGACCTTCCGCACGTCGTGGCGCAGCAGCACGGCAGACCGCTCGACCGCTTCGGCGGCCTCGCGGGCGGCCAGCTCGAGACGACCGATCAGATCTTCGAGCGCCTGCCGACCCTTTCCGAGTGCGTGGAGTTCCGCCGCCATCTCCAGCGTCAGCAGTCCGGCCGCGCGCTGGATCAGGATCCGGGCCCGGCGCTCGAGAATTCCGCTCTTCCGGCCGATCAGGAGGGCCCGCAGCGCCCGCTCGAAATCACCGAACGCCGCGGGCGGGGCGCCGTCCCGGGCGGCGGCATCCAGTGCCTGCTTCGCCGAAATGGGAAATACGTGCTCCGGAGGGACGCCGTTCTCGGCGAGCATGCGGCGCACGAACCCGACCGAGGTCGCCACGTCGTCCGGCTCGAGGACGTCGGTCCGATTGACGGCGAAGAGCACATGGTCGGTGATGCCGGCGAGCGCGGAGAGCAGTCGCCGTTCCTCTGCGCTCAGAGGCTGGTCCGCGGCCAGAACGATGACCACCGCATCGGACTCGGCAAGGAAGTCGTAGGTCACCTCGGTATTGTGTTCGAGAACCGACCCGACGCCGGGCGTGTCGACGACGGTCACGCCGGCCTGCAGGAGGGCCGACGGGAGCAGGAGGCAGGTCCGTTTCACCGCTTTCACGTTTCGCGGGTTCCCGGTTTCCGTCACGTATTGCGACAGGTGCTCCACCGGAACGCCCTCGCGGCGACCGTCGGTGAATTCGACCTCCACCTGCGGCTCGGGCGCAAAGGCGACCTCGGTGATCACCGACGTCAGCGGAACCACGCCCATGGGCAGAACCTGTCGCCCGAGCAGCGCGTTGATCAGCGTGCTCTTGCCGCGCTTGTATTCGCCCAGGATCACCAGCCGGAACGTACCGGCCGACAGGCGTGCCTCTGCCCCGGCGAGCGCATGCAGCGCCTCGCCGTTCTCATGCTGCCCGGCGAGCGCCAGCAGTTCGGCATGCACCGCGCTCAGCGCCTCGTTCATCCTGGTGACCTGATCGCCCATCTGCACGAACGGCTCCCACCCCGCGAAGAGGTAGAAGCCATCAGCCCCGGACCCGAGGCGGTTTCGGCGAGCTTCATCGCCGTGAATGGAGGTGTGCCGGTGAACCTAGGGTGCCGCCCTGTCGGTGTCAACGGGCAGAGCCGCGCCCTGGACGACCCATGCCGCCGTCACCACGGCTCTCCGTCCATCGTCACGCAGGCGCGCGGGCCTCTTTCCCCATCGTCCGCCGCGCCGTTATGATGCCGACCACCATTCACCCCCGACTGCGGAGAGTCCGATGGCCATCAGCAGGAAGATCGAAGCGGCGATCAACAAACAGATCAACCACGAACTCATGGCGGCCTACAGCTACCTGGCCATTTCGGCCTGGTTCGAGCAGGAGAACCTCACCGGTTTCGCCTCCTGGTTCATGCAGCAACGGCAGGAAGAACTCGAGCATGCACAGCGCCTGTACCAGTATCAGCTCAACCGCGGCGGCAAGGTCGCGCTGGAGGCGTTGCCGAAGCCCAAGGCCACGTTCACGACGGCGCTCGCGGCTTTCAAGGCCTCGTTCGAGCTCGAAAAGGCGAACACGCGCGCGATCAACGCCCTCTACCAGCTCGCCAAGGCGGAGGATGACTTCGCTACGCTCAGCCATCTGCAGTGGTTTCTCGACGAGCAGGTCGAAGAGGAGAAGACGATGAGCGAGTCGATCGCTCTGCTCGAGCTGGCGGGCAAGGACTCGAGCGCTTTGCTCATGCTCAACGAGAAATTCGGATCGCGCGGGCCGGAGAGCGCCGAGGAGGCCTGACGGGCACCGCGCGCCATGACGTCGGCTCGCGGTGATCGGCGCAACTCGAGTCGGGGCCGCCATATCGCGGCCGGGAGCCACACGCGCGTCCAGGGGTGACTTCGCCACTCACGTGCCAGGCCGGCGCCGGAGGCGAGAGGGCGGCACGCTACATTGGTCGTTGTCCACGGTCTCCGGACGGATCTAGACTCCGCCTCTCGCCATGAAGTTCCCATTCGCCGCCGGGAACCGCTCTCGGCAACGGAGGCCGCCATGCTGCGATTGGATTCGCCGCGCACGCTCCTCTTGGTTCTGCTCCTGTCGGCGTGCTTCTGCCAGCCCGCCCTGGCGCAGGATCCGCCGCCGACGCTCCGGCTCGACGAGTCCGGCATCATGCCGGCACCCGACGCTCCGCCCTGCAGCTTCGGGCTGCGCGCGACGCCCGGGTCGGTCGAACAGGAGAGCACCCGCCCCGGCGCCACGATCGACGCCTGCGGCCGCCTGCATCTGACCAGCGGCGGCACGCTTTCCTCGCTGTCGCCGCCGCTGATCGATGAGGCGGTCCTGGCCAACGCCCGCATCGACAGCATGCTCGTCTACGCCTCGACCTTCGGCTACAGCGACAGCTACTCGCCCGGTGGCACCCTGCACCTGATTGCGCATGCCGAGCAGTACTACCTCGACAACGGCACGAGCTGGGGCAGCGGAGCCGGCAGCCACCATCCGACCTATGCGACGTTCGATCATGTGGAGGCGTCCGCCGAAACACTGCGTTTCGTGCTGACGCCGCCGGCCGACGGCGTGCTCTACTCGCAGATCGACTACGACTCCGGCGACCACTCTTCGCAGGGAACGATCGCCGTGGAGGGACCGTTGGTCATCGTGGCCCTCGCGGGGGCCACCGAAGGCACCCTGTTCGGTTACGGCCGCGTCGTCTCGAACGACGCCACCTGGTACGGCGAGCCGCGCTTCAATTACTTCAGCGCCCCGGTCGGCTCCCTCGTGCCATTCCGCATGCGGTATCAGCTCTACTCCGGGAGCACGTTCTCGAGCACCCTGTTTGCCGGGAGCTTCAGCTACGGCGGAAGCGGAACGGTCGACTTTGCGCACGCGATCCGACCCCCGCTGGTCGCGCTCGAGGTGAAGGGGCCGCCGCGCATTCCCGACGAGACCACGGTGGCATACCGCGCCATCGCGAGCTACGAAGGCGGAACCCTGGTGGATGTCACCGAGCAGGCGGACTGGAGCGTCACCCCGTCGGATGCGGCGACGATCAGCGCCGGTGCGCTGACCGTCGGATTGCTGAGCGGGCCCCAGACGTTCTCGCTGCACGCGGCGTACGAGGAGGGAGGCGTTCAGGTCGCGGACGATGCGCAGGTCCTCGCGCGCCACGACTTCTACGCGACCGATCACACCGCATGGCCGATGTATCAGGCCGACAGCCGCCACACCGGCGCCGTCCCCGTGACCCCGAACCTCTCGAGGTTCCAGCTCCTCTGGCAGCGCAACCTCGGCCTCGCGCTCAACCCCGTCGCCGCGGGCGATGGGCGGGTGTTCTGCACCGGCGTCACCTACTTCGCCGCGAGCAGTCCGCTCTACGCGCTCGATGCGACGACGGGAGCGACGCTGTGGTCCTTCGACTTCGGCGGCGTCTTTTCCGTGAATCCGCCCAGCTACGCCTATGGCAACGTCTACGTGCAGACCGGCAACCACAGCACGGACACGTGGCTGCATGCCTTCGACGGGGAGACCGGCGAGCGCGTGTTCCGCACCCCGCATCAGGCGCAGTGGGAGCGCTACTTCGCACCCACGATCCTCGACGGCAGGGTCTACGTGGATGGCGGGTACTACGGCGGGATGTATGCCTTCGACGCGCTCACGGGCGGTCAGATCTGGTTCCACTCCCTGCCGCAGTACGACCAGTGGACGCCCGCGGTCGGCGACGATTACGCGTACGCCTACGTCGGTGAGTACAGCCCCGGGCTCTACGCGTTGCGGAAGAGCGACGGGCAGCAGGCGTTCACGATTCCCGATCCCGACTTCGACTGGAACGGCTGGAGCATGGATCTGGCGCCGGTGATCGGTACGCATGACGACGTGGTGGCGATCCACGACGGCCGCCTGATCAGCTTCGACGTCGCCCAGCGGCAGATGCGCTGGCAGCGGGAGGAGGCCTATCAGGGCCAGCCCTCCGTCGTGGACGACGTCATCTACGCCATCGACGGCGGCGCGCTGGTCGCGCTGAACGAAGTGACGGGTGCGCCGATCTGGTCGTGGGCGCCCGCCTCGGATGCGCTTCAGGGCGCGCTGATCGTCACCGCGAGCCTCGCGTTCACCTCGTCGGCCACTCATGTGTACGCAGTCAGCCTGGACGGCCGCAATGAGGTCTGGTCGCACGCGGTGGGAGGTCATCTCGCGATCGCAAACGGGGCGCTCTACGTGGCGTCCGCCGCCGGCGTGCTCAGCGCGTTCGACATCGGCATCGGGCCGCCGCTCGTGGCACACGCCGGGCCCGACACCACGCTGGAGTGCGCGGCCGCGGCGGGTGGCACCCAGGCGATGCTCGACGGTTCCGCCTCGGAAGGTCCCGATCTGTCCTTCGACTGGACCGCACCCGGCGTCACCTTCGACGATCCGCATTCGGTCACCCCGACCGGAACGTTCCCGCTCGGCGTGAACGAGGTGGTGCTCACCGTCTCGCGCGACGGGAACATCGACCGCGACACGGTCGTGGTCACCGTGCTCGATACGACGGACCCGAGCCTGGCGCTGGGATTCGAGCCGCCGATCCTGTGGCCGCCGGACCATCAGCTCGTCCACGTCCATGTATCGGCGGTGCCCGCCGACGCGTGCGACAGCGCACCCGCGTTCAAGCTGCTGTCGGTGACGAGCAGCGAGTCGGATGGGGGCCCCGGCGATCCGTTCCCGGACGACATCCTCGACGCCAGCTACGGCCAGGCCGACGTCGACATCTGGCTGCGGGCCCAGCGCGATGCGGGCGGACCCGGCCGCACCTACACGCTGTGCTATGAAGTGCGGGACGCGGCCGGACACGCCGTCACACAGTGCGCCGCGGTGATCGTGCCGAAGTCGCTCGGCCGCGCGCAGCTCGTGCCGGGGACGCCGCAGCGGCTGACGATCTTCGGCGCCGCCGGATTGCCGGTCACGAGCGTGGACGAAGCGACGGTCGTGGTGACCACCGGGGTCGAAGACCTCTGGCGGGCCGCCGCCGGATCCGGCGTGGCAGCCGACGTGGATGGCGACGGACTCATGGACGACACCTGGTCGCTGGAGTCCGTCGACGGATCGACCGGCGTCGACGCAGGAGGCGCGGCGCTCTATTCACGCTGGCGCGCCGGGAGCGACGGGTACTACGCCGTGCTGGCCGGCGAGGGCGTCACGGCGGTCGATGGCACCGCGACGACGCTGCGCATCGGCCTGGCCGCGAATCCTGCGCTTCGCAGTGCGCGCCTGCTCTATGACCTGCCCGCTCCCGGTCATGTGCGGCTGACGATCCACGACGTCGCCGGCCGTGTCGTGGCGCGGCTCGTGGACGGCTGGCTCGAGGCGGGGCATCACGAAGCGACATTTGCACCGCAGGGCCCGGCACCGGGGACGCTGCTCTTCTACCGGCTCGAGTGGAACGGGCAGCGACGGCAGGGCAAGCTCGTTCTGCTGAATTGAGGGGTCGGGACGGCGCAGCCGCGCGCGGCGAACAGGGGACGCGCCTGGCTGTGCCGCCCCGGGGTCACGGATCGAATCCCTGCACGCGACGGTCCGAACGGGCGGCGCCGAGAGGCTGGGCCGGGTGCTCGGCCATCCAGTGCCTGGCGATCTCCTCGCGACGGCAGATCCACACCGCGTCGTGGCCCCGCACGTAGTCGAGAAAGCGCGCCACTGCCATCGCCCGCGCCGGATGGCCGCTGATCCGTGCGTGCAGGCCGACGCTCATCATCTTCGGGTGCTGCGCGCCCTCCTCCCACAGCAGATCGAAAGCATCCTTGAGCAGCCGGAAGAAGTCCCTGGCGGTGGCGAACCCGTTCGGCAGCAGATATCGCGCGTCGTTGTTCACCAGCGTGTAGGGAATCGCCAGGAGCGCGGGCGACCCCGCGAGCCAGTAGGGCAGGTCGTCGTTGTAGGCATCCGAGCTGTAGAGGAGACCGCCGTGCTCCCGCAGCAGGCGGCGGGTGTTCGCGCTGACGCGACCGGTATACCAGCCGACCGGAGCCTTGCCGCAGATCCGCTCGATGACCTCGCAGGTCAGGCGGATGTGGCGCCGCTCGGTGTCTTCGGGCACGCGGCGGTAGTCCAGCCAGCGGTAGCCATGACCTGCGATCTCGTGCCCGGCGTCGGCGAGCGCGCGGCCGATCTCCGGGTTCAGCTCCAGCGCCCGGCCGGCGGCGAAGGCGGTCAGCGGTACCCCGCGCGCCGCGAACAGCTCGAGCATGCGCCACACGCCCGCGCGCGATCCGTACTCGTACATGCTCTCGACGCTCGGGTCGCGTTCGCCGTCGCGCGGCGGACGGCCGGGCAGCTCGTGGAGGTAGGACTCGGAGCGGACATCGCCCTCGAGAGTGCTCGACTCGGCGCCTTCCTCGACGTTGAGCACGAATTGAAGGGCGAGGCGCGCATCCCCGGGCCAGCGCGGGTGGGGCGGGCGGCCGGCGTAGCCGGCGAGGTCGCGATCGCCCATCAGAGGGCGCCGGCAGGCATGACGATTTCTGCCACGGTGGTCAGGCGCGGGAGGCCCGGTCCTCGGATCGTGTTCCGCATGGACCCGACTCTACCTCAGGCGCCGCGGTCCACGCCGCCGGATCCGGCCGGGCTGCGGCAGGCGGGGTGGGGACGCGGGCGCTTTCCCCGCGAAGCGCATGCGCTCCTCGCGGACGGAGCGGGACGAAGCGCTGGCGCGACGGGGGGCGCAGGCGTAGCGTCGAGCGTCGCATGCTCGATTCCGCCGGCATCAAACGGTTCTACGACCGGTTCGGCGCCCGTCAGGACAGTCAGGCCTTCTACGAGGACGCCGCTCTGGATCTTCTGTTCGAGCACTCCGACTTCGCCGGCAGCTCCACCGTCGCCGAGTTCGGCTGCGGGACCGGCCGCTTCGCGCAGCGGATCCTGGCCGCAGCCCCGTCGGCAAGCTACGTCGGCTTCGATGTCAGCGCGACGATGCTCGACCTCACCCGCGGGCGACTGGCGTCGTTCGGTTCGCGGGCGCGGACGCAGCCACTGGAGCCCGGAGCCGTGACGCTGCCGCTTGCGGCGCATTCGGTGGACCGTCTGGTCAGCACCTATGTTCTCGATCTTCTGTCGGGGCCGCAGATCACCGGCTTTCTGCAGGACGCGCAGCGCGTCCTGACGCCGAACGGCCGGCTGTGCCTGGTGAGCCTGACCACGGGGGGAGGCGTGCTCACCCGGGCGGTATCCACCCTGTGGAAGATCGTGTACCGGCTGCGGCCGGCCGCGGTCGGTGGCTGCCGTCCGCTCCGACTGGCGCCGGTCTGCGCGGCTTGGGGGTGGCGGGCGCTTCATCACGAGACCGTGGTGCGCTGGGGTCTCACGTCGGAAGTGCTGACAGCCGGGCCGCCCGACCCGGGAGTCGCCGGCCCCGCGACCTGAGACAGGCTGCACCCGGGGCGCTTTCCTCCACGGCACCGCTGCCGGTTGCCAGCCCACCACCGCCCTGGGCTACATTGCGCCCATGCCACTGCCCCTCGGCACCCGGCTCGGCTCCTACGAGATCCTGTCGCGCCTCGGCGCGGGCGGAATGGGGGAGGTCTACCGCGCGCGGGATCATCACCTCGGGCGCGAGATCGCCCTCAAGGTCCTGCCCGCGGGCATGAGTGCCAACGCCGAGCGGCTGGCCCGCTTCGAACGTGAAGCCAGGGCGGTGGCCTCGCTCAACCACGCCAACATCGTCACGCTGCACTCCCTCGAAGAGCAGGACGGCGTCCGCTTCATCACCATGGAGCTGGTCGAGGGTTCGAGCCTGGATGGGGTGCTCGTCCCCGGGGGACTGCCGCCGCTGCGCGTCATCGAGCTGGGCATCGCACTGGCTGACGCCCTGGTCGCGGCGCATGAAAAGGGAGTCGTCCATCGCGACCTGAAACCCGCGAACGTGATGCTGGCCAGGGACGGGCGGGTGAAGGTGCTCGACTTCGGCCTGGCGAAGCTGGCGGCGCCGGACCAGGGGCATGAGCCGACGCAGGCGCCGACGCTCCCGACGCCGTTGTCCGCCGAGGGTCTGGTCGTGGGAACCGTGCCCTACATGGCGCCCGAGCAGTTGCGCGGCGAGGCCGTCGACGCACGCACGGACGTGTTCGCGCTCGGCGTCGTCCTCTACGAACTGGCGTCGGGAAGAAGACCGTTCACCGGCCCCACGCACGCCGAGATCACTTCGGCCATTCTGCGCGACGCGCCCGCTCCGCTGGGGACGCTGCGCGCCGATCTCCCCGCCGAGTTGCAGCACATTGTGAGCCGGTGCCTGGAAAAGCAGCCTTCGCAACGGGTTCAGACGGCTCGCGACGTCGCGAACGAGCTGCGGGCGCTGCACAGGGCGCTGCAGCCGTCCGAGTCGCCGTCGCCGGTCCGGCCCGTGTCGGACCGGCCGGCCACCATCGCGGTGCTGCCGCTCGAGATCCTCTCCGGGGACCCCGGGCAGGAGTACCTGGCGGACGGAATGACCGAGGCGCTGATCTCGACCCTCGGCCGCGTCCGATCTCTGCGCGTCATTTCGCGGACTTCGGTGATGACCTACAAGGGAATCCGAAAACCCGCACCGACGATCGCGCGCGAGCTGAACGCGGACACCATCGTCGAGGGAACGCTGTTGTCGGTCGGTGACGACCTGCGGATCACCGTCCAGATGATCGCCGCCCGGGACGACGTGCTGCTCTGGTCACAGAGTTTCGATCGGGAGCTGCGCAACGTCCTGAGCCTGCAGACCGAGGTGGCCCGTGCGATCGCCGCGGCGGTCGAGGCCCGGCTGACACAAAGCGAAGAAGCGCAGCTGGGAAGTCAGCGCGAAGTGGCGCCGGAAGTTTACCGACTGGAGATGCTGGGCCGGCACGCGCTGGCGCAGCGCGTCATCACCAGCCTGCGGCTCGCCGTCAAGCACTTCGAAGAAGCGTCCACGCTCGACCCCAGCTACGCGCCGGCCTTCGCCGGCCTGGCCGAGGCGCGGCTGCTGCTGTCGAACTACGGGGTCGAGGCTCCGGCAGCCACGCACCAGGCGGCTCGCGACGCCGCGGAACGCGCCATCGCGCTCGACCCGGCGAACGCCGAGGCCTACGTCTCCCTCGCCATCCTCCTGTGGCAGTACGAATGGTCGTGGGAGGAAGCCGACAGGACGATCCGCCGGGCCATCGAGCTGAATCCGAATTCCGCGAACGCCCGCCACTGGCACTCGGCGATTCTCAGCACGGCGCTTCACCGGCACGACGAAGCGCTGGAGGAGAACCGGATCGCCCGGACCCTCGACCCTCTGTCGCACATTCTCATCACGTTCGAGGGCTGGGTGCGCGTCTTCGAGGACCGCTGCGATCTGGCGATCGAACCCTTGCAGAGGACGCTCGAGCTCGCGCCGACCTTCGTTCCGGCGTTGCTGTTCCTCGGACTGGCCCTCGCCAGGCTCGGGCGCGCCGACGAGGGCGTGGGGCACCTCGAGCGGGCGGTGGAGTCCTCGGGGCGGCTGGCGCGCGCGCTCGCGTATCTGAGTTTCGTCTGCGGTCGCGCCGGGCAGGAGGGGAAGGCGCGCCGGGCGCTCGACGAGCTCGAGGAACGCTCCCTGGGGAACTACGTCCCGCCGTACTTCCTGGCGATCGCCAACAGCGCATGCGGCCGGATGGACAGGGCCGTGGAATGGCTGGAGCGCGGGTTCGCCGAGCGCGACGTCATGATGCGCGACCTCGGCGTCGACGTGGCCTGCCAGGCGTTACGAGAGGATGCACGCGGCCTCGACGTCGCACGCCGCATGGGCCTGGTGCGGACCCAGCCCGACGGAGGTCGCTCGGGCCACTGACCCGTGCGCGCCCGGTGAGCGGTGCGTGCCGTGCCTCGACCCCATCCGCTATCCATGCGCCTTCGAGCGATAGTGGTTCGTAGCGCCGCACGCCAACAGAGCCGAGCCGGTCGTCCTGACCGGGGTCCCGCCTGCTTCGCCCTTTGTTTTGCCACGTCAGGACAACCTCCACCGCCCGCCGGTCTTTGATGCAGCTCGGTGCGTCTCCGCTGGAATGCAGCGCTCGGACGGGTTTCGGCCGAACCGCAGCGCACGGGAGTTTCCACGTTCTCCGGAAAGGACGGGTTCGGATGCGCTTCATGATTCAGTTCTCGATTCCCACGCAGTACGGCAATGAGATCGTGCGCTCGGGGAAGATCGGGAAGGTCATCAAGAAGGTGGGGGAAGAGTTCAAGCCCGAGGCGATGTACTTCTATCCTGCCGACGGGCTGCGCGCCGGATGCCTGTTCATTCAGTCCGACAATCCGGCGATCTGCACCGCCATCGGTGAGCGCCTGTGGTTCGGACTGCAGGCCCACATCACGATCACGCCGGTCATGAACCCCGACGATCTCAATAAGGGCCTGTCGGACATGCCCACGGTCCTCGAGAACTACGCCTGACCGTTCGTCGCACCGGCCCGCGCATCGTGTGGACCCGTTCCATCCGGTGCGGCGGGTCGGTCCGCGTTGCAGCGGGCAGCGTTCCGCCGGATCCGACGGCTGGACGTGGGTGTGCCAGCCGGGACGAGAAATCGGCGGCACGGGTTCGGGAGCCGTGCGGCCGGGCGCCCGGCCCCGGGCCACTCGCGCTCCCCGACGGCAGTGCGCACCCTCAGGACTGCCTCGAGTTCGATCCGGCCGGACAACGGATGAAGCCCATATCGGACGCGTTCGATTCGACGTATGCTGCGGCGCGGAAGGAGCGGGGTCGGCTCAGGAGGACGACGCTCATGGAGTTCAGGAGTCGAGCGGTACGTAGCCTCGTGGAACTGCACGAGCGCGAGATGAATGCATTCCTTCAGACATGGGACCGCTTCGTCGCGGCGGACGCTCCCATGCCCGAAGCCCACGGGGATGACAGTTACAGGAGCCGGGATCACCTGCTCGGACACCTGCTGATGGCGGCGCGGGGCTACCTGACGAGAATCGGCGAGTGGGTGGGAAGGCCCGTGGAGGATGTCGACGACGCCACCGACCCCGTCGAAATCGCCGGCCGGGCAAGGCCGTTCGCCGAGGAAGTGCTGAGCGCCTACCGGCGGCATCTGGCACAGATCTCCACCGAGGAGCTCGAGCCGCAGACCCACCGCGCGCGCTGGGGAGACCTCATGAGCGTGGAGATGCTGCTCGAGCACGCCGTCGTCCATCCCATGCGGCATCGCATTCAGCTCGAACGAATCCTGGAGCAGACCGGCTGATCCCGTGAGGTCGGGCCGCGGCGGTGTGGCCGCATCACAAGTGCGTTGCAGGCATCTTTCGTTGCAGAGCCGATCGGCGGCCTCGTCGGCCCCGAGGCGATGCAGTTCGAAGGCTGGCGGCGTTTGCATGCCGAGTATGCGAAGCAGTTCGGCGTGGAAGCCCCGCCCGGCAGTCCACCGTCCTGTCATCGGAGGGAACCAACAGATGAAGCCAGGTCCTCAGCCGGAAGCCGCCTCCGCACGGATCGACGCGAAAATCAGGGAGCTGGGTGACTGGCGCGGCAAGACGCTCGCGGAGGTGCGCAAGATCGTTCACGCGGCCGACCCCGGGATCGTCGAGGAGTGGAAGTGGGCGAAAGCCACGAGCCCCGGAACTCCGGTCTGGTCCCATGGCGGCATCGTCTGCACGGGCGAGACGTACAAGAGCGTCGTCAAAATGACGTTTGCAAGGGGGGCCGCGCTGCAGGATCCCTCGGGTCTGTTCAACGCCAGCCTCGACGGCAAGGTCAGGCGCGCGATCGACATCCACGAGGGCGAAAAGATCAATGAGGCGGCCCTGAAAGCGCTCATCCGCGCCGCGGTGGCGCTGAACCTCGAGGGCGGGACCACCCCGAAACCGCGAAAGAAATAGCGGCGGGCCGGACCAGGCGTCGACGCCGTGTGCGCGGCAGCATCACGGCGCGGGGCATGCATCCGCCCGGACTCATTCGACGGAACCGCCCGCCGTCATGTCCATCAGGGTACCCTGAGCCGGGCCGACGGCGCGCGGCCGTGACCGGGGAGCACGCCGGCCCGGCCCGAACCGCTGAGGCTGAGGCCCGGCCTCGACCGCCGCCCCTCGACCTCGATGCTCCGAAAGCGGGGCCGCCGGTACCGCAGGCTACGGCACGCAGACCACCCGCCGGGTGAGCGACTTCCGGGTGCCGGTGAGCCGGATGGTGTAGACGCCCGCCGGCACACGACCGCCGCGGTCCATGCGACCGTCCCAGGCCAGCGTGTAGCGTCCGGCCTCGACGGACCCCGCCACGAGCGTCCGTACGCGTCTGCCCGAGACGTCGAACACCGACAGCTCCACCCGGCCCGCGACAGCGGGCACTTCGAACGACAGCGCCAGCGTGCGGCTGAACGGGTTGGGCGTGGTGGACGTCAGCGCCAGCGCCGCCGGCGGCGCCAGCCGGTCGGCGTCCACGGTCAGGCCGGTGCTGGCCGGATCGCTCTCGTTGCCGTTGGCATCCACCGCCGTCAGTTTGTAGACGGCGCCCGCCGGCGGCGAGGCGTCGTTCCACGACAGCGCCGTGGTCGCGTGAACCAGACTGCCCGCGTCCGGCTCGAAATCCTGCGTCACGCCCCTGTAGATGCGGAAGTACTGGAAATCCGGCGCACCGCTCGCCTGCCAGCTCAGGTCGATGCTTCCGCCGCTGGCGTTCGCGACGAGGCCCTGCGGGACCCCCGGCGCCAGGTTGTCGATCGAGTAGCCGCTGTCCACGGGCGAGTCGAAAAACGTGAAGGGATCGCCGGTCACCGAACGCACGAAGAACACGCTCCAGCACAGCGCGGTCGCATTGGAGTCGCACAGCGTGGCCACGGTGGTCTGATAGGCGCTGTCGCCGTGCGCGGGCGTATAGAACACGGCGTCCCAGTCGCCGGGCGGCAGGCCGAACATCTTCGGGTTCTCGCGGCGGATGCCCGCCTCCGTCTGCGCCCTCGCGGACTGTCCGGCATCGACGCGGCGGTACAGCGAGTAGCCCGTGATCGTCGGGCTCCCGCCAGGCACGTCGCGCGTGTCGCTGCGCCAGCGTACCCGCACGTCGCGACCCTGATCGCCGGGCACGTCCTTCACGTAACGGATGTACGCGGCCTCGAAGCCCTCGTCGATCAGCCCGTCGCAGTCGTCGTCGAGCAGGTTGAGCGACTCGGCCGCGCCGGGGTGGATGGCGGGATTCGTATCGTCGCAGTCGAGGTCGTTCGAGACGTAGCCGGGCTCGCACGTCGGGACCGCGTCACCCGCATCGCCGAAACCGTCGCCGTCGGCGTCGCGGAAGGCCACCGCGACGTCGTCGATGAGGCTGTTGCAGTCGTTGTCCACGCCGTCGCACAGCTCTACGGCGCCGGGATGAATGGTGGCATCGCCGTCATCGCAGTCGTCGGCGAACGCCACGTAGCCCGGCGGCGGCGTGCCGCAGTACTCGACCGGCGTGCCCGCTACATCGCCGTAGCCGTCGCCGTCGAGATCCGGGTAGGCCAGATCCGGGACCACGCCTTCGTCGATGAGCCCGTCGCAGTCGTTGTCGATCCCGTCGCAGAGCTCGGGGGCGTCGGGATAGATCGTGGGGTCCGAGTCGTCGCAGTCGGCTCCACCGCACGCCGCCGCGGCGAACCCGTCGCCGTCCGCGTCGGCGCAGTTGGCCACGACCACGACGTCGTCCAGGTTCCAGCCGCTCACCACGTCGCTCAGCGCGCCCAGGTTTTCCGATCCGAACCGCACGCTGAAGTTCGCGTTCCGGTACGCCGTCACATCGAGCGAGTAGGGCGTCCAGAACGCGTCGGCGACCGGCGTGACCGCCGGGTTCTCCCACAGCAGGATCCAGGTCGCGCCGTTGAACACCTCGACCTGCGTCCTCATGAGGCCCCCGTCGGCCGTGTTGAGCCAGCGCTGAAATGCGAGATCGACACGCCCCGGGGCGCCGCTCAGGTCGATCGACGGACTGGTGAGGTAATACGGGCCGTGACCCGCGGCCGTCACGTTGCCGCCAATCACGGTGCCCGCGATGCCGTTGTCGCCCGTCGGCGTGACGTCGGTGGCGGGATCGGGGTTGCCGATGGTCTCGCCGCTGCTCGCCGCCGCCGGACCGATCTGCCACTCCGCGTCCAGCGTCCAGCCCTGACTGTTGTCCGCGAAGGGCTCGACGAACAGGCTCTCGGGCAGCGGGACCGTCTGCGCCGTCGGGTCCAGCTCGAGCCGGAGCCCCACGAACGCGTAGCCGACGACCGTTGCCGGGGGGTTCGGCGCAGTGGAGAGATCGACGTACCCGAACCTGACCGTGTTCCCCACGACGGTATCGGGAACCACGAGAGTCGTATTCTGAATCATCGCATTTCCCGCGTCGTCATAGATCCAGGCGAATGTCACGGGGTCCGTGCCGGATCGGCGCCGCAGCAGACTGTCCGGCCACGCCATGTTGGAGATCCTGGCCGTCCACGGCTGGAGCGTGATGGGGTCGGCCAGCCCCGAGCCCTGATCCAGATCGAGCGCGTAGAAGTCCACCTGATCGACGCCGTTTCCCATGTCCGTCGTGAAGGTGGCGGCATAGGGGTTCTCCATGTCGTCGATCGGACCCGGAAAGGAGGGAAACGCGAGGTTGAACTCGTCGATCACCACGGACGCGCTAGACTCCGCCCCGCCGGGCGAACGAATCTCGAACGTCGCGCTGCTCAGGTGCCCCGGCTGCGGATCGGGCGGATCGGGCACAGTGGTCCCGGCCAGGGCTCCGATCAACTGGGCGATCTGGTCCGGGCTCTGATACCCGACGGTGATCGCCTGAATCACGCCGGCCGGATCGATCACCACGCCGCTCGGAACGGCATCGAAGCCGGCGGCCACGAACCATCCGGACACCGGCCCGCTCGAAGAGCCGGCGTCATGCAGAACGGGCACCGTCGTGAGGTTGAACTGCGTTGCCCAGGCCATGGCCGTCGAGAGGCCGGACGGGCCTCCGCTCGCGGACTGGAACAGCGCGTCCACGTACTGGAACGGTGGCGCGCTGACGTCGTTGTCGAAGGCGTCCTGCACCGACTGGGCTTCGCTCGCCATGAACTGGCAGGGTCCGCACCATGCGGCGCAGAAGTCGAGGAACACCCACCTGCCCGCGTAGTCCGTCAGCGAACGGGTGACGCCGTTCTGGTCCTCCGTGGTGATGGGAGCAGCGGGATCGCCGACCTCGTATCCGACCGCCGCGCTCGACGGGGAGACCAGAATCGCGCTGAGAATGGCCACCATCGGCGAAAACGTGATGCGTCGAGCGCTGGATCTCGAGACGAAGCGCGGCATGGCGGCCTCCGGCCTGAGGGGCGGGTGCGGGGCTTGCGAGTCGGCGGTCCTCCTGCCATCAGAAGAGCGCCGTTTTCGCGCCCCGGCCCTCACCTGGAGCCGGGAAGGTCCCGTGCACCGCCCCGGAGGCCGCCGGCTGCGATCGGGCCTCGGGCGGCGGGAACTCGTGCGGTACCGGCCGGGCGCATGCCTTGCCCGCCGGGTCATCGGCCTCGCGGAATCGATGCAAGGCGGGAGCGCCAGGTTGACGATCAGGTGGATTCCCGGATACCTCTGATGCTCGGCACCCGCCTCGACACGTGCAAAATCGCCGCCCCACCGGAAGGAGGCGGGGAAGGGGGAGGTGTTTCGCGCCAGAGACCTGCGTGTCGGACGCAGCCGGTTCGGGGAAGCCGAAACGACAGGCCCGCCCAGCAGGGCCTCGGTCGGGGCCGCTCGATGATCCCGGCGGTGGAGATCTCGGTGGACGTCGTGAAGAAGGGGTGAGGTGTTCAATTCAGGGGGCGAACGGAATGTGCGCAATTGCAGCGGCGGTTTCATCTGAAGACGTGATTGCGGCCTGCCGTCGGGCCGGTAGCGTCCGGGTCCCCATGCTCCGAGAGTTCGATGCGTCTATCTCAACGGTCGGATGAGGTCGTGCGAACAGCGAGTCTTCGCTGGCTGGCCTGGACTCTCGTGGTGACCGCGGCGTTCGCGTTCGGGTGCGCGGCGAGTCGTCCGCCCGCGCGCACTCAGGGATCCACGCCCACGGATCCCAACGCGCTGCCGGCGCCGGCCATGTACCTGACGCTGTGTTCGCACTGCCACGGGCCGGATGCGAAGGGCTACGCGGCGGACCAAGCCCCGTCGCTCGTGAACCCGACGTTCCTCGAGAGCGCGAGCGATGCCTACCTGCATCAGTCGATCGCGCACGGGCGGCCCGGCACGTCGATGGCGGCGTACGCCATGGCGGCCGGCGGTCCTCTGGATTCGACCGCCATCGATCGGCTGGTCGGATGGATACGCTCGCACGGCCCGCCCGCGCGGGAGCTCGCCCCGGTCGCCACAGGCGACGCGGCACGCGGCCAGCCCCTGTACGCATCGGCCTGTCAGCGCTGTCATGGCGACGCCCGGACGCGCGGCGATGACGTGATGCTCGCGAACCCCGGCTTCCTGGCGGTGGCGAGCGACGCGTTCATCCAGCACGCGATCCTCGAGGGTCGCCCCGGCACCCCTATGGTTTCGTTCCGTGAGAAGCTCAGCGCCACACAGATCGCGGACATCATCGCCTATTTGCGCTCCCTCGCCGCCCCGGTCGACCACACCCGCCTGCGGGCGCCGACGGGGCAGGAGCCGCTGTTCGCGTTCCCGCACGGCCGGACGCCGGATTTCAGGATCCGGGCCGACCGCTTCGTCGGCGTGGGGCAGGTCGACACCGCACTCCTGGAGCACCGCAAGATGGTCATCGTCGACGCGCGGCCCGAATCCGACTGGATGAAGTCGCACATCACCGGCGCGGTCTCGATCCCGTACTACCAGCTGGCGCGGCTCGAGCAGATCCCGAAAGACGCATGGGTCATCGCCTATTGCGCCTGCCCGCACCACCTCTCGGGCGTGGTCGTCGACTCGCTGCGCGCGCGTGGCTACCCGCACGCCTTCGTGCTCGACGAGGGCGTCCAGGAATGGGAGCGTCGCGGCTATCCGATGGTCGCGGCGCCGGGCGCATCGCTCGTGCCGTCGTCAGGGGCCGCGACCCGGTAGAAGCGACCGGCGGCTCCCGTTCGCATCACCACGGGTCCGCGTTGGGACCCGGCCACTCTTGCGAGAGGCGCACCTGGCTCGCACATCGAGTAGATTCCCCGGATGCCGCTGACACCCGGTAGCCGCCTTGGCCCCTACGAGATCGTCGCGCCGCTTGGTGCCGGCGGCATGGGGGAGGTGTATCGCGCCCGAGACCCTCGCCTCGGGCGCGATGTTGCGATCAAGGCGCTCCCCGACGAATTCGCGCGGGACGCCGAGCGCCTCGCGCGCTTCGAGCGCGAGGCCCGCCTGCTGGCGACGCTCAGCCACCCGAACGTCGCCGGCATTCACGGGGTCGAGGAGGTCGGGGAACACCGCTACCTCGTTCTCGAGTTCGTCGAGGGGGAGACTCTGGCCGCGCGGATCGACCGCGGCGCGTTGCCCCTGGATGAGGCGCTCGACGTGTGCCGACAGATCGCGGCCGGGGTGGAGGCCGCGCACGAAGCCGGCATCGTGCATCGCGACCTCAAGCCCGGCAACGTGATGCTCAAGAACGATGGTTCGGTGAAGGTGCTGGACTTCGGGCTCGCCAGGACCGGCGCCGCCGGCGCCGCGTCGTCCTCGGACCCGAGCCTTTCCGCGTCGCCCACGATGACGGCCGCGGCCACGACCGCCGGGGTCATCCTCGGCACGGCGGCCTACATGAGCCCCGAGCAGGCGCGCGGGCGGGCGGTGGACAGGCGATCGGACATCTGGTCGTTCGGCTGCGTGCTGTACGAATGCCTGACCGCCCGCCAGGCATTCAGCGGCGAGACCGTGTCCGACACGATTGCCGCAATCCTCAAGACCGAGGCCGACCTCGGCGCGCTGCCCGCGGACACGCCCGGCCGGGTGCGCGAACTGCTGACCCGCTGCCTGTGCAAGGACCCGCACGAGCGCCTGCGCGACATCGGCGAGGCGCGGGTGCTGCTCGGCGCGGTGCGTGCGGGCGGCGACGCCCTGGCCGCGGCGCCCCCGGCCTCGAGGCGTTCGGTGCCGCTGTGGCTTGCGACGGGGGGCGCACTCGTGCTGGCGACGCTGGCGGTCGTCACTACTCTCGTAGTGAAAGAGCGACCCGCGCCTCCTCTCCGGAAGCTGGACCTGCTCGCGGACGGCATCGAGCGCGAGTGGTTCGCCGCACCGGTGATATCGCCGGACGGCGGCAAGATCGCCTACCTCGCGAATGGGCAGATCTGGATGCGCGATTTGAAACAGCTCGAGCCGCATCCGTTGACCGACGCCGAGGACGTGACGCCGATCTGCTGGTCGCCCGACTCCCGCGAGCTGGCATTCGGAAACCGACAGAAGCTGTGGAAGGTACCGGTGACCGGCGGGGTCCCCGTGACCCTCTGCGACATCCCGGTGACGGGCAGGGTCTTCGGAATCGCATGGTCGATGAGGGGGATCATCGCGTTCTCGGTATATCGCGGCGGCATGTACTCGGTCCCCGCTGCCGGCGCCCTCCCCTCGCTGCTGTTCGATATCGATCCGCAGACGATCGTGGACTTCCATTCCCCGTCGTGGCTGGCCAACGGGGATTTGATGTACACCGTGCACTGGAGCACGCGCGAGGACAGCGCCGGTTCCCCGCGGTCCGAGCTGGAGGTCCACTCGGCCGGCCGGCGGATTCCGATCGAGACGCGCTTCGTGCGTCGCAACAGCCAGCCGACCGTGACCGCTTCGGGCAAGCTCCTCTACCTCCACCCGAACGAGAACGCCGGCATCTGGGCGATCGGCTACGACGAGCGACGGCGCGTCACGACGGGCGAGCCCTGGCAGGTCGCGATCGGCGCCACCTCGATCAGCGCGTCGAACGACGGCTCGCTGCTGTTCATCAAGGGGAGCGAAGTCGGCGCCCCCGTCGAGCTCGTCTGGGTGGATCGCGCGGGCAAAGTGCTGGAATCGACGGGACCCGCCTATACGGGCCTCAGCGACGTGGAGTTGTCGCCGGACGGCCGGCGTGTCGCCTTTTCGGCCGTGCATGACAACACCCGGGACATCTGGGTTCGCGCTCTCGAGCGGGGCATCGACACGCGGATCACGTTCTCCAAGCAGGACGCCATCGGGCCCCACTGGCTCGGGCCAGATCGCCTGTCCTACCGCCGTCTGCTCGCCGGAGAGCAGAGCCAGATCATGGCCGTGAACGCCGACGGAGCAGGCGCTCCCCTCGCGCTCGCGCCGTCGACGCAGGGAGGGGAGCAGGAGGTGCAGCTCTCACCAGACGGGACGACGGCACTCCGGAGGGTAGACGATGACGGTCATGGGAGACTGCGCATCTCACCGGTACTGGCCGACGGAAGCCTCGGGCCTCCGGTTCCGTTCCTGCACTTCACGCCCGAACCCGCCGTGGCAGGGGTGAGCCTCGCCCCGAACGGCCGGCTCATCGCGTTCGCCACCGACGATCCCGGCGCCGCCCGCGTGTTCGCGACACGGTTCCCGAGCGGCGAAGGCCAATGGCAGATCAGCTCGGAGGGCGCGCGCCAGCCATGCTGGGCCCCCGGGTCCGAAACGCTCTACTACGTCGCGGGGAGCGGCTCAGACCCACGCTGGCTGGTCGAAGTAGCCATCGATCCGTCGCAGGATCCGCCGATCGGACGTTCGACCCGGCTCTTCGAGCTCGACCCGGCCTGGTCGCGGACCACGGCCCAGATGTCCTACGCCGTCGGCGCCGGGGGGCAGCGCTTCCTGATCACCCGTGAGACGCCCGGAGCCGGCACCCACCCGAGCCGCCTGGTACTGGTCCAGAACTGGGAATCCGAATTCTCGAAACAGGATGGCCGCTGAGGGTGACGCTCGGCGGGCTGCAGCTTCCCGCGCGACGCGCCGGGGCACGAATTCGAAAGTCGGTGGCAGTCGTTTCGGAACGCACTGTGGCTCGCCGCTCAGATGGATGCAGCGCCAGTCTTCGAGCGGTCCGCTCCTGCCCCTAGGTGCCCGTCCGAAACCGCGGCTGTCCACTCCATTCGATGGCCTCCGCGTCGACCGCCCCTGAGGTAGATTCCCCGGATGTCGCTGACTCCGGGTAGACAGTTCGGGACCTACGAAATCCTCGCCCCGCTCGGCGCGGGCGGAATGGGGGAGGTCTATCGCGCCCGCGACCACCGCCTCGGTCGAGAGGTGGCGATCAAGCTCCTGCCTGCCGAGTTGACGCAAGACGCGGCGGCCCGCGAACGGCTGCGCCGCGAAGCGCTGGCGGCGGCCGCCCTCGACCATCCGTACGTCTGCAAGGTGTTCGAGATGGGTGAGGCGCCCGAGGCGGCCGGTGCAGGGAACGTGCAGTTCCTGGTGCTCGAATACGTCCCCGGCGAGACCCTGCACCAGCGCCTGCTGCGCGGGCGCATGCCGCTCGATGAAACCCTGCGCCTCTCGGGCGAGGTCGCCGAAGCGCTGGAGGCCGCTCATGCGCGCGGCATCCTGCACCGCGACCTCAAGCCGGCGAACATCATGCTCCCCTCGCAGGGCCATGTGAAGGTGATGGACTTCGGGCTCGCCAAGCGGCTTGTCGAAGCGCCCTCGCCCGAAGCCGAGACGATCGACGCGCGGGAAGCCGCGCTCACGAGCCGGGGCGCGATCATCGGCACGCCCGACTACATGTCGCCGGAGCAGATGAAGGGGCAACCGCTCGATCCGCGCTCGGACCTTTTCGCGCTCGGGGTCGTCATGGCCGAGATGCTCGGCGGACGGCACCCGTTCCGGAAGTCCTCGACCGCCGAAACGTTCTCTGCGGTGCTGAGCCACCCGCCGGAGCTGGCGGCGGACATTCCACCGCGTGTCCGCGAGGTGCTTGGCCGCCTGCTCGCCAAAGACCCGGCGGGGCGGTATGCGAGCGCGGGAGAACTGCGCGCGGATCTCTCGCGCCTCGCGGCCTCGCCCGGCTCCGGCGCGGGCGCCGCGACCGGCCACCGTGCGTTCGGGCGCTGGCCGCTGTGGGCCGGTCTCGCCGTGATCGTCGCGCTGGCGGGCTATGGCATCACGCGTCTGCCGTTCGTGCATCGCGGCCCCGCCCACGGTGCGATTCGCTCGATCGCCGTCCTGCCCCTCGACAACTACTCGGGCGATCCCAGCCAGGATTATTTCGCCGAGGGCATGACGGATGAGCTGACGGCGCAGCTCGCGACCATCAGCCAGCTGCGGGTGATCTCGCGCGGCTCCGCCATGCAGTTCAGGGGAGCGCAGCGGCCGCCGGCGCCGGAGATCGCGAAGCGACTCGACGTGGACGCGCTCGTCGAAGGCTCGGTCACGCGCTCCGGCGACGGGGTGCGGATCACGGCCGAGCTGATCGACGCGCGCGCCGACCGGCACCTGTGGGCCCGGAGCTTCGAACGCAAGTCGGGCGACGTGCTGGCCTTGCAGTCGGACCTCGCCGCCGCCATCGCCAACGAGATCAACGTGCGATTGACGCCCGCCGAGCAGTCGCGCCTCGCTGCCGCGCCGCACGTGGACCCCGAGGCGTACGACGCGTACCTCAAGGGACGGTTCTTCTTCAACCGGCCGAGCGACGAAAACCTGAAGATGGCCATCGCCCAGTTCGAACAGGCGATCCAACTGAGTCCCGGATTCGCGCCCGCCTATTCGGGACTGTCGGACGCCTACCTCTGGGCGGGCTACAACGAGGGCTTCCTGACTTCCACGGAGGCCCGGGGCCATGCGAAGGCCGCCGCCGAGAAGGCCGTGCAGCTCGACGACAACTCCGCCGAGGCGCACACGACGCTCGCGGTCTTCCACCTCTTCTACGAGTACGACTGGACCGGAGCCGAGCGTGAATTCCGCAGAGCCATGGCACTGAATCCGAACTACGCATATGCGCACGACCAGTTCGCAGTGGGTCTGGCTTTCCAGGGCAGGTTCGATGAGGCCATCGCGGAAGGCAAGCGCGCCGAGGCGCTCGATCCGCTGTCACCGCAGATTCCCATCGATCTGTCCGTGGCGTACTTGCTCCGTGGCGACTACGACACCACGCGCGTCCTGGCCCGCAGGGCCGGCGAGCTCGATCCCACGTACTTCTACCCCGTGATGCTGGAGGGATCGATCGCCCTCGAGATGGGAAAACCCGCCGAGGCCATTCCCTGGTTCGAGAAAGCCGAGGGCATGGGCGCGCCCGCCTATGTGACGGCATGGCTGGCCTACGCCCGCGGCGCTTCCGGCGACCGCGCTGGGGCGATGGCCGGGCTCGAGAAGCTGAAGCGCGTCTCGGTGCACGGCCAGGTCAGCCCTTTCAACATGGCGCTCGTCAGCCTCGGACTCGGCGATCGCGCGAAGGCGATCGCCTATCTCGAGCAGGCGCGGCAGGCCGATTCACAGTGGCTGGGCTGGCTGAAGTACGACCACGTCTTCGATCCGCTGCGCTCTGACCCGCGCTTCCAGGCGCTGCTCCGCGAGATCCGGTTCCCGGAGTAGATTCCACAGGATGCGACTCACTCCCGGCACGCGCCTCGGCGCCTACGAGATTCTCTCCACCCTCGGCGCGGGTGGCATGGGCGAAGTGTATCGCGCCCGCGACACGCGGCTGGGCCGCGACGTCGCGCTCAAGGTGGTGCCCGCCGAACTGAGCGCGAGCGCCGATCGGATCGCGCGCTTCGAGCGCGAGGCGCGCATGGTGGCCGCGCTCAACCATCCCAACATCGTCGTGCTCTACGCGATCGAGGACGACGGCGGCGTGCGCTTTCTGACCATGGAGCTGGTCGAGGGCCGGAGCCTCGCCGACGTGATCGCCGACGGCGCGATGCCCATCGAGCAGCTGGTCGAGCTGGGCGCTGCGCTCGCCGATGCGCTGGCTGCCGCACACGAGCGGGGCGTCGTTCACCGCGACTTGAAGCCGGCGAACCTCATGCTGACCAAAGACGGGCGCCTCAAGGTGCTCGACTTCGGGCTCGCCAAGCTCGTCACCTCAGACCCGGGAACAGACGGCAACCTCACGCAGGCGGCCACGGTCGCGGGCCCGGTTTCGATCCAGGGACAGGTGGTCGGCACGGTGCCGTACATGGCGCCGGAGCAGATCCGCGGCGGCGCCGTGGACGCGCGCACCGACCTGTTCGCGCTCGGCATCGTGCTGCACGAAATGGCGACCGGGACGCGCCCCTTCGGCGGCGCCACACTCGCCGACATCAGTTCGGCGATCCTGCGCGACGCGCCGCCGCGGCTGGGGGGGGTGCGCGCCGGATTGCCGCTGGGCCTCGAGCGCATCGTCTGGCGTTGCCTGGAGAAGGAACCCGGTGCGCGATTTCAGAGTTCCGCCGAGGTGGCAAACGCGCTGCGGGAGCTGAGTCGGGAGATCGCTCGCGGTGAAGCAGCGCCGGCGCCAGGAGCAAGCGCGGCCGCCGACCCGCTCGCGGAGACGCCCGAACACTCGATCGCCGTGTTGCCGTTCGAGGATTACTCGCCCGCGCGGGATCAGCAGTATTTCTCCGACGGCATCTCGGAAGAGCTGCTCAACCTGCTCGCGCGCGTGCCCAGGCTCAAGGTCTCGGCGCGCACGTCCTCGTTCTCATTCCGCAGCAGGGGTTTCGCAGTTCCCGAGATCGCGCGCCAGTTGAACGTGCGCCACGTGCTCGAGGGCTCGGTGCGCAAGGCAGGCGACAGGGTGCGCATCTCCGCGCAGTTGATCGACGCGCAGCAGGACACGACGCTCTGGTCGGAGACCTACAACCGGACGCTGGACGATGTGTTCGCAATCCAGGACGAGATCGCGGCCGATGTGGTCGTCAAGCTCAAGGTGCGCCTGCTCGGAGGGGCACCGCGCGTGCGCGAGACGAAACCCGCGGCCTACGCGCTCTACCTCGAGGCCGTCCAGCTTTCGCGGCAGCGCACCGCCGAGGGGTTCGCAAAGGCGGACGAGCTCCTGCGCCGCGTCCTCGCAATCGACCCGCAGTACGCGCCGGCGTGGGCGCACCTGTCGAACAATCTGTTGAACGAGGCGAACCTGGGCCTGGTCCCGCACGAGAACGGATACGCCGAGTCGCGAGCCGCGGCCGCGCGCGCGCTCGAGACCGACCCCGAGTCCGCGCGGGCGCACGCCAGCCTCGGCACGCTCGACATGTTCTCCGGCGACCTCGCAAGCTCGGCGCGGCACTTCGAGCGCGCGCTCGCAATCGATCCCAACGACATGATGGTGCTCGGCAACTCCTCGGCGGTGCTGAAATCGCTGGGACGACTCGAAGACGCCGTGGCGATGGACGAAGCCATGGTCCGCCGCGACCCGATGAACACGGCGTGGTTGTTCAATCTGGCGAACGCACAGAACTGGGCGGGCCAGCACGATCGGGCGGCCGCGTCCGCGCGCGCCGTATTGCGTATCAGCCCCGCATACAACGGCGCACACCTGGTGCTGGCGACGGCCCTGGTCCGGCAGGGAAGGCCGGAGGATGCGCTCCCCGAGGCCCGGCAGGAGTCGTTCGAACCGTTCCGCCTGATCGCCCTGGCGATCGCGTCCCACGCGCTGGGCCAGAGGGCCGATTCGGACACTGCGCTCGCCGAGCTGATCACCAGGCACAGCAGGGAAGTGCCCTACGACGTCGCCTGCATCTACGCCTTCCGGGGCGAGGCGGATCACGCCTTCGAGTGGCTCGAGAAGGCGGCCGCCGCGCATGATCCCAGCCTGGTCCTCGTCCTCGTCGAGAACCTCTTCGCCCCCCTGCACTCCGATCCTCGCTGGCTGCCGTTCCTGCGGCGTATCGGGAAGGATCCCGAAACGCTGGCAAAAGTGCCATTCCAGGCGGCGACCCCATCCTGGAGCTGAATCACGAGCACCGCTCCGTTCGGGCCTTCAACTGCCCCTGCAGGCTGCCGATAACGAGAGCATGCGAAGATTCCTCCACCTTCTCTATGGAACTCAGTCCGCTCGTTTTGTGAGCGCGCTTTCGCTGCCGGAGTCCGTGGCGCGATTGCGTGAGGTCGTTCGCCCGACGCCATTCCACGTACTGTTCAAACAGTGCGCCGTAGGCCGCGTGACGGAACGCAGGGTCTCCATGCGCCGGGTGATCCCATTCGTAAGCAATTCCTTCGCCCCCCGGTTCGTCGGGCGGTTCGAAACCGATGGGCCTCGCGTGATTCTAACGGGCCGTTTCGGCATCACTCGATGGATACAGGTCTTCATGACGCTGTGGCTTGCGTTCGTCGGTCTCGCGTTCATCCTCAGTTTGGCTTCGGCGTTCAGCCATCCAGCGGAGGACTGGCGGGCCTCCCTCATCCCCGGGGGGATGTTCCTGTTCGGCATTGGAATGGTCTGGTTCGGACGATGGCTGTCGAGGAAAGATGCGGACTGGCTGTCGAACCGGATCTCCGAGGGCCTCGGCTCCCGACCCGGATCGACAGCCGAGGCGCCCTACCGCCCTATCGAGTGACGCCTCGCGGTTCCCGGCGTGCAGCTGCGTCCGCAGTTCATTCAGACCGAAGTGCCGGAAGGCGAACGGCGCCAGCGAACCGGCGCCTACTTCGTCTCCTCCCACACCGGCATCCGTCCCGGGGTGTACGGCGCCCCCTGACGTTCCAGTTGATCTTCGAGTTTCTGCGTGCGCTCGTGCAGGTCGCGCAACTCCGCCAGCACGGCGCCGAACGTGTCGTGCGCCTCCTGGTAGGCCCGCTCGTAGGTTCCGGTCGGTCCCGACGTAGTGTTCCAGAGCGATCCGACGATCAGGTCGGTGCGACCTTTCAGCGACAGGCGCGACTGGCCTTCGAACTGGGTGAGGATGTGGTCGCCGACCAGCTCCTCGTTGACCTTCTTCAAGCCCGCTCGAATGGATGACACTTCCGCGAGCTGCTTCCCGTCGAGATCGCCCACGCTCATCGCGGCGGACTCGAGGTAGGGCAGCAGGTCGTCGAGCTTGCCGCGGTGGGCATCGGCCGCCGAGATCGCGCGGGACAGCGCCGCCACCTTCTCGTTGAACTCGTTCAGCGCCTGGCGATCGGCGAGCGGAATCGTGCCCATCTGGAGCGGCTCGCAGTTCACGGTCCGTGGCGACGCCAGCGGCGAGAGCTGGCCATCCTGGAAGCGGTACATCGCGACGCGGTAGGCCCCCGGCGTCACCATGTAGCCCTGATCCGGCTGGTCCCACGGCGCGCGATGCGCCGGCGGTTCGAGGGCGATCGGCTCCGGGGGGCTCGTGCGGAAGTCCCAGACCACGCGGTGGACCCCTGCCTTGATCGGCTGCTTGATCTTCCGGACCACGCGTCCCTCGCCGTCGGAGATCACGAACAGGAGGTAGGGCTTCTGCTCGGCGTCCTCCTTCTTCAGCTCCTCGTAGCTCGGGTAGGGCACGTCCTTCTTCGCCTCCTGCAGCTTCTTCTCCGCGTCGTTGCGCAGGTCCTTGAGCGACTTGTAGTCGTCCTTCACGTAGTAGGTGATGGTCGCGCCGACCTCGGGATTCGGGGCGCTGAAGTACGAGGCGCCCTGGAACGCGACGCCCGGGAACCCCAGCGGGTCGGCCTGCACGAACATCTTCGCGCCGGCCATGGGGAAGAGGGTCTGCGGCTCGGCGAGCGTCTTCGCCGTCAGGTCGCGCAGCGGCGTGTAGTCGTCGAGGATGAACACGCCGCGCCCGTAGGTGGACACCACGAGGCCGTGCGTGTCCCGCTGGATCGTGAGGTCCATGACCTCGGTGGTCTTGGGAATCCCGGAGGTGAGCTGGACCCAGCTGGGCTTCGCGGTATTCGAGACGAACACCCCGGTCATCGTGCCCACGAACAGGAGATCCGGATCGACGTCGTCCACGCCGATCGTCCAGGTCGCACTGCGTGCCGGCAGGTTGGCGTTGATCGAGGTCCAGTGAGCCCCGCCGTCCACGGTCTTATAAAGGTAGGGCGCATAGTCGCCGGCGAAGAAGTTGTTGCAGGCGGCATAGGCCACGTCGGCGTTCACGGGCGAGGCCGTGACCTGGTGGATCCGCGCGTACTTCGGGAGCCCGGGCAGCACCGCGAGGTGCCAGCTCGCGCCGCCGTCGTGCGTGTAGTGGAGCAGGCCGTCTCCCGAGCCCGCATAGAGGCGCTGCTCGTCCACGGGCGACTCCGCCAGCGCGGCGATGTGCGCCATTTCCGACTTGTGGACCATTTCGTCGATGCTCCAGCTGCGCCCCATCACGCGGAGCAGCTCCTTCGGAACGCCGCGCGTCAGGTCGGGGCTGATCTCCCGCCAGCTCTCGCCCTGATCGTCGGAGCGCAGCACCATGTTGGCGCCCTGGTAGAGCCGCTTGTGGTCGTGACGCGACACGAGCAGCGGCGTGTCCCAGTCGAAGCGATAGGCGGGCTTGCCGGTGTCCTCGAAGCTCCGCAGCTCCAGCCGCTCGCCGGTCTTCCTGTCGTACCGCACGATGTAGCCGAACTGCGCCTGCGAATAGACGATGTTCGGATCCGCCCAGTCGACCTGCGTCTGGAAGCCGTCACCCCCCTCGGTAAAGGTCCAGTCCGCGTTCGTGATGCCGTTGGAATTGATCGTGCGCGACGGGCCGCCCAGGCTGTTGTTGTCCTGCGTGCCGATGTAGACGTTGTAGAAGGGCTTCGCGTTGTCGACCGCCACCTTGTAGATCTCGGCGAGCGGCAGGTTGGACTTGAAGGCCCACGTGGCGGCGCGGTCGAACGACTCGTACAGGCCGCCGTCGCACCCGGAGAGCAGGTGGCGCGGATCCTCCGGATCGATCCACAGCACGTGGTTGTCCACGTGCTTCTTGTCCTCGCCGAGGCGCGCCCAGGTCTTGCCGCCGTCGATCGAGACCTGATTGAACATGGCCATGGAATACACGCGATCGATGTTTTCCGGATCGCAGTAGACCTTCTGGCAGTAGGTCGGGTAGTTGCTCACGTAGTCGCTCACGCGGGTCCAGCTGGCGCCGGCGTCCCTGCTGACGTAGGTGCCGCGCTCCTTCTCCTCCTTCGCTTCGACCACGGCGTAGAGCCGGTCCGGGTCGATGGGCGAGACGTCCAGCCCGATCCGCCCGACTTTCTTCTGCGGCAGGCCGCCCTCGAGCCGCTTCCACGTCGTGCCGCCGTCGGTGGTCTTGTAGATCCCGCTCTCGTCGCCGCCCATCACGCTGGTCCACAGGTAGCGCTGGCGCTGGTGGGCCACGGCGTAGAGCACGTCTGGGTTCTTCGGATCGATCTTCAGCTCCCAGCACCCGGTGTCGTCGCTCGGGTGGAGGACGTTCGCCCAGGTCTTGCCGCCGTCCGTGGTCCTGAACACGCCGCGATCGCCCCCGGAGGTCCGGTGCGGCCCGTACGCCGCCACCCAGACCGTGTTCGGGTCCTGCGGATGCACGACGATCGCGCCGATCTGCTGCGATTCCTCGAGGCCCATGTTCTTCCAGCTCTTCCCGCCGTCTTCGCTCTTGTAGACGCCGTCGCCGGGCACGACGTAGGACTGCGCGTTGTTCTCGCCCGTTCCCACCCAGACCACGTGCGGATCCGAGGGATCGAGAGTCACGGCGCCGATCGAGAACGACGTCTGCTGATCGAACACCGGCGTGAACGTCACCCCGGCGTTGGTCGTCTTCCAGAGCGAGCCATGTCCCGCGGCCACGTAGTACTCGGAGTGATCGCGAGGATTGACCGCGATGCCGACGACGCGCCCGCCGGTCACCGCCGGCCCGATGCTCCGGAACGCGAGCCCGTCGAGCGAGACTTTGGCCAGCGTGGGCGGGCCCGACGCGTCGCTCTTTGCGCCGGCGGCCGTCGCAGCCGCAGCGGGCTGGACGGGCATGGCCAGCACGAGCGCGACACCCGTCAGCATCGCGATGAGGATTCGGGACGCCGGCGCCCTTCGGTCAGAAGTCGGGCGTTTCGAATCGAATCCGGCGGGGGGAATGGACATGCGGAGACACCTCCTGAAGAGCGGCCGGGAAAGAGTGAGGGATCGAGCCGCGAAAAGTACCACGAGAAAGCGCCCACGTGGCGCGTTCGACGGCGACTTCTCCGTTCGGCCGGGGCCCCGAGGGCGGCCTTGCTGCCGTCACCCGCGTTGCGGGAGAGACCGCCCCCCGCTCTTCACCGCGCTCGGCAATCGCTTCTGGTCGGGGGCCTGGTGGCTCCCGTGAAGGCGCGACTCCGGAGCCTCAACCTTCTCCAGCAAACGTTGACAGGAGGAATCATGCGTCGCTCGCTGACCCTGGTCACCTTTCTCGCCTTGATGGCGGGTTGCTCGCAGCAGCCAGCGTCCACGTCCCCGACCGCCGGAGCTCCGAGCGACACCGCAGCGATCGCACGCGAAGCCCACGAGGGGCTCAACATCCACCACCACGACGCCGACGGAAAGTGGCGCGTGGCACGTGACGCCTGGAGCAGCGACCTGCCCGCGCCCACGGGGAAGTAGCAGCCACGGAGCCGCATTCAAACGGGACGACGATGCGGTAGATTTCCCCCATGTTGCTCACCTCGGGCACGCGCCTCGGCGCCTACGAGATCCTCGCCCCGCTCGGTGCAGGCGGGATGGGTGAGGTGTACCGCGCGCGCGACACGCGCCTCGGGCGCGAGATCGCGCTCAAGGTGCTGCCGGCAGACTTGGCAGCGCACCCCGATCGCCTCGCGCGCTTCGAGCGCGAAGCGCGCACGGTGGCTGCGCTCAACCACCCCAACATCGTTACGCTCCATTCCGTCGAGGATGATGGCGGGGTGCGCTTCCTCACGATGGAGCTGGTGGAGGGGAGGAGCCTCGCTCTCGAGGTCGCGCCCGGCGGGCTCCCCATCCCGCGCGTGATCGAGCTGGGCATCGCCCTTGCCGACGCGCTGGCGGCGGCGCACGAAAAGGGCGTGATCCACCGGGATCTCAAGCCCGCGAACGTAATGCTCACCAGGGACGGGCGGGTCAAGGTGCTGGACTTCGGGCTGGCCAAGCTGGCCGAGGCGGACTCGGGCCTCGACCTGACGCAGGCCACGACCGTGGCCGCGCCGCTCTCGGAGTCGGGTGTGGTGATGGGCACGGTGCCGTACATGGCGCCGGAGCAGATCCGCGGCAAGACGGTGGACGCCCGCACCGACCTGTTCGCGCTCGGAGTCGTGCTGTACGAGCTCGCCGCCGGCAGGCGGCCATTTGCGGGGGAGACGCACGCGGACGTGAGTTCGGCGATCCTGCGCGACACGCCCAGGCCGCTGCACGCGCTTCGCTCGGAGCTGCCGCCGGACCTCGATCGGATCGTGAGCCAGTGTTTGGAGAAGACTCCGCGCGAGCGCTTCCAGTCGGCGTTGGATGTCTCGAACGAGCTGCGGCGGCTGCGCAAGGAACTGGAGCGCAGCGAGTCGGGGCTGGCGGCGAAGCCGACATCGGACAAGGTCGCCTCGATCGCGGTGCTGCCGTTCGCGAACCGCAGCGCGAGTGTGGACGACGAGTACTTCTCCGATGGGCTCGCGGATGAGCTCCTCAACGTGCTCTCGAAGATCAAGGGGCTGCGGGTGACCGCGCGCACGTCCTCGTTCCATTTCAAGGGCAAGGACACGACGGTCGCCGAGATTGGCAGGACGCTCGACGTTGCTACGCTTCTCGAAGGCAGCGTGCGCAAGGCAGGGAACCGGATCCGGGTTTCCGTGCAGCTGGTGGACGTGCGCGACAGCTCGCACCTCTGGTCGGAGACGTACGACCGGACGCTGGAGGACATCTTCGCGGTGCAGGACGACATCGCGCAGTCGGTGGTTGAGGAGCTGCGGACCACGCTTCTCGGTGAGGCCTGCGACTCAAACGCGAGCGGTGCGGCGAAGGCGGAGGTAGCGCAGGCGGCAAGGGGACGCGGCACCGATCCCGAGGCGCACCGGCTCTACCTCCTGGCCCGGCACCTGATCCATCGGTATGTCCGTGAAGACACGGCGAAGGCGATCGTGTACCTGAAGGAGGCGCTGGCGCGGGATCCCGAGTACGCGCTCGCCTGGGCGGAGCTGGGCCGCGCGTACTCCCGGGAGGCTGGTGCGGGCTGGGCCCCGGTGTCGGTGGGATTTGGCCGTGCCCGGGAAGCGGTGGAGCGCGCGCGCTCGTTGGATCCGGATCTCCCGGAGGCTCATGCGCGGCTGGCCTGGATCCAGATGAGCTACGACTGGGACTTTCGGGGGGCGGAGGCATCATTCGCCCGTGCGCTGGATCCCGCGCCGGGGAGTACGGCAGTGCTTCTGGGGGCCGGCGTGCTGGCGCGGTACCTGGGTCGGCTCGAGGAGGCGCTCGGTCTCTACCGCCAGGCGCTGGAGCAGGATCCCCTGAGTTCGGCCGGCTACCACAATCTCGGATCGGCGCTCCAGGCGATGGATCGCCTGGCCGAGGCGGAGTCGGCGTATCGGAAGGCTCTGGAGCTCGCGCCGCAGAGTGCCATGACCCACGGCATGCTCTCGCTGACGTTGCTCGCGCTCGGCCATGGCGAGGAGGCCCTGGCGGAAGTGCGTCGGGAGCCGGACGAGACGATCCGGCTCTATGCGCTGTCGATCGTTCACCATGGCCTGGGCCACGCAGCGGAGTCCGACGCCGCGCTCGAGCAGTTGATCGAAAAGCACGCAGAGGGCTCTGCGTATCAGATCGCCGAGGTGCACGGGGCGCGGGGCGAGGTGGACCGCGCGTTCGAGTGGTTGGGGCGCGCGTACGAACAAAGAGACGGCGGGCTCGCCGTAATGAAGCGTGACCCGCGCCTGCGCTCGCTCCACGGCGATCCGCGCTGGGCGCCGTTCCTGCGCAAGATGGGTCTGGCGGACTGACATGCCGCTCGCGACCGGCACGCGTCCCGGCGCCTACGAGATCATCGCCCTGCTCGGCGCGGGCGGAATGGGGAAGGGCTACCGCGCGACGGACATGCGTCTGGGCCGCGAGATCGCGCTCGAGGCGGCGGCGAGCCCCGATCGCCTCGCGCGCTTCGAGCGCGAATCCCGCACCGTGGCCGGGCTCAACCACCCCAACTTCGTCGCCATTCATTCCGTCGAGGACGACGGGGCGTGTGTTTCCTGACCATGGAGCTGGTGGAGGGGAGGAGCCTCGATCACGCGGTCACGCGGGGGACCTGCCGGTCCCCCGTTGTCATGCAAAGCCCCGCTTGCGGTTGACCCAGCGAGCGGGGCTTCGTCATGTGGGCAGGAGGGGACCGGAACGGACAGGCGTGGACTCTGAACAGCCGCCCCCTGCGCGATGTCCTGGCCCCTCGGGCCGGCATGCACGCCCCGGCCCGCTCGCGTACCATGCCCGACATGTTCGCGATGAAGCCGATCGGCACCGTACGCAGCACGCTCACCGATCGCGCCCAGATTCCGACGGGGAAGGGCGCGCGCCACGAGGCCGAGGGGGTGCTTGAGATCCTGCCCGAACTGGAGGCCGGTCTCACCGACCTCGAGGGGTTCTCACACCTCTACGTGATCTGGGTGTTCGATCGTGCCGAGGGCTACGACCTCATGACCGCCACGCCGCTCGACCCGCGGCCGCACGGCGTGTTTTCCACGCGCTCGCCGCGCCGGCCCAACCCGATCGCGCTCACGGTCGTGCGCCTGCTGCGTCGCGAGGGACACCGGCTCCACGTCCGCGGGCTCGACATGCTCGACGGCACGCCGATCCTGGACGTGAAGCCCTACCTCTCGAACGTGCCCGAGGGCGAGCTCGAGCGTGGATGGATGACCGAGGTCGAGAAGAAGGCCTCCCCCCGGGATACGCCATGAACGCGGCCCGCCTTCCCGTGGCCGCCGCCCTGGTGCTGAGCGCCGCCGGCCTCGCCGTCGCTGGTCCTGCCCCGGCGGCCCGCGCCGCGGAGGCGCCCCGCTTCACCGTGTGGATCGAGGGCGGCCCCGCGTGGCAGAGCCTCAACGACGTGCAGATCCCGAACGATGCCACGGGAACCCGCTTCTCGCTGTACGACCTCGCCGGATCCGGTCCGTGGCCCGCGGGCCGCGTCTACCTCACGTGGCGCACCGGCGAGCGGCACGCGCTGCGCGCGCTGGTGGCGCCGTTCTCGATCACCGAGACGGGCGTCCCCGGCAAACCGATCGATTTCGCGGGCGCCACGTATGCTCCCGGCATGCCCGTGAAGGCCACGTACCGGTTCAACTCGTACCGGCTTTCCTACATCTACAGGCTCTACGAGAGCGAGCGCTGGACGTGGCGGACGGGATTCACCGCCAAGGTGCGCGACGCGAAAATCGAACTCAGCCAGGGCGCCACCACGAGCCGCAAGACCGATCTCGGGTTCGTACCGTTGCTGCACATCGGGGCCGAGTGGCGCTTCGCGCCGCTCTGGCGACTGGGCCTCGACGCCGACGCGCTGGCCGGCGGGCCCGGTCGCGCCGAGGACGCTGCGCTCACGCTGGGCCGCAAACTCGGCGACGCCTGGACCCTGATGACCGGCTACCGCACGGTGGAGGGCGGCGCCGACGTGGATGAGGTGTACACGTTCGCCTGGCTTCATTACGCCGTCGTGGGAATCGAGCGCCGGTTCTGAGGTAGCGTCTCGCAAGTTGGAGACAGTTCGCCCGCGATCATCCAGCGGGTCCGATCGAGCAGTCCAACAAAGGTCCGCCCCAAGCGCACAAACGGGACGATCCCATGCAGAAGACGGTTGCGGAATTCCTACGGACGGAAGCCGGCGGCGGCGTGCTGCTGGTGCTGGCTGCGCTTCTCGCCATCGTGCTGGCCAACTCGCCGTGGGCCGGCTGGTATTTCGAGGTGCTGAAGCGCCCGCTCGGGGTCGACCTCGGGTTCTGGAGCACCGACTTCACCTTCCAGTACTGGGTGAAGGACGGCCTGATGGCGATCTTCTTCTACGTCGTCGGGCTGGAGCTGAAGCGCGAGCTGACCGTCGGCGAACTGTCGGATCCCAGGACCGTGGTGCTGCCCGTCGCCTCCGCCATCGGCGGCGCCCTGGTGCCGGTCGCGATCTACCTCATGGTCGCCGGCGGAACGGAACCCCGCGGCTGGCCGGTGCCGGTGGCCACCGACATCGCATTCGCGCTGGCGGCGCTCGCGCTGCTCGCGCCGGCCGTGAACCCCCGGGTGCGCATCTTCCTGCTCACCCTGGCGGTGGTGGACGACCTCATCGCCATCGTGCTGATCGCCGTGCTGTTCACTTCGAACCTCGCGCTGGCGCCGCTCACGCTCGCGCTGGGACTGCTCGCCGCCACCTGGCTGGTGCAGAAGCGCGTTGCGCTTCCGGCGCCGCTCTACCCGCTGATCGCGCTCGCCACCTGGATGCTCGCCGTGCAGGCGGGGGTGCACAGCTCGGTGATGGCCGTCGCCGCAGCGATGATCGTTCCCCCGCGGGACGCGGGGCGAGGCGAGAGCCTGCTCGGGGTGCTGGAGCACGCCATTCACCCGGTCTCTTCGTTCTTCGTGCTGCCATTGTTCGCCTTCTGCGCGGCCGGTGTTTCGCTCGCGGGCTTTCGCGTGCCGCAGCTGGCGGCCGGCGTTCCGGCCGGCATCGCACTCGGACTCGCGCTGGGCAAGCCGCTCGGCGTGGGACTCGCGTACCTGGCCGTGGCGCGACTGATGCGGGCGCCGGGCGCGCTCGGCCGCTCCGATCTGCTGTTCGTCGGTTGCCTGTGCGGCATCGGGTTCACGATGAGCCTGTTCATCGGTGGTCTCGCGTTCGCGGGCGATGCCGCGGCAGAGTCCAGCGCGCGAATCGGGGTGATCGCAGGATCGCTGCTGGCTCTCGCGCTCAGCGTGCTCGCCGCCCGGTTGCGGCCGTCGTCGCCGCAAGAGCTGCCGGTACCCGGCGGCCCTGCCGATGTTCGCGCATGAGGGGGACAAGGGACAGGCGCGGACGCTGAAGCGGCGACCCATCGGCAACCACGAGATTTGTGGCTGCAGGCCGGACGTCTGAGCAGCCGCCCGGGTTTCCGTAGCTCAGAGGGAGAAAGCAGCGGCTTCCTGACTCGAACCTGCCCGAAGTCGCCTCGCTCACCAATGTCGCAAAGGCTTGCCCGAGCCGCAGTTGCATGCGACACTCTTCTCACCCCGTTGACAACTCAGGTCCAGCGCGACGTCAGTCACCCCATCTGGCGAGGGTCCCCCCATGCCTCTTCGCACCATGCTGACCACGTTGCTCGTCGCCGCCGCAGCCCTGACGCCGGGGCTCGTGCCCGGGGCATCGGCCCAGGTTCTCGTTCCCTACTTCAACTCGAACGGGTTCGAACCTCCCGGGTACGTCCTCGGCAACGCGAACGGCCAGAACGGCTGGACCGCGGCCGGCTCGATCGTGAACACGACCGTCAAGTCGGGCACCCAGGCGGCGCGTACCTTCGGTGGCCCCGCCACCGGCTTCTCGCGAACCATCACCTTCACCGGTCCCAAGGTCGTGCTGGACTTCGACGTGCTCCGGGTCACCACGGGGCGCACGGTGTTCTGGATCGGCACGAACTTCTTCGGCGCGGCGGCGTACATCGGCATCGCCGCCGGCGGCGCCGGTTACATGATCGGCAGTCCGAACGCCGGTGATGGGCCGGCGCAGCATTCCGAACTGCCTGCGAACGAATGGCGTCACCTGAGGATCGTGTACGACTACAACACGCTCGTGGCGACCGGATTCGTGGACGGACTCTCGCTCGGGAGCACGCCGATCATCTACGCGCCCGGCTTCCCGCCCAACCTGCTCGAGGTCGCCGTCGGCGAACTCAACCAGGATGTCTACTTCGACAACCTCACGCTCTCCAACGCGGCGGACTACTCGGTGACGACGGCCGGTGGGGTGATGACGGCGACCGACTTCTCCGGCTTGAGCGACAACCTCAGCATCACGCAGCCGGCCGCGAACACCGTCCGCTTCGCCGCCCCCAACCGACTTTTCATCGTCAACGGCGGGGCGATTACCTTCGGGGCGACGGGCAATGTCTCGCTCGCCGGTATCGACAGCGTCATCGTGAACACCGGCGCCGGGAACGACACGATCACGGTGAGCGGCCCGATCAACCCGCTGCCGGACTTGACGCTCAACGGCGGCACGGGCGATGACCAGGTGACACTGGCGGGAACGTCTCCCGCTGGCCAGCGGCGCGAACTTGAACGTCGATCTCCTGGACGACGACGCTTCGCCGGGCGCCGACGCGGTGGCGTTGTCGCCGGGCGCGCAGGTCGCGGCATCCGGCAGCGGTGCGATCACGATCCGCTGCAGCCGCAACGTGACGGTCGGCGCCGGTGCGAACCTCGAAACCGTGGACGGCGACCTGGTCGTCGAAGCGAACCTGCCGCCGGCGGCGCCGACCCTCGGGAACTTCATCGGCGTGTACGTCGACAGCGCCATGGTGCGGTCCACCGGAACGGGGCAGGTGTCGATCGCCGGCCGGGGCGGGAGCACCGGGGACCGCCAGTACGGAGTGCGCCTGCGGCGCGGCGCAAGCTTCATAGGCGGCACGAGCGGCACGCTCCTCGTGGACGGCATCGGCGGGATCTCGACGGAACTCCTGAACGGCGGCGTCCGCGTGGACACCGCCACGGTCAGCTCGCTCGGCGCGGACGTCGTGGTCACCGGCCAGGGCGGCGGGGACCCGTTGGTGGCCCCGGCGACGGCGGACAAATGGGGTCATCGTCTCCGCGGGGCAGGTGACTCGCCGGGGGGAACGGCTCGGTCGACGGTGCAGGGAACCGGCGGATCCGGTCCGGGCGCGAGCAATCGGGAGTCATCGTCTCCGGGGGGCAGGTGACCGCCGGGGGAAACGGCTCGGTCACGGTGCAGGGAACCGGCGGATCCGGTCCGGGCTCGAGCAATTCGGGCATCCAGGTTCAACTCAACGGCCTGGTCACCTCGAACGGGGGCGACGTGACGGTGATCGGTCACGGCGTCGGTTCGCCGACCGCGGCCGGCACGTTCCATGAGGGTGTCGCCCTCGTCACCGCCGGCCAGGTGACGGCCGGCGGAAGCGGCTCGGTCACCGTTGAAGGAACCGCCGGGACCGGCCCGGGGGACAACCACCGCGGGGTCGAGCTCGTGGGCGCGAGCCTGATCACCTCGAGCGGCGGTCCCGTCTCGGTGACGGGAACCGGGGGACCGGGCGCGGGACAAAGCCAGATCGGCGTGCTGGCCACCGCCAGCACGATCACCTCGGGCGGGGGACCGGTCACCGTCGCCGGCTACGCGGGGGCGGGGAGCGGCAACGGGAACAACGGGGTCCACCTGCAGACGGGCTCCATGGTCAGTTCCGGCGGCGGGAACGTGAGCGTGACAGGCACGTACGGGGTCGGGAGCTCCGGAGGGTTCGTCTGCTCGAACGACGCCAGCAACGGGGTCTCGACCGTCGCCAACGGGGGCGACATCGAGATCGTCGGGGACATCATGGCCTGGGGGTCCGCGGGCCGGATCGCCGCACCGGCGGATGGCCGCATCCGCATCCGGACGCTGTCTGCCGGGCGGGCCATCTACTTCATCAACCCCACCTATTGGCTGCCGAACAACGCCATCGCGCTGACGGTGACCGACGTCATGCTCAACGGCTTGAACGCCGGCACGATCGAGCTGAATGCGGACTCCGAGGATATGTACGTGGGCGGCCCCCTGGCCTACCAGCCGGCCGCCGCCCCGGCATTGGCGGGCTTCGCTCCCTCGGAAGCCAGCGCCCTTGCGACCGCATCGGATTTACCGAAGCACGTGGCAGGGCCACTTCGGCGCACTCAGGCGCCGAAGGCCGCGCTCGACACGCCCTCCACGCCGGTGCAGGTGGCGACCCAGGTTCTCGACGCCGATCCCGGCGTGGGCATTTTGCCGCCAGCGTCGCAGACGGCTGCCCCCGCCAGCCCGGTCGCGATCCAGCTCGTGACGAGCAACTTCGAACTGCGCAGTGGCCTGAACATCGGTTTCCTCGGCTCGGGACCATCGAATGACTGCTTCGACACCGGGGGTGGCGCCCTGCTGGTGTCGCCCGGTGCGTCCGGTGCAGTCCTACCGATGGCCCTGGGGACGGAAGTGACAGCCACGAATCTGTCGATGGACCCCGGCTCGACCCTTCTGGTCACGATCGACAGCACCACAGCGGGAACGGGCTACCAGCAGCTCACCGTCGCAGGGCAGGTCGATCTCTCGAACGCGTCGCTCGCCTTCGCCGGCGCGTACACGCCGGTCGAAGGGGACACGTTCACGATCGTGCGCAACGGCGCCAGCCCGACGACCGGCACCTTTGTCGGGCTGCCCGAGGGCGCAGTGATCCCGAACTTCATGGGTTCAGCGCTGGGCGCGTCGATCACGTACCAGGCCGGTCCGGATGACGACGTGCAGCTGGTGGTGACCTCCGCCACGACCGCGACGCCGGGACCGGAAGAGCAGGTGCTGCCCACGGTGACCAGCCTGAGCGCGCCGCGCCCGAGCCCGTTCATCTCTTCCACGAATCTGTCGTTCGCGCTGGCCGTTCGAGGTCACGCCGAGCTGACGATCTTCTCGGTAGATGGACGCCGCGTGCGCACGCTGGCGAACAGAGACTTCGAACCGGGCGCATACCAGATGCGATGGGATGGCCGCGGCGACAGCGGGGGACGAGCGGGAGCGGGCGTGTACTTCGTGCGACTCTCGACGCCGGAGGGGGCGTTCCATCGCACGCTGGTGCTGTTGAAGTGATCGGCCGGTCGTTTCCGTTGCAGGCCGGAGGGGCGGGCATCCACCCGCCCCTCTTGCTATTCTGCAGCCATGTCGCTCACCGCGGGGTCCAGAGTCGGGGTCTATGAGGTGGTCGCGCCCCTGGGGGCCGGCGCGATGGGTGAGGTGTACCGCGCCCGCGACACCCGGCTCGGGCGCGACGTGGCCATCAAGTCGCTGCCGGCGGCCTTCGGTGCCGATGCCGGGCGCCTGGCCCGCTTCGTGCGCGAGGCGCAGACGCTGGCGTCGCTCAATCACCCCAACATCGCGGCGATCTACGGACTCGAGGAGACCGGCACCACGCCCCTGCTCGTGCTCGAGCTCGTCGAGGGTCAGTCGCTCGGCCAGCGGCTCGCGCACGGTCCGCTGCCCATCCGCGAGGCGCTGGACACGGGGATCCAGGTCGCGCGTGCGATCGAAGCCGCGCACGAACGGGGCATCGTGCATCGTGACCTCAAGCCCGCGAACGTCATGCTCTCGAACTCGGGCCTTGCGAAGGTGCTCGATTTCGGGCTCGCGCGGGGTGAAGCCGCCTCCGAGCCCGCCGGCGACTTGAGCGAGTCGCCCACCATGACGCTGGCCGCCGGTGCGACAACCCCGGGAATGATCGTGGGGACGGTCGCATACATGAGCCCTGAGCAGGCGCGCGGCATGCCCGTGGATCGTCGGAGTGACATCTGGTCGTTCGGATGCGTGCTCTTCGAGTGTCTCGCCGGGCGCGCGGCCTTTGCGGGTGAGACGGCGTCGGACCTGATCGCCGACGTGCTGAGGCGCGAGCCGGACTGGTCGGCCCTGCCGACCCAGACACCGCCGCGCCTGATCGGCACGGTGCCGCTCGTGCAATCGCGGCTCACGGTGAGGCAGGCAGGGGAGCGGTGGCTGGAGACGTACGTCCGGACGCAACGGAACCCGAAGGGGCAGAAGCTGACGGTCCATCGGTTCCGCAAGTACCTGGCGCCGTCCTTCGGGCACATGCTCCTCGAGCGGGTCACGGGCGAGGATGTGCGGGCGTTCCGGCTCAAGCTCGAGCGGAGCTCCGGACTCAGCGTCACGTCGATCTGGCACCTGCTGGCGGACGTGCGGTGCTTCCTGCGGTGGTGCGAGGATGCCGGGCTCGTGGATCGTTGCCCGTTTCCAAGGCGGGTGATGCCGAGGCTGCAGGAACGGCCTCCAGACAGGCTCACGGATGAGGAAGCGACCCTTCTACGGTCGCTTGCGGAACCGTACGGCTTCGTCTGCCGACTCGCATTGTCAACGGGGCTCCGGTGGGGCGAGCTCACCAGGGCGCAGGCTTCGGAGGTCGAGCGGGGCTTTCTGCTCGTGCATCACACGAAGTCGCGCAAGGTGCGGCGGGTTCCACTGCCGCCGGAGGTGCTGGCGGAGGTGCGGATGCGCGTGGGTCGGTTGGTGGGGTTCGCTGAGGGATCGCCTGGCTCGTTTGCGAAGGCGGTCCGGAAGGCAACCGGAATGGAGCGGTTCCACGTGCACCAGATGCGGCACACCTTTGCGTGTCAGTGGCTGGAACGCGGCGGCAGTCTGGCCGCGCTGCAACAGATCCTCGGCCATGCGTCGATCGTGACGACGCAGCGCTACGCGAGGATCGCGGATGAGATGGTGATGCGAGAGGCGGAGAGGATCGGCCGCCAGGGATGAGGAGACCGGCCATGGGCTCAGTACGCTGGGTGCAGGTGCTTGCGGCGGTGTTCGTGGTCTTGGCCGTGGCCGGGGGGATTGTTTTCATGCCGCCGCTTGCTCGCATGTGCCGGACCGAGACAGAAGTCAGCTACACGCAGCTATCGCGAACTGATCGACCAAGTGGCACCGGCGAATATGCGGCGGTTTTCGATGCGAGCATGGGTGGCGCTCTCGGTGATGTGTACACGGAGGTGTACGTGCTGAGCTCGTCAGATTCTTTGCCAGGGAGCCGGAAGCGCCGAGTGTGGCACGCTGAGTATCCGGGCAACGTTCGCGTTCGGTGGAGCAGTACGGACACACTGGATGTCTTGGTCGACGATGGATGGTTGGAGGCGAATCGCGAGCGGGTCCATCAGAGGCCAAGGGTAGGGGTGCACGTGCGGACCATCGGAGTGAGTGATGCAGCCCCGAGACCGTAGCCGATGAGATGAAGCAGCTGGCCTCCGCTGGGACGTGGTAGCCGTAGAGCGGCGCCACAGACCAGTGACGCGGTCAAAGCCGCAACGAAGGAGGCCAGCCGTGGACCATATTGGCATCGATCTGCACAAGCGCGAAAGCCAGATCTGCATCGAGACCGAGTTCGGAGAGATCATCGAGAAGCGGATCCGCACAGAGCGAGAGCGATTCGAGGCGCTGCTCGGGAACCGGCCCCGGGCGAAGATCCTGCTGGAAGCGATGACGGAGTCGGAGTGGGTGGCACGATGCCTCGAGGATCTGGGCCACGAAGTGGTGGTGGCCGATCCGAACTACGCGGCGATTGTCCAGCGACACCCTGTTTTGCGCGATACGGCGACACCCAGTTTTGCGCACCTGTCCTCCGGTGAACAGCCCTTCAGGCTTCGACTTCCGGTCCCACCTCCCTTCGTAGGCGACGCCCACCTTCCCGCACGGGCTCAGTTGCCCTGCTGGGCGACCGCCCGCTCGAGATCGCGCAGCCGATAGCTGCGGCCCTTGATATCGAGCACGTGGCTGTTGTGCAGTAGCCGATCGAGGATCGCGGTGGCGAGGATCTCGTCGCCGGCGAGGACCTCGGGCCAGTCGCGGATCCCCTTGTTCGTCGTGATCAGGATGCTGCCGCGCTGGTAGCGATGGCTGACCAGCCGGAAGAACAGGCTGGCTTCCTGGCGGGTCATGGGCTCGAAGCCGACCTCGTCGATGATCACCAGCGAACTGGAGAGGTACTTCTTGCTGCGCAGCCGCCGGGTCGGCAGGTCGGCGTCGCGCTTGAGCGCGGTGAGCAGATCCTCGAGCCGGTAGAACACGACGCCGAAGCCGAGCTCGACCGCGCGCATGCCGAGCGCGACGGCGAGATGGGTCTTGCCGACGCCCGGAGGCCCCTGGATCAGCAGGGTGCGGTTCTCGCGGATCCACTGGCAGGTCGCCAGCGTCTCGATCCGACTCCGCTCCAGCGCCGGCTGGAAGGCGAAGTCGAAGTTGCCGAGCGTCTGCCCGGTCGGCAGCCCCGAGAGCACCAGCGAGGTACGTACGCGCCGCTCATCACGCTCGCGCAGTTCGTGCTCGAGCAGCCGGTCGAGGAAGCGGTGCGGCGGCGTCTCTTCGGCGACCGCCTCGGCGAGCCAGGTGGCGAGCTGGTCGGCGGCGTGCGTGAGGCCCAGCTTGCCCAGCCGCTCGCGGGTGACGTCGAGGTCCATGGGCGGGTTGGCCGCACGCGGCTTCATCGCGCCACCTCCGCCAACGCCGCGTAGAGGTCCAGTGGCCGGCTCTGCGGGGTCATCTCGGCGATGGCCTGCAGCCGTCGGCCCATGCGGCCCAGCGGCAGCGGCGGCCGCACGTCGGCCGTCGCCTCGCCCTCGTAGTGCCGGGGATCGATCACGATCCGCTCGCGCCCGTAGCGCGGGTGCTCGGCGATCACCCGGCCCTCGGCCCACACCTGCACCACCCGGCTGCAGCCGTGCACCGTCACGGTCTTGCCCATGCGCTGGAACGGCACCGAGTAGCGTCGCGCTTCGAAGGCCACCGTGCAGTCCGGCGCAACGGTGCGCGTCGCCACCAGGTTGAACGGCTCGGGCAGCAGCGGCACCGCGCCGAGGAAGCGCTGCTCGGCCTGCCATGCTGCCCACACGCTGGTGCCCGTGGCCGGGCAGGTCCGTGCGTGCGCCTCGCGCTCGACACGCGCGTCGGTCCACGCCTGCAACTCGTCCCAGCCGGACCAGTCGCGTTCGACCACCTCGCGCCAGGCGCGGTCGGCGCCGATCCCGCGCTCGACCTTACCCTTGGCCTGCGGCTGTCGCACCGGGCAGGCATCGATGTGGAAGCGCACCGCTCTGGCGTAGCGCCGGTAGCTCGGGTTCAGCTCGCCCCACGCGCCGGCGCCGCGGCTCACGCCGGTCTTCAGGTTATCGATGCGCACCGTCGCCGGGATCCCGCCGAGCCGGCGGAAGCCCTCGTTGTGCGCATGATGCCAGCCCAGCTGGTCGGCGCGCGGCGACCACACCCGCGCCCCGAACCGGCTGTGCGAGAGCCGCAGGTGGAACTGATAGGCGTACACCGGCCGCCCGGCGATCCACACCCGCGGCCACTCCGCCCAGTCGGCCTGCGCCTGCGCCCCGGGCGGCGTCTCCACCCGTCGCCGCGCGCGTCGCGCCGGCTTTGGAAAGTGCCGCCGAAAGTAGCGCTGCAACCCGCGCAGGCTGCCCGAGAAGTCGTGCTCGGCGACCAGCCACGCGTGCAGGTCCGCCAGGTTCACCGGGCCCGCGCCCACGCCCGCCATGTAGTGCGCGATCGCCTCGGCACACCCATCGGCCTTGTGTTCCTGCCGCGAACGCCCATCAACCGCCCCGCTCGCCTGGCGCTGCAAGTGGTAACGCACCGTGTTCTCCGTCACGCCCAGCATCCGCGCGATGGCGCGGCCGCTCTGCCCGCTATGGGCCAGAACCGAGATCGTCATCCGTGTCTCCCGATCGAGCTTCATCGCGCGGCGCCCTCCCTGGCCTTCCGGGAGAATGCCCGCTCCGCTCGCTCATGTCCGAATCGAGAGGACGGTGCGCAAGACTGGGTGTCGCCTTACGGAGAAGCTATGCTGTCGCGCGAACAGTTGCCCGAGTGCGAGACCAGATCGATCTCGGTGAAGCCGGGGCTGCTGCGGACGTCCCAGTGATCGGTCTTGATCGGGATGTGGTGCTTGAGCAGCGTTCCCGGATTGGTGCGCCCGTACATGCGGCGACGCAGATCGCTCTTGCGCGGCTTGAGGCGGCGGTCGATCTGCCGCGGACTGATCGCCAGCAGTTGCCGTTCGGTCTCGGCCGAAATCGCCATGCGCTTGCTCAGCCACGGCAGCCAGGTCGGCAGCAGCGCCTTCAGGCGCACCGACCACGGGTAGCCAGCGGTTTCCCAGATCTTGACCAGCGCCTCGATGACCGGCCGGCCATAGCTCGGGCCCGCGACCGTCGCGGGCCCGGTCGAGCCTCGGGGCGCGGCCTGGCCAGAAGCCGGATCGCGTACTTGCGGTGGTAGCCGCAGACGCTGCAGAACTCGTCCAGGATCGCCCCCTTCACTTCGGGCTTGCTGCGCTGGTAGCGGGCGTGGATGGCCCGCAGGTATTCGCGTCGTCCCATGCCTGTCATCTCCCAGGACCCTCCCCTCGGAGGGTTACCTATCAGATGGCGCGACGATCCACCTCAGGGTTACATCTTAGACGGCGCGAGACGCGGGCTTGACGTTGCTGACAAGGAAGAGGGACTATCCGCTCATCTGGAGTTTTCCGTTGGGTATTGACTTGTTGTCTTGTGACTTGAGGAGGGCTCGGTGATCAGATATCTGTTCTGCGCACTCGGCGTCGCAGCAATCGTCTCCTGCAGCACCGTGCACGCTGAGGAGGAAGGTTCACAGGTAGTAAAGGTGCAGGAACCCACGAAGTTGAATGCAGTGTATCTAGTAGATAGTCTGGGAGCACTCCACCCTCTCGAAGCAGCCACCTTCCAGTCAAAGGCCAGCGCCAAACTCCTCGGCGGAGCCAAGGTGACGACCGAGCTTCGTGGTGCCCAATCGGATGTGCGGTGTTCGACCGGAACCAATCTCGCCTTTGTTGTCCAGCTTGCGAACGGTGTGGACCCGGGCACATGGGTACTGTACTCGTTGGAATCCAAGAAGAAGAAGAGAGAGGTCATCCTTTCTACTTCAACCTCCATGGGCCTCGGAGAGAAGGCGGGTACCGGATCCGTACCGTATGACGTTGTTAAGTATGGTCTGTCATCGTACAAGTACACACCCAGCGACCCTCTTCCTCCAGGCGAGTACGCGTTTGGTCGCCCGGGCTTCGGCGATGCATTCGCTTTCGGGGTCAATGGGGCATCCGTCAAGTAGAATGACGTTGGCCCCTTTTCGAGACAGCTCTCAGCCCGATCGGCTACCTCCCCGGCCCCTGCGCCGCCTGCCACCGCTTCAGCCCCAGTTCCGAAAACCTCAGCGCCTTCCGCGACAGCCGCCGCGCAAACGGCAGCCGCCCGCGTGCCGATACAGCCACCGGGCCGTCACGCCGAGCCTCTCCGCGGCATCGTCCACGGAAATGAGCCGATCCTCTTCCGCCCGGCGCGAAGCCGAAGCGCGCTGCCCCGCCGAGGCCACACGCACGGCAAGGTTCGCCTGGATCGCCGCGACCTGAGCGAGCAGCAGCGCGGCCTCCTCGACGCTCAGGGCGTTGATCCGCCCGGGGTCGGCGAGGACGCTCGCAAGCAGCGTGCTGTGATCGGCGGTCATCGGAACTCCTGATTCTCTGAAAGACCCCCACGCTCTTCGAGCGCAGGCGTTGCACTATCAGCACTTACAGGCCGGGGCCTCCCCTCACCGCAAGGGGAGGTCGTGAGGGGACCACGCAACTCGGCAATGAGCGCCCGCAACTGCCGCTCGGGCCCCTCTTCTAGCGTCCACATGAGTGACAAACCGTCCCACTCCCGGGCGAGCAGCGCCTCGATCTCGCCCTGCCGCCGATCATCACCAAGCGCCAATCCGAGGCCAAAGTCCCGCCAACCGAACAGTCCCGCCGGGTGCCCCAGCGCCTCGGCGTAGGCGCGCAGCTTGGCCCTGAGCACGCGCAGCGGCTCGGTCGCGAGATCCACCTCGACAGCGAGCGGCACCCGGCCACTGCCGATCGCCAGCACTGCGAACAGGTCGGGCACGATCGGCAACCCGCGGTCGCCGAACTCGGCACGCAGTTCCCAGTCAGGCCGCGGCGAGTTCGAGCGCAAGACCCTCGGCCCGCGCCGCAGCAAGACCCACCCACGTCTGCACGATGCCCAGGTGATGCGCGAGCCCGCCCCGAGGCACCGGCAGCACCTGCTCACCAGCCTCACGCACCAAGTCGCGCCCGCGCGGACCCAGGCTGTAGACGTTCGGCGACGTGCGATCGGCCGCAGTGACCTCGAGGTATCCAGCGTCGAACAGCACCCGCAGCCTGGCCGCGACAGTGTCCTTCCGAACGCCGGGGAAGCACAGAGCCGCAATCTCCGCCGTTCGTGCAATCCGAAGCCGCGCGAGCGCGGTCAGCATCTCGACGTCGCGCGGCTGCAGTCGGACGCTGACTCCTCGGCGGCGGCGTTGTCTTGGTTGACGGCTCATCTCGCTACCTCACACATGCAAGGGATTCCGAATCGGCAATTGACAGGTTCCGCACGGCGTCCAGCCGGCCGATTGCCCGCAGACACTGCAGCGGGCGAACACCCATCCTTCGATGAAAGCCCCGCAACGGCACTCGAAGACGCCGTACATCGGCGTGGCGTGCCCCCGTGGGCAGCACCGGGTCTCCGCCATTACGTGGCGCCATCGGCACATGAGGATTCCGGTTCGCCAGCTGGCCATTGTTCCAAGCCACATCGTTTCCGCGACCCAGCCCAGAATCCGCGCGATCGTGACGAGGATCCGCAGCGCCCATCGCAGTTCCTTCACGGTGCGTCCCCCTCACCCGAGCCGCCGGTGGCGGCGTCGAGCGTTCGGTTCAATCACCGGGGCGTCGGTCTCGCGGTTCATCCCGATGCGCTCCCATTCCGCGGCGGCATGGGCTTCAAGTGCGGCGCGGTCCATCGACACGACACCACGCCGAATCGCGGCCCGCACCTCCTCGCCGAGCTGTGCAGCGGTCTCCCGAAGCGCGGCAATGTCGAGACGAGGCGAGCGCACATGCTGCGCTCGGAACGGCGCCTGCTTGAGCCACAGGAGATACTCGCGATCGGGCATCTGCGTCAGTTCGGTTACAAGCCCAAGCCGCGTTTCCGCGGCGTTCTTCTGTCGCGGCGGTACCGGGAGCGCGTGCACCAGCGTCCTCGCATCCTCGAGATTCGCGCGGAATGCGCACTCGATGCCCGCGTTAGTCCGCAGCACCTTCACCAATGTCGAATCCACCGCAGCCAGCTGCGCGGGTTGCTGATTGATGAGCGTGATTCCACATCGCTTGTGCCTTGCCAGCGCCAGCAGCCTCGCGAACTGCTCGGCCTGTCCGCCTCCCAGCGCCTCCTGGACCTCTTCGAAAATCACCCAGGTCTGCGGCGTTCGATCGGTGACCGGGCGCGAAAGCACCGCCCGCGTGATCCGGCCCGTCAGGATGCCGGCCCAGAATCGCTGCGCCCGCTCCGCTCCTGCCGGCGGGCTGCCGAGATCCACGATCGTCAAGCCCGACTCGAGCGCCTCGCCGAAGTTCACGCACTGCGGCGCAGCCAACGCCAGCTTCACCTCGTCGAGAAACAAGAACGTGTCGAGCCGCGCGAGCAGAGCGTCCACGGCCGGGCGGCTCTCGCGTGCGAAGCCCGACCGCGAGTATTCACGCACCACGGCGTCGTTCGAGCGCCGCGCATCGCGGGCGAACGCCTCGGGCGACTCGAGCCAGCGCTGAATCGCGGTCAGCGGGTAGTTGAGCTCGATCGCCAGCGCGCACAGGCGCAGGAACACCCGCGTCATGCGCGAGCCCAGATCATCGGCGAGCGCGTCTTCGAGCGCGGATGCGAGATTGAAGGCTTGAATCGCCCGCGGGACGCCCGGCTCGGCTTCAGTGACCCTGAGCATCGGCAGGTCATGCCCGAACGGGCGGATGATGCGCAGAAGATTGAGAAGTCGCTCACCGCCGCGGATACGCAGCAGGGCTGGCACGAGCAACTCGATGACGAGTTCCGACAACTCGCTCTTGAGATCCACGACGACAACCGGGAATCGCCCGTCGCGGAGCACCTGCAGCAGACAGGCGAGAATCATGAAGCTCTTGCCTGAACCGGTCGCGCCAGTGACCCAGCCGTGCTTTCCGAGGAACGCCTCGAAGGGCAATCCGCACCAGAAGGGCGTACCGGAGATGTCGCGTGCTCGGCCGAGCAGGATACGCCGGTCATTGGGTTCGCAGGCCATGGCGGCGCGGAAGCGCGCAATGTCTTCATGGTCGCGCGCGTAGGCCTCGGCGAGCGTGCGGGCCTGCCAGTCGCGCGCGCGCTCGGTTTCGTCGCCGCGGATCAAGCGCCGCAAGAAGTGCGAGCCGCGGGACATGTTAGTCCTCCTCCAACGTGAGCACGGGGTCTGGATCCGCCGGCAGTTCCGGGGCGGCAATGGGCGGCACGCCTTCCGCTGGGCGACGCACAGCGAGTCGCTCCTGGCGCTCCTGATCGGTGCGCTCACGGCTGTTGCGTCCGCCGCGGCCGGTGATGAACTGCTGGGCACGGACGCCGAGACCGATGATGAAGGCCATCGTCATGAGTCCCACGATGACGTCCGCAAGCAGCCCGGGGACCCCATTCGTGACCGCCGCACCTGCGCTCGCTCGCGCCGGCGCGCACGAGCCCAAACACGAGTCCGAACAGGAACGAGAGGACGACCAGCGCCACCAGCAACTCGAATACGTGCCGAAGCAGGCGCTCGATCATCGCCCCACCTCGTTCCGGAGGAGGTTGCCGTACATCTGCCCCGCCGCGAGTGGAGGCATGCCTTCACCGAGCGGCACGCCGTTGAGGCGAATCTCGAAATGGAGTTCCGACCAGGGGCCATCGCGGTAGGCGTGGCTGGTTCCTGAGGAACCGGCCTTGCCGATCAACTCGCCCTGGCTCACACGGACCCCGGGCCTGATGTCGGGACTAACTGCCCCGAGATGCGAGTAGCTCGTCGTGAGCAGCTTCCCCTCCCGCATGCCGTGGCAAAGTGTCACGCGCCGGCCGTGCAGCACGCTGAGCACCTCGGCGGGCGTCTCACCCAGTTGCCTGCAATAGCCCAGTAGCTCGTTGCGCCGCGCTTCCGGAAGATCCGGCTCGTCGTCGACGGACAGGACCCAGCCATCCGAGGCGGCGACAACGGGCGTGCCCGGAAGGCAAGAGAAGTCGACGCCCTCGTGGTCGCCGCCGCGGTAGGCGCGCCGTGCGCCGGGAAGGAGCGCCAGGTTCGTCGGAACGTGGGCGCCTGCGATTGGGGTCTCTAGCGAGAACGATGGTGTGCGCTATCTCCGACCGGCGAGGACGCGCGCTCGGTTAGCGTCGGCGTCCTCGCGGCGCCCGGGCGCGACCTGGCCATGAAGATGCGGGCGCCGGCGAACTGAGCGACGAAGCCCGCGCCGATCAACAGCCAGGGCAATAGAGCCCGCAGCGCCGGCGCCTGCAACTGGGTGAAGTCAATCCACACGGGCGAGGTACTCCGGGGCAACGCGCAGCCGCTGTCCCGTTGGGAGAATGACTTCGGTTCTTCCACCTCGATTCCGGACGAAGTACACCTTGTCGCCGGGCTGAAGCGTTACGAGCAGGCCTTGGTCGTCGCTGGAAAGGGTTCGCCTGACCACGGCCGCTCCGTGGTTGTTTGTCCCGATGCCCGCCAAGAACGCGCCGAACACCCAGCCTCGGGTGCCGGACGTCGTGATCGCGGCGAACCAGCCGTCGCGCTCCTCGTGAAGGGCGAGCCTCTCGCCCGGGTTGAGCCGGGCGGCGACGGGAAACGTGAGGCCGGGGCCGGTTCGGAAGTTGACGTTGATGCCGTTGACGAGGGCCCCGCCCGCGGGCAGGGACATCGCATCAGTGGGCAGCTCGTGCGTCCGCCCTTGCCCTGAAGAGACAATGCTGCCGGCCACGAGAGCCCCGAGCAGGCCAGAACCCAGCGCAGTCATGAACAGGCCCAGGATGAACGGCGCCCTCGAAGGTCCTCGAGCTGGAGCAGCGGGCGGTGTCTGGATCTCGCGGCGTGGCTGCGGGCGCTGGGGCGCTGGGCGCGGTCCCCGTGGCGCTGGCGCAGCCGGGCGTGCGGCCGCGGGCGGATCCGGCTGCCCCCCGAGTGCCCGCACGGCCTCGGGAAGAAGGTCGCCTTCATCGTTCGCAAGCCAGTCCAGATTGGGATCGACGGTCACGACGGCACCTCTGACGGCGACTGGTAGCCGCATACGGGACAGGGTTCGTCGCGTACCACCCGGGCATGAATGAGATCGAACGGGGCGCGGAAGAGGTCCGCGTAGGCGTCGCGCGGGCGGCTGCCGCCGTGCACGAGCGTGAATGCGTGGCCGTCGTCGAGGAGTTGGGCCCGGCTCCCGTCGGGATCCAGCACTGCAAGCGCGTAGGCGGCCGCGACGGAGGCCACGTAGGCGATGTCGGCGCCGAGGCCGGGCTCGGCCTCGAGACGGTTCTGGTCGGCGTCCTGGTAGGCCTGGCGACGCTCCTTGAGCGCCACTCCCTCCACGGCACCTGCTCGGAACCCGACCGCGCAAAAGAGGCACGGTCCCAAGCCGGGCCGCACGACGAGTACTTCCCCGCCGCAGGCTCGCTCGAAGGCTCCCGCGAAGACCGCGGGGATCTTGTTGCGAATGACGGCCTCGTTCACAACGAACTGCGCGTGCGGTGAGTCCATGGTCGCGAGCACCAGGTCACTGCCCTTGAGAAGCAAGTCGAGTTGGCGGTCGGTCAGGGCCGTGACGTCGGTCGTGACGCCGAGGGCGTCAACCCCATGGAGCGAAAACTGCTCAGCGACCGCGAGGCTCTTCTCGCGGCCGAGATCAGTCATGCCGCAGATGTGCCGTGACAGATTGGCGTGTCTCAGCGATCCCTGTCGTAGACCCGAATGTGGCCGACACCAGACTCGGCGAGCGGCAGTCCAGCCCCGCCTCCGAGGCTGCCGGCGCCAAACACGTCTACGCGGAACTTGCCGAGCCCATCCTCTGGAACCAGACCACGCCGGCGGTCGAGGATGCTCTTGGAGCCGGAGAGCATGAGGATCTCGTCTGGAGGCCCGACGAGCCCGTCGACTTCGACCAGGATCTCTCGATCGTCAATCGACAGCGCGACGGCATTTGGACCGGCGTGGCGTGCCGGGTTGATCCGCCCGACCCGACCGAATATCCCGGGCTCAACCCGGTCGCTGAGAATCTGGACTAGCCCCTCAGCGGGCCGAGCGACGCCAAAGACTGGCCGCGACGCGCCGGAGGAGGCCGCGCGTGCGACGGCTTCTCCGTTCACCACGAGAGTCGTGCGCCTCTTCACCTGCATGTGATGCCTCCTTCTGAGCGGCATCCATGCCAGTGAGCGCTTCCGTGATGCGCGGGTCGTTGTCGGGAACGATATGCAGCGGGATCTCTTGGAACTCGAGGTCATCGCGCGTCATCAAGTAGGCGCGGAATCGCACCCTGCCTTCCTCGATGACACCGATCGGGAAGACCACCGCTGGCGAGTCCCATTCATCGTCGCTGACGATGCGGCGCGCCGTGTCCAGGTCGTGGCTGCTCGGCTGGTCGAATGAGCCCGGGTGGATGTGCCAGTCGGATACGTAGATCAGGTGCGGCCAGCGGCGCTTGATCACGTCCACGATGCCCTGCTGCCACTCGGTATCCGGGCTGTAGTGAGCCCGGGCTCCATGGGGCGGGCCCTGCGGGGACATTGATGACCTTGATGATCTCCTGCTCCCGATGCACACCCAGGCCGGTACCGCCGGTTTCAGTTCCACTGTGTGAGAGAGCTTCAGCCACCATCGCCCGGTAGTCGGAGCGCGAGATGATGTAAGCGCGCGACATCAGAACTTCTCTCCGGTACGCAGCCAGGCCTCGTAGGCCACGAGCCAGGCCGCGATCAAACCGACTTCCCCAACAGCGGTCGCGAGTTCCACATTCCAGTTGGCCTTGTGCATGCACAAGCTGCCGTCGGCGTAGACGTGTGGGGCTCCCGCCGCGAGGGCGGGGTACTCGACACGAAGGCTCGGCTCCCGATACGGGTACTCGGCTGGGTAGGTCACCGAGACCAGGTACTCGGTGCTGCCAGTCGGACTCAGGATTCCCACCACCGAAGCACGCCCGCCTTGGATCGGACGAGGCGAAAGCCAGGAAATCTCTGCTTCATCAGCGCCGTCTCGGCGATGAGCCGCGACGTCCAGCGCCGCTGCTGATACCAGGTTCTGGTGCTCATGCTGGCTCCCCTTCTTGACCACGGCGGCGACGTCCAGCGTGGCGGCCGTGGCGCCGGTCACAGCGTCGGCGGACGACGTTCAGGGCAAACCGACCGCGCCTTCCGTACCCTGGCCCACCGGCCAGACCGCCACCGCCGTGGTCTGGATCACCTCCTTGGTCCTACGCCGCCCCGAACGTCCGGGGGTTGAGCTTCGTCGGCTTGGCTGCAGGTTCGGCCGACTCTGCCGCGCCCTGCGGCGGGACTTCCCTCACCCGTCCCGTCGGCCTCGACCTGGACCTCGCGGTCGCGGTTTGCCCGACGACGGTGTCGCGAAGACGCCGAAGTGATTCGTTCATGGGCACCTCCCGTGGTCGCCGCCTCTTCTGGGACCGCCACCTGGCGCTTAGAATCGAGGCGTCTCAACGCCACACCGCAATTAAACGAGAGGCGAACCGTGACAAACCGCTTCAAAACGCGCCCCAGTTCACTCCGCCTTGGAGGCGAACGGGATCCGTCCGAGAAGACCCTGTAAATCCCGGCTGTCTCGGCGCTGGCGACTCTCTGGAAAGAGGAGTTTCCAGACGGGTGGATTGGCATGAGCGAGGTAATCGCCTACTCGCGGGACGGCTCGTCCGTCCTTACCGACACCACCCGTCAGACGTTTTACCGAGGCCGGGAGCAGCTGAGCAACGCGTTCCTGGCCTTCGGCTCGAACCCCGCACGATCGGCCGTCACGCCAAGATCCGCATACAGGGCGACCTGCCGCGAGCGCTCGACCACTGGTTTCACGAGGCCGCGCTGAGTTCATCAAGGGTGATCAGTGGGACCGATATGTGACCTCTTGCGCCGCGCCGCCACTCACGCCTGCGGAAGCAGACGACCGCATGATGGCGACAACCGCCCGCGCGCTAGTCGTGCAGGGACGGACGACCGAGGCTCTCGAGGTCATACGGGTCGCGCTCGAGAAGCCGATCAGCTTGCGACAAGAGATGGCCCTCACGATTTCCTGGGCGTTTGCGGCTGGCCGGTCGGGCGACATTCGGGAGTTCAAGCGGGCTCAGAAACGGCTTCAGGAACTGGCGGAACTTGATCTTCCAGCAGGTGATTTGAATGCCCGTCTTCTGAAAGCGCGCGTTCGGGTCGAATTGGCCTACGGGAAGTACCTTGCCGGGGTCATGGGACGCACGCGCGACACAGATGTTCCCTGGGAAATCAGTCAATGCGAACAACTCTTGAAGGAGGCGCGCCGGCTTCATGCAGGGTTCAGCCCGCTGGACAAAGCCAGACTCGAGAACGTCAGCGCACTCCTGACAAAGGCTCGCGGCCTGTTCGCGGGCAGCCCCGAGAGGGACACCCTGCTTGCGGATGCAAAGCACGGTTTCCTGCGCGCGTTCTCCCTGGCTGAATCAGTCGAAGATGTATACGCGATGGGTGCCGCGCTCTATAACATCGGCGAGCTTTGCTACGCGCGCGATCGACTGGATCGCGATGATGCCTCGGAAGACGACGCATCGGAGGCCCTGACATGGTTCCGCCAGAGTGTTCAACTAGCAAACCGCCTGGGCATCACTCGTGACCTCTATCTTGATCATGCCAGGTTGGCCGACGTCCTCTCGACCGTTGCATCGGCGCGCGTACGCAGCGGCGTGCTCGATGGTGTCGCGGAATTGCTGTCGGAGTGTGAACAGTTGTTGGAGATTGTGCGCACAAGGGGTAACCGTCTGGAGCGCAAGTTGGGCAGACGGGCGGCTGTCCGCCTGCAGAGAACGTCCCTGGCGCTGGTCAGTCTGACCTCGGCGTCCTCGAAGCCTCGAGCGCAACGGAGTGCCAGTGGCGGCACCTTGAAACGCACGAAATGACCTCAGCGAAGCGAAAGTTGCGTCGGCCACTGCAGCCGCCCTATCCCGATGACGGTATTCGCAGTGGCGCACAGGATGCCGGGGCGCCAGCGATAGCCGGCAGTTCCAAGCCGCCCAACTGGTGCGGACCGCAGAAGCTCTTCGGCGTGGCGGCCAGTTTCAAGACGCGCAGGCGAGCTTTCGGCGTGCTCTATCCGGGGCCCACGGCCGTGTGGGTGCTGACGTCATGTGCTGGGCTCTCTGGGGCCAGGCGACCAGCCTCAGAAACCGCGGGCAGTATGACGAGAGCGAGAGGCTCTACATCTCCACCATGGCCACGGCGCGCACTGCCCGTGTTGCGCTGTGTGAGCGCTGGTGCCTTGCGGGGCTGGCCGAGATTGACCGCATGCGCGGTCGCCTCCATCCGTGCTTCACGCCCATGAGGAGCTCGCCTCGCTCTTTCGTCGTGAGAACGACTCGCGTGGCTTGGGATGGGCGCTTCAGGTCTTGCCCAGGTCCACCTGAACCTGGGGCGCACCCGCGATGCAGGACGTTTGTTCGACGAGGCCGAGGGCGTCGCGACCGGAATCAGCGACCGCATCAGTACCGCCTACGCGATCCGCGGAAAGGCCGAAGTCGCGCTTCGAAACGAGGACTTGCCGAAAGCCAGGTTGCTCGCCGGGGCCGCAAGGACTGCATTCGAGAGAGTGCCGTATCAGGTCGGCATAGCATATGCAGCGCGGACACAAAGCCACGCAGCGCTTGCAGAGCGACAGTTTGCAGCCGCTGCGGCGTTTGCGACAGGCGCAGGAGATCTTCGTCCGACTAGGGAAACCTCGAGGGTTGGCCTATATGGCCCAGACCTTCGACGCCATTGCGGGCCTACGTGGCCAGCTCGGACGGCGGTGGCTCCTCCTGTCCCGAAGCCTCAGGGAGGGCCGTCTTGGAATCTGGCTCGCTTCCCTGCCTGCTGATTCTCTTTCTCCAACTCGATGACGGCGTGGAGCCTATGATCGCTATCCCACGCGAAGGCCCGAAAGTACCGCAGCAGAGCGCTCGCTGGCTTCGTTGGGCGCAGCGATGTCCAGGCACTCCTCCAGATGGAAAACACGAGGATGAGTCCCGCTCGTGCGCTGGAGGTTCCGCCAGCCCCGCCCCCGGCCAGGGCCGCGCTTCCACCGGAGGCGCGGGGCCTCGGCTGGCTCGAATCCCTTTTGGCGAGTCGCATGCGGGGCACCATGGAGAAGATCACACCGAGGTTCATCGAGAAGAGCCCACGGGATCTGAGTAGAGCGCCCCAGAGTAGATCGACTAGCTTCAGGG
>CAVUWA010000010.1:0-894579 GCA_963744995.1 Candidatus Eiseniibacteriota bacterium
CCGCCCGATTCAACCACTCTCGCACCTCTCCGCGGGCGTGTTTACACGAACTTACGGGGTTCGGCAAGCAGCCCGGAGAGGCTGTGGCTGCAGCACTGGCTACAGATTGGGGCCCCCGGAGGCCCCCCCGCGACTCTTGGTCCCCGCGTGAATCCCGCGCCGCACCCACCAGCCGACAGGAAGGATCACCAGCGCAAACGTCATCGCTATGCCCGAGGTGTCAACCACGCCATAAAGCAATTGCATTGGCCAAAGCGGGATCGCGGACGACATCACCCACAACCAGTCGGCGGGTTCGTGCCAGTCGGGCACGAGAATCGGACCCTGTTCCCCGAAGAGCACGAGCAGCCCCCAGAGAATGCCAACGGCGACGTAGACCGCCACGTACAATGCGAGTCTTCGCCATGAGACGGTGTAGCGTCCCAACCTCATGGTCTAGTCGCACCCATGATCATCCTACCCACCATCCCCACCCGCTCCACTTCTCTCCGCACCATGTCGTCGGAGATCCGCGCGTATCGCTTCACGGATGAGAACCCTTGAACGGGAACAGAGCAAAGAACAACCAGATGGCGACCGCTACCGGCCAGAGAACGATGAACAGCGGGTCCGCCCGCATCACAACAACCACCAAGATCCCGATGGCCACGTACGCGGCAACCACCATCAGACACCCGCGCCAATTCACACGGCTCATCCTGCCGCCCCCACCCGCTCCGCCTCTCTCCGCACCATGTCGTCGGAGATCCGCGCGTAGCGCTGGGTGGTCACGATGGACGAGTGTCCGAGGATCTGCTGCAGCGCCGCGAGGCTTCCGCCGCGTTCCAGCCACCGGCACGCGAACGTGTGCCGGAGCTGATGCGGGCTGAACTTCTCGACGCCCGAGTACCGCCGCACCATCCGCGTGAATCCCCACGAGTCCTCGAACGGCAGGAATCTGCCGACCCGTCCCCGCAACTCGAACCACAGCGTCTGGCTCAACGGCACCCTCCTCACCTTCCACGACTTCGTGTGATGCACCACGAGAACGCCCTGCTCTTCGCCGCTCTCGCTTCGCGCCACTTCGAGGTCGCGCGCTTCTGCACGGGTCAGCTCGCCCCAGCGGAGCCCGGTGCCGAGCGCGAGCCGCACCACGAATGCGTACGGCTCAGGAATCCCCAGCACCTGTTCCACCTGGGCATCGCTCAGACGCTTCGGCGGCGCTTCCTGGACTCGCGGCAGGAGCTTGTGCGGAATCGGGGCCCGATCCATCAGTCCCGAGTCCTCACACCAGCGAAAGAAGCACTTGGTGTCCGCCAGAATGTGGCGAACCGTCAGCGTCTTCTTGCGCCGCTTCTCCAGCCACAGCCGGAAGGCCCGCAGATCGTCCTTCGCAACCCGTGACAGCAGCTTGTACCCCATGAAGGGTTCGAGGTAATCACGCACGCGTTGCGCCGCCATGGCCTGATTGCGCTCGCTGCGATTTGCTGGCGCATAGCGCTCTCAACGTCCTGTTGCCTGTCGCGTGACCGTTACCCCTTCTGCTTCCAGCGGGATCACGAGCCGTTGGTTGAAGTCGAGAATGACGTCACCAACAACCCGCGCAGTGGCTAGGACCTCGTCGGACGAGAGGTCATAAGGGCGGAGGTAACCAGTATCTTTGATCGGTACGGGCATGCCGTTGGGTCCTCTCTGCCCATGAGGTCCGATGACCGGATGCCCAACGACCACGAAGGTCGCCCGAGTGAGAGGCAGTGGCCCGCACGCGATCTGCATATCCCAACCACATGGCCAGGGCAGCGAGCGGTCGGCGAAGCAGCCCGGCTCCAAAATGGTGAGGTCCCGAGTCGTGTCCGGAATCACCCGTGCCATGAAGTGCCGAGGATTGAACAGCCCGAGGCGTTGGATCAGCGTGTTCGGCGCAGGAAGCGGCCGCGTCACTCTCGAAGCAATGAGGAGCGTGAGCCCCTTCGATGACGCACGGGGCATCATGTGGAAGTACAGGCGCGGCGGTGTCACCGGTGCTGGAGATGGCGGAACCAGTTGAACTGGTGGCCGCTCGGCGACGCCGATCATCCTTCTCTCGAAACGGCCTCGATCTCCTTCATGGTTGTCCGGCCCTACGATCATCGTGTCCGAATCGAACTCCACCTTGTCGCCATATGTGTTGGTAAAGACCAACGCCATCGCGTGATCGTAGGGTGTCGTCCGGACAGGCGCGGCCCGGACCCCAATCGCGGTGGAGGCTAGCAGCAGAACTGCAAGGAACAGCCTCATGGTCCCTCCCGACCAGCTGCCTCCGAGACATTCGGGGGCAGGTGACGACAGGTGCTCGCTTCTTCAGCCCAATGGTGGCTGGACGAATAGAACACTGTCAATGCCGAGTGCCGCCGCCGTGACCATCCGCTGGAGAGGAAACGGCGGGCCAATCTCCGAAGAGACCGGCCCGCACGGCAACGCGCAACTATCTGGACACTTGTCGCGTTCTGCTGCGCAGCCTGACTCGGCTTCCCGGCGTGCTGTTGAGCACCACACGCTCCGTGAATTTGAGAAAGTGTCGGTTCGCCTTACATGGTGCGCTGGCCCAGCACCAGGGGCTCGGATGGGTACGTGCGGCGGCGGTGCTCGCAGCAGCCTGGGAGGGCACGGCTCTGCTTTGCTCCCATTCGTCGGAGATCCGCGCGCGACGCCGCCTCGTCCTAGTCCTGCCGCACGATATCCACCGAGATCTCCACCGCCGGAACATCTCCTCTGTTCTCGAGCCAGTGCAGGGTGTTCCGGTCCTCGGGCCAGCCCACTCCCGGGCCGTACTCGGTCGCGACCCCGTCGCGATAGTCGGTGATCGTTCCCTGCAGGACGTAGACGATGCCGGGTCTGTCCTTGTGATCGTGCACGGGACCGAACACGGCGCCGGGCTCCATGGTCACCATGCGCATTCGAAGCTGACGACCTTCCATGCCCTCGATCTCGGGACCAAGGTCCACCGTGGAAAGCAACTTCACCGTAACGCCCTTCGTCTCGGGTGCCATCTGCTCGTTGCTCATCGCCTCTTCCTCGTTGCGTGTCCAACGCTCAACCGCGGGAACTGGGAACGGAACGACTGAACGTGACGCGGCGCAGCTGTCGCCGCAGGTCTCCTGGGGTTCAGATGGAATCTAGTGTCACTCCAGCAGCAATATGGCGCATCAGTGCATCCTGCTTGCAGGCTTCTGCTTGAAGAACACCAGGCAGCCCGCCATGAACACGATCAGCAGCGCCGACGCGCCGACCCGGCTCATCGCAAGTCCCCCGGAGCCGATCGGCTTGTCGAGGAAGTCGCCGACCACCGCTCCGAGCGGGCGAGTCAGGACGAAAGCGCTCCAGAAGAGCGTCGTCCGGGACACCTTCGTCCAGAAATAGACGGCGGCGACCACAAGCAACAGGCCGGTGAAGATCATCGCCGCGCCGACGTAGCCGAGCCCCATGGAGTCGGCCGTCCAGTCCCCGAGCGCCGTCCCAAGGGTCTGCGAGAACATGATGGTCGTCCAGTAGAAGGCCTCGACGGAAGCCGAAGTCACCGACACGATGGAGACGGTGCCCATCGAGCGTCTCCATACGAAGAGCGTGCCGAGCAGAAGGAACAGCAGCAGTGCACTCCCGCCTGCATAGCCGATCCCGATCGAGCGCGTCGTGTAGTCGGCGAGCGTGGTGCCCACCGTGGTCGTGGCCACGATGGTGGTCCAGTAGATCACCGGATGAAATCGTTTCGCGAGGATCTGAACCGCGACGGCGACGATGAAGATGAGAGCGAAGATCGCGGTCGCCACCAGATAGCCGAGATGCATGGACATCGAAACGGAATCGCCGCCCGTCTCTCCCAGCGTCGTGGCGGCGATCTTGATGATCCAGAACAGCAGTGTGACCTGCGGTACCTTGCTCATGCCTTCATTCGACGAGTTCAATCAGCCTCCCCTGGCCGGCGCGGCCAGAACGATTCTGCTTCCCGGGCCGGAACCACGTGCGGCGGGTAGCGAGTCCAGGTGCCTCGACGGCATACCCTAGCGGAAGATGACGATGCCGCGGCACAGGGCCCGACGATCTTTGCCACTTCTTGGCGAGGGGCTCGATTCGGAGCGGAGCGGATCCCGAGACCCGATTCGAGCGCCTTCCTCCCTCTTCCGCGGGCAACGGTGCCCGGCCCCCGTCAAACCGCTACGCTGTGCCGGTGGGATCGCCAGAATCGAATCGTCGAAGCCCGCAGGCACACGGATCGGCCCCGCCGGCCCGCAAAGCCTGGCCGCTCTGGCTCTCGGAGTTCGTCGGAACCGCGCTGCTCGTGGCGGTCGGCTGCTCCGCGGTGATCCTCGACTTCGGCGCCGGGAGCGCCGTGGCAACCCTTCTGCCCGATCCCGGTCTGCGCCGCGCGCTCACGGGACTGCTCTTCGGCACGGTCGGCGCGCTGATCGCGGTCTCCCCCGTCGGCGTCGTGAGCGGGGCCCACATCAATCCGGCCGTCACGTTCGTCTTCTGGTTCGAGGGCCGCATGAAGAACGCCGTCGCCGCGGGCTACGTGCTGGCGCAACTCGCGGGCGGCATCGCCGGCGCGGTGGCGCTGCTGCTCTGGGGATCGAGCGGCGCGAGCATCGAGTACGCGGCGACGCTGCCGGGAAACGCGGGCCCGTGGGCAGCGCTGCTCGGTGAGACGGCGGCCACGGCGTGCCTCGTGGCCGGGCTGTTGCTCTTCCTGGGCCATCGCCGGCTGCGGCGCTTCACGCCCGCACTCTTTCCGCCGCTCTACGCGGCGCTGGTCTGGCTGGAGGCGCCGCTCTCCGGCACCAGCACGAACCCGGCGCGCAGCCTGGGGCCGGGACTCATGGCCGGCGACCTGCGCGGGGCGTGGATCTACTGGGCGGGCCCGCTTGCGGGAGCGCTGACCGTCCTCGCGCTGCGGCGCGCGCTGCCGGTCGCCCGAAAGCTCGAGATCCAGGTCGCCAAGGTGTTCCACTTCGACCACGACCGGCACGGGTTCTTCGGCACGATGGGGCGCAGGAGCGGATCGCAGTGAGCGTGCGGGTCGGCCGAGGCGCCGGCCGTCGGACGCACCGCCCGGCTCGCGGTCCGCTACCGAATCCGTACGACCCGCGCGGTCTCCTCGAACCCCTCGCCCGCGACGCGAACGAAGTAGATTCCGCTCCCTGCCCGCACGCCGGCGTCGTCGCGTCCGTCCCAGGTCAGCGCATGGTGTCCGGCCGGCAGCGCCGCCTGCGCAAGCTGTCGCACCCGCCGGCCGCTCACGTCCATCACGTCGACGCGAATCGCCGCGCGGCGCGGCAGGTCGAACGTGATGCGCGCTTCGCCTGCGACGGGGTTCGGGCGCACGGCGAGGGCCACGCTTACGCCGCCGGGCTGCACCGGGTCCACCCCGACCAGCGCCGGCAGGCAGAAGGTGTAGAGCTGGTTGTCCCCCGCGTCGGCCACATAGAGCTTGCGGGCGACGGGATCGATTTCGAGATTGCCGTAGCCGAACGTCCGGAACCCGTCCGCGATCAGCGTCACGGTGCCGTCGGACGGATCGATGCGGTAGAGGCCCAGTGGCGAAGCCGTGCGCAGCGTGTAGATCATGTCGTCCTGCGAATCGTAGGCGAGCGCATGCATGTTGGTGATGGTCGTGCTGAGCGGGAGCGCGGTCAGCGTTCCATCGGGCGTGAGAATCCAGAGCTGATCGTCCTTCGAATCGTCCGCCACGTAGGCGGCTCCCGCCGGCGTCGTAACGATGTCCCAGAAGTTGGCCGTGCCCGGATCGGGCACCAACAGGCGCCCACCGTTCGCGGTGTCGGGGTTCACGGACCAGATCTCGTCCGCCCCGGCGTTGCCCCAGTCGGTGACCAGCAGGTCGCCGGGACTCACGTTCGGTCCGCTGAAGCCGGACGGCGCCACGGCGAGCCCGGCGATATCGTCGTCACCGGAATGGAACCCGGTTCCGCCATCCACCCAGGTCATGCTCGAATCGGTCCCGACGAAGCGGAACAGATCGCCGCTCGCGTCCTCGGACACGAAGCCGTCACCGTCGGCGGTGAACACGAGCCCCTTGGGGCTCGAATAAGGGTGGATGCGCATGCCGCGGCCCGGCCCGCCGCTCAGGCGATAGACGCCTCCGCCAGACGTGATGCTGGTGCTCGAATTCACGAGTCCGTACAGCTCGCCGTCCGCGGGATTCAGCGCGAGCGCCGATCCGTCACGGAACGGGTAACGGTCGCACAGGCTGAAGCCGCCCTCGTGAATCGCGATCGGAACCACCGGAACCGGCGCGCAGCCGGCGCCCGAGCGGAAGACGTTGTCGATCCCGTACGTGTCCGTGCTCGTCGCGAGATCTGCGGAGATCGCCGCTTCGGTGACGTCGGCGAGCAGGGCCGCCCAGGTGCCCGCATCCAGCGTCCACGTCGCTTCATCGAGCGGCCACTCGAGCTCGTACCAGATGTGTGCATAGTCGTCGAAGTCGGCGGACGGCAGGCTCACGTGCGCGGCGCCGCCCGGTCCGCTCAGTTCGAGGCGCAGCTCGCGGCCGGTGGCAATGGTCCCGGATATGTATGCGAACGCGAAGCCGATCGTGCCGATGCCGTCGAGCCCGCTCCAGTCGCCGTAGTAAGTCGCCGGAAATATTACGCGGCCCAGTCCGGTGCTGCTGCTGACGCGGAGGTACGCGCCGATGTCGCCACCGCTCGTTTGCCGCGTGAGGCTCGCGGTGCCGTCACCCGTCCAGCCGGTCGAGTTCAGCTCGAACGTAGTGGACTCGCACGGCCGGTAGGCGCTGGTCGGAGTGCCGGTCAGCTCGATGTTGTCGGCGCGTACGGTTTCGTCGCCGGAGCGGTACTCGACCGCAACCTCGAACCGCGTGACGCCCTGGAGGAGGTCGGACCAGGTTCCGCTCTGCACGTTCCAGAACGAGGAGTCCAGCGGTGCAGCGATGTGCACCCAGACGGAATCCGGAATGGACTGGTCGTAGTAGGCGGTACCGCCGGGCCCGGAGATCCGGAACACCGCGGGCGGATTCCCCGTGGCGTGCACGGTCGGCAGGAAGAGCACGTCGTAGGAGACCGAGTCCGTCGCCGTCATTCCGCGCCAGTTGCCGAGGAACTTCGCGGGCGCGATGGCCGTGCTCCACGGCCCCGACGCGTTGTCCGGAACCTCGAGGCAGCCGTCGGGGTGACCGCCCGTGGGATTCCAGAAGTGCGTGTTGTCGCCTTCGACCACCCAGCCGTCGAGGTCGGCGTCGAAGGGCGTCGCCACCTGCGCCGCGGCATTCTCGAGCGGAAGCGCGAGACCTGCGAAGACGAAGAAGAGAGACAGCAGGAGGCGACTGGAGAAGCGCATGTATATGCCTTTCGAGGCGAGATGGAAGGATCGTCTGGCCGGGTACCCCATTGTTGGAAGTCACGCAAACGGTCGCCGGATCCGGCCATTGCCCGGGCAGGCCGGGGCCGATCGACCGGGTCCGGGCGGTGCGGCGCAGCCCCACACTCGCCGCACCACCTGGCCCCCCCATCCCCCCTTCCCCTACACTCCTCCCGGGTCGGCAGTTCACCCAGGCGTCGCCGCGCGGCCTTCGGGCCGTGAGCTAAACCTGCCGCATACCTTCCGGCATCAGGACACGCTTCCGCGTTTGCGGCGCGCGCCCGGCTGGCAAGTCGGCGACCCCCGGCGCCCTGGCCTCATCAGGGTTGCGAGTGCGCGTTTTCGCCTACGAGGTAGCGTCATGCCACGCGAAGCCATTCCCTTGGTCGCCCCGGATCTCTCTGCCTTTGCCCGCTCCCTGGGGCGCGCGCTCGCCGAGCGCACCGACCCGAAGCCGCCCGGCCATGTCGAACTGCTGAACCTCATCGCGCGCGCCGCGGGTCATCGCAACGTCCAGGCGCTGCGCGCCTCGCACACGACCCCGACCGCACCTCTGGCCGTCGAGGACCGGCCGCAGCCGCTGCCGCTCTCGGCGAACGCGCGCAAGGCGCTGCAGCAGTTCGACAGCCGCGGACGCCTGCTGCGCTGGCCGACCAAGTACAGCGTCCAGCGACTGGCGCTGTGGGCGCTGTGGACGCTGTTCGACATGGATCGCGTGTACACCGAGAAAGAGGTGAACGCGGTGCTCAAGGCCGCGAACACCTTCGGCGACCACGTCATTCTGCGCCGCGAGCTGGTGGATCATCGTCTGCTTGCGCGCAAGAGCGACTGCTCGGAGTACCGCAAACTCCCCGCGCGGCCCGAGGCCGAAGAGCGCGCGCTGCTGGCTGCGTGGCGCGCGAGGAAGCGGGTCCGGGCGTCCGGGTGAGGTGAGGCGCGCGAGGAGGCGAGTCCGGGCGCCCGGGTAGGGCGCGACCCGCGGCGTCCCGCGCCGTCCCGCGTGGCGCCCGGCGCCTCGGGCGACAAGGCCGGCTCCGCTTCACCGCGGAGTCCGGCCCTGGTTCCGGGCCCTACCCCGCGACGCCCAGATAACCGAGGAACATCCGCTTCAGCTCTTCCTTCACCGTCTCGCTGTCGCTCGGCAGCACCGCGCTCCAGTGCATCATGTCGCGATCGGTCACGATCAGTTCGGTAAGCGCCCCGAGCAGCACGGCAACCGCGAAGAACAGCGCCGTCTCGGGATCGGGGTGCCGGATCTCCCTGCGCCGCTCGAGCAGCACGTCCACCAGGTAGCGCAGGGTGCGCATTTCGAGCTTCCGCGCTTTCGCGAAGAACCGAGTCTGCCTTCGAGCCTGCGCGAACTCGCGCAGCGCGCGCAGCAGGCCCGGGTTGGAACGATAGCTCGCCAGCATGGCCTCGATGACCTGGTCGGCCAGCGCCGGCAGCGGGGTCCTGCGCGCCACTTCCGGCGTCAGCAGGGCGCGCAGGTTCTCGTCGGAGCGCTCGAGGATGCCGATGATCATCGTTTCGATCAGCGCGTCCTTGTCGGCGAAGCGGCGGTAGACGGCTCCCGGCGTCAGCCCGGCCTGGCGGGCGATGCGCGGAATGGTCGTGCCCTCGACACCGTACCGCCCGAGCACCGCGGCGGCCGCCTTGAGCAGCTTGCGGGTCGATTCGCGGCTTCGCGCCTGCTTGGCATGCAGCGTCTTGCGGACCATGGCGCCGTCCTTATACCACGCGGCGCGACATCCGCCTTGCACTTTTGTAAATGGTGATTTACATTTTTGTCCGGCCTGCCGGACCCCGGTCGCGCCCGTGCCCCAGCCAGGAGGAGAAACGCCGTGATCCCGATGCAGGACTTCTTCCGGAACCCCGACCAGACCGGCTTCCAGCTCTCGCCGGACGGCCGGCATTTCTCGTGGCTGCAGCCCTGGGAGGGCCGGCTGAACGTCCACGTCCGCGCGGTGGACGGCACCCGGGTCGCGCGGGTGACCTCTTCCAGGGCGCGCGACATCGCCGCGCACGGCTGGGCCAGCAACGATCGTCTGGTCTACATCCAGGACTCGGGCGGCGACGAGAACTACCACGCCTACGCGATGGATCTGGACGGCGGAAACTTCATCGACCTCACCCCGTTCGAGTCGGTGCAGGCGCGCTTCGTCGACATCCTCGAGGACGACGACGACCACGTGCTGCTGGCGATCAACCGGCGCGACCCGCGGGTGCACGACGTCTACAGGGCGAACGTCAACACCGGGGAGCTGGAGATGGTCGCCGAGAACCCGGGCAACATCACCGGCTGGAAGACCGACAATGCCGGCCGCGTGCGCGTCGCCACCACCACCGACGGCGTGAACAACAGCCTGCTCTACCGCGAGAGCGAAACGGATCCGTTCAGAACAGTCTACACGACCCATTTCAAGGACCGGCTTGCACCGCTCTACTTCACCTTCGACGACGCGCTGCTCTACGTGGCTTCGAACCTGGGTCGCGACAAGACGGCCATCTTCACCTACGACCCCCGTACCGCGAAGATGCTGGAGCTGATCTACGAGCACCCCGATGTCGACGTGTACTCGCTGCTGCGCTCGCGCCACCGCAAGGTGATCACCGGCGTGGCGTTCCTCACCGACAAGCGCGGCTACGCGTTCTTCGACGACGACCGCAGAGCGCTTCAGGAACGCCTCGAGCGCGAGCTGCCCGGGGTCGAGGTGACCGTCGCCAGCATGAGCCGGGACGAGCGGCGTGTGCTGGTGCGCACCTTCAGCGACAAGACCCAGGGCGCCTACTACTACCTGGATCGCGACGCGGGGCCGCTGCAGAAACTGGTCGAGGTGAGTCCCTGGCTGGACGCGAGCGTCATGGCCGACATGAAGCCGGTCCAGTACACCAGCCGCGACGGCCTGACCATCCACGGCTACCTCACCCTGCCGCACGGCATCGAGGCCCGGAGCCTGCCGGCCGTGATCAACCCCCACGGCGGCCCGTGGGCGCGCGATGGCTGGGGCTTTAATCCCGAGGTGCAATTCCTCGCCAGCCGCGGCTACGCCGTGCTGCAGATGAACTACCGCGGCTCGACCGGCTACGGCAAGGAATTCTGGACGAAGAGCTTCCGCCAGTGGGGCCGGGCCATTCAGGACGACATCAGCGACGGTGCGAAGTGGCTCGTCGCCGAGGGCATCGCCGATCCGGATCGCATCGGCATCTACGGCGGCTCGTTCGGCGGCTACGCCACGCTGGCCGGTTTGACCTTCACGCCCGAGCTCTACGCATGCGGCGTGGATTACGTGGGCGTCTCGAACATCTTCACCTTCATCGAGGCGTTTCCGCCCTACTGGAAGCCTTTCCTCGAGATGATCAAGGAGATGGCAGGTGATCCGGACACCGAGCCCGAGTTCATCCGCTCCATCTCGCCGTTTTTCCACGTCGATCGGATCCGTGCGCCGCTGCTGGTCGCACAGGGCGCCAACGACCCGCGCGTGAAGAAGGCCGAGAGCGATCAGATCGTCGAGGCCCTGCGGGCGAGCGGCATCGAGGTCGAGTACATGGTCAAGGACGACGAGGGCCACGGCTTCGAGAACGAGGAGAACCGCTTCGATTTCTACGGCGCCATGGAGAGGTTCCTCGGCCGGCACCTGGGCGGCAAGGTGGCGCCGGAGCCGGCGCGTCACGCCGCGCGCTGAAGCGCGGCGCCATGCCCGCCTGCAGACGCACCTGCGGGCGCGGTCCGCACTCGGCTCGAAGGCCGCGCCGAAGTGTCCGCGTCGCCTTCATGTGTTTCACTGGGCCCGATGAGGCTCCCACCGAACCCGGAGTCTCTGACCGCGACAGCGTGCGCAGCCCCTGCCTGCAATGAGGACGGGAGCATGCCTGCAGCGTTCACGGCCCGGTGGAGGAGCGCATGGGATCGGACCACAAGCCGGCCAGCACGAAACAGGATTCGGGCGGCGTCAGCCTGCTCGGCGCGGTGGCGATCGGCATCGGCGGCATGGTCGGCGGCGGGATCTTCGCCGTGCTCGGTGTGGCCGCCACGCAGGCGCGCGGCGCGACGCCCATCGCGTTCGCGGTGGCGGGAGGGGTCGCTGCGCTGACGGCCTACTCCTACAGCCGGCTGTCCACGCACTTCCAGAGCGCCGGCGGCACGATCGCGTTCATCGACCGCGTGTTCGGCGTCCGCGACCTGACCGGGGCGCTCAACATCGTGCTCTGGATCGGCTACATCGCCACGACCGCGCTGTACGTCTCGGCATTCGCCAACTACGCCGCGACCTTCGTTCCAGGCGTCTCGCCGCACCCCGGCCCCCTGCTCATCCGCCTGCTGATCGCCGTCGGCGTGCTGGTGCCGTGGGGCATCAATCTGGCCAATGCCGCGCTCGTCGCCCGCAGCGAGGGCTACATCGTCGGCATCAAGCTGGCGATCCTGGTCGCGGTCATCATCGCCGGAGTGTCGAGCGTGTCCATGGACCGCCTCGCGCCGGCGACCACGTGGCCCACGCTGCCGAGCATCCTCGGCGCGGGGATGCTGATCTTCGTCGCCTACGAAGGGTTCGAGCTCATCGCCAACGCGTCGGCCGACATCCGCAAGCCGCGCCACAACCTGCCGCTCGCCTTCGGCCTCTCGGTCGGTATCGTCATCGTGCTGTACGTCGCGATCGCGTGGGTGGTCGTGGGCTCGCTCACGCCCCAGGAGATCGTCCGCTCGGCGGATGTCGCGCTCGCGAAGGCGGCGGGCAATGCACTCGGCGAGTGGGGCTTCCGGCTGGTCGGCGTGTCCGCGGTGCTCGCCACGCTCTCGGCAACCAACGCCACGTTCTACGGCGCGGCCCGGCTCAGCTTCACGCTCGCCACCGAAGGCGAGCTGCCCGAGCGCTTCGAGCACAAGCGCTGGAACCAGCCGCTCGGCCTGCACGTCACGGCGCTGGTCGGGCTGATCCTGGCGGTCGCGCTGCCGCTCAGCAGCATTTCCACCGTCAGCAGCGCGATCTTCCTGATCGTGTTCGCGGTGGTCAACGCCGCCGCGTGTGTGGCGGCGGGTGACATCGGCGCGAACGCGTGGGTCGCCGGGCTCGGGTCGCTGGGCTGCGTCGCTGCGCTCGGCGCGCTCGTGGTTCGTTCGTGGAGCGACGAACCGGTCGGGCTGATCGTGCTGGTGGCGCTGGCGGCAGCCGCGCTGACGACCGAATCGTTCGTGCTCCGGCGGCAGCGGGGCTCCCGTCGCATGAACGTCTGATCCGGCGCTGCGGATCCGTGTGCGCCGGCGCCCCCGGCGCTCAGTCGAAGCGCCACCTCGGCGTCCCCTGGGACAGGTCCATGTGAATGCCGGCGGTGACCTTGACGACCGGATCGAGCCCCGAGCCCCGCGCCTGCGGGATCCGGCCGACGTCCAGCGCGACCATCCATGCCCGGACGCCGCCGCCGAACGTGAAGTCGCGGATGTCGCCCGTCTTGTCGTAGTAGTAGCCGGTCCTGCCGGCGATGCGCAGGATGTCGGAGACGGTGAGGTTGGCTTCGACGCCGCCGTTCCAGATGTTGAATCCGTTCGTCACTTCGGAATGGTTGTAGTCCACCACGGCCACGCCGCCGAAAACGACGTCTTCGGACAGGCGGACCGGGACCGCGGCGGAGGCGCCCAGCTTGAGGTTGCGGCTCGGCGGGCTCGATCCGCCGAGGCCCGCGAAGATGCCGCCGAAGTTTCCGAAGTCGATCCTGCCGCCGAGGTTCTGGTACATGGCGCCGAGTCCGAACCGCCACGGCGCGCGATCGACGCGCAGCAATGCACCGACGTCGCTGGTGAAACCGGAGCCAGCGAAACCAGCGGCGAAGTCGACGTCCACCCATTTGAGCGTGGCGCCCACCGAGACCATGGGGTGCACACGAACGCCGAGCGCGATCGCGGGCGACGACTCGAATCCATAGCCGGAGCCGTAGCTCAGATGGGTGTAGCCCGTCCCGAATCCGCCCCACGCTCCGAGCGGCGCCACGGCGGCGACGTGGTAGTAAGGCAGATCGGCCAGCCCCGGCAGCAGCGTGGCACGCATGAACTGGGCGCTCGTGCGGTCGGCGAATCCGAGCGCGGCCGGATTCCACCACATCGCGTCGGCCGGATTGCCGAACAGCGCGACGCCGGCGGCGCCGAGGCCGTTCTGCCGGGCGCCGGGCTGAATGTCGAGCACGCGCGCGGCGCCCTGCGCGAGCGCCGTACCCGCGGCGGACGCGAGGATCAACAGGGTGAATACGAACCACGTGAACGGGCGGCGGCATGAAACGCGTCGGCGCGGCATGGGCACTGCTCCTCTCGACGGTTTGCTGGGGGCCCGCAGACGATACGGCCGCGGTCCCCGCGCAGCGAAACGAATTGGAGCCCGGGCCGGCCCTACTTTGGTCTACGGAGCGTCGTCGGGCCGTCCGGCCGGCGGCAGCTTGCCGAGCACGCGCGAGCGCAGTGCGTCGTAGATCGGAACGCTTCCCATCCACTGCGCCACCGTCAACGCGGCGAAACTGGCGGCCAGCATGGGCAGCAGGCTCGTGAAGGCGGCGGTCATCTCGATGACGAGGACGATGCCGGTCACGGGGGCGCGCACGACACCCGCGAAGAACGCCGCCATGCCGACCACGGCGAACGACAACGGGTCGATGGCGAGTCCCGGCAGCGCGGCGTGGGCCAGCAGTCCGCACGCGAGGCCCAGTTGTGCGCCCAGCAGCAGCAGCGGGGCGAACAATCCTCCGGGCGTGAAGGCCGAGTGCGAGAGCACGCCGAGCGCGTAGCGCACGACGAAGTACGCGGGGATCGCGGTCGCCGCGAGCCCGCCAGCGAGCAGCTGCGTGGTCATGTCGGAGCCGCTGCCCACGAGTCCGGGCGCGATCCAGGCCACGATCCCGACCGCGGCGCCGATCCATGCGGCGTGGGCTTCGCCAGGATGCCGGCCGATCCGTTCCGACACGTCGGCGACGAGGAGGATCAGCCGGTTGTAGAGCGCCGCCGCGACACCCACCAGCGCGCCCAGCGCGAGGTGGATCGGCCAGGTGGCCGCTGCAGCGTAGGGCAGCGGACCCGTTCCGGAGTACGCGCGGGGTGAAATGGCGACGTGGAAGAGCGGCGCGTTGCCGAGCAGCAGGCGCGAGACGAGGATGGCCGCCGAGGAGGCGCCGATCGCAGCGACCGCGGTGCGGCGTTCGAAGCGCCGCTCCAGCTCCTCGAGCACGAACACCGCGCCCGCGATCGGCGCGTTGAAGGCCGCCGCCAGCCCCGCGCCCGCGCCTGCCGCGATCAGCGCGCGCACGTCGCGCCACGGCCGGCGCATCGCGTCGCCGACGATGCGCGCGCCCGCGGCTCCCATCTGCACGCTCGGGCCTTCCGGACCCAGCGCCAGCCCCGCTCCGATCGCGAGGACTCCGCCCACGAACTTGACCAGGATGAGGCGGGCGAGCGGAACGAACCGCAGGGTCCGGCCGAGCGCCGCCTCGACCTGCGGAATCCCGCTGCCGGTGGCGAACGGGGAGTAGCGGCGCACCACCCACGCCGCGACCGTGACGCAGGCAGTCACGCCGCCCGCCACCAGCAGCAGGCCGATGGCCGCAGGCAGGTGGTGCGTGGCGTCGACGACGTGCTCGCGCCAGCGGTCCGCGAACCGCAGGGCCAGGCGGAACGCGGACACGAGCAGGCCCGCCCACGCGCCGGCGGCGATCGCGCCCATCGCGAGCCCGAACACGCCGGTCCGCTCGTCGGCGGCGATCCGTTCGGGTTCGGCGACGGCGTTCACCGCGCGAGCCCGCGCCGCGTGCGGGAAGCCACGCTCATTCGAAGTCCTCCCCTTCGTCGGACGACTCGCGCATGGGAGTCATCGGGAACTCACCTGCCATCCTCCGGCGACCCCGCCCCTGTCCGTTCCGCACCGGATTCAGCCGAGGCCGCGCCGGTTCCTCCCGGGGCCGCCGCCAGTCCTGCCTGCGGGTCGGCGCTTTCCGGACCGTCCATCGGGAAGATCCGCACCCCGCGCCGCTTCGTGATGAACGAGGTTCCCCACTGCAACACCACCAGCAGCCGGTTCGCGAACCCGATCAGGAAGAAGATGTGCACCCCGATCCAGATCAGCCAGGCGGGGAATCCGGCGAACCGCAGCATGCCGAGGTCGGCGACCGCGTAGGTGCGTCCCACGATGGCGAGACTGCCTTCGTCCAGGTAGCAGAACGGCGGCGGCGGACTCCTGTGGGTGACGCGGCGCGCGATGACCCTCGCCACGTACTTCCCGCCCTGGATCGCCGGCTGGGCGACACCGGGAAGCTGCACCGGCTCGCGGCTGCGAATCCCGAAGATGTTCCGGCTGTAGACCGTCGCAGCGGCCGCGTCGCCGATGACGAAGACGTTCGGCAGCCCGGGCACCGAAAGATCCTCGCCCACCCTCACGAGGCCGCGGCGATCCGTCTCCGCGCCGATCCAGCCGCCCGCGCCGGTGGCGGTCACGCCCGCCGACCAGAGCACGGTATGGCTCGGCACGCGTTTGCCGTCCACGATGACCCCCGCGGCGTCGACGCTCTCGACGCGCGAACCGGTGCGCACCTCCACGCCGAGCTTCTCCAGGTGCCGATGCGCCTGGGCCGACAGATGCTCCGGATAGGTCGGAAGGATGCGGGGCCCCGCCTCGAACAGAATGATGTGGGCCGAGCGCGGGTCGATGTGGCGGAAGTCGCGAACCAGCGCCATGCGCGCCATCTCGGCGATCGTGCCCGCCGTCTCGACGCCGGCGGTGCCGCCGCCCACCAGCACGAACGTGAGCAGCGAGCGCTCGCGTTCGGAATCCGCGACCCCGGTCGCGCCCAGCCGCTCGGCTTCTTCGAACGCTCTCAGGATCTTGCCGCGGATGTGATCCGCGTCGTCGACAGAGTCGAGACCCGGCGCGAGCGCCTTCCACTCGTCGTGCCCGAAGTAGTTGTAGCGGATGCCCGTCGCCAGGATCAGGAAGTCGTAGCCGATCTCGCCGTGACGCGTGCGCACGATCTGCTTCGCCGTGTCGGCGCCGGTCACCTCCTCCATGATCACGTCGGCGTTGCGCTGGTTGCGCAGGACCGAGCGGATGGGCGCGGCGACCTCGTCGGCGGAGAGCAGCCCCGTCGCCACCTGGTAGAGCATCGGCCGGAAGAGGTGGTAGTTGTGGCGGTCGATGATCGTGACGCGCACCGGCGCGCGGGCGAGACTGCGCGCCGCGTACAGGCCGCCGAATCCGCCGCCGACGATCACCACACGCGGGAGGCCGGTCACGCCGGGGACGAAGCTCACGCGGGCAGCTCGGGGTTCGGTCTCTTCACCTGCGACGACGCTCCAGGAATGCGATCCGGGCGAACCTCCCGCGCCGGACGCATCCCTGCCCGCGCCCGGCGCACTCGTGAACGGACGGCACTCTAGCACCGACGGCGAGACCGTTCGCGAACCACCACGGCCCCGAGCCCCATCTTCGGGTGCGCGCCGGCGGCGGCCCCGGCGCCCCCGGCGCCCCCGGAGACCGCCCTCCTGGCCGTGGTCCCGCGGAGCCGCAGCGAGCCACGGGCACCCGGACCGACAACCCGCTATCTTGCGCACCAGTCGCGCAACCCGCCTGCGCGATCCGAGCCGCACTCACGCTGGAGTCCGACCCCATGGCCCTCTTCCCCCGCGCAGATCCTCTCTTCACCCTCGCGATCGTGATCGCGGCCGGCGTGGCGTCCGCGTGGGTCGCGCGGCGTCTGCGCCTGCCCGGGATCACCGGGCAGATCCTGGTGGGGATCCTGATCGGGCCGGTGCTGCGACTGTTCGATCCCCAGGCGGTGCGCGGGCTCGAGCCGCTGACGCACTTCGCGCTCAGCCTGATCGCGGTGACGGTGGGTGCGCACCTGAGCCTCAAGCGCCTGCGCAACGCCGGCCGGCGCCTCGCGTTCCTGTTCATCCTCGAAGCCACGATCACGCCGCTGTTCGTATTCGGCGCGCTGCTGCTGGTGCCGGGCATGGCGTGGGAACCGGCGGCGCTGCTCGCGGCCATGGCGGTCGCCACGGCGCCCGCCACGATCGTGGCGCTGGTCAAGGAAACGCGCGCGCGCGGGGTGTTCGTCAAGACGCTGGTGGCCGCGGTGGCGCTCAACAACGTCGCCTGCATCCTGCTGTTCGAGCTCGCGCGCTCGCTCGATCGATTCTGGCACGTCGACGCCGGCAGGATGACTCTGGGCAACGCACTGCTCGCCCCCGCGCACCAGATCCTCTTCGCCGGGCTGATCGGCGGGATCGCCGCGGTGGCGATGCATCTGCTGCAGCGCTTCGTGGTGAAGCCCGAGACGATCAGCACCGCGGGCATTCTGGTGATCCTGCTCACCGCCGGACTTTCGATTCACTTCGGCATCTCGCCGCTGCTCTCGTGTCTGTTCCTCGGGCTGGTGCAGACCAACCTCACTCCGGAGCGCGAGAAGCTGGTGGATGCACTGTTCTCGAACTTCGAGCCGGCCATCCTGGCGATCTTCTTCACGCTGGCCGGCATGGAGCTCGACTTCACCCAGATCCAGGCGGCCGGCGTGGCGGGCCTGGTGTTCTTCCTGGCGCGCGGCGCCGGCAAGCTGATCTCGGTGCGGTTCGCCATGATCCTCGCGCGCGCCACCCGCAAGGTGCGCACGTATCTGGGGATGGCGCTGTTGCCGCAGGCCGGGCTCGCCATCGGCCTGGTGTTGATCGCCCAGGATGATCCCCGGCTGCAGGATCGGCCGGAGATGCTGCACCTCCTGCTGGCGATCGTGCTGACCGTGGTGATGTTGAACGAAATCGTCGGGCCGATTCTGACCCGGCACGCACTCATTCGTTCGGGCGAAGCCGGACGCGCCGGTCGCCGGCTGCTCGACTTCCTTCAGGAGCAGCACATCCTCACGGGCTTCAAGGCGGTCTCGATGCAGCAGGCGATCGAGAAGCTCGTGGATCACCTGGATCGCACGCACGCGCTGCAGGTCGAGCGCCGCGCGCTGCTCGCCTCGGCCCTCGAGCGCGAAACGCAGGTCTCTACCAGCCTGGGCGGAGGCCTCGCGGTGCCGCACGTGATCCTGCCGGAGGGTCACCGCGCCGTGGGGGTCATGGCGCTCTCCAAACCCGGGCTGCCGTTTCCCACGCCTGACGACAAGCCGTTGCACTGCATCGTCCTGCTCGGCACGTCGCTCGGCGAGGCCAGGTTGCACCTGCAGATCCTCGCGACGCTGGCGCGCACGATCGGCACCGATGCCTCGATCCGCGACCGGCTGTTCGGCGCCTCCAGCCCCGCCCACGCGGCCGAGATCCTGCACGGCGAGGAGTCGGACGAGTTCAACGTGTTCCTGGATTAGACGCGAGGCTCGACACTTTCAAACTCACGCCCCTTGCAGATCCCTCCCGTCCTGCCAGCGCCTACGTTTTACCCTCGTCGTCTCTTGTTTGCTTGTTATCTCCACTCACTTTCGGAGTGTCTTCGGAGTGTCCTTCTTTGGCAGGCTCATCTTCGTGAGCATCACCTGCCGGTCCAGTCTCCGGCTTCTTTTCTTGAAACACCGCCACAATCGCCGCCCCGGTTGTGAGTGCCCACACAACCGCCAATAACAACCTCATGAGCAGGCTGTTCGCCAAGACCACGTCCCACATAGTCAGGCGAAGGTCGGCTGGGGGTGCATGTTCACGCTTCATCACCGCTCGTCGACACAGACCGTCGAGTGTCAGTTGGATGCCAGAGCCAGGCACCATAGTCAGATCTCTGATGGTGCCACCATTGACACACTCCAATTCCAACACGCTTGGCCCCTGGATATCGCTTGGCAGATCCGAACCGTTTGGGGCGATACGGCCCATCCGCAGCTGCGCCCCCGCTCCTTCACTAGGAGTCACCCTGGCAACGAGGAATGTCTCGTCTATTAGATCGCCCGCAGCGACTGGCCCTGACACACCGTAGTTTACTTTGACTCTTCCGGTCCCGACCGCCTTCGCGGTTGTCGTTTGGTTGGTCGTCACGACGCCGATTTGCCAAGGCGCCCGCAACTTCTGACGCCCGCCTGCCGACATTCGTATATTGGCATCCAGCAGCGATGATATTACACTGCCAGGCGCATAGAACTCAGCGCCAATGCGCGTTGGCGGCAACGTGTCATACGTGTAGGGTGTAAGTGTTAACTGAAAGTTTGACCTGGTAGTCCGGCTGGCGCGTGACTGCAAATTGATGTCACACCCGTGCGCAATGAGGCTTACATATCCGTCACGTGCTGGCCTCGTTGCGCCCTGCGGTCGTCGCCTCTACAAGCAGTGTGGATTCGGAGTCGGGGTACAGGACAAACTCAGGGGACGCTATTGGCGGTATCGTGGATGAATACAAGCATTTCTGTGCGGGGTGCGGTTTGTCTTGGTATCACGGCATCTGGCGGGCCCTCGATGCTCGCCGGGACCGTTTCGCCGGGCGCAAGCTCTCAGCGCGCACCCGCGCCGGGATCAGACCGGCGTTCCGGATCCGGCCGCCAACCGCAGTCGCAGGAGTTCGAATCCCGTCGCATCGTGGATCTTCCGCTGCACGAGCTCGAACCCCATCCCGTCGTAGAACGCCCGCCCCAGCCGGTTCTGCTCGAACACCTCGACCTCGAGTTCGCCGCGCAGGGCACGCGCGCGGCCGAGCAGCGCCCGCCCGATTCCGGCTCGATGGTGATCCGGATCCACGAACAGCGCGCCGACTTCATTGCCGAGGAGCGAGATGAATCCGATCACGTGCCCGCCCGCTTCCCAAACCCAGGTCTCCGCCTGCGGCAGGTAGACGCGCGGAATGTCGCGGCGCTCCTGCTCCAGGAACTCGCGGCCGAGGAACGGGTGGGCCACGGCCGAAGCCCGGGCCCAGACGTTCAGCACGTCCTCACAGTCCGGCGGCCGGTACTCGCGGATCACGGCTTGTCCCTTTCGAGTGCGCACCAGCGGTCCTCACGTCTTCCTCATCCACACCCCCCACGTCCCCCGCCCCACCCTCTCATCCGCGAGCGGGCGGCCCGACACCTTGAGCGCGAGCTTGATCTGGCCGTGGTGGTAGCCCTCGTGCCAGATCATGTGCTGCAGGAAGAGAATGGGGTGGTCGTAGTGGAGCTTCATGTCCTCGCCCGCGTTCACCGTGCGCTCCACGGCGGCGCGCACGGCCGCGGCGCTTTCGTTCAGCATCTGTGCGATGCGCTCGGGGTCGCGCTCGTCCACCCACTCCTCGTCGGGCTCGACGACACCGAAATCGGGGACGTCCTCGGAGATGAACACGAGCCGGACGAAGTGCATGTGGGTGAACAGCTGCGCGACGGTACGGCCGCCCTTCGTCGCGCTGGCTTCGAGTCCGTCCGCCGGCAACGCGCGCAGCAGGTTGATCAGGATCGTGTTGTTCCGATCCCAGGAGTCCAGCAGAGTCTCGAGCAAAGTCCGATCGTGTGCTCCCGCCATCGTGCCTGCCTCCATGGCCATGAAGCCGCGCGTCCGCTGCGGGCGCGTGCCTCCGGCCCCGCGCCGGCCCATCTTCCGTGCATGACACACTAGCCAATCTTCGGGTTCCGCAACCAGCCGCGGCGAGGTTTGGCTTGTCCCCCGCCGGGGGTTGGTTTATGAACGCGCTGAGCGCGCCCATGGAGGGGAGCCACGCAATGGCGGCATCCGATGCGGGTCTCGAGTCGGCACGGGGCAGGCGGATCTGGCCCGCGGGCCTCGCCATCATCCTGCTCGTCGCGCTGGCGGCGCGGCTCGCCTACCTCGCGCAGTTCTCGGCCCTGCCGTTCTTCGACCAGCCGGTCGGCGACAGCGCGGCCCACCTGCAGCGCGCCGCGGACATCGCGCACGGGGTGCTGCTGCCCGCCCGCCCCTTCTATTACTGCAGCATCTACTACCCCTACTTCCTGGCCCTGGTGCTCGGGGTGTTCCACGGCTCGCTCTGGACGGTCTCGCTTCTGCAACTCGTCGCGGGCACGATCTTCGTCGGCGTCATCGCGACCGCGTCGCGGCTGACGTTCGGCACCCCGGCCGGACTCGCCACCGGGGCCCTGGCCGCGCTCTACGGCCCGTCCGCCTTCTTCGAAGCCGACATCCTCGGCGTGGTGTGGGGCCAGCTCGCTCTGTCCATCTCGATCCTGGCCTGCCTCTGGTGGCTCAGCCATCCGGAACGCCGACTCCGGCTGCAGATCGGCGTCCTGTTCGCGGCCGGGCTCGCGCTCGGCGCGGCGGCGATCGAGCGGCCGAACCTTCTCGTGGCGGCGGCGGCGGTGTTCGTCTGGCTCGCCGCCGTCGCGCCGCGCGACCGGGTGAAATCGGTATTCGCCGCCGGGGCCGGTCTTTCGCTCCCGCTGTTGATGGTGCTCGCCCTCAACGTGGCGGGCACCGGCCAGTGGGTGCCGCTCACCACCTCCGGGGGAATCAATCTGAGCCTCGGCTACCACAGCGGAGCCGACGGCACCTACGACGAGCCATGGGAGCGCGAGGCGCCGGAATTCTCGGCTCAGCACATCGAGCCCGAGGAGGCCATGACCGCCTGGGCGGCGCGCAAGCTCGGCCACCCGGTGACGACGCAGCAGGCCTCGGCCTACTGGGGCCGCGAGGCCGTGTCGTGGATGCGCCGCCACCCGGGGGAGACGTTGCGGATCACGCTGCGCAAGGCGGCGCTGCTCCTGAACTCGGCGGAGGTGCCCAACCATCTCGACTTCGCGTTCATCCGCGAGCGGGCGCCGGCGCTGCGCTTCATGCCGATCGACTTCGGCCCGCTGCTGGCGCTCGCCGCCATCGGCGCGGCGGCGCTGCTGCTGCGCCGCCGGCGGCGCCCGGCCATCGCGCTGCTGCTTGCGATGTCGGGCGCGGCCTGGCTCAGCGTCGTCCCGTTCACCGTCGCCGATCGCTACCGCGCGCCGATGGTGCCGCCGCTGCTGATCCTCGCGGGCGCGGGGATCTACGTGCTCATCGGCCTGGTACGGGAACGCGAAGCGCGGCGGGACCCGCGCATGCTCGCGGCGCTGGCCCTGGGCGTGCTCGTGCTCGCGGCGAGCTCGATCCCGCTCATGAAGCCGCTGCGCGGCCGTGACTACTGGATGATCGCCCAGGCCTACGAGCGACACGGACAGATGCGCGAGGCCGTGGCGGCCTACGAATCCGCCGTTCGCGAGGAGCCGAACAACGGCGAGCTGCTGAACAACCTTGCCAGCATCTACAAGCGGACCGGCGACCGCTCGCGCGCCGTCGCGCTGCTGCGCCGCGCGGTCCTCGCCGAGCCGGGGCTCGCCTACCCGCACAAGAACCTCGGCATGCTCATGGCGGTCCAGGGCCAGTACGATTCGGCACAGGCCGAACTCGAGCGGGCATACCGGATCGACTCCACCGACGTCGAAGTCGTGGCCACGATCGGCGCCATCGCCGCCGAACGCGGCCACCGGGCCCAGGCGCACGCGCTCTTCGAGCGCGCCCGCCGGATGTCCCCGGACGACGCAAGGCTCGAGCGGCTGATCGCGCACTACGAGCCGGACTCCGCCCGCGGGCGCTGAGGCCGCAGCAGCGCCCGCGGCGCGCCGGGCGATCGGGCGGCGCGGTTGTCCCGCGCCGCCCGCGCCACTTGCGCGGCCTGCGGGGCCCGCTCCCCATCGGGAACGTCGGGCGCAGGCCAGGTCTCGCCGCCATTTCCGCAGCGCTTGACGGGGTTGGCCCGCTCGAGCGGGCGGAAGCCGTGCCCTGCCCCATTTTTCCCCTTGCACTGTACTATCTGTTCTAGTACACCTAGTACACGATGATTCCGTTCCAGATCCGCCTCGAACCCGGTCGCCCGGTTCAGCAGCAGGTCATCCACGCCGTCCGGCGTGCGGTGCTCGCGGGCGACCTGCGTGCCGGGGACGATTTCCCCTCGGTGCGTGCGCTGAGCCGCGATCTGCAGATCAACCCGAACACCGCCCACAAGGTGATCGCCGTGCTGGTCGCCGAAGGCACGCTCGAGGTGCGGCCGGGGGTCGGCACGACCGTCACCGGCGCCACGGGCGGCAACGATCGCGAGCGCAGCGATCTGCTCGGGCGTCAGCTCGAGCGGGTCGTGGTCGAGGCGCGCCGGCTGGGTCTGCGCCGCAAGGCTCTGGAAGAGGCCATCGACCGCCACTGGCGCAAACTCTCCGCCCCCGCCGGCCGCGGGCGCGCCTCGGAGGAGGACCCGTCATGAACCATCCCATCGAAGTGCGTGGCCTCACACACGCCTACGGTTCGCGCGAGGCGATCCACGACCTGACCTTCGATCTGCCGAGCGGCGAGATCCTCGGGCTCATCGGGCCCAATGGCGCGGGGAAGACCACGACGCTGCGCATCCTCACCGGGGTCATGCGACCGCGCGCGGGCGAGGCGCGCGTGCTGGGCCACGACGCCAGGCGGCTCGATCCGGCGCTGCGCGCGCGGCTCGGGATCGTCACCGAGGGCGTGCATCTGCCGGGGGCTGCGACCGTGGCGGGCCTCACCTCGTTCTGCCGCGCGCTGCACCCGGACTGGGACGAGCCGTTCTCGCGCGCGCTGCAGAACGATTTCGGGCTCGATGCGCGCACCCGCGTCGGCGCGCTCTCGCGCGGGCAGCGCGCCAAGCTCGCGTTCCTGCTCGCGGTGTCGCACCGGCCCGAGCTGCTGATCCTCGACGAGCCGTTCGGCGGGCTCGACGCGCTCGCCCGCTCGGAGATCCTCGAACGGCTGCTCATCTGGGTGGCCGAAACGCGCTGCTCGGTGCTGGTCGCGAGCCACGACCTCACCGAAGTCGAGCGCATCACCGACCGCGTCGCACTGCTCCACTCGGGGCGTCTGGTGTTCTGCGAAACGGTGGAAGCGCTGCTGGCCCGGCACCGCCGCGTGCGGATGCGCCTCGACGCCGATGCCGCCGCCGCACCGCCCGGCGAACTCGGTCTCGACGTGCGCAGGGACGGCCGCATGCTCGAGTACGTCGAGGTCGGATCCCACAACGGCGCGCCCGCGGCGCTCCCGCCCGGCGGCGAACGGCACCCGATGACGCTCGAAGACATCTTCCTCGCATGGACCCGTCACCTGAACCAGGAGGCACGCTCATGACCGCCCCCGCTCTCCCGCTGCCGGCGCCCGCGCGGTCCGCCGCGCCCGGCCTCATCGAGGCGACGTTCGCATTCCTGAAGAAGGATCTCGGCGAGATCTGGATCGGCTGGGTGGCGCTGATGGGCCTCGCCGTCATGCAGACCGTGCGGCCGGGCGATTTCATCGCGATCGTGAACATCGTGCTCGTGGCGCTCGTCGCACGCTGGATTCTCACCGACCCGCTCGCCGACCCGGACGCGCTGTGGCGCACGCTCCCGCTGCGACCGGCGACGGTGATCGGCGCCAAGCTCATCGCGGTCTTCGCCCTCGTCGTGCTGCCGCTGCTCGCGCTGGAGGCGTACGCCGCATGGGGCGCCGGTCTCCGCGGGGCAGCGCTCGCGCTCGCGCTGCTCGAGGCGCTGCTGTTCGCCGCCACGCTGATCATCGCGACGGCGGCGGTCGCCGCATCGTGCCGTGACTTTCCCCGCTTCCTCATGGCGGCGATGGGATGGGTGGCCGGACTCGTGGCCGGCCTCATCGGCCTCTCCATGCTCCGGACGCATCCCGCCATGCTGGCATCGTGGCCGCGCCCGCCGCTGCTCGATGCCGCGATCGTGCTCGTGGCGCTGGCCCTGTTCACCCGTGCGCTCGCGCGGGCGACCGCGCCGGGGAGCGCCCGCCGCTCCATGGGCTGGGTCGCGGCGGGACTCGTGCTGCTCTTCTTCGGCTCGATCCTGGCGCGCCTGGTAACCAGCGATCCCGGGCGGTCGGATCCCGCGCTCGAGCAGGCCGCGGCCGGGACGGAGATCTCGCTGTTGCCCGTGCCGAAATCATCGGCCGGCATCGCGGACTGGCCCTCGGGCGTGATCGCGGTCCTCGCGCTGCACGCACCGGACAGCGCGGGCTCGGCCACGCTCCTCTCCCTGGACGGCGCGCTGCACCTGGACGGCGGGCGCACGATTCCGGTCTCGGACTGGCTCCGGCACACTTCCCGCAGCATCTACGTGAACCCGACCGGTGACGGTGAAGGCGGGCGGGTCGTGCGGCTGTTCGACCTCTTCGGGGCGGATCTCGATCGCCTTGGCGACGCCACGGGCACGCTCGACCTCCGGGTCGGCTACCGGGTGTCGGCGCCGGTGATGGAGCTGCCGTCGTCGAACCTGCGGGTGACGCGCATCGAGCGGCAGGCGGGTGCGCGGCTCGAGGTGCTGCTGGACCGCACGCTGTTTCCCGAGCCCGGCACCTGGATCTCCCGCGGCACGGTCAACGTGCGACTCTGGGATCCGGCACACCGGCACGGCTACGAGCTGCAGGCCCGCAACGGCTCCTCGGAAACGCACAGCGTCGGCTTGTTCCCGCTGCCCTGGATCGGACTCAAGCGGAGCCCGCTGGAAATCGATCTCGATCGGGCGATCGAGCTGCCTTCGGGTCTCCCGGCGACGAACGCGGCCGAGGTCCTGACCGACCGCTGGCTCGCGCACGCCGACGTCGAGATCGGCGGGCTGCGCTGGACCGGCGTACTCACGCGCAACGTCGTGGTGGATGACTTCCGGATCGGAGACTGGACCCGGGATTAGCCGCCAGACGAGCGGCTGCGCCGCCGGGTCCTTGTGCTAGGATGCCCCGCCATGACCCGACGGCCGACCCCCTCAGTCCCGCGCCTGCTCCGCATGCTGTGCGCGGGCGCGCTCGCCGTAGCCGGATCCGCGACGCTGGCGGGCGCCGTACGCGCGGCCGAGTCGGTGAGCGCCGCGACGCAGACCTACCCCTCGCTGCAGATTCGCGGCTTCACCGACTTCGACTACATGTCGAGCGACGAGCCGAACGGCACCACCGGGTTCGACCTCGGCCAGCTCGTGCTGCACATGGTGTCGCCGCTCGCCAGGAAGGTGAACTACTTCGGCGAGATCACCGTCACGCCGAAGGACAACGGCTACGGCATCGAGGTCGAGCGCTCGTTCGTCCGCTACGATCACAACGACTGGTTCAAGGTCTCCGCCGGCCGCTTCCACACCCAGCTCGGCTACTGGAACACCGCGTTCCATCACGGACTCTGGCTGCAGACGACCGTCGGCCGCCCGGAGCAGATCCGCTTCGGGACGACGTTCGTACCGGTGCACTTCGTGGGCGCCCAGATCGAGGGCAAGATCCCGAGCGGCGACGCCGGTCTCGGCTACTCCGCCGGGATCGGCAACGGCCGCTCCGAGATCCTGAGCCGCGCCGGCGACGCCGGCGATCCGAATCCCAACCGCGCGTGGATCGCGCAGGTGATGGCGCGGCCGCTGCACCTCTACGGCTTCGAGGCCGGGGCGTCGGTCTACCACGACAGGCTCTCGACCATGGGCGGACCGACCTACCGGGAGTGGATCGGCTCGGGCTACGCGGCGCTCACGCACGAGACGCCGGAACTGATCGGCGAGCTGTTCCTCGTGCAGCACGAGGATCCCGCGGGCACGACGTACGACAGTCACGCATTCTACGTCCAGGCCGCGTACCGGCTGCCGGTCTGGCATTCCATGTTCAAGCCCTACGCCCGCTACGAAGAGCTGGACGTCAGCGAGACCGACCCGGTGTACGGAACACTGTGGGACAAGCAGGTCGCGCTCGGCGGCGTGCGCGTGGACGTCGCCGATCTGGTGGCGCTCAAGGCCGAATATCGAAACGAGCTGGGCCGCGGAGCGCAGCGTTCCAACACCTTCCAGGCTCAGGCCTGTCTGACCTTCTGACGAGGAGCACCGGATGCACGCGAAGACGAATCCCGTGGCCCATGCGCTGCTCCTCGTCGGCGTCGCCTGTGGCGTGTGCGTCACGGCGCCGGCGCCTGCGGCCGCGGCCGAAGAGATGGCGGTCATCGTCCATCCTTCGACGCCGGTGGAGAACCTGAGCCTCGCCGAGGTGCGCAAGATCTTCCTCGGTGAGCGCCAGTACTGGAACAGCGACATGCCGGTGGTGCTGATCGTGCGCGCGCCGGTCGCGCCCGAGCGCGCCGTGGTGCTGAACCGCATCTACAGGATGACCGAGTCGCAGTTCAAACAGTACTGGATCGCGCGCATCTTTCGCGCCGAGGCGCCGTCGACACCCAAGGTCGTCTATTCGAACGAAACCGTGAACGAGCTGGTCAGTGCGATTCCCGGAGCGATCTCGCTGGTTCGCTCCAACGACATCGCCTCCGGCGTCAAGGTCGTCAGGATCGACGGCACCCTGCCGGGCGAGAGCGCTTACCCGTTGCGCTGATGGCCGTCCTGACCGTTCGGCGGCGCCTGGTCTTCTCGTTCCTCACGATCCTCGCGCTGTTCGCGGTCAACCAGTCGATCACGCTGTGGGGCGACTGGGCCCGCAGCCGGGCGCTCGACGAGTTGAACGCCGCCCTCAGCCGCCGCATCCACATCGCCTCGGTGCGGCAGCAGCTGGCCGACATGTACAAAGAGACGACCCTGCTCGGCGAGGTGCGCTTCGAGCCCGGGAGCACTCCGGATCCTCTCGCGCACGCGGCCTTCGACGACAAGCTCTACCATGTCCGCGACGAGATCGCGGCGCTGGCCCGCGACGACACCGCGGGAACGCACGACCTGGTCGAGACGTACGCCCAGGTCGCGGAGATGTGGCGCAAGTTCTACGACTACCTCGGTGTCGAGCAGGGCTGGGCGGTCGCCTTCCTGGCGCGCGCCGACCCGCCGAGCCAGAAGCTGCTGCGCGTGATCGTTCCGCGTCTCGAGGCGCGCGGCAACGAAGAAGCGGAGCGCGCGCGCCGCCGGTTCGAGGACGTGACGGCGCGCACCCGCTCGATGGCGCTGCTGATCTTCATCGTGAGCGTCGCGGTCGGCATCGTCGTCGCGCTGGATCTCTCGCGCTACCTGGTGCGGCGGCTCACGGAGCTCGGCCGCGGAGCGAACTTCATCGGCGCGGATCACCTGGACCATCGCATCGCGGTCGAGCCCCGTGACGAGCTGGGCGATCTGGCCGAGTCGTTCAACGAGATGGCGGCCGGCCTCGACGCGGCGCGCGGGCGCCTGCGCGCCGCCAACGACGAGCTCGCGACGGTGAACCAGCTGCTCTCGCAGCGGATCGAGGAGGAGCTGGCCAAGGTGCGACTGGCCGCCGTCATCCAGCGCGACCTGCTGCCCAAGCAGGCGCCGCAGATCGAGGGTTACGATCTGGCGGGCCGCTCGATCCCGGCGCAGACGGTGGGCGGCGACTACTTCGACTTCATCCCCGCGGGTGACGGCGGCCTCGCCATGTGTCTGGGCGACGTCTCCGGCAAGGGGCTGCCGGCGTCGCTGCTCATGGCGAATCTCCAGGCGGCGGTGCGCAGCCAGGTGCTCGCTTCGGCATCGGTGACCGAATGCCTGCGGCGCACCAACACACTGCTCTACCGCTCGACGGATCCGGGCAAGTTCGTCACCGCGTTCTTCTGCGTGCTCGACCCCGGCGCCCATCGGCTGCGGTTCTCGAGCGCCGGGCACAACCCGCCCATTCTGCTGCGCGCCTCAGGCGAGGTGCAGATGCTCGAGGTCGGCGGCCTGATCCTCGGCGTCATGGAGGATACCGAGTACGAAGACGCCGTGTGCGAGCTCGATCCCGGCGACGTGCTGGTGATCTATTCGGACGGGATCAGCGAGGCGCCGGACAGCGACGGCGGGGAATTCGGCGAGCAGGGCATCATCGACGTCCTGGTCCGCGAGCGGCAGCAGAGCGCAGCGACGATCCTCGACGCCGTCGTCAAGGCGGCGCTCGACTTCTCCGGCGATCAGCTGCAGATGGACGACATGACGATGATCGTCCTCAAGCGCCGCTGAGACGCGGCACGCGCCGCATCCTGTCGTTTCGGTCCGCTTCGCGCCCTCACGGCGTCCCCGTGCCGCGCGCGGCGGAAACCTCGCCGTTCCAGTCGATCGGCTGCCACGCCATCGGCACGCGCCGGACGATCGCGCGGTCGGAGACGAAGGTCCACCCGGGCCGTTCGCAGCGCCAGTCGCCGTAGATCGAGGTGAGCGCGAGGTCGTGGTCGACGACCTTGAGCCAGTCGCGGCCCAGATAATGGAACGGCACGCGCGCCTGCAACGGCACCTCGGCCATCAATTCTTCGGGCGTCGCGCCGCCCGTGAACAGCGAGTAGCGGAACCGGTCACCGGCCGCGGTCAGCCGGAAGAAGTCGTATTGAATGCCGCCACGCCGCAAGCGGTGCTCGACGAAGCGGCCGTCGGTGCTCCGGAAGCGATGGCGCGGCCGGAACCCTGCCCGGACGAGCGCGGGCACGGCCGCGAGAAAGCGGTCGTGATCCTCGTCGAGGTAGGCGAAGTCCGCGTCCTCGAGATCGGAGTCGAGTGGCCGTCCGGCACGCGCCCAGCCGAGCAGCAGGCCGCCCACCACCCAGTACCTTCCCGCGATGGGGGTCTGCGCCAGCGTGTCCGCGAGCCGCCGGAGCCCGCGCGTGAACGCGCGGCGCCGCAGCGCGAGATCGGCGCGCGGCCACCATCGCCGCAACCGCCGGCGGGCGCGGGAATGCAGCGGCTCGGACATCACGCGCGGCCCCGGCGCTGATGCGTCTCTTGCATGCGCGCCTCCGCGCGAACGGCCGACAGGAACGACCGGGACATGGTGCCCTCCCTGTGTCGCCGGGGAGCTTAGGGCCGCGGCGGCGGAAATCAACGCCGGACTCGGAGAGCGATGCCGGCAGCACGACGGCCACCTCCTCGCGGAGGTGGCCGTCGATCTGCGTTCGAATCCGGGCGACTTAGCGGTACATCGCCTTGATGCGGCCCCACGATTCCGTCTGCGCCGGCGTGCCCGTGTCGTACGTCACGTCGAGCGTCAGCGTCGGACCCGCGTAGGTCGTGTTCAGATACCCGGCCCAGGTCGCCGCCACCGTCGCCGCTCCGGTACCGACCGTGATCCGGATCGGCGCGGCGGCGTTGAGGCGGTTCACCAGCTCGCTGGCGATCGCCGGCGGCAAGCCGAGGTTGTAGTTGTCGACGTCACCCGAGGTGCCCACGGTGTACGTGAACGGCCCGCCGCTGAAACCGAGCAGCGAGAGATCGCCGTCGGCTTCGTCGGTCGCGGTGCCGGGATCGACACCGTCGTAGGCCAGCGGCGAGGTCCCCGGCTGGATGTCGACGAGGACCGCGCTCTGGTCGAGCGAGAGCACGACCTGGCCCGTGGTCGAGAACGCCGCGTTGGCCTGCACCAGCGAGAGCGTCGCCGAGTTGACGCTGATGACCGTGCTCGGCAGGACGCCGAAGTTGAAGTCCGCGACGCCGTAGCTCGCGAAGCTCCCGTTCCCGCTGCCTTCGATGTTGAAGTAGGCCTTGCCACTGGTGCCCGAGCGCGGGCCACCGGGCTGCACGGTGGCGTTGTCCGCCGCCGCGGCGATGATCGGCGCCGCGTGGGCGCTACCGAAGCTCGCTGCAAGCAAGAGGGCGGTCGCTGCGGCCAGCTTGTGTCCAGAAGTCATAGTCGAAGCTCCTTGCTGGGGTGGACGATGCAATCCCCCGCCCGAGGGACGAGCGACGAACTCCAATGATGCGACAGAATGGCATCGACGCACAGAAAAAAACCCGCTCCGCGCGCGCGAAAGTGACGTGCGGCGCCGCGTGGCGCGCGGGGCGTTCCGGTAACGCCCCACGCGACGCGGGATTACACGCACGGAGCCAGCGCCCGGCCGCCGGGCTGCCGGTGCGCATCGCCGCGGTTGTCCCGTACCACCCCACCCCTTATCGTGCGTCGCATGAGCGGCAGCGCGAACAGCGGCCTCACGGCGCCGGAAGTCCCGGCGGGCGGCCACCCCGCGCGACGGGCCCTGGCCGTGGCGATCGGAGTGCTGTGGGTCGCCGCCCGGCTCGCGGCGCCCGGCCCGGCATGCGCCGCGGGCTCGAGCGAGGCCGGGCCCGGACCGCGAAGCACGTACGGCGCACTCCCCAACGTCGTCTTCATCCTCGCCGACGACGTCGGCTACGGCGACATCGGCTGTTACGGCGGCCGGGTGCCGACGCCGAACATCGACCGGCTCGCGCGCGAGGGCATCCGCTTCACCGACGCGCACTCGCCCGCGGCGCTGTGCGCCCCGTCGCGCTTCAGCATGATGACGGGCAGCAACCCGTACCGGAACGGCCGCCCCGGCGGCAGCTGGAACATCAACTTCTCGTGCGCGTTCCACGCCGGCGCCGAACATCTGCAGGCGGGCCGGCATCTGACCGCGGGCGACGTGCTCGGCCGCGCCGGCTACCGCACCGCGTTCATGGGCAAGATGCATTTCGGCGGCACCGTGCGCGACACCGCAGGCGTGCCGATCCGCGAGGAACGCGAGATCCGGCGCATGGATTTCGCCCGGGGCGTCGAGCACTTCCCCAACGAGCATGGCTTCGACTACGCGCTCGGGCTCACCAGCGGCATCCAGCACGAGCCGTTCGCCTATTTCGAGAACGGGCGCTACAAACCGATCGACCCGGACGATCCGCCCGACAACCGCAGCACCCGGATGTGGACCAACGGCCGCTACGAGGTCGGCGACAACGGTGTCTCGGAGATCGTCGAACATCCGCAGGAGCGCCCCGGCATCGGCGACCGCCACTACGACTCGAGCCAGGTGGGGCTGGTGCTCGCCGACTCGGCGGTGGGGTTCATCGACCGCCACCTGAGAGCCAACGCGCGCAACGGGACGCACTGGCCGTTCTTCCTTTATTACAGCTCGCAGGCGATCCACGTGCCGCACACGCCGCCGCACCGATTCGGCGACCCCGGCGATCCGCAGGGACCGGTGGTCGGCGGCACGACCGGGGGCGCGACGTCGGACATGCTCGCCGAGCTCGACCTGCAGGTCGGGAAGATCCTCGCAAAACTCGACGCCGAGGGTCTCACCAAGAACACGATCGTGTTCTTCGCGAGCGACAACGGGGCGCTGTGGCCGGACGTGGTGGATTACGGCGACTCGCTGCACGACAACAACGGACCGTTCCGCGGCTACAAGGCCGACGTCTACGAGGGCGGCCACCGCGTGCCGTTCATCGTGCGCTGGGGCGACGGCACCCCGGCGGGCTCGCGCATCGCGCCGGGCCGGGTGTCGGACGAGCTGGTGCTGTGTCAGGACTGGATCGCGACGATCTACGACCTGACGGACCGGAACATGGACGAGGATCAGGCGATGGACAGCGCGACGCTGATGCCGCTGCTCACCGGACACCAGCCTGAGGGGGTTCCGGTGCACGAGTTCGTCATCTATCAGGCCGGCTACGCCTACGACGGCGCGCTGCGCCGCGGCGACTGGGTGCTGCTCGTCGACCGCCACAACGAGGCCACCGAGCTGTACGACCTCGCCACCGACATCGCTCAGGAACACGATCTGATCCACGATCCGGCGCAGGCGAGGCGCGTGGCGGCGATGCGCGCCGAGTTCCTGAAGTACAACGACCACGACGATGCGACCCGCGAGCCGCGCACCACGAAAGCGTTCAGGGTCACCGGGCGCGCCGCCGTGGCGCCCTGAACAGCGGGCGGGCGCCGATGCCGCGTGAGCCGCGCGCGGGGCGCGCCGCGAACGGAGCGGGGCGCGCCGGAGCGGACCCGCCGCGCGGCGCGGCAGCGCCCGCGCGCCCGGCGGCCGGCCGACGGCGCCACGCCCTCGGGATGCTCGCCCTGCTCTCGTGCGCCGCGGGCTGCACCCCCGCAGGTCCGGCCGCGCGCAGCGCCGGCTACGTCACCAGCGCCGCGTGCGCCCCGTGCCATGCGCGCGCATACGCGGCGTGGCGCGGCTCCGACCACGACCTCGCCATGCAGGCGGCGACGGACTCCACCGTCCTGGGGGATTTCGGCGGCGCGACGTTCACGAACCGCGGCCTCGTCGCCCGCTTCTTCCGGCGCGCGGGCGCGTTCATGGTGAACATCGAGGGCGCGGACGGCGCGGCCGGCGGACTTCGAGGTGCGCTACACGTTCGGCGTGAGGCCGCTGCAGCAGTACCTCGTCGCGTTCCCCGGCGGGCGGCTGCAGGCGCTCCCGGTCGCGTGGGACACGGTGCGCCGGCGCTGGTTCGACCTGCACCCGGAGGAGCGCATCGCCCCCGGCGATCCGCTGCACTGGACCGGGCGCTATCAGAACTGGAACGCGCAGTGCGCGGCATGCCACTCGACGAACCTGGTCAAGGGCTACGACGCGGCAACCGACCGCTATGCGACGACCTGGTCCGATCTCGACGTCGGCTGCGAAGCCTGCCACGGCCCGGGATCGAGCCACGTCGCGTGGGCGAAGCGGGCTGCGTCGCGGGGGGACACTGGCGCCGGGGACCGCGGCGATCGCGGGCTGACGGTCGACTTCGCCGCCGCGGCCGGCAACCGCCTCGAGGTCGAGACCTGCGCGCCCTGTCACTCGCGGCGCGCGCCGCTCACCGACGGCGCAGCGCCCGGCGCGCCGCTGCTCGACCACTACGTGCCCGTGCGGCTCGAGCAGGGGCTCTATTTTCCCGACGGACAGATCGAGGACGAGGTGTACGTCTACGGTTCGTTCGTCCAGAGTCGCATGTTCACGGCCGGCGTGCGCTGTTCCGACTGCCACGATCCGCACACGCTCGAGCCGCTGGCGCGCGGCAACGCGCTCTGCACGCGCTGCCACGGCGAGCATCCCGACCCGCGCTTCCCCATGTTGAAGGCCGGCCGTTACGACACGCCCGCGCACCACCTCCATACGCCGGGAGAGCCGGGGGCGTCGTGCGTGGACTGCCACATGCCCGCGCGCACGTACATGGTCGTGGATCCGCGGCGCGATCACGGCTTCCGCGTGCCGGATCCCGCGGGGTCCGCGCGACTCGGCGCACCGGACGTCTGCGCGGCCTGCCACCGGCGTTCGGCCGCGTGGGCCACCGCGAACCTCCGGCGGGTGTTCGGCGCGGGGGCGGGCCGCGCTTCGTTCGGACCGGCGCTGGCGGCCGGCCGCGCGCACGCCGCGGGCGCCGGCGACTCGCTCGCAGCCCTTGCGGCGGACGCGCGGCGGCCGGCGATCGTGCGCGCGACCGCGCTCGAGCTGATGCCGGCGAACGGCGCGGCCGGCGACCCGCAGGTCGTCGCCGCGCTCTCGGATCCCGAGCCTCTGGTGCGGCTCGCCGCCGTGCGTGCGATGGAATTCCGCGCCCCGGCGGCGAAGCTCGACGCGCTGGCGCCGCTGCTCGACGACCCGCTGCGCGCGATCCGCGCGGAGGCGGCACGCGTGCTCGCCGCGGTGCCGCGTGCGCGCTTCACGGACGCAACGGCGCGGGCCTGGGACGCCGCGTGCCGCGAATACCGGCAGGCGCAGCAGGTGGTCGCCGACCGGCCCGCGGGCCCCATGAACCTCGCGCTGCTCGCCGAGGCCGAGGGCGACGACGCCCGCGCCGAGCAGCTCTATCGAACGGCGCTCGCCCGGGACTCGACGTTCCTGCCGGCGCGTTTCAACCTGGTGCAGCTCTACGACCGCACCGGGCGCGCCGACGCGGCCGAGCGCGCGCTGCGCGCGGGCCTCGCGATCGCGCCCGGGAACGGCGAGCTGCACTACGCGCTGGGCCTGCTGCTCGCCGAGGTCCCGCGCGACGCAGCGAGTGCAGACGAGCTGGCGAAGGCCGAGGCGCTTCTGCCCGGTCGGGCGCGGGTCGCCTTCAATCACGGCCTCGTGCTCGAGCGGCTCGGCCGCCCGGACGAAGCGCGCCGCGCGCTCGAGCGGGCGCTCGCGCTCGCGCCGGACGACCTCGACATCCTGGCGGCCTCGGCCGCGCTGCACCTGCGCCGCGGCCGGACGGCCCTCGCCAGAAGCGAGGCCGCCCACATGGCGGAACTGGACCCGTCCGACCCGCGCGGCCCGAGCCTGCTGCGCGAGATCAGCCGGACCGAACGCCGTCCTGCCGGGCGCTGAGCGGGATGGAGGGGCCGGTCAGGCCGGGCTCGCCCCGGCGCGGATCCAGCGCTTGTCGAACCGGTGTCCCTTCTCTTCGAGCGTCGCGAGCAGGATCTGCTTCCCGTCCGTGCGCACGTTGACGAGACCGTAGACGAGATCGAACACGACCGGTGTCCGCGACAGCACTCGGAAGCGATCCGTGCCTCCGGCCTTCTCGGACATTTCCACGCGGTGCGGATCCAGCCGGGTCGGCGCCGTGCCGCCGACCAGCTGCGCCCGCTTGACGTGCCCCATGCGCACGGAGCGCGCGAGCTCGGTCGAGTAGATGAGCGGCGGGACGCGGCGACCGCGCAAGTCGACGCCCTCGCGCCCGAAACGCGCGCTCGCGCCGAGGATGCCGGGGCGCGGATGGGCGTAGTCCTCGTTGTCGCCGGACGAGATCACGGTCGCGCGGGCGCCCATGGCGGCGAGGAACGCGAGATCCACGTCGTCGGAACCGTGGTGGCATCCCTTGGCGACATCGCTCAGGAACTCGGTTTCGGTCTGGTAGCCGAGCAGCAGGTTCTGGGAACGGGTGTTGAGGTCGCCGGTCAGCATGACGCGGGCATTGCCGTAGTCGACGCGCAGCACGACCGAATGGCCGTTGCGGGTGATCGAGTCCCCGCCGAGCCTGCGCAGCCCCGTGCGAGCGCCGAACGACTCGAGGATCGGACCCAGGATGCGGATCGCGGCCTTCTTCCCCGCCGGCGCGTAGCCCGGCAGGTATTCGTCGCGGTGGGAGACCGCGCGGACCGTGGCGGGCACCTTCCCCACCAGGGCGGCGAGCTTCCCGTAGCTCTTCGTCAGCGGCCGCGGCGGATTCCTGAAGTCGCCCTTGCCGTTGAGCAGGTCCACGAAGAACGTGCCCTGAGTCTTGAAACCATGCGCGCCGAACGGGAACGGGTCCGTGGTGCCTTCGGCCGTCCGCCCGAGCCCGGGGGATCCCGCGTAGCGCGGCATGCCGCCGTGGAAGAAGCGCTCGATCTCGACCGGAAACGTCCAGCGGCTCTTCTCGCCCGGCTTGGGCAGCGATCCCGCGAGCATGTCGACGAGCCCGCCGAAGTGATCCGCATCCGGATGGGAGAGGATGACGCTCTCGAGCGAGACCTTCTTGCGTCGCAGGTCCTCGAAGAACTTCCAGCGCACGAAACTCGCCGCGCTCTTCAGCGTCATCTGATCGTCCGCGGCCGGCCCGCCGTCGATCAGGTGCCACTTGCCGTCCGGCGTCTTCATCAGCACGCCATCGCCCTGGCCGACGTCGATGACGTAGATCTCGAGCAGCTTCGGATCGGGGACCAGCCGCGCGGCGTCCACCGTGCCCGTGCGGCCCCGCGCCCGCACCGTGGCGATCCCGGCGGAGGTCTTCTCGACGTGGCAGGGGTCGCCCCAGAGAAGCTCGATCTTCCCGCTCGAAGTCTGCAGCGTGGCGCCCGCGTCGCGGACGTACATCAGACCCATCGGCGGCTCCCTTCGATCCGGCGCCGCGACCGGTGGATCGGTTCGAGGCGTCGAACTGCTGCGGCCGGAACTCACCCCCGCACGGGCGTGCGGGGCCTCACGAGCAACGGGGAACGGCAGGCTCGCCGTGCGCTATGGCTGGAGTATTGCGCCGGACCGGACGGGGCGACAAGACCAAACTGAGCCGCCGGAATCCCGGCCGTTCCCATGCGGCCGGCGCTGCAGGTGACCGCGCACGAGTCCCCGCGTCAGCGGTTCTGCGGAGACTCCGCGCCCGGCGGGCGGGGCTTCCCCGTGAGCTCGGCTACCAGGTTCAAGAGCGCGACGCGCCACGCCGGAGGCGATCCCGGCAGCTCGTTACGTGACGCGGCGAGTGCCGCACGCAGGTCCTCCGCGGTGATGGATCGCTGCACGCCGAGCACCGCCTGGCCGAACGGCGTCCGTTGCGCGTGGAACGCCTCGGCCCCGGCGCGGACCAGTCGTCCGTCGGCGCGACATCAACGCCCCCGTCCACTGGAGGACTTCGGCCGGCTGATCGAGCGAGGTGAGCCATGGCACGCCGATCGTGTGGCCCGCGGCGAGGTCGACGGCCTTCGCGCCCTTCCAGTTCTTCTGGCTCACCGGATAGTCGCTGAGCTCGAGCGCGACGACGATCACGTGCGTCGCCCCGGCGCTGTCCGCGGCCGCGCGCGCGCGCCTGCGCCAGGGGCCGCCCGCGTCCTGCGCGTGGATCCATACCGCGTCACGGGGCGTGGCGACGTCGTCGTCGCCGTCGGCTCGCGGCGGTGCGTAGAAGCCCCCAACAGCTCCGACGTAGACGGCCGGCGCGCCTGCGGCGGAGCCGTCCGTCAGTGCCTGAGCGATCGGGCCGACCAGCGAGTCGAGCAGCGCCTCCACCTCCGGCCGCACCTCGGCCAGGGCCTCGAGGGCCGAGGCCGAGGGCCCCGGGTCCATGAAGCTGCGGCCGGTGAGCAGCGGGCCACGCACCGCGCGCACCGGCTGCGCGGGCGGCTTTCCGGCGTAGTGCGGCGGACGGCGGCCGGTGCGATCCAGATCGGCATGGACGGAGGAGACCAGGGTGAAAAGCAGCAGGGCGATACCGAGGAGCAGGCGCATGGTCGTGGATCTCGAAAGCGAAACGGGCCGGAGAAGGCCGCCGGCGGGCCCGGGGAGTCGGCGCATGCTGCCCGATTCCACCACGCCGGGCAACACGAGATGCAGGTATCGGCAGACGCCATGACAGCGCGTCATGCGCCGCACGGACCATGACTTCCGACGCTCCTTTTCCGATATGAATCTTCTACCGCGCGTTCAATTTTGTTCTCACTGTTCAATTCGCGCGGGGAGGAGACGACCCTCGTGCTCGAGCCCGGTTCCAGCGAATCCGGTTCACCTCACGTTCGCGCCAAACGCCAGCGCCGGCGCCGCGAGATCCTGCACGCCGCACTGCAGGCGTTCCGTCGCGAGGGCTATCACGGGACCACGCTCGAGGACATCGCCGCGCATCTCGGCGTGCGGAAGACCGCGCTCTACCACTACTTCCCCGACAAGGACTCGATCCTCCACGCCTGCCACCAGGAGTCGCTCGGCGAGCTCGACCGCATCCTGCGTGAGGCGCGCCGGCTCGACTCGGCGCCGGCACAGCTCCGGCACGTCATCCGCGAGCACGTGCGCGTCATGACCGAGACCCTCGAGGGTTCGCCCCTCGCGTTCGAGGTGACCGCGCTCTCCGAGGCCCGGCGCGAAGGCGTGATCGCGGCGCGCGACCGCTACGAGCGCGCGCTGCGGCGCATGATCGAACGCGGCATCCGCGCGGGTGCGTTCCGCCGGCAGGATTCGAAGATCGCCGTGTTCGCGATTCTCGGCGCGATCAACTGGATCGCGCGCTGGTACCGACCCGAAGGCTCGATTCAGGCCGCCGAGCTCGGCGAGGCCTACGCGGACCATCTGGTCGGGGGGCTCGAATGAGCCGCCCGCCCAGGCGCTTCCGCGCCGCCGCCGCCGGCCCGCCGGCCGTCCAGGAGGAATGCGTTTCATGAAGGCGATTCAGCTGGTCTCCGCGGGCGCGCCGCTGGAGCTGCGCGACGTGCCCACCCCCGCTCCCGGCGACGACGAGGTGCTCGTGAAGGTGGCCGGGTGCGGTGTGTGCCACACCGACATCGGCTTCTGGAAGGACGGCGTGCCCACCCGCCACGCGCCGCCGCTCACCCTCGGGCACGAAATCAGCGGCACCGTCACCGCCGCCGGGGCGAAGTACCGGCACCTGATCGGGCGCGAGGTGATCGTGCCCGCGGTGATTCCGTGCGGCGCCTGCGAGCTGTGCCGCCGCGGGCGCGGCAACGTGTGCCGCAGGCAGATCATGCCCGGCAACGACATGGACGGCGGCTTCGCCGAAGCCGTGGTCGCTCCCGGACGCGGGGTGTGCGTCGTCGAGCGCCGCGGCGCGTACACCCTCGCCGACCTCTCGGTCGTGGCCGACGCGGTCACCACGCCCTATCAGGCCATCGTCCGCAGCGGCATGGCCGCCGGCGATTTCGTGATCGTGATCGGCACGGGCGGAGTCGGCACCTACGCCGTGCAGATCGCCGCCGCGCTCGGCGCTCGCGTCGTCGCGCTGGACGTGGACGATGCGAAGCTCGAAACCCTCGCCCGGCACGGCGCTGCCGCCACGTTCAACCCGGCCGCCATGGACTTCAAGACCCTGAAGAAGGCGCTGCAGGCGAAGGCCGCCGAGTGGGATCGCGGCCCCGAGCGCTGGTTCGTGTTCGAGTGCTCCGGCACGACCAGAGGGCAGGAGACCGCGTTCGGCCTGCTCGGACCCGCCGCCACGCTGATGGTGGTCGGCTTCACGCTCGGCAAGATCGAGGTGCGGCTCAGCAACCTCATGGCGTTCGACGCCACGGTGCAGGGCACCTGGGGCTGCCGGCCCGAGCTCTACCCCGAGGCCCTGGACCTCGTGATCGACGGCCGGGTGACGCTGGCGCCGTTCATCGAACGGCACCCGATGAGCGCCGGCCCCGAGGTCATCCGCGGCGTGGCCGAGCACACCCTTTCGCGCAGAGCGATTCTCGAACCCGACTGGAACGCCTAGATCGAAGCGGCGCCCGCACCGGCGCCGGGAGGACCCACCATGCTGAAGAGCCACACGCTGATCCCCGACCACCCGTTCGAACACATCGGCTACGAGCTCAAGCCCGCGCACGATCCGCGCGGCACGGTCGCCGACGGCCTGTTCCACGCCTGGATCGTTCTCGACAACCCGTCCCAGTTCAACAGCTACACGACGGAGGCGGTGAAGGAAGTGATCCTCGCGTTCCGGCAGGCCAGCATGGACCGCCGCGTCGCGAGCGTCGTGTTCACCGCGGTCGGCGACAGGGCGTTCTGCACCGGCGGCAACACGAAGGAGTACGCCGAGTACTACTCGGGCAATCCGCAGGAATACAAGCAGTACATGCGGCTGTTCAACGACATGATCGATTCGATCCTGCGCTGCGACAAGCCGGTGATCAATCGCGTGAACGGCATGCGCGTCGCCGGCGGCCAGGAGATCGGCATGGCCTGCGACTTCACGATCGCGGCCGACACCGCGCGCTTCGGCCAGGCCGGCCCGCGGCACGGCTCGGCGCCGGACGGCGGCTCGACCGACTTCCTGCCGCTCTACGTCGGCTTCTCGCGCGCCATGGAGAGCGGCGTGCTGTGCGAGATGTGGAGCGCGCACAAGGCGCTGTGGCTCGGGCTGATCAACCAGATCGCGCCCGTGCTGCGCGTGGACGGCGAGTGGATCCCCAACCCGATGGTGATCACCGACCGCATCACCGACGCGTTCGGCAACCTGATCTTCGGTGACGAGAAGACCGGCGCCGAACGACAGGCGGCGAAGGAGCTGCTCGCGCGCGCGACGACCGATCTCACACGCCTCGACGAGGCCGTGGATGCGCTGTGCACCAAGCTGCTCATGCTGATGCCGGACTGCGTGTCGAAGACCGTGAACAGCCTGCGCAAGCACAAGCAGTGGCACTGGGACAACACCAGCGTCACCAACCGCGAGTGGCTTGCGCTCAACATGATGACCGAAGGGCGCGCCGGCTTCCGGGCCTTCAACGAGGGCCCGAAGGACCAGCGCGAGGTGGACTTCGTGAAGCTGCGCCAGCTGCTCGCCGAGGGCCACCCCTGGGACGACGAGCTGCTGCGCGCGATCTCGCCGCAGTACCGGACGCTGCAGGCGCAGCGCTGAACGCGCGGCGGCGCGGCCGCCGCAAGCGGGAGATGAAGACGTGGATCTCGGACTCGAAGGCCGCGTGGCGATGGTGACCGGCGCCGCTTCCGGCATCGGCGCCGCCGCCGCGCGTGCGCTGGCGGCGGAAGGCTGCGACGTGGCGCTGGTGGACCGCGCCGGCGCGGCGGCCACCGCGGCCGCGGTGCAGAGCGCGGGCCGCCGTGCGCTCGAGATCGAGACCGACGTGTGCGATCACGCCGGCGCCGTCGCCGCGGTCGAGCGCACGGTGCGCGAACTCGGCCGGCTCGACGTGCTCGTGTGCAGCGCCGGGATCACCCGCGACGCGGTGCTCAGGAGGATGTCCGAGCCGCAGTGGGACGAGGTGATCGAGGTCAACCTCAAGGGAGTCTTCAACTACAACCGCGCGGCCGCCGCGGTGTTCGAACGCGCGAAGGCGGGCGCGATCGTCAACGTGGCCTCGATCAACGGGCTGCGCGGCAAGCTGGGCCAGTCCAACTACGCGGCGTCGAAGGGCGGCGTGATCGCCTTCAGCAAGTCGCTCGCGCGCGAACTCGGCCGCTTCCACGTCACGGTGAACGTGGTGGCGCCGGGCATGGTGCTGACCGACATGATGCGTGCGCTTCCCGCGGACGTGATCGAGCGGGCGATCGACGAGACCGCCACCGGACGTCTCGGCACACCCGAGGAGTGCGGGACGCTGATCGCGTACCTGTGCTCGGCGCGCGCCACCCACATCACCGGCGAGGTCGTGAAGATCGATGGCGGCCAGTACATGTAGTCGTGCGGGGCGCGGCGGGCCGCCGCCCCGCGAAGCGGGCGGGCGCAGCCCGAACCGCGCGCGGCGGGGCCACCGCCCCCGCGCAGGGAGGATCTCGTGAAGGACGTGGCGATCATCGGCGTCGGCCATACCGCGTTCGGGCGGCGTCCCGACGCATCGGTGCAGGAGCTGGCGTTCGAGGCGTTCGCGGCCGCGCTCGCGGACGCGGGGCTCGAAAAGGCCGCGATCGACGCCTCGGTGATCGCGGCGGTGCCCGAGTACCACATGCAGCGCTCGATCGCCGGCGTGGTCCAGGAGTACCTGGGTCTGCTGCCGAAGCCGACGTGGTTGACCGAGGTTGCGTGCGCCTCCGGCAGCGCGGCGATCCGCTCCGCCTGGCTGTCGATCCGCGCCGGCGTGCACGAAGTCGTCGCCGTGATCGGCTGCCAGAAGATGACCGAGCTTTCGACCGGCGAGGTCCTCTCCCTCATGGGCCGGGTCGGCGACGTGCAGTGGGAGTCCTGCTACGGCACCACCTTCCCCGCCTACTACGCGCTGTTCGCGCGCCGCCACATGCACGAGTTCGGCACCACCCGCGAGCAGATGCACGCCGTTGCCGTGAAGAATCACCACTACGGCGCGCTCAACCCGCACGCGATGTTCCGCAAGGAGATCACGCTCGAGAAGGCCGCGGGCGCCGACGGCGTCGCCGATCCGTTCACGGTCTACGACTGCTGCGCGAACGCCGACGGCGCCGCATGCGTGATCCTCGCCGCCGCGCCGCGCGTGCCCGCCGGGCGCCCCGCGGTGTGGCTCACCGGCATGGGCGCGGCGAGCGCCAGCATGTCGGTGCTGCGCCGCCCGCATCTGACCGGGCTGCCGAGCGCCGAGCGCGCGGCCGCCGAGGCCTACGCGATGGCCGGCATCGGCCCGCGCGACGTCCAGGTCGCCGACGTCCACGACTGCTTCACGATCGCCGAGATCATGGCCTACGAGGACCTCGGCTTCTGTGAGCGTGGCGCGGGCGGCACGCTGATCGAAGACCGCGGCACGTACATCGGCGGGCGTACCGCGGTGAACGTGGACGGCGGACTCAAGGCCAAGGGACACCCGATCGGCGCGACCGGCGTCTCGATGACGTACGAGATCACCCGGCAGCTCCGCGGCGAAGCCGGCCCGCGTCAGGTGCCGGACGCGCAGGTCGGCCTCACGCACAACGTCGGCGGCATCGGCCAGTACTGCTTCGTGCAGGTGCTGAGCCGCGAGCGGAGGAGCTAAGACGTGTTCAAGTGGTACGGACATCGGAGCCTGACGTCGGCGACGCGGATCGGTGCGTTCGCCGATCATCTGCGCGACGGCCGGATCATGGCGTCGCGCTGCACCGGCTGCGGCGCACAGGCGTTCCCGCCGCGCGCCGACTGCGACGCCTGCATGGGGCGAACGTTCGAGTTCGTCGAGATCTCGGGACGCGGCCGCGTGCATACGTTCACCACCATCGAGGCGCCGCCGAAAGGCTTCGAGGCCTGGGCGCCCTACCGCGTCGGCGTCGTCGACCTCGAGGAAGGCGGCCGCATCCTGGCGTGGTTCGGCGATGCGTTCGCCGCCGGCGACATCGCGATCGGCATGCCGGTGCAGCTCGTGCCGCGCGTGATCGAGGACACCGAGGACATTCATGTGATCTGCACGATCGAGCCGCCGGGTGCGACATGGTCGAAACGACCCGCCGCAGCCGGCGTCGCCGCCATCGAGGAGGAGTCCACGCCATGACGAACGTCACTCGTTCCGACACCGCCCCCGTGGCGACCGCCGTCGCCGACGGCATCGGGGTCCTCACCCTGCGGCATCCGCCGCTCAACATCCTGACCCGCGCCGTGCTGGACGCGCTGCACGCCGCACTCGGCGATCTCGCCGCCGATCCCGCGCTGCGCGTGCTGCTGCTCGCCGCCGAGGGCCCGCACTTCTCCGCGGGGGCCGACGTCGCCGAGCACCTGCCGCCGCACGAGCGGGTGCTGATCCCGCACTTCATGGCGACCATCCGCGCGCTCAACGAGTTCCCGCTGCCGGTGATCGCGGCGGTGCGCGGCCGCTGCCTGGGCGGCGGTTTCGAGCTCGCGCAGGCCGCCGACATCGTCGTCGCCGGCGCCTCGGCGCGTTTCGGCCAGCCGGAGATCGCGCTGGCCGTGACCGCGCCCGCCGCTTGCGCGCTGCTGCCCGCACGCTGCGGCCGCGGAGCCGCCGCCGCGCTGCTGTTCACGGGCGACCCGGTCGACGCCGAGGCCGCGCGCGGCACCGGCCTCGTCCACGCGGTGGTCGCCGACGAGACGCTCGAGGAGGAAGCCCGGAGCCTGGCCGGGCGCATCGCGCGCCACAGCCGCGTGGCCCTCGCGCTCACCAAGAAGAGCATGCGCGGGGCCGCCATGGCCGTCGAGGCCGAAGCGCTGCATCGCACCGAATCCATCTACCTCGGCGAGCTCATGAGCACGGACGACGCGCTCGAGGGCCTTCAGGCGTTCGTCGAGAAGCGGAGGCCCGAATGGACGCACCGGTGAACGCACTCACCTTCCCCGAGTGGCGCGACGAGGACCTCGGCGGAATCCTCTACCAGTGTCGCGAACTGATGGAGGACGACCGCTTCCCGACCGTCGAGCGCTGGCGCGCCGCGGGCGGCCGCGTGCTCGGACACTTCCAGGTGTACTTCCCGGAGGAGATCGCCCACGCAGCCGGCATGCTGCCGTTCAAGCTGCGCGGCGCGCCGGTCGAACCGACGCAGGCGGATTCGCGCTTCGGCTCCTACCTGTGCTCGATCGTCAAGACCTCGCTCGAGATCGTGCTCACGCAGCGGGTGCGCGTGGATCTGTTCGTCACGCTCCCGATCTGCGACGCGGCCCGCAACCTGTCCGGAATCTGGGGACGCCACTTCGACTTCCCCTGCCAGATCCTCTACCTGCCGCAGAACGCCAACTCGGCGCACGCGGCCGAGTACCTCGCGGGCGAGTACCGGCGGCTGCAGAGCGTGATCGAGTCGGTCGCCGGCCGTCCGGTCACCGACGAGGCGCTGCGCCGCTCGATCGCCGTCTTCAACGAGAACCGCGCCCTGCTGCGCGAGCTGTACCGGATCAAGCGCGAGGCGCCCTGGAAGGTGAGTGCCGAGGACGCGTACGTGCTGGTCGCCGTGGGCGGGATGATCCCGCGCGAGGAGCACAATGCCCTGCTCGCCCACGTGCTGCCGCTGATCGACGCGCGCGAGGTGAAGGCGCAGGACCGGATCCGCATCGTCTACGAGGGCGGCTTCTGCGAACAGCCGCCGCTCGACCTGATCCGCGCGATCGGCCGCTCCTGCTACATCGTGGACGACGATCTGATGATCGGCCTGCGCTGGATCCTGGACGACGTGCCGGTCGACGGGGAGCCGCTCGTGCGCCTGGCGCAGGCGTACCTGCGCAACTCCTCGCACAGCCCGGTGCAGCACGACCTCGACAAGCCCAAGGAGACCATGCTGCTGCGCCGCATCCAGGCGGCCGACGCGCAGGCGGCGATCATCACCGCCGCGAAGATGTGCGAGCCGGGTCTCGAGGAGCAGGTGGCGTACACGCACGCGCTCGACCGCGCCGGCGTGCCCTACTTCGTGAGCGAGTTCGAGGAGAACATGTCGAGCTTCGAACACCTGGAGATTCAATTGGAGACCTTCGTCGAGAATCTGCTCTTCGACTAGCCCCCGCCGGACCTGAGGAGATGGAAATGGAACCCACTGCAGACCGCTCCAACATCGTCGGACGCGGCAATCGTGACGGCGCGGCGCTGTTCCGCGGCTGGTTCGACGAGCTGGGGCGGGCGGCGGACGCGGAGCGCGGCGCGGCCTACGTGTTCGTGATGGGCAGCCTCGGCGAGCTGTTGCGCACCTTCGACATGCCGGTTGTGTTCCCGGAGATCAATTCGCTGCAGACGGCCGTGCGCCACGTCGCGCACGAGTACCTCGACGAGGCCGAGGACACCGGCTACTCGCCGGACATCTGCGGCTACGTCAAGGCCGACGTCGCCACGCAGATGCGCGGCGGCCTGCTGCCGATGGGCCGGATCCCGCGCCCCGCCCTCGCCCTGTGTACGAATGCGTGCAACACGTACATCAAATGGGGCGAGATCTGGGAGCGCATGTACGGCATGCCGATGGTCACGCTCGACATCCCGGGCTCGCGCGAGGCGTCGCACCATGCGCGGCCCGGCGATTCCGACTTCGAGAACGACCGCCGCTACGTCGCGGGCCAGATCCGCGAGCTGATCCCCCTGCTCGAGAAGCTCTCCGGCGTGCGGTTCGACGTCGATCGCCTGCGCGAGCACATGGGCTACGCGAACGCGATGAACCGCGACTGGAGCCGGGTGATCGAGCTGAATCGCAGCCGTCCCGCGCCGTTCAACGCCCTCTCCGACGGCACGATCTACCTGGGCGTCGCGAACGCCCACCGCGGCACCGCCGAGGGCGCCGCCTACTTCCGCGATCTCGTCGAGGAAATGACGTTCAAGAGCGAGCAGGGCATCGGCACGATCACCGACGAGCAGTACCGCCTGATCTTCGTCGGCGTCCCGTGCTACCCGATCTTCCGCCGGTTCTCCGAGCTGTTCACCGAACTCGGCGGCACGTTCGTCAACTCGACCTACCTGTGGTTCGCCTCGGGTGGATCCAATACCGGCTTCCAGGCCGATCTCGCCGATCCGATCGAGGGTCTCGCCGAGAGCCTGCTGGTGAGCGTACGCGACGCGATGGACAGCATGTTCTTCCAGACCCGGGCGCTGCTCGAGATGCGGCGCGAGTTCGGCGCGGACGGCATCGTGTTCCACCCCATCAAGAGCTGCCGCACGGTCTCGACCGGCCTCGCCGACAACCGGCGGGCGGTCATGGCGGCCGACGACGTGCCGTGCCTGTTCATCGAGTCGGACATGATGGATCGGCGCGTGGTGTCGGAGGCGCAGCTCAAGAACCGGATCGACGCATTCTTCGAAGGCCTCACCGCCCGCCGCCGGCAGACGGCCGTCACGGGCACCTGACGCGGAGGAGACGACGTATGGCGTATGCAGCGGGAGTGGATGTCGGCTCGACGCAGACCAAGGCCGTGGTGATCGACGAAGCCGGCCGCATCGTCAGTCGCGCGCTCACGGCGACCGGCGCCAACGTGATGCGCGCCGCCGAGTCGGCGTTCCAGACGGCGCTCGAATCCGGGCGTCTGCGCGAGGAGGAGATCGAATACGTGGTCGGCACCGGCTACGGCCGCTACAAGGTCACCTTCGGCAACACGCAGGTCACCGAGATCAGCTGCCACGGCCGCGGCGCGGTGAAGATGTTCCCGGGCACGCGCACGGTCGTCGACATGGGCGGCCAGGACACCAAGGCGATCAAGGTCTCGGCACGCGGCGAGATCGTCGACTTCTGCATGAACGACAAGTGCGCCGCCGGCACGGGACGCTTCCTCGGCGCGGCCTCGGCGGCGCTCGAGATTCCGCTCGACGAACTGGGGCCGACGGCGCTCACCGGCGAGCGGCCCGTCAAGATCAGCACGACGTGCACCGTGTTTGCCGAATCCGAGGTGCTGTCGTGGCTCGGCAAGGGCAAGAAGATCCAGGACATCCTGCTCGGCGTGCACCAGTCGATCGCGATGCGCTCGGCCGGCCTGCTCAGGCGGGTGGGGATTGAGGACGAGGTCACCTTCACCGGTGGTGTGGCGCGCAATCCGGCGATGGTGGACGCGCTCGAGCGGCGGCTCGGCACGAAGCTCAACGTGAGCGAAGACTCGCACTTCATGGGTGCGCTCGGCGCGGCCCTGTTCGGACTCGACCACATCTTCGCGGGTCGCGCGCCGGCGCACGCGAAGCGGAGTTGATCATGGCATTCACTTGCGGCATCGACATCGGCTCGACGTACACCAAGGCGGTCGTGATCGGTTCGGGACTCGAAATCCGCGGGCGCGCCATGCGGCCGACCGGCTTCCGGCTCGCCGAGGCCGCGGCCGCGGCGCAGCGCGATGCGATCGAGCTCGCCGGAATCCGCCGCGAAGACGTGCGCTACGTCATCTCCACCGGATTCGGCCGCCACCAGACGCCGATCGCCGACATGAAGGTCACCGACCTCACCGCCGCGGCGCGCGGCGCGGCGCGGCTGTTCCCCGGCACCCAGACGATCCTCGACGTCGGCGGCCAGACCATGAAGGCCAGCCGCCTCGACGGCCGCGCGCACGTGAAGTCGTTCCGGCTGAACGACAAGTGCGCCGCGGGCACCGGGGCGTTCATCGAGAAGACCGCCCGCTACATGGGATTTTCGACCGACGAGATCGGGCCGCTGGTCTCGACCTCGAAGGAGCCCACGTCGATCTCCGGCGTATGCGCGGTGTTCGCCGAATCGGAGGTGATCAACCACCTGTCGCAGGGCGTCGCCCCGGCGGACATCATGCACGGCGCGATCGTGTCGCTGGTCGGACGCTCGCTGCAGCTCATGAAGCGCGTGAAGATGGAACCCGAGTTCACGCTGATCGGCGGCATTCTGCGCTTCGCGACCATGGCGCAGGTCATCCGCCGGGAGATCGGCGCGCGGGTCAACGTGCCGCCCGGCGATCTGGTGCAGTTCGTGCCGGCATTCGGTGCCGCGGTGCTCGGTCAGCGCCGGCTCGAGATGCTCGCGGCCGGCGGGCACGGCGCGCGTGCGACCGCCTGACGAAGGCGGGCCCGGCGATGCGGGCAGCGCCGCCGGGCGGCTCGCCGCGGAGGAGCGGCGCCGCCGCGTCTGGGAGGCGCAGATCCGCCCCGATCCGGCGCGCCTCGCCGCCGGCTGGGAGCGCCGCTTCCTCGCCGACCCCGTGCGCGCGCGTGAAGCCGCCGAGCTCTACGAGCACATGGGCTTCGAAGTGGCGCTCGACCCGGTGCGTCCCGAAGACCTCGAGCCCGGCTGCGCCGACTGTGCGCTGGTGAGCGCGGCCGGCTTCCGCATGGTCTACACGCGCCGCCGCGGCTGACGGGCCGACCGCCGGCCTGACGGGATTGCAGCCGCGGTCGCGGGGCGCTGGGACGCAGCGGCCGGCCAACCTGCTGTCGCGGGAGCCCTTGCCAGGGACGGGCCGCTGCCCGGCGCATGGCCCGAACGATGCAGCAGGTGACGCGCCGGGCCCCCGTGCCGGGCGGCGCGGGGAGCCGGCCCTCGGAAGGAGGATCCCATGCGCGGATCGTTCGCGCCCGCCCTCGATGTGCCGTCGCGGCGCGCCGATCTCACCGCCGGCCTGGGCCGCCTCGCCGACCCGAAGATCTCGCTGGCGTCGTTCGCCGCGATGCTGCTCGGCACGGCGCTCGCCTCGGCCGCGGGCCCCGTGCACGGCGGCTGGCTGCTCGTGACGCTGCTCGCGGTGTTCGCCGTGGAGGTCGCCAAGAACGCCTCCGGCGAGGTGTTCGACTTCGACTCGGGCGCGGATCTCGCCGTGCGGCCCGAGGACCGCAGTCCATTCTCGGGCGGCAAGCGCGTCCTGGTGGACAGGGTCCTGACGCGCGGCCAGACGATCGGCATCGCCGCCGCCGGCTACGCGGCAGCGATCGCGCTCGGCCTGCTGATCGCCGCGTTCCGCGAGCCCGCGGTGATCGGCCTCGGCGTGAGCGGCGTCGCACTCGCGTACTTCTACCACGCGCCGCCGTTTCGGCTCGCCTATCGCGGCTTCGGCGAAACCGCGGTGGCGCTCTGCTATGGCCCGCTGATCGTCGGCGGCACCTACCTCGTGCAGCGTGGCACCCTGCCGCTCGGAGTGCTCGCGATCGCGGCGCCGCTCGGGCTGCTGATCGCCGCGTTCCTGATCGCCAACGAGTTCCCCGACGTGGCCGCCGACCATGCCGCGGGCAAGCGCACGCTGGTGGTACGGCTCGGCCGGCGCCGGGCGGGCCGGCTGTTCGCCGAGTGCGTCGTGCTCGCGTTCGCGCTGCTGCTGATCCTGCCTGCCTTCGGCGTCACGCACTGGATCTGGCTCGGCCTCGTCGCGGCCGTGCCCGCGCACGCCGCGGCGCTGCGCCTGCTGGAGGGCCCGGTCGAGATCCGGCGGATCGTGCCGGCGCAGCGCATGGCGCTGCTCGCGTTCGTGCTGCTCGCGCTCGGCATGAGCGCCGGAGCGTGGCTCGCCGCGTGACGCGCGGCCGCGCGGCGCCGGCGGGTGCCGCGCCCGGCGCCGGGCTCAGGCCCGGGCCGGAGCCTCGGCGAGCAGGGCTTCGAGATCCAGCGGCTCGGTGACCATGGCGACTTGGCCCCGCGGATCGCGGGGCCACTCCGACTCCGGGCGGTCGCGGTAGAGCTCGAGCCCGTTGCCGTCCGGATCCCGCAGGTAGAGCGCTTCGCTCACGCCGTGGTCCGCCGCACCGTCCAGGCGGACGCCCGCGGCCGCGAGGCGCCGCAGCGCGTCGGCCAGTGCCGCGCGGTTCGGATACAGGATCGCCACGTGGTAGAGCCCCGTCGTACCGCGCGGCGGCGGCGCTCCGCCGCGGCTCTCCCAGGTGTTGAGCCCGATGTGGTGGTGGTAGCTGCCGGCGGCGACGAACGCCGCGCCGTTTCCCATGCGGCCGGTCAGCCGGAAGCCGAGCACGCCGCAATAGAAGTCGAGCGCGCGGTCGAGTTCGGCCACCTTGAGGTGGACGTGACCGATGCGCGTGGCGGGATCGATGGGCCGTTCGGTCATGGCGTTCCTCCGCGCGCACCCATCGCCCGCCGGCCGGTCACGCGGCTCAGGCCGCGGACTGCTCCTCGCCCGGCGTCGTGTCCGCCTCCGCAACGGGAAGCAGGCGGGCGAGCCGCTCCGGCGTGCCCAGATCGGTCCAGCCGCACGCGGGCACGGCCATGACGCGCAGGCGCGCGGACGACAGCTGCAGCACCTCGCGGCTGAAGTCGTGCGCTTCGATGGCGCGGTAGAGCGCGGCCAGCGCGGCGGCGGAACCGCCGGCGAGGACGTTGTGCATGGCCGCGAGCAACCGCGGCATGCGCTCCTCGTAGGTGTCGAGCAGGGTCCTTGCGAATGTGGTGAACATGAAGCTGTTCCACAGGGCGCCCCGTGCCATGAGGCGGATCGCCTCCAGCTCGACGGGTTTTTCTACGAAGGCCGCGACCGGATGCGTCGCCGATTCGTCGGACGCGTCGGGCAGCACCCAGCCGTACTCGCTGTCGGGGGATGTGGGCGTGATGCCGAGCAGGATGATCGAGTGCGGATGGCGGCTGAGGGCGCGCTTCGACTCGTTCACCGAACGGTGCAGGGTCGCTTCGTCCTCGACGTGATGGTCGGACGGCAAGACCACGACCGTGGCGTGCGGGTCGCGCTGGTGGATACGCAGCAGCGGCAGCAGGATCCCCGCGGCGGTGCCGCGGTTCTCCGCCTGAACGACGAGGTTCTCGGCCGGCAGCGCGTCGAGTTCCCGCTCCCACCATTCGCGGTGCCGCTCGGCGACGACCGCCATGACGCGGTCGTGCGGGGCGAGCTGCAGCGCGCGATCCAGCGTCCGTCCGAGCAGCGAGCGCCCGGTTCCGAAATCGCAGTACTGCTTGGGAACGGCACGCCCCGCGGCATCACGCGTGATTCCCTGCAGACGCCGACCGTCACCGCCCGCGAGCAACAACACCCATGTGTCCACGTCCATCCCCCTCGTCATCGGCCGATCCAGGCGCGCGGTTCACCGGGACCGCGCCCGAGCGCGCCGGGGCGGCCGCGACCTGCGACCGCGTTCCGCCATGGGCAGCGGGGCTCGCTCTTCACACCCAAGATAGGCGCCTCGGGCATGGCGTGCTGCAAAGTGTGTGTCACGCCTGCGGGGTGTGCCGCGGCGGGGCGATCAGCCGATCTCGACCAGCTCGACTTCGAACGTGAGCGGTTGTCCGGCGAGCGGGTGGTTGGCGTCGATCGTCACGCCTTCCTCGCTGACCTCGGTCACCGTGATGCGCAGCGACTGGCCGTCCTGACGTTCCATCATCAACTGCTGACCGACTTCGGGCTTGAGCTCCGGGGGAAAGTGCTCGTGCGAGACCTGCATGACCATCTCCTGATGCCGCGGCCCGTAGGCGTCTTCCACCGGAATCTCGCCGCTGCGCGACTCGCCGACCGCCATTCCGCGCACCAGCCGTTCGAAGCCCGGGATGATCTCACCGGCCCCCATCTTGAACTCCAGCGGGGCCCGGTCGAGGGAGCTGTCGAAGACGCTGCCGTCCTTCAATTTGCCCGTGTAGTGCACTTTGACGGTATCGCCGTCTTTCGCCTGCGCCATCGAAATCGCCTCCTGGAAACATGATCCGTGCGCCGCACGACGGGCGCGGCGCGCTGCTCCCCCATATGCCCATACCCGCCCGCCGCCTGCAACCCCGGATGGAAGGAATTGTCAGCGCGCGGGGTTGCCCCTATCGTGGCGCGCCATGGAGCGCCGCAGATTCCCACGGGACGTGGCCGCCCTCGCGCGGATCCACGAATGGACGGTGGAATTCCTTGGCGGACAGGGGCTCGACGCGGACAGTGCGTTCGAGATCGATCTGCTCATCGAGGAGCTGTTCACCAACATGGTGAAATACAACCGCGGCGGCTCCGAGGACATCGAGATCGGGCTCTCGGCCACGGGGCCGGTGGTGACGATCCTGGTCCGCGACTTCGACGTCGAGTCGTTCGACGTCACTCAGGCTCCCGAGGTCGACCCCGACATGCCGATGGAGCAACGCCGGCGCGGCGGACTCGGCCTCCATTTCGTCCGCCAGATGGCGGACACCATCCGGTACGACTACACGGACCGCAACAGCACCGTGACGGTCACCAAACGACTGGAGTCGTGATGTTCGAGATCGAAATCGGCGACCAGGGACACATTCTGCTGCGGGGGCGCCTCGACGCCTCCGAGGCGGAGAAGGCGATCGGGATCCTGCGGGGGATGCCCGGGCCGATCATCGCCGACTGCTCGGGACTGGAGTACATCTCGAGCGCCGGGATCGGCGTGCTGGTAGAGACCCACAAGCGGCTGCTGGACTCCGGTCAGGCGCTGAAGCTCACGAATCTGACGCCCCGGGTCCGTAACGTGTTCACCTATGCCGGATTGCATAAGTTTTTGGTGATCGAATAAGCCTCCGTTTCCCGCCCGGCTCTACTTTCGGTTGTGCCCTCCACCGCTTCCGGCGGTATGGTGATGGACCCCGGCCGCCGCACCCAGATCTCCCTGCCCATCCCACGCGAAGGTCTTCGCGCATGGCGGCTTGCCATGCCGTGACGACTCGACCGCACTTTGCGACCAACTTTTGAGGCTGGTCCCTGTACGTATGGATGAGAGGCAAGAGATCCAGTTGATCGAGCAGGCCCAGCGCGGCGACGCGCGGGCCTTCGGGAAGCTGGCCCTGGAATACCAGCGGGTGCTGTTCAACCTCGCGCTGCGGATGACGCGCAACCGCGAGGACGCCCGCGACCTGACCCAGGCGGTCTTCCTCAAGGCGTACCGCGGTCTCGGCGGGTTCGATTCCCGGCGGCGCCTGTACAGCTGGCTCTACCGGATCATGCTGAACGAGGGACTGAACTTGCTGAATGCGCGGCGCGTCCAGGAACCGATCTCCGATCAAATGGCCGCCCGCGATGCCGCACCGGAGGACGCCTACGAAAGCAGGGCGCTCGAGCAGACGGTCGACGCGGCGCTATTGGAACTGAACGTGGAGCAGCGACAGGTGATCATTCTCAGACACTTCCTGCATCTGTCCTACGAGGAGATGGGCGACGTGCTGGAGATCCCAGCCAGGACCGTGAAATCGCGCCTGTTCACCGCGCGGCAGTCGCTCGCCCCGATCCTCGAACGACTGGGAGCTTCCCCGGCATGACCCATGGGTCGATCGATCAGCTCATGCACGACGTGCTCGACGGCGTCGCCGACACCGACACCCGCGCCCGTCTTGAAGCGGAGCTCGCCGCCGATCCGGCGCTGCGCGAGCGGTTCGAGACGTTGAAGCGGATGTTCGAGACGCTGGAGCGCATCCCGATGCACGAGGCACCCGCCGATCTGCACGAGGGCCTCATGCACCGCATCGCCGCCGCAACGGATCGTCCGCGTGTCCGGGCATGGCTGGGGGCGTTCGCGGACATGTTCCGCTCCCGCCCGGTGCCCGCGTTCGCGATGTCCGTGGTAACGATCGCCGCGCTGGCGCTGGTGCTGTGGACCGGCATCCAGCAGCACGCTCCGGTGATGCCCGATGCGACGCTGCCGGTGACCGGCACGATGGCGCCGGTGGCGCCGGCGCGCGAAGCCCTGCTCGAGAGCGGCGACACCCGCATCACGGTGCGGACGGCACGCGACGCCGGCGCCCTGACGGTACGGATCGAAGGTGCGGCCCCCTCGGGCGCATCGCTCGATGTCGGCGCCGGCGCGAATGCGGTTCCGACCCCCGTGCTCGAGGGCCGCGGCGCCGAACTCGCTACGGCGGGCGTCGAGGCCGGACAGACCGGGATCCGTCTCACCGGCGGCGTCGACGCGTCGCTCATCTTTGCCGGCTGGCCCGCGGCGGCCGGCACGATCGAAGTCAGGCTCACGACCGCCGCAGGCGCCGTGAACCGCACGTTGACGACGGGACCTGGACGCAACGGTCCCTGAACGAGCCACCCCGCGCCGGATCGAGCCACACCGGCGCAAACCACAGTTCCTGGCAGCACGCAGTCCCCAGAACCGGCGCACCGGGCACCGGCCGCCACAGGAGGTCCAAGATGAACAAGCGTCTCATCGTCACCCTGGGTACGCTCGTCGTCGCAGCAGGCATCGGCTTTATCGCGCTCCGGGGCTATCCGCCCCAGAAGGGCGTCGAGGGCGCGATCGGCGCCGCGGATCGTTACTCGGCGAATCAGATCACGAGCAGCGACGTGACGCTCGAAGACGCGGACATCCAGGCGTTCGTGCAGAGCGACCTGTTCCACCAGATGCAGACGGATGCTTCGTTCCGCAAGCTCGTCACCGACCCGGCGTTCTCGAAGCTGGCCGCCGATCCGGGCTTCTCGAAGCTCGCCGCCGATCCCAACTTCATGAAGATGACCTCGGACCCCGGCTTCGCGAAGCTCGCCGCCGACCCGAACTTCATGAAGCTGGCCGCCGGCTACGCGCGCCTCACGAACGACCCCAGCTACGCGAAGCTCGCCGCCGACCCCGGGTACATGAAGCTCACGGCGGACCCGAATTACGCGAAGCTGGCCGCGGATCCCAACTTCTCGAAGCTCGCCGCGGATCCCGGTTACATGAAGCTCGCCGCCGATCCCGGCTTCTCGAAGCTCGCCGTCGATCCCAACTACATGAAGCTCGCCGCGGACCCGGGCTACATGAAACTGGCCGCGGACCCGGGTTACATGAAGCTGGCGGCGGATCCGAACTTCATGAAGCTCGCCGCCGACCCCGGCTTCGCGAAGCTCGCCGCCGATCCCAACTTCTCGAAGCTGGTCGCCGGCCCGAATTTCTCGAAGCTCGCCGCCGACCCGAACTACGCCAAGCTCGCCGCCGACCCGGCGTTCTCGAAGCTGGCCGCCGATCCGAACTTCTCGAAGCTCGCGGCGGATCCCGGTTTCGCGAAGCTCGTCGCCGATCCCGCCTTCTCGAAGCTGGCGGCGGACCCGAACTTCATGAAGCTCGCCGCCGATCCGGGTTACATGAAGCTGGCCGCCGATCCGGGTTACGCGAAGCTCGCGGCTGATCCCGGCTATGCGAAGCTGGCGGCGGATCCGAATTTCATGAAGCTCGCCGCCGACCCCGGCTTCTCGAAGCTGGCCGCCGATCCGAACTTCATGAAGCTGACCGCCGATCCCGGCTTCTCGAAGATCGCGGCCGATCCGAACTACATGAAGCTGGCCGCCGATCCGAACTTCATGAAGCTCGCCGCCGACCCCGGCTTCTCGAAGCTCGCGGCCGACCCGAACTACATGAAGCTGGCCGCCGACCCGAACTTCATGAAGCTCGCCGCCGACCCGAACTTCTCGAAGCTCGCGGCCGACCCGGCGTTCTCGAAGCTCGCCGCGGCCGACGGCCTGGCGCACGCCGTCCTCAACCCGTAAAAACACCGGTTCTCCGACCGCCCCGGCCTCCGTTCGAGGCCGGGGCGGTTTTCGTTGCGGCGCCTCGAAGGGACTTCGCTATGATGCGGAGTCGCTTCGTCGCTGTAGAGCCTCACGATCCTTCCCGGAGGTGTCCCGCCCGTGACCTGCTCCACCGTGGCGCGCCGGCTGGCCAGCGGTCTCCTGCCGGCCCTGCTGGTGCTCGTGTGCATGGCGGGCCCCGCCCGCGCGCGCGCGGAGTTCCAGCAGATGGAAACCCGCGACATGCGGCTCTTCTACATCGGGCCGACGCAGGGGTTTCTCGCCCCCTACACGGCGCAGTGCTTCGAGCGCTCGATGCGCTTCTATCGCGAGCAGTTCGACTTCACGCCCTCCGAACCGGTCAACGTGATCCTCACCGACGCCTCGGACTTCATGAACGCCTCGGTCGGCGTCACGCCGCGCGACCGCATGCTGGTCTACTTCGCGCCGGCCAACTTCGTCTACGAGACGAACCCCGCGAACGAGCGCATCAACTTCCTGATGAACCACGAGATGGCGCACGTGGTGACGCTCGACCGGCCGGCCGGATCGGACCGGCTGTTCCGCACGCTGTTCCACGGCAAGGTGGACGCCACCGACGCCCACCCCGAGACGATGGTGTACGGCTACCTCACCAATCCGCGCCGCGCGGCCTCGCGCTGGTACTGGGAAGGGCTGGCGGTGTTCATGGAGACGTGGATGTCCGGCGGCCTCGGCCGCGCCCAGGGCCCGTGGGACGAGATGGTGTTCCGCGCCATGGTGCAGGACAGCGCGCGCTTCTGGGACCCGCTCGGCCTCGAGTCCGAGGGGGTGAAGACCGACTTCCAGGCCAGCGTGAACTCGTACCTCTACGGCACGCGTTTCATCTGCTGGTGCGCCTGGACGTATGGCCCCAAACCCGTCAAGCAGTGGCTCGCGCGCCGGCCCGGCAGCCGCGCGTACTTCGCCTCCGACTTCGAGCGCCTGTTCCACAAGTCGCTCAACGACGCGTGGAGCGACTGGATCGCGTGGGAGCACGACTTCCAGCGCAGGAACCTCGAGGCGATCCACCAGTATCCGGTGACGACCGGCCGCGACCTGTCGCCGCGCGCGCTGGGCTCGGTGTCGCGCGCCTACGTGGATTCGGCCTCGCACGCGCTGATCGCCGCCGTGCTCTACCCGGGCGCCGTGGCGCACATCGCCTCGATCTCGCTCGACGACGGCTCGACGCGGCGCCTGCGCGAGGTGAAGGGCCCGGCGCTCTACTTCGTGAGCTCGCTGGCCTTCGATCCGGCCACGCGCCGGATCTTCTACACGACCGACAACGACTCGTGGCGCGACCTGGCGAGCTACGACCTCGCCACCGGGAAATCGAAGCGGCTGATTCGTGACGCGCGCGTCGGCGACCTGGTGTTCAACCGTGCCGACCGCTCGCTGCTCGGCGTGCGGCATTTCAACGGCATCTCGGCGGTCGTGCGGATCGACGAGCCGTGGACCAACTGGACGCTGCTCGCGGCGTTCCCCTACGGCACCGACGTCTACGATCTCGACGTCTCCCCCGACGGCCACACGCTGTCGGCATCGGTCGCCGAGATCAGCGGCCGGCAGACGCTGCGGCTCTACGACCTGACCTCGCTCGCCAGGGGCGACACGACGTCGCGGACGCTGTACGACTTCGGCAGCTCGATCCCGCAGGCGTTCCAGTTCTCGCCCGACGGCCGCTACCTGTTCGGCAGCTCGTACTACACCGGCGTCTCCAACATCTTCCGCTACGACCTCCAGGCCGACTCGATGGACGTCGTCACCAACGCCTCGACCGGCTACTTCCGGCCGATCCCGCTCGGCGGCGACTCGCTGATCGCGTTCCGTTACACCGGCGCAGGCTTCGTGCCGGCGATGCTGCACGCGCACCCGCTCACCGACGTCAGCGCGATCACGTTCTTCGGCGCGCAGATCGTGCGGAAGTACCCCGAGCTGCGCGGCTGGCGCGTGCCGCCGCCTTCTGTGGTGAAGCTGGATTCGGTGGTGCTCGCCAGGGGCCCCTACCACCCGCTCGCAAGCGTGCGGCCGACCACCGTGTACCCGATCGTCGAGGCCTACAAGAACCGCACCGGACCGGGCCTGCAGCTCAACATCTCGGATCCGATCTTCCGCCACAGCGCCGACGTGTCGGTGAGCGTGACGCCCGACGACCACCTGCCGGCCGATGAGCGCGTGCACGTGACCGGCTCGTACCGCTACTACGAATGGACGCTCAAGGGCCGCTACAACCCCGCTTCGTTCTACGACCTGTTCGGACCGACCAAGACCAGCCGCAAGGGCGTGAACGGCAGCCTGCGCTACGACCGCACGCTGATCCGCGACGCGCCGCGTACGCTCGACCTGTCCACCGGCATGGACGGCTGGACCGGACTCGAGCGGCTGCCCGACTACCAGAACGTCGCGACCTCGCCCGGCTTCGACAAGCTGCTGTCGTGGGACGCGTCGCTCGCGTTCAAGAACCTGCGCTCCTCGATCGGCGCTTCCGACTGGGAGAAGGGCGTCAAGGCCGGCTTGGAAGGCGGCGTCAACGGGGTGCGTTTCGTGCGCGCCGGACATGCCGCGTGGCGCGGCTACCCGTGGGCCGCGGCGACGTTCGATGCCGGCACGCCGACGCCCGTGCGCAACGCGTCGATCTGGCTGCGCACCGCCGCCGGCGGCTCGCCGGGCGATCCGGCGGAGCCGTTCGCCAACTTCTATTTCGGTGGCTTCGGCAACAACTGGATCGACCACCAGGACCCAAAACGCTACCGGCAGTACACGAGCTTCCCTGGCGTCGGCCTCAATGAAGTCGGCGGCACCACGTTCGGCCGCGCGATGCTCGACCTGAACCTGCCCGCGCTGCGCTTCAGCCGCCTCGGCGCGATGCGTCTGTACGCGAGCTGGGCGCGCCTCTCGGTGTTCGGCGGCGCACTGGTCGCGAATCCCGACCGGGTCGAGCTCCGGCGTACGCTCGGCAACGTCGGCGCCCAGGCCGACATCCGCCTGCAGTTCCTCATCCACCAGCCGCTCACCCTGTCCTTCGGGTGGGCGCACGCGTTCGAGAAGCACCTCACGCACGACGACGAGTGGATGGCGTCGCTGAAGATCCTGTGAGCCTCGGCCCCACACTGCTGCTGGGCTTCGTCCCGGTGCTGCTGTTCCTCGCCGGGCTGCTGTTCATGGACAGCTACAAGCTGGTGCGCCGCCACGAGGTGTTCCTCTCGCTGTGCGGCGGCGCCCTCGCGGCCATCCTGTCGCTCGCCGCCAACGTCGGCATCGTACAGTTCGGCGGCCTCGACCCCGAGCTGCTGCGCCGCTACGTCGCGCCGCTGGTGGAAGAGCTGCTGAAGGCGGCGATCGTCGTGTACCTGATCCGCCAGGAGAAGGTCGGCTTCATGGTGGACGCCGGCATCCACGGCTTCGCCCTCGGCACCGGCTTCGCGCTGATCGAGAACTTCTACTACGCGCTCTCGCTGGGCGCCGCCGATCCGCTGGTGTGGGTCGTGCGCGGCCTCGGCACGGCGGTCATGCACGGCTCGGTCACCGCGATCGTCGGCATCGTGTCGAAGGACCTCACCGACCGCCACGAGTCGTTGAGCCTGCGCTGGTTCCTGCCGGGGTTCGCGATCGCGTACCTCGTGCACGCGGCATACAACCACCTGCTGCTGAACCCGCTCTATTCGACCGCGATCCTGCTCGCGGTGATGCCGTCGCTGCTGCTGCTGGTGTTCGCGCGCAGCGAGAAGGCGACCCAGGACTGGCTCGGCACCGGCCTCGACAGCGACGTCGAGCTGCTCGAGGACATCCTGTCGGGCGAGGTCGTGCACTCACGCGTCGGCGAGTACCTGAACGAGCTGCGCGAGCGCTTTTCGGGGCCGGTCGTCGCCGACATGCTGTGCCTGCTGCAGATCCACGTCGAGCTGTCGCTGCGCGCCAAAGGCATGCTGATCGCGCGCGCCGCGGGCGTCGAGCTCGAGGTCGACGAGGAGATCCGCGCCAACTTCGCCGAGATGAAGTACCTGGAGAAGGCGATCGGCGAGGTCGGCATGCTGGCGATCATGCCGCTGCGCCGCACAGGCAGCAGGGATCTCTGGCAGCTGACCATGCTGGAGAAGGGCGGGAAGTAGCGGGGGTGTGCGAAGGCGCCATCGCGCCGGCTCCAGGTCGCGTCGAACTCGAGCCCGCTCAGCCGCGTCAACAAGGACCGGGTCCTGCCGTCCCTTGCCGACTCTCTGAGAACGGTCTGCAGTGCGGTCGGTATCGACAGCGCTGCGATCGGTTCGGAGCTCGAGCTGATCAGCTCGCGACTGCTCGCCGAGGACGAGAGCTGCTATACCTTCGACGATCAGTGTCCGCCAAACCGGGTGCTGACCAACGGGCGGCTGCGCTACGTCGATCTGGAGATGGGACGCTTCCGCCATCCGTTTGTGGATGGGGCGTATCCGATCATCGGCCACTTGCGCTGCATGGATGGGTTCCGGCTGCCGATGGGCGTCCAGGAGAAGATGCTCGACGCCTACCGCGGCGCACTGGCCGTGCACAATCCCGAGTTGGTCGATGACGAACGATTCGCCACGGATATGGTCAGTGCCTGCGCGGTTTGGCTCATCCGGCTGCTGCAGCCGATGCCGCGGGCACTCGAGCGCGATCGCACCGTCGGCTACTTCGGCATCCGCAGCCGCCAGCGCATCCTGGCAAGCCTGGATGCGTTCCTTGGGTATGCCCCGGCCGCGAGAGTCCTGCCAGCTCTGACCCGGATGGCAGGGCGCATTGCCGACCACCTGCGCGACGCCTGGGCCGAAAGCGTGGCGCTGCCGAGCTTTTCGGTCCTCGCCGGCGATACCCACTGAGTGACGACCTGGCCAGTCTCGTTTGCCGTGTCTTGGCTCGGGGCTACTCCGAACTTGCGCGGGCACTCGCGGCTGAATTGGCTCGGGCTCTCGTACCCAACATCAAAGGCGGCAGCGGTAACCGAGGCACCGCCCGTCCTCAGGACTCGCCTTGCCTCAAGCAGGCGAAGCTCCTTTTGGTATTGCAGCGGCGTCGTTGAGGTGATCGTCTTGAAGTGTTTATGGAATGCCGATGCGCTCATTCCGAATGAGCGGACCGTGAGGTGGATGTCTTGGTCCGTATCCGACCTTTCCACGCTCAGGAAGCCGCTGCTCTATTCATCTGGGCTACGGGGCCACAAGAGAGCGATGGGGTACCGTCTACGGGACTACCGCCTCCGTCGCGCGGCCTTGGCGAACGCAAGGAAGTAGCGATCGAGCGATTCGGGCGTCGAACGGTACACGTTGTCTCCAACGAAGAAGTCGCACACGACTTCCCGGGCGCGGCACAGCTCTCTCCGGCGGCCCCGTAGCCGGGGGTCGGCGATCGTCAGGTCCATGAGCTCGAGGAACCGCTTCAGTGCGGAACGCTCTCGGGCAGCGTTTCCGCCGGCGCGCGCCCGAAGCGCTCGTGACACCTCGCTGCCTGCGTTCCCGAGCTGGTCCATCAGCGACATGGAATGCCACCGGCCGGCGACAAGGTCGGAATGGATGGTCATGGCTGCACGAGTTCCGCGACGATCGCACGGATGAGCTGCTGCGTCTCCTGGTTCTCGACACTTCGACTCGGATTGCCCTGCGAGGGGCGGACGTTGATCATCGAGTCGAACTCGATCCAGTCATCCGAGGTGTCCGCCGGATAGAGATTGATGCCCCAAAGGTCTGCCTGCTGCGAGCCGTCTTCGAGGAGCCACTGCTCCTCGTCCGCGTGAAGCTCGCCGCCGACGACCATGACGCGACGGCTACAGTCCACAACGGCCTTGATCATGTCACCGAACCCTGACTCAGCGAGTTCGATGAGTCTTGCCCGCGCGATGGGGCGCAGCACCGGTTCCAGAGGAGACATGGGCGGCGAGCTTACCGCAGTGTCTGGTGTGCCCGAAACGGGCCATCACCGGCACATCCACGGGCAGCACCTGGAGCGTTGACCTCCCCCTCAGATTCCCTCAGAACACGGCAAGCTCCTTTCGACACGATTCTGGGTGGCAGGTGCTTTTTGCCTCGGCCTGCGAGTTGGCCTGGCCTCTGGCGGCGGGGAAGGCACTCCGCCACTGTCGTCGAGGCGCTCTGCGACCTCGTGTACCGACGCGCGGATGGTCTTCCCCGTTTGCCGGGACGCCGCCATGGCCGCGCGGTGCTCGATCACGTAGGCGCGCTGGGACTGCAACACTGCCCAGCGGCGCAGGAGCTTGGCGGCCAGCGCGCAGGTCGCCTGCTTGTGGTGCTTGCCTCCATTCTCCCTTAGGCCGCCACGAGCGCTTTTCCGCAAGTGCACGTTTATGGCCGGCAGCGGCGGGACTTCAGGCTGGCCCGGACAACGGCCCAGGCGCAGACTTGGCCGCGGGGGTCTGAGAGTTCCTATGGACGAGCGATCAACCGGTCCACGGCGGCATGCGCAAGAGGCGGCAGCGAGGGCGCGCCGGACGCGCCCACGGGCTCCGGAAAGCCAATCGGGACCTTCATCGTTTATCGTCGAATTACGATAGATGGGCGGTCCGCACGCTGGCAGGCGCGAGGTGGGTTCGGAGCCCGGCCCTTCAGGGACCTCGCGGCACGATCCTGCGGGCTGCGATCTCATCGCACGCCGGGTCGCCACTGCCTCGCGCGCCCGCGCCGGCAAGCGCAGACATCTTTGGCGACTCATGGAGAATTCCCATGACGAGCAGCACGGTCAACATTCACCGTGTGACGGTTGCTGTCGTGACGATCGCCCTCTTCGTCGTCATGAGTCTCGGCTGCTCGAAAACCACCGCCCCTCGACCCCCAGTGGTCGACAATCAGCTCAAATACGTCAGCCCGGAGGACGTCGGCTACTCTTCGGCACGGCTGGACGACGCCAAGCAGCTGGCAGAGCAGAGTGGTTTTGCCGCCATTATGGCGCTCTACGACGGGAAGGTGTTCTTTTCGTGGGGCAACACGACCTACAACTACAAGTGTCACTCCATACGAAAGCCGTTCTTGAGCGCGTTGTACGGGATCTACGTTTCGCGCGGCGACATCGATCTCGACGCAAGCCTTGAAGACCTCGGCATCGATGACATCCCTCCATCTCTTACCACCGCCGAAAAGCAGGCGACCGTGAGGGACCTGTTGAAGTCTCGCTCCGGCGTGTACCACCCGGCGGCGGCGGAAACACAGGAAATGAAGGACACCCGGCCGGCGAGAGGAAGTCATCCACCTGACACGTTCTTCTACTACAACAACTGGGACTTCAACGCGCTGGGAACGATCTTCGAACAACAGACCGGAACCAGGATATTTGAAGAGTTCAAGAGGCAAATTGCCGACCCGATTGGGATGGAAGACTTCAAGGTGGCAGACTGTTACTAGCAGTACGAAGACTCTCTATCCATGCACCCCGCATACTCCTTCCGAATGAGTGCCAGGGACATGGCGCGGTTTGGCGTTCTGTACCAACAGAACGGGAACTGGCGAGGCAGGCCGATCGTGCCCTCCGACTGGATCAAGGCAAGCACGATGTCGTACTCCATCGTCGACAGCACCGCGGGGGTCGGATACGGCTATATGTGGGAGACGATTCCCGACGGATCCGCCTTCGCCCAACTGATCGGTGCAGCTGGCTACTACCATACTGGACTCGGCGTTCACATCGTCATCGTGCTTCCGGAGCTCAAGCTCGTTCTCGTCGAGCGATACGACACCGACGGCCCCTGGGTGGACCCGGGCGACGTCGGCATGCAGATCGGGTTGATGATCATCCAGGCAAAGCTGCCCTGATCCTACGTCGGGCCGTAAGCTCTCCCGCTCCGTAGACGTTCGGCGGCCTCGACCCCGAGCTGCTGCGCCGCTACGTCGCGCCGCTGGTGGAAGAGCTGCTGAAGGCGGGCGATCGTCGTGTACCTGATCCGCCAGGAGAAGGTCGGCTTCATGGTGGACGCCGGCATCCACGGCTTCGCTCTCGGCACCGGCTTCGCGCTGATCGAGAACTTCTACTACGCGCTCTCGCTCGGCAGCGCCGACCCGCTGGTATGGCTCGTGCGCGGCCTCGGCACGGCGGTCATGCACGGCTCGGTCACCGCGATCGTCGGCATCGTGTCGAAGGATCCCACCGACCGCCACGAGTCGGTGACCTGCGCTGGTTCCTGCCGGGGTTCGCGATCGCGTACCTCGTGCACGCGGCCTACAACCACCTGCTGCTGAACCCGCTCTATTCGAGCGCGATCCTGCTCGCGGTGATGCCGTCGCTGCTGCTGGTGTTCGCGCGCAGCGAGAAGGTGACCCAGGACTGGCGCAGCACCGGCCTCGACAGCGACGTCGAGCTGCTCGAGGACATCCTGTCGGGCGAGGTCGTGCACTCCATGGCTGGCTCGCCGCGCGGCGCGGTCGACACGCGCTTCGGGGCGCGGGGGCGGTGAAGCGGAGTTCTGCAGGGACGGGGATCGGGGCGTCGGTCGGGAACCGGCGCCCCGTGGTCGGCCGGGATCGATGGGCCGCGTCAGTCGAGCACAGCGACCCGGGAGACTGCGTGGTTCTCGCCCTGCTCGAGCCGGATGAAGTAGAGGCCCGGCGCGACGCGCCGACCGTCCGCCAGATCGATCGAATGGTAGCCCGCACCGAGCGTCCCGACCGGCCGCGCCGCCACTCGTCGCCCGGCGATATCGATCAACTCGAGCGTTGCCGGCGCGGATCTCGTGAGCGCGAAATGCACGACGAGCCGGCCGCCGATCGCGGGGCTCGGCCACGCCCCGTCCAGTCCAAAGGCGACGGCTGCGCCGTCCGAGACGTCCGTGGTCTGCGCGGGCCCGACGAGGGCGAATGCGCTCTCGTTGCCGTTGAAATCCACGGCGGACAGTTTGTAGTAACTCCCCGCCGCTCCGGGATCAGCGTAGCTCGTATCGGTCGTGGCCGTGACGAGATTGCCCGGGGCAGGCGTGAAGTCGGCGCTCGTTCCCCGGTAGAGGCGGAACGACGCGAAGTCGCCGGTGGTGCTCACGCCCCAGTGCAGGTGCGTGGCGCCCGCTGCGTAGGCGGCAGTGAACGGAGAGGGTGCCGGCGGTGAGAGATTGTCGACCGAAAAGCCGTTCTCGATGCCCGAGTCGAAGTAGTTGAGCGGGTCCGCGGTCACCGCGCTCACGAAGAACGCGGAGTACTCGAGCGACGCGGCGGTGGCGTTGACCAGCGTCGGCACGACGACGTTGTATTCGGAGTCGCCGCGCGCCGTGAACGATCCGACCTGCTCCCAGCCGGCGAGCTGCACGGACGCGGGCGACACGCGCCGCGCGGGCTCACGCACCGCGGCGGATGCGGGCAACGGGTCGATGCGCCGGTAGACATCGTAGCGAAGGATCGTCGTACCGACCCCGGGCGCGTCGGCCGAACTGCGCAGGACGCGCAGGCGGACCTGGCCGCCCTGATCGTTGCCGATGTCCGAGACGAGCGCGATCGAGGCGGGCGTCGCGAACTTCTGGACGCGCGAATTGTGGCTGTCGCCGACGAAGACATTGCCGGTTTCATCCGTCACCACCGACCACGGTTCGTTGAACTGGCCTGCGCCGGAACCGGAGCCGCCCCACTGGCCGAGATAGGCGCCCTGACTCGTGAACTTCTGAATCCGATGATTGTTCTTGTCCGCGACGTAGATGTTGCCGGACGCGTCCGCACAGACCGCAGCCGGGGTAGTGAATTGGCCATCCCCGCTGCCGGCCGAGCCCCACTCGGTGAGATAGACGCCTGTGCTGGTGAATTTTTGGATGCGCTGGTTGAACGTGTCCGCCACGTACACGTTCCCCGCGGCATCCACTCCCACGCCGTAGGGGGTCTTGAATTGACCGTTGGCAGAGCCGAAACCACCCCATTGCCTGACATAGGCTCCGGAGGTCGTGAAGACCTGGATGCGATGGTTGTTCGTGTCCGCGACATAGACATTTCCAGCGACATCCACCGCCACCCCGTAAGGAATGTTGAACTGGCCATTCCCCGAGCCGAGGCTGCCCCACTGCGTGACGTATGCGCCGGTGCTCGAGAACTTCTGAATGCGGTTGTTCTGAGAGTCGGCCACATACACGTTCCCCGCCGCGTCCGTTGCCAGGCCGACCGGCGCGCTCAACTGGCCCGCTCCCGATCCGAAGCTGCCCCACTGGGTCACGTATCCGCCGGTAGGCGTGAATTTCTGAATGCGATTGTCGGTGACATCAGCGACGTAGACATTGCCGGACGCGTCCAGGGCGACACCCCTGCACTGGAGGAACTGCCCGTTGCCTGTCCCGTACGATCCCCATGTCAACAGGAATCCCGGCGCGCCGCCGGACACCGTCGCGCCGGCGCCACCGAACTTCTGGACCCGGTGATTGAAGGTATCGAGGACGTAGACGTTGGCCTCCGCGTCGACGGCCAGACCGTATGGCGCATCGAACTCACCGTCACCGGTGCCGGTCGAGCCCCACTCGGTGAGGAAGGTTCCTTCGCCGCTGAATTTCTGGATCCGATTGTTGCCCACATCGGATACATACACGTTGCCCGCCGGGTCCATTGCCACACCGAACGGCCCGGAGAACTGACCTGCGGCGCTGCCCGTACCACCCCATTGGGCGATGTAGACGCCGTCGCCGTCGAATTTCTGAATCCGGTCGTTGCCGGAGTCCGCGACGTAGACGTTGCCGGCGGCATCCGTGGCCAGGCCGAGGGGATTGGTGAATTGCCCGTCTCCGCTGCCGCCGGTGCCCCATTGGGCCAGGTAGGTTCCGCCGCTCGTGAACTTCTGGATTCGATTGTTCTGAAAGTCGGCGACGTACACATTGCCCGAGGGACCGACGACCACGCCCACCGGAGTGTCGAACTGACCGTCGCCGGTTCCGAAGGTTCCCCACTCCGTCAGATAGACGCCGGCCCCGGTGAACACCTGAATACGACTGTTGACGGCGTCCGCGACGTAGATATTGCCGGCGGCGTCGACCGCCAGACCCGCAGGTTGATCGAACTGCCCGGGGCCGCTGCCCACGCTGCCCCAGGAGAGGATCGGATTCCCCAGGCGGTCGAACTTCTGGATGCGGTTGTTGTAGGTGTCCGAGATGTAGACGTCGCCGACCGCGTTCGTGACCGCCCCGTCCGGGTAGTTGAACTGTCCGGGGTTTGAACCGAGCCCGCCCCACGCGAAGAGAAAAGCAGGGGTCGTGGGCGCCGTGCCAGCCGAAGTTGCGGCAGGGAGGAGCAAAAGGACCAGGAGGGCTGTCAAGCCGAAGCTGCGGGGCATGGGAGACTCCTAGCTTGGAGGAGGCGCGGAGATGAGGAGGCGATCCCAGCCGGCGGTGCCGGTCGATCGTGCGGCGGTCACCCCTCGCGGATGTCTGAAATTCTAGGTGCGATACGTGAGCGTGTCACGCGCAAAGGCCCGCCATCTCCTCTCTCCTGCCTGGGAGCGCCTCACCTCAGCAAAACGACTTCCCGCTGCGTCGCCTTGCCCGCCGCCACCAGCCGCACGAAGAACACGCCCGGGGTGACGCGCGCGCCCTGCTCGTCGGCGCCGTCCCAGGCGAGCGTGTGGTGGCCGGCGGCGAGCGTCCCGTGTGCGAGCGTCCGCACACGGCGGCCGGCCACGTCGAACACGGTGAGGCGCACGGGCCCCTCGGTCGGTAGCTCGAAGTCGAGTGTCGTTCCCTCCCCGACCGGGTTGGGACGCGCGGGTGCGAGCCTCAGCCCCGCGACCGCCCCCGGTTCCACGCCCACCGGATTGGTGTTCGTTGTCGTCTCGAACCGGACCAGCGCGAAATTGTGGTCGTCGTCGAGCCGCTGGTAGCCGCCGAGCAGCACGTGATCCAGGCCGTCGAAGCACACACCCGTCGCGGACTGATCGTCTCCGGGCAGCGTCCACTGTCCGTGGGTCGTCTCAGTGCCGTTGCTCTGCGCGAACTGTGCCCAGCCCACGTTCTGGCCGACCGCACCCGCCAGGACAAGCTGGCCGTCGGTGCGCACGTCGATGGCGTAGGCCGCCCCCTCCGCGAACCAGTCCTTCGTCACGAAGCCGCTCGGCCAGAGGGTGCAGCCGTGGGTGTTGCATTTCGCCAGGGCGCCGGCCGACGTGTACCGCGCGAGCGCGAACACGGTGTGGCCGCCGGTCTCGTGCGAGCCCGCCGCGTAGATGCGCCCGTCGGTCCCGAAGCCCAGCGCGTTCAGGTAGTCGTTCCCGCCCAGGTCGGTGCGAGCGTAGCCCGAGCTGCCGAAGGTGCCGTCCAGCGCGCCGCTCGAGGTGAAGGCAACCAGGGCGAAGTCGCCGTCCACGAATCCGCCCAGGACGACCCGTCCGCTCGGCTCGACCAGCAACGACGACACCCACTGGCTCGAAGCGCCCGGGAAGTCGAACGTCTGCTTGCCGCCGCTGCCGAACGAGGCGTCGAGGGCGCCGTCGCTCGTCAACTGCGCCACTCCGAACTCGAAGTGCGAACCGTCGAAGACCGGGCCCGCCACCAGCACGCGGCCGTCCTGCGTCAGCGCGACGGCGGTTCCGTAGTCGATGCCGCCGAAGAAGTCCGCGACGTTGTCGCCGAAGAACCCGAATGTGGGATCGGGCGTACCGTCCGCCTCGAAGCGGGCGACCAGGAAGTTCACGCCGTTGCCCGTACCTTCGTAGCCAGCGGCGACGATCCGACCATCGGGCTGGATGGCCACGGCCCGGCAGGCGTCGTCGTTGCTGAAGTCGAGCGAGGCGCGCCCGTGCGAGCCGAACGAGTCGTCGATCGAGCCGTCGGGCAGGAATCGCATGAGGCCGAAGTCGCTCTCGTTGTATCCGATCTCGGCCACGTAGCCGGCGGCGATGAAGCGTCCGTCCTGCTGGCGCGCGAGCGCGTAGGCGACCTCCTGGGAGCCGGACGGGAAGGCCGCGTCGTCGAACCCCGCGGTCTGCCAGCCGCCGGTGTCGCTGGTGAGCCCTGGCCACATGCGGTACAGCCCGCAGCCGTCGACGCCCGGCAGGAGCATGACGATGCGTCCGTCGGGCATGAGCGAGAGCGAGGGGAACTGATCGGTCCCCGCGTCCCCCCCGGACGGATCGGCGGGCCCGATCTGGCCCGTGCCATAGCCATATTGGTCGATCGTGTAATCGGAACTGCCGTCGACGTTCAGCCGATGGAGGATCCCTTCGCCCGAGAGCGCGTACTCCATCAGCACCATCCGGCCATCGCCCATCATGGCGAGATCCGTGAACTGCCACACGGACGAGACGCTCAGCTTCCCGTCGCCGTCGAGCGTGGGGTCGAGTGAGCCATCCGCGACCAGGTATCTCGCCACGCGCTGAGCACCGGCTGCGATGATCTTTCCGTCGTGGATCGCGACGGCCCGGGCGGTCTCGACGTCGCCGAAGCCGGTCGTCAGCTTGCCGTCGCCGTCGAAGCTCGGATCGAGCGTTCCATCGACGTTCAACCGCGCGAGGGCGAAGTCGCTGTCGTAGAGTGGAAACCCGTCCTGCTTCCCGCCGGCGAGCACGATCCGACCATCGTCCTGCAGCGCGGCGTCGTAGCACTTGTCGTCGGCGCCGAAGCCGATCGTGGTCTTGCCGTCCCCGCTGAAGGTCGGATCCAGGGCACCGTTGGTGTTCAGTCGCGCCGCCGAGAAGTCCCAGTCGCCACCGACGTAGGAGTAGCCCGCGAGCACGATCTTCCCGTCGGGCTGAATCAGCACCTTCTCGGCGATGTCGGTGTCGCTCGAGATCGGAAAGTGGATGTAGCCGCTCCCGTTGAACGCCGGATCGAGCGCCCCGCCGGTGGTCAGCCGGATCACCAGGTAGTCGGCGGTTCCGGTGTCGGTGTAGCCAGCGACCACGATCCGGCCATCGGGCTGGAGGGCGACGCTGCGCGCACGGGTGGGGAAATGCAGGTTGGAGAGGACCATCGTGCCGCCGTTCCCGAAAGTCCCGTCGAACGTGCCGTCCACGCGCCGGCGCACGACGATCAGGTTGTCACCGCTGTGACCCGCCAGCACGATCCGACCGTCGGGCTGGACCACGTGCGTGGTGAGGTTCTGCGTCAGCGTGTACTGACCGGCGGAGCCGAAGCCGGCGTAGGTCCGGTCCAGGTCGCCCGGATCGGCGAGGACAGACGTCGCGCAGACGATCCCGAACCCCGTCACTAGAGCGGCCAGGGCCCGGCGTGAGCCGAGGGTCGAGACGATTCGCCACGTCGCGCGGCGAGTCGCGGGATGCAGGAAACGCATGGCAGGCCTCCCAGGGGTTCGCTACGGCGCACCCGCGAGCCGATGCGGGCACCTACCCTGTCCCTACGGGTGAGCGTCGCCGGGCGAACAGGCCGCTCGCCGGGCCCGTTCGTTGCGGAGGCGCCGTGCGAGCCTGCCCCGTCGACAGCCAGAGGACCCGTGCGTCCTTCGCTGCGTCCCATCACGACAGCGGCGAGGGTCCCCTGAATCAGGCTGATCCCCGGCCCCGCCGGGGCGAAGATGACCCGAAGGTGGATCGGCAGGCCAGGTTCAGGGTGGAGCGGCGCTGGACGCGGGCGTAGGCTGGTTGTAGACGCACGAATCAACCCGCCGGAAATCCGTTTGCCGGCGGAGCCACGGGCCCAGAATTCGCAGATCGAAGGAGGTTCCGCCATGCGAAGGTCGCATCCTCCCCTCGCCGCCCTCGCGGCCCTGGCCGTCATCACGCTGCTCGCCGTGCCCCGGGTGCACGCTGATTCGGGTGCCGTAGTGATTCTCGTGGATCGCAGCGCGAGCATGAACGACAGTGGCAAGTGGTCGGTCACCACCCAGGCTCTGGTCGACGCCCTCGACCGGGACAGCTTCGACGGGCTCGAGATCGGCCTCGTGGCCTCGCCGAACGGGACGGTCACCGGACCGGCCTGCGTCTTCAACTTCCCCGTACCCTGCGCCTATCCGCTGCTGCCGCAGATCGTGATCGCGCCGGCAGGCCCCAAGGCGTCGGTGGGACCCGGTCACCGCCGCGACCTGCGCGACTGGCTCACGGTCACGATGCCCGTCGACGCGGCGAACGGCGACGGGCAGCCCCTCTACGGGGCGATAGCGACGGCGATCTCGGCGCTGCAGGGCTGGGCCGGCTCCGGTCCCCGCGTCCTCCTCGTGCTCACCGACGGGGGGATCGGCTGCGCGCAGCTCTCGCCCCGCCCCGGGTACGCCGACTGCAACGGCTGCGACCATGAGTGGGAGAACCCGCTGACCATCGTGCAGTTGGTCGCGGACGCAAACGCCGACGCGTCGAAGCCGGTCGAGACGTTCGTCGTGGGACTTCCCGGCTCGGACTCGTACGACGCCACGGCCTGCAGCTTCCCGCCCTACCACATGAAACTCGCCCTCAGCGCGATCGCCGCCGCGGGAGCCCCGGAGCAGGTGCCCACGGACTGCGATGGACGGACGTACACGCAGGGCGGCGGTGACCCGTCGGTGCCGTGTCATGACGACTTGAGCGGAGACTTCTCGCAGCAGGCACTCGCCGACGACGTCGAAGCGCTCACCCTCTTGGTGACGGGCGCGAACACCGGGGTGCCGGTTCTCGTGGGTGGCGCCGCCGGGGCGCTTGCGCTGGCGCCGGCCCACCCGAATCCCGCGCGCCACGCGACGACGCTCCGCTTCACGCTGCCTCGCGGGACCCGGACGCGCATCACCGTGCACGACCTGGCCGGTCGTCTGGTGCGAACGCTGGCGGATGCCTGGCTCGCGCCCGGCGGCTATTCGCTCGACTGGGACCTGCACGACGGCGCCGGCAGCCCGGTGGCGGGTGGCCTCTACTTCGTGCAGCTCTCGAGCGGCGGCGCTTCCCGCACCGGGCGGATTTCCGTCGTGCGTTGACGCACGATGGCCCGTGGCCCCGGACGGGCGCGCGTGCCGTCATCGCAGCCGCACGATGCGCCGTGCGAGCCTGCGGCCCGACGACTCGATGCCGACAAACAGGCAGCGGCGACATGACTCCTCACTTCCGGAATCTCCTGATCAACTCGACCGTGGCGGGATCCTGTCACGGTTCGCCGTCTCGTTCGATGCCGAGAGCCGTCTGTTGCGAATCGCGCCGGGAGCGGACGCGCTGATACCGCCGGCCGGCGCTCACTGAGAGACTCTCTCGACCTCGACATGCTCACGGTGCACGCGCGCGCGACTCGCGCGACCGACGGACGAACGGCGGCGGGCGTGCAGGGCAACAGGATGATCGGGCCACTGGGGCCGCCGGGTTCTGCTAGTCTTGCGTGGTCGTGCGGTCGCTTCGTCCAACTTCGTCCACGGAGGGGAGTCCATGCGCAACGCCCATTCGATGGGTGTCCTGCTGTTCGGCCTGGTGCTGGCCACCGGCGCTTCGGCCGACGTCACGATCAGGATCAAGGAGACCCGCGGCCTCGATCGGAAACAGCCGGAGGTCAGCACGGGCACGATGCGCTTCAACGCGGATTGCATGGCCTCGAGTTGGGAAGGCGCCGAGGCCGAGCAAGGCCGGATGATCTTCCGTGGCGACAAGAACCTCATGTGGGTCGTCAACGACGAGCGGAAGAGCTACCAGCAGATCGACCAGGCGCTCATCGACCAGATGTCGAGCCAGATGACCGAAGCGCAGGCGCAGATGAAGGCGCAGATGGAGAAGATGCCCCCCGAGCAGCGCGCGCAGGTCGAGGAGATGATGAAGAAGATGGGCCGCGGCGTCCCGAGCGGTGACGCGCCGCAGAAGATGGAGTACCGCAAGACCGGCGAGACGAAGACGATCGACGGGCAGCCGTGCACGAAGTACGAGGCCTACTGGGGCAAGGACCTCGTCTCGTACGTCTGGGTAGCGCCCTATTCCTCGATGAAGCTGACCGAGAGCGACGCCGCCGTTTTCAAGAAGATGTCGGACTTCATGGCCGGGTTGACCAGCGCGTTCGGCAAGCCGCAGAAGCAGGATTACATCCCGATGCACGAGCTGAACGGCGTCCCGCTGCTGACCCAGCGCGTCGAGAACGGCAAGGTCACCTCCGAGACGCTGGTGGAGTCGGTGTCGCACGGCGCGGTCCCGTCGGCGGCTTTCGACCTGCCGGCGGGCTACAAGCTCCAGAAGATGGAGGGACTGAAGGGCCGCAAGTAACCTCGCGAACCCAGGCGCCTTCGCGCGGGCGTGACCAACCGCCGGAACGACCCGGCGTGGCTTGATCGGGTTGGACGCCGATGTCGGCGCGACGTATTTTGCCCCGATGAATACATCCCCTGTACGACCCAGCCGAGCCCGCGGGGCGCGCGGGCCACTGTGCAGCGCGCTCCTCGGCGCTGCAGCGTCCCTCGCCGTCGCCACCGCGCCCGCCATCGCGCAGCGCCCGACCCTTTCGCCAGGAGTCCGCCCGTACGTCGCGGTGGATACGAACGTGGTGGCACTCACCCACGTGCGCGTCATCGACGGCACGGGTGCGCCGGCCAGGGAAGACCAGACCCTCGTCATACGAGACGGCAAGATCTCGTCGCTGGGTCCATCGGCCTCGGTGCCGGCGCCTGCGGGCGCCGTGGTCATGAACCTCACCGGCAAGTCGGTGATCCCGGGCCTTGTGATGATGCACGAGCACCTCTATTACCCCACGGGCCCGGGCGTCTACGCCAACCTCACCGAGAGCTTCACGCGGCTCTATCTCGCGGGCGGCGTCACCACGATGCGCACCGCAGGGAACGCGAACGGCTACGGCGAGCTCGCGATCGCCCGCGAGATCAAGTCGGGGGCGAAGCCGGGACCGTGGATCGACGCCACCGGCCCGTACCTGCAGGGACCCGCCGCCGGATTCACGCAGATGCACGCCCTAAAGGACGTCGAAGACGCGCGCCGCATGGTGGACTTCTGGGCCGACGCCGGCGCGACCTCGTTCAAGGCCTACATGCACATCACCCGGGAGGAGCTGGCGGCGGCCGCGAAAGCGGCGCACCTGCACGGCATGAAGATCACCGGCCACTTCTGCTCGGTGACCTACCACGAGGCCGCGGAGCTGGGCGTCGATAACCTGGAGCACGGGTTCTTCGTCGCCACCGACTTCGTCAAGGACAAGAAGCCCGACGAGTGCCCGGGACAGCGGGAGGGCATGACGGCGCTGAACGAGGTGGATCCGCAGGGCCCGCAGTTCAAGGCGCTCGTGGGCGACCTGATCGCCCACCACGTCGCGGTGACGTCCACGCTTCCGGTGTTCGAGACGTTCACGCCCGGCCGCCCCCAGCCGCCGGGGCTCGACGTTCTGGATCCCATCCTCAAGGATCAGTTCGAAGCCACGTACAAAAAGGTCCAGGAAAATACGAAATCCATCTTTGCGGCGCTCTTCAAGAAGGACATGGCCATGGAGCTCGCCTTCGCCAGGGCGGGCGGCCTGTTGCTCGCCGGCACCGATCCCACCGGGTATGGCGGCGTCATTCCGGGTTACTCCGACCAGCGACAGGTCGAGCTCCTCGTGGAGGCGGGCTTCACGCCGCTGGAAGCCATCCGGATCTGCACGCTGAACGGCGCGACGTATCTGGGGCGCGACGCTCTGGTCGGTTCGCTGGCGAAGGGGAAGCAGGCGGACCTGGTGATCATCGACGGAAACCCCGCGGCGAACATCGCGGACATCCGCAACGTGTCGATGGTGTTTCGCCAGGGCGTCGGGTACGACCCCGCGAAGCTCGTCGCGAGCGTGAAGGGGAAGGTGGGGTTGTTCTAACCGGGCTCGTGCCGGCGACGGCGGGTGGGAACTCGGCTCCGCCAGGTACCTTTCGATTTTCCCCTGGCGGGGTGTAGCTTGCCTCGAAATTCTCGAAGTCAACTCTGCGCTATGGCGATCGTGCGAGGATTCATGTCACCGCCGCCACGACGGCCCTGCCACGGAGTTTCTCCAACCACTCGGCGTTCGGCTCTCCTCGTGACCGGGCCGGCCCGCCTCGGTTGCCGCTCGACCATGCCCCAAACCTCGTCTTCGAATCCAGCGCGCAGGAGCGGCTCCCGGACCGCGTCTCCGGCGTGACGGGCCTCCGGTGAGCAGGAAGGAGCGCGGGCCGCGGCGTCCTTCGACCCGGCGGGCGCATGGAGCGGCGCAGTCTGCCTCGGTCGGCGGAACGAGCCCCGCGGCCCCGGGTCGGGGTCCCGGGCGGCTGTTTCGGTTCGTCTGGGTGCTTCCTGTTCTGGTGGCGGGCCTCGCGAACCTCGGCGTGCTCGGAAACGGGTTCGCCTACGACGACGTTCGAGTCATCGAGCTGCTTCGACAGCACCAGATCACCCTGGCGAGCGGGTCGGCCGTCACGCCGGAGCCTGGCGTCGCCGCTACGCCTCCGCTGCGCGACCAGGAGCTGCGGCCGCTCACCTATGCCGTTCACCTGCTCAACTACCAGCTCTGGGGTGACGCACCCTTCGGATTCCATCTGTCGAGTCTGCTGCTACACATGGTGGCTACAGCCCTGGTGTACGCCGCTGCCCTGCTGTTCGTGCGCACAGCCGCAACGGCAGCGCTCGTTGCGCTGCTGTTCGCCGTGCATCCGCTGCACGTCGAGGTCGTCGCGAGCTTCGCGAACGTCAAGGACATCCTCGCTCTCATCTTCGACCTTAGCGCCCTGCTGGCCTGGGTCCGCATTCGACCACACGTGCCGCGCGTGCTCACGACGGGCGCATTGCTCGCCCTTGGATTCGTGTCGAAGGAGATCGCCGTAGTCGGCCTCCCGGTGTTGCTGATGGCCGGCCACGGCGTGCTCGGCCCCGACCGGGAAGAGGCGAAGCCTGCGCGCTGGCAGGTTCGGGTGTTGCTGTTTCTGGCCATTGGCCTGGGCGCCATGGTGGCGGCAGGACTGCTGTGGGGCGATCGGATTCCCGGCTTCAATCCGGCCGACATCGGAAACGCGACCGAGCAGCAGCTACACCACTACAGCACCGTGCTCGCCAATGCCGCGCTCGGTGTTCTGCGTCTGGTGCGGCTGCTGGTTCTCCCGATCGGGCTGTCGGCCGACTACCCTGTGGCCACGAATGTGACGCTCGCGAGCCCGGCGGTATGGCTCGCGCTCTCGACCCTCGCGGCGCTGATCGTCCTTCCGCTCATGGGGTACCGCCGCCGCCCCCGGGCCGCGCTCGCGGCCGCCTGGGTGATCGTCATGTACCTGCCGATATCCAACCTCATTCCGCTGGTCCACTTCTTCGCCGCAGATCGCTACGCCTACGTTCCATCCTTCGGATACTGCGTGCTGTTTGGCATGGCCACGGACTTCCTCCATCGGCGTGCCGGCATCCAGGGCCGGCGCGCGATTGTGGCCGTCGTGGTGCTCGTGATGGGGCTGCTCGCGCTGCAAACGGCTCGCCGGGTCGGCGATTGGAAGAACGATCTCTCGCTCTGGTCGTCGGCCTCGCGCGCCGGATACGAAACCTATCGGATCCGGCACAAGCTCGGCGTTGCGCTATTCCTCGCGAGCGACGCGAATGCCGACACGGCGGCGACGGAACTGTCGCGAGCCATCGCCCTGCGTCCGGGAATCACGGAAGATCATCTGTGGCTGGCGGGAGCGTTCTTCGCGGCGCACCGTGCGGAAGATGCCTGGCGGGAGGCGAACACCGTGCTGCAGGCAGACAGCGCCAATGCCATCTGCCGGTTCATTCGCGGCGAACTGCTCCTGCAGCGTGGCGACTCCCTTCGAGCACTGGCGGACTATCGCGTGACCGTCGCGTCCGACAGCACTCACTTCGGCGCCTTGATGCGGATCGCGATGATCGATCTCGCCCAGGCGCGGGCGCGACCGGGCGGCCTGGAGGAAGCCGCAGCGCTCGCACGCCGTGCTGCGCGGCTCACCACGAACGACAACGCGGCGTTCCACCAGCAGGCGGTCGAGCTGGTCAGGCAGTCGGAGGCGGCCATTCAGCGTCGCCGAAAGTGAAGCGCATCCCCCCGCGGCGAAAACGAGCTGGTGGCCAGAGCAGAGGGTGCTACTCTTGGATCCGCTGGAGGTCGCCCGTACCGGGAATACCAGCCCCATCCCGACGCGCGCACCGGCAACTCCGAGATCTACTTCACCATGCTGGATGCCTGTGGGAATCGGCTGCTGCCGGATGTCCAGGCGTCCCGGTCTCCCGGCGTTACTTCGACCGGGCCGAGCGTAGACATCGATGCGCAGGGCTTTGCCTGTATCTGCGCAGACCGGTCCGCCCTCGCCGCTGAGGGCTGCGCGTTGGGCGGACGGAGTTACCATGGATGCACGTTCATTGAGAGACGCGTTCCCGAAGCTGCGGCTATCCCGCATGAGCCGCCGGCTTCGGTTCCCTACTAATGCGAAGCGATAGCTCCTGCAGCCGGATGGGCACCACGCCGGCACAGGAACTACACGGGGCCGGACAACAGTTCCGACTTGCTGACCGTGTATGTGGACGGTCAGGCACAGGGACCTCCCGCCCTCTCTATGGTCTGGTTGGTCCCGAACGATGGCTGCCTGTTTGTGACCGTCATGGATTTCGACATGGAGGCGGCAGCGCATGACAGAGCCCCCCGCGCAGACCCCGACCTCGGGAAGCCATCTGCCGGCGTGGGTTCTTCCCGCATTCTTCACCGCGATCGCTCTCTACGCCCTCGTGGTCGTCCTGGGGTTCAGTTCCAGAGCCCTCGTCTCGCGCGTGTTCGACGACACGTTCTACTTCCTGAAGATCGCGCAAAACGCCACCAGCGGAGGTCGTGCCAGCTTCGACGGCATCCATTCGACCAACGGCTTCCAGCCGCTGTGGTTGCTCGTGTTGCTTCCGCTGTACGGGTTTCTGCACTTCACGCCGGAAACGATGCTGCGGCTGGTCCTGCTGCTCCAGGTGGTGATGCTCGGTGCGGCCGCGTGGATCATGATGCGCTTTCTACGAGAGTTCTTTCCTCTTCGCATAGCGCTGACTGCGTTGATCCTCGTGGTGTTCGCCGTCTTATATCCCGCGCTCAACGGAATGGAATCCGCGGTACTGATCCTGACGATGGTCAGCCTGCTCGCCTACGGTGCACACGCCTCCGTGTTCGACCGATTCCGCCCGCGGACTTCCCTGGTCTTTGGAGCGCTGCTCGGCCTCGTCTTCCTGTCCCGGCTCGATACCGTGTTCCTGGCACCGGCGCTGGGCGCGGTCGGCCTGCTCACCGGCCAGGAGAGCCTGCGCGTGAAAGTCCTGCGTCTGTGCTGTATCGCCGGCGCCACCACGATCGTCGTGATCCCCTACCTGATCTGGAATCTTCTGACGACGGGACACGTGATGCCGATCAGCGAGCAGCTCAAGTCCACGTTTCCGGTCGTGAGTTTCGAGGTCTCGCGAATCGCGCGGTTCGGAGTGCGCTACCTCGCCTGCCTCGCCTTCGGCGCGCTGTACCTGTTCTGGCTCCCCTGGCGCGCCCGGGGCCCAAGCCGTCGAGAACCCGGGTGGGGCTACGTCGACGGCGCCATCGCCGTGGGAGCCGCCGGGATGCTGATGCACGCCCTGCACTCCGTTCTCTTCATGCGGTGGGCCGTGTTCCGCTGGCACCACATCTGGTACGCCCTGATCGCGGCGCTCATCATCACGCGGGTCCTTGCATCACTCGACGCACGGCTCCCCGAGCCGCGCAGGACGCGCGTGGGGGCGATCATCGCGATCCTTGCACTGCTGGGTGGCGTGGCCGAGACCGCCCGTCAGGACTTCCTGATTCGACGCGGCGCGTGGCACGTGGGCGCGTACAACGCTGCCGTGTGGGCGAGGTCGCAGACCGACCCGGCCGACGTCTTCGCCATGCACGACGCCGGTACCTTCGGGTACTTCAGCGAGCGGCGGGTCATCAATCTCGACGGCGTCGTCAACGACCTTGCGTATCAGGAGGTGCTCCGCGAGGGACGTTTGCACGACTACCTCGATGAGAATCATGTCAAGTTCATCGTGTCCCACGAGCTGGGCAAGCAGGAAGATCGCGATACCTACGTTCGCACCGACCTTCTCATCAGGAGTCGTCGCTATCCCGCATCGGCCGACTCGATCCTCGTGTGGCACCGGGACGAAATCTATCGTGGTCCCGTCTACCGGCACGAGCGCAGGCATCACGTCGTGTGTGTGATCTGGCGGTTCCGCTCGTAGGGGAAGCCGGCGGCGAACCCGCGGGACGTCGCCATGGCCGCGCGGTGCTCGACCACGTAGGCGCGTTGGGATTGCAACACCGCCCAGCAGCGGCGCAGGAGCTTGGCCGCCAGCGCGCAGGTCGCCTGCTTGCGGTGCTTGCCGCGTGCAGTCGCCTGCACCGCCGCTGCCGCCCGCCGGACAAGCCGAACGTGAACGTGCTAGCGCATCCGGACGACCCTGCGCATGGCGATTCCGCTCTCCGTCTCGAGTTTCGCGACGTAGACGCCCGGGCCCGCTTCCGAGCCGCTGACGTCCGTTCCGTCCCAGACCGCGGTGTGCAGACCGGCGGCACGCCGGCCGCTCAGCGGCTCGGCGATCCTTCGCCCGGCGATGTCGTAGATGGACAGTCGAACGGAACCCGCAACGGGCAGGACGAACGTGAGCCGCGTCGTGGAGCGGAATGGATTCGGCGCGGGGGGCGCGAGCGCGAGCGCCGAACCGGACCGTTCTGAAGGCTCGACCGCGACGGTGCCGGAGGCCGTGCGCAGATCCATCTCGGCACGACCGTTGCCCTGCGGCGAGAACCAGGGCGAACGCGGGAAGAACGGCGAGCGGCTGACGATGCGCATCCGCCAGTGATACCGGGCGTCTTCACTCAGTCCCGTTACGGGCAGCTCGAGGCGGGTACCCAGGAGACCACCGTCCAGCTCCGGCCCGGCGCGCAGACCGGTGCCGTCGAACGGAACACCCGCGGGCTTGACCTCGACCTGCAGAGCCACGTCCGCCCGCCCCGCCGCCGAGCGGCCCAGGGCGTCCACGAGAAAAGCGGACGGCGAATCCGTGCGACCCAGCAGGGCAATGGGCGCCGAGTCGTCCGCTCGGCGCTGCCGCGGAACGTGGCCCAGTCCGTTGCGCCTGCCGCCGTAGTGCAGGCGCACCTGTCCCTCCTCGATCTCGGGGTTGTCGATCCAGATCGCACCAACGAGGACATCCGAGAACCCGTCACCATTGACGTCGCCGGCGCTTCCGACCGACCAGCCGTATCCCGAGTTGGGCTGGGTACTCTCGGCCAGCCAGGACGGCTGGGCCCCGGGACCGGTGCTGGACCCGCGATAGACGCGAACCTGGCCCGCCTGGCTGATGCCCGTGTTGTACAGCGGTGCGCCGATGATGAGATCGCTGTATCCGTCGAGGTCGACGTCACCGGCCGCGGCGGCGGAGTAGCCGAAGTCACAGCCGCTCCGGCCGCCACGTGCCGTCCACGCAGGCGCAGCGCTCAGACCGGCCGGGGAGCCGAGATACACACGAACCTGCCCTTCACTTTGAAACACGACGTCGTACTCCGGCGCGCCGACGATCACGTCGGAGAAACCGTCACCGTTGACGTCGCCCGCACAGGCCACCGACTCGCCGAAGTGCGCCTGGGCCTGATTGCCGTTCATGATCCAGGCAGGGGTGCGAGAGACCCTGCTCGGAACCCAGGTACAGGCACACGCGTCCTTCGTCGGGCTGGGTTGCGTCGTAGTACGGCGCGCCGACGATGACGTCGGAGAAGCCGTCGCCGTTGATGTCGCCCGCACTCGCGACCGAGTGGCTGAAGAACGCCCTGAACTGGTTCCCGTCGGCGGTCCATGCCGGATCCGCCTCGAGGCCGGCGGGCGAACCGTGGTAGACGAACGCCCGGCCCTCATCGGTCTCGCCGACGTCGTAGTCCGATGCGCGCACGATCACGTCGTCGTAGCCGTCGCCATTGACGTCGCCCGCGCAGGCGACGGTCGAGCCGAAGAACGCGTAGTCCTGATCGCCCGTGGCCGTCCAGTTCGGGAGCAGGCTCGGCCCGGAGGCGGACCCCAGATGGAGGAACGCGGCGCCCTCGTTCACCTCCCCGTCGTCGTGGCGACGCGCACCGACGATCACGTCCGAAAAGCCGTCGCCGTTCACGTCACCCGCCGTGGCGACGGAATATCCCAGCAGAGCGGAGGCCTGGCTGCGCTCGGCGATCCATCCGGGCGCGGCGGCCGGCCCCTCACCCGCGCCGCCACGGGAGGCACCGCAACCGCGGCGAGCTTGCCGACACGCGGAGAGGCGGGTTCCTTCTGGAATCGGCCGCGGGCGGGCCGCCCGGCGTGTGGGGACCGGGCGCGACCGGAGCCGGCGCCGTGGGAACCCGATCGCCTGCCGTCCGCACGGGCGGCGGGACCGGCTCCGCATGTCCTCGGCGGAAAGTCTAGCGCAATGCCGGGGGTCCGGCATCCCCGCCGTGCGGCCGTGTGCCTCGCGGCGTGGCAGGCATGCGCGCGCGGCGTCCCGGTGGCGGGCCGCTCGCGCCCATGCCGATCGCCGCATGCGTGGCCGCGCGCTTGGCCTCGCGCGCGTCACCACGCAGAGAGCGGTGCGGCGGATCCTCCTCCACCTCGATGCGCACGGCACCGGCGCGCGCCGGGCCGTGGGCAGGCGCGGCGGCGTGAGCGCAGGGCGCGGGGGACGGAACCCTCTCCCCCGCCTGGGCGCGCACCGGAGTGGCTGCGGGGGCGTGGTGGGACGGGTGTGCGCGGGGGGCGGCGCGGGGTCTGGCGCGGACGAAACCGGGCAGGCTGTCGGCTCGTGCGACCTGGCCAAGGACCCGGCGCGCTGCGTCAACACGGGGCGCGGAGGGATTTCAGGGTGGAGCGGGGCTCGAGGCGGGCGTAGGCTGGGCGTGGGGAGCGCGAGAGTCATTCGCCGCGAGCGGATGTGCCCCCGTCCCTCCGCTGCGTCAGGAGCAGACCATGAAGCTCGCCCTCATCGCCGTCACCTGCACGCTCGTGTTCACCGCCGGTTGTTCGGCCGAACGGACCGTCGCGCCTCAGAAAGGCGCGCCGACGTTTCCGGCCGAGTACTGGTTCATCAACACCGGCGACGGCGAGATCGACGCCGTCGAGATCACCGGCAACACGTACTACCCGGACCGCGACTACACGAATCTGCGCATGCAGAACTGGCAGAGTCCCGCCCCCGACGCGCGGCTGATGCTCGAAGCGACCTACGACGCGTACGCCGGCTGCCAGGTCCAGGTCATGATCGCGGTGCACAAGATCTGGGACGGCGAAGATCACGGGCGCTGGCGGTTCTGGGTGACCGAGAAGAACGTGGTGGAAACGGCTGGCGACGCCGTCGTGGAGTTCGTCTGGCCGGATGACACGGCGAAGGCCAGAGAGGTGGATCGCGGCGTGTTCTGACCGGCTCCGCTGGATCGGCAGCAGGGTGAGCTAATCGTCGAGTGCGATACGAAAGACGAAGCCCGTCAGATGCTGCCGCCGCTCCATCGCAATCAGGCGCTCATCAGTGGGCCGAACACGTTTTCGCTCGAGCGCATTCCGTGGCTCGTGAAGCGCCGCGGCGGCCAGAGGCGCCGGCCCCGCGCCTCGCCCGGTCAGAGGCGTTCGCGAAGCCCCGCGACCCGACCGGCGAGCGCATCGAGTTCGAGCGGCAGACCGTCCACGCCGATTGCGCGCGCCCCGCGCCCATCGATGATGACGACCCCCGCGGGTCGCTTGTCGGCGCCCGCGAAGATGCGCTGCCCCACACCCGTCACCGTCACCACGGTGTGCTCGAGCGGCACCAGCGTGAGGCCGTCCACACGAAGCGGGGCGGCAGCTCGCAGCGTGGTCGAGGTCATGTGTTCCACAGCAGCACCCGGATGACCCGCCGGCCGGGCCGCGACAGGGCGAAGCGGCCGAGCGCGCCCAGCAGCCGCACCGGGACCAGTCGGCCGGCGGCCGCCGCTTCGGCGTCGAAGGCCGCATCGGCGAATTCGGGCTCGAACGTCACGCGCAGCGCCGGCCCGCGCGGCAGCCAGACGAGCAGGGGGCCCACGATGCCGCACAGCTCGCCCGTCCCGGCGGGATCGCCCGTGCCTGCATGCACCGAGACGCGGCCGCGACGCCATCCGAGCGCGCGGAACAGATCGAGAGCGAGGCGCGCCGCGCGCGACCCAAGCCCCTCGATGGAGATCACGCGGCGCGCTTTCCAGGCGGCATGCAGGGGGCGCTTCCGGCGCCCGGCGCGGCGTGCTTTGCGCCGCGCCTCGCGCCCCGGGGTGGCCGCGCGCCGCCCGCCGCGGCCGAAGCGCACCAGCCCGAACAGCCAGCGCGCACGGAAGCGGACTCCGACTCCCGTGCGTGCCGACACCGTGTAGTCCACCGGGACGAAGCACAGGCCGATCAACAGCACGGCAAACGCCGCCGCAATCAGTGCGATCGTACCGAGCGCCGCTCCCACCGGAACCGCCTAGTCTTTCGCTTTGTCGCCCGTCGCGCGTTCGGCCGACTTGCGCTCGACCGCCTTGCCGATGACGTCGCCCATCTTCTCGAACACCGACGCCGTCGCGCCGCGGATGCCCTCGACGTGCACGCCGTCCTTGTCGATGATGATCACGCCGACCGGCCTGACCCCGCCACCGCCGCCCGTGCCGCCGCCGGTGCCCTCGCCGCGCGGGTTGGCGCCGCCCTTCGCGGGCCCGGTTCCGCTGCCGGCACCGCCGCCCGCGCCGAAGCCGAAGCCCAGGCTCACGAGCGGAATCACCGTCCGCCCCTGCGCCTCGATCGGCGCGCCGACCACGCGCTTCGAGTCGAGCATCTCTTCGATTTCACCCATCGTCACCTTGACCAGCTGTTCGACGTCCTGCATGACACTCCTCCTCTTCCGGGTCCTTCGGGCGCGATCGCGCGCCGACACTCCGACCATAAGACCTCAGGCAAGGTCCGCGGCCCCTCCGGCCGCCCGCATCACCCGCTCCGCCTGCGCCCGGTGCCGGTCGATGTGAAAGCGCAGAAACTCGATGCGCTGCCGCGCATCGAGCGGGCCCGAGATCACGTGGGGATAGATCACGCCGTCGATGTCGAGCCCGTCGAGCGCCCGCTCGATTCCCGCCAGCACCAGCGAGCACGAGCGCAGCGATGCGACCCAGAAATCGAGCGGGCCGCCCCACTCGGGGCGCGCGCTCGCGGGTGCCGTCTCCCGCGGCTGCCAGGTGCGTTCGATGATCTGCTCGATCGCAAGTCCCGCGTTCTCCGACTCCCCCGTCCACTCCGGCCGGCCGCGGCGCAGGCCGTCGGCCGCCGTCCAGATGAGGCTGATCCCGGCGTGCTCGGCGCGGTAGAGATGCTCGGTGATTTCGGCGATCGACCATTCGTCGGGCGAGGGCTTGAAGTCGCCCGTGGCATTGCCGAGGCCCGCGACGAGCTTCACGTAGTCGCGGCGCGCCAGTTCGACGTCGGCGATCAGTTCCGGAACGCTGCGCATGCGGCCTCCTCCGCGGGCGGCTCGGCGCTGACGCAAGAGCCGCAAGGTGCGGACCCCGTCGCCGGGCGCGAGCCGGGCGAAGTATACGCCCGGCGGAGCGCGCGAACCGTCGGCGCGGCGGTCGCTCCATGTGACCACGTGCTGTCCCGCCGGGATCTCTCACCGATGATCCGCTGGCGATTGCTTCACGGTGACGAACCAGCGCGACTTCCGCATGCTCCAGACGACGATGGTGAGAGCGGAGAGGAACACGGGAATGACCGGACCACGGGGAACAGATACGGGCAGGACCAGCAGGAGCAACAAGATTGGAATGACGAGAAACCCCGCTGCCATCCACGCCAGGAACAGATATCCAACACGCTCCCAGGGTCGCCATTGCCCGCGCTCCGAGATCATGCACAGCGCAACAGCGAAGAGCATGGTCAGGATGATCCACGCCGGCACGGGAGCGGCGAACGCATTCGCCAGTGTCGTGGGGCCGTCAGTCGACGAAGGGCGAGCGCGGGCAGGGCCTCCCAGTCCACCCATCGCGACACCCAATAGGGTCACACATGTGTAGAACATGACTCCGAGCCAGGCCCTTACAGGCCTCCAGCGATAACGGGTTCGAAGCATGGAGCGTTTCTCCCTGCGATTCGATCCGCGGCGATGTCATCGTCGTGTTGTCCTTCGAGCACGTGATCCAGCGTCCCGATCGCGGGACCGACTCGCCATGAAACCGCAGACGATCGCAGCACCCGCCATGCGGCCTCCTCCGCGGGCGGCTCGGTGCAGGCGCACGAGCGGCAAGGTGCGGACGCCCTCGCCGGCCGCGAGCCGGGCGAAGTATACGCCCGGCGGAACGCGCGAACCGTCCGCGCGGCGGTCGCTCCACGTGACCGCGTGCTGGCCCGCGCCCGCGGACCGGACGCACGGCTTCAGCACGGGGCGCCGGGGGGATTTCAGGGTGGACAGGGCTCGAGGCGGGCGCAGGCTGCGTGTGGCGGGCGTGAGAGTCCATATTCATGTTTCTTGTTCCAGTAGTGGGGAGCAGACGAGCGGTGCGAACGAGGTGATCGGGGTGCGATAGCCTGACGTTTCCAGGGCCGGTGTGCCCTCTCGGGTATTTCACGCCCGGGGAACTCCGGACGGCGGCTCCGAATCCCGTTGCAACTCGAGCGGCGACAGAGTCTGCTGTCCGGGACAAGCCGCCTCCGCAACACGGGTTCGACCGGGGCGGCCCATCCAGTTGCCCCGGTTTAGGCGAAGAGAGGAGCGGATGCGCGCCATCGTGGTGAGATCGCTTGGCGGTCCCGAGGTGCTGAAGCTCGAAGACATCCCCGAGCCCGCATCACCCGGGCCAGGCGAGGTGCTGGTCAAAGTCGAGGCTGCAGGGGTCAACTTCGCCGACACGGAGCGACGACGCGGTGTTTATTCCGCGCCGCCGCTCCCGTGGATTCCCGGGCGGGAGGCCGCAGGCGTGGTCGTGGCCGCCGGGCCGGGTGTCGACCCGACGCTGGTCGGCGCCCGGGTCTCGTATTTCGCGCCCCGGGCGAGCGGCTCCTACGCGGAACGGGCCACGGTCCCGGCGCGCGCGCTGTTCCGATTCCGGAACGAGCTGCCGTTCGACGTGATGGCTGCTCTGCCGCAACAGGGGCTGACGGCTCACGGCGTGCTGCGTCTCGCGGCCATGAAGCCGGGGCAGATCGCACTGGTGCTCGCGGCGGCCGGCGGCGTGGGAACGATCCTCGTGCAGCTCGCCCGTCTCGCGGGCGCGCGCGTGATCGGCGTCGTTTCCACGCCGGAGAAAGGGAGCGTCGTCGCCGCGCTCGGCGCCGAGGTGATCGCGGGATACGAGGGGTTCGACGAAGCGGCGCGCTCACTGACGAATGGACGTGGCGTCGACGTGGTTTTCGATTCCGTCGGCCGCGCGACGCAGGCGGCGAGCCTCGCGTCGCTCGCCCGCTACGGCCAGCTCGCCAACTACGGAGATGCGAGCGGTCTGCCGCCGCCGATCGACGTGGACGCACTCTACGGCCGCTCGCTGCGCGTCGGAGCGTTTGGACTCGACATCGACCTCGACATCGAAGGTACGGAACTCGCCCGCCACGACCTCGTCGCCGCGCTCGAAGGCGGCCGGCTGCAGCTCAACGTTTCGCGGTCCTTCGCACTCGCCGAAGCCGCTGCCGCCCACGCCGAGATCGAGGGCCGCAGGACCACCGGGAAGATGGTTCTCGTTCCCTGACCGCCGGACCCGTGCCGCCCGCACCATTCCCCGCACCCGGCTCCGCTCGAGGCAGAAGGCATTGGCCCGGGATGTTCATATGGCGAGCCTCGGGGGCTTGCCTTCCACGAAGCCCGCGGTATTGCTGGCCGAACCCGGCCCCGCAGCGGCACAACGCTACCGGGCACTTCGATCCGCTCAGCGCAACGCCGCTTTGATCCAATCTGACCGGTTCGGGCCTTGTGATCACGAGCCTGTCCGAGTGGGACAGCGAGGGCGGTTGCAGCGACACAGGATGAGGGCTGCTCATCGGCGGAATCGTCGTGAGCAGCGTCGGCGACTGGATGCGGTCCAACGCTCGAGAGCACGTGTCCCGCGCGGACTCGGGGGACCACAGACCCTTCGCCGAGAAAGCTTTCCTCTGGAGTCTCGCGCGCTCGGGCGGTAGGCTTCTGAAGTCACCCTCCCCCCGACGCGCGCAGTCCCCGCTGCGCAGAGGAGGATCCATGCAGCTTCCTCGGCGACTCCAACCCGTTGTGATGATGACGGTTGTGCTCCTCGCAACGCCCATGCTCTCATGGGCCGCCGCCTCCCACGGGGGCACCGACGTCGTGGCCCACGAGTTCACACCCGCCACGGCATTTGGGGCGGACATGGACATTGCGAGCAATGGCGACATCTATGCCGTCAACAAATTTGCGACCATGACCAACTCGGAGATCTCGGTCTGGCGGTCGCAGGACGGCGGTGAGTCGTGGAGTCTCTGGGGATCATTTTCACTTCCGTCCGGCGACGGCACCGGTGACCCCACGATCTGCATCGCGGAGGGCGATGCGGATCGGGTCTTCGTTGCCTATCGAAGGTTCGGGGACATCTGGGTGGCGCGCGCAGACCTCCATGCAGCCACCCCTGTCTTTTCCCATCAGATCGCGCTCGATTCACCCGACGATCTCGTCAAAGGTCGCATCGTGTCGGACGCGGCCGACTACTCCGCATACTTTCTCTACATCGTAGCCGGGGAGAGCACGCTTCCTGCCGACGTTTACTTCGCTCGTTCCACGAACATGGGCGACAGCTGGGATACGGAGTACATCATCGGCCCCGCCAACGGACCGGAAGACGCCTATGCCGAACCGCAGCTCTCGTACAGCCGGAGCGTGCTTCACTGTGTCATGTCGTTCACTGACGTCAATGCGCCATATCCGGACTCCCGCCTGCGCTATCGCCGCATGGTGAATTTTGGTGCCAACGGTCTCGCCGATTGGAGCACGGCGACCGACGTAACGACGGGCGCCGACAATCTTCGCCATGGCAGTATCGAGATCGCGTCTTCAGAGGTGTCCAGCAAGGTAATCATCGCCGCCACGACGGATTCGCTCGGAGTGTCCTCGCCCGATCCTTTCGCGCTCGTGAGGAGTTCCTCGGATGCCGGTCTGACGTGGCCGGGCGCCAACGAGGCCCGGATTCCCGACTGCCTTGTGTCGGGTTCAGTTGCACTCCCGAGCGGGGGCTTCGGGCTGGCGACCGTCTCGACGTATCCGTACAAGGCGCGAGTGAGCAGGGCGACCGACGGCAATCCGCTGTTCTGGACCACCACTCAGTTGTCGGATCGCGACGACGGCCAGGTTTTCGTCCAGGTCCCGCGCATCGACTACGACCTGACCCGTGGAGAACAGATCGGGATGACCTGGTTCCATCAGGACACCTCACCCTCGGACAGCATCATGTTCGACGCCGAGTGGCGCGCTGCCACGGGCTTTCCCAGCGTTGCGGCGGGATTCCCCGTGGCGCTCGGTAGTGCGGTGGTCGTGGCGCCGGCGCTGGCAACGCTGGATGACGATTCCGAACTCGAGATCCTCGTCGGCACGGCCGACGGGATGCTGCACGCCTACAACCCGGATGGAACGCCCGTGCCGGGCTGGCCCGTGAACGTGGGAACCTGGCCGACGTCGACACCGCGCAACGGAACGATCGCGGCCGGCGACCTGAATGGCGACGGACGGGTCGAGGTGGTCGCGGGCTCGGGTGGAGGCGAAGTGGCCGTGTTTCGTAACGACGGTTCACCGGCTCCGGGCTGGCCGCTTCCAGTCAGCAATTCACCGGTGTTCGTGTCGATCGGGCGAATCACGGAAGCCGCTCGCCGCAACGTCGTCGTGTGCACCAACGGCAACTTGTACGTCTACGAGCCGGATGGGTCCCTCGTCACGGGGTTCCCGGTCGCGCTGTCCGGGACCATCCCCGGTCCGGCTGCCATCGGCGATCTCGACGGCGATGGCGACAACGAGATGGTGGTTGCCACCGGCACGCATGTGGACGTGGTGTCGAAGACCGGATCGATTCTACTGTCGAAGCTTCTGTCGCCGGGCGACGCGGCCAGTGCACAGCCGTCGCTTGCCGACATGGATCTCGACGGTGATCTCGAGATCGCCGCACCCACCTACGTCGGGCGGGTGCACCTGTTCGACTATCCAGGGGGAGCAGACCTTCCCGGGTGGCCGATCACCACGCCCCTCGGTGGCCCGATTTCGGCGATCGCGATCGCGAACAACTCCGGCACGCTCAACCCCGAACTGATCTTCGCGGAGCAGGATTCGACGCTGTATATGTACCATTACAATGGTGCGCTCAACTCGAACTGGCCCAAGCACACCGGCTACGGATGGAATCTCTATGGTGCGCCGACCATCGACTTCGTTGAGGACATCATTTCTTCCGATGTGCTGATCGGTTCGCGCGACTCGAAGGGGCACGCCTTCCGCAACACGACCGGCGTCGTGCCGGGTTGGCCTCGCCTTCTCGGCGACCAGGTGGAGGTGGCCGCGGCATCCGGTGACATCGACTTCGATGGAAATCTAGAAGTCGTATTCGGCGGTCTCAACGATCTGTGGGTGCTCGACGTCAATCAGACCGTTTCCAGGGATCAGCCGAATGAGATCTGGCCCATGTTCGCCTACAATGCCCAGCGCACATCCTGCCTGGCGTGCGAGCCGGATGTCGTCGTCGGAGTCGAGCCCTCACAACCATTGCCCGCGGAGCTTTCCTTTGCGCCGCCGATGCCCAATCCCACCTCAGGAAGCCAGGTATTCCGCTTTGCCCTGGCGACCGAGGCGCAGGTCCAGATCACGGTGTACGATGCCCACGGTAGAGTCGTGCGCGTTGCATTGAACCGTGCGATGCGGGCCGGCAGGCACAGTTTCGAATGGGACGGTCGGGATGGTTCCGGACGTCCACTGCCGGCCGGTGTGTACTTCGCACGGCTCCAGACTTCGAGCGCCGGGGTTGCGGCTTCACGCACCCAGCGCCTCGTGGTTCTGCGCTGATACGAATCTGCCGGCACACGTGCACAGCAGCAGACACCCGGCGGCAATTGTTCAGGTCCTGCTGCGTCCCGGGGCGAAGAAACCTCGTCGGAGCCCGTTTGCGATGCCAGGATCCCCACCCCCAGCCGCCCTCGACCGGCCCCGCCCCGTGCACTGCCAGGGACCTACAGGCGCACGATGCGACGCGACGCGACGAAATCCTGCCCCACAATCCTCACGAAGTAGATCCCACTCGCCGCGGCGGCTCCCGGCGCGGCGCTCGTGCCACCGTTCCAGATGATGGACTGGGCACCGGCGCGCATCCGGGCCTCGGGCGAACTCCACACCCGGCGACCGGCGATGTCGATGACTTCCACTCGAACGTTCTGTTCGGCGGGCAGGCTGAAGGCGAACGACACGCGGTCGACGAATGGATTCGGCCATGCCCTGAGCCTGTTCGTCGTGACCAGGCGGGCCGGATCCACCTTGGCGGTCATGGTCGGGAAGTGGTACCCGCCGAAGAACGCCATCGGTTGGCCATCCAGCGAGCCGAATGTGCCTCCGATGTACACGTCATCTTCGTTCGCGTGGAGGCAGGAGATATTGAACGAACCCTCATGGTCCGGATTCCACGCCAGCACTTCGCCGGTCACGGCATCGACCGCAGCGAGCCCGATGCGGGATTGCCCGCCCACCGTGGTGAACGCTCCGCCGATGCAGACGAAGCCCGCTCCTTCCCCGATCAGCGTGGCGGTGCCGTTGAGGCTCGGCGTCCAGTCGAGCGCCTCGGCCGTCAGCGGATCCAGCGCGGCGAGCCAGCTCTGCGGCTGTCCACCGATCGAGGTGAACTGTCCGCCGGCATAGATTCGGGTCGGGGTGGCGAGAAGGGCGGAGACATCGTCGTTTGGATCGGGGTCCCAGGTGAAGTCCGCCTGACTCGTCAGGGTATCCAGTGCGGCCAGGCTGTGCCGGTAGAGGCCGCCGATATACCCGAACCGCCCGCCCACGAAGAGTCGAGAGCCTCGAAGACTCAGCGCATTCACGGCGTTGAGGTTGCCGGGCGCGTCGCTGGGACGCGGGTCCCAGTCACCGATTCCCGCGCCCGTGTTGCGCTCCACCGCCCCGAGATCGGTCCTCGAGACGCCACCCGGCAGCATCATCGTCAGGTCCCCACCCAGGAAGATCATCGAACCCGAAGGCTCCAGGGCATAGAGGTAGTTCGAGGGCGCGAAGCTGGACCCGCCGAATCCGGGCAGGGCGAGACCCGTGACGGAATCGAGTGCCGCGAGCTGCGGCCCGCCGACACCGCCAATGGAGTTGAACGACCCGCTCGCGTACACGGTGGCATCCCGAGTGCGCAGCTGAAGCACGTCCCCCGAAGCGTTCGGATTCCAGGAAGTCGGTATGCCGGTCGTCGCATCGAGCGCGGCGATTCTGTTCCGCGTGACGGCATTCATGCTGCGAAAGGTGCCACCCGCGAAGATGGAGGTGCCGTCCGAGGCGAGCGCGTTGAGCTCGCCTCCCGCGTGGGGATCCCATGCGGTGGCTTGCGCCGTCATGGTGTCCAGGGCGGCGATGCACGTTCTGGACTGCGCGCCGATGGTCTTGAAGGACCCCCCTGCCAGAAGCCTGGGGCCATGAAAGGCCAGGGTGCGAATGCGCGTGCCGTTGAACGGACCTCCGCCCGCGTTCGGGTTCCAGGGCGTGACGGCGCCCGTCGCTGAGTCAACGGCAGCGAGGTAGTTCCGTTGCGCCCCGCTGAAGAAGCTCGTGAAGTCACCTCCCATATAGACGACTCCGTTCCGTGCGACGACCGCTCTGACCGTGCCCAGCTGGCGTGGGTACCAGGCGCTCGCCAGCCCCGTCACCGCGTTCAGGGCCCCGAGGCTCGAGCGCGTCTGCCCCCCGATCTGCGTGAAATCACCCCAGGCATACACATCGGGGCCGTTGCGCAGCACGCCGTTCACCTGCAGGTTGGCATTCGGATTCCACGCTGTTGCGGCACCCGTCAGGGTGTCGATCTCCGCGATGCGGTTGCGAAGCTGTCCGCCGATCTGGGTGAAGCGCCCGCCGGCGTACAGGGTGTTCAGGCCGACCGCGATGGACACGACCTCCACATTGGCGTTCGCGTCCCAGGCCGTCGCCAGGCCGGTGCTCCGATCCACCGCCGCGATGTTGTTGCGCGCCTGCCCGCCCGCGCTGGAAAAGAACCCTCCGAGGAAGATCTGGCTGCCCCAGACGACGATCGTGTTGACCCGCAACGCCCCGCCGCTCTGGACGTTCGGATTCCATTCCGAGATCGTGTGGTCGGCCTTGATGTGCGCGGCGCATGATCTCGCGGCGCCGTTGATCGCCGTGAAATTGCCACCGATGTACCAGCCGCCGGCGCCGTCCGGTGCCGCGGCCAGCACGTCTCCCCGGACTTTCGGATAGCCGGTCGGGACCATGCCCGCGGTCGGATCGACAACGACACCACTTCCCGTCGGCGGCCCGATCTCGGTGAAGCGGCCGCCGAGGTAGATCGTGTTGCCCGACCGGATGATGGCGCTCACGAAGCTGCTCGGGACCCACAGGGTCGTGTCGAGGACCTGCGCTTGCGCAGGGCCGGGAAGCGAGCTGAGAAACAGGGATGCCAGCAGCCCGGCCGGAATCCGAATCATGGAGCGGAGTCCGGTACGGAGGATACTGAGAGATCGAACAGGTGCCGGCATTGGATGCGCCCTCGTGGTCGACGCGAACTGCAGCTCCGGGCAGCCGCCCGGGGCAGAGTCGGGTCCCCTGCAGCAATTACGTTCGCGAAGCACGAAACGAACGGATCAGGCGGCAGTTCTCGATGCGGTCGTAGGCTGGGTGCGGCGGGCGTGAGAGTGCTAGTTCATCGGCGGGCGTGAGAGTGCCCGTTCACAGGTCACCGGATCCGCACGAACTTCTGCACGCCTTCCACGTGTCCGTCAACGAGCAGTCGCGCGAAGTAGATCCCGGAGGCGACCCGCGCCTCGGACGCGGGGTCGAAGACGAGCCGGTGCCGGCCCGCGGCGAGCGACCGGGCAGCGTCCGTCGAGACTGCGCGGCCCTGCAGGTCCAGAACGAGGAGCGAGACAACGGCCGGGCGCGGGAGGCCGACCACGAAGGCCAGCGCGCCGTGCGACGGGTTGGGAGTGGGTGCCGCGAACTCGATCGCGGTGGGCGGCGTGAGCACGCCCCCGGGCGGATCCACTGCCGTCGCCTCCGGTGCACGGAACGTCCAGAAGCCGTGCGCGGCGGCGTGCGCGGGCGCAGCGCTCGCTCCGATCACGGCCTGCCCGACGGTGCCCATGAGCAGGCGACCGCTACCGGTCACGGTCGTCGCGCCGCTCGCGATCACCGCGCGCGTGATCGTCGCGCCCGGTGCCTCGGCGGCCGCGGCGCCGCTCAGCGTGACGGTGAGGATGAGGGCGAGTCCGGCCCATAGTCGCGCGGGGGCGCTCATCGCGTCGACGATTCCGGTACCGGGGGCATCGCCGTCGGCATGCCTCCGGGTGCTGCGGCGACCGCGCCGTAGCTCGTGGGATAGTACGTCGCGAGGAGGGAGAGGAACGTGATCGACTCCTGCGTGGGGCTGTAGGCGCCGTAGCGCGCGGTGCAGAACGAGTACTTGTGCAGCCCCGCGGTGACCGGGAACACGCGCTGGATCCCGAACGACCAGTCCCAGTAGCCGTTGTTCGGCGCGAACTGGAACCCGATCCACTGGTAGTAGCCGTACTCCGCGGGGACGGTGGTCGTCGCGTTGGCCGTGGTCTCGGAGAGCTGGATGATCCCGTACTGCGAGGTGTTCTGAACGACCAGGGTCATCGTGAGGTAGCCCGTCGCCGACACGACGACATAGCCGTCGGCCGGCGCGTTGAAGTCCAGAGTCTGATCCTTGAACAGATTGATCGGGTTCCCGAAGTTGCCGTTGCCGAGCACCGAGTACGACCCGGCGTACAGCAGATGGGCGATCCCGGGGAGCGGCGTTCGCGTGGCCATCGCGTAGGGCGCGGAGGTCAGGGGCGCCCTGGGTGCCATCTCGGGGTCGGCGCCCACCGTGATGCCGAGCCAGTACTGCCGGTCGAACGGCATGGAGAGCGGCGTCACCGAGCCAAGCACGACCGAGAAGAGCCCGTTGGTCACGGTCACGCTTCCCTGGGTCTCGGTCCACAGGGCGGCGCCCCCGCTCGACACGTCGTAGAGCCGGAAGGTCAGGGCGTAGGGGCCGTTCGGGACGTTGATTCCACCGCCGTCGGTGAGCTGGCCCTGGTAGCTCATGGTGCTCGGGGGCGCGGCGTGCGCGGCCTGCGCGAGCGGAACCAGGGCGAGCCCGCACAGCGCGAGGAGGATGGCGGTACGGCGGAACCAGGACATGCGGGTTCTCCCCCGGGGTGGCGGCCCCCGGCCGAGAGGAACCGGGCCTCGTGCCGCGCAAACATCCCCGAGCCGTCAGCGGTCCGGAGCAGCCACCGACCCCGAATAGAGGAATTCGCACGGTCCGGCAGGAAACAGGGCCCGTGTCTTTCGGTACACTTCGAGCGCCGGCCCCGTGAGCGACCTGAGGATACTCGGCTTGTCGACGACCGGGGCGTCGAACGAACCATGGATTTCCTGCCGTACGATGGCGCACCCCTTCTCGTCGATCACTGCCACGGTCAGGTCTGCGAACCGCTCGTGGACGAGATCGAGACCTCCGTTGAGAGCCAACCGGTTGCTGGGCGTCGCAAGCGCCACATCCTCGGCCGTGGCGATGCCGCGTTCGACATTCCAGTCGGAGACGAGCGTGACGATGCTGCTGTTTCCGCCGGTGCCTCGCAACAGGCTGGCGAAGTTGTAGCCCTTCGTCACCGCCAGGCCCAGCGGACCCGCCAGGAAGATGGCGCCGATGTCCACCAGATTGAGATTTTGGCTGGATTCGAACCGCGACAGCGCAAGGTCGATGTCGTTTCCCACGAGGGTCAGGTCGTTGCCTCGCAGGGACACGCGTCCGCTCATGGTGCGAACGATCTCGCGCGCGGTGCCGCCCTGCGCCTTCAGGTTCGCCGAAAAGTCCATCTCCCCTTCCACCGCCCGATCCTGAGACACGCGCTCCAGGAAATCGCCGATGGCGAACCGCGGCAGGGAGCATTGCATCTGGCAGACGGGAACCGGACCCGTGAGGTCCGCCTCGAGGTCGCCGGTCATCCGCGCGCCGAAGATCTCCATGGCGACCGGCTGGAGGCGGATGATCCCGCCGTTGCCATCGACCGTGGCTTCAAGGTCGGTCAGCAGGAAGCCCGGCGCCCGGACCTCCCCGCACGTGATCTTCGCCTGAAGCGCGAGGTCCTTCCAGGGGCGCTCGTGGTCCGTACGCCCGAAGCGAAGGCGGCCCACCGTCACATCGAAGTCTCTGACCTCGGTCGTATCGCCGGAGCTCAGGTCCGCGTAGCTCAGGGTCCCGTTCGAGAGTGACACGCGGGCGCCATCGAGTGCGCCCACCAGTGCCATGGCCTTCTTCAGTCGCTCGACGTTGATGTGTCCCCCGGCATCCCGCACGACGGAAAGCACGGGCCGCTCGAAGTCGGCCTTGCTGAGCCTGACTTCCCGGCGCAACAGGGGCAGCAGTGCAACTCCGATCCGGGTCCGTTTTGCAGAGGCGACGACCACGCCCCGTTCGTCGAGGACGCGGCCGTTCTCAGCCGTGACGTGGACGCCCGGGAAGAGCCCTGCGCTCAACCGGCCATCGATGCGGACGTCCATCCCCACGGCGTCGGAGATGGCCGCCTCCAGCCGGGGCTTGTACTGATTGAAGTTCACGAACAGCGGAACAACCAGGGCGGCGAGTGCCAGCAGTCCGATGACTACGCCAGCAGTCAGCACAAGTCGCTTCATCGTGCGAGACATCAGCCACACACCACTTTCGGCGCCGTCAATCCTTGCGCATGCGCGGGGCCCATCGCGATCGTCCAGAGCATGTTTCACCTCCTGTGTGGGCGGGCCGGACCGGTGGGCGACATTTGAGTGCCCACCGGTCGTGCCGTCATCGCCGGGGACTGCCCCGAGCGGCTCGCCCTCGTTTGAGCGCATCCACCTCCGCGCGCAGGAGTTCGAGTTCCAGCGTCTGTTTGCCGATCAGCACCTGAAGCTCACGGACGTACTGCGCCGTGCCGAGCTTGTGGCCCGGGTTCAAGCCCATGTCGGCAGCGCCAGGGGCGGCCGCCCCCTGCGGTATGAGTCGTTTCCACCGCTGCAGCAGACTTCGCGCAATCCCCAGCTTGCGGCTCAGGTCTGCGATCGATGTTTCGCCGCGCAGGACCTTTCCGATCTGCTCATTCTTGAACTGGGCCGAGTAGATCCGCCGGCCGTCCGACTTGCGTGGAATACGTGCCATTCGGGCTCCGCGTGCGCTACTGGCGTACGGCGACGGCCTCACTGGTGGTGAACGTGAGCGTGCTCCCGGACTTGAGCACGACCTGATAGCCGTCCGAAGCAGCCACGACACCGGTCGCGACGCCGCCGCCGACGACCGCGCCAACCACCGCACCCTTCGTCGTGCCGCTGGCCGCCTTGCCGATCAGCGCGCCTGCGCCGGCACTGCCCGCAATCGCACCCAGGTTACGGGCCCGCGTCGAACCGGCCACGATGGCCTCGGTGCTGCCGTGCACGGAATAGTTGTGGCCGTTGATGTTCATCGAGGTCAGTCCGAGGTCGAGCATGGCGCGATCCCCCTTCTTGGCCGGCTTGACCGATGTGACGGTGCCGGAGACCGAACTGCCGGCCGGAATCCCCTCGCGGCCGGTAGCGACGGTTCCGCTCCACGCAGAGCCGGCACTGGCGGTTTCCGAGGACAGCTCGCTGCCGAGCGTCACCTCGATCGAGGATCCGGAAGGCACCGTCAGGGTGTTGTTCGCACCGGACGAGGTGCCGGTGCCGTTCTCGGCGACCTTCTGTTCGTTGCAGCCCGTGAGACCGGCGACCGCGACCAGCGCGACCACGAACAACCAGTTGGAATGACGCATGGGACGACTCCTTTGGTCGGGCGAGGACCTGCCGCTCCGCGGCAGTCGCCACCCGGGATGGATGAATTGGGAAAGTAACGCGTGTTGTTCCGCGGAATCGTCGATGTGCGCGGTCATGCGGATGACCGCGGGCCAGCCTGGGAGTGGCTGGTAGGGCGATTCGTGACTCGCGTGCGGTGTGGGGGCCGAGCCTCGGGCCGCCCCGTGCATCGGGCGAGTGCTGACGGCAGCATGTGCTCATCCGCGCCACATAGCAAGGCGAATCGCTGGTGACAGTCCAACTGGTCACAGGCACAGACTTGAAGCTGTCGTTCAGGAACCGGGCGATGAGCGGAACGGGCACCGTGGCCCGCAATCGCGGTCGTCGCCATCGCGCAGCGCGATCATTTCTGGCGGCGGGCGAGCCTCGGATGAACAATCACCGGCGTCTCCCATGTCCGTTGCGAGCACAGACGTGGGACTGTCGCCGGGTCTGTCAGCGCGAATTGCCTTGTATCCCCCGCTCGGAAGCCGCATGGTGTGTTCATCGCCTGTCTCGATGCGGGGAGGCGGTCCTAGAGACCCGAACTTCCCCAGCTCGCAAGCGGGCACAGAGTCGATTGACCAACCATCCCCGGTTGGCGGCGGCCATTCCCTCCTGACCGCGCATCCGCAACGATTCCAAAGCACCTCATCCAACGAAAACTCAACGGCGACCGCGGGACCCCCGTGTTTGAACCGCCGACTCACTCTGGTTTCAAAGGAGTATTTCAATGCGTCACCTACACATCATTGCAAGCGTCATTCTGCTGGCCCTGACTGCCAGTGCTCTCTCGCCGAGCCGTGCGGCTGCCGGAACCGACGTGGACCTGCGCGCCGGGTACTACACCGACATGGAAGCGGTTTCGCTCGGTGGCGGGTTGCTTTCCAGCCTGGGCTCAAGATGGTTCTTCAATCCGAACCTCGAAATGGCCTTCGGGGACCGCGTCATGCTGAGTGCCCTGAGCGCGGACTTTCATTACGACCTGCCCTCGGCCAGCATGATGTCGTTCTACCTCGGCGGCGGCCCCACCGTGCTCCTCGCGAATCCCGATCGCGGTGATGCGAACACGGAGCTCGGAATGAACCTTCTCGCCGGAGTGTCGTCGCTCAGCGGCCAGGTGCGTCCGTTTGCGCAGCTGAAGGCGATCCTTGCCGACAATAGTGAAGTCGCATTGATGGGCGGCATCCGCTTCTAGACCCACCTCCTCGTGCCCGGAGGCCTTCGGCTTCCGGGCACGATTTGTTTGTGCATGGCCCCGATCCCCACCGGGACCCCCGCGGGTGACCGGGCGCGGACGATCGCCCGATCGCGTGCGTATCATGAGTTCCAGATGCCGCGCGGCTGGGCGGATCGCATATCCAGCACCGGGGCCGATATGGGGGCCGATGGTGGGCCGGCGGCACGAGACACCGTCGAACTCAGGCCACCCCCGGCTTGCGGATGAGGACCTCGAGGAGTGGTACAACCTGGTGGGATCAGATCAGGAGGTCGAGAGACATGGCGATGCGATCGTTGAAGACCGATTACCTCGTCGTGGGTGCGGGGGCGATGGGCATGGCGTTCACCGACGCCCTGATCGACCACGCCGACATGCACGTCACGCTCGTCGATCGGCGTCACGTCCCCGGCGGGCACTGGCAGGATGCCTACCCGTTCGTCCAGCTCCACCAGGCATCGGTGTTTTACGGCGTCGCGTCGACCGTGCTCGGCAGCGGCGCGGTGCAGCAGAGCGGGCCGGAGAAGGGTCTGCACGAACGGGCCCGCCAACCGGAGATCCGGGCCTATTACGATGACATCCTGCATCGCCGCTTCCTCCGCTCCGGCCGCGTCGCCTTTCTCGGAGGAAGCGATTATCACACCGACGGGTCCGCCCATCTCGTGACGTCGCGGATATCGGGTGAGACCGTCAAGGTCGACGTGCGACGCCGGGTCGTCGACGCCACCTACCTGTCGCCGACCATCCCCGCGACGACACCCCCTCCCTTCGGTGTCGCAGACGACGTCGCCGTCGTTGCCGTCAACGAGCTTGCCCGGTTGACCGGGGCGCCGAGCAACTACGTGCTCGTCGGTGCCGGAAAGACGGCCACCGACGGGATCGTGTGGCTGTTGCAGAACGGCGTCCCGCCGGACCGCATCGTCTGGGTACGCCCGCGCGACCCGTGGATGCTCAACCGCGCGGTCGTCCAACCGGACCCGGCCGTGGCGCTGGGGCTTGTCGCGGACATCATGGCGGCGGGCGCCGATGCCGAGTCGCTCGACGACCTCTTCCTGCGGCTCGAAGCCGCCGGCGTGATGTTCCGGATCGACCGCGACGTCCTTCCCACGATGGCCAAGACTCCCACCCTCGGTGCGTGGGAGCTCGATCTGCTCCGGCGCATCGAGAACGTCGTTCGCCTCGGCCACATCCAGCACGTGACTCGCCGGGAGATCGTCCTCGAGCGGGGCACGGTCGCGCTGGCACCGGGTTCGCTCATCGTGCACTGCGCCGCCTCTGGACTGCAGTATCCGCCGCTCGTTCCCGTCTTCGGACCGACGATCCGGCTTCAGACGATCCGGGTCGGCTTCCCCTGCTTCTGCGCCGCCCTCGCCGGCTACGTGGAGGCGACTCGCGATGACGACCGGGAGCGGAACCGCCTGTGTCCGCCGAACACCCTGCCGAACAACCCCGCTGACTGGGCGCGGATGCTGGTTCGCGGTACGGTCGCCGCGGGCCGGTACGGCGCCGAGTCGGACATCGCCGCCTGGGCCAGCGGCTGCGCCCTGAACCCGGCGCGCGTCCAGGCGTCCCAAAGAAACGAGCCGGCCGTGCGGGCGTCGGCGGCGCGCCTGGCCGATGTCGCCGAGCGCGGCCTCGCGCGGCTCGCCGCGCTCGCGCACGAGCCGCTGTCCGCCCTCGATGGGGCGTGATGCCGCTCGTCGGGCGGCCCGCCTGGCCCGACCGGGCGGGTCCGATCTGTCGACGGGTGAAGGCGAACGTGGACCGGGAGAGAGTGGGACAGGATCCAACGCCCCTCGAGGACTCTCTCCCCGGCGACGAGGGTGGAGTGATACGGGGTGAGCTGCGCCAGGGCCGGGTTACCGACGTCCGAGCCCCTCGGCCGGCTGCCCTGCGTACATGAAACTACCCATGCCCTCGCTCTGCGGGATTTGGGTGTTCTTGCCGATGCGGCTGGCAGCAGTTCCTCCCTACTCTGTCCTGGCGACGAGAGGAGGCGACCATGTCCGGGAAGAATAGTCTCGAGCGGATCGAAACGGTCATCGTCGGAGCCGGACAGGCCGGCCTCGCGACCGGCTATCATCTCCGGCGCCGCCGCCGACCCTTCGTGATCCTCGAAGCGACGGGCCGCATCGGCGATAACTGGCGAACGAAATGGGATTCGCTCCGCCTGTTCACACCGGCGATGCTCAGCGAACTCCCCGGAGCGCGCCACATAGGCCCCCGCTGGGCTTTCCACACCAAGGACGAGTTCGCCGACTACCTGGAAGCCTATGCGCGGCGCTTCGATCTCGATGTGCGCACCGGCGCGTGTGTCGAAGCTGTTCGTCACGACGGCGACCGGTACGTCGTGACGGCGGGGCCGTACCGCTTCGAAGCCGACCATGTCGTCCTCGCGACCGGCGCCCACCGTGAGCCCCGGGTGCCGCCGTTTGCATCGCGTCTCCATCACGAGACCGTGCAGGTGCACTCGAGTGCGTACCACAACCCGAGCCAGTTGCGATCGGGACCCGTGCTGGTCGTTGGGGCAGGCAACTCCGGAGCCGAGATCGCGCTGGAACTCGCCGCGCGATACGACGTGTCGCTCGCCGGCAGCAAGGTTCCATCCTTCCCCGCCCGCCCGGCGACCATGGCTGGACGAGTCGCCATGCCGTTGTTCCTCTTCATGGCCAAGCACGTTCTCACCACCGGCACGCCGCTCGGGCGGCGAGTCCGCCCCTATGTACGGTCGCACGCCGCGCCGCTCATCCGGGTGAAGCCCCGCGACCTGGCCCGGGCGGGCGTCCGGCGCGTGGGCCGGGTCGTCGGTGTGCAGGACGGGCGGCCCCGGCTCGACGATGGAACCGTGCTCGTTGTCGCGAACATCGTCTGGTGCACCGGCTTCCGCACGGACTTCTCGTGGATCGACCGCCCCGCGTTCCAGACCGGGGACGGGCCGGTGCATGAGCGTGGCGTCATCATCGACGAGCCGGGGATGTACCTGGTGGGACAGCTGTTTCAGCACGCGTTGGCGTCGACCTTCATCGCTGGCGTAGGCCGGGACGCAGACCATGTGGCGGGGCAGATCGCGGCACGCGCCCGCCCGACTGCGATCATGGAGCGCCAGCCCCCGAAACGTGCCGAGCCGTAGTCCCGGACCGCATCGGCGGCCGGAATGTCTCAGCTCCTGCGCGGCGGCGGTGGCGCGCGCAGGCAGTCCGCTCAGCCAGCCCACCCATCCCGCTCATGCCACCCCTGCCGGAGGCGCGCTCTTCGCAAGAGCCCGCCTCGCCCGCCGCCAGGCACCGGGTGCCACACACCACGCGGCGGAACGCGCGGGAGAAGCTGGCGGGAGGATCGAGCACCCGCACGACTCGCCCGCCCGGACCCGGCGCGCGAATTCCGTGGACCGCGACCCGCCACTCTGAGAACCTCGTGTCGCTGCAACGCGTGGTGGGTCCATCCTCACCGGACCCACGGTTGGGCGGCGTCCTCCGCCGCCCGAACGACCGGCACGTTGGCCCGCTCCCCGCGCATCGTCGTTCCGAAGGCCTGAAACCCGCTGTTCGACACTCACGCGCGGCAGTTCGCGAACCCGAAGGAGCTCTCCCAGCATGTATGCCCGTAGGCATGCGTATGCCCGTTTCACCGTGCCCGTGCGGCTCGCCGTCCTGGCTGCCGTTCTTGCCACCGCGCCCGCCGGCCCGGTGTTCGCCGGCACGGCGCCGACGACCCCTACCTTCATGCTCACCTGGGGCACCCCCGGCAGCGCAGGCGGGCAGTTCACGGCGCCGGGGGCGCTGGCGGTGGACGCCGCCGGCAACGTCTACGTGGCCGATACCGGCAACGACCGGATTCAAAAATTCGACGGCCAGGGCCACTACCTGACCAGCTGGGGCTCGTTCGGCACCGGTCCGGCCAAGTTCGACAATCCCACCGGCATCGCCGTGGACGCCTACGACAACGTGTTCGTGGTCGACCAGGGGAACAGCCGCGTCAAGTCATTCACGAGCGACGGTGTCCTCACCCATCAATGGGGATCTCCGGGCACCGGCGCCGGCCAGTTCAGCACACCCGTCGGGATCGCCGCCGATGCCGCCGGAAACGTCTACGTCTCGGACGGCGCCAATCGCATCCAGAAGTTCACGGGCAACGGCGACTACATTCTCGAGTGGGGCGCGGCCGGAACGGGAGACGGCCAGTTCGACGGACCCGCCGGCATCGCCGTGGACGGGGCAGGGTGCATCTACGTCGCCGACGGGTCGAACGACCGCATTCAGAAGTTCAGCGACACCGGCGGTTATCTCGCCCAGTGGGGAGCGAGCGGCGCCGGCGCGGGCCAGCTCGACGCGCCGTTCGGCATCGGCGTGGATGCGCTGGGCCATGTCTACGTCGCCGAGCTCGGCAACCACCGCATTCAGAAATTCACCGCCGACGGCGTGTCGCTCACGATGTGGGGCACGCTCGGGAGCTACATCGGCGCTTTCGACCTGCCGTCGGGTGTCGCACTCGACGCGTCCGGCAACGTGTTCGTCGTCGAAATCAACAACGCCCGCGTGCAGAAGTTCAGCGGCGCAGGGATGGGCCCGCAGCAGGCGGCGCCGGCCTTCGCGCTGAACTTCGGCTCGGCGGGCTCGGGCAACGGCCAGCTCAACGCCCCATCTGCGGTCACCACGGACGCGTCAGGCTGGGTGTACGTCGCTGATCCGTTCAATTCGCGCGTCCAGAAGTTCTCCGGGAATGGGGTCTACTCCTTCAAGTTCGGCAGCGCGGGCGCCGGTCCCGGCCAGCTCGGCTTCCTCAACGGCGTCGCCGTGGACGCGTTCGGGAACATCTACGTGACCTGCAGCGACCATCGCGTCGAGAAGTTCGACGCGACGGGCGCGTTCATCCTGCAGTGGGGTACCGCAGGCGCCGGCGCCGGGCAATTCAACATTCCGTTCGGCATCGCGGTAACCGCAGGGGGAGACGTGTACGTGACGGACTCCGGGAATGACCGGGTCCAGAAGTTCACGTCCACCGGCGGGTTCGTGGCCCAATGGGGCAGCCTCGGCGCCGGGACCGGACAGTTCACCGCGCCGCGCGGCATCGCGGTCGACCGGGCGGGGAACGTCTACGTCACCGACGGCAACGCGCGCGTGCAGAAGTTCACGTCGGGGGGCACGTTCCTCACGCAGTGGGCGATCAACAACTCTCCCGCGTATTCCGTTTCGAACGTGGCCGTGGATGCCGCCGGTGACGTCTACATCGCCAACGGTGGCACGAACTCGAGCATTCAGAAGTTCAAGAGTGACGGCACGTCGATCACCACGTGGGGTGCCTACGGCACCGGCAATGGACAGTTCGCTCCCGCCTATGGCGTGGCGGTGGACGTCACCGGCAACGTGTACGTCGTGGACTACAACGGCAATCGCGTGGTCAAGTTCGTGACCGCGCCGGCGATCCTGCTGGTCTCCGACGTCGGCAACGACCAGGGCCGGCAGACCCGGCTGCGCATCAGGGGCGCGTCGGCGGATGCCCCGGCGAACGGCGGCGTGACGGGCTACGCCGTGTACCGCGGGGTCGAGCCGCTGCCGGCTGCCGCGGGCGCATTCGACGCCGGTGCAGCCAGCGCGTTCCCGGTCGATCCAGCCGCGGTCCAGCTCGCCGGCTGGGACTACCTCGGCACGCAGCCGGCCGCAGGGGACCCCGAGTACAGCATGGTGGTGCCGACACTCGCCGATGCGAACGCGACCTCGACCTTCTACACCCGCTACCTGGTGCGCGCGCTGACCGCAGACCCGCTCACGCACTACGACTCGTTCCCCGAATACGGATACTCGATCGACAACCTCTCGCCGCCCGCGCCGACACCGTTCGCCGTCGCGTATGCGGCCGGCGTAGCGCACCTGCACTGGGGCGTGAGCAGTGCCGCGGACTTCGCCACGTTCCGTCTGTACAGGGGCGCGGATGCGGGCTTCATTCCGGGCTCCGCGAGCCTCGTCGCGTCGCTCACCGACACGGGCTACGTCGATCCGGCGCCCGCCGGGAACTACTACAAGCTTTCCGCGGTGGATCTGAACGGCAACGAGAGCGCCTTCGCGCTGGCGGGGCCGGAGCAGACCGCAGCGGTTGACCCATCGTTGCCGGCGGGGCTTGCGCTCGACGCCCTGCGCCCGAACCCGACGGCGGGGCGTAACTTGAGCGTGTCGTTCTCGCTCCCCGTGGCGGGCACGGCCCGGCTCGAGCTGCTCGACCTGATGGGACGGCTCGTCGTCCGACGCGAGGTGGGGACGCTGGGGATCGGTCGGCATGTCGTGGATCTGGCCACCGGACGCAGGCTTCCCCCCGGACTCTACCTGGTGCGCCTCAGCCAGAACCGCCAGGCGCGGGTGGCCCGGGTGGTGGTGACCGAATGAAATGAAGCGACCCCGGTTTGCCGCTCCACCCCTTCGGGCCCGGCCCACGGGCCCGGGGTGTCCACCGCGCGGGAACCGCATCCGGACCACCACTTTCGATGCGAAGGTGCTCACGGTCGGTGTCCGGGCGCGCGGATCGTGCACGGGTTCGGACACGATCCGACGCCCGACTCCTTACTTGCGTTGCTGCTGGTCGATCTGCGAGCGCAGCTCCTCGTCCCTGGCTCGCAGTTCAGGCGTGAGCTCCTTCCCGAAGTCCTCGGGCTCGAAGATGGGTCGGAGCGTGATCTCGACGCCACCGTCGAACGGGGCGCGCTTGAGCCACTCGACCGCCTCCTCCATCGAGTTCACCTGCCAGATCCAGTATCCCGCGACGACCTCCTTGGACTCGGCGAAGGGGCCGTCGATGATGGTGTGCCGGCCACCGTCGAACTTCACGCGCTTGGCCTTCGAGGTCGGGGTGAGTCCCTGACCGTCCAGCATGACGCCTGCCTTCACCAGCGCCTCGTTGAACTTCATCATCTTTCCGACGAGCTCCTGGCTCGGCATCACGCCGGCCTCGGAGTTGCTGTCCCCTGGGACGAGCACCATCACCCGCATCGTTCCGCTCCTTTTGCTGGATGGGAGGACGCCTGGACCGAGATGGCCGCGAGCGCCCTTCCGGGTCTCCAACAGGGCGACGAATGAGACCCGCCCGGATCGACATCGCGCGACCCTTTTTTCCCCCGCCCATAGTCGTCCCATGGAAGATGAGGATTCTCAACCCGCTTCTGGCCGGGCCGGGGCGCGGGCGCGGCGGGGTTCGTCGCGAGGGGCCGCGCCGTCTGCTCAGTGGAACGGTCGTCCCGTCACGGATCGCCGGTGTAACTGCACTCCCATCCTCGCCTACCGCACCACCATCACCTTCCCCGACGCTGCCGCCCGGCCGCCGAGCAGCACCCGGTAGAAGTACACGCCACCACTCACCTGCCGCCCGTTTGCGTCGCGCCCGTTCCAGATGAACGACCACCTCCCGGGCTCGAGGTGCACCGCCCTGTAGGCGCGCACGCGCCTGCCCCGCACGTCGAACACTTCCAGCCCCACGCGGCCCCGTGTGGCCAGGTCGAACGCCAGCGTCGTTTGACCGCTGAACGGGTTGGGCCGCGCAGGCCGAAGCTGAACGAGCGAACCTCCCGGAATGACCGGCCGCGCCGGCTGCACGGCCACAGGGGTGCCGGACCGGGACATCACGACGGCCACATCGCCACCCTGGTCGGCCGGGTCCATGCCCTCGGCCATCACGTGGAAACCGTCGTTCACGATGGTTCCGTTGCGCTTGATCTCCATGGACCATGGTCCGGGCCCGGGCGGGTGCGTGACGTTCATCATGTAGAACTCGTCCACGGAGAGCGAGATGTCGGTGCCGGGCGTCATGTTGGTCACGGTCATCGTCGCGTCGCCGCGCTCGGTGCCGTCGTCGAACGCGGGAATCGAGTCCCGCTCGTTGGGCATCAGTTCGAAATTGAAGTCCCCCCCGCCGTCGTAGCTGGTGGTCACCGTGAACTGAACGACGTCCTGGTTCATGTTGGTGAAGAAGATGCCCGCATGCTTCTGGAATGGCATGGTGCCCAGATCCACGCTCTCACCGGGGCCGAGCATCAGCTCCGAGAAGCGGCTCACGTGCACCATGCTGTGGGCGTCATCCGAGCCGGAGTCGACGCGGAACGCGGAGAGCGTACGATCCCCCGTGTGCCTGTCGGGCACCTCGAAGCTTCCGCCCAGTCGCAGGCCGGTGTCGGTCCTCAGGACCGGCAGGCGAACGATGTGGCTGGGAACGCCGGGATCGATGATTACCGGCGTGCCACATTCGGCGATCCCGTGGTTCATCAGGCGCGCGGCGTCGGGCGTGTAGACGTCGTCGCTGATGGTGAATGGCGTGTAGAAGGTGCCGACCAGTGCCAGGCCGGCCCCTCCGGGGTCGGGGCCCGAGAACATGCCCGTCGCCTGTGCGCAGGTGGTGCTGCCGCCCTTGATGCCGTTCATGGGCGGGTTCATGTTGTTCAGCACGACGTTGAAGATGTTGTAGATGGTCCATGGAACGTCCACCGGCGTGTTTCCGAGGATCAGGTGGCGGGTGATCGGGTGGGCCTTGGTGCCCGCGATCTCAGCGAACATCGGGTTGTTCATCGCCGCCCGGCAGAGCTTGAGGTAGTCGTTGAGCGTCGAGTAGTGCTCGCCCAGGTCGGGGCCGAAAGGCTCGTTGTCGAGCCCGGCCGGGTTGTGGAAGTGGGTTTCGGTCATCCCCAAAGCCGCGGCCCGCGCGTTCATCTCGGCCACGAACATGGGCACGGTGACCGTGGGATCACCCGGGCCGTAGATGGCGTCGGCGATGGCGAACGCAGCGTCGTTCCCCGAGCGCATGAGACAGGCGTAGAGCATGTCGATGTGCTTCATGCGCTCGTTCAGGCCGAAGTGGTACTTGCTTCCCGGCACCCAGGTGCTCACCCACGCCCCTGCGACGTAGTCGCCGTTGGGGTCGAAGTACCTGGGATCATTCGAGGGCAGCTGCATGCGCTCGGTGGCGATCATCACCGTCATGATCTTGGTGATGCTCGCAATGCAGCTTCGCTCGAAGGGCTTGAGCGAGTAGACCCAGTTGTCCTCGCAATCCACGGTGAGCGCGCGGTAGCAGCCGAGCCCGTACTCCTGGCGCCATGGCGCCACGATGTACACCGCGCCCTCGTTGGGGGCGCCGTCCGCCGTTTCGCCGGGGGCGCCCACTGCGAGGCCACCGTTACCGGTCGCGTCGAACGCGCCGAACGCGAGCGTCCAGCCCAGCTTGTCCCCCACCGCAGGCTGCTCGTTCAGGTCGTACTGGTCCCAGAACACGGCCGCCGTGCTGCCGTCGAAGCCGGTCGTCGACCCATAGGCCATGAACACGTGCCCGGCCTGGATCGGCCCCGGCTGGTTGGATTCGTTGTATCCGCCGATGGCCAGATCGTCCCAGGCATCGGCGGTGTGGAACGAGCCGGCGGCCAGGGCACTGCCGAACAGTTCATTGTCGAAGAAAGCATCGTTAAAGTAACTGGCGTCCAGAACGGTGGCGGCGGCGGTGACGAGCCCGCCGTTGGCGCCCGACCACACCGTCACGCGCCCCTGATTCGTATAGCCGCTCACGCTCCGGTACGGCTCGCCGACGGCGAGGCTCGCGTAGCCCCCGGCGTCCTGAAACACGCCGGCGGCGAGGGCGTAGCCGAACCTGGCGCCTTGCTGAGCGTTGTCCACGTCGCTCGCGTCGTAGGGCGTGGCGTTCACCTGCGAGATCCCGGCACCGACGATCCCCGGAATCACCCATACGCGGCCGATGTCCGGAATCGCGAAGGTGCTGATCACGTCGAAACCCGGCACGCCGACCGCGAGATCGGGAGCAGCGGTGCCCATCAGGTTGCCCGCCGCGAGCGAGAAGCCGAACTGGTTACCGTCCACGTTGGCCCCGCCGAGCACCGCTTCATCGAACCATGCGGTTCCGCCCGAGCCCGGGCCGCTCACCCCGCCAATGAATTCGACGATGATGCCCTGCTGATTGTTCTCACCCGGCGCACCGACGATCAGCTCCAGGCGATCGTCGACGTCGAGATCGAAATTGCCCGCGACGAGCGACTGCCCGAACCGGTCGCCCGGGTCGGCCGTGAGCCCTGCCGACACTTCGTTGATCCACAGCCACGGCACCAGCCCGGAACTCGTACCCCGCAGCACGAGCACCTCGCCCCGGTCCTTGTTGGTCAGGCCGAGGCTCGAGCCCGGCGCCCCGATCGCCAGATCGTCGTAGCCGTCGTGGTCGAAGTCGGCGGCCACGAGCGCCGCGCCGAATTCGCTCCCGGGGTGGATCGCGCCGCCGGCCGTCGACTGCGTGAAGACGTGGGCCCCCACGTGGGTGATGCCGAAATGCGATCCCCAGTTGATGATGACGATTCCGGCATCGGCGATGGCGCCGATGTCTTCGAAGGGTGCCCCCGCGGCGACGTCGTCGTAGCCGTCGCCGTTGAAGTCGCCGCTCGCCACGGCGCTGCCGAAGAGGTCGCCCGACTCGGGCGTGTCGGCGCTCTCGGGGCCCTGGCGGTAGAGCTGAAGGTGGGCGCCGGCAGGGCTCGCGCAGAGCATGGCGAGCAGCGCGGCGGCCACGGCGAGAAGGACCGTGGGCTTGAAATACGGTGGTCCTGCGGAGGCCGGCGGCATGGCGGATTCCTTTGGGATGGAGGAATTCCGGGTTTCGGCAGGGATGTTCAGCATACATGCGATGGCCTGTCAGGCGGCCACGCCTTTGACGCTACTCGATCACGACCACCCGCCGGCGCTTCTCGATCGCACCGTCCAGCCGCAGCACGGCGAAGTAGACGCCGGGCGCCAGGCCGGCCGTGCGCCACTGCAGGGACGTGGTCCCCGCAGGGGAGCGGCCGCTGAAGAGCGTGCGGACCGCGCGGCCCTGCACGTCGATCAGCGCCAGGTCCACCTGCGCTTCGCGTGGCAGGTCGAAGACCAGGCCGCCGGTGCCGCGCACCGGGTGGGCACCGGTCAGGCGCAGGTCGGCGGCGAGTGGGACGGCCGAACCGTCGACCCCGACCGGAAGTCCGTTGAAACGCAGCCCCCACGCCCACAGGTCGAGGCGCGTCGTCCCGGCGGCGAAGAGCTCCAAACGCCACAGGCCCTGCGCGGACTGGCCGTTGAACGTCGAGAGTGACTGGCTCGGCTTCACGCCCTGCGTGTAGGGAATGATCCCCGACGCCAGCGTGTTGACGGCGTCGTCGTTGAACTCGGTGTGCAGATCGCGGCCGCGCGCGGCGCCCGGCGCGACGAGGTCGACGAGGAGCATCGCGGGTGAGCGCAGCGTCACCTCGACCTGGGAAAGATCGGTGGTGGGCGCGAACACGAACACGTCCACGTCGCCGACGACCAGGTTCGCCGGGTAGAAGATGTCGTCGCTTACGTATGACGCGCCGGCACCGTCCGGCAGTGTGGAACCGCCAATGATCCGGTAGTCGAACTCGCTCGCGGGCGCGGTCCCGGGCGCCCAGCCGGGGGCGCTCAGCGCCGCGCCGGACTTCACCAGCCGCGCATCGCTGCCGAAGACTCCGATCTGCTCGAGACCGTCGAAATGCGCGCTCCAGCGCTCCGCCATGCCGCCTGTCACGGAGACGTTGAGCGGATTCAAGAAGCCCGAGTAGCCGAGGAACATGCCCTGGCGGATCTGCTGCGGGGACAGCTCGCCCCGGGTGACCCGCACCTCGTCCAGGTAACCGTTCCAGCGGTACGACCCGTCAAGATCCTGGCCGACGTCCACGAAGTGGCCGTTCTCGCCCACGGGCCCCGTGATCGTGCCGGTTTGCGAATCGAGCCGGCCGTTGACGTAGAGCGTCGTGATGCCGTTGCGATAGGTCGCCGCCACGTGAGTCCACCGATCGAGCGGGATCGTTGTGGTGCTTTGCACGTAGTTCCCGGCGCCGCCAGTCGGATAGAAGCGCAGCTTTCCAGAGGTATTCAGACCGAACCAGAAACTCGTCATGTAGTCCCGGCCGACGATCGCCGGATAGCCGGAGTACGAGCGCGGCGCCACCCACGCCTCGATGCTCAAGCCCTGCGAGAATCCGTCGCCCATCGGGATCACCGCGTAGTCGTCGATCCCGTTGAACTCGACGGCGACGTTCGGGCTCACGGGCGCCGCGAATGCGTTCGAAAGAATCGGTCCCGGCTCGAACTGGGCGAAGTTGTCGGCCGCGCCGAGTCCGGAGTCGCGATCGTATGCGCCCGTAACCGCGGTGAGGTGCATGTCCCACACGGCCTCGAGCGTGTAGAAGTAGGCAGGCGTCTGGAAGAAGGGGTTCCCCACCTCGACGTACATCGTCGACTCGATCTGTGGGCCCGTGCGCGCCTCGCTCCAGATCCGCACCTCGTCCAGGTAGCCCTGCCAGAGGTAGTCGAGCACTCCAAAATTGCGATCGGCGCCGATGCGCAGATCTTCCGTCGTCGTCCCCACGGCGCCGACGATGCCGAACCCGGTCGAGGCGAGCTTACCGTTCAGGAAGATCGACCAGCCCACCCCCTGCTCGTAGGTCGCGGCCACGTGTGTCCACTCGTTCAGAGGCACGACGGCGGCCGTCTCTACGTACGATCCCCCGGTGGGATAGAAACGGACGTTCCCCGACGTATTGAGCCCGAGCCAGAAGCTGTTCTGGTAGTCGTTGCCGATGATCGTGGGATAGTTGCTGTACGTGAGCGGATACACCCACGCCTCGAGCGTGTAGGCCGGGTTGCCCTGGATGTCGGTCTTGTTCGCGACCGAAAGGTACTCCCCGGCGGGACCGCCCAGGTTGAGTCCGGCGCTTGCGGGCAGGCCGTACTGTGCGGCGGAGGGGCGCGCATGGAGCAGCAGGCCCAGTGCGAGGAGAACGATCGCGGCAGGTCGCATGGCGGCCTCCTTCGGGGTCGGAGGGGTTCATGGCGGCCCGGGGAGGCCCCGGCAGGGGGGCTAGTCTACCGCACTCCGCACGGCCTGGGGCATCCGTTCGGGCTCGAATGTGCCCTGCGGGCATGGCGCCCGGTGGCTCATGTAAGGCGTGGCTCCGCCGGAGGATGCGATGGCGGGTACCGCGCCGCTCAAGACCCGCCCGGGCGCTTCCCCTCCTCGTCGTCGTGCAGCATGCGGATCGCCGGCGTCTCGGTGTCGTCGTACTGGCCGTGCCGCGCGGCCCATACGTAGGCGCCGATCGCGATGAACACGATCAGCAGTGCGAGCGGCACCAGAATGTAGAGGACGCTCATCTCGGTTCCACTTCGAAGGTGCGGCTCCACCAGGACGCCAGCACGACGGTGATCGAGCTCGCGGGCATCATCACCGCAGCGATCAACGGATGCAGCACGCCGGCCATCGCCAGCGAGGCACCCGCGAGATTGTAGACCAGCGAGAACGCCACGTTGCGGTGAATGACACGCAACGTGCGCCGCGCGCCGGCGACGAGCCGCGGCAGGCCGCCGAGACCGGGCGTCGTGAGGTAGACGTCGGCGGCCGCGAGCGAAGCCTCGGCGCCGCCGCTCACGCCGATCCCCACCGAGGCGGCGGCGATCGCGGCCGCGTCGTTGATGCCGTCGCCGACCATGAACACCGGTCCGCGTGCGGCCGCCGCGCGCACGGCGGCGAGCTTCCGCTCGGGCGTCGCGGCGCCCTCGGCGGCGGCGGGATCGAGCCCGAGCGCATGGGCCACGGACGCCGCGACGCGCGGGTCATCCCCCGACAGCAGGCGCACCTGGTTCCCCTCCGCGCGCAGCCTGCGCACGACCTCGCGCGAATCCGCGCGCAGCCGGTCGCCGAACGCCGCGCGTGCGACCACGCGCCCGTCGACCGCGACGTGCACGGGCGTGAGCGCCGCGTCGTCTTCTCCGGCCGCTGCGGCGCCATCGCCTGCGGCGTCGGCCCCCGTCGCGGCCCCCACCACCCATGCCGGCGCGCCGACGCGCACGATCCTGCCGTCCACTCGCCCCTCGACGCCGGCGCCCGCGACCACGTGCACGTCGTGCGCCGCGGCGGCCGCGACGTCCGGCCACGCGGCGCGGAAACCCTCCGCCACCGGGTGCGTCGAGTGTGCTTCGAGCGCGAGCACCAGCGGGCGGACCTCGTCCGCGCCCTTCCACGTCGCGAGCCGCGTGCGCCCCTCGGTGACCGTGCCGGTCTTGTCGAGCACGAACGTGCCGCGCCCGGCGAGCCGCTCGAGCGCTCCGCCGCCGCGGATCAGCATTCCCGCCCGGGCCGCACGGCCGATCGCGACCGAAAGCGCGAGCGGTGTCGCCAGCGCGAGCGCGCACGGACACGTGACGATCAGCAGCGCGATCGCGTGATCCATCGCGGCGGCCGCGTCGTGGCGCCACCAGACCAGCGCCGTCAGAACGGCCAGGCCGAGCACGATCGCGACGAACGCGCCCGCCATGCGATCGGCGAGCTGCACGACCGGGGCGCGCTCGCGCGAGGCGCTCTCGACCTCGCGCATGAGCTGGCCGAGGCGACTGGCCTCGCCCGCCTCCTCGACGCGGATCCACAGCCGCGCGCCGCGGCTGACCGTCCCCGCAAACGCCCTCATGCCCGGACCCGCGCGCTCGGGCTTCGATTCGCCGGTGAGCAGCGACAGGTCGATGTTCGACGCGCCGGCGATGATGTCGCCGTCGGCGGGAACCGTTTCGCCGTCGCGCACCTCGACCACCATGCCCGGGAGCAGTGCGGCGAGCGGCAGCGACGCCACTGCGGCGGCCGGCAGCGCCTCGTACGCGGCCGCGGGGGCGCCGGGCGCCGGCAGGGATTCCGTCTTCACCACCCGCGCCGTGGACGGCACCAGCGCGTGCAACAGCTCGGTGGCGTCGGTCGCCGTGCGTTGCGCGCGCTGCTGCAGGAAACGCCCGACCAGCAGCAGGAAGACCAGCATCGTGACACCGTCGAAGTAGACGGGGCCGCTGTCGGCGATCGTGTTCACCGCCCCGCGCGCGTACCCGGCGAGCAGCGCGATCGCGATCGGCAGGTCCATGTGCAGCGTCCTGGTGCGCAGCGCGCCGAACGCGCCGCGGAAGAACACCCGCCCGGGCCAGATCAAGGCGGGCGTCGCGAGGGCGAGGCTCACCCAGCGGAAAAACCGCGCGTAGACGTGCTCCATCCCGCTGAACCAGCCGCTGTAGAGCGCGAATGCGACCAGCATCGTGTTGCCGGCGAGCGCTCCCGCCACGCCGATGTGGGCGAGCATCGTGCGGTCCTCGACGCGGCGCATGGCGTCGGCCTTCACGCCACGGAAAGGATGGGGCCGGTAGCCGAGCGTATCGAGGAACGCGGCGATCTTCGAGAGCGGCAGCGCGCCCGGATCCCAGACGATCGTCACGCGCCGCCTGGGCACGTCGAGCTCGGCGCTCGCGACGCCGGGCACGGCGAGCGGCACCCGCTCGACGAGCCACACGCAGGAGGCGCAGTGCACGCCCTCCAGGTAGAACTCGGTCTCGGCGCGGCCGTCCGGGCGCGTGCGCACGTACAGCTCGTGGAAGGCGGCGTGGTCGAATGCTTCGAAGCCGAGCCCGCTCGCGTGCACCGCCGCGCGGCGCTTTTCGGGGAGCGCGTAGAAGCGCTCGAGCCCGGACTCGTGGATGATCCGGTACGCGGTGCGGCAGCCCGCGCAGCAGAACGGCCGCTCGCCGGGCCCGGCCGCGGGCGACGGCAGGCCGCAGTGCGCGCAGTCCACCGCCGCGACGTCGGCGACGTGCGGGACGTCAGCGGTCGTCATCGGCGACGGCCGCGGGCGCTTCCGTGGACGCGGGATCGTGCATGCCGTGCATGCCGTGGACGTGCGGCTGCAGGCGGCCGCCGAGCGTGAGCAGGCCGAGCACGATCATCAGTACGGCCGCGAGCACCGGCAACCGGCGGCGCAGTCCGCCGAGCGCCGACTGGGCGAGCAGCGCGAGCCCGGCCAGCACCGGCACCGTGCCCACCCAGAACACCGCCATCACCAGCATGCCGCCCGCCGGGGTGCCGGTGCCGGCGGCGATCGCGACGTAGGTGTAGAGCCAGCCGCACGGCAGCAGCGTGGACAGCAGACCCATCGTGGCGCCGCGCACCGCTGCGGGCTGGGCGTGCACGCCGCGCAGCGCGCGCGCGATCAGCCCGTGTGCGCCGGCGGCGCCGCCGACCGGCCCGCCGACGCCCGCCGCGCGCAGCAGCGCCACGCCGCCCCAGGCGATCATGGCCGTTCCGGCGAGCCAGGCGGCCGCGCGGCCGATGCCCACCACCGCCCCCAGCCGCTCGACGCCGCCGCCGAGCGCCCCCGCCAGCGCGCCGAGCGCGACGTAGGACACCAGGCGGCCCGCGTTGTAGGCGGCGTGCGCGAGCCAGCGCCGACGCGTTTCGTGGCCGGCGTAGAATACGACGAAGCCGCCGCACATCCCGGCGCAGTGCGGGCTGCCGATCAGGCTCGTGAGGAGCACGGAGCCGGCGAGCGCGAGCACCTAGCCGCCCGCAGCGCGCGGTTGGAGCACGGCATCGCGGCGCAGCGAGACGACGAATCGCTCCGTTCCGTTGAGAACGCTGAAACGCAGCTCCCAGAGCCCCGCGCGATGGAGCGGCAGGCGGATCGCGCCCGCGCCGTTCCCATCGAGCACGGTCTCGGCTTCGGGCCGGTGCGCCGCGTCGAGGTTGTGGATGGCCGTGCAGCCCACCCGCGCGCCGGCGAGCGGCGCCCCGCCCGCGTCGGTGACACGCACGCGCACCACGCCCGCGCGCGTCGGATCGATCGGGTCGATCGCGGCGTCCACGTGCCAGCCGAGCTCGGCGCTCTCCTCGTTGCGCGCGGCGGTCGAGTCCCACGCCACGGCCTTACGGTAGTAGTCGGGCTCCACGACGGCCGCATTGCGGTCGTTGGCCGCGTAGAGGATGAACACGTTGGCCACCACCGTCACGCCCAGGACGCCGGCGAGCGCCAGGGGCCACCACTTCGCGCCGTTCATCGGTGCGCCTCCCCCGCCTCGTGCGCGCCCGCGCCGTCTTCCTCGTGCTCGTCGTCCTCGGGTCCGAGCAGCCGGTACGGCAACTCGCGCGAGAATCCATGCTCGTCCTCGATCCGGAACGTGATCTTCGCCTCGCCATCGTGGAGCACGTCGCGCGGGAACTCGACGAACACGCTGGTCGTCGCCAGCGCGCCGGCGGCGACGGGCAGCGGATTGATCGGGGCGACCATCTTCGTTCCCTCCGGGGCCTCGAGCGAGATGCGGTAATGTCGCGCGCCCGCGCCGCGGTTACGGACCTTGATGCGGACCTGATTGAGCAATGTGCCCTTCGCCACCTCCGTGTACGGCGCGCCGAGGCCGCGCAGCACCGTGATCTCGGCATTTGCACGGGTGCCGAGCAGGTAGATGAAAGCGCCGAGCAGGGCGACCAGCACCAGCGGGTACAGCACAACCCGCGGGCGCAGGATCCGCCGCGGCAGGCCGAGAATGTCGTCACGCGAAGTGTAGCGGATCAGTCCCCGGGGCTTGCCGATCTTGTCCATGACCGCGTCGCAGGCGTCGGCGCATTGCGTGCAGTGGATGCACTCCATCTGCAGGCCGTCGCGGATGTCGATCCCGGTCGGGCACGTGGTCACGCAATTGCCGCAGTCGATGCAGTCGCCGGCCTCGGGCGCGCGGTCCTTGATTCCCTTCATGCGCGGCTCGCCGCGGCCGGGGTCGTAACCGACGATCACCGACTGGCGGTCCAGCAGCACCGACTGAATGCGGCCGTAGGGACAGGCGACCAGGCAGGTCTGCTCCCGGAACCAGGCGAAGTCCAGGAAGATGAGCGCCGTGGTGCCCAGCATGATGAAGAACGTCGTCGGATGTTCGACCGGCGAGCGCGTCACCCACCGGGCCAGCGTATCGATGCCCACGAAGTACGCGAGGAAGGTGTGGGTGAGGAACAGCGCCAGCACGGTGAAGACCGCGTACTTGAGCACCCGCCTGCCGGGCAGACCTTTCTTCGCATCGAGGTGCCGCGCGCCGCGGTAGCCGCCTTCCAGCCAGTATTCGATGGGCCTGAACAGGAACTCCATATACACGGTCTGCGGGCAGGCCCAGCCGCACCAGGCGCGGCCGACCAGCGCCGTGACGAAGAAGATCAGCACGAAAATCGCGCCGAGCAGCAGCATGAACAGCACGGTTTCGGTGGCGAGGAACGTGGTGCCGAACAGGGTGAACTGGCGCCGCGGGAGGTCGAGCAGGATCAGCGGCTTGCCGTTCAGGTGCAGATAGGGGATCAGAAAGAAGATCACCATCAGCGCATACGCCGTGATGCGCCGCCGGTGCCAGAAGTCCCCTTTCGAGAACCGCGGCCTGAAGCCAGCGCCGGGAACCGTCTTCGTTGAGCGTGCTGAGAACGCGGCCGGGCGGCTGAATGACCTTCAAATCGGACGGCATGTCGCTCCTGCCTGCGGCCTGCTCTGCACGGAGTGCCCGATGAGCGGGCGCCCCGTGTCCTGCCTCTGCGGAAGGGCGCCGCTCAGGGCGCCGTTCCGGCCGCCGGGCCCGCCGCGGCGGCGGCGGAGTCGGCGTTCACCCCCTGCGGACCCTTCGCGTCCGCCGGATGGGTCCCGTAGAGCGTACGCACGTACGCCACGACGTTCACGATCTCGGCCGGCTGGAGCACCGTGGACCACTGCGGCATGCCTTTGTCGAGCACGCCTTCCGACACCGTGTGCAGCATGTCCTCGATCCGGTGGCCGTGGATCCAGTATGCATCGGTCAGGTTCGGCCCGATGCTGCCGCCGCCGTCGGCCTTGTGGCACGGCATGCAGTTGCTCATGAACGTCGCCTTGCCCGCCTCGAGCTTCGCCGGATCCGCCATCGCGGCCTCGACCTCGGCCGGCCCCATCTGCGCGAGGGCCGCGCCGGGCTCGCCGTACTTCTCGCGGGCCTCGGCGACGTCCCGCTGGTAGGCCGCGATCCGCCCCTTGCCGATCCCGATGCCCGGCACGTTCAGCATGTAGAGTACCGCGTAAATGATCGTGGCCCAGAAGATGTACACCCACCAGGCCGGCAGCGGATTGTCGTACTCGCGGATCCCGTCGTACTCGTGATCCAGGAGCATCGGGTCCTGCTTCTGCTTCTCGTCCGGGCTCATTTGCGGGCCCCTCCCTGCGAGTTCCGCTCGTCGTCATCGGACAGTGGCATGTCGCGATGCTGCTCGAGTCGCTTCCGGTGCGAAGGCCGGAACAGCCAGATCACGATGCCGACGAAGGCGGCCATGAAGATCACCATGGCGATCACGGCGTAGATCGAAAGATCGGCGTGGCTCATGACGTCCGAGAGATTCATGTCACGGGCCGTCCCCCGGCGTTGCCGTGACCGGCGCCTGCGCGACGTGTTCCGACTTCTTGATGTCGGTGCCGAGCCGCTGCAGGTAGGCGATCAGCGCGACGATCTCCTTGTCCTCGAGCCCCGCCGGGCCGCCCTGCTGCTGGATTCCGGTGGCGATCTGCCGCGCCTGTGCGCGCGCCATCTCCGGCGCACGGTGGATCGCGTCGCCGTACGGCACACCGAGCATCGCCATGGCGTCCACCTTCTTCTGGATGCCGGCGAAGTCGAGCGTGTGCTTCGAGCATCTGCGGGTACGGCGGCATGATCGAGTTCGGCGTGATCGCCGGCGGATTCTCCATGTGCCGGACGTGCCAGAGATCCGGGTACTTGCCGCCCTCGCGGGCGAGTTCGGGGCCGATGCGCCGCGAGCCCCACAGGAACGGATGGTCGTACACGAACTCGCCGGGCTTCGAGTACTCGCCGTAGCGCTCGGTCTCGTGACGCAGCGGCCGGATCATCTGCGAGTGGCAGTTGAAGCAGCCCTCGCGGATGTAGATGTCGCGGCCTGCGAGCTCGAGCGGCGTGTACGGTTTCACCGACGCGATCGTCGGTACGTTCGAGCGAATCAGGAACGTCGGGATGATCTCGAACAGCGAGGCGACCACGACCGCGAGCACCGTCATCACGGTGAACGTGAGCGGCAGGCCCTCCCAGCGCCGGTGCCAGTCGGCGCGCACGAAGCGCGCCCAGGCACTCGCGGGCGCCGCGGCCGGCTCGTGCTCGAGCGGCTTCGCCGAGAGCGGCGGCGCCTGCACGACCGGCTCCTCGTAGACCTTCGGCCGGCTCTTCCATGTCATCAGGATGTTCCAGCCGAAGACGACCATCCCGGCGATGTACAGCGCGCCGCCGAACGCGCGCGTCCAGTACATCGGCATCAGCTTCATCGTCGTCTCGATGAAGTCCGGGAACTGCAGGCGGCCGGTCTCGTCGAACGCGCGCCACATGAGGCCCTGCGTCAGCCCGGCGCTGTAGATCGCGACCGCGTAGAAGATGATGCCGAACGTCGCCAGCCAGAAGTGCAGCTCCGCGAGCTTCTTGCTGTAGAGCTGCGTCTGGAACACGCGCGGCAGCAGCCAGTACACCATGCCGAAGGTGAGCAGACCGTTCCAGCCGAGCGCGCCGGTGTGGACGTGGGCGATGATCCAGTCGGTGTAGTGGGCGAGCGCGTTCACGCTCTTCACCGACAGCATCGGCCCTTCGAAGGTCGCCATGCCGTACGCGGTGACCGCGACCACGAAGAACTTCAGCACGGGATCCTCGACCACCTTGTGCCACGCGCCGCGCAGGGTGAGCAGACCGTTGATCATGCCGCCCCAGGACGGCATCCACAGCATCACCGAGAACACCATGCCGAGCGTCGACGCCCATTCGGGCAACGCCGTGTAGTGCAGATGGTGCGGCCCCGCCCAGATGTAGAGGAACACCAGCGTCCAGAAGTGCAGGATCGAGAGCCGGTACGAGAACACCGGGCGTTCGGCCGCCTTCGGCAGGAAGTAGTACATGAGGCCGAGGAACGGCGTGGTGAGGAAGAACGCCACCGCGTTGTGGCCGTACCACCACTGCATGAACGCGTCCTGCACGCCCGCGTAGATCGAATAGCTCTTGAACCACCCGGCCGGGATCGACAGGTTGTTGAAGATGTGCAGCAGCGCGACCGTCACGATGCTGGCGATGTAGAACCAGATCGCCACGTAGATGTGGCGCACGCGCCGCCGCGCGATCGTGCCGAAGAAGTTGACCGCGAAGATCACCCAGACGATCAGGATCAGGATGTCGATCGGCCACTCGAGCTCGGCGTATTCCTTGGCCTGCGTGAACCCGAGCGGCAGCGTGATCGCCGCCCCGACGATGATCAGCTGCCAGCCCCAGAAGTGCAGCTTGCTGAGCAGATCCGAGAACATCCGGGTCTTGAGCAGCCGTTGCGTCGAGTAGTACGCGCCGCAGAAGAAGGCGTTGCCCGCGAAGGCGAAGATCACCGCGTTCGTGTGCAGCGGCCGCAACCGGCCGAACGTGAGCCACTCCGGGATGTTCAACGCGGGCATGGCGAGCTGCAGCGCGATCAGCAGCCCGACGATCATGCCCACGAGGCCCCAGACGAACGTCGCAATCAGGAATTTGCGGACGATCGCGTCGTCGTACGTGAACGACTCGAGCTGCTCGTTCATTCCCCCTCCTGGTGGTTCGTCCCCGGACGCCACGACGGACGCGCCCGTGGGCGCACCGGCGCCGGCGGGCATGTCGTCAGGAATCCGTCATCAAGGCAACTCGCGGGCCGGCCCCCGCCGGAGCAGATACGGCGGCTCGCGCCGGGATCCAACGCGTTGCCCGCCCGCATGTTGAAGTGGCCGACACCATACGGGACCGGCCGTGCGAAAGAACCGGCTACCAAAGTCGCCCCCGACCCGCGCGCCGGCTGCCGGCCGCGCCGGCCCGCCGCGACCGGGCCCGCCATGATGCCCGGTCCGCTCCTGCCCCTCACCGGACTCACTCGATCCGCGCGCCGTTCCGGTACCAGCGCGAGAGAATGCCGCGCTCGGCGTCCGTGATCCCGGTGCGATTCGCGAGCGGCATGGTCCGCGTCAACACCGCACGCACGTAGATCCGCTCGGCCATGCGCCCGATCTCCCGGTCGCTGTCGAACGACACGCCGCCCGGCGTCGGGCCGAATTCGTCCATCGGCGGCGTGCGCGAATGGCACATCAGGCAGCGCGATACGATCACACCCTTCACCTGCCGGAACGCGGGCGCCGGGCCGGTGGCGGCCGCAGCCGCCGCCGGCCGCACCCACCAGGACGAACCCCGCGCCGTGAGCAGCACCAGGGCGAGCAGCGCCGCCACGACCGGGACCAGCACCCAGCGGCGCGACGGACCCTCGCCGATCATGGCGTGGCGCGCGCCGCCACCGACGATCATCAGCAGTGCGAGCAGCCAGGTGTTGAGCGGATGCGCGTACACGGCCGGAAAGTGGTTGCTGAGCATCATGATCAGCACCGGAAACGTCATGTAGCTGTTGTGCACCGAGCGCGTCTTGGCGTTCAGCCCTTCGCTGAGATCCGGCTGCTCGCCGCGCGCGGTCGCGGCGATCATCCGCCGTTGCGCCGGCAGGATCCGCTGCCAGACGTTGGCGACCATGATCGTCCCGAGCATGGCGCCCACGTGGATGTACGCCGCGCGCCCGCTCATGAAGTGGCACAGCACCCACGCGAGCAGCGCGAGCAGCACGAGGCACAGCAGGGTCGCGAGTCCCGGACGGCCGCGCAGCGGCGACTGCCAGATCGCGTCGTAGACGATCCAGCCGCCTGCGATGCAGGCGATGCCGATCGCGATGGCCGTTCCCACGCCGGTCGGCCGCACCAGCGGATCCACCAGGTACGCCCCGCGCGTCGAGTAGTAGACGACCCCCAGCAGGAAGGCGCCGGAGAGCCACGTGATCGCGGCCTCCCACTTGAACCAGTGCAGCACGGCCGGCATCCGGCCGGGGCCGATGACCCGCTTCTCGACCTGGTAGAAGCCGCCGCTGTGCACCATCCACAGCGAGCCCTCGACCTCGCCCGCGGCGGCCGCGGGGGCCTCGAGATGGCTGTCGAGCCAGATGAAGTAGAACGAGCTGCCGATCCATGCGATCCCGGCGATGAAATGGGTCCAGCGGGTCAGCAGATTGAGCCAGTCGTGAATGCTCACGCCTGGAACGGCCTCGCGGTCGTGTGCACCAAACGCCCCTCCGGTCGCATGCGTGTGATCGTGGAGGGCGCATGGTAGGGGCCGCGGGCCCGGCTGCCAACCCCGAATCCGGCCGCCGGTGCGGCGAGCAGCGGGTCAGGGGGAAGCCTGGCGTGCGAGGATCTTCGGCCACTCGTCGTCGAGCAGCGCGGCGTAGCCGTCCGCCGTGCCGAGCCGCTTCGCCGCGGCGGTGAACAGCGAGTCGCCCGGGGCGAGCTCCATGGCGTGCCGCATCGCCTCGTGGGCCTCGGGAATCCGGCCGACGCCGCGCAGCAACACCGCCGCGACGGCCCAGTGCCGCGCGTTCTTCGGTTCCTGCTCGACCAGCACGGCCAGCACGTGGAGCGCCTCCACCGGCCGGTTCTCGCCGATCAACGCCATGACCAGCGACTGGCGGAACAGCGGCTGATTCGGCCGCAGCCGGACGGCCCGCTCGAAGTGCCGCGCCGCGAGGGCGTAGTCGCCCTGGATCAGTGCGATGTTCCCGAGATGGGCGTAGGCGCGCACGTTGTTCGAGTCGGCGGCCAGCGAGCGCTCGAGCCAGACGCGCGCCTCGTCCAGCCGGCCTTCGGCGAAATACCAGAACCCCACGGTGGATTCGGTGCGACCCTGGCCGAGCGGCAGATGTTTGAAGCGCTCGAGCGAGCGGTCCGCCGACGCGTTGAGCGCGATCCACGGCGCGGTGTGGAACAGCGACACCGCGAGCGCGACGACGAGCAGGCGCTGCACCGCGCGCGGCGGACCCATCCGCGTCATGACCAGCCCCGCGGCGGCGACGGCCAGCACGATCCCGAACGGCGCGAACAGGTCCCAGTCCCGCGCGTAGCCGAGCGGCAGGTCCGCCACCATCCAGCACACCAGCGCCTGCACCAGCCCGGTCAGGGCCAGGAACGCCGCCGCCGGGCGCGCCAGCGTGCGCCGGGGGAGCGCGACCACGAGCGCCGGCAGCAGCCACAGCAGGGCGAGCGGCCCGATCAGCAGCTGCTCGGCGGTGAAGTCGCGCAGATGCGCGGCGGAGAACAGATATGCGGCGTGGGCCTCCCCTTTGCGAAACATCGCGAGCATCTGTGCATCGAGGCGGTAGTGCCCGCCCCACGCGTAGAGCGCGTACGCGACGACCGCGAACAGGGCGGCGCCGAGCGCCACGTCGCGCAGCGTCCGCAGGCGGCGCCCGCGCGCGGCGAGCCCGAGCCCGACGAGCAGCGCGGCCGAAACCCCGAGCGTCACCATGGACAGGTTGAAGGCGATCGCCGTGAACCACGCGGCGAGCGGTGCGATCAACGGGGCCGCGCCGCGCAGCCAGCGCAGCGCCAGCCACAGGTAGATCCCGACCGCCAGCGCCTCGTACGCGTAGTTCTCGACGTAACCGAAGAACAGCTGCACGAAGCCCTGGGCGCAGAGCAGGAGCCCGATCCACTTCGCGAGCCCGGGCGCGCGCGCCTCGCCGAACGGCGCCGGCCGCAACCGCAGCAGCTCGGCGCCGATGGCGAACGAGACGAATACGAACAGCACGCCGGCGGCAACGCTGCCCGATGCGACGGCGTCGCGGGCGACGGCATGAACGTCCCGGCCCGCCGATGCGGCGTGCGCCAGCCGGTAGACCTGCTGGTGCACGAGGCTGGTGAGGGGCTCACGCAGGTGCAGCGCCGTCTCGGTCGGCAGATTCGCGGTCAGCGGAATCCCGTCGCCGAGCAGGATCTCGCGCGAGCGCGCGGCCCACAGCACCACCCACGCGGCGAACGCGATGCCGGCGCGGGTCGCCCACGCGCGGCCGGAGAGCCGCGCAGCGCCGAGCCGCGTCACGGCGGGAGAGGCCGGCGCGTCGCGCAGCCGCACGAGCCCGATCACGATCGCGGCGGCCATCAGCACGAGGGCCGCGGGCAGCACCCACCGGGGCAGGAACGCGTAGGCGTGGCTGCCCCACAGCGCGTCCGTCGCGAAGGTGGCGCCGGCCACGTGCGCGGCGACGACGATCACGCCGAGGGCGAGCACCACGAACAGGTGGAGCCGCGACGCGTCCGCCGGCAGGTGCGGAGCCGGGTGCGTGGCGGGCGGCGTCGCCCGGGAGCGCGGGGCGCGGCTCACGCCACGCCGCCGGACGGCACGTGCCGCACGCGCGGCGGACGACGGTGCCCGTGGTTCGGGCGCACCTGCCCCGGCGGGGCTCCGGAGGGAACCTCGCGGTCGACTTCGTTCCTTCGAAGCGCGGAGACTTCGAAGCGAACCGCCATGGCGACCGCGTACCGGGAAGCCTCGTGCGTGCCGATCCCGGTGAGCGGCATGCACGTCGATTCATGGGGGATGTGGGGTGGGCCGATTATGGCACCCGGAGGGAGCCTCGTCCGCGGGAAAATGGCCCCGGGCGCCCGGGGTGGCGAGAGCATGGCGGGCGCCCCGTGCGGGGCGCCCGCCTCCCCCTCCGTGGCGGGCCCGCGGGCCCGGCGCGCTCAGGCGCGCTGCTTCAGCAGATCGCGGATCTCGCCGAGCAGCTTCACCTCGGCCGGCGGCTCGGGCGGCGCCGCGGGCGCCTCTTCCTTCTTCTTCTCGAACCGGTTGACCTGCTTGATCAGGATGAAGATCGCGAACGCCACGATCAGGAAGGTGATGACCGTGTTCAGCCAAACCCCGTAGTTGATCGTCACGGCACCCGCAGCGGTGGCGCCCTCGAGCGTGGCGTACGGCCCCGCCGCCTTGGCGCCTTCCTTGAGGACGATGAACAGATTCGAGAAGTCGACGTTGCCGATCAGGAGGCCCACGACCGGCATCAGCATGTCGGCGACGAGCGACTTCACGATCGCACCGAACGCGGTGCCGATGATGATGCCCACCGCCATATCGAGCACGTTGCCGCGCATCACGAACTTTTTGAACTCGTTGAGCACGTCCGACCTCCTTCGGTTGGCCGCCGGAAGCCGTGGCGGCGGGTTGACGGCCCGAAAGAAGCCTCCCGAGGGTCAGCGTGTCAAGCGGTGCCCGGTGCGGCGCGAAGTCGGTGCGGTGGCGCCGCGGCAGCGGCGCTCATGCGCGAACGGCCGGCCGCGGCGGCGGCGCTCATGCGCGAACGGCCGGCCGCGGCGGGGCGCGGTCGGCCGCTCGAATCCGGCGGAGGAGGATCAGGGACGCCGCAGCGGACCCTGGCCGTCGAGCACATCGGCCGCCTGCTGGTAGACCTTGCGCACGGAGCGCCTGATTCCCGTCGGATCGCTGATGATCACGACCAGCGCGATGGAAGCGACGAAGGCGGCCAGCAGGCCGTACTCGATGAGATCTTCACCACCTTCGTCGTCGATGAATCGGGTCAGGAGTTCGAACATGGGGGCTCCCTGCGGGGCTTCGCGCGGAGGGGGAGGCATTCCCTCCGGCGCGAAGCACCCGCGACGAACGGGGCGGCTCTAGGCGTTGTCCAGGGCGTTCTTGGCCTTCTGGAACGCGCCCGTCAGCGCGCCTTTGATACCGAGCGGATCGAGGATGATCGTCACGAGCGCGACCGAGGCGACGAAGGCGGCGAGCAGACCGTATTCGATCAGGTCTTCGCCGTTCTCCTCACGAATGAAGCTGCGGACGAGGTGCATCATGGGTTCGAGTCTCCTGCGAGTGGGTCGGTCCGGTTCCGGCGCGAGCCGGGGTGGAGTGCCTGATCCCATGTTTTCGCAAGAGCCGGGCCACGCGGGCACGGTGGCGGACGCAGGCGCGCGCGTTGCAGATCACGACGATTGGGCGTTGCGAAGCGCGAAAATCGTTGCATTCGCGCCACCCGCGCTCCGGAACGGCGGCAACGCTCCCTACCGCGCCCGCGAAATCCCCCGGGCGCAGCCGCGGGGCGGGTGAGATGACACAGGCGGCCCGTCCGCTCCGGCGGCTGGCGACCCGGGATCGGCGCAGGCTAGAGTCGCCGTATGGCCGCTTCGATTCCATCCGGTCCCGAACCGGTCGCTCCGGCACGCGGCCCGCGCGCGATCATCGGCCTGGTCGCCGGGCCGCTTGCGCTCGCCGTGACGCTGGTGACCGCGCCGCCGGCCGGCCTCGACGTCGCGGGGTGGCGCACCGCCGGCGTCGCGCTGATGATGGGGCTGTGGTGGATCACCGAGGCGGTCCCCCTGTCGGCCACTGCCCTGCTGCCGCTGGCGCTGTTCCCCATCCTCGGCGTCGGCTCGATGTCGGAATCCGCGCGGCCCTACGCCAATCCCGTGATCTACCTGTTCATGGGCGGCTTCATGCTCGCGCAGGCGGTGCAGCGCTGGGGCCTGCACCGGCGGCTCGCGCTGCAGATCGTGCGCGCGATCGGCACCGAGCCCAGGCGCATGGTGGGCGGCTTCATGCTGGCGAGCGCGGTGATCAGCATGTGGGTCAGCAATACGGCGACGGCGGTGATGATGCTGCCGATCGGGCTCTCGACCATCGACCTGGTGCTGCGCAACCAGCCCGCGGGCGGCCCGCCGGTCGGGAAGAACTTCGGCATCGCGCTGATGCTCGGGATCGCTTACGCGGCCAGCATCGGCGGCGTTGCCACGCTGATCGGCTCCCCGCCCAACGCGCTGTTCGCCGGCTACATGGCGGAGACCTTCGGCCTGCAGATCGACTTCACGGGCTGGATGATGGTCGGCCTGCCGATCGTGGTGCTCACGCTGCCGGCGGCATGGTGGCTGCTCACCCGCTACGTCTTCCCGATCCGCATGGCGCGCCTGCCGGGCGGCGCCGAGATGCTCGAGCGCGAGCTGGCCGCGCTCGGCCGGCCCTCGCGCGGCGAATGGCTCGCGGGCGGGGTCTTCGCGCTGGTCGCGCTCGCCTGGATCACGCGCCCGCTGCTCGCGCGCTGGCTTCCCGGACTCAGCGACGGCGGCATCGCGATCGCGGGCGCCGTCCTGCTGTTCGCGACGCCGGTGCACCTGCGACGCGCCGAATTCGTCCTCGACTGGCCCTCGGCCGCGCGCATTCCATGGGACGTGCTGCTGCTGTTCGGCGGCGGGCTGAGCCTCGCCGACGCGATCCAGCGCCAGGGGCTCGCCGCATGGATCGGCGGCGCCCTGGCGGGCGGCGGCACGCCGCCGCTGCTGGTCGTCATGTTCGTGGCGGCGGCGGTGCTGGTGTTCCTCACCGAACTCACCAGCAACACCGCCACCGCGGCGGCGTTCCTGCCGGTGCTCGGCTCGCTCGCACTGCACCTCGGCGAGAATCCGCTGTTCCTGACCGTGACCGGCGCGATCGCCGTGAGCTGCGCGTTCATGCTGCCGGTGGCGACGCCGCCCAACGCGATCGTCTACGGCAGCGGCTTCGTCCGCGGGCCGCAGATGGCGCGGGCGGGCTTCGTGCTGAACCTGCTGTTCATCGCCGTGCTGCCACTGCTCGTCTTCGCGCTGCTCTACGCGGTGTACGGGGCGCGCCCGGGGCTGGTTCCGGCCTGGGCGACCCCGTGAGAACGCGACTCAGGCGCCGCCCGAGTGGCGCGCCGCCTCCGCCCTGCGGCGCTTCGCGGCGAAGAACTCGCGCAGGATGCCGCCGCAGGCGTCGGCCATCACGCCGCTCGTGACCGGCAGGGAGTGATTGAGGCTCGGCTCGTGGACCACGTCGAGCACCGAGCCGCACGCGCCGGCTTTGGGATCCGGCGCGCCGTACACCAGACGGCCGAGGCGCGCGAGGATGATCGCGCCCGCGCACATCGCGCACGGCTCGAGCGTCACGTACATCGTGCAGTCCGAGAGCCGCCACGAGCCGAGGGTGGTGGACGCGGCGCCGATCGCGAGGATCTCCGCGTGCGCGGTGGCGTCGTTCAGGCCCTCGACCTGATTGTGACCGCGACCGAGGATGATGCCGTCCTGGACGATGACGCAGCCGACCGGCACCTCGTCGCGCTCGGCCGAGGCCTGCGCCTCGCGCAGCGCGGCCTCGATGCCTTCTTCGTCACTGCGGATCAGCACGCGGGCCATCCCGCGCCGCACGCGCTCACTCGCCGGCTCCCGGTGCGTGCGGGAAGCGTGCGCCCCAGCGGTTGAACAGCTTCTGCAGCACTTCTTCGTAGCTCGGGGGGCCGGGATTGGTGTTGGTCGGGTTGATGTTCACGCCGCCGCCGGGGGTCCGGTAGGGATCGCCGCTCGGCGACTGGTACGGGCCCTCGCCCACCTCGCTGCCGGAGATCGTCCACAGCAGCCGGCCGCGCGCATCCATCAGTGCGGCGGCGGCCTGCACCGTCGTCGAAGGTTTGCCGGATTGCGAGGCATCGAGCTTCACCTGCTCGAAGCGATCCACGCGAATCCCGAGCACCGCATCCACGTGCAGGCGGTCGCACACCTGGATCGCGGTCGCCGAATCGAGGCGCGCGTCGTCCAGCAGGTCATCGCGCACGGCGTTCAGCAGCGAGTCGTTGCCGGTCGCCGTGCGCAGCAACGTGCGCGTCGAGGTCGTGGACAGCCAGCGGTGGCCGGAACCCCGCAGCGCGACGGCGAGCATGCCCTCCACCAGCTTCTCGTTGCGGAGGTCGTGGTTATAGGACGCAGCGGGCAGCATGGCGATGCGGCCGAGCTGCATCGTGTCGAGGCCGGCGCGCGCCCAGACCAGATCCAGGTCGTGGCCCTTGTCTCGATCGGCGGCCGGAGCGGACGCGGCGGCGAGCGCGCCGAGGAGCACGCACGCGAGGATCAGGCGCTTCATGTCGGTCTCCTTCCCGGGGGCAACACCGTCAGGATGGCGGGAACGGGCGGCGGATGCAACGCCGCGCGATGCGCGGCGACGCCGGCAACGCGAACGGCGGCCGGAACTCGTCCGGCCGCCGCGAATTCAGTGGCGCGCCCTGGAGGATTTGAACCCCCAACCTTCTGATCCGTAGTCAGACGCTCTATCCAATTGAGCTAAGGGCGCGCAGTCCCGCGCATTCGCACGAAATGGCGGAGAGGAGAGGATTCGAACCTCCGGACCGGTTTGACCCAGTCAACCGCTTAGCAGGCGGCTGCCTTCAACCACTCGGCCACCTCTCCTGAGTTCAGTGGCGGAGGGAGTAGGATTCGAACCCACGGAGCTTTCGCTCAACGGTTTTCAAGACCGCCGCCTTCAACCACTCGGCCATCCCTCCGCGTCCAGCGGCGGATGCCTGGGCGGCCCGCAGAGCCGTCCTCGTGGCCGTCGGGCGCCGCGGCACCCTCGTCTCCTCTTTCCTGCGCCACCCTCGCGGCGCCGCGTGCACCCAAAACAACCGCTCGTCCGCCCTCGGGCGTGCGAGCGATGGCTGCGGGACAACGGGTTCCGCGAAGGGCGGTGAAGCTACCACCGGGTTCGATGGCGAGGCAAGCGGGGGCGATTCGGCTCGCCGGAGCCGGTCGAGGCGTGCTCTTCGCGCGGCGCGGGGGTGTTGCGCACGCGCTCGGCGAGCGAATCCGCCCGCGGCACGAACACGGCCTCGGGGCGGCGCCTGAGCCCGGTCACCGGCCAGAACGCCGCGTCGGTGCGAAACGTCTGGTAGCGCGGCTCGTAGGCGGCGGCCACCATCTCGTACAGCCAGTCGCGCGTGTCGAGGATCACCCAGCCCCAGCGCCGTGCGGCGATCGCCTCCTGGAACTGGTCGCGCAGCCGGACCGCGGTTGAATCGTCACCGCTCTTCGCGACCGCCATGAAAGCCATTTCGTGGAAGTACGTGCGCTTCCCGGCGCGCGCGGTCAGGTACTCGTGGCACGGCACCAGCACGTCGCCGCGGGCCTCGGTCAGGTTGGAGAGCAGCGCCTCGCCGGCGGCGCGGTCGCCGGGCCGCGGCAACTGTGCGAGCGGATCGTAGAGGAGCAGGACGAACTGCAGCGCGACCGCAAACGTCGCGAGCCACGCCACGCGCGCGGCGGCGGGACGGGGCATGGTCTCGGCCCGCGCGAGCACCGCGTCGAAACCGAGCCCGAGCAGCCAGGCCGCAGCCGCGCACGCCGGCATCAGCACGTTGTCGTACGTGGCGGGATAGGACCGCACCGACCACGACGCCAGCACGAGGCCACCGATCGCCGCCGCCTCGATGCCGCGCGCGGGCCGCGCGGCGGGCGGGAACGTCCAGGCCCACACGCCGCCGAGCGCGCACACGCTGAGCGGCTTGAGGAAGTCCTGGATCCAGAATCGCCCGGCGAGCGCCGGGTCCGGGGCGTAGCGGCTCGCGAGCTCGAACACGTAGTAGCGGAACCAGCCGCCGCTTTCGCGGTCGAACGACACGACCGCGAGCGCGAGCCCGGCGGCGAATGCTGCGGCGAACCAGAGTCCGCGGCGGCGGTCGGCGACGAGCAGCCACAGCGCCATCGGCAGCAGCGCGACGAGCGCGGACTGCTTGGTGAGCGCCGCGAGCACCGCGAGCGCCGCCGCGAGGAGCGGGGCGCGCCGTCGCGAACGGTCGCGCAGCAGCACCGCCATCGCTCCCAGCGTGAGCGCCAGGTGCAGCGAGTCGCTGCGGGCGAGGTCGAACCAGGCGCCGGCCAGGCGGAACGATGCGAAGAACAGTCCGGCGGCGACCCACCCTGCGGTCGTGCGCCGCGTGGTGCCGCGGACGATCACGAACAGCAGGGCGCCGCAGGCGAGCGAGGCTGTGAACGACAGCAGCCGCAGCGGCACGAACCCGTCGCCGATCACGCGGGACAGTGCGGCGCCCGCCCAGTAGAACAGCGGCGGGTAGTTGAACGGCACGTAGCCGAGCGAGGGCGCCACGTAGAGCGGCCGGCCCTGGAGCACGCGGTGGACCATCGTGAGGGTGCCCCCCTCGATCCACTCGAGCTCGAACGGGAAGCGCATGCGGACGATCGCGACCCACGCGTAGAGCAGCACGGCCGCGAGCGCCGCCGCCACGGCGACGCGCTCGGGCAGCCTGCCCGCGGGCCGGGCCGAGGGCGAACCGGGCCTGGATGCGCGCAAGGGGAAGCGCTCCGACGCGGTCCCGGCAGCCGCGTCCGTTCGGGTGATTGCCGCGCGACGACGGCTTCGGCGGCGGGCTTCGGAGGTGAGACGGGACGAGGGCCTGAGAGGGTTGCGCGCGCGGCGACGGCTGCGCGCAGGGCCGCTACGAGCGCGGCCGCGGCGCGGCCCCGGTCAACCCGGTCCCCGAATCGTCCGGCGGTTCGCCCGCGGCCGGCCGCCCGTGCCCGCCCGGAGCGCCGCGCGCGCCATGTGGACGAAAGGCCCGTCGTTCGGCACAATCCCAGGCGCCCCTGACTCTTTCCGGAGGTGCCATGCCCCGTCCCCCGTTGCCCCTGCTGGCCGCCGCCCTGCTGCTTGCTGCCGCGCCGTGGCCTCCCGCGCCCGCGTCCGCCGCTGAGCCTCCCCCGGGCCGCCTCAGCCACGACGTCGTCCCCACGTTCGAGTCGGTCGAGCTCGACCTGAATGCCACGAAGGCCGACTACGCCGGAAAGGTGCACATCGACCTCGACGTGCGCCGCGCGGTCGACCGCTTTCGCCTGCACTCCGAAGGCAGCAGGCTCACTTCGGTGATCCTCACCGCGCGCGGCCACACGATCGCGGTCACGCCGAGCGAGGTGAGCCACGGCCTCTGGGAGCTGCGCGCGGCGGCGCCGCTGCCGCGCGGTCGCGCGGCGCTCGATATCGCATTCACCAACGACTTCGACACGCACGGCTCGGGGCTCTACCGGCTCGAGAGCGGCGGCGACTGGTACTCGTTCACCCAGTTCGAAGCCACCGACGCGCGCGAAGCGTTTCCGTGCTTCGACGAGCCCGAGTTCAAGATCCCGTGGCAGATGACGCTGGTCGTGCCGAAGGCGAGCGTGGCCATCACCAACATGCCGCCGCTCTCCGAAAAGAGCGAGGGCGACAGCCGGCGCATCGTCTACAGGCGCACGCCGCCGATGCCTTCCTACCTGCTCGCCGTGTGCACGGGACCGTTCGAGACCGTCGACGTGCCCGGCACGAAGATCCCCACGCGGATCGTCGTGGCGCGCGGCCAGACCGGACTCACCGGTCATGCACGGCAGGTGGTGGGCCCGCTGCTGGCCGGGCTCGAGCGCTACTTCGGGCGCCCCTATCCGTACGACAAGCTCGACCTGATCGCGGTGCCCGAATACTGGTACGGCGCGATGGAGAACCCGGGCGCCATCGTGTTCGTCGACAACCTGCTCCTGCTGCCCGAGGACGCCGGGGTCGGCCAGCGGCGCCGGCTTGCCAGCGTCACCTGTCACGAGATGGCGCACATGTGGTTCGGCGATCTGGTCACGATGAAGTGGTGGGACGACCTGTGGCTCAACGAGTCGTTCGCGACGTGGATGGGCAACAAGGTCGTGGACGAGGTGTACCCGGATCTGCAGACCGGGCTGAACAGCATGGATGGGGTCGATCGCGCGAAGCAGACCGACGCGGGCGGCGCCACGCGGGCGATGCGCAAGCCGGTGGACGTCGCCGACAACCTCGATCAACTCGCCGACGCCCTGGCCTACAACAAGGGCCACGCGGTGCTGATGATGTTCGAGCAGTGGCTGACGCCCGAAGTGTTCCAGAAGGGCGTGCGCCTCTACATCCGCCAGAACGCGTGGAAGAACGCCGAGGCGGCCGACCTGTGGAACGCGCTGTCGCGCGTTTCCGGCAAGGACGTCGGCGGCGCCATGGCGACGTTCCTCAATCAGCCGGGCGTGCCGCTGGTGACGGTCGAGCCGGGCGAGGGAGCGGCCGTCACGCTGACCCAGCGCCGCTTCACCCACGCCGGCGTCGAGACGAAGCCCGGGCTGTGGAAGATTCCGGTCACGCTGCGCTACTCGGACGGCGGTCCCTCGCATACGACGACCGTCCTGCTCGACCGGCCGTCGATGACCGTTACGCTCCCGGGCGTGACGAAGACCGCCTGGATCTTCCCCAACGCGGGCGGCGTCGGCTACTACCGCTGGCTGCTTCCGCCCGCGGCCCTCGACGCGCTGGTCGCGAACGCCGGCGCCGGCCTCGATGTCGCCGAGCGGCGCGGCATGGTGTCCGACCTGCTGGCGCTGTTCGAAGGCGGCGAGGTGGACGCCGACCGGTTCCTCGCCGCGCTCGGCCGCTGCGGCGCCGATCCGGATCCGGTCGTGATCGGCGAGGTGCTGGACGTGCTGCAGACCGTGCGCCAGCGCTTCTGGTCGCCGGACATGGATCGCCCGCTCGCCGCCTATGTGCGCGCCACGCTGCGCCCGGCGGTCGAGCGCTTCGGCTACGAGCGGCGTCCCGGCGACCCCGAGAGCGTGCGCAATCTGCGGCCGCAGCTGCTGGAGCACATGGCCGATGCGGGCCATGACGTCGTCGCGCTTGCGCAGGGCGAGGCGCTCACGGACGCGTTCTTCCAGGACGAGGATCTCGTCGACCCGTCGATGCTCGACGTCGCCCTGCGGGTGGCTGCGATTCGCGGCGATCGCGGCCGTTACGACGCCTACCGCGAGCGCTTCGAGACCACTCGCCTTCCCACCGAGCGCGCCGCACTGCTGAGCGCGATGGCCCGCTTCGGCGACGACGCGATCGAACGCGACGCCCTCGCCTACGCGCTCGACGGTCCGCTGCGCGCCCAGGAGCTGAGCCACTTCCTGCGCACGATGGCCACGGACCCGGCGCGGCGGGCCATGCTGTTCGACTGGATCCGCGATCACTACGATGCGGTCGTCGCGCGCATTCCCGACATCCAGCGGACCCGCATCACGAATCTGATGAACGGCTGCTCGCAGGAGCGGCTGGATGCGATCGAGACCTTCTACGCCCAGCCCGGTCACCGGCCGATCGGGATCGAGGTCGCGCTCGACAAGCTCCGTGCCCGGTTCACCGAATGCATGGCCCTGCGCGCGCGCGACGGCGCCGCGGTGAAGGCCTACCTCGACTCGCACATGGCGGCGCGCTGAACCCGGGCGGCGCGGCGGGCCCGGCCATGCCCGGGCTCGCTGCGGGCGCCGCTGCGGACGGGCCGGTGCGCGGCGCCTAGAACAGCGTGGTCTGATCGATGCGGCCGAGTTTCCGCGCACGGTGCTCGGCCGCCGCGTAGCCCCAGCGCGAGGCGATCGAGAACACGAGCGCGGTGACGGCCAGCATCGTCAGCAGCCCGCCGTCCGACCATGCGGCGAGCCGCGCGCTGGCGCCGTGGCCGATCAGGAAGCGTCTGAGCGCCTCGTACCACCACGTGAAAGGCAGCGCGAGGGTCACGCCCTGCAGCCAGCCCGGCAGCAGGTCGATCGGGAAGATCACGCCGGCGAGCAGGTAGAGCGAGATGCCGACGCTTTCGTTGAGGCTCATCGCGGCCTGCGGCAGCAGCAGCGCGGCGCCCGCGAGCAGAAACCCGCAGTGCACGACCGCCACGAGCCCGAGCGCGAGCGCCAGCACCAGCGGTCCCCACGCGACCGCGGACCAGTCCCAGGTCAGGTGCAGCAGCCACCAGCCCATCGCGAGCACCAGCACCACGCTCACCGAGGCCTGCACGAACTTGATCAGGGTGCGGCCCCAGAGGTAGGTGAACATCCCGATCGGCGCCGTGACGATCTGCCGCAGCGTCTCGTACTGCTCGCGGTCGTCCACCACCACCCAGCCCATGGCCACGACCATCCGGTTCACGTATTCGTGGAACGCGTTCGCGATCCAGAACAGGATGAACGTCTCCTTCTGCGGCGCGCCGCCGGAGACCGCCCAGTACATGCCGGCGAGGATCAGCGCCAGCGCGAGCGGCTTCGCCACCGAGTAGAGCAGGAACACGAACGGGTCGGCCCAGTTGGCCTCGACCTTCCAGCCGAGCCACGCGGCTGTGCGGGCGTTCACCGCGAACGCGCGCCAGCCGGTCCCGCGCACGGCGGTCTCCGGCGTCACTGCCATCGCTGGGTCAGCTTGCCCTCGCGCTTCGCGAGGCGTTCGAGGTGGGCCATGCTGAAGCGGGCCCCCGCGAACAGGAGGACGCCCATCACGGCGAGGACCGCCGTCTCGGTCCACATCGGGAACACGCCGAGCGCGAGCTCACCGAGCAGCACCTGGCGCATCGCGTCGACGCCGAGCGCGAGCGGCACGATTCCGGTCGCTACGGCACCGAATACGCCGAGCGAGCGCATCGGGAAGTAGAGGCCCGAGACGAAGTAGACCGGCTCCTGGAGCGCGGTCGCGTAGTGCCATGCTTCACGTCCGTGGAGCAGGAACAGCGAGGCCAGAATCATGCCGAGCGAATAGAGCGCGGCCATCGTCACCAGAAATACCAGGAGCAGCGCGAACGGATCGAACGGCCCCACGCGGATGCCCAGCACGCCGAAGCCGATGGCGATGCTGATCAGCGCGCGCGGGATCGTCATGACCAGACCGCCGAACGCCATCCCCGACAGAATCGACATGCGGTCGCACGGGGCTGCGAAGTAGAGCGCCAACTGTCCCTGCTGCTTCTCCCAGTAGAGCTGCGCGCCCATCGACCACAGCACGTTCAGCCAGAATACCGACAGCACGCCGCCGAGCACGGCGATCGTTTCGTACTGCGCAGGCGCGCCGAGTGCGCGGTACAGCATCACGTAGGCGGCCATCGCCAGCGACGGCAGCACGCCCTCGGTCAGGGCCCACATCGGCTCGCGCACCGCGGCGACCAGGCGCACATAGGCCCGCGCCCACGCCGCGCGCGCGTTCAGCGCCAACCACGCCGACCCGCGGCTCACGCGCTGCCCTCGTCATCGAGACCGCGGCCGACGATCTGGATGAACACGTCCTCGAGCGTCGTCTCGCGCGTGGCCACGCCCGCGACCCGCACCGCGTGCGACTCCAGTCCCTTCAGCACATCGACCAGCGGGCGCCCCTCGGGCAGGTGGAACTTGAGCGTCATCGTGCCGCGTTCGGGATGCGGCGCCCCCCACGCGCCCTGCAGCCCGGCGATCGCCTCGAGATCGGGGCGCGCGTCCGAGGCCGTGACCTCGAGCTCGACGTGGCTGCCCCCCTGCACGCGGCGCCTGAGTCCCTGCGGGCTGTCGGCGGCCAGCAGCCGCCCGCGGTCGATGATCGCGATGCGGTCGCACAGCTCGTCGGCTTCCGCCATGTAGTGCGTCGTGAGCAGCACGGTGCGCCCCGCCCGCGCACGCACCCAGCGCGCGACGTACGCGCGCAGGTCGCGTGCCGCATTCACGTCCATGCCGAGCGTCGGTTCGTCCAGGAACAGCACCTCGGGATCGCTCACGAAGCCGCGCGCGAAGTTCATGCGCTGGCGCTGGCCGGTCGACAGCCGGTTGAGCCGCGCATGCGCGTATTCGCCCAGTCCCGCGACCTCGATCAGCCCGTCGACGCGCCGCCACGCCTCCGCCCCGGGTACGCCGTAGAACTGCGAGAACATCCACAGGCATTCGCGCACCGTCAGGATGCCGTAGCCGCTGGTCTCGCCCCCCGAGACCAGCGCGATGCGCCGCCGCACCTCCTGGTCCTCGCGCACCACGTCGAAGCCGGCGACCCGCGCCGTGCCGCCGGTCGGGAACAGCAGCGTGTTGAGAATCTTGATGCAGGTCGTCTTGCCGGCGCCGTTCGGTCCGAGCAGGCCGAAGATCTCGCCACGCTCGATGGTGAGATCGATGCCGGCGAGGGCGTGAACGTCGCGCTTCGCCTTCGGATCGCGGAACACGCGGGTGAGTCCGCGGGCTTCGACCGCGGGCGTGGATGGAGGGGCGGAGGGCATGGCGGCCGAAGCTAGCCTCCGGCCTGCGGGCCCCGCAAGCGGGTCGCGGCGCATGCGCCGGAACCGGGAACCCGGGCGGTGGCCGGGTTCGCAGCCTCTGGAGCGGACCGCGTCGAATTCCTGCGGCGCCGCAGCCGCGGGGGCCGGGCCCGCCGGCTCTATTCGGGTTCGGCCGGGTCCTGCGACGGCCCGTCCAGCACCTCGCGCACCCGCGCGGCGAGGGTTTCGAGCGAGAATGGTTTCTGCAGAAACGCCGAGGCGCGCCGGCGCACGCCGTGGCGCACGATCGAATCGTCGGTGTAGCCGGAGACGAACAGGACGCGCACGCCGGGCCGCATCGCGGCGAGCTTCTCGGCCAGCTCGCCGCCGCCCATGCGCGGCATCACCACGTCGCTCACCAGCATGTGAATCGGTCCCTCGAACGCCGCTGCGGCGCGCAGCGCCGCCACCCCGTCCGCGGCTTCGATCACGCGGTAGCCGCGCGCCTCCAGCACCTCGCGGGCGAGCGAACGCACCGAGTCCTCGTCCTCGACCAGCAGGATCGTCTCCACCCCGGCGCGTGCGGGCCGCGCCGACGCCGGCTCGGTCGCGGCGGGCTCGTCCTCGACCGCGAGCGGCAGGTAGACCTTGAACGTGGTCCCCACGTCCGGCTCGCTGTACACCCACACGTGACCCTGGGCCTGTTCGGCGATGCCGTAGACGGTCGACAGCCCGAGGCCCGTGCCCTTGCCCTGCTCCTTGGTGGTGAAGAACGGTTCGAACGCATGGGCCAGAGTTTCGGCGTCCATCCCGACGCCGGTGTCCGCGACCGCGATCACCGCATAACGGCCGGGCTGGACCCGCGGATGCTGGCGGGCGTAGTCCTCGTCGAGCTCGGTCGCAGCGATCTCGATCGTCAGACGGCCGCCGGTCGGCATCGCGTCGCGTGCGTTGATGGCGAGGTTCATGAGGATCTGTTCCATCTGACTGCGATCCGCGTGCGTCCGCACCGGCGTGGTGGCCGGGATCGTCACGAGCTCGATGTCCTCGCCGATCAGACGGTGCAGCAGCTCGTCCAGCGCCATCATCACCGCGTTCAGATCGATCACCCGGGGCGCCAGCACTTCCTTGCGACTGAACGACAGCAGCTGGCGCGTGAGCATCGCGCCGCGGACCCCGGCCTTCTGAATCTCTTCGGCGTTGCGGCGCAGCGGGTGATCCGGCGGCAGCTCGCTCATCATGAGCTCGCCGTGACCGAGAATGGCCGCCAGCAGATTGTTGAAGTCGTGCGCGACGCCGCCGGCGAGCCGGCCGATCGCCTCCATGCGCTGTGCGTGGCGCAGCTGCATTTCCAGCGAGCGGCGTTCGCTGATGTCGGTGGCGACGCCGATCAGGCCCGACACTTCGCCGCGCTCGTCGAACGACGGGGTGTAGTGGGTTTCGAACAGCAGTGGACCGACCGGGACCGTGGCCATGAACGACTCGCCGCGGAACGCACGGCGCAGCGAATTCAGCACCTCGGGCTGATCGCGGTAGAGCTCCCACGCCGACTGCCCCACGGCTTCGCCCGGACGGAGGCCGAGCGTCTGCAGGCCGCGGCCCTCGGAGAGCGTGAAGGTGCCGTGGCGGTCGATGCTGAAGAGGATGATCGGGGCATTGGCCACCACCGCCTGCAGCCGCGTCTCGGCCTCGAACAGCGCTTCGCGCACGCGCATGCTGTCGGTGATGTCCTCGAAGTCGACCATGACGACCTCCTGCCCGGCGAGGTCGTAACGCGTGCCCGACACCACCGCTTCGCGCGCGCTGCCGTCGGCGGTCCGCACCGAACAGGGCTGCGGGGCGAGGCTGCCCGTGGTGAAGGCCTCCTCGTAGGTCGGACCGAGGTGCGTCCAGTCCTCCTCCGGATGCAGGTCGTCGAGGCGCATGCGGTGCAGGGCTTCGCGGGGATGGCCGGTCATCCGGCTCGCCATCGGATTCGAGAGCAGGATCCGGCGGGTCGCGGGCTCCACCATCAGGATCGCCTTCGCGCTCCGTTCGAACAGCAGCCGGTAGCGCGACTCCGACTTGCGCACGGTCTCGAGGTCGCTCAGGTCCTGGATCATCACCATGACTTCGTACGGCAGTCCGTCGGGCCCCTTGATCGGCAGCGCGCTCAGGTAATGGCTGTGTGCTTCGCCGGCCTCGACGATGCGGAATTCACGATGCCGGACGTCGTTGGTCTCGAGCGCGCCGCGCACCGGGCAGTCGCGGCACTCCGATTCGCCCTCGCAGGCGCCGTAGCCGGCACAGACCGCATGGCAGCCCAGTCCGATCCAGCTCGCGCCGTCGGGCCCGGGCGGCGGCTCCGCGCTCATGATGCTGTTGGTCCAGCGGATGCGCCGCGCGGTGTCGGTCACGAACACGCGCGCGTCGAAGCGGTGCACGATGGCGGCGAACTTCTGGCGCTCGCGGTCGAGCACGCGCAGCTGCTCGTCGAGACGATGGAACCAGCGTTCGTACTGGGCGCGCGTGGCGTTGCCGCGATCCGCCTCACGCTCGTGCGCGAGACGCAGCGCGAGAAGGTCCAGCAGCGGCTCGAGCCGGTCGATCGCCGACGTGCGCCCGGCTTCCGTCCCGGACCACAGGAGAACCCCCTGGCGCTCGCCCGCGGCCTCGAGCGGCCGCACCGCGACCGGCGCCCCGTCGCGCACCCGATCCGGAGTCTGCGGCCACGCCGCGGCGCGCAGGAGCCACAGGGCGCGCTCGGCGTCCGCCAGCGGCGCCGGATGCCAGAACTCGCGCCATGCCGCGCCGTCGTCGGGAAGGACCAGCGCCACGTGCCGGGTCCGCAGCGCCGCGGCGATCTCGGCGAGGACGGCGTCCATCGCGTCCTCGAGCCGCGCGGTCTCCCGCAGCAGCCGGCGCACGTCGAACGCGTGCTCCGGCTGTTCGGCGCGTCCTGCGAGCCCCATGTCGATCGGACTCCGCCTAGGAGGCGGCCCGCTGCGCGCGCTCGGCGAATACCGGGGCCAGCCAGTCGGCCACCCGTTGAACCATCTGGACCGCCGCGTCGTCGAAAGCCGCCACCTCGTGGCTGTCGATGTCGATCTGGGCGTAGATGGCGTCGTCGAGGCGGATCAGCACCACGAGCTCGGAACGCGTCTCGGTGCTGCACGCGAGGTAGTTCGAGATCCGGCGCACGTCCGGGATGTTGAGGTTGCGGCGCTCCGCCACGGCGGTGCCGCATACGCCCTGACCCACGCCGATGAACACGTGGTCGGTGGGTGCGCCGACGAACGGCCCGAGCCGCAGCACCTCGTCGGGAAAGAGCTCATAGATCCCGGTCCAGTGGAACCGCGAATTCAGGAGGTGGAGGCCGGTGACCGCCGCCTCGAGCAGCGCCTCGAACGAGGTGCCGCGCGCCCGCAGTCGGTCCAGTCTCTCGATGAGACGGTCGAGATCGTCCATGATCGTGCTCTCCCGAAGGGCTCGATGGCCGGCATTCGTCGATGAGGTGGTCCCGGTTCATTTTCGGCAGGAAGCCTGACGGCCTTTACCGCGAGTTGGGACGGACGGGCGGCGGCAGCGCGGGGCGGCCCGGGCGCCCGCCCGGGTGCGGGTGGGCGTGCAGGCGGTTCCGGCGGCGCGGGCGCTAGCCCTGTCCCCGGAGGCCGCGCTCCGCCGGGCGCCGGGCGATCAGCACCGCGCGGTCGCCGAGCACGTTGAACGCGCGCGTGAGCGGGACGTTCACGAGATCCAGGGCGAACATCACCGCGCGCTGTGCGGCCGACTTCCTGCCGTGGGCGCGGCCGGGCGGGATCTTGCTCTGGTCGATCCGTACGACCTCCAGACCCACGGCGCCGCACAGGAAGCGCAGCGAAGCCGGCGTGAACTCCCACAGGTGGTAGGGCGGCTCGGCCAGGACGAGCGTGCGGCCGAGCGCCCCGTAGAGGCGCAGCGCCATCCGGCGCGCCAGCGAGTGCGTGGTGATCGGGCCGCGCAGGTAGAGGTGCCCGCCCGGGCGCAGCACGCGCGCCACCCCGGCGAGCACCGCACGGCAGTCGGGCACGTGCTCGAGCACGTCGCCCATGTAGACCAGGTCGAAGGCGGCGTCCGGCAGCCGCGCGTCCTCGAGACCGCCCTGATGGACGTCGAGGCCCAGCCCACGCGCGTGACGCACGGCGTCCGCCGACAGCTCGACGCCGCGCACGCGCCAGCCGCGTTCGACCGCGTGCTTGAGCAGCCAGCCGCCGGCGCAGCCGACCTCGAGCAGTTCGCCGGGCGGCGAGAGCGCGGCGAACGCGTCGAGCAGGCCGCGGTTCTCTTCGCGGAACGCGTCCTCGGCGTAGTAGTCGTCCGCGCTGCGCCCGCAGCGGAAGTCGCTCCGGAAGTAGGCCGGACCGTAGAGTTCGGCGAGCGCTTCGGGCGCGGGCTGGACCGCGAGGAAGCGCGTGTCGCAACGCGGACAGCGCACCGCCGGGAACGTGCCGCGGTGCTCGTAGCGCATCGCCAGCGGGGCGAGCGCGCGGTTCCCGCACACCAGACAGCGATCCAGCCGGCGGGTCGCGAGCGGCGCCGCGCTCATCGCGCGATCGGCAGTCCGCCGGCCGCCGCGGTTTCCGCGAGCGGCCGCCCATCGGTCGCGAGCGCGTGGCGGATGGCGCCCCCGCCGAGGACCCGCTCGCCGTCGTAGAACACGGCGAGCTGACCGGGCGTGACCGCCGGCTGCGGCGCGTCGAAGCGCACTTCGACGCTCCCGTCGGCCAGGGGCGTGAGCGTCGCGTCAGCGCCGTCGTGCTGGTAGCGGATCTGCACGCGCGCGCGCGTTCCCGCCGCGGGCGGCGCCGGGGTCAGCCAGTTGGCGTCGCCCGTGACCAGGCCCGCCGCGCCGAGCGCCGAGCGCGGGCCGACGATCACCGCGTTCCGCGCGGCGTCGATCTCGAGCACATGGAGCGGTTCCGCCGCGGAGAGTCCGAGGCCGCGGCGCTGGCCGACCGTGTAGTGGATGATCCCGCGGTGCGTGCCGAGCACGACGCCGTCGCGGGTCACGAACGGCCCGGGCGCGCGGCCACGCGTCTCCCCCAGGTGCTTCACCATGAAGCCGGCATAGTCGCCGTCCGGCACGAAGCAGAGGTCCTGGCTCTCGGGCTTGTCCCAGAGCGAGAGCCCCAGCCGGCGCCCGTGCTCGCGCACCTCGTCCTTGCCGAGATCGCCGAGCGGGAACCGCACGCGGGCGAGCGCCGCGTAGGGCATCAGCGCGAGCGCGTAGGACTGGTCCTTGTCCAGGTCGCCGGCGCGGTAGAGCGCCGGACCTCCGTCGGCCGCCGGAGCCACGCGCGCGTAGTGCCCGGTCGCGAGCGCCCGGGCGCCGATCAACTCCATGCGCGCGACCAGATCGCCGAACTTCAGGTGCTGGTTGCAGAGCGCGCACGGGTACGGGGTGCGGCCGCCCGCGTAGTCGTCGAGGAACGGCTGCAGCACGCGCTCGCGAAACACCTCCTCGGCCTCGACCACGAAGTGAGGGAAGCCCATCCGTGCCGCCACCCGGCGCGCGTCGTCGATGGCATCGAGGGTGCAGCAGGCGCGCGGGCTGACCGGCGCGCTGCCGTAGCACCAGAGCTTGAGCGTGACGCCGGTGACGTCGTGCCCCGCCTCGGCCATCAGCGCCGCCGCGACGCCCGAGTCCACGCCGCCGCTCATCGCGGCGAGCACCCTGAGGTGCGGCTCCGCCGCCGCGGGGGCATGGGCGGCGCCCGGGCGCGCCGAGCTCATCGCGCTCCCGCCACGCGCGCGGCGGCGAGGCTCTCGGCCAGTGCGCCGAGCACCGCCGGCACGTCTTCCCGGACGGTGGTCCGGCCCATCGAGAAGCGCAGCGCGCAGATCGCCAGATCGTGCGGCACGTCCATCGCCGCCAGCACGGGCGAGGGCTCGACGGCGCCGCTCGCGCAGGCCGCCCCGGCCGAGACTTCGACCCCGCGCGCATCGAGCGCCATCAGCAGATGGTCGCTGCGCGCGCCCGGGAACGACGCGTTGGTCGTGTTCGGCAGGCGCGGCGCGGCGGCGCCGTGCACGACCGCGTCGGGAGCGATGGCGGCGACGCCCCGCTCGAACTCCGCGCGCAGCGCCGCGAGCCGCACGCCCTCGGCCGCGAGCTCGCGGGCGGCGCAGGCCGCCGCCTCGCCCATGCCGACGATCGCCGGCACCGCCTCGGTGCCGCCGCGGCGGCCGCGCTCGTGGCCGCTGCCGCGGAACAACGGCTCGAATGCCACGCCCCGGCGGATGATCAGCGCAGCGGCGCCCTTGGGGCCCGAGAACTTGTGCGCCGAGATCACCGTGAGGTCCGCGCCCAGCGCGGCCGCGTCGATCGGTATCTTCCCCGCCGCCTGGACCGCATCGCAGTGCACAATCATGCCGCGCGCGTGCGCGCGCTCGGCGATCCGGGCGATCGGCTGCACGACGCCCGTCTCGTTGTTGGCGAGCATCACGCTGATGACGCTCGTGTCGGCGGGCAGCGCATCGATCGCGTCCGGCGAGACGAGTCCCGCGGCGTCCACCGGCAGGTGCTCGACGGCGAAGCCGATGCGCGCGAGCACTTCGGCCGCGCCGTGCACGGCGTGGTGCTCGATGCTCGAGATCGCGACGCGGCGGCCGCGGGCCTCGGCGGCCCACGCCGCACCGATCAGTCCGGCGTGGTCACCCTCGGTGCCGCCGCTCACGAACACGACCTCGGCCGGGTCGGCGGAGACCAGACCGGCCACCTGGCCACGGGCGGCCTCGACTGCGGCGCGGACGCGCTGTCCCTCGCGGTGGGTGCTCGACGGGTTCGCGCCGAACTCGCGCAGCGCGCGGGCGATCGCTGCCGCGGCCTCGGGGCGCACGGGGGTGGATGCGTTGTGGTCGAAATAGATCATGGCCGTTCGGGAACGGGGGTCCGCCGCCCGCGGCGGACCGGCGGCCGCGGGGAGGCTACTTCTTGAGAACGAATTTCTCGAGGACGTCGATGCTCTCCTTGGCGCTCACCGCTTCGGGCGAGTCGGGCGCGAGCTCCACGACCTTTTTCCAGTTGTTGATCGCCTCGCGATAGATCCCCGCGTCGGCGAATGCCACGCCCATCGTGAAGTAGCCGCAGTGCGCGTCGGGATGCTCGCGGATGACTTCGCGCAGCAGGTCCACGGCCTGCTCGTACTTGCTTTGCGCATACATCGAGCTGGCCATCCGGCACTTGGCGATCGGGTCCTTCGGGTCGACCTTGAGCGCCTGCTGATAGTAGGCCTGTGCCGTCGACGGCTTTCCGCTCGCGTCCCACGCCACGCCGAGGTTGACCAGCGCCTTCACGTTGTTCGGATCGAGGACCACCGCGCGGGTCAGCACGCGGGTCGCGTCGAGCGCGCGGTCCTTGTCCAGATACATGACGCCCAGCTTGTAGAGGACATCCGCCTTGCTCGAGTCGCGCGCCACCTGCCGTTCGAGCCTGGCGAGATCTTCGTTCGATTTGTCCTGGGCGAGCGCCGGGGCCGCGAGGGCCAGTGCCGCGAGCGCGGCGAGCAGCAGCGGGATCAGGCGGAAGCGCTTCAAGTCGTGATCTCCTCGGGGTCTGCGGGAATGCGGCGCGCAGGATGATAGCACGCTCCGAAACCCGCCTCCAAAGCATGATCGCGCTTGAAGTTCCGGAATTGTCAGGCGTCGCGGTGTTCGGGCCTGAGGAGGTCCATCAGCGTCTTCACCGGGTGGAATACCGTGCCCGGCACCTCGACGAAGACGGAGTTCCAGCCGGCCATCGCCCCGTTCCAGAGGCCGGGGCGTTCGAGCGCCAGCAGCGGCCGCCCGCCGGCGCTCTTGCGCGTGACGATCACGGCCGCGGGGTCCACGAACCGGGTCAGGTCGTACGGCGTGCCGCTCGCGTCGCGCAGTGCGCAGGCGATGAACACGGGATTGAAGTGGGTCGCCTCGCGGAAGATCCGCGCCTGCTCCGGGTCCTCCATGCGGACCTGGGCGCTCTCGACGATCTGCGGCGAGGATGCGCCACGTGCGCCGGCAACGAAGTACGGTCCGCCGCCCGGTTCCCCGGTGTTCGGCACCATGCCGCAGACGCGGACCGGGCGGGCGAGCCGGTCGAGGAGCGCCGCCCGGTCGGCCGTCTCTCCCCGGGCGATCCCGCCGCCGAATGCGGCCGCATGAAAATCGCGCGCGCCCTCGAACGTCGCGGCGTCGCCCCCGGCCTCGACCCGCCGGGTCCAGGCGTGGCACTGCGCCTCGATCGCCGCGGCCATGCCGGTCAGGATCCGGCTCCACTCGTAGGTCGGCCCCTTGAGCCGGTCGGGCACGACGTTGTCGATGTTCTTGATCAGCACCAGGTCGGCACCGATCTCGCCGAGGTTCCAGATCAGCGCGCCATGCCCGGCGGGACGGAACAGCAGCCGGCCGGAGGCGGCCCGGAACGGGCGGCCGCTCTCGTCGGCGGCGAGGGTGTCGGTCGACGGATGCTGCTCCGAGAAGCCGACCTCGAAACGCGTTTCGCGGGTGCGGGCGCGCACCGCTTCGAGCGCGGCGGCAAACGCCGTCAGGTGCGCCAGCGAGACGGTGAAGTGCGCGCGCGCGACGCCGGCCGCGCCGGCGGTGAGGGCCGCCGCCTCGACCAGCTGCTCGTCGAACGCGGTCCGCACGATGCCGTCCACCCGATGGAACGGCAGCAGGCCCTTGGGGCTCGAGGCGGCGCCCATGCCGGAATCGTCGAGCAAGGCGTCCAGCAGCGGGCGCCACTCGCCTGCCTGGAGCATCTGTTCCGCGTCGCCGCCCGCGCGGGCGACGTGCGCGGCGAGCGCATCCCAGAGCGCGAGGTCCTTCGCACCGTCCAGGAACGCGAGCACCGCGGCCGCGTCCCCGGCGCCGCCCGCGGCCGCGGCGGCGAGCGCCGTGCGATCGTCCGCGGGCGGTCGCGCCCGCGCGCGCTCGAGAGCGGCGAACATCCGGCTCGCCGCGCCGGAGGCGGGCACGAAGCGCATGCAGCGCCCGCCCGCCACCGCCCGGGCGCCGGCCTCGGCGTACCGGGCCCGCGCGGCGTCGTCGAGACGCACGATGCCGTCCCCCACCGTGCACGGGCGGATGAGCCGCACGTGATGCTCGGGTTCGGCGAGCAGCGCCAGCTGCCGCGCGGCTTCGTCGATCGTGATCCCTCGCGCCTGGAGCTCGGCGGCGTCGGCTGGCGTGAACGCGGTGCGCGCGGCACCGGACGTGCCTCCGCTCACGCCTTCACCGCCGTGCGCGCCGCCGCGTCGATCGCCTGCGCGAGATCGGCCCACAAATCCTCGACGTCCTCGACACCGGCCGAAAGCCGCACGAGCCCTTCCGGGATGCCGGCCGCGCGGCGTCCTGCAACGCCGAGCTGGACGTGCGACGTGTAGACCGGCAGCGAGACCAGCGTCTCGATGCCGCCGAGGCTCGGCGCATGCAGCACGAGCTCGAGCGCGTTGGCGAGCGCCTCGGCCCCCGCCGCGCCGCCCGCGACCTCGAACGACAGCAATGGGCCGAAACCGCCGTGCATCTGCGCCTTCGCAATCGCGTGCCCGGGATGATCCTCGAGGCCCGCGTAGAACACCTGCCGGACACCGGGATGCGCCTTCAGCCGCCGCGCCAGCTCGAGCGCGTTCTCGTTCTGCGCCGCGACCCGCAGCGGCAGGGTCTTCACGCTCCGCTCGATCTGCCACGCGAGCTGCGGGTCGGGCACCGGGCCCAGCACCCGGCGCGTCTTCGCCACGGCCTCGATCGCATCGGCGGGACCCATCACCGCGCCCGCGAGCAGATCGGCATGGCCGCCGATCGACTTGGTCGCGCTGTAGACCACCAGATCCGCGCCGAGTTCGAGTCCGTGCTGGCCGATGGGCGAGGCGACGGTGTTGTCGAGCACCAGCACGGCGCCGTGCGCGTGCGCGAGCTCGGCCGCGCGCGCGACGTCCACCACCGAGAGCAGCGGATTGGCCGGCGACTCCACGTGCAGCAGCTTCGTGTTCGGACGGAACCCCGCGGCCCAGGTGTCGGGGGTGCGCGCGTCCACCGTGTCGGACGTCCAGCCGGCACGCTCGGCGCCCCATGCGGCCAGCATGTGCGTGCCGCCGTAGCACTGCTGCAGCACCAGCAGATGATCGCCGGGCGCGAGCAGCGTAAAGAACGTCGCCGCGATCGCGGCGAGCCCCGACGAGAACAGCAGTGCCGCTTCCGCCCCCTCGAGGTCTGCCAGCCCGCGTTCGACCGCGTGCAGGGTCGGGTGACCGTAACGCTGGTAGAACGCGCCCGCCCGGCCCTGCGCCTGCGCCTCGGTCATCGCCGCGAGGTTCGGAAAGGCGAACGTCGCCGAATGGACGATCGGCGTGGATCGCGGACCCGGCCGGCCCATGTGGATGCCGTGCGCGGCGCGGGTGCGCGCGCTCTTTCCGGGGCCCCGGGAGGCGTCTCTGGCACTCATGGCGGAATCCTTCCCCTGGTCTGCGCGATCGCGCCGCGCGGCGGTCCGGCTTTCGGGCCGCCCCCGACGGCGGCGCGTCCCGGCGTGGTGCGCGATTTTCAACCTGGAACCCGCCTCGGCCCGTGACAGCATGCGGGTCAGGTTCTAAAGTGCGGTCCATCATAACCCAACCCGACATGACCGCCGCCGACCTCCCCGATCCCGTCCGCGTCCAGCGGGTGCTGATGATCCGTCCGCGCTTCCTCGGCGACGTCTGTCTCACGCTGCCCGCGCTCGAGGCGCTCCGCGCGGCGTGTCCGGGGGCGAAGATCGCCTACGTCGCCGAACCCGCCGCCGCGGCGCTGCTCGAAGGCGATCCGCGCATCGATGAACGGATCGTGGTGCCGCGCTCGCCCGGCGCCGGCGGTACGCTGGCACTCGTCGCACGCCTCAGACGCTTCGCGCCCGACGTGGCGTTCGACTTCTTCTGCAACCCGCGTACCGCGGTGTGGACGTTCCTGTCCGGTGCGAAGGTGCGCGTGGGCTATCCGAACAAGGGCTGGCGCTCGACGCTCTATACGCACCACGCGCGGCCGCGCACGCTGTCGGCGATCGGCTTCCACCTCGCTTCGCTCACGGCGCTCGGCTGGCCTATCGCCCACGGCCCGCCGCGCCTCCACGTCCCGGCCGCGTCGAAGGACGACGCGACGCGGGCCTTGCGCGAGGATGGCGTGCCGGCCGGGCGCAGACTCGTCGGCTTCCATCCCGGCGCGCGCTGGCCGACGCGGCGCTGGGCGCCGGAGCGCTTTGCGGCGCTCGCCGCGCGCGTGATCGACCACGAGCCGGATGCATTCGTCCTCGTCACGGGCGGACCCGACGAGGCGCCCCTCGTGCGCGAGGTCGTGCGCGACCTGCCGCACGCCCGCTCACGCGCGGTGATCGGCTGGCCGATCCCGCGCTTCGTCGCCCTGCAATCCATGTGCGCCGCGTTCGTCTGCGGAGATACCGGCCCCATGCACACGGCGGTCGCCACCGGTGCGCCCACGCTCGGATTGATCTCACGCAACCGCCCGGCCATGTTCTTTCCCTACGCGGAGGCCGACGGTCACCACGCCTGTTACGCCCGCGTCGAGTGCAGTCCGTGCCACCGCGACGTGTGCGACGATCTGCGCTGTCTCGAACGAATCACCGTCGACGGCGCCTGGACGATCCTCGAATCCATGCTCGACCGCACGGCCCGCGCCGCGTCGGCGGCCGCGCCCGGGAGATGACGATGCCGCCACCGATCATCACATTCACCTCCGACTTCGGCCACACGGACTGGTTCACCGGAGTGGTGCACGGCGTGATCCACGGCGTGTGTCCGGCCGCACGCGTGGTCGATCTCACCCACGACGTGCGCCCGGGTCACGTCGAGCGCGCCGCGTTCATCCTCGAGGCGGCGGCGCCGGACTTTCCCGCCGGCACCGTGCATCTCGCGGTCGTGGATCCCGGTGTCGGCACGCAGCGTCGCGCGCTCGCGGCCGCAGCGCACGGCCAGTTCTTCGTCGGCCCGGACAACGGGCTGCTCGAGTGGGCGTTCCGCGATCCCGCGTGCGTCATCCACGCGCTCACCGAGGCGCGGTTCTTCCGCGCGCCGGTCAGCCGCAGCTTCCACGGCCGCGATGTCTTCGCGCCCGTCGCCGCGCACCTCGCGGAAGGGACGCCGATCGCATCCCTGGGGCCGCGGGTCGACGATCCCGTGAGGCTCGAGGCGCCGCGCCCGCGTGACGAGCTGGGCTGGCTCGCCGGGCGCGTGATGTTCATCGATCGCTTCGGCAACGCGCTCACCAACCTGACCGAGGACATCGTGCGCGGTGCGTTTCCGGGAATCCCCGATGACCGGCTCGAGGTGCGCGCGCTCGGCCGCTCGATCCGTGGTCTGGTGCGCACCTACGGCGATGCGCCGCGCGGCGCGCTGATCGCGCTCATGGGCTCGAGCGGCCGGCTCGAGATCGCCGTGGTGGACGGTGACGTCGCCTGGCGTTTCGGCCTCGGCGCCGGCGATCCGGTCACCGTGCGCGCGATCGGCGACGAGGGCAGTACGGCGGGCTGAACCGGGGGACGGGGGCGGCGGCGGCGACCGGAGCCTGCAGGGTGGAGCGCGCCGGCCGTGCCGCACCGCGCCGGCCGGCCGCGGGGATGCGCGCGTCCCCGGCCCGCGCGAAGCGGACCGGGGACGCCGTGTCTCGAGCCGCGTGCGGGTCAGCGCCGCGAGTGTCCGTTCGCCTCGATCGCCTGCGACATGAGCTTGCTCGCCTGCGGGAAGTGACGCAGCGCCTCGTCGAGCTGGGTGTCCTCTTCGACGAGCACCTTGTAGCGCTCCTGCTGGCCGGCGGTCGCGCCGGCGATCTCGGCGCGCACCTGATTCAGCATGAAGTCCCGGTCCGCCGCCCACGACGAGTCGCTCAACGTGACGTCGCGCTTGTTCATCTCCGCGCGCAGCGACTGCCAGTCCGCATCGGACAGCTTGAAGGTCGGGCCGTAGGTCTCCGGCGTCCACTTCGCGTTCGGGCGCTCGTTCAGGTAGTGCGTGGTGAACTCGAAGAACACGCGCTTCTGCAGCATCTCGGCTTCCTCGCGGGTCAGGTTCTCCGGGCTCTTGATGATCACGTCCGGGTAGATCCCGCCGCCGCCATACACCGTGCGGCCGCTGGTGGTCTTGAACTTGGGCCGCTTCTCCAGCACCGAGTCCGGCGGCACGTCTTCGCGATAGGGATCCATCGAGTAGTCGGCGCGGTCGGAGAACTTCTCGTAGTCGCGCTGAATCTCGCGGCCGCTCGGCGTGTAGTAACGCGCGATCGTGAGCAGCAGCTTGGCGCCGTTCGAGAGCCGCAGCTGATTCTGCACCAGACCCTTGCCGAACGAGTTGGTGCCGACCACCAGCCCGCGATCGAGATCCTGGATCGCGCCCGCGACGATCTCGGACGCCGACGCCGAACCGTGGTCGATGAGCACCACGATCGGACCCTTGAGGTCCTTCGGCCGCGACGTGCTGCGATAGTCCGCATTCGACGACGGAATGCGGCCGCGCGTGTAGACCAGCAGCTGATTGGGCGGAACGATCTGGTCGAGCACGTCCACGGCCTGCGACAGCAGGCCGCCCGAATTCGAGCGCAGGTCGAGCAGCAGCGATTCCATGCCCTCGCCGTCGAGCTTCTCGAGCGCGCGCTCCAGCTCGTCCCCGGTGGTCTGCGCGAAACGGGTGATGCGCACGTAACCGACGCCGGGACGGATCATGTAGGCGTAGGGCACGCTCTCGATCGGAATGCGCGCACGCTCGATCGAGAAGTGCAGCGGCTCGGTTTCGCCCTCGCGCTCGATCGTCACGGCCACGGTGCTGCCAGAGGGGCCGCGCAGCCACTTGAACACGTCCTGCGTGGTCACGTCCTTGGAGATCTTCTGCCCGTCGATCTCGGTGATCCGGTCGCCGGCGCGGATGCCGAGCCGGTACGACGGGGTGCCCTCGAGCGGCGAGATGACGGTGATGTAGCCGTCGATGATGTCGAACTGGACGCCGATGCCCGAGTATTCGCCCTGGAATTGCTCGTCCATGCGCTCGGCGCGCTGTTCCGGCAGGAAGACGGTGTGCGGATCCAGCGTCTTCAGCATGCCGTCGATCGCGCCCTGGATGAGCTTCTGGTTGTCCGGCGCCTCGACGTAGTTGTTCTGCACCAGGTAGAGCACCTGGGAGAACAGGTCGAGCTGGCTGCGCAGGTCATCGGTCGCGTGGAGGCCCCGGGCGAGACCGAACCCGAGCAGGAGCGAAAGGGCCATCCCCGCGGCGAGGGGACCCGGCGAGAAGCGTCGGAACAGAGAGGGCATGGGCATTCCCTGGGTTTGGGTCAGGCGAACGACGCTCCGGCGCGCAGTCGGGACAGCCGTTCGACCGCCGCCTCGAGCGTCGCGCGTCGCCGCGCAAAATGGAACCGCAGCCGCTGCCGGCCGTGTTCCGGTGTGGAATAGAAGCTCGAACCCGGAACGCCCGCCACGCCGACCTCGCGCACCAGCCTGCGCGCGAAGGTGACGTCGTCGCTGGCCCCGAATCCGCCGATGTCCGTCATCACGTAATAGGCGCCCTTCGGCATGAAGGCCCGGAACCCGGCGGATTCGAGTGCCGGGACCAGATAATCACGCTTTTCGCAATACCCGCTTGCCAAGCCTTCGTAATAAGACGCTGGCAAGTCGAGTGCCGCCGCGGCCGCCTCCTGAAGCGGCGCCGGAGCGCCGACGGTCAGGAAATCGTGAACCTTCCGGATCGCCCCCGTGAGGGTCGCCGGCGCCAGGCACCAGCCGATCCGCCAGCCCGTCACGCTGTAGGTCTTCGAGATTCCGCTGATCGTCACGGTGCGCTCGCGCATGCCGTCGAGCGACGCCATGGGCACGTGCACGGTGCCGTCGTAGAGGATGTGCTCGTAGATCTCATCGGTGATCGCGATCACATCCCACTTCATGCAGAGGGCCGCGATCGCCTCGAGCTCCGCCCGGGTGAACACCTTGCCCGTCGGGTTGTTGGGCGTATTGATGACGATCGCCCGCGTCCGATTCCCGAACGCCGCTTCCAGCTCCGCCGGGTCGAAGGACCAGTCGGGCTCGCGGAGCCGTACGAATCGCGGCTTCGCGCCGCACAGCACCGCGTCCGGGCCGTAGTTCTCGTAGAACGGTTCGAAGACGATGACCTCGTCGTCCGGATCCACCAGCGCGAGCATCGTCGACGCCATGCACTCGGTCGCGCCGCAGCAGACCGTTATCTCGGCCTCGGTGTCGTACTCGAGCCCGGTGAAGCGCTTCATCTTGGCCGCGAGCGCGCGGCGCAGGCGCGGCGCGCCCCAGGTAACCGCGTACTGGTTGACGTCGTCCTGGATCGCCTTCGCCGCCGCGTCCTTGATCACCTGCGGCGCGGGGAAGTCGGGGAACCCCTGAGAGAGGTTCACCCCGTCCACCTCGTTGCAGAGGCGCGTCATCTCGCGGATCACCGATTCGGTGAATCGGGTGCTGCGTTCGGAAACCGTGCGGTCGGGCATGCCCAAGTGTAACCCACTGGTGCAGGCGGGATCGCGGGGATTTGCGGGGCGATTTGGCGGGCCCCGAGGGGGTTTTGGCGCATCCGGTGGCCGGCGCCGGGGCGCGCCGGCTCCCTTCACCGCACCTGGGACGCGCGGGTTTGACAGCCGCTTCGATCACATCCGAATCTCGCCCGCATGGACGCGCAGCGCGGGATTGCCCGCCGCATGGTCATCGGCCTGCCGCCGGGCGGGCCCTCCCCGGCCTGGGAGAAGGACTTCTCCGCCTACCCGCCCGCCGGGGTGATCGTATTTCGCCGCGACTTCGAGGATCTCGAAGGGTTGCGACGGCTGACCGCGCGGCTGCGCGAGCTGGCGCGGCCACGGCGGATCTTCATCGCGATCGACGAAGAGGGCGGCTGGGTGTCGCAGCTCGACGGCCACCTCGTCGTGCCGCCCAACGCGCTGCTGCTCGCGCGCGGCGCCGAGCCCGGGCAGATCGAGATGCTCGCGCGCGTGACGGGGGAACGCCTGCGCGCGCTCGGCGTGGACTGGGTGTTCGCGCCGGTCGCCGACGTCAACACAGAACCCAGGAATCCGGTGATCGGACCACGTTCGTTCGGCGCCGATCCCGATGTCGTGTCGCGCTCGGTCGGCGAGGCGCTGGCGGGTTTCCGCGCCGCGGGGATCGCGGCGTGCTTGAAACACTTTCCGGGGCACGGCGATACGACCGAGGATTCGCACCTCGGGCTCCCTGTGTGCGATGCATCGGCCGCGGACATGGAGCGGATCCACCTGAAGCCGTTCCGCGATCACCTCGGCGCCGACGCGGTGATGTCGTCGCACGTCGAGCACCGCGCGTTCGACACGGAGAACGCCTCGACGTTCTCGCGGAACGTGATGAGCGGACTGCTGCGCGAGCGCCTCGGCTTCGGGGGCATCGCGATCACCGATGCGCTGGAAATGCAGGGTGCGGCGCTCGGGCAGACGCCGTTCGAAGCCTGCCGGCGTGCGCTCGCCGCGGGCTGCGACCTGATCATGATCGCCCACTGGGACGATTCGATCCGCCGCACGCGGCTCGAGCTGGCGAACGCGCTCGTCGACGAGGCGTTCGACCGCAGCGTGTTCGACGCGGCCCGGACGCGACTCGCGGCGTTCGACCGGGCGGTCCCCGAGCCGGACGTCGAGGCGCTGTCGAAGCCGATCGAGGCCCTGACCCCTCCGGGGTGGGCGGAGATGCTCGAGCGCATCATCGAACGCGGGATCCGGATCAAGGGCGCGCTGCCGGGCGAGGTGCATGGAAAACCATGGCACGTCGTGGAGCCCCGATTCACACGGGGCGGGACGTTCGCCGACGCGCTCCGGGCCGCGGGGGTCGTGGTCTCGCCCGAGCCGGAGGGCGCCGTGAACGTGCGCGTGTTCGCGAGCCGGGTGCCCCTGCCGATCTCGACGCTCGAGCGGCTGCGCTTCGATGCCGCCGAAGCGCCGCTGGTCCTGGTGAGTCTGCAGAACGATGACGTCGTGGACGAAGTGCGGGACGCGGCCCTGCGGGTCTCGGCCGCGGACTCGACCGAGGTCACGCGGCGCGTCGTCGCCCATGCTCTGGCGGCACGCACGTCGTCGCAGGCCTGAAGCCGTCGCGCGGGGGGCCGCGCAGCGCACCGGTGTTGGCCACGATCGAACATTCCATCAGTCACGCGAATCACATGGCCCCGGCCGCGCGATCCGGGAAGATATCGGTTGCACTCGTCGCGAGCCGGCGTAACCTTGCACGTGGTCGCCCCGGACACCTCGGGCGGCCTGTCTGCACGGCGTCCCTCGGCCGCCCCCCCCCTTGGACCAGCTGCACCCCGGTCCCGCGCCGCTGCGCTCGCCGCATTCGACATTGCAGCACTTGACGTCACCACGTGGTCGCAGCCCTCCGACTGTGCAACCACTGGTCGTTCTATTCGTCAGGCTCGACGTCCGGCGCCGGCCGGCCCCGTCGCGCAGCGGAAGGAGGCGCCCCGGACCTCATACGTCTGGCTGATCGTTCCCGCATCAAGGCACTGGTTCAGAACCTCACCCAACGCGATGCGGAGCGCCGTCGTCGACTCGATCGCGCGCCGCGAAACCGCAGGGAGATTGACCATGACCGCATGGCCGCACCGCCTGACCCGCTTCGTCCGCCCACCTCTCATGCGTTCGGGCACGCTCATCGCCACGCTGTTGAGCGCGTCGCTGCTCTTCGCCGCCGCGCCCGTTCACGCCGCCGTGCACAACCTGGTGTTCGGCGCGCCGTACGCGGCCGCATCCTTCGGCTCCACGTCGTCGGAGCACTACTCAGGCGGCAGTGCCTGGTCCAAGGTCTACCCGGGCGGACCCAAGTTCGAGCTGTACGTCGACGTGGCGTCGCAGTTCGGATCGAGCTTCACCGTCTCGCAGATCCAGTCGATCACCTACCACACGCTCAACGACGCCAACAATCCGAGCGACGTGGACTTCTTCCTGGCGATCTACACGCAGCCGTTCGGCGGCGGTGACGCCGGCTGGTATGGCCACCGCCTCAACGCGGAGCCGCTGTACTCCACCGCCTACGTCCCGCCGACCGCGGGCGTGTGGAACGAGTGGAACACGGATCCCGGCGCCAACCAGCTCACCTTCTTCGACAGCAATCACTGCGGCAATCTGGGCTTCTACGGTGCGCCGCACCTCCAGGACATCACCTCCGGGCCGATCACGTGGTCGACGATCGCCGGAACCGGTGCGACCGCGACGACGACGCCGATCGACTATTCCGGCGAGCAGGTGCTCTACATCAGCCTGCAGACCGGCAGCGGTTGGGCGTCGTTCGAGGGTCACCTCGATGCGATCACCGTGAGCCTCACCACCGGTGACAGCTACGTCATCGATCTCGAAGGCCCGACGGATCCGTTGTACGTGGACGGCGCGTGGGCCGCGGCCGCGCCCGGCACCGAAGTCCCGGGCGGTCATTTCACCGGGTACGACGCCTTCGGCACGATCCAGAGCGCGGTGGACGCAGCGATCCCGGGTGGCACGGTGAACGTCGCCGCCGGCGCGTACGTCGAGCAGGTCGTCATCGACGGCAAGGACCTCGCCGTGCAGGGCGCGGGTGCGGGGGCGACCACGATCCAGAGCCCGGCGAGCCTCACGGCTTCCTTCATGACCGGCTCCAATACCAACAAGCCGGTGGTGCTCTGCCAGAATGCGAACGACATCCACCTGAGCGACCTCACCGTGGATGGTGACGGCCAGGGCAATGCCAACGCGCGCTTCATGGGAGTCGCGTACTTCAACGCCGGCGGCGCGCTGCTCGACGCGGACGTGCTGCACGTGCGCAACACGCCCGCCGACGGCTCGCAGCACGGCATCGGCGTGTACTCGTACAACACGACCGGCGGCCCGTACACCCTGGAGTGCGGGAACCTGAACGTCAGCGACTTTCAGAAGAACGCGTTCTCGCTGAGCGGCACCGGCATGACGGTCAACGTGCACGACTGCACCGCGACCGGCGCCGGGGACATCAGCTACACCGCACAGAACGGCATCCAGGTCGGCTTCGGCGCGGCCGGATCGATCTCCGACTGCGCCGTGTCGGGGATCCGCTACACCCCGGCCACGTACGTTGCGAGCGGCATCCTCGTCTACCAGCCCGGCGGCAACGTCGACGTCTCCGGCCTCGCCGGCAGCAACGCCATCGCCAGCGTGCAGGCGCCGATCAGCTGGTACGACGGCAGCGGCACGATCGACGGCGTGGAGGTCACGGGACCCGTGGTGAGCGGCGTGGACTTCGGCCCGGTGTTCATCGGCAACTTCACCGCGCCCGCGGCCTATTCCGCGACGGCCGCCGGCAACGCCTCGCGCGTGCCGCCCGCGTCGCCCGTCGACGACGGCGCCGGCACCTCGATGCGCGCCGCTGCGACGGCGTACGCGGCGTTCAACGTCAGCGTGAGCCATGGCTGCCTCACGGGCGGCGACGTGGCCGGCACCGACGGCGTCTACGCCTACTCGGCCGGCGGCCCGCTCAACGTCAGCGTGAACAACACCGTGCTCGCCGACTGGGACCGCGGCCTCGTCGCGGACGGCGCGGCGGCCTCGCTCACGGCCAATGACAACTCGATCAGCTCGAACCTCAGCGCCGGCTACGACAACAGCGCGAGCCTCGCCGGCCAGGACGCCTCGAACAACTGGTGGGGCGCTTCCGATGGCCCGGGCGGCGTCGAACCCGGCTCGGGCGACGCGATCGTCGGCACCGGCGTGGGCGTCGCTCCGTATCTCATCAGCGGCGTGAACACCAGCGCCGGCTGCGGCTTCGTGCCGCCGCCGGCCAACACCATCGACCCGGTGCCGCCTGCGGGCTGCATTTCGGCCGCCAATTCGTGCGTCACGGTGGCGGTCGACATCTCGCGCACCAGCTCGGACGACATCCGCGGCTTCAGCGTGCCGATTCAGCTGTCGTCGAATCTCGAGCTGTGCGCGGGCGTCTCGAGCATCACCGAGGGGACGTACCTCAGCAACGTCAGCGGCACGACCTTCATGGTGACCGATCTCGGCGGCGGCGCGTACACGGTGGACTGCGCGATCCTCGGCCTGCCGTGCGGCGCCACCGCGCCCACCGGCAACCTGTTCAACATCTCGGTCAAGAAGGCGGCCGGACCCGACGGCATCGGCACGGTGTCAGTCGGCACGCCGATCGCGCGCGACTGCGATAACGGTCCCGTCGCCGTCACCGGTGGCGGCTCGGCCGACGTGACGATCGACACCGGTGGCCCGGCGGCGATGGCCGACCTCGCGGCGAGCCAGGTGATAACCGGGAACGACACCGACGGGACGACGAAGATTCAGCTGTCGTTCACCGCACCCGGCGACGCCTCGGTTCTCGAGGTCTATCGCGCGGGCTTCGGCAACTACCCCGAGTACGACGACGCGCCAGGCGCGGGCGCCGTCCCGGCGATCCCGAGCTATCCGCCCGCGGCGCCGTGGACCCTGACGCCCGTGACTGCGAACGGCCAGAACGACGAGGTCGCCGTGCGCGACTTCTACTACTACGTGGCCTTCTCGAAGGACGCGTGCGGCAACGTCTCGGCCGTCTCGAACATGACCGGCGGCACCCTCAACTACCACCTGGGCGATGTCTCCGACGGCGTCACGGCCGGAACGGGCGACAACGACGTGCAGACCGAGGACATCTCGCTGCTCGGTTCCAATTACGGCATCTCGATCGCGCCGAGCAGTCCGATCGGCTATCTCGACGTGGGCCCGACGACCGACAACTCGATCCATGCGCGTCCGACGACCGACAACAAGATCGACTTCGAGGATCTGATCCTGTTCTCGATCAATTACGGCCAGGTGTCGGCGCCGCAGGCCGCGCTGCGGCAGGTGGCGGCGCGCAGCAACGCCGTGACGCTGCAGGTTCCCGATCTGCCCGCCATCGGCGAGACGTTCGACGTCGCCGTGCAGCTCGCGGGTCGCGGCGATCTGCAGGGCCTGTCGCTCGAACTGACCTACGACGGCAACGTGATCGAACCGATGGGCTTCACACAGGGCGATCTGCTCGCGCGCCAGGCACGCCCGGCGCTGCTGCTCGCCCCGGACAAGGCAGGGCTCGACGCCGCGCTGCTCGGCGTCGGAAGCGGCATCTCGGGCGAAGGCAACCTCGCCACGATGCGCTTCCGCGTGAAGGCGTCCGGCGATCCGGGGCTGCGCATCGCGAGCCTGATTGGTCGTGACGCCTCGAACCACCCGGTGTCGTTCGAAGGCCGGCCGGCGGTGGAAGCCCCGGCGCAGATCCCGACGCGCACCTCGCTGGGATTCGCGTTCCCGAATCCGAGCCGCGACGGCACCTCGATCGAGCTCGCCCTGGCCCGTGCCGGGCACGCATCGCTCGACGTGTTCGACCTGTCGGGCCGCCGCGTGGCGACCCTGCTCGACGGCCGCTACGAGGCCGGCGTGCGGGTCGTGCAATGGAACGGCCGGACCGACCGTGGCACCCTTGCACCGGCCGGGTTCTACGTGATTCGTCTCCAGACCGACGGCGTCCAGGTGACCCGTCGCGTCCAGCTGCTGCACTGAACGCGGGCCGCTCGGACCGTGCGGGCGCCTTCGGGCGCCCGCCGGCTCGGCGGCCGTACGGACCCGAGCGGGGCGGCGTCGAGATCGTCGCCACCCCGCCGGTTCGCCATGAACGACACATCGGAGGACCCGCATGAGCCGCATGGCCCGCTGCTTCGTCACCTTCACGCTCGCATTCCTCGCCGCGTTCTACGGCGGCGCCGCGCGGGCTGCCTCGGTCACCATGGTTCCAGCCGACACCAGCGTCACGATCGGTGAAACCGTCGTTCTGCGCGTGCAGCTCATCTCGCCCTTTTCGAATTTCGAGGGCTTCAAGGCCGTCTACCGCTACGAGCCGAACGTGCTCTCCTTCATTGGCGCGACCCCGGGGGAGGTGTTCACGAGCGCACCGGGCGCGATCTTCGCCACGCTGCGATCCGAGTACGCCGCGCCCATGGACAGCGTGTGGTACGAAGCCGCCGTGCTGGACGGCACCAGCTCCGGTCCGGGCATCCTGGCATACCTGACGTTCCAGACCATCGGACCGGGGAACGGGACGATCGTCTGCAAAGGCGTGGACCTGCGCGACTCGGACAATCAGCAGACGCTCGCGACCTGCTTCGACGCGATCGTGCACGTGTTCCCGCCGGTGCCCGTGCGGCCGACATCGTGGAGCCGGTTGAAGGTGCTGTACCGGTAGTCGCTCCGCGTCGCGCCGGGGACGTTCGTCACACGGGCGCGGCGCCACCGCGCGTCCGCCGGGCCGGCTGCCTGCGTGCCGCGGCCGGATCGCGTTCAGCCTCTCACGCCGCGACACCCCCCTGCGCTAGGCTTCCCCCATGGCCGCATTCTTCGTCGTCCGCGATCCCGCCCCCGAGCGCCGCCGCCGCGGCATGCAGGCTGCCGAAGCGGCCATGCGTTCCTTCGACGTCGAGATCGCATCGGCCGAACGAGGCGACATCGGCCTCGTATGGGGCGCCTTTGCGGGGGCGCCGCTCGACCGCGCACCCGGCGCGTTCCTGCTGGGCGAGGCGATCCCCGGTCCCGGCCCCGAGCGCCTGTCCGCGGCTCAATACGCGGTGCGCGTCGCGGTCACCGGCACGCCGCCCGCGTGCGACGGCTACTACGCCGCCGTGACCTTCGGCGACGACGGCGCGCTCACCGTCGCGGCCGATCCGCTCGGCACGTTCCCGATCTACGTCGCGGAGGCCGGCACGGCGCTGCTCGTCGCCTCGAGCCCCGCACTGATCACCGGCTACCCGGGGTTCACCGCCGCGCCCGACCCGCTCGGGCTCGCCGCGCTGCTGATCGCGAACGGTCCCGTGCGCGGGCGCACGCCGTATCGCGGCATCCGTCGCCTCGCGCTCGGCCACGTCCTGGTCGCGGCGCGGAGCCAGGCGCCGCGCGAAGTGCGCACCTATTCCCTCACGCCGCACCGCGAGAGCCACGACGTTCCGGCGGCCGAGTGCGCGCTGCGAGTCCATGAGTCCTTCGTCGCCGCCGCGCGGCGTCACGTGCCGGTCGGCGAGCCGCACACGATGCTGCTCTCGGGCGGACTCGACTCGCGCATCGTGCTCGGCGTGCTGGCGAGGCAGGGCGTACCGCTCAACGTGATCACGCGCGGGCGCAGGGACGATCTCGAATACCGCTGCGCACGTGCCGTCGCGCGGCGCCTGGGTCTCGAGCAGCGGCTCGTGCCGCACGGCCACGGTTCGTTCCGGGCGTTCGAGCACCGCATCCGGTGGGACGGCATGGCCTGCACCCCCGGTACCGGGGCCGACGCCGGCGAGAGGCTGCCCGGCGCGCACCGTTTCCTGGCCTCGGGCTATCTCGCCGATCCGTTCTTCGGCGGGCTCACGATCACCAAGTCGTTCGACCGCGTGTCCCGCACCGCGAGCTTCGAGCACTACCTCGCGCGCACCAACAGCTGGGGGGTGCCGCTCGACCTGCTGCCGCGTCTGCTGCGCAGCGACGTGTTCGGCGACGCCGTGCCCGAGATCGAGGCGCAGCTGCGGGAAGACTACACGGGCGCCGGTGGGGATCACCTCGCACGGTCGTGGCTCCACACCATGGAGCTCCGCCAGCGCGTCGGCATCGGGCACGTCTTCTCGCACCTCGCCTTCGGCGGCTGGCCACGCAACCCGCAGCTCGACCGCGACGTGCTGCATACCGTCGCCGGCGTGCCGCTCGGGCTGCTCGCCGAGCGGAGGCTCGAATACGACATGCTGAAGCGCTGCCACCCGGATCTCGCGCGGCTGCCGCTCGACCGCAACGACTTCGATGTCACGCCGCCGCTGCCGGGCGCGATGGATCTCGTGCGCGCCGGTCTCGACCGCCGTATCCGGCGCTGGCGCGCGCGCCTGGGCGTGCCGCGCCCCGAGCGTCGCTATTACCACCGGACCTACGACTTCAACGGCCCGGCGTGGCGTACGGCGCGCCGCGGCGCCGAGGCCGACCGCGAGCGCGCGTACGCCCTGTTCGAACGGCAGGCCTTCGACGCCCTGGTGCCGCGCGCGGCGGAGCGCTGGGCGCCGGCCCGGAGCATCGAAGCGGCGGCTGCAGTGAAGATGCTCACCTGCATCCCGGTCTGGCTGCGCGCCGCGTTCGGATGAGCGCGGGAGGCACCCCCGCCGGCCGCGCTCATTTCATCCAGAGGTCGAAGCCCAGCTTGATCCCGTAGTTGTTGGTGGCGGGAATCACCGTGGCTCCGTTGTCCTTGCCTTCCGCGACATGGTCCAGACGGAACTCGGCCCGCAGCGTGCCGTGGCCGTGCCCGAGCTCGCCCTGCAGTCCGAAGCCGCCGCCCACGATCGGGCTCACCGCTGCGCCATCACCGAGGAAGTTGTCGGCGTTCACGCTCACGAGACCCAGTCCGCCGGTCAGATACGGATGCACCCGGCCCGCGGCGGCAAAGTTGTACTGGTAGTTGCCGCTGAGCTGGAGTGACGAAAAGCTCCCCCCGTCGGTGGAAACATGCGAGAACCCGCTGTCCAGGTAGAACTGCTGACGCGGGTCCTCGCCCCGGAACCCGATCCTGAGGCCCGGCGACGCCACGATGTTGAACAGCCCCTGCGACGGCCAGCCGATCAGGGTGAATGATTCGATCCCGTTCTCGGTGGGATCCACGACGACGAGTCCGAGATTGGCACCGAGGCTCCAGTTCATCGCATGGGCCGGCGCCGCAATGGTGAGCAGGGCGAGGCAGATCAGAATCGCACGGGACTTCATGGCAACCTCCATGGATCGGACGTGGGAAGCGACCTGCGCGACGATAGGGTTCCGTGCGGAAAATGCAATGGTCCCTGGGATCCAGCCGGCGGCGGCGATGCGCTGGCCCGGGGAGGCGAAAACGGCGGGGCGGAGCGTTTCGCCGCTCCGTCCCCGCCGCGTTCCCGGCGCGTCGTGCCGCACTCCCGGCCCGGCGCTCGACGCCGGCCGGCTCCTGCGTCAGGCCTTGCGCACGGTCTCGAGGTCGATCGTGAGGCGCACGTCGTCGCCGAGGATCACGCCGCCGTTGTCCAGCGCGGCGTTCCAGACCATGCCGAACTCCTTGCGATTCAGGACGACCTGAGTGGAGAAGCCGGCGCGCTCGTTGCCCCAGGGATCCTTGCCGACCCCCAGGTAGGCGACGTCGAGCGTGATCGGCTTCATGATGCCGCGCAGCTCGAGCACGCCCTCGACGCTGTAGTGCTCGTCGTCCACCCTGGAGATTGCACGGCTGGTGAAGCGGACGACCGGGTAGCGCTCGACGTCGAAGAAGTCGGCGCTGCGCAGGTGGGCGTCGCGGTCGGCCTGGCGCGTGTCGATGCTGGCCGGGTCGACTTCCAGCGTCACGCTCGAGCGTTCCGGCTGCTCGCGGTCGAGCTGGATCTCGCCCGAGAAACGGGCGAAGCGGCCGCGCGCGCGGCTCATCAGGTGGCGGACCTGGAAGCCCACCTCCGAGTGGTCGGCGTCGATGACGAACGTCTCGGTGACAGGTGCGGCGGCTCTGACGGCGCTGCTCGAAGGGGTGCTCATGGGATTTCTCCTCTGGCGTTGCGGGCCGACGGTGCGACCCATTGATAAACATGACAGTTAATGACTAGTCAACTATTTGCCCCGGCATCGCCTGCCGGGGTTCACGTCGCTTCCTCCCGCAGGCGGTCCAGCAGGTCGACCAGCGCAGCGAGGTCGGTCTTCGAGAGCCGTCCGGTGCGCCTCCGCTCGGTCGCCAGCACCGGCGCGTCCGTCCTGGCGAGCGTCGCCAGGCCCTTCTCGGTGATGCGGCACAGCACGCGGCGCCGGTCCTCGCGACAGCGCTCGCGATGCACGTGCCCGGCCGCTTCCAGCCGGTCGAGCAACCGCGTGATGCCCGGTGTGCGCTCGATCATGCGTCCGGCGATCTCGAGTGTCGCCATCCGCTCCGGGTGCGCGCCGCGCAGGATGCGCAGCACGTTGTACTGCTGCACGGTCACCCCGCTGTCGGCGAGCGTGCGCTCGAGGTCCGCGCGGATGACGTCCGCGGTCCGCAGCAGGGCCACCGTGGCCTCCGAGGCCCGATCGGGGAACCCCTTGTTCTGCTTGATCTCGCGCCGGATGGCGCTGTCCCTGGCTGGCATGGTCATCAACATAACAGGTAATTAGATGACTAGTCAAGCAAATCGGTTCAGGCCCATTCGGGCCGTAGACGCCGGCGCGCTGCGCGGCGCCGCGCCGGCGCCCCTATCCGGGCGCCATGCACCAGCGCCCATCCGGCCGGCGCCTTTCCGCCGGGCCCCGGTCCTGCCGGACGCGGCGGCTATCCCAGCTCGAACGTCGTGATCCCGAAGATCTCGCGATCGGGCAGCGCGGGCGGCGCGCCGACGTACATCTTCGCGCAGCCGAAAACCTCATTCATGCCGTGCCGTGCGGCCAGCTCGAGCGCATCCGGGTTGTTCTCCGGCGCGTCCAGGAAGATCGGCGCCCCCGGCGTCCGCGAAGACAGTCCCGCGAAGAGGCGCTCGGCGACGTTCGCGTCCGCAGCGAACAGCGGGCCGATCTTGAAGCCCGTGCGGCACGGCCGCATGACCCCGTAGCCGCGGATCTCGCCATCCTCGACCGCGGCCAGCGCATGGCCGCCCGGGCGGTCGATCCAGCCGCGCAGGAAGCGGCTGCGCGGCGCCGGAAAGTGGCGCCGGTCGTACGCGTCGAGCCGCTCGAACGGCAGGCGGCGCGCGTCGAGGAGCCCGTCGGTGCGGCCCTCCTCCCGCCCGGTGCCCGCGAAGCGCAGGTCGCGGCAGATGAACCGGAACCCGCCGCGCGCATACCAGGCCTGCATGTCGAACACGCCGTCCATGCCGATCGGCGCGCCCTCGTCCAGGCGTGCCTGCAGGCGGCTCTTGCGCTCGTGCCAGAGGCGCGTGCCGAGCCCTTGCCCGCGCAGGTCGGCGCGCACGATGAAGAAGCCCATGAAGCCGTAGCGCCCTTCGTAGCTCACGATCGAGCCGCCGCCGATCAGCTCGCCCTCCCGTTCGGCGGCGATGAACCCGTCGGGATCCGTGTTCCAGAACACCTCGGCGTCATCGAGCCCCGGGTTCCAGCCTTCGAGAGCCGCCCACTCGACCAGCGTGTCCAGCTCCCCGCGGGTCATCCGGCGGATGGTCATGGCGGCGGGATTCACGCCGGCGCCCTGCGCCACTCGACGAGCGGTGCGGCCACCCAGGTCGGGGGCGACGACGCATACAGCCCGGTCGCGTCGGTGTAAGTCATGTCGACGATCCGTCCGCTCATCGCGCCGCGCAGGAAGCGGAACACCGGCCCGGCGTCGCGTGCGTCGCTCTTCGCCTCGACGCAGTGCCGCTCGTAACCCGGATAATCGCCGCGTTCGAGGAGCGCGATGCCCGCCTCGATCACCTTGCGGGCGCGCGCGAGTCCGACCGCGTCGGGCTCGAACGCCTCTGCGGGCGGCGTGCCGTAGCCCAGGCCGTGATGGAACGGATCGGCGGTCGAGACGACCGCCGCGTTGCGGGCGAGCTTCGCCAGCTCGTCGATTCCCGGCAGCGCGCCGGGCTTCCCGCCCGCGAGCCACGGGTAGCGCTCGAACACTTCGGGGGTACGCGAGGCGGGCAGCCCGCGGCGTGCCACCTCGGCGCACCAGAAATGACGCCAGCTCATCAGCGCGTGGTCGCGCCGCCACTCCTCGCGCCCCTCGATGCCGCTGCCCTGGATGCCGTGAAAGGCCTCGGCACCTGGATCGCCGCCGGCCGCCACCCGGCGCCGCGCCATCTCCATCTCGTGCGTGAACGCGTGCAGCACGCTGATCACCACGACACGATCGGCGCCGCTGTCGAGGCACGCGCGCACCGCGGCGGCGACCTGGTACCCGCAGTCCAGGACGCTCACGTGCGGGAACACCAGCACGCCGCCCGCCGCCAGCGTCGGCGCGAAGTCCCACGCTTCCGCCCGCTCCAGGTGCGCGAGCGTGCCCGCCTCGCCGAGCGCCGCGTGCTCGCGCTCGTACAGGGCGTGAATGTCCCGCTGCAGTCGATCGCGATCGAGGTCGTCCTGCATGGCCCGGCTAGTACGCCAGATGCAGCTGCAGATACCCCTGGTTCTCCTCGTACGCGTCGAGCCCCGGGCCGGCGTCCTTCTGCTGAATGCGCCTGAGCGTGGCGCGGAACTCGGCGAACGGCACCGGCGTCCATTCGCCTTCCAGCGCGTAGCGATCGTAGGTGTTCCGGTCGCGCACGACCTGATCGCTGCTGCGGTCGAACTCGTCGTGGTCGTAGCGGAAGCGGAAGTTGGTCGCCTTCCAGGGCGACACGTCGACCTCGGCGAAGTACGCGAGCAGGTTCACCTTCCTGCCGTCCTGGCGCGTGTCGGTACCGGCGCCGATCTCGCCGAGCAGCTCGAACGGGCCGTAGTGCGTCATGCCGTAGTACCCCCAGCGGGCGCGGCGCCCGTAGGTGTTGTCATCGGTGAGGTCTTCGTACACGCTGACTGGCGCCCTGGTAGGACGGGTTGTTGTAGCCGATCTTGAGCGCCTTGGCCTCGGCGTAGTCGCCGGTGAACACCGGGTCCTTGCCCACGCCGTTGGTGAACGCGGCGCGTCCGAACCAGGTGCCGTTCGAAGCCCCGATCTCGAAACCGGTGTCGGACTGGCGCGGGTCGTAGGGCAGGAAGCGCGGGCCGCCGATGAAGTCCAGGTACGCGTTGCGCGTCCCCACGGTGTGGTCGGCCATCCGCAACCCGTACGGATTGCGCAGGCGCCCGATCTTCAGATAGCTGCCGTAGGGCAGCCCGCGGATCATGCCGAACGCCTCCTTGGTCTGTGCGACCTGCGTGAAACCGCCGTCCATCGTGTAGACCATCACCAGCATGTCGTGCGGCTGGATCGTCAGGTGCAGTGCGTTCTCCATGTTGAAGAACCCGAAGCGGTCGACGACGTCGGAAGGCGTGGTGCTGTTCGCCAGCATCATCAGCCGCTGGTTCACGCCGAAGTAGACCGGCACGTTGTCGGCGACGCGGTTGGAGAGGTTGAGCTCCCCCCACGGCGCATCGGCGTCGTCGGGCGCGAGCGAGTGGCGGTTCTTCTCGTAAGCGAAGCCGAACTCGTTGCGCGGGCCGCCGCCGTTGGGGTCGAAGTGACACGTGCCGCACATCAGTCCCTGGCGCGCCGCATAGAGCGGCAGCGTCTCGCCCCTGCGCGCGGCGAACAGGGAAGCGAGCGAACAGGCGAGCAGCAGGACGGGGATCGACGGCAGCAGCCGGCGCATGACGCCTCCATGGGTGAAGCGGGACGAAGCGACATCGCTGCGGGCGGCCGCCGCGTGCGGCGCGCGGCGGGGTGGAGCGACGGCGTCTGTTTCAGTCGCCGTTCACCGGACCCAAACCACCGCCGCCCGGACCGGCCACGGTTAGCACCGCATGCATGTGCGGGTCAACGGAGAACTTGGTTCGTCATTCTGACGAGTTCAGCCGGGCTTAACAGAACCGGCGCCGGGGTCAGTGCAAATTCCGGGACGCCGGCGGAGCCGGCCAGGCCGCACCCGCCCCGGGGCGGGCAGGAACCTCTTACTCGGGGAAATTCATCTTCTCGAGGAACGCCTGCCAGCGCGGATCGTCGTGGAGCGGCTCCAGCAGATCGATGGACTTCATGTACGCGAGCCCCGAGTCCCGCTTTTCGTAGGCGTGCTCCAGCCACTGGAACGCCTCGTCCGGCTCGCCGCGCATGGCGCAGGCGATCGCGATCTGTACCGCGGCGGTGTCGGCGCCGGTCTCGACCAGCCGTTCCTTCGCTTTTCGCGACGCCTCCGGATTCCCGAGGGCATGCTGGATGATCGCCTCCGTGTAGAGACGGGCCCATTCGGCCGGCTCCTTCCGGACCTCGGCGAGCGCTTCGTCGAGCTTCCCGCGCTTGAAGTACGTGATCGAGATGAGGCTGTGCATGGACGTCGCGTTCGGCGAGATCTCCAGCGCCCTGCGAAACGCGTCTTCCGCCTCGGGCCACCGTTTCATCGCGAGGTAGATGCGTCCGATGGCGCCGTAGCCGCCGGCGCTCAGGGGGTCCTTTTCGATACCTTCGCGGCATCTGGCCAGGCCTTCTTCGTAGCGGCCCCGGAGGGTCAGGATCATCCCGTACGATCGCAGGAAATCGGGATGACCCGGGCTCGCCTCGAGTGCCTGGCGAAAGGACGCTTCCGCGCCTTTCCAGTCGAAGTCGTAGTAGAGCTGGACCCAGGCCAGCGAGTGCAGGGCCTCGGGCAGATCGGGACGCAGCGCCAGCGACCGGGACGCGGCCTCGCGGGCGCGCGCGATGGCCGCTTCCAGCGGCCAGCCGCCGGAGATCCCCATGAACGTCTCCGCCCACGACAGGTTCGCCCAGGCCAGCGCGTGGCCCGGCTCGATGGCCAGCGCCTGGTGCAGCAGCTCGATCCCGCGAGCCACATCCTGCGCACCGAACCGGTTCACGAAATAGCGTCCCTGCAGAAACAGCCGGTGCGCCTCGGCATTGGTGCCGCGGCCCTCCGCGGCGGCGGCGACCTCGGCCTTCACCTCGCCGCTCGCCTTCGAATCGGCCGTCTCACCCATCAGCGTCGTGCGCAGCTCCTTCACCACCGACTGCGCGATGTCGTCCTGCACCGCGAAGATGTCGTCCAGCGTGCGGTCGAACGTCTCGGACCACAGCTGGTAGCCGTCCGCCACCTTCACGAGCTGCACCGCGATACGTACGCGGTTGCCGGCCTTGCGCACGCTGCCCTCGAGCAGCGTCGCCACGTTGAGCTTGCGTCCGATCGTGGCGAGGTCGTCCGCGGTGTCCTTGAACTGCGACGACGAGGTGCGCGCCGCCACGCGCAGCCCGCGGATCTTCGCCAGCACGTTGAGCAGCTCGTCCGCGAGGCCCTCGGCGAAGTACTCGTCCTCTTCGTCGCGGCTGCGGTTCGCGAACGGCAGCACCGCAATGGACGGAACGTCGCGCGCCGTGGGAATCGCGGCCGGAAGCCCGGCCGCCGCCGGGGCCGCGGCCGGCTGCAGCGAACGACGCACCAGGTCGAGCTCGTTGCGCACGTCCTTCGCGGTCTGGAAGCGTCGCTCGGGATCCTTTTCGAGGCAGCGGCCGATGATCCGTGCCACGTCGCGCGGCAGATCGGTTCGGACCTGTTCGAGCGGCGCCGGCGGATCACGCAGGATCGCCGAGCTCACCTCCGCGCTGGTCGCACCGCCGAACGGCCGGCGTCCGCTGACCAGCTCGAAGAGCATCACGCCGAACGAGAACAGGTCCGTACGTGCATCGACGGCTTCGCCGCGCAGTTGTTCCGGCGCCATGTACGGCACGGTGCCCACGGCCTGACCCACGGTCGAGATCGGCGCCGCCACCGTTTCCGCCTGCGTCGCCTCGAGACCGGAATCCTGGCTCGCAAGTTTCGCTAGGCCGAAATCCAGCACTTTGACCCGCCCCTGGCGCGTCACCATGACGTTGCCCGGCTTGAGATCGCGGTGCACGACACCCTTCTCGTGCGCCGCGACCAGCGCGTCGGCCAGCGGCGTCGCCAGGTCGAGGACCCGTGGAACCGGCAGGCCGCCGGGCGTCACCAGACGATCGAGCGTCTGTCCTTCCACCAGCTCCATGGAGAGGAAGCGGACGCCGGACGCCTCCTCGATCGCATAGAGCGTCACCACGTTGGGGTGATTGAGGGCTGCGATCGAGCGCGCCTCGCGCTCGAAACGCGCCAGCCGGTCGGCATGCGACGCCACGGAGTCGGGCAGCACCTTGATCGCGACATCACGCCCGAGCCGCGTGTCCCGCGCGCGGTAGACCTCGCCCATGCCGCCCGCGCCGAGCAGCGCGGTGATGTCGTAGGTGCCAAGGCGGGTGCCGGGGGTCAGAGGCATTCGGGGAATCTACATGAGCGGGCGCGGGGTTGCAGAACGAGCCCGCGCAGAAATCCGTCCCGGGACGGATTCTCGGAGGCCTGAGCCGGCGACGCGCACAGGGCACACGCCCCCGGCGCCGGCCCGCTCAGCGCCTGCGCTCCTTCCCCGCCTTGCCGAAGCCACCGCCGCCCGGACTCGCCACCGTCAACACCGCGCCGGCCGGCAGCGCGATGAGCACTTTCGCCGGCAGCAGCTCGGGCGCCCGGCCAGGGCGTTCCACGGCATTGACCCCCGGCGCGCCGCGCGCGCCGCCCTCCAGCCCGTACGGGCCGCGCGCGCGGCGCTCGGTCATCAGCGTCACGCGCGCCGGCGCGAGCAGCTCGACCGTGCGTTCGATACCGTCGCCGCCCGTGTGCGCACCGGCGCCGCCGCTGCCGCGGCGGATCGCCGTGCGGCGGACCCGCAGCGGATACGCGTGCTCGAGCGCCTCGATTGGCGTATTGCGGGTGTTGGTCATGTGCGCCTGCAGCGCGTGCTCGCCGTCCCACGCAGGCCCGGCGCCATGGCCGCCGCCGAGCGTCTCGTAGTAGGCGAACGGCGCGCCGGTGCGTGGATCGCTGCCGCCGATCAGCAGGTTGTTCATGGTGCCGCTGCTCGCCGCGGGCACGCGCTCGGGCGCGGCTCGGTGAAGCGCGCCCAGCACGGTATCCACGATGCGCTGGCTGCACTCCACGTTGCCCGCCGACACCGCGGCGGGCGGGCGGGCGTTCACGACGCTGCCGAGCGGCGCGCGCACCTCGATCGGCCGGAACGCCCCGTCGTTCACCGGGAATTCGCCGCCGAGCACGCAGCGCACCGCGTAGTACGAGGCCGCCTTCGCCACCGCCTCCACGGCGTTCACCGGCCCGGGCACCTGCGGGTCGGTGCCCGCGAAATCCACCACGCAGCGCCTGCCGCCGAGCGTCACGGCGACGCGGATCGCGATGTCGCGCGTGCCGAGGCCGTCGTCGTCCAACAGGTCCTCGAACCGGTACGTGCCGTGCGGCAGATCTCCGAGGGCCGCGCGCACGCAGCGCTCGGCGTGGTCCATCAGCGCGTCGGCCGCCGCTTCGAGGGCCGCGGGGCCCAGCCGCCGTGCCAGCGCCCGGAGCCGCGCTGCGCCGGTCTTCTGCGCACCGAGCTGGGCCGCGAGGTCCGCGCGCCGCTCGGCGGGCGTGCGCACGTTGGCGAGGATCAGGCGGAGCACGTCCTCCTGCATGCGCCCGGCGCGGGCGAGGAACACCGGCGGGATGCGCAGGCCCTCTTCGTAGATCTCGCGGGCGAGCGGCATCGAGCCGGGCGCCGCGCCGCCGACGTCGGCGTGGTGCGCGCGGCTCGCCACGAAGAACGCGGGCCCCGCGCCGCGGCCGGTGAACACCGGGCTCACCAGCGTGATGTCGGGCAGGTGGGTGCCGCCCCGGTACGGGTCGTTCAGGATCACCACGTCGCCCGGCGCGAACGGGCCGAGCTCGAGCGCCGCCTCGACCGCCCGCGGCATGCTGCCGAGATGCACCGGAATGTGCGCGGCCTGCGCCACCAGCCGGGCGCGCGCGTCGAACACCGCGCAGCTGTGGTCGAGCCGCTCCTTGATGTTCGGCGAGTGCGCGGTGCGCATGAGCGTCGCGCCCATGTCCTCGGCGACCGCAGCGAAGAAGCCCTGGTGGAGCGCGAGCCCGACCGGGTCGTGGGCGACGCCGCGGCGGCGCGGGGTTCCGGGCTTCTGCGTCACGCGTTTCGCCATCACTTCGCTCCGCGCGTGAGCACCAGCGTTCCCGAGCGATGCATCACGCCCTTCCAGCGCGCCGGCACCCACGCCGTGGCGCCGTCCTCGACCACGATCGCCGGGCCCTGGACGCGGCGGCCGGGCGCGAGATCGTGCATCGCCCACGATCGGGCGCGGGTGGCGCGCCCGCCGGACCAGACTTCCGCCGTTTCCGCAGCGGCCACCGCCCGCCGCCGCGCGGGCGGCGCCGGCAGCGCGCGGCCCGGCAGCGCGCCGCGCACTTCGACCGTCACCACTTCGACCGGCGTTCCGGGGCTGTCGAAGCCGAACCGCTGCGCGTGCGCACGGTGGAAGCGCCGGGCGAGCCCGGCGCCGCCCGCAAGCGACATTTCGTGCGACTGGCCGCGGTAGCGCACCTCGGCGAAGCGCTCGATCTTCACGCGGGCGCGCCCGGACGCGGGAAACTCGGCACGCACCTCCTGTTCGAGCGCGCGCCACGCGGCTTCCAGCTCGCTCTCGCGCGACGCGTCGAGCAGTACCGAGCGGCTCTTCTCGCGGCGCGAGCCGCCGGTCAGCGCGCCGAGCGCGCTCAGCACCCCGGCGTGGCGCGGGAACAGCACCGCGCGCGCGCCGAGCGCCTCGGCCAGCGCGCACGCGTGCAGCCCGCCGGCACCGCCGAACGCCACCAGCGCAGCCTCGCGCGGGTCGTGACCGCGCTCGATCGACACGCGCCGCAGCGCGGCCTCCATGTGCGCGTCGGCGATCGCGACCACGCCGGCCGCCGCCTCGCGGGCCCCGCTGCGCCCCAGCCGGCGCGCGAGCACGCGCATCGCGCGGTGGGCGGCCGCGCGATCGAGCGCCAGCGTGCCCCCGGCCAGCGTGTCGCCCGGAATGCGGCCGAGCACGACCATCGCGTCGGTGACCGTGGCAGGTCCGCCGCTGCCGTAGCATGCGGGGCCGGGATCGGCGCCGGCGCTCTCCGGCCCCACGTGCAGCAGGCCGCCCGCGTCGAGTGCCGCGGTCGAGCCGCCGCCCGCGCCCACGGTGTGCACGTCGAGCATCGGCAGCTGGATCGGGAAGCCCGCGACCTCGCGGCCGCGGCGTCGCACGGGTTCGCCGTCCACGAACGCGCAGTCGGTCGAGGTGCCGCCGACATCGAGCGTGAGCGCCTGGTCGAAGCCGCAGGCGGCGGCCACGGCCGCGGCGGCCCGTACGCCCGCGGCGGGACCCGAGAGCAGCTGGCGCACCGGTTCCAGGGCCGCCCGCGCGGGCGGCGCGGTGCCGCCGTGCGAGAGCACGATCTCGACGCGCGCCGACGGACCGGACGCGATGCGGCCGATGTAGCGCGACACCCGCGGCAGCAGGTAGGCGTTCACCACGGTCGTCGCCAGGCGCTCGTATTCCCGGAATTCCGGGCTCACCTCGCTCGACACGCTCGCGGTGAGCCCGGCCGCGCGCAGCGCGCGCGCCACGCGCCGCTCGTTCGCTGGATGTGCGTAGGCGTGCAGGAACACGATCGCCACCGCCTGCGCGCGGGTCCTGCGCACCTGCGCGACCACGCGCGCGACCTCGGCAGCGGTGAGCGGCACCAGAGGCTCGCCGCCCGGACCGCGGCGCTCGGCGGCGCCGATGCGGCGCGCGGCCGGCACCAGCGGCGGCACGCGGCGGGTCCTGAGCGCGTAGATGGCGGGCCGGTCCTGGCGGCCGATCTCGATCAGGTCCTCGAAGCCCGCCGTGGTGACCAGCGCGACGTCGGCCCCCTTGCGCTCGAGCAGCGCGTTGGTCGCCACGGTGGAGCCGTGGGCGACCGGCGTCGCGCGTCCGACCCCGAGCGCCTGCAGTCCGCCGAGCACGGCGCGTTCGGGAGCGCGGGGCGTCGAGCGGCGCTTCATCGCCACCGTGCGGCCGTCGACGAGCGCGACGAAGTCGGTGAACGTGCCGCCGGTATCGACGCCGACCGCGGCGGGCGCGGGCGCCGCACCCCGCTTGCGCGGCGAGCGCCTGCGCTCCGCACCCACCGGCTTTCCCTTCACGGCGCCTCCTTCTTCCTGCGCAGCCGGTCGACCACCACGCCCACGGCGAGCAGTCCGATGGCGGCGAGGATCAGCCACGTCGGGATCTTCACCGCGTGCCCGATCCAGGCGAGCGCGTAATAGTACGGCAGGGCGCCGAGGAAGATCGCCAGCGCGTAACGCGGAATCGGGTAGCCGATGGCGGCCGCCACCAGCTTGAGCGGCGCGTCGGGCAGCGGCGTGGCGCGGGCGACGACCAGCGCGACGAACGACGCCGAAGGGTAGCGCGCGAGCATGGACTCCAGCCTTTCGCGCGAGGGCACGAAGCGGCGCATCCACGGCTGGTCGGCGGCGAGCAGCCAGCCGAGCACCCAGAGCTGAACGGCGCTGCCGAGCGCGCTGGCCGCGCCGCCTGCCAGCGCCACCAGCCACGGCGCGTGGAACTGGCCGTAGTGGAGCAGCAGCGGCGTGGTCGCGAACGCGAACGTCGCACCGTCCACGAACAGCAGCACGCAGAGGACGAGCAGCGAGTCGGCGTTCAAACGACACGGGCCCCGGCATGCGCCGAAGCGGACCCCGCCCTGGCGGAGCCCGCTTCCGTGCGTCGATGCGTGCGGCCGTTCCTCAGACCGGCGTCGCGGGGCCCTCGCCCCCGCCCGGCGCGTCCGGCGGCGCGGAAGACTGGCCGAATCCCGGCGACTGCCTCGGCGGCGCGTAGCGCGCCGGGTCCGACGGCGTCCCGGCCGATGGCGGCGGCGGTGGCGGCGTCACCGGGGCCGTGACGTCCGCTGGCGGTCCGCCCGAAGGCGGCGTTCCACCGGAGGGCGGCGCGCCCGGCCCGCCCGTGGGGGGCGGCGGCGGCGGCGGATTGCGGCGCATGCGGCCGCTCGAACCGCGCCACCAGCGGCCCAGCGTGCCCGTCGTGAATTCGGTGTGCATCCACGCGCCGGCCCCCATGCTGGTGAGAATGATGAAGCTCAGGATGACGACCGCCTTGGCCAGCGCGGACAGCACGCCCAGGAGCGGAAGGAAGTCGAGCCACCTGAACACGCTGCCGAGGATGGCCACGATGCCGATCACGATGACCCCGGCCACCGCCGAGCGGACGAGTCCGGGCGCCGTTTCGCCGCGGCGCTCGAGCAGTCGCTCACCCAGGGCGGCCGCACCGATGGCATAGCCCCACAGGATCAGCAGCGCGAAGAACACAAAGTAGCCAAGCAGCGCGATCAAGGCGAGTGGAATCCCGATGATCGTGATGCACAGGATCGCGACCACCAGCGCGAGCGCGATCAGCGACGGCACGAACAGCAGCCAGATCAGGAAGCCGAGCCCCAGCGAGGCCGCCGGGCGCGCCTTGAGCGAGGCCAGCGCGGCGCCGGTGCTGCCGGGCGCGATCGCGCACAGGGCCCACACCAGGCCCAGCAGAATCAGGTGGAACACCAGCTTGCCGGAGGCGCCGTGGTCGTCCCAGTCCGGTTCGATGTGAATGCTGCGCGAGAGCCGGCCGCGGCGGCCGTCCGGGTCCAGCGCGGTGACGCGCTGGCCGCCCACGGTGGCGCCGGGTTCTTCGTGCAGCCGGCCGCCCATGCACACGACGTCGCCGTCCACGCGCGCGGTCGAGGAGAGGCGCACGTCGCCGCCCATCGACACGACGTTGCCCTGCACGTGACCGTCCACGTTGACGTCGCCGCGGATCGCGAGGACGTCGCCCTGGACCTCCTGGTCCTCCTCGATCGTGATGTCGGAGCCGACGCGCATGATGTCGCCCGACTTGATGCGTATCGACGGCCCGCCGATCACGATGCGCGGCGAGTGGGAGTCCTCGTCGTCGCCGGTGCTCTCCGGCGGCACCGCCTTGAAGTCGAGGCTCTGCGCATAGGCCGCGGGGACGGTCCCGTGCATGCCGACGCGGGCGAGCGTCGCCAGCGCGCGGTAGGCGACCGGAGCGTCAGGGCCGACCGCCAGGGCCAGTGCGGCCGCTGCGAGCAACAGTAGAGCTGCCATGGACAGGATGCGCCTCGGGAGCCGTTTCATGGCCTCACTCTCCTCCGCTCGACAGTTCGATGTCGCCTGCGGACGTCTGCAGGACGACCGGGGCCTTGCCCCCCTGGACCACGCCGACGATTTCGCGGCGCGACACGGACTCCAGCTTCAGTGGCAACAGGACTTCGAGATCGCCGCTCGCGCTGCGCAGCTCGAGACGGCAGGCGAGATCGGGAGCGAGCCGGCCGGAGATCCGGCCGCTCACGGTACTGACCGTCGCGCGTGACAGCGGCCGCGCCAGCGCGATGTCCACGTCGCCGTTCGCGGCCGACACGTCGGCGTAGCCGGCCACGTCGCGCGCGTCGATCGAACCGCTGCTCGTGCTGGCGGTGAGCCCGCGCGGTGCGCGCCCCACCAGGATGTCGCCGCTCACCGAGCGCACCATCAGCGAATCGCCGGCGTCCTTCACCGTGATCATGCCGCTCGTGGTGCGCGCGGTCAGCGGACCGGACACCTTCTCGAGCCGCACCGAGCCGCTCGCGGTCCTGATCTGCAGGCCGTTCACATCGCGGGCCTCGACGTCACCGCTCGACGTCGTGACCGTCGCCGGGCCGTGGGACTGGATCACGGTGACGTCACCGCTCGCGGTCGCCAGTGCGAGCGCGCCCTTCATGCCGGTGATCATGAGATCACCCGATGCCGAGCGCAGGCTCACCATGAGCTCGGGCGGCACCTCGATCGCGAGCCGCACCTCGACGTGCGGTGTCTGCAGCTCGCCGCGCAGCAGATCCCGCCATCCGATTCGGATCGTGGCGTGCTGGGGGTAGCGCACGCGGATGACGAAGGCGCCGTTCTCGCGAGCCGTCTCGACCACCGTTCCGGCCGCCAGCTCGCGGGCGCGCGCATCGGTCGCGGCGCGGGCGGACATTTCCGCCGTCACTTCGAGCTTGCCGCCTGCCCCGGGGCGCACGTCCACCTCGCCGCGCGGATTGTCGACCTCGAGGGCGGCGAGGCCGGCCAGCTCGAAGGTCTGCTCGCTCCTCTCGCGATGCAGCGCCGCGTCCGCCGTGGCGGGAGCGGTGAGCGCGAGCGCGATCAGAACGCCGGTGAGTGGAATGCGGTGGTTCACGTCTGCCTCCTCCTTGCTGCTGACCATACGCGGCGGAGGCGCCATGGGTTGCGCGCGTGGCCGCCGCGAGGGGCCGGTCCCGACGCTGCACTAAGGATTCAGCCGTTGCAGGTTGCACGGGCGAGGAGGGGTCCCGCCGGGCTGATGAGGTTCGGGATGCGGCGCCGGAGACCGCCGAAGGTAGGCGGCACGGCACGCGAAAGTCAACGGCTGCAACGGACTGGAAGAGCGTGGCAGAGGCGGCGGGCGGGCCTAAGGCGGTAGCGGCACGAGCGCCCCCCCGCGCAGGGCCCCGCGCGGCCGTCTAGGTCCCGGCCAGCGCCTGCTCGAGGTCGTCCTTCAGGTCCTCGACGTCCTCGATTCCGACCGAAAGTCGCAGCAGGCCGTCGGCGAAGCCGATCGCGAGGCGCGCCTCGCGCGGCACCGCGGCGTGCGTCATGGAGGCCGGATGGCAGACCAGGCTCTCGACCCCGCCCAGGCTCTCGGCGCGCGTGAACAGCCGGAATCGGTCGAACACCTCGCGCCCGGCATCGAGCGAGCCGTCGCCCGGAATGAAGGAAATCATCCCGCCGAAGCCGCTCGCCTGCCGCTTCGCGAGCGCGTGCTGCGGGTGGCTCTCGAGTCCCGGGTAGAACACCTTCTGAACGCGCGGGTGGGCTTCGAGGAACCCGGCCAGCACGCGCGCGTTCTCGTCGTGGCGCTGCATGCGGACCGCGAGCGTCTTGGTGCCCCGCAGCGCGAGCCAGCAGTCCATCGGCCCGGGCACGCCGCCGGCGGCGTTCTGCAGGAAGCCGAGCTGCTCGGCGATCGCCTTGTCACTGGTCACCAGCACGCCGCCCACCATGTCGCTGTGGCCGTTCAGGTATTTGGTGACCGAATGCAGCACGACGTCGGCGCCGAGTGTCAGCGGTCGCTGGAAGTACGGACTCATGAAGGTGTTGTCCACCACCGTGCGGATCCCGCGCCGGCGGGCCCGTTCCGACACCGCGGCGATGTCGGTGAGCTGCATCATCGGGTTGGTCGGCGTCTCGACGAACAGCATCTTCGTAGTGGGCCGGAACGCCTTCTCGACTTCGCCCGGGTCGGCGGTCGCGATGAAGCTGAACTCGATCCCGAGCCGGGCGAGCACGCGGGCGAACAGCCGGTAGGTGCCGCCGTACATGTTGTCGCCCGCGACGACGTGGTCGCCCGCCGACAGCGTCTGCAGCAGCGTGTTCGTGGCCGCGAGCCCCGAGGCGAAGCAGAAACCGAAGGCGCCTTCCTCGAGCGCCGCGACGTTGGCTTCGAGCGCGGCACGCGTGGCGTTGTGGGTCCGGGCGTATTCATAGCCCTTGTGTCTGCCGAGCGCCTCCTGCGCGTAGGTGGAGGTCTGGTAGATCGGCACGGCCACCGCCCCGGTGCGCGGGTCCGGCTCGTTGCCGGCGTGGATCGCCCGCGTGCTGAAGCCGGCCTTGCGCCCCGTCGTCGTCGTTCCGCTCATCACTCCCCTCCCGCGATGAACTGCAGCATGTCGAACCGGGTCAGGATGCCGGCGAACGAGCCGTTCTGGCGGATCAGCACCGCCGAGTTCCGCGCCGCCAGCAGCCGCGTCACGTCGTCCAGCGGGGCGTCGCTCGCCACCACCGGCAGCGGCGCCGCCATCAGTTCGTCGACCGGCCGGTCGAGCGCGGCCGAATCGGCGAGCGCGCTCTTCAGGATGTCGCTGTCGTAGAGCGTGCCCACGACCTCGTTGCCGCGGAACACCGGCACCTGGCTCACGTCGTGCTGCTCGACCAGCAGCAGCGCGTCGCGCAGCGGGGCGCCGGACTGCACCGACAGCAGCGCCGGCCTCCCGGGACGCGTGCCGATCAGGTCGCGGACGTGGGTGACGGTCGGATCGAGCAGGTGGTTGTCGCGCATCCACTCGTCGTTGTGGACCTTGCTCAGGTAGCGCTCGCCGGTATCGGGCAGCAGCACGACGACCAGATCGTCCTTCTTCGCCTTCTTCGCGACCTCGCACGCGACCCATGCGGCCATGCCGGACGAGCCGCCGACGAAAATCGCGTCCTCGCGCGCCATGCGGCGCGTGAAGTTCAGGCCATCGCGGTCGGTGCACGACATGGCCTCGTCGATCACCGAAAAGTCGAGCGCGCCGGGGATGAAGTCCTCGCCCACGCCCTCGATCTTGTAAGTCCGTGCTTCGCTCATCTCGCCCGTGTCCTTGTAGTGCTTGAGGATCGAACCCACGGGGTCGGCGCCGATCACGCGGATCTTCGGATTCTTCTCCTTGAGGAACCTCGCGGTGCCGCTGATCGTGCCACCGGTGCCCATGCCCGCCACGAAGTGGGTGATCTTCCCGCCGGTCTGCTCCCAGAGTTCGGGGCCGGTCGAGACGTAGTGCGCGTACGGATTCGCAGGGTTGTGGTACTGGTTCGTGAGGTACGCGCCGGGGCGCTCCTTCGCGATGCGTTTCGCCACCGAATAGTAGGAGTCCGGATGGTCGGGCTCGACCGCGGTCGGGCTCAGCAGCACCTCGGCGCCGAACGACTTCAGCAGGTAGACCTTCTCGTTGGACACCTTGTCCGGCATGCAGAACACCGCCTTGTAGCCGCGCACCGAGGCCACCATGGCGAGGCCGAGGCCGGTGTTGCCCGAAGTGCACTCGACGATCGTGCCGCCGGGCTTCAGATGGCCTTCCTTCTCCGCGGCGACCACCATCGCGAGGGCGATGCGGTCCTTGACGCTTCCGCCCGGATTGAAGAACTCGACCTTCGCGAGCACCGGACAGGGCAGGCCCCGGGCCACCCGGTTCAGGCGCACCAGCGGCGTGCCGCCGACCAGATCGATCACCGATTCGTGATAGCGGACTCCTTCGAGAACGTCGCTCACGGGATCGGACTCCTTGTGGGGTTTGGGCAGGCTGGGTGGGCGGCCGGCGCGCCCCTTCGCACGGCCCCGGGCGGAGTTCCGGGCGGGAAGCGGCCGCATGCTCTGGGCCGGGAGCGAGGGTAGGCGGCGCGCGCGAGGCGAGTCAAGGACGCGGGCGCCGTGCGCGAGGCGAGTCAGGGCCGCGGGCGCCGCGCGCGAGGCGAGTCAGGGCCGCGGGCGCCGCGCGCGAGGCGAGTCAGGGCCGCGGGCGCCGCGCGCGAGGCGAGTCAGGGCCGCGGGCGCCGCGCGACCGGGTCACCGCCCGAACGACGCGGCGCTCCCGACGCGCATGTGAAAAGGCGCCCCCTCGCGGGAGGCGCCTTTGCACCAGCGATGCCGGGCCGGGTCAGCGACCCAGCATCTTCGAATGCGGGCCGCCCTTCTTCACGTTCTCGATGCTCTGCCCCGAGGTATTCGAGTGGACGATCAACGGCATGTCGTGATCCCACTTGAACTCGGGATCGTTGTCGCCGTGGTGGCACTGCATGCAGGCTTCCTGCGTGACCGGGTGCGAACTGTACTGGTCGTGGTCGGTGCCGCGGCCGTGGCAGTTCTCGCACTGCACGTTGACCTTGTCCGGCGTCATCGTCGCACTGCGGAAGCCGCCCGGCTGCTGGTAGCCGACCACATGGCACGGCACGCAGTCCGGCGTCGCGTCCTTCTTCACGTCCACCAGCGTCTGCCAGGCGATCGAGTGCGCGGTGGTCTTCCACTGATTGAATTCCGGCTCGTGGCAGCGCACGCACAGCGACGCGCCGAGGAAGCGATCGGGGCTGTCGTCGGCCGCGGTCGTCGCAGTGGCCGCCTCGCGCTCCTTCTCGACCTTGCGCATCTTCTCGTTGAAGCCTTCCTCGAAGGACTTCACGATCTGCAGCACCTCGGGCTTGTCCGGAATCTCGGGGCCGAGCGTGAACACGTCGTTCTCGCCGTTGACCACGCGGCCCTTGGCGTCGAGCGTCAGCAGGGTCCGGCCGACGTTCTGGCCCTGCTCGCCGCCATAGCACGCCACGGTGTTCTTGATCATCCGGCCCTTGTGGAGGAGCGGGGAGTCGCGACCGATGATCACCGCGTCGATGCCGTCCACCGTCGCGACGAGGTCTTCGCTCTCGACCTTGCCGAGCTGCGAGAGGAGCACCACGACGGTCGCGCCCTTCGCGCGCATCTCCTTCACCGTGCGCTCCGCGGCGACGACCGGGTCCTCGACCTTGATCGAGTCCGCCGACGGGCCGTAGTTGCCCTTGTCGGTGATCAGCGCGAACGCGCCGACCTTCACGTTGCCGATCGTCTTGATGATGTACGGCGGAAAGACCGGCTTGCCGGTGGCGGCGTAGGTCATGTTGGCGCAGACCGTCGGCACCTTCTTCGCCTTCGAGTTCTGGGTGAGGAACGACAGGCCGTAGCGCAGGTCACGCTCGCCGACGCCCACCGCGTCCTCGCCGATGAGCACCATGCCGTCCATCAGGAACAGCGCGACGTCTTCGTGCAGGTCGTTCACGGGGAAATAGCCGCCCGCGTCCACGTTCATGACCTGTCCGTAGCTCACCTTGATGCTGTCGATGAAACTGGCCCGCCGGGCCAGACCCCCACGGGGCGTGTGTCAGCCACAGGGGCTGGTCTTCCCCTTGACGTCGGTCGTCGAGAGGATGACCAGCTTGTCGGGCTGCAGCAGCGGCGCGTTCGCCGCCAGCGCCGCCCGCATCGCGACGAGCGCGATGATCATGAGGACCGACAGGGCCAGGGTCTTCTGGGCAAGAGACTTCATTTCAGAGCGATCTCCGGAGAGCGGAGGGATGGAACGACCATGCGGCACACGAAGGCCAAAGTGTACGAGTCGCATCGAACGAGCGTCAAGCCCTCGCCCGGCAGGAAGTTAGCTCGATACAAATCCCTGACATCGGGGCCGGTTCCCGCCCCCCGCGGCACCTCGTGTCAGGGGGGGGCGCGGCCGGATCGCGTCCGCCGGCTCAATCGGTGCTCAGGTACTTCCCGATCGGGTCGCCGAGCGGCAGATGGCGGCGCGTACCGCGATGCACCGCACGGATCTCGAAGTGGTAACGGTCGAGCCCGAAGTGCCGCTCGATGAGCTTCAGCATGCCTTCGACGGTCGCGTCGGCGCGGATCGTGCGGCCGCGGCGGCCCTGCCCGTGCGCGCGGGCGCGGCCGTCTTTGACGCCTTCCTGATACGCGCGCTTGACCAGCTGTTCCAGCGTGCGCCAGTGACGGCGCTGAAGCTTCCGGAGCGTTTGCGTCTGGGTCATTCGGCACCCCCTGTCCATGGGACCGGGGCCCGGCCGGCGGCCGCCCCGGACATGCGGAAATCTAGCAGACCCCAGGCCCCGGCCGGGCGGTTTTGCGTGCGGCGTCCGGGGCGATCGGCGGACGGGACGGCGGCCGCGGCGCGGCCGCGCCTGCTGGCGATGGACGAACGGCGGCGCTAGTGTGCCGTTCGCGGGCGCACGGCGCGCCCGGCGAGGAGACCGGATGACCTTCGACACCCTGAGCGAAACCGAGTGGGAGCAGATCGAGCGGGTCTGGCTCGCCCTCGACGACGGCGACCTCGAGCGCGCCGCGCGCGAGATGCGCCGCATCGATCGCGCGCGACTCGGCCACCCCGACGTGCGTGTGATCGCCGCGGCGCTGGCGCTCGACGAGGGGGACGCGCGCACGGCGCTCGAACGCCTCGAGGGCGCAGAACGCTCGGCGGATCCGGCGTTCTTCTTCTTCCTGCGCGCCCGTGCGCTCTACGAATCGTGCCGGTTCGAAGACGCGCGCATCGATGCCGGGAAGTCGCTCGCGATCCAGCCCGAGGCCCCGGAGGTGCACGACCTGCTGTCGCGCATCGCCGACCATCTCGGCGCCGCCGAAGCCGCCGCGGAGCACGCGGCCGAGGCGCACGAGCTGGACCCCGAGGGCTTCCCGCTGCCGCTCGAAGTCGAGGACGGGGCTTTCGACGCAGTGGTCGAGAAGAGTCTCGCCGAGCTGCCGCGCGAGGTGCGGAAACACCTCCGCGAGTGGCCGGTGATCGTCGATCATCTGCCGGCGCCGGAGCTGCTCACCGGCGACACCCCGCCGCTCTCCCCGGATCTGCTCGGACTGTTCGTCGGCCGCGATCTCATGACCCGCTCCTTCGAGGACACGCCCGGCGTGCCGGGGACGATCCATCTGTTCCGCAGGAACCTGCTGCGCATGTGTCGCGATCGCGAGGAGCTGGAACTGGAGATCCAGACCACCGTGCGGCACGAAGTCGGCCACCTGCTGGGGCTGGACGAGGACGACCTCGAGGAGTGGGGGCTCGGCTAGGCGCCGGGTGCGGGAGCGCGGCGCCGCGCGACCAGCAGCGTGATGTCGTCGGCGGGTCCGCTCTCGCCTTCGAACGCACGGACCTCGTCCACCACCGTCGCGACGATCCGCGTGGCGGGTGCCTCACCGAGCCGGCGCAGCGCTTCGACCAGCCGCGCTTCGCCCCACATCTCGCCGTTCGCGTTCGCGCCCTCGGTGACGCCGTCGGTGTAGAGCGCGAGCAGATCGCCGTGGCCGAGCGCGGTTTCGCCCGCCACGAACGGCGAGCCGGGCAGGATGCCGAGAATCGTGCCGCCCTCGCTCAGCTCATCCGTGCTTCCATCCGCGCGCATCACGTACGGCGGATTGTGCCCCGCGTTCACGTACACGAACCGCCCGGTGGCGGCGTCGAGGAACCCCACGAATGCCGTGACGAAGCGTCCGGGCTCGACGCTCTGGTGCAGGAATCCGTTGAGCCGCACGGCGAGCGACGAGGGCTCGGCGCCCGAGAGATCCTGGCTCACCAGCGCCGCGCGGAACGCCGACATCAGCAGCGCCGCCGGAACGCCTTTGCCCGACACGTCGGCGATCACCAGCACCAGGCGTCCGCCGCCGAGATCGATGTGGTCGTAGTAGTCGCCGCCCACCTGCCGCGCCGGCTCGCTGGTGCCGGCGATGTCCCAGCCCGGCACCCGGAGCGGCGCCGCCGGCAGCAGCCGTGACTGGATCCGCCGCGCGAGCTCGAGCTCGTTCTCGAGCCGGTCGCGCTCCTTCTCGAGATCGCGCGCGCGCTCCAGCCCGCCGATGGCCTGGTTGAACGCGCGCGCGACGTCCCACAGTTCGTCTTCGCCGCGGACCGGAATGCGGTGTGCGAGGTCGCCGGCTTCGAGTTGCGTCGCGCCGCGGCGCAGCGCGCCGATGGCGCCGGCGATGCTGCGCCCCATGTTGAGCACCATCGCGAAGTCGAAGAGCGCGACCAGGCCGAACAGCCCGCCGAAGAACAAGACCAGCACGAGCGGCACGACGTCGAGTTCGTTCTTCTGCGCGCGCGAGAACAGCTCGCCGAGGACGACCCGCGGATCGAGCGTGATCGCCAGGACGTAACGGGTCGTGCGCCAGCCGGAACGGTGGCGTGCGACGCCGGCGATCGCGGTCTGGCCGACGGGGATGAATGCGCCGGCGCTGGAGTCGCCGCCGAACGTGCCGGCGTCGATCGTGTCGTCCGGAAACGTGAACCGCACGCGCCCGCCGGACCGCTCGCGCTGGATTCCCGCGTGGGCACTGTCCGCGAGCATTTCGAGGTCCCCGGGGTCGAGGCCGCCCAGCAGCCGCACCCGACCGCCGATGAAGCGGGCGCCGAGGCTGTCGGCCACCGCGGCGGCGGGCAGCAGGACCACCGCCGCGCGGCGGGCGGGGTCGCCCGCGATCGCCCCGAGCCAGGTCCGGCCGGCGAAGCCGACGAGCCCCGCGCGCGGCACGCTGTCGGACACGGCGAACCAGCCGAAGAGCAGCGAGTCGCGCGCGAGCGGCGCGCCGAACACGCGGCGCAGGCGCCCGGCTTCGATCCACCACGCCCGCGCGCCGGCGGTGTCGGCGCGCGCGAGCGCGGCGCGACGCAGGTCGTCGGCGCCATGTCCGCCGGAGCCGAGCGACAGCGTCAGGTCGCGCTCGAGACCGGCCCCCTCGTGTTCCAGCACCCGCGCCGCGAGCCGGGCGCGTTCCGCCCCCACGCCCACCACCGTGGTGACCGCCCACAGCAACGCGGTGAGACCGAGCGGCACCAGCACGACCAGCAGGTGGGACAGCGCGAGCCGGCGCCCCACGCGGCGGATGCTGAGGGTCGGGTCGCGCACGAAACCGGCGAACATCGCGACCACGCCCGCCACGGTGTAGAAGGTCGCGACGAGTCGGGCCCAGCGCGCGAACCGCGCGAGCGACTCCAGCGCCGAGCCTTCCGCCGGGGCCGCGCCGCTCCCCGGCAGCCGGATCAGCAGCAGCACCGACAGCAGCACGGCGAGCAGCCCGAGGCGGAACAGCGTGCGACTCGAATAGCCGTCCTTCCAGCGGTAGCAGAGAATCGAGGCGCAGACGAAACCGGCGCTCACGCCCCACGGCGCCGGCGTCAGCGCGACGATCGCGGCGATCCCGAGCAGCGGCACGCGCAGGAACACGTCGCGGCGGCGCGGGTGCAGGTGGACGAGCCACATCAGCGCGGCCCAGGCAGCGAGCCCGGCGAGCGCCGCCGCGGCGATCAGCAGCGGCCGGGCGCCCGCCAGCCAGCCGGCCTGCCATGCCTCGACCAGCAGGTCGTTCGCGAGCGTGGCCGCAGCGAACCACGCGAGCGCCCGCGAAGACGCGCGCGCGCGGCGCGCACGGCGCGCGACGAAAAAGGCCGTGACGATGGCCACGGCGGCGACCATGAAATGCGGCATGAGCGGCACTCTACCCGGCGCGCGCGCGCGTCGCGAGCGGCGGCGGCGGCGACGGCGCGCGCTCTGGCATATCGCCGCGCGATCTGGAAGACTGCCGCGCAGACGTCTTCATGCTCCGCCGCCGTCCTCCGCCGGGCCGCGGCCCGAAAGCTCACGTGAGGAACGGACGTGCGCGTCAAGGTCAGCCTCGCCATTCTTTTCGTCGTCGCCCTCGCCGGGCTGATCGGCGTGCTGGCGAAGCTGCAGGACGCCAACCTGCGGGCGCTCGAAGCCGAGCAGGCGCTGAAGATCGCGCGCCAGCATCAGAGCGACATCGAGAGCTGGGCGAAGAGCGTGACCGATTCGCTCGGCCGTGCGCTCACCCTGGCGGAGCCGCCCGCCGCGCTTGCGCTCGACGACACCACACGCGGCCGGCTGGCCGCACGCGCCGCGCTGGCTTCGGCGCGCTACTGGTACGGCCAGGCGCAGCGTGCGCGCAACGCCCAGCTCGATCTGCTCGACCCGACCGAGGTGGCGCTGCTGAAGGCGCGCGGCCTCGAGGATCCGGTGCACGACCTGCGCGAGGACCTCATGCGCCGCCGCGACCTGATCCCCTACGAGGGCGTGCTCGGCGGCCGCATGCAGTTCGTGCCGTCGGGCATCGCGGTCCTGTCGCCCGAGTGGGTGTACGCCCGCTTCGAGGACGGCCATGTCGGCGGCAGCTGCCTGCTCGCGTTCGACGTCCTGCCGAGCGGCGAGATCGTCTGGCGCCGCATCGCCGCGCGCCAGGACTGAGCCGTGATGGCCGCCGCGCCGGCGACGGCGCGGCGTGCAAACGGCCGCGCTTGGCGCGGGCGCGCCGCGCCGATACGATACGTGCGCCGCCGCGCGCCGATCATCGCGTGCGCGATTCGACCTTCATCTCCGGGAGGCACGCATTGATCATCGACGTCCACACGCACGTCAACAACTACGACGAAACCCGTACGGTCCCGATCCAGAAGACGATCGACGAGCTCGACGAATCGATGCGCTACAACAAGGTGGATCACGTGATGGTGCTGACGTCCTACATCGTCAACGAGCACCGCTACACGGTGAAGGAAACCGTGGAGGCCACCGCGGATCGGCCCGGAATGCACGTCGTGGCGGGCGTGAGCCTCAGCCGCTACCGCGAGCGCGACATGCGCGAGATCGCGGACTACCTGGCCGACGGCAAGGTCGTCGGGCTCAAGCTCTATCCGGGCTACGAGCCGTTCTATCCGTACGACCAGCGCTGCCGGATCGTCTACGACCTCGCCGCCGAGTTCGACGTGCCGGTGATGATCCACACCGGCGACACCTACAACCCGAAGGGCAAGGTGCGGTATTCGCATCCGCTCAACGTCGACGACGTCGCCGTGGATCATCCGAACGTGAAGTTCGTGATCTGTCACATCGGCAACCCGTGGATCCGCGACTGCATGGAGCTGGTCTACAAGAACAAGAACGTCTACGCCGACATCTCGGGACTCGTGCTCGGCGATTTCAAGTCGCGCTTCAAGCGCTTCATGCTGCAGCAGGTGAAGGAGATGATCCTCTACGCGGGCGAGCCGCGTTACCTGCTCTACGGCACCGACTGGCCGATCTGCCGCATGCGCACCTACCTCCAGTTCGTGAAGGAGCTCGGACTCTCCGAGGAGGGCAGGCAGATGATCCTCTGGAAGAACGCGGCGCGGCTGTTCAAACTCGACGTCGGCGAGAAGGTGGCGTAGGCGCGCCTCTCGCCGTGCGGCAGCACCACCGCGTCAGCGCGCCGATCGCGCTGCGGCGCCATGCCGGCTGCCGCGCGGCCGACCGCGCCACCGCCGGCCGGAGGGTCCGTCGTTTCGCCTACTGGATGCCGCCGATGCTGCCGGCGCGGGTGCCGCGCTCGTAGTAGATCTCGCGCTGCTCCTTGATGCTGATGCGGAAGTAGTACTCGGCTTCGCCGCCGGCGATGAACGTGCGCGTGAAGCTCATCTGCCAGCAGTGCAGGTCGCGCGACAGCGAGAAACGCTGCGTCTGCATGATGCGCTGGGTGATGTCGTAGGACGCCGACCAGTCGAGGGCCCAGCCCGGGCTCAGCTGGTAGGTGATCACGCCGTTCGCGGTCTGCTGGTTGCGCCACTTGGTGCCGACGTAGCCGCCCGCGAGCGAGTAGGCCGCCGACAGCGACCACTGGTCGCCCGAGAACGACGACTCGCGCTCGCGGCCGTCGACCGGCAGCTCGCCGCCCTGCCCCTGTTGCGCGCCGCTGCTCGCCAGGTTGAGTCCCGTGCTCAGCCCCATGGAGCGCACCGGGTGCGGCTGGTAGACATCCGTCGTCCAGCCGAACGTCACGTTGAGCAGCCGGGGCGGCTGGATGCGGATGCTCGACCCGATCGTCGACAGCGGGTGTTCGAGGCCGCGCTCCTTCCACAGGAAGTTGTAGCTGCCCGAGGTCGACCACGAGAGCAGGTTGTCGAGGCGCTGCACGTCCTGGCCGTGGCGCAGCTTGACCTGGAAACGCTGGTCGAGGGCGAAGCTCATCGAGGCGCTCTTGAACCCGGAGACGCCGATGCCGCCGAAGTTCGAAAACCGGCTGCGGCGGCCGCCGAACTCGTCCGTGTAGATGAGGTTCGGGAAATCCGGGCTGTAGGAGAAGCTCGCGCTCGGGAACACCACGTGGCGAATCCCCTCGACCGCCCCCCAGCGCGGCAGGAACGTGCCGTAGAACGTGCTGCTCGCGGTGAGCCCGGAGGACCACGTCCCGGTCGGGACGACTTTGTGGCCGAGCTCATCGAAGTCGAAGACGACCACCTTGGAACTGAACCGGGGCACGAGATTCAGCCAGCCGAACAGGCGGCGCGAGTCCGAGATCGAGATGTCGTTGGAGAGCGCCCGGCGCACGCTCACCCGCTGGGTCAGCACGTTGGAAGAGTCCGGCTGCCCGTCGGTCGTGAAGTAGTTGCGGCCCGATATCAGCCCACGCTGCTGGCGCAGCGAAACGAAGCGGCTCGACAGGGTCGCATAGATGCTGGCGAGCGGCTTCTCGAGGGGCGTGCCTTTGAGGAAGCCGAGGCTGCCGATCTGCCGCGTCGGGAAGCTCAGGGACAGGGTGGGTTCGTTCTGGGTCAGGTTCGACAGCGACGCCGGAGTGCCGATCGGCAGGGTCGGATCCTTGATCGCCTGGTCGGCGTCGAGATCCTGGCGCCGGTCGAGGATCAGATTCCAGCTCGCCCAGCTGCTGGTGCGCGACACCGCGATGCTCGAGGTGAGGAAGCGGTTGAGCCGCTGCTCGAGCGTACGGCCGTAGTCGTTGCTCGTGCTGAAGTCGCGGCTCGAGATGAACTGCGCCCGCCCGACGAGCCGCGTATTGGGATCGAGGTTCTGCCGGTGGTTGGCCTCGAGCGACCAGTCGTCGCGCTGCGAGAGCTCGTTGCGCGCAAAGGCGGTGTTGATGTCGCCGTCCAGCACGTAGAGCAGGTTGTAACGGCCCTCGCCGCGGAGCTGCCAGGACGGCTGCGCGCGGTAGTAGTCGCCCGCGACCGTGAAGTCCATGTAGTCGTTGGTCGCCCAGTAGTAGCCTGCGTTGCGGATGAACTGCCCGGCCCGGTTGTTGAAGCCGAGCTCGAACTGCGGGAACAGGAAGCCGGAATGGCGTCCCGGCTTGATCGGGAACACCCAGAACGGCAGAGCGAGCAGCGGCACGTTCTTCACGTAGAACACCACCGGCTTCGCGACCAGCTTGTCCTTGAGGTAGATCTTCATCCAGTGCGCCGCGAAGTGGTAGTGCGGCTCGGCCAGATCACAGGTCGTGTAGCTGCCGTTGAGCACGTCCAGCTCGTTTTCGCTCACCTTGCGGATCTGCCCGCCGTGGTAGAGGCCGCGCTCGTAGGTGGTCTCGGCCTTGTAGATGGTGCCGACCCGGGTGTCGAGGTCGTACGTCATCAGATGCCCGGTGACCTCGTCGCCGCGCTCCATGAGCTGCGGATCGCCTTCGGCGACCAGGGTCTGCTTGTTCACGTCGAACTCGACGCGGCGCGACTCCAGCTTCATGTCGCGGTATTCGAGGTGCGACTTGCCGTCGAGCACGATCTGGCTCTTCGGCACCTCGAACGTGATCTGCCGCGCGCTGTAGGTCACGATCTCGCGCCTGGCCGCCACCGTGTCGGCGGCATCCACCGCCATGTGGTACTCGCCCTGCGCCCCGCCCTCGACCCGCGCGCGCTCGACCTTGCGGTCCTTGAAGAAGATCGTGATCGTGTCGCCCGTCGCCTGGTTGCGCTCCGCCGTCTGCCCTTCGCGCGGCGTGGCACGGTATTCGTTCCGGGCGCTGCCGACCGCCACCAGGCTGTCGATGTCCTCGTGCGTGAAGAACACGTCGACGCGGTCACCGTACAGCCGCGTCGCTTCGCCGACCGTCTGCGGGCGCGCACCCGCGTAGTCCATGACGGCATTGGAGCGCACGATGACCTGCTTGAGCACGCGCTTTTCGGTGAGCACCTCGAGCGTGTCGCCGGTGACGCGGGTCTGGTCGTCGCGGACCTCGGGATGCCCGAGCAGGATGCCGCGCTCGGCGACGTCGTCGAAACGCGCATAGTCGGCCGAGGCGCGCAGCGAGTCGCGCACCACGTGCACCGAGTCGACGGCCTCGGCGACGCGCGTGCGGGTGTTGACGCGCAGCGTGTCGGCCCTGAGCTCGGTGATCACGCCGTCGTCGTCCTTCGAGCGCAGCCGCGGCGCGCCGGTCGCGACGGCCAGGTCGGTGCCGCGGTCGTAGTCCACCGCGTCGCCCTCCAGCACGAGGTGGTGCGCATCGTCGGCGCCGCGCACGTGGCCGCGCGCCTGCAGCAGCAGCGAGTCGCGCCAGTAGACCGCGTGGTCCGCCGTGAGGTCGCGCCCCTTCTCGACGCCGGACACGCCGCCGAACAGATGGGCGCGGCCGGTGCGGCGGTCGTAGGAACCGGCCGGCGCGCGCAGCGTCGCATCGCGATCCACGATGACCACGTTCCCGGACAGATCGAGCACGTCGTTCAGCTCCGAATACACCACGTGGTCGCAGGTGACCGTGAGCGTGCTGTCCACCATCTTCACGTGCTCGTCCAGGAACAGCCGGCCCTGGCCACGCAGGTAGCGGCCGAGGTCCGCGGTGATCACGGTGCGGCCGCGCACGATGCGCACGTCGCCCTTGAGCAGCACGGCGTCGCCCTCGGGGCCGTGCGTGCCCGAGACGTTGTCGGCCGAAATCTCGAGCGGCGAGTCCGACGCCTGCGCCACGGCCCGGGCCGGCACGCAGGCGGCGCACACGAGCAGCAGGCCGGCGAGGGACGCGCGGTTCCTCCGCGCGCGCGTCACAGCCACTCTCCCGGCGCTCCGCCGAACGCCGCCATCGCCTCGCCCACGGCGAACAGCGAGCCGGTGAGCAGCACGCGGCGCCGCCCGCGGTGCCCGAGCGCGGCGCGCACGGCGGCGGGCACGTCCGGCTGCCCGGCGGTCTCGAAACCCGCCGCGCGGAACGCCGCCGCGAGCGCGTCGACCGGCATGGCGCGCGGATTGCGCGTGCGGGTCGCGAACATCGGCACGGGCCCGAAGCCGGCGTGGAGCGCGCGCGCGATCTCCGCCGCGTCCTTGTCGCGCGAGAGCGCGAGCACCAGCGCCGGCGGCCGGCCCCCCATTCCGTTCCATGCGGTGATCAGCGCGTGGAAGGCATCCAGATTGTGGGCGCCGTCCCACCACAGGCGCGGCGCATGCGGGCAGCGCTCGAGCCGCCCGGGCCAGGTCGCGGCGCGCAGGCCGCGCGCCTCCGCGCGCGCGCCGATCGCGACGCCGCGCGCCCGCAGCGCGTCGAGGGTGGCGGCGGCGAGTGCGAGGTTTTCGAGCTGATGCGGGCCGCGCAGTCGCGCGTGCGGCGCCCGGCGCCGGCGCGCGCGCCACGTCGCGCGCGCGTCGATCAGCGGCGCGCCGCGTTCGGCACACACGCGCTCGATCACCGCCATCGCGGCGGGCGCCTGCGCGGCGGTCACCACGGGCACGCCCGGCTTCACGATGCCGGCCTTCTCGGCCGCGATCGAGGCGAGATCCGGGCCGAGGATCTCGGCGTGGTCCACCGAGATCCGGGTGATCACGCTGACGTCCGGAGCGAGCACGTTGGTGCAGTCGAGTCGTCCGCCGAGCCCGACCTCGGCGACCACCCACCCGGCCCGCTCGCGGGCGAAGTGGTCGAAGGCGAGCGCCGTCGCGACCTCGAAGAAGGTCCGGCCTTCGGCTTCGGGCAGTGCCTGCATCGCCTGGAGCCGGCGCTCGAGGGACGCCTCGGACGCCCAGCGGCCGTCCACGCGGATGCGCTCGCGGAAATCCACCAGATGCGGCGAGGTGTAGAGCCCGGTGCGCAGACCGCTCTCGCGCAGCACGCGCTCGATCAGCGCGCACACCGAACCCTTGCCGTTGGTTCCGGCCACGTGGACCGAGCGGAACCGCCGGTGCGGATCGCCGAGCGCGGAGAGCAGCGCGCGGGTGCCGTCCAAGCCGAGCTTGTCGCGACGGCGTTCGAGTCCGTAGAGGGTTTCGAGTGCCTGCTGGAGCTGGAGGCTCACCGCGTCAGGAGTCCGACCTCGTCTTGCCGGCCACCGCGGGGAGCTCGGGATGGTCGTCGAATGAATGGGGAGACGTTTCACCGGCGGGCGCGAAGCCTCGCGTCGAGCGCCAGAAGAACTCGAGCAGCCGGCCGATCTCGGTGCGCATCTGCTTGCGATGGATGATCCGGTCGATGAAGCCCTTCTCGAGCACGAATTCGGCGCGCTGGAAGCCCGGCGGCAGATCCTCGCCGATCGTCTGCCGGATCACGCGCGCGCCCGCGAATCCCACCAGCGCCCTCGGCTCTGCCACGATCAGGTCGCCCAGCGAGGCGAAGGAAGCCAGCACGCCCGCCGTCGACGGGTCGGTGAGGATCGAGATGAACGGCAGGCGGGCGTCCTGAAGTCTCGCGAGCAGCGCCGAGGTCTTCGCCATCTGCATGAGCGAAAGGATGCCCTCCTGCATCCGCGCACCGCCGGTGGACGACACCACCACCAGCGCGCGGCGCTCGGCGATCGCGACCTCGATCGAGCGCGCCACCTTCTCGCCCACCACCGAACCCATGCTGCCGCCCATGAAGAAGAAGTCCATGACCGTGAGGCTCACCGGCTTCGCCCCGATCGTGGCGATTCCGGTGACGGCCGCGTCGCGCATGGAGGTTTCCTTCTGGGCGTTCTTCAGGCGGTCCGGGTACGCCATGCGCGCGTCGCGGAACTGCAGCGGATCACCCGCCTCGAGCGATTCGAAGCGCTCTTCGAAGGTGTCCGGATCGGTGAGCAGGCCAACGTAGGTGCGCGCCGGCACGCGGAAGTGGTGATCGCAGTGCGGGCAGGTCCAGAGATTCTCTTCGAGCACGCTCTGGAACAGCGCCTCGCCGCAGCCCGCGCACTTGGTCCAGAGGCCCTCGGGGACCTCGGGACGCGGCTGATTGTCCTTCTTGATGCCGGTGCGTTCCCGCTTCAGCCAGGACATGCTCGCCTTTCGTCAGGGAAGGACCGCGCCGCCGGCGGGCGCCGGTGCGGTCTCCGTGCGCGCCAGAATCAGCGCATCCTCGCCCGAGTCACGATAATACCCGCGCCGCAGACCGGCCAGCCGAAATCCCTGAGCACGGTACAGCGCCTGCGCGGCGTCGTTCGAGACGCGCACTTCCAGCGTGATCCGCGCCGCGCCCTCGACCCCGGCGCGCGCGTACAGATCGTCGAGCAGCGCGCTCGCGATGCCGTGACGCCTGAGCGAGGGCACCACCGCCAGATTGCCGAGATGGCCTTCGCCCTGGCCGAGCCACGCCATCAGATACCCCGCCAGCCGCGGCGGCGCTCCCCCGGAATCGTCCGGCGCCCACTCCGCGACGCGCGCCCAGACCCCCTCCTGGCCGAGCTCGGCGCGGAAGAACGAAGGCGCCCACGGATCGCTGAACACGTCGCGTTCGATCGCTGCGATCGCCGGCACGTCGTCCGCCCGCATCGGCCGCACCGTCACCCGCTGCGCTTCGAGCACGCGATGGCGCACCCGCGACTCCGCCTGCGCCGGCCGCACGTAGTGCGGCGCGAGCGGCGCGCCCGCGGCCGGCAGCCCGGCCGCCGGTCCCCTGCCCGAACGCGCGGCCGCCGCGAGATCCAGTGCCGAGAGCCCTTCGAAACGCCACTCGCCGCGCGTCGAACCCGGGAACAGCGCCTCCAGCTTCTCGCGTTCGCGTCCGGCCCCGGGCCCCACGAACCGCACGTGGGCGTTCGCACCGATCAGCGGCAGCGCTTCACGGACCGTTTCGAGCGCCGCCTCGAGCGGTCCGACCTCCGCCGCGGTCATGAGCAGGACGCGTCCGCGCGTATCGGCGCGGAAGCAGCCGGCGTAGACGTCGCGCCGGCCGGCGCCCACCATCGGCACGATCAGTGCGCTGCGCGCCCGGGTGCCGTGCGCGAGCGCGGCGAGCGAGGAGGCGCCGTGCAGCGGCGCGCCGGCCGCCCACGCCAGCGCCTGCGCCGTGGCGAGCCCGACGCGTACGCCCGTGAACGAGCCCGGGCCCAGGTCGGCCGCGACCCAGGCCAGGTCGCGGGCCTGGAGTCCGGCCTCGGCGAGCGCTTCCCGCACGAGCGGCGTCAGCCGCCGGGTATGATGGTGGCCGATCGGCTCGACGCGATGCGCGAGCACGGCGCCGCGGCCGTCCTCGACCAGCACCTCGGCGCGCTCGGTCGCGCACTCGATCGCGATGCCGCTCACCCGCCGGCCTCCCGGGGCAGCGCCCGGAACGCCTCCAGCAGGGCCAGGCCGCGTCCGTGCTCCGCCGTGGCGGTCAGCTCGCGCTCCGACTCGCCGGTGATCGCGATCGAGACGCACAGCGCCCCGCGCAGCCAGCGCGACGGCAGTCGTTCGCCCCACTCGGCCACCAGCGCGCCGCGCTCGAGCGCCTCCTCGAGGCCCAGCCCTTCGGCCTCCGCGCTGGACAGGCGGTAGAGGTCCACGTGCGTGAGCGGCAGTCGGCCATCGTAGGTGTGAACCAGCGTAAACGTCGGGCTCCGCACACGCGCCGCGGCGGCCAGCCCGCGCGCGAGTCCGGCCACGAGCCGTGTCTTGCCCGCGCCGAGCGGGCCGTCGAGACGGATCACGTCCCCCGCCTCGAGCGCGGGGGCGAGCGCGGCGCCGAGCGCCTCGGTCGCCTCCGCCGATGACGTGCGCCGCGTCGCGCGGGCGGCGTCCGCGGACGGCCGCGTCACGCGCGACGCGGGGTCAGCGTGATCAGCGGAAGGATCATCTCCTCCACCGACACGCCGCCGTGCTGGAACGAGCCGCGGAACTGGCGCTCGTACTCGTGGAACCGAGTCGGGTAGACGAAATAGTAGTCCTCGCGGGCGAGGATGTAGTTCTTGTTCACGCCGGTGTCCGGAAGCATGTAGTCGATCGGATGCTTGACCAGGATCGCCTGCTTCGGATCGACCTTGAGGTTCAGGCCGAACTTGTAGCGCAGGTTGGTGGACGTGTCGCGGTTGCCGTGCACCAGCGCGGCGCGGCGGCCGAGGACGGCGCCGTGGTCGGTGGTGACGACGACGCGGCAGTCCTGCTGGCTCAGCGCACGGAAGACGTCGTAGAGCGGGCTGTGCAGGAACCACGCCTTCATCACCGCGCGGAACGCAGCCTCGTCGGGCGCCAGCTCCTGGAGGATTTCGCTCTCGGAGCGTCCGTGCGCGAGGATGTCGAGGAAATTGAATACGAGGCTCGTGAGCGGGATGCCGCTGAACGTGGTGATCTGTTTCCGCACCGCGGCGGCCTCGTCATTGTCGTGGATCTTGAGGTACTTGGTGCCGCCGCGCTCCGGCCGCACCTTGAGCCGCTGCAGCTGGAAGTCGAGCAGCTGGCGCTCGTAGCGGTTCTTGGTCCGCTCGTCCTTGCTGTTCTCCTGCCACAGATCGGGGTGCTGCTTCTGCAGCTGCGCGGGCAGGAGTCCCGAAAAGATCGCGTTGCGCGAATACGGCGTCGCGGTCGGCAGGATCGAGCAGTAGTAGGAGCGCTCGATCTGGAACAGATCCTCGAACAGCGGCTCGAGCGTGAACCACTGGTCCATGCGCATGCAGTCGATGATGACGAACACCACGCGACGGTCCGCCTCGAGGTGCGGCACCACGGCCTGTCGGACCACGTCGGTCGAGAGCGGCGGCCGCTCCGCCGCCCCTTTCACCCACTGCGGGTAGCCGTCTTCGACGTAGCGGCCGAAGTCGATGTTGAGCCCGCGGCGGAAGTCCGCGTGCGCCTGCTTGAGCCCCTCCTCCTGCACCGCGTCGAGCCGCACGTCCCAGCGCGCGACGTCCACCGCGAGATCCACCCAGCCCTGCCAGTCCAGCCGCCGGAGGTCCAGCGTGTGCCAGTTCTGCATCCCGGCGACGTAGTCGCGCGCACGCTGCGAGTCCTGGAGCCGCTCCGCTTCGAACACGCGCTTGCAGGCGAGGAACACCTGCGACGGGTTCACGGGCTTGATGAGGTAGTCGGTGATGTGACGGCCGAGCGCATCGTCCATCAGCGATTCTTCCTCGCTCTTGGTGATCAGGATCACCGGCACGGGCAGCTCGCGCGTCTTGATCTGCTCGAGGGTCTCGAGACCGCCCATGCCGGGCATCATCTCGTCGAGCAGCACGACGTCGAACTGGCCCTCGTCGAGGGCCGAGAGCGCGTCCCGGCCATTGGCGACCGGAGTCACGTCGAAACCCTTCTCTTCGAGGAAGCGGATGTGGGGCCGCAGCAGGTCGATCTCGTCATCGGCCCACAGCACGCGGCGGCGGGAATCGTCGTTCATGGGGTTTTCGCCTGGGCCGGAGTGGAGCGCCCGGTCGGGCGCGGGCGGCCACCGGTCGGATGACCGGCCGCCGCATCGTAACTCCGCCCCCGCGGCGCCCGCCAGCGGGGCCCGCGCCGGGAGCGCCCGCGGCCGGGGGCCGGAATGGCGCAACCTCCGCCCCGCCGGGGGCGTAGCATGAGGGTCGCTTCAGGCCCCGCGTGCCCCCGAGGAGGCTCCCATGCGCAGATCCTGGCTGTTCGTGATCCCGGCCGCCCTGCTCGCGGCCGTGCCGGCCCACGCCGGCGAGTGGCAGAAGACCTACACGGTGACGGGCGTGCCGGCGCTGTCCCTCGACGCCGACGATTCGGCGGTCGAGATCCAGGGCTGGGATCGCAACGAGATCTCGGTGAAGGTCCACGCGGATCGCAGCGTCGGCGTCGACACCGACGACGACCTGCGGGTGGTCGAGAGCCAGAACGGCAATGCGGTGTCCATCCGGCTCGAGCGCCGCCACCACCTGTTCCAGGTCCGCCTCGGCTGGCACGACATCGGCTGGCACGACAACCGCGTCGAGATCCGCGTGCCGAAGCACTCCCGGCTCGACGTCCGCACCGGCGACGGCTCGTGCGACGCGACGGGGATCGAGGGCGACATCGCGCTCGAGACCGGCGACGGCGCGATCCACGCCGAGGATCTGTCGGGCCACCTGCGCTTCGATACCGCGGACGGCAGGATCCGCGGCAGCGGCCTCGGCGGCGACCTGCTGGCGCAGACCAGCGACGGCCGGATCGAGGTCTACGGCTGGTTCACGCGACTCGACCTGCACACTTCGGACGGAGCGATCATCGCCGGCGCCGGACCCGAGTCCGTCGTGGAGGAGGGCTGGGCGCTGCGGACGAGCGACGGCCGGATCCGGCTGCGGATTTCCGAGCGGCTCGCCGCCCACGTCGACGCCGCCACCGACGACGGCAGCATCCGCCTGAACGGCGAGGCCCCGTTCGAGGGGCGCATCGATACCCACCACGTGCGGCTCGACCTCAACGGCGGCGGGCCGACCATCCGATTGCGCTCGGGCGACGGCTCGATCCACATCGAACGGTACTGAGGCGGGACGCGGCTACACCGGGAAACTGATCACCACGGTGGTGCCCTCGCCGGGTTCACTCTGGCGGAAGAACAGCTTCCCGCCGTGGTAGTCGACCACCACGCGGCGCGCCAGCGCGAGCCCCAGCCCCCAGCCGCGCCGCTTGGTCGAGAAACCGGGCTCGAACGCGCGGTTCAGCTCGGCGGGCGTCATGCCGCGGCCATCGTCGACGATCTCGATCTCGACGTTCTCGTTCTCGGGCCGCCGGTGCAGCATGACGTCGATGTGACCCGGTGGCTGCTCGATCGCCGAAACGGCGTTGGTGAGCAGGTTCTCGAGCGCCCACTCGACCAGCTCACGGTTCATGTTCACCGGCGGCACTTCGTCGTAGCGCTCGCGGATCTCGATGTCGGCTCCGCCGCGCGGCAGCCGGCGCCGGATGTACTGCACCGCCTCGCGCACGACCGGTGACACCGACTGCAGTTGCAGGCTCGGCTCCGACCCGACGCGACTGAAGCGCTGCGCGACCTTGTTCAGGCGCTCGATGTCGAGCTCCATCTCGCCCAGCGTTTCGTCGAGTTCGGCGCGCGGCAACTCGACGGTGGCACCCGCGCCGGGCGCGTCGGCGCGCGTGCGCATCAGCTCGATCCAGCCCATCAGCGACGACAGCGGCGTGCCGAGCTGATGCGCGGTCTCCTTCGCCATGCCGACCCAGATGCTGCGGCGCTCGGCCTCGCGGATGGTGGCGATGCCCCAGAACCCCAGCGACACCAGGATCAGCAGTCCGCCGACCGAGACGAACGGCACCCAGCGCAGCTGCGCGATCACCGGCGGATGGCCGTAGTGTACGGCGCCCAGCGTATCGGTGCTGTCCGCGGTGGTCATCAGGATCGGCGGATTCAGGCGATCGAGATGGCGGACCTCGAGCCGCACGGATTCGATGCGGGCGCGCGTGACCGGCGAGATCGGGCGCCCGGTGGCGAGGCTGTCGATGGCTTCGGCGGGAACCAGCGATTCGTCGACGCCGACCTCGCGCCACGCGCGCGGCACGCCCTCGTTGTCGGTGATGACCATCGGGAACTCGATGTGCGAGATCACCTCGGCGAAGATCCGCTGCAGCTCGGGGTCGCGCACCGCGGGGAACGAAGCCTGCGCGCAGAACCGCGCGAGCACGCGCGAGGTCGTGGCGATCTCGGCGGTGAGACGCGTGATGGTCGCGTTCGTGACGAGGAATACGATCACCACCAGCAGGCTGCAGCCCACGAACACGGTGGTCTGCAGTACCTGCGAGCCCGTGAATCGCGGAACGCCGCGGGGCCGGCTCAAGGGGCGCCGCCTACCGCGGGGCGATCTCCTCGAGTCCGCCCAGGTACGGGCGCAGCGCGGCGGGAATGCGCACCGTGCCCCGCTCGGTCTGGTGATTCTCGAGAAGCGCTGCGTACGTGCGGGGCAGCGCCACGCCGGACGCGTTGAGGGTGTGCGGGTACTCCGGCTTCGCACCGGGCTCGCGGCGGAACCGCAGACCCATCCGCCGCGCCTGGAAGTCTTCGAACGTCGAGCACGACGAGGCCTCGAGCCAGGTGTCCATACCCGGAGCCCAGACCTCGAAGTCGTAGCATTTGGCTGCGGCGAACGACAGATCGCCCGTGCACAGCAGCATCACCCGATACGGGATCTCGAGCGCCTCGAAGATGTCGCCCACGTCGCGCGCCAGCTTCTCGTGCTCGTCGTAGCCGGTCTCGGGCGCGACGATCTTCACCAGCTCGACCTTGTCGAACTGGTGCACGCGCACCATCCCGCGCGTCTCGCGCCCGTAGGTGCCGGCCTCGCGCCGGTACGACGCGCACCACGCGGTGTGCCGGATCGGCAGCCGGCCCGGGTCGAGGATCTCGTCGCGGTAGATGTTCGTGACCGGCACCTCGGCGGTCGGGTTGAGGAACAGGTCGTCTTCGCCGATGTGGTACATGTCCGCCTCGAGCTTCGGCAGCTGTCCGGTGCCGAACATCGTCTCGCGCTTCGCCAGGTGCGGCGGCCAGACTTCGGTGTAGTCGTGCTGCTCGACGTGGAAGTCGAGCATGAACTGGATCAGCGCGCGCTCGAGTCGTGCGCCCGTGCCGGTGAACAGCAGGAAGCCCGAGCCGGCGATCTTCGAGCCGCGCTCGAAGTCCATGAGGCCGAGCGAGGTCGCGATCTCCCAGTGCGGGCGCGGCTCGAAGGCGAACTTCGGCTTCTCGCCCCAGCGCCGCATCTCCTGGTTCTGCGATGCATCGCTCCCGGGCGGCACCGACTCGTGCGGCAGATTGGGAATCCACGCCGCGAGCGCTTCGCTTTCCTCGTCGAGCTTGCGCAGGTCCGCGTCGAGCCCCTTGATCCGCTCGCTCACGCCGCGCATCTCGGCGATGTCGGCATCGGCGTTCTCGCCCTGCTTCTTCTTGCGGGCGATGTCCTCGCTCGCGGTGTTGCGCCGCGCCTTGAGCTGTTCGGTCTCGTGCAGCAGCGCGAGACGCCGTTCCTCGATCTCGTAGTAGCGGCTGAGGTCGATGGTCACGCCCTTCAGCGTGACGCCCGCTTCGACGCGTTCGCGGTTCTGCCGGAGGAATCGGGGATCGAGCATGGGCTTCCACCGTTTACGGATGACCGGGCGGGAGGCTGTCTCCCTGCGCGGCCTGGTCCATGTGCTTGAGCGTCTGTTCCTGCATCAGGCGCCGCGCGCGGCCGTAGGCCACCCGCGCATCCTCGTCCCGTCCGAGCCGGGTGAGCGCCATCCCGAGCCCGTAGTAGGCCGCAGGGTCGTCGCTCTTCTCCACCGCCGCGGCGCCGAACCGACGCGCCGCGAGCTCGTAGTCGCCGGCGCGGAACGCCAGGTTCCCCGCCTCGATCAGTGCCTGCGACCGCGCCGCCGGGTCCTGGTGCTGCGTCGCCGACCCCGGCTTCCCGCCACATCCCGTGGCCAGCGCCGCGAGCAGCACGAGCGCCGTACACACCGCTCCTCTGAACGTGAAGAGACGCATACGGCCCGGAATATGCGGGAGCCCCATGCGGGCGGCAAGCGGATTCGAGCCCCCGGGCGCGGCCGCACGAACGGCGGGCCGCGGCGTCACGCCCCGGCCGCCGCCTTGCTCTTCGCCGCCTTGCGCGTCGCCTTCTTCTTCGCCTTGCGCGGCGATACCGCACGCTTCACCGCACGCTTCTTTGCTCCGGCCGCAGCCTTCTTCTTCGAGCGCGTGGCCGCGATCCCGAGCGAGATTCCGGCCGAGCGCAGCAGGGAAGCCGCCTGGTCGGAGGGCGCCGCGCCGTTCTTGAGCCAGGCTTCGACGCGATCCTTGTGAATCACGAGTTCGAACGGATCCGCGATCGGGTTGTAGTGGCCGAGGATCTCGAGAAACCGGCCGTCACGCTGGCGGCGCGAATCGGCCGCCACCATCCGGTAGAACGGGCGCTTCTTGGCGCCGGCACGCATCATTCGAATGACCACCGACATGCACTGCCTCCTTGTGTCGCTCCATGGGCGCGCGGGGCGCCCGTTCGTGAACCGCTACCTTCTGCCGCGCATGCCGGCGAGGCCGCGAGGCATCTTCTTCAACCGCTTCATCATCGTCTTCGCCTGGCCGAAATCCTTGAGCAGTCGATTGACGTCCGTGACGGTGGTGCCGCTGCCCGCCGCGATCCGCCGCCGCCGGCTGCCGTCGATCACCCGCGGCAGCCGCCGCTCGCGCGGCGTCATGCTGAGCAGGATCGCCTCGTAGAACTTCATCCGCTCGGCGCCCGGGCCGACCTCGGCGAGCGCCTGTTTCGGCACGCCCGGAATCATCTTCATCAGGTCCTCGAGCGGGCCCATCTTCTTCACCTGCCGCAGCTGGTCGAGGAAATCGTCGAGCGTGAACTCCGACTTCCGCATGCGCCGCGCCAGCCGTTCGGCATCCTCCTCGGCGACCGCGCTGCGGGCCTTCTCGACCAGGCCGACGACGTCGCCCATGCCGAGGATCCGCCCGGCAAGGCGGCTCGCCTGGAACACCTCGAGGCCGTCGAGCTTCTCGCCGACGCCGAGGAACAGGATCGGCCGGCCCGTCACCGCACGCAGCGACAGGGCCGCGCCGCCGCGCGCGTCGCCGTCCATCTTGGTCAGCACGAAGCCGTCCACGCCGATGTCGCCGGTGAACGCGCTCCCGATGCGTACCGCCTCCTGCCCCGTCATGCCGTCCACCACCAGCAGGACCTGATGGGCCCGGCTCGCGGCGCGCACCTCCTTGAGCTCGGCCATCAGATCCGCGTCGATGTGCAGGCGGCCCGCGCTGTCCACCACCAGGAAGTCGAAGCCGCGGCGCCGCGCTTCGTCGAGCGCGCCGCGCGCGATGTCCACCGGCCGGGTGCCTTCGGGAGCGCGCCAGAAGCCGGCCTGCGCCTGGCTCGCGACCCGCTCCAGCTGGTCGATGGCCGCCGGGCGGTAGATGTCGGTGCTCGCGAGCATCACGCGCTTGCCCTTCGCACCGAGCCACACCGCGAGCTTGCCCGCGAACGTCGTCTTGCCGGCGCCCTGGAGTCCGGCGAGCAGCACGACCGTCGGCACGTGCGGCGAGCCGGCCAGCGTGATCGGCGCCCCGCCGAGCAGCTTCTCGAGCTCCTCGTGGACGATGCCGACGACCTGCTGCCCCGGCGTGAGACTCTTCAATACGTCCTCGCCGACGGCGCGCGCTTCGACCTTCGCCACGAAGTCGCGCGCGACCCCGACCTGGACGTCGGCTTCGAGCAACGCGCGGCGCACGTCGCGCAGGCTCTCTCTGATGTTGTCTTCCGACAGCTTGCCGCGGCCCGTCAGGCCGCGCACGACGCCGTTCAATCGATCTGCGAGTGCTTCGAACATGCCCCCCACCAAGGAAATTGGAGCGGGCACTCTAGCACAGTGGAGTCGGGCCCGGAACGCAAATGAGAGAATAGAGTTGTGGAATCGAGTTCGGGCTTGACCCGGCGCCTATTCTGGTCTATGCCATTCGACCATGATTAGACCACCTGATCCATCCAGCCCGGTTCCGCTCTTCAGCCAGATCACCGAGCAGCTGCGCTGGCAGGTTTCGACCGGGGCGCTGCGCCCCGGCACGCCGCTCCCCGCAACGCGCGACGCCGCCACGGCATGGCGCGTTCATCGCCACACCGTGGGGCGCGCCTATCGCGAACTGCGCGACGCCGGCCTGCTGGTGCCCGGGCCCGGCGGGCGCATGGTGGTCAGCGGCGGAGTGTCCGAGCCGCCCGCCGCCTCCCCGGGCGTCGAGTCGTTCATTCGCGAGATGCTGGACGTTGCGGCGACCCAGCTCGGGCTTTCACCCGCCGCGCTCTTCGCCGCCCTGCGTGCGCAGGTCGGCAGCGACGTGGAGTCCGGCCGTGTCTGCGTGGTCGAGTGCAGCGCCGATCAGTGTGCCGATCTCGAGCGCCAGATCGGCGGAGCCTGGCAGGTCGCGGTGGACACGTTCGATCTGACGGCCGCAGGCGAACCCCCCGCCGGTCCGCTGGTCACCACGCTGTTCCATTTCGACGACGCCCGCAGCCGCTGGCCGCACCGGCTCGGGGACATCCGCTTCGTCGCCGCGGCGATCGACCCCGTGGTGCGGGACCTGGTCGAGCACGTGGCGGGGACGGCGCCCAGGCCCGACGTGGCGCTGCTCGTCGAGCACGACACCGTCGCCGGACTCTCGCTCGTCGAGGAGCTCGAGGCCCTGCTGGGGCCGCGCTTCCCGGTGCGGCTCGAGGTGTTCGAGCATCGCGGCGGGCGGGCGCCGCTGCCCTCCGCGCACGTCGTGCTGGCCACCCCCGCGGCGTGGAACCGGCTGCGCGACGAGGACCGCGGGCGGGTTCACGTCGTCCGGCTGCGCTATGCCATCGACCGCCGTGACCTCGGCACCCTGGGCGTGGTGCACGGCTGGCGCGAGCGGCCGGCCGCGCCGACACGGGTGCACGCATCGTGAGGGCACGACTCGCCATCGCGCTGGCGCTGATCGCCGCCTGCGGCGCCGATCCCGCCGCTGCGGCTGCCCCTTCGTTCGCCGGACACTGGGAGGGTGCGTACGGCCGCCTCGGTTCGATCCAGCTCGTCCGCCTGGACCTGGTGGAGCACGACGGCGCCTTCTCCGGCACGTTCGACGTCCCCGAGCTCGACCTCGAGCGGGAACCGATCCGCGCGGCCGCGCTCGATTCCGCCGGCCTCGAGCTGCGCCTCGTCTACGGCCCCTTCACCATGCGCCTCTCGGCCGACGGGTACGAGATGACCGGCGGCAACCGGCGCTGGAATCCGCCGCTCACCCTTCACCTCAAGCGCGCCGTCGCCACCGAGCCGTGCGGACCGCCGCGCGAAACGATGACGTTCGCCAGCGGCAGCGTCAGGCTGGCCGGCACGCTGGTGCTGCCCGCAACGCCGGGTCCCCACCCCGCGGTCGCGATCGTGCACGGGTCGGGGCCGCAGAGCCGCGCCGACGGTTTGTACCGGCGCTGGGGCCGCTTCTTCGCCCGGCGTGGCGTGGCCGCGCTGATCTACGACAAGCGTGGCGCCGGCGAGTCCGGTGGCGATCTCGAACGCGCGACGTTCGACGATCTCGCCGGCGACGCGCTGGCCGCCGTGCGGGCGCTCGCCGCGCGAGGAGACGTTCGCGCCGACGCGATCGGGCTGGTCGGCATCAGCCAGGGCGGCTGGGTCGCGCCGCTCGCCGCCGCGCGCGACTCCATGGTGCGCTTCCTGATCCTCGATGCCGGCCCCGCGGTGAGCGTGCGCGAGCAGGAGCTGCAGCGGGTCGAGTACACGCTGCGTGCGAACGAGTTCTCCGCAACCGACGTCGCGGCGGCGCTGGCCTACGTGAAGGAGGTCTTCCGCGCCGCCTACGGGCACGAGGGCGACGCGCGGCTCTTCGCGCGCGCCGCGGCGGTGAAGAAACGCCCGTGGGCCGCCCACGTGGGCGTGATCGAGTCCGAGGCCGATCTCGACGGCTGGCGCCTGATCCGCTACGACCCGGCTGCCGTGCTGCGTCGCACGACCGTGCCGCTGCTGGCGCTGTACGGCGAGAACGACGTCCTGGTTCCGCCCGCCGAAAACGTTCACGTGTTGCACGACCTGCTCGACGCGGCGGGCAACCGCGACGTCACCATTCGCGTGATCCCCGGCGTCGGTCACGACATGGAGACGTTCGGCCGGCTCGAAGGCGGCCGCTGGGACTGGCCCACGGCCTACTGGGTGTGGCCGCGGCACTCGCGCGCGTTCGACGCAGCCATCGACGAATGGCTCGCCGCGCACGGGCTCGGGCGATGAAACATCCCGAGCGTCCGCCGGACGTCGCCGCGCTGCTCGCCGCGCTCGATGCGCACGGCGTGGAATGCGTGCTGGTCGGCTCGGTGGCCGCCCGCGCCTACGGCGCCGAGATCCAGCCGGGCGATCTCGACGTCGTGCCGTCGCTCGAGCGGGCGAACCTCGAGCGGCTCGCCGCCATGCTCGAGTCGATCGAGGCGTCGATCAGCGGCCGGATCGGGGTCTGGACGCTGCAGGAGAACGGCGAGCGACGCTGGATCGAGGCCGACGAGACGCCCGCCGAGCACGCGGCGCGCGCCGCGGCCTGGGCGCCCGACCCGGACGACGTGGCGACGTTCGACCATCTGTTCATGACGCGCCACGGCAATTTCGACACCCCGCCCGAGATCTGCGGCACCTACGAGGCGCTGGCGCCGCGAGCGCGCGCGGGACGCGTCGCCGGGGTGCGGGCGCGCATCGCGCACGTGGACGATCTGCTCGAGCGGCTCACGGTGCCGCGGCGCGCGAAAGACGTGCCGCGCGTCGCGGCGCTGCGGGCGGCACAGCGCGCAGGACGGACGCCGGGGGACTGAAGTACGCGGCATGGAGGCCGCGATGCGCGCAGGGCGGGCACGGACGCCGCGGGTCCTGCGCGCATGATTCGAGCGGACGGGCGCCGGCCGCGCCGCGCCGCCGCCTGCGTCAGGCGCCGATCGCCGCGCGCAATGCGCGCAGCGCATCGAGCGGGCGGGCCGCGCCGTAGATCGAGCTGCCCGCGACGAAGACCTCGGCGCCGGCTTCCCGGCAGATCGGGGCGGTGACCGGATCCACGCCGCCATCCACCTCGATCCGGTAGCCGAAGCCGCCGCGTTCGCGCCGCGCGTGAGCCTCGCGCACCTTGCCCATCATGTCGGCCATGAACGCCTGCCCGCCGAAGCCGGGTTCCACGGTCATCACCAGCAACAGGTCGATCGCACCGAGGTGGGGCGCCGCCGCCTCGAGCGGCGTGCCGGGCTTGATCGCGAGCCCCGCCCTGAGCCCCGCGGCGCGGATCGCCGAGAGCGCACCGCCCACGCCCGAATCGTGGCGTGCCTCGACGTGCACGGTGAGCTGATCGGCGCCCGCGTCGCGGAACGCCCCGATCAGGCGTTCGGGATGATGGATCATCAGGTGGACGTCGACGAACGCGCGCGACAGGGCCCGCACCGCCTTCACGATCAGCGGGCCGAAGGTGAGGTTCGGTACGAAGTGGTTGTCCATCACGTCGCAGTGCGCCCAGTCGCGGGCCGGGTCGACGATCGCCAGCGCGCGGTCCAGATGCGCGAAGTCGGCCGACAGGATGCTGGGCGCGGCGGTCGGCCCGGCCGGCCATGTGCGGGCTCCCGGCGTCATCGGATCAGACGCCCCAGCGCCTGCAGCACGACCGTGTCGCGCCGGCTGATCTGCGCGCCGGGGCGCGGCTGCTGGAACACGATCGTGCCGATCGGCGCGCTGCCGGGCGGGACCCGCACGTGCAGGCCGAACGCCTCGAGCTGCGAGCGCGCGCGGCTGATTTCGCGCCCGAGCAGATCGGGCATCAGGAACGCCTCCTGCCCGGCACCGGCCGAGACCAGCAGGCTCACCGGGGTGTCGCGCGGCAGCACGCTCTCGGCGGGCGGATCGGAGGCGAGCACCAGCCCGTCGCCCATGTCGGTGGAGGGTGCGCGGGTGATGCGGCCGAGCGCCAGCCCGGCGCTCTTCAACAGCTGCTCCGCGCTGCGCCGCGATTCGCCATAGAGGGCCGGCACCGAGCTGAACTCCTCGCCGAGGCTCACGATCACCTGCACCGTCTTCTGCCGGCGCACGGGCGAGCCCGGTCCCGGGTCCTGCGAGATGATGAAGCCGCGCGGCACGTCGGTTTCGAAGCGCTCGCCCGCGCGCGAGACCTGCAGGCCGTGCTGGCCGAGCACCGCCTCGGCCTGATCGAGCGACAGCTGGTGCACGTCAGGCACCCGCACCTCCGCCTTGCTGTGGATCAGTCCCGGCATCAGCAGGTAGTTGAACACCACGAGTCCGGTCGCGAAAGCGGCGATCGCGAACACCGACATCACGACGAGATGGACGACCTTCGGTCGGCCGCGCGGCGGCGCGGACCCGGTCGGCGCATCGATCGGACCGGGGGCAGCGTCTTCCCGGGACGCGGCATCGGCATCGTGCTCCGCCCCCCCGGAGGCGGCCGTGCCGCCCGCCTCCACTGCGGCCGCGCCGGCGCCGGCGCCCGTCGCACCGCGCGCCCCGGACGGTGCTTCCTCGGCGCCGGATGCACGCGATGCCGCACCGGGATCCGCGGCGTCCGGCGCCGCGTCGGGCCCGGGCTTTCCGCCGTGCCGTTCCTGCCGGTCGCTCACGTCTTCCTCAGCCGGGCCGCGAACGCGCCGTCGCATCCGTGCACGTGCGGCAGCACCCGCATGAAGCCGTCCGCATCCACCACGCCCTCCGGCAGGAACGCTGCCGCCGACTCGAGCACGAACGAGCCGCTGGAGCGCAGGAAGCGCTCGATCACGCCGGTCGTCTCTTCGGGCTCGAACGAGCACACGCTGTAGACGATCGCGCCGCCGGGTCGCGCGCGCGCAGCGGCCGCATGCAACAGCTCGATCTGCAGCTGCGGCATCTCGCGCAGCACCTCCGGACCCTTGCGCCAGCGCGCGTCGGCACGGCGGCCGAGCACGCCGAGGCCCGAGCATGGTGCATCCACCAGCACGCGGTCGAACGGCATCGGGAACGCATACGTGCGCCCGTCGCCCTGCACGGCGTGGATGCAGTGGAGACCGAGGCGCCCGATCGTGGCCTCGATCGAGGCCACCCGTTCCGGCGCGCGATCGAGCGCCCACACCTCGCCTTCGTCGCCGATCTTCTCGGCGAGGTGCGTGCACTTGCCGCCGGGCGCCGCGCAGAGGTCGAGGATCCGGTCGTGCGGCTCGGGCGCCACCAGGCGCGCTACGAGCGCCTCGCTCTCGTCCTGCGCGGTGCACCAGCCTTCGCGGAACACCTGGAGTGCGCCCGGCGAGGCCGGTGTCTCGAGCCAGACGAGATCGTCGGCGAGCCGCGCCGGCACGGCGGCGATCCCTTCGGCGGCGAGCCGCTCGACGAGCTGCTCGCGCGTCCCGCGCATGACGTTGACACGCAGGCCGACCGGCACGGCGCGGTTATTGGCCTCGAGCAGCGCGCGCGTCGCCTCGGGGCCGAAGCGCCGCAGCCAGCGCTCGACGATCCAGAGCGGATGCGAGCCCCATACCGCGAGGGATCCGGCGTCATCGCCTGCGGGGATGTCGAGTGCGGCCTTCTCTTCGATCAGCCGCCTGAGCACGCTGTTGACGAGCCCCGCGGTGCCGGGATGCCCGTACTTGTGCGCGAGCTTCACCGACTCGTCCACCGCGGCGTGGGCAGGAATGCGGTCGAGGAACAGCAGCTGGTAGGCGCCGAGCCTCAGCACGTTGCGGACCCACGGCTGCACCTGCGAGAGGCCGATGTGGATGCGGGCATCGAGGACGTAGTCGAGCCGGCCGCGCCAGCGCAGCGACCCCTTGACCAGCTCGTGCATGAGCGCGGCGTCGCGCGCGTCGGGCCCGCCGCGTGCGTGCGCGCCGTCGAGCAGCCGGTCGCTGAACGCGCTGCGCGTGTCCACCGCATGCAGGATGCGCAGCGCCGCCTCGCGCGGATTGGAAGGCAGCGCCGGTGCCTCGCGCGGCTCGCGTCCGTCGCGGCCGTTGCGCCCGCGCGGTGCGCCGCTGCCCGGACCGCGGTCCCGCCGGAAGCGGCCGCGCGGCCGCTTGTCTTCATAGATCGGGCGAGAACGGTTCACGGCGTCCGCCTGTCCGCCGCGCGGGCGGCGGTCGTTCGTCGCGCCGCCGGCGGGAGGATCGGTGCGCGGCCCGCTGCGTTCGAAACGCCGACGGTCGCCCGTGCCACCGCGCGCGGCGTTGCCGGGATCCGTGTTGCCGCGCGGCGCGCCGCGACGGCCCGCGCGTCCATCGCCACGCCGCTTGCCGCGCGCCGGACCGCGCCCGTCGCCCGGGCGGCCCGGCCGTTCGTCGCTCATGCCGCCTCCGCGCGGATCGTTTCCAGCCGCTGCCCGATCTGGAGCCGCGCGCCACGCGCCCAGTCCGCCGCGCTCATCGCCGGGCGCGAGGCGGGCCGCACGCGCGTGAGGCGCAGCACGCCGCTCGCGCACGCCACCTCCACCCCGTCCGGCGTGATCGCCACGATGGCGCCCGGCGGGACGCCCGGGCTGCCGTTCCGCGCGGGCTCACAGGCTTCGATGCGCAGCGGATGGCCCGCGTGATCCACCGTCGCCCCCGGCCACGGCGTCACCGCGCGCTGGCGGTTCCAGACCGTCTTCGCCTCCGCCTCGAACGAGAGCCAGCCGTCCCGCTTCTTCATCTTCTTCGCGTACGAGACGCCTGCGGCCGGCTGCGGCGTGCGCGGCGCCTTCCCCGCATGCGCGAGCGCGAGGCTCTCGGCGAGCAGCGGCGCCCCGAGCACGGCCAGCCGCGCCGACAGCTCGCCCGCGGTCTCGCCCGCTTCGATCGCCACCCTGCGCGTCAGGATCATGTCGCCGGTGTCGAGCCCTGCGTCCATCCACATCGTCGTCACTCCGGTCTCCTCGAGCCCGTCCCAGATCGCGCGCTGCACCGGCGCCGCGCCCCGGTAGGCCGGCAGCAGCGACCCGTGCAGGTTGATCGAGCCGAGCTTCGGCACCTCGAGCAGCTCGCGCCCGAGGATCCCGCCGAACGCCACCACCGCGAACAGGTCGGGGTGGAGCGACCGCAGGGTCGCCACGACGTCCGGCACGTTCACCTTTTCCGGTTTCAACACGGCGAACCCCAGCGCCGCGGCCTCCGCGCCGACATCCGATGGCTGGAGCGTCCGCCCGCGCCCGCGCCCGCGATCGGGTTGCGTCACCACCGCGGCCACATCGCAGGTCTCGTGCACCGCGTGCAGCGACGGCACGGCGAAATCGGGCGTTCCCATGAACACCACGCGCGGCCGGCTCAGACTTCGCCTCCGTGCTCGCCCGGGTGATAGCCCTCGGGGATCTCGCCGCGGGCGAGCTGATCGAGTGCCTTCTTGAGGAACTGCCGCCTGAGCGGCGACAGGCGGTCGGTGAACAGGACGCCGTTCAGGTGGTCGTTCTCGTGCTGGATCGCCCGCGCCAGATAGTCGTTCGCCGTGAGTTCGATCGGATTGCCGAACACGTCGAACCCGCGAACCCGAATCTGCAGTGCGCGCGAGACGTCCTCGTAAATGCCCGGCATCGACAGGCAGCCCTCTTCGGCCGACTCCGAACCCTCGCGCTGATCCAGCACCGGATTGACGATCGCCTGGCGCACGCGGCGCTCCTCGTCCACCGGGACGTCGATGACGAACACGCGCTGCAGCACGCCGACCTGGTTCGCCGCGAGTCCGACACCCTGATAGGCGTGCATGGTCTCGAACATGTCCTCGACCAGCCTGCGCAGCGTGTCGTCGAACTCGGTCACGTCGGCGGCTTTGGTGCGCAGCGCCGGGTCGCCGTAGATGCGGACGGGACGGATCGCCATCAGGCCTCCGGCATCACCTGCACGATCGCGCTCTTCACGAACTCGAGCTTGGTGTTCTCGGCGACTTTCAGCACCGCCTTCTCGCCGTCCAAACCGACCACGGTGCCGTAGATCCCGCCGTTGGTGAGCACCCTGTCGCCCTTCTTGAGCGCGGAGATCATCGCCTCGGTCTTCTTCTTCTGCTGCTGCTGCGGCCGGATGATCAGGAAGTAGAGGATCAGGAAGATCGGCAGGAACTGCAGCAGCATCAGCAGCGTGCTGACCATCGGATTGCCCTGTTGCGCGCCGCCCGCCGCCTGCGCCCATGCGTCAGTCCACATCGTGCCTCCCCTGGTCGTTCGCGCGCCCCGCGCGCTCCGTCATGCCCCGCCGGCCGCGGCCGGCGCGAGCGTTTCGCCACTGTGAAAGCGATCGAGCGCGTCGCGACGGAATGCCGCATAGCGCCGATCGAGGATCGCCTGCCGCGCGTCACGCACGAGGCGAATCATGTGATGCACCGCATGCAGCGAGGCGAGCCGCATGCCGAGCAGCTCCCCCGCAGCGAACAGATGTCTGAGATACGCACGCGTGAACGTGCGGCACGTATAACAGTCGCAGTCCGGGTCGAGCGGTCGCTCGTCGCGCGCGTACGCCGCGTTCTTCACCACCAGTCGTCCCGTCGAGATGAACACCGTGCCGCGCCGCGCGTTGCGCGTCGGCAGCACGCAGTCGAACATGTCCACGCCGCGGGCGATCGCCTCGATGAGATCGATCGGATGACCGACCCCCATCAGATACCGGGGCCTGTCCGCCGGGAACAATGCCGTGTCGTGCGCTACCATTTCCAGTCCGAGCGTCTTGCCTTCCCCCACCCAGAGTCCGCCGAGTGCGAAGCCGTCGAACGGCAGCCCCCCGAGCGTCTCGAAGCAGCGCCGCCGCTCGGCGGCGAGCGTGCCGCCCTGATTGATACCGAACAGCGCCATCCGCCCGCGGCCCGTGTCGCGCAGGCGCTCGCGCTCGGCCAGCCCGCGCTTCGCCCAGAGCAGCGTGCGATCCACCGCCCCGTGCACCTGTTCCGGCGTGGACGGGCTCTCCACCAGCTCGTCCAGCGACATCGCGATGTCGGTGCCGAGCCCGTCCTGGATCCGGATCGCTTCTTCCGGGGAGAGCAGCGACGCGCTGCCGTCCAGGTGCGAGCGGAACGCGACACCCTCGTCGGTGATCTTCCTGAGCGGCGAGAGGCTCATCACCTGGAACCCGCCGCTGTCGGTCAGGATCGACCCCGACCACCCCATGAACCGGTGCAGCCCGCCCATCGCCCGCACCGTGTCGACACCCGGCCGCAGCGCGAGGTGATACGTGTTCGAAAGCAGGATATCGGCCCCGGACGACACCAGCTCGTCGGGGGTCAGCGTCTTCACCGATCCGACCGTCCCGACCGGCATGAAGGCCGGGGTCAGCACGTCGCCGTGCGCCGTGGTCAGACGGCCCGCGCGGGCGCTGCCGGCGGGTTCCTGTGCTTCCAGCGAAAATGTGAGGGCCATGCAGGCGCCAGGGAGGGTCCGAAGGGTGCTGCGTACGTTCGGGGAAGGACACTAGGGGCCGCTGCGGGGGGCGTCAAGGCGGGGCGGGCGGCTGGATCCGACGGCATTGCGGCTCCGGAAGCGGCCGCTCGCCGGGCGGCCGGGAGTGGCTTGCGCGGCCGCCCCGATCCATGGACGCTCGGGCCGTGATGAAGCCCGTCTCTTCCACCCGGCTCCGCCCCGCCACGGCGGCAGATGCCGCATTGCTGACGCAACTGCGCCGAGCCCTGTTCGACGACCTGGGCCGGGGCGCGGACGCCGAAGGCACGCTGGCGTTCGAGCGTGCGTGCGAGCCGGTGCTGGGCGAAGCGCTCGCGAACGGCACAGCGATGGCGTGGCTGGTGGAGGATCACGCGGGCGCCGCCGTCGCGACGGCCATGTTGCTCATCTTCCCGCGCCTGCCCACGCCGCGCGACCGGCGGGCCGCCGAGGGTTATCTGCTGGGCGTCTTCACGGTGCCCGCGTGGCGACGCCGGGGCCTCGCGCGAACGCTGGTCACCGCGGCCATCGAAGAGGCACGCCGTCTCGGTCTCGCCCGCGTGCGACTCAGCACTTCCGCAGAGGGCCGCGCGCTCTATGCGGCGCTCGGCTTCAGGGGCAACCCGAACGCCATGGAGCTGGTCCTCGGCTGAGTCCGCAGCGCCGTCGCAGTCGGCCTGCGCGGCCGGCGTGCGGTTGCAACTCGTTTCCAGGCTGTCCATTGCGGATCGGGTCGAAATCCGGCTCCCCCGTTCGTCGTAAGGGTGGAAGCCGGATGGGCCGGCTTCCGACCCGAACGAAGGGAGCCTGCCATGTCGACCCTCTCCAGGAAGCGCCGCATCGCCCTCTGGATCCTCCAGGGACTGCTCGCCGCCCTGTTCCTGTTCGCCGGCGGTTTCAAGCTCGCGATGCCGCTCGACGAGCTGGCCCGCACCGCGTCCATGAACGGCATGTTCCTCAAGTTCATCGGCCTGTGCGAGGTCGCGGGCGGGCTCGGGCTGGTGCTGCCCGGGCTGTTCCGCGTCCGCACCGGCCTCACGCCGCTGGCGGCGGCGGGGCTCGTGATCATCATGATCGGCGCGACCGTCACGACGCTGGCGACGCAGGGCGCGGCTCCCGCTATCTTCCCGTGCGTGGTGGGCGTGCTCGCGGCGGTGGTGGCGGTGGGGCGCCGGCAGCCCGCCTCGCGGCCGGCGGCGACCCTCGCGCGGGCCGCCTGAGCTGGCGCTCGAAACCCGGAGATTCGATCCCGACTGAGGCCGGAAGACGGCCGGATTTCAGACCCTGAGGAGAACAGACGATGCGCTTCATGATGCTGGTGATTCCGAAAGCCTACGAGACCGCGACCGCGGACTTCGTGCCCCCTGCCGAACTCGTGGCGAAGATGACGAAGTACAACGAATCGCTGGAAAAGGCCGGTGTGCTGCTGAGTCTCGACGGGCTGCATCCGCCGGCGAAAGCCGCCCGCGTCGAGTTCGGCAGGGACCGGTCCCACGTGGTGGACGGACCCTTCGCGGAGTCCAAGGAGCTGATCGGCGGCTACTGGGTGATCCAGGCCCGCTCGCGCGAAGAGGCGATCGAGTGGGCGAAGCGAGCGCCGATGCTGGAGGGCGACATCATCGAGGTGCGCCAGATCCAGGAAATCGACGAGTTCCCGCCGGACGTCCAGAAGGCCGCGGGGAGGTGACCATGCGATTCCTGTCGATCATCCGTGCGGCGGAGAACCAGGGCGCGCCGCCGCAGGCGACTCATGGACGCCATGGGCCCGTTCGTCGCCGAATCGCTGAAGAACGGATCGGTCGTGCAGACCGGCGGGCTCGCCAGGAGCGCCGCGGGGTTCCGGATCCGCATGTCGGGCGGGAGGCTCACCGTCACCGACGGCCCGTTCGCCGAGAGCAAGGAAGTGATCGGCGGCTACGCGCTCATCGCCGCCGACACCCGGGAGGCGGCCGTCGAGACCACCCGCGCGTTCATGCAGCTCCACCTGGATCACTGGCCCGAGTGGGAAGGCGAGTGCGAGGTGCGCGAGGTGGTAGTTCCTGGCGCCGTGAGCGAAGCGACGCATCGCGCGATCGAGGCGGTCTGGCGAATCGAGTCGGCGCGCGTGATCGCCACGCTCGCGCGCGTGGTCGGCGACGTGGGGCTCGCGGAGGACCTCGCGCAGGACGCGCTGGTCGCCGCCCTCGAGAAGTGGCCGGCGGCCGGCGTTCCGGACCGCCCCGGCGCGTGGCTGATGGCGACGGCGAAGCGCCGCGCGCTGGATCACCTGAGGCGCTACAGAATGATCGAACGAAAACACGGCGAGCTGGGCGCCGAGATCGAATCGCGGCGCGACGATCCGGAGGCGGCTTCCGACGCGGCGCTCGACGATCCGGTCGGCGACGATCTGCTCGCGCTGATCTTCACCACCTGTCATCCGTCGCTCTCGATCGAGGCACGCGTGGCGCTCACGCTGCGGCTGCTGGGCGGGCTCACCACCGCGGAGATCGCGCGCGCCTACCTGGTGCCGGAACCGACCGTGGCGCAGCGCATCGTGCGGGCCAAGAAGACGCTCACGAAGGAACGGGCCGGGTTCGAGGTCGCCGCGCGGCGAAGCGCTCGCCGCACGGCTGCCGTCGGTGCTCGAGGCGATCTACCTGATCTTCAACGAGGGCTACAGCGCGACCGCGGGCGACGACTGGATGCGTCCGGCGCTGTGCGAGGACGCGCTCCGGCTCGGGCGCATCCTCGCGGGACTGATGCCCGATGAGCCCGAGGTGCACGGACTCGTCGCGCTGATGGAGATCCAGGCCTCGCGCACCCACGCGCGCACCGACTCGCACGGCGAGCCGGTGCTGCTGCTCGAGCAGAACCGCAGCCTGTGGAATCCGCTGTTCGTGCGGCGCGGCTTCGCCGGGCTCGAGCGCATCGCCGCGCTGGGCGGGGCCCGGGGACCGTACGCGCTGCAGGCCGCGATCGCCGCCTGTCATGCGCAGGCGCGCACCGCCGAAGCGACCGACTGGGAACGCATCGTGGTGCTCTACGGCGAACTCGCAAAGGTGTCGCCATCACCGATCGTGGATCTCAACCGCGCGGTGGCCGTGAGCTTCGCCTACGGCCCGGCGGCCGCGCTCGAGCAGATCGACGCGCTGGTCGCGGGCGGCGCGCTCTCCGGGTACCACCTGCTGCCGTCCGTGCGCGGCGACCTGCTCGGGAAGCTCGGGCGGCTGGACGAGGCACGCGTGGCGTTCGAACGGGCCGCTTCGCTCACCCGGAACGAGCGCGAGCGGGCGCTGCTGCGCTCGCGTGCGGCGGATTGCGCGGCGGGTCGGCGGCCGTCCCGGTAGACGACGCCGCGCGCTCGCCGCATCGGCCGGCCCCGGTCGCCCCGGGCTACCGCCACCTCGCGCTCCCCCATCCGGCGCCGCGCCCGGTCCAGGTCTGCAGCTCGACCGGGATGTGACCGGTGTCGCTGAACGCCGCAACCTTGAAGGTGCCGTCGGCGCGGATCGCGATGACGGTGATCGAGGCGTTGCCGATGTCCATGCGCTGCCAGTTTCGCGAGTCGTCGTTCAGCGCACGCGCCACCATCCAGCGGATCACGTTGCCGTGGCAGACCAGCACGTCGCGCCGGTCGGAGTCGGGCGAGGCCACGGCGTACTTGCGCCAGGCGGCCGTCAGGTTCGAGTCGCACCACGCGATCTCCGCGGGCGGCTCGTGGGCCATGTAGTCGACGCGCTCCGAGGTCGGGCCGCACTCGTGGATCAGCGTGTCGACCACCGCCGTCAACCCGAGCATCGGTGCGATCATGTCGGCGGTTTCGCTCGCCCGGCGGTACGGACTGGTGATCAGCGCGTCCGGTTTGCGCGGCAGCGCGGCGAGCCGCTCGCCGACGAGGCGGGCCTGCTCGCGGCCCAGCTCGTTGAGCCCGAGCGCCGCGATCGGACTGGCGCCGCGCTCGTAGTCGTAGTCGCCGTGGCGGATCAGGTAGAGGTAATGGACGCCGGAACGTGACGTGCGGTTCTGCTGCGCGGCCGCCGCGCGCGACGGGACGAGCGCGGCAGACCGCCGCGAGCGCGAAGGCCGGGAATGTGCGGACGTGTCATGATGGACCTCCAGCGGATACGGAATCTCCCAGCGCCTTCGCCGCCGCGGCGCGTGCGAGCAGCCGCGTCGAGTCGAGCACCGGCAGCGACGAGGCATCGGGCGTGACGAGCAGCGGAATCTCGGTGCACGCGAGCGCGACCGCATCGCAGCCTTCGCCCTTCATGCGTCCGATGATCCGCAGCGTACCGCCGCGCGAGTCGTCTTCGACCACCCCCTGGCACAGCTCCTCGAAGATGATGCGGTCGATGGTCGGCGCGTTCCTCCGACTGCGGGAATCGGCCAGGCCGACGCCGGCGCGTGCAAACGCCGCCGGGTACGCGGGGCCTTCCATCGTCCAGCGCGTCCCGAGCAGCGCGACCCTCCTGCGGCCGTCCGCCTGTGCCTGCCGCGCGACGATGTCGGCGATGTGCAGACCCGGAATCGGATACGGCGCCGTCGCCGCGTCGATCGCGACGTGCGCGGTGTTGTCGGGGCAGACGTAGAAGTCGCAGCCGGCGTCGGCGAGCCGCCGGCAGGTGCGCCCGAGGTGCGCGTTCACCGCAGCGAGCTCGCCCCGGTCGTAGGCGTCCAGCACGTCGCCCATCGGCAGGATCGAGAGCGTGATCTCGGGGTGCCGGTGGGCGCCGAGCCGGCGCGCGCTCTCGCGCATCGATCTCGAGGAAACACAGCGCCGCGCCGTCGGCGGAGTGGGCGAGGATGCCGATGTGTTGCATGCGGAGCATTGTAGGACGGCGTGGCGTGGACGGATACCCGGGGGACCCGCCCCGAGCGCCCGTCACCGCTCCGGGCCCGCATCCTCCCGCAGCGCCGCCGCCTGCTCCAGGATCGAGACGAACTCGGCACTCGGCTCGTCGCCGAGCTGCGCGGCGGCGCTGCGCGCCACCGGCAACACGTCGGCGATCCGGCTCTCCTTTGCCCAGTAGCTCCCGCGCAGGATCTCGGCAAACTCGGCCACCGCGGCATCGAGCCGGAAATGGGGCGATGCGTTCTGGAACCAGCGTTCCAGCGCAGCCGCGTCGAGGCGCTCCTCGATCTCACGCACGTCGGGTGCGCCGGCAGTCTCGTGATCCGGGCGTGCGTAACGGAACCGCACCGTGGCGATCGTGCCGCGTTTCACGCCCGGCGCGAGCTTGACCTCGTAGAGCGCGGTGACTTCGTGACCGGCGCCGATCTCGCCCGCATCCACTTTGTCGTTGCGGAAGTCGCGGTCGGCGATGTCGCGATTCTCGAAACCGAGCAGCCGGTAACGCAGTACCCGCGTGGAGTCGAACTCGACCTGCACCTTCGCGTCCTGCGCGATGGTCTGGAGCGTGCCGGTCAGATGGTCCGCGAGCACCCGGCGCGCTTCGTCGAGGTCGTCCACGTAGTAGTGATTGCCGTCGCCGCGGTCCGCGAGCTGTTCCATCAGGACGTCGTTGTAGTTCCCCATCCCGAATCCGATCGTCGTCAGCCGGATGCCGCGATCCGCTTCGCGACGGACCCGGGCGAGGATCGACTCGGGACCGGTACGGCCCACGTTGGCGACGCCGTCCGAGCACAGCACGATCCGGTTGATCGCTCCCTGCCGGTACATGCGCCGCGCCATCTCGTATCCGAGCTGGAGACCGTCTTCCGCGTTGGTGCTGCCCCCGGGCACGAGTTGGTCGATGGCGTCGAGGACGCGCCTCCGCGCCTCGGGAGAGTCATCGCCCTGCCCGCCGAGCGGCATGGGCTCGAGGACGTCACGCCCCGTCGATCCGTAGACGACGATCCCGACCTGGTCATCGCCATGCAGGCGATCCAGCAGCAGGTGCAGCGTGCGTTTGACCAGCCCCAGCCGGTTCTCGCGCGCCATCGAGCCCGAGACATCGATCACGAACGTCAACCGGACGGGCTTGCGATCGGCGTCGTCGACCTCGCGGCCCTTGATGCCGACGCGCAACAGCTGGTACCCGGAACCGAAGGGAGACGGTGCGCCCTCCATCAGGATCCGGAAGTCCTCGTGCTCGAAGTGCGGATAGCCCTGCGGGAAGAAGTTCACGAACTCTTCCACGCGCACCGCGTCCGCAGGCGGCAGGTGTCCGAGGCTGACGTAGCGGCGCATCACGGTGTACGAGGCGGCGTCGACGTCCACCGCGAACGTGGACAGCGGATCCTCGTCGGTCGCGATGAACGGGTTGACGCCGTAGTTCCGGAAGAACATCGAGTCGTAAGGCTCGTCGTTGGGCAGTCGCGTGCCACCCGTGGTGGGAACGACCGGCGGTGGCGCGGGGACGCTCCGGGCGGACGGAGGACTCGGGGGACCGCCGCGATACAGGGCCTTCGTCTCGCCCCAGGCGCGAGTGCCTGGTGCGGGCGGACGAGGGAGCGGACTGGGGAGTGGCGCGGGCGGCTTGCCGACGGCCGCGCGCTGGCCGTCGGCGCGGTCCCCGGCCGGTTCCCTCGCAGGCAGCGTCTCCTCGCCCGAGCGCCCGCCACGCACGTGCAGGTTCCCGTCCTGCGCCACGACGCCCGCTTTGACGGCGACGGCTTCGCGCAGGTTGTCGACCGGCAGCTTCTCGAGCTGCTCGGCGGAAATCCGCGGCTCGGTCGTGGAGGGCTGCGGCTCGATCAGCGCAGCCTCGAGGGCGCGCCTCGGCAGCGCCCTGGGCGGAACCGCCCGGGGGGGCCCGGGCTGGGGAAGCGTGCCGACGACACCGGCGCCCGGCGCATCGCCCGGCGCGGCGCGGTCCGGGGCCACCGGCCGATCGGTTTCGCCGGGGGTCTCGATCTGACCGGTGCGCCGGGCGACGGGTGAAGACTTCCCGGCCGGAGGGACCTGCGGCGCGCGTTCCAGCATCGAGATCGCCACCACCACGGCCGCCAGGGCCACCGCTCCGGCCGTCGCGGCGACCAGCCAGCGCTGCAGCCCGCCCGTCGCGTGCCCGCGCCCGGCCAGGTCGTTCCAGATCGCTCGACGCTCTTCCGCAGTCAGCGTCTCCGCATGCCGTTCGAAGAGGTCTCTCATGTCTCCTGTCCTTCCCAGCCGCCCTCCACGAGGGGCCGTGTTCCACCAGCCAGGTGCGCCCGCATGCGTTCGCGCGCGCGGGTGTGATGGACGCGTGCAGTGCTCTCGGCGCAGTGGAGCACCTGCGCGATCTCCCGGAAGCTCAGGCCTTCCCACTCGCGCAGCAGCAGAGCCGAGCGCTGGTGGCGGGAGAGCTTCCGGAGCGCGCGATACAGGGCGTCCCGCTCCGCGGCGAACTGCACGCCCCGCGTCTCGGATTCGACTCGCGCATCCGGCGCCTCGAGCCGCGTCGTCCGCCTGAGGCGACGCAGGAATACGCGCTTCCAGTCGATCGAACGTCCGAGGGCGATGGACCTCAGCCAGACCCCGATGGGCGCTTCGCCCCGATAGGTCTCCAGCCGACGGAACGCCTGCAAGTAGGTCTCCTGCAGGACGTCACGGGCCTCTTCGCGATCGCCGATCTGGTAGCAGAGAAAGGCGAACAGGCGATCGCAGGTCGAGTCGTAGATGACTCGCCAGGCGGCGGCGTCCCCCCTTCTGGCACGTTCCGCCAGATCGTGGTCGGACCGGAGATCTGTCGTCATCGGCTCCTTCGATTCTCCCGGCACGCCTGTATGGTCGAGGCTACGGGCAGATTCGCTTACCCGGAAGGGAAACGCGGTGGAGGTCGGCCGCTGCGCGGCGGCCCCTTGACCCCCGCCCACCTCCTGCCTAGACTGCCATCTTCAAGTCTTTCAGGCGCTTACGAAGGGACCCCCGTGTCGGTCAAAGGCATCGGCATCGACGTCGTGAAGGTCGGGCGCATCACCGATTCGCTCGAGCGCTTCGGTGAGCGGTTCGAGCGGCGCATCTTCACCGAGGGCGAGCTGGCCTACTGCCGTGGCCACAAGGATCCACTACCCCACCTGGCCGCCCGTTTCGCCGCGAAGGAGGCACTCTCGAAGGCGATCGGTACGGGATTCTCGAACGGGGTGAGCTGGAAGCAGGTCGAGGTGATCCAGCCGGGTGGCCGCAGACCGGCGCTGCAGCTCACCGGGCGCGCGCTGGAGATCTTCCATTCGCAGGGCTGCACGTCGTCGCACCTCTCGCTCACGCATGACGGCGGTCTGGCGATCGCGTGTGTGGTGATCGAATGAGCGCGAGACAGCGCCGGAGCGCCGTGAAGCGGAAGGCCGCGGGGAAGCCCACGGCGCGGCGGAAGGCGGCGAAGAAGACCGCGGTGAAGAAGGCGGCGTCGCGTCGCGCGCCGAAGCGGAAGGCCGTCGCGAAGGCGCCGGCCCCGCACCGCACCGCGCGGAAGTCCACGCGCCCGGCCGGAAGGAAGCCGGCGCCGCGCGCGCCGAAGCGGGCGCGCACGCTGCGCCGCGTGCTGATCGCCAATCGCGGCGAGATCGCCGTGCGCGTGATCCGCACGCTGCGCGAGCTGGACCGGACCTCGATCGCGCTCTTCTCCGAACCCGATCGCACCGCGCTGCACGTGCTCATGGCGGACGAAGCCTACGGGGTGGGGCCCGGCCCATCGAGCCAGAGCTACCTGAACCTCGAGCGCGTGATCGAGACCGCGAAGCGCGTGAAGGCCGACGCGGTGCACCCGGGCTACGGATTCTTCGCCGAGAACGAGGCGTTCGCGCGCGCCTGCGAAGACGCGGGGCTCGTGTTCATCGGCCCGCGTCCCGAGACGATCGCCGCGCTCGGCGACAAGCTCGCCGCGCGCGCGGCGGCCGAGCGCGCGGGGGTGCCGGTGATCCCGGGCTCCGACGGCCCGGTCGCCACGCTCGACGAGGCGCGGCGGGTGGCGAAGCGCATCGGCTACCCGCTGATGCTCAAGGCCGCGGCCGGCGGCGGCGGCAAGGGCATGCGCATCGTGGCCGACGAGAAGGAACTCACCGCGGCCTGGGACCTCACCCGCGGCGAGTCGAAGGCGGCGTTCGGCGACGACCGCGTGTTCATCGAGCGCGCGATCATGAGGCCGCGCCACGTCGAGGCGCAGATCATCGCCGGCGCCGACGGGCGCGTGCATTTCCTCGGCGAGCGCGAGTGCTCGGTGCAGCGCCGCCACCAGAAGCTGCTCGAAGAGACCCCTTCGCCCGCATTCGACGCCAGGACCCGGGTCGCATTCGGCGCTGCCGCCTGCCGCGTCGCCGCGGAGGTCGGCTACCTGAACGCCGGGACGGTCGAGTTCATTCTCGACGAGCACGGGAAGTTCTACTTCCTCGAGGTCAACACGCGGTTGCAGGTCGAGCACCCGGTCACCGAGATGGTCACCGGCCTCGACCTCGTCGCCGAGCAGATCCGCGTCGCCGAGGGACGGCCCCTGTCGTTCGGCGACGCGCCGCCGGCGCCGCGCGGCTGGTCCATGGAGGCGCGTATCATCGCCGAGGATCCGCAGATGAACTTCGTGCCGTCGGCCGGCCGCATCGACCGCGTGCGCTTCCCGCAGGGACCGGGGGTGCGCAACGACGCCGGCGTCTACCGCGGCTACGAGATTCCGGTCTACTACGACTCGCTGCTCGCCAAGCTCGTGGTCTGGGGCGAGGATCGTGAGCAGGCGCGCCGGCGCATGGCACGCGCGCTCGGCGAATACGTGCTGGAAGGGGTGCACCAGAACGTGGTGTTCCATCGCTGGCTGGTGACGCATCCCGAGTTCGCGGCGGGCCGCCTCTCGACCCGGTTCCTCGAGCAGCATTTCCGCCCGGAGATGCTAGAGCTCGAGAAGGGCGAAGCCCGCGTCGCGATCCTGGCCGCCGCGCTGCACGCGCGCGAGGAGCGCCTGCGCGTGGTCGTGCCCGAGTGGAATCCCGAACGCTCGCGCTCCCGCTGGAAGTGGTCGGACCGGCGCCGCGGCAGCGCGAAGACGGCACGCCGGTGAACGCCCGTGCGGGGTCGCTGCCGGCGGCGCGCGCGAACGCGCCGAAGGAGAGCCGATGAAGCTCTGGGTCACGCTCGAAGACCACGAGGCCGAGGTCGAGTTCAAGACCGACGGCGAGCGGCTATGGCTCGAAATCGAGGGCGAGCGGCTCGAGGCCGACTTCGCGCGCCTGCCGGACGGCGAGGTCTACTCGCTGCTCGTCGGCGGTCGCTCGCACGAAGTCCGCGTCTCCCCCGTGGACGGCCGGCTCGACGTCACGCTCAACGGTGCGTCGCTGGCGATCGAGGTGCGGCATCCGCTCGAGAAGATGCTGGCGCGCGTCCGCCACGACGGACCGGCTTCGGGCGACGAGACCATTGCGGCGCCGATGCCGGGGTCGGTGGTCGCGATCAAGGTGAAGCCCGGCGACCGGGTCGAGCCCGGCCAGGCCGTCATCGTGGTCGAGGCGATGAAGATGCAGAACGAGCTCGCCACGCGCGGGGGCGGCGTCGTGAAGGACGTCCTCGTCGAGGAGCACGCTCCGGTCTCGGCCGGCCAGGCGCTGGTGCGAATCCATGCGGGGGATGCATGAGCGCGAAGCCACGCGGACGCCGCGCGAAGGCGCCGGCGACCCGGGCGCAGGCCGCGCCGGGCGCCGGGCGCGAAACCACCTCCGGCATCACGATCCGCCGCGTCTACGACCCCGGCGACGTGCCGGCGGGCGCGCCCTGGCTGCACGTGCCGCCCGGCGAGCCGCCGTTCACGCGCGGGATCCATTCCGGCATGTACCGCTCGCGGCTCTGGACCATGCGCCAGTACGCCGGGTTCGGCAGCGCCACGCAGACCAACGAGCGGTTCCGCTACCTGCTCGAGCAGGGACAGACGGGACTCTCGGTCGCCTTCGACCTGCCGACGCAGATGGGCTACGACTCCGATCATCCGCTCGCCAGGGGCGAGGTCGGCAAGGTCGGCGTCGCGATCAGCTGCATGTCCGACATGGAGACGCTGCTCGACCGACTGCCGCTCGAACGCGTCACGACCTCGATGACGATCAACGCGACCGCGCCGCTGTTGCTGGCATTCTACGTCGCGGTGGCCGACGCGCGCGGCGTGCCCCGCACGAGCCTCGGTGGCACGGTGCAGAACGACGTGCTCAAGGAGTACGTCGCACGCGGCACCTACATCTATCCGCCCGAGGCCTCGCTGCGGCTGATCACCGACGTGTTCGAGTTCACCGCCGCCGAGGTGCCGCAGTGGAACAGCATTTCGGTGAGCGGCTACCACATGCGTGAGGCCGGCGCGACGGCGGTGCAGGAGCTGGCGTTCACGCTCGCCAACGGCCTCGCCTACCTCGACGCCGCGCACGCGCGCGGGCTCGACCTCGCACGCATCGCGAAGCGGATGTCGTTCTTCTTCAACGCCCACAATCACCTGTTCGAGGAGGCGGCCAAGTTCCGCGCCGCGCGCACGCTCTGGGCGGAGCTGCTCACCGAGCGCTTCGGTATCGAAGACGCCGACGCCCTGAAGCTGCGCTTCCACACCCAGACCGCCGGCTCGATGCTCACCGCGCAGCAGCCGCTCAACAACGTGGTGCGCACCACGGTGCAGGCGCTGGCGGCGATCCTCGGCGGCACGCAGTCGCTGCACACCAATTCCTTCGACGAGGCGCTCGGACTGCCCGGCAGGGAGGCCGCGCTGCTCGCGCTGCGCACGCAGCAGGTGCTCGCGCACGAGAGCGGGGTCACCGACACCGTGGATCCGCTGGCGGGCTCCTACTTCGTCGAGGCGCTCACCCACGAGCTGATGACGCGGGCGCGCGTGCTGCTCGAGACCGTGGCGCGTCAGGGCGGCATGATCGCCTCGATCTCGTCCGGATGGGTGCAGGAGGAGATCCACCGCGCGGCGTACCGCTGGCAGCGCGAAGTCGAGAGCGGCGCGCGCGTGGTGGTCGGCGTCAACCGCTTCGCCGACGACCAGCCGATGCCGCCGCCGCCGTTCAAGCACGACCCGCGGATCGAGCGGGAGCGGGCGAAGTTCCTCGCACGCTGGCGCGCGGAACGCAATGCGCACGCAGCACAGAAGGCGCTCGCGCGCCTCGAGAAGGACGCGCGCGGCGATGCCAACCTGATGCCCGCGATCCTCGCCGCCCTCGTCGCGAAGGCCACGCTCGGCGAGGTGTGCGATGCGATGCGCGACGTGTTCGGCGTGCACCGGCCGGGGAGCGAGCGGTGAGCGACGCGCGCGGCAGCGGCGCCGCGGGCACGGGCGGTCCGGCGTCCGTCACCGGCCTTTCCCACGTGGCGATCGCGGTACGCGAAGCCGAGCCCGTCGCCGCACTGCTGGAACAGGCGCTGGGCGCGACCCGCGGCGGCGAGGACATGCTGGACGGCGGCGGCCTGCGCGTGGTGTTCGTCCACCTGGGGCCGGTGACGTTCGAGCTGCTCGAGCCGCGCTCGATGGACCACACGGTGGCCAGATTCCTCGACAAGCACGGGCCCGGGCTCCATCACGTGAGCCTCGACGTCGAGAACCTGGAGACCGCGCTCGAGCGCTGCCGGGCGGCCGGCATCCGCCTGGTCGATAAGGCCCCGCGCGCGGGCGCGCATGGCTCCCGGGTCGCGTTCCTGCACCCGAAGAGCCTGGGCGGCGTGCTGCTGGAGCTGTGCGGACCGAAGCGTCCCGGCGGCTGAACGCCTCGCGTCGGCGCGGCGGCTTTCTGCTGTCGCCGGGACACCGGGTCAGCGAGCCGCCGGCGCTCCATGGGGTGACCACACCGAGCCGTCGCCGTAGGCGGTGAACAGCCTGCCCCAGCCGGTCTTCATGATGTCGCGCACGCGCGGCTTGCCGTTCACCGGATACCAGTAGCCGTCGTGGTAGAGCCGCGACGCAGCGTAGCTCCACGGCACGATCGGCGAGCGCAGCAGCATGTTCTCGAGCGGCTTGAGCGGCCCCCAGTAGATCAGCTTCTGCCCCCACGAGGCGAAGGTGTTCTCGTTGAGGCTGCCGCGGAACTGGAAGTTCACGTTGCGGATGTCGTCGCCGACGATCTCGATCTCGCTCGGGTTGCCGACGCCGAGTCCGTGCTCGTGCGCGAGCCGGATGTACTTGAGGTCCGTCATCGGGTCGAAGCCCATCATCTTCGCGGCGATCGCGTCGATCGCCACGCAGTCGCTGGAAGCGAGGATGTAGTTCTTGACGTGCGGCCGCATCGCGCGCGGGCCCGGCCCTTCCCCGGCGATCGTGCCGTCCATCACCGCGAAGATCCCGGGGTGGATCTCCTTCTGGATCCGCAGCAGGTCCACCAGGGTTTCGTGGATCACCGAGTGGGTCCAGTGTCGGTTCAGGTTCAGCAGCCCGCCGAAGGCGTTCTTCATCGAGCCCGTGGTGCCGGTGAACACGTGGGTCTTCACGGTGGGCATGTGGATCACGTTCTTGCCCATCAGCAGTTTCGGGATCTGGATGCCCTGCTTCTCGAACACCTCGTTCAGCACGAGCATCTTCGACTTCGGCTCGTAGCGGATCCACTCGGTGGGCGGCTCGCTCAGGTACTGGATCGGCACCCGGTAACGGTCGAGCACGGGCTGCAGGTGGTTGTTCACCGCGCCCTCGCGGCAGCTCACCACCACGGTGTCATTCTGCGCCGCGATCAGATCGCGTGAGACGTCGTAGCCGTCACGCTTCATCTTGTCGATGATGCCGTGCATCTGCCACGGCGTGGTGGAGCAGGCGGGCATGTACACGTGCCAGGAGATGTTGATCCGGAGACAGGTCTGCCTCTCGAACGGAAGGGCTTCGCGGTAGCCCGCGAGATCCATGAGGCGGCCGTAGTCTTCGGTGACGGTTTCGGGCGTGGTGCGGAGAACGGCGACTTTCGACATGCGGGATCCGGGGTTGGAGTTCTGCGGACCGGCCACGGGGCCGGTGGAAACGCGGCGGAAAGTGTAGCAGACGGGGCGGGGGCGGGCGGGGCCCCGGATCCCGATGCCGCCGGGTTCCGGGGCCGGCGCCCGAATCCGTGCCTTCGTTACTTCTTTTCGGCCTGCGCCTTGAGCGCCTTGAGCGTCTCACCCATGCTGGCATCCATCTGGTCGGCGGTCGCCTTGCGGTCCGCGGGCTTGCTCTCGTCGGTGTACGCCTCGACGTAGCGCACGAGCGTGCCGCCGTCCTTCGGCTCCAGCACGACGGTGGCCCGGCACATGTAGGAGCCGTCGGTCGGTTCGTGAGCGATCCGCAGCTCTTTGTCCTTCGCCAGGAAGGTGACGACCGAGCGCCCGCCATTGCCCCAGTCGTCGGTGAACTCGAGCGAGTCGCCGACCCTGGTGAGCTGCACGTCCGCGTTGGCTTCGCTCTTCCACATCGGGCACCAGGTGACGAGGCTCTTGCCGGTCGTGAGCTTCGCCCAGACGGCGGAAGGCGGCGCCGCGATCTGCGTCTCCGCGCTCAGGCGAACGGTGGGGATCTCCTGCGGGGCCGCGGTGGCGGCGGGGGCGGCGAGCAGCAGGGCGAGGGCGACGAGAACGAATCGCTGGGTCATGGGGTCCTCTCCGGGTTGTGGCCGCGGCGCCATCTTCGTGCGGGCCTGCGATCCAGACCCGCCGGGCAGGGCGCCCGACGTGGCGGCAGTCTAACGCCTTCCGACGACGGACTGCAGCACGGAATGCGCCGGCGGAGCCGGCGCGGCTGCGCCGCGGGCCCGGGCTAGACCGCGGCGCCTTCCCTGAGCAGCGAGCGCGCGATCACCAGACGCTGGATCTCCGAGGTGCCTTCGTAGATCTCCATGACGCGCGCGTCGCGGTAGTAGCGTTCGACGGGATAATCCTTCACGTAGCCGTAGCCGCCGTGCACCTGGATCGCCTGATGCGTGACGAACGTCGCCGCCTCGCTCGCATACAGCTTGGCCATGGACGCGGCGCGCGAGTACGGCTGATCGGTGTCCTTGAGCCATGCCGCCTTGCGGATCAGCAGCTCGCTGGCCTGGATGCGACGCTCCATCTCGGACAGCTTGAACTGCACCGCCTGGATCTTCGAGATCGGGCCGCCGAACGCGCGGCGCTCCTGCGCGTAGCGTACCGCTTCGCCGAACGCCGCTTTCATGACGCCGAGCGCCTGCGCCGCGACGCCGATGCGGCCGGTGTCGAGCATGCTCATCGCGATCTTGAAGCCCTCGCCCTCCGCGCCGAGCCGCTGCTCGGCGGGCACCCGCAGGTCCTCGAGCGACAGCGCCACCGTGTCCGAGCCGCGCAGGCCCATCTTGTCCTCGGGCTTGCCGAGCACCAGTCCCTTGGCGCCGCGCTCGACGATGAAGCATGAGAGCCCCTTGTTGCCGGAGTCCTTCGCGCCGGTGCGAGCGAAGACGAGGATCACGCCGGCGCGCACGCCGTTGGTGACCCAGTTCTTGCTGCCGTTCAGGACGTAGTGATCGCCGTCGCGGACCGCGGTCGACTCGAGCGCGCCCGCGTCGGAGCCCGCGCCGGGCTCGGACAGCGAAAACGCCGCCAGCTCCTTCGACACCAGCCGCGGCATGAAGCGCTTGCGCTGCGCGTCGCTGCCGAATCTCCAGACCGGGAACGCGCCGACCGAGTTGTGCACGGCGATCATGATCGCGAGCGCTGCCGACACCCTGGCGATCTCTTCGAGCACGATCACGATGGTGCGGGAGTCGTAGCCGAGCCCGCCCGCCTCCTCGGGAATCACCATGCCGAGGAAGCCGATCTCGGCGAGTTGCGCCAGCGCCGCGTCGTCCACCTTGCCGTCGCGATCCCATTGCGCCGCGCGCGGGGCGAATTCCCGTTCACACAGATCACGGACCGTGTCGCGGATCTGGTTCTGGTCTTCGGTGAGGTCGAGATTCATGAATCGTCCGTTCCCGGCGCGTGCCGCGCCGCCGTCAGGCCGGAACCTCTTCGGCGTTTTCGCGGAAGAAGATCAGGCAGATGAGCGCGAGGACCGCCATCACGGTCGCGCCGCCCGGGTAGAGCAGCGTCCCCGCTGCCGCCAGCAGCGCGAGCGGATACGCGCGCCAGTCGCCGACCCACAGCCCCAGCACGCCGCCGATCCATGCCAGACCGAGCAGCGCCTTGAGCCCGGTCACCAGCGTGAGCGGCACGCCGAACTTCTCGGCGAGGTCGAACCACACGCCGTGCTGCGCGACGAGGTTGAACCAGTCGTGGGCGACGAACGGGTACAGACCCTGATAGAGCAGCGTCACGCCTGGATACAGCATGCAGGCGGTGAGGATCACCAGGGCGATGGGGCGAACCGGGCGCGTCATGCGTTCCTCCGTTGGATGAAATCACGGCGACCCGGCCCGCCGGGCGCCGCACTCCTTCTGGTTCTCAAACCTTGCGGGCGATCGCGTGTTCCTTGAGCAGCTGCAACGCGATCACCAGCTTCTGGACTTCGGTCGTGCCTTCGTAGAGCTCGCAGATCCGCGCGTCGCGCCAGTAACGCTCGACGTGGAACTCGGACAGATATCCGTAGCCGCCGTGCACCTGAATCGCCAGATCGGCCACGATCGACGCGGCCTCCGAGCTGTGCCACTTGGCGAGTGAGGCCTCCTTGGCGTGCGGGCGATCGTGATCGCGCAGCCAGGACGCCTGGTACGTCAGCAGCCGCGCGGTCTCGGTCTGCACCGCGGCGTCCGCCAGCATGGCGCGGATCGCGTCGAACTCCCCGATCTTGCGGTCGAACTGCTCGCGCTCGCCCGCGTATTTCACCGCGGCCTCCAGCGCCGCCTGCGCGATGCCCACCGCCTGCGCGGCGATGCCGATGCGGCCGCCCGCCAGCGTCGCCAGCGCCACGTTGTAGCCCTTGTTGTACTCGCCGAGCAGGTTGTCCTTGTGCACGCGCGCGTTCTCGAACGCGATCTCGCGCGTGTCGGAGGCGTGAATCCCCAGTTTGTGCTCCTTCTTGCCCTTCCTCACGCCGGGGGTCGTGGCCTCGACGATGAACGCCGAGATCCCCTTGGGTCCGAGCGCGCGCTCGGTCGCCGCGTACACGATCAGGATGTCGGCCGGCCCCGCGTTGGTGACGAACAGCTTGGTGCCGTTCAACACGTAATGGTCGCCGTCGAGGACCGCCGTCGTCTCCTGATTGGCCGCGTTGCTGCCGGCGTTGGGCTCCGTGAGGCAGTAGGCGCCGATGTACTCGGCGGTCGCGAGCTTCGTCAGGTACTTCTGCTTCTGCGCCTCGTTGCCGTACGTCATCATCGGGAAGCACACCAGCGAGTTGTTCACCGAAGCGATCACGCCGTGGCTCGCGCAGGCCCGCGACAGCTCCTCGATGGCGATCACGTAGCTCACGTAGTCCATGCCCGCGCCGTTGTACTGATCCGGGACGAACATGCCCATCAACCCGAGCTCGCCCATCTTCTTCGCGTTCTCGAGCGGGAACTCATGGGTCTCGTCGATCTTCGCTGCGATCGGACGGATCTCCTGTTCGGCGAAGTCGCGCACCATCTCACGCACCGCCTGCTGCTCTTCGGAGAGTTCGAACGAGATGCCGGTGTCGCTCAACGTCGTCGTGCTCATGGACGCTCCAGATCGCCGTACTGGCGGGTGTCGATGCGCTCGAACAGCAGCGTCACCGCAGGCGTCGCCGCCACCGGACGGTGGCGCACGCCGGCGGGAACGACGTGGAACTGCTGCGGTCGGATACGCACCGTGCCGCGCTCGGTCTCGAGGTCGAATTCGCCCTCGTAGCCGAAGAACATCTCGTCCTCGCCGTGTGCGTGCCACGGAAACTCACCGTGCAGGAGCGCCATGCGGATCACGCTCTCGTTGACACGCGCCACTTCGACCGGCTTCCAGGGCTCGGTGAGCGCCGCGCGGAACCTCGCGAGCGAGCCCGGGTCGAGCGCCGCGTGCACGGTGTCCTCCATCCGCGATCCGCCCTCAGGCCTTCGCCGAATAGTCGTAGAAGCCCCGGCCGCTCTTGCGGCCGAGGTAGCCGGCCCGCACCATCTTGCGCAGCAGCGGGCACGGCCGGTACTTGGAATCGCCGAGGCCCTCGTGCAGCACCTCCATGATCGACAGGCAGGTGTCGAGGCCGATCAGGTCGGCCAGCGCGAGCGGGCCCATCGGGTGGTTCATGCCGAGCTTCATGACCGTGTCGATGGCCTCCGGCTTCGCCACGCCTTCCATGAGGCAGTACACGGCTTCGTTGATCATCGGCATGAGGATCCGATTGGAGACGAACCCCGGATAGTCGTTCACCTCGACCGGGGTCTTGCCGAGCCGCCGCGTGAGGTCCTCCACGACGCCGTACGTGGCGTCGCTGGTCGCCAGTCCGCGGATGATTTCGACCAGCGCCATCACCGGCACCGGATTCATGAAGTGCATGCCGATGAACCGGTCGGGCCTGGAGGTCAGGGCCGCGATCTCGGTGATCGAAATGCTCGAGGTGTTGCTCGCGAAGATCGTCTCCGCGGGCGCGAGCTTGTCGAGCGCCTGGAAGATGTCGCGCTTGACCGCCATCGTCTCCGGAACCGCCTCGACCACGATCTGACAGTCCTTCGCGGCCTGCGGGTCGGTTCCGCCCTGGATGTGGCCCAGGATCCCGCCGGCGCGGCCGGCCTCCCAGCCCTGCTTCTTCGCGACGCGATCGAGGTTCTTCGTGATCGTCGCCAGCGCGCGATCCACGAACTCCGTCTTCGCATCCACCAGCGCCACGTCGATGCCGGCGGTCGCGAACACCTGGGCGATGCCGTTGCCCATGGTGCCGCCGCCGATCACCGCCACCTTCGCGACCTTCGCCGCCGTGCCGGACGTCACCGGCCTGGTCTCGACGCTCATCACACACGCTCCACGGCCAGCGCGACCGCGTTGCCGCCGCCCAGGCACAGGGTGGCGAGGCCCGTCTTCTTGTTCTGCTGCTCCAGCGCGTAGAGCAGCGTGATCAGCACGCGCGCGCCCGAGGCGCCGATCGGATGACCGAGCGCCACCGCGCCGCCGTTCACGTTGACGCGATCCCAGTCCCAGCCGAGTGCGTTGCCGTCGGCGAGCGCCTGCGCGGCGAAGGCTTCGTTCGCCTCGATCAGGTCGAAGTGGTCGATCTTGACGCCCATCTTCTTCATGAGCTTCTGGACCGCGTCGATCGGGGCGAAGAACAGCTCCTTCGGCTCGCCGCCGCCCGTGGCGTAGGCCACCACGCGCGCGATCGGCTTCGCGCCCTTCTGCTTCACGCGCTCGCCGCTCATCAGGATCAGCGCCGCGCCGGCGTCGTTCAGGCCCGGTGCGTTGCCGGCGGTGATCATGCCGCCCTTGTCGCGAGTTACCGCGCCCAGTTTCGCCAGCCCCTCCAGCGTGGTGTCGCCGCGCACCGCCTCGTCCTTGCTGATGACCAGGGGATCGCCCTTCCGCTGCGGGATCGTGACCGGGACGATCTCCTTCGAGAAGCGGCAATCGGCGATCGCCGCCGCGGCCTTCTGCTGGCTCTTGAGCGAGAATTCATCGAGCTGCTGGCGGGTGAGCTTCGCCTTCTCGGCGGTGTACTGCGCCAGCTCGATCATGTGGCAGCCGTTGAACGAGCACCACAGGCCGTCGTACACCACGCCGTCCTTGAGCGTCGTGTCGCCGAGCTTCTGTCCGGTGCGGCCCGAGAACAGGTAGTGCGGGGCGGTGCTCATGCTCTCCTGGCCGCCGGCGACGATCGTCTCGGCGTCGCCGGCCTTGATCGCCTGCGCGCCCAACATCACCGCCTTGAGCCCGGAGCCGCACACCTTGTTGATCGTGACGGCGCCGACCCGGGGGTCGATACCCGCCTTGATCTGCGCCTGGCGCGCCGGGGCCTGGCCCTGTCCGCCCTGCACCACGTGCCCCATGATCACTTCGTCGATTTCGTCGCCCGCGACACTCGCGCGGCTCATCGCTTCCTTGATCGCGATCGCGCCGAGTTCGGAGCCCTTCAGGGTGCCGAGACCACCGAGGAACTTGCCGATGGGGGTCCGGGCGGCGCCCACGATGAAAACGTCGGGATAGGTCGCCATGTGAAGCCTCGATTCGGAACCGGAAAGGCGGTCCCCGCACGGGGTTGCCGCCACAGTCGTCATGGAGGAGAACCGTCGGATAGTACACGAATCCGATTCTCCGGACACCCCGCCGGACGCCGGTTTCCCATGGTCCAAACGGAGGATGCGGGATCCGCGCGTGGATCAGGGCAACGGGGCGCCGGCGCCGGCGCCGCGCCGGCGGGAAGCCGGAATCACCGACGCCCGCGGGGGCCGCCCGGCGCTCAGCGCTCGCGCGCGGCGGGGCGCAGGATCGCGATGCTCGCGGCCTGACCGTGGACGAAATGGCGGTCGCCGATCGGGCCGATCTCGCCCGCGCAGAACATGCCGGCGACCGGCACCGGTCCGGTCGTCGCGCCGGCACCGCCGAGCGCGGCCTGCAGCGCGGCGACGTCGGCGTCGGGCTTCTCGAACAGCCCGCGGCCGCGGCCATTGCACGAGAACAGGAACGCGGCCGCAGCCGCCGAATCGAATTCCTGCGGCGCGAGCAGCATCTCGAGATCCTCGGTCGCCGAACCGGCGTCGCGCACGTGCAGGCGAACGCGTTCCCGCGGCACGAGGAAGTCGCCGACCACGATCGCTCCCTGATCCCGGTCGGCCCCCATGAGGTTGCGGATCAGGTAGTCACCGCGGCCCTCGGCGTCCTCGCGGGTCGGGCGGCCGACGTAGAGACCGTGTTCGAGACGCTGGCGCTCCGCCTCGGGCAGCTCGCTCAGCACCTGCTCGACGCGCTCGAGCGCCGGCTGGCCGTCGAGTTCGCTGACGACGTTGCCCTTGACCGCGGTGACGGTGAGCGGCGGACCGACCGCGCGACAGCCCTGCGACACGATGACGTCGGCGCGCAGCGCCCCCTTGAGCGCCACCGCCACGCCGCCGGCGCTGTCCAGCCAGTCGTTGAGGAACAGCGCGTTGCCGCCCGGGCGCTGCGAGGCGCTCGCCATGCCGCCGACGATTCGTACCCCCGGCGCGTGGCGGCGGAAGCACTCGAGCACGCTCACGATGTCGAGCGTGAACGGATCCGCGATCAGCACGACCAGCTCGGCGCCATGCGCGCCGGGCGTGAGCCGCGAGAACGTGAGCTCGTCGTCGAGCGCCCCCTCCCACGACTCCTGATGCAGCACGAACGGATGCGCCCAAACGCCGGGCAGCCGCGCGGCGACCGCGGTCAGCGCGACGCCGCGCTCGAGCTCGTGCTCGCTGTCGATCACCCCCGCAGCGCTGCCGCCGATCAGGCACGCCGGGGTGAGGCGCCGGCGCAGGGTGTCGGCGATCACTCCCGCCTGCGGCACGTGGGACGCGCCGACGAACACGGCGACGAGATCCACCGGGCCCTCGCCGAGCGCGGCCGAGATCCGCTCCGCCAGCTCGCCGGCCGCGGTCTCGGCGACCGGGTGGGTGCTGGACGCGGACACCCAGCGCATCGCGGGCTTCGATTCGGGGGACGGGGTCATCGGGGCATCCGGCATCGTGCCGAGTTCAATCGCCGCGCAGGATCTCGCGGGCGATCACCATCCGCTGGATCTCGCTCGTGCCCTCGCCGATCTCCATGAGCTTGGCGTCGCGGTGCATGCGTTCCACCGGGACGTCGCGACAGTAGCCCATGCCGCCGTGGATCTGGATGGCCTTGTCGGTCACCCAGTTGGCGATCTCGCTGGCATAGAGCTTCGCCATCGAGGCCTCCTTCACGAAATCGCGGCCGGCGTCCTTGAGCATGGCGGCGTGGTAGACGGCGAGGCGCGCGGTCTCGATCTTGGTCGCCATGTCGGCGAGCATGAACTGCACCGCCTGGAATTTCGAGATCGTCTGGCCGAACTGCTTGCGTTCCTTCGAGTACCGGACGGAGTGCTCGAACGCGCCCTGGGCGAGGCCGAGCGCCAGCGCGCCGATCGAGATGCGCCCGCCGGTGAGCGTCCGCATGAACGCCTTGAACCCGCCCGACGGGTCGCCGATCAGATTCTCCTGCGGCACGAAACAGTTCTCGAACACGACCTCGACGGTGTCGGAGCCGCGCAGTCCCATCTTCTTCTCGCGCTTGCCCACACTGAAACCGTCGGTCGCGGTGTCCATGATGAACGCCGAGATGCCCTTCGTTCCGCGGCTGGCGTCGGTGCGCGCGGTGAACGTGATGAACTTCGCCACGCTGCCGTTGGTGATGTAGATCTTCGAGCCGTTGACGCGCCAGCCGCCGTCGACCTTCTCGGCGCGCGTCTTCGTTCCCGCCGCGTCCGAGCCCGCCTCCGACTCGGTCAGCCCGAACGCGCCGAGCACCTCGCCCCTGGCCATCGGCACGAGGTACTTCATCTTCTGCTCCTCGGTGCCCGCGCCGTACACCGGGCCGCAGCCGAGCGAGACGTGCGCCGCCAGGGTGATCGCCGTGGACCCGCAGGCGCGTGCGATCTCCTCGACCGCGATCGCATAGGCCAGCGTGTCCATGCCGGCACCGCCGTATTCCTCCGGATAGGGCAGGCCCATGAACCCCAGCTCGCCCATCTGTTTCACGATGTCGGCCGGGAATTCTTCGTTCTCGTCGAGATCGCGGGCACGCGGCGCCACGACCTCGTCGGCGAACTTGCGGGCCATTTCGCGAACCTGGTGGTGTTCTTCTCGGAGAATCAGCATGCAGGGGGGCTCCGTGGGGTGACACATCGGGGAGCGATGTGGTGATCGGGCTCGAGTGCTCCCGCGCCCGGCTGCGACGGATGACTCTAGCACAGCCCCGCAGGCTCCTGCCGGGCGCGCCGAACTGCGGCGTGGCGCGGTTTCAGTGCGGTGCGGGCGGGTCCTCGAGCCGCCGGACTGGTGGCGAGCCGGGCACCGATCTCCCGCGCGCGCGCGAGCAGCTCCGGCGCCCGCGCGACGCTGCCGGCGACGTTGTCGTCGTGCGCCCACGCGAGCGTCTCCTCCCAGCGCGCCCCGACCCACTTGAGGAACCCGCGTACGGAGCGCTCCGCCATCTCGCGCGGGTGCGCGGCGCTGTGCGCGGTGACGAACACGCCCCGCCGCGTCCGCGCCCACTTCGGCACGAAACGCTCGCCTTCGGGCGTCGTCACCAGGGGGGTCACGCAGTTGCAGCGGTCGAAGACGTTCTTCATCGGCCCGCTCACGGTGTCGAAGTACACCGGTGAGCCGACGACCACCGCATGCGCGCCTTCGAGGGCCTCGTACACGGCATCCATGTCGTCGTGGAAGATGCAGTAGCCGCGCGTGGCGTCCGGTCCACAGGCCACGCAGGGCTGGACGTGGAGTTCCACGCACACGATCGTCCGGGTGATCGCGCCCGCAGCTTCGGCGCCCGCGGCGAGCTCGCGCAGCATGCGCGTGACGCTGCTGTCCGCACGCGGGCTGCCGTCGAGCAGCACGATGCGCGGCGCGTCATTCATGGCCGCACGCCCCAGATCAGCGTCGTCGCGCCGAGCCGGTTCACGAACGGCATCGCCTCGGCGGCCGCCTCCAGCGCCCGGCCCGCCGGAAGCAGCGCGTCGGGCGTAGTCTTCATCACCCACAGGAAGCGCCGCGCCCCTTCCACGCGGAGCCCGGCGGCTTCCGCCCCGGCGCGCAGTTCGGCCAGCGGCAGCGGGTGGTGATAGCGGTACGGGTGGTACGCCTCGCGATCGTCGGCCGCCTCCGGAAAGCAGGACGAAGGCAGGCTCCTGCGCAGCAGCGGCCAGCGCACCGCGGCGCGCTTCACCGCTTCGATCGGCGACGCCGCGTTGGGCGTCGAGATCGCAAAGCGCGCTCCGGGCTTCAGGACGCGCGCGATCTCTGCGAGCACCGTGGTCCGGTCGGGCCGGAAGACGTGCTCCATCATCTCGACCGACACGGCACGATCGAAGGTCGCATCCGCAAACGGCAGCGCCTTCGCGTTCGCGAGCGCGAGCCCCAGCGCGCGCTGCGGATCGAGCGCACGCCGCGCCCAGCGCAGCTGATCCATGCCGAGATCGATCCCGACCGCGCGGCACCCGGCCGCATGCGCCCAGCAGGTGCCGTAGGCCCAGCCGCAGCCGAGGTCCAGCACCGCGAGGCCGGGCTCGAGCCGCGCGTGCTCGAGCACCTCGCGGAACCGCCGCACCATCATGTAGCGCCGCGCCGGCGAGCCGAGGTACCAGTGCTCGACGAGGAACGGCAGCCCGTCCTCGCGCTCGACGCGGAGATCGGGCTCCACCAGCGACGGCGCCATGCGTGGAGCCTGCCCGGCGCTCAGCGGTGCCCGCGGGCGGAACGCTTCGCCGGCTTCTTCGCGGCGGATTTCTTCGCGCGCTTCTGCCGCGCCGGCTTCCCGGCTGCGGCGTTCTGCTTCGCCGCCTTCCGCGCGGGTTTGCGCGCGGGCGCCTTCGCGGGCTTCGCCGCCGCCTGCGTCGCGGGCGCCGGTTTCTTCCGCGCCGCGGCGGCGTGCGCCCCGGCGGCGCTTCCACCCTGCGTGTCGAACCACTCGTGGATGTAGGCGGCGATGTCCTGGGTCGACGACCCGGGGCCGAACAGGCGACCGACGCCCATCCCGTGCAGCGTCTGCATGTCTTCCGACGGGATGATGCCGCCACCGGTGAGCAGGCGGTCGCCGATGCCGTGCTGCGCCATCAGCGCCTGCACTTCGGGGAACAGCGTCATGTGCGCGCCCGAGAGGATCGACAGCGCGACGACGTCCACGTCCTCCTGCACTGCTGCTTCGACCACCTGCTCGGGAGTCTGGTGCAGACCGGTGTAGATCACTTCCATGCCCGCGTCGCGCAGCGCCGCCGCGACGACCTTCGCGCCGCGATCGTGACCGTCGAGTCCGGGCTTGCCCACCAGTACGCGAATCTTTCGCTGCATCTTGTCTCCTGCGACCGGCGCGGGCGCCGGCACGCGGTTCGGGCCGCTCTCCGCCAGCGGAACGCGCTCGGCCCGGCTAGAACTCCGGATTCTCGACGTAGTCGCCGAACACTTCGCGCATCGCGTTGCGGATCTCGCCTTCGGTCGCGTACGTACGCGCGCAGTCGAGGATCTTCTCCATCAGGTTCTGCTCGCCGTCGGGCGCGGCCGCGGCAGCGGTGAGCGCCTTGAGCGCACGGTTCGTCGCCTTGTTGTCGCGCGTGCGGCGCAACTTGCGGAGCGCGCGCTTCTGCCCTTCCTCCACCTCTTCGCCGATGTACAGGATCGGAATGTCGAGCTTCTCGCCCGGCTCGACGTAGCGGTTGACGCCGACGATCACCCGCTGCTCCTTTTCCATCTCCTGCTGATACTGGTAGGCCGCGCCGGCGATCTCGCGCTGGAAGAAGCCACGGTCGATGCCGTCGACCACGCCGCCCATCCCCTCGATCTGGCGGAAGTAGTCCTCCGCCTGACGCTCGAGCTCGTTCGTGAGCGATTCGACGTAGTAGGACCCCGCGAGCGGGTCGATGGTCTCGGTCACGCCGATCTCGTGGGCGATCACCTGCTGCGTGCGCAGGGCGATCTTGACCGCTTTGTCGCTCGGCAGCGCGATCGTCTCGTCCATCGAGTTGGTGTGCAGCGACTGCGTGCCGCCGAGCACCGCGGCGAGCGCCTCGAATGCGGTGCGCATGATGTTGTTCTCGGGCTGCTTGTCCCACAGCGAGCAGCCGGCCGTCTGCGTGTGGAACCGCATCAGCCACGACGCCGGGTTCTTCGCCTTGAAGCGCTCGCGCATGTGGCGCGCCCAGATCCGCCGCGCCGCGCGCAGCTTGGCGATCTCCTCGAAGAAGTCGAGATGACTGTTCCAGAAGAACGACAGCCGCGGCGCGAACGAATCCACGTCCATGCCGCGCGCCACGCAGGCCTCGACGTAGGTGAAACCGTCGGCGAGCGTGAACGCCAGCTCCTGCGCCGCCGTCGAACCGGCCTCGCGGATGTGATAGCCGGACACCGAGATCGTGTTCCACTGCGGCACGTACTTCGTCGAGAACTCGATCAGATCGACGATGATGCGCAGGGACGGCCGCGGCGGGAAGCACCAGCACTTCTGCGCGATGTACTCCTTGAGGATGTCGTTCTGCAGGGTGCCGCGCAGGCGCTCGAACGACACCCCCTGCTTCTCGGCGTTCGCCAGGTAGAACGCGTACATCGTCGCGGCCGGGCCGTTGATCGTCATCGACGTCGAGACCACGCCCGGGTCGATGCCGTGCATCAGGATTTCCATGTCGGCGAGGCTGTCCACCGCGACGCCGCACTTGCCGACCTCGCCGTGCGCCTTCGGGTGATCGCTGTCGTAGCCCATGATCGTCGGGTTGTCGAAGGCGATCGAAAGTCCGGTCTGCCCGTGCTGGAGCAGGTAGTGGTAGCGCGTGTTCGATTCCTTCGGCGTGCCGAAGCCGGCGAACTGGCGCATGGTGAACATCCGGCCGCGGTACATCGTCGAGTGCACGCCGCGCGTATACGGCGGCTCGCCGGGAAAGCCCAGGTCGCGGCCGAGGTCCATGCCCTTGACGTCATCGGGCGTGTAGATCCGCTTGATCGGAATCCCCGAGATCGTGAACGGGTAGAGCCCGGGGCGCTCCTTCGACCGGTCGTAGCGCGCCTTCCAGGCCTCGCGCTGCTTCTCGTAGTCGAAGCTCGGCTCGGGGACCTCGGCGGGCCTGCCGTTGCCGGCCGCCCGGGACGCGGGCGGCGCCGGGGCCGCCGGCGCCGGCCGCTTCGCCTGCGGCCTGGGCGCGACGCGTCCGGCGCGCTCCGCCGCGGTGCGGGTGCGCTGATGGCGGCGGCGGACGGCCTTGGGAGTGCGGGGTGCCATGGGTTCCTCCTTGGGCGGCGCCTCGAGAAGAGTCGCCAGCCTGCGGGGCGTGGGTGCGCGGCATCACGGGGTGCGCGCACGGTCCGTGCGCGCGCCGGGCGTCGCAAAGCCCGGAAACACAGTGACGTGTGAGGTTAAGGCGGGGGGAAGAAGGCGGTCAAGGCGCGGGGCGAGACCGCGGAGCGCCGCCCAGCGCGCGATCCTCCCCGGCCGCGTGAAGATCCTCGCCGCAGACTGCACCCCGAAGGCGGTCGCCTGCGTCGCCCGGCGACGTTCGGGTCAGCGCGTCACGCCGACGCGCGCATGCGCCTCGGCGCCGCCCGCCACGAGCCTCACGAAATAGAGCCCCGAAGGGAGTCCGGCCGTTCCGGGAATCGCCGTTTCACCGGCGCCGGGAGCCACGTGCGCGCGGGCGCCCGCCACGCGCCGCCCGGCGATGTCGAACAGATCGAGACGGGCCGGACCGCCGGCCCCGGTGGAGCACCGCACGCGCACGCCCGCGCCCGGCTGGAACCGCGCCGACTCGATGCCGAACGAGGCCGTCGCGGGCGGAACATCCGTCGTCTCGCCCGCCGGGCCGTAGCGCCGCGCGAACAGTCCGACCCGGTCGTACATCTGCGACCAGAACAGCACCGCACCGCCGTCACCCGTCGCCGCGAGCCCGATGTCGCCATAGATCTGGATGACGGGGTTCGTGTAGGTCTCGCTCCAGTCGGACCAGCCGGCGGGGGCGGGCCCCTGCACCAGCCGCAGATGCGCGTAGGCCTCGTACATGCTCCAGGGCCCCGAGGGTTTGAACATGGCGATGTAGAGCCCTCCCTCGCCGTTTCCGACCACCCGACTGCGGAGGTGAGGCTCCGCGCTGGCCAGGGGAACCGCGATGTCCCCCGCATCGGGATATCGCAGGTAGTTCATCTCCGTGATGCCCTCCGAGTAGTAGAACGGCGTCGACACGATGGCGGAACCGGCTTCGCCGAAGCGCACGCGCGGCGCGGCCTCGGCGTCATAGACCTCGACCGGGCCGAGCGTCGAGTGGCCCTCCACGGGCCAGCCTGGCGCCAGCTCGCCCGTGGGCGTCAGTCGCCTGAGCCGCGGATCGAATTGAGTGGTCTCCTGAACGGGTTCGCAGACCAGGAGGTAGGCGCCACCGTTCCCGTCCCTGGCGACGTCGACCAGGCGCGCCCCCAGGGCCGGAACGGCGCTCAAATAGAACGCCGGGAACGCCACGCCTTCCCCCGGCCAGCCCGATGCCGGCTGGCCGTCGGGGCCGAGTCGCAGGATGCAGGCGGCGCTCGGAACCACCTGCTCGTCCTGGCTGAGCCTCAGCCACGAGAGGTACGCGCCGCCCGCGTCATCGGGCGCGAGCGCGGGCCACGTGTCGGCCGACAGGCCATCGGGGGTTCGAACCACATGGGCGCCGTTCGACCAGCCGCCCGCCCCCGAGTTCTCTGGACCCAGGTGGATCATCAGCACGTCCGTCGACGAGGTCCACGCCGCGAACACGCCGTGCGCGCCGTCACCGATGAGCGCCGGGAACGCGGCCGGCCCGAGGTTCCTCCCTTGCGCGGGCCACGCTGCCGGCGTCTGCCCCGCTGCATCGAGCCGCGTCAGGTACAGGCTCTGCGATTCACGCCACGAGAGGTAGAGGCCGCCCAACCCGTCTGGAAGCAACGCGAGGTTCGTCCGGTCCGCGGCCACGTCGCGTGCGATCGTTCCGCTCGCGGGCCAGGCGGGGTCGAGATCGCCGCTCGGGAGGAGGTGCTGCACGCGCAGCATGGAACTCTCCTGCCACGCGACGAAGGTGCCGTGATCGCCGTCGTTGCAGGCTTCGACGAGCGGGATCGGCGCGGCCGTCGAAATCTGGACGGGGTCGCCGTTCCAGCCGGCGCGGGCGGGCGATCCGGCGCAGCACGCCAGCACAACGGCGGCGAGGGCGAAACCAGAGGGCCGGTGCATGGGACCTCCTCGAAACGGGCGCGCGCCGCAACAGGATCCAGCGCCGATGGCGTACGGGCGCCGCGGGCTCGCGGGCCCTGCCGCGGCAGGGCCCTCCCATGATCGCGCCGTGGCGACGTTCGGGAAAGCGGAAAGTCGCCGGCTGGAGTCGCGCAACGAATGGCGCGGGCCGGCCGCTCCGGCCGCCCTAGCTCGGGGCCTGCGCCTCCATCGCCTTGCCGATCAGCCGCCCCGCGGCCTGGTGCGGGGTGAGGTCGCGCGCGGCCAGGCGGCCGATGACGTCCTTCCAGTAGGCCTCGGGCACCGCGTTCGAGAACTCCCGCCACAGCGCGTCGCGCAGCAGGTCGCGCAGGCGCTGCTCGAGCCGCTGGCGGCGGCGGCGCTCGAGCCCGCCGCCTTCCGATGAGGAATGCGCGGTGGCGCTCGAAGCCCTCGATCACGTCCGTCCACGCCGTCGCCCTGCGAGGCGATGGTGAGCAGCACGGGCGGATCCCACTCGCTCTGCTTCTGGCGCAGCTCGAGCGCGGAGCGCACCGCGAACGCGCCGCGCTCGGCGCCCTCGCGGTCGGCCTTGTTGATCACGAACACGTCGGCGATCTCCATGAGGCCGGCCTTCATCGCCTGCACGCCGTCGCCCGATTCCGGCACCAGCACCACGGCGGTGCTGTCGGCGGTCTGCGCGACCTCGAGCTCGCTCTGGCCGACGCCGACGGTCTCGATCAGGATGCGCTCGTAGCCGGCCGCGTCGAGCACGTCGCACACCTGCGCGGTGTGGACCGCGAGCCCGCCCAGGCTGCCGCGCGTCGCCATCGAGCGGATGAACACTCCGGGGTCGCCGGCGAGTTCGCCCATGCGCACGCGGTCGCCGAGCAGCGCGCCGCCCGAGAACGGGCTGGTCGGGTCCACGGCCACGATTGCGACGGATTCGCCGCGCGTCCGGTAGCCCTGCGCGAGCCGCGTGACCAGGGTGCTCTTCCCGGCGCCGGGCGGGCCGGTGATGCCGATCCGGAACGCCGTGCCGCTCTTCTCGAAGCACGCGTCGAGGATCGCGACGGCATCGGGCGCGTCGTTCTCGACGTGCGAGATCGCGCGCGCGAGCGCGACGCGGTCGCCGCGGAACAGGCCTGCTGGAGCGTGCCGGGAGCGGGCCAAGCGGGCGGTGCCTTTCGTGAAAGGACGTCGGAACGCCGCGCCCCGGGCGGGCGCGGCAGACAGGACGGGCAGCCTAAGAGGCTCGCGTGCGGACGGTCAAGACACGCGCGAGCCTGCACCTGGCTGGTGACGGCCGGCGGCGCCGGTCACGCGGGCGCCGACACGGGTCGCCGGCGTTTGGCCGCAGCCCGGTTCCGGGTGCAGAGTGCCCGGGTTCGCTTCCCGGATTCAGGAGGTACGGCATGCCGGCGTTTGGACCTTCAAGCCCCGCCCGTTCGCGCGTCGCGGTCCTGGCCGCTGCGGCGCTCGCCTTCGTGACCTTCACGGCCGCATGGAGCGCGGACGCTGACGATCCGCCCGCGCCGAGCGGGCGCGAGAAGATCCGCACCGAGGCCGAGGCCGTCCGCCCGCTCGCCGAGTCCGCGCTCGGCCGCGCGTTCCTCGACGCCTGCACCGAGCTGCCGCCGATGAGCCCGCGCAAGGTGTGGTTCAACCGCGAGAAGCGCAGCGCGCTCACGCCCGCCGCCTACGCGGCCCTGCCCGATTCGGAGAAGGCCGGCTACCAGGAGCTGAACGTCACCGAGGACTGGTACTACCGCCTCTACAGCTCGCCGCTCGCCTACTTGCGCGCGCTCGACTTCGCCGCCGCCGCCGGGATGAAGCGCGCCGACGGGGCGCGCATCGCCGACTTCGGCTTCGGCAACATGGGACAGGTGCGCGCGCTGGCCTCGATGGGTGCGAGCGTCACCGGCATCGAGATCCCCGGCATGCTCGACGCGATGTACCGCATGAGCGATGACCAGGGCCCGATGCCGCGCGCGAACAGCGCCGGCGGGGGCAGGCCCGGGAACGTACGGCTCGTGTTCGGCCGGTACCCGTCGACCGATGCGATCACGAAAGAGGTCGGCACCGGCTACGACCTGTTCATGTCGAAGAACACGCTCAAGAAGGGCTACGTGCACCCGGCCCGCGAGACCGATCCGCGCAACCTCGTGCATCTCGGCGTGGACGACTCGACCTACGTGGCACACGTCCACGACGCGTTGAAGCCCGGCGGCCTGTTCCTGATCTACAACCTGTACGGGCAACAGGCGGCGGCGGACGAGGCTTACAAGCCGTGGGCGACCGGCGAGTGCCCGTTCGACCGCGGGCTCGTCGAACGGGCCGGCTTCACGATCCTGCGCTGGAACGAAGACGATTCCCAGGCGGCGCGCCGCATGGGCCGTGCGCTCGGCTGGAACGCCAACATGGACGACACGACCTTCGTGAAAGAGTTCAACGCGATGGTGACGGTGGCGCGACGCGCGAACTAGACCGGATCGAAAATCCGTCCCGGGACGGATTTCGCGAGCCGCACCGGGGCGCGTTGGAGGATCCGAAGCCGGCCGCGCGAAGCGACCCTTCGAGGCTGCCGGAGCCGCCCTACCCCGCCCGCGCGGCGTCCAGGTTCACGCCGGCGAGCACGCGCCTGGCGATCTGTTCGGCCGCGTGCGGATGCGCGATCGCCGCCGCCGCCTCGCGGGCCCGGGCGTGCGCATCCCGGTCGGCGAGCCAGCGGCCGACGCACTCGGCCACGTCGCGCACCGAATCCGCGTGCACGGCCGCCCCTGCCGATTCCAGGTACTCGGCGTTGCGCACTTCCTGGCCCGGCGTCGGCCGGAACACCACCATCGGGGTGCGCTTGGCAAGCGCCTCCGAGCAGGTCAGCCCGCCGGCCTTGCTGACCACGACATCGCATGCTTCGAGCAGCACGTCGACGTCCTGCGTGAAGCCGAGTGCGATGACGCGCCCGTCGTGCGCCTCGGGCATCGCTTCGATCTGGGCGAGCCGGCGCCGGTTGGTGCCGCACACCACGACGATCTGCGGCTGCAGCGCGAGCCGCGCCAGGGTCCCCGCAAGGTCGGCGAGCGGGCCGACGCCGGCGCCGCCGCCCATCACCAGCACCGCCGGGCGGCGCGGATCGAGACCGAAGCGCGCGCGGGCCGCGTCGCGGCCGACCGATTGCGCGAAGCGCGGGTCGATCGGGATGCCGCTCACCTCGATGTTCTCCCGCGGCACGCCATGCTTCGCGAGCTGCGCCTGGACCTGCTCGCTCGCGACGAAGTAGCGGTCCACGTGGGGCAGCGCCCAGATCGGATGCGCGGTGAAGTCGGTGATCACGACGTAGAGGGGAATCTGCAGCCGCCCGCGGCCACGGATCGGCGACAGTGCTTCGGCCGGCAGGAAGTGCGTGCACACGATCGCGTCGGGGCGCTCGCGCTCGACCACGCGCACCAGACGCCTCAGGTTCACCCGATCGAGCGCGAGCCGCACCGGCGTCGCGCCCTTGTTGACCGGTGCGGATTCCCACGAATGATAGAGCGCGCCCCAGAGCCGCGGCGCGCGCGCCGCCATCGCGTTGTACGACGACGCGTAGGCGCCGCGGTAGAAGCGCGACGCGAACACCAGCGTGTCGGCCTCGCGCACGACCGCGTGCGGGGAACGTTCCGCGATCGCTGCGGCCAGGGCCTGCGCCGCGCGCTTGTGCCCGGCGCCGGCGGTCGCGTGCAGGATCGCGATGCGCGGGCCGCCGCCGCCCTCGCCGGCCAGCGTCTCCACCGCCACGACGCCACCGCCCGCGGGCGGGAACATGACCTCGCCCGGCGCGGTCTCGCGCCACCGCGCCCGCCACCAGCGGCGTTGCGCGCGCATGCGCGCGCGCCAGCGCTGGGTGAGCCGCCTGGGGATCCTGAGGCGGCCGAATCGGGGGGCTTTGACCATCATGGGAATCGTGTCGGCCGCGCCTGCCGCGCGACGCTGTGAATGCGTCTCCTATTCGGTCACCGCGTTCCGGACATGCTCCATACGCAGGCCGGTCGCGCCGGGTTCCACCGTTACCACGTCGATCCTCACGCGGGCGCGGCCCTGCTGCTGCAGCGCCCGCGCCGCGCGCAGCAGCCGCTCGCGCTTCACGCGATCGACCGCGGCGCCCGCGCCGCCGAAATCCAGACGCCCGCGCGCCTTGACCTCGACCACCAGCCACGTCGCACCGTCGCGGGCGAGGAGGTCGACCTCGACCCCGCCCATGCGCACGTTGCGTTCGCACACCTCGATGCCTTCGTACGCCAGAAACTCCGCCGCCAGCCGCTCGGCGATCCTGCCTCGCTCCTGAGCCCGGCCCATGCCGAGACCTCGCGGGGGCGGGTGCGGGGGCAGCCGGCAGTCTAGCGGGTGGTGCTCCGGACGGCGAACCCGGTGCCGCCTACAGCGGGAGTTCCTGCACGCACACCGGGCTGAACGAATACCGATGCAGCGGGCACGGGCCGACGCGATCGAGCGCCGCCAGATGCTCCGGGGTTCCGTAGCCCTTGTGCCTGGCGAAACCGTAGTCGGGCCAGACCCGGTCGAGGCGCGCCATGATGCGGTCGCGCACCACCTTGGCGACGACCGACGCGGCGGCGATGGACAGCATGGTGGCGTCGCCGTCGATCACCGCTTCCTGCCGTCCGGCGTGGCCCGGAATGAGATCGCGACCGTCCACCAGCACCAGATCGGGCTGCAGGCGCAGGCCCTGCACGGCCCGCCGCATGGCCTCGAGGCTCGCGCGGCGGATGTTCATGTGGTCGATCGTGCGCGCGCCGACGACCCCCCAGCCGAACGCCCGGGCCTCCGCGAGGATCCGGGCGTAGAGCGCATCGCGGGTCTTTTCGTCGAGCTTCTTGCTGTCGTCGAGGTCTTCCCAGGCGGCACCGGGTGCGAGCACCACCGCCGCCGCCACCACCGGGCCCGCCAGCGGACCACGGCCGGCCTCGTCCACGCCGGCCACGATCCGCGCGCCGGCGGCGAATCGCTCTTCGGCTCGCGCGAGCTTTCGCCACGCCGGTCGGTTCACGACGTCCTGTCGCTCCTCGGTGCAGCGGGTGAATCCGGCGCGGGGCGCGATGCCCCGCGAGGATCAGCGCAAACGCGCGCGCTTGCCGGTGCGGTCGCGCAGATAGAACAGCTTCGCGCGACGGACCTTCGTGTGGCGCAGCACCTCGATGCTGGCGAGGCTCGGGCTGTGGATCGGGAACGTCCGCTCCACGCCGATCCCTTCGCTGATCTTGCGCACGGTGAAGGTCTTCTTGATTCCCGAACCGCGCACGTTGATCACGTCACCGCGGAACTTCTGCTGCCGCTCCTTGTCGCCTTCGACGACGCGCACCGACACCTCGACGGTGTCGCCGGGCGCGAGGTCCGGCAGGTCGCTCTTGAGCTGGGCGGCTTCCACCTTGTCGATCAGGCCCATGACGGGGCTCCTTTCCATATCCAAATGCCCGGAGACCCGGGTCTGTTTCGCGGCGCGGGAGTATAGGGGAAGCGGGGGTGGAACTCAACGGGGGCAGGGCAGGCGCCGGGCCGGGCCGATCCGCGCACGATTTTCAGCCCTCCTGCGCGGCTTTCGGCCGTCGCAGCGCCCGCTGCTCCGCCGGCCGTCAGCTCCGCCCCCTCCAGCAGATCCGGCCGCCGGGCCGCGGTGCGCCGCAGCGCCTGCTCCCTGCGCCACTTCGCGATCGCGGCGTGGTTCCCGGAGAGCAGCACGTCCGGCGTCTTCCAGCCGCGGTACTCCGCGGGCCGCGTGTAGTACGGCGCGTCCAGCACACCCGAATGGAACGAGTCGCTCTCCACCGAGTCGAAGTCGCCCACCACGTCCGGCAGCAGGCGCGCCACCGCATCGACCACGCACAGGGCCGCAGGCTCGCCGCCCGAGATCACGAAGTCGCCGATCGAGAGCTCGCCGTCCACCAGGTGTTCGGCCACCCGCTCGTCCACGGCCTTGTAGCGACCGCACAGCAGCACCAGGTGCTCCAGCGTCTTCGAGCTCGAGCGCCGTCCGCTGCGTGAAGGTTTCGCCCTGCGGCGAAAGCAGCAGGACGCGCGTCCCCGCCGGGCGCGCCTCCTTCGTCCCCACGTTCAGGGACCGGAGTGCACGGTCGATGGGCTCGATCTTCATCACCATCCCGGCGCCGCCGCCGAACGGGCTGTCGTCGGTGGTGCGGTGGGAGTCGCTGGTGAAGTCGCGCAGGTTCACCACGTCGACGTCCAGCCGGCCCTTCTCGCGCGCGGCGCGGATCATGCCCTCGGCGAACGCCGCCGGGAACATGTCGGGGAAGATCGTGAGCAGGGTAATTCGCAAGTGCGTGTCCTCGGAGCGGTGCGGTCGGTGCAGGCGTGATGGGCGCGCCGCGCCGCCGCGCCGGAATCCTAGATTTCTTCGAGTCCCGCCGGTGGATCCACCGTCACGACCCCGGCGGCGACGTCCACCTCCAGCACGAACGGCTCGGTCGCGGGGATCAGCCACTCGCGCTCGCCGCGCACGACGTAGATCGGGTGCGCGCCCGAAGGCAGGATTTCGGCGATCCTGCCGAGCGAACGCCCGTCGCGGGTCTTCACCTCGAGCCCCACGAGCTGGAACGCGTAGACCTGCCCCGGACCCGCGTCGGGCAGCCGGTCGCGTTCCACCCACAGCTCGCCGTTGGTGAGTTCCGCCGCCGCATCACGCGAGGCCGCCTCGCCAAAGCGGATCTGCAGCTTCGCCATGAACGCTTTCGCAGCGCGGACCGTGAGCGTTCGCGTCTCGCCCTTCGCGCCGCGCCAGGTCACCGTGGCGAGCGCGGTCAGCTCGTCGGCGCTCAGCGAGCAGCCGTCGAGGAGCAGGTCGCCCTTCAGACCGTGCGGGCGGCCAAGGCGTCCGATCACGGCCTGCGCGTCGGCGTCAGTCGGCGATTTCGAGTCCGGCGTCACGATCGATTCGCGCCGCGGCCGCCGAGAGCGTGAGACGCATCGAGCGCGCCGTGCGGCCCTGCTTGCCGATCACGTGGCCGATGTCGTCCGGGTGCACGCTGAGCTCGAAGCTCGCGTCACGGCCCGCGCGCAGGATCTCGACTTCGACGTCCTCGGGATGGTCGACGAGGCCCTTCGCCATGAACGCCACGAGTTCGCGCAGCTTCTCGTCCTCGGTGTCCGGCTCGGCCGACGCGCGGCTCAGGGGCGGGGGTGCGGGTCGTGCGGAAGGCTCGGCTCGGATGATAGTCGCAGCCCCGTCCACAGGAAGAGGACCGTCCACAGGCCCGACAACAGGAGCGTCGGCATCGCCCGATTGAGGCTTAGGACCACGAGACCGCTTGCGCAGAGGGCGGCCCCACTTACCCACATCAGGATCACGGTTGTCTTCTGACATTTCAGGAGTCTCGCTATGCGGTGGTTGCTGTGGTCCTTGCCGCCGACGTACACCTTGCGCCCCTCGCGCAGGCGGTTCACGACCACGAAGATCAAATCGAATGCCGGATAGGCGAGGATCAGCAGGGGACCCGCCCAGCTCCAGCCCCGGGGAATGGCGCCCAGCGCCAGAACGGCGGACGCGCCCAGACTATAGCCCAGAAACAGACTTCCCGCGTCACCCAGGAATACCCGGGCGTCCGGGAAATTGTAGCGAAGGAATCCCACACAGGCGCCGCTCACCGCAAGCTGCGCGGCCGCAAGGCCCAGCGCGCCGCGCGCCGCCGAGTGCACGCCGAACCCGATCAGCGCGATCGCCGCGATTCCGGCGACCATCCCGTTCATGTTGTCGAGGAAGTTGACCGCATTCATCAGAGCGATCATGCCCACGACCGTGAGCGCGCCGTCCCACGGGAAGCCGAGACCGGCCGCAGGGACGGCGCCCGAGGCGAGCACGATCCCCGCGGCCAGCGCCTGACCGGCGAGTTTCACCACCGGGTTCATGCCGAAGCGGTCGTCCCAGAGGCCGAGCCCGAGCGCCAGCATCGCACCGGTGATCAGGTAGGTCGCCTCGGAGTCGGGCGGCCGCCCGAGGTAGACGTGCGCCGAGAGCCAGATGGCGAGCGCCGCCGCGAAGACGCAGGCGCCGCCCAGAAGCGCCGTGGCGGAGGTGTGGAGCTTGCGGGCTTCGGGATGGTCCAGGTAGCCCGTCACCCAGGCGAGCCGGATGCCCAGCGGGGTGATGAGCAGCGCGAGCCCGGCGGCGGCCACGAACGTGATCGCGAGAACGGCCAGATCCATCCGCTCAGGCCATCACGGGAAGCCCGGGTTGCGCACGCGCGCCCCGCCAGGCGTGTCGCCCGTGCGGGCCGCTCGGTCGAAGGGTCCCCGTCGCGTCCCCGGCTGTGCTGGCCTTCAATCGCGCCTCAGCGGATCGGTGAGAATCCCGCCACCTGCCGCAGGCCCATCTGCTCGCGAACGTCGTGGATCGTCAGATCGAGGAGCGCGTCCAGCGTCACCTCGGGCCGGTAGCCGACGAACGCTTCGATCTTCGTGAGACTGGGTACGCGGCGGCGCATGTCTTCGAACGACTTTCCGTAGACCTGCTCGTAGGGCACGAACTCGATCTCCGAGCGGCTGCCGCAGCGCTGGCGGATCCGCTCGGCGAGGCCGAGCACCGTGATCTCCTCGTCGGTGCCGATGTTGAAGACCTCGCCGTGCGCCGACTTGTCGTCGGCGAGCAGCAGTGCGCCGCGCACGACGTCGCTGACCGCGGAGAAGCAACGCGACTGCTTTCCATCTCCGAACACCAGGATCGGTTCGTTCCTGAGCGCGCGCACGATCATGTTGGGAATCACCATGCCGTAGGCGCCGGTCTGGCGCGGCCCGCAGGTGTTGAAGCAACGCACGATCACCACCGGCACCTGGCGCTGCTGCCAGTAGGCCTGGGCCAGGCACTCGTCGACGGTCTTGCCGCACGCATACGACCAGCGCAGCTTGTGCGTCGGACCGAGCACGCGGTCGTCGTCCTCCTTGAACGGCACGGCGACGCCCTTGCCGTACACCTCACTGCTGGAGAACAGCATCACCTCGCGCTCGTGCTGATCGGCGGCTTCGAGCACGACTTCCGTGCCGCGGATGTTGGTGATCAGCGAGCGCAGCGGGTTTTCGAGGACGTACTTGACCCCGACCGCCGCCGCCAGATGAAAGACCCGGTCGCATTGTGCGACCAGGCCGCTCACGAGCGGCGCATCGGTGACGCTTCCTTCGAGGAAGCGAAACCCGGGTTCCGTTTCGAAGCTTCGAAGGTTCGCGACGCGCCCCGTGGACAGATCGTCCAGCGCCCAGACTTCCTGTCCGCGCGCGAGCAGGGCCTCGGAAAGATGCGAACCAATGAAACCGGCACCTCCTGTGACCAGGTTTCTCATGGCCGTTCCTTTGTCTCAACCATCACGAGGGATCTTTCGTCCTGATGCGGGGCGAGCTGCAGCGCGGAAAGGACCGTGCGTCTAAGCACGTTTCGGTGGAACAGTTTAGGGAACGTCAAACCGTGCGTCAACGACAAGCTGGCACAAATCCGGGGGAGCTGGACAGGCCCGCGGGGCTCCGCTAGCGTCGCGCCCCGCACGGGTGAAAGCGCCCGCCGGCACCGCCGGCACCCGCCGCGAGCACGCCGCGACCTCGAACCGCGGGCACCGCCCGCTCCGGAGCGACCCTGAAACCACCCCGGCCCGAACCCGCCGCGCGCGCCGCCGAGTACGCTTTCCTGCTGCTGGTGCTGGTGCTGCCCTGGACGATCGCCCCGATGTCGATCGCCACGGCGATCTGTGGCGTGCTGACCGCCGTCGTCTGGGTGCAGGATCGCGGCCGCACGATCCCGCGCCCGCCGACGCTCCTGGCCGGCTTCGGCTGGTTCCTCGCACTGCTCGTCGCGGCGATCTTCGCGCTGGACCCGGCCCACAGCCTGCCGCGCATCACCAAGGGTCTCTTTCCGCTGCTGGTGCTGGTCGCCGCATTCCACGGCGAGCGGCCGGAGCTCGGCGCGCGCGCGCTCGTCGTGTGGTTCGTCTCCGCTTCGCTCGCCGCGGGCGTCGGCATCTTCGCTTTCCTCACCGGGCCCGAGGGCCTCGCCGCGCGCGCCCGCGGTCCGGTCGGTCACTACATGACGTTCGGCGGCCAGCTGCTGCTGTTCACCTCGATCGCTGCGGGCGTGGTGATCGCCACCCGTCTCAAGGCGTGGCGCATCGGCGCCGCGCTGGCGTTTCTGATCGGCGCGGCGGCGCTCGGCATGACCTACACGCGCAGCGCGTGGCTCGGTCTCGCGACCGCGCTCGCGGTGATGGCCGGGCGGGCGCGCCCGCGCTGGCTGCCGGCGATGGCCGTGGCGCTCGCGGCGCTGGTGATCCTCGCGCCGCCCTCCTACCGCGCGCGGCTCGGCTCGGCGTTCGATCCGCATCACCCGAGCAACATCGAGCGCACCTACATGTGGACCGCGGGGGGACGCATGTTCGCCGACCACCCGCTCACCGGCGTCGGCCTCGAAGACCTGCACCCCGTCTACGAGCGCTATCGTCCACCTGAAGCGCATGAAGCCGCCGGCCACCTGCACAGCGTGCCGATCCAGATCGCGGCGACGATGGGGCTCGTGGGCCTGGTCGCGTTCGCGTGGCTCTACTTCACGCTGTTCCGCTGCGGCGCGACACGCCTCGGCGTATCGCTCGCCGCGGGCGGCGTCGGCGCCGGCATCCGGCTCGGGCTGCTCGGGGCACTGGCCGGGTTCTTCGTCGCGGGCCTGTTCGAATGGAACTTCGGCGACGAGGAGTTGCTCTACCCGCTCTACATCCTCGCCGGCCTCGCCTGGGCCGCGCGCCACTGGGACGGCGAAGTGATGCACCCGCTGTACGTCGCCGAGCCGGCGAAGGCGGCGGGCGTGGCGGCCGCGGCCGGGGTGATCGCGAAGGCGGCCGACCCGGGCGGACCGGATGCACCCGGTGCCCGTGCAGGACGCGCGGGCGAGCCGGGCGCTCCACCCGCGCGGCCGCATCCGGCCGCAGGCGCCGCGCGCTCCGCGCCCCTTTCGCCGCGCCCGTGAACGTCGCCCTCGTCCATGACTGGCTCACCGGCATGCGCGGCGGCGAGCGCGTCCTCGAGCGGCTGTGCGGCCTCTTCCCCGATGCCGACGTGTTCACGCTGTTCTGGAACCGCGGTGCGGCGAGCCCGGCGATCGAGCGCCACCGGATCCGTACCGCGTTCACGCAGCGGCTGCCGTTCGCCGCGCGCGGCTACCGCTGGTACCTGCCGCTGTTCCCCGCGGCGATCGAGCGCTTCGACCTTTCCGGTTACGACGTCGTGATCTCGAGCACGCACTGCGTCGCGGGCGGCGTGCGCGCCGCGCCCGGCGCGTTCCACGCGAGCTACGTGCACACGCCGATGCGCTACATCTGGGAGCTTGAGGACGTGTACTTCCCGCGCGGGCGCTTTCCGTGGCCGGCGTCGGCGTTCGTGCGCGCGACCTGTGCACGCCTGCGCGACTGGGACGTGCGGTCAAGCCGCCGCCCGCACGCGCTGATGGCCAATTCGGCGTTCGTCGCCGGCCGCATCCGCCGCCACTGGGGCCGCGACGCGACGGTCGTTCATCCCCCCGTGGACCTGGCGCGCTTCGCGCCGGGAACGGGCGCGCGCGACTACGACCTGCTGGCCGGCGCGTTCGCGCCCTACAAGCGCGCCGATCTGGCGATCGAAGCCTGCCGGCGCCTCGGCCGGCGCCTGCGGGTGGTCGGCAGCGGCCAGGAGGCGGCGCGGCTGAAGGCGATCGCCGGCCCCGGTGTGGAGTTCCTCGGCTGGGTGGGCGAAGACGCACTGGCGGAGCTCTACCGCGGCGCGCGCACGCTGCTGTTCCCGGGCGAGGAGGACTTCGGCATCGTGCCGGTCGAGGCGATGGCGAGCGGCTGCCCGGTGATCGCGCTGGGCGCGCGGCGGCGCGCTCGAAACGGTGGGCCGCGGCGCCGCTCCCGGCGCGCTCGAACGCCTCGCGCGCGGCGCCCCCGCCGTGGTGCCGGGCGGCGTGCTGTTCGCCGAGCAGAGCGTGGAGGCGATCGCGCAGGCGCTGCGGGTCGCCGACGGCATCGCGTTCGACCCGCGCGCGCTCGCCGCGCAGGCGCGCGCCGTTTTCGCCCGAAGCCTTCGACCGGGGCTTCATGGCCGCGCTCGAGGCCGGGCGTGCGGCGCACGCCGCAACGTCGGCCGCGTCGGCCTGAGGGGCAGACCGCGCCGCCTTCGCCACCTCTCGACGGCTACCCGTCGTAGAAGGTCTGCAGGCCCTCGGCCTGCTCGTGACGGATCCACTCGGCCCACGGCGAGGTGAAGTCGTTCGCGATCTTCCTCGCGACCACGATCGTCGTGTGGCTCGCGCCGGGCCAGAGCCGCGTGAGCGGCACCGCGGCGCCCGCGGGCAGCGGATAGAAGCCGACGCCGCGCACGCGCTCGACCTGGAGCTTGCCGCCGTGCGCGACGAAGTCGCGGATCTCGCCGAACGTGTAGCCGCGCACGTGCGGCCCGAACGTGCGGATCGAGGTCGGCTGGCGGCCGAGCGCCATCAGTACCCGGTTGTGGAGGCTCGCGAGATTGGGCACCGAGAGGATCAGGCGCCCGCCGGGCGCGAGCACCCGGTAGATCTCGGAGATCGGCAGCCACACGTTCTTCAGGTGCTCGAAGACCTGGTTGCAGACGATCGCATCCACATGACCGTCCCGCCATGGGAAGCGGTCGTTTTCCAGGTCGGCGCGCGCGACCTCGATCCCGCGCGCCTCGGCGGCGCGCGCCTGCGTTTCGAACACCTCGATCCCGCACGCCGGGCAGCCGAGCGCCGCCGCGTAGCGCATCGTGGAAGCGCCGTCCCAGCAGCCCACGTCGAGCAGCCGGCGCGCGCTGAAGCCCTCGCCGGCGAGCCGTGCGCACTCGGCCTCGATCGTGTCGGTCACCCGCGCGAGCACGCCGGGCAGAAGTCCGCTCATGATGCTCCTTGTCGTGGCCGCGCGGACCGGATGCCGGCGACCGTGGATCCCGCGCAGGGCCGTCCGTTGCGCGGCCGGGCGACGGTAGCACGGGGTCGGGCTCTGCCCTACACTCCCGCGCGAATTGAACCCTCCCTCGCCAACCAGCCCCGCGCCTCCGGGCCGTGAAGGTCCCGAACCGCCCGCGTCACGGGGGCTGCTCGGCCGTCTCGCGTCACACCTGAACGGGTTGCTCTCGCAGGCCGGTGAAGGCGCGACCATCCGCCGCAATACGGTGTGGCTGCTCTCGGATCGCGCCTTCCGGCTCGGCCTCGGCCTGGTGGTCAACGTCTGGCTGGTGCGCTATCTGGGCGCCGACTCGTTCGGCCTCATGAGCTTCGCGCAGAGCCTGGTGGTGATCTTCGCGGTCTTGAGCCAGCTCGGTCTCGAGACCATCGTGGTCCGCGAGCTGGTGCGACACCCGGAGGCCGAGGGCAGGATCGTCGGCACGTCCGTCGCCCTCCGTCTCACCGGCTCGCTCGCCACCCTGGCGTGCGCCGGCGCGGCCGCCGCGATCCTCCGCCCCCACGACCCCGGAGCGTTCTGGCTGACGGTCACGTTCTCGGGGATGGCGTTCGCCCAGTCGCTCGACGTGCTGGAGTACTGGTTCCAGAGCCGCTCTCTCATTCCGCCGCTCGCGCAGGCACGCATGGCGGCGGGACTGATCGGCGCCACGGCCAAAATCGTCGCGATCCTCATGAAGGCGCCGCTCGAGGTGGTCGCGCTCGTCATCGTCGGCGAGTACACGGTGTCCTCGCTGGCGCTGCTGGTGACGTTCGTGCGGCGCCCCGAGGCGCCGCGGGTCTGGCGGGCGACGCGCGGAATGGCCCGGGAGCTGCTGCGCGAATCGTGGCCGCTCGTGCTCAACAGCGTGGCGATCGTGATTTCGGTGCGCGTGGATCAGATGCTGATCACGACCATGCGCGGGACCACCGAGAACGGCATCTACGCCGCGGCGCAGCGGCTGATGGAGGTGGTCTACTATCTGCCGGTGGCGACGATGGCGGCGGCCAATCCGATCCTCCTGCGCTGGCACCAGCAGGACCTCGCCGGCTACGACGCGCGGCTGCAGCGGGTATTCTCCGCCCTGGCGCTCGCGGGCTTCGCCATCGCGATCGGCATCTCGCTGACCTCGAGCTGGATCGTGTCGACCCTGTTCGGTGCGGACTTCCACAGCAGCGCCGCCGTGCTCACGATTCTCGCGTGGAACGCGCCGGTGCTGTTCGTGGCCGTCGCCCAGACCAACTGGTTCATCGCCCACGGTCGCCAGCGTGGCCTGATGACGCGCAGCCTGGTGGCCGCCGTCCTCAGCGTGACCTTCAACCTCGTGCTGATCCCGCGACTCGGCGCCCGCGGCGCCGCGATCAGCATGCTGGTCTCCCAGTTCGTCGCGCAGGTGCTGGTAAACGCCCTGCCGCGCAATACCCGGGGCCTGTTCCTGATGCAACTGCGGGCCTTCTTCCCGTTCCTGCCGCGTTGAAGCGCCTGGCGAATCGCATCCGCTCGAGGCTGTTCGCCGGCCGGATCCGCCGCGCCGTGGCGGGCGACGGCACCGGACCGCGCGCCCTGCTGCTGTACTCGGTCGCCGCCTTCCTGCCCTGGACGGACCCCTGGCGGCACCAGAACGTCCCGCAGCAGCGCGAGCTCGCGGCGGCCCTGGCCGAACGCGGCTACACCGTCGACGTGGTCAACCACGACGAGACCCGGCAGGATCTGCTGCGCGCACCGTACGACCTGGTCGTTGACCTGCATCCGCGGGCGCAGCCCCTCTATCGCGCGCATCTTCATCCCGGTGCGCGGCACATCGCCTACATCACCGGCTCGGACCCGGCGTTCGCCAACGCCGCCGAGCTGGCGCGTCTGGCCGACCTCGAGCGCCGCCGCGGCGTGCGACTGCGTCCGCGCCGGCAGACCCCGCCGTTCGATCCCGAGGTGCTGGCGGCGTTCGACGCGGTGTTCCTGATCGGCGGCGCGGCCACGCGGGCCACCTACGCGGCGTATCCGTTGCGCATGATTCGCACACTCCCCAACAGCGGGTACGATGCCCAGCAGGCGACCGACCCCGCCCGGCGCGATCCGCGCCGGTTTCTGTTCCTCGGCAGCAGCGGTCAGGTGCACAAGGGCCTGGACCTCCTGCTCGAGGTGTTCCGGGAGCGGCGCGATCTGGAGTTGATCGTGTGCAGCGACTTCGAACGGGAAGCTGATTTCGCCGCCGTCTACCGCGAGGAGCTCCGGCACACGCCGAACATCCGCGCCGCCGGCATGATGGACGTCGCGGGCGCGGCGTTCCGCGAGCTGCAGGCGGAGTGCGGGGCGATGATCGTGCCTTCGTGCGCCGAGGGCCAGTGCGGCACGGTGACCATCGCACTGGGCTTCGGACTGCCGTGCGTGGTCAGTCGCGAGTGCGGCTTCGACGATCCCGAGCTCGAGACGCTCCCCGATTGCCGTATCGAAACGATCGCACAGCAGGTCGCCCGCGGCGCCGGGCGCACTCGGACGGCGGTGCGCGAGCAGGCGGCCGCGGCGTACGCCCTGTTCGACGCCCGCTACCGCCCGCGGCATTACGCCGCCGCGGTGCGCGGGGCGCTCGACGACGCGCTCGGCGGGGCGGCGGAGCCGCCCGCGTGAGCGCGACGATCCCCTGCCGGGTCTGCGGCGCGGAGGCCCGCCCGCTGTTCGAACGGACGCTGCTCGGCCGCATCCATGCCCGCTACCACCAGTGCCCGGTGTGCGGCTTCGTCGAGACCCAGGAGCCCGACTGGCTGGACGAGGCGTACACCGAGGCGATCAGCGCCGCCGACACGGGCGTGCTCGCGCGCTGTCTCCACGCACGCCGGGTGCTCACGGTGTTCCTGCACCTGGCCGGCGCGGCGCACGCGCCGTGCCTCGACTGGGCGGGAGGCCACGGGGTTCTCACGCGCCTCATGCGCGACGTGGGCTTCGACTTCCGCTGGGACGATCTGTACGCCTCCAACCTGTTCGCCCGCGGCTTCGAGTGGAACCGGAGCGAGGCGCGCCCGTTCGCGGTCACCGCCTTCGAGGTGCTCGAGCATCTGGTGCATCCCGTCGAGACGCTGCGCGAAATCGCCGCGCTCGGGCCCCGGTTCCTGATCACCAGCACGCAGCTGTACGAAGGCGACGCGCCCGCGCCGGACTGGCGCTACCTGGCGCCGGAGACCGGGCAGCACGTGGCGTTCTACCGGCGTGAGACCCTCGAACGGCTCGCGCGTGAGGCCGGGTTCGACGAGGTACGCACCACGCCCCACCTGCAGCTGTTTGCGAAGGGCCGCGTGCCCGGGCTCGCCTGGAACCTGGCACGATGGCGCGGGGCGCCGCTCTATCCGCTGCTCAGGCGTCGGTTCGCCCCGCTCACCGAAGACGACAGCACCCTGATGCGCGCGGCAGGACGCGGGCGATGAAGCGCCCGCTGCTCGTCACGGGCGACATCTTCCGCATGCAGGCGCGCGGCGGCATCACGCGCTACCTGGTCGAGCTCGTGCCGCGGCTCGAGCGGGAGGTGCACGTCGTGGCCGGGGTTCACCGCTCCGCCGAGGCGCATGCGCTCGGCGCGCGCCTCGAGAGCTCGTTCCGCATTCCCGCGTTTCGCGGCGCGATGCGGATCGCCGCGCCGCTCAACGGGCTGATCGACCGCGCGGCCCTCGCCCGCGCGCGGGAGGCCATCGTGCACGTTTCGTATTACCGCGACCCGGCCGCTTTCGCCGCCGGGCGGCCGCTGGTGGTCACCGTGCACGACTTCACCCACGAACGGACGGGGATCGACCCGGGCGATGGACCCGAACGCTGGAAGCACGCGCTGGCCCGGCGCGCCGACGCGATCGTCTGCTATTCGGAAGCCTCGCGCGAGGACTGCGTCTCCTACCTGAAGGTGCCTGCGGACAGGGTGCACGTCGCCCCGCTCGCGAGCCGCCACTGGAGCGAAGTGGCGGCCACGCCGCCGCCGGGGCTCGATCCCGCGCGGCCCTTCCTGCTGTGGGTCGGTCCGCGCTACGCGTACAAGAACTTCCGCCGCACGCTCGAAGCGTGGGCGGTGTCGGCCGGGCGCGAGGGTCTCGATCTCTACTGCGTGGGCGGCGGGCCGCTGTCGGCCGGCGAGCTCGAGCCGCTCGCGGGGCGGCCGGTCGCCGGGCGCGTGATCCAGCACGATGCGAGCGACGCCGAACTGCGCTGGGCGTACGCGCATGCCCGCGGCCTGGTCTATCCGTCCCTGTGCGAGGGCTTCGGTCTGCCGATCGTCGAAGCGATGGCGCTCGGCTGCCCGGTGCTGACGTCCGACCGCTCGTCGATGCCGGAGGTCGGTGGCGAGGCCGCCTGCTACGTGGATCCGGAAGACACCGAGGCGCTCGCGGCGGGGCTGACGAAGCTCGCGCAGGACGACCTCCGGACCGAGCGCGGCGCCCGGCTGCGCGAGCAGGCCGCGCGCTTTTCCTGGACGCGCTGCGCGGCGGCGCACGAACGCGTCTACGAGGCGTTCGATTGAGCGCGCCGATCCTCAGCGTCGTCACGATCTGCCGGAACGTGCTGCCGGCGCTGCGCCGAACGGTGGACAGCGTGCTGCCGGCGCCGCCGGGCGTCGAGTACGTGGTCGTCGACGGCGCCTCCACGGACGGCACGGCGGCGTATCTGGAGGGCCTGCGGGCACGGGGCGTGCGCGTCCTGTCGGAGCCCGACCGCGGCATCTCGGACGCCATGAACAAGGGCGTCCGCCTCGCGAGCGGAACCTGGGTCGCGCATCTGCACGCCGACGACACCTATCTGCCCGGTGCGCTCGAACAGGTCGCCGCCCTGCTGCGCGAGGACGACGCCGACATCGTGTGCGGCGCGATCGTCAAGACGGAGCGGCGCGGCGAGGTCGTCTGCCAGAGCGATCCGTCGCTGCTCGAATGGGACATGACGATCAATCATCCGGCGACGTTCGTGCGCCGCGCCCTGTTCGAGCGGCTCGGCGGATTCGACACGGGGCTCAGGAACGCGATGGACTACGACTTCTTCCTGCGCGCCCGGCTGGGCGGGGCCCGCTTCCGGACCGTGACGCTGCCGGTCACGCGCATGACGTGGGGCGGCCAGTCCGAGCGGTCGATCTGGAAGACGCTCGAGGAGACCCATCGCGTGCGCGTCCGCCTCCTGCCGCCCGGCCTGCGCACGTCCCGCCTGCGTCTCTGGCTCCTGTACGCGAAGGGCTCGATCCGCCTCGCCCTGCAGCGGCTGGGGCTGGATGCGGTGGTGCGTTTCTACCGCCGCCGCTTCGCCCGCCCGCGCAAGTTCTGAACCGCCTCGGGCCGCACGTCTCCGCCGCAGGTCGCACGCCTCCGTCGCGGGCCTCGCGCCCCCGTGCGGTGCCGGAGCGCCGGGCTGCGCTGCACGGCGCCGCTCCGTGGATCGCGGCCCCCCGGCACCCCCGGCCGGGGTGGCCGTCGATCCGCCGTCCGCCGGGAAACGGACGGCTCTCGGATCGGGCGTCGCGTGGAGGTGCCAGTGCCGCGCGCGCCCGACCGTCGACTACAGGTGAATCTGCGAGTTGCCGTGCGTAACCGACTCGATGGCGAGATCCCCGCCCCCGAACGGCAGCTCGCCGGTCTCGCAGAACCGCTCGGCCGAACCGGGCGGAGCGTTGCGGAATGCGCGCAGATTGCTGGTCATGTCGAGCGGCGCGTCGGCGCCCTGACCGTTGTCCACCACCACCCAGCCGATGTCGGTTCCGGCCTGGAACAGCGTGAACAACGCCTCGTCCACGGTGCCACCGATGCGCGCCTCGTTCGGCGAGAGGATGTTGAGGCACGTGATGGTGCCGTGCAGGATCGCCGAACCGGCGACCATCTGCCATTCGCCCCCGACGTACGAGTCGGCGTACTTGCGGGCGTTGAAGGTGAGGCGGCGATAGAAGCCGTCAGGCGTCTGCCAGTGGGCGGCCCCGGTGACGCTCTGCACGACCATCCCATGGGTGCCGTCGTCCTGCGCGTGCGCCACGAGCGGCTGGGTGGCGAGCGCCGCGATGAGCAGCAGTCCCGTCGTTGCATGGCCGAGGTGCGGAAATCCTGGAATCCTGGAGTGCATGGGTCTCCCTCTGTTCTTCCCGGTGCGAGTGGGTGGGCCGGTCTGCAACCGGCACGTCCCCATTCTCGCGGATCGGGACATGTCTGCTAAAGTCCCACTTTATGCAAAGTTCATGGGCCCATTCGCCCGTGGGCGCGGATCGTTCGGGCCGTTTCCCCGACGGGCCGGCGCCCATCCGGCATGACCTCGGAGAGACATCGTGACCCCTTCACCGCGCTCCGGCATTCCACCGCTGCTGCACCTCGATCGGCAGGGCAGCGGTTCCGCTGTTCCGCCAGATCGACGCGCAGCTGCGGCAGTCCATTCGCGCCGGACGGTTGAAGGGCGGGGCGCGGCTGCCCTCGACGCGCGCCCTCGCGGCGGACCTCGGCGTCTCGCGCAACACGGTGCGCCAGGCTTTCGAACAGCTGCTGGCCGAGGGCTTTCTGGAATCCACCGTGGGCGCGGGAACCCGCGTGGCCCATGCGGCCCGGCCCACGGGGGGCGCGGTGGTCACGCACGGCCGCCGTCGCACGCCGCGTCCTGCGCTGCTCGGGCGGCTGGCCCGCATCCGCGTTCCCAGGCCCTCCCCCGGCGTGCCGAAGCAGCAGGCGGCGTTCCGGGTCGGGCTGCCCGCGCTCGATCGCTTCCCGGTCGAGACGTGGGCGCGTCTCGCTGGGCGGCGCTGGCGCCGGATCACCACGACGCAGCTCGGCTACGGCGACGAGCGCGGCGAACGTCCGCTGCGCGAGGCTCTCGCACGCCACATCGGCGCGACCCGTGGCGTCGCATGCGATCCGGACCAGGTGCTCGTGGTCAACGGTTCGCAGGGCGCCCTGGACCTGGCCGCGCGTGTGCTGATCGAGCCGGGCGACGCGGTGTGGGTCGAGGAGCCGGGCTACTTCGGCGCGCGCGGCCCCGCGGTGGCCGCCGGCGCGCGCATCGTCCCGATCCCGGTCGACGCGGAAGGCATGCACGTCGCGCTGGGCCGCCGGCGTGCACCCCGTGCCCGCGTCGCGTTCGTTACCCCGTCGCATCAGTTTCCGACCGGGGCGACGCTCAGCCTCGCGCGTCGCGCCGAGCTGCTGGAGTGGGCACGCCGGGCACGGGCGTGGATCGTCGAAGACGACTACGACAGCGAGTTCCGCTACGACGCCCGCCCGCTCACCGCGCTGCAGGGCCTCGACGGCGGCGAGGCGGTGATCTACGCCGGCACGCTGAGCAAGACGCTGTGCCCGGGCCTGCGGCTCGGCTATCTGGTGCTGCCCCCCGCGCTGGTCGAGCCGTTCGTGTGCATGCGGCGCTTCATCGACTCCCATCCGCCGACGCTGCACCAGCTGGTCGCCTCGGACTTCATCGCGCACGGACACTACGCGCGGCACCTGCGCCGCATGCGGGCGCTCTACCGCGAGCGACAGGACGCGCTGGTGCGCGAGATCGAGTCCCGCGCCCGCGGGCGGCTCACCGTTCAGCCGTCGGATGCCGGGATGCATCTGGTGGCGTGGCTGCCGCGCGGGACGTCGGAGCGTCGCGTCGTGGATGCCGCGGTGCGCGAAGGCATTCACGTGCTCGGGCTCTCGGAGTTTCGCGTGGCCCGTGGCGGGCCACCGGGCCTGGTGCTCGGTTACGGCGGCGTCCCGGCGCGCCACGTGCGCGACCCGGTCAACGCGCTCGTGCGCGCACTGGAGCGGGCCGGAGTGCGCGCCCGCGGCCCGGGCGCAGGCCCTTGACACGGCCAGGCCCCTCCGGGACCCTCGGCACTCACCCGCAGGAGGCGAAGGGGCCGCTTACGAGCCGGAGGCGTCGTCGAACGAAGACGCTCGGCTCTCCCGCCGTTCAGGCCCGGGAGGCGTTGTTTGAAAAAGAGCACCCGCATCGTCGTCACCGGCGGCCACGGCTTCCTCGGCCGCCACGTGATGCGCGCACTCGAGGCGCGAGGCTTCTCCGACACCCGCACGTTCCGCTCTGCGGAGTACGACCTGACCCACGAAGCGCAGGTCGAGAAGATGCTCGCCGACCTGAAACCCGAGGCGATCGTGCACCTGGCGGCCGTGGTCGGCGGCATCGGCGCCAACCGGCGCTTTCCGGGCACCTACTTCTACAAGAACCTGATGATGGGCGCGGTGCTGATGGAGCTGTCGCGCCGCGCCGGGGTGAAGCGCTTCCTGTCGGTCGGAACGATCTGCAGCTACCCCAAGTTCACCCCGGTACCGTTCCACGAAGACGAGCTCTGGAACGGCTATCCCGAAGAGACCAACGCGCCGTACGGGCTCGCCAAGAAGATGCTGCTGGTGCAGTCGCAGGCGTACCGGCAGGAGTTCGGCTTCGACGCGCCGAACGTCATGCTGGTGAACCTGTACGGGCCCGGCGACAACTTCGATCCTGCGACCTCGCACGTGATCCCGGCGCTGATCCGCAAGTGCGTCGAAGCCGTGGAACGCTCGAGTCTGGAAGTGCCGGTCTGGGGCTCGGGCAACGCGACGCGTGAATTCCTGTACGTCGAGGACGCGGCGCAGGCAATCGCGCTCGCGATGGAGAAGCTCGAAGGCAGCGAGCCCGTGAACATCGGCGCCGGCGTCGAAATCTCGATCCGCGAGCTCGCCGAAACGATCGCGCGCCTCACCGGTTTCAAGGGCCGCCTGGCCTGGGACCCGACCCAGCCCGACGGCCAGCCGCGTCGCTGTCTCGACGTGTCCCGCGCGAAGGATGCGCTCGGGTGGCGGGCTTCGACGCCGTTCGAGCGGGGCCTCGCCACGACCATCGAGTGGTATCGGGCGCACCGCGAGGCGGGCGCGCGGGCGTAGTCGGTCGGAGAAGCCGCATCGGGCCGCGGCGAAGGTGCACGCAGGCTTGAGCGTTCTTTTTCGCAGCCGCTCGATCCGGCATGCGATTCTTCTCTTGACACATCTCCACGATGCGCTTCGCCCAGTCCGGCGCCCGGTCACGTCCGGCGCGTCATCGCGCGCGGTATGCCCCGTGCGCGCGCCGCGCATCCGTGTTCGAGTTTCGCGCGGCCCCGCCGGGAGATCTGCGTACTGCAGCGATCTGCGGGCGTCGAAAACCCGTGTGATATGAAAGACATGCGCTTCGCGCAGAGCGTCCCCGCGCCATCCGCCCCCGCGGAGTGAAGTCATGCGTGCGCGTTCGTTGTCTCATCTCAGCAATCGGGACCTGCTCACCCGTCTCTCCGAACTCCTCGCCCGCGAGCGAGAGATCACGGCCGAGCTGATCCTGCATCTCGCCGAAGTCTTCCGTCGGCGGCTTTACGTGGCCGAGGGCTATCCGTCCATGCACGCCTACTGCGTCGGGGCGCTCGGCATGTCCGAGGACAGCGCCGGCAAGCGCATCCGCGTCGTGCGCATGGCCCGCCGCTTCCCGGTGATCCTGGAGATGATCGCCGACGGCCGGCTGCACCTGAGCGCCGTGTGCCTGCTGGCGCCGCATCTGAAGCACGAGAACGCGGCCGACCTGCTGGAGGCCGCCACGCGCAGGACCAAGCGCCAGATCGAGCAGCTCCTGGCCGAGCGCTTCCCGCAGGACGACGTGCCGGCGCTGGTGCAGCCCATCGGGTCGACTCCAGGCCCGGCCGGGCCCGAAAAATCCGTCCCGGGACGGATTTCGAACTCGAGCGTTGACGACGAGTCACCGAACGGGGGCACCTGTACGAGTGCCGCACCCCTGGACGCCCCGGCGACCGGCGAAGACGTCCAATGCATCGCGCCGCAGGCGAATGCGGCGCCCGGGTCGGCTGAGACACAGATGTCAAAATCCGTCCCGGGACGGATTTTGCCGCCCGCGCCCGCACCCCGGCCGCGGCTCACGCCGCTGGCGCCGCAGCGCTTCGCGATTCAGTTCACGATGGACCAGGCGATGCACGATGATCTGATTCGTGCGCAGCAGCTGCTGGGTCATGCCGTGGCGCCGGGCGAGATCACCGAAGTCTTCCGGCGCGCGCTGCGTGAGCTGGTGACGAAGCTCGATAAGCAGAAGTGCGCTGCGCTGAAGCAGCCGAAGGCCGGGCCCGACGCTCGAAACGGCAAGAAAACCCGGCCTTCGGCCGGCAACCCGCGTCGCATACCCGCCGGGATCAGACGCGCAGTCTGGCTCCGTGACCAGCGCCGCTGCACGTTCGTGAGCGGCACAGGCCATCGCTGCGAATCACGCGAAGCGCTTGAAATCGATCACGTCGTGCCGGTCTCCAAAGGCGGCAAGCCCACGCTCGAGAATCTCCGGCTGCTCTGCCCGGCGCACAATCAGTACGAAGCCAACCAGGTCTTCGGCGAAGGCTTCATGCACCGAATTCGGGAGCGGGCCCGGCAGACGCAGAGCTGCACGGCTCCGGGGTGAAGCCTGCAGCTGCTTCGGCGCACGGCCCATTCAGATGCGGCCCGGCGACAAACCCGGGCGCCGGCATCGCGCCTTCAGTGCGCCGTGGCGTCGCGGAACACGCGCAGCACCGTGAGCGCCATGATCTTGAGGTCGAAGAACAGCGACCAGTGCCGGATGTAATAGAGGTCGTACTCGATGCGCGCATCGAGCGGCGTGTCGCCGCGCAGGCCGTTGACCTGCGCCCAGCCGGTGATCCCCGACTTCACGTGGTGACGGAGCATGTAGCGTGGGATCGAAGCTCTGAAACGATCCACGTACATCGGTCGCTCGGGGCGCGGGCCGACGAGGCTCATGTGGCCGAGCAGCACGTTCCAGAACTGGGGCAGCTCGTCGAGCGAGAGCTTGCGGAGGAACACCCCGGCGCCGGTGCGCCGCGGGTCGCCGGGCGTCGTCCAGCCTTCGCCCTGCGCCTCGGCATCCATCCGCATGGTCCGGAACTTGATCATGCGAAATCTGCGGCCGTTGAGGCCGACCCGCTCCTGCGAGTAAAACACCGGCCCCGGCGAGTCGAGCTTCACCCACATGGCGATCAGCAGCATGAGGGGCCACAGCACGAGCAGGGCCACGGCGGAGAAGCCCATGTCCAGCGTGCGTTTGATCACTGCGTTCCAGCCCTGCCACGGGCTCTCGGTGACCAGCACGATCGGCTTGCCGTCGAAGTCCTCGATGCTCGCGTTGATCGTGAACGCGCGGGACAGATCCGGCACCAGCCGCACCGCCGCCGTGGAGTCCGACATGCGCGCCAGGGTCTCCTCCTCGGCGGCGAACTCGGCGCGATCGAAGGCGAGATACAGCAGGTCCACGCCCTGCGACTCCATGAGCCCGGGCAGCTCCGCGACCGCGCCGACCACCGGCAGGCCATCGAGCTCGGTGGGCGCCCCCTCGGCCGTGCTCGCCAGCACACCGACGGTCACCAGCCCGTAGTCCGGGTGTTCCGCGATTTTCGCGATCAGCTCGCGCGCGTTCCCGCCGGTGCCCGCGACCAGCACCCGGCGCTGGTTGTAGCCGCGCGCGCGCAGCGCCCGCAGCGCGTGGCGCACGACGATGCGGCTGGCAATCAGCGCGAACCCGCACAATGTCGCGAAGATGAGCAGCACCGAACGCGACAGTTCGCCGCGGGTGAAGAACGAGGCCAGCGCCGCGACCGCGGTGACCGTGGCCACGCCCTGCACGATCGCGTAGACCTCCTGCGAGAGGCGCGCGGTGCGGGCCGAGCGATAGATGCGGAAGGTGCGCAGCACCAGCAGCGACACCAGCGTGACGATCGCGCCGACCCACAGGTAGAAGCCGAGCGGCGGGATTCCCAGCGGCGCGGCGAGGCCGAGCCCGTAGAAGCGCAGGAAGTACGCCCCGACCCAGGCGGCCGCGATCAGCAGCCCGTCCGTGACGAAGATCGCGCTGGAGAAGAGCTGTCGGTGACGAGCGAGCATGAAGGCTTTCCATGGGCGGCGGGTCCGGGCGCTGCGCGTGTGGCGTGGAAGCCGAAACGCGGCTAGGGTCTGCCGCCATGACGCTTCCGGCGGGGAAAGATACTAGAACGCCATCCGGGGACCAACGTGCCGGGGCGCCCCTGTTCTCGGTCGTCGTGCCGAGCCGCGGTGATCCGGCGAAGCTCGGGGCGCTGCTGAACGCGCTCGAGGCCCAGACGTTTCCCGCCGCCCGCCGCGAGATTTTGATCGTGCTCGACGGGGCCGAGGCGCCGCCGGACCTCGCGACGCGCGCCGCCCGTGCCGCCGCGCGGATCCTGACGCTGGATCCGCGCGGCGGACCCGGGGCGGCACGCAATCATGGCGCCGCCGAGGCACGCGGCACCTGGCTCGCCTTCACCGAGGACGATGTGACCCCGGCCCCCGACTGGCTCGAGCAGGCGGCGCGGCGGATCGGTCGAGAGCCCCGCCCCGATGTGATCGAAGGCCTGACCCAAAAGCCCGGCGGCCGCCGGGTGCATGGGCACGCGGGTGCGAACCCGCTCTACCTGCCGACCAACCTGTTCGTGCGTCGCGAGGTCTTCGAGCGCGCGGGCGGATACTGCACGGCCTACTTCGACGCCCGCCGCGGGATCTACTTCCGTGAAGACGCCGACCTCGGCTTCACGCTCGAAGCGCAGGGTGCGCGTGTCGCGGTCGAGCCCGCGGCGCGCGTGACGCACCCGCACGAGCACCCCGGTTTCTGGGACCCGGTGCGCTGGGCGCGGCGCTACCGGATGGACGCGCTGCTCGAAGCGCGACACCCGATGCGCTTCCGCGAGCGCATCGAGGCGCACCGGCTCGGGCCGTTTACGATCCGGCGTCCGATCGTGCGCGCCTCTTTCCTGTACGTGCTGGCCCTGTTCCTCGCGGCGACGACGTGGGCGGCGGGACTCACCGGGACGGCGGCGTGGTTCGCGGGCGTTGCTGCGCTCGCGCTGCTCGTGGTGTGGGCGAAGTGGCGCTTCGATCCGCGGCGCCTGCCGGTGTGCGTGCTGGTGCCGGTGGTGCTGGTCGGGTCGTACGTCGGGGGCCGGCTGCAGCTCGCCGAGCTTCTCGGGCGCTGCCGGGCGGGCCGCCGCCCCGGTTGAGTGCCCGGACGCGTCAGCTTCCGGCGGCGGGCGCCTCGCGAACGCTCCCGGCCACCCGCTCCAGCCGGGCGCGGAGATTCTCCCAGCTGAAGGCGCCGCGGACGTACTCGCGCGCCCGCTCGACTCTCTCGAGTTCGTCCACGGGATTCGTCAGCGCAGCGACGGCGTGCGCGGCCAGGTCGTGCGGCGTATCGGCGATGCGCACGTGCTGCGCCGTCGCGGCAATGCCGGCGGCCACCCCGCTCGTGGTGACGGTGGGAACGCCTGCCGCCATCGCTTCGATGACCTTGTTCTGGATCCCGGTGGAGAAGCGCAGCGGCGCCACCATCACCGCGACCTCGTTCCAGGTGTCGAGCAGATCCGGGACGGCGCCGGGCACCGTGACCCCCGGCAGCGCGCCCAGCGCGAGCACGTCCGGGCGCGGATCCGCGCCGCCGAGGATCAGGCGGCTATCCGGCACCGCCGACAGGATCCGCGGCCAGATCTCGCGCGCCAGGTAGTTTGCCGCGTCGACGTTGTGCGGGACGCTCAGATTGCCCAGGAAATAGACCTGCCGCGAGGTACGGGCGCGGAGCGGAATCTCGAAAAGGCGGCCGTCGACCCCGTGCGGCACCGTCACCACCCGCTCCGCGCCGCCTCGCACGAGGGCCTCGCGGTCGACTTCGGACAGGACCCACGTTTCTTCGAACGCCTTCGACATCGCGCTCTCGTACCGGCTCATGCGGCGCATCTCCCACGCGATGCCGGGCCCCTTCCAGGGCGGCTCGTAGGTCATCGAGCGCTTCAGAGCCAGCGCCAGCGAGTCGGCGAGAAACAGCACGCGCGGAGTCCCGCGATGCCCGGCGACGTAGGGCGCCATCCGGATCAGCTGCGCGAAGGCGGCGTCGAAACCCTCACCGAGCAGGCGCTCGACCGCGCGCTGCATCGCTCCAGACCGGTAGTAGGCGACCTGTGACGGAATCGTGGAGGCCAGCCCCGCCCACGCCTGCAGCCAGGAGCGGCGCCTCGACAGATGAACGGTCTCCACCCGCGCACACAGCTCGCCGATCGCTTCCGCGGCTTCCGGCGGTTCCGTGCCGTCGACGAACGACAGCAGCGTGACGTCGTGATGGCGCGAGAACGTCCGCAGCAGATGATAGGCGCTCAACCGGTCACCACGATGGGGCGGATACGGAAACCGTGCGCAGAGAAACAGGATCTTCATGCTGTCGCTTGACCCGGTGCGGGTCCGATGGTCCGGATTTCGCAGGAAGACCAGCACAGCGCAAACCGCTCGCGCACCTGAGCCCCTTCGATGACGTGGGACGCCCGCGGCCGTCCGCTCGCCCGGCTCATCCGGAGACGGAAGCAGGGGCGACTTCGCCCTCGCGGGTTGCCGGGTGGCGCGACCGCCACGTGATCCGCACCCGGTCGGGCCGTCGCATCGCGTGGGCGACGCCCCAGATCAGGGCCATGGTGATCGTTCCGTTCACCAGGACGAGGCTGAAGTTCGTGAGGCCGACGACCGCCATGTGAATGGTCGTGGCGGCCGCAGCGGCGCCCCATGCGGCACGGACACCCGTGAAACGCCTGGCCTGACGCGTGCCTTCGCGGATCGAGATCCAGAGCAACGTCAGCAGCGCCACGAGCCCGAAGACGCCCAGCTTCAACCAAGCCCAGAGGTACGTCTGATGGACGTACCACTGTGAGGTGACCGTCGAGAAGATCGGCTCACGTACATGCAGGGTGTACCCGAGCCCGTAGCCGAGCCAGGGCGCGGCGCCGATGCGTTGAATCGCTCCCCAATACTCGATGAGCCGGGCGACGTTGGAGGCCGTCTCGGTCGACTGTTGCGTCCCCACGCTGGAAGCCAGCCGCGTGCCGAGGAGCGTGGCGGGGTTCGTCCAGCCGAACGCGAATCCAGCGACAATGATCCCCACGACGACCACCGCGCCGATCAGGAGGAACATGCGGGCGAGCCGGATCCAGCGCCGGCGCGCATCGCTCCTGCCCGCTGCGTAGACGATGCACGAATACGGGATGGCGATCAGCAGCCCGAGCCAGTAGCCACGCGTGAAGGAGATCAACTGATGCACCATGCACATGCTGAACAGGAGAATCAGCGGAAGGTTCCAGCGCTTGCGGGAGTCGTACAGGATCAGATTCAGGAGGAGCAGGCCGAAGATCGCCGTGAACGGCGTGAAGAAGACGCCGCCGGTGCGGACCCGGAAGAGCGCGTAGGACATCACGCCCATCGCCGTCTGCCCGACGGCGGTCAGCGACAGCAGGACCATCGTCCAGCGCAGCGCCCGCGCCTCGACACGCATCCCGCCGAGGACGACCCCGAGGGCCAGCGCGGACAGCGGCAGGACCTCGAGCCCCATGTAGCGGAGCGAATTCCCGACCAGGATGCCGTGCACGACCCCCGTGAACATCATCGCCCCCATGAGGGCGATGCCCCAGGTCAGTGGAGAAACGGGCAGCGCCCAGCGCTGGGTGAGCGCCAGGAGGAGCATGCCGGCGAGTCCGCACAGCGCCAGGAACACGACGACGGACAGGTCGCGCGTCAGGTGGCCGGCTCCATCGTTCACGAAGCTCGCCGCCGCCGCCGCCAGCACGAAGAACAGCATCGGCTCGAACGGGCGCCAGAACAGCAGCAGTCCAACGACGACGGCGCCCACCGCCACCCACCAGCTGGTCAGTGTCCCGAGGGTCACGGCGACCGCCAGCAGGGCGGCGAACGGGATGGCCCGCGCGAGGGCGCCCATACGATCCGCACCCTGGATCGCCGGGCCGATCAACGGACTCCGCCGGGCGCGCTCAAGGCCCCGCCTAGGAGGCCGGGCGCGCGTCCCCGCCATCGCGCATCAGGGCATACGCCACGCTGACGGCGAGGGCGAGGATGAACGTCACGATGACCATGAGACCGCGCTTCGGACTCGACCGGCGTTGCGGCGGTACCGCCTCATCGAGCACTTCGACCGTCGGGATGTCGCGCGCCTCGGTGATTCTCGCCTCCTCGTACTGTCCCGTCAGGAGGATCCACAGCTGCTCCTGCGTCTTCACGTCCCGGAACAGACGGGCGAGCTCGAGTCCCGTTTCGGGAAGGGCCTGCAGCTGCCGGTCGATCTGCTTCAGACGCTGCATGGTCTGAATCTCCTCGTCGCTTCCTTCCGTGGTGTAGCCGCGGATCACCCCGAGGCGGACGTTCAGCGCGGCGCGTTCCGCATAGAGCCGCGCCGCGGTCTCGATTGCGCTCGAAGCCTCCGGACTCAGGGCCACGGCCTTGTTCGCCGCCTGATACTTGGCCAGCCGCTCCTCGGCCTTCGCCAGGCTGTCCCGCGTATCCTGCAGACGGCGCTCGACGAAGATCCGGGTGCGCCGGCCGCGAGTCATCCGGGAGTCACGATTGAAGCGGTCGAGCAGCTCGACGAACGCGTTGGCCATGTCGGCTGCCATCTTCGGGTCGCTGTCCTCCACGACCACCTCGACCAGCCCGGCTTCCGTCAGGTTGAAGTGCGTGTGGCTGCGCAGTTCCTTGATCGCGTCGACCATCATCTTCTGCTTGTAGCGCTTCATCAGGTCGAACTTCCTGACGATCTCCTCCGCGATGTGGCGGCTGCTCAGGATGGCGACGAACACGTCGGCCGGTGCGGCCTGCGTGGGGACCTTCACGCCCGGGACGCCGATGCCTTTCAGCAGGCTGACGATGCCGAGCCCGGACTCCTCCTCGCTCGGCGGCAGCAGCGAACAACGGGCCTCGTACATCTTCGGCAGGAGCAGAGAGATGCCCGCGACCAGGACGGACGCGGTGAGGGTGAAGATCACGATGAAACGCCGCGCGTTCCAGATCTTCCGCCAGAACAGGGCGAGTTCGACCGTCCGGATCATCGTCATCGGCGCGTCGCCACCACGATGACGGCGATCTGGCCGGCCACGGCGAGCCCCTCGCGGAAGATGGCCCAGAAGTCGACCGACTTGCGCTCGGGCACCCAGATGAGATCGCCGGGCGACACGTTTGGAACGTCGCGGGCACGCAGCGTCTGCCCGGTCACTGCTCGCGTAATGAGCACCCTGCCCCGCGCCGCGAGCTTCGAGTAGCCCCCCGCGAGGCGGACGTACTCGTTCACGTCGCGTTGAGGATCGAACGCGACGATTCCAGGCCTGCGGACCTCGCCGTCGACGCGTACCGATGCGATCAGGGGATCCACCCGCACGACATCGCCCTGCCTGAGAATGATGTCCAGCTCCTGCGACTGCCGCACGCGGGACCAGTCCACCCTGAATTCATCCCGGCGCTCCGCGAGGCGGGTGCGAAGCACCTCGTATTCGGAGTCGGTCATCTCGGCGCGCGACAGGCGCTGCAGGCGCTCGAACTCGGGATCCGATTCGTCGCTGCCCGGCCGCTTGCGATAGATCCGGATCGTGGAGAGATCCGCCTGCGACGTGAACCCACCTGCCGACGCCACGAGGTCGGAAAGCCGCGTCTGTCCGGTGGACAGCGGGTAGGTTCCCGGCTTCAGCACTTCGCCGAAGATGGATGCCTGCTCGAGCAGATGGAACTGCGAAAGCAGATAGATGAACACCCGATCTCCGTCCTTCAATGACGGATTGAAACCGTGGCGGTAGACGCTTTCGAGGTTGAAGAACGTCGACTCCGCCGTCGTCGGCGTCACCCAGCGCAGCATGAGCGCATGGTCCACCAGGGCCGACGGCAACGGGCCGCCCGCGATGTCCATGAGCGTCATCAGACTGTCGCTGGGGCCGAGCTCATAGGAACCGGGGCGGGCCACGGCGCCCCGAATCTCCACGAACTCGCTCGCCACCGGAACGCGGACGACGTCGCCATCGACCAGGTACGGGTTCTGCTCCATGCGGCCCAGACGTTCGAACAGCTCCAGGTCCGCGATGAGGCGTGTTCCATCGCGGCGGACGACTTCCACATTGCGTCGCGACGCGCCGTCCTCCAGGGCCGTCCGGGGCAGGATGTCGCTCACGCGACTGGTGGCGGGAACCTCGATCGCCCCCGGCTGCTTGACGGCGCCGGTGACGTAGATCCGCATCGAGCGGACCCGCATGAGCTGAACGTTGAGCCGCACCCCGTTCAACCGGTCCGCGACGCGGTCCGAGAGCTGATCCCGGAGCTCCGCGAGCATCAGCCCGTCCGTGTCGATCGACCCGAGGTTGGGAACGAAAAGCTGCCCTTCAGCGCCCACGGTCACGACGAATTGCCGCGTGATCCGCCCCGTGAGGTTCACCTGCAGGACGTCTCCCGGGCCCATGCGGTACGTGCGCGGATCGATGGGTCCGGCCACGGGGGACGCATCGACGGTGCCGGCCGCCTGCTCCGCAGCCTTGTTCCGCAGTGCCTCCACGTCCTCACTCGTGTACGCGCGCGGCAGGTCCGTAGCGTCCAGCGTCGGCTCCTGCGCGATGGCGCCGCCCGGGCCGCACGCGGACAGGAAGACGCTGCAGGCCACCCACATGACCAGCCACCGGCACCTTCGCCTCACCCGCTCACCTCTTTCAGCACCTTCCGCCGTCCGTACATCCGCTCATAGTACGCGCGGAACTCGCCTTCCTTGATCGGCCGCCACCACGTTTCGTGAGTGCGATACCACTCGACCGTCTGCGCGAGGCCCTGATCGAACTCGACCGCCGGCTTCCAGCCCGTGCGGTTCTCGAGCCTGGTCGAATCGACCGCGTAACGGCGATCGTGGCCGGGCCGGTCCTCGACGTGCCGGATGAGCGTCTTCGGCTTGCCGAGCAGCCGCAGCAGATGGTCGGTCACGGTGAGCACGTCCAGTTCTTCGCCCGCGCCGATGTTGAACGTCTCGCCCTCGACGCCGTCGTGGGTCAGCAGCCGGAGCAGCGCGTCGCAATGGTCGTCCACGTGCAGCCAGTCGCGCTTGTTGAGCCCGGTACCGTACACGGGCAGCGGCTGGTCGTCGATCGCGTTGGTGATGAACAGCGGCATCAGCTTCTCGGGGTACTGGCGCGGGCCGAAATTGTTCGAGCAACGGGTCACCACGACCGGAAGCCCGTAGGTCGTCCAGTACGCGTAGGCGAGCCGGTCGCCGCCCGCCTTGCTCGCGGCATAGGGGCTGCGGGGCATGAGCGGCCAATCCTCGGTCGAGCGGCCTTCGAGCACCTCGCCGTAGACTTCGTCGGTCGAAACCTGCACGAAGCGGGTGATCTTCTGCCGGAGCGCCTCCTCGCACAGAACGAAAACGCCGTACACATCGGTCTGGATGAAGTCGCCCGGGGTCTCGATCGAGCGGTCGACGTGCGACTCGGCGGCGAAGTTCAGGACGTAGTCGCAGCCCGCCATCGCCTGCGCCACGGCTTTTGGGTCGCGGATGTCGCCATGCACGAACGTCAGCGCCTCGGCCGAAATCCCGTCGAGATTCTCGCGGCGCCCCGCGTAGGTGAGCGCGTCGAGCACGACGACATGCGCATCCGGGTGCCGTGCGTGCAGCATGTGCACGAAGTTGGAGCCGATGAAGCCGGCGCCGCCGGTGACCAGGATCCTGCGGCCGCCGAGCTTGCCGCGCTCAGCCATCCTTGCGACTCCAGTCGTATGGAACGCTCGGATCGTCGGGCGCAACGCGGTGCTCGTCGGGCTTGTCGTAGACGTAGTGCTCGGTGGGCGTGTTCACGAGGTAGGCGGGTTCGGTGCCGACCCCCTTCATGCCGTGCAGCACCAGCGGCGGGATCACCACGAGAATCGGGTTCTGCTCGCCCATGAAGAATTCATTGACCTCGCCCTTCGTCGGGCTGTCCTCGCGCGAATCGTACAGCACGACCTTGGCCATGCCCTTCACGAAGACGAAATGGTCGGTCTGTTTGCGGTGGTAATGCCACCCCTTGACGACGCCCGGATACACGACCGAGAGGTAGACCTGCCCGAACTTCTGGAAGAACTCATCGTCGTCGCGCATCATTTCCATGAGGAAGCCGCGCTCGTCCGGGATCACCTTGAGCTTCTTGATCTTCACACCGTGGATCATCGGGTGCTCCTCTTCCGCGCCGCGCGGCGCGGCGTGGCGCCGTGCGCGGTCGGGCGCCCACGGCCGACACCGATGTGGGTCAGGCCGGCGCGCTCGACTTCGCTCGGATCGTAGATGTTGCGCAGGTCGCACAACACCGGCCTCTTCATCACCCGCTTGAGCGCGCCCAGGCGGATGTTGCGGAACTCGTTCCACTCCGTGACGATCGCCACGGCATGGGCGCCGCGCGCGGCGTCGATCGCGTCCTTCATGAACTCCACACCGCGCAACTCCTTCAACTTCGCGGCGACCGGCATGGCCACCGGGTCGAACGCACGCACCTTGTAGCCACGGCGCTTCAAGCCCTGGATGATCTTGATCGACGGCGCCTCGCGCATGTCGTCGGTGTTGGGTTTGAAGGCGAGCCCCAGGATGCCGATGCGTCGCCCGCGCCCCTTGCCCGCCGCGGCGGCGATCTTGTCCACCATGCGCTTCATCTGGTTTTCGTTGGCGGCGATCGTCGCCTCGACGATGCCGACCGGCGTGCCGGCATCGCGGGCGAGCGAGGCCAGCGCCAGCGTGTCCTTCGGGAAGCAGGAGCCGCCGTAGCCCGGGCCCGAATGCAGGAACTTGGGGCCGATGCGGCGATCCATGCCGAGCCCCTTCGCCACGGTCTGCACGTCGGCGCCGACCGCCTCGCACAGGTTGGCGACCTCGTTGATGAACGAGATCTTGGCGGCGAGAAACACGTTCGACGCGTACTTGATCAGTTCCGCCGTCTCGAGCGAGGTGACCACCATCGGCGTCTCGATCAGGAACAGCGGATCGTGAATCTTCTTGAGGATCGTGGCTGCGCGCTTCGTCTCGGCGCCGATCACCACGCGGTCGGGCCGCATGAAGGTCTCGATCGCCGAGCCCTCGCGCAGGAACTCCGGGTTCGACGCCAGGTCGAATTCGGCACCGCGCTTCGCGAAGCGGCGCATGTACCGCCCCAGGTCGCGGGCGGTGCCGACCGGCGCGGTGCTCTTCTGCACCACGACCATGTATCCGTCGAGGTTCTGCGCGATGGTCTTTGCGACCGCGTAGATCGCGCTGGTGTCGGCGCTGCCGTCGGCGCGCGGCGGGGTACCGACCGTGATGAAGACGACCTTGCTCTTCGGCAGAGCCGCCTCGAGGTCGGTTTCGAAGCTGAGCCGCCCTTCCTGCACGTTGCGGGCGACGAGATCCTGAAGCCCGGGCTCGTAGAACGGCACCTCGAGAGCGCGCAGACTCTCGATCTTGGTGGGGTCGCTGTCGACGCACACGACCTGGTTGCCGAAGTCTGCAAGGCAGGCGCCGCTCACGAGGCCCACGTAGCCGGTACCCACGACGGTGATCTTGTGCAAGGCGGGTTCCTTGTGGAGGTTCGGGCGCCGGCGGCGCCGGGGGCTCGAAGGGCGGTCCGGCATCGCGGACGCCCCAAACGGCACTGGAGGTTAGGGGGTCGCCCTCGCGCGGTCAAACCTCATCCGGCGCTCCGGCACCGGTCGAGCAGATCGTGCAGGGTGACCTCGAGACCGAAGCGCGGACGCCAGCCGGTGGCCGCGCGGACGCGCGTGGGATCACCCACCAGATACGGCACGTCGGCCGGGCGAACGCGCTCCGGGTCCACCTCGACGCGCACCGGCACGCGCGCCATGCCGGTCAGCATCTCGACGACGCCGGTGAGCGGCATGCCCGTGCCGCTGCAGACGTTGTAGGCCGCACCAGCCACTCCCGTTTCCAGCAGCCGCGCGTAGCATTCGGCGACGTCGCGGACGTCGAGAATGTCGCGGGTAACGCCGAGATTCCCGACCCGCAGCACGCCCCCGGCACCGCCCTTTTCGAGCGCGGCGATCTGCAGCGCGAAGGACGGCATGGCGAAGCGCGCCGATTGCCCCGGGCCGGCGTGACTGAACGAACGGGTGCGGATCACGTCGAGCCCGTGACGCTCGTGGAACGCCAGCGCCAGCTCGTCGAGCGTGGCCTTCGAGAACGCGTAGGGGCTGACCGGCCGGAACGGCGCGTCCTCGGCGACCCGTGACCCCTCGGGCTGCGGTCCGTAGGCTTCGCCCGAACCGATCACCAGCACCCGCGCTCCGCCGGCGTGCGCGACCGCCGCGCGCAGCACGTGCCACGAGCCCAGCACGTTGACTCGGAAGGTCGCCTCGGCCTCGCTGAAGGAAAGTCCTGCGCTGGCCTGGCCGGCGAGATGGACGATGGCCTCCGGCGCGGCGTCCCGCACGGCAGTCATGACGGCGTCCCCGCCAGCGAGATCCGCGCGGTGCCACCCGGCGAGCGACTCCAGCGGCGACCCGGGCTCCGTTCCGAGACCCGACACGCGCGCGCCGCGGGCGATCAGCACGCCGACCAGATGGCGGCCGACGAAGCCGCTCGCGCCCGTCACCAGCACGCGGGCTCCGTCGAGCGGGCGCGGCGCCGACGCGGCGTGCATCACCGGCCGTCCGGCGCGGAAGCGGACGCCGGGATCATGTCAGCGTGCCCGCCAGTGCTCCAGCATGTCCCGGAGCGTCTGCTCGAACGGGATCGTCGGCTGCCAGCCCGTCGCCTTCACGAACTTCGAGTTGTCGCCGAGCAGGATCGGCACGTCACTGGGCCGCAGGCGCGCGGGGTCCTGCCTCACCTCGATCTTCGCCTTCGTCATGCCGAGCAGCATCTCGAGCAGCTCGCTGATCTTCCAGGCCCGGCCCCGGCAGATGTTGTACGCCTCTCCCGGTTCGCACTTCTCGAGCGCCAGCCAGTAGGCCTTCACCATGTCGCGCACGTCGGTGAAGTCGCGCTGCGCTTCGAGGTTGCCCACGCTCAGCACCGGCTCACGGCGGCCCTTCTCGATGTCGGCGATCTGCTTGGCGAAATCGCTCGCCACGAACACCGGCCCGCGCCGCGGCCCCTCGTGATTGAAACCGCGCGTGCGCACGCAGTCCACCTTCCACGACATCCAGTACTGGTAGCCGAGCATGTCCTGCGCGACCTTGCTGACCGCGTACGGCGACAGCGGGCGCAGCGGGTTGGTCTCCCGGATCGGCACCTCGTCGGGATAGACCATCCCGTACTCTTCGCTCGAGCAGGCGAGCTGGATGCGGCAGTCGAGCTTCATGTGCCGCACGGCTTCGAACAGGTTCACCTGCGCGAGCACGTTGGTGGTCAGCGATTCCGTCGGCGCGATCCACGACGTCGGCACGAACGACTGTGCGGCCAGGTGGAAGATCCATTCCGGCTTCACCTTCTCGAGCGTGTCGCGCGTCGAGGTCGCGTCGCGCAGGTCGCACTCGAGCATGGTGATGCGTTCGGCGAAGTGCTCGACGTTCTCGGTACGGCTGCGCCAGCGCTGGATGCCGAAGATGTCGCAGTCGCCCCGCTCGAGCATGTAGTCGACGAGGTGGCTGCCGGCGAAACCGGTGACGCCGGTGACGAGAACACGACGCATGGACGCTCCTGGCCTGGGACGGATCCTTCGAACGAGCCTGAAAAGTATGCAGTCGGGCCATCGGGGTCAACGCGGGCGGCGGCCGATCCGCTCGCCCTGACCGTTCGCGGTGCATTCGACCCATGCTAGACTGCGCCGCGCCGTTCGGCACTTCCGCCTTTCGGATCGACGCCAGGCGACCTCCATCCCCTCTCATTCACGCAGGGACAGCCCATTTGAACGTGTCCAGGTCGCTCACCAGCGGGCGTCTTCTCGCCCGGAATTCGCTGTGGAACCTGCTGGGCCAGGCCACGCCCGCCCTGATCGCCCTGATCGCCGTTCCGCAGATGTTGCACGGATTCGGCGTCGAGCGATTCGGTGTCCTCACGCTCGCCTGGGTGTTCATCGGCTACTTCAGTCTGTTCGACTTCGGAATCGGCTGGGCGCTGACCAAACTGGTGGCCGACCGGCTCGGCCACGGCCGAACCGAAGATCTCGCCGAGACCGTCTGGTCCGCATGGTTCGCCATGTTCGCGCTCGGTTGCGCGGGCGCACTGGTCGTCGCTCTGGTGGCACCCGTGCTCGTCGAGCGTATTCTCCATGTTCCCGCGGCCCTTCAGCAGGAGGCCGTGCGCGCCTTCACCTGTCTCGCGGTCGCCCTGCCGTCGGTCACGCTGGGCGCGGGCGCGCAGGGCGTGCTCGCCGCCCACCAGCGGTTCGGCGCCATCAATGCGATCCGGATCCCGCTGGGAATCCTGCTCCTGCTGGGCCCGATCGCCGTGCTGCCGTTTTCCAGGAGCCTCGTGGTGGCGGTGGGCGTGCTCGCGGCGCTGCGCTGGGCGGCGTGCGCCGCCATGCTCGTGCAGAACCTGCGCCTGTTCCCGTGGTTGCGCCGTCCGGCGTTTCGCGCCGGCGTGCTGGGAGAGCTGTTGCGCTTCGGCGGCTGGATGACCGTGAGCAATGTCCTCGGTCCGCTGATGGTCTCAGTCGACCGGTTCGTGATCGGCGCGGTGCTGTCGGTCGAGCTCGTCGCCTATTACACGACCCCCTACGAGATGATCACGCGCGCCTGGATCCTCTCCGCTCCGATCGTGGGCGTGCTGTTCCCGGCGTTTGCAGCGAGCTTCACGACGGATCCGCCGCGCACGCGCGAACTGTTCCGCTGGGGATTCAAGGCGATCCTCGGCGCGCTGCTGCCGGTGAGCATGTGCGTGATCGCACTGGGGCACGAGGGACTCAACCTCTGGCTGGGCCCGGCCTTCGCGAGTCGGAGCACGGCCGTATTGCAGTGGCTTGCGATCGGTGTCTTCATGAACGGCCTCGCCCAGATGGCGATTTCACTCGTGCAGGGCACCGGGCATCCGCGCTGGAGCGCGACGCTGCATCTCATCGAACTGCCCTTCTACCTTGCCGGGCTCTGGTTCCTGGTGCACACGTACGGTATCGTCGGTGCCGCCATGGCCTGGACCCTGCGAGCGGGCTTCGACGCCGTGGCGTTGTTCGTCATGTGCCACCTGCTGCTCGGGACGGAGGCGAAGACCCGCCGGGCCCATGCCGCCGGATTCGGACTCTCGCTCGCGCTCCTCGCCGGTCTCATGCAACCGTTCAGCCTCGCGCTGCGAGCCGTCTTCCTGAGTGCCGGACTCCTGGCGTTCGGGGTGCTGGCGTGGCAGCGCATCCTCGTCCCCGGTCGCCGGCTGCTCGGGATCCCGCCACGGGCGGCCGGATGAGCGAAGGCGCTACACGCCCGACGCCGATTCGCACGCGGCCCTGTCCACGGTGTCCCATTTGCGGGCACGGTGGCGAGGTGCGGCACGACGCGGTCAAAGACCACTGGTTTGGAACGCCCGGAACCTGGACGCTGCGGGAGTGCGGCGCGCCGACGTGCGGCGCGCTCTGGCTGGATCCGGCGCCGCATCCCGACGATCTCCCCCTCGTGTACGCGAACTACTACACCCACGAGGCGACGCCATCCGCCCGGGTTCGCATGCTGCGCCCATTCTATCGGCTTGCTCGCGCTCACTATCTGGCCCGGAGATTCGGATACCCATCGGCTCCCGGCGGGGCGGCGGGCGCATGGCTGGGACAGCTGCTGCGGGTCGTCCCCGGCGCCGCCGATCTCGCCGACCGCACCGTGATGCATCTGCCGGCACGCGAAAACGGGAGGCTGCTGGACCTCGGCTGCGGAGACGGAGCGCGGGTTCGAACGCTGGTCGCGGGCGGTTGGAACGCCACGGGTCTCGACTTCGACGAAGCCGCCGTTGCGGCGGGCCGCGCGGCCGGCCTCGACCTGCGCGCGGGAACGCTGTGGAGCGAGTCGTTCCCGGAGGCGACGTTCGATGCCATCACGATGTCGCACACGATCGAGCACCTGCCGGACGTCCCGGCCGCTTTGCGGGAGTGTCATCGGCTCATGAAAGCGGGCGGGATTCTCTCGATCGTCACACCCAACGCGAGGAGCCTCGGCCACGCCGCATTCGGCCCCGTCTGGAGGGGCCTCGAGCCCCCCCGTCATCTCCAGGTCTTCACCCGGCGCGGCCTGGAGACGGCGATCACCGGGGCGGGCTTCGGCGTGATCCGGAGCTGGACCAGCGCGGATGCGGCCCCGTTCATCTTCCGGGAGAGCGCGAAGGCGGGACGCGAGGGGGTGCATCGGGGCTCATCCGCCGCGTCGAGCGCCGGCGGCTTTGCGGCGCGCGAGCGCAGAGCGCTGCGGCAGGATCCATGCGCCGGCGAGGAGATCGTTCTGCTGGCCTCGCGCTGAGCCGCCCGGAGGCGCGGGGACACGCCCTCCACCTGCAGCCCGGCCCGCGCGCCCCGCGGGCGCTACCTGAACCGCCGGCTCCGCTTCTTCGCCTTCACCGCCTCCGGCGCCGGCCACTCCGCGCGGGCGTACGTGGTCGGCGCGAACGACTCGCGCACCGCCAGCGCCCACTCGGCGGCGCCCAGCGTCTCCTTCTCCAGCTTGTCGCCGAACGCGAGCCAGGCGCGGCGCGCCGCGGCGCGGTAGCGCGCCTCGCCGGTGGCCGCGCTCAACTCGCACAGGAAGCGCGCCGCCCGCGCGTTCTCCTCCGACACGATCGGCGCCTTCTTCGTTTCGCCCTTCTTGTCCGGGACCGCACGCGTGTAGAAGCCGCCCCGTTTCGGATCCTCGAAGCGCGCGAGGATCAGGTCGCCGAGCTGGATCGCGCGCTTGCGGTCGATCTCGCGGCCGACGACCTGGGCAGACAGCAGGCAGGCGCGCCCGGTCTCCACCTGATCGACGAGCAGCGGCGGTGAGATCACCATGTCGAAGTCCCCTTTGCGCATCAGGCCGAACCGCGGATCCCAGCACTTCCGCCACACGCGGTCGATGCTGAGCAGCGCGAAATCGCGGCGCCGCACGTCGCCAGTCGCCGCGCTCCAGCGCAACCATGCGTGGATCGCGAGGCCGTTGACCTCCGGCAACAGGAAGCGGTCGCCGATCTGCGACGGCATGAAGCCGCCGCGGCCGTCGAGCAGGACACGATCGAAGTAGTCGATCACCTGCGCCGCGCGGCGCCGCGCCGGCTTGCCGTAGCCCGCCTCCATCATGTCGACGAGGTTTTCGAGACGGCGCGCGTTGGTGTCGCCGCGCTTGTCGAAGCTCGGGTGCATCGGGTCGGCGTTCTTCGCGTTCTCCATGAAGCCGCCGCCCACGGAGTCGTAGAGCGTCCAGGTGAAATCCATCGTGCGCGCGGCCCGCTCGCGCCAGTCGCCTTCCGTCTCGCCCGCACGGCGGATCGACAGCTCGAGCGCGGCGCTCGAGGGGGCCTCGCTGCGGTCCACGAACGCGTGATGGTCCTGATCCCAGCCCGCGGCGACCTGGGCGGACAGCCGCTCGTAGAGCTGCTGATCCGCGGACGGCGCGGCGAGGATCACGGCGATCAAGATGGGAAACATCGGGCCTCCGGAGTCGGTGGGCGGGGCGCGCGGCCCGCAAGGACGTTCACCCGGGGCATCGGCACCGCGGCCGGCGCGCTTGAGGCGGCCGGATCTGCGGCCGCAACCTGCTGCCGGGCAGGAGGATGGCGGATCGGTTCCGGGCTAGGGCAGCACGCGGTCGAGGCGCTCGCGCGCGAGATCGTGGCGCGGCCCCGGGGGCAGCGCGCCGAGCAGCTGGCGCAGCGCCTCACCGGCCTCTTCGCGGCGCGGCCCGGTCGGCTCGATCGTCCACGCGGCATAACGGGCATCGGCGCGATGTTCGAGCGCCATGGTCCGCGCTTCGCCCGGCAGCAACGCGGCGGCGACCGCGTTCCATGCTTCCGCGGCGGCATCGAAGCGCACCGCCGACCGCTCGCGCACCGCGTCGCCCATCACGCGCTGCGCGTCCTCCCAGCGCGTGCGCACGCTGTCCGGCAGATCGCGCGGAACGACCGCCGGATCGAGTCCCTCGAATGCGAACGCCGCGGGCGGCGGCGGGGGCGGCGGCGCCGGCGCACCCTGCGCGGGCGGCGGCAGCACTTCGACCGTGCGCAGGACGAGGCGCACGGGCGCCTCGGGATCGCCGAACGAAACGGTGCGCCGGAGCGGCGTGAAGCCGACCGCGAACACGGTGAGGTCGTAGTCGCCGGCGGGCAGGTCGAAGCAGAAACGGCCGTCGTCCGCGCTCGTCGCGGTGACCCCGCGAGCACCGACGACCACCTGTGCTTTCGCGACCGGCCGCCCCTTCGCATCCACCACGGCGCCGCAGGCGCCGCCCTGCTGCTCGAGCGACATCCGGCCGGCGCCGGCTGCTCCGCCCGGACTCAGCGATTTGGCCACGGCCGGTGGCGGCGCGAGCGCGTCGGTGCCGGCACGCGGCGCTTCCGCCCGGGGCTTCGATTCCTCCTGCTTCGCCTCGCCCTCCGCGGTGCCCGCGAGCGGCTGCGCACGCCGGTCGCGGCGGATGCGGATCGACTCGCCCGGGGCCGGCGCGGGGGGCGGCGGCGCCTCCCGGGCGAAGCCCGGCACGCCGCGCGGCGGGGCGACCGGAAGCGGCTCGCCGCCCGGGCCCTGCTTCATCTCGCGCACGCGGGCGGGCGCGGCCGGCCGCGACGTGGCTTCGTTGCCGCCCGCGGCGTCGGCATCGGGCGCAGGCAAAGGCCTCTGCCGGGCCGCCTGCGGTGCCGCCGCCTCGGGCGCCGTCGCGGAAGGCGCCGTCGCGGAAGGCGCTCCGGAAGCGCCGGGGGCCGCGGGCGCGGCCGGCGGCGCGTCGCTCTGCGCGCCGCGTTCGAGCAGCTTTGCATCGCGCAGCTCGGGGACGCCCGACTCGCGCGCAATCATCAGCACGACACCCGCGGCGACGATCACCGCCGCGACGCCCCCGACCCAGACGAGCCGCCTGGGCGTGCGGAACCAGCTGCCGATGTCGTACCACGGAGACGTTTCGCGCGCGGGCCGCGCGGGCGGCAGGGCGTCGGCGAGCGCATCGGGTTCGATCTCGCCGGCCGCTTCGTGCGCGGCGTCCGCCGCGGCCGCGGGCCGGCCGGCGGCGCCGATGCGTTCGGCGACGCGCGCGGCGAAGGTGGCGAAGTAGGCGTCGCCGGGATCATGGAGGTGCGTCTCGGCGAACAGCACGTCGGCCGCGCGCAGCTCCTCGAGCGCCGTGCGGCACATCTCGCACGAGGCGACATGCGCCTCCAGGGCGGCGCGCTCGGTTGCGGGCAGCGCATCGTCCATGAGCGCGCTCAACTGTTCGACGGTCAGGTGGTTCACGGTTCTTCCTTCGTGCGCGCCTCGAGGCGCGCCTTGAGCTCGGCCCGCGCGCGCGAAAGGCGCGACATCACGGTGCCGGACGCGATCTCGAGCGTGCGCGCGATTTCATCGTAGGACATGCCTTCCACGACGCGCAGCACGAGGATCGCGCGGTGGTCCTCGGACAGCTCCTCGAACGCTTCCGCCAGCCGGCCGGCGTGCTCCCGGTCCGCCGCATGGTCGGCCGGGTCGTCGTCCGCGCCCCACTGCATGCCGGCCTCGACCAGCGGCTCGATCGAGGTCTCGGGGCGCCGCTTGCGGCGGCGGAACAGGGAATACGCCAGGTTCGTCACGATCCTCGCCAGCCACGGGTAGAGGGGCTCGCCCACGCGAAAGCGATCCAGCGCCTGCCAGGCGCGCACGAACGCCTCCTGCGCGAGGTCGTCCGCGTCCTCGTGCGACCGGGCGAGCCCGTAGGCCACGCGGTAGATCCGGCGCTGATAGCGCTCGACGATCGCGGTGAACGCGGCCTGATCGCCCGACCGGGCGGCGCTGACCAGCGCGGCGTCGTCCCGCGCCTCTGCACTACGCCGCGCCTGGGGCTCCATTCCCTCTTTCATGGGCAAGAGCGCTACGCCCTCCGATCCGACGTGTCAACTGCAAGGGGCCGTTGGAATTGGAGCGTCGGCCCCGACCGTGGTGCAGGCTGCGGAGATGCCCGGCCCGCGCCGCCCGGGCGCCGCGGCCCCCCCGCCGCCCCCACTCAGGCCGGCTGGCCGGCACCCTTCAGCGCCTGGTCGCGCTCCCTGCGGGCCGCTTCGAGCGCGGCCCGCGGGGCCGCCGCCTGCGTCACCGCCCGGCCGATCACCAGCAGCCCGGCGCCCGCGCGCACGGCTTCGGTCACCGTCGTCACCCGCTTCTGGTCGTTCGCCGCGCCGCCCGCCATGCGGATCCCGGGCGTCACCGCGTAGAACGGCTTCCCGTGCATCTGGCGGATCCACGGCAGCTCTTCGGCCGAGCACACGATCCCGTGCGCGCCCGCGCGCGTCGCCAGGCCGAGCAGCTCCGCGGCGACCGGCGCCACGTGCAGCGGCGACTTGAACCCGGGCGGCGTGTTGTAGGCGTTGAGGCTGGTGAGGATCGTCACCGCGACGATCTTCGTGTCGCCGCCCGCCCGCGCGCCGGCGACCGCGGCGGCGATCATCTCGAGGCCCCCGGTCGCGTGCACCGTGAGCAGCTCGGCGCCGAGCCGCGCCGCCTGCTCGGCGGCGCCCTGCACGGTGTTCGGAATGTCGTGCAGCTTGAGGTCCAGGAACACCCGGCGCCCGCGCTCGCGCAGCGCGCGCACCGCGGCCGGACCTTCGGCGGTGAACAGCTGCAGCCCGATCTTGGCGTACTCCGGCCCCTCGCCCAGCGCTTCGTCGAGGGCGAGCGCGTCGTCGAGCTTCGGCACGTCGAAGGCGATCGCGATGTCGGTCACGTCGGCACTCCTTTCCGGCGCCCGCGCCGCGGCGCCCGTTCTGCGGTGTCGCCCGCCGTCTGTCCGTTGGACGGCATGCCGACGGTGCCGGCGTTTCCGGCGCCGAGCACGCCGCGGAAATCCGCGAGCCGCACGATGCCGCGTGTGGCGAGCCAGGCCTTCATCTCTTCCAGCACGTCGAGCGAAGCGCGCGGCCGGATGAACGACGCGGTCCCCACCTGCACCGCCGCGGCGCCGACCGCAATGTACTCCAGCGCGTCGCGGCCGCTCATGATCCCACCCGAACCGATCACCGGAATCGAGACCGCCGCCGCGGTCTCGTGGCAGCGCGCGAGCGCGAGCGGCTTGATCGCGGGTCCCGATACCCCGCCGGTGAAGCGGCCGAGCTTCGAGCGCAGGTGCTCGAGGTCGAGCGCGAGCCCGACGAACGTGTTGACCGCCGTGACCGCGTCCGCGCCGCCCTGCTCGCAGGCGATCGCCAGGTCGGGAACCGAGGTGACGTCGGGCGACAGCTTGGCGATGAGCGCGCGGCGCGTGAGGCGGCGGAGCCGCCCCATCGTGTCCTCGAGCCGCTTCGGCACGGCCCAGTAGCGCGCGCCGCCCGCGGCGACGTTCGGGCACGAGAAGTTGATCTCGAAGCCGCCGATGCCGCGCTCTTCGCCGAGCGCCTCGAGCAGCCGCTCGAGCTCCTCCGGCGTCTCGCCGCCCACCGAGGCGATCACCTGCGCGTCGAGCGCACGCAGCTTCGCGAGCTTCTCCTCGCGGAAGCGCTCGAGGCCCACGTTTTCGAGCCCGATCGAGTTGAGCATCCCGGCCGGCGTCTCGGCGACGCGGTTGGGCGCGTTGCCCGCGCGCGGCTCGAGCGTCACCGTCTTGGTGATCACCGCGCCGAGGCGGGTGAGGTCCACGACGTGCGCGTACTCGTCGCCGTAGCCGAAGGTGCCCGAAGCGGTGAGGATCGGATTGGCGAGCTCGAGCGGGCCGATCGCGACGCGCATGTCGGGCGCGGGCCCGGTGTGCGTGTGCGCGGGCGGCGGGCCCTCGTGCAGGCGCGGCGCGGTGGCGCGGCGCCGCGGCGCGGCGGCGCGCTTCGGCTTCGGCGCCGCGCGCTTCGTGCCGCGCACCGGCTGGCGGGACTTCGCCGCGGCCTTTCTGGCACTCATTCGACGCGTTCCCAGTCGAGCGCGTGCGCCTCGAATACCGGACCGTCGGTGCAGCACATGGCGAACTCGCGGTTGCCGTACAGCGACGGCGTGACGTCGGGGTCGAACGCCTCGCGTGCCGCGGCGCTGCGTGGCAGCGGGCAGCCGCGGCACACCCCGGTGCCGCACGCCATCACCGATTCCATCGCCAGATGCGCGCGCTCGCCGCGGCGCATCGCCCAGAGCGCGAGCGCCTTGAGCATCCCGTGCGGGCCGCAGGCGTGGTAGATGAGCGGGGCCTTCAGTTTCGGCACCAGCGTCTCGAGCAGCTGGACCACGTCGGCCCGCATGCCGCGGCTGCCGTCGTCGGTGGCGAGGTGGAGCTTCCCGCCCATGCGCGCGAGCTGGCGGCGCGCGTCGGCGAGGCCGATCAGATAGTCCCGGCTGCGCGCGCCGAACACGAATACCGATTTGCGTCCGGCTTTCGCCAGCGTCGCCGCGGCGAACAGCAGCGGTGCGACGCCGCGCCCGCCCGCGACCAGCACCGGTGTGCCGGGCTCATCGAGCGGGAAGCCGTGGCCGAGCGGCCCCAGGAGGTCCACCTCGGCGCCCGCGGCGAGCCGCGCGAGCGCGATCGTGCCCGTGCCGACCGGCGCGTAGAGAAACCCGATCGCGAGGCCGCGCGGATGCGCGCGCACGCCGGCCACGCTCATCGGCCTCGGCAGCAGCACCGCGCTCGACACCGGCGGCAGCAGCAGCTGCATGAACTGCCCGGCCGCGGGCGCCGGCGTTCCCTTCGGCACCGCGACGTCCAGCCAGCGATGCCCGGCGCCGTAGTCGCGCTGTCCGAGGATCGTGCCGCGGATCTGGGCCCAGGTGGCGGGGGCGGCCGTGGTCATCGCGGGTACGCGAACACTCTGCCCCGCCCGTCGCGTGCGGCGATGGCCCGCGCCCGCCGTTCCCGTTCCGCCTCGAGCGCCAGCTCGCGCGGGGTGCGCACGAAGCTCGCGCTCTGCAGCGTCACCCCGAGGATCCGAAATGACCACAGGCGCGGGCGGGCGGCCCTCTCCATCATGGCCCCATCGCCGTCGGGCTCGTGGCCCGGCACGAACCCTGACGTCCCGCTCGTATCGGCCGGTGCCGTCGTGCTCGTGTCGGCCGGAGCCGGCGTCTGCGCCGTGGTATCGCCCGGTGCGGGCTGCGGCGCGGGGGCGGGAGTGCCCGCGGTGGTGTCGCGCGGGGCCGTGGCCGTCGACGGGCTCGACGTCGTGTCCGGCGCAGTCGGCCGGGCCGGGGCCGTGCTGTCGCTCACGCCGGGAGCCGGCGGCGGCGGGCCCGGCGCCGGCTGCATGAAGACGGCCGCCGAATCCTGCGCCGCGCCGCCCAGGAACGCGGGGCGCGGCCTTCCCGGCATCGAGTCCGGCGGGGCTCCGTGCGGCAGCGGCGGCAGCCCCGCCCGGCGCCTCAGCGAGTCGGCCATGGTCTCGCCGGGCGCGAGCGGACCGAGACGCGGCTCGCCGCCCGGGCCGAGCACCGTGTCCACCGCCGCGGGCGCCTGCACCTCGGGTTCGGGCTCGGGCGCCACCGGCTCGGGCAGCTGGATCAGGTCCGCCGGCACCTGATGGCCCTCGGCCTCCAGGTAGTCGCGCGCGGCGAGCTGCGCTTCGGTCGCGGGGTGCTCGCGCACCACGAGCCAGAACAGCGAGTCGGCGGCGGCCCTGCGGTCGAGCTTGCGCGCCAGCACCCAGCCCTCGGCGAGCAGCGCCTTGGCGCCCGCCGGGGTGTCGGGGTACTGCCGGGCGATCTTGCGGTACTCGGCGAGCGCCCGTTCGGGTTTGTCGAGCTGGAACAGGTACTGCTCGGCGAGCACGAAGCCCGCGTCCGCGGCCTTGCCGGAGCTGTCCCCCGCTGCCGCGCGGAACTGCTCGAGGCGCGCCAGGTTCTGCGAGCGCTGCAGCGCCTGGATGCCGAAGCCGGTCGCCCCGGTCTGATCCTTGACCTTGTCGTACTCGACGCGCGCCTGATCGAAGTCGTCGCCGAGCGTCTCGTAGGCGTAGCCGATCCGGTACTGGGCCTCGGCGCCGAGCGGCGTCTTCGGGTAGTCCTCGACGATGCGCCGGTAGGACTCGATCGCCTTGTCCAGCCGGCCCGCCAGCAGGTGCACGGTGCCGATGCGCATGAGGAGCCGGCCGAAGCGGTCGAGCCCGGCGGTCTGCTGCTGCGGGGTCCGGACCGAGCCCGAATCCGGCCGCACGGGTTCGATCTCGTAGCGCAGCGCATCCTCGAGCAGGGCGAGCTCGTTGTCGTAGTCGCGGGCCGCCTCGAGGCAGTCGGCCTCGCGCAGCAGGTAGTCGAGCCGCTCCGCGTCGGTGCGCGAACGCTCGCCCAGCGTGCGGAAGTCCGCCTGTGCGTCACCGTAATCGCCGTTCGCGAGCAGGGCCTCGGCGCGCTCGGTGTAGGCCTGATGCAGCAGTCCGCTCTTCGCATACTTCGCGATGATCACCGACGCCGCCCGCGCCGCCGCGGCCGGCCGGTCCAGCGACTTCAGCGTGCGGGCGCGCTCGAGCTGAGCGTAGGGCACGAGGTCGCTCTTCGGCGCGCGCACGAGAAACGTGTCGAGCGCGGCGAGCGCCTGCTCGTAGCGGCGCGCGTTGCGGTAGCCGACGCCGAGGTAGAACTCGGCCTCGTTGCGCAGCGGGCTGCCGGGAAAGCGCGCGTTGAAGTCTTCGAGCATGTTCACCGTCTGCAGCGGGTCGTCGCGGCCGAGCAGGGCGCGCGCCCACAGCAGGTACGCGTCGTCCACCCACTTGGACTTCGGGTACTGCGACAGCACCTTCTTGGAATAGTCGATCGAACGCCTGAATTCGTTCGAGGCCTGTCCCGTCGGCTTCTCGACGGGATACGGCAGCCCCGCCGTGCCGCGCTCGTAGTACTTCTGCGCGAGGTAGAAGGTGTTGTAGTAGGCACACGACGAGAGCAGCACCGCGCCCGCCGCGAGCACCACCAGCACCGCCGGACCTCGTCGGGTCACGCGTCCACTTCCTGCAGCGCGGTCACGTCGAGCGGACCGCGGCGGATCGCCGCGAGTCCGGAGGTCGCGGCGTGCGCGCCGGCGATGGTCGTGATCACCGGCACGCCGAGCGTCACGGCGCGCGAGCGGATCGCCTTCTCGTCGAACTCGGATGCGCGGCCGAGCGGTGTGTTGATCACGAGCTGGATCTCCCCGTTCTCCATCAGGTCGACCACGTTCGGCCGGCCTTCGTGGACCTTGTAGACCTCGCGGCACGGGATCCCGTTGCGGCGCAGGAACTGCGCGGTGCCGCGGGTCGCCACCAGTCCATACCCCATATCCACCAGTTCCTTCGCCATGAAATGGACCTGGCGCTTGTCGTCGTCGCGGACGCTGATGAACACCGTGCCGGCAGCCGGCAGGGGATCGCCCGAACCGAGGTGCGCCTTGGCGAGCGCACGGCCGAAGTCGAGGTCGCGCCCCATGACCTCGCCGGTGGACTTCATCTCGGGCCCGAGCAGGGCATCCTCGCCCGGAAAGCGTGCGAACGGCAGCACCGGGCGCTTGACGCTCACCATCGCGCTCTTCGGCGACTCGGTCGGCGCGAAGTCCACCAGCCGTTCGCCGGCCATGACCCGCGCGGCGATCCGCGCGAGCGGCAGGCCGATCGCCTTCGACACGAACGGCACCGTGCGCGAGGCGCGCGGGTTGGCTTCCAGCACGTAGATCTGCCCGCCGCGCACGGCGAGCTGCACGTTCATGAGGCCTTTGACGCGCAGCGCGAGCGCGAGCCGGCGCGTGACGTTCTCGATTTCCTTCACGACGTGCTCGCCCAGCGTGAACGGCGGAATCACGCAGGTCGAGTCGCCCGAGTGCACGCCGACCTCCTCGATGTGCTCCATCACCGCGCCGACCAGCACGCTTTCGCCGTCCGAGACCGCGTCCACGTCCACCTCGAGCGCGCCTTCCAGGAAGCGGTCGATCAGCACGGGCTCCTCCAGGGAGATCTCCGTCCCGTGCTCGAGCCAGCGTTCGAGTTCCTCGGGCGTGTAGATCACGCGCATGCCGCTGCCGCCGAGCACGTACGAAGGCCGCACCAGCACCGGGTAGCCGAGTTTCGCCGCCGCGGCGACGGCCTCTTCGGCGTTCTCGGCCGAGACGCTCTCCGGCTGGCGAAGATGGAGATCCTCGACCAGCACGCGGAAGCGACCGCGGTTCTCGGCGAGATCGAGGTCGTCCCACGCGGTGCCCCAGAGCGGCGCGCCGGCCTCGTTCAGCGCGCGTGCCAGCTTGAGCGGGGTCTGCCCGCCGAGCTGCACGATCACGCCCACCGGCTTCTCGACGTCGATCACGTTCAGCACGTCCTCGACCGTCAGCGGCTCGAAGTAGAGCCGGCTCGACACGTCGTAGTCGGTACTGACCGTCTCGGGGTTGGAGTTCACCATCAGCACGTCGAAGCCGCGCGCCTTGAGCTCCAGCGCCGCCTGGACGCAGCAGTAGTCGAACTCGAGCCCCTGGCCGATGCGGTTCGGGCCGCTGCCGAGAATCACCACGCGCGGGCGCGCGCTCTCGGGAACCTCGCTCTCCTCCTCGTAGGTCGAGTAGAAGTACGGCGTCTCCGCCTCGAACTCGGCGCCACAGGTGTCCACCGCCTTCATTACGGGGAGGATGCCGTACGCCTGCCGGCGGCGGCGCACGTCCATCTCCGCGAGCCCGAACCGCTTCGCCAGGTGGCGGTCCGAGATCCCCATGCGCTTGGCGTCGCGCACCAGCCCTTCGCGCCACGGCGCCTCGGGGTCGCGTTTGATGCGCTCGACGAGCTGCGCGTCCATGTCGATCACGCGCTGCATCTGGTTCAGGAACCACGGATCGATCCCGGTCAGCTCGTGGAGCGATGCGGTGGATTCGCCCGCCGCCAGGGCGCGCAGCAGACTGCGCACGCGGTCGGCGTGCGGCTCGCGCAGCGCGGCGCGCAGGTCCTCCATCTCGCCCGCCGGCGCCGGCGGCGGCAGCACGCCGTCGCCCGACTCCAGCGCGCGCCAGCCCTTCATCAGCGCCTCGGGGAACGTGCGGCCGATCGCCATGATCTCGCCGACCGACTTCATGCGCGTGCCGAGCCGTGCGTCGGCGCCGCGGAACTTCTCGAACGCCCAGCGCGGAATCTTGATCACGCAATAGTCGAGCGTGGGTTCGAAGCACGCCGGGGTCTTCCGGGTGATGTCGTTCGGGATCTCGTCGAGGGTGAGCCCGACCGCGAGCATCGCCGCGATCTTGGCGATCGGGAACCCCGTCGCCTTGCTGGCGAGCGCCGACGAGCGCGAGACGCGCGGGTTCATCTCGATGATCCGCATCGTGCCGTCTTCGGGTTTCACCGCGAACTGGATGTTGGAGCCGCCCGCCTCGACCTTGATGCGCCGCATCACCCGGAACGCAGCGTCGCGCATGTCCTGGTAGCAGCGGTCGGTGAGCGTCTGCGCCGGGGCCACCGTGATGCTGTCGCCGGTGTGCACGCCCATCGGGTCGAAGTTCTCGATCGCGCACACCACGACGCAGTTGTCCGCGCCGTCGCGCATCACTTCGAGCTCGAACTCCTTCCAGCCGAGCAGGCACTCTTCGATGAGGATCGAGCCCGCCGGGCTCGCCGCGATGCCGAGCCGCGCCTGTTCGCGCAGCTGGCGCATGTTGTACACCAGCCCCGAGCCGAGGCCACCGAGCGTGAACGAGCTGCGGATCACCAGCGGGTAGCCCAGCTCCTCGCCGAGCGCCACCGCCTCGGCGACGCTGGTGGCGTGGCTGCTGCGCGGCAGTGAGAGCCCCTCCGCGGTCATCGCCTTCTTGAACAGGTCGCGGTTCTCGGCGGTCTCGATCGCCTCGATCGAGGCGCCGATCAGCTGCACGCCGTGGCGCTCGAGCGCGCCGTTGTGGGCGAGCGCCATCGCCAGGTTCAACGCCGTCTGCCCGCCGAGCGTCGGCAGCAGCACGTCGGGCTTCTCGCGCTCCATGATCCGCTCGGCGATCTCCGGCAGCAGCGGCTCGATGTAGGTGCGGTCGGCGAACTCCGGGTCGGTCATGATCGTGGCCGGATTCGAGTTGAGGAGGATCACCTCGAGCCCGAGCCCTTTGAGCGCCCGGCACGCCTGCGTGCCCGAATAGTCGAATTCGCACGCCTGCCCGATCACGATCGGACCGGCGCCGAGGACCATGACCTTCCTGATGTCGGTGCGCAGCGGCATCAGTTCCTCGCCCCCGCCATGCCCTTCTCCGCGCGCCGCTTTCCGACCGCCTCGGCGAACGCCGCGAACCACGGCCGCGAGTCGTGCGGGCCCGGCGCGGCCTCGGGGTGGTACTGGCAGCTGAACACCGGGAGCTTCCGGTGCACCATGCCCTCGAGCGTGCCGTCGTTCGCGCTGAAGTGCGTCAGCTCGAACTCGCCCGCGGGCATCGTCTCCGGGTCGACGGCGAAGCCGTGGTTCTGCGAGCTGACCTCGATCCTGCCGGTCCTGCGGTCCACCACCGGGTGGTTCGCGCCGCGGTGGCCGAATTTGAGCTTGTGGGTGCGGCCGCCGAACGCCTGGCCGATCAGCTGGTGGCCGAGGCAGATCCCGAACGTCGGCACGGCCTGGGCCACCTCGCGCGCCGCGGCGATCGCGTAATCGAGCGGCCCGGGGTCGCCCGGCCCGTTGGAGAGCACGACGCCGTCGGGGTCGAGGTCCAGCACTTCGCCGCCGTTCGTGCGCGACGGCAGCACCCGCACCTTGAAACCCTGCGCGTGCAGCAGGCGCAGGATGTTGAACTTGACGCCGTAGTCGAGCACGGCGATCAGCGGGCGCTGCGCCTCGTCGGCCGGCAGCTCCTCCGCGTGGCCCTGCGCGGTCCACCAGTAGGGTTCGACGCAGGTCACGATGTCGGCGAGCGCGAGGCCGGTCATGCTGGGGCTCTGACGCGCCTTCTCGACCAGGCTGCCCTCGTCGAGGTCCACCGCCGACACGCAGCCGCGCATCACGCCGCGCGTGCGCAGGTGGCGGGTGAGCGCGCGCGTGTCGATCCCCTGGATCCCGGGCACGCCGCGCGCTTCGAGCAGGTCCTCGAGCCGCCCCCGCGAGCGCCAGCTGCTCGGCATCTCGCACGCCTCGCGGCAGACCATCGCCTGCGCGCGCAGCCGGTGGCTTTCCCAGTCCTCGTCGTTCACGCCGTAGTTGCCGAGCAGCGGGTAGGTGAACGTCACGATCTGCCCGCAGTAGGACGGATCGGATATCACTTCCTGATAACCGGTCATGGCGGTGTTGAACACCACCTCGCCGGTGGTCTCGGCCGGCGCGCCGAACGACTCGCCGCGGAACACGCGGCCGTCTTCGAGCGCGAGCAGCGCGGGGGGACGACGGGTCATCGGACTCCCTTGGAGAACGTCAGGGGTGACATGGGCCATGCATCATACGCGCAGCGGTCCATCTATCGAAGTGGCGAGGCGTCCGCCAGAGCGGCGTCATGGGTCACGCGCCCGCCGCAGATCGTCCGATGCACCCGGCCGTAGAGGCGATTCCCGGCGAACGGCGTGTTGCGCCCTTTCGAGCGGAACGCGGACGGGTCCACGGTCCAGGTCTCGTCCGGGTCGAACAGCGCGAGATCGGCCGGGAAGCCCGCTTCGAGCCGCACCTCGGGCAGGCCGAACACGCGCCTGGGCGCCCCGGTCCACAACTCGACCGCCCGCTCCAGGGTGAGGTGGCCGGGCCGCACCAGATGGGTGATCGTCAGCCCGAGCGCGGTTTCCAGCCCCACGATCCCGAACGGCGCAGCGTCGAACGGCTGCGCCTTCTCGGCCTCGGTATGCGGTGCGTGGTCGGTCGCGAGGCAGTCCACGGTGCCGTCGGCGATCGCGGCGATCGCCGCAGCGCGATCGGCGGCGGGCCGCAGCGGCGGGTTCATCTTCGCCATGGTGTCGTACTCGCCGACGGCCCCGTCGGTGAGCGTCCAGTGGTGCGGGCACACCTCGCCGCGACACGCGGAGACCGCGACGCCTGGCGTCACGCAGCGCCTCGAACGAGGCCGCGCACGAGAGGTGCGCCAGGTGCACGCGCCCGCCGGTCAGCGCCGCCAGCTCGACGTCGCGCCGGACCATGATGCTCTCGGCCTCGGAGGGAATCCCCGTGAGGCCCAGCCGCGCCGACACCGCGCCCTCGTGCATGTGGCCGCCCGCGGCGAGCGAAGGGTCCTCTTCGTGGCAGACGATCGGAGTGCCGAGGTCCCTGGCGTACTCGAGCGCCCGGCGCATGACCGCGGCCGTCCCGACCGGCCGGCCGTCGTCACTGAACGCCACCGCGCCCGCCGCGGCGAGCGCGTGCATCTCGGCGAGACGCTCGCCGGCCTGGCCGAGCGTCACGGCCGCGATCGGCAGCACGCGGCAGTGCGCGACCTTCTGCGCGCGAGCCAGCAGCCACTCGATCCACTCGACGCGGTCGATGACCGGATTCGTGTTCGGCATGCAGGCGATCGAGGTGAACCCGCCGGCCGCCGCCGCCGCGGTGCCGGTCGCCACGGTCTCCTTCGCGCTCTGCCCCGGCTCGCGCAGGTGGACGTGCAGGTCCACGAAGCCCGGAGCGAGCACGAGGCCATGCGCGTCGAACGCGTCCGCGCCCGCGGGGAGCGGCGCGTGGGCGCCGCCGCCGACACGTGCGATCACCCCGTCCTTCCAGTCGAGGTCGATGCGCTCGCCGCTGCGCCAGTGGCGCGCACCGCGGATCGCCCCCGCGCTCATCGGCCGATCCCCAGTGCGGCAGCCGCGCGCCGGAGCACCGCGCAGCGCACCGACACGCCGTGGTTCACCTGCTGAAAGACCACCGAGCGCGCGTGGTCCATCACGTCGGAGGCCAGCTCGACGCCGCGGTTCACCGGTCCCGGATGCATGACCACCGCGTGCGGATGCATGAGCCCCAGACGCCTCACGTCGATCCCCCACTCGCGCGCGTATTCGCGCTCGGTGGAGATCAGCGCCTGGGCCATGCGCTCGTGCTGGATGCGCAGCGCCATCACCGCGTCGGCGCCCTCGAGCGCCTCGTCGAGGTTCGCCGCCAGGCGGCCCCCCAGCGCGGCCGGCTCGCGCGGCATCAGGCTCGATGGGCCCGCGAACACCACCTCGCAGCCGAGCGTCACCAGACCGAAGCAGGCCGAGCGCGCGACGCGTGAGTGGTCGATGTCGCCGACGATGGCGATCCGGCGGCCCTCGAAGCGGCCCTGCCAGGCTTCGTCGAGCGTCATGAGGTCCAGCAGGCCCTGGGTCGGATGCTCGTGCGCGCCGTCGCCCGCATTGATGATGCCGGCTTCGAGGTGCCGGGCGAGGAAGTGCGGGATCCCCGCCGAGCGGTGGCGCACGACGAGCAGGTCGACCCCCATGGATTCGATCACGCGCAGCGTGTCGAGCATCGTCTCGCCCTTGGAGAGCGACGAGCCGCCGGGCGAGAACGACGCGCTGGTGGCGCCGAGCCGGCGCTCGGCGATCTCGAACGACACGCGCGTCCGGGTCGAGTCCTCGAAGAACGCGTTGCACACGGTCAGGCCGCGCAGCTCGTCCGACGGCAGCTCGCCGCGCGCCACGCGGGCCTTCTGCAGACCGGCGTCGTCGAGCAGCGCGCGCAGCGTGGCACGCGGCATGCCGTCCAGCCCGAGCAGATGGCGCTCCGCAGCCGGGCCAAAAAAAATGCCCGCGTCCGAAGACGCCGGGCGTGCCTCATTCGCGGTCATCGTCTGCATCGGAGTCCTTTCGCCGCCTCGCCGGGCGACGTTAAAAGGTTGGAACGGTTGCGAACGCCGGAAATCTAGCCCAGCGCGGCTCCGGATTCAACTCCGTGTCAATCCGGCGTTGACGGGCGGGCCCGCCCGTGCGTAACGTTCGGCGGCTTCAGGAAGTTCAGGCTGGTCGCGCAGTTGCGCCGGATCGCCCACACGGACGCGGGCGTTTCGAAGACGCATCCCGAGCGTCCGTGAATCGGGAGTTTGCCGTGACCGCGCTTCCCTCGAGGGATCCCGGCGCGAACGGCCGGATCCGGCAGGATGCCGGCACCCCGGCCGCCGGGACGCAGTTCCTCGCGCCGCTCCCGCGGCATCCCTTCGCCACCGGCGAGTTCGCCCTCGCCCAGTCGCTTCCGCTGCACGTGTTCGTGATCGACCTCGCGAAGCGCCAGTACACGTTCCTGAACCGGCGCGCGCTGCTCTGGCTCGGCCACGATCCCGCCACGCCTGCCGAGCGGGTGCCGCTGCTCGCCCACACGCATGTGGACGACCAGGCCCGGCTCGAAACGGCGTTGCAGCGCCTGCAGGGTCTGGCCGACGGCCAGGTGCTCGATCTCGAGTTCCGCAGCCTGCGCGCCGACGGCACGTGGCGCCACGTGCTGGGCAGCATGTCGGTCTACCGGCGCGGCGCCGAGGGCGAGGTCGAGCAGGTGATCGCCACCGCGCAGGACATCACCGACCGCGTCACGCTCGAGGCCCAGTTGCGGCACGCCCAGAAGATGGAGGCGGTCGGCCAGCTCGCGGGCGGCGTCGCGCACGACTTCAACAACCTGTTGACCGTGATCCTCGGCTACGCCGAAACCCTGTCGAGCGGCCTGCCCGACGACGATCCCATCCGCCTCGATGCGCAGCAGATCGTGAGGGCCGGGCGGCAGGCGGCTGCGCTCACCCAGCAGCTGCTGGCCTCGGCACGTCGCCAGCCGCGCGAGCCGGCGCCGCTGCGTCTCGCCCTCGTCTACGAGAGCCTCGGCCCCATGCTGCGTCGTCTGCTTCCGGAGAACATCGAGATTCGCTTCGACGCCGGGGCCACACGCGGCTGGCTGCGCGCCGACCCGGGTCAGATCGAACAGGTGATGATGAATCTGGCGGTCAACGCACGCGACGCGATGCCGGAAGGCGGAGCGCTCGTGATCTCCACCGCCGACGTCGAGGTCAACACCGGTGACGCGTGGCACCACGCCGGCGCCGGACCCGGGCCGTACGTGCGGCTGCGTTTCGAGGATTCCGGGACCGGGATGGACGGCGAGGTGCGCTCGCGGATCTTCGAACCGTTCTTCACCACCAAGTCCGCCGATCGCGGCACCGGACTCGGCCTGTCGGTCGTCTACGGCATCGTGCAGGACTGTGAGGGCCACATCATGGTGCACAGCGCACCCGGGCGCGGCGCGCGGTTCGACCTGCTGTTCCCCGCCGTCGCGGCGGCCGAAATCGACGCCCCCGAAGCGGCGCCGCCCGCCGTGCGCACCTGCGGGCTCGAAACCGTGCTGCTGGTCGAAGACGACCCTGCGGTGCGCCGGATGCAGCGCCGCGGGCTCGAAACCCATGGCTACCACGTGATCGAGGCGGCCGGCGGCGAGGAGGCGCTCGCGCGCGCCCGCGGCTTCGATCGCCCGATCCACGTCGCCATCAGCGACCTGGTGATGCCGGGGATGGGCGGCGGAACGTTCGCGCGCCGGCTCGAAGACATCCACCCCGAGACGCGGATGATGTTCGTGTCCGGCTATCCGGACGACCTGCCGCTCGCCGGAAAGGACACGAAGCGGAGCCGGGACTACCTGCAGAAACCGATCACGCCGGCGGCGCTCGCGCGCGCCGTGCGGCGGGCGCTCACGCCTGCTCCAGCATCTCCTTGATCACGACCCCGTCGACGCCGTCGATTTCCTCGAGCTTGACCCCGATCACTTCCTTCTTCGAGGTCGGCACGTTCTTGCCCACGTAGTCGGCGCGGATCGGGAGTTCGCGGTGGCCGCGGTCGACGACCACGGCGAGCTGGATCGCGCGCGGCCGGCCGAAGTCGATCAGCGCGTCCATCGCCGCGCGCACCGTACGGCCGGTGAACAGGACGTCGTCCACCAGCACCGTGACCTTGCCGTTGATGTCCACCGGGATGTCGGTCGCGCCGACCACCGGCTGGTGGGACACGGTGGAGAGGTCGTCGCGGTAGAGGGTGATGTCGAGGCTGCCGAGCGCGGGCTTCGCGCCCTCGAATTCCTGGATCTTCTCGACGATGCGCGTCGCGATCGGCACGCCGCGGCGCCGGATGCCGACGATCACCAGATCCTCGACACCCTTGTTGCGCTCGACGATTTCGTGCGCGATGCGCGTGACGATGCGACGCAGCCCGTCGGCATCGATGATTTCGGACTTCTCCTTCAGCGCCATGAATCCTCCGGCCGTGCGGCGGTCACACCCGGCGGCGCATGCATGCAGCGCGACCTGGACCGGGCGGGAAGAGCAATGGAAGCGCACGCACGATAGCCGCCGCGGGCCGGTGCGGGCAAGGCGCGCCTCAGGTGGTCGCGTCCACGGCCGCCTTCTCCCCCTCGACGACCACCCGCGCGAGATCCCAGCCGCGCAGGAACATCTCGCGGACGTCGGTGAGCAATCGGAGGCGGTTGAGACGCACGTCCGCGTCCTCGGCGTTCACCAGCACTTCATCGAAGAAACGGTGGATCGCCGACTCCATCTCCATCAGCGCCGGCAGGATCTCCGCGTAGGCGCGGCGTTCCCAGAGCGGCGCCGTGCGCCCGCGGGCACGCTCGAGCGCGGCGAACAGGTCGCGCTCGGCCGTTTCGACGAGCTTTTCGGCAGCGAGCGCGGCCGGCAGCGGCTCGGTCGCGGCCCTGAGGATGTTGGAGACGCGCTTGAAGAGGATCACCAGCGGCTCGAAGCGCGCATCGCCGCGGAATTCGTTCAGCACCCGCGCGCGCGTCCAGGCATCGGTGGGATCGATCCAGCCGGGCTGCGTCCTTCCGCCCGCCTCGACCCGCGCTTCCAGCGCGGCCTCGCGTGCGTCGTAGGGCATGCCACGCTCCTCGAGCGCGCTGTCCACGCGGCCGCGCCAGAACTCGCCGAGCTTCTTCATGATCTCGGCGTGCGCCAGGTCGGGATCGGCGGCGAAGAACGACCGCGTACTCTCCATGGACGCCATGCGCAGGTCGAGCCGGTGCCCGTGCTCGAGCAGCATGCGCAGCACGCCGTTCGCCGCGCGGCGGACCCCGTAGGGATCCTCGCTCCCGCTCGGCACCTTGCCCGCGACGAACGCGCCGGCAATGTGATCGAGCTTGTCGGCGAGCGACAGCATTTCGCCGGCCTCGCTCGCGGGCAGCGCGTCGGCGGGGCCGCGCGGCCGGTAGTGTTCGGCGATCGCCTCGGCCACCGCCTCGGGCTCGCCCGCACGGCGGGCGTAGTAGCCACCCATGATGCCTTCGAGGCTCGTGTACTCCTTGCCGCTGCCGATCATCTCGGAAAGCAGGTCGGTCTTGCACAGCAGCGCCGCCCGGCGGGAGACCTCCGCGGCGCCGGGCGCCAGCGCCGCGGCGAGCCACCCGACCAGCGATTCGAGCCGCGCCGCCTTGTCGCGCAGCGAACCGAGGCCCTCCATCCACACCACGCTGCCCAGCGCCGCGAGGCGTTCTGCCGGAGCGCGCTTGAGGTCGGTCTCCCAGTAGAAACGTGCGTCCTCGAGCCGCGCGATCAGCACGTCCTCGTTGCCCTTGCGCACGCCGTCGAGCCCGCGGTCGTCGCCGTTGCGGACCGCGATGAACACGGGCATCAGTTCCCCGCCGGCGTTCTCCACGGCGAAGAAGCGCTGGTGCTCGCGCAGCGCCGTCACGATCACCTCGCGCGGCAGATCGAGGTACTTCGCATCGAAACGTCCGGTGAAGGCGGTCGGCCATTCGACCAGGAAGTTGTCGATCTCGAGCAGCTCGGGATCGGGGACCACCCGGCCGCCCTCGGCGGCGGCGAGACCGGCGATCTGCTCGGCCAGCTTCGCGGCGCGCGCCGCGGGATCCACGATCACGCTCACGCTGTCCATCGTCTCGACGTAGCTGTCGGCGGCGGCGATCTTCACCGCGGCAGGCGCGAGGAAGCGGTGGCCGAACGAGCGGCGGCCGGCCTCGAGCTGGAAGGCCCGCACCGGCACGACCTCCTCGCCGAGCAGTGCCACCAGCCAGCGCACCGGTCGCGCGAAGCGCGTGTCGTCGTCGAGCCAGCGCATGCTCTTCGGAAAGCTCAGGCGCTGCGCCATCTGCGCCAGCGGCTCCGCCAGCACTTCGGCGGCCGGGCGGCCCGCATGGTGCACCGTCACCGCGACGTACTCGCCCTTCGGCGTCTCCACGCGGCGCACTGCGCCGGGATCCACGCCCTTGCCGCGGCAGAAGCCGAGCAGCGCCTTCGTCGGCTGACCGGCGTCGTCGAACGCGGCGCGCGCGGCGGGCCCGACCGCTTCCTCGTCGTAGTCGGGCTGGCGATCGGCGACGTCCTCGATCATCAGCACCAGCCGTCTCGGCGTCCCCAGCGTGCGGATCGCGCCGTGTTCGAGCCGCAGGCCATCGAGCATCGGGCCCGCGGCGGCCGCCATCTGCTCGAGCGCGGGCGGCACGTAGCCTGCCGGCAGCTCTTCGACGCCGATCTCGAACACCAGGCGCCGGCTCACGCTCCGGCCTCCGCAGCCGCGGCTTTCTTCTTCTTCTTCCTGCCGCCGCCTTCCTTCGCCGCCGCGGCATCGAGCCAGCGCTGCCGCGCGGCGGGATCCTCGATCATCGGGTAGCCCATGTCGCGACGCTGTTCGACGTATGCGAGCGCGGCGCGGCGCGCGAGCTTCCGCACCCGGCCGATGTAGCCGACGCGCTCGCTGACGGAGATCGCGCCGCGCGCATCGAGCACGTTGAACAGGTGCGAGCACTTGATCACGCAGTCGTAGCCCGGGTTCACGAGGCCCATCTCCAGCAGGCGCAACGCGTCGGCCTCCCAGTGCTTGAACATGTCGAAGTGCGCCTGCACGTCGGCCACCTCGAAGTTGTAGCGCGAGTATTCGACCTCGTTGCGCAGCCACAGGTCGGCCCAGGTCACCGCCCCGTGGCCTTCGCCGGCGGGCGCCCACACCAGGTCCTGCACGCGATCGGTGCCCTGCAGCATCATGCCGATGCGGTCGAGGCCGTAGGTGAGCTCGGCGGAAACCACGTCGACCTCGATGCCGCCGCACTGCTGGAAGTAGGTGAACTGCGAGATCTCCTGACCGTCCATCCACACCTGCCAGCCGAGCCCGGCGGCGCCGAGCGTCGGCGACTCCCAGTCGTCCTCGACCAGGCGCAGGTCGTGCTCGCGCGGCTCGATGCCGAGCGCGCGCAGCGACTCGAAGTAGAGATCCACCACCTCGCCCGGCGAGGGTTTGAGGATCACCTGATACTGATAGAACTGCTGGAAACGGTTCGGGTTCTCGCCGTAGCGGCCGTCCTTGGGGCGCCGCGACGGCTCGACGTACGCCGCGCGCCAGGGTTCGGGCCCCAGCGAGCGCAGGAACGTCGCCGGATTGAACGTGCCGGCGCCGACTTCCGACGCATAGGGCTGCTGGATCACGCAGCCGCGGTTCGCCCAGAACGTCTCGAGCGAGATCATCATGTCCTGGAGCGAGCGGGCGGGGTTCAGGCCGGACATTCGGAGTCCTTCCGGAGCGCGGGGCCTTCGGCGACGGCGCCCTCGGGCGGCGTGGCGGCGGGACCGTGCAGGTGGCGCAGCGTCTCCAGGGAACGCAGTCCCTGGAAGCGCTGGAAGTGGTGGCGCAGGAAGCTCTCGACGACGCGCAGGATCTCACCCGCGCGCTTCACCTCGAGATATTCGCCCGCCTCGTGGACCGGGCGCGAGAGCAGCAGCGACAGCCCGGCGAGCGCGTCGGCGGAAAGCCGGATGGTGCCGGCTTCGATACGGGCGCACGCGTCGCACAGCAGCCCGCCGCGCGCGGGCGAGAACAGGCGCTCCTGCGACAGCGGCCGCCCGCAGCCCGCACACGCGTCGAGTCGCGGCCGGTAGCCGAGCAGGCTCGAGGTCTGCAGCTCGAACGCCAGGGTGATCGCCGGCAGCGCGGCTTCGGGAGCGTCGGCGGCCGACTCGATCGTCGCCGCCAGCAGGTCGAACAGGTCGGCGTGCGCCTCTTCGCCCCAGACCAGCCGGTCGATCAGCTCGAGTGCGGCCTGTGCGTGGGCGAGCCGGGTGAGGTCCTGGATGCGGCTGCCGGTGGGCGCGATGGTTTCGGCCTGCGAGAGCAGGTGCAGGTCACGATCGGCCTTCTGGTAGTAGGTGAAGCGCGACCGCGACAGCGGCTCGAGCGAGAATCCGAAGCGGTGCGGCGCCTTGCGCGCGCCCTTGGCGACGAGCTTCGTGAGCCCGAAGTCGCGCGTGTAGACCACGACGATGCGGCTCGTGTCACCGAGCGCGTACGTCTTGAGGACGATGCCTTCAGAACGAACGAGGGCCAACGGACCTCCAGCTTTGCCGCAAGGCGGACTCCGGACGCCGCGGCGCCGGACGCTCCGTCACACGGCCGAGCGGGTTTCCGCGTTCCCCCCGTATTCCGGACCCGGCTCGGCGCCGGGCTGGATGACGCCGCCGGAGACGATGACCTTGAGCCCGTCCTCGACCGGCCAGTCGAGATGGATGATCTGGGAACGCGGCACGTAGTGCACGAAGCCGGAGGCGGGATTCGGCGTGTGCGGGATGAACACGACCTCGTGCGCTTCCGGCAGCTTCGCCAGCACGTCGTCGCTCGCGTGTCCCGTGACGAATCCCAGACGCCACATGCCCGGATGCGGCCACGGCACCAGCACCACCTGCCGGAACGCCTGCCGCTGCCGGGAAAGCAGCGCCTCTCCCAGTGACTTCGTGGAGCCGTACAAAATACCGACGCCCGGAATACGGGTCAATAAACCGTCCCACATCGCGATCACGTAGCGCCCGCCGATCCATGAGCCGATCGCGCCGACGAACAGCAGCAGCAGCACCGTCGCGACCAGCCCGAGCCCCGGGATCCGCACGTCGCCAAGCGCCGGGATATGGATGTAGCGGCCGATCAGGTTGTCGAACCAGTTGAGGATCTTGTAGAGGACCCAGATCGTCACCGCGGACGGGCCGAGCACGAGCAGTCCGGTGAGCAGCCACTGCCGCATGAGCAGTGCGAATGTCAGTTTCGGCTCCGGCGCGGGCGGCGGCCCCTTGCGTGGCCCGTTCGCGCGGGCGCGCTTCGGCTTTGCGGCGCCCTTCTTCACCATGACGCCCCTCCGAGCGCTGCGTCGAGCGCCGTGACGTGCGTGGCGATGCCCTTCATGGCGCGGCGCTCCTGCGCGCGCATGTGGGCGCGCTCCCGCTCGCGATGATGGTCGAGTCCCGCGAGGTGCAGTGCGCCGTGCACGACGACCCGCGCCAGCTCGCGGCCGGGTGTGACGCGGTAGCGCCTGGACTGGACGCGCACGCGGTCGAGCGAGATCACCAGATCGCCGGACACCGCGGCGCGGCCGCCTGCCCCCGCGGGGCGGCGCGCCGGCGCTTCGTCGTCGTATGCGAAGCTCAGCACGTCGGTGGCGCGATCGATGCCGCGCCAGCGCCGGTTGAGTTCGCGCAGCTGCGCGTCGTCGGTGAGCACGATCGTGATGTCTCCCGGGCGTCCCTGCTCGAGCGCCAGCGCACCGCGCACCAGAGCGCGCAGCGGCGGCGCGAGCCGCGCCCCGCTACGTGGACTCGCGACGGAGATCGGCATCGACGCGGGCGCCCTTCTTCGGCGCCTCGGGGTAGGGCGCCCGCACGTGGAAGATCGCGGTGAGCACCGGAATGAACGCCTCCCGCACGCGGGCCAGTTCCTGCAGCGTGAGGCCGCACTCGTCGAGCTGCCCCTGCTGCACGCGCTCGTCCATGATCCGGGTCACGAGGCCGCGGATCCGGCTCGGCGTCGGCTCGGCCAGCGCGCGCGACGCGCCTTCGACGCCGTCGGCGAGCATGAGGATCGCGGTCTCGCGCGAACGCGGCCGCGGGCCGGGGTAGGAAAAGTCCTCGCGCCGCGCGGCGGGATCCGCCTCGAGCGCCTTGTGGTAGAAGAACGCCATCACCATCGTGCCGTGGTGCTCGGGGATCGCCTGCTGCACCGCGCGCGGCAGCCGCTCGCGGCGCGCCATTTCGAGCCCTTCGCTGATGTGGGACTTCACGACCAGCGTGCTCATGCTCGGCGTCAGCCGCTCGTGACGGCTGCGCGAGGAGGCCGGCTCGTTCTCGGCGTAGTACTCGGGCTTCGCCAGCTTGCCGATGTCGTGGTAGTAGGCCGACACGCGCGCGAGCAGCGAATTGGCGCCGATCGCCTCGGCGCCCGCTTCGGCGAGCTGGCCCACGATCATGCAGTGGTGGTAGGTGCCCGGCGCCTCGAGCTGCAGGCGCTTCAGCAGCGGCCGGTTGAGGTCCGACAGCTCGAGCAGCGTGATGTCGGAGGTCAGGCCGAACACGTGCTCGACCACCGGCAGCAGCAGGAACGCGATCGACACCGCGAGGAACGCGTTCAGCGTGCCCCACATCGCGTCGCGGGCGAGGATCGTCGCCGAGATCCCGCGCGCCAGGTCCCAGGCGAGAATCGCCGTGAGGTTGGCGAGCGCGATCGTGAAGAACGCGCTGGCGAAGTGCCAGCGGTGACGCAGGCGCGAGATCGAGTACACCGCGGTCACGCCGCCCATCACCGCCACGGGCACGAACGGCGGCCGGATCTCCACCACCGCGGTCACCACCACGGCCAGCATCAGGGTGAACACCAGCGCCGGGCGCTTCTCGAGCAGCGAGCCCACGACCAGCGGCGCGAGTGCCAGCGGCACCGTGAACTCCGAGAGGCCGAGCATGCCGACCTGCACCTGGGCGATCACCATGACCACGATCGTGATCAGAGCGAACATCGCGAGCATGGCGTTGTCGCGATGCACCGCCGGCAGCTCCATGCGCAGGTAGGTCGCGAAGGCGGCGATGAACAGCAGCATGAGCAGCATGCGCGCGACCGGCGGGTACAGGAACTCCGTGCGCGCCTGGCGTGCGGACTCGAGGTTGCGGAGCGAGCGCAGCTTCAGGAGCGCCGACTCGTCGATGCGCTGGTTGGCATCGACGATCAGCTCGTCCTTCTTGACGAAGCCGACCGTCGACGGCACCACCCCCTGCGCCTGGACACGCCGCCATTCGGTCTCGGCGCGATCGAAGGTCACGTTGGGCTGGACGAACGCGCCCGCCAGCTCGGTCACCAGCTTCACGCTGCGCGGGTCCCCGCCGAACGCGGAGCGGGCGCGGCGCTCGAGCTGCGCGATCCCCTCCTCGCGGTCGTAAAGGAGGCTCGTCGACTGCGTCTTCTCGGACTCGCCGTCGCGCAGCCGCACGACGGCATAACCCTGGATCTGGCCGTTGCGCTTCTCGGCGACGACGCCGGCGTCGTAGATCTCGTTGAGCCAGCCGTTCATCGCGCCCAGCACCTGGCGCGCCCGGCCCGGTGCGGAGAGTGCGCGCGCCGACTCCTCGCTCAGCGGCACGCCGAGCATGCGCATGCGTTCGGTGCGCTCGCCCGGGCGCAGGTTCGCATCGCCCACCACCGCGAGCACCCGCTCCTGGAACGTGGCGAAGCGCTCCTGCATGCCGGACGACACGCGCGGGTCGATCACGTAGACCGGTGGCACGGCCGCCGCGGCGTCTTCCTGCTCGCGTCGCAGCGTGGCCTCGTCCTTTTCGATGCGGAAGTCGAACGGCGCCACGACCCGGTCGGTGGAGATGTCGCCGACCCGGTAGCGGAACTTCTCCGGCGCCCCGCCGCGCCCGGGCAGCAGCGCGGCCACCGCGAGCAGCACGATGACCAGCAGCGCCCGCACCGCGAAGTAACCCCAGCGGAACGGCCGGGCGCGGTCGGGCAGCGGCGGATGGGCGGTGGAATCCGTGACGGTCATGGTCGCGGCTTTCGGGGTGACGGGGACGTCGGGTTGCGCTTAAAGCGACGGTTCCTGCGGGTCCGCGGCCGGCGCCCCGGCGCCGGGCTCCGCCGGCGTTTCGGCGTCGGCCGCGGGGCTGTCGGTCGGCTCGAGGCTGTGCCCCACGCCATCCTCCAGCTTGCCGTTGGCCCGCGTATGGTAGTCGTCGAAGGCGCGGATGATGTCGCGCACGAGGCGGTGCCGCACCACGTCTTCCGGATGGAAGTAGATGAAGTCGACGCCCTCGAGCCCGCCGAGGATCGACTGGATGCGCACGAGGCCCGAAGCGTCCGGATCGCTGAGGTCGATCTGCGTGATGTCCCCGGTGATCACCGCACGCGAGTTCACACCCATGCGGGTGAGGAACATCTTCATCTGCCGCACGGTCGTGTTCTGCGCTTCGTCGAGGATCACGTACGAGTTGTGCAGCGTGCGTCCGCGCATGAACGCCAGCGGCGCGATCTCGATCACACCCAGCTCGATGTAGCGGCGCATGCGGTCGTAGGACATCAGGTCGGCGAGCGCGTCGTACATCGGCCTGAGGTATGGATCGACCTTCTCCTGCATGTCACCGGGCAGGAAGCCCAGGCTCTCGCCCGCCTCGACCGCCGGGCGCACCAGGATGATGCGGTCCACCTTCTTCTGCCTGAGCGCATTCACCGCCGCCGCGACCGCCAGATACGTCTTGCCCGTACCCGCCGGCCCGATCGCGAACACCACATCATGCTCTTGAAGCGCCTTGAGGTAGGTCGCCTGCATCGGCGTGCGCGCACGCACGGTCTTGCGGTCGAACGAATAGCCCGGCGCGCCGTCGTAGGCGTCCACGAGCCGGCCGTTGCCGTTGCCGTTGCGCGGTCCGAGCGCGGTGGCGACGTCGGCCTCCTCGACCATGCGACCCCGTTCGGCGATGTCGACGAGCTGCTCGATCGCGTGCGAAGCGGACTTCACCGCCTCCACGTCTCCGGCCACCGTGATCGTGCCGTCGCGGAGCGTGATGCGCACCGGCAGCGCTTTCTCGATGTGCCTGAGATTGACGTCGTTCTGCCCCAGCAGGTGAATGGGATCGAGATGCTCGATGGGGAACTTGCGAACGTTCACGTGGTCTTCCTCGCGTACCCGAAAAACACAAAACTCCTGACCGTCGAGACCCCCATGGGGATCAGGCCAAGAGCAGGATCAGCTGGCGATGTGAAGGCGGTTGCCCGAGTCAATCCTTTGTCGTCCAAGGTCCTGTCAGCCCCGAATCTGCGCGCGAAATCAACGATTTCGCGTTTCCTTCGAGACACCGGAAGGACGGTAGCATGCGGTCTGAGGGGGGTCAATCGGCCTTCCGTTGCCGCGTTCCCGAATGGTTGGATGCGTCAGACCGCTGCCGGGAGTATCGGCCGGGGGCGGCCCCGGGTTGACGGTAGAGTCGGGCCGGTTGCCGGGACGGGACGGACGGCCGACCGGACCCCGAGTCGGCTGCCGGCGAACGGGTTGCGGCGGCGTGCGCTCATTCGATGACCACCGCGCGGACCGTTCGCGAATCGGGCCCGCGGAGGAGCCGGATAAGATAGACACCCGGCGCGAGATGCCCGGCGCCGAGCGACACGACGTGCCTGCCGGCACCGAGGGCGCCCACGTCGCGCAAGCCTACGCGGCGGCCGGTGACGTCGAACGCCGCGAGTTGCGCGGGGGCAGCATCCGGCAGCGAGAACGCGACCCGCATGCTGCCGCGCGCAGGGTTGGGCATGGCGCCGGCGAGCGTGAAGTCGACACGCGCTGCCGGTTCCACGGCGGTCGTCGGCGCGGAGTGGTTCTCCAGCACCGTGACGTCGTTGCCGCGCGCGTTGGCCACCGCGATGTCGAGATCGCCGTCGCCGTCGAAGTCGACCGCCACGAGATCGGCGGGGCCATCGCCAGCAATGTGATCCTCGCGCGGCCCGAACGTGCCGTCGCCGCGCCCGTAGCGGATCGTCACGGCATTGGCGTGGTCGCTGCTCGTGAGCGCGTCGAGAAGGCCGTCGCCGTCCGTGTCGGCGAGGCGGATGCCGGTGACGGATGCCGACACGGAATCTTCTCGGCCGTAGGTCGCACCTGGCGTCCATACCCAGCTGGCGACGGTTCCACCACTGTCCTGACGCGTGGCGACGACGAGATCGGGCCACTCGTCGGAGGTGACCTCGCCCACCGCGAACCAGGAGCGGATGCCGCCGCCGCTTCCAAGCGAGTACGTCGAGCTGCTGATCGTACCCCCTGCACCATCACCATAGGTGACCGGCTGCTGGCCACCTGACAACGCGGAACTCATGGGCACGTTGCAGACGATGTCCAGGTGGCCATCGTGGTTGACGTCGAGCATGGCGACCTTGCGTCCCCATGCATTCGGGATCGCCGTCGCTGCTCCGAAGCCGCCGTGTCCGTCACCCTCCATCCACAGCACGCCAGACAATTCGGCGATGACGAGATCCGCCAGGCCATCTCCGTTCCAGTCTCCGAGCGCGAGGTTCAGCGGACCCCCTCCGACTGCATAGTCGACGCGCGGTTCGAAGCCGCCCCCCACGACGCCTTTGAAGACGCTGACCGCGCCGGCCGAGTCCCCTGCCGAAATCAGGTCGGACCTGCCATCCCTGTCGAGGTCCGTAGCTAGGAGCGCCATGACGCCGGCGGGCGCGTCGTAAGCGATCGGCCCGCCGAAGCTCCCGTCCCCGAGCCCCGGCAGGACGGTGATCGAGCGGTCACCGGAGTTCGCCGTCGCGACATCGATCATCGCATCGCCGGTGAACTCGCCGGCGACAATCGCGACGGGGTTTACGCCGGTCGGATATTCCGCCGGGTGAACGAATCCACGTGGAGAAACCCCGTACAGAATCGTTGTGAGCGGCGTCGCCCGGCAGCCGACCAGCATGTCGCGGTGCCCGTCGCCGTTCACGTCGCCGAATGTCACGTGCTCGGGCTCGTGCCCGACGATCCACGTCTCGGGCGGCGAAAAGCCCCAGGCGCCGTCGCCGAAGCGGACGCTCACGTCGTCTTCGCCCAGCGTGACGACGTCCACGTTGCCGTCGCCGTCGACGTCGGTGACCGTATCCGGGGCGACTGTGTCCGGATCGAATCCCACGTTGCCCATGAGCGTGAAAGTGGCGTCACCGTGCCCCCGATAGAGTTCGCCACCGACAATCACGTCCGCGTGCGAGTCGTGATCAAGGTCCACGGTGAACATCGACGTGCGCCCGATCGGGGCGACGGGAACATAGGCCTCGTATGAGCCGTCGGCGGCGCCGCGGACGAAACCCCAGTCTCCCTGCGGGTAGTCCCTGGCGATGATGACATCGTTGATGTCGTCTTCGTCGATGTCGGCTGCAGCGATTCCCTTGACCCCATACAGGTACTCAGGAACGACGACGGTGGAGTCCATGTTGGGGCCGCCCGGGTCCCGATAGAGCACGAAGGCCTCGCCATCTGTGCTCCCGTACGCGATGTCCGGGTAGGGATCCCCATCGAAGTCGTGGAAGACATGAACGAGTGATCCGAACCCCGGGACCACGGCTCCCGTACCGAAGGTCCCGTCACCACTTCCGGGCCACACATAGCCCATCCACGTCTCGGCCTGTGTCATGACGTCGAGGTGTCCGTCCGCGTCGAGATCGATCACCTCGATCCAGGCCGGATCGGTGCCGTAGCCCCCGTAGCCCAAATAGTTGAAGTAGCGCGGCACACCTTCGAATCCACCGCTGCCATCCCCCAGGCGCACCATGAACCCGAGGTCCGTCAGCGAGACCAGGTCGAGCACGCCGTCTTCGTTCACGTCGGCCAGGTGAATCATCACGTGGCTCGTGTGCTCGGGCAGATCCAGCGACACGCCCCCCGTATCGAACACCGGCCTCATCTGAGCGCCGGCCGTGGTCGTCGCGCTGGCGAGCATCGCGGCGGTGATCGACGCAATCAGCGCATGTCGAAGAAGTGATCGGATCGATGTCATCTGGCGTTTCCCCCCGGAAATCCGCCAGCCATTGAGCAATTCGCACGCCATCCTGGTGGACCGGCGCACAATGCGCAGCACCGCCGCCACTTCGCGTGCCCGAGCCGAATGCCCCTGCGCGGTCTGACCCTCACGAGTGGCCGGAAATCGTGCAGCGTACGGTGCGAACTAGGCGCCGTCGCCGGGCCCCGCTCCCTCGCCGTGGGCGCGCATCTCCGCGACCTCCTCGATCAGGCCCTGCACGACGGCCGCGCCGGGGAGCGCGATGAACACGCCGACCGGGCCGAGCAGCGTTGCGCCCGACAGCACGCTCACCAGGATCACGAACGGGTGCAGCTTCAGGTGCTGGCCCATCACGCGCGGCAGGATCAGGTAGCCGTTGATCACGTTGATCACGCTGTAGATCACGAAGCCCGTCAGCGCGAGCGACGGGCTGACCCCGAGACCGGTAAGGACGACCGCGATCATCGCCGTCCAGAAGCCGATGAACGGCACGATCTCGGCGAGGCCGACCACGACGCCCAGGACCGTCGCCCCTGGATAGCCTGCGATCGCGAGCGCGGTGCCGACCACGGTGCCCATGATCAGGCACACGATGGTCTGGCCGCGTACGTAACTGCTCAACGCGCGATCCACGGCGCGCTGCAGGGGGTGCAGCCAGCCGCGGGTGTTCTCGGGCAGGAAGCGCGACATGCTGTCGCGCACCGCTTCGGCTTCGGCGAGCAGGTAGAACGTCAGCACGGGCAGCAGCAGCAGGCGGACCAACTGTCCGAGGTTGCCGAACAGGTGGCCCGCCCAACGCACCGAGGCCACGCCGAGAGTCTCCAGGTGCGTGGTCGCGTCGGCGCGCAGGTTCTGGATGACCGGATCGATGTTCTCGCTGAGGCCGTGGCGCGCGGCGTAGCGGCTGGTCTCGTTGAGCAGCTTCTCGACCGTGCCCGGAAGACGCACCGCCAGCCGGCCGATCTCGGCTCCGATGCGCGGCAGGCCCAGGCTCAACAGCCACCCCACCACGACCACCAGCCCGATCACGACGATGGCCGAGGCGAAGCCACGGGGAATGCGCGCGCCGCGCGGGAACGGGATCCGTTCGAGCAGCCCGACCAGCGGCGCGAGAACGAACGCGAGCAGCACAGCCAGCGAGATCAGCACCACGATGTCGCGCAGCGCCCACAGCAGCACCAGCACCAGCGCGAGGCCGACGGTGATCAGCGGGCCGCGGGCGGTCTCGAGCCGGCTCACGGGTGGTTCCCGAACAGCAGCGAGAAGCCGCTCAGCACCTGGTGCTCGGTGAAGTCGGCGACCGGGTCATGGAGCACCCGTCGGTAGCGGTACTCGATGCGCATGAGCGCGCCGTTGCCGGCGAGCATGCGCAGACCCACGTTCGCGCCGACCGGGTAGCGCGCGAGGCGGAAGCTGCCGAGCCATTCCTCGCGCACGCCGCCCGCGAGCGCCACGAACGGATACACCGGACCGGGCGAGGGATGCGCGAGCCAGCCGATCGAGCCGCCGGCCTCGAGCAGATCGAGCGGCCCCTCGCGTGAGTAACCGAGTTCCGCCTCCAGCGCGGCGCGACCCGCGCCCGCCGCGTAGAACTGTGCCGCGCGCACCGCGACGGTCGCGGACGAGGTGCCCTCCACCCAGCCGAACGCCCCGCTGAAGCCGAGCTCCAGTGCGCCGGGACGGATCTCGGGATGCGTCGCGAAACGCAGCATCTCGAGCGCCCGCCGGGCATCCGTCTTCTGTGCCTGCGCGACGCCGGGCACGAGGGCGAGGCCGCAGACGAAGGTGCAGGCGAGCACGGCGCGCGGCGCGCTCACGGCGCCCACGCGGCGGCGAGCTCGGACAGGGCCGGCTTGCCCATCGGCGTGAAGTCGGCGTTGCCGGGACCGCCCGATCCGTCTGCGAGAAAGTTCCACCAGTCCATGCCTTCCATCCATGGCAGGCCGCCCACGGTCTCGAGCGCGGCCCAGTAGAGATCCGCCTGCTCTTCGAGATCGATCGTCCCGGCCGGCCCCGCCGCGCTGGGATCGCGTCCGGCGCCGTCCACGCTGCGATAGCCGATCTCGGTGAGCAAGATACGCTTTCCGGTGCGATGGTGCAGACGCTCGAGCCGCTCGATCCACGGCGCCCAGCCGGCGAGCAGATCGAAGCGGCCCGCGTCGTTCCGCTCCGTCACCGGATCGTAGAAGTCCACACCGACCAGATCCACGGCGTCCCAGAACGGCACCAGGCGCGCCTCGTCCCACGACGCGGCGTAGGTCAACGCGCCGCCGAACGCGGCGCGCACCGCGGCGATCGTCGCGCGCCACTCGCCTTCCCGCTCGAGCGTCCCCGCGAGCTCGGTGCCGACCACGAAGCGCGAGGCACCAAGCGAATCGGCGAGTCGCGCCCAGGGCAGGATGAAGGCCCGGTACGAAGCGAACCATGCGGCCGGGTCGCCGGGCTCGAGGTGTGCGCGCCACGTGCCGTCGTCGACGTCGACGTGCGGCTTGATCGCGACCTCCATGCCGCGCGCGAGCGCGGCCTCGGCGACGGAGCGCACCGCGCCGGGCGTGGGCGCACGCGGGTCGTTCGCGCGGACCACGCTCGCGTGCACGGCGCTCTGATACCCGGTGACGAGAATCGTCACGCTGCGCACCCCCGCGGCGCGCATCGCGTCCAGCGTGAGGCGCGCGGCCGGTTGCTCGTAGCCGTTCGTGCTCCAGTCGGCGAGGATCGCGCCGCGGACCGGCGGAACGAACGAGCGCACGGGACGGTCGGGCAGCCGCGTGCAGCCCGACAGCAGGGCGGCCGCGAGGCAGGCGGCCATCCCGTGCGCGGCAACGGCCGCGGCGCGCGCGCCCATCATGCGCGCCCGCGACGCGTCGCGCCGGCGGCCGGCCGCGACGCTCACAATTTCAATTCCCCGATCAGCGCCCGGGCACGGGCGGCGGTCGCGGGGTCGCTGCGCGCGGCGAGCGACTCGAGGATCTCGCGCGCCAGCGGGCCGTCGCCGGTCTTCGCGAGGATCCGCGCATATTCGGTCTGCAGCGCCGCGGGCGGCTCGCCGTCGCGGGCGATGCGGCCGATCGTGCGCTCGATGACGCCGCGCGCGTCGGCCCACTCGCCGTCGGCTGCGGCGGCAGTCGTGTACACGAGGCACGCCTCGACGTCGTCGGGGATCACCTCCAGCGTGGCCCGCGCGAAGAACCGCGCGGGCGCATCGCGGCCGAGCTCGACGAGATAGACCGACATCGGATGCGCGAACGGCCGCACCAGGCTCGCGTACATGTGATCGAGCACGCGCACCCACGGTGCCGCCGCACCGTTCGGCGCGCGCACGGCCCCGTCGGTCCGTGCCGCCGGGGGCAGCGCCGCGTCCTCGAGCGCGCGCCGGCCCGAAAGCGGCAGCGTCGCCGCCCACCACAGCGGATCGAGCGGTCCCATGGCCCGCGCGGCCGCACGGAACGCCGGCGAGACGCGGCGGATCGTGATCGCCGGACCTGCGGCGCCGCGGCCGGGGTGGAATTCCGCGGCGACCCCGCAGGTGCGCGCCAGCAGCCGGTAGAACGCGGCCTCCGCCGCGAAGCGCGCGGAGTCCGCCATGAACCGGCTGCCCACCGCATCCGTCGTCACGATGAAATCCACGGCCTCGAACAGACGCGGGTCGTACGACAGCTGATCGAACTCGATCGCTTGCGAGGCCAGGCGCACCGTGACCGGTCGTCCGGAGGAGTCCGGGACCACGACGGTGCCCGGCCCCACGCTCACGAACGGCAGCTGCACCGCGTGGAAGGCCGGACGGCGCAGATAGCGCGCGCGCGCGGAATCGCTCGCGGTGCGGAACAGGCGATGCGACCGCATGTCGAGCGCGCGCAGACGCGTGTGCAGCGCGGCGCCGTAGGCCTCCTGCACGATCAGCGGCGACGCGTCGGTGTTCTGCTCGAACCAGCGTGCGGCCAGCACCCGCGTGGACAGCGGCCTGAGCAGCGCGCCGCCGAGCGCGTAGGGCACCAGCGGCAGCACGAGCACGGCCGGCGCGAGGGCCACGCTCACCGCGCGCCACCGGTCGGGGGCGCGCGCCGCCAGATCCATGAGTGCCGCGCAGGCGAGCAGCGCGGCCGGCCCGAGCATCGGAATCAGATAGCGGTCCGCCTCGATCCGCGCGGTGAACACGGGCAGGGCGTACGCGGCAAGGGCGACCCACAGCACGATGTCTTCGCGACGCTCGCGCCGGTGCATGACGGTGAGAACCAGCGACACCGGCAGCAGCACCAGACCGACCGGGCCGAGGTTTCCGAGCAGCCTGCCGAAGTCGAACGCCGCACGGGGGCCGGCGGGCCCGCCGAGCCCCGCAGCGGGCAGCTGGCGCACGAAGCCGACATCGTGCACGAACGCATGGAAGTCGAGCACGGCGTACGGCGTGGTGGCGAGGAACACGACGAACGCCCCCGCCGCAGCGATCGGCCAGGCGAGCCATGCGCGCCCGGGGCGGCGCATGAACAGCACGACGCCGAGCGGCAGCAGCAGCGTCGCGGCCGGATACGCCGCGCCGGTGGCGAGCCCGATCAGCACGACGGCTGCGACCAGCGAGGTCTTCCGGCCGTCGCGCAGATGGCGGATCATCGCCAGCAGCGCGCCGGCCGACAACGCCGCCATGTACGTGTCGGGCACGATCGTCCGCACCCCGTGCAGCATCGTGATCGAGATCGCGAGCACGACGCCGGCCACCAGTCCGGCGCCGGGACGCAGCCGCTCGCCGAGCCAGGCGATCGCGCCGATGCCGGCCAGCTCGAACGTCGTTGCCATCACGCGTGCGGCCACGACCAGCGCGCCCGGGTCGGTGTGGTACGCGAGGAAGTAGTCGGCCTTGTTGGTCCATGCGCCGGTCAGGAGGCCGAACGCGTACTGCACCTGCTGCAGCGCGAAGTGCAGATAGAGCGTCAGCGACGGGTGCTGGAAGCGGTGCGGGTCGAGGGCGAGCCGGCCGGCGTCCCAGCCCCACATCGCCCAGGCTTCGCGGAACGGCCAGGCCTCGTCGAGAAACTCGGGCAGACCGTGCCCCCACTGCAGCATCCGGAACGTGAGCCCGAGCGCGATCGCCAGGCCCAGCGCAACCTTCTGCCGCAGCCTGAGTGGCCCGGGCTCCCAGCTCATGAGCCGTCCGCTTCCAGCTCCACGAGCGCGACGCCGGCGTCCACCATCTCCCCGGTCCCGGCGGCGATCGACTTCACGACGCCGTCGCGCGGGGCGCGGATCAGGTGTTCCATCTTCATCGCTTCGATCGCCACAAGTGCCTGACCCTTCGAAACCTCATCGCCCGGCGCCGCCATCACGCGCGTGACGACGCCCGGCATCGGCGCTTCGAGCCCGTGGCCGTGGCCCGCGCCGCGACGGCCGGCGGCGCGCAGCCGGCGTCCCAGCACGTAGTCGAGCCGGCCGACGCGCACGAAGCGACGGTCACCGCTCGCGAGGACGCGCGCCACGGTGACGACGCCGTCCACCGCCAGGCTCATGCGCCCGTCCATGCCGGCGTCGATCGTGACCTCGAACGCGGCGCCGTCCACCTCCGCACGAAACCGGTTCCCGCCGAGCGGCGTCAGCGTGACCGAGCGTTCGTGCGCGCCGTCGCGGAAGTCGCTCATCGCCTAGGCGTCCAGTCCCGGCAGACGCCATGCGCCGAGCGTCGTGAACACGCCGGGAGCCGCGGCCGCTCCGTCTGATGAGCGCGCCGCTCTTCCGGGCGCCCGCGCGAGACCGAGCAGCTCGGCCGCTTCGGCGGCGACCAGCGCCAGCTCCGGTGCGGGCGCCGCCACCATCGCCCGAAAGCGCTCGAGGAACTCGCGCTCGATCCACTCGGTATCCGCCGACGCGTGGCGCACGGCTTCGTCGCGCAGCAGCGCGCGCAGGAAGGGCAGGTTGGTGATCACACCCTGGATCAGCGCGGCGTCGAGCGCGGCCGCGAGCCGGGTGATGGCCGCACTGCGGTCCGGGCCGCAGGTCACTACCTTGGCGAGGATCGGATCGTAGTGGACCGGCACCGCGTCGCCGGCGTCGATGCCCGCATCCACGCGCACGAACGGGCCGCCCGGCCACTCGACGCGCGACGCCACGCCTGCCTGGGGCAGGAAATCGCCGGCCGCGTCTTCGGCGTAGATCCGCGCTTCGATCGCGTGACCGCGGCGCGTGACGTCCCGCTGCGCGAGCGGCAGACGGCCGGTGGCCGCAATCTCGACCTGCATGCGCACGAGGTCGAGCCCGGTCAGCCGCTCGGTCACCGGATGCTCGACCTGCAGCCGGGTGTTCATCTCGAGGAAATGGAACGCGCCGTCCGGCGCCAGCAGAAATTCCACCGTGCCGGCGCCGCGGTAGCGGGCCTGCTTCGCGAGGGCCACCGCGGCGCCGGTCATGCGCTCGCGCAGCGCGTCGTCCACGGCCGCGGACGGCGTCTCTTCGATCACCTTCTGGTGCCGGCGCTGCAGCGAGCATTCGCGCTCGAACAGGTGCAGCGCATCGCCCCTGCCGTCGCCGAAGACCTGGACTTCCACGTGGCGCGGGCGTTCAATGCGCTTCTCCAGATAGAGCGCCGCGTCGCCGAACGCCGAGGCCGCGAGCCGCTCCGCGCTCTCGACCGCTTCGGCGAGCTCGTCGGCGTCGTTCACGACGCGCATGCCCTTGCCGCCCCCGCCCAGCGCCGCCTTGACCAGCACCGGGTAGCCGAGCTGCCTGGCGCCGCGGGCGAGCGCCTTCACGCCCTGCGCTTCGTAGCCGGGCACCACGGGCACGCCGGCCGCCTCGGCGATCTTCCGCGCGGCGCGCTTGTCGCCCATCGCGCGCGCCTGTTCCGCGGTCGGGCCGATGAAGGCGAGGCCGGCGGCCTCGACCGCCTCGCTGAACGCCGCGTTTTCGGCCAGGAAGCCGTAGCCCGGATGCACCGCATCCGCCCCCGCACGGCGCGCCGCGTCGATCAGGCGCTCCACGTTCAGATACGAGGCCCGCGGGTCGGCCGGGCCGATCTCGTACGCCTCGTCGACCGCGCGCACGTGACGCGCGCCGCGGTCGACCTCCGAGTAGACGGCCACCGGCGCGATGCTCATCTCGTGCAGCGTGGCCGCGATGCGGCACGCGATCTCGCCGCGGTTGGCGATCAGAACCTTCTTGAACACGGAACGCCTCCGGGTGGAACGGCCTGCGGCGGGAGAACCTAGCACAGCGGCCGGACGCGCCGCGCAAGGGCCTTGACCGCACCCCCGCCGCCGTTCATTCTCCGTCCCGTCTCCACACGGACGCGTGGAGCGACCGCGCGTCGTCCGCAACGACGCAGATTCGGACCAGGAGGGTTCATGCGCTACGCCACTCTGCTTCTCTGTGTCCTCGCCGCCGGCTCGCTGTTCGCGGCTCCCGTTCACGCCGTCGAGCTCGGCGCCGAGGTCTACGGCAGCTTCAACACGTACCAGATGGGCGACTGGAACGACCTGGTCGACGAATCCAACGCGGCCGGCGCCAACTTCGACAACATCAACAACGGCATCAGCGGCGGCATCGGCGCCCGCGTCTGGGCGAACCCGAACGTGATGGTGGCCGCCACATGGGAGCCCCTGTTCGCCTCCACCGAGGACATGGGCATGAAGGCCAACCTGGATGCCAACGCGTTCCTCGCCACGGTCGCCTACATGGTCCCCAACGGCAACGCGAAGTACGGCGTCGGCGTGGGCGGCGGGATCTACAGCATCAGCGGCAAGCTCGAGAGCCCCGGCGACCCGTCCATCGACCTCGGCGGCAGCACCTTCGGGTTCCACTTCCTCGGCCTCGCCGAGTGGACCGTCAGCCCCGGGTTCGGCGTCACGGCGGGCGCGGGCTACCGTGTCGCGAAGATCGACGACACGGAAGCGGACGGCCAGAGCGTGAACCCGAAGATCGCCACCGACTATTCCGGCTTCACGGGCCGCGTGGGCGTGGCGTTCTACCTGCCGATGAACCACTGACGCAGCGCTGCAGCGCAGCCATGCGGACGGGCGCCGGATCTCCCATGATCCGGCGCCCGTTGCGCGTTTCCTGGGCTCAGGCGGGACGGGGGCGCAGCGTCTTCAGCATCGCGTCGAACTCGGACTCCGCGGCGTTCACGGTCTTCTCGGGCCCGGTGAACTTGAAGAACAGCGAACCGTTCGGCCCCTCGGCGATCGCGCCGAGCAGCGTGGTGTTCTTCTCCGCTTCGGCCGGCTGATCGGACATCATGCCGTGCGCGACGTAGGTGCCGCTCACCTTGACGCGGTGCACGCTGATCCCGTTCACGTCGAAGGTCTTCTGGTCGGCCGGGCCCGGATTCGTGAACTCGCCGACCCAGCGCGCGATGTTCGCATCGACACCGCCGCCCTGGCCGGGGCCGAAGAAGTACACGACGCACTGTGCGGCGTCGCCGGCGCCCTTCGCGGGCACCTTGTAGGTCGCGATGCGCACGCCGCTCGAGGGCTCGGCTTCCCAGCGATCGGGGGCGGTCCATTGCACCGCCACCTGGCCGGTCGGCTCCATCGTCGGCATTTCGGCCGGCGGTTCCGCCGCCGTTCCCGCGGGCGTCGCCTTCTGGCTGGTCCGCTGCCACGCGAACAGACCCAGCCCGGCGATGGCCACGATCACCACCGCCACCAGCACTCGCAGATTCACGTTCCGCTCCTTTCATGGGCGGCGATCCCGCGCCGCCCCCAGCCGCACCGCGAGCCGCAGCTCACGACACGGTCCACTTCGGCTTGCGTTTTTCGAAGAACGCCGACAGGCCGTCCTTCGCCTCATCGGTCGAACGGGTCTCGGCGAGGATCCTCGGCATCGCCGCCCGATGTTCCTCCCACGTTACTTCCCCGAACAACTCCAGCACCGTCTTGATCCGCCGCTGCGCTCCCGGCGCGCCGGCCAGCAGCGCATCCACGCGCGCTCCGACCACCGCATCCAGCTCGTCCGGCGGGCAGACGTGCTGGACCAGCCCGACCTTCGCCGCGACCTCGGCCCCGAAGCGCTCGCCGGTCAGCATCAGCTCGCGCGCGTGCCGGTCGCCGATGCGCCGGATCACGTACGGGCTGATGATGCCCGGCAGAATACCGAGGCGCACCTCGGTGAGCCCGAACCGCGCGTCACTGGCCGCGACCGGCACGTCGCAGCAGCACGCGAGCCCCACGCCGCCGCCGAACACGTTGCCGTGAATGCGGCCGACCACCGGCTTCACGCAGTCGGCGATCGTCGTGAACAGGCCCGACAACGACTCGGCCTCGGCGAGGTTCTGATCGAAGGTGCGACCCGCCGAGGCCTTCATCGCGCCGATGTCGGCGCCGGCGCAGAACGACTTCCCGCGACCACCGAGCACGATCACCCGCACGGCGTCGTCGCGCGACAGCGACTGGAACGCACTGCCCAGTTCTTCGGCCAGCTCCGCCGAGAGCGCGTTGTGCTGCTCGGGCCGGTCGAGCCACACGCGTGCAACCGGTCCTGCGCGTTCGACGTCCACCAGTGCCATGGCAACCTCCCCTCGATCCCCCGCCGGCGCCGCGATCCGCAGCACGCGGCCGCGGCCGCCCGGCGCCTGCCGCGATGCCCTTCACCGGGCAGCCCGGCGCCGGGCCGGATTCCGAACGGAATGCTCACCTCGCGCGCCGGCGCCCGTGCGTCGGAGCCGAGGTCGGAACGCGAACAGAATAGGGATGTCGGCGGGCCGGCTCAACGCGCCGATGCGGTGGCCCCACGCCCGCAGGGTATGAATGAACTGTTGAGGCACCCGGAGGTGGGCGGTAGCCTCGCGGCAGTGGACCTGGCGCGGCCGAGCGCGTGTGCCGTCGCACGCCATGGCCCGGGAGGTGAAGATGCCGAAGAAGCGTGCATTCCGGCCGCTCGCCGCAGGCGCGGCAACGGCGATCCTCTGTCTCTGGGCCGGTGCGGCGGGCGGCGCCGCGGGCGAGGTCGGCGCGACCCCCTCGCAGCCCTCGTTCCGCAGCCCGACGTTCCCGTGGGACTTGCGGGGCGCAGCGCAGGTGCACTTCGCGCCGATCGACGCGCCGCGCGGCGCGCTCGAACGTCTGGCGCAGAGCTACCGGGATCTCGACCTCGAGACCTACGCGGCGCTGCTTACCGCGGACTACCGCTTCATCACCGCCGATCCGCGCTTCGACGCCTCGTACCCGGACGGTTTCGACCGAACGTTCGACATTGCCTCCAGCGCGGGTCTGTTCAACGCGACGCCAATCCCGGGCAAGCCGGCGGTTACCTCGATCGACGTCGAACTCGGCACGTTGAGCGAGGGCGCGGACCCCGAGCACGCCGACTCGCTCGGGCGCTACCGGCTGATCATCGCACCGCACATGAAGATGACCGTGCACGCCGGCGAGGCCGAGCTGCACATGGAGCGCTCACTGCTCGCGTTCTACGTCGTGCGCGGCGACGCCGCGGTGCTGTTCCCGGGCGCACCGGCCGACGCGAGCCACTGGTACCTACGGCGCTGGGTGGAAACGCCGGACGAGATGGCCGCGAACGCACCGCGCCCGGCCGCAGAGCCGTCCCTGCGGATGGCGCGGAACCCGGCATCCGGACCGTTCGAGCTCGACCTCACGCTGCCCGAGGCGGGGCTCTACGACGTCGAGCTGTTCGACGTCGCCGGGCGGCGCATCGGCCGCCGGCCGCCCGTGCGCTTCCCCGCGGGCGCCTCCCACTACCGGCTGGGCGACACCGCCCGGCTGCCCGCGGGCATCTACTGGATCCGCCTCGCCCGCGACGGCCGCACGCTCGTCACGCGTGTCGCCACGCGGCTCTGACGGCGCGCCCCGGGAACGTGGGTGGCAGATGCGCAGCGGCCGCCTTCGTCGCCGAAGGCGGCCGCCGCGTTTCGAGCCGGACCGTCCGGTTGGGTCTACCGGTAGAGCGACTTCAGCCGGCCCCAGCTCGACGTCTGCGCCGGCGTCGCCTGGTCCACGTTGAACTCCCAGCCCAGGTTGAAGGGCAGCTGACCATTGCCAGGAAGGATGGCGCCGGCCGGATTGCTGACGGTGAAGCTCACGTTGCTCGAGGCGAAGACCTGATCCGCGCTCGATCCCACGGTCGGCGGATCGAAAAAGCCCTGGCCCATATTGTTCAGCTGCGCCGCCGTCGCACCGGTCGTGCCGCTGTTGTCGTCGAACGCGAGCCCGGCCCAGAACGGCACGCCGAACATCGCCATCGTCGCGGGTGGCAGGGTCGCGGTCAGCGTGGTGATGGTGTTTGCCGGGAACACGATGGGATTGAAGTTGAACCCGCCGGCGAAGGTGCCGGGCGCGCCACCGGCGCCGTCGGCCAGGTAGAAGCGCACCAGCGGACGGGCGGTCACGCTTGCCGAGTTCAGATTGGTGGCCGTGAACTTGAACGAGGTGACGTCCTGGCCCCCGTAGGCCGGAAGCGGAACGAGATCGTCGGCCACCAGGAGCGTGATCGTGTTGCCGGCCGACAGCGTTGCGCCACCGTTGTTGAACGCGCCGCCGAGAAAGAACGAGATGTTGGAGTACGCGCTGACGAGCGCGTCGGTGCCGAGCACGGCGGACTGATCGAACGGCCCCTCGCTGAGCACGATGAGACCGCCGCCCTCGTGGATCACGGCGGACGAAGCGGGCGCGGCGATGAACGCGAGCAGCAGAAGCGGAAGTAGCATCTTGCGCATGGTGGGGCCTCCTGGAGGGATCATGCAGCGCTGTCGAGCCAGAGATGCGGGAAGCGGGCGGTCACACGTGAGGATCGTGCGGACGGTGCGGCCGGCCCGGAGCGAGAGTGCGCCAGCCACGGGGGCCGGGCAAGGAAATTTCCGAGAAAATTCAGCCGCCCATCGGATTCGCACCCGATCCATGACAGTCTGTCCGGCCGGCGAGCCAGTATGCCGGACGCTCCGCTACATCCGGAACACGCCGAACTTCATCGGCGGGATCGGCGCGTTGAGGCTCGCCGCCAGCGCCAGCGCCAGCACGTTGCGGGTCTCGGCCGGATCGATCACACCGTCGTCCCACAGTCGCGCGGTCGAGTAGTAAGGGTTCCCCTCGGTCTCGTACTTCTCGAGGATCGGCCGGCGGATGTCGTCGAGCTCGGCCTCGGTGAGCGGCGTCCCTTTCTCTTCCATCTGCGTCTGCTTGACCTGCGCGAGCACCGACGCCGCCTGCTCGCCGCCCATGACGCTGATCCGGCTGTTCGGCCACATGAACAGGAAGCGCGGCTGATAGGCGCGCCCGCACATGCCGTAATTCCCGGCGCCGAAAGAACCGCCGATGATCACGGTGATGCGCGGCACCGGCGCGTTGGCGACGGCGTGCACCATCTTCGCGCCGTCCTTGGCGATTCCGCCATGCTCGTACTGGCGGCCGACCATGAAGCCGCTGATGTTCTGCAGGAACAGCAACGGCACGCCGCGCTGCGCGGCGAGCTCGATGAAGTGCGTCGCCTTGAGCGCGCTCTCGCTGAACAGGATGCCCTGATTGGCGAGGATCGCCACCGGCATGCCGTGCAGGTGGGCGAAACCGGTCACCAGCGTAGTGCCGTAGCGCGCCTTGAATTCGTGGAAGTCCGAGGCGTCCACGAGCCGTGCGATGACCTCGTGGACGTCGTAGCGCGAGCGCGGGTCGGCCGGCAGCACCCCGTACAGCTCGGACGGATCGTAGGCGGGCGGCACGGGCTCGCGCAGGTCGAGCCGCGCGGTGTGCCGCATGCCGAGGTGGGCGACGATGTCACGTGCCATCTGCAGCGCGTGCGCATCGTCGTCGGCGAGATGGTCCGCCACGCCGGAGATGCGCGTATGCACGTCGCCGCCACCGAGCTCTTCCGCGGTGACCTCCTCGCCGGTCGCCGCCTTCACGAGCGGCGGGCCGCCGAGAAAGATCGTTCCTTCCTGCTTCACGATCACGGCTTCGTCGCTCATCGCCGGCACGTAGGCGCCGCCGGCGGTGCATGAACCCATCACGATCGCGATCTGCGGAATCAACTCGGCGGACATGCGCGCCTGGTTGTAGAAGATGCGGCCGAAGTGGTCGCGATCCGGGAACACGTCCGCCTGCAGCGGCAGGAACGCCCCGCCCGAGTCCACCAGATAGATGCACGGCAGCCGGTTCTCGAGTGCGATTTCCTGCGCGCGCACGTGCTTCTTCACGGTCATGGGCAGGTAGGAGCCGCCCTTCACCGTGGCGTCGTTGGCGACCACCATCACCTGGCGGCCGTGGACCAGGCCGATGCCGGTGACGATGCCGGCGGCCGGCGCCTCGCCACGGTACATTCCGTGCGCGGCGAGCGGCGACAGCTCGAGGAACGCGGTGCCGGGATCCAGCAGCCGCTCGACGCGGTCGCGCACGAACAGCTTGCCGCGCTTGCGGTGACGCTCGACCGCGGCGGCGCCGCCGCCCTGCTTCACGGCGGCGAGGTGCGTCTCGAGCGCTGCGGTCAGTGCGCGGTGATGCGCGGCGCGCGATTTGAATTCGTCGCTCGAAGTGTCGAGATGGGAGGCGAGACGTTCCAAGGCGATCCTCGGTGCCGGTGCGCTCAGACGGGCCGTGGAGATATAGCAGAGCGGCGGGCGATCACCAACGGCGCGGCGTGCGCGGCGGGCCGGCGGCGCGACGCGAAGAGGTCCGTCACGCGCGCGGGGCCCCTCGCGATCCCCGGGCCCCGGGCCGCGCGAGCGCCCACCACCTCTGCGTTCCGTCCGGCCCTACTCCGGCGGCAGCGGTTCGCCGCGCATGGCCGCCAACATGCGCCCGGACCAGCGCGGCAGCTCGGCGCCGTACCGCGCATCGAGAACCGGCACCGCCGCCTGGTAGGCGATCACCAGCTGGCGCATGTCGCACAGCGTGTCGATCAGGTGATCGCGGCCGAACGCGCGCTCGACCGCGTCGGCCATCTGCCAGCCGATCGTGTACCAGGGGCCCCGATCGCCGAAGAACGTCATCCCGCGCGCCGTGATCGAGTCCGGATCGGACAGCGAGCCGTCGGCGATCGAAGTGAAGAAGCGCTCGAGCCGCGCCATCGCGAACTTCCCGTCGATCATGTCGCGCTTCCATGCCGCCTGATCCGCCTTCGACCAGGTGAGATCCGGGTGCACCAGCGGGCCGCCCGCGGCGGCGAGCACCGCGACGCCCTCGCCGAACGCGCCCGCCCAGGTGCGGATCATGCGCTCTTCCGGCGGCCCCGCCGTGTCGGCGTCCGCCGCCGCGCAGGCCCGTGCATAGCCGACGTGGTGCAGCTCGTGCGCGATGGTGTTGGCGAGCCGCGCCGGCGGAATCGCGGGATCCACGTAGAGGAAGATCGCCGGATCGCCGTGCAGGTCGTAGACGAAGCTGTTGGTCTGCGGCTTGATGACGAAGTACACCGTCGCCTCGATCCGCGTGCCCTGCGGCAGGTAGGTGAACGCACGCCGCGCCGCGGCCAGCATCTGCACCTTCTTCCAGGCCTCGACGGTTTCCCGCATGGCGCCGGCGCGCGCACGCATCGAGTCCGATTCGAGGTACGCACGCATCCGCGCTGCGTCGAGCTCGCGCCCCATGGACTCCTGGCGCGCCTCGAGCCGCCTGTAGCCGGTGCTCTCGAACAGCCGCTTCCACGCGGCGGCGCCGATCGGCTCGCCTCTGGCGCCCTCGTCGAGGATCGCGAGCGCGGCGTCGGCTTCGTCACTCGAGAGACGGATGTCGATCGGCAGGTTGCGGTCGGTGATCTCCACGGCCGCGCGCACGGGGCGCGGCACGAGTCCGCCGGCCACGACGGCCAGCAGCAGCAACGCCCGGGAGGGCGTGTTCGGGAACGTCATCGGAACTCCTCGCGGGGTCTGGTCCCAGGGAACCGTGGAATGCTAAACGAGCGGACTCGCGAGGGCGAATCACCGCGGGGTGCCGCTCACGGCACCGCGGCGTCACCGGCCGGGTCGAGCGCGTCGATCTGCGCCTCGAGACCGTCCAGCACGGCGACCGTGAGCGAGTCGAGCCCGCCGCGCGCGCGGATGCGCGCGATCATGCCGCGCGCCTCGGCGAAGCGCCGCGCCTCGGCGTACATGCGTGCCGCGAGCATGCCGCGGTTGGGCGTCGGGACCCGCTGGTAGCCGTCCGCATAGGCCCGCGCGGCGCGCCAGCGGTCGCCCACCGACTCCCACCACCGGCCGAGGTAGAGCTGCGCGTGGCCGAGCTGCGGGTCGGCCGGGAGCGGCCGGGCGCCGACGAACGCCTGCGCGCGGCGCAGGGTCACGGCGGCGTCGGCATGCACGGCGACCCAGCCGAAGGCGGTGAGCGCGAGCACCGGCAGCGACCAGGTCAGCGCCCGTTCGAGCGCCGCCCCGCCACGCCTCACGAGCAGGCTCAGCCCGGCGAGCGAGAGCGTCCAGCCGAGCAGCGTGGCGAGATCCCAGTCGCGCTGCATGCCGAGTCCGCTCGGCGCCGCCGGCAGCACGAACGCAAGCGGCACGAGCGGCAGCGCCGCGATCCACAGCAACCCGGGCTGCATCGCGGGGGGCGCGGACGCCGGGCGGCGCGCCGCGAACCAGGTGCCGAGCACCAGCAGCGGCGCGACGAGCAGCAGCAGGTTCACGGCGTCGAACCACGGGGCCACCGCGGGCAGCCGTGCACCGCCGGAGAAGACGTCGGCGAAGTCGCCGCCGAGGCGCCCGGCGCCGCCGGCGGCGGCGAGCACGGCCGCGACCAGCGCCACCAGCGCCGTGAGGCCGAGGCACGCGCGCCGGTGCTCCGGGCGGTCGCCCGCCACGGCCGGACCCAGGCAGCGCCACGCCATCGGCAGCAGCATCAGCCACGCGATCCGGTGCGCGAGGAACAGCAGCAGCCACATGCCGGCGAGCCGCAGCGCCTGGCGGCGCGAGGCGAGCGGTGGCAGCAGCTCCGACCACCACCACGCCGCGCACGCGAGCAGCAGCCCGCCCGACTCCGCGTAGCCCGCGAACAGCTCGAGCGTGCCGGCCATGACCAGTGCCGCGGTCGCCGCCGGGAGCAGTCCCGCCGGCACGTGCATGCGACGCACCACCCGCACGGCGCCCGCGAGGTAGGACAGTCCGGTCGCGAACGTCACGAGCGACACCGCGCGCTCGACCGTCATGCCGCCCCGCGCGAGGGCCGCGGGCAGCAGCATGTTGACCACGAAGTCGAGCGGGCTGGCGTGGACCCGGGCCGCCCACTCCGTCCACGGCTGGCGGTCCACGCCGTGGACGGACATGGTGAGCGCGCCGAGCCGCACGCCGGTGTCACCGAGCCAGTGCGCCGCCTCGGCGAGCCCGAACGCGAGCACCGCCATGACCGCGACGCCCGCGCCGATCGCGATTCGCGCCGACCCGACCCGCGGCAGCCCGGCGGCCAGCAGCGCGCAGGCGATCAGCGCGAGGGCGGCCGCGAGCGGCAACGAGCGCACCGCGTCCACACCCCAGAACAGATTGGAGGCGGCCGGCGCCGCGAGCAGCAGGATCCCCCAGGCCATCGGCAGGGCGGCGCGCCAGGCTTCGAGCGGCCTGCCGGCGGGCGCGGTGGCGGTCCCGGCGGGGCGCGCCCCGCGCGAAGCCCGCGCCGCGCCGCGGCGCCTGCGTGCGTCCGTGGAGGAAGTGCGGCCCATCGGACCTCCGGGCCAGGGGCGATCAGCTCGCGGCGCGCTGCGGCAGGCCGCCGAACCGGCGTTCGCGACCGTGGAAGGCCTGCACGATACGCCCCAGCTCCTCGGCCTGGAAGTCCGGCCACATCGTCGGCGTGAAGAACAGCTCGGCGTAGGCGGCTTCCCACATCATGAAGTCGCTCAGCCGCTGTTCGCCGCCGGTGCGCACCAGCAGGTCCACCTCGGGCGTGCCCTGGCGTGAGTGCATCGCTTCGGCGATGCGCTCGCTGAGCGCCTCGCGCGAATCGGCGGTGTCGCCGTTCATCGCCCGCGCGGCGCGCGCGATCACGTCGCGCGAGGAGTAGTCGAGCGCGATACGCAGGTCGAGCGTGGCGCCGCCCGACGTGTCGCGCTCGGCGTCCGCGATCGCCTGGGCCAGCCGGCCGGGGATCCGGTCGCGGCGGCCGATGAACGACAGCCGCACGCCGTCCTTCACGCAGTTGGGCGTCTCGAGCCGCAGGTATTCGCCGAGCAGGTGCATGAGGCCGCGCACCTCGGCCGGCGGACGCGACCAGTTGTCGGCCGAGAACGCGTACAGCGTCAGCATGCGAACGCCGTGGTCCGGCGCCGCCTCGACGATGCGGCGCACCGTATCGGCGCCGGCGCGGTGGCCGGCGAGCCGCGGCTTGCCGCGCCCCGTGGCCCAGCGACCGTTGCCGTCCATGATGATCGCCACGTGCAGGCCCGTGCCCGGCCTGGCTCGACGCTCACGGCTCATGGCGTTCCGCTCCCGCGCGGCGGACATCCGCAGGCGGACCTCAACCGCGGGTCGCCCGGATGAGCGCCTCCATGTGGGACAGGTAGCGCTTGAGGGCGGCGCGCCCGGCCTCGGTCAGACGGTATTCGGTACGCGGCACCCGGCCCTCGAAGCGCTTGGTGCACTCCACGTAGCCGACCTCTTCCAGGCGGCGCGCGTGCACACTGAGATTTCCATCGGTGGCCCGGACCAGTTTCTTGAGGTCGTTGAACGACACCGCGTCGTGCACCGCCAGCACGCTCACGATCCCGAGCCGCATGCGCTCGTGGATGATGCGGTCGAGATCGAGCGCCGAGCGCCGCGGGGCGTGCCCCTCGACCTGGCCGAGCGCGCGCGCCGCGCCGCGCACGGGGCGCCCGGGCGGGCCGCCGGATTCCATCTTCTGGGCCCCCCTAGCCACCGTGCCGCCGCGCGATGATGAAGCCGAAAACGACGTGCAGCAGGCCGTAGCCGGCCGCCATGAACAGATCGGCCCAGGCGTGCGGGCCGAACAGCGCCGCGATGCCGAGCGCCATGAAGCAGCCGCCCATCACCGGCACGATCTTCACCGAGAACGCCCCGCCGATCGCGAACGCGGTGCCGTAGAGCAGCAGCCACGTGCCGGGCAGCAGGTGGGCCATGCCGGCGCGGTAGAGCGCCAGCGTCAGCACGGCGCCGGCGAGCATCGGCAGCGAGAAGCTCATCAGGAAGCGGCGCCCGCTGCCGGCGAGCAGCGGCGCCCCCGCGATGCGCGACTTGATGCGCATCGCCTGCACGCCGATCCCGAGCGCGAGGATCGCCTCCGCCACCCAGACCCGCACCCAGGCCGCATCGTTCGCGGTGCGCGCGGCGATCGCGGCCGCGGCGAACGCGGTGAGTCCGACCGCCACCTGCCCCCAGCCGGGCACCGACGTGAACGAGGCCGCATGCTCCATGGTCTGGCGGATGTAGCGCAGGTTGTCCATCGCCTGCGCCTGAAGCGCGTCGGTGCGATGGCGGCGGCGGACGGCGCGGAGCGAACTCATGCCGGAAAGCCTAGCGCGGCCGGCGGGCGATGATCAAGTACTTTGCGTGGCAAAGTAGTGGTCCGGAACGGGGCGCCGGTCCTCGGGACCGGCGCCCGCTTCGAACCGGACCCGCCGCTGCTCAGGAGCGGGTTCGAAGCCGGATGCGGCCGTTCACGGTTTCGAGCGACAGCTTGCCGCCGCCGTGGCCGATCGTGCCCGACAGGCGCTTCGGCCCCCAGCGTCCCTGCACGCGCAGCGGCAGATCGGTCTCGATGGCGCCGTTGACGGACACGGCCGACACCTCGGCATCGGCGTCCTCCGGAAGCATCAGTTCGATGCGCCCGTTCACGGTGCGGAACGACATCTGGTCCTTCCAGTGCGAGACGCCCGTGGAAGCCCGGATCGAACCGTTCACCGTCTCGGCGGTCACGGCGCCGCTGGTGGAGACGTCGATCGAGCCGTTGACCGACTGGGCCAGCACGTCCCCGGCGAGTCCCTCGGCGCCCACGCCACCGTTGACGGCGCGCCCGGTGAAGGCGACCCCCGCGGGCACCCGCACCTCGTAGTCCACGGCGACGTCGTTGTCGTGCACGCTCATGCGGCCGCCGCCGCCGGCGCTGCAACGATTCCCCCGGCCGGGATAGTGCGTGCAGATCGTCACGCCGCCGTCGTGTTCGAGGACCTCGATGGTCACCTCGTCGGGGTCGCTCCGCTTCCAGCGCTTGGTGGCGCGGACCTCGACGCGGTCGCCGTCCGTGGCCACGGCGTCGATCCTGCCGTTGATGGTCTTGATCTCGATCGTCTTGCCGCGCTCGATCCGGCCCGACCATTCGAAGCTGCGATCGGTGCCGCCGGCCGCGGCGGGCAGGACGCCCGCGGCGAGGGTCGCGGCGGCGAGCAGCGTGACGGCGGCGAGCCGCCGGGTGAGGCGTGGGAGCACTGGCTTCATCCGGTGTTCCTCCTTGCGTGCCGCGCGGCCCGGCTCCCCGGAGGCCCACCACGACGGCCGTTACTGGTCGTTGTCCGCGTCTCCGCTCTGGCGGCGGCGCTCCAGCACCTTCTGCATCTCGCGCTTGTTGCGTTCCAGCCGGCGCTGCAACTCTTCGAGCGTGCGGCCGCGGCGCTCCAGCACCTGCTTCGCCTCCTCGGAGTCCGCGCGCAGCAGACGGATCGCGCCCTGGAACGACTCGAAGTCGAGCACCGCGCTGCCGTCGCCCATGGTGAAGTTCATCCCCTGCCCGCGCCGCGTGCCGTGCAGCTCGACCGGAAAGCTCGATTCGAAGTCGCCGCTGAAGGTCTCGACCGACACGGTGGCGTTCGGGCGATCCCTGGTCACGACCAGGATGTCGCCGTTGTGGGTTCCGAACTGGTAGCGGCCGGACTTCGCGAAATCGCCGTCCCAGATCAGGTCGCCGTTGGCGCTGCTCGCCTCCACGAGATTGGATACGATGCGACCGAGCACGATGTTGCCGTTGACCGTGCTGGCCACCACGTCACCCACGGCATCGAGCACGACCACGCCGTCGTTGACCGAACTGGCCTGCACCCGGCCGTGCGCGCCCTCGACGCGGACGTTGCCCTCCATCGAGCGCAGCGAGATCAGACCCTTGCCGCCCTTGACGTGCACGTTGCCGCGCACCGTTTCGACCACGACGTCGCCATCCACACCGTCCACCGACACGTCGTTGTTGATGCCGGAGACGTTCACGCCCACCCAGGTCGGCACCTGGATCTCGTAGTTCACCAGGCGCGCCGGCAGCTGGCGGGCCCGCGAGGTCACCATCAGCGCCGGACCCTTGCGCTGGATCTCGACGGTCACATGGCGCGTGTGTTCGGCGTGGATGTGGACCCGGTTCTGGCGCCACGCCGAGACCTGCACCTGGCCACCGAAGTTGAATACGTTGAGCCGGGTCCCGGGGGCCACCGTGATGGACGTGTCGGTTTGCACGGCGCCGCTCGCCAGCACGCTCAGCAGGGTCGCTGCGATCAGATTCATGTAGATGGATTCTCCTCAGTTCCCCGCGTAGGCATAGACGGTCGCCTGCTGCAGCAGGTCCACCTTCCTCTGCATCTGACGGTTCAGATGACGGTACAGATAGGGACTCTCCGGATCGGCTTCGAGCGCGCGCCGCGAGTCGGCGATCGCCTGATCGATGATCCCCAGGTTGGTGCGCAGCACCTTCACGGTCTCGGGGTCCAGCCGGTCGCGGCCGCTTTCGAGCGTCTTCTCGAGGTCGGCAATCGTGGCCTGGTAGCCCGCGTCACCGAGCCACGGCTCGTCGCCGGAGGCGTTCGCGGCATCGGTGGCGCCGGGATCGACGGCGGCCAGCGGCGTGCGATCGGCAGCGGGTCCGGCGTGACGGGTGATCCACCACGCGCCGCCCGCCGACAGCGCGGCGATCAGCACGGCCGCGGCCGCGACCTGCGGCAGGGTGAATCGCAGCGTCATCGCAGGCCAGCGCGGATGCCTCGCGATCGGCACCGGGGCCGCGGCCGGCGCGACGTCGGGGACGGACGCGGGCTCCCCGGCACGCGTCCCCCCTTCCGCCGGCGCCGGCGCGGCCCCGGCGCCGATGCGCGCCGCGATTCCCCGCCAGAGGTCGCGCTCGGGCTCGATGCCCCCCAGCGCCGTCGCGCGCAGCACGACCGCGCGCAGCTCCTCGACCAGCGTGCGGCACGCCTCGCACGAGGCGAGGTGGGCCTCCACTGCGGCGCGCTCGTTCGCCTCGAGCGTCTCGTCGACGTACTCCGAGAGGCGCTCCTCGAACGGATGGCGGAGGTCGCCGCTCATCGGTCGATGTGCCTGCGCAGCAGCATGCGCGCGCGGTGCAGCTGCGCCTTGGAGGTTCCCGCGGTCACCCCGAGCATCCGTCCGATCTCCTCGTGGCGGAACCCTTCGACGTCGTGCAGTACGAACACCTGTCGCGCTCCTTCCGGAAGGCGCTCGAGCGCGCCTTCGAAATCCATCCGCTCGTCCGCCCGTCCGCGTTTCGCGGGCGCGGTCTCGAGCGCCACCTCGTCCGCGACGAACCGACCGCGGCGCGTCGCCAGCTTCGCCCGCTGCCCGAGGATCACGTTGATCGCGACCCGGTGCAGCCAGGTGCCGAAGGCGGCTTCGCCGCGGAACGTCCCGAGCTTCTCCCACGCCCTGACGAACACGTCCTGCGTCAGCTCGTCGACGTCGGCGTCGCTCATCATCCGCCTCACCAGCCCGTGAATGCGACCCAGGTGGGTCCGATACAGCCTCTCGAACGCACGGGTGTCGCCGCGGGCCGCACGCGAGACGTCGTCCAGCTCCGCCCCGCCCGGCGACCGCCCCGTGCTACCGCTCGAAGCAGTCACCCCGGGACTGAGTGGCTCCATGCGCTTCATTGGATACCCGTGCGGCATGGACGGTTGGAAGCGGGAGCGACCGGGGCGGCGCGGCGCGCGCGGCAACGCCACGCCCGGGTGCGCTCTGCCCCGCTGTCAGCCCCATGTGTCACAATGGCGCCGGCGCCGGGCGGGGCGCATGGCCGTGCCCGGCCCTGCCTTGCAATCGGCTGCCGCGCAGCCCGTTGGGCGCACGAGCCGGGCCCGGTTCTGGCATGGGCCTTGCGCTCGGTGCGCGCAGGGAGGTGAATCATGAAAATCCTCATCGGCGTAGACGACTCGGTACACTCGAATGCCGCGGTCGAGTACGTGAAGCATGCGACGTGGCCCAAGGGTACGAAAGTGTTCGTGCTTTCGGCCATCCGCTCGCCGATCATGGTGAACACGGAAGTTTACGTGGGCGGACCGTACGCGAGCGATCAGGCGTTCGAAGAAGCGATCAAGTATGGTCAGGAACTTACGGCCCGGGTCGAGAAAGAGTTGCGCGACATCGGGTTCGACACGGAGGCCCGCGTGGTGCAGGGCGATCCTCGCGTCGTCATCGAGGACACCGCACGTGACGTGGGCGCCGATCTCGTCGTCGTCGGCTCGCACGGGCGTACGGGACTCGCCAAGCTGATGCTCGGCAGCGTCGCCTCGCACGTCGTGTCGCATGCGCCGTGCGACGTGCTCGTCGTCAAGAAAAAGGACTGATTCCGACCGAATGGACTCCTCCCCCGACACGCTCGACCGGACCGGAAGCGCGCAACGCGGAGCGACGGATGCCGCTCCGCGCGCGCATGGCCTCGACGCCGTGTTCCGGCCGCGCTCGGTGGCCGTGATCGGCGCCTCGCGCACCCGCGGCAGCATCGGCGCCGCGACGTTCCACAACCTGATCACGCGCGGCTTCGAGGGTCCGGTGTACCCGGTGAACCCGGTGGCCGAGGTCGTCGGATCCGTGCGCGCCTACAAGTCGATCGAGGACGTGCCGGGCGAAGTGGACCTGGCGATGATCGTGGTCCCCGCCGTGCACGTGCTGACCGTGCTCGAAGCCTGCGGCCGCAAGGGCGTGAAGGCGGCCGTGGTCATCAGCGCCGGCTTCAAGGAGGCCGGCCCCGAAGGGCGCGCGCGCGAGCAGGCGCTGGTCGAATGCGCGCGCCGCCACCGGATGCGGCTCGTCGGCCCCAACTGCCTGGGCGTGATCAACGCCGAGCCCGAGGTGTCGCTCGACGCCACGTTCGCGCCGGCGTGGCCGCCGCACGGCCAGGTCGCGTTCTCTTCGCAGAGCGGCGCGCTCGGGCTGGCGATCCTCGACATGGCGAAGACGCTCAACATCGGCATCTCCCACTTCATCAGCGTCGGCAACAAAGCCGACGTGTCGGGCAACGACCTGCTGGAGTTCTGGGAGCGGGACCCCGGCACGAAGATCATCCTGCTCTATCTCGAATCGTTCGGAAACGCACGCCGCTTCATCGAGATCGCGCGGCGGGTGTCGCGGAAAAAACCGATCGTCGCGGTGAAGAGCGGCCGTTCGGCCGCCGGCGCGCGCGCGGCGTCGTCGCACACCGGCTCGCTCGCCGGCCCCGACGCCGCAGTCGACGCGCTGTGCCGGCAGTCGGGGGTGATCCGCACCGACACGATGGAAGAGCTGTTCGACGTCGCGATGCTGCTCGCGCACCAGCCGGTGCCGCGCGGCCATCGCGTCGCCATCGTCACCAACGCAGGCGGCCCGGGCATCATGGCCTCCGACGCCTGCGAGGGGCACGGACTCGTGGTGCCGGCGCTCGCCGACGAAACGCTGGCGGCGCTGCGCGCATTCCTGCCGCCCGAGGCCAGCACCCGCAACCCGGTGGACATGATCGCCTCGGCGACGCCCGAGTCGTTCGAGCGCGCGGTCGAGCTGCTCGCCTGCGACCCCCACGTGGACGCGGTGCTCGCGATCTACGTGCCGCCGATCGTCACGCAGCCGCTCGACGTGGCGCAGGCGATCGTGCGCGGCGCCGACGCCGCGGCGGCGCGGGCCCGCGCGAAAGGCGTGAGCTCGAAGCCGGTGATGTCGTGCTTCCTCGGCTCGCACGGCGTCCCCGAGGGGCTGCAGTCGCTGCAGGAAGGCAACATCCCCTCGTACGCGTTCCCCGAGGCCGCGGCGATCGCGCTCGCGCGCGCCGTGCGCTACGGCGCGTGGCTCGAGGCGCCCGCCGGCGAGGTGCCCGCGCTCGCCGACGTCGACCCCGCCCGCGCCCGTGCGGTGATCGAACGCGCGCTCGCACGCGAGGCGGCGGGCGACGGCCCCACCTGGCTGCGTCCCGGCGAGCTGCGCGAGGTGCTGGAGGCGTATGGACTGCGGGTCGTGCAGAGCGCACACGCGGCGGACGCGGACGCGGCGGTGAAGGCCGCGGAACGGATGGGCTACCCGGTGGTGATCAAGCTCGAGTCCGACACGATCACCCACAAGTCCGACGTCGGCGGCGTGGTGCTCGACGTGCGCAACGAAACGGAGGTGCGGCGCGCCTGCGCCGACATCGAGAAGAAGCTCGAGGCGCTCGGCCGCCTGGACGAGATGAACGGCGTCACGGTGCAGCAGCTCATCAAGGGCGGCGTCGAGGCGATCGTCGGCGTGACGCGCGACAGGGGCTTCGGTCCGCTCATCATGTTCGGGCTCGGCGGCGTGTACGTCGAGGTCCTGAAGGACGTCGCGTTCCGCATCCACCCGCTGACCGACCGCGACGCCGCGGGGCTCGTGCGTGAGGTGCGCGGCTACCCGCTGCTCGAGGGCTACCGCGGCCAGCCGCCCGGCGACACGGCCGCGCTCGAGGACGTCCTGCTGCGCGTCTCGCGGCTGGTCGGCGACCTGCCCGAGATCCACGAGATGGACATGAATCCGCTCAAGGTGCTGGCGCCCGGCAAGGGCTGCATCGCGGTGGACGCGCGCATCGGCATCTTGAAGGCGTAGGAACGGATCCCGGCCGCGGGATCCGCCGGGAGCAACCGGCCCCGTGGCGGACTCGCGCGATTTTCCGGGCGGCAGCATGGCCACGCGCGAGGAGGCCCTCGTCGTGATCACAGCCGGTCCTTGACCGGCCCGCCCCCCTCCGCTAATCCTCCTGCGCCCGCGCCGCGGGCCCCCGTGACGTTGCCGGAATTCCTCGCCGTCCATAGGATTGCCCATGGCCCAGCCGCTGCAGCGCCCTCAGCACTCGCAGCCCTTCCGCATCCGCCGCGCCCAGAACTGGCTGACCCTCGGCTTCACCTACGCCGCCATGTACATGGCGCGATACAACTTCCCGTTCGCGAACAAGGCGCTGTCCGACGAGTACGGCTGGAGCAGGGCGCAGATCGGCGGCATCATCACCACCGCCACGCTGGTCTACGGCATCTCGGCGCTGTTCAACGGCCCGCTCGCCGACCGCTTCGGTGGCCGCAAGGCGATGATCATCGGCGCCACGGGCGCCCTCGTCTTCAACGTTCTGTTCGGCCTCGGCGCCTACCTCGGCGTGGTCACGACCGCCCCGGTGCTGCTCGGCTACTTCGCCACGGTGTGGACGCTGAACATGTACTTCCAGTCGTACAGCGCCCTCTCGCTCATCAAGGTCAACGCGGGCTGGTTCCACGTCAGCGAACGCGGCGTGTTCTCGGCGATCTTCGGCTCCATGATCCAGAGCGGACGCCTCGCGGTGTTCGCGCTGCTGACGTCGTCGTTCGTGGTCGCCCTGCCCTGGCAGTGGCGCTTCTTCCTGCCGGCCGTTGCCGTCGCGATCATGCTGCTGTTCACGATTCTGGTGGTGCGCGATTCGCCGAAGGACGCGGGGCTCGACGACTTCGACCCGATGGACGCGACCAGCGGCGACACCGAGAAGATCACCCTCGCCTACGTGGCGCGGAAGGTGTTCACCAACCCGATCGCGATCACGATCGCCGGGGCGGAGTTCTGCACGGGGCTCGTGCGCAAGGGCTTCGAGGAGTGGTTCCCGCGCTACATGCAGGAGGCGCACCACCTCGCGCTCGACAACCCGATCTTCCAGAAGGGCGCGCTGGCGATCGTGTTCGCCGGCGTCGTCGGCGCGTTCGTCGCCGGGACGATGTCGGACTGGGTCTTCAAGGCGCGGCGTCCCCCGGTGGCGTTCATCGGCTACGTGCTGATCGTCGCGAGTCTCTACGTGGTCTGGCGGCATCCGAGCCTGCCCGCGATCATCGCCGCATTCGTCGTCAACTCGATGGCGATTTCGATGGTGCACTCGATGCTCTCGGGCACCGCCTCGATGGACTTCGGCGGCAAGCGTGCCGCGGCGACCGCTGCCGGCATGTTCGACGGCATGCAGTACATCGGCGGCTCGTTCGCCGGCTACGGCATCGGCGTCCTGCTCGACAAATACGGCTGGAACGCCTGGGCGCCGAGCATGATCGGCTTCGCGGCGATCGGCGCGGTCCTCATGTTGCTGCTCTGGAACGCGCGCCCGCGCGCGCACGGCGCCTCGCACTGAGCGTCGTCCGCGCCGCGACGCCGGCCGGGACCCCCGAATGAATGAAGACGTCCGGTGCGCGTTGCACGCACCGGACGCCGCGGCCGAGAAAGAGGCGCCGCTCCCCCCTCAGGTCAGCGACGCTCTTTCCGCCCATCGATGGGCTTGGACGAGGGGCGACCCCGGGTACCGTTCTCCGCAGGCGCCGACACCGGTCACCCGCGATACCAGAAGGCCGCCCCCGTTTCCCATTCTGCGCATCCAGAGGGGCAGTTTTCGTGCCGTCGTCGCAGGCGAACTGGAACCCGCGCGGGCATCACACATAACCCCTTGCGCGCGAAAGCCGTTCGCGCCGGAGCCGCAGCCTGTTGGGCCCAAAGGAGCACTTGCCGGGGAACCCGCTCCCCTGCCAGTCTGTCACCTTGAAGCGGGTCCCCATGCCGACATATAGACAGGCCGCAGGTGGGAAACACACGGTCATGACCAGAAAGACAGGTCCTTCTGCCGATTCCGGCGCCCGGAACCCCGCCGTGCTTCGCATCGAGAGCGATGAGATCCGGGAGATCCTCCCGCAGCTGATCGACGCGATGGTCGACGCCGTCGTGGTGCTCGACGCCAGCCGGCGCGTGGTCGCCGCGAACCGTCGCTACGTCGAGGCTTTCGGCATCAGCCGGCCCGACGTGCTGGGCTCGGCCTGCCAGGCGACCCTGCACTGCCCCGAAACCATCGACGGCACGCCGGAGGGCCACTGCACGGCCTGCCAGGCCTTCCACGCCGGCACGGCGATGCGTCGCGTGCGCACCGTGCCCTCGGGCAGCAGCGGCGCGCCACGGCGCTGGGAGGCGACCTTCAACCCGGTCGCCAATGCCCGGGGACGCATCACGCACATGATCGAGGTGTGGCGCGACATCACCGACCGCAGCCACCTCGAGGCGCAACTCTCGCACAGCGAACGCCTCGCCTCGCTCGGCAGCCTCGCGGCCGGCGTCGCGCACGAAATCAACAACCCGCTGGCCTCGGTGCTGGCGAGCGTCGAGAGCCTGCAGCGCTGGCTGCGGCGCACCGACCTCGACGAAGAGGCGCGCACCGAGGCGCGCGCGGTGCTGAGCGCGTGCGAACGCGAGATCGCGCGGGTTCGCGAGACCTCCGACAAGCTCATGCTGCTCGCCCAGCCGCATTCGGTGAAGCCGGTGTGGGTGAACGTGGATCAGGCGGCGAACGACACGCTGTCGCTGCTCGCGAACCAGATGCGCCGCCAGGGCGTCGGCAGTGTGGCCGCGCTCGCCGGCAACCTGCCGCTCGTGTGGGCGAAGGAAGGCGCGATCCGCAGTATCTGCATGAATCTGATGATGAATGCGGTCCAGGCCATGCCGTCGGGCGGCACGCTGGAGGTGTCCACGCGGACGGACGGCCACAGGGTGATCATCGAGATCGCCGACACCGGACCCGGCATTCCCGACGACATTGCGGATCGCATCTGGGATCCGTTTTTCACGACCAAGCCCACCGGTCAGGGCACGGGGCTCGGACTTTCAATCACACGCGGTCAGGTCGAGCGGCACGGCGGCTCGATCCGCGTCGAGAAACGCCTTGGAGGCGGCTCGCGATTCATCGTGGAGCTGCCGGTCCGAGGCTCCGGAGGCTGAGATGAACGAGGCACGGCTGCTCCTCGTCGACGACGAGGCGACCTTTCGCGAGCAGACCGCGAAGGAGCTGAGACACAGCGGCTACGAGGTGACGACCGCCGGCACGATCGGCGAGGCCCGGCAGGCGCTGGAGGCGCAGACCTTCCATCTGGTGCTGCTCGACCTGCGGCTCCCGGACGGCAACGGACTGGACCTGCTCGCCGAATTGCGCGAAAAGGCCCCGACCACCGAAGTCATCATGCTGACCGCGTTCGGTACCGTGCAGGAGGGCGTGCGTGCGATGAAGCACGGCGCACACGACTTTCTCACCAAGCCCTGCAAGCTCGACATGATCGAGGCCACGCTCGGCAAGGCGCTCGAGAAGCGCGATCTGGCGCGCGGCACCACGGCCCTGCAGCACGAGGTCAGCCGCCTGCAGACCAGCCAGCAGTTCATCGGCGAGTCGCGCCAGGTGCGCGACCTGCTGCACATGATCGACCGCGTCGCCGAGACGCAGTCCACGGTGCTGATCCGCGGCGAGAGCGGCGTCGGCAAGGAGCTGGTCTCGCGCGCCGTGCACCGCAAGAGCCAGCGGGCCCGCCAGCCGTTCGTGGTCGTGGATTGCGCGTCACTGCACGAGAACCTGCTGCAGAGCGAGCTGTTCGGTCACGAAAAGGGCGCCTATACCGGCGCGGTGCGCCTCAAGCACGGCCTGTTCGAGGTCGCCGACCACGGCACGATCTTCCTCGACGAGATCGGCGAGATCACGCCGCCCCTTCAGGTCAAGCTCCTGCGGGTGATCGAGACCGGCACGTTCCGCCGCGTCGGCGGCACCGCGGACATCAAAGTGGACGTACGCATCATCGCGGCGACCAACCGCTCGCTGGAGGCGATGATGCAGAACGGCGAGTTCCGCGAGGATCTCTACTACCGGATCAACGTGTTCTCGATCCACATCCCGCCGCTGCGCGAGCGTCCGGAGGACATCTCGCTGCTGGTCGAGCACTTCGTGCGTCACTCCCCGATCATCCCGAAACGCAACGTGAACATCTCGAAGGAGGCGATGGAGGTGCTCACGCGCTACCGCTGGCCGGGCAACGTGCGCGAGCTGGAGAACGTCATCGAGCGGGCGCTGATCCTCTGCGACGGTCCGATGGTCGAGGCTGAGCACCTGCCGATGGGGGTGCGCGTGCGGCCGGCGTTCGAAGATCAGGCGCCGTCCGACCGGCTGCTCACGCTCGAGGAGATCGAAAAGCGCTACATCCGCCGCGTGCTGGAGCAGTGCAAGGGGCACCGGCAGAAGGCCGCCGAGATCCTCGGGATCAGCGAGCGGAACCTGTATCGGAAGCTCAAGGAACTGGAACCGAGCGCCGGCTGAAGCCGGCGGCGGGGGCATGGAAGACCGCGCCTCGACGCCCCGGCGCCGGAGCGCCCGCCGGCGGCGCCCCGGATCGGCCTGCCCGGTCCGGGGCGTCGTCCTGTCAGGCTCGGCACCAGTCCTGTCACTTCGTCAGCGTGCCGCTTCCCGGCGGGCCCGGACTCCCGCCCAGGGCCCGCTGCCCAGCCGCGTTCCGTGCAACGCATTGCGCCCGTGACCGCTCGGGACCGCCCCACGGCATGCGCATTGCAGAGCAGGACGATCATGCCGAGAGTCCTGCTCTGCCAGTGCGCGGCCTCCATGGAGCGCGAAATCACCGAAGCGCTCGCAGAGCGCGGGATTACCGTCACCTCCTGCCACGACGGGGAGCGGCTGCTCGAAGCGATGCTGAAGGACCACCCGGACGTCATCGTCCACGTGCTTCGCCAGGACCCTCGCGAGGACATGGGCGTGCTGCGTCTGGTCCGCCACGCCGCGCCCGAGGTGCCGCTGATCCTGCTCGCGGAGAACGGCTCGCTGGAGATCCAGCGGCAGATCATCGAACTGCGGCCGATCTTCTACGACGTGGTCCCGGTCGGCCCCGAGGACCTGCTGGACGCGGTGCAGGCCGCGATCGAGCGGGCCCGGACGGCGGCGCCCAGGCCGCGCGCGGGCGCCCGCGATCCGGCGCCGCCGCGAGCCTGACGCCGCGCTCCCGGGCGGTCCCCGCCCGGGTCCTTCCGCCGCGGGCGGGCAGGGCGCTCTAGTGCACCTGCCAGATCGCGGCGTCGTCCTTCGCGAGCCAGGCCTCGCCCGCCCCGAACGGGCGTGACACCCGCCAGGCGTCCTCCCGGGACTCGACCACGCGGAACAGATCGCCCTCGTGCGCGGTGGCGACGGCGGCGCCGCCGGGCGTGCCGCGGAGGGGCACGCTCTCCGCGCGGGTCGCAACCCACTCCCCGCGCGGCTGAGCGATGTTGAGCGACCAGTCGTAGTCGAGGAAGCCGATCGCATCACCGGACACGTCCGCCGGCAGGATCGAGTCCACGTACGCCCGCACGCCGCCGTGGGTCTGGAAATCCTGCGCGTACCAGTTGAAGATCTGCGAGAGCCAGAGCTTCTTCGCGCCCGGGTCGACGCGGTTGCGCGTGGTGTCGCTGAGGAACCGCTGCATGTTGACGCTCAGCGTGTGCTCGAGGTCGATCCGGTCGTAGGCGCGCGGCAGCAACGGCGGGCAGGACACCGCGGCGCACACCAGCGCGGTATGGATGCGCGGGTCCGGGAACTCGGTGCGGATGTGCTCGTGCTCGAGCTGGTTGAGCGAGATGTGCCGGCCGTTCATGCGCACGAGCGGCTCGTCGAACAGCGCGTGATGGTTCTCGGCCACGCTGTAGCCGGCATGCAGGCGTTCGATCACGGCGTGGATCACCGTCGCGTTGTAGAGGTTGATGTAGAAGGCGAGCCGGTTGTGGCCGCGGTGCTCCAGCGGATCCACGGCCGCCATCGAGTCGAGGTAGGCGTTGAGCCCGGCCCAGCGCGTCTCGCGGATCCCCAGATAGTCCACGCGGCCGTCGCGCACGTGGTCGCGCAGCACCAGCGTGAGGGGCCGGTGGTCGATCGGGCGCGCGGCGTGCGCCGGGCGGACCGCCGCCGCCCAGGCCAGCACGGCCAAGAGCACGAGGAGCGGCAGCCGGAAACGTGGACCAGAACGCGACACTTGGGCCTCCAGTGGGTGAAATCGGAGTCGAACAGTATCCCCGACCCGGGCGGCCGGGGCCAGAACGGAGCCGCCCCTCACCCGCGATTTCAACGTTTCCTGACGCCGAAGGCTCCAACTCTCCGTGAACCCGCCCGGCCCCGGCAGGCCGGCGCCGCCTGGGCCCTTTCCAAGGCCCCTCAGGCGCGGCTCGCGGGCGATCGCTGCAACCCCGGAGCCCGTGCATTCGTAGCACTGGAAACGCGCCGGACCCCTTCCCCATGGAGAGCCGTGCCATGAAATCACCCCGGTTTCACGAGCGAACCGCACACCGCGACGAGCGCCCGCTCGGCGGTCATGCGTCCCTGATCCTCGGCCTGTTCGTCGCCCTGCTGGCGATCGCGCTCGCCACCACTCCGTCGCTCTCGGCCGAGCGTTTCGAACTCCACGGCGACCACGTGGCGATCTACGATCTCGCCGGTGAGGTCACGCTCGAGCCCGGTGCCGGCAGCGCGGTGGTGGTGCACGTCGAGCGCGGCGGTTCGGATGGCGGACGGCTCGACGTCCGCACGGGTCCGATCGGTGATCTGCAGACGCTGCGCGTGATCTATCCCGCGCGCCGGATCCATTACTCGAGCGGCCGCGGCTGGGGCTCGAGCTCGACGGTGCACGTCGGCCGGGACGGCCGCTTCGGCGACGAGGGTCGCAACGGCAACGCCGGCCGCGAGCGGGTGACGATTTCGAGCCGTCCGGGCGGCTTCGACGCCCACGCCGACCTGCGCATCGAAGTGCCGAAGGGTCAGAAGCTGAGCGTCTACCTCGCGGTCGGCGCGGCGACGGCCTCCAACACCGAAGGCACGCTGCGCCTGGACGGGGGAGCCGTCGCGGTCACCACACGCTCCACCCGCGGCGAACTGGTGATCGACGTCGGCTCGGGCGGGGTCGAGGTCAACGGCGCCGAGGGTGAAGTGAGCATCGACACCGGCTCGGGCGGGGTGGACGTGATGAAGGTGAGCGGCGACCGGCTGCTGGTGGATACGGGGTCGGGCCACGTGAGCGCGGCCGACGTCGACGTGCGACGGCTGAGCGTGGACACCGGCTCGGGCGGCGTGGACCTGGGCATGGTTAGGGCGCGGGAGATCCTGGTGGACACGGGCTCGGGCGGCGTGGACCTCGACGTCGCGAGCGATCTCGAGTCGCTGGGCGTCGACACGGGCTCGGGCAGTGTTCGGGTGCGCCTGCCGCAGACCGTCGGTGCCACCGTGAGCATCGAGACCGGCAGCGGCGGGATCCGCAGTGATTTCCCCATCGAAGTCACGCAGAAGGACCGCGACAGCCTGCACGGCCGGATCGGCGACGGCCATGGGAGGATCGTCATCGAGACCGGCTCGGGAACGGTACGCCTGCTCAGGCGCTGAGGTTCATCGAAACGGCCGCATGCGCGAACGCCGCACTCCCGGGAGGAGCGCGGCGTTTCGACTGTCGGCGCGCCGGGGCGGCGCAACCGGCACGCGCCGCCGCTCAGTCCGTTGCGGCCTTCCGGAACGGCTGGAACCAGTTCTGGTCGAGCACGAGGCGGGAGGTCGAAGATCCCGATTCCACGTCCAGGGCGAACACGAACTCGGTGCCGTCGGGATTGACACCGAAGCGCGCCGACCAGCCGGCAATGCCCCGGTGGCTCATCCGCGGCCGGGTGAACAGCCGCCGCGGCTGCCCGAGCACCGGCGCGTCTCCCGGCGTCAGGTCGACCGCCATGACGTCGTCATCGTTGGCGTAGTAGAGCCGCCTGCCCTCTGCGCCCCACACCGGCCAGTCGCCGCCGGTCGTCGAGACCTGCCACCTGCCGTCTCCCGATGGAAACCGGCGCAGGAACACCTCGCTGTTCCCGCTCTCGTCGGACACGTAGGCGACGAGCCGCCCGCCGGGCGACACCACGGCTTTCGCCATGCCTTTGACGGGCAGGGTCGTGGCCTCGCCGCCGTCGACCGGCCGCACTTTCAGCTCCGTGCCGGGGAGCGCCGTGTAGAGCAGCGAGCGGCCGTCGGGCGTGAGGCTCGGGAACAGCGCCCCGCGCACCAGCGTGTCCGGCGCGCCCGAGCCGTCCGCCGGACGCCGCAGCGCGCACCAGCTGTTGTCCGGTGAACGGCCGTCGTACAGGACCGAGCGGCCATCCGGGCTCCAGCACGCGACGGTCTCGTTGTACTCCGAAAACGTGAGTCGGGTCTGCGTGCCGCGATCCAGATCGGCCACCCACAGGTCCGGCGCCACGCCCTCCTGCTGCTCGTAGACCACCCGGCGCCCGTCGGGGCTCAGCGCCGGCATGATGCCGCCGGGGCTTGCGATCCGGGTGATCGTCGAGCGGATCGTGCCGTCCGGTCCCGCGAGGACCAGGTCGGACTGGGCGGCGTTCTGGCCGGCCAGGAACAGCAGCGTCCCGTCGGCGGCCACGCTCGGGGAGTGCGCACCGGGTACGACGATGAACGGCTCCCCCGTGACCTCGAGCTTCTCCAGCGAGAACGGGACCGCCCAGATCCCGGCGCTGGGGTCGTTGCGGCGGTAGAGGATGTGTCCCGTGTTCGAGTACACGGGATCGGAGAGCTGATGCCCTTCGACCTTGAGCAGCTGCCGGTAGCCGTGCCCGTCGAACACGTAGATGTTGTCGTAGGTGCCGCTCACCAGATGCGCGCAGAACAGGACGCCGCGCCCACCGGTGAGCGCATACGGGTCATGGTAGTCCCCGATCACCGAGTCCGCCGGTGAAACCGAGCGTGGATCGCCACCCACCGCCGGCACCTGGAGCAGGCCGTCGTCTTCGGCGCGGGACATGGTGATGATGCCGTCGTCCCCCCACGACGCGCCCGAGCCGTTGGTGAACGGACCGCTCGCGTCGCAGATCTGCCGCACCTCGCGGGTGCGCATGTCGACGGCCTGCAGCGTGGAGCCCGAGACGTAGCCGAGCTCGCTGCCGTCGGGCGCCCAGAACAGATGGCTGGCGCTGGTTCGCGCCGGAAGCGGGAGGCGGCGGGGCTCGGTCGAGTCGAGATCCTGGATGACCAGCGTGTCGGTCTCGAGCCACGCGGCCCGGCGTCCGTCGGGCGAGATCTGCGGCAGGCGGGCCGCGCCTCCCGACGGCAGCCGGAACTCGCGGTGCGGAATCATGGAGGTCTTCGCCGCACTTCCGTGCGGCAGCCCGCGCCCGAGCAGCAGCCCCGCAGCGAGCGCCAGTACGCCGATTCCGGCGGGCCACATCAGACGAGAGAGGGATGACCCCGGCGCAGCGGCCGGGGCGGGTGCGGCGGCCCCGGTCAACGAGGACGTGTACGGATCCGGCGCCCCGGTGATCTCCGCAGCGAGCACGATGCGCGCCTCGCCGATGTCGCGCAGGCGGGTGCGACGATCGCGCTGCAGGCAGCGCTCGAGCAGCAGGCGCACGCGCGGCGGCACCGAATCCGGCAGCCGCTGCCATTCGAAGTCGGCGCGCAGCACCGCTGCGAGGACGTCCGACACGGTGTCGCCTTCGAACATCCGCGCGCCGGTCAGCATCTCGTAGAGCACCACGCCGAACGACCAGACGTCGGCGCGCTTGTCCGCGGCCTGGCCGCGCGCCTGCTCGGGGCTCATGTAGGCGGCGGTGCCGAGCACGACGTTCGCCGCAGTCATGCCCGCGGTGATGGTCGGCGACTGCGTGAGGCTTGGATTCGAAACGCCGCTCGGGTCCGACTCGAACGCCTTGGCGAGCCCGAAGTCGAGCACCTTCACCCCGCCTTCGGGGCCGATCACCACGTTCGCGGGCTTGAGGTCCCGGTGCACGATGCCGTTCTCGTGCGCGTGCTCGAGTGCCTCGGCGATCTTGAGGCCGACGGCGAGCGCCTCGTCCGCCGGCAGCGGGCCGCGCTGGAGCCGCGCCGCGAGGCTCTCGCCCTGCGCCAGCTCCATCGCCAGGAAGCGCACGCCCTGGTCCTCGTGCAGGCCGTAGATCGAGGCGATGTTCGGGTGGCTCAAGGCCGCGAGCAGGCGCGCCTCGCGTTCGAGCCGGGCGAGACGTTCGGGATCGCGCGCAAGCAGCTCGGGCAGCACCTTGATCGCCACGCTCCTGCCGAGCGTGGTGTCGGTCGCCTTCCACACGACGCCCATGCCGCCTTCGCCGATGCGTTCGGTGATTTCGTAGTGGGCGAGGCGCTTGCCGATCATGGAATTCCCGATGCGGTGGGACGAGGTGGCGCGGGCGCCGTCGGGCCTGCCGCACGACGGTGCAGGCGCGCGCAATCTAGCATCCGGGGCACGCCCTGACGAACGGAAAGCGTTCCGCCGCCCGCATGTCGGATTTCATGCGCGATCGGCCGGTGCGACGGGCTCGAGCACGGCGGGGACCACGTGCGGCGCCTTGCGATCGGCGCCGCTCACGGCACGCGCCGCCAGATACGGCAGCAGGTAGCGCGTACGCCACCAGGCCTCGCGGGCGGCACGAACCAGCGGTCCGTCGCGGAGCGGCGGCTGCACCGGCTCGCTCCAGCGCGCATCGGTGCCGGGGAGCTCCAGCGCGTGCGCCAGCGCGGCCGCGATGCGCGCATGCCCCGCGGCATTGGCGTGAATACGGTCCGCGTTCCAGAGCCGGCGATCGGTCGCGACCGGGTGCGCGGCGAAATCCACGAGCCGCGTGCCGCTCGCGCGCGACACCGCGCGCAGCCGCTCGTTGAGCGCGAGGATCCGCGGTGCGATGCGGCGCGCGAGCGGCATCAGCGGCGTGAGATCGGGCAGCGTGAACGTGAGCACCGTCGCGCCGGTCCGGGCGAGCGCATGCTGCATGGTTCCCATGTCGCGGGCGAAGGCGTCGGCGTCAAAGTCCGCGGCGATCACGTCGTTGGTGCCCGAGAACACCGTGGCGAGGTCGGGCGCGAGCGCCAGCGCGGGTTCGAGCTGCGTGTCGAGAATCTCGCGCGTCGTGAGCCCGCGCACGGCCAGATTCGCGTAGAGCAGTTCGCCCTGCGTGTCGGCGATCCGCCGGGCGAGCCGCCGCGACCAGCCTCTGTAGCCGCCGCGGCCATCCGGGTCGATGTACCCCGCGGTCGAGCTGTCGCCGATCGCGACGTAGCGGCCGAAGCGCGGGCGGCCGGCGGCCGGCGGCGCCGCGCCGGGCGCCGCAGCCGAGGTGGCGCCGGACCCCGCACCCGCGCCGGCGGTTTCGCTCACGGGCGCGGCCGCTCGATCCGCGCGGCGGCGATCTCCATGCAGCGCACGGCGAGCGCGGTCCAGCCGGTCTGGTGGCTCGCGCCCAGACCGCGGCCGTCGTCCCCGCCGAAGTATTCGTGGAACAGCACCAGATCCTTCCAGTGCGGATCCTGCGCATAGCGCGCCTCGCCGCCGTGGCAGGGGCGCCGGCCTTCGGCGTCCGGCAGGAACAGGGACGCCATGCGCACCGCGAGCTCGTGCGCGATCTCGCCGAGGTTCATCGTGCGGCCCGAGCCTTTGGGGCACTCGACCCGCAGGGTGTCGCCGTAGAAGTGGTGGTAGCGCTCGAGCGCCTCGATGAGCAGGAAGTTGCCCGGGAACCACACCGGGCCACGCCAGTTGGAGTTGCCGCCGAACAGCGGCGTGCGGCCCTCGTTCGGCGCGTACTCGACCTGGTAGACGTGACCGTCGAAGCGGAACTCGTAGGGCCGGTCACGGTAGGCGGCCGAGAGCGAGCGCAGGCCGTAGGGCGACAGGAACTCGTTCTCGTCGAGCACGTAGCCGAGCACGCGCTTGAGCCGGTCGAGCGTCGGGATCGCGAGCAGGCGATGCATCTGGCCGTCGCTCCGGCGGGTCATGTACGACATGTGCCGCTCGAACTCCGGCCGGTTCTCGAGGAACCACTCCATGCGGCTGCGGAAGCCGGGCAGCCGGTCGATCACGTCCTGCTCGAGCACCTCGACCGCGATCAGCGGCATCAGCCCCACCAGCGAGCGCAGCCGCAGCGGGATGTGCCGGCCGTCCACGAGGATCTGGTCGTAGTAGAAGCCGTCCTCCTCGTCCCAGAGGCCGGTGCCGCCCAGCTCGTTCATCGCGTCCGCGATCGCGACGTAGTGCTCGAAGAACTTCGAGGCGAGGTCTTCGTAGGCCGGGTTCGTCTGCGCCAGCTCGAGCGCGATCGACAGCATCGTGCCGCAGTAGAACGCCATCCACGCGGTGCCGTCGGCCTGCTCCAGCTGTCCACCCGTCGGCAGCGGCCGGGAGCGGTCGAACACGCCGATGTTGTCGAGCCCGAGAAACCCGCCGGAGAAGATGTTGTTGCCGTCCAGGTCCTTGCGGTTCACCCACCAGGTGAAGTTCAGCAGCAGCTTCTGGAACACGCGCTCGAGGAACAGCGTGTCGCGGCGCCCGCGCGGCGCGGTCATCTTGTACACGCGCCACGCCGCCCAGGCGTGCACGGGCGGATTCACGTCGGAGAGCGCCCATTCGTACGCCGGCATCTGCCCGTTCGGGTGCATGTACCACTCGCGCAGGAACATCATCAGCTGACCCTTGGCGAAACCGGGATCGATGCGCGAGAACGGCACCATGTGGAACGCGAGGTCCCACGCCGCGTACCACGGGTACTCCCACTTGTCGGGCATCGAGATGACGTCGCGGTTGTAGAGGTGGCGCCAGTCGTGGTTGCGGCCCTCGAGCCGCGCCGGCGGCGGCGGCGGCTGCGATGGATCGCCCGCGAGCCACTGTTCGACCACGTAGTGGTAGAACTGCTTGGTCCAGATCAGCCCGGCGTACGCCTGCCGCGCGACGCGGTGATGGGCTTCGTCCCACGCGTCCGGCACCTGCGCGCGGAACCATGCGTCGGCTTCCTCGCGGCGGGTCGCGAAGATGCCGTCGAACGCCTCGTCGAAGGGCTCGAGCGGTGCTTCCGCCGCGCTGAACAGCCGCAGGCCCACCGTGGCTTCGCCGCCGGCGGGGATCTCGAGGCGGTACCACGCGGCGGCCTTGGTGCCGCGGGTGGCGGTCCCGGCCTCGGGCACCCCACCCTCGATCACATGCGCGTGAAAGGCGTCCTTGACGAGCGGTCCGCCGCCCTCGAGGCCGAACAGCCGCCTCGCGTCGGTCTCGTTCTCGGTCATGAGCCAGGCGGGCGGCGCGCCGTCCGGGTGCGGCCCCGCGGCCATCCGGAACGCGCCGAGCGTCTCGTGGGAAAGCCGCAGCGTGCCGTCCGCGGCGCGCTCGATCGCCGGCTTCGCGGGGAAGCCCTCGCCGCTCCGCCCCCAGTCCCACGTGTTGCGGAACCACAGGGTCGGCAGCAGGTGCAGCGTCGCCGCGGCGGGTCCGCGGTTGGCGGCGGTGATGCGGATCAGCACGTCGTCGGGCGATCCCTTCGCGTACTCGACCGTGACGTCGAAGTAGCGGTCACCGTCGAACACGCCGGTGTCGAGCAGCTCGTATTCGGGATCCCCGCGCCCGCGGCGCTGCGCCTCGGCGACGAGATCGAGGTAGGGAAACGCGGCCTGCGGGTACTTGTAGAGCGCGCGCAGGTAGGAGTGGGTCGGCGTCGCGTCGAGGTAGTAGTAGAGCTCCTTCACGTCCTCGCCGTGGTTGCCCTCGTGGCCGGACAGCCCGAACAGCCGCTCCTTGAGGATCGGATCCTTTCCGTTCCACAGCGCCAGCGCGAAGCACAGCCGGCACTCGCGGTCGGTGATCCCGAGCAGGCCGTCCTCGCCCCAGCGGTAGGCACGGCTGCGGGCGTGATCGTGCGGCAGGTACGCCCAGCTGTCGCCGTCGGCGGAATAGTCTTCGCGCACCGTGCCCCACTGCCGCTCGGACAGGTACGGTCCCCAGCGTTTCCAGTTGCGGACGCGCCGCCGGTCTTCGTCCAGACGGAGGGATTCGGGGTCCATGGGTGCCCGTTCGATCGCCCCGGCCCGCGACGGGCCTAGTCGCGGAACCGGTGGAGCGACATCTGCCGGTCGAGCTGGTAGGCGGCGCTGATCAGCCCGAGGTGGGTGAACGCCTGAGGGAAGTTGCCCAGGTGCTGGCCGCGTGGACCCAGCTCCTCGGCATAGAGGCCGAGGTGATTCGCGTAGCCGAGCATCTTCTCGAAGTAGAGGCGCGACTTCCGCAGGTCGCCGGCGCGCGCCAGCGCCTCGACGTACCAGAACGTGCACATCGAGAACGTGCCCTCGTCCCCCGAAATCCCGTCCACCTTCGCATGCCCCTCCCTGTAGCGATAGACCAGCGAATCATCGACGAGATCGCGGCCGATGGCGTCGAGCGTCGACAGCCAGCGCGGGTCGGTCCAGCCGATGAAGCGGACCAGGGGCATCAGCAGGGTCGAGGCGTCGAGCGATTCGGCGCCCTTGTACTGCACGAACGCCTTCATGTCTTCGTTCCAGAAGTCCCGGAAGATCTCCTTGTAGATCTCGTCGCGCACCTCGGACCAGCGCCCGATCGGCGCGGGAAACGAGCGCTTGCGCGCCAGGCGCAGGCCGCGATCGATCGCCACCCAGCACATGAGCCGTGAATAGAGGAATTCGCGCGAGCCGCCGCGCACTTCCCAGATCCCGTCGTCGGCTTCGCACCAGTGCTGCGCCACCCAGTCGATCAACCGCGTCAGGTTCTGCCACAGGTCGTGGGAGATCGGCTCGCCGAACTTGTCGTAGAGGTACACCGAATCCATCAGCTCGCCGTAGATGTCGAGCTGCTGCTGTGCGTACGCGGCATTGCCGATGCGCACCGGCTTCGAACCGCAGTAGCCCTCGAAATGATCGAGTGTCGTCTCGGTCAGGGTCTTGCGTCCGTCGATGCCGTACATGATCTGCAGCGCGCCGTCGGGGTCGAGATCGTCGCAGCGGTCCTCGATCCACTTCATGAAAGCGCCCGCCTCCTCCGTGTAGCCGAGGCGGATGAGCGCGTACAGGGTGAACGAAGCGTCGCGGACCCAGGTGAAGCGGTAGTCCCAGTTGCGCGAGCCGCCGAGCATCTCGGGCAGGCCGAACGTCGGCGCCGCGACGATCGAGCCGAATTCACGCGAGGTGAGCAGCTTGAGGGTCATCGCCGAGCGCTGCACCGTCTCGCGCCAGCGGCCTTCGTAGCTCGAGCGCCGTATCCAGCGGCGCCAGTAGTTGACCGTGTCCTTGAACGACTCGGCCACGTAGTGCTCGGCCGAGGACGGCGAGTCCTCGACGGCCTCTTCCAGCACGAACGATGCATTCTGCCCGGCCTTGAGCGTGAACTCGGCGATCGCGGCGCCCTCGTGGATCGTGACGGGCACCCGGGTGCGCAGGCGCAGCCCGATGCCGCCGTGGTCCTCCGGGATGAAGAGCACTTCGCCGTCGCCCTTCCTGACGCGGTGCCGCACGCGGCCGTAGTCGAAGCGCGGGTCGCAGATCATGCGGAACCGCACCTCGCCGCGCACGGTCTTCGCGCGCCGCACGATGTCGTGCGCATGGCCGCGCTCGTAGATCGGCATGAAGTCCGAGACCTCGGCGACGCCGTCGTCCGAGAGGAACCGGGTGATCAGCACCGTGGACTCGGGCAGGTACATCTGCCGGGTCGAGGTCTCTTCGAGCACCGGGGCGATCTGGAAGCAGCCGCCGTTCTCCCGGTCCAGCAGCGCGGCGAAGACGCTCGGCGAATCGAAGTTCGGGAAGCAGAGAAAGTCGATCGTTCCGTCCACGCCGACCAGCGCGACCGTGTGCAGGTCGCCGATGACGCCGTGATCTTCGATGGGGGGATACGCGGAGCCGGACATGCCGTCGACCTTACATGGCCGGCCCGGTGATGGAAACCCGCCGGAAACGCCGCCCCGCGCGCCGGAGCCCGGGCGCGGCGCGCTCCGTTCCAACCGCGGTATGCTGGCGGCGGACGCGCCGCGCACCCGCCGCCGATCCGTGCGCGCGGCGCGTACGCCACCCTGGAGTGAACAGATGAGCGATCCGACATCCGTCGTCCGCGAGTTCTGGCGCCTCATGGCGAGCAACGACTTCGACTCGGTCGCCGCGGTGCTCGCCGACGACTTCGTGCTCGAGTGGCCGCAGTCGCGCGAGCGCATCCGCGGCGCGGCGAACTTCGCCCGGATGAACCACGGGTACCCGTCGCACGGACCGTGGCGCTTCACCGTTCACCGCATCGTGGGCGACGACGGCGAAGCGGTGTCGGACGTCACGGTCACCGACGGAACGCAGACCGCGCGTGCGATCTCGTTCTTCACGATCGCGGACGGGAAGATCGTGCGGCTGGTGGAGTTCTGGCCGGAGCCCTACGCGGCGCCGGCCAACCGGGCGCACCTGGCGGAGCGCATGGAATGAGCCGGAGACCGGTCTACTCCACGACCTTCAGTCCCAGCTCCCGCATCGTCTCCGGCTCGATCGCGCCGGGCGAGCCATCCATCAGACACGCCGCACTCGCGCTCTTCGGGAACGCGATGGTGTCGCGGATCGACTCGCGCCCCGCCATCAGCATGATGACCCGATCGAGACCGATGCCGATGCCGCCGTGCGGCGGCGAGGCGTAGCGGTAGGCGTCGATCAGGAAGCCGAACTTTTCCTGCATCTCCTCGGGGCTGAAGCCCACCACCTTCATCACGCGCTGCTGGATGTCCGGGCGATGGATGCGCACCGAACCGGAACCCAGCTCGTGACCGTTCAGGACCAGATCGTAGAGCTGCGCGTGCACCTTCCCCGGATCGCTCTCGAGCAGATCCATGTGCCCGGGATTCGGCATCGTGAACATGTGGTGGCGCGGCGCCCAGCGCCGGTGGTCGGCGTCCCATTCGAACAGCGGAAAGTCGCGCACCCACAGGAAGCGCCAGTCGGGGCCCATGTCCTTGACCAGCGGCTGCCCGAGCTGCGTGCGCAGCACGCCGAGCGCCTTGAGCGTCGGCTCCCACGGGCCGGAGGTGAACAGCACGGCATCGCCCTGCTTCGCTTTCACGGTCTCGAAGAACTCTTCGAGCAGCGCATCCGGGAAGATCTTCAGCTGCCTGTCGCGCTCGGCCGGCAGCACCTTGAAGAAGGTCAGTCCACCGCCGCCGGCCGCTTTCACGACGTCCTCGTACTTCCTGAGCTGCGTTCCCGAGATCTCCGCGCCACCCGGTACGACCAGCGCGACGCCGACGCCGTCCGCCATCGTCGCACCGCCCGCGACGACGTGGCGCGGCGACTTCGCCAGCACGGCCGTGCAGTCGACGAACTCGAGACCGAACCGCGTGTCGGGCTTGTCCGAGCCGTAGCGCAGCATCGCCTCGCGGAACGTCATGCGCGGGAACGGCCGCGGCAGCTCGACCCCGAGGCACTCCTTCCACATCGCGTGGAACACGCCTTCGACGACCCCGAACACGTCCTCCTCGCTCGCGAAGCTCATCTCGAGATCGATCTGCGTGTGTTCGGGCTGGCGATCGGCGCGCAGATCCTCGTCGCGCAGGCAGCGCGCGAGCTGGAAATAGCGGTCGAGGCCCGAAATCATGAGCGTCTGCTTGTAGAGCTGAGGCGACTGCGGCAGCGCGTAGAACCGGCCATGGTGCACGCGGCTCGGCACGACGTAGTCGCGCGCCCCTTCGGGGGTCGGCCTGACCAGCACCGGCGTCTCGACTTCGAGGAAACCCTGGCCCGACAGGTGCGTGCGCGCGGTCATCGTCGCCCGGTGGCGCAACGCGAGCACGCTCGAGAGCTCCGGCCGGCGCAGGTCGAGGAATCGGTACCTGAGCCGCAGGTCCTCGCTCGCCAGGTGCTGCGCCTCGTTCACCTGGAACGGCAGCGGATCCGACGCCGAGAGCATCTTCATCTCGCGCACGTCCACCTCGATCTCGCCGGTGTCGAGTTCGGGGTTCAGCGCGTCGGCGGGGCGCTTCATCACCATGCCGCGCACCGCGATCACCCACTCGCTGCCGAGGTGCGAGGCGCGCTCGAGCAGCGCGGCCCCGCCCGAGTCGGGATGGAACACGATCTGCGTGAGCCCGAAGCGGTCGCGCAGATCGATGAACAGCACGCCGCCGTGGTCGCGCTCCCGATGCACCCAGCCCATGAGGATCACGTCCTCGCCGGCGTCGCCTGCGCGCAGCTCGCCACACGTGTGGCTGCGCCGCCAGTCCCCCATGTCCTCCAGGCCCCTCGCCGTCTCGTTCATTCCGCGCCCACCTCGCCCGTCAGTCCCATGATCCGATCGAGCCGCTCGGGGAGCGCCTCGAGGATGACCGTTTCCTGCGTGCCGTGTTTCATGTCGCGCACCACCACTTCGCCGCGCTTCCACTCGTCCTCGCCCAGCACCACAACGGCGGCCGCGCCGCGGCGGTCCGCGGCCTTCATCTGCGCCGACGTGCTGCGCGCCTCGAGGTCGAACTCTACCGCGTACGCCTGTCGGAGCGCGCGGGCCAGCGGATGCACGAAGTGCCGTGTCGCGTCCATCGTCACCACGAACACCAGCGGCGGCGGCGGATCGCCCTCCACCCCGCGCTCGGCCAGCACCAGCATGGCGCGATCGAGCCCGATCGAGAACCCGACCCCCGGCGTCGGCGGCCCGCCGAGCGCTTCGATGAGGCCGTCGTAGCGGCCGCCGCCACCGAGCGCGCTCTGCGCGCCGAGCGAACGGTCGTGCACCTCGAACGCCGTGTGCGTGTAGTAGTCGAGCCCGCGCACCAGCCCGTGATCCACCTCGTAGTCGATGCCCAGCACCTCGAGCCCTTCGCACACCGCGCGCCAGTGCGCCGCCGCTCCCGCGTCGAGCGCATCGATCAGCCGCGGCAGCGGACCGAGGTCGCCCTCCTTGCCCGAAAGGAACGCGAGGTCGCCCGCGTCCTTCGTGTCGAGCACGCGCATCGGGTTCACCTCGAGCCGCTGCCGCGAGTCCGCGCTCAGCCGCTCGCGCACGGGGTGGAGCCACGCGCGCAGCCGCTCGCCGTAGGCGGCGCGGGTCGCCGGCGTGCCGACGCTGTTGACCGCGACCGTGAGGTTCTCGAAACCCCAAGCCTCGAACACGTCGACGAACAGGGCAATCATTTCGACGTCGGCATCCGGCGCGGCGACACCGATGCACTCGGCGCCGATCTGGGAGAACTGGCGGTAGCGCCCTTTCTGCGGGCGCCCGTAGCGCAGCATCGGACCGGCGTACCAGAGCCGGTGTTCCTTGCCGCGGCCCGACATCGCGTGTTCGAGATAGGCTCGGCACACACTGGCGGTGCCTTCCGGCCGCAGCGCCAGGTCGCGGCCCTTGAGGTCCTGGAAGCGGTACATCTCCTTCTGCACGACGTCGCTGCTCTCCCCGGAGGTGCGGGCGAACAGCTCGTAGTCCTCGAAGATCGGGGTGCGGATCTCGGCGTAGCCGTAGCGCTCGAGCACCTCGCGCGCGAGCCGTTCGGCCCACTGCCAGCGGCGGAGCTCGTCCGGGAGCAGATCCCGCGTCCCGCGCGGCGCCTGGTATTTCAGACCCATCGATCCTCTCGTGCGCCTGTCCGCGCACCGTTCGAGCCGCGTTCAGTCACGGGTGAACGCCATGTACAGGGTCACTGCCACGATCACGCCGGCGACGTCGGCCATCGCATCGAGATGGCTCGACTGCCGGCCCGGCACGTACGACTGGAAGATCTCGTCGCCGGTCGCCATGACGATTCCGAATGCCAGCGTCTCGAGCCCCGCCACCAGCGGGTCGCGTCTGCGCAGGCTGACCCGCAGCGCCCGCACCGTGACGAAGCCGAGCCCGCCGTACTCCAGCAGGTGGATCCACTTGTCGGCGTTTTCGAACTGGAGCGGCGGCTTGAGATTCGGCTGGGCGCTCAGCGTGATGATCAGCGCGACGTACGCCAGCACCGGGAGCCAGTACTCGAAGAACATCCGCGTCCGGCTCTTTTCGGCCCGCGCCAATCTGCCTCCATGACCCTCGAAGCCCGGTTCCGCCCGCGGCCCGACCGGCGCCACGGCATGAAAGTGCGGCAGAATAGCACGCGGTTCCCGCAGCGGCCATCGGCGCCCCCTGCCGGCGCTCGTGCATTTTTCCGCCGCGCCCGCTTGACGCGCCCGCGCGGCACTTTTAGATTAGCGCGCCGTTTGTGACGCCAGCGATGGCGTCCGCCGTGTGTTGCGCCGCTAGCTCAATTGGTAGAGCAGCAGACTCTTAATCTGTTGGTTCGGGGTTCAAGTCCCTGGCGGCGCACCATTTCCCCTTTGCTTCCGCGTACGGCGCCCGCGCGCCGTTCAGCCGCGCAGCGCGCCGCCGGTGAGCCAGACGCCGCCCAGCGCCAGCAACCCGGCGCCCGAGGCGACCAGCACGGCCCGCACCGGCCACGGCACGCTGGCCTCGGGCGCTGCGAACCGCGCCGGCACGCCGAGCGTCTCGCGCAGCTGCCGCATCGCCACGGTGAACGCGGTGAGCCAGGCGCCGACCAGCGCGAGCAGCGTCCAGCCCTGCCCCGCATCGGCCAGCCCGCGCGCGACCTCCAGCCACAGACGGCCGCCCGGCGTGCCCGGCACGCCCGCCAGTGACATCATCGAGTAGAGGCCGAGCGCGGCGACCCACGGGTGGCGGCGGTAGACGGCCGGCGCGTCCTGCACCGCCCCCGACGACACCGGCAGCAGCCGCGCCAGCAGCCCGGCCCCGGTGAGCGCGAGCACCGTGTGCGCAACCCATGCGCCCGAGGCCGGATCGAGCGGCGCCGAGGACGACGGACGGGCGTTCAGCATCGCGCACATCGCGAGCGCGCCGTTCAGACTCGCGAGCGTGCCGACGCGGCGCTCGGGCCGGCGCTGCATCGCCAGCGTCGCCGCTCCCGCCACGAGCGCCACGAGCGCCGCGATCTCGAGCAGGCTCTGCGCGATCGCGGCGCCGGCCGGGAACGCCTCGATACCGTCGGTGCGCACCCGCAGCCAGCGCGCGCCGATCGCCTGCAGGGCCGCCACCGCGAACGGGCCGAGCCACGGCTTCGCCCCCTGCGTCACGTCGGCCACCCAGAAGTGGAACGGCGCCCCACCGAGCAGCACCAGCCCCACCAGCAGCGACAGCGGCAGCGCGGTGCTCCACAGGAACGGCCGGTCGAGCCCCAGCTGCAGCACCGCCCACTGCTCGTGGACGTAGGCCGTGCCGGTCGCGAGCGTCAGCAGTTCGAGTCCGGCCCACGACAGCGCCAGCGCCGGCAGCACCACCCACATCATCTTGAGCGCGCACTCGCTGTGCAGCGGATCGTCGCGGTCACGGGCGAGCAGCGCGATCACCAGCCCGGTCGCGAGCGCCGCCCACGCCAGCGGCACGGCGCCGGCCGCGATCAGCACGAACGCGAGCGGCAGCAGCGCGACGATCGGCGTGAGCGCCTGCAGCCGGGCGCCGCGCGCGGCGTCCTGAACCAGCAGCATGCCGGCGCAGGCGAGCGCGAGCGCCGTGGCGCCGGCGCTGTAGACGAGCGAGTGGGCCGGCAGGGCGTTCACTGGAGGAGCGGCAGCACGAGGGCCAGCAGGCTCAGGCCGATCAGGAACAGCAGGTACTCCTGCGCATCCCCGGTATGGAGATCGTGGAGCGGCGAGAACAGCGTGACGCCGGCGCGCTGCAGCCAGCCCACTGCGCCGCGCTCGAGCCCGGTGAACCAGCGGAACAGCAGGCGCGCGCCGCCGCGCAGGCGCTCGGACACCGCCTCGAGCGCGGCGAGCCGGGCGCCCGCCGCGACACGCTCGGGCGACTGCGCCGGATCCACCATGACCCCCGGCGCGCCGGCGGTGATCCCGGCGTGCTGGCGGCGCCAGCGCAGCACGACCAGCGCCGCAGCGCCGGTGGCCACCGAAGGCAGCAGCGCGAGCAGCGCCGGCGCCGGCGCCGCGCGGAATCCCAGCCACGAGGCCGTCAGCAGCGCGGAGGGACCGATCAGCGTGGTGAGGACGGCCATCACGTGGCCAAGCGTCACCGGCGGGCCCGGCCGCACCAGCAGTCTGCGCTCGGGCGCCTCCTCGAGCCGGCTCACGATCACCCACGCGGTGATCACGACCGGAAACGCCGCGGCGAGGGTGAGCCACGGCGGCGCATGCAGGTCGCCGGCGAGCCCGATCAGGATCGGCCACGACAGCGACGTCGATGACACCCAGCCCGCCGTGCGCCAGAGCGTGCTGATGAACGGTCCGCGCCGCGGCGCAGCGCTGCGCAGCTCGCTGGCGAGCAGGAACGTGCGCCCGCCGCAGGCGCCGAGCCACAGGAGCATCGCCACCTCGGGCGCCACTACGCGCGCCGCGACGAGCAGCGCGGCGAGCGCGCTGTCCGAGATCAGCAGCCAGCGCAGGCTCACCAGCCACTGCAGCCGTCCGAACGCGCGCAGCGCGGCGAGGATCGCGGTGGTCAGCAGCAGCACCGACGTCAGCTCGCGGACCCGCGCCACACCGAGCCACACCGCCGGATGCCGCCACAGCAGGACGAAGCCGGCAGCCGGCAGGATCGCCGGGAGCCACGGCCGGATCGCCAGCAGCGGGCCCGGCAGATCCGAGTAGGGCCGCGCGAGCGGCAGCGCGGCGAGCAGTTCGAGCCCGGCCCACGCCACCGCGCCCGCCTGCAGCCAGCGCAGCAGCTCGACCGCGCTGCCGCGACCGCTGCCGAAGCCGAGCAGCTCGGGCAGCAGGATCTCGATCGCCGCGGCCAGCCACAGCGCCTGCGCGGGGCGGCGCAGCCACGCCCAGCGCGTGACCTGCTCGCGCGCATTCTCGGTCGCGCGCGCCCACACCCAGAACGCGGCCGCCAGCATCTCGGCGCCGAGCGCGGCGATGATCAGCGACGGGACCCAGAGCAGCACGAGTCCCACGGCGCACAGGACGCCGCCCACGACGCGCGCGTTCGGGCGCGCGCGGGTCAGGAAGTCAGTCGCGGAGATCGTGTGCATCGCTGATCCATGCGCTGCCGACGACGTTCGCCCGCCCGCGCGCCACGCGCACCAGCAGCGCGATCGAAATGCCCGTCGCCACCACGACCCAGCCACGCCCCGTGAGCGCGTCCGGCAGTTCGGCGCCGCGCGCCGCGCCGTGCAGCATCTGCAGCCCGAGCCCCATCGCGGCGAAGCCGATCAGCGCGCGCTGGGCATGGCGGCGCACCATGAGGTGCAGGAGGCCGATGCCGAGGACCAGCAGCCCCCACGAAGCGCGGCGCCCGTCCTCGGGAGCGAGATCCTGCCGCGCCACGCCGGCGATCAGCAGGGCCAGCAATGCGACCCCGACCCCGAAGCCCACGAGCCCCGGCTCGGCGCCGCCCGAAGGCCGCGGCGCGGACTCACGCCCGGCCGCCCGCGCGCCGGCCTGCCAGGCCACGAACAACCACAGCAGCGTCCACGCGAGGACCAGCGACGGTGGTCCGAGCTCGGGAATGAACGGCATCGCCATCGCGACGAGCGCGGTCGCGGGTCGCGCCACGAAGCGGCCCGGCACGAACAGCGTGAGCATGAGCAGCGCCACGGGCGCGAGCAGGCGCGCGGCATCCAGCGCCTGCAGTTCCGTCCACGTATCGGTGAAATGCACGCTCTGGCGGGCCCCCTGAAGGGATCGGACGACGAAGCTGCGACGCCGCGACCGCGGCGTCACGGACTTCCGCGGGTCTCAGGGAATGAGCGCGGCTTCCGCGGCCTGGATGACCGACAGGAAGGCCTCGGGGCTTTCGGCCGCGAGCAGGTCGCGCCGCACCGACTCCTCCTTGAGCAGCCGCGAGATGTTGGCGAGCACCCGGACGTGCTCGTTGGCGCGATGATCCGGCGAGACGAACAGCACGAACAGGTACGTCGGTTCACCGTCGTCGGAACCGAAGTCCATGCCCTGCGGGCAGACCGCACACACGGCGGCCATGCGGTCCACCGCCTGGGCCTTGCCGTGCGGGATCGCGACGCCGAAGCCGATCGCGGTGGACATCATGTCCTCGCGCCGGCGGACGCGTTCGAGAATCTCGCCGCCGCTGTCGAAGCCATGGGCCTGCTCGAGCAGCTCGACCAGCACGGCCAGCACCTCGGGCTTCGGGCCGGGTTCGAGCGACAGCAGAACGGCGGACGGATTGAGCAATTCGGAAAGGCGCATGCGAGGTGGGCTCCAGTGCAGCAATTCTAGTCGTGGCAACGAGTTGTAGCCTATGGACGGGGCCGTTGGGTGTCAAGCCATTTCACCGGGCCCCGTCACCCTGCCGGTGCCTGCCGCGTATCGGGTGGACATCGCCCGCGGCGCTCTCCACAATCGGCGCCGACCGAGGCCGAGAGGAGTCCCGCCGTGATCCGTTCCTTCGCGCTCAGCGTGGCCGCGCTGCTCGTGACCGCCAGCCTGGCGTTCGCCGAACCGAATCTGATCCTCACCTACCCGGACGGGGTCCCGCGCGTCCAGATCGCGGGGGACTACGCGCACACCACGTACACGGTCATGCGCGCCACCGGCGACCAGGGGGCCTGGGCCGCGATCTCGCAGTACGACATCCTCTGCCTCGGCACCTGTTTTGCCGACGACGTCACCGCGCTGCCCGGGGTGGCCTATCGCTACCGCTTCGACCTCGTGCTGCCGGACGGCGCGCTGGTTTCCTACGGCCCCTACCGCGTCACGTACTCGGCGTCGGTGCTGCAACTGGCCCGGGCGCGCGTCTACCCGAATCCCGCCACCGGGCCCGCGACGGTCGAACTCAGGCTCGCCGGCGCCGCGGCACAGCCCGGGGTCCAGGTCGATGCGGCACTGTTCGACGCGCAGGGCCGCCGGGTCCGCGCGCTGTATCGCGGCACCCTGCCGCGCGGCATCACCTCGCTCGCATGGGACGGCAAGGATGACAGCGGCCGTTCGCTCGGCGCCGGCGTCTACTTCCTGCGTTTCTCGACGCCGCTCGGCCGCAGCGTGACACGGGTGCTGCGCACGCAGTAGATCTGCGCGAAATCACCCACGCGCGCCTGGAGCGGTACGGCGCGCGACGTTCCCGCTCGAGCGCCTGCCGCAGCGCCCCCCGGCGACGCGGCTCCGCCCGGCCCCTGTGCTAGACTTTTTTGCGTCCTGACGCCGGGATTTCACTTCCCCCAGCGCATCGCATCTTCGACTCCGGGATCCCCATCGCTTGAAGGACACGAGCCGGGCGCGCCCGTCCATCGATCGGCGGCGGCCATGAAGCAGAAGAGCATCGACTTTCGCGAACTGCTCGAGCGCATCCTGCCGCTCGACGAGCTGATGCCCGCCGACCGCGCCGACGTCCGCCGCGCGCTCGAAAGCGGGGTCACGGCCGAGCTCGAGTCCGCCGCCATGTTCGCCCTCTCCCGGCTCGAGCAGCGCGGCGCCCTGCGCCGGATCGCCGCGACGGGAGATGCACCCGCCCTGCGCTACGAGCGCGTCGGCGCGCTCGGCATGATCACGGTCCCGCTGCCGCCGGGGCCCGTCGATGGCGTCGTGCGCCACCATCGGGCGGCGCTGCCGGCCCAGGCGCGGGCGACGCTCGACCAGGTGCGGCGGCTGCTCGACATGGACGATCAGCTGCTGTTCTCCGATCCGCGCCGCGGCGACGTGCGCCGCGCGCTGGCGACGTGGCTCACGCAGGCGGGGCGCGAGTTCCTGCGCGGCAGCCGGGTGTCGTTCGTCGGAGAGGGCGAACCCGATGCGACGCGGCGCTTCGACGCCGCGCTGTTCGAGCGCGCCGCCGGCGATCCGGACGCGATCCTCTACTGCGCCGACACCGCACGGGTGCCTTCGCTCGCCGCGGCCGGGCGTGCGCGCGGCGTCGGCTCGATCGCGATCGCGGCGGTCAAGCACCCGGGGGAGCCCTGTTTCGGCTGCATCGAGGCCACGCGGGCGGACCGCGACGGGTTCAGCACCGAGGATCTCGCCTTCATCGCCCTGCTCGCCGACTACTCGAGCGGCGTGCTGGAGCGTGCCGACCGGATCGAGAAGCTGATGTTCATGGATCCGATGACCTCGGTCTACAACCGCTCCTACTTCGAGCTGCAGCTGCAGAACGAAATGGCGCGCGCGCGCCGCGAGGCCTCGTCGCTCGCGCTCGCCATCGTCGACATCGACAACTTCAAGTCGTTCAACACCGCGTACGGCTACGAGGCGGGCAACGAGGTGCTGACCGGCGTCGCGCGTGCGCTGCGCACGGGGGTGCGTCCGTTCGACACGGTGTCGCGCTGGGGCGGCGAGGAATTCGGCGTGCTGCTGACCGCGCCGGTGCACGCCGAAGACGCGCGCGCGATCTGCGAGCGCCTGCGCGCCATGGTCGGGCGCCTGGACCTGAGCGTCACCGGTCTCGACCGGGTGCGGCACGCCGTCCAGGTGACCGTCAGCATGGGCGTCGCGATGTTCCCGGGCGACGGCGACTCGCCGGAGGACCTGTGGCGCTCGGCGAATCAGGCGCTGCTGGTGGCGAAACAGCCGCCCAAGAACCAGGTCGTGTTCTTCGGCGCGATCCCCGGCCGCAGCTGACGCGGCACGGGCCGCGCCGGCTCAGGCGGCGGGCTCGGCCCCCGGGAAACGCATGCGCTTCTCGGTTCCGGTCGCCAGCACCCCCGCGGCGAGGATCAGCGCCAGCGGCCGCACCGGCTCGAAATAGCGCGAACGCGCATACACCAGCGAGCCGACGGCGGCGTTGATCGCGAGCGCGATGAGGAAGATCCGCGCCATGCGCCGCGTCGGACCGCGTTCGGGCCCGCCGCGGAACCCGGCCATGACGGCGAGCGTGTAGACGCCGATCAGCGCGGCGAAGAACCCGATTCGGAGCCATGGGCGGTCGGTGGTCTCGAGTGGCAGGAAGACCAGCCGCCAGAACCGCTTCGCGCCGATCACCACGCTGCCGATCGGATCCCTGCGCCAGTTCTGCAGGCCCGCGCGCAGCAGCGCGCGGTCCGTCTCGAGCGGATCGAGCGGGTGACCGAGCCGTGCGGCCTCGCGATCCAGCACGCGAGCGCGCAGCACGGTCCACTTCACCGGATCCCAGCGCCCGTCGGTGTCCGGCGTAGTGCCCATGTAGAAGTGCTCGCCGCCGCCGGTCGAGACCGGCACGAAGCCGTGGAAGACGATCGCGTTGCGGATCGTCCACGGCGCGAGCGCGAGCACCAGACCGAGCGCCGTGGCCCACAGGTGCCAGCGGCCGCGCCGTGCCGCGACCGGTTCGATGAGGAACCAGCCGATCAGCAGCCCGCCCGCCGGCACCAGCCCCGTGGGCCGTACCAGCGAGGCCAGCCCCGCCACGACCCCGAACGCGAATGCGATGCCGGGTCGCGGGCGTTTCGTGAATGCCACGAACACCGCGATGCTCGCGGTGACCATCAGGGTGTAGAGCGGCTCGGTCTGCATGAAGCGGCTCTCGTTGAAGAACGGCGGCCAGAACAGCAGCGTCACGAAAGCGGCCAGCGTCGCAAACGAGGTGCCGAAGATCTGCCACGCAACCCAGGCGCCGAGCAGCGCCGTGCCCGTGTCACACAGCCCCTGGAACGTACTCACGGCGCGGCGGCTGTGGCCGGCCACCTGGTAGATCCCGGCGAGCGCCATCGGCCAGCCCGGCGGTTTCCACACCCACGGCGCGTCCTTGTACGAGTAGCCCTCGCCGTCGAGGAGGTTGCGGGCGATGCTGTCGTAGATCGGCTCGTCCCCCGACAGCGGCTCTGCGGGGGTGATCACCGTGAGCAACGCCGCGAGCCGGATGATCGCGAGCAGCCCGATCACGACCCAGAGCGCGGGCGCGAGGCGCGGGCGGCCGCTCATCCCGGGAACGCGGGCGCCGCGGCGCGCCGAACGGCGCGGGCGGAGCACGGCGGGACGGGCCCGCACGGGGAGAACGAGGGGGGCGCGATCACGGCGCTGGATTCTGGACTCGGTGAGGCATTCCGTCCAGTGGCTGCTGGATGCGGGACGCGGCGGCTCGCCCGCACCCGGCGTCCGGCGCCGCAGCGGCCGCTCCGGCGGGGCACGGGTCCGCGGCGCGACCAATCGTGTAGATTGGGACGAGGCTTCGCGATCCGCCGCACATCCTCGACCCGGAAGACTCCATGCGCGCGTTCATCCATCGCATCGCATACTACGCCGCCCAGCGCTGGCGGGGCGAACCCGTGGACCGGGTGCTGCGCGAGCTCGAGCGCTCGGCCACCTGGCCGGCCGAGCGCCTGCGCGAGCTGCAATGGCGGCGCATGCAGCGCCTGCTGCGGCACGCGTGCGACACCGTGCCGTTCTACCGCGAGCGCTTCGGACGCGCCGGAATCGCGCCTGAGGCGATCCGCAGCCGTTCGGACTGGGCGCAGCTTCCGGTGCTCAAGAAGCACGACCTCCAGGAACATGCCGCGGCCCTGCACGCCTCGCGCGCTCCGCGGGGGCTGGTCGCCATGACGTCCGGTTCGTCGGGCACGCCCGTGGCCGTGGATCGCAGCCATCTCTCGTGGGCGCACGCGCACGCGAACGTGTTCCGCGCGTGGCGCTGGTGGGGTGTCGAGTGCGGCGAGCGGCACGTCTACTTCTGGGGCGTGCCGCTGGATCCGGGCGCCCGGCGCACCGCCGCGCGCAAGGACGCGTTCTTCAATCGCGTGCGCTGTTCGGCGTTCACGCTCGACGCGCCCCGGGCGCGCGCGTTGCACGCGCGGCTCTCCCGGGATCGTACGCGCTTCGCGCTGGGCTACGCCTCGGCGCTCACGCAATTCGCCGACGAGGTCCGGATCCAGGGCCTCGACGGCCGCGCGCTCGGCTGGAAGGCGGTGTTCTCGACGGCGGAGGTCCTGCGCGAGACCCAGCGCGAACGGATCACCGAGGTGTTCGGCTGTCCCGTGGTCGACGGCTACGGGTGTGCCGAAATCGGCGTCGCCGGCTACGAGCATCCGGAGGGCGGCCTGCGTGTCCCGGTGGAGTCCGTGGTCGTGGACTACGAGCGCACGGACGAGGGCACGTGGGCCGTGCTGCTCACCGACCTGCACAACGACCGGATGCCGGTGATCCGCTACCGCGTCGGCGACCTGGTCGAGCCGCCCGGCGATCCGGAGGCCGCCGGCTTCTGGCCGCGGCCCGCCGGTTCGAAGTGTGCGCTGCCGGTGCTCGGATCGCTGCAGGGCCGCGCCGGCGACACGCTCGAGCTGCCTGACGGGCGCCGCCTCAACGCGAACCAGCCCTCGTACATCTTCAAGTCCCACGGTCGCGAGGGCCGGGTGCGCGAGTACCAGTTCGTGCAGTTCCCGGAGGGACGCATCGAGCTGCGCATCGTGCCCGGGCCCGCGTGGGACGCCTCGTGGGGCCCGCGGCTGCGCGCGGAGGTCCAACAGGTGCTCGGCGCCGTCGTTGAGCTGCGCGAGATGCCGCGCCTGGAGCGTCGCGGGCGCGGCAAACACCGCGACTTCGTGCGCGCGGAGGACCTCGGCGAAGCCTGACGCGACAGCGGCCGCCGCCCGCTACGGACTCGCGGAGAGGTCCTGGATCGCCGAGGGCGGGACCGTGTCGGCCAGCGTCGCTCCCGAGGCGGAGGGGCTGATGTCCGACCAGTTGCCGCCATCGTCGCGCGTACGGATCGCGAAATAGTACGTCGTGGCCTCGGCCAGCCCGGCCACGCTGTACGTCTGCGGCGTGCCCGGCGTGGCCGGTACGGGCTGCGGCTGGACCGGTGTGGCGCTGCCGAAGTTCGAAGTCGTGATGGGCGCGGTGGACCAGCGCAGGTCGTACAGCGACGCGATCCCGAGGACCCCGTCGTCGCCAGGCGCCGTCCACTCTACCGTGATGCTGTTCGGCGTGGACTGGCCGGTGCGGAGATCGTTCACGGTGGCCGGTGGCGTGACGTCGGAGCCGGTGCCTACGGGATAGGCCCCGGCAAAGCCGTCGACGAAGCTCGTGCTCACCGCGGCGCCGCCGCTCGCGACCCGTCCGTCGAACGTGGCGTACGTCGAGTCGACGAACTGCGGGGATCCCCAGACCGCCATGCCCGGCGTCCCGTAGTTGCCGCCGCCGCCGGGAGCGCCGGCGCTGCCCGCGTAGGAGATCGCACGCCCCGCGCTGCCGGCGGGCGAGAAGAACACGCCGGCCGAATCGACCCGCATCCCCGCGGGCAGGCGCACGTTCTCGGCGCCCGGCCCGTTCGCGGCACGGCAATAGAAGATGTCCGACGAAAGCCGCGGGCTGTTCACGGCGCTGGCCGACGCGCAATCGATCGCGGTGGGCCCCGCGGTCACGTAGGTGTTGTGGCGCGACACGAGCCCGTTGACCTGCGTGCCGTTCGCCACGAGCAGGCAGGGCCGGGTGCTGCTGGTGATGAACGTGTTGTACTCGACGGTGTCCTGGCGGCAGCCGTCGTAGTACCAGAAGATGCCGGTTCCGGACTGCGGCGAGCGCACGTCGATGTAGTTGTTGCCGTAGTAGTTGTGTCCGGTCGTCGCCGGGAAGCTGCCGCCGTTCGAGAGCATGAAGGAAAGGTCCGCCCCGGAACCGGTGATCGCCACGCGGTTGTTCACGTAGCGGTTGTAGCTGGACGAGTCCCGGTGGCACCACATGCCGTGCGAACCGCCGATCGGACCGTTCATCGCGAAATTCCAGGTGTTGCCCTCGATCCGGTTCGAGTAGCCCTCGTACTGCTCGACACCGAAGAAGTAGCCGCCGCAGTTCTGCATGTCGACGTTGAAGGTATTGCCGGCGATGGTGTTGTAGCCGGCGGCGGAGATCAGCACCACGTGGAAGTCGCCGGGCGTGTTCAGCGTCAGGTTCACGGTCGAGTTCGTGAACCTGTTGTTCAGCGAGCCGACCGACCACTGCCCGACCGATCCGTTGTTGTGATTGCGTTCGCCGGCGATGCTGATGAAGTGGTTCTGCCCCCCCGCGGTCACGGTGCCGCTGATCAGCAGACTGTCCAGCACCGAGCGCTTCGAACTCAGGTGGAACGACCCGTTCTGACCATAGATCCGGCAGGCGACCAGCGAGTCGTCCGTGGCCTGCAGCGCGGCGGCCTCGAACAGACCGGTCGCGCCGCCCAGGCACGTCACCCAGCGCACGGTCGTGAAATCGCCGTACTGGTAGCCCAGGCGGATGTTCGAGACCACGACCGCACCGGGATCGTTGGGAAAGCCGTAGTAGCGAATCCGCGCGGAGCTGGTGCCGTCCTTCGCCGGGTTGATCGGATCGGCGTACGTGCCGCTCTTGAAGCGGCAGACATCGCCGGGAGCCGCGTTCGCGTTGAACCAGGCGAGCGTGGTCGGCGTCGAGATCGAGTCGGTGCCGGCCGCGCCTCCGACACCCGAGGGCGAAACCCAGTAGGTTCTAGCGCTCGCGGCGGGGGCGAGGATCAGCGTGGTCGCCAGACAGGACAGGAGAGCGCTCACTCGGATTCGCGACATCAGCGGTGGTATCCCCAGTAGGTGACGGGTCCGCGCGGTGGATGAGCCCGCGTTTCCTCAGCAGATTATGTGCCAGACACCGCCCACCCTCGCCGACGCGAGCGGCCCCATGCGCTGCAAGCGGATGGGAGCCTGGCCCGGAGAGATCGCCGACCTCTCCCGGTGGGGCCGGTCATAATCCAATGCGGTCCGCGGCAGTCTGCAACAATTGCGAACGGTGCGCCAGCTCAACCTGCGTCGCGGTCCGCCCGCTCAGCGGCGCTCCGAATCGCGTTCTCAGCGTTGCGAGCGGGCCCCCGTACGCTCGACGACGAAGCCCGGCGGCACGCGCAGCGCGAGTGCCTGGAAGTACCTACCCAGGAATCCGTAGAAAGTTTCGTCGACGAGGCGCGGCGAGTTCGCCACGACGGTGCGCCTGCAGTCGAACACGACGAGGCCGCGCGTGCGGTACGTGTTCCGACGGAAAAGCGACCCGTCGACTTCGCGCTTGTGCTCGACCACGAGCGCGGGCGTCATGGCGCGGGTCTCGATCTCGTTCCCCTCGAGCGTGTCGCTGCGCGAGCCGTCGTAGAACCAGAACACGCCGGTTCCCGGCTGGGGCAGGTCATCCCGGATGTGATTCTCCGAGTAAACGTTGTGACCCGTGGTTCCCGGCCACGAGCCGGGATTGGTCAGCATGAACGACAGGTTGCCGCCGCGACCCTGGACCGTGACCGTGTTGCGGGTCCAGCGGTTCCAGCTCGACGAGTCGCGATGACTCCAGACGCCGCGCGAGCCTCGGATCGGGCCCTGCATGCGGATGTTCCATGTGTTGCCGTCGAAGAGGTTCCGGTAGCCCTCGTAGAGCTCCACGGCGAAGAAATAGCCCTGGCAGTGCTCGACCGTGATGTCGAACCGATTCCGCAGGAAGCGGTTTTCGACGCCGTGGGCGATGCCCAGCACGTGCACGTCGCCCTGTCCCTCGGTCGTGGCGACGCGGACGGTGAAGCGGCTGTTGGAAATCACGTTGCTCGTCGAGAACCAGGCCGCCGGCGTGCCCGGGGTCATGAGGTCGATCCAGTGGCTCTGTCCCGAGCCCGTGACCGATCCGCGCACGCGGAGCGAATCGAACACGCAGTCCTTGCCGAGCGCGAGGATGCCGTCGCCGCCGTGCTCGGTCCAGCACGAGGCGATCGAGTCCCCCACGACGTAGACGCCGGAGACGCCGTCGCAGCCCGCCAGGCCGTTTTCACCCTGCAGCCAGCGCGCGGTGCAGTAGCTGCCGTGCTGCCAGCCGAAACGGATGTTGGCCACGGTCACGGCGCCGGGGTCCTGCGGGAATCCGTAGTAGCGGATCCGCGCCGCGGGGGTGCCGTCCCCCGCGGGCTGCACCGGATCCGCGTAGCGACCGCTGCGGAAGCGGCAGACGTCGCCCGGCTTCGCGTGGGCGTTGAACCACGCCAGCGTGGTCGCGCCGGCGAGCGAGTCGGCGCCACTGCGGCCCGCGACGCCGACCGGCGAGACCCAGTACGTCCTCGCCGCGGCTTCCCGGCCGCAGGCCGTCAGCAGCATCAGGGTGAGCGCGAGCGCCGCGCCGGCCGCCCGGGCGGGCGGCCCCGCGCCGCGCTCAGGCACGAGCTGCCGCCATCTCGCGGGCCCGAAACGTGAACGCGCCGCCGTCGTAATCCACGACCACCTTCTGGCCGGGTTTGAATTCGCCCTGCAGCAGCTTCATGGCGAGCGGGTTCTGCACCTGGCGCTGCATCGCGCGCTTCAGGGGCCGCGCGCCGAAATGCGGGTCGTAGCCCTCTTCGGCGAGCGCGTCACGCGCGGCGTCGGTGAGCTCGAGACCGATCTCCCGCTCGTTGAGCATGGCGCGCAGATGCTCGGCATGCAGGTTCACGATCTGCCGCAGATCCTGGCGAGTGAGTCCATGGAAGATCACGGTCTCGTCGACACGATTCAGGAACTCGGGTCTGAAGTGCTCACGGACGGCGGCCTCGACACGGCGCGTCATTTCGTCCCGCTGGTCCTCGCCCAGTTCCAGGATCCAGTTCGAGCCCAGATTCGACGTCATGATCACCAGCGTGTTCTTGAAGTCCACGGTGCGGCCCTGGCCGTCGGTGAGCCGGCCGTCGTCGAGCAGCTGCAGCAGCACGTTCAGCACCTCGGCATGCGCTTTCTCGATTTCGTCGAGCAGGATCACCGAATACGGGCGCCGGCGCACGGCTTCGGTGAGCGCGCCGCCCTCCTCGTAGCCGACGTAGCCCGGAGGCGCGCCGATCATGCGCGCGACGGTGTGCTTCTCCTGGTACTCGCTCATGTCGATGCGCACCATCGCGCGCTCGTCGTCGAACAGGAATTCGGCCAGCGCCCGCGCCAGCTCGGTCTTGCCGACTCCGGTCGGTCCGAGGAACAGGAACGAGCCGATCGGCCGCTTCGGGTCGTGCAGGCCCGCGCGCGCTCTGCGCACGGCCTCGGACACGACCCGCACCGCTTCGTCCTGGCCGACGACGCGCCGATGCAGGCGTTCTTCCATCTTCACGAGTTTCTCGACCTCGCCTTCCAGCAGCCGCGACACGGGCACGCCGGTCCATTTGGCGACGACCTGGGCGATGTCCTCTTCGTCGACTTCTTCCTTCAGCATCCTGCGTTCGAGCTGGATCTTGGCGAGCCGCGCGTTCTCCTGCTCCAGGCTGCGCTCGAGCTGCAGCAGCTGGCCGTAGCGCAGCTCGGCCACACGGGCGAGGTCGCCCACACGCTCGGCCTTCTGCTCTTCGAGCTTGATGTCTTCCCGTCTGGCCTTGAGCTCGCGGATCTTCGAGACCGCCTCCTTCTCCTTCTTCCAGTGCGTCTCGAGCGTGGCGATCTCGCCGCGCAGGCGGCCGAGCTCTTCTTCGAGGCGGCGCAGGCGCTCCCGGCTGCCGGCGTCCTTCTCGCGCGCGAGTGCGGCGCGCTCGATCTCGAGCTGCCGCGCGCGGCGCATCGGCTCGTCCAGCTCGACGGGCAGCGAGTCGATCTCCATGCGCAGCCGCGACGCGGCCTCGTCGATGAGGTCGATCGCCTTGTCGGGAAGCTGACGGTCGGTGATGTAGCGACTCGACAGCATCGCGGCCGCGACCAGTGCCGAGTCCTTGATGCGAATGCCGTGGTGCACTTCGTAGCGTTCCTTGAGCCCGCGCAGGATCGCGATCGTGTCCTCGGCCGACGGCTCGCCCACGAATACCGGCTGAAAACGCCGCTCCAGAGCCGCGTCCTTCTCGATGTGCTTGCGATACTCGTCCAGCGTGGTCGCGCCGACGCAGTGCAGTTCCCCGCGCGCCAGTGCCGGCTTGAGCAGATTCGACGCGTCCATGGCGCCTTCGGCCCCGCCGGCCCCGACCAGCGTGTGCAGCTCGTCGATGAACAGAATGACGCGCCCTTCCTCGGATGTGACTTCCTTGAGCACCGCTTTCAGCCGGTCCTCGAACTCGCCGCGGAACTTGCTGCCGGCGATCAGTGAACCCAGATCCAGCGCCATCACGCGCTTGTCCCGCAGCCCCTCGGGCACGTCGCCCGACACGATGCGCTGTGCGAGCCCTTCGACGATCGCGGTCTTGCCGACGCCGGGCTCGCCGATCAGCACCGGATTGTTCTTGGTGCGACGGGCCAGCACCTGGATCACGCGGCGGATCTCGTCATCGCGGCCGATCACCGGGTCGAGCTTGCCCTGGCGCGCCGCCGCGGTGAGATCGCGTCCGTACCTGGACAGGGCCTGGTATTTGTCCTCGGGATTCTGATCCGTCACGCGCTGGCCGCCACGGACCTGCGCGAGCGCCTTGAGCAGCGCATCGGGCGTGACTCCGGCTTTCGCCAGTACCGCCTGCGCGGCGCTCTTCGTCTCCGGCGCGGCGAGCGCCATCAGCAGATGCTCCACGCTCACGTATTCGTCCTTGAGCCGTGCAGCCGCATCTTCGGCGCGGTCCAGCACGCCGCGCAACGCCTCGCTCAGGTACATCGTGCCGCCCTGGACGCGCGGCGCCCGCGCGAGCGCGGCCGTGACCTCGGCGGCGAGCGGCTCGCGCTGCACGCCGAGCTTGCCGAGCGTCGCCGGAATCGCGCCTTCGGTGTCCTCGAGCAACGCGGCGAGCAGGTGTTCGGGCTGGAGCTCCGGGTGCCCGCTCTCGCGGGCGAGGCGCTGGGCTCTGTCGAGCGCCTCCTGCGACTTCACGGTGTACTTGTCGAGCTTCATGGCTTCCTCGCTGGCGCCCGGGAGGACGCATCCGGCCGGCGGATCGAACGGAGAATAGCAAAGACCGCCGCATCATTGGATGCGGCGGTTCTGTCCGTCGATGCCCGGACGAAACGTCTACGCGGCTTTGTCGAGGAACGGAATCAGCAGCGGCAGCAGCCGGCGTCCGACCGGCGGGAACTCCATCGCGAACGCGACGGCGCCGCGCAGGCCTTCCCAGTCGATCTCGCCGTCCTCCACGAGCTGCGCGAGGCTGATGAGCGAGGCCCTGATGCGCGCGCGATGGCCGTCGGGAACGCCGAGCCGCGCCACCTCCGAAGCGATCGCGGCCAGCGCGATCGCGGTGCTGGAGGTCAGGGGTGCGGGCGCGAGGTCGGCCGCTGCGGGCGGCGGCGTTTCGCGACGCTGGCGCCGCACCGGCCGGCCCTCGGCGCGGAACACCGGAGAAGCGCTGAGAAAGTCGGCGGTACTGATGGCCGGCATGTCGTCTTCGTCTTCTTCTTCTTCCTCGGCCTCATCCGCCCCATCGACGGCATCGTCCACGGCCCGGGCAGCGCCGGCCGCGACCGGCGCCGCGCGGTGCGGAGCCGGCGCTTCGTCGCCGTCGTCCGCGGCGTCGGCTTCCCCCCCATCGTCGTCCGTCACGTCGTCCGCGGCCACAGCGGCTTCCACCGTGTCGGCCGCAGCCACCACCTCGTCATCCGTCTCCGGCACCTCGTCGGCAGGCTCACGGGCGCCGTCCGGGGGCGCGCCGGAGGTGACGGCGGCCTTCCCGTGCGCCGGCTCGAGATCCTCGCCGGCGTCCCCTTCCTTCTTCGCGGCGGCCTCTTCCTTGCCCAGCTTCTCGAGCGCGTCGAGCCCGAGCATGTCGCGCAGCCGGCGGCGCGGGCTGCCCGGTTTCTGGCGCCTGCGGCGCTCGTTGCCGTTGCGTCTGCCGCCCTGGCCGTGGCCCGATGCGACGGCGGGCGCCTCACCATGTCCGGTTTCCGCCGCGCGCTTCTCCGGCTTCGACTCGGCCGCGGCCGGCGGCCCGCCGGGCAGGTCGAGGGTCGGGAAGTCGTCCTCGGCGACGCCGGGGTCGAGGCTCGCGGGGCGCGCGGTCTCCGATTCCGCGGGGAGACCGTCGGTGTCGATCTCCTCGAGGAACCCATTCAGGAGCTGCAGCGCCTCCGCGCAGCCGCGTTCGTAGAACTCGCGTGTCTCGCGTGCGCTGGCCTGGGTGGAAGGCGGGCTGAACGGGATGCGGCGGAAGCGCGCCGAGCGGCGCGAATCGCCGGGCCACACGCGCTGAACGATCGTCAGCGTGGCCTGGCGCCACTGTTTGAACTCGGTGTTGCGGGTCTTGGCGTTGCGCAGCGCCTTCAGCTGGTCGATCTGCTCGTTCAACCAGCGCCGCGCGCGTTCGATGCGTGCATCCGAGCTCATGCGCGTCCCCGGGGTGCGGATCCGGAAGCGCGCATCGCGCTACCAGTCCGAGAAGCGCTCCTCTTTCCAGGGATCCGCTTCGTTGTGATAGCCGTTGGTTTCCCAGAACCCGGGCCGGTCGCCTGCGACGAGCTCGATCCCGCGCACCCACTTCGCGCTCTTCCAGAAGTAGCGGCGCGGTACGACGAGCCGCACGGGCGCGCCGTGTTCCGGCGTGAGCGGCGTTCCATCGTGGGTGTCGGCGAGCAGAACGTCATCCTGGATCAGCTCCGGCAGCGGGAGGTTCGTCGTGTAACCGCCTTCGGCGTGGATGACCGCGTAACCCGCTGCGGGCTTCACCTCGACTGCCCGGAAGATCTCCCGGATCGAGACGCCTTCCCACAGGTTGTCGTAGCGGCTCCAACGCGTCACGCAGTGGATGTCACTGCGCACCTGCACCCGCGGCAGACGCCGGTACTCTTCCCAGGACCACCGTTTTTCCGCGGCCACCAGGCCAGTCACACGAAAATCCCAGGCCGATACGTCGACCGCGGGGATCGGGCCGTGATGCAGCACCGGCCACTTCTCCGTGAGAATCTGGCCCGGCGGAAGGCGGGGCTCCTGCCGGGGGCTTTCCACGATATCGGCAGAGTCGGGTCGGAAGTTCATGCGGGATTTCGCCTCCGGACCGGGGGGCAAGGGGCAGGCGGCGCGGCGCAGCGCCGCGGCCGCGAACGGGGCGGGGGCCGGACGCCCCCGCCCCGCGCGGATCAGAAGCTGGTGGACAGACTTCCGACGAACGAGATGCCGGGCTCCGGCAGGCTCGACAGTGCCGGAGTGTAGTTCGTGTCGGCGATGTTGCGCACCCCCAGCACGAGCCGCTGGCCGGTCGGGATCGCCATCCCGGCGAACAGGTCGCCGGCGATCCACTCCTTCTTCGCCACCACGAACTCCTCGAGTCCGGGAGGCGCCAGCGGCAGCCGGTTGTAACGCCACGAGAACCGCGCGCTCGGCTCGACCCAGAAGCGTCGCGACGAGTCGGTCCAGCGCAGGCCGAAGTTGCCGCCGAAGGGCGGAACGCTCGGCAGCGCGGCCTTGTCGGTGTCGATGCCGTAGAGCTTCATGATGCCGTCGCGGCTCGTGATGTCGCCGACCGCGCCCGAGACCGCCGCACGCGCGCGCCAGTTGTCCAGGAACTGCCACTGCGCCTCGGCCTCGCCGCCGTAGATGCGCGCCGTCGCGATGTTGAAGTACTGGAACGTGTTGTTGCCCTGCGAATCGGTCGCGATCAACACGGCGTCGATCAGGTCCTTGTAGGTCGAATAGAACACGCTGCCGGTGAACGCGACGTCGCCCGGTCCCCAGCGCATGCCGAGGTCGTACGAAACGCTCTTCTCGGGCTTGAGGTCGGTGTTGCCGAGCACGGTGCCCACCGAGGCCGGGCCGTCGAAGAACAGATCCTGTGCGTTCGGCTGGCGGTAACCGTTGGCGACGTTGGCCGTCAGGTAGAAGTCCTGGATCGGCTCGTAGACGAGACCCAGCGAGCCGGACAGCGCGTCGTTGTCCACCTTCATCGCCTGGAACGTGTTGGCCGGGGCGCCGAAGCCGTTGCTCGGGTCGGGATCGGAGACGCCCGCGTCCGAGCGGTAGCGGTAGTGCGTATAGCGCCCGCCGGCGGACAGCGTCCAGCGCGGATTCAGGAACCATTCCGACTGCATGAAGCCGGCGTAGCTGTCGAACGTGCCCTTGGGCACGCTCATCGTCGTCTTCGTGCCGGGCGGCAGGCCCGGGAAGGGCGGTCCGGTCGGCGTGCCGTTGCTGGTGTAGAGGTTGCGTTCGTCGTTGGTTCCGGCCGGCAGGTCGCGGATGAGGTCGAGCCCGCCCGTGAACTGGTAGAGCGCGGTCTTCACCGATGTCGCCTGCAGCTGTGCGCCCCAGGTCTCGAGGTCGAAATAGCGGTCCTTCTGCTGCAGCCAGTTCGTGCCCGGGCCGAGTCCGATGTTGATGTCGGAATAGAAATCGCGCTTCTCGCGCTGGTAGTAGGTCCGTGCGCGCGTCCCGGACAGCCACGAGTTCTTGTAGTTGTGGTCCAGGGTCAGGTGCACGAAGTCGCGGTCGTAGTTCTTGTAACGGAACTTCTGCGAGTACCCCGGCGCTTCCACGCTGAGCCCCGGAATGCCGATGTCGTCGCCGCGATACAGCTGCACGCCGCTCTTCAGCACCGTCTGCGCGGTGAAGTCGTAGCGCATGTTGAAGAGCGCATCGTAGTCCTGGAAGGCCGAGTCCTTGATCTTGCCGGTCGGCGCCTCGAAGTCGTCGGCCTTGCGGCCGCCACTGGAGAGGAACGCCGAGAACCTGCCGATGCGCGGGATCAGTTCGAGGTAGGCGTTGCGCTGCCGGTCGCCGCTGCTGCCGCCGACGGTGGCGGCGCCGTTGAGCGACGGCGCCGAGCCCCGGTCGGCCTCACGGGTGATGATGTTCACGACGCCGCCGAGTGCGTCGGATCCGTAGGCGACCGACGCCGGACCGCGCACGACCTCGATGCGTTCGATCTGCTCGGGGCCGATCAGCGAAGGCTGCGGCCCGCGGCCGCGCACGTTGTTCATCGGGCTGCCGTCCATCAGCACCAGCACGCGCTGGCCCGACATGCCGCGCAGCACCATCTGCTGCGCCCAGGGGCTGTCCTTGCTGCTGGCCACGCCCGGCACCTGTGCGAGCGCATCGAGAGGCACCGTCGGCAGCTCCTGACGCAGGTGCCGCAGCGAGATCAGCGACAGCGACTGCGGCGAGCGGTAGATCTCGCGGGCATAACGGGAGCCCGTGACCACGACTTCATTGAGCAGCGCCGCCGGCCTGGTCGTGTCGGCCAGGCTGCTGCGGGTTCCCTCATCCGCGGCACGGGCGGTCGAGAGCGTCGCCGCCAGTGCGAGCGTCGCGAACGCGACCGTCCTCGCACAGCGGAACATGGCGCTCTGGGCGCTCGTACGGGATGAACGATGCGACATGATCAATCTCCGTGGTTCTGTATGAATGCCGGCTCCACCGCCGGCGGGTCTACCCTGACGATTCCACCTGCACCGGCGGCTCCGTGCCCGCGAGGGCTCCGGAGCGCCAGTGTCCTGCTTCCTTCCACCGCACCCGCAGGCCGTCGTGCGGCCGGCGGGTGTAGCGCGCGATCAGGCGGATCGCGTGCGCGTGCGACGCCGCGTCACGCGGCCCGCACACCAGCGCCACCGGCCCGGGGAACCCTTCCGGCTCCACGCGCCAGCGCGCCTCGGTCTCGAACTCGGCGAGTCGCCGGTTCTCTTCCGCGTCGCGCCCCAGCACGACCTTGAGCGCCGGGCTCACGCGGAAGTGCCGCCCCACCCGGAGCAGCGCGAGGTCTTCCATGCTCGTCTCGTCCTGCGCGGTGTGCTCGAACAGGTCGCGCAGCTTCTCCGAATAGTTCGCGTCCGTGAGCAGACACCCGCCGCCCGGCGACTGGTAGTGGCGCAGCCCGTAGCGGCGCGCCAGCTCGAGCTGCACCGAGCGGCCCCTGCCCGAGATGCCGAGCAGCCGCGAGCGGTCCACCCAGCCGCGTTTCTCGGGCTCGGTCTCCGGCAGCGCGCGCGCGCTCAGCGGCCGCAGGATGAACCCTTCGAGCGGCGAGCGGCGCTCGAGCAGTTCCAGCGCCGAACGCATCTGCGACATCGGCCGCTGGCCGACGACCTCGCCCGTGAACAGGAATTGCGCACCGTGCGCCTCCATCACCGGCGCCGCGAGGTCGAACATGAACGAGCGGCAGTCGAGGCACGGGTTCATGTGCTTGCCGTAGCCCCAGCGCGGCTCGCGCAGCAGCTTGAGGTAGGCCTCCCCTTTGTCCTGGATCTCCAGCGGGATGCCGAGGTCCGCGGCGACCTCGCGGATGTCGCTGCGGCAGGCGGTCGGCGAGTGCAGATGCAGGCCTACCACCTCGATGCCCTGGTCGAGCAGCAACCGGGCGGCGAGGGCGCTGTCGAGGCCCCCTGAAAGCAGACCGATGGCACGAATGGCACTCAATGGAAGCCGTCCGCGGAGAAGGTGAAGCCGGGTGACACGAGTGAAGCCGATTACGGTTAGCAGCCGTCCCGCAGCGTGTCAAGAATGGCCCCCGGGCGCTATGGGACGGAGGTGGCAGTCGATCTGCCAATCCGGCGGTCGGGGCCGGCGCAAGGGTCCAGCCGCCGTCCGCGCAGCCCCCGGGGGCCCGGAGCGCCCCCTTTCCGCAGCCGGTTGCACGGCCGGGCGGGCGGATCTACCTTACCTCGTCCGAAGTCCATGGCGATGCCCTGAGGCCCTCCGCGGCCCCACCGGCGCTCCGCGCCTGCCCAGGCCCAATGCACATTCCCGCCTTCAGCCTCTTCTCCGCGGTCAGCGAGCTGTTCGTGACCGCGGGCGTGCTCTACGTCATCATCCGCAACTGGAATCGCCTGCGCTTCCCGCTGGGCGTGTTCCTCACGGTGGCGCTGTTCGAAGCCCTCGTGAACGTCATGTACATGGCCAATCGCTCCGCGCAGGCGGCGACCGGCTCCCACGAGGCCCTGTCGACCGGCATGAAGATCTTCTTCGCCGGCCACGGGATCCTGTCGCTGCTCGCCTACCTCGTGTTCGTGGTGCTCGGCATCTTCGCGTACCAGGAGCAGAAGGACGGCCGTTTCTTCTTCCGCGAGCGCCCGGTGCTCACCTGGACGTTCGTCGCCGTCTGGACCGTGAGCATCGTTTCGGGCGAAGTGATCTTCCTCATGCACTACGTCTTCTAGGGACCCGCCCACCGCTCGATGACCTCGCAGCTATCGAACGCCTCCCCCGCGGACCGCGCCGAGCCGCCGGCGCTCGTGGGCGTGAACGCGCGCAGCCGCCGCATGCGCGCGCCGCTGCTGGTGACCCTGTGGACGCTGCTCGCCTTCGAGGCGGCCGGCGGCCTGACCATTTTCGTCGCGCGGCTCGCCGTGGGGTCGACGCCGGGCGAGACGCTGCACGTGATCGGCGGCCTGCTCCTCATGCTGGTCTACGCGATCTATCAGTGGCAGCACTGGAACCGGGTCGCGCCGGTGCGGCGGCGGCTCGACTACGGCATCGGTTTGCTCGCCGCCGGGGCGATGATCTTCGTGAACGTGACCGGCGTCATGCTGGGCCTCGCGTGGTGGCGCGATCGCGTGGCGGTGCCCACGGCGGGCGCCGTCTCGTACACCCCGATCGTCTCGGCCGCCCACAATATCGCCTGCATGCTGGTGCTCACGTTCGCCGGCGCGCACCTCGGCGCCGTGCTGTTCCGTGATCAGAAGCTCCGTGCCTCGCGCGCCGCCCGCCAGAGCCGCCCCGGCACACCTCCCTGACCCGTTCCGCCGCGCCGCGGCAGAGGTCGACGTCATGTCCGAAGAATCCAGCAAGGTGTCTTCCGCGCATTTTCGTTACATCGCCGGGCACACGCGCCGCGAGGACACCTTTCTCGCGGAGCTCAAGCGGGCCGCTGCCGCCGCCGGAATTCCGCCGATCTGGATCGCCGCCGAGCAGGCCAGCTTCATGCAGATCCTGCTCTCGGCCGCGCGGGCACGGGAGGTGATCGAGGTCGGCACGCTGGCCGGCTATTCGGCGATCGTCATGGCACGGGCCCTTCCGGAAGGCGGCCGCGTGCGCACGATCGAGATCTCGGAGAAGCATGCCGCGTTCGCTCGCGAGTGGGCGGCCAGGTCCGACGTCGCCGGCAAGGTGGAGGTGCACGTGGGCAGCGGCATGGACGTGCTGCCCTCCTTCGAGTCGGATTCCGCCGACGCCGCGTTCCTCGACGCCGACAAGAAGAGCTATCCCATGTACCTCGAAGAGGCCGTGCGGATCGTGCGCCCCGGCGGACTGATCCTCGTGGACAACGCGCTCGCGTTCGGCCAGCTGCTGGATTCGAACCCGACCGATCGCGAAGTGCCCGCGGTGCGCGCGTTCAACGATCTCATGGCGGCGCGCGAGGATCTGCAGAGCGTGATCGTGCCGCTGGGCGACGGCCTGTGGGTGGGCGTCAGACGCTGAATCGGCGGATGCGGGCGCGGGGGCGCGGAGCCCCCGTGCCGCTTCAGTGCGCGCGGAACAGCGCGCTGATCCAGCCGGCGATCGGGTTCGCGGCGAGCAGCGTCCCGGCGAGGATCAGCCCCGCGCTCACCATCATCCAGCCGGAGCGCGGATGCGCGGAAGAGCAGATCCCCGCGCGGCGGCCGTCCGCGGTCCCCATCAGGAGGATGAACCAGGGAAACAGCCAGACGGTCAGATGCATGTCGTCCAGCCACGCCGCCGGGCTGTCCGCGAGCGGCACGCTCAGCAGCAGCGCGCCCGTCATCACTCCGGCCGTCGTCCACAGCGCCCACCGCGGATAGCCGCTCGTGCGCCGCACCAGCCGGGCCATGCCGATCGTGCCCGCGGCGCCGACCAACGCGACGCCGTAGACGAGCGTCATGGTCAGCGGGCCGATCTTCCTCATCAGCACCGTCACGACGACCACACCGAGCAGCAGCAGCGCACCGGTGCGTGCGGCATGCCGGCGCGCGGCGGGGTCGAGGGCGTCGTGGGTCGTGGCGTTCATGGGGCTCTCCTCTCTCGCGGCGGACGCCGCGAACTCACGCTTCTCCGCCGGGATCGAAGAGGTCTTCGATGCGCTGCTCGAACAACCGCGCGATGCGGAAGGCGAGCGGCAGGCTGGGGTCGTACTTGCCGGTCTCGATCGCGTTCACGGTCTGCCTCGAGACCCCGAGCCGCGTGCCGAGCTCGCCCTGCGACCAGCCGCGTTCGCTGCGCAGCACCCGCAGGCGGTTGTTCACTGGTAGCGCCTTCGCATGATCAGCAGCCCGATCACCCAGAACAGCACCATCATCGCCCAGGTGTCGACGCCCCAGCGGATCTCCGGCCATCCGGCTTTCGCCATGAGGCCCCACCCGGTGATCGTGATCCCGGTGACGGCGAATGCGAACGCGAGCGCTTCGAGCTGCATGCGATACAGCATCTCGTCGAGCCGCCTGAGCGAGTGGATCGTGAGTCCGATCGCGTAGCCCATCAGCACCGCCTCGAGGGCGCCGATGACGAGCCGGGGCGGCGTGCCGGGCTCGAGGTGCAGCCACCGGCCGAGGAGCGCGAGCACCACGATCCCGAGGGCGGCAGCGATCACCCGCAGCAGATAGCGGCGGTCGAAGCAGGCCAGCGGGTTCCCGCCGCTCATCGCGCGGCCTTCGCGGCGGTCCCGAAGCGCTCGAGGATCCAGCCGCTCACCGCCTCGAGCGCCGCCGGGTCGAAGGTCTCCTCGATGTCCGGGTATTCGGAGGGCAGCCCGGTCTTCGCCGCCTGGAACAGATGGTTGAGGCCCGGCAGCACCCGCACCCGGGCGTCGCCGCCGGGCGAGCGGGCGAGCGCGCGTGCCATCGGCGCGCGATGCAGTGCGGGCGCGACCTGAAGATCGAGACTCCCGTAGAGCGCGAGCGCCGGGCAGTCGAGCGCCGCGAGCGCCGGCTGCGGGTCGTAGCGGAGGAAGAAACGGAACCAGGGTGACGTCACCCGGCGCAGCTGGGCGTCCGCCGCGGCACTGGGGTCGCCGATCTGGCGCCGCTCGGCCTCGGGCAGGTCGTCGATCGTGGCACGGATCAGCGCGCGCACCCGCGGCAGGTCGCGTGCCGTGTCGGCCGACGCCGCGAGCGCCGCGAAGATGCGCTCCTGCTGCGCGGCCATACGCGCGACCGTCGCCGAATCCTCACCGGCGGCGCGCCGCATCCGCGCGGACTGATCGAGGATCACCGTCTCGCCGTCGACGGCCGGACCCGCGAGCAACACGACGAACGCGACATCCGGGTCGCGGTCGGCGACGATCGGCGCGATCAGTCCGCCTTCGCTGTGCCCGATGAGTCCCACGCGCTTCGGATCGACGCCGTGCTGGCCCCGCAGCCACGCGACGCAGGCGCCGGCGTCGCGGGCGAAGTCGTCGCTCGTCGCGCCGGCGAAGGAGCCTGTGGAACCGCCCACGCCGCGGTCGTCCACGCGCAGCACGGCGATCCCCTTCCGCGTCAGATGGTCGGCCAGCACCAGGAACGGCCGGTGGCCGAAGACCTCCTCGTTGCGATCCTGCGGACCCGACCCCGACACCAGCAGGGCGGCCGCGTGCGGCCCGCCGCCCCGGGGCATGGTGAGCGTGCCGGCGAGCCGGATGCCCCCGCCCGCGTCGACCGTCACCTCGCGCGCCTCGTACGGCAGCGGGCCATGCGGTTCCTGCGGCCGCGGCGGGGCCGTGGCACTGCCGTGCCCCATCGCGAGCGGCAGCCGGACGCCGTTCTGCCGCCACTCGCCTGCGAGCGAGTCCGGCGCGATCCGCAGCGCGACGTAGACGCCGCGCACGGCCGGCACCTCCACCGTGAGCGAGTCGCCGCGGGTGACGACGGCGCCGAGGGGAATGTCCTTCGCGCCCTGATCGGGACTGTCGAGCGTGCCGGTGAGGGCGCCATCGGCGCCCGGATGAAGATGCAGGACGAGGCGCAGACCCGGGCCGATCCGGCCGAGCCAGTCGCCGGCGAACGGGGTCTCGGCGGCCGCCCCCGGGAGCGGCGCGAGCACCGCGGCCGTCGCGCAGCAGAGCAGCACCCGGGCGCCGGTGATCGCGAGCGAGCGAAGCGGTTGCATTCGAGTCTCCAGGAATTCGCCGGCCGCACGCACTGCGGGGCGACGCGGGCAATGTAAAACACGCTTTACAGATTGTCAAGGTCGCTTGACATGGGTGGGTGCGAAGAAGGCGCCCGACCGGGGCGCCTCTTCGCTCAGGCGCGCGTCAGGTACCGCTCGAGCCAGCCCCGGACCTCGCCGTACCAGAACATCGAGTTCCGCGGCTTGAGAATCCAGTGGTTCTCGTCGGGGAAATGGACCAGCCGTGCAGGGATGCCCTTCGCCTTGAGCACCCCGTAGCACTCGAGCCCCTGGGTGACGGGCACGCGGTAGTCCTTCTCGCCGTGCAGCACCAGCATGGGCGTCCTGAAGCCCGCGGCGGTGCGCGCCGGGTTGTAGCGATCGATGCCCTCGAGGCCGTCCCATGGCTCGCCGCCCATCGAGCGCGCGCGGCCCTGCGTGACGTCGCTCGCATACTGCGAGAGCAGGTTGTAGACGCCGGCGTGATTGACGATGCAGGCGAAGCGGTCGGTGTTCCCTTCGATCCACGACGCCATGTAGCCGCCGTAGGAGCCGCCCGCCGCGGCCATCCTCTGCTCGTCCACCCAGCCGGTCGCCACCATGACGTCGGTCGCCTTCATCACGTCACGGTAAGGCAGGTCGCCCCAGCCGCCCTGAATGCGCTTCGCGAAGTCCTGTCCCCAGCCGGTCGAGCCCTGGAAGTTCGGCATCGCCAGGATGTAGCCCGGCGCGGCGAAGGCATGGCCGTTCCAGCGGAAGTGAAACGCGTCCGCGCTCGCGCCGTGCGGGCCGCCGTGCACCATCATCACCAGCGGATAACGCGTGCCTTCCTTGAAGCCGGGCGGCAGCACCACGAACATCTGCACCTGCTCGCCTTCCGCGCCTGCGAAGTACATCTCGCGCACCTCGCCGGTCGCGAACGCGCTCATCGTCTCCTCGGTGAAACGCGTGACGCGGCGCACGCCCCTGCCGTCGGCGCCCGCAACGTGCACCTCCGGCGCCGCGCTCAGGTGCTGCAGCTGGAAGAACAGGGTCCCGTTCCGCGCCGCCCGCACGCCGCCGATCGTGCCGCCCTCGACGATGCGTTCGGGGGCGCCTGCACCCGCCCAGCGGAAGATCGACGTGCGGCCACGGTCCTCGGCATCGAGGAACAGTGCGCCGTCCGCGCCGAACACCCAGTGTGCGGGGGAAAGGTCCCAGTCGGTGACGAGTTCGCGGTGGGCCTTCGTGGCGCGGTCGTACGCCATCACCCGCACGCGATCGGCGTAGAAGAACGGGTCGTGCTGCATGCCGTAGACGATGGTCCTGCCGTCCGGCGCATAGCGCGGCGTGTGGTCGTCCGACGGATGGTCGGGGGTGAGGCACGTGGCGGCGCCGCCGGCGAACGGCACCGTGAACAGCGCCGAGCGCATCAGGTCCCGCTTCGCGCGATCGAGGAAGATACCGCCGTAGACGATCTCACCGCCGTCCGGCGCGATGTCGTAGTTCCCGGTCGGGTCGTTCCAGTCGAACCACACGGTGGATTCCGGGGTGAGATCGCGCAGGCTGCGCGTGGCGAGATCGATCGTGAACAGATGCGGCACCTCGCCGGTCGTGAGCCAGGTGTCCCAGTAGCGATAGACGCGTTCCTCGGTGACGTGCGCCTTGACCGGGTCCTGGTCGCGGCGCTCGAGCTCCGCGGCCGTGGCCTCGGGCGTGAGGTGGTCCACGATGAGCATCCCCGCGAACACCAGTCCCGATCCGTCGGGCAGCCACTTCGGATCGAACGCGCCGAGCGGCAGATCCGTGAGTTTCTCGGCCTCGCCGCCGTCGAGCGGCATCACGTGCACCTGCGCCTTGCCCCTCGCGTCCTTGCGCGTGAAGGTGACGTGCCGGCCGTCCGGCGAGATCGCGGGCGAGCCGCTCGACGCATCGGCAGAGGTCAGCGGGCGCGCCGCACCGCTCTCCGCGTCCACGCGCCAGAGCCGGCCACGGCCTTCGTTGGTCTCGAGGTCGTACGTGGTCACGGCCACGATCAGCGAGGCGCCGTCGGGCGCGACCTCGGGCGCGCCGACGCGCGGAATCGTCCACAGGTCCTCTGCGGTCATCCGGCGCGGCGCGCTGCGTTCGGGATGGAGCGAAACGACGTTCGAAGCGGTGACGGGCATGGAGGCCTCCGGGAGAAGACAGGGATTGCGCCGCAGTTTAGCGCAATCGCGGTGCAGGCGGACGCCGGGGCGTGGCCGGCCCCGGGGCGGCGCGCCCGGCGGAATCGCCCGCACCGGCAGGCGCGCCCCCGAATCGAACTCCAACGGGGCCGGAAGGCCGCGCAGGCGGACCGCGCCGCGCGCCCGGGGCGCCCTGCGCCGCCCCGCCCCGGTCTGCTATCTTCGCGTTCAAACCCCGTGAGAGGAACCCTGATGAGCACCGACACCACGACTCCGAACGCCCCGCCCGACCACGAAGACCAGACCCGTTTCCGCCTCGGCCTGCTCGGCGGCTTCAAGCGCCAGCTCCCCGATCTCGACCCCCAGGAAACCCAGGAGTGGATCGACGCCCTCGACGGCGTCCTCGAGACCGCCGGCCGTGAGCGCGCCGACTTCCTGCTGCGCAAGGTTCTCAAGCGTGCCCGCCAGCTCCACATCGGCCTGCCGGGCCTCGTGCAGTCGCGCTACATCAACACCATCTCGCCCGAGCAGGAGCCGGCCTTCCCCGGCGACGAGCGCATGGAGCTGCGGGTGCGCCGCATCATCCGCTGGAACGCGGTGGTCATGGTGCTGCGCGCCAACCATCTCTACGCCGGGATCGGCGGCCACCTGAGCACCTACGCCTCGAGCGCCTCGCTGTACGAGGTCGGCTTCAACCACTTCTTCCGCGGCAAGGACGCCGAGGGCGGCGGCGACCAGATCTACTTCCAGGGCCACGCCGCGCCGGGCATGTACTCGCGCGCGTTCCTCGAGGGGCGCCTCACCGAGGCGCAGCTCGATCATTTCCGCCGGGAAGTCGGCGGCGAAGGTCTCTCCTCGTATCCGCATCCGCGGCTGATGCCGGACTTCTGGGAGTTCCCGACGGTCTCCATGGGGCTCGGCCCGCTCAACGCGATCTACCAGGCGCGCTTCAACCGGTATCTGCAGGCGCGCGGTTTCGCCGACACCTCGGCGTCGCGCGTCTGGGCGTTCCTCGGCGACGGCGAGACCGACGAAGCCGAGGCGGCCGGCGCGCTGACCCTCGCGGCGCGCGAAGGTCTCGACAACCTGACGTTCGTGATCAACTGCAACCTGCAGCGTCTGGACGGGCCCGTGCGCGGCAACGGCAAGATCATCCAGGAACTCGAGGCGCTCTACAGCGGCGCCGGCTGGAACGTGATCAAGGTGATCCACGGCCGCGAATGGGACGACCTGCTCGCGCGCGACTACGAAGGCGTGCTGGTCCACCGGCTCAACGAGACCGTGGACGGCGACTGGCTCAAGTACACGGTCGAGGACGGCGCCTACATCCGGGAGCACTTCTTCGGCACCGACCCGCGTCTGCTGAAGATGGTCGAACACCTCTCCGACGACGACCTCAAGCACCTTAGGCGCGGCGGCCACGACTACCGCAAGCTCTACGCCGCGTACGCCGCGGCCACATCGCACCCGGGGCGGCCGACCGTGATCCTGGCGAAGACCATCAAGGGCTGGACGCTCGGCAGCGGCGCCGAGGCGCGCAACGCCACGCACCAGATGAAGAAGCTCAAGGCCGACGAGCTGAAGAAGTTCCGCGACCGCATCGAGCTGCCCATCCCGGATGCGAAGCTCGACGATCCGCCCTACTTCCATCCGGGGCCGAAGAGCGAGGAAGTGCAGTACATGCTCGAACGCCGGCGCGTGCTCGGCGGCTCGCTGCCGAAGCGAACGGTGCGCTCGAAACCGCTGCCCGCGCCCGATCCGAAGGTCTTCGAGGAGTTCGCGGCCGGCACCGGCGAGAACCAGGCGGTCTCGACGACGATGGCGTTCGCCAAGCTGCTGCGCAACCTGATCCGCGAGCCGAACTGGGGACGGCGCGTCGTGCCGATCATTCCGGACGAGGCGCGCACGTTCGGCCTGGAAGTCCTGTTCCGCGAGATCGGCATCTACCAGCCGTTCGGGCAGAAGTACGACCCGGTGGATTCGAAGGTCGTGCTCTCGTACACCGAGAAGAAGGACGGCCAGCTGCTCGAGGAAGGCATCACCGAGGCCGGCTCGATGGCGTCGTTCACCGCCGCCGGCACCAGCTACGCGACGCACGGCCAGCCGATGATCCCGTTCTACATCTTCTATTCGATGTTCGGCTTCCAGCGCACCGGCGATCTCGCCTGGGCGTTCGGCGACGCGCGCGGCCGCGGCTTCATGCTCGGCGCCACGGCGGGCCGCACGACGCTCAACGGCGAGGGGCTGCAGCACGAAGACGGCCACAGCCACGTGCTCGCCTCCACGGTGCCGTGCGTGCTCGCCTACGACCCCGCGTTCGCCTACGAAGTCGCGGCGATCGTGCGCGACGGGCTCAAGCGCATGTACGTCGACGGCGAAGACATCTACTACTACCTCACGCTCTACAATCAGGACTATCCGATGCCGGCGATGCCCGAGGAGTCCGAGGAGGGCATTCTTGCGGGCCTGTACCTGTACCGCCCGGCGGCGAAGAAAGCGGCGCATCGGGCGCAGCTGTTCGGCAGCGGGGTGATCCTGCTGCAGGCGCTCAGGGCGCAGGAGATCCTCGCCGAACAGTTCGACGTGGCGGCCGACGTGTGGAGCGTCACGAGCTACGGGCGGCTGCGCAACGAGGCGCTCGAGGTGGAACGCTGGAACCGCCTGCACCCGTCGAAGAAGGCGCGCGTGCCGTACGTCACGCGCATGCTGGCGAACGCCGAAGGGCCCGTGGTCGCGGCGACCGACTTCATGAAGTCGGTGCCGGACATGGTCGCGCGCTGGGTCGGCCGGCCGTTCGTGCCGCTCGGCACCGACGGCTTCGGTCGCAGCGACACGCGCGACGGCCTCCGGCGCCACTTCGAGATCGACGCCGAGCACATCGTCGTGGCGACGCTGCACGCGCTCGCCGGACAGGGTCAGGTGAAACCGGCGGTCGTGGAGAAGGCGATCCAGTCCTTCGGCCTGGATCCGGACCGCATCGAGCCGCGCCAGGCGTAGGTTCCCGCCGAACGTGCGTCGCACGGCCTCCCGGCCCCGCCGGGGGGCCGTTCGCAGGATGGGGCCGGTGACGTAGAATCCGCGCCATGCCGACGCCCAGCGACACCCTGAGGAGCGGACAGGCGGCGCTCGCCCGCGGCGCATGGGATGACGCCCGCATCGCGTTCGAGGCGGCCCTCGCCGCGCGCGAATCCGCAGAGGCGCGCGAGGGGCTCGGCTGGGCGCGATGGTGGCTCGACGATCCGCACGGGTCGTTCGCCGCACGCGAGGAAGCCTACCGGCGGTACCTCGCCGAAGCGCGGCCATGCGACGCGGCGCGCATCGCCACGTCGCTGGCCGTGGACATCTACGACTATCAGGGAAGCGCCGTGGCCGCCGGGTGGCTCGAGCGTGCGCGCCGCCACCTCGAAGGCCAGCCGCGCTCGGCCGAGCACGGCTGGCTGGCGCTCTGGGACGGCCACTTCGCGCGCTTCACCCGCAGCGATGTCGAAGGTTCGCGCCGCAGGGGACGCGAGGCCCTCGAGATCGCGCGCGAACTCGGCCTGCGCGACCTCGAGATGCTCGCCATCGGCCTCGAAGGGCACGCGCTCGTGAGCGAGGGCCAGGTCGAGGAAGGCATGCGCCGCCTCGACGAGGCGATCGCCGCCGCGATCGCCGGCGAGATCACCGACCTCGGTGCGGCCGGCGCCGCGTGCTGCTTCCTGATGCACGCGTGCGAGCAGGTGCGCGACTACGACCGCGCCACCCAGTGGGCCGATCGGGTCGCCGAGTTCAGCCGGCGCTGGAGCATCCGCCCGCTGTTCGCGATCTGCCGCGTGCACTACGCCGCGGTGCTGACCGGACGCGGGGAGTGGACGGCGGCCGAGACCGAGTTCGACCGCTCGCTGGCCGAGCTCGGCCCCGCGCGCGGCCCGGCGCGCAGTGAAGCCGTGCTGTTCCTCGGCGAGCTGCGCCGGCGCCAGGGCCGGTTCGACGAGGCGCTCGCCCTGTTCGACGAGGTGGAGAGCATGTCGCTCGCGCTCTACGGACGCGCCGCCATCGCCGTGGACCGCGGTGACGCCGCCGCCGCGGTCGCGCTGCTCGACCGCGCCCTGCGACGGGTCGCGGCCGACAACTGGACGGTGCGGAGCACGATCCTCGACCTGCTGACGCGATCGCACATCGCGCTCGGTCACGACGCCGAGGTCGCGAGCACGCTCGAAACGCTGCAGTCGGTCGCCGATCTGGTGCGGACGCATCACGTGCGCGGCATGGCGCGCCACGCCGCCGGCCTCTGGATGCACGCCCGCGGCGAGCACGATGCCGCGCGGCGGGCGATCGAGGACGCCGTGGACCTGTTCCGCGAGGCGCCCGCCCCCTACGAATCCAATCGCGCGCGCATGGACCTGGCCGAGGTGCTCGCCGCCGCCGGCCGCGCCGACGAGGCCCGGCGCGAAGCGGCGGCCGCGCGCGAGGCGTTCGAGAAGCTGGGCGCCGCGCACGACGCTGCGCACGCCGCGGCGTTCCGCGTCGCGCCGGCGACGGGCGGCGGGGCGGCCGACCCGGGCCCGATCTCCCGCCGCGAAGCCGAAGTGCTCGCCCTCGTCGCCGAGGGCCTCGCCGACCGTGAGATCGCGGCCCGCCTCCATCTCAGCGAACACACGGTGCACCGGCACGTCTCCAACATCATGTTGAAGCTCGAGGTGCCCTCGCGCGCGGCCGCCGTCGCCCAGGCCGTGCGGCGCGGCATCATCTAGCCCGCGAGCGCCGCCGCGCCGCTGGGGCGCGGGATCCTCCACTCCCGCGCCGCCGCAGGGAACTGTGCCCCGCGCCCGGGTTCCGGGCCCCCTTGCGCCGCCCGCTGGCCGATTCCGGCCATTCCCGCGGTGCGCCCGAATTTGGCGGATTCGGGCGAAGCGGACCATGGGGCCCGGCGCCGATGATGACCCCGTTCACCGTGATCCCCCCGGACTCGAGGAGGTCGTCATGCACCGGTTGCTTCGTCCCGCCGCCGCGCTCGCGCTGCTGGTCGCGCTCGCGCCTTTCCTCTCCCCGCACGCGACCCGCGCCGCGGACGACACCTGGCAGTTCGACGGATCGCTGTCCGACGCCTGCCAGTGCGACGTGTTCTGCCCGTGCGAGTTCGCGCGCAAGCCCAGCTACGGCCATTGCGACGACACCGCGATCCTGCACGTCGATCACGGCCACTACGGCGACGTGAAGCTCGACGGCATGCACGTCGTGGTGGTTTCGCAGAGCCCCGAGGGCGAGCGACTCGTCGACACGGTCGGGCGGCTCAACTTCGCCCACCTCTACGTGCCGGAGCAGGCCAGCGACGCGCAGGCCCACGCCCTCGCGATGCTGGCGCGTCAGGTCTTCGGGCAGTGGGTGAACGGCAAGGTCGCCCGCATCTCGCCCGAGGAATCGGTGCAGAAGGTCCCGATGGAGATCGCCATCGAACCGACGCGTCACCGGGTCCGGATTCCCGACGTGCTCGATCTCGACATCGAGGCGCTGGTCGGCTGGGACGGCAGGAACCCGGTCAGGGTCAGCAACGGTCCGGCGGCCGGGCCCGGCGTCGGCGACATCCTGATCGCGCACTCCGCCACCTACCGGTTCCGCGATCACGGCATCGACTGGGACTACGCCGGACGCAGCGCTTCGATGCGCACGATGCACCTGTCCGGCTCGACCCGATTCGTTCCACCGGATCCGGCGCCGGCGGCCGATCCCGCGCCCCCTGCCGGACATCACCACCCCTAGTCGCGGCGCGCCGGTCCGGCCGACCCGCACGGAAAGGAAACCCCTCATGGACACCAGAACCTTCGACAACGTGAAATCCGAACGCTTCGGCGAGCGGCTCGTCGGCCTCATGAACGGCGCGGCGATCTCGCTGATGACCTCGATCGGTCATCGCACCGGCCTGTTCGATGCGATGCGCGGGATGCCGCCGGCCTCCGGCGACGAGATCGCCGCACGGGCGCAGCTCCACCCGCGCTACGTGCGGGAGTGGCTCGACTGCATGGTCACCGGCGCGGTGGTCGAGTACGAGCCGGCGACCGCGCGCTACGCGCTGCCGGACGAGCACGCCGCGTGGCTCACGCGGGCCGCGGCGCCGAACAACGTCGCGGTCATGGCGCAGTACTTCCCGCAGCTCGGCGCGGTCGAGGACGAGCTGATCGGATGCTTCCGCGACGGCGGCGGCGTGCCGTACGCGTCGTTCGAACGCTTCCACGAGATCATGGCCGAGGACAGCGGCCAGACCGTGCTGCCGGCGATCTTCGACCACATCCTGCCGCTGGTGCCCGGCATCGAGCAGCGTCTCTCGAGGGGCATCGACGTGCTCGACATCGGCTGCGGCCGAGGGCTGGCGCTGATGCTCATGGCGGACCGCTTCCCGCACAGCCGTTTCACCGGCTACGACCTGTCGGCCGAGGCGATCGACTGGGCGCGCGCCGAGGCGGCACGCAGGGGGCTCGCGAACCTGCGTTTCGAGGTGCGTGACCTGACCGGCTTCGAGCAGCCGCAGGCGTTCGATCTGGTCACCGCGTTCGACGCGGTCCACGACCAGGCGAAGCCGGCGAACGTGCTGCGCGGTGTGCGCGGGACGCTGCGCCCGGGCGGCGTGTTCCTCATGCAGGACATCGCCGGATCGAGCCACGTCCACCACAACATGGAGCATCCGATCGGCGCGCTGATGTACGCGATCTCGTGCATGCACTGCATGACCGTCTCGCTCGCCCAGGGCGGCGACGGGCTCGGCGCCATGTGGGGCCAGGAGCGGGCGGAAATCATGCTGCGCGAGGCGGGGTTCGGTGGGGTCGCGATCCATCGTCTGCCGCACGACATCCAGAACTGCTATTACGTGTGCCGGCCGTGAGGCCGGCACGCGGCGCTAGCCGTCGCGCCGCACCCCCGGTCCGCCCGGCGGTGCGGCGCGCGCCATCATCCCCTGGAGCCGTGCCCTGACGCCCGGCCACTCCCCGGCGAGAACGCTGAAGTAGACCGAGTCGCGCAGGCGTCCGTCTGCACACACCATGTGGTGGCGGAGAATCCCCTCCTGCGTCGCGCCGATGCGGAGAATGGCGGCGCGCGAGCGCCCATTGAGCGCGTCGGTCTTGAGCTCGACGCGGACGCAGTCCCAGCTTTCGAAAGCGTGCCGCAGCATCAGGAACTTGGCTTCGGTGTTGAGCGCGGTGCGCTGAAACTCGGGCGCCAGCCAGGTCCAGCCGATCTCCACGCGCCGGTGGGCCGCCTGGATCTCACCGAAGCGGGTGCTCCCGGCGATGCGTCCCGAAGCGCGATGGACGGTCGCGAACGGCAGGGCCGAGCCCGCGGCGCGCGCGGCGAGAGCCGCCTCGACGTAGCGCCGCATGTCGTCGGAGGTGCGCACGGGCTCCGGCGCGACGCGCCAGATGGCGGGATCGAGCCCGACCGCGGAGAGGCCTTCCAGGTGACCGGGATCGAGCGCCTCGAGGCGGACGTGGCGCCCCTCCAGCACCAGGTTCCCGCGGGTGTCGATCGGCGTCATGCGGCGCATGATAGCCGCGGGCACGACGTCGCGCCCGTCAAGGCCGGCCGGCCGCCTGCGCGGGCGCGCCGCAGCCACGGCGGGCCGCCCGTGCCGCTAGCCCTCGACCTCGGCGTCGGCCTCGATCTCGATCAGCATCGCCGGATCGATCAGCCGCCGGACTTCGACCATCGTCGAGGCCGGCCGGACCTCGCCGAAGTACTCGCCGTGCACCCGGGCGATTTCCTCCCAGCGCGTGATGTCGGTGACGAACATGCGCGTGCGGACGACGTGCTCGAGATCGGCGCCGAGCGCCCGCAGCGCGGCATGGATCTTCGCCAGCGCCGCGCGGGTCTGCGCCGCGGCGTCGCCCGGATGCAGCACGGTTCCGTCTTCGCCGGTCGCGGTCGTGCCGGCGACGTGGATGCGATTCCCGGACCGTATCGCGCGCGAATAGCCGGCCACGGGCTCCCACGGGGCGTTCGTCGAAAACGTCCTACGCATCGGGGCCTCCGTGCGCGAGGCGCGGCGCCGGAGCGACGCGCGCGCCGCGGTCGCGCGCCGCATGAAACGCGCTGCTTGCCGCGTACACGAGGACCGTGATCAGGATCACCAGCGGTCCGGTGGGGATCTGCAGGTTCCAGCGATCCGACAGCGCATAGGCCAGCCACAGCCCCGACGTGGTGCACAATGCGCCGATCGCGATCGCCAGCAGCATCATGCGCTGCAGGCTGCTGGTCCACTGCCGCGCCATCGCGGCCGGGATCGTCAGCAGCGCGATCACCAGGATCACCCCGACGACGCGGATCAGCGTCACGACGGCCAGCGCGATCAGCGCCAGCATCAGCTGCAGCACCGGCCCGACCGGGACGCCCATCACCTGTGCGAAGTCTTCGTCGAACGCGACGGCGCGGAACTCCTTGAACAGCAGGATCACCGCGGCCACGATCAGCAGATCGAGCGCGAGCGAGATCCAGACGAACGTCGCCGGCACGAACAGGATGCTGCCGAACAGATAGCTCATCAGGTCCGGGGCGTACCCGGGCGCGAGCGACACGAACACGATCCCGAGCGCCATTCCCACCGACCACGCGATCGCGATCAGGGTGTCGAGAGACGAACGGAAGCGCCGGTAGGCGATGCCCATCCCCGCGGCCGAGGCGAGGGCGAAGCCGGCGGCACCGAGCATCGGATCGAACCCCAGCAGGTAGCCGAGGCCGACGCCGCCGAACGCCGCGTGCGACAGGCCGCCCGAGATCGAAGCCATGCGCTTCACCACCACGAACGAGCCCACGATCCCGCAGGCGACGCTGGCGAGCAGGCCGGCGATCAGCGCGCGCTGGAAGAACGGCAGGGACAGGGCTTCCATCATCGCGGCGCGGTGCCTTCCGGATGGTCTTCCAGCACCACGTGCGAGTGGCGGTGGATCACGAAGTCCACGGGACAGCCGTAGGCCTCCTCCACCATCTCGCGCGTGATCTCTTTCGAGTGGTGGTAGTGCAACGTGCGGTTGAGGCAGGCGACGCTGCGCACGTACTTCGACATCACGCTGAGGTCGTGCGAGACGAGCACGATCGTCATGCGTTCGGAGAGCCGCTTCAGCAGCTCGTAGAAACCGCCCACTACCGACGAATCGAGGCTCGCCGTCGGCTCGTCGAGCAGCAGCAGCCGCGCGTCCGTCGCGAGACCCCGTGCGATCAGCACGCGCTGCAGCTGGCCGCCGGAAAGCTTGCCGATCTCGCGCCCGGCCAGATGCTCGGCCTGTACTTCGGCGAGCGCCTGCATCGCGCGCTCGCGGTCCGCGACCGTATGCCGCCGCAACATGCGGCGCGCGCCGAGCCGCCCGAGCTTCACGACGTCGAGCACGCGGATCGGGAAACGCGGGTCGAAGGGCGGATACTGCGGCACGTACGCGAACGCTCCGCCGGCCTGCTCGGGCGGCTGCCCGAAGATCCGCACCGTGCCGCGGTCCGGTTTGATGAGCCCGAGGATCACCTTGAGCAGCACGCTCTTGCCGCCGCCGTTCGGGCCGATGATGCCCACGAACTCGCCCGGTTCGATCGAGAGCGTGACGTCCTCGAGCGCCGTCGCGCCGCGGAACGACAGCCAGACGTGGCGGACGTCGATCGCCGGCAGCGTGCCCCCGCCGAACGCCCTCGCGCGTGCCGCTTCACTCATCGGTGCATCCCTCCCGGATCGCCTGCGCGACGTGCCGCAGATTTTCGTCCCAGTCCGCGGCCAGAGGATCGAGCGTCACCACCTGCGCGCCGATCTCGCCCGCCACCAGCCGTGCGCCGCTCGCGCTGGTCTGCGGCTGCACGAATACCCGGCGCACGCCGGCGGCCCGCGCCGTCTCGATGATGCGCGCCAGATCCGCAGGCGCGGGCACCTTGCCGTCGTGTTCGATGGCAATCTGCCGGAGTCCGTAGGACTCCGCAAAGTACCCCCATGCCGGGTGGAAGACGAGGAAGCTTCGGTTCCGGCACGGCGCCAGCGTCCGGCGGATGTCGCGATCGAGGCCGTCGAGCTCCGCCTCGAGCCCCCGCAGCCGCCTGCCGATCTCCTGCGCTTCGGCCGGCAGGATCTTCGCGAGCGCCCCTGCGGTGTGAATGGCCATCGTGCGCATCGCGTCCACCGACGTCCAGAGATGCGGATCGCCGCTCAGCCGCGCCACGCCGCGTGCACCATCCACGACGAGGAGGCCGGGGTTTTCGGCCAGGAAGCGGTCGAACCAGACGCGTTCGAAGGCGAAGTGCGGGTGCCCGACCTTGACGTAGATCGTGGCGTGCGCCGCCGCGCGCATCTGCCGCATCGTCGGCTCGTAGGTGTGCGGATCCGCGCCGGGCGGCACCATGACCTCGACCTGCACGAGATCGCCGGCGAGCCGCTCGACCAGCCAGCCCTGCGGCGGCACCGAGACGAGCACCACCGGGCGGGCCGGCGCCTTCGCGCGCGCGCAGGCGGCGAGCGACAGGGCGGCCAGCAGAGCGGCGAGCAGCGGGCGCGCGAGGGGTCGGGACGGTGTCATGGGCGTTTCCGGCGGGCACGGCCCGCGCGGACGCGCAGCCTAGCCTGCATGGGGGCCGGCGTCCATCGACCCCGCGCGGCGGCCGGACGCCGCGCGGGACCGGCCGGGGCTCAGTCGTTTCGATCGAGCGCGAGGCTCATGAACGTCTCGTCGGCGTAGCGACCGTGCCAGCCGATCGAGCGCGGTTCCGTGCCCCAGGCCCGAAAGCCTGCGGCCTCGTACAGGCGCCGGGCGAGGACGGCCTCGGCCGACACGCTCAGCTCGATCTTCGCGACGCCCTCCCATCCGCGCGCCTCCGCGATCAGCGCATCGAGCAGCAGCCGTCCGGCGCCGCGACCGCGCGCGGCCGGCGCGACGTACATGCCCCAGACGACGGCCTTGTGGCGGTGCTTGCGTCCGGCCTCGCGCACCAGTCCGGCCATGCCCGACAGCGTCCCGCCCTCGAACGCGCCGAAGACGGCACGGTCCGGGGCCGCTGCGAGCGCCGTCACCACCGCTTCGAGCGTGCGCAGGCGATCGTCCTCGGGCGCCGCGCCGAACGCGAACGGATGCGCCTCGAGCGCTGCGCGGCGCATGGCGTGCAGCGCCGGGGCGTCGTCCGCCCCGAGCCGCCGGATCGTCACACCTTCACCATGTAGTACACGGCGGCGGGGTGATGCACGATCAGGGCGCTGGTCGAAGCCTCGGGCACGAGCTGGTAGGCGGAGGTCAGTGACACGCCGATCGCCTGCTCGGGAGAGAGCAGCCGGAACAGCTTCGCCTGATCGGCGAGATCCGGGCACGCACTGTAGCCGAACGAGTAGCGCTTGCCGCGCTCGTCGCCGAGGCCCAGCTCCGCGCGGATCTTCCGGTGGTGCCACTCCGCCAGTCCCTCGGCCGCCGACACCGCCAGGCCGTGCACGAACAGCGCGCGGCTGTACTCGCCACGCTGATCGAGCGTCTCCTTCAGCTGGTCCGCGCCGCCGCCCACCGTGACGACCTGGAACGCGATCACGTCGAACCTGCTGCTGCGGACCGGCATGAAGTAGTCGGACAGGCAGAGGCCCTCGCGCTCGGTCTGGCGCGGAAAGGTGAAGCGCGCCACCTCCTCGATCTTGCCGCGCGGCGTGAGCGCCCCCCCGGCAAAGGCGGACGGATCGTAGAGCACCAGGTCCTGATCCGCGCTCTGGCACGGGAAGTAGCCATAGACCGCCATCGGCCTGAGCCACCCCCTGGCTTCGGCGTCCCGCTGCAGCTCGAGCCGCGTCGGCTCGAACTCCTCGCGGATCAGCTTCTCGAACGTCTCTCCCGAGCCGCGTGCTCCCCAGTGCAGGCGATAGAGCGTCTTGAGATCCATGCCCTCGAACATGCCCTGGAATGGAATCTCGCGGGACGGGGTGGTCTTCGCGCCCCAGAACGGCGGCGCCGGAATCGTCACGTCGCGCGTCACGGTGACCTTGAAGTCCTGCTGCTTCTCGCGCGACGCCTGCGCCCGCGACTCGAGCTGCGACGACTGCGTCTTGAACTCGAACGCCTCGCGGCGGGCGCGCTCGAGCAGCGTCGCGCGCTGGCCGCCGTCGGCGAGCGCGTTCACGGTATCGAGCCCCTCGAACGCGTCCTTGCAGTAGAACACGCCGGGCTCGTAGAACACCTCGCCGTCGACCAGGGCCGCGCGGCGGCCGAAGTTGCGGTTGATCGCCGCGCCGCCGATCAGCACCGGGTACGGAAGGTTCGCGCGATGCAGCTCGTTCACGCAGATCGGCATCTGCTTGCTGGTCGAGACCAGCAGCGCCGACAGTCCGATCGCCGTGGCGTCCACTTCCTTCGCCTTGTCGATGATCGTCTGCACCGGCGTCTGCTTGCCGAGGTCGAACACGGTGTAGCCGTTGTTCGAGAGGATGGTCTTCACCAGGTTCTTGCCGATGTCGTGCACGTCGCCGTACACGGTGGCCAGTACGACGCGGCCTTTCGATACGTCGGCGTTCTTTTCCAGGTAGTTCTCGAGGCGCGCGACCGCCTTCTTCATGACCTCGGCGCTCTGCAGCACGAACGGCAGGATCAGCTCGCCGGCGCCGAACTTGTCGCCGACCTCCTTCATCGCCGGCAGCAGCACGGTGTTCAGCACCTTCACGGCGTCCTGGTTCTTCACCGCGGCGTCGATCAGCGCCTCGATGCCCGCCGGTTTCCGGTGCAGGATCTGGTAGTGGATCTTCTCCTCGACCGTCATCGAGGCCTCTTCGGCCTCCTCTTCCTTCTCGCGGTCGGCGGCGGTGCGGCCTTCGAAGTGCTCGATGAACGCCTGCAGCGCGTCCGCGCGCCGGTTGAAGATCAGATCCTCGGCGGTCTGGCGGTCGGCCGCGGCGATCTCGGCGTACGGTCTGACGTGCGCCGGATTCACGATCGCCATGTCGAGCCCGGCCTGCACGCAGTGGTAGAGGAACACCGAGTTGAGCACGGCGCGCGCCTCCACGCCGAGCCCGAACGACACGTTCGACACGCCGAGGCTGGTCAGCACGCCGGGCAGCTCCGCCTTGATGCGGCGGATGCCCTCGATCGTCTCGATCGCCGAATTCAGGAACTCTTCGTCGCCGGTCGCCAGCGTGAACGTGAGGTCGTCGAACACCAGCCGCCCGGGCGGCAGGCCGTATTCCTTCGTCACGATGTCGTGGATCGTGCGTGCGACCTCGAGCTTGCGCCCGGCGGTCTTCGCCATCCCGGCCGGATCGATCGTCAGCGCGATCACCGCCGCGCCGTACTTCATCACCAGCGGCATCACCGCGTCGATCCGCTCGCGCCCGTTCTCCATGTTGATGGAGTTGATGAGCGGCGCTCCGGGGCAGGCCTTGAGCGCCTCCTCGATCACGTTCGCCTCGGTCGAATCGATCACCAGCGGCGCCTCGACCGACAGCGACAGCTTCTTGACGAGCCGGCGCATCTGCGCGGCCTCGTCGGTGCGCTCGGTGAGCGCCATGCACACGTCCAGCGAGTGCGCGCCACCCTCGACCTGCGTGCGTGCGACCGGAATCATGGATTCGATGTCGTCGTCGAGCGCCAGCTGCTTCACCTTGCGCGAGCCCTGCGTGTTGAGGCGCTCCCCGATCAGGTGCGGTGCGGGCTCCTGCACGAGCGACGTCGCGGTCATCCCGCTCGATAGCGACCAGCCGCCCCGGGCGGGACGCGGCGCCGGCCGGCGCCCGTGGCCGATGGCCGCAACCAGCGCGCGGATGTGATCCGGTGTCGTGCCGCAGCAGCCGCCGACGATGTTCACGCCGAACTCGGTGACGAATTCGTGCAGCGTCTCCGCCATCGGCGCGGGCTGCATCGGGTACACGGTGCGGCCGCCGTCGTTGATCGGCAGTCCGGCGTTGGGGATCACGTGGAACGGCGTCGTCGCGTACTCCGACAGGTAGCGCACCGGGTCGCGCATGAGGTCCGGTCCCGTCGAGCAGTTGAGCCCGACGATGTCCAGCGCCATCGCCTCGAGCGTGGCCAGCGCGCCCCGGATGTCGGTGCCCAGCAGCATGCGGCCGGTCGGATCGAGCGTCACCGACGCCATCAGCGGCAGGCGCTTCCCGATCGCCGCGAACGCCTCGCGGCACGCGAGAACCTGGGCTTTCATCTCGAGGATGTCCTGGCAGGTCTCGAGGATCAGCACGTCGGCGCCGCCCTCGACCAGCCCGCGCGCCTGCACCTCGAACGCGGGGATCAGCTCCTCGAGACCGTACTTGCCGAGATCCGGATCCTCGGATGACGGCAGCATTCCGGAGGGGCCCATCGAGCCCGCGACGAAGCGCGGCCGCCCGTCCTGCTTCTCGAAGCGATCCGCCACGCGGCGCGCGATCGAGGCGGCGGCATGATTGATCTCGTGCGTGCGCTCGCCGAGTTCCCACTCTTCGAGTCTGAGCCGCGCGGCCTGGAACGAGTTGGTCTCGACGACGTCGGCGCCGCTCTCGAAATAGGTCGTATGAATCGCCTCGACCACGTCGGGCCGCGTGATCGACAGGTAGTCGTTGCAGCCCTCCCAGCGCTGGCCGCCGAAGTCGTCGGGACCGAGCTCGCGGGCCTGCAGCTGCGTGCCCATGGCGCCGTCGAAGATGAGCACGTTGTCTTTGAGAACGTCGAGGAACCGGCTGTTCAATGGATTGAAGGCGATGCTCCCGGAGTGAAGGTTGGAGGTGCGGATGAGGCATGAAGGGTAGCCAACGGCCCCACGGGCGGCAAACGCGGCGACCGGAGGGCCGGCCCGGAGCCTGAAAGTCCGCCCGCGGCGCGGGGTTGGAGCGACACCGCGGAGCGGCTGCGGCGCGCCGGTGGCCGGGACGCGCCCGGCACGCCACCCCGGCGTTGACGCGAGCGGCGAGTCGCGCGAAACTTGCAGACGGATCGGGTTGGAACCGCGCCCGGTGGGCCGCCGTACGGCCCCGCATCGCGCGGCAGATGAACGAGGTATTCCGATGCGTCGAGCTTCGCTGTTCCTTTCGACGCTGCTGTGTCTTGCCACCCTGGTGCCGACCGGCGGCGTGCGCGCCCAGACCACCCTTCCGCCGTGTCCGGATCCGCGCCCCGCGCCCGTGGATGCACGGCTGCGGCCGGCGATGCCGTGCGCGGATCGCGACGTGGCGCTGGTGCTCAGCTACGCGCCCTGCTGCAGGACGATCACCTCGGTGGACGCCCCCGCGGCCGGTCACGGCTGGGTCGTGCACGTGGTCGACACCTCCGACGACACGTGCAGCAATGCCCGCTGCGCCCCCGACTCGCTGGTCGTGCCGCTCGGCCGCTTCCTCGTGGGCCACTACGAGCTCACCGTCCACTTCGTGACCGAGTGGCGCTCGCAGATCGAATCCTGCGTCACCGAAGAGGACCGGCGGTTCTCGTTCGACGTGACGTCCGAGTGCACGCCGCCTACCGGCATCCCCTACCTGGACTGGATCGAGATCGGCCACGGCGGCCAGGCCTGCCCCGGCGACAGCATCCCGGTGCGATTCTCGGGGACGGTGCCCGGCAACTGCACTCAATTCGCCGGCGTCGAGGTGATTCCGAGCCCGGTACTCGCCGGCCCGATCGCCGAGCCCCCGTCACTCCGGCTCGTGTTCCTCACCAACTCCGCGCTCGGTGCGCCATGCATCGTGTCCCCGGTGCCGTGGAGCGCGTCGCTGAACATCGGCCCGCTCATGCCACGCGACTGGCGGCTCGCGGTCGGAGCGCTGCTGATCGATGTCGGCCCGCAGCCGCCGGATTCCACGCTGCTCGGCGCCGCGTCCTTCCCGTTCACCGTGCTCGACACCTGCACGATCAAGCCCAGCGGGTGCCTGCTGCCCGGGTGGGCGCACCCGAACGCCGGCGACTGCGATGCGTTCATCGGACCCGATCACGAGGCGCAGCTCACGTTCGAGGTCGGCACGACGACCCCGCTCGCCGCGCTGCAGGGTTCGATCGTGATGAACCCGCTCGGCCTGCACATCACCGGCGTCGAGCCGGTAGGCGCGGCGGCCGGCATGCATCTGAGCTGGAACCAGGTTCCCGAGGGCGTCAAGTTCGTGCTCCTCGACACGGACGGCACGCCGATCCCGGCCGCGCCGCCGTTCGATCCTGTGCCGGTGCTGCGCCTGACGTTCGCCACGGATCCCGTGGCGCCGCCCGCGCCGCGTACCCGCGTCTTCCCGGGTGCGCTGCTCGGCGCCGACGTGCTGGGCCAGGCGGTCTATCTCTGCCCGACCTTCGCGCCGATCGACGCCTCGGCGTACATCTGCCGCGGCGCCCCGTGCGACTTCAACGGCGACGGCTACGTCGACGTGCGCGATCTGGTGCGCATGGTGCGCTGCGTGAACGGCACCGATCCCTGCGACCCCGCGTACACGGCGACGTTCGACTGCAACGGTGACGGGGCCTTCGACCTGGACGACGTGCTGTGCTGCGCGCTCGCGATCCTCGGCCGGACGCCCACGCCCGGCGGCGGTCAGGCGCGTGACGCGGCGCTGCACGTGACGATGGCCTCGCCCGAAATGGTGGACGGCGCCGTCGAGATCCCGGTGGAGATCGCCGGCGACGCGCCGCTCGGCGCCGCTCGTCTCGAGCTCGGCGTGCCGACGGCGTCTTTCGCGGCGATCGACGTGCGCACCGAGGCGGGCGCCCCGTGGCTGGCCGTGCACGAAAGCGGCGCGGGCACCGTCACGGTCGGCCTGATCGCGCTCCAGCCGGGCGCGGGCAGCGACGCACCGGTGCGGTTCACGCTGCGGCTCACCCCCGCAGCGGGCACGACGCCCTCCGGCGAGGTGACGCTCGTCGGCGCCGACTTCGCGGCCGCCGACGGCGCGCGCCTGGTCACCGATCCGGGCGATCCGATCGTCGTGCTCGGCGACGCCGGTCATGTGCGGCTCACCCCCGCGCGCCCCAACCCGTTCAGCGCCTCGCAGCACATTTCGCTGGTCGTGCCGAAGCGCGCCGAGGTGGAGCTCGTCGTGTTCGACCTCGGCGGTCGCCGCCTGCGCACGCTGCAGAGCGGCGTGCTGGACGCGGGGGCGCACGGGTTCACGTGGGACGGCCGTGACGACGCGGGCCGGCGCCTGCCGGGCGGCGTGTATTTCTATCGCGCCCGCGTCGACGGCGTCGATGCCGCGCGCCGGGTGGTGCTGCTCGGAGCGCCGCGCTGACCGGGCGCTGCACGGGTCGAAACCGCGGGCCGGACGTTCGCAGGAGCGTCCGGCCCGCGGTTTCTGCGGCGGGATTCGGCGCCGGCGCGCGCTGCCTCCTTGACAGCCGGCGTCATGCCCCGACAATCCACGGCGTGCCGCTCCTGATCGACATCCTGCGCCACGGCGCCGCCGAACCCTCGGGCCCCGACGGCGACGGTACGCGCGCGCTCTCGCCCGCCGGCATCGCGCAGGTCCGTGCCCTGGCGGCGCGCCTCGCCTCATCCGGCCGGATACCGGACCGGATCTTCTCGAGTCCCTACCGCCGGGCGGTGGAGACCGCGCGCCTGGTTCATGCCGCGCTGCCGGCGCCGGTGCCGCTCGAAACGCTGACCGAGCTGCGCCCCGATGCGGAACCCGAGGACCTCACGGTCACGCTCCGTACGCTCGCTGCGGGCGGCGGCCATCTGCTGCTGGTGAGCCACATGCCGCTCGTCTCCAGGCTGTGCAGTCATCTCGCCGGCCGCTCGATCGCGTTCGGGACCGCCGAGCTCGCCCGCCTGGAGTGCGCGGCGGGCATCGCACGGGGCGCCGCGCGGCTGCGCGAAATACCCGCGCCCTGAGCGGGCGAAGGGCACGCCGCCTCCCGGCCGGGATTCCGACTGACACGATCGGCCGAAACGCGCATCCTAGATGGAATCAGGGGGCCGCGTCGGCGCAGCCTGCCCACCGGGCAGGGTCGGCCCGGAACACCGCTCTCAGCCACCGGAGGAACGCATGACCGTCGACCAGATGTCCGGCGCGGGCGAGTCTCGCGTCACGAGTCGCAGCGACATGCTGTTGGACGGACTCTTCACGGGGATGATCGGCGCGCTCGCCGTGGCCGTGTGGTTCCTGATCCTCGATGTGGCGGCCGGGCGCCCGCTCTACACGCCGGCGCTGCTCGGCGCGTGGCTCATGCATGGCGCCGCCGCGGGCGACACAGCGATCACCGTGGCGCCGCTCGAAGTCGCGGCGTATTCCGCCTTCCACTTCGTCGCCTTCATGGCCGTCGGCATCGTGTTCTCGTGGCTCATGACGCTGTTCGACCGGTTCCCGATCATGTTTTTCGTGCTGCTGGTGCTGTTCATCAGCCTGATGCTGGGCTTCTTCGGGCTCGATCTGGTCCTGGGCGCCGAGCTCACCGGCAGGCTGCACCCCTGGACGATCGTGATCGCCAACCTGCTCGCCGCGATCGGCATGTCGCTCTATCAGTGGAAGCGCCATCCGGGCGCACTGAAACGCGTCGAACATCTCTGGGAAGACGAGGACGAACAGCGCTGACGGACCCGCTTGCACGTGCGGCGAGTCGCGGCCGGCGCCGCGGCTCGCCGCGTTCGTTTCCGCTCCGGGAGCGCGGCGGCCGCCCGCTCCCGCCATGCATGGAGGACTCATGACGTTTCTGAAGAACCAGGTGGCCGTCGTGACCGGCGGCAATCGCGGCATCGGCCGCGGCATCGCCGAGGGGCTCGCCGGCGCGGGCGCGCGCGTCGTGCTCACCGCGCGGCACCGCGATGCGGCCGAGAAGGCCGCGGCGGAGATCGGCCGTGACGCGATCGGCCTCGCCTGCGACGTGCGCGACTTCGGCCAGGTGCAGACCCTGTTCCGCGAGGCGGTCGAGCGGACCGGCGGGCTCGACGTGCTCGTCAACAACGCGGGCATCGGCATCTTCGGCGCGGTCGCCGACACGAACCCCGAAGACTGGCGTGCCGTGATCGAGACCAACCTCCACGGCGTCTTCTACTGCTGCCACGAGGCGATCCCGCTCATGAGGAAGCGCGGTGGCGGCTACATCTTCAACGTCTCGTCGCTCGCCGGGCGCAACGCGTTTCCGAACGGCGCAACCTACAACGCCAGCAAGTTCGGTCTGAACGGCTTCAGCGAGGCGCTCATGCAGGAGGTGCGCTACGACGGCATCCGCGTCTCCTACCTGATGCCCGGCAGCGTCGCGACGGAGTTCGGCCGTGGCTCGGGTGGCAAGTCCGACTGGGCGCTGCAGCCGGCCGACGTCGCGGAGGTCGTGCTCGACCTGCTGCGCTCGCCGAAGCATGCGCTCTACAGCCGCGTCGAGATGCGTCCGAGCCAGCCACCCAGAAAGGGCTGAGCGCCGGGTCCGCCGGGCGCCCGTGCAGCTCCGCGAGCGCGCGCAGGAAAGCACCTCGTTGCGGATCGTCCGCGGGGCGGAGGCTCGATTCACTCGCGGGTCCCCGCAAGCTGGCCCATGGTGCGATCGGAGTGTCACGGCGGGTTCGACGCCACCGCAGCGACTTCGGCTGACCGCGACGGGCTACGCCCACTCGCGAATCGACCTCCGCCCCGCGGACGATCCGCAACGGCGAGACCGGAGAGCCCTGCCTCGCCGGGCGAGTCGCGCGATGGATGCGCCGGGCGCGGCACCCTGCGGCACGAGCGCGGCGCCTCCGGTGGACGCTCCACGCGGGCATCGACTAGGCTCTGCGCGCCTCGCCCAGACATCCGGACGCGCCGGCGGCTGCCGCGCGTGAGGGAGATCTCTTTGACCCACATTCGAAGGATTCCGCTGATGCTCCTCCTGCTCTCCGCGATGATGTCCGGCCCCGGCGACGGGATCGCCGCCGAGACCTCGTCGGATGCGCCGTTCTGGACCGGACACCCGGATTCGACCGCGTTCACCAGGGCGATGGAGGCGCGACTCGAACGGGCGCGCCGGGCGATCGACCGCATGGTCGCCGTCAAGGGGAAGCGCACGATCGAGAACACGCTCCGCCCCTACGACGACGCGCTCATCGAGCTGGATGCGGTCGGCTCGCAGGCTTCGCTCATGGAAAACGTGCACCCCGACGCTGCGGTGCGCACGTCGGCCGAGAAGATGAGCCAGGCGTCGTCGGCGTTCAGCACGGCCCTTTCGCTCAATCGCGACGTGTACGACGCGCTCGCGGCCCTCGACCTCGATGGCGCCGACGACGTGACCCGGTACTACGTCGGGAAGGAGCTGCGCGACTTCAGGCTCGCCGGCGTGGATCGCGACGAGGCGACCCGCGGGAAGGCGAGGGCGCTGCGTGAAGAGCTGGTGGAGATCGGACAGGCGTTCACGCGGAACATCCGCGATGACGACCGCACCGTGACGGTGAACAGCGCCGCCGAGCTCGACGGCCTGCCGCAGGACTACATCGACCGGCACCCGCCCGACGCGGACGGCGCGATCAGGCTCACCATGGACTATCCGGACGCGATCCCCGTCTTCCAGTACGCGCAGAGCGACGACCTGCGCAGGCGCATGTACATGGCGTTCGGCAATCGCGCCTACCCGGACAACATGGACGTCCTCGCGCAGATGATGGCGAAGCGGCACGAGCTCGCGACGACTCTCGGCTACGGAAGCTGGGCGGAATACATCACGGCCGACAAGATGGTGGGCAGCGACTCGAAGGCCGCCGCGTTCATCGAAGACGTGGCGAACGCGTCGGCCGCGCGGGCCGCCTCCGAATACCAGGCGCTGCTCGCCCGGCTGCGCGAGGACGATCCGCAGGCCGAAGCCGTGCAGCCGTGGCAGAGAAGCTACTACTCGGAGCAGGTGCGCAAGTCGAGCTACGATTTCGACTCGCAGAAGGTGCGCCCGTACTTCCCGTACGATCGCGTGAAGCAGGGGGTGCTGGGTCTCACCAGCCGGCTGTTCGGCGTCGAGTTCAGGCAGGTGAAGGACGCGCCGGTGTGGGATCCGTCGGTCGAGTGCTACGAGATGTTCGAAGGCGGCAAGCTGGTCGGACGCTTCTACCTCGACATGCACCCGCGCGACGGCAAGTTCAACCACGCCGCCCAGTTCGACGTGCGCACCGGCATCGAGGGCCGGCAGATCCCCGAGGCCGCCCTGGTCTGCAATTTCCCCGGCGGGACACCCGGGCGACCCGGGGCTCATGCAGCACAGCGACGTGACCACGTTCCTGCACGAGTTCGGGCACCTGATCCACGCGCTCTTCGCCGGACACCAGCGCTGGTGCGGCACCGGCGGGATCCGCACCGAGTGGGATTTCGTCGAAGCGCCGTCGCAGATGCTCGAAGAGTGGGCATGGGACCCGAAGGTGCTCGCGACGTTCGCGCGCCACTACCGGACGCAGGAGCCGATCCCGACGGAGCTGGTCCGACAGATGAAGCGCGCGGACGAGTTCGGCAAGGGGCTGCGCGTGCGCGGGCAGATGGTCTACGCGCAGATTTCGCTCTCGTTCTACCGGGGCGACCCGGCCGGCATGAACACCGACACGATGGTGCGCGAGATCACGGCCCGCTACCAGCCGTTCCCATTCGTCGACGGCACCCACATGCAGTGCGCGTTCGGTCACCTCGGCGGCTACTCGGCGATCTACTACACCTACATGTGGTCGCTGGTCATCGCCAAGGACATGTTCGCGCAGTTCGATCGCGACGACCTCCTGAAGCCGGGCGTCGCGGTCCGCTATCGCAACGCGGTGCTCGCTGCGGCGGGCACCAAACCCGCGGCGCAGATGATCGAGGACTTCCTCGGCCGGCCGTTCAACAGCGAGGCCTGGAAGGCCTGGTTGAATCAGCCCGAGTAGCAGACCACCGCAGCGATGCTGCCGACGGGCGCGGTCTTCGGGCCGCGCCCGCCGTGCTATCCTGCGGGCGCTTCGTTGCCGTGCCTTCGTCAGCGCCCGTTCTCGCGCAGCGCGGCAACCCGTCCGCGACCCGCCAGGAGAACGTCATGCGACTCGCTTACCTCGCCACATTGCTGGCCGGCCTGATCGCCGCCGCTCCGGTGGTCGGCGCGCCGGCTGTCGGCCCGATCCACGACGACCGGCCGTTCTGGAGCGGCATGCCCGACTCCGCCACCTTTGCGAGTACCCAGGACGCGCGGCTGGGGCGCGCGCAGGCGCTGATCGCCGAGGTCAAGGCCGTGCGCGGCAGGCGCACGATCCAGAACACCCTGCGCCCCTACGACGAGGCGCTGCGCCACCTCGCCAACGCGGCGCGGCAGGCAGGGCTGATCGCCAACGTGCATCCCGACGCCGCGATGCGCGCCGGAGCGGAGACGATCCAGCAGAAGATCTCCAGTTACTGGACGGAGCTGACGCTCGACCCCGGACTCTACCGTGCCATCGCCGCGCTGGACACGAGGAAGGCCGACGACGAAACGCGCTATTACGTGAAGCGCGAGCTGCGCGACTTCAAGCTCGCAGGCGTGGACCGCGACGACGCCACGCGCGAGAAGGTCGGCAAGGTGCGGGACGAGATCGTGCGCATCACCCAGGCCTTCAACCGCAACATTCGCGACGACTCGAGCCGGATCATCGTGGACGGGCCGGCAGCGCTCGACGGGCTGCCGGCGGACTACGTCGCGAATCATCCGCCGGGTCCCGACGGCGGGATCGTTCTCACCACGCAGTACCCGGACGCGTTCCCCGTGTTCAGCTATGCGAGGAACGACGACGTTCGCAGGCGGATGTTCATGGCCTATTCGAACCGCGCGTATCCGCAGAACATGAAAGTGCTCGACGAGATGATCGCAAAACGCCACGAGCTGGCGCAGCTGCTCGGTTTCGATCAGTACGCCGATCTGATCACCGCCGACAAGATGGCCGGCAGCGCGCAGGTCGCTTCCGACTTCATCGACCGCGTCGTCACCGCCGCGCGTCCGATCGGGGAGCGCGAGTACGCCGAGCTGCTGGCTCGCAAGCGCGCCGACGACCCGTCGGCCACCGAGATCACCGACTGGGAGCGCAGCTACTACGCCGAGCTGGTGCGCCGTTCGGAATACGACTTCGACGCCCAGGCCGTGCGCCCGTACTTCGCGTTCGACCGGGTGAAGCAGGGCGTCCTCGACGTGACCTCGAAGCTGTTCGGGGTCGAGTTTCGCAGGGTGAACGACGTGCCGGTCTGGGACCCGTCGGTGGAGTGCTACGAGATGTACGAGAAGGGACGGCGGCGCGGGAGGTTCTACTTCGACCTGCACCCGCGGCCCAACAAGTACTCGCACGCCGCCCACTTCGGCATCCGCTCCGGCGAGCGCGGCGTGCAGATCCCCGAGGCCGCCCTCGTCTGCAACTTCCCCGGCGGCAGCGAAGGCGATCCCGGTCTCATGGAGCACAGCGATGTCCAGACCTTCTTCCACGAGTTCGGCCACCTGCTGCACAACCTGTTCGCCGGCGATCACGAGTGGCACGGCACGGCCGGCATCACCACCGAACGCGACTTCGTCGAGGCCCCGTCGCAGATGCTCGAGGAATGGACCTGGGATCCGGAGGTGCTGGCCACCTTCGCGAAGCACTACGAAACGAACGAGCCGATCCCCGCCGAGCTGGTCCTCAGGATGAAACGCGCCCACGAGTTCGGCAAGGCGCTGAACGTCCTCAGGCAGATGGTGTTCGCACGCGTTTCACTGTCCTGCTACGACCGTGATCCCGGCGGGATCGACACGGACCGGCTGGTGGAGGAAGTCAGTGCCGACTACGTGCCGTTCCGCCACGTGCCCGGCACGCACTTCCAGGCCGCGTTCACGCATCTCTCCGGCTATTCGGCGATGTATTACACCTACATGTGGTCGCTGGTGATCGCCAAGGACATGTACAGCGCCTTCGATCCGGCGCACCCGTTCGCCGCGAAGGTGGCGAAGCGCTATCGCGATCGGGTGCTGGCGCCGGGGGGCTCGAAACCTGCCGCGCGGCTGGTGGAGGACTTTCTCGGCCGGCCGTTCGACAGCCGGGCCTGGGAGCGCTGGCTCGCGTCGGAGGATCGGACCTCGTCGAGGATCGACGACTGACGGACCGACGGTTGCGGAAGACGGCGGCCGTGCGACTCCAACGAAAACGCCGCCCGCATCGGTGCGGGCGGCGTTTCGCGTTTCAGATCGATCCGAGCTCAGTGGTCGGACGAGCCTTCCATGTTGCCCTCGGTCGAGTGGTCCATGTCATCCATGGCACCCGCCGAGTCGCTCATCGCCGAATCCGGCATCGACATCGAGTTGTCATTCCCCATTTCCTCGGTGGACTCCGAAGTCGCTGGCGTCTCGGCCTGCTGGGACTGGGCGCAACCGACCGCGAGGGCCATTACGAAGGCAACAGCGAGGAACAGGGGGAGGGACTTCTGCAAACGCATCTTCAATCTCCTTGTGCGGATCCATCCGTTTACTTCCAGCCGATGTATCCGATCCGGGATCCGGCTTTCGTGTCGGGGATGTGAGTGCACCAGAGGGTGCACTTTCGGCCTCGGGCTGGGGAGAATGCGCATTCGGCCGGGAATGTGCAAGCCCTGCGTGCATGAATTCGGGCCGGCGGAGAACGCCGGCCGGGGCCCATCGGGGCCGGGCCTGACCACTCAACGCATTGCCGGAGATTGCGTTACGCCATCAGAGCGAATCCGGGCCACGGCCTGGAAGCCGCCCGGGATTTCCCGCCCGTACGCTCAGCGCGACTTGCTGCTCTCCCCCGGACGCACGGTCCCGGCCAGCTCGTCGGCGTGGAACGAGGAACGCACCAGCGGGCCCGAGGCGACGTTCTCGAAGCCGAGCGCCGCGGCCTGCTCGCCCCACCAGCGGAAGCGATCCGGGTGCACGTACTCGATCACCGGCAGGTGGTTCGCGCTCGGCCTCAGGTACTGGCCGATCGTGAGCAGCTGACAGCCATGCGCGCGCAGGTCGCGCAGCGTCTGCAGCAGCTCGTCTTCCTGTTCGCCGAGTCCCAGCATCAGCCCGGACTTCACCTTGATCCCGGTGCCGCTCGCGGACACGCGTTCGAGAAGCTCGAGCGTGCGGTCGTAGCGCGCGCTCGGGCGCACGAGCGGGTGCAGACGCTCGACGGTCTCGATGTTGTGGTTGATCACCTCGGGGCGCGCGTCGATCACGCGCTGCAGATCCGCGGCGTGGCCGCGGAAGTCGGGTACCAGCACCTCGATCACGGTGTCCGAACGCTTGCGGATCTCCTCGATGACCATGGCGAAGATCGTGCTGCCGCCGTCCTTGAGGTCGTCCCGCGCGACGGACGTGATCACCGTATGGCGCAGGCCCATCGCCGCGACCGACTCGCCCACGCGACGCGGCTCGTCCCAGTCGATGAAGCCGTTCGGCTTGCCGGGACCGACTGCGCAAAAGCCGCAGCGCCGCGTGCACATGTCGCCCAGGATCATGATGGTCGCCGTGCCGCGCTCCCAGCAGTGGCCGAGGTTCGGGCAGTGCGCTTCTTCGCACACGGTCACCATCTTCTGGCCGCGCAGCAGCGACCTGGTCTCGGCGTACTCGCCGTGCCCCGGCAGCTTCACCTTGAGCCACTCGGGCAGGCGGCGGAACCCGCCGGGCCGCGCTCCGGCGGCGTCGGCCCCGGCGCCGATCCCGGCGCCCGACGCGCAGCCGCCGAAACGTGGCCTCACCGGCAGCCGCTGCGGCACCGCGGGGCGCGGCGCGCCGTAGACGCCGATGTCCGCGCCTTCGTTCGCGTTGAGGACCGGAAGCGCGTCGGCTCCGGGGGTGGCGCCCGGAACCCGTTCGGGGGACTCGAAGTCTCGACTCATGGTCAGTCCTTGGCCATCGTCTGCCGGGCGATCTGGCCGCTGCCCTTCAGCGACAGCATGCGGTCGAGCGCCAGGCGTGCGCCGGCACGGGTGGATTCGGGAACGCGCACGGGATTGACGACGTGACCTTCGGCGAGGTTCTCGAGCGTCCACAGCAGATGCGCGGGATCGATGCGATTCATGGTCGCGCACGGGCACACGTTCTTCTGCAGGGACTGGATCCGCTGCTCCGGGTGCTCCTGCGCCAGGCGATGCACCAGGTGGATCTCGGTGCCGATCATCCAGTGCGTGCCGGGCGCCGCCTCGCGGACCCGGCGAATGATGAATTCCGTGGAGCCCACGAGATCCGCGTTCTGCACGACGTCGAACGGGCACTCCGGGTGCACGAGCACCCGCACCTCGGGATCGGCCGCGCGCGCCTCGTCGATCATGTGCTTCTGGAACTTCGTGTGCACCGAACAGAAGCCGCGCCACAGCATGATGCGTGTTCCGTCGCGGTAGCAATTCGCGTTGACGCGGTCGAGATCGCGGGCACGGTAGTCCCATTCCGCCATCTCCTCGAGCGGCACGCCCATTCCGAACGCGGTGTTGCGGCCCAGGTGCTGGTCGGGGAAGAAGAACACCCGCCGCTTGCGGGCCCACGCCCACTCGAGCACCGAAGGGCAATTGGACGACGTGCACACCACGCCGCCGCGCTCGCCGCAGAACGCTTTGAGCGCCGCCGTCGAGTTCATGTAGGTGACCGGAACGATCGTGTCGCCATGCACCGCGGTGAGGCGTTCCCACGCTTCTTCGACGTCCTCGATCCCGGCCATGTCGGCCATCGAGCAGCCGGCCTTCAAGTCCGGCAGCAGCACCGTCTGGTGGGGCTGGCGCAGCACGTCGGCGGACTCGGCCATGAAGTGCACGCCGCAGAACACGATCCAGTCCGCCTCCCCGCGCTCGGATGCCAGCTGCGCGAGCTTGAACGAGTCGCCGCGGAAGTCCGCGAACTCGATCACGCTGTCGCGCTGGTAATGGTGGCCGAGCAGCACCACGCGCGCACCGAGCCTCTCGCGCGCGGCACGCGTGCGCTCGCGAATCACGTCGGCCGCGAGTGCCGCATATTCGGCGAAGGGTCGCGCCCCCGGCGCGGCCGTCGCCATCGTGGTCAGCGTGGTCATGGATCCGTTCCGATCAGAGGTCCGAAGCATCGAGGGGCTGACGCGCGGCGAAACCGCCCTCGAGCGAGTGCCAGTACGTGATCTCCGCCTCGCCGAGCCGCCAGCACAGGAAGATCAGCCGGTCCCCGGAGATCGCGTAGAAGTCGAGAAGGCCGCGGTCGAGATCCTTCACGAGGCCGCCGCGCCGCTGGATCGCCTGGATCCCCTCCGCGATCTCGTGGCCGAGCTGGGTCCGGGCGTTCTGCAGCTCGTGCAACTCCGCGCGGTCCGGGTTTTCCGGCCCCGCGCCCGACAGTGCCACGGCCATGACTTCGATGCGTGACTGCGCTCGATCGTACTCGCGCTTCGCCGCAACCAGCCGCTCGAGGCGAGGCTTGAGCTCGATCACGGCGCGGTTCGCCTCGGCCAGACTGAACACCGTCAGTTTCACCTTGCCTCCCACCCGGGAACGCTCCTTCCGTCTGGTTTCAGGCCGCGGCGCCGGCCGTCATGCGGCGCACGGTCTCGCGCTCGATCCAGACCATGCGCTCGAAACCGAACTGCCGCGCCACGGACGCGGCCGCACGCTCGCGCACGGCGGCCATGCGCACGACGCCCGCCCCCGCACGGGCCTCCATGGACGTCATTTGGATGCCGTGAAGCCCGCAGGGGTGGATCAGGTCGAAAAAAGCCAGATCCGGCGCCACATTCAGGGCGAATCCATGATAGCTGACCCAGCGGCGCACCGCGATTCCGATGGACGCGATCTTGGCGCCGTCCACCCACACCCCCGTGCGGCCGGGCACGATGCCACCCTCGATCTCCCATTCGGCGAGGAGCCCGATCAGTGCGGCCTCCAGCCCCCTCAGAAACCGATGCAGGTCCCGGCCCAGCGGGTTCAGATCGATGATCGGATAGCCGACCAGCTGCCCGGGCCCGTGCCAGGTGACGTCGCCGCCGCGAGCGACCTCGTGCACCTCGATGCCGCGCGAGCGCAGCTCGGCGGCTGAAGCGATCACGTTGCCCTCGCTCGGACTCCGGCCCACCGTGAGCACCGGCGGATGGTCGGGGAACAGCAGCCAGTCGCCGGTCTCCCCCGCGGCACGCGCCCGCACCAGCGCCTCCTGGATCTCGAGGCCTTCCGTGTAGGGCGTGGCGCCCAGATGACATGCGTGCAGCGTTCGCATCAGATTCGTCCCGACTTCCTCCGCGCCCGGTCGCGGGCACCCGGACCCGCGATGCCGGCGCAGATGCCGTTCACGCGTAGAACCACAGCATCTCCGGGCGTTCCAGCAGCTCGCAGACCCGGCGCAGGAACTTGACCGCCAGCTCGCCGTCGATCACGCGGTGATCGAAGCCGATCGAGGCGTTCATCATCGGCCGGATCACGATCTCGCCGTCCTTCACCACCGGGCGGTCGGCGATCTTGTGCACGCCGAGGATCGCCACCTCCGGCACGTTGATCACCGGAGACGAGTTGGTCGCGCCGAACACGCCCGCGTTGGTGATACTGAACGTGCCGCCCTGGATCTCGTCGGGCTTGAGCCGATCGGCACGCGCCCGGGCGGCGATGTCGTTCACCTCGGCGGCGATCTGCGTCAGGTTCTTGCGATCGCAGTCCTTGATGTTCGGCACGATCAGGCCCTTCTCGTCGCGGCCGACCGCCATGCCGATGTTGTAGTACTTCTTCACGACGATCGAGTCGTCCTTCACCTGTCCGTTCACCCAAGGGAACTCCTTGAGCGCCATGACGCTCGCCTTGATGAAGAACGGCATGTAGGTGAGCTTCACGCCCTGCGCCTCGAGCTTCGGCCCCCACTCCTTGCGCAGGCGGACGATCGCGCTCATGTCGGCCTCGTCGAAGCAGTGGGTGTGCGCCGCCGTGTGCTTCGCCATCACCATGTTCTCGGCGATCAGCTTGCGCACCTTGGTGAACGGGACGACCTCCTCCCGTTGACCCTCGGCGGGCGCCGCCGTCGCAGCCGCCATGAAGCCGGGCAGCGGCGCGGCCGGACGGGCCGGCGCCACGGCCGGGGCGGATGGCTGCGCCGCTGCCGGCGCGGCGCCGCGGCGGTTCAGGTAGTCGAGCAGATCGTCGCGCGTCACGCGCCCCGCCACGCCCGAGCCGCGGATCGAATCGATCTCGGCCATCTGCACGTCGTGCTCGCGCATGAGCTTGCGCACCGCCGGCGACAGGTGACGCGGCTCGGCGGAGACCACGCCGTTGCCGCCCGCACCCGCCGCCGGGGCGGGCGCGGTGGCGACCGGCGCGGCCGGCTGCGGGCGCGCGGGCGGCGCCGCGGCGCCTGCCGCCTGCCGTGCCGCGGCGGGCGCCGCCTGCTTCGCTTCTTCCTTCGCGGGCGCCTGTGCTTCAGCGCCGGCCGCTTCGCCCGCGCCCGACAACACGCCGATCTCGGTGCCGACCAGGACGGTCGTGCCTTCCTCGACGAGGATCTTCGACAGCGTGCCCTCGGAGGGCGAAGGAATCTCGACGTTGATCTTGTCGGTCTGGATCTCGACGAGCGGCTCTTCCTTGCGCACCCTGTCGCCGACCTTCTTCAGCCACTTCGACACGGTGCCTTCCGCGACACTCTCGCCGAGCTGCGGAACGACGATCTGAATCGGCATGTCCTCTGGTCCTCCGTGATCGCCCGCGTCGGGCGTCTCGTGTGCTCCGCGGCGTCCACCCCGGAGGCGTTTCGTTCGGTCAGGCGTCCGTGGCGCCGCGCTTGCCGCGCCGTTCGAGGCGCAGACGGCGGCGTTCGACCGCGCGCGTGTGCTCTTCTCTCTCCTCTTCCGTCTCCAGCAGCAGCGGCGGCACCGGGGTCGGGCGATGGGTGACGGGATCCAGTGCGACGAACGTCACGAACGCAGTCGCGGTGTGGCGTCTCTCGCCGGACAGCAGGTTCTCCGACCCCACCCGGACGCAGATCTCCATGCTGCTCCGATCCACGAGGGTGAGCCGCGCGTCGATCAGCGCGAGCTCGCCCACCTGGATCGGCGCCAGGAACGACATCTCGTCGAACGCCGCCGTCACGACCGGCCGCCGGCAGTGCCGGTTGGCGGCGATCGCGGCGGCGAGGTCCACCCAGTGCATCACGGTGCCGCCGAGCACGCTGCCGTGCACGTTGGCCTCGTGCGGGAGCACCAGCTGCACCATGTGCGTGGCCGAATCGGCCGCGCGCCTGCCGGCCGGCGTCGTGTTTGGATTCACCCGATTCCCCAGGGACGCTTCGATCTCGGAGCCGTGGTTGCAACATACTGCGGCGCCTTGCGTTGCAGTCACCAACCGACACCGGCGGGGCGCACCGCAGGGACGGATTATAGGCGCCGCGCGCGCGCCCTCGCAACGCGGCCCGTGCCCCCCGCGGACGCGACAGCGCCCCCGGAGGCGCGCCCGGGCGCGGCCGCTGTCCCGGCGCAAACGAATCGGCCGGACCCCGTTCGGGGCCCGGCCGTTCGCCGGTACCGGGTTCGATCAGTCGAGCAGGACTGCGCGCTGGTTGTACGTCTCGCCGCCCACCATCAGGCGGATGAAGTACACACCGGCGCCGAGACGGCTGCCGCCGTTGCCGCTGCCGTCCCAGGTGCGCGAGTAGGTGCCCGCGGTGAACGCGCCCTTCGCGAGCGTCGCCACCTTGCGGCCGGCGAGGTCGAAGACCGCGAGGTCCACGTTCGCCGCACGCGGCAGGCCGAAGCTCACCCGCGACGAGGTCGCCGGGTTCGGGAACACCGAGAACTGCACGCGCGCCGGGACTTCGCCGTCGGCGCTGGCATTGAGGCCCAGGTCGACGATGTCGGCGTCGGTGCGCGGCGCCACGCGGAACAGCGAGAAGCTGAACCGCAGGATGCCGGTCACGTCGATCGTGTGCAGCGAATCCGCCACGAACGAGAACGGATAGGTGCTCGACTCCGTGACGTTCATGGTGTCCGGGAACGTGCAGCACGGGCCGGCCACGAGGAAGCCCGAACCAGCCGGCTGGTTGTTCGTGATGCGGACGTGCTCCAGCTTGACCAGCATGCCTTCGTAGTCCTCGCCGGTCTGCATGCTCTGGCTGCCGTCGCAGGCCGAATCGCCGAACACGGCCACCGTGCCGAGCACCGGCGTCGGCATCGCCGCCGCACCTTCGTCGCGCAGGTAGACGTTGCTGGTCGCTTCGGTCTCGTTGAAGTACTCCTGCACGGCACCGGCCCACAGGTACTGATGCCCCTCGGTGAGCGGCACGATCGGGGCGAACGCCGCAATACCGCTGCGGGTCGGGCTGTCGTCCTGCATGTAGTACAGGTTGCCGAAGGCCGCCGTCACGACGCCCCGGAACGTCAGGCGCGTGCCCACGGCGCTGCCCGAACCGCCGAACGCCGTGCGGTCCTCGCAGGGCGAGCCGAGGAACAGCGGATCCGGCGCCTGGATCTGGCCGATGGCCATGACGCCGTTGGCGAAGCTGCGGTCCTGCGGCGTGATGATCGGCAGGTTGAACGCCGCGTCCTTGACACCCGACACCGTCACGGTCTCGGCCGTGCCGTCCGGCAGGTTGTTGCCCGGATCGAGCGCGAGGTGGACGACATTGGGCTCGACCAGCGTCGCCGAGTTGATGATCCCGAACGAAGCCAGCGAGTAGTTGCCGACGTCCTCCGCCGAGGTCTGCTCGACGTTGCGGTCGAACACCACGCGGATGGTGTCATCGTGCACCGAGTAGGCGTCCGCAAGGTTCGGCGGCGTCTGCACGGTGATGTCGTTGCCGTCACGCAGCTGGATGCGGTAGCCGCGCGTGCGCTGGTCGTAGATGCCCTGCACGTTGCTGACGAGCGTCCCCACCGCGGGCGGCGCGTAGGTGGTGAGGGTGCCGCCATCGACGAGGATGCTGTCGCACGGGCCGCTGGTGCACAGGTTGTCGTCGACCATCAGGAACGAATTGAAGGGAAGGCCGCCCGTGAACGAGGTGCGGGCGACGCGCATGGTGGTCGTGATGCGGACCAGCGAGCCTTCCCACATCTCCCCGTTCGGGTTGGTCGGCAGCTCCTGGAGCTCCGCGACCGTGCCATCGTGGAACGGCGGCAGCGGATTCCCGGAGTTGATCTTGCGCACGATGAGGTCCGGCGAAGTGAACGAATTGTTGAACGACAGGATCTCGGCGCCGCCCTGATACTCGGCCGATGCGCCGTAGACCGCCACGCTGTCCCCTTGCGCAAGGCCGAGCGTCGCGGCGAGGTTGCTGCCCCCGGTAAAGACGTCGATTCCGCTGAAAGGCAGCGCACTCGGCGCGGAGGTCTGGATGTAGAAGGCGAAGCCGGTGGGTTGTGCGTCGAAGCCGGTGATGATGCCCTTCACGCCGTACACCGAGTCGCCGAGCGCGGGATGACACGGCGCGAGCGTCGTGTCGGTCTGCTGAATGTCGTAGATCGTCAGCGTGTCGGCACAGGTGCGATAGGAAGGTCCCGGCGGATACTGATCCGCGCGGGCGACGAGCGCGCTGCTCGCGAGCAGCACGACGCCCAGTAGCACAGGAGCAAAACGTCGCATGGGAATACCCTCTGGTGGCAAAGACGACGGAACAAGGGATGCAGCGGGATTCACCGTGAGATCGGGGGCTGATTCCTCCTCGGGATCTGCGGGTTCATTGAGGAATGAAACGCCAGGAGTCTGGCGGCCGAAGTGGAGCCATTTCCGGTCGATCGAGTATACCAGCGTGTGGCCTAAGCCCAAACGCTTTATGACGATAAGTGGCAATCCGGCAACTCGCCGCGGGTCCCGGAGATGCCCTGAGAGGGCCACAGAGCCTCCTGGCTGGCGCCCGGGCCCCCGGGGAAGATTCTCGGGGCGGGCCGAAGTGCGGCCTGGACCTCCGGGCAGACCCGGTGGCCGGGCGTGGCGACGGGGCGGGCGGCCGATCCGGCCCGGCGGCCGATCCGGCGGGGCGGCCGATCCGGCGGGGCCGCCGTGAGGCGGCCCTCCGGCTCAGAGCCCGGTGAGCCCGAGCAGCTCGAACGTCTTGGCGAGGAAACGCGGCACGGTGCGGAAGCCGTCCAGCCCGCGCATCGGGCCGGTGATGATGGTCATGCGGCCTCCCGAGCCGAGCCTCACCGTGACCGCGACCGGGATATTGGTCTGGTTCAGCTGGGTGAGCTGATTGGGCGGCGCCCACAGCAGCACGTCGTTGGTGTCGAGAACGTCGAAACCACGCAGGCCGCTGAAGATGCCGGCGGCGCGCAGACTGTCGGCGAGCAGCGTGCTGCGCAGGATGCGGGCGTTGGAGATCCCCCAGGTCGTGGACGAATCGCCGGGAAGCGAGGTCTCGTACTTGAGCAGGCCGCGGCTGCCGCAGTAGCGCGTCACCCAGTCTTCGGGGAGCGGGCCGGTCGCCGCGAGTCCCTGGATCAGGTTCAGGCCCTCGATGAAGAAGCTGCCGCCCCCGTCCATGTAGGCGGCGATGCCGTCGTGGTAGTCGTTGAGCAGCGTGCTGAAGCCGGTCTGGGTGCCGCGGTACCAGATCACGTTCTCGAACAGGTCGAAGGTCTGGCGGACGTCCTCCGACGAGCGGAACGGCTGAGTGAACTCGAGCCTGAGCAGGCTCCATTCGTCCGGCGCCAGATTGCGCACCGCGGTGTTGGTCCAGGCCGTGTCGGTGGTGAAGTTCGCCGGATTGGCGCTCGGCACGTCGTCGATGAGCAGCAGGCGCGCGCGCGTCCCGCTGACCGGTGCGCGCACGTACCAGGTCGTGCTGTCGATATTGCCGGCGCGGCCGCCGTCGTCGATGCCCTGCACGTAGACCGTGCGCGGGCCCGAGAGCAGCTGGCCTCCCTGGCGGAAGCGATCGGTCGCGATCGTGATGAATTTGTTCGAGGTGAAGTCGGCGTTCGCTTCGTTGCCGTTCAGCCAGACCCGGTAGACCATCTTCGTGCCGTCGCCGTCCGGATCGGCGCCGAACCAGTTGAGCGTCACCGAGGCGAAGGTGGAGTCGTTGATCCCGGGCTCGCCCTGGAAGTTCACGGTCGGCGCCTTGTTCGTGAACGTGAACTGCTGGGTCGCCGGGGTCGGGTCCACCGCGCCGTCGTCGTCGATCGCGCGCACTTCGAACACCGGCTCCGAGAGCCCGGTGGGCGTGTACGCCGCGATCAGCGAGTCGGTGCGCGTCGTGCGGATCCATTGCGTGTCGGCGGGCGCCTGCGGGCTCGTCAGCCGCAGATCGAAGCCCGTGACGAAGCCGTCGGCGTCGTTGCCGTACCAGTACAGGTGCACCAGGTGGTTGACCGTGTCGAGCTGGCCCTGCACGAACAGCCCCGTCTCGGGCGGAACGTTCGGCACGAAGGTCTTCCTGACCGAGCAGCCGGCGAGCAGCGCGAGCAGCATCAGCAGACCGAGCGGCCACGCGCGCAGGAACGGGGTGGAAATGCGCATCAGTTGCCGGCCTCCCGGTCCGACTTGATCACCAGGAACCTGCCGACCGTCCTCTTGCCCGAGCCGGCGTCCTCGACCGAGTACAGGTAGAGACCCGTCGCCGCGGCCTGCCCTTCGCGGGTGATCAGGTCCCAGGCGAACATGCGTCCCGACAGCGTCGGCGCGGGAACGTCGAGCTCGCGGTTCGGATCATAGAGTCCGCGGGTGCCCTGGCCCTGGTAGGTGTTCGCGTCGAGATCCGACTCGAACACCAGATCCCCGGAAAGCGTGAAGATCTTCAGCTTGCCGCGCTCGGGCAGGTTCGCGAACCAGAGGTAGTGATCGCGCACCAGCGTGCCCTGGTCCCAGCGCGCCTCGACGCGGTACGGGTTCGGGAACACGGTCACGCCCGTGCCCGGCCGCTCGCCCGCGGCCGGTCCCGGCACGAACATGCGCTTGTTCTGCGCGATGCCGCTCTCGAGCGACTCGATCTCGACGTTGCCGAGGTCGTAGGCGGTGACCGCAGCGAAGTACTTGAAACCGTTCCGCAGCGAAGCGACCGTGTAGCGGTAGTGGTAGGTCACCCCGTCGATCTCCACCGGTGGATCGAGCTTCACGGCGGCGAAACCGGTATTGAAGCCGGTGGTGTCGTTGGGCGGCGTCGCGCGGTCGAACTGGGCGATGCGCTTGAGGTCGAGCCGGTCATCACCCATGTAGACGCGGTAGCCTTCGAAGTCGAGCGGGTTGGGGCTGGTCGGATCCATCGCACTCTCGGGCGAATCGTCCCAGTAGAAGTCGGCCGCGTTGTCGTGCGCGACCACGGTGAAGCGCGGCGAGGGCGGCGGCACCGGCACGATGTAGTCGCGGTCGTAGGCGCGCTGCGCGAAGCGCGAGTGCTCCTGGATGTCCGGAATCTCGGCGCCGCCGACGATGGCGAAGTCCACCTCGACACTGTCGCCCGGGTCGATCTGCCGGAACGGCCCGACCGCGAGCAGACTCACCGGATCGCCCGAGGTCGGCTGGAAGTCGTCGCCGCTCAGATCCTGGATCGTGCCCGCCGTCATCAGCTGATAGCGCTCGATGTCCTCGTCGCGCAGCGCGCTGCCGGGCGCCCATGTCCAGGCCGCCAGCGTCACCTTCTTGTCGGTCGTGTCGGCCAGGTCGCCGGGCTTCGTGCCGAGCAGCTTGAGCCCGATCCAGTACGGCACGAGCGGCAGGTTGCAGCTCTCGGGCGCCGGGCGCGTGTTGCAGTAGTGCTCGCGAAACAGGCGCAGCGAATCATCGTACTGAATCCACTTCTTGCTGAACCAGCTGCCGAGCACGCTGCCGCTGCTGCTCGGCGGCCACACGCTGTACAGGTTCTTCGGTCCGCTCGCGAACTCGTTGTACATGCCCACCCAGGCATTGCGCAGCGGCGGGCCGTTGTTCTTGATCACGTAGTGGAAAATGATCAGGTGCTGGTAGTCGGAGAACGACCAGCCGTAGTTCTCCTGGCGGATCAGCAGTTGCATCGGGCGGCTGCGCTCGCTGGTGTTGTCCGCCTGCTTCGCGGGCACGTCGCTGAACTCCGACACCAGGTCCTGTTCGCTGACCGCGTTCGGGTTGAAGAACTTGTTGTTCGGCAGCGTCGAGCGCACCTCGATGTCGAGGCCGGCCGGGGTGTATTCGCTCGCATTGGCCGCCGAGGAGCCCTGGCCGCCGTCCACCGCGCCGGTGGCCACGCTCGTGAACGCGCCGTTGTCGTCGATGGCCTCCGCCCCGATCCACAATCCGCCGCGCACCATGTGCTCGTAGCCGCTGCCCAGCGGGTATTCGAGCGACGGCGAGCGCGAGACGAAGTTGTTGCCGATGAAGCCGTAGTTGGTGATCGTGACCCCGACCAGGTTGACGTCCATCACGCGCAGCGCGTAGCGGATCGAGTCGGCCAGCGCACTCGCGGGCGCCACGCCGCGGTACCCGGGCGGCTGGACGTGATCTTCGGTCGCCGCGGCCCGGCCCGCGGCCGGTACGAGCAGCGCGGCGGCGCACGCCGCGGCCAGTGCCCAGCCCGTCCGGACCCGCACCCCCATGCCGAAGCCCCCGTTCAATTGCGCCTCTGATAGCGGATCACCTTGCCGGCGCCGCGGTCGGCCACGTAGACGAGCGAATCGTCGGCCGCGACCGCGACCGGATCGGCGAGCGCCTGTCCGTCCGCATCGAGCTCGACGTTGACGACCTGGGTGTAGGTCTGGTCCGGGCCGTAGCGCACCACCCGCGCGTTGCCGTTGTCGCAGATGTACAGGTTGCCCTGCAGGTCCACGACCACGTCGTCGGGGCCGTTGAACGGCGTGCCGCTCAAGCCTCCGTCCAGGAAGTAGAAGCCGGTGCTGGTCATCCGGTCACTGAGCTTCTGCACCCAGTTCTTGCCGTAATCGGCGGCATAGAGCGCCGCGCCGCCGGTGCGGCTCCAGTAGAGACCGCGCGGATCCACGATCGTGCCGAGTCCCGAGCCCTCTTCGACCGCAAACGTCGTGTCGCGGTGCCAGGCGGCGCCCGGCATGTCGCGATCGCCCGGGATGTTGCCCGGGTAGCGCGGACCGCGCGCGTAGCGATAGACGCGGTACTGGAACAACCGCGTGCGCAGACGCGCGTCGTTGGGGTCCAGCACGTAGATGATCGCCGTCCCGGCGACGTAGACGTTGCCCTGATCGTCTGCCGCGACGCCGGTCACCGCCGACATCGTCGTGTCGGTGAAGGTGCTGATCGTGTCGCCGCCGATGAGCCCGTACTCACGCACGCGCCAGGTCGCGGAAAGATTGGTGACGCGACGGCCGTTCGCCGTGTAGCTCGGGTCGCAGATCCCGGGCGTCGCCGGATTCGTGCGCGCGAGGCACGAGTCGCCCGCGTCGAGCACGAAGATCCGACCGGTGCCCGAGCCGCCCGATGAGCCCGCGGTGAGCGCGATGGGACTGAACAGCGTGGCGAACGATACGCCCGGGATCGGATCCGGCACGCCGGTCGCGAGCTTGCGCGCGTAGGAGCGCACCTCGCCGCGCGGCGCGAGCGAACTGCCGCCGTTGTTGAACAGCAGGAACAGCTGGGTGCCGGCGCCCTGCGTGAGCAGGATGTCGCGGATCCCGGAAAGCCCCGACCACGTCGCCACCATCTGATAGCTGCCGTCGCCCGGAATCACGCGCAGGCGGTTCTCGGTCGGCAGGTCGAACTTCGCGCCGCATCCGGGCGCCACGATCAGCGCCAGGAGCAGGGCGAACGGCGAGAGGCGAACCAGCGTGCGCCGCATCAGAACCGCCATCCGAGCGACACGCGGTTCACCCCGCCGAGGTAGCCGCCGTCCGTGTACGCGTAGTCCACGGTCAGCCGCGTCTGGCCGATCTTCGCGAACAGGCCCGCGCCGGCGGAGAAGTTGAGCTCGTCGGCGCCGAAGTTGTAGCCGGAACGCAGCGCGATACCGCGCTGCCACTGCCACTCGAGACCGCTCTTGAGGACCTGCGCGTTGTCGGCGGGCTGGTCGATCTCGAGCGAATACGTCAGGCGCTGCTCCGAGTTCTCCACCGGATCGAAGGCGACGCCGTAGCGGAACATGGTCGGCGGATCGAAGCCGTCGTAGGAGCGCACCTCGCCCGTGGTCGGCGAGACGTAGCTGCCGCCCGGCTCGAGCTGCGCGCCGAAGTTGGTCAGCGACACGCCGATCCGCACGCTGCCGAGCCCGAGGTAGTAGATCGAGCCGACGTCGAACATGACCGAGTTGGTGGTCGGCCCGCCGACGTCGGAGCCGAGGTCCTCGCGCACGTACTTGAGGCCCGCGCCGACCAGGAGCTTGTCGGTCCAGCGCCGCGCGTAGGCGCCGCCGATGACGGCGTCCGAATAGATGAACGAGCGGCCGGTGCCGAACGGCTGCAGCTCGGTGGTCTCGTCGATCTCGGTGGACAGCACGCCCACCTGGAACGCGAGCGAGCCGCCGAGACGCCGCACCGGCTGCACGTAGGTCACGTGCTCGAAACGGATGTCGCCGGGCCACTCGAGATGCGACATCGCGACCTCGGGCCGCAGCAGCGAGGCGAGCCCCGCGGGATTCCAGTAGATCGCGCTCGGGTCGTTGGCCACCGCGACGAACGACTCGCCGAGCCCGGTGGCGCGCGCACCCACCGAGATCTTGAGGAACGTGCCGGACGACGTCCCGGCGCGCTGCTCGCCCAGCGTGAACTGGGCGCGGGCCGGCGCCGCGAGCACGCAGCATGCGAGCGCGGCGCCCAGCAGGATCCGCATGGAGGCGCTAGAAGTCATAGTCGAGCGAGAACCTCCATTGGCGCCCCGGACCGTAGTTGGACGGATCGTCGACCTGGCCGACCCTCACGTAGTCGTTGCCGGCGACCTCGGGGAACAACGTGGGATCGTACTGCCCCTCGCCCCACACGCGACCCTTGCCGGTCACGTCGTCCACGCGGTTGATGATGTGCTCGTTGAACAGGTTGGTCACCGCGACGCCGATGTTGAAGCGTCGCCCGCCGACCGCAAAGCGCCGGTCGATCCTGAGATCGGTGGTGGTCTGGAAGGGCGCGTTGCGCGAGTAGGGTTCCGCCGCCTGCGTCGAGAGCAGCGTCTCCGGTGTGTAGGCACGGCCCGACTGGCCGATGACGAACAGGTTGAAACCGGTGTAGTTGAGCAGCCACCACGGCGCGTCGTCATCGTAGCGCACGTCGAGGCTCGCGGTGATCTTGTGCGGGCGATTCCAGCGCACGAACGTTTCGGAGAGCCGCGTTTCGGCCGCGTCGCCGCCGCCGGCCTGCACGATCTTCTGCTCGTTGGGATCGCTGCTCTTCCCCTTCGTCTGCTGGAACGTGTACGAGAGCTTGCCCGACCAGTGGTTCGAGCGCCGCTTCTCGATCTCGATTTCGAAGCCCTTCGAACGCGCGAAGTGCCCGTTCAGATAGACGAAGATGTCGACCAGGCTCGTGCCCTGCGTGCGACGGAAGGTGGTCGCGGTCGGATAGTCGTAGACGTCTTTCACGAAGAACGTGGCATTGATCGCGGCGTTGGTCAGGAACTGGTGCTTCGCGCCGATCTCGTAGTTCACGGAGACCTGCGGATTCAGGTTCGGGTTGCCGAGCAGCGGGAACGATTCGCTCGAGACCGACGTCAGCTTGGAGTAGACGTAGCGGTACGACGGGTTCTGGGTGAACTGGCCGTAGTTGAAGAAGAAGCTGCTGTTCTCGGTGATCGGATGCGCCACGATCACGCGCGGCGACAGGTTGATCTTGTAGCGGCGGCCGAAGAATCCGTACGTGTCGCGGTAGTACGAGGTGCGCGTCTCGGGGCTCACGTTGTGATTCGCGGTGTCGGCCATCGCCGCCTCGGCTTCGCGCCCCGTGAACCAGTAGTCGGCGCGCAGGCCGATGTTGGCCGTGAAGCCCTCGTACTCGAGCTTGTCGCGCAGGTACATGGCCCCCACCCATGGATGGACCTTCCAGATGTCGTGCGCGCCGCCGAGGCCGTTGGGGTCGTAGACCCACGGATCCTGGATCGTCACGTACTGCACGGTCTGGAACTCGTGCTCGACGCCGAACTCGACCTCGTTGCGGCCGAATCGCTGCAGGAGGCTCCACTGCAGCCCGTAGCTCATCGAGCGCCGGTCCTGCCAGGTGTTGTCGTCGCCGGAATCGATGAAGTAGTCGTCGCGGCGCGGATCACCGACCGGGTAGTAGGAGCGGTCGTCCGGCTCCACGTAGTCGGTCCACTTCTTCCCCATCACGTCCTGACGCTGAGCGAAGAAGAAACGCGAGGCCTGGAACTCGGTCCACCCCGTCGTGCCGAGCGTGCGGCGCCACTGCAGCGAGGCCTGCTGGTTGTCTTCGAGGATCGTCGGCCCGTGATCGAGCCGGTGCGCCCACGCCCACGGGAAAGCCGGATCGCCCTGATCGCCGGTCGCGGTGATGAAGGTACGGCTGAAGCCCTGGTCGATGTTGAGGCGCTTGGACAGATTGAGCGTCCACTTGTCGCGATTGGTCGGCTTCCACGTGAGGCCGTAGCGCGCGGCCCAGCTGTTGTCCTGCGCGGGCGACCAGAAATCGCCGTACTTGAACTTCATGCCGAGGAACGAATCCTCGTAGCTGGACGCGAGCCGGCGCGGCCGCTCGGGGAGGTTGAACTCCTGATCCAGGAAGTTGAACAGGGAGCCGCTCTCACCGAGGTAGTTGAAGCGCGTCTCGCTGAAGATCCCCGACACGTCGACGATCGAGGTCATCGTACCGGGCAGGTGGATGCCGATCCCGCGCAGCGCGGGCGTCCAGACCGGATCCGGGCCGCCGGCGACGACCTGCAGCGATCGCCCGCCGAAGCTGCCGGCGCGCGCGGTGAGCCCCCCGCTGAACCGGTCGCTGCCTTCCTTGAGCCTGACCTCGACCACCCCCGAGAGCGCATTGCCGTAGCGTACGTCGTAGGCGCCGGTGGCGACGTTGACTTCGGCCACCGAGCGCGCGTTGATCTGGCCCGCCGTCGATTGCCCGGTCACGAGGTCGCGGTTGGCGACACCGTTGACGACGAAGATCGTTTCGTCGGAGCGGCCGCCGCGTACGTGGATCTGGTCGTCCTGCGCGCTCACGCCGGCCTGGCGCTGCAGCACGTCGGTGAGGGTCTGCACGGGCAGATTGCGGATCTCGGCCGCGTTCACGCTGCGTACGGTGGCGCCCTGCTTGACTTCGACCAGCTTGCGCTCGGCCGTGACTTCGATCGCCTTCTCCTGCGAGACGACGACCTCTTCCATCTGCACGTTGGCGGTGGTGGCCTTGCCCGCGGTGACCACCAGGTCCGGCATCGAAACGGGCGCATAGCCCAGGAACTGCACCTTGAGCTCCCAGGTGCCCGCCGGAACGCCGGTCACGAGGAAATGCCCCTCGGAGTCGGTGAGCCCGCCCCGCTGCGCGCCGACGATCGTGACGGTGGCGAACGGGATGGAGTGGCCGGTGCGCTTGTCGGAGACCTTGCCGGTGACGCTGCCGGTCGCGTCCTGCGCGTGCGCCGCGCCGGGAAGCGCGACGGCGAGGACCAAGGCCAGCAGGAAGATGGGGAACACTCGGGCCATGTATGCGCTCTTGGGGACTGTGTCGAATGGGGGACTGGAAACTAAGCGGTGACTTCGAGCCGGTCAAGCGCTACCTGAGGCCCAGGCTTCGGCCAACGTTTCTTTTCCCCGCTGTTTACGCGATGGCTGTGAAAACCGTTTCACGCCGCGGGTCAGTTCTCGCGATCGGACTTGACGATCAGAAATTTGCCGCGTGATACCGCGCCGCCGTCGAGATTCTCCACCGCATAGAGGTAAAGGCCGCTGGCCACCGCCTGACCGTTGGCGGTGATCAGGTTCCACGCATAGCTCGCGCCCGAGAGCGCCGGCGCGCCGGTGTCGAGGTCGCGCTGCGGGTCGTACAGACCGCGGGCCCCTTCGCCGTGGTAGCCGGCGCCGTCGAAGCGGGTCTCGAAAATGCGATCGCCGGACAGCGTGTAGATGCGCAACACGCAGCGCGAAGGGAGGTTGGCGAACCAGAGGTAGTGGTCGCGCACCTGCCGGCCCTGATCCCACCGCGCCTCGACCCGGTACGGATTCGGGTAGACGATCACGCCGCGGCCGGTCTCGCCGGCGCGCGCATTCGGCACCGCGAGGAACTTGTTCTGGCTGATCCCGCTCTCGAGGCTGCCGACCTGGACGTCGCCGAGATCGTAGCTGGTGACCGCACCGTAGTAGTCGAAGCCGTCGAGCAGGGCGGGCACCGAGAGCCGGTAGCGGTAGGGCACGCCGTCAAACACCCGCGGCGGATCGAGGCGCACGGCGTCGAAGCCGGTGTTGAATCCGGTCGTGTCGTGCGGTGCGTCGGCGCGATCGAACTGGGCGATCCGCACGGGTGCCTGACGATCGGAGCCGAAGTAGACGCGGTAGCCCTCGAAGTCCATCCCGCCGGGCGCGAGGCTCGTCGGATCGACCTCGGATTCGGGCGAATCGTCCCAGTAGATGTCCGCCCGGTGGTTGCCGGTCTCGACGTGGACCCGCGGCGAAGGCGGCGGCGCCGGCAGCCGGTAATCGATGTCGGCCGCGAACTGCGCGAAGTCCGCATGCTCGAGCAGCGCGTTCTCGTCCGCGCCGCCGATGAACGCGAAGTCCACCATCACGCTGTCGCCCGGATCGACCTGAGCCCACGGCCCCACCCCGATCACCATGATCGGCGAGCAGCTCGCGCCGCCGGGAATGCAGTCGCGCGGATCCATGATGCGGCCGTTGGAGAGGATCACGTAGCGCTCGACGTCCTCGTCGCGCGACGTGTCGCCGGGGCTGAACGACCACCAGTTGAAGCTCACGTGGCGGGTGGACGTGTCGCCTGGAGCGCTGCGCAGCAGCTTCACCCCCGCCCACGGCGGCGCATAGGCGACGTCACAGCTGCCGGGATAGGGCAGTTGCAGGCAGTAACGCTCCTTGTAGAAGCGGCGCGTGGAGTCGTACTCGGCGTAGGTCTTGTAGTACCAGGAACCGGGCCCCGACGTGGCGGACGGCGGCCAGGTCGAGTAGGCGTTCTTGTCGCCGCTCACCAGCTGCGCATAGAGCCCGACGAACATGTCGCGCAGCGGCGCACCGCGATTGATGATCGTGAACCGGACCACCTCGAAATCCTGCGCCGCATCGAGCGAAAACCCCAGAATCTGCTGCCTGACCAGGATGTTGAGCGGCCGGTGCCGTTCGCGCTGGTTCCCGGACGGCGCCCGTTCGGGCTCGTCGGAGTACGCGCAGTCGAAGTCCTGATCGGAGATCGCCTCGGTCGAGTAGTAGCGGTTGTTGGAGATCCGCGAGCGCTGCCGGATCGCGTTGCCGGCGGGCGTGAACTCGGTCTCCGCGGCGCCGCTCGAACCCTGCACGTTGTCCACGATCGCCGCCGACACACCGGTGAAAGCACCCTGATCGTCCACCGCCAGCGCGCCGACCCAGAGTCCGGCGCGCGACATGTGCTCGTAGCCCGAACCGAGCGGATACTCGAGCGACGGCGAACGCGAGTTGAAGTTGTTGCCGAAGAACCCGTAGTTGGAGATCGCGAGCCCGACCCGGTTGACGTCGGTCGTCACCGACACGTAGCGGATCGAGTCCTGCGCCGCGGGCGCCGCGTGCGCGGCGCCGGGCGTCACCGCGCAGAGGGCCAGCAGGAGTGCCGGCATCGTCCGGATCGAATCCCGCGCCGGGCCGCGGCGCGGGCACCGCGCGGTCATCTAGATTCCCGCCGCGCGGCGGTCGTACTCGTCCGGGAACTCCTCCATGAAGATCCGGTCGATCTCGAGGTTGATCTCGCGCAGCATCCGCGCCTTCTGCGCGTAGGGCAGGAACGAACTCTTGAAGCCGTTGATGATGATCCGCTTGATCTCGTAAGGGCTCAGCCGGAATGCGCGCGCGGCGAGCGCCAGTTCCTGGGTGATCGTGGTCGCCGAGATCAGCCGGTTGTCGGTGTTCACGGTGACCCGCAGACCGAGCTTGAAGTATTCGTAGAACGGATGGTCCTTGATGCTGCGCACCGTGCGCGTCTGCACGTTGGAGGACAGGCAGACCTCGAGCGGAATGCGGTGGTCGTTGACGTAGCGCATCAGGTCCTGGTCCTCGCGCAGGTGCGTGCCGTGCCCGATGCGGTGCGCACCGCAGTAGTGCAGCGCCTGCGAGATGCTCGCCGGGCCGAACGCCTCCCCCGCGTGCACGGTCGAGTTGATGTTGTTCTTGAGGATCAGCTCGAACGCGGCGCGGTGCGCCTTGGCCGGGTAGTCCTTCTCCTGGCCGGCGAGATCGAAGGCCAGCACGCCCTTGCCCTTGTAGGCCACCGCCAGCTCGGCGAGCATCAGCGAGTGCTTGGGATCCAGCGAGCGGATCCCGCAGATGATCACCCCGGTCGAAATCCCGAACTGGCGCCCGGCGTCGGCGAGGCCCGCCACCACCGATTCGACGATCTCCGGAAACGGCAGGCTCTTGTCGCGATGCAGGATCGGCGAGTAGCGCACCTCGAGGTGCCGCACGTTCTCGGCGGCGGCGTCCTCGGCCAGCTCGTAGGCGACACGGTAGAGTGCATCGCGCTCCTGCATCACGCTCAGCGTGTAGTCGAAGATCTTCAGGTAGTCGCCGAGGTTCTTGGTGCGGCGCCCGGCCTGCAGCAGCGTCTGCAGCTCGCGCAGGTTCGTCGTGGGCAGCGGGACGCCCTGCGCCTCGGCGAGCTCGAGAATGGTGCGCGAGCGGAGCGAGCCGTCGAGGTGACAGTGGATGTCGGTTTTCGGCAGTCGCTGGATGACGGACTGGTTCAGGCGCACGCGGCCTCCCGGCCTGCCGCGCCGCCGGACCGTTGCGCGGGGGAATCAGCCATGGCGGTCCAGCGCCATGATCTTCTGCACGCGCCGCTGATGGCGGCCGCCTTCGAACGCGGTCGCGAGGAACAGGCGCACCATGCGCACGGCGAGCCCGCGATTGACGATCCGCGCGCCGAGCGCGAGCACGTTCGCGTCGTTGTGGCCGCGGCTGTTGAGCACGGTGGCGTCGTCGTGACAGAGCGCGCAGCGCACGCCGGGGATCTTGTTCGCCGCCATCGTCGAGCCGATCCCCGCGGCGTCCACGATCACGCCGCGTGACGCGCGTCCGTTCGCGACCTCGCGCGCGACCGCAGCGGCGTAGTCCGGATAGTCCACCGCATCCGGCGAGTGCGTGCCGCAGTCGTGGACCTCCCAGCCGAGCTCGTCCACGATCGCCCGCTTCAGGATCTCCTTGAGCGGGTACCCGCCGTGGTCCGCCCCGATCGCGACGCGGCGCCGTGCCGCGGGCGCGGGCGCGGCCGCCCGGGGGGCGGTCTCCGGGCCGAGCGCACGTTCGACCGCCTCACGAACGAGGCGCCGGACTTCGGAGTCGGATGAGTCGGACATGGTCGGCGAAGTCTAGGAACGCGCCCGGAGCCGGTCAAGCGACGTGCGCCTCGCGGCACGCGCCCTCGTCCGCTACACTTCTCCGCGCTCCCACGCGTCCCTTCCCCGACAGGAGTCACCCGGTGCCCGACCGCCTCATCCGATCCGTCATCGCCTGCGCCGCCCTGCTGGCGCTCGGCGCCGCCCCCGCCCACGCGGCCCGCATGCTGGCCGACAGCACCTCCGTCGACGGCTGGACGCTCGAGAACGGGCTGCGCGTCGTCGTTCGTCAGGTGCCGGGCGCGGGCGCGGACGTGGTGGTCGTCGCCTATCCGGCCGGTCGCGACGACGATCCCGAAGGCGAGGAGGGCTTCACCGAGCTCATGGCCGAGGCGGCGTTCATGGCGCAGTCCGGCGAGATTCCGGCTCGTTCGCGCGCCGACCTCGACAGCCAGCGTCCCGTGGGCTGGAACGTGCAGGTCGAGCGGCGCCGCACCGAGCTCGCCGAGATGGCGACCCCCGACCAGTTCCCCGGCGTGCTGCACCAGGTGGCGCTCCGCATGCGTGGCGTGGACCTGACCGACGAAGTCGTGGCGCGCGCCCGCACCGCGCTCGCCGAGCGGCGCGCGCAGACGGTCGGCGCCGACCTCGGTGCCGAGTTGTACGTGGAGGCGGGCCAGATGGCGGCGGGCTGGGACCATGCCCGCTTCGAGCGCTGGATGAGCGGCGCCGGCCTCGCGAAGCTGCGCGCCCGCGACCTCGCCCCGCGCATCGCCGAATCCTACGTTCCCGCGCGCGCCGTGCTGAGCCTCGCGGGCGACTTCAGGGGAATCGACCTGCGCACATTCATCGAGAACGAGTTCGGCGACATTCCCGCCGGCACGCCGCGCGCGGACGTCATGCCGCCGCCGGCGCAGAGCCCGGTGTCCGCGGTGGTGAAGCATCCGGGGCTCGATCTGCCGGTCGGCTGCATCGGAATCGCCGCGCCGGCACTCACCGATTCCCTGCACCCGTCGTTCTTCCTCACCGCACTGATCCTCGGCGCCCACGCGACCCGCCTGTGGTCCGGCACGGGGGTCGTGCGCTCGCACTTTCAGTACTCGATCCTCGACGATCCGTCGCTCGTGCGCCTCTACCCGCCCATCGTCGCCGCGAACTGGAAGCCCGAGAACATGCAGCAGCAGCTCGGCGCCCTGATCACCACGTTCGCCTCGCTCACGATCGCGCTCGACCAGGCGGAACACATGAAGACCGCGGTGGCGTGGCTGCTGGGCGGGCCGCTGCCCGGGCCGCTGCTGGCCCGCGTGCGCACCGACCATGCGGTGCTCTACCGCGTGTGCAGCAACGCCGCGACCCGCGAGCTGTGGGGCGGCGAGGCGTTCTGGGAGGTGTACCGGCGCCGCTTCGATCCGGCGCGCAGCGCGGGCGACGAGCGCTGGCCGGCCTACATGAAGGATCCGGCGCGCGCGATCGGGCTGATCTACGCCCCTTGAAGCCCGCCGCCGGCGCGGGCCCACCTCCCGCCGCGGGCGTCTCCGGCGTCCCCCCGGCCGCACTTTTCCGCCTTCATGCTTGCGTTGGACGAATCGGCGGGGCTACGTTGCCCGTGACATGGCGCGTCGCGTACTGATTGGTATCGCAGGCGGTTCCGGGTCGGGCAAGACGCTCGTGGCGCGCAACATCCTCCGCGAGCTCGGCTCCGGCCGGGTCGTCGTCATCGATCAGGACTCCTACTACAGGAACCTCGAAGACATCCCGTTCCGCGACCGCGAGGCGCGCAACTTCGATCACCCGGATGCCTTCGACAACGACCTGCTCAAGGCGCACATCCGCGCGCTCCTCGACGGCCAGGCCGTGGATCAGCCGATCTACGACTACGCCGAACACCGGCGGCTCACGGAGACGCGCCGGATCAGCGATCACCTGGTGATCGTGCTCGAGGGCATTCTGATCCTCGCGGATCCCGAACTGCGCCAGATGATGGACATCAAACTGTTCGTGGATGCGGATCCCGACGTGCGCTTCATCCGGCGCCTGCGCCGCGACCTCGTCGAGCGCGGGAGATCGGTGGACAGCATCATCCGCCAGTACGAGGAGAGCGTGCGGCCGATGCACCTCCAGTTCGTGGATCCATCCAAGCGGCACGCCGACGTGATCATCCCCGAAGGCGGCCACAACCGCGTCGCGATCGATCTCGTGCGCACCAAGATCCGCGAGCTGCTGCGCGAACGCGGCGTGGAGACGATCGGAATCGTGTAGGCCGGCGCGGCGCCGCCGCGCTCAGCGGCCGCGTCCCGCGCCGCTGCGCGTCCCCGTGGCCGCCGCCCCGCGCGGAATCGCCTTCGCCGCAGCACGGCGTGCCGTCTTCCTCCCGGGCTTCACGATCCGCGCCTCGAGCACGTGCCAGGCACGCAGCGTCTCGGCCACCGTCCAGGCCTGCGCGAAGCAGCCGCGCGGCCGGTACGGCGCATCGCCGTCGGCGACCTCGGGCAGGGTGCCCGCGCCCATCTCCCACATCAGCCGGGCGAACGGCTCCAGCAGCCGCTGGGCCGCCGCGGCATCGTCGTGCACCCGGTGGTGCGCAAGCGCGTAGTGCGGCAGCAGCCACGTCCACACGGTGCCCTGATGATAGGCGCCGTCGCGCGCCCAGCGATCGCCGGTGAAGAGACCGCGGTAGGACGGATTCGCGGGCGCGAGGCTGCGCAGGCCGTGCGAGGTGAGCAGGTGACGGCCACACGCCTCGAGCACGCGCCGGCGGTCCGCCGCGGCGAGCGGACTGTCGGGCAGCGACAGCGCGAAGATCTGGTTCGGCCGGATCGCCGGATCGTGACCCTTCGGCCCGTCCACGACGTCGTAGAGACAGCCGGTCTCGGGATTGAGGAAGCGCGCGAACGACTCGGCGACGCGGGCGGCCTGCTGCTCGTACCCCGCGGTCTCGCGGCCGAGCGCCTTCGCGAAGCGCGCCATGGTCATCAGCGCGCCGTACCAGAGCGCGTTGATCTCGACCGGCTTCCCCTGCCGGGGCGTCACCACCCAGTCCTCGACCTTGGCGTCCATCCAGGTCAGCTGGACGCCCGGCTCGCCGGCGCGCACCAGACCGTCCTGCCGGTCGACGCGGATGCCGTGGCGCGTGCCGCGCTCGTACCATGCGCCGATGTCCTCGAGCACCGGGTAGATCTCCGCGAGGAAACCGTGGTCGCCGGTGGCATCGTGGTAGGCGCGCACGGCCTGGAAGAACCACAGCGCCGCGTCCACCGTGTTGTACTCCGGGGCCTCGCCCTGATCCGGGAAGTAGTTGGGCAGCATGCCCTGGTCCACGAACGCGGCGAAGGTGCCCAGAACGGTGCGCGCGAGGTCGTGGCGTCCGGTGACGACCGCGAGACCCGGCAGCGCGATCATCGTGTCGCGACCCCAGTCGCTGAACCAGGGGTAGCCGGCGATCACGCTGCGTCCGTGCGGATCCACGCGGGTCGCGCGCTCGACGACGAACTGGTCCGCGGCGAGCACCAGCTGCCGGATCCAGTGCGGCGCGCGCCGGGCCAGCGCGGGCTGGGCCTGCTCCCAGCGGTCGATGAGGTCCTTCTCGCGCGCCTGGCGACGGCTGAGCGCGCGGGCCAGCGGCAGCGGGCCGGTGGCCGCGTCGTGGCGCGTGCTGGCGACCACGGTGAAGGTCTGCCCCGGCTGGAGCTTCACCGCGAGCTCGGCGGCCATCAGGTGGTCCTCGAGCGCCGGCAGCCCGCGCTCGGCCTCGAGCGACTTCGCGAATCCCCGGTACCAGGTCGCGGCCGGCCGCGCCTCGGCGCCGGGCGCGAACAGCCACAGCGCGGCCCGCCCCGCGGGCGTCCCGATCTTGAGCCCGCCCGTCACCGGCTCGATCACCGGCGCCCCCTCGCCACGCGCGGTCGTGCCGTGCACGTCGCGGCCGTCCACCAGCGCGCGCAGCGACAGTTCGACCGGAAGGGTCGCCGCGGCCAGCGTGTACTGCACGTAGGTGGTGTTCTCGCCCTGCTCCATCCAGACGCGCTTCTCGAGCCGCGTGTCGCCGATCGCCCACGTCCACACCGGCACGCTCGCATCGAGACGGAACGACTCGAGGTGACGGTGGCCGCGCGGCTCGATGGCGCCGCTCTCCCAGCGGTTCGTATCGAGGTCGAACGCGCGACCGCCGATCGTCACGCGCTCGGCCAGCTTGGCGAGCAGCAGCGTGCGGCCGACCGGCGGCTCGAGCGCGGCCACCAGCAGCCCGTGGTAGCGGCGCGCGAGCACGCCGCCGAGCGTGCCGCAGGCGTAGCCGCCGATGCCGTTGGTGACGAGCCATTCGAGGCGTTCGATGCCGGCGGCGCCGCCGAGCAGGTCACGGCCGAAAGTCGAGTTCACGACGGGTTCCTCCTCGGCGCGGGGCGGGCACCTCGCGCGCGAAACGGGTGATCGCGGGAATCCGCCGCATCGTAGACCCGCCGGGAACCGGCCGCGAGCCTGGACTGCGAAGTGCGTGCGAATGGCGGCGTTCACGGGCGCTCCCCGCCCCGCGCCGGACGCACCGGGTCCGGGCGCCGGGCGACCCGCTGCGGCCGGCGGGGCCGGCGGCTCCGCCCGCCGGACGAATCGCGATAGGATCGGCGGGCCATGTCAGACGCTCCTTCCCGGCCCGGCGCCGCGGACCGCATCGCTCCACCCGCCGCGACGGCCCCGGTCCGGCGCGGACCGCCGCGCCGTTCGCGCACGCTGGCGCGCACCGCACTCGGGATCGCGGTCGCTGCCATGGGCATGGTCAACATCCTCTCGGCGCTGCTCTCCCACTCGCCCTCGCGCCTGCAGGCGCTGCGGCGCCTCGTGCCGACCGACGTGCTCGACACCAGCCGCACGTTCACGCTGCTCGCGGGCGCGCTGCTGCTGGTGACCGCGTGGGGCCTCAGGCGCGGCAAGCGGCGCGCGTTCGTCGTCGCGCTGCTGCTGTGTGCGGTATCGGTGCCGGTGAATCTGCTCAAGGCGTTCGATTTCGAGGAGGCGACCATGGCGTCGGTGCTGATGTTCGCGCTCGGCGTCTCGGCCGACGCGTTCCGCGTGCGCAGCCGCGAGCCATCGTGGGGACCGGTCGCGCGCGGGGTGCTGTGGGGATTCGTGTTCATCGCGCTGTACGTCGTGGCGGGCACCTGGCTGCTCGAGCTGCAGCTCGGCCACCGCATGCGCATCGGCGACCTGCTCGCCGACGCCGCATGGCGTGCGTTCGGAATCGGTGCGCCCGTCGCGCTGGTCCCGGCCTCGCTGCCGCACGCCGCGCACCGGATCGCCGACTGGTACGCGCGCTCGCTGCCGGTGCTGGGCTTCACCCTGGCGGTCGGCGCGGCGGTCGCCTCCTTGAGGCCCGCCCGCCACCGGCGGCGCCACCAGCAGGAGCGTGAGCGTGTGCTCGCCCTGCTGGAGCAGCACGGCGATTCGACGGTCGCGGCGTTCGCCCTCGACGACGAGGTCGACTACTTCTTCAGCGACAACAGCCGGGCGGTGATCGCCTACCGTTACGAGTCCGACACCCTGCTCGCGATCGGCGATCCCATCGGCCCGCGCGAGGAGTGGCCGGCGCTGCTGATCGATTTCGAGCGCTACTGCGAGGCGGGCGACTGGGAGTTCGCGTTTTTCCAGGCCCGTGACGCGCACCTCGACGCGTATCGCGAGCGCGGCTGGCACGCGCTGCACATCGGCGAAGATCCCGTGATCGACGTCGCGGACTTCACGCTCGAGGGCCCGGCCGTGGGCGACGTGCGGCGCGCGGTCCACCGGGCCGGACGCGCGGGGCTCGAGGTGCGCCAGTTCGGCGCGGGCGGTGCGGTCCTCGATCCCGACCATGGCGACCGTGCGCTGGTGGAGGAGCTGCGCGCGATCTCCGACGGCTGGCTCGCGGCGCACGCGGGCGGCGAAAAGGGCTTCTGCATGGGCCGCTTCGACGCGGCCCGGCTCGGGCACGCCTGGCTGGCCGTCGCATGGAACGGCCGCGCGCAGCGGGTCGAGGGCTTCGTCACCTGGGAGCCGATCTGGGCGCGCAAGGGCTGGGCGCTCGACCTGATGCGGCGGCGGCAGGACTCGGCGCCCGGCACGATGGAGCTGCTGATCGCACGCTCGGCGGAGGCGGCGCGGGCGCGCGGCGACGGACTGCTCTCGCTGTCGTTGTCGGCGCTCGCGCGCGTGGGCGAGGCCCAGGCGGGCGACCCCGGCGCCGGCGAGCGCACGCGCGTGCTGCTGCGGCGGCACCTGGCGCGCTTCTACGACTTCGAGGGCCTGTTCCGCTGGAAGCGCAAGTTCGCGCCGCGCTTCGAGGACCGCTACCTGGTCTATCCCGGCCCGTTCGCGCTGCCACGCGTCGCGCTCGCGCTGGTGCGCGCCCAGAGTCCATCCGGCCTGCGCTCGTACCTGAACGCGCTGCTGCCCGCGCGCCGCGCGCCCGCCGCGCGGCCGGGTCCGGACGCGGCAGGCACGGCCACGTCCGCCGCGGCGCCGGGGACGGCGGCGGATGCCGCGAAGGAAGGGCGCCCGTGAACCTGCCTCGCGCCCTCGCCGTTTCGCTCGCGCTGCTCCAGCCGTTCGCCGCCGGCGCGGATTCCGGCGGACGCGTGTTCAAGACCACGATGCCCGCGCCGTCGCTCGGCCAGCCACGCCGCAACGTCCTGGTCTACCTGCCGCCCTCCTACGACCTGCCCGCCGCCGCGTCGCGCCGCTATCCGGTGGTGTACCTCCTGCACGGCTTTCCGGGCCGCGCCGACGACTGGTTCGGGCGCGGCCACGCGGGGCACGCCGCGGACTCGCTGATCGCCGCCGGCGCGATCCCCGAAGTGATCCTCGTCGGTCCCGACGGCAACCGCGGGTTCTTCGGCCGCACCTTCTTCGCCAACGCCTTCGACGGCTCCTATCCGATGGAGCACTTCATGACGCGCGACCTCGTCGCGTGGACGGATTCGAGCTTCCGCACGATCCGCGCCCCCGCCGCGCGTGCGCTCATCGGCCTCTCGGACGGCGGCACCGCGGCATTCAACCTGGCGCTCGCACATCCGGACCTGTTCGGCGCCGCGGGCGCGCACAGCGCCGACTTCCGCCTCACCCGCGGCTTCGACATGCGCGGCATCGTCGGGCCGGCCGACGGCGCGCAGCGCTTCCTCGACGCGCTGAGCCCGCTCGTCTATCTGCGTTCGGGCGGGGCGCGCACCTGGCCGTCGCTCTACTTCGACTGCGGCACGGAGGACGAGTCGTTCGGGAGCAATCGCGAGCTGGACGCGCTGCTCGACTCGCTCGGCGTGGCGCACGCGTTCCACGCCTTCCCGGGTTCCCACACCTGGGGCTACTGGGGCCGGCACCTGCACCAGTCGCTCGTCGCGGTGACGCGCGGCATGCCGCGCGCCGCCGGCGGCGGGCGCGGGGACGCCGGCGCGGGCCGCTGAGCGCCGCGGCCCGGTCGGGCGCAGCGGCCCGCGGGCGCCGCCGCCGCGCGTTGACACCCCTCCGGCCACCGTTTAGCGTCGCTCTCCCATGGCCGAACCCGCAATGCCTTCACCGAACAGCGGTTGGATCGAGGTCATCGTCGGCAGCATGTACAGCGGCAAGACGGAGGAGCTGATCCGCCGCCTGCGCCGCGCGCAGATCGCCCGCCAGCGCGTGGAGATCTTCAAGCCGGCCTTGGACGACCGCTATTCCTCCGACCACATCGTGTCGCACTCCGAGCTGCGCATTCCGTCGCGCACCGTACGCACCGCGCGCGAGATCCTCAGATACGCGCACGAGGCGCAGGTGATCGGCATCGACGAGGGTCAGTTCCTGGGCCCGGCGCTCGTCGAGGTCTGCGAGAAGCTCGCCAACTCCGGCAAGCGGGTGATCGTCGCCGGACTGGATCAGGACTACGCCGGGCGGCCGTTCGAACCCATGCCGCAGCTGCTGGCGGTCGCGGAGTTCATCACCAAGACGCTCGCCATCTGCGTCGTGTGCGGCAATCCCGCCAACCGCACCTATCGCAAGAAGCGCCGCAGCGGCCGCGTGCTGGTCGGCGGCGCCGACCTGTACGAGGCGCGCTGCCGCCGCTGCCATCAACTGGGACGCCGGGCCGTCGCGCCCGACGCGACTGGAGGCTCGAATGGTTCGAGGTCTCGCCGCACGCGCACTGCTACTCGCCGCTCTCGCGCTCCTGCCCGCCGGGTGCGGTAGCCGGGGCGATCACACCGCCGCACGCACGCCCGCGGGCGCGCTCAAGGTGGGGCTGGTCTTCGATGTCGGCGGCCGCGGCGACAAATCCTTCAACGACGCCGCCTACGCCGGCCTCGAGCGCGCGCAGAAGGAGCTCGGCATCGAGTTCACCACGCTCGAAACCGGCGAGGGCGCCGATCGCGAGGCGGCCCTGCGCCAGCTCGCCGCCGGCGGCTCGCAGCTCGTGTTCGGCGTCGGCTTCCTGTTCAGCGACGACATTCGCCGGCTCGCCGAGGAGTTCCCCGACGTCAAGTTCGCGTGCGTCGACTACACGGTGCAGGACGGCGAGGTGCTGCCGCCCAACCTCGTGGCGCTCAAGTTCCGCGAGGAGCAGGGCTCCTACCTGGTCGGCGCGCTGGCGGCCCTGCTGAGCCGGACCCACACCGTGGGCTTCGTCGGCGGCATGGAGATCCCGCTCATCAAGAAGTTCGAGGCGGGCTACCGGGCCGGGGTCGAGAAGGCCGCACCCGGCACGAAGGTGCTGGTCAAGTACGCCGGCACCACCGGCACCGCGTTCAAGGATCCGACCAAGGGCAAGGAGCTGGCGCTCTCCGAATACCATCAGGGCGCCGACATCATCTTCCACGCCGCCGGCTCGACCGGACTCGGCGTGTTCGAAGCGGCGCGCGAGCTGAACCGGCTGGCGATCGGCGTGGATGCCGACCAGTGGGACGAGGCGCCCGGCGTCGTCGTCACCTCCATGGTCAAGCGCGTCGACAACGCCGTCTTCGACACGATCAAGCAGGTCCAGGAGGGCCACTGGTCGGGCGGCGTGCACGTGTTCGGCCTCGCCGAGCACGGCGTGGGCTGGGTGTACGATGCGCGCAACCGTCACATGATCCCCGATCCCGTGAGGGCCACCGTGGATTCGCTGGAAGCCGAGATCGTTTCCGGCGCGATCGAGGTGCCCACGAGCTGAGTCGAATCATGGATGCATGGACCGAACTCGGTGATGGCATCCACATCCGGGAGAGCCGCGCCTTCCGGATGAACAGCGCGGTCATGGTGGCCGAAGACCACGCCGTGCTCGTCGACCCCGGCGTTCTGCCATCCGAGCTGGACGACATCGACGCGTTCATCTCCCGCGCGGGCGCGGCGCGGGCCACGCTGATCTTCACCCACGACCACTGGGACCACGTCCTCGGCCGGCCGTGGTGGCCCGCGGCCGAGACGCTCGCCCACGATGGTTTCGCTCCGGCGGTGGCGCGCGACGCGGAACGCATCACCCGGGAGGCCGCGCGCTGCGCCGCGGCGCATGGCGAGACCTGGGAGCGCGGCTTCCAGCCGTTCGCGCCCACGCATGCGGTGAGCGGTCTGCACTTCGCGCCGGTCGGCGCGTTCCGCATGGTGTTCCGCGACGCGCCGGGCCACTGCCCGACCCAGCTCACCGTGCACCTGCCGGACGAGCATCTGCTGTTCGCCGCCGACATGCTGTCGGACATCGAGATTCCGATGCTCGATGGTCCGGTCGCGATCTACACCCGCACGCTGCAGGGTCTCGCGCCGCTCATCGAAGGCGGTGCGATCGAGACGCTGGTGCCCGGCCACGGCGGCATCGCGCGGGGCGTCGAGGTGCGCGACCGCCTGAACCGCGATCTGCTCTACCTCGAGACGCTGGAAACGCGGGTGCGCGCCTGCCGCGCGGCCGGCCTCGATCTCGCGGCGACGCAGGCATCGCTCGCGGAAATGGAGTACACCGGGAAGGATGCGGCGTACTCCATGACGTCCGTCCACTCGGACAACGTTCGTTTCGCCTGGGAAAGCCCCGCCGCGCCCCCCCGCAGGGGGCCGGCGGCCGGACCTCAGCGGAATCCGAAGCCCCGCGGGCCGCGGGGCCGCCGTTCCGCCAAACGCAGGAGGCCTCATGGCTCGTGAGAACCTGAATCCGTTCGCGATCGCCCGCGCCCAGTTCGAGCGCGCCGCCGACCGACTCGGCCTCGACAAGGGGCTTCGGGAGGTGCTCTCGACACCCAAGCGCGAGCTCACCGTGTCCATCCCCGTGAAGATGGACGACGGCTCCTACCGCGTCTTCCGCGGGCACCGCGTGCAGCACAACATCGCGCGCGGCCCGGCGAAGGGCGGGATCCGCTTCCATCCGGGCGTGACGCTCGATGAGGTGCGGGCGCTCGCGTCGTGGATGACTTGGAAGTGTGCGTGCCTGAACCTGCCGTTCGGTGGCGGCAAGGGCGGCGTCAAGGTGGATCCGCACAAGCTCTCGAAGACCGAGCTCGAACGGCTCACGCGCCGCTACGCGAGCGAGATCCTGCCGATCATCGGCCCCGATCAGGACATTCCCGCGCCCGACGTCTACACCGATTCGCAGACCATGGCGTGGATCATGGACACCTACAGCATGACCCGCGGCCGCACCACGCTCGGTGTCGTGACCGGCAAGCCGGTCGGCCTCGGCGGCTCGAAGGGCCGCGCCACCGCCACCGCGCGCGGCGTGCAGTTCACGCTGCGCGAAGCGTGCCGCGAGCGGAAGATCAAGCTCAAGGGCGCGCGCGTCGCGATCCAGGGCTTCGGCAACGCCGGCGGCCACCTCGCCACGCTGCTCGCCGCGGAGGGCGTGAATCTGGTCGCCGCGTCCGACTCGAAGGGCGGCACGTACAACGCGAAGGGTCTCGACGCGAAGGCGCTGCACGCGCACAAGGCCTCCGGCGCGAGCCTCGCCACCTTCCCCGGCGGGAAGAAGATGACCAACCGGCAGGTGCTCGAGGTCGCGTGCGACGTCCTGGTGCCCGCCGCGCTCGAGAACCAGATCACCTCCGCCAACGCCGGCCGCATCAAGGCGAAGATCGTGGCCGAGGCCGCGAACGGCCCCACCACGCCCGCCGCGGACGAGATCCTGTTCAGGAAGGGCCGGACCGTGATCCCCGACATCCTCGCGAACGCCGGCGGCGTCACCGTCAGCTACTTCGAGTGGGTGCAGGACTTCTCGTCGTTCTTCTGGGATGAGCAGCAGGTGGATCAGATGCTCGAGAGAGCGATGGTCGATGCCTACCGCGACGTGTCGAAGGCGGCGCGGCAGCATAAGGCCAGTCTGCGCGACGGCGCGTACGTGGTGGCGGTCGGCCGCGTGGCCGAGGCCACCGAGGTGCGCGGGCTGTTCCCGTAGACGCGGGGCCGCATGAGCGCCGCATGAGAGCGCCGCCGCCCCGGGACCGGGGGCGGCGGCGTTCGTACGCTCGCGCGACACGACGGCCTCGAGCCCGCGCCGGAAGCGACGGCCGCGGCCCGCCGGGTTCCCTTCGCGCCGGGCGCACGCGCCTAGACGCAGGCCGGGCCCGGAGATACGCTGCCGCCCCTATGTCCGCTCCCAAGGTCGCCCTGCACGGCATCTGGCGCCGGTTCGGCCACGTGGTCGCCAATCGCGACGTGTCGCTCGAACTCGCGCCCGGCACGATCCACGCGCTGGTCGGCGAGAACGGCGCCGGCAAGTCCACGCTGATGCGCATCCTGTACGGGCTGCTGCCGCCCGACCAGGGCGAGATCCGGGTGGACGGGCGGCCGGTGCAACTCAGGCAGCCCGCCGACGCCATGCGGCTCGGCATCGGCATGGTGCACCAGCACTTCATGCTGGTGAGTACGCTGACCGTGGCCGAGAACGTGACGCTCGGCCGCGAGCCGCAGCGACTCGGCGCCTTCCTCGGCGGCCGCGCCGAGCGCGAGGTCGCCGAGCTGGCCCGCGGCCACGGGCTCGCCATCGACCCGCACGCGAAGATCGGCACCCTCTCGGTGGGCGAGCAGCAGCGTGTGGAGATATTGAAGACGCTCTACCGCGGCGCGCGGGTGCTGATCCTCGACGAACCGACCGCGGTGCTCACCCCCCACGAAGTCGAAGACCTGTTCCGCATGCTGCGCGAGCTGCGCGACCAGGGCACGACGATCGTGCTGATCACCCACAAGCTGGACGAGGTGAAGGCGCTCGCCGAGCGCGTCACGGTGATGCGCGCGGGCGAGGTCGTCGCCGACGCGCCGGCCGGGACCCTCAGCGTGGAGGCGATCGCAGAACACATGGTGGGGCGCCCGATCCCCGCGCTCGGCGCGCGCGCGGATCGCCCGCCCGGCGCGCCGCTGCTCGAGGTGAAGGTGCTCGATGTGCTCGACGACCGCGGTCTGCCGGCGGTCAGGCGGGTGTCGTTCGACGTGCACGCCGGCGAGATCCTCGGCATCGCGGGCGTCGAGGGCAACGGGCAGCACGAACTGGTCGAGTGCCTGGCGGGCCTGAGGCCACCCGTGCGCGGCGAGGTCGCCGTCGCCGGGGTGCCGGTATCCAGAGCGAACGTGCGCGAGCACTTCGCCGCCGGCCTCGCGCACGTGCCGAGCGACCGGCTGCACCGCGGTCTGGTGCCGCAGATGACGCTCGCGGAGAACCTGATCCTCGGGCGCCAGGACGACCCCGCGCTCTCACGCGGCCCCTGGCTCTCACCGCGGCGTCTGATCGAGCACGCGCGCCCCGAGATCGAGGCTTTCGACGTGCGCCCGCCGGACCCGGCGGCGCGCGCCGGCGGACTCTCGGGCGGCAACCAGCAGAAGCTGATCGTCGCGCGCGAGCTGTCGCGCAACGCCCCCGTCCTGCTCGCCGCGCACCCGACCCGCGGCGTGGATCTCGGCGCGGTCGCCTTCATTCACCGGCGGCTGCTCGTCGCGCGCGACGCGGGGTGCGCGGTGCTGCTGGTGTCGTCCGAGCTCTCCGAGATCCTGACGCTCGCCGACCGCATCCTGGTCATGTTCGAAGGCGAGTGTGTGCACGAAACCCACCCGGCGGAGACCGACGAGATGAAGCTCGGGCTCTACATGACCGGGCGCGGCAGGCGCCCGGCTTGAGCGCCGGCGTCCCGGCCCGTGCCGGCCCCGCCGCGCGCGGCCCCTCGCGCGGCACCCTGCTCGCGATGGCGGCGCCGCTGGTCGCGATCCTGCTCGCGCTCGCCGCGGGCGCGATCTTCATCGTCGCGATCGGCGAGAATCCGTTCCAGGTCTACGGGCTGATGATCGGCGAGAGCCTCGGCACGGGCTACGGCCTCGGCCAGACCCTGTTCAAGGCCACGCCGCTCGTGTTCACGGGGCTCGCGGTGGCGCTGGGGTTCCGCGCCGGGCTTTTCAACATCGGCGCCGAGGGCCAGCTCTACCTCGGCGGCTTCGCAGCCGCACTCGCGGGTGCGGCGCTGGCCGGCTGGCCGGCGCCGCTGCTGCTGCCCCTCTGCGCGCTCGCGGCCGCGCTCGCGGGCGGCGCGTGGGGCGCGATCCCGGGGATCCTCAAGGCCCGCTTCGGCGCGCACGAGGTGATCAATACGATCATGCTCAACTTCATCGCGTTCGCGCTGGTGTCGTTCGTCGGCCGGCCGCTGTTCGAGCCCGCCACCGTGCGCACGGCGGAGATCGGCGCGGGCGCCGTGCTGCCGCGGCTCTCGGACGCACTGCCGCTCCTGCGCGGCTCGCCCGCCAACGCGTCGCTGCTGGTCGCCCTCGCCGTCGCGGCGCTCGCCGGCGTGCTGATGTTCCGTACCCGTTTCGGCTACGCGCTGCGCGCGGTCGGACTGAACGCCCCGGCCGCCGCGTTCGGCGGCATCTCGATCGGCCGCACGCAGGCGCTGGCGATGACGTTGTCCGGCGCCGTCGCCGGGCTCGGCGGGGTGAACTTCGTGCTCGGCTACAAGCACTTCTTCGAGCTCGGCTTCTCGGGCGGGGCCGGCTTCCTCGGCATCGCGGTCGCCCTGATCGGGCGCAACCATCCGATCGGCGTGGTGCTCGCCGCACTGTTCTTCGGCGCGCTGTCGTACGGCGGTCTGGTCATCAATCAACGCGTGCCGCGCGAGCTGATCGACGTCCTGCAGGGACTGGTCATCCTGTTCGCGATCAGCGCACAGGTCGTTCTGGAGCGCGTCGCGCGCCGCATGTCGTAGCGGCCGCCCGCAGGCAGAAAGGAGCGTCTTCGTGGAGCTGCTGCTGTTCGTCGCCGCCATGCTGCGGATCAGCGTGCCGTACGCGCTGGCCGCGCTGGGCGCCACGTTCAGCGAACGCGGCGGGGTGATCAACATCGCGCTCGAAGGCATCATGCTCAACGGTGCGCTCGCCTACGTGCTCGGCGCCTGGTGGACGTCGAACCCGTGGATCGGCGTGCTCGCGGCCGTGCTCGCGGGGCTCGCCACCGCCGCGCTGCACGCGCTGGTGACGGTTGCGTTCCGCGCCGACCAGATCACCAGCGGCCTCGGCATCAACCTGCTCGCGGCCGGGCTCACCAAGTTCGTGCTCACCCAGGTGTTCCACTCGTCCTCCAACAGCGAGCGCGTCGTCGGGCTGCCGACGTGGCACCTGCCGTTCGTGTCCGGCTGGGCCGGCCTCGGCCCGGTGCTGGAAGCGCCGCTGGTGCTGCTCGCGATCGTGCTGGTGCCGCTCGGCCACTGGCTGCTGTTCCGTTCGGTGTTCGGCCTGCGTCTGCGCACGATGGGCGAACGCCCGGAGGCCGGCGCGACCCTCGGGCTGTCGGTCGCCGCCTACCGTGTGGCGGGCGTGCTGATCTCGGGCGTGCTCGCCGGACTCGCCGGGGCGTGGCTCGCGAGCGAGCAGCACTCGTTCACCGATGCGATGACCGGCGGCCGCGGCTACATCGCCCTCGCGGCGATGATCGTCGGCAAGTGGTCGCCGTTCGGGGCGGCCGCGGCCTGCCTGCTGTTCGGCGCCGCCGAGGCGCTGCAGATCTCGCTGCAGGGCTCGCGCTTTCCGAACGAACTGTTGCAGATGCTGCCGTATCTGGTCACCATGTTCGCCCTCGCGGGCCTGATCGGCCGCGCGACCCCGCCGCGCGCGGTGGGCGTTCCCTACGACCCGGAGGAGCATTGAACGAGGACGTCGTCTCCCCGCTGCCGACCCGCGATCTCGAGGTCCGCGTGCGCGACTGCGTGCGCGCGATTCACGCGCGGTCGAACCTGGTGCCGAAAGTCGGTCTCACGCTCGGCTCCGGACTCGGCGGGGTGATCGACGCGCTCGAGGACGCGGTGATCCTGCCGACCCACGAGCTGCCGCACTGGCCGCGCTCCACGGTCGCGGGCCACGCGGGGCGCTTCGCGCTCGGCCACTGGGAAGGGGTTCCGGTCGCGGCCCTGTCCGGCCGCACGCACCGCTACGAAGGCCACGCGCTCGACCGCGTCACGTTCGGCCTGCGCGTCATGCGCGACCTCGGCGCGCGCACGCTGATCTTCACGAACGCGGTCGGCGCGATGAACCCCGAGTACCGCCCCGGCGACATCATGCTGGCAGTGGATCACATCAACGCGATCGGCAAGCGCGGGTTGTTCACGCCGGGCGAGCTGGCGGAGCGCCGCGCGGGGCGCCGCGTGGCGAACTACTACACGCCGCGCCTGCGCGCGGCGCTGCTGGCCGCGGCGACGCGTGCCGGGGTGCGGCTGCAGCGCGGCACGCTGATGGGCGGCCTGGGCCCGACCTACGAAACGGCGGCCGAGGTGCGCATGGCCGCCGCGCTGGGCGCCGACGTCGCCTGCATGAGCACGGTGCACGAGGTCACCGTCGCGGCGCAGCTCGGCTGCGAAACGGCGGGGCTGTCGTGCATCACCAACCGCGCCACGGGCCTGTCCGACGGTCCGCTCACGCACCACGACGTCACCGAGGTCGCCGACCGCGTGGCGTCGAGGCTGCGCGCGATCATCACCGAGTTCCTGCGGGGCGGGGCGTAGCCCGGCGGCAGCGCGGATCGCGGGCGGGGTGCGGACGCGGCGCGGGAACGCCGGGCTACTTCAATATCTCGACGCTCTCGATCCGGTCGCCCTGGACGATGCGCCACACCACGTCCATGCCGCGCACGACGCGGGCGAAGATCGTGTAGCGCCCGTTCAGGTGCGGCTGCGGCGACTGGGTGATGAACCACTGGCTGCCGCCCGTGTCCTTGCCCGACAGCGCCATGCCGACCATGCCCGCGTCGTAGCGCAGCCGGTTGTATTCGCAGCGGATCGTGTAGCCGGGCCCGCCCCAGCCGGTCGCCGTCGGGTCGCCGTCCTGGATCACGAAGTCCGGCACGACCCGGTGCACGATGCAATCGTGGAAGTAAGCGTCTTGCGAGAGGCGCACGAAGTTCGCCACCGTCTGCGGCGCGGCCTCCGTCTCGAAGGCCCATTCGATGTCGCCCTTGCTCGTGTGCACGATCGCCCCGCGCACCGCGGGCGGCGCTCCGAAATCGGGCGGGTAGGCCACCGGCTCGGCCGGGACGGCCGCCGCGTGCCGAATGCTGTCCGCGGACGCGGCGCCGCCGATCGTGCGCAGCGCATCGAGGATCGCGCGTGCCGGCGAAGGGTCGCGATCGTTCGCGTGGGCCCGGTACGTCACGAGCAGGGAGGGCACGCTGGCCGTGTCCGCCAGCTGCTCGATGGCCGCGGCCGTCGCCTCCACCACGATCGGATCGAGGTCGTAGAGATCCGGCCGCAGCACGGCCGCCAGCGCAGCGATCGCCGCGCGCGGCGATGCCGAGCGCCGCCGCGATCCGCTCGGCGCGGGAGCCATGCCCGGTCAGCCGGTCGACCAGCAGCGACGCGAAACGCTCCCCGGGCAGCGTCGCGGCCGCCTCCAGGACGTCACTGCGTACGAACGGCCAGAGGTCGTCGAGCAACGGTGCGACGTCCGGCCAGGCGGCCGCGCCGAGCTGCTGGAGCAGGGCGACGCCCGCCGCGCCGCGGGTCGCCGGGTCCGGATCGACGAGGCGGGCGCGCAACGAATCCAGAGCGGCGCGGCGCGAGGCGCTGTCCGCGGCCACCAGAACGAAGCGGTCGCCCAGGGCCTGGGCGGCCACGAGGCGCACGTACGGGTCGTCGTGTCCCAGCTGACGGACGAGCGCCGGCGCGCAGAAGCTGCAGGTCGAGTCGGCGCCGAAGCGCAGCGCCCGGATCACGTTGATGCGCACGGCGACCGACGGATCGTCGATCATCTGCAGCAGGTAGCTGGTGGCCCGCTCGGACTTCTCGCGGCCGAGCGTGCGCGCCGCCTGCGCGCGGACGCGCGCGTCGTCGTCGTCCTGGTGCAGGGCGGCCACGAGGACGATCTGATTCGGCGCGTCGATCTTCTCCAGGGCGTAGAGCACCTTCCATCGCACGTCGGGGTCCGGATCGTCGTGCCGCTCGAGCAGCCGTCCCAGCGCGGTCGAGTCCGCCAGCCGCCAGAGCGCGACCGCGCTCGTCGCCCGCAGCAACGCGACGTCGCTGCGCAGGAACGCCATCACCCGTGGCGTGCTGCGCTTGTCGCCCAGTTTGCCCAGCGCCTCGAGTGCGAGCTGCACCGTTTCGCGATCCGGATCGTCGAGCGCCTTTTCGAGCGCCTCGCGTGCGGAGCGATCACCGATCTGCCCGAGCGCGAACGCCGTCTCGCGCCGCACGGCCGGCGCCGGGTCGGCCAGCAGCGGCAGCAGATCTGCGACCGCGGTCGAATCCTGAAGCCGCCCGACCGCGAGCACGGCGCGCGCACGGGTCTCGGCGTCCTCGTGCGTCAGGTAGCCGCGCAGGACGCCGTCGTTCCACTCGCGCCGGTCTTCGGCGATCGCGATCGAGCGCCGGTCCGCGGGCGCGATGGCGGCGTGCACCGCGCCGGCCAGGCACGGCACGCCGGCGAGCCACGCCGCGAGCGCGACCGCCGCGGCGCGCGCACGCCGCAGTCCGTGCGGCCGGGCCGCGGCGGCGGCGGGATGAAGTGGACGGGAGTGCGATGGACGCGGCGCGGGCCCTTCGATCGACACGATTCGCTCCTTGCTCGACTTTCGACGGACCGGCCGCCCCGGGCCGGGCCTTCACCGGCGCAGCGTGGAACGCATCGCCTCGGGCCGTCAAGAGGCGCGGGGCCCGCACCGCGATCCGGCGCACCGGACCGCGCCGCCGTCAGGGCGTCGCGGTCTCCGACTCGAGCGTGCCGCGCCGCGGCCGCCTGAGCTTCGCGAGCCGGCTTTCGATCATCGCGCGCGACGTGCCGTTGCTCGCCAGCAGCCGGTAAAAGTAGACGCCGTTCGCGAGCTTGTAGCCCTCGGCGTCCGCCCCGTCCCAGTGCAGCTGATGATAGCCGGGGGCGAGCCCCTTCTCCTTGCGCTCGTAGATCAGCTTGCCGTTCACGGTGTACACACGGATCAGCACGTCGGCGGGAGCGCCGCTCACCAGCGTGAACGAGAAATTCGTGCCGATCGCGTCGTCCTGGAACGGATTCGGGAACGCGAACGCGTTCTGGATCCGCAGCTCGTCGCCGCCGACTTCGACCCGGAACAGGTGCGTCCGCGAGGCGCCGCCGGTCGCGGAGAGCTGCACCACGTACTGGTCGATCGGCAGCGGATCGTGGGTCCAGGCGAGCAGCCACTCGCGCCCCGAGGCGTCGCCGGGGTCGGGCGTCGCCGTGAAGGCGACCGGCGCGCCGTTGACGGTCAGGGTGAGATCGTTCGCCGGAACGAGCGGGCTCGGGCTTTGCACGAACAGCGTGAGCGCCGCCGTCGGCGCGACGGGATCGCCGTCGTTCACGGTCTGGCCGTCGGCGCGCAGCAGGGTCGTGAATGCGAACGCGGCGTCGAACGTGCGCGAGATCCCGTAGCGGTCCACGGTGACGAAGTCCCAGTTGAACGTCTCGGGCGTGAGCGTGGTGTCGACCCGCACGTCGTAGACGCGCCCGCCGTGACTCGCGGCCCCCGTGTCCGGGAACGCCGGCGTGATCGTGTAGCGCGCGGGCGACAGGGTATCGGCGCCCGCGGAATCCGCGCGCACGACCGTGATGGATGCCAGGGCCGCATTCGAGACCAGGCGCGCCTTGAGCGTCACCGCCGGACCCGGCGTGTGCAGCCGGATCGGGGTGCCGTCCACGGCCGGCACGTCGTTCGCGGTGACCGCCGCCTGCGGCGGGCCGACCCAGAGGCGCGTCGCCGGATCGCCGAGCAGCGTGTAGGTGAGACCGACGCTGCTCTCGTAGCTGCGGCTCTGCGGCACCCAGCGCAACGTCGCGAGCGCGGCGACCTCGCCGATCAGCGGCCGCGCACCGTCGCCGCTCGGACCGCCGCGCGGCGGGTCCACGAACAGCGCGCGGGCGAGCTCGACGTTGATGTGATGGCTGCCGTCACCGGGGATGATCTCGTAGCCGCTCGAGCCGTAGGAGGCGATCGCGCCGCGGCCGGGCAGCGTCACCATTTCCTCGCCGAGCGACGCGCCGAACGGACCGGCCTCGTAGTCGCGCGCGAAGCTGTTCGGGTGACAGGAAAAGGCCGAGAAGAAGAACAGCTTGCCGTCGTTTGCGAAGCGCGACTTGTCGTCGTCGCCCGGCAGGTTGCGGTAGACGTCCTCGTGCGCGAGCTCGTGTTCGTTGGAGTGTCCCTGATAGTTCCACCACAGACGGCCCTCGTTGAGGCGCGTGAACACCTCGGGCGTCACGGTGGTCCGGGTGCGGACCTGGGTCGAGGGTCGGTCCGGCCGGCAGCTGTCGGGCAGGGCCGCGGGGTCGATGGGCTCGTTGCGGAGCCAGTAGCCCATGTCGAACACCTCGGGCTCGCTCTCGACCAGACCCGCTTCGTCGAGGATCACGTCGTGCACCGTCCGGGTGAGCTGGAGGAACAGCGCCTCGATGGCCTTCTTGCAGTAGTTGGATGCCACCGAGCCACCGCCGAAGAAGGACTGTCCCGAGTACTGGTCGTCCGAGAGCAGCAGCATCCTGCGGCGCCAGAGCTGGTCGGGAGCGAAGTCCTCGTAACCGGTGACCTTCGCGATCGTGCTCGCCGCCTCCGTGAGGGAATTGACGGGAAGTCGCCCGATGAAGATCTCCGGAATGCGGGGCACGGTGGGAATGGTGGCCGGATCGCACTCCACGCAGATCCCGTACCACGGATCGCTGGGAATGCGCTCCCACAGGATTTCGGAGCCGGTGTTGAACGGCACGGGCCCCGGGATCATGTGCGCCGGAATCCAGTCCGGCCGCGCGGTGCCGGTGAAGTCGTGCGGATCCTCGGAGCCGTCGCCGATGAAGATCACGAACCGCACGTTCCAGTTCTCGTAGGCGTAGCGGATGTAGTTGCGGATCGCCCACGACGAGTGCCGGCCGCCGTAGAACTCGTCGTAGATGGACTCGGTCGGCGACACGACCACGCTCATGCCCTGACTGGTGCGCAGCTGCTCGAGCGGCGTGACCGCGCTCAGGAACGCCTCCGGAACGACGATCAGGTAATCGCCGCTCACGCGGTCGAACAGCCGCCGGCGGGTGACCGCGCTGTAGCGGGCGGACGGCAGCGACCTGGGCGTGTCGCTGATCACGTAGCGACGCGGCGTCCCGGTGGCGGTCGAGTCCTGCATGCGCAATCGCCACCCGCCGGCGTCGGGTTCCTTGAGCACCGCCGCGAGGCGCACCGGGGCCGCGGGATCGGTGACGTCCCAGGCGCCGAGCCGCGCGGAGTCGGCGTAGCCGGTCGCCACGACCTCGAGCTCACCGCTGCCGGCGTCGCTCGACGCCTCGAGGTAGCCCCTGATCGCCGCAAAGCGCCGCCACCAGGTGATCTCGAACCAGTTGAGTCCGGTGAAGGTGATCCCGTTGTTCGTCGGATCCGGCGCCGCGCCGGACCGCCGCCCCCATACCCCGAGCCGGTTGGTGGCCCCTTCGCTGAGCGCCCCTCCCGGAATGCCCGTCGTGACCGTGTGCTCCACGCGGTTGGTCCACGACGCCGTGCTGGAGTCGGCGATCCAGGTCACCCGCGCCGACGGCTGGCCGTAGTGCGCCGTCAGCCGGGCCCACAGGAGATGGCCCACGGTCTCGCGCCCCACCCAGTTCACGCGCGCGGTGGCGGTCCGCGTCGTGTCGAGGTCGTTGATCTCGAACCCGATCGAGTCGCGCCGGTCGTAGTAGGTGGCGAGGTTGGTCCACTGGAACGGATCGACGCGCGACGTGTCGAAGATGGCGTTGTAGGCGCTCAGGTAGTGGAAGTTGCGTTCCCAGCGTCGCGTCCTCGGGTATGACGCGAGCGGGGTGAGCCCCACCTGGCCGCGCCAGCCGGAGCGCTTCGCCATGCGCAGGCCCGCGCCGCCCGGCTTGCGCGTCGCGTACACGATTTCGGCGTCGCCCCAGCTGCGCTGCGCGATCGAGGCGCCGGTGCGCTCGGCCCAGTTCTGCACGTAGGCGAGGATCGCGTCGCCCGTGTCGAACACGCCGTTGCCGTTCGCGTCGCGCACTTCGACGGGCAGTTCGATCGTCTCGTAAGGCGGCGCGGGCGGAACGGCGGCGGCGAGGAACTCGTGCCGGTGCAGGCTGACCTCGCCGACCGGCACACCGGCCGGATAGCCCTTCGCCTGCAGCTCGGCGAACGGAAAAGCGTAGAAGCCGGTCGTGTCGACCTGGATGCGCACCTCCGGCGCGTCCTCGTCGAACGCCGCGCCGCCCTGGAGGCCGGCGGCGCGCGCCGGCTGTCGCCCGAGCAGCGTTTCTCCCGGCAGCGGCCGGTCGAGCAGCGAGCCGGGCGAGAGGTCGCTCTCCCCGCCGCGCGAGCCGCCGGCGCGCCCCTGCGGCACGCGAAAGCGGCGGCCCTGATCGTAGTTGATGAGCGCGCCCTCGAGCACCGACTCCCAGTAGCGGTCGGGGGCGGCGGGCGCACCGGCCGCGGCCGCGCCGCCGACGAACTCCACGCGCACCGTGACGTGGCGCACGATCGTCAGCCGCCCGGTGGCCTCGTCATAGCGGATCGGCCGGATCGAGACCGCGGCCATGCGCTGATGCCGGAGCACGAACGGCGCGCCCACCTCGACCCGTTCCACCGGCCACGGGCCGTCGTAGATCGGCGGGACCGCTTCCATGAACGGCGTTTCGCCGAGGCCCTCCGGATCGGGTCCGATGCCGGGCTTCCCGGCGATCGGCAGGAGCAGATCCGTGCGCAGCTCTTCCGCGTCCGCCTCGACCACGTGGGCGACCGCCCGCGCGCCGGGGGGAACGGCGATCAGGGTCTGCGCGAAGGGAACGCGCGGGCGCCCGGGTTCGACCGCGACGGCGAAACCGGGGATCTCGAGGCGCTGCCGGCCCTGCTGCTCCGACGGCACGGCGCGCTCGCCGGCCACTTCCAGGGCCAGCGTGACACCCCCGTCGTCGGCCGAGACGAGCCGGATCGGGCCCGCGTACACGATCCCCGGCGCCGCCGATGCGACCACGGCGAGGAGCAGGATCTGCAGCGGCCGCAGCGGTGTGGTGCGGAGGGTCGGACGCATGAGCCCCCGAGTGTATGGACCCCGGACCGGGGGGGTCAAGATCCGCGCGGGTCGTGCCCGCGACCGGGCCGTGATGCTACACTTCCGGGCTCTCGTCCATCGTGAATGCGTTCCGGAGGTGACATGTCGCGCTCGATCCGTCCGATCCGGCCCCTGCTGGCCATGGGTCTCGTCGCCGCCCTGGCGGCCACAGCGGCCGCTTCCGTTCCGCCCCGGCACCCCGCGAAGCCGCCCGCGTCCCTGCTGGCCGCAAAGCCGGCCCCGGCGCAGGCAAGGCAGGTCGCGCGTCCGCTGGCCGACACCGTGCTCGCCCGCGTCGGCCAGGACCGCCAGATCACGTTGTCGGAGTTCCGGAGTGCCTGGGCGACGGTGAAACCCCCGGCGCGGCCTGATTCGCTTACCCCGCAGGGAGCGCGCAGGTTTCTGGATCTGCTGATCGGCAAGGAGGCGCTGGGCGAAACGGCCCTGCGCGAATCGTGGGTGTGGACCGCGGAGGAGAGCGCGCGCTACGAAACCACGAAGGATCGGCTGATGATGGCGCAGGCGCTCGATTCGGCGCTCCAGGCGACGCAGGCCGCGCGCCTGGCCGAGGGCAAGGACTCGCTCGATGCCGCGGCGCTCGGCACCGTGGCGCGTGACGCAGCCATGGCGCACATGGACATCACCTACCGCGACGACGTGCTGCAGCGGCTGGCGAAGGCGTGGGCCGAGATCCCCGCACCGCCGCGCGACTCCGGTCTGTTCGCCGCGATCCGCGCGCTGGGCCGCGATCCGCAGGTCGGCGAGCTCGACATGCACCGGATCGTGGCCGTCGCCGATGGCGAACCGTTTCCCGTGAAGCGGCTGCTGGACTACTGGAAGCACCTGAACCCGCTCGCCCGTCCCCGGATCGAGTCGCCGATGCAGGTGCGCGAGCTGATCTGGAACGCCCTCTACGAGAATCGGCTGCGGCGCCGCGCGCTGGAACAGGGCTACGACCGTCGCCCGGGCATCGCTGCACGCCTGGCGAAGGAGCGCGAGCTGATCGCCGTGACGCATCTGGTCCAGCGCGAGGTGTACGCGAAGATCCCGCTCGATTCGCTGACCCTGGCGCGCTACTACCTGGAGAACGAGGGGGCGTGGGACGTGCCGCCGCGCGTGCGATTGCTGCGGCTCGTCCTGCCCGACCGGGCCCAGGCCGAGGCCATGCTCGAGAAGCTGCGCGATCCCGCCGAGGTCGAGACGCTGACCGCCGAGGCGCAGCGGGTGGGCGTCAGCTACCACGCGGAGTACAGCGCCGATACCGACAGCCTGATCTACGCGCGCGGGATGGCGCTCGGCGAGGGCGGCGTGATGGGGCCGGACTCCACCAGCCAGGGCTGGGCGGTGTCGCGGGTGGTGGCGGTGCTCCCGGGCCGGCCGCGGCCGTTTGCGGAGGTCACCGAGCTGGTGCGCCACGCGGTCTACGGGCAAGAGGGTGAGCGGTTGATGCAGGAGCTGCTGGAGCGCGTGCGCGCTCAGGTGGGCTCCGTCGTCAACGACCGGGCCCTCGACGCGCTGGTGTCCGCCGGGGATGTCGAGCCGTCGCATTGAATCAGCGCCGGCGCCGGCCCCGCCGGCTCACCGGTAGAAGGTCTTGATCCTTCCCCAGGTGACGTTGCGGACGGGCACCGCCTCGCAGCTCGCGCCGGAGCCGGCGCCCCACGTGACCCGGTTGCCGTCGCCGGCGGCCGGAACCTCGAAGAAGACGTCGCCCGTGCCCCCCGGGAGCCGCCGGACGAGGATCGAATTGAGCACGAGGCACACGCTTCCGCTGCAGCCGGCGCAGGAGCCGGCACCGACCGTCTTGCGATCGTCGAGGACCAGGGCGACGGCGGCATAGGCCGTCGCCGCGTCGAGCGTGCGGGCGCTCGCCGACGGCACGGCCACGACCACCTTGATGCGCGCCTCGTTCGGACTGCCGCGCGGCATGCCGACCAGGTAGTCCTGCACGAGGGCGAAGCCCTGCCCACCCCACATGTCGACGCAGCCGTCCAGGCCGGTGAGATCGGCGGATGCGGTGAGCGCGCCCTCCCTGCACCCGCCCGACTCGAGGTGCCACCACGCGGGCAGCGTCGCGTCCTCGTGAATCAGATCGATCACCGCCTCGATGCCGATCACGCTGTCGATCGGCCCGCCCGCGGTGAACCCGGCGACCAGCTGCCGCTCACCCGCATTGGTGAGGCAGGAGAAGGTCGTCTGGCTCGCCGCGGCGGCCCCGGTCCAGCAGTCGAACCACGTGAGATGGAGCGCTTCGGCGGCCCGGGCATCGACCGACGTACCGCAGCAGGTCAGCAGCAGCGTCACGGCGCCCGCTACCGCCGCCGGGATGCGCCGCCGCGCCCGCGCGCTGGGGCGCAGCCGCGCGCCCGTCCGAGCGGCGCCCGGCGCATCCGGTTGCGGTGGAGGCGCCGGTTTCCGGCAGCGGCGGGTCGTACGGCGGGGCTTCAAACCCCTACCGCGACGCGTGATCCCTGCCACACGCGGCTCCCTGCCAGCCGACGCACGCCTCGTAGCCCGGAGTCAGGATGGTCTTGCGCCCGTCCGCTTCGAGCAGCGTGAGTTCGCGCACGCGAATCGAAATCGGATCCCGACAACCTTCGCAGGAGTACTCGCCAAAGGTCCGGCGATTGTCGATCACCATCTTGCAGGCCACGTAGCGCACGCCGCCCTCGAGAGCGATGGGCTTGGAGATGGGCCTCGCCATCGAAGCCGTGATCAGAGCCGCCCGCGGGTCGTCGTCGGCGTCGCGGCGGTAGCCGGTCAGCACGGCCAATCCATTGCGGCCCTCGTCCCACGGACTCAGTACGCGCACCCCCGAGTCGGCCCTGGAGGCCGCCGTGAGGTCGAGCCTGAGCGACAGGGTGCGGCAGGACTCGGAGTTGCGGAATTCCCACCAGGCAGGCAGGCGCTCACCCTCGGCCTGCAACTCCAGCACGACGTCGGCCGCAACGAAGCGCACGACGCTGTCGGGGGCGACGAACGACAGGACAATCACGTGCGAGCCGCCGACGGTGTCACAGGCAAATGCCTGCACGGCGGTGCCCCCCATCTCGCGCACGTCCGTCCACCCGAGCTGCACGGGTTCGTCCGCCGGAGCCGAGGCGTGCGCCGCGGCACGTAGGCCCGGCATCGCGAGCAGACCCGCTGCGAGAGCAAGACGACCAATGGCGCCGACGGAGTGCCGGCTGGAAATCACGCGTGCACCTGGGGACGGATGGCTCATGACGACCATGATCATAGCCGATGCAGACGCGGACGGAACAGACCCCCCGGGTCACGTGCAAGCCCCTTGTCAATTGAACCGCAGCCGCTTGACCGGCTATTCCGGGGCATCCTATCCTTTCTGCTTCGAATTCGTCTTTCCTTCGAACCTGCCCCCCTCCCCCTGACCCCCATCGTGAATCCATGATCCCCATCAAGCTTCTGCCCGCGTTCGCTGCGCTGCTCGCAGCTTCCCCGTCCGTGTTCACTACGGCGATGCCCGGCACCGCGATGGCGGAGTCCGTGCAGGCCGTGACGGACACGACCATTCTCGCCAGGGTCAACGATCGCCCGATCACCGTTCTCACGTTCCGCCAGTCCTACTACGCCACTCCGAACAGCGATCGCCCCGCTTCCGACAGTCTCGGGCGGGTCGAATACCTGAACTCGCTGGTGACCAAGGAGGTGCTCGGCATCTCCGCCCTGGCTATCCATCGCCCTCTCGACTTCACGGATCGCAGCAAGCTGCGCCAGGAGCGCGACGAGGTGCTTGCGAACACGCTCTACCAGCGAATGGTCGAGGACTCGGTCCGCGTCACCGAACAGGACATCCGCGCGGCGCACGCCCAGTTCGATCGCGACTTGCGCCTGCGGGAAATGCGTTTCATGGATCGCACGACCGCGGAGACCGTCAGGCGCGAGCTGATCGCCGGCACCACCACCTGGGAGGACGCGGCCAGGACCAGGGCGATCCAGGCGATGGACCCCGTGTGGGTCAAGCGCAAGGATGTGACGACCCTGTTCGCACTGAGGGTATTCGACCTGATGCCGGGCCAGGTGTCGAGGGTGATCGCCGACGGGGACGGGGTCCATCTCTACCAGGTTCTCGAGCGCCGGAGCGTCGATCCTCCCGCGTACGTGGGGCTGCGCCGGTACCTTCTGATCCAGTTGCGCAGCGCGAAGTCGGTGCCCTACGTCGAGCAGCTCAACGACCGGATCCGCAAGGAGATGGGCGTCGTCTACGACACCGCGAACGTGCGGTGGGTGGCGAGCCACGTGGGCGACACGCGGGGTGTCAAGCCCGGCGAGGGCGGGGCGACGATCGAAGTGACACCGACGCTGCCCGATTTCAGCCCCGGCGACCTCAAGCGCGTGCTCGTCCGCTGGAACGACGGCCAGATCACTCTGGGCGAGATGTTGCCCAAGTACTCCTCGCGCTCGCCGTTCCTGCGCGGCAGCCTGAATTCCTTCGAGGCCGTGCGCACCGAACTCGATGGGATGATCTTCGGGCCGACCATGGCGCGCATGGCGGAGCGCATGGGCATGGAGAGCGATTCCGTCGCTCAGGCCATCCTTCAGCGCAAGACCGAGGGCATTCGGGTCGAGCACCTGTTCCGCGATTCGGTGGAGTCGAAGGTGCGGCCGACCGAAGCGGAGATTCGCGCGTACTACGACCATCATCCCGAGTACTTCCACAGCGTGCCCCGTGTCCGCTGGGCCGGCATTCCGCGTGCAACCCGCAAGGAGGCCGTGGAGGTCTACGAACGCCTGCGTGCGGGAGAACATCCTGCCGCCATCCTGCTCGCCGATTCCCTGGCGGGCCGGCCCGTGGGCTCGATCCAGGTACGGGCCGCGAACGAACACGGTCCCTATCAGCGGGAGTTGTTCGAAGAGATGGTCCCGGGCGAAGTGAAGATCGTCGGCCCGCACAGCGACGGGTCGTACGCCGTTCTCAAGCTCCTGGCCCGCTACCCCTCCGTGCGGATGCCGTACGATCAGGTCCAGACGGAGGTCGCCAATGTGGTGCGCAGCGCTCAGACCGAGGCGAGACTTCAGGCGCTGGTCCATCGTCTTTCCCGGGGGATGAAGATCATCAAGCGCCCCGAGCTGCTGATGCGGATGAACCTCACCGACCCGTCCAACGAGATCCACGTGGACGACTGACGCCCGCCGCACGGGCGATGCGCGTCAGTCGGAGCGGTCTCCCGCCGGAGGCTCGAGCCGCGGATTCCAGAACACGGCCGACGACGACTCGGGGCCGAACTCGAGCGTGCCCCCGTCGAGCAATTCGAATCGTACGCGCTCGACGGCGATCCGAACCGCCTGGGCACAGCCGCCCAGATGAGGTCGCTTCTCCAGGATGCGGATGCGGGCCACGCAATTCTGTTCTTCCGGCGTGATCGGGATGCTCTGCTCCGACGGGATCGCGTACTCGAGCTGCAGCTCCGACGTCGCTCCGGCGAGGTCGTACCGCACGGCCCCCGACCCCGCAGCCCGCCACGGCTGCGGACATCCCATCGTCAAACCAAGGTCGAATTCGATGAACATGCTGCGCTCGTTCGCGTGCCCGCTCTTGAAATCCCAGAACGGACCGAGCGAGTCCGGACCCTCCGCCGAGAAGTGAAGGGTGGCGCTCATCGCGATCACGTTCGGCAGGTCCAGGGGCGTGAAAACGGACACGTAGAGCGTGTCGATGCGCTCGGAATCGTCACAGGCCGTGCGCAGCGTATCCGTGGCCCCCGGGACCCCGCGTGGTGCATGCCACGACAGGAACATCCTGCCCTGCTGCGGTGACGGGCGTTGCGCCGACGTCCCGCGCGAAGCGGTGATCGGAGCCGCGCAGGCCCCACCCGCGAGCACCGCCACGGCCAGCAGCACGACCTGGCGCAGCGTGTTCGCCAGCCGCTTCCGCACCCGGAACCCTCCGGATCCCATTCCGGCCGGGGGCGCCGGGCACTCCACGATGAGTTGTGTCCTCACGTGCGTCACCCTCCAGAAGGCAGCAGCACCGCGGCCACCCTCGGAGGAGGGTGGCCGCGGGTGAATCGTCTCAGGTGAGATATCGACCACTGGCCGGATGGCTCAACGATAGAGCGACTTCACACTGCCCCACGTCCGCGGGGCCACGGGCACGCTCTGACACGTGGAGTTCGTGGCACTCTGCCAGGTCGCGCAGGGCTGGGAGCCGGCTTCATCCGAGGACACGGTGACGGCCTGCCCCGTCGTCGGGGAAAGAATGATGCTGTTCAGCACGATTGCCACCGGCGTGGCACAACCCGCACAACTCGAGGTGGCAGCGTTGGTGATCTGCCAGATCCACGCGAAGTAGTTCGTGCCCGCCTGCAGCGAGAACGGGTTGGACGCCCCACGTGCGATGGCGAACACGGCGCGCGCACGATTCCCGTCCCCCCCGAAGCCGATGAGATAGCCGGTGAACAGACCGGTGGCCGAGGCCCCGCCGTCCCACGTGTCGGCGCAACTGGCGCCGAAGTTGGGAAGATTGTTCACGTCGATGTTGATGCTGGCGGCGGTCTGACGGCAGGCGCCGGCATTCTTGAAATCCCACCATGCCGGAATCGCCGACGCCTCGGACGCGAGGTCGATGGTGCCGTCGATCGACACGAAGTTTGCGATCGCGGACGGTGACACGTAGCTGGCTACCAGGCGGTTCACGCCGCCGTCGCTGGCGCACGCCGAGGTCCGGTCCATGGCACCGCCATCGGCCAGACAGTCGTTCCAGGCCAGGAACACGTCAGCGCTCGCGACATTGGAGAGCAGCGTCATCAGCGCGGTCAGCAGGAGTAGCGAAGCGAATCTCATGGGGATCCTCCGTGATCAGATGAGTTCGATCTGCGCCTGCCGCACTGGCAGGGAGACCTCTGGCGCACCACACCCCTGTCCCTGGGGGCAAGCAGGGCGGCTCCACGGATTCTCACCCAACCGAAGGATGAACCGCAACACGAAAAAAGAAGCCGTGGCGGCACTGCCGCGGCGGGACTGCCGACCCGTGGCGGTGAACGCCCCCGCCCGCTCGCTCCGTCCCACGCAGCGGCTATCTGATTTGCGGCCAGCCGATTCATGCCGCCGACAGGCCCGATCGTACCCGCCCGGGCGGAGGCTGCGGGGCCGCCGGACGCCCGACCCGCAAAAGACCAGGGCGGCCGTCCTTGCGGACGACCGCCCTTCGGTCACTACTTCATCGGCTGCCGTGGAAACGGCGGCGCGATTTAGCGATACATCGCCTTGACCTTGCCCCACGTGGTGGCCTGGGTCGGGGTCGCGTTGCATGAACCGCCATTCCAGCTGACGCAGGACTCGCCGTCATCCGGGGACGCGGAGAGCACCACAGGAGCCACCGAGCTCACGCCGCTGAGCGTCATGGTCGGCGACCAGATGGCCACAGGATCAGAGCAGCCCGCGCAGCTCGACGTGTTGACGTTGATGATCTGCCAGTACCACCCGAAGTAGTTCGTGCCCTGCGCGATCGCGGTGGGGTTCGAGGCCCCGCGAGCGATCGCAAACACTGCACGCGCGCGATCGGGCGCACCGTAGCCGAGCGCATAGCCCGTGAACAGACCCGTCGCCGAGGCTCCGCCATCCCACGTGTCAGCGCAGGTGAAGGAGTTCGGGAGGTTGAACACGTTGATGCCGATGCTGGCGGCGGTCTGACGGCAGGCGCCGACGTTCTTCAGATCCCACCAGGGCGGCATCGGACCGATGTCGTCCTGCAGGTCGATCGTGCCGTCGATGGCGACGAAGTCAGGAATCGACGCCGTCGGCGTGTAGCTGACCACCAAGCGACCGGCGAGACCGCCGTCGCTGGTGCACGCCGAGGTCTTCGAAGCGGCGCCACCGTCGATCTTGCAATCGTTCCAGGCGACCTGGATATCAGCCGCCGCGGCAGCCGTGGCGGAGAGTGCAAGCAACGCGGTGCAGACAAGGAGAATCTTCTTCATTGTTGCCTCCACGAGACGTTTTCACCCACATGAAGCGGGGGACAGGGGGAAATCCGATTTCTAGTGCCGTTTCCGTTGCAGAGCCACACTTGTTCGCGAGTCACCACCTCCTGGCTGCGAGTGGGAGGAAAAGGGTTGCCGGACACTGCTGCGACCCGCGTCCATGGTCGAAGTCGGGATTACGGGCAGTACGATCCGGAGACGCAGCCCAGTCCCGAACCATTCCCAAGCGCCGAGGCGCCGAGGCGATCGCTGAACACGCTCAGATCAAGACCGCTGTTCGTCGTGTCGTAGTTGTAATCGGAACGCGCACGATAGGTCGCGAACAGCGCGGCCGAACCAAGGTCGTCGCTGAAGAACGCGAGGTCCTGGGCGTTGTGGCCGTTGCCGCCCGAGGCGCCGTTCTGGTCGAGCACGGCGGCGACATGCACGTGACCGAGATTGATACCGTCGGCGAAAATCGACACCGCGTCCAGGCCGGAACCCGGAGCCGCGAGGCCACCGGTCGCGCCGGCGTTGTTCGAAGCACCGATCACCGTGATCGTCGCCGTGCCCGTCATGTCCGTGGTGGCACGCACCGTCTGCGTGACGCAGTCCACGATCTGACCCGCCACGGCGTCCGAGCAGAGGAACACATCGCTCGCACCCGAGACGTCCACGACGACGCTCGAGTTCGCGATCGGATTGCCGCCGAGATCATTCACGATGACCGTGAAGGTCCCGTAGGAATCCACGCCACCCGCATTCATGCCGACGATGGTGATGTTCGTGGGAATCGTCGACTGCGCGGCGTCGGGAACCGAGGCCATCGCAGCACCTGCCAGAAGAAGGCCGCACGCGCTGAAGAGCGTGGCCTTGCGAACCAAACCAGTCATTGTTGCACCTCCATAGATGGGTCACCCCTGTTGCTGAATCAATGCAAGGCTCAGTTGCAAGCAGTCGGCTCTGGCTGCGTGCCACCTCCTTTCAGTGCATTCATCGCAAAGCCGTCAAGGTGGTCGCGCGAGGGTAATTGTCGCGCTTACAAGGTCTTCCAAGACGGGAAAAGTCTAGGAGCCCGGTTCACACGATGTCAAGGAGCTTTTTACTCCCAATCCTCGCGAGGACTTCCTCTTACGCGACTTTCCGACCGTCCGGCCGCCGGAGACCCTAACCCCGACCGCATAACGGCCCGTTTGCCGCCAGGTTAACAAGTTCCACGGTGGTGGGCGAAACAGGTCTCGAACCTGTGACCTCTTGCTTGTAAGGCAAGCGCTCTACCAGCTGAGCTATTCGCCCGAAGCGCGCTTCCGGCCCCTGACGAGGAGCGAAGCCGGGATCAGAACGCAGTACCCGCAGACGAGAAGTACGGGCGCGAGGGTGACGGATCGCCGGGACAGGGCCACATAACCGATTGCGATGACGGCTACTCCGAGGGCGAGCAGGAGGCTGTTCAACGGCCCCCAATCGAACCCCAGATCGGCCTCTGGCACCTTGCGGCTGCCACGTCTCGAGGTCTTCGGTGCGCTCATCCTTCGACTCCCTCCCGTCCCCGACCGGAACACGAATACCGATGGCTTCGGGCGCTGGAGAGCCCGGGGAGACCACCGTCATGACCGGTGCCGATCGAGGCCCGGGCATGCGGGATCTCAGCGAAGATCACCAGCCTGCCGCCGCCTCCGTGGGGCGTGAAAGGTGATACCCCCGGGGCCCTCGGACCGGTTCCGATTTTCTGGGGCAACGACCCCGGGGCTGCCGGGGGTGAATGTCATGGGCGTCCCGGCCCGCCTGGGCCGGCGATGTCGTCGTTGAGGCTCCCCGAGCGAAAGCCCTCGAGGTCGAGCGTGATCCGCCGGTATCCCAGCGCCTTGAGGCCCTCCACCACGCGCCGCCGCACGGCCGGATCGCCGAAGCGGCCGATCTCGGCGGCCGGGACCTCGATACGGGCCGTGGTGTCGTGGTGTCGCACGCGCAGCTCGCGGAACCCGAGCTCGCGCAGCAGCGCTTCGGCCGCTTCCACCATGTGCAGCACCTCCCGGGTGATCTCGGTGCCATAGGGAATCCGCGACGCCAGGCATGGCGAGGCGGGCTTGTCGCGGCTCGCGAGCCCGAAGTGCGCGGCCGCGGCGCGGACGTCGGCCTTGGTGAAACCGATCTCGGCGAGCGGCGAACGCACGCCGCGCTCGCCCGCCGCACGCCGGCCGGGACGCCAGTCGGCGACATCGTCGGCGATGGTGCCGTCGACGATCACCGCGCCACGGGTCGCGGCCACGGCCTGCAACTCGCCATAGAGCTGGCTCTTACAGTGGTAGCAGCGGGTCGTCGGATTGGCGCGGAAGCGCGGGTCCGCGAGCTCACCGGTCGTGACGATCTCGATCTTCGCGCCGAACGCAGCCGCCTGTTCGAGCGCCAGCTCGAGCTCGCGCCGCGCGTAGGAATCCGAGCGGCCGATCACGCCGAGGGCCCGCTCGCCGAGCACCTCGTGCGCCACGCGCAGCAGCAGGCTCGAGTCCACGCCGCCGGAATACGCGACGATCACGTCGCCCATCGCGCGGATCGTCTCGGTCAGCGCGTCCAGCCGCTCCCGCCAGGGGCGGTCGTCGTCGGGCCGCCTCGGCGGATCGCCGATCTGGATGAGGCTCGCATGCGTCATGGGCCCGCGACGTTATCACACGCTGCGCAGCACCGGACAGCCGGACGCACGGGCGGGCAGCCGCCTCAACCCTCGCCGGCCGAGCCCGCCTCGGACGAATCCGGCCCGGGGCTGCGCACGCGGCGGATGTTGGCCAGGTGCTCGCGGTAGGTATCGGCGAAGATGTGGTGGCCGTGGCCGTCGGCGACGAAGAACAGCGCGTCCACGTGCGGCGCGGGGTTCAGCACCGCGCGGATGCTGGCTTTGCCGGGATTGCAGATCGGCCCGGGCGGCAGCCCCTCGTACATGTAGGTGTTGTAGGGCGAGTTGTTGCGCAGGTGGCTGAGATAGACGCGCGAGCCGGGGCGCCGGCCGAGCGCGTAGGCCACGGTCGGATCCGCCTGCAGCCGCATGCCTTTCTTCAGCCGGTTGATGTAGACGCTGGCGATGATCGGCCGCTCCGCATCGACCTGCGCTTCGGACTCGACGATCGACGCCAGCGTGAGCACCTCGTGCAGGCTCATCTCGAGCGGCAGCGAGTCGCGACCGGCCGCCGCGGCCAGCAGCACTTCGCGCTGCCGCGCCGCCATGGTCCGCATCGCCACCTCCGGCGACGTGCCGGGCAGGAATTCGTACGTGTCCGGGGCGAGGTAGCCCTCGAGCGAGGGTGCGTCCACGCCGAGCGAGTCGAGGAACGCGGGGTCATGGCCGAGCGAATCGAACGCCGAAGCCGAGACCCCGAGATGGTTCGAGAGCAGCAGGCTCACCTCGGTGAGCGTCAGCCCCTCCGGAATCGTGACCAGGCTGAGCCCGCTCATGCCTTTCGCGAACGCACGCAGCAGCGCCGGCACGCTGGTGCCGAGGCGGAACGAGTACTGGCCGGCCTTGATCTGTCGGTCGAGCTTCATGAGCCTGGCGAGCACGTGAAAGCCGGTGGTGCCGTGAATCAGCCCGACGCGCTTGAGCTCGCGCGCCACCTCGCTGAGCGTCTGCCCGCGCCGCACCAGGATGACCCGCCGCTCGTCGGGCGGGAACGGTCCGGCCGGAACGAACAGATCCGCCGCCACCGCGAGCCCCGCCACCACCAGCAGCAGCAGCGCCCAGCGACCGGGGCTGAAGGTGCGGCGACGATGGCGTGGACGGGGGGACACCGGTCATTCACTCCCGCGGTTTCGCGCACGCTGGCGCTGCAGATAGGACTCGAGCAGCGCCACGGCGGCGCCGCGATCGACGGCTTCCTTCGGCGTGCGCCGGCGTGAGCGCGGGTGGCGTCCCCGCGAGCCCGCCGGCCGCGCGCCGTCGCGCGTCTCGCGCAGACGGCGTTCGCTGAGCGCCGACGTCAGGCGCTCGTCGTAGGTATCGACCGGCAGGCCGGTGCGCTCGCGCAGCCTGTTGGCGAACGCCTGTGCGGCTCGGGCCGCCTCGCCCGCCTCGCCCGAGAGCAGCAGCGGCATCCCGACTACCACGCGTTCCACACCCTCTGCGCGGATCAGCGCGTGGAGCCGCTCGAGGGCGTCCTTCCCGCCGCGCACGACGAGGGTCTCGAGCCCGGTCGCGATCGCGCCGGTGGGGTCGCTCACCGCGACGCCGATCCGCCGCGCGCCCCAGTCGACGGCGAGAATCCTGGCCACGCCCCTATCCCGACGTCGGAGCGGGCCGGTTCTTGACCATGTGACAGACGGTGCCGTCGCCGGTGAAGCGGAAGTCCACCGCGTCCATGCACGAGCGCATGATGAAGATGCCGCGGCCGCGCAGATCGAGCAGGTGCTCGGGCGAGGTGATGTCGCCGTTGACTTCGTCGAGCTGGAAACCGGGGCCGCGGTCGTAGACGTCGACCTCCAGCCGGTCACCGTACAGGCGGAAGCGCACGTCCACCTCCTTCGACGGATCCCGCCGGTGGCCGTGCTGGATCGCGTTCGTGCCGGCTTCGATCACCGCCATCGTGACCTGTGACGAGGTCTCTTCGTCGAACTCCATCCGCTCGCACAGGGACTGCGCCACCCGATCGATGACGCCGAGCAACTCGAGCCGGCTCGGCATGCGCACGGAAACGACTTCCGGCGAGTTCGCAGTGGCGTCGGGCATTCGGGATTCTCTAGGGACCGATCTCGCCGCGATCGGCGCGGAGCCGCTCGAGCGCGCGGGCGAAATCGTCGGGCCAGGGGGCTGTGAAATGGAGGGCATCCCCGCGAACCGGGTGCGGGAAGGCCAGTTCCATCGCGTGCAGGGCCTGCCGGGGCAGATCCCGAAGCAAAGCGTCTCGGAGGCTACGCTGCGCGGGGTCGGCGCTCAACTGCTTTTTCCCGCGGCCGCCATAGGTCGGATCGCCCACGACCGGATGGCGGAGGTGCGCCATGTGGACCCGGATCTGGTGCGTGCGGCCGGTATCGAGCGTCACCTCGAGGCGCGTCACCAGGGCGAAGCGCTCGGCCGCCCGCCACCGGGTGCGGGCCGGACGCCCGCCGCGCCGGACCACGGCCATGCGCTTTCGATTCCTCGGATCGCGCCCGATCGGCGCCTCGATCACACCCTCGTCGCCGCGCGGGTCGCCCCAGACCAGCGCCGCGTAGCGGCGCGTGATGGCGCGCTCGCGCATGGCTTCGATCAGCGCCCGGTAGGCACGCGAGGTGCGCGCGATCACCATGAGCCCGCTGGTCTCGCGGTCGAGACGGTGGACGATGCCCGGCCGTCCCTCGCCGCCGACGCCGGCGAGGCCAGGGTCGCGGTGGAGCAGGGCGTGGACGAGGGTTCCGGTTCTCACGCCGGCGCCGGGATGGACGACCAGCCCGGCCGGCTTCACGACGACGAAGATCGACTCGTCCTCGTGAACGATCTCGATCGGCAGCGCCTCGGGCTCGAGCGTGGTCACGGCCGGGGCCGGGATGGCGACCTCGATCCGGTCGCCGCCCGCGAGGCGCAGCGAGGCGCGGCCCGGCACGCCGTTCACCCGCACGTGGCCCGCCCGGATCAGGATCTGCAACCGGTTACGCGACAGGTCCGCCTGCGCCGCCGCGAGAAACCGGTCCAGCCGTTCCCCCGCGCTCGGCGCCGGGACCGACAGTTCCAGCATTCGAGGCTTCCGCATGTTCCGGTGAAGGCCCCTCCGGGGGCGCGACGTCCGCATCCGTGCGGGGCTCTGGATGGCTCGACCAGGTGAGCGCGAACAGGATGACGCCGATCGACACCGCGGCGTCGGCGACGTTGAAGACCGGCCAGTACCAGCGCTGCGTGCCGATCTGGATGAAATCGACCACTTCGCCCAGGCGCACGCGATCGATCAGGTTGCCGATCGCGCCGCCGAAGATCAGCGCGAGCGCGAGCTTGCGCTGCAGCCCAGGCACGCGCGAGCGCACGAACAGATACAGGATCGCGACCGCCGCGACGATGGAAAAGACGTAGAACGGGAACCGCGTGCCGGCGCCGAGTCCGAACGCGACACCGGAGTTGCGCGTGTACGTCAGCCGCACGTACGGCCCGAGCAGCTCCAGCGGGCGTTCGAACGCCAGATGCGCCATCACCCACTGCTTGCTCGCGTAATCGAGCGCGATGATGGCGCCCGCGACGAGCAACAGCAGCGGCAGGGATCGTCTCACTGAGCGCCCCGGCCGGCCCGCTCCTCTTTCGACTTGCAGGGCACGCACAGCCGCGCGTGCGGGATCGCCTCGAGCCGCGCGCGCGCGATCGGCTGTCCGCACGACTCGCACATGCCGTACTCGCCGTTGTAGATCCGCCGGAGCGCGTCGTTGATCTCCAGCAGCAGGCGGCCCTCCGCCGAGGCGAACAGGAACGCCTTCTCGCGCTCCATCGCGTCGGTGCCGGCATCGGCCATGTGGAACGAATAGCCGGACAGGTCGCCCGCGCTGTCGCGCTGATTCACCTTCAGTACGGTGGTCTCGAGATGGCCCATGTCACGCAGGATCTTCTGGCGCTCGGCCACGAGACGTTCTTCGAAAACCTTCAGGTCCTGGTCGCTCAAACGTTCGGCTCCTTGGCTGGCTGTCGTCGTCGGGCGATCGTGGCTCGTACGGTCCGGAAACGCGACGCGGGGCCCGTCGACCTGCTGCGAGCGCCGTACGCGGACACGCGATTCCGGCGGCAACACGCCCAACGGCCGTACGACGGGCTCGGGGCGCGGCTGCCTCGACTTCGCGGCCTTCGCCGGACGTACGGACTTCGCCGTCTTCACGGGCGCCGCCTTGGCAGGCCTGGCGGCTTTTGCCGGCGCGGGCTGCTTCTTCGTCTTCACCGTCTGCTGCTCGGTCTTGTTCGCCACTTTCTTCGTCGCTTTCGCGGCGGCCTTGCGGACCGCCTTCTTCGCTGTCTTCTTCTTCGCGGCCTTCTTCGGCATCGCCTTCTTGCTGGCGACCTTCTTCCTCACCGTCTTCTTCGGCGCCGCCTTCTTCCTGGCGGTCTTCTTCCTGGCAGTCTTCTTCCTGGCGGCTTTTTTCGGCGCCGCCTTCTTCCTGGCGGCCTTCTTCCTGGCGGTCTTCTTCGGCGCCGTCTTCTTCTTCACGGCCTTCTTCTTCTTCTTCGTCCCGGCCACCGAGCGTTTCGCACCGGCACGGCGTTTCGCGGGCTTCGTCGCCGCACGCTTCGCCCCCGCGCGCCGCTTCACGCGCGCCGCAGCGGAACGCCTGCGGGCCGACCTCCCGGACGACGCCTGACGACGTGTGCTGGACTTGCGCTTGGTGGCCATGGATCAGTCCTCCATATCGACCGAGGTGCGGCCGGGATCAGCCCGTTGAATCGAGCCGCCGGACGATCTCGGTGACCAGTCGGATCAGCGTGGGCGCCGTGCGCCCCGCCACCGCGATGATCTCCGGGATGTCCACCGGCTTGAGATTGTCGGGAAGGCACGCGTCGGTGACGACATTGAACGCCAGGACGCGCTGCCCGCCATGCACGGCCGCGATGTTTTCCGGCACGAGCGACATGCCGACGATGTCCGCGCCGATCCAGCGCAGATACCGGTACTCCGCGGCGGTTTCGAGATTCGGCCCCGGCACCGCGACGAACACGGCGCGCTGCAGAGGCGTTTTCAGATCGAGCGCGGTCTGTTCGGCCAGCTCGATCAGTTTCCGCGAGTACGGTTCGCTCATGTCCGGAAACCGCGGACCCAGCGCATCGTCGTTCTCGCCGATGAGCGGGTTGTCGCCCATCAGGTTGATGTGATCGGTCGTCACCACGATGCTGCCCGCCGGCATGTCGGGGTTCATCCCGCCGCAGGCGTTGGTGATGATCAGCGTGTCGCAACCCAGCGCGGCCAGGACGCGCACCGGGAACGCCACCTGCCGCATCGTGTAGCCCTCGTAGTAGTGGACGCGGCCTTTCATGATGGCGACCGGGCGCTCGGCCATCCGGCCGACGTGCAGCTCGCCGGCGTGGCTCTCGACCGTGGACACCGGGAAATGCGGGATCTCGCGATACGGGATGACCGTCTCGGCCGCCAGCGTGGACGCGAAGTCGCCGAGGCCCGTGCCGAGCACGATGCCCACGCGCGGCACGATCTTCGTGCGTGCGCGGACCGCTTCGGCCGCTTCGCGGATCTGTTTCAGGTACTCAGTCGCCATGGGCCAGCGCTTCCTCGATCAGGCGGTTCACTTCCACATCGTCCATCCCGGCGATCTCGATCGTTTTCGATCTCGACCCCGCCCCGCGCGCGACCGATACGCCGCGCGCGTCCACCTTCAACGTCCTCGCGATCAGCTTCGTGACCGCTTCATTGGCGCGCCCCGCCTCGGGCGCCGCCGTCACCGCTATCTTGAGCGTGCCGTCGGCCATCCGGCCGACCAGCCGCTCGCGCTTCGCCCCGGGCTGCACTCGGAGACTCAGCCGCGCCACGCGTGACCTGCGGGGCCCGCGCCCCGGCCGCCGTCCGGCGCCCCGCTCACCCCATGCGCACCGCCATCTCCTGGAGCGTCGTCACCAGGAAGCGCTGCAGGAAGAAGATCAGCAGCATCGCCACGAACGGAGCGAAGTCGATGCCGCCGACGGCCGTCGGGATGATCCGCCGGATCGGATCGCAGATCAGCCCGGAGACCCGGTCCAGAAACATCACGATCGGGTTCGACGGATCCGGCCGCACCCACGACAGCAGCGCATTGATCAGAATGATGATCATGAGCAGCTGGAGCACGATGTTGAGCACTCCGGCCAGCGCGCTCAGCAGGTTTCCGACGACGAACAATGGCCGTTCCCTCCCTGGACGGAACGTTCGCGCGGTCGCCACCACCCTCGCGTTCCGCTCACCGCCTCATCCATTCACTCCTGCGCCCCCGTCGGGGCGCGGCGCCTCTCTCGCGCCGAAAATCGCCGTGCCGACGCGCACGATCGTGCTGCCCTCCTCCACCGCCACCTCGAAATCGCCGCTCATGCCCATCGACAGCTCGGGCAGCGTCACCCCCGTCGACCGCTCGAGCGTGTCGCGCAGCCCGCGCAACCGCGCGAAGTGCGGCCGCGCCGCCTCCGGATCGTCCGAGTACGGCGCGATCGTCATGAGGCCGTCGAGCACGAGGCCCGGCAGCGCCGCGACCGCCCCCGCGAGGGGCGCCGCGTCGTCCGGCCGGACGCCGTGCTTGCTGGCCTCGCCGCTCACGTTCACCTCGAGCAGCACCGGCAGGCGTCTGCCCAGGGCCATGGCCCGCCGCGACACCGCTTCGGCCAGCGCCAGGCTGTCGAGGCTGTGGACACGGTCGAACAGCTCGGCCGCGAGGCCCGCCTTGTTCCGCTGTAAATGACCGATCATGTGCCAGCGGACGCCATCGCGCCCGAAGGCCGGGATCTTGTCCCTCGCCTCCTGCACCCGGTTCTCCCCCAGGTCCAGGAGTCCCAGCGCCACGGCCTCGCGCACGAGACCCGCCGGAACGGTCTTCGTCACCCCCACCAGCCGGATCGAGCCCGGCTCCCGCCCCGCCCGGGCCGCAGCCCGGGCCAAACGGCCGCGGATATCGTCCAGGCGGCCCGCAAGGGTGGAAAAGGCGCCGTTCAAGGGACGCGCGAGGGTAGTCGCCGGGCCCTCCCGGCGCAAGCGCAATCGGGGCGGAAGTTTCAGGGCCGGCGCGGCCCGCGGCGCCGCCGCGCTCAGGGTGTCGCGCGCGGCCCGTCCGGCCCGATCAAACAGCCCGCGGGCAGGAGGCGCCCGCGGGCGCCTTCGAATGTTGGTGGAGGCGGCGGGAATCGAACCCGCGTCCGAAAGTCCTTCCCCAGAGAGTCCTACAGGCGTGTTCGGCCTACTTGAGTCTCGCGCTCAGCCACTCCGACCGACGGGATCGACTGCGCGCCAGCCCGGTGTGATCTCGTCCGCCGCCCCCGGGCGAGGCATTGGACCAGCCTGCGTTTATCTGACGCTCGTTCCACATCCCACAGGCGGGCTGTGGACGACCGTCGCTGCTAGTTAAGCAGCGAGAGCCAACTGCTCATCGGCAGTTGTAAGGTTCCCGCTTTTTTGACGAGGCGCGAGTCCCCGGCCTGCACTTCCTGGTTCTAGACCCCCGTCGAGACCATTCGCCCCCGGAGGTGTGTTCACGCGATCGGGATCACGCCCGGTCGCGCCTTTCGATGCGAACGGCGGCCGCGCGGATGCGCGGGCCGCCGTCGGCATCGTGTCCCGCTGCGGCTCAAAACGGAATGTCGTCGTCCGGCCCGCCGCCGAAATCCTGGCTCCCCATGGAATCGTCGGGAACCGTCACGCCGCCGCTCTGATCGTCCTGCGTGCGCTCGCCGCGGCCGCCGAGCATCTGCACGCGCTGCGCGACGATCTCGGTGGTGTAGCGCTTCTGGCCCTGCTGATCCTGCCACTGCCGCGTGCGGATCCGGCCCTCGACGTAGATCTGCCGTCCCTTGGTCAGGTACTGGCCGCAGATCTCGGCCTGCTTGCCCCACACGACGATGCGATGCCATTCCGTCGCTTCCTGCGGCTGGCCGCTCTTGTCGGTCCAGCGCTCGGACGTGGCGAGACGGAGATTCGCCACCGCGGTGCCGCCCTGCGTGTACCGCATTTCGGGATTGGCGCCGAGGTTGCCGAGCAGGATCACCTTGTTCACACCGCTCATGTCTTGTGTCTCCCGTTCAAAAGCCCCCGTCGCGGGGACTTACCTTCAGACAGGTTAGGGGCGGGCATCACGGGTTGCAACCGCAATGCCGCGGACGCGTCGCGCCGCTCGACCCGCCTGCGAGAGGCCGGGCCCCGCGGGTCCAAGGGGTCCCCGCGCCGCTGTTGACGACCTCCCGACCGGCCGCCTATTCTCGCCGCCCGAATGACGCAGGAGTTACCGGGGCGTGGCGCAGTCCGGTAGCGCGCCTGCTTTGGGAGCAGGATGTCGGAGGTTCAAATCCTCTCGCCCCGACCATTTGGCCCGCCGGTGCTGCCGGCTCAGTCCGCGGAGGGACCTTCCCGGGCAGAGCCCGCGCCCCGGCCGGCGCGGGCCCCGCGCCTGTAGCTCAGCTGGATAGAGCATCGGATTTCTAATCCGGCGGTCGGGGGTTCGAGTCCCTCCAGGCGCGCCAGTTTCAGGCGGGACGAACCGTGCGCCGGATCGTACCGATCGGGTGGTGGATGTAGCTCAGTTGGCAGAGCGCCGGACTGTGGCTCCGGTTGTCGCGGGTTCGAGCCCCGTCATCCACCCCACTTCTTCTTCCCTCCCGCCGGGAGCCGCATGACGCGACGCGCGAAGATCGTCTGCACGCTCGGTCCCGCGAGCGACTCCCCCGAGGCCGTGCGCCGCCTGATCGACGCGGGCATGGACATCGCCCGGCTGAACCTGTCGCACGGCACCGAGGCCGAGCATGCGGCCGCCTGCCGCGCGGTGCGCCAGGGCAGCGACGCTGCGAAGCGCGCGGTCGGCGTGCTCGCCGACCTGCCCGGGCCGAAGATCCGTCTCGACGCCTTCGCCGGGGGCGGGGCGACGCTCGAAGCGGGCGCCGAATTCGTCATCACGACCCGGCCGCTGCTCGGCGACGCCCGCCGCGCCTCGACTTCCTATGCGAATCTCGCCCGCGACCTGAAGCGCGGCGACACGGTGCTGATCGACGACGGCAACATCGCCCTCGAGGTGTTGGCGACCGACGGGCGCGAGGTGGTGACGCGGGTCACGCAGGGCGGACGGGTCTCCGACCACAAGGGCATCAACCTGCCGGGCGTCGAGGTGAGCGCCCCGACGCTCGACGCCCACAACCGCGACCTGCTCGCCTGGGCCCTCGAGATCGGCGTCGACTGGGCGGCGATGTCGTTCGTGCGCGGCGCCGCCGACGCCGCGGACGCCCGCGCGGTGATGGAGCGGGCGGGGCGCCACGTGCCGCTGATCGCGAAGATCGAGAAGCCCGAAGCGGTGGACGACCTCGAGGCGATCGTGGATGCGTTCGACGGTCTGATGGTCGCGCGCGGCGACCTCGGCGTCGAGATGCCGCTCGAGCGCGTGCCGCTCGTCCAGAAGCGCGCGGTGCAGCTCGGACGCGAGCACGGCAAGCCGGTCATCGTCGCGACGCAGATGCTGGAATCGATGATCCACTCGACGCGGCCGACGCGCGCCGAGGCCTCCGACGTGGCGAACGCGGTGTTCGACGGCGCCGACGCGCTCATGCTGAGCGGCGAGACCAGCATCGGCGAGCATCCGCTCGAGACGGTCGAGACGATGGCGCGCATCATCTGCGCCGCCGAAGCGGACGGTCTCGAACGCCTGCCGCCGATCGTGGGCGAGCCCGCCACGCGCTCGGACGCGATCGCGGCGGCGGCCACGCGGATCGCCGGCGAGATCCACGCGAAGGCGCTGGTCGGATTCACCATCTCGGGCGCCACGGTCAGGCGCCTGGCCTCGCATCGCGTGCGCACCCCGTTGCTGGCCTTTACGACCGAACCCTCCGTGCGCAGCCAGCTCGCGCTGGTCTGGGGCGTGGAGACGTTCGTGGTGCAGCCGCTGGAATCCCTGGACGAGATGTTCGCGCTCGTCGACCGCTCGCTGCTCGAGCTCGGCCGTGGCGCGAAAGACGACTACGTGGTGCTCGTCGCCGGCATGCCGTCGTGGCGCAAGGGCAGCACGAACACGATCCGCGTGCACAAGCTGGGGTCGATCTGATCCGCATCGTTCGCGGACGTCGGCCGACGCATGATTCGGCCTGGCAGGCGCTTCACGGGGATTTTGCTTGACGGGATTTCGCCGTGCGGCCCGCCCGGGTCCGGTGCCGCGCCTCATGCAGCATCCAGAAGCGCCCCCTTCGAGGCCGCCGCGCACGAAACCCCTCATGACGGGTTTCGGGTGATTCCGCACGGAGAACCGGGCGCAGCGAGAGGCTGCGGGCCTCGAAAACCGGTGTGATATGAAGTGAATGCGCCCCCGCGCAGCCCGCCCCCGCGGAGTTTCGCGATGAAGGCCTGTTCTTTGTTTCACCTGTCCGACGGCGCGCTACGCCGCGACCTGTTCGCCGCCGTCGCGCGGAGTCGCGCCGGCACGGCCATGGAAGTGGCGCACATCGGCGAGTTCGACGCCCGGCGGCTCTACGCGGCCGAGGGCTATCCGTCGATGCACCGGTTCTGCGTGTGCGAGCTGCACCTGTCCGAGGACGCAGCGTTCCGGCGTATCCAGGTGGCGCGCAAGGCACGCGAGTTTCCCGCGATCTTCGCGATGCTCGCCGACGGGCGGCTGCACTTGAGCGCCGTGCTGCTGCTGTCGGCGCACCTGACCCGCGAAACGGCCGACAGGTTGCTGGCGGCCGCCGAGCACCGCAGCAAGCGCGAGATCGAGCAGTGGCTCGCCGAGCGATTCCCGAAGGACGACGTGCCGGAACAGGTGACGCCGATCCCCCCGGCGACCGACGACCGGCCGGCGGCCGCGGTGCAAGCGGGCGCCCGGGAGTCGGATGGCGCTTCCGATCCGGTCGCGGCGGCTGCCTGCGGCCCGGCCTCGACCGCGTCCGCAGCGCCGAAAATTGCCTCGATCCTGCAACCCGTTGCAATGCAAGGCCTCCAACTCGCGCCGGAGCGAGTGGGTCGCCGGGAGCCCTTCCCGCGCGTCACCCCGCTCGCGCCGGAGCGCTTTGCAGTCCAGTTCACGGTGAGCGCAAACGTGAACGAGCGACTGCAGTACGCGCAGGCCCTGCTGCGCAGCAGAATTCCTGCGGCCGGAATTCCCGACGTATTAGCGCATGCGCTCGAAGCGCTGATCCCGCAGCTCGAAAAGGCCAGGTTCGCGGCGACGGATCGTCCGCGGAAGCAGCGCGTCGCAGCGCGGGGCCGGACCATTCCCGCCGCGATCAAGCGCGAGGTCTGGAAACGAGACGGGGGCCGCTGCGCGTTCGTCGCCGGGAACGGCAGGCGTTGCAGCTCACGCGATGCGCTGGAATTCGATCACGTGCAGCCCGTGGCCAGAGGCGGCCGCACGACAGCGGGCAACCTCCGGCTGCTCTGCCGCGCGCACAACCAGTACGCCGCCGGGCAGGTCTTCGGTGAGGGCTTCATGCACCAGATCCGCGAGCGCGCCGGGCGCGCCGGAACGGAAGACCGTTCATTCGCTTCCGGCCCTGCCCCCGAAGCGCGCGAAAGCCCTCCCTGCCATCCTGCAGAGAGGGCTCGCGTGTCCGGGTGAAGCGTCAGTTCGTCGCAGCCGAGTCGGAGTGCCGGTCCGCCGGTTCGAAATCCAGCGCCGCGGAGTTGATGCAGTAGCGCAGACCCGTCGGCTTCGGGCCGTCGTTGAAGACGTGACCCTGATGGCCGCCGCAGCGCGCGCACTCGACCTCCTCGCGCACCATGCCCCAGCTCGTATCGCGCACGATCTTCACGTGGCTCGGGTCGATCGGGGCCCAGAAGCTCGGCCAGCCCGTGCCCGACTCGAACTTGGTGTCCGAGCTGAACAGCGGCAGGCCGCAGGCGGCGCACACGTAGATTCCCTTCGCGTGGTTGTTCCAGTACCTGCCGGTGAAGGCGCGCTCGGTGCCTTCCTCACGCAGCACGTGGAACTGTTCGGGGGTGAGCAGTTTCCGCCATTCGGCCCGGGTGTGCTCGACGTGGCCGACGGGCGCCGTTTCGCTGGCGGTTTTCATCGTGGCCTCCTTCGCCTTTGCGGGCGAGGCGGCCTTCCCCGGCGAACCGGCGAGCGCCATGGCCGCCAGCGACAGGATGATCGCGGCGGCGATCACGGTGATCAGGATCCGGTGGGTCAAGGTCTCGCTCCTTCCGTCGATCGCGGGCGCGGCTCGCAGGCCCGGCACAGGTTCCGATGCCTTCCGCGGCGCGTCGATCCGACATGGAGACGTTTCCCGCGGGACGGTGTGACGGCCGCCCGGACGCCATGGCGCCGCGCGCGTCAATTCGGCGTCAAGCCTCGGCCAGCTTCGCCGCCAGCGCCCGCGCGGCGCGGGCGCGGTGCGAGATCCGGTTCTTTTCGTCCGCGTCCATCTCGGCCAGCGTGCGTTCCGAGCCCGCGGGCACGAACACCGGATCGTAACCGAACCCGCCCGCGCCGCGCGGCGTGCCGATCACGCGGCCTTCGAGCACGCCCTCCACCCACTCCTCGCGTCCGTCCGGGAACGCCGCGACGCACACGGTGCGGAAGCGCGCGGTGCGCCGCGCGGGCGGCACCCCGTCGAGCGCGGCGAGCAGCTTCTTCACGTTGTCGGCGTAGGTCGCATCGGGCCCGGCGTAGCGCGCGGCGTGCACGCCGGGCGCGCCGCCGAGGGCGTCCACTTCGAAACCGGTGTCGTCCGCGACCGTCAGCAGCCCCGTCAGAGCGAAACCCTCGCGCGCCTTGATGCGCGCATTCTCGAGCAGCGTCGCGCCGTCTTCGACCGGGCTCGCCGCACCGGGGACATCGGCGAGCGAGGTCCATTCGATTCCCGCGCGTGCGATCAGCGCCGCGAGCTCGGCGAGCTTGTCGCGGTTGAACGTCGCGATCACGCCGCGCCGCCGAGCACTGCCGTTCAAGCGCTCTCGTTCCCGGCCGGCAGCAGCCCGGCGTCGCCGAGCAGGCGGCGCTGCGCCGCGACGATGCGGCGGATGCCGCCGCGCGCGAGCGAAAGCAGCGCGCGCAGCTCTTCCTGCGAGAACGTGGTCGATTCGCCCGTGCCCTGCACCTCGACGTAGCGCCCCGCGCCGGTCATGACCACGTTCATGTCGACCTCGGCGCGCACGTCCTCGATGTACTCGAGGTCCAGGCATGGCGTGCCGTCCACCAGTCCGACCGAGATCGCCGCGACGGTGTCCCGGAACGGCGGCTGCTTCAGCTGGTTTGCATTCGAGAGGTGCACGAACGCGTCGTGCAGCGCGACCAGCGCGCCGTTGATCGCCGCGGTACGCGTGCCCCCGTCGGCCTCGATCACGTCGCAGTCGAGCGTGATCATGCGCTCGCCGAACGCCTTCAGGTCGGTGACCGCGCGCAGCGAGCGCCCGATCAGCCGCTGGATCTCCTGCGCCCGCCCGCCGGTCTGTGCCGTGCGCGGTGTGCGCTGACCGGTCGAGCGCGGCAGCATCGCGTACTCGGCGGTCACCCAGCCCTGGCCCTTGCCCTTGAGCCAGTTGGGCACGCGGTCCTCGACCGTCGCGGTGCAGAGCACGCGGGTGCGGCCCATGGACACCAGCGCCGAGCCCTCCGCGTGCGGCAGGAAGTGTCGCTGGATCTTGAACGCGCGCGCCTGTCTGGGCTTCCTGCCGCCCGGGCGCTCGAACGCCTGCGCGGCGGGCGCCTGTGCTTCACGGTCGCGAATCGGTTGCGGCTTGCGGGTCATGCAGGCTCCATGCGGCGCGCGGCGAAGCGCGCGCGGTTCAGGCCTGGGCGGCGCTCTTCTCGTCCGGAAGCGCGCGCTCGAACCAGGGCAGGTCGGTTTGATCCACGATCGCGATCGGCGGCAGCTCGTGGCCGAGGAACGCCTGCGCGACGCGGCGGAAGCTCTGCGGCTCGTCGCTCAGGAAGAAGCGGTGTGCGGGCTGTCCGGAGGCGAGCTGCCCGCGCTGCTGCAGCAGCCGCGCGAGCGCGCGCGCCGCTTCGGCGCCCGAGTCGAGCAGCTTCACCCCCGGTCCCATGATGTCCTGCACGACCGGCGCGATGAGCGGGTAGTGCGTGCAGCCGAGGATCAGGCTCTCGATGTGGCCGTTCCTGAGCTCGGTCAGGTACTCCTCGGCGACCTCGCGCAGCACCGGATGCGTGAGCCAGCCCTCCTCGATGAGCGGCACGAACAACGGACAGGCGCGCGAGATCACGCTCGCGCCCGGGGCGAGCTTCGCGATCGCGTGCGGATAGGCGCCACTCGCCACCGTGCCGAGCGTGCCGATCACGCCGATCCGGCCGTGCGGGCTCGCCTGGACGGCCGACTCGACGGCCGGATCGATCACGCCGACCACCGGAACGTCCAGTCGCCGCGTCAGCGCCTCGAGCGCGTGCGACGATGCGGTGTTGCAGGCGACCAGCAGGCACTTCACGTTCTGTCGCACCAGGAACGCGGCGATCTCGAGCGCGAAGCGCGTCACCGTCGCGCGCGACTTGCCGCCGTACGGCAGGCGCGCGGTGTCGCCGAAGTACACGATCGATTCGCCCGGGAGCTGGCGAAACAGCTCGCGCACGGCGGTGAGCCCGCCGAGGCCGGAGTCGAATACGCCGATGGGGCGGGAATCGTGCGTCGCGGGCATCACAGGCTCCGGTCGCCGCCCCACTCGGCGATTTCGAGCGGGCGATCGAGCGACACGTGGCCACCGAGCGTCACCAGCGGCGATCCGCCGCACACGATCTGCACGCGCTCCACGTCCGGCATGTTGGCTCCCAGGGTGCGGACCAGCGACGATACGGCCATGACTTCGGCGGTGGATCCGCCGTGGAACCCCTGCAGAAACGCCCTCGACAGATCGATCGTCAGGAGCCCTTTGCCGTCGGCGTACACGTTCAACACCGACGTGCCGGCCGGCAGTGCGGCGATGCCGCCTTCGCGCGGCCCCCGATCGAGCTCGGCGACCAGTGCCGCCGCCATCGCGTGAAGGCTCTCGGGTTGCGGCAGCTCGCGCGTCTCGACGACGAGACTGTCGCCGCCCGGTGCGGCGAAGTAGAGCCGCACCGTCTTCATCCCGACGGCGATGGAATCGGCGCTCGTGCTGCGCGGCACGGGCGTCACCGACACCCGGCTCCATTGATACGCGAGCCACGCTAGCACAGCGAAGAAGAGCAGACCAAGAATCATGCGGCGCATGCGATCACTCGTTCCGGCGATAGGCTTCGATGCCGTCGGCGAGCGTCGAAGCCAGGATCCTGAGTCCGTCCTCGCGCGTGATGCGCGTGCGGTCGGCGGGCCAGGTGAGGCTCGCACACTCGAGCATCACCCCGGGCGCGTCCACGCCGACCAGCGGATACGGCAGCATCTCGCGCAGCCGCGTCGGGCCCTGGCCGCGCAGCTCCATGGCCGAGAGCAGCGCCTCGGCGAGCGCGCGGCTGTCGACCGCGTGCGTGTACGGCACGTCACGCCACGAGCGCAGCGACCAGCCGGACTCGGTGGTGGCCCCGGCGGCCGTCGCGGCGGCGGTGGCGGGCGGGCAGTAGGCCGTCGCGCCCGCCACGCGCGATCCTTCGAAGCCGTCGAAGTGCAGCGAGATCACCAGGTCGGCGCGCACGCGGTTGGCGAACTCGGCGCGCTGCTCGGCCGGCAGGGTGCGGTCGTCGTCGCGGGTGAGCAGCACGCGCACCGGCATGCGCACGGCGAGCTCGTCGCGCAGCAGGTGCGCCAGCTCGAGCGTGAGGTTCTTCTCCTGCACCCCGTCGCCCCGTGCGCCGACGTCCACGCCGCCATGCCCCGGGTCGAGCACGATGAGCGCGATGTCGCGCGGTCCGGCGGGTGCGGCCGGCGCGAAGGCCTCGTCGCCCTTCTCGCGTTGGCGGTGAAATTCGATCGTGACCTGCCCGCCGCGGGCATCCCGCGCGACCTGAAAGCCCTGCGCGTCCGGCGCCAGCGCGAACTCGAACGCGCAGCCCTGTACTGCGGAGATCGCACGCACGCCGCGCACGAGGCCCGCGGCCGGCAGCGAGTCGGGCAGGGTGCCCGAGAACACGCCGTCGAAGCGCACCCGGAAGCGCCCGCGCGCGCGCCCGGCGACCGTCATGCCCTCCGGGTGGTCGGCGGGGAACGTGACCCGCGCGAGGTCCGCCCCGGGCCGGAACGAGGGCGTGCCCACCACGCCGCCGGGCGGCACCGCCAGCACGACGCGGCGCCGCGGGTCGTGCAGCAGGCGCGGCCAGCCCGCCGCGTTCCGCATCACGTCCACGATCGCCGCCGGCACGAGCATCTCGCCGCCCTCGAGCGTGACGGGCGCCGGCAGGAAGCGGGTCGTGTCGTCCACCAGCACGAACGGGTCGTCCACGGTGAGCACCAGCCGGTGCGCACCGAGCCGGAGCTCGAGCTTCCTGAGGTCGGCGCGCCAGAAGCGCGTCGCGCCGAGCAGGCGGCCGAGCTCGACCGCGGAGATCACCGGCACGCCGTTCGCGTCGCGCGTATCGGTGTAGTCGAGTGATGGGTTGAGCTCGAGCGCGGGCGGCGTCTGCGCGTGCGCGGGCGTCCGCGCGAGCAGGAACGCGCCGCCTGCCGCCGCGAGCGCGAGGCAGCGAGCAGCGCCGGCGCAAGCCGGGCGCGGCGGCTCATCGGCTCGCGCTCGGCCTCGCGGCGCGCGCGGGCGATCTCGCGCTGCGCGTCACGCTCGGCCATGGCGTGACGCTTGTCGTAGGTCTTCTTGCCCTTCGCGATCGCGATCAGCACCTTGGCCTTGCCCTTGCGAGAAGTAGAGCTTGAGCGGAATGAGCGTCTGGCCCTTCTGCTCGACCGCCTCGGCCATGCTGGTCGATCTCGCGCCGGTGCATGAGCAGCTTGCGGCGGCGGATCGGATCCTGGTTCCAGCGGTTGCCCTGATCGTACGGCGGAATGTGCATCTGGCGAATGTACGCCTGGCCGTCCTCGATCGTCGCGTAGGCCTCGGCGAGGCTCGCCTTGCCGGTGCGCAGGCTCTTGACCTCGACGCCCTTCAGCACGAGCCCGGCCTCGACCGTGTCGAGGATCGTGTAATCGTGCCGTGCGCGCCGGTTCTGCGCGATCAGCTTCTCGTTGGGATCGGTGTCCTTGGCCATGGCGGACCGCTCTCGGCCCGGATCGGGCGGGGGTCTCCCGGATGGGGAACGGCCCCGGCGGCATCGCCCGCCGGAGCGCTTCGATGGTGCGGAAGGGGGGATTTGAACCCCCACACCCTTTCGGGCACTAGAACCTGAATCTAGCGCGTCTGCCAGTTCCGCCACTTCCGCACGTTGGCCGGGCGGCGACTATAGGGGGTCGCCTGTGGAGCGTCAACGTCATGAAAACCGCGCCCGGGGCGGCCCGAAGCGCAAGCGGGCGGCCCCTCGCAGGGACCGCCCGCCGGGCGCCGTGCGGCGCCTGTCGCTGGTCTTTTCCCGCTCAGTTCGACGGCGGCAGCAGCACCGTGTCGATGACGTGGATCACGCCGTTGCGGGCCTTGATGTCGGTGGCCACCACCTTCGCGTCGTTGATCTTGACGTCGCTTCCCGACGACCGAGATCTGCACGGCGCGCCGTTGAGCGTCGGCGCCGAGGTCAGATTCACGACGTCGGCCGCCAGCACCTCGCCCGCGACCACGTGGTACTTGAGGATCGAGGCGAGCTTCTCCGGATCGGCGAGCAGCGCCTGGATCGTGGCATCGCCGAGCTTCGCGAATGCCGCGTCGGTCGGCGCGAACACCGTGAGCGGACCCTGGCCCTGCCCGGACAGGACGCCGGTGAGGCCGGCGGCGTCCACCGCCGCGAGCAGCGTGTTGAAGTTCCCCGCGGCTTTCGCGGTCTGGACGATGTTCGGGAGCTGCTTCTCGCCGTAGCTCCCTTTGCCGCCGGCGAAGGCGGCGCCTGCCGGGAGCGCGATCAACAGCGCTCCGGCGAGCAGCATCGTGGCACGGACGTGCGTCCGGTACATGGGTGACCTCCTCGTTTGCGTGCGTGCGTCGTGCGAATCGTGTACGGGGCGCGGAGCCCCCTGGAGCTCCGCGCCCACATTCCTTCGGATTCACGTGCGCACGTGCAGACGGCGTGCACGAGGTTTGGCCGGCGTGTATTCGTGGATTCAAAGAACGACGTGCCCCTCACCGGTGCTTCGTCCTCAGGGTCCCCCGGATCGAGTCCTCCACCGGCGTGCCCGGGTCGCAGAACTTGATGCGGAAGATCAGATCGAAGAGCGGCCGCGGTGTGAGCGTCGGGATGGGCGTCCCCGAATCCATCACGCTCCGCCCGACTCCTCGCGCAGCGCTTCCAGCTCTGCGACCGCCTCGAGGTCCTTTGGGCGCCCGGCCGCACGCTTGACCTCGATCAACTTATCGAGGGACAGGCACCTGATGCCCCGACCCGACAGCTCGATCGTGAGGGTGTGCGGGACGAGCCTCTCGAACGTTCCGCCCCCCGAGATCTCACCGAAGAGGTCGAGCGGTCCGAGATCAGTACTGAGCGTGAAGTTCAGACCACGCCGGATCGTCTCTGCGTCGAGACGGAAGGGGAGCCCGGGTGGCGCGCCGCGCAGATACGGGTGGTGTGCCGCGAGCGCCTGCGCGATCCGCTCGATGTTCACAGGCTCACGCGAATAGACGACGTCCACGTCATACGTCGCTCTCGCGGATCCGTGGACCGTCGCCGCCAGCCCTCCGACCAGGACGAACTCGACGCCGGCGTCGGCCAGATGCTCCAACAGGCCATCGGGGCTCATCCGCGGGTGGTCCTGCGTCCGGCCCGCCGGACCCGCTCGGCCGCCCGCAGGAAGTCGAACAGCTTGCGGAGCCGTTGCTCCGGCGTGAGCCCGAGATTCTCACGCAACAGGGTGCGGTCCACGTCGCGCTTGTACACGGCGAGAACGGCGTCGATGCTGTTCGCGGGATGGGCGCGGTGGTCGCTCATGGGCGATACTGTAATCCTGCGGCGCAGTTCCAGGCGAACGACGGGACGGACCGCCCGCGGTGTGCGTCGTCCTCACCGACGCCAGGTTCGTTCCCTGGCTCGCCCCCGACACGTAAAGCCGCACCTGCAGACGGCCCGCGCCGGAGAAGCTCGGAATCGTGATGCGCGCGTTGCCGCCGGCGTCGGTCGAGTCGTCCGCGAAGACTTTGACGCCCGCGTCGTTCACCGCGAGGTTCCCGCTCGCTGTCGTGTACGTCACCCAGATCGACTCCGGCGGCACCCCGGCGCGCACGTTGCAGAACGCGTCCTCGTAGTGCACGCCGATGCGCAGGCGCGCGGGATGGATGCTGCCTCCGGCGAACACCAGCGTGTCACCGCCGGGGCAGGCGGAGACCGAGTCCTTGAGTCCCCAGACAACGTTCGGCAACGGAATGGGGCTGAACTGCAAGCAGTCGGCAGAACTCCGGCGCGGGGGGGTCAGCAGGACCGCGTTGAGCGCGAGGAGGAGGGCAAGGGGGGGCAAGTCGGGCCATGGGGCACCTCCGTGTTGCGCGTGCGGCTGCCCCGTATTGTCCTCCCCGCCGGCCTCAGATTCCATGGAAAATCCTGCCCATGGAGATCGGCGCGTTCAGCATGACTGATCACCAGCCGCCGGATCTGGTCCGCACCGGCATCAACTCCCTGAGCGAGGCGCGGCACGACGACCACCCCGCTTCGAGAGTGGTCGTCGCACCAAACGCCTGCCTCGTCATCGGTACAGCGTCTTGAGCCTCCCCCAGCTCGCGTTCTCGACCGGCGTCGAGTCGCACGTGTTCGGCGCGCCCGGCGTCGGACTGCAACCGTTGCCCTGCGGATCGGCGCCGCCGGTGTAGGGGTTCATCCCGTCGAACAGCGTCCACGCGCCGGAGGCGTCGGGGAAGCGGCCGATCGCGCGGTCGGCGGCGGCCTCGTGGCTCGCGTACGTGTAGCTGTCAATCAGCGTCGTGTCGCTCGCGCCGATCTCCCACAGCATCACGGTGTCGCCCGAGTTGCCGAGCGAGAGGCCGAACGCGCTCTGGCCGTTGTCGTGTTCCCAGTTGTAGGCGTCGCCGCCGAACACGACGAGCCGCGCGCCCGGCGCGAGCGTGCCCGAGCAGCGGAAGCGCGGCGTGCCGCCCGCGTCGGTGATGAGGTACGGCGTGAGATCGAGAGAAACCGCGCCGTCGTTCACGAGCTCGACCCACTCGTCGTCGCGCGACGAGAACGCGCCGCTGCCGTCCCAGTCGCTGGCCGGCCCGGCCATGATCTCGTTGAGCACGAGCCCCGCGCACGCGTGCGAGGGGGCGAGCGCCGCCTGCGCGCCGACCGCGAGCAGGGTGATCAGAAGGGTCCTGTGGAGATGCATGTGTGACTCCCTGGGGGGCGGTGATGGCGGGGGCGATGTGTGAGTGCGCGTCATCTGCCGGTCCGCGCGGTGCGCGCCCAGTCGAGCGACCACACCATGCGCGGCGGGCCCGCGCGGGTGTGCGTGAGCTGCAGCGACAGCGTGAGCCGCCCGCCGCCCGCGGGAAAGCGCACCTCGAGCTGCGTGCGCGTGCCGCGGCCGGTGAGCGCGCGCAGCACGAGCCGGTCGCTGTAGGCCTCGCGCAGGTAGAGGTTCTCGCCGAACGCGACGCGGAACGCGGTGTGGGCGGCGCGCACGCGGACGCCGCCCGGCGCGAGCACCTCGGCGCGCACCCCGCTCACGCGCCTGACCGCGCGGCGGAAGCGCTGCGCGCCCCACACCTCCTCGCGGAACGACACCGTGAGCGCCGGCCCGCGCGCGGTCCATTCGCCCCATGCGCCCTGGCGCATCCCGCGCGCGGCGCGGAACGAGCCGCTCGCCCGGCGCGGGCCGTGCTGCTCTTCGAGGCCGAGTACGACGTGCCCGGAAGGCAGGTCGGCGCCCGTCTGCAGCGCGGCGCGCGCACCTGCGAGCCCGGGACGGAATCGCCACCACGAAGCGATCGCCTGCGTGGCGAGCGCCGCGCGTGCCGGCAGGAAGCGCAGCGTGACCGCCTGCGCGGGGCCGCTGCGGCGGGGCTCGGCGAGCGATCGGAAGCCGGCGGCGCCGGCGCGCGCGTGCGCCTCGAGCTTCCCGCCGGCCGTCTCGCGCACGCGCAGCGCATCCACGCGAAAGCGGCCGCGCTCGTCCATGGCGAACTCGATCTCGTCGGCGCCGCCCGCGAAGCCGAGCGACGACTGCGCGTGACGGCGACCGTCGGTGATGCCGCCGGCCTTCCACGGACCGCTGAAGAGGCGCGCGCCGCCCAGCCGCCGGCGCTCGAACGTGCCGGCCAGCGTCTCGACGCCCGCGCGCTCGCCGCGCCGGAACGAGATACCGTCGCCCGCGCGCCCCGTCCCCGCGCCGCGGTCGTCGGCGCGCACGTCCCACGGCTCGGCCGGCGCGCCGAGCACGATGCCGCGGCCCCAGCGCGGCGCGAGCCGCCCGGCGTGAAGCGTGCCGCGCGCGATGCGGCCCTCGATCGCGCCGCCCGCGAGCGGGTCGCCCTTGCCCTCGCGCACGTCGGCGTGGAGCCCTTCACCGCGGAAGCGGATGCGCCGCGTGCGCCGGGGCGCGATGCCGGGACGGCCGCTCGCGCCGACGCCGACCTCGATCGTGTCGTCGGCGAGCGAGTCGTCGAGCGCGATCGCGTAGTCCTCGCCCGCGGCGGCCTCGGGCGGCGGCTCTGCCGCGGCATCGTCCGCGGGCTTCGCGGCGGCCTCGTCGCCGGGCGCGGCCCGGGCGCCGGGCACCGCAGGGAGGGCGAGCCCGAGGGCGAGCGTTAGCGCCGCGGCGAGCGCGCGCCGGCTCGGGCCGCCCCTCACGGCACCGCCCTCGCGCGCGGCGCGCGGCCGATCGCCAGTGCGACCGTCACCGTCTCGCCGAGCAGCGGATGCGACTCGACCCGTGCGCATGCGGTCACGAACGCCGCACGGGCGCGCACACCGAGCGCGGCGCGCAGCGGCGCGTCGAGCCCTTCGGCGCGGACCTCGAACGGGCCCTCGACGAGCGCCACGCCGCCGCGATGGGTGACCGCGGCCGCCGCGTCGGGCCGGGTTTCGTGCTCGAACCATGCGTAGAGCCCGTCGCCCTCGGCGCGCACGCCGACCGCCAGCCCGCGCTCGAGCGGCGGCGCCGCGCCGTCGCTCCAGAGCTGCGGCGCCGAAGCCCACGCCACGACCCGCGGCGCAGCCCGCACCCAGAGGCCCATGCCGCACTCGTAGCCCCACCACGGCAGGCCCGCGCGCGGCGTGCGGTCGCGCCGCGCGATGCCCGAAACCCCTGCCCCCCAGCGACTTGAAGCCACGCCCAGCGCCGCGCCCCAGGCGCTCCAGCCGATTTCGGCATCGCCCGTCTGCGAGAACCCCGCCGCGGCGCGCAACGAATGCCACCCGCCACCCGCCGCGATCGCCTGCGTGGAGATCTCGGGCAAGCCGAAGCGCGAGAGCCCGAGTGCCTCGGCGGATGCAAAGCCGTCCGCGGGCGGCCGCGCGCCGGCGATGAACGCGGCCGGCCCGCTCGCGGCCCCGGCCTCGCCACCGCGTTCGAAGTCCTGGGCATGGGCGGGCGATGCGGCGAGCGCGATCCGGCACAGGCAGGCGAGGACGACGACGCTCGCGCGAAGCGGCGCGCCGGCGCGGTCCCGAAGCCGGGGCCGTCCGGGGCGCGCGTCGCGGCAGGCCGCCGCGCCCTCGTCATCCGCCCGCACGCGCGCGCTCACGGCGCCTCCCGGTCGATGCGCAGCGGCTGAGTCGCCACCAGCGGCGCGCCCGGTCCATCGGGCCGCACCTCGAATGCGACCACGTAGACGCCGGCGCGAAGCGACGCCGCGCTGAACGCGCGCTCGCCGCGTGCGGGAATCGGCATCTCGATGAACGGCCGCGCCACGCGCCGCCCGGTCATGTCGTAGACCGACAGCGTCGCGAATCCGGCGGGCCAGGGCAGGTCCCAGATGATGCGCGCCGGCACTGCGGCGCTGGCGAGCCGGCGCGCGCCGAGCGCGAACGAGCCCGAGATCGGCGCGGGCAGCACCGGCGGCGTGAGCGGCGTGCCGGCGGGCGCGAGCGACGGCCACCACGCGCCGCCGCGCAGCTCCACCGGCGTGCCGCCTGGAACACCGGAGGCCGAATACGCAAACGCGTCACTGAGCGTGCCGTCGGGCTCGACGATCCGCACTTCGTCGGCCGTGCCGGTGGGATCGTTGCTGTTGTTGAGCGCGGGCCAGGGCGCGACCTCCCACACCCGTCCTGCGTCGAGCGCCGGGAAGTGCGCGATGAGGTCGGCACGATGCTGCGCGAACAGCACCAGGCTGTCCGCGGCGACCTCGCCCGCGCCGTCGCGCGGTGCGCCCGTGGTGCCGCTGCGGTCGGCGAGGCGGAATGGAGCCGGATCGAGCGGCGCGCCGCTCGCGTTCCGCGCCTCCACCCATTCGCCCTCGCCCGAAGCCGGGTGGAACTGGATCTCGGTGAGCACGAGCGGCCCCGGTCCCACACGCACGCGCAGGCTGTCGGCGTCATTGCCCGGTGCGTCGTCGCGCGTGACCTCGGCGCGCACGCGAATCAGGTGCTTGCCGGTCGGCAGCGGGCCGATTTCGAGCGAGGCCTCGAGCGTCTCGCCCGGACCGAGCGCGCCGAGCCTGACCGACGCCGCCGGTCCCGCGCCGCTCGCCGTCATGGTCACCGAGTCCGCGGCAAGCGCCTCGCGGCCGCCGTTGCTGACCCGTGCCGTGAGGCGCGCGAATCCATCCGGCGCCGGGCGCGCCGGATCGAGCGCCAGCGAGCCGGGCTCCACCCGCACGTCGCGCGCGGGCTGGTTCGCACGCCCGGGCGAGGGCGGCGCCGCGCGGAAGTCCACGGCGTTGACGCCGGTGTTCGAGTCGTCCGGAACCCGCGCCAGCGACATCCCCGAAGCGACGTCCTCCGCCGGCTCGCCGCAGAAGTACTCGTCGAACTCGAGATCGCCGAAGCCGAGCGTCTCGACCGCGCCGTCCGGCCACACCAGCCGGATCGCGTCGGGCCCGTTCTGGATCGCGAGCGTGACCTGCACATCGGGCGGCGGCACGAGCGCCGCGCCGCCGATCACGAAGCGGCCGCCGGCGCGGATCGTGTCGCCCGCGGCGCCCATCCAGCGCAGCGTCCAGCGGTCCGGTCCCGCGCCGTCCCCGGCCTCGAGCCGCAGTCCTTCGAGCGCGACGTCCACGCCCCGCGGGTTCACCAGCTCGACGAATTCGTACCCGGTGTCGCCGCCGGCGGCGTCGTAGAGCACTTCGGCGATCATCGGCCGCGCCGCGGGCGGGCACGGCGCAGCGAGCAGGGCGGCGAGCGCCCACGCGAGCGGAAGCACGGAAAGCGTCCTCGCGGGGGCGGGAACGGCTGCGGGTCGGACGTCAGCACCGGCGACGGCGCGTCTACGGCGACGACGGCCGGCGCCCCGGTTCACACCCCGTACGATTCTCCCGGCCGGCTGCGGGCGCGTCCGCGCCGCGACTTGCAGCGCGCGTGCGCCCGGTCGCCGCGCGAATCGCGCCGACGCACGGATGATCCTGCAGGAATCGCGCCGCGCGACCCCGGGCGGGTCGCGGCGCTACGGCAGGCCGCGTCGCCTGCGGCTCGCCCACTCGAGCGCGAGCAGGCCGACGATCAGCGCGAAGATCCACGGCGACTCCCAGAGTCGCGTGGACACCGTGCGCTGCTCGGCCAGCCGCCCGGTGGCGACGCGGCGCGCCCAGTCGGCGGCGCGTGCGACGGGCACGGCGTCGCCGCCCGCGGCCGCGGCCATGGCGGCCAGCGTCGCGCTGTCGGCCCGGGTGCGGGCGACCTCGAGGCTCCAGCGATCGACGGCGAACGCCGCGCTCGCGCGTCCGGCGTCGCGGCCGCCGGCGGTAGCACGCGCCTCGACGCTGTAGCGGCCGGGCGCGAGGCCGTGCAGCTCGGCGACGTAGCTGCCCGCGGCGCGCGGCTGGAACGTCACGCGCCGCACCGCACCGGCGGGGCCCTTGAGCTCGCCGGTCACCTCGGCCCCGGCGACCGGCCGGAACTGCGCATCCTGAAGCGTGGCGAACAGCCGCGCGGTCTCGCCGCCCGCGGTCAGCCAGCGCTCGGGCCGCACGCGCAGCGGCTCCGCCTGCACCGGCTCGGCGAGCCAGCGCACGAACGTCCGCCACAGCCGCTGGCCGCGCTCGGCGCCCCGCTCGTCGTTGGGCGCGAGCGACCAGCGCCAGAGCCCGGTGCCGTTCACGATCATCGCCTGGCCGCGGCCCACGTGGCGCACCATCACCAGCGGCGGGCCGCCGCCCAGCGCGCCGATCAGCACGCGGTCGCCCGCCGAGGGCTCGAGCGGCACCACGTCGCCGAGCGGCGCCGCGTCGCGCCACGCGCGCTCGCCGCGCGCGGCGTCGGTATCCCACGCGGTCAGCTCGCGCCCCGCCGGAGCGGGCTGCGGCGCGGCGTTCTTCACGATCGAGCGCGGATCGAGCTGGAAGCGCAGATCGGCGCCGAGCGCGCCCGCACGGTAGCGCGACACGCCGGGCAGCGGGCCGCCGAGCAGCATCACGCCGCCGCCCGCCCGGACGAAGCGCGCAAGCGCGGCGTCGAACGCCGGGTCGATCTGAAGCGGCGCGATCCCATCGAGGATCACCACCGATTGCCGCGCCACGTCGGCGGCGGTGGGCGCCCCGCGGGCGCGCCTGCCGTCGAGCGCCCGCCAGCCGCCCTCTTCACGGTGCCAGGTGACGACCTTGAGCCCCGAATCCGCGGCAAGCGCGCGGCGGATGAAGGCGACGTCCCAGTTGAGGCCGCCCGAGACGATCATCACGCCGAGCCGCCCGGGCGCGACCTCCATCGCCACCTCGCGCGCGTTGTTGCGGGTGGTGAGCTCGCCGGGCAGCGAATCGAGGACCGCGCTCCACACGGCGAGCCCCGGACGCGCCGGCGTCACCCGCAGCTCGGCAGTGGCCTCGGCGCCGCCGCCCGGGGCGGGCACGGTCGCGTGCGCGACCTCGCGCCCGCCGTCCATGAGCCGCACGCCGAGCGGGGTGCCGGCAGGCTCGCTCGAGGTGATGCGCACGCGCACCGGCGTCGCTTCGCCGACGCGCGCGGTCGGCGAGGCGTCGATGCCGGCGACGGCACGGTCCGCACCCCCCGCGCCCCCGACGATCAGCGCGTGCACCGGCATGCCGAGCGCGCGCGCCGCGCGCACCGGATCGGCGCCGGCGTTCACCACGCCGTCGCTCACCACCACGACGCCGCTCGCTTCGCGCCCGGCCTCGGTGCCGGCGAGCGCGCCCAGTGCATCGCCGAGCGCGGTGGCATCGTGCCCGGCCCCCGAGCTGTCGGCATCGAGCCCGCTCGAGAACGGCACGGCCTCGACACTCGCCCGGCCGCGCAGCCCCGCGCGCAGCGCTTCCACGGCGCGCTCGGCGGCCGCGGCGCGGGTGCCGGCGCCCGGGGCTTCGGGCAGGTCCATGCTGGTCGAGCGGTCGACCAGCGCGACGATCCGCGTCCGCCCGCCGCCGGCGGCGCGCACCCAGACCGGCTGCGCCAGCAGCCAGACGAGCAGCAGCAGCGACACGATGCGCGCCGCCGACAGCGCGCGCCTGACCCAAGCGGCAACCGGGGGGGCGACGAATGCGTAGGCCCAGGCACCGAGGAAGAGCACGCCGGCGCTCAGGAGCGCCAGCCACCACCAGGGCGCGTTGGGGGCGAGGTGAAGCGCGAAGTCGGTCACGGGAGGGTCGGTGGACCCACGCGAAAGTGCGGGGTCCGTGGAGGTTATCCGGGCGGCTCTCGATGCCGCAACACGAAACGGGTCAATCCGTTGTCAACCTTTCCCGTGCGGCGATGATCTGACTTTTCCGGGCGCGCGATTGCAGGCAGGCTGCGTGCAGCCGAAGGGACGGTCCCGTCCCCTCACGACGATCGTTCGACCGGGCGGAGCGACACATGATCGACAGGCGCAACGGAGTCCGCGAGAGGATCCTCGAGACGACCAACCGGCTGCTCGCCCGCTATGGCTACAAACGCATGACCATGGCCGAGCTCGCGCGCGAGTCGGGGGTCGGCAAGGGCACGCTGTACCTCTACTTCAGCAGCAAGCAGGAGGTCGCGCTGTCCTCGATCGATCGACTGGTCGAGCAGCTCGCCGACCGCCTGCGCGAGATCGCCGCGGAGTCGCGCCCGGTCACCGCACGGCTCGAAGCCATGCTGCTCGCCCGCGTGATGTTCCGCTTCGACCGCCTGCATCAGGACTCGCAGAGCCTCGATGAGCTGTTCGCCGCCGTGCGCCCCGCATTTCTCGGCCGGCGCCAGCGCTATTTCAATCTCGAAGCGGAGATCTTCGCGCGCGTCCTCAGCGAGGGCCGCGCCCACGGGCTGCTGGTGGTGGACGATCCGCTCGAAACCGCGCGCACGCTGCTGCTGGCGACGAACGCGCTGCTGCCCTACAGCTTGAGCCCGCGCGAGCTCGGCCATCGCGAGTCCATTCGCGCCGATGCCAGCCGGGTCGCCGGTCTGATGATCCGCGGCCTCACCCGCCCCGCGGAGCCCGCGCGCGGGCGTGCGGCGGCGGCCGAAGGCAGGGGCCCGCTCCGCTAGAGACGGCGCCGGGGCGCGCCGCGGCGCTCAGGACACCGGTCGCGTCTGGTCGGCGATGCGCAGGCCCTCGAGGATCAGCCGATCGAGGTCGAGGTCGAGCTGCACGTCCTCGCCCTCCGCACGCTCGCCGGGCTGGAAGCGAAAGCGCCCACGCCGCCAGAGCAGCAGTCCGTAGACGATCCGCCTGAGCACTTCGCGCACCGCATCCTGCACCTCGCCGACGGTGACCTTGCCCAGCGAGACCAGCACCAGCCCGAGCCGCCAGCCCTCCTGACCGTGCTCGCTGGAGGCCGCGCGCTGCTCCTCGAGCGCCATCTCGAGGTCCTCCTGCGTGATCGCCCCGTGGTGGACGAGCACCTGCCCGACCCGCACCGAGCCGCCGTCGGTGCGCGCGAACACGGGGCGGCCGCGCTCGAAGAACAGGACGGCGCGCTCGCGCTCGCGCTCCAGCAGCAGCACGCCGGTCGCCTGCGACAACTGCATCAGCTGCAGCAGCTCGGGGGGATGGAAGTGTTCGAGGTCCCCCTCGAGCGCCGGGCCGGTCAACTCGCGTCCCATCGCACGTCTCCGACGACGCGGCCCCGGGCACGCGCTTCGCCGCGCATGACCTTGAGGTTGTACCAGCCCATGACGAGCGCCTGCGCGACGGTCAGGGCGAACAGCACGCCGAGCGCGACCTCGGTGAGCGGGAGGAGCCGCGCGCCGAGATCTCCGCCCCGCCAGGTGAGCAGCACGATCAGCCCGATCAGCGTCGCCATCACGACGCCCGTGAAGCGGCCGAAGTGGGTCGGCGCGATCCGCACCGGCCCCACGAACACGTAGAGCGCGGTGCCGCCCACCAGCAGCATGCCGTAGCGCAGCGCGGCGAGCACGAACACCCAGACCGGCAGCAGCCCGGCCGCCATCAGCCCGCCCGCGAGCGACAGGTTGAACACGATGTCCACGATCGGGTCGAGAATCGTGCCGAGTCTCGTGGTCTGGTTCCAGCGTCGCGCGCTCCAGCCGTCGAGGACGTCCGAGACGGCCGCGACCAGGAACATCCAGAGGGCGAGGCCGAAACGCTGCTCGACCAGCATCAGCGTGATGCCCGGGACGAGCGAGATGCGCAGCAGCGTGAGCACGGTGGGCACGTTGATCGCCGACAGGCGGTGGCCCCGGCGATCGCGCAGCAGGCCGACCGAGAGCGTCACCAGCGTGAACGTGATGAGGATCCCCAGCACGGTGTGGCCGAAGAAGTCGTAGGCCAGCGCGCGGTCGTGATCGAGCAGCAGCGCGGCCGCGCCCAGGAACGTGGCGACGATGAAGCCCAGGGCGACGCTCCAGATCGAGCGCACCGCCGAGGGCTGATTCACCATGTCCTCGCGCACGCGCCGCGCGACGTTCAGCGCATACCGGAACAGCGCCCGCGGGTGGAAACGCGCGGCGCGCAGCTCCAGCAGATACTCTTCGAAGAACACTGCGGCCTCCTGAATCGATGGGACGGGCAGCATAAATCGCACTCGGGCCGCCGCCAAGTTCTCCGGAGGGGCGCATGCCGGGAGACGGCGCCGGCGGCGTCCTGCTTCCTCCGCGGCTCGCCCGCCCGGCTTCTTGCCCGACCCGTCGGGGCGCGCGGCGGCGGCGACCGCGCACGGCGCCGTCCCCCGGAGCCACGTGCCGGGGGCGATGTGATAGCGTCACGGGCTCCATGAGCGCCCGTTCCGCTTCCTCACGCCGCCGCCGGCGCACCGTTCCGTCCGCGCCGCCCGCCGGCCGGCGCCTGCTGCCGCTCGCGCTCGCGGCGCTGGCCGGGTTCGCGATCGGGGCGTGGGCCTGGTGGCACACGCGCCCCGCGGAGGCGCCGGCCGTGCCGAGGACGGCGCCCACGGGTCCCGCCGCCCGCCTCGGACTCGCCGAGGCCAACGCGGAGGCCGTCCGGCTCGTCGGTGCGGGGCGCGCGCTCGAGAGCCTGCCGTACTTCCGCCGCGAGCTGGCGCTCCTGGCGCCGGACGTCTGGGCCGCGCACAAGGACTACGCCTCGGCGCTCCACAACGCGGCGGCCGAGAGCGGTGCCGAGGCGCCGGCGACCCGCTCGAGCTTCGAGCGCATGGCGTTGATCGAAACGTCGCTCGCCGAGCTCGACCACGCAGCGACCTTGACCGATGTCCCGGCCGAGCGCGCGGCGCTGCTCATGGACCGTGCGCACACGCTCTGGTTCTGGGGCCTGCCGTGGGACGCCGAGCAGACGCTCGAGCGCGCGGCGGCGCTGCCGGGCGCCCCCGCGTCGGCGGCACGGCGGGCACGGCTGATGCGCGCGGTGATCGAACATCCCGCGGCGCCCGGCCGCGCGGGCGCGCTCGCAGCGGGGAGCCGCGGGTGAGGCGGGGCCTCGCCCTCGCGGCGACGGCGGCGGTGCTGGGCGCGGCGTGGTGCGCCGGCGGCTGCGCCGGCCACGGCACGCCCGCGGCCGATTTCGATCCGGACACGATCCCGGACGCCTACGCGCAACCCTCGGGTGCGCTCATGTGGCCCGGGGCCACGCGCGCGTTCCGCGTGACGCCGGCGGGCGATCTCGAGAACGGCGCGTGGATCGTACGGGTGATTCCCGTCGCCGGTGCCGATACGGCGGGGCCGCCGCGCGTGATCGCGGCCGAGAACCGCTGGCGGCCCGTGCTGCGCTGGAACCGCAGGGGCGGCGGCGTCACCTGGCGCTTCGAAGCGGTCGCCCTGCCCGAACCCGCGCCCGCGGACAGCGGCGTGTGCGTGTCGCTCGACGTGCGCGCGCTCGCGGACGGCGGCGGCGAGACGCCGGCGACCGTCGCGTTCGTGCTGGAGCGGCGCACGCCCGGTTCAGGGTTCGCCGCATTCGACGCGCAGCCGGACGCGCCGCTCCAGTTCGGCACGATCGGCTCGCGTGGCACCGTGCTCGGCTGGGGCCCGGGCGACATCGCCGGGCCCGCCCTGACGTTCACGCTCACCGCGACCCGCGACGGCGAAGAGCACGCCCGCGTCGTGCTGCCCGCCTACCCGGCCCCCGCGTCGGTGCTGGCGGACTGGGCGCGACCGCCGCACGAAGAGCGGGTCACCCAGGCGCGCCGGCACTGGGACCGCACGCTCGCGCAGGGCACGCGTTTCGAGCTCGGCGATCCAGAAGTCGAGAACGCGCTGCGCGCGGCCGAGGTCGTGCTGCTCTCGCTGCGTGAGCGGCGCGGTCCGCTGTGGGTGCCGATCGGCGGCCCGTTCCACTACCGCGACGTGTGGCTGCGTGACGGCGCGCGTGCGGTGTCCGCGCTGGCGGTCGCCGGATTCACGCAGGTCTCGCGCGACCTCGCGCGCGGTCTCGCGGCGTACCAGTGGCCGAACGGCGCGTTCCTCTCGCAGCGCGGCCAGCTCGACGGCACGGGCCAGGCGCTGTGGGCGTTCGAGCAGGCGATGCTGCGTCCGGCGCCCGCGGATTCGGTGGGGCGCTACGCCGATGCCGCGGTGCGCGCCTGTGCGTGGGTCGAGTGGATGCGCGGGCTCGGCAAGCAGACCGGGTGGCCCTACGGCGACATGATGCCGTTCGGCGATCCGCGCGACGCCGAGCTGATCCGCGCCCAGCTCACCGGCAACGACGCGTGGTCGATCGCCGGCTACCGCGCGGCCGCGCGCCTGCTCGCCGCGGCCGGCAGGAATGCCGATGCGGAGAGTCTCCAGGCGGCGCGCACCCGCTACGTCACCGACTTCGAACGCGACCTCGAGCAGCGCGGTGCCGCCGACGTGCCGCCCGCGTGGCAGGAAGGCGGCCGCGACTGGGGTAACCTCTCGGTCGCATGGCCGACCGGCGCGCTCGGCGTGATGGACCCGCGCGTCGAACGCATGGCGCGCCGCGTGTGGGCGAAGGCCGGCGGCGCGGGGCTCGTGTCCTACGGTCCCGCGGACTCCGCGCACTATTACCTCGGCGTCGATCTCGGCGTCTGGGCGTTGCTCGCCGGGCACCGCGCCGCGGCGGACAGCGTGCTCGACGCGATGCTCCACTGGCGCTCGGCGAGCGGCACCGCGGGCGAGATCTTCTCGCGCAGCTCGCGCGACTACGGCGCAAACCTGACGCCGCACCCGACCAGCGCCGCCGCGCTGATCACGCTGGTGCGCAACGCGTTGATCGAAGACGAGAGCGACACGCTGCGTCTCACGCTCGGCGCGCGGCCCGGCTGGTGGCGCGGCGCGCGAGTGCAGAACGCGCCGACCCGGTTCGGCACGGTCGACCTGCGCTTCGAGTCGGACGGCGCGCACGCGAAGTGGAACTGGAGCGCCGTGCCGGTGTGGACCGCACTCACGCTGCCGCCGGGCAAGGCCGTCGCCGGCGCGCTGCCCGAGGGATTCGTCGCCGGCGAGCGCGCCGACGTCGTGCTCGCGCCGCCGGGAACGAAGTCGGCGGAGCTCGAGATCGGAGACGCGGAGGCGGCCCCTTGAGCCGTCGACGGGCTGGCCGGCGCAGGCCTGGCCGCGGCGCGGACCTGGTGCGCGGCGGGCGCTGTGTCGAGGGGCTGCCCTGCCTGCGGTTCGCAGCGGCCTCGGAGCGGGCGCCATGGTTCGTGCACTTCGATGGCGCGCGAACCCTGCACCAGGTGGCGGCGCTGCCCTGGAATGCCGATCATCCCCGCGCCGCACCACGCAGCAGTTTCGAGAGGATCATGCTGATGAAGCAGTCGCTCGAGGCGTCCGGCACGGCACGGCGCCTCGCCCCCGGGGACGATGCGCGGGCCGGGCTGGCCTGGGCCCGCGGACGGATCATGAACATGTGGGGCATGCCATGGGATGCGCTCCGGGGCATTTCGCAGCGCGGCAGCGGCCGATCCGGCCGGCGCGGCGGACGCGGAGCGCTACGCCGTTTCGCTCCGGGATCCCGGCGGCAGCGGGCAGCTGTGGTGACGGCGCAGCGCGGCGTGGGTCCGCGACGGTGAGCGCGAAGCGCGATCGGAAGCGCGCCGCACGGCGCGCGGCGGCGCCGCCCCGCGGGTCGGCGCCGCGCCCGGTCCGGCCGCTGCCATGGATCTTCGCGCTCCTCGCCGGCGCGCTGCTCGCGGGCGCGTGGTGGGCGACCCATCGCGCGGCGGCCCCGGTCCACGGCCCGGCGACGGCGCCGGTCGCCGACGCCCCGTGGGGACCCGTGCCGCCCGCGATGGGGCCGGTCGAGGCGTACGCCAAAGGTGCGGCGCTCGCGGACAGCGGCCACGCCTGGCAGAGCCTCCCGTTTCTGCACCGTTCGGTCTCCGCGCCGGGCGCACCGTGGCAGGCGTGGCGCGCCTACGGCTCGGCGCTGTTCAACGCCTCGATGAGCGCCGCTCCCGATCCGCTGGCGGACCCTGCGCCCGGGCCGCGTTCCAGCTTCGAACGTGTCGCCCTCATGCGCCAGGCGCTCGCACGGATCGAGCGCGCCGCGGATCTCGCCGGCAAGCCCGCCGACCATGCGCTCGCGCAGCTCACGCGCGGACAGTTCCTGCGCACCTGGGGGTTCCCCTGGGACGCGCTGCACGAGTTCCACCAGGCCGGCGAGATCGACCCCGCGTGGCGCGATCAGGGGCTGCTCTACGCGACGATGATGCGCGATCCGCTGCGTCCCGAGCCACGGCCCTGAACGCGCACGCGATGCGCGCCGCGCGTCAGCCGCCGAGCCGCACCCTGGCGATCGTGAACAGGATCTTCCAGCCGGCGCCGAACACCCCGCGCACGGTGCCGGCCACCTTCGAACGCCCCGCCGCGCGGCGCCGGTAGCGCACCGGCACCTCCGCCCACGCGAGGCGCGCACGCAGCGCGCGGGTCTGCATCTCCACCGTCCAGCCGTAGTCGCGGTCGCGCATCCGCAGACATTCGAGCGCCGGCCAGCGGATCGCCCGGAACGGGCCGAGGTCGGTGAAGCGCGCCCCGTACAGAAGCCGCATCAGGGTCGTCGCGAGCGCGTTGCCGAACGCCTGCACGGGCGTGAGTGCGCCCGGCTCGCGCTCGCCGAGCCGGCGCGAGCCGACCACGAGGTCGGCGCCGTGGGCGAGGATCGGGTGGAGCAGCGCGGCGAGCTCCGCCGGATCGTCGCTGCCGTCGGCGTCCAGGAACACGACCACGTCGGGTGGGTCCGCGCGCAGCGCCGCGATGGCCGCGAGGCACGCGGCGCCATAGCCGCGCCTGGGCTCGCGCACGACCCGCGCGCCGCCCGCGTGCGCGACCTCGGGGGTGGCGTCGCGCGAACCGTTGTCGGCGACCACGACCTCGCGCAGCCGGAACCCCGCAGCGCCCGCGGCCCGGATCCCCGCGAGCACGCCCGGCAGCGCTGCGGCCTCGTCCAGGGCCGGGATCACGACGTCGACGACGGGGATGGTGTTCACGAAAGAGGAAACGGGGCGGCGGGCCGGGCGTGACCGCCCGGCGCGCGCCGCCCCGCAGGGTCGCTCAGCGCTGGTCGCTGCCGGTCGCGGAACCCCGCACCGCGGCCTGCGCCGCCGCGAGCCGCGCGATCGGCACGCGGAACGGCGAACACGACACGTAGTTGAGCCCGGCACGGTGGCAGAACTCGACGCTCTGCGGATCGCCGCCGTGCTCGCCGCAGATGCCGACCTTGAGATCCTGGCGCGCCCTGCGTCCGCGTTCGACCGACCACTCGACGAGCTCGCCCACGCCCTCCTGATCGATCGTGACGAACGGATCGGACGGCAGGATCTTGCGGTCGACGTACTCCGGCAGGAAGCGCCCGGCGTCGTCACGCGAGAACCCGTAGGTGAGCTGCGTGAGGTCGTTGGTGCCGAACGAGAAGAACTCGGCGACGCCCGCGATCTTCTGCGAGGTGATCGCCGCACGGGGGATCTCGATCATGGTTCCGACCAAGTACTTGACCTTCACACCCTTCTTCTTCATGACCTCGTCCGCCACGCGGCGCACGACCGCGGCCTGATCCTCGAGCTCGTTCACGTGACCGACCAGCGGGATCATGATCTCGGGAATCGCCTTGCCGCCCTTCGCGATCACGTCGCAGGCCGCCTCGATGATCGCGCGCACCTGCATCTCGGTGATCTCGGGATACGTGATGCCGAGACGGCAGCCGCGATGGCCGAGCATCGGGTTGAACTCGTGCAGCTCCTCGACGCGCTGCAGGATGCGCTCCTTCTTCGTGAGCTTCGCGGGCTTCTTCGCCGACTTGCTGCGCTTCTTCGCCCGCTCCCATTCGGCGTTGAGCAGCGCGACCTCGACCATGAGCTCCTCGCGCTTCGGCAGGAATTCGTGCAGCGGCGGGTCGAGCGTGCGGATCGTCACCGGGAAGCCGTCCATCGCCTTGAACAGTCCGCGGAAGTCGGCCCGCTGCATCGGCAGCAGCTTTGCGATCGCCTGCTTGTAGGCCTTGACCGGGCCCGCCATGGCCTTCTTGAGCGCCGCGATCTCCTTGCGCAGCGCCTTCGCCGTGGCCGGATCGGGGCCTTCGGCAAGCGCCTCCGACTTCGCTTCGAACTGCGCCTCGAGCTGCTTGGCCTCGGCCGCATTCATGATCATCTGCACGACGTGCGCGAGCCGGTCCTCGGCGAAGAACATGTGCTCGGTGCGGCAGAGTCCGATGCCTTCGGCGCCGAAGCGGCGCGCCTGCTGCGCGTCACGCGGCACGTCCGCGTTGGCGCGCACCTTGAGCCGGCGCAGCTCGTCGGCCCATTCCATGAAGCGGGCGAATTCTCCGGTGAGCTCGGCGGGGAGCGTCGGCGCCTGGCCGCGGATCACGCGGCCGGTGGAGCCGTCGATGCTGATCCACTCGCCTTCCTTGACCGTCGTCGACCCGACCTTCATGAGCTTCGCGCGCGCGTCCACGTGCACGGAGGACACGCCCGAGACGCACGGCTTGCCCATGCCGCGCGCGACCACGGCCGCGTGCGACGTCATGCCGCCGGTCGCGGTGAGGATGCCCTGCGCCGCGTCCATGCCGTGGATGTCGTCCGGCGTGGTCTCCTTGCGGACCAGGATCACCTTGCCACCCTTGCCGCGCTCCGCCGCCGTGTCGGCGTCGAATACGACCTGCCCCACGGCCGCGCCCGGCGACGCCGCGAGCCCGGTGGCGATCACGTCGAGCTTCGCCTTCGGATCGAGACGCGGGTGGAGCATCTGGTCGAGCGACGCCGGCTCGACACGCAGCACGGCCTCTTCCCTGGTGATCAGCCCTTCGCCGACCATGTCGACCGCGATCTTCACCGCGGCCTGCGCGGTGCGCTTGCCGGTGCGCGTCTGCAGCAGGTAGAGGTGGCCCTCCTGGATCGTGAACTCGAAGTCCTGCACGTCGCGGTAGTGCTGCTCGAGCCGGCTGGTGATATCGCGCAGTTCACGGTAGGCCTGCGGCAGCACGCGCTCGAGCTCGTCGATCGGCTGCGGCGTGCGCACGCCGGCGACCACGTCCTCGCCCTGCGCGTTGGTGAGGAACTCGCCGTAGAAGTGGTGCTCCCCGGTGGCCGGATTGCGGGTGAACCCGACCCCGGTGCCGGAAGTGTCGCCCAGATTGCCGAACACCATCGCCTGCACGTTCACTGCGGTGCCGAGATCGTCGGGGATGCCGTTCTGGCGCCGGTAGTAGATCGCGCGGTCGTTGTTCCAGGAGCGGAACACCGCGTCACGCGCGAGCGCCAGCTGTTCGACCGGCGATTGTGGAAATGGGCGGTTCTTGCGCTTCTTCACCAGATCCTTGAACTCGCCGGCCAGCTGCTCGAGGTCCTCGGCCGTGAGCTCGGTGTCGAGCTTCACCTTGCGGCGTTTCTTCAGCGCCTCGATCCTCTCTTCGAACTCGTGTTTCTCGAGCCCCATGACGACCGAGCCGAACATCTGGATGAAGCGCCGGTAGCAGTCCCACGCGAAGCGCGGGTTGCCGGTCTTCTTCGCGAGCCCGTGCACGGACTTGTCGTTGAGACCCAGGTTCAGCACCGTATCCATCATCCCGGGCATCGAGAACTTCGCCCCCGAGCGCACCGACACCAGCAGCGGGTCGTCGGCCGCGCCGAGCGGCTTGCCCATGATCTTCTCGAGGCGCGCCAGCGCCTCCTTCTGCTGCGCGTCGAATCCCCCCGGCAGGCCGCCGCCGTGATTCGAATACCAGCGGCAGACCTCCGTGGTGATCGTGAAGCCGGGTGGCACCGGCACGCCGGCATTGGTCATCTCCGCCAGGCCCGCGCCCTTGCCGCCCAGCACGTCCTTCATCGTGGCGTCGCCGTCGGCCCGTCCTTCACCGAAGAAATAGACGTACTGCGTATCCGAGGGGGCGCTGCGCGTCCCCGCCTCGGCCGTGGCTGTCTCGGTCATGATCGCCCTCCGTGGTCGCTCCGCGCGCAGTCGGCCGCGCGGGGCCCATCGTCGAAGACTGCGGGGCACCGCGGCCTTCGCGGCGCCTCGAGTCGGTCTCTGGTCAGTTCCTGACTTCCGGCACCCGGAACAGGTTGTCCGCGATGCCGATGTTGTAGCCGCACTCGTTCACCTTGATGCGCATGATCTCCTTGTTCTGCACGTAGCGCACTTCAGAGTACGGGAGCCGCAGCTTCTTCACCTGGCGGAAGTCGGAGAACACGCGACGCGCCAGCACGTGCGGCGGGATGCCGCCGCGCACGTCCGAGGCGATCAGCTCGTGGGTCTCCGCGTCGAACAGCAGCCACAGCTGATGTTCCTCCGACTGCAGCCGGACTTCGACCAGGTCGGCCGGGCGGCCGTCGACGGTCTCCCGCCCCCGGAAGATCGGGTCGGCCCCTTCTTCGGTCGCCTGCAGCAGCAGATGCGGAAGGTCGTTGAGGTAATTCGAGCGCATCGTCGCGACCTGCATGCTGTCGGCCACCTCCACCCGGTTGTTCTGCGTCTCGTAGACCCAGCCGTGATCTCCGATCAGCACCTGTTCGCTCTCGTACAGGAATACGGACATGATCTCGCGGAATCGGAACGGCTCCTTGCGCGCCTGCCGGATCCGTCCGTCGACCTCCCGACCCTGCGCGTTCAGGACGAGCGTGGCGTCGATGCTGGAGTCCTTCAGGCTGCGCAGGTTGTTCAGACCGCCGTGCGCCTTCACCCCCGCCGCGACGATCTCGCGCCCGCGGCTCCGATCCTTCTCGGTGACCTCGCGCGAGGCCCACTCGGCCTGGGCCGAGTCGTCGATCTTCACGACCTCGACTTCACCGAACCGGGCCAGGAGCGGTTTCAGCTGCTCGGCCGGTCCCACGGCGAGGATAGCGAGGCGCCCGGGTTCGATCCAGCGCCGCACGGTCGCGTCCACGGTGGCGTCCGCGAGCGTGTCGAGGACGCCGGCCTCGCCATGGATCGTCTCGTCCGCCACACCGTACCAGTCCGCGTTGCCCCAGGCGCCGAGCAGTCCGGCCAGAGACGACAGCGTCATCGGCCAGGTCTCGCGCCACAGCGTCTTCGCCGCCGCGATCTCGGCGGCCGCGGGCGGTTCGGCGCCCAGCGCCGCCACCGCGTTCCGCAGGCTCTCGACCGCGGCGCCCGCGGAGTCGGTGCGCACCGTCGCACGGGTGACGAACAGGCCCGCGTCACGCAGCGCGGTGTAGCCGCTCGAGACGCCGCCGATGACGCCCGGCCACGCCGGCCTCGCTGCGAGCCGCGCTGCGCCGATGTCGGCGAAGACGCTGCTCGCGATCGAGAATGGCAGCGATTGCGGCGAGCCGCGCTCGGGCGCCGCAGCGGCGATGCGGATCTCGGTGCGTCCGCCGCTCGGCACGTCGATGATCCGGACGTGCGGCTTGAGCGAACCGGGGCCCACCATGATGGACGGCACCGGGGCCGCCGTCCCCTGCCACTCTCCGAACGACTGGCGCGCCATCTCGAACACCTCGGCCGCCTTCACGTCGCCCGCGACCGCGAGCACGGAGCCCTTCGGAAGGTAGTGCGCGGCGTGGAATGCCTGCAGCTCTTCGCGCGTCCGCCGCAGCAGGTCCGCCACCTCTCCGGCCGGGGTCCGCCCGTAGGGATGGTTCTCGAACGCAAGCGGCCATACCTGCTCCTCGGCCGTGGACACCGGATTGTGGTGCAGTTCGATCAGGGTGCGTGCGACTTCGTAGCGCAGGCGGCCGAGCGCTTCGTTGGAGAACAGCGGATGCATGACCGCGTCGGCCATGATCCCGAGTCCGGCCTCGAGATCGCCGGCCAGCAAGCCGGCGCCGACGACGGTGTAGTCGCGCAGCGTCGTGACCGTGAGTTCGGAGCCGAGCGCGCCCATCTCGCTCGCCAGGCGCGCGGCGTCACGGGTCGGCGTGCCGCGCTCGAGCATCTGGGCGGTGAGATGCGCGACGCCCGGCTGGTCGGCGGGTTCGGCGACCAGTCCCGCCGGAACGAACAGCTGCACCTGCGCGATCGGCAGCCGCGCGTCTACGAACACCACGACGCGCAGTCCGTTGTCGAGCGTCTTCTCGACCGGTGCCGGCGGGACGAAGTCCGGCGCGGCGGCCATGGCCACGGCGCCCGGCGCGAGCAGCACGATCGCCACGGGCAGCGCACGCCATGCGGCGCGCATCCGGCGCGCGAGTCCGCGACGCGGGGTGGCGGTCATTTCGCACCCCCCTCGGCCGGCGCGCCGGCGGGCAGCATCCACACGACCACCGGACCCCGGCCCGACGCGAGCCGCTGCGCCGCGGCCTGGAGGTCCGCGGCGCGCGGCGGGTGCGGCGGCGCAACGGCGAGCGCGGCGTCCGCGTCTGCGCCCAGCAGCCGGGCCCGCCCGAGTGCCTGCGCACGGTCACGGGAGCGCTGCAGCGAAAACAGCCGCGCGACCTCGGCGCCCTTCTGCACTCGCGCCAGGCGCTCCTCGTTGACGCCTTCGCGTGCGATGCGTGCGACCGCTTCCTTCATCGCGCTCTCCACACCGGCCACCGCCGCCGAGTCGGCGCCCGCCTGCAGCGCGGCGAGGGCGAACACCAGCCCCGCGTCGCGGCGCGACTCGAGGCCGCACTGGACGTACGCAGACGGCTTGTCCCTGCCGATCACCGCCCGATTGAGGGGCGCGTCCGAATCGCCGGCGAGGTAGCGCGCCAGCAGCTCGAACGCGGGAACGTCGGCGGACGACGCGCCACCCACCGGCCAGCCGAGCAGCACCGACGGCCCGGCGAAGGCGTAGGTGTCGACGGTGCGCCGCGCCGGCGGGGCGGCCGGCGGTGCCACGTCGTCATGCGGCACGGGGCGCGCCTTGACCCGGCCGAAGGTGCGTTTCGCCGCCGCGATCGCGTCGGCTTCCCTGAAGCGCCCCGCGACCGTGACGATCGCGTTCCCCGGCCCGTAGCGCTCGCGGTGCCAGGCGAGGCAGTCGTCCAGGGTGATGGCGCCGAGATCCGCCTTGCGGCCGATCGCCGGCCACGCGTAGGGATGGCCCTCGAACGCGTCGGCGAACAGCTGCTGCAGGCCGCGCACGATCGGCGACTGCGTGGTGCGCTCGTCGTTCTGCCGCACCAGGCTTCGCACCGCTTCGACCTTCTCGGGCGTGAGCCGCAGCTCCGCCATGCGATCGGCTTCCATCGCAAACACCGTCTCCATCGCTTCGGGCGGCACGGTTTCGTAGAAACTCGAGTAGTCCGGCGTGCTCTCCGCCCCCACCGATCCGCCCGTGCGGCGCACGCGGCGGATGTAGTCGTCCTCGCCGGGCGGCGCGCTGCGGAACATGAGCTGCTCGACCATGTGCGTCACACCGGTCTTCCCCGCCGTCTCCCAGCGGGTGCCGGCGCGGTACCACACGGTCACGTCCACGCCGCCCGCCCGCGCGTCGGGCGCGAGGACGAGGGTCAGGCCGTTCGGAAGCTTCTGCTGCCGCACGCCATGCGTCGAACGCGGTGCGGCGGCAGCGGTTCCCGTCAGACACGCGAGCAGCAGCCAGGCGGTCATGATTCGACACTTCATGGATGGGTCTCTTTCTTCGGAATGATCGGGGAAATGGACTCGTGCATCAGGGCAGCCAGGCGACGCGTACCGCGCGCCTGTACCCCGCGACGTCCAGAGCAATGAAGTAGATGCCGGCGGGCGCGTGCCCGCCGGTGTCGGCGGCGCCGTCCCAGGCCACCGTCACCCAGCGGCCGCCCTCCAGCCTGCCTGACCAGAGGCGGCGCACCGAACGGCCCTGCGCGTCGATCACGCGCACGTCGCCCTGTTCGGGCCGGAACGCGTCCCCGTTCAGGGCGAACCGGACCCGCACGGGCGCTCCGTCCGAGCGGAACGGATTCGGTCCGAGCAGCGCGATCTGCGGGAAGCCGGTCGGCGCCGGAGCCACCGCCACGCTGGCCGGCCAGCGCAGGGCGTCGAGGCCGTTGGGAATGCCGTAGCCGTAGAGCGTGTCGGGCACGAGCCAGCGGTCGGCAGTCTCGCGCAGCGCGCGGATGATGTCGACGGGCGCCCACGACGGCCGCGCCTGCATCAGGCACGCGGCGAGCCCCGCCAGGATCGGCGCCGAGAACGACGTGCCGCTGCCCGTGACGTACGCGGTGGAGAGGGTGGTCGAGATCAGCGGCACCGAGACCCCGTCGGCCATGAGGTCGGGCTTGATGCGGCCGTCCGCGGTCGGGCCCATGGAGGAGAAGCTGGCGCGAATCCCGGTGAGATCCACGGCGCCCGCGGCGATCAGGCTGTCGCCGTTCACGTCGGCCGGCATGATGATCTTCTGCCACGACGCGGCGCCCTCGTTGCCGGCCGAGTTGACGATCAGGATGCCCTTGCTCGCCGCGATTTCGGCGGCGCGGCTCACGGTCGAGGTCATTCCGTCGAGGTCCGCGAGCGTGTAGTCGTCTGCGGGGTCGTCGAACGTGCTGTAGCCGAGCGAGGAGCTGATCAGGTCGGCGCCCAGGCTGTCGGCCCACTCGGCGCCCTGCATCCAGTAGACCATCTCCGCCGGCGTCTCGCTCGTGGCGTCCTCGGTGCGTCCGAGCGCGAACGTCGCGCCGAAGCCGGTGCCGACGTAGGTGCCCGGCGCGTTGCCCGCGATGCAGCCGAGCACCCAGCCGCCGTGGTCGAAGGCGGACCCGCCGGTGACGTCGGTGCCGCCGCGCACGAAGTCGCGCACGTAGCCGGCCGGCACGTCGACTCCGGCGAGCGCCTCGTGCGTGGTCCAGCCGTTGAAGCCGTCGTCGAGGACACAGATCAGGACGCCGGTGCCGATGAAGCCCGAATCATGCACCGCCGGCACCGCGATCTGGTTGGCGAGATCGAGGGTGAGCCCGTAGGCGATCGAGGGCTGCATCTGCAGGCGGCCGAACCGCGGTGAAGCGGCGGGCGGCGCGGCCCCCACCGGTTCGGGCGGCGGGGAACGGCGCATGCGCTCCACCGCGCGCACCCGGCGCACGAAGGAGAGGGCGGCGACGCGATCGAGCGCCGCGGCGTCCACACGCACCGCGGCATGGTTGAACCAGCGCGACACGCCGTACGGCTCGAGCCCGAGCGCCCGTAGCGCGGTGAGATAGGGCGGGTGGACGGGCAGGTCGCGCGCGTCGACGAGCGGGGTGACGTGCGCGCGCAGGCGGCGCGCGCGGGCGCGGGGCGTGAGGTCCGCTTCGGCCCGGGCGAGCCGCGCGGCGAGATCGGCCGGCCCCGTTTCGCCCTTGTCGGCGAACTCGATCCAGACCGGAACGGGGGTTTCTGCGTCCGCCGTCAGCGCGGCGACGACCCGGGAATCGGTCTTGGCGAGGGCATCGGGGACGAGGGCCAGGGCGCGCGCCGGGACGAGCGCGGCGGACAGGCCGACGAGGGTCAGGGCCAGGGCCCACAGGGGACGCCCGGGCGACGCGCCGAACCGGTCGCGTGCGTGCGGCGTCTCCGCTGCGGTCCGTCGCCACCCCATGTCGAAACCGTGCATCGGTCCCCCCGACGGATCCCCTGCGGATCCGCGCTCAGTGCATGGCCGGGGCGAGGTGGCGGACCGACGCCTCGATGAACCCGACTTCATCCCCCGCATGGTTCTTCACCACCGTGCGCCGCAGCGCCTCCGCCGCGGCGCGTTCGTTCTCGCGCCAGAAATCCAGCAGGTCCAGCACGGCGGCGGTCGCCGGGCCCAGCGCCCGCTCCGCCCCGTCCTCCGTCTTCAGCACCACGCCGAGGCCACGCTCGGGAATCGCGAGACACTGCAGTCCCTCCGCCCCGCCCTTCGCCGTCAGCCGCCCGCCGGTCGCCTCCATGAGGCGCGTGGTCAGCTGGCCCGCGCCGCCCACGGCGACCGGGTGCCGGCTCATCACCGAGCGGATTCGCGCGAGCGCGGCCGCACGCGCGTCACCGCCCGCAGACGCCGCCCCGAGCCGCGCCCAGGCCCTGGCCATGGCCGTGATCGACAGGCCGAACGTGACCGCGCCGCAGCCGTCGACGCCGGTCGCGATCGTCGTCGCCGGGACGCCGGCCAGGTCGGCGACCGTGTCCAGCATCAGCCGCTGCACCGGGTGGTCCGCCTCGGCGTAGCCGCGCACCGGCCAGCCTTCGGAGCGGGCCAGACACAGCATCCCGGCGTGTTTTCCGGAGCAGTTATTGTACAGCTTCGAGCGGCGTTCGGGCTCGCGCTCGAGCAGGGCGCGCGATTCCGGATCGGCCGGCGGATGGAAGCCGCAGGCCAGGTCCTCGGGCCGGAGCCCGATGCGCTCGAGGATTCCGCTCACGACGCGCAGGTGGTATTCGCTGCCGGTGTGCGAGGCGCACATGAGCGCGAGCTGCTCGTCGGTGAAACCCCAGCGGTCGGCATGCCCGCGCTCGACCAGCGGCAGGCACTGGAACGGCTTCGCCGCGGAGCGGAACGAAGTCACCAGATCCGCGCCGTCGCTCTCGAGCACGAGGCCGCCCTCCGGCGGGCAGGCCACGGCCTGTACGCGGTGCCGCGACTCGGCGATGGCGCCGCGCCAGATCAGGACGTCGAGCTGGATGCGCATGGTGCGGCGGGGCTCTCCCGGCACGTCGACCCGCTCCGCTGTCAGCGGATCACGACGAATCGGTTCTGCATCGTGAACTGGTCGGTCTCCACACGGTACATGTAGATCCCGGATGCCACGTCCCGCCCGTTCTGGTTCTTGAGATCCCAGCGGGCGAAGTCACGGACTGTGTCATCGTGATCGATCGTGGCGACGAGATCACCGGACACGGTGTAGATCCTGATCCGCGCATGGGCGGGCAGATTGATGAAATGCACCTCGTGCGCGCCGGGCTGGTCCCAGACCTCCTGCGCCCGGTATGGATTCGGCACGACGCGGACGAGCTCGAGATTCTCGGTGGGCCCGGCGGTCGGCTCGATCGGATTCACGAACGGGTTCGCCGCCGTCCCGTTGCTCACGTTGAGCGCCTTGTGATTCAGGTTGATCACGGGGCAGGTCGAGGTGTCACCGGGCGTGCCGCAGCGGGCGTAGTCGTCGAACGCGTCGCGGCCGCGCACGTAGAGGTCCTTGTAGTTGTTGTCGGACCGGTTGCGGGCCTCGTAAGTGACTGCGTACCAAGTGCGTACGCCATCATGCGGGCCCGGCGGCGGCACCAGCCTCACCACCGAGTCGCCGATCGAGAGGCAGCGCCCGAAGCGGTCGAGCACGCGGCAGACCTTCTGATAGCTCCCGGCCGAGTCGCTGTCGACGAACGTGACGACGCTGTCGTGCACCACGTTGCCCTGGCACATGAACTGCAGCGTGGCCGTGTCGACGACGCTGAAGTTCCAGGTGCGCTCGTCGCCGGTATTGCGCGAGAAACGGCGGAGGAGCACCGCATAGGACGTGTCCGGCAGGTTGATCATCCGATAGACGCGGTAGCCGCCGAAGTCCGTGCGTGCCTCCGCGCGCCGGTCACGCAGGAAGCGCACGGTATTCGTCCGCGCGCGCGTGGCGACGCTGTCGGGCAGCGGACCCATGAAGGCCCCGATGCAGCGGCCGGGGCGGATCAGACTGCTGTCCTGATAGGCGCCCGGATAGGCCCACACGTGGAGCTTCGGGAAACCGGTCGGAACCTGTGCGTGCGCGGGGGCCCAGAGCCCGGCGCCGGCCACGAGAGCCAGCGCCGGGATCGACCACGAAAGAATCCGACCGAAGTTCGAAAGTCGTGCCATTCAGCGTCACTCCCTGGACTGGACCCGGGTCCCCCCCGGGACGGCTTTGCGACCGATCCCCGAAGGCACGGTCCTGGGGCTGGAAACGGATGCCGGAGCGGCCGGGCGCGCGGGCATCGATGGGATGCTCGTCATCCGCGGAACCGTCACCTCCGTGCGGCTGAGGTGCCAGATGTCCTCCATGACGAAGTTCACGAGCGCCTGGCAGTCGGAGCGGGTGTAATCCCAGAGCGCGAAGCCGGTGAAAACGAACGGCGCGCTCAGCGGACCGTGATAGTACGTCATCGTCACGCGCTGTACCGACGTCGGCGGCAACTGGAACGTCACCACCCGGTACAGCGTGTCGAGCACGGACTGCTCGTCGAGGATGTCCGGATCGGGGTTCAGGTCCTCGAGCACGTAGTTCTGCAACGACAGGAACTCCGCATCCACCGTGCTCTTGTAGTAGACCGCTCCGGACTGACCCTCGCGGCCCGGCGGGAACGGATCGAGCGCCGTCGAGCGCGCGCGCATGGTCACCGGCAGGCGGTTGTAGTCCGGCACACCCAGCCAGGACGGATTCCGGCCCAGGTAGCGCTGGATGAACATCTGCGCTGCGGCGACCTTGAACTGCGACCGCCACGCGGCGAGATCGTACATGAAGCGCCCCGGGATCAGCTCGCCCTGTGCGAAGTCGAACGTGATGCCGCCGCCGTCGTTGGTGTTCTTGTTCCAGGGAATCATCGTCGCGTAGCCGCCGCCGCCGCCGGCGAGCCAGACGTTGCCACCCTGCTTCACGTAGGCCGCGAGTGAATTGAAGCGTCCGGGCGTACTCATGTAACGCAGCGCCGTGATCGGCTGCGCCGGATCCGAGCCCGGGCCGTTGAAGGTGGCGCCTCGCGCATCGGTGAGCCAGACGACATGGCGGTACTGGCCGAGCTGAGCGAGCCGCACGACGACCTCGTTGTTGCCGGTCCGGGTTCCGGTCGTGTCGAAGTCGAATCCCGCGAACAGGCCCGGCGGACTGATCGTCCCCGCCGGGTAGCACCGCCACGGATAGCCGCCCTTCGCGTACAGGAACGTGTCCAGCTCCGCCGCCGTCGGCCAGAGACCGATGGGCTGTTTCACGCAGTCGGCCCCCGCCACGAGTTCATCGCCGATGAGGCGGGTATCGTCCACGATCAACAGCGGTTTCTCGAAGGTGGCTTCGATCACCTGGAAGCGGACGATACCGAGGCTGCGCAGGCCGTTGTTGTCGAGGGCCTCGATGTAGAAGCGGTGTTCCTGGCCGCCCGCGAACGGGCCGACCGTGGCCTGCAGGATGTTGCTGCTCGCGGTGCTCCAGCGCGTGACGTCGTTCTCCTCGTCTTCGCGCGGTGTGTTGTCGGCCACGTCAGGGATGTCCAGCGCCCAGCGGTAGCTCTGGATCTCCGAGCCCGGCTTGGGGGTGGCGAACCAGTTGAAGGTCACCCGCAGCCCTGAGGGGATCTCGATGAACACTTCGCGGCTCGGATCGGTCGAATAGCCGCCGCTCGGGTAGGTGAAATTGAAGAACTCGTTGAACATGGTCAGCACCGGGCCGAGATTGCCCGCGAAGCCGACGCGGAAGCGCAGCATGTTCTTGTCGAGGTTGAAGATGGGTGAATAGGCGCCCGCCTCGTCGATGGCGATCACCACGAAGATGAAGTTCTGCCCCGGCGTGAGGTTGGTGAACTGCACCTCCGTCGTGTCGGCCGAGGTCGAGTCCCAGCCGGCGAACGTGGGTGCATAGTAGCGCCGCACCGAGTCGGGATTCGTGAGCGCGATGTCGATCGGGAACTCGGAGCCCTGGCCGATCAGCAGGTATTTGTACTTGACCGGTTTGCTGGTGAACTGGCCGTCGGGATCGGTGCCGGTCCAGCTGATGCGCACCGCGGGAGAGAGGTTGATGTTCACCTGCGACCTCGGAGTCGGCGCGAGAATGTCCACCGTGGGCGCCTGGGTGAACGAGAAGAACGAGCGTTTCACGATGTCCGAGTTGGCCCCCTGATCGTCCACCGCGCGGATCGCGAACGTGTGGAAGTCGAGCGCGCGCAGCTGGGGCTGGCTCGAGTCGGGGATCGTCGCCGTGAAGAACAGGATCTGCTCGTTCTTCGTCGTCTCGGTCCAGCTGATCGCGTCGTCGTCGGCGGGCGGGTCGATCGCATACTGGTACTTCACGACGCGACCGTCCGGGTCGTTGCCGAGCCAGTTGAGCCGATACGCATAGAAATAGGCGGTGCCGTCGTTGAACGGCGCGGCAGTCAACTCGACCGTCGGCGGCTGGTTTGGAACGGGCGCGAAGACGCCGGCCTTCTTCCTGCCGCACCCGGGGGCGAACGCCGCGGCGACCCCCACGAGCAGGTAGACGAGATTCAGGAAGCGATTGGGTCTCATGGTGCGGTACTCCTCGACGAGGCACTGGAGAATCCCGGTCCCAGGTGCACGGATGCGGATCCCGCGTTCGCGCGCGCGATGGGTGCGGGCGCGTAGAGCGGGAAGGTCTGCTTGGTGCAACGGCCCTTTCCGGCCTGCAATTCGCATTCACGGCAGTCGCAGAGCTCGACGACCATGTCGACCCTCTGGCTGACGATGTCCGTCGGGATCGGATACGACGGCACGTTCACCGTGGGCAGCCGGAACAGGTCCTGCGGTGAGATCGTCGTGTCGCGATTGGCGGCGTTCTTGCCCTTGAAGCTCACCGTGAAGCGGAGCACCTTGGTCGGCGTGGGGCCGCCGATGGGCGGCTGCTGCGCATTAGGATCGAGCGGATCGATGTCGTCCGCCAGCAGATTGATGTTCACCTGCCGCGTGGCCAGCGTGTCGGGGATCCCGCCCGGCTTGAGCTTGGGCGAGAAGGTCGGCGACGAGGTGAGCAGGAACGGGTTGTAGTTCACCCAGAACGTCATGACCTTCTTCAGGCGATCGAGCCGCTCCTCCGGCGTACCGCTGGCGTCGACACGAGCGACCCAGGAATTGACGTTCGACGGCACGGATCGGTCGAGCCCCCCCAGGTCCTGTCCCGTGCCGTCCTCGGCACGGACGACCGCAAACGCACGCCCCGACATCAGCGCCTTCTGATAGCTGTTGATCGTCGGCTGGCGCCGGAAGTTGGTCGGATCGAACAGCGGATAGAGGCCGGTCACCGACGGCGCGCTGAACGGTCCGAACGGATCGAGGAACGTGCCGACGAAGGCGCGGAAGCCGACCGGCGAGCCGTTCGCGGGCCCGGGTCGGATGACCGCCCCGGAGCCGCAGATGGTGGTGTCAGGCAGGTTGGGATCGATCGGCGAGACCTTGACCGCGTAGGGCGAGTCCTGGTCGAAGCCGCCGTTGCCGAAGATCAGCCACGAGTTGAGATGGACCGTGTCCCCTTCCGTGCGCACGTACACCGTGTCCTTCCAGATCTCGGCGAAGGTGCGGTGGAAGGGCCGGGTCGCCGGAAGGGTGGATACCGAGTCGCACGACAGGAGGCTTCCGGTCAGCGAGAGTCCCGCGTAGCTGCTCACCTGCCGATACTTGAGCTGCTCGGTAGTCCCGGCGTACTTCGGGCGGCTGGACCAGATCGGTGAGTTCGGGTCCGGCCCCGACCACCAGGTGTCGGGCGCGAGGTTCATCCCGAAGCGGCGCGTGGTCTGGCGCGCGCCACCGGCCTGATCCAGCACCTTGAGCGAGAAGATCTTGAGGCCCGGCCCGGTCGCGCCGGCCGGATAGTCGACACGCCGGACGCTCGAATCGACACTCACGTAATCGGTTTCGTCGAGCTTGTATTTGAACGTGACGGGCACGAGCTGAGGGCTGGCGAGCTCGGCATGCCAGCGGAACGTCAGGCCGGACCCGACCGGCACGTAGTCCTGGGTCACGGTATGGGGGTCCAGCGTGTCGGAGACCGCGTAGACCGTGTCCTTCACGAACAGCGCACCGGAGGGCGATTGCCGGAAGACATGGCCCGTCGCCGCGGCTTCGTCGAAGACCGGGATCGGGGGATAGCGATCGAGGGCATTGAAGATGAAGCGGGCCGGGGTCGGATCGGGACGGCCCTTGTTGTCGACCGCATAAATGTAGAAGGCGTGCTGACGGTCGGGATTGAACTCCGCCACGTTGAAGATGAACGTGGAGTCCGTCTTCGTGGTGAAATGGTAGTCCCGCGGCTTGGGACCGGGCAGACGCGGCGGGAGCGTGCCACCGACGGGCACCGAGGTCGTCGTCTCGACGACCGCGTAGTAGTAGCCAATGACCTCACCGTCCTGGTCGGAGCCCGCCCAGTACAGGTGGAAGATGACGGGGATCGTTCCCACGACCGGCGGGATGGCCCCGCCGACCGGGTCTTTGGTCGTGATCGTGTCCTGCGGCGCGGCGGTGATCCACGTCTCAGGCGGCTGGTTCGTGTCGACTTTGGGAACGAGCGGGTCGCGGCAACCCACGACGATCAGCACGGCATAAAGGCATACGACGAGCCCTGCACGTAAGCGCATTCAAGCCCCCGGCACGCCCAGTCATTGTTAAGGGAGTGCGAAAGAAACTAGCAACCGCGACTCCCCCAGTCAAGACGCGGGCGAGTCGTCGGGAAGCTCCAAATGGGCGCGGAATCACCATCCGGGCCCTCCCGTCAACGGGGACCGGCCCGGCCCGGGCGCCGCGGGAGACAGGCCCGGGCTGTCCCCTGCCCCGCTCCAGGACACCGGCTCGGAGCGTCGGGGCCGTTGCACCAGCCATCTGGGCTTGCGTGCGAAGGGACGTTGCAGGGCGGGCTGTTCACCGGCAGGGCACGGGGGCTCCGCAGGACATGCATTTCTAACACGCAACCCTCCAAACGCCAACAAAAAACCGGGGGACGGGACCCGAAGTCCCGCCCCCCGGCGGACTGCTACCGCTCGGACAGCTAGCGGAGGATGGTGAGCTTCTTCGCGAGCTCGAAGCCGCTGTCGCGGTACTTCAGCTGCGTGAAGTAGACGCCGCGCGGCAGCTGCCGTCCGGCGTTGTCGACACCGTCCCACACCAGGCTGTGCTCGCCGGCCTTGAACTTCCGGTCGGCCAGCGTGCGGACCAGACGACCGCTCACGTCGAACACCTTGACCTGGACGAAATCGTCCTTCGCAAGGCCGAAGTTCACGGTGGCATAGCCGCTCACCAGCGGGTTGTTCCTCAGGTTCATGAAGTTCACGAACACCGAGCCGTCGCCGTTGTTCGGCGTATCCGTCGTGTTGATCGGCTGACCGACCAGAGCACAGTTCAGATCCGCGAACACGTTCGACAGGGTGTTGTACATCCAGGCCAGTCGCCCGTTGGTGACGCCGAAGCGGCCACGCATCGTCGAGATCTGCACACCGATGGTCTGCGAGATCCACGGATTCGTGGCGTTGTGTCCCTTCGTGACACCGAGAGGCAGAAGCGACGCGTCCGGAAGCACGTACTGCATGTTGACCGAAGCATCCGCAACGACCGCGTTCAGGTCGACCACGTCGTTCGTCAACAGACAGCTGTTGTTGACGCCGTAGACGTCGCCGGCACCCAGATCCACCGAGGGACCGACCTTGACGTCGACGTAACCACGCGAGTCAGGCACGAACAGCAGGTAGTTCGGGTCCTGGAACGTCGTCGCGAGGTAATCCGTGACGAACGTCTGCTGCGGCGGACCCTGATCGAAGGCCGCTTCCACGAAGCTTTCGCCGATGACGAGGATGCCACGATCCGGCGTCGACGTGTTGCCCGTGCTCAGCCAGTTCTGGAACGTGGTGATGTCATCGGGCGTCGCGTCGTTGAACGGACCCCAGATGTTCGAGTTCAGATCGCCCGTCACGACAAGCATCATCTTGTAATACGTGTTGAGCATGTCGAGGGTCGGAGCGGTCATGCCCCACTTGCCGTCGATGCTGGTCCCGACCGGCGCACGATAGCCAAGACGCTGGCCGATGCGGCAGGCACCAGTGGTGAGCGACTCGGAGGCCTTCACACCGTACATATCCCACAGCGTACCGGGCTGCTTGTTCTTGTTCAGGAAGTACGCGGGGTCATTGATGTCTCCATCGGCGGGCACGTTGCCGTAGCCGTCGGCGCTGCCGACGTCCGAAGCCTGCGTGGCGCCGATCGAGTCGGAGACGGCCTTCCACACGCGCTCGTTGCCACGACGATCGTCGTTGTCAACGAACAGCATGCAGGCCATCCCAACGCCGCCCTGACCGAACGCCGAGTCCTTCCAGCGATCGGGGAGGACGCTGAACTGCTGCCAGCGGTGACCGTCCGTGTTCGGACCTTCATTGTTCTGCGGCGACACGAGGGTCGTGTCGGGCATCATCGCGAACACGCTGGTCGGGTTCTCCAGATCCTGACGGCGCACGAAGTACTGCACGTGGGCGCCAGGGGTCAGGAGACCGTCCGGAATGATCTTGGTGCCTTCCATCGTCGTGGTGGAGCCATTCCAGCCGGTACGGCTCGTCGGCAGGGTGGTCACCCACGTCGGCGGATACGGGCCCTTGGCAGGGTTGCCGCAGGTCAGGTTGGGATCATTCGCGTTGGACACCGTGGTGTCGATCACGAAGCACACGTTCCGGGCGATGCCCAGGCTCGCACGAGCGCCGGCCAGCTCGGTTTCGTGATAGGTCGTGCACCACACCTGCCCGTTCGGGGGATTCGCGATGCTGGTGCCCTGGACCGGGAACTGCTCCTGGCCCCAGACCTCCGCCGAATCCATCCGAGCGCTGTTCCAGACCAGCGGGCTCCAACCACTCGGGGCAGCCGCGTGCGCTGCAAGGGCGGCACCCTGACTGATCGTTCCGTCGACACCCGAGAACGCACCCGGGTTGGCCTGGTACGAGGCGAAGAAACCGGTACCGAAGTCACGGAGTCCGCTGTTCTCGTTACCGACGGTCTGGTAGTTACCGACGCCGGGCTTGATGCGGAAGATCAGGTCCAGACGCATGGAGTCGCCCGAAGCCTGCACCGTCACCGAGTCACCGGGGATGTTGTAGCGGAACAGGTTGCCCGGTGTCGGTGCGGTGTTCAGACCGACCTTGATGTGCGCGGTGGCCGTATCGAAAGCCGCCGTGCCGGGCAGTCCCGCGGTCTCGTTCGCCGGGAACACGTCGTTGAAGATGTCCCAGATGTCCATGGCGAGCAGCTGCGGATTGCCATCGACGATCGCGAAGGAGCAGTTGTCGATATAGCCACCGTCGAGCGGTGAGCAGCCCGTGCTGATACCGAAGCGATAGCACTCCGACAGCTTGCGCAGACCGACGCGCATGGAGTCGGGGAAGCCATTCACATTCGACGTGAACACGAGTCCGTTACCGAACGAAGGCTCGATGTCGGCGAAGCACTGCTTCTCCGGGTTGAAGATCAGGAAGCCCGGGCTCGAAATCGTGCCCCAGGCCTCTACGCCATCCGACTGCGTGGCCGGATACGACTGCACCAGGGGCTGCCACAGCTGGCCCTGGGTGAACACGTCGAAGTAGCCGGTGTAGACGTCGTAGTAGTAGTAGTAGTCATCCGTCGCCCACCGCTCGGAGGGTGACAGATTCATGTTGTTCTTCGTCAGGTCCTTCGAGGTCTGGTCTGCGCCGGCGAGATTGATCGTCGGCGACATCATGCCCCACATCCCTTCGTGCTCGCTCGAGAGCGGCGCCGGGTTCGTGGCGGCTTCAGCCAGATCGTGGATGCCCATGTTGATGATGATGCCCTGCAGATCGCAGATGCGGTTAGGCGAACCGACCGGGCCGCAGATGTCCTGGTAGACCAGGTTCTGCGCGGTCATGTCTTCCGGATGGAAGTACGTGGCCGGCGGCTTGCCGGTGGACTGCCAGGCGACGTCCGGCGACTGGCTGTTGTCGATGTCACCGGCGTTGTTGAAGTTGCCGATGCCGACGAAGCCGGCGCCGATGTCGATCTGCACGTCGTCGATCACCGCGGCACCCGCGTAGCCCGAGTTGTAGTTGCCGGAAACCGACCCGGCAGCGTCGTCGAACGCACGGTTGGTGTGCACGCGGAAGCACAGGCGCAGCTTGTTGGCCTGGCCGTTGGCGGCCGCGGAGTCGAGCATCGCCGCGACATTGGCCGCCGGCGCGGTCACGGTCGTCGTCGTCACGGCATTGGTGCCCGCAACGCCGAACAGCCACAGACGCGCGTCCTTCATGAGGACTTCGTTGAACCAGCGGCGATCGTCGTCCTGAACGATACGACGGCCGCCCGTACCCGGGTTGTCCTCGACGATGACGCCAAGGCTCACCAGCTGCGGGTCGGCGTCGAACGGATACAGCGACGACTTCCACAGACCCTCGACCGGCGCGCCGATGTAGAGCTGCAGCGAGTCGATCGGAGCCGCGTCGCCCGTGGCACCGCCACCGCTGGCTTCAGCCGAAATGAAGTTGCCAGGCGTCGGCGAGTTGCCGCTGAGCCAGTCGCCTTCGAACCAGCCCGTGCGGAAATGCTCGTCCGTGTCCTTGTTGGTGGACATGTCCGTCCGCCAGGTGAACTTCACCGAGACGTCGCCGCTGGAGTAACCCGACATGTCGACGTTCCGGTAGAGCATCTGGTCCATGTTGCCGATGTAGCCGGGGAAGTGACGGTTCGTCGCTCCCGACCACGTCGGCGCGGTTTCGCTGACCCGGTAGTCCTGGGTGTTCGCGTTGTAATAGTTCCCGGTGACCGGATCGGAATAGGTGAGGTCGCCGTGAGCGCGGATCCCCATCCAGGCGGAGGCCGCACCTTCCAGCGGTGACCACGAGGGATTGCTCGGGGTCGCCCCGCCCAGACCCGTCGTGGGGAACGACTGCACCGCCGAGGCGCCTTCGTCACGGTGCCACATGCCGGTCACGCCGAACGTGCGGCTGCCGCCGCCGCCCGGGTTCCCCGCAAAGTTCACGATGTTGCCGTACTCGACGGCCCACCACAGGCGGTTCTCGTCGGTCAGGACCGCACCGCTCGAGTTGACGTGGTTATTGCGGACCGACCACCAGCCGGAGAGGCTGTCCCCGTGGACCTGCTGGTTGGCTTCGAACGACCACACGCCGTCGTTCGCGGTGCCGCCACGATTGCCGTAGTCGGCCGGAGGCGGATCGTCGGTCGGCGGATCGCCACCGTGCAGACCGCCCACCATCCAATAGTTGTCATTTACATTGGCGCCCGACCAGTAACCAACCCAGATCGTGTCCGGATTGACCAAACCGGCCGAGGTGCCGAGGAGACCGCTCTTCGCGAAACGTTCCTGGGAATCTTTGGCGTTCATCAGCTTGAGGCCGACGTCGCCACCGACGTCCGGGGACGCGAAGAGCGGGTTCGCCAGCAGAGCCGCTGCACTCACCGAGAGCAGCAGCGCGACGAACTTCTTTCTCATGTGACTACCTCCATCGTCGCAATGCATGGGCAATGCGAAGTCTTCCGAGTAAAGATTGCGAGCGAGGTGTCGCCAGAGACAAATCGGCCGACGGATCATGGCAGGCGGCCATCCGACGGCAGATTTCTGCACCTGTCTGTGCCTGATCCCCCCTTTCCGCTGTCACCCTCGGCCCTTAGGCAATTCGGACGTCGGGCGACACAAATAGTGCGCAAACTCGATGATGAGCCGTTGAGCTCGCGGAGCCGCTGCCAGCTCCTGAGGGAGAGCTCAAACAACCGCGGAACCTGAGGTGCATCTGGGGGTTCATCTATTGAAGACGCACCAACCTCTGGAACAGGAAAAAGGCTAGGCTGCTGACAGGGTTCTGTCAATCCGTTTTTTTCCTGCGACTTGCCGTGTTCGCCACCCCCCGCGGGGCCCCCAGAACAGCCCCCCCGAGGGCTTCGATCCAGGCCTGATCCTGGGTGGCGACGAGGACCGGCGACACGGACGCACGCCGGGCCACCCGCTCGCCGACGGAAGCCCGCAGGGCCCCATCGAGGCCGGCGGTCGGCTCGTCGAGCAGGACGATGGAGGCCGGCGCGAGCAGCGCCCCCAGCACCCCGACCAGCCGCTTCTCACCCGCCGAGAGCGTCCAGCAGCGCCGCTCCAGGAACCCGTCGGGGTCGTCGACCACGTCCTCAAGCCATTGCCGAACAGTCGTTTGAGCATCCGGACCCGCCACCCCTCTGCGCACTGCAGCGTGCAGGATTTCGTCGCCCGCCCGCTCTTCGAAGATCTGCATTTCAGGGTACTGGGCGGCCATGATGGCCCGCGGGCCCGGCGCCGGATGGCGTCGGATCCGGACCTGGCGGAGTTCCATCAGCCCCGCGATCGCCGAGAGCAGCACGGTCTTGCCCGAGCCGTTCGGGCCCAGCACCGCCCGCAGCCCGGTGGCAGGCAGGACGAACTCCGTCAATCCGGGAATCCGGACGGCCGGGCCTTCGGCCGGTGGGTCCCCGACCCACCCTTCCACGGCGGCCGGCGCCCCGGTCGATCCCGTGTCCGCCGGGCGGGCGGTGGGCGGCGCGAGGACCCGCGGCGCCGCGCCGATCCGGATTTCGCGGTCGGCGGCGCGCCGCTCCGCCTCGTCCTGCGTGACCCACACCACGGCGAGGCCCTCACGCACCCGCTGCCGCACCGCGGCCAGGGCCAGCGCCCGGGCGTCCGCATCGAGATGGGCCCCGGGCTCATCGGCCACCAGCAGCTCCGGTGCGGCGGCGAGCGCGCCGGCCAGCAGGACGAGCTGGCGGCGCCCCGCGGACAGCGCGCGCGGGTCGCGGCCGAGCTCGGCGGCCAGGCCGAGCTCGAGGCTCAGGCGGTGCACGTCACGTTCGATCCCGGCCGGGGGCCGGTCGAGGTTGCGGGCGGCGAAGGCGATTTCGTCGCGCACCGTGGGCTGCAGGAGCTGGCTCGAAGGATCCTGGAAGATCACCGCCACACGGCGCCTGAGCGTGTCGTTCCCGGGCAGGAACGGGACGCCCGAGAGCCGCACCTCGCCCGCCGCGGCCGGCCAGAGGCCGGCGAGCGCCATCGCCAGCGAGGACTTGCCGCAGCCGTTGGCGCCGGTCAGCGCCAGCCACTCGCCCGCCGCGACCTCGAGCGACACGCCGCTGACCGCGGCGCGCCCGGCCCCGGGCGGCACGACGGCGAGCCCCCGGGCCTCGATGAGGTTCACGACCCTTCCGGGTCCGGCGCTCCCGACGTCGCCCCCGCGGTCCATGCCTCGATCGCGGCCTGTGACACTTCGCGCAGCGGGCGGCCGGCGCGCTCCGAGACTTCGCGCACCGACTCGAATTCCGGCACCGGGCGCTCGCCGCCCTCGGGCAGCGTGGCGACCTTCACGCGTACCCGGCCGAAGGCGGTCGGCACCTCCACGATCCGGCGCTCGAGCTCGAAGCGCTCCTCGGTCCGAACCCGCACCCCGAGGGTCGACGTCTCGCGCATCATGAGCCCCGCGAGCTTCTCCGCCTGAGCAGGCTCGGCGACCACGACCAGCATCGTGCCCGGACGGCCCTTCTTCATGACGGTCGGCACCCACATCGCGTCGAGCGCACCCGCCGCGAGCAGTCGCGGCACCAGCGCCGCGACGAACTGCGGATTCTCGTCGTCCACCGAGGTCTCCAGCACCGCGACCCGGCGCCGCGCGAGGATCGATACCTCAGCCTCCCCGAGCATCAGCCGCAGGACGTTCGGCTGCTCGGCGAGTTCGCGGCTCCCGGCCCCGGTTCCGACCCGGGCCAGGCGGTAGGCGGGCGGCGCGGCCCAGTCCTGGACCAGCGTCGCCAGCAGCGCCGCGCCGGTCGGCGTCACCAGCTCGGCCTGGACCGCCGAGGGCACGACCGGCACGCCGCGCAACAGGTACGCGGTGGCCGGCGCCGGCACCGGGATCTTCCCGTGCTGCGACATCACCCAGCCGCCCCCGAGCGGCAGCGGCGACGCGAACACGCGCTCGATCCCCAGCGCATGGAGCCCCGCCACCGCACCCACGACGTCCACCAGCGCGTCGGCCGCGCCGACCTCGTGAAAGTGCACCTTTTCGACGGTCGAGCCGTGGACCTCGGCCTCGGCCTCGGCCAGCCGCCGGAACACCGCGTGCGCGCGTTCCTTCACCGCGAACGGGAAGTCGGCGGCGTCGATGAGCGCGTCGACGTGGTGCAGGTGGCGATGCGGCTGCTTCGTCTCCGCCACCTCCACGTCCACCTTGGTGGCTGCGAACGGGCCGCGCCGGACCGGGTGGACGAGGACCTTCACGTGCTCGAGGCGCAGCCGGGCCGGCAGGGCCATGACCTCCGCGGCCGGCCAGCCGGCCGACACCAGGGCGCCGAGGCACATGTCCCCGCTGATTCCCGAGAAGCAGTCGAAATAGGCGATCCGCATCGAGTCCCCCGCGTTCAGCGCCCGCGCCGCGCGCCGCCGGCATTGATCAGGTGCGCCGCGTAGCCGGCGCCGAAACCGTTGTCCACGTTCACGACCGTGACCCCGGGCGCGCACGAATTCATCATCGACAGCAGCGGCGCGAGGCCGCCGAAGTGCGCGCCGTAACCGATTCGCGTCGGCACCGCGATCAACGGCCGGTCCACGAGACCGCCCACGACGCTCGGCAGCGCGCCTTCGAGTCCCGCCACCACCACCACCACGCGCGCGGCGCCGAGCCTGGCGCGATGCGCGAGCAGGCGGTGGAGCCCCGCCACACCGACGTCGGCCACCAGTTCCACGCGGCTGCCCATCGTACGCGCCGTCACCACGCACTCCTCGGCCACCGGGAGATCCGCGGTCCCCGCGCACAGCACCAGCACGTTGCCGCGCGCGCGTGGCATGCGGCGCGCGAGCACCACCGCGCGCGCGCGGTCGTGCACCTGCGCGCGCGGAAACGTCCGCGCGAGCACCGCGCGGGCCTCGTCGCCGACCCGCGTGGCGAGCACCAGCCCGTGCCGCGCATAGAGCCGCCGCACGATCGCCACCAGCTCCGGCGTGCGCTTGCCCTCGCCGAACACCACCTCGGGAAACCCCGAACGCAGCGTGCGTTCGTGATCGAGCGTCGCGAAGCCGAGGCGCTCCATCGGCGCCTGCCGGATCTGCTGCGCCGCCTCGGCAGGGCTCACCTTCCCGCGCCGCACGCGGCCGAGCAGTGCCTTCAGCTCATCCGGACGCAACGGCGGTTCCGTGCGGCGCGTCGCCGGCCCCGGCGGGATCGTCCACGCCCCCCGCGGGCGGAGCCTCGCCGAGGCGCCTGAGCGCTTCGAGATAGGCGGCGAGCAGCTCGGTCATCTCTTCGACGGAGCGGGTCTGATTGATGCGCTCGCGCACCTGGTGGCTGCGCGGCAGACCCTTCACGTACCAGGCGACGTGCTTGCGCATCTCGCGCGCCGCAAGGCCCGGCCCCACGGCCTCGACCATCATGTCGAGGTGCTTGAGGCCCGCTTCGAGCCGCTCGATCGGCGTCGGCATCGGCAGCACTTCGCCGCGTTCGTGGTACGCGCGCACGCGGCGGAAGATCCAGGGATCGCCGAACGCGGCACGCCCCATCATCACCGCGTCGCAGCCGGTCGTATCGAGCATCCGCAGGGCGTCCCCGGCCGAGCGCACGTCGCCGTTGCCGATCACCGGAATGCCGACCGCCTTCTTCGCCTCGCCGATCATCTCCCAGTGCGCCTGCCCCTCGAACTTCTCGGCGCGGGTGCGCGCATGGATCGCCACCGCCTGCGCCCCGGCGCCCTCCAGCACCTTGCAGACCTCGACCACGTTCCGGGACTGGCCATCCCAGCCGAGACGGATCTTCGCGGTCACGGGCACCGTGCTGACCGCGGCCATCCGGTTCACGATCGCGTGGATGCGCGGCGGTTCGTTGAGCAGTGCGGCGCCGGCCCTGCGGTTCACGACCTTGCGCACCGGGCAGCCCATGTTGATGTCGATGAGGTCGGGGCGCTGCCCGTCCGGAAGATCGCAGAGCACCCGCGTCGCGTCGGCCATGATCGCCGGATCGGAGCCGAACAGCTGAATGCCGATCGGACGCTCGTGCGGTTCGAACGCGCACAGCTCGAACGTCGGCCGGCTGCCGCGCACCAGCCCGTCCGCCGACACCATTTCCGTATAGACCAGCCCCGCGCCCTGCTCGCGCGCCAGCCGGCGGAACGGCGAATCGCTCACGCCCGCGAGCGGGGCGAGCATGAACGGCGTCTCGATGGGGACGTTTCCGATGGGCATGGCGTTCCTGCGGGACGGGTTTGGGACCGGGCCGGGAAGCATGCCAGAGCCCCGCGGCGGGTGTCCATCCGGCGCAAGGCAGGGGCCCCCCGTCGGTCCGACCTGAGTTCAGCCCCCCTGGGGCGCGCTCCCCGACCCCGCCACCGAGCGCGCCCAGGCGGCGACCTCCGCGAAGTCCGCGATCGCGTGCACGGGAATGCCCTGGCGCCGGCACCATTCGAGCAGCGCGCCGCGCGCCAGCACGAGGTCGGCCACGCGCGCGCCGCAGCGGTCCGAGAGCCCGTCGCCGACCAGCACCGTGCGAAAGCCCTCGGCGCGCAGCCGGGCCACGTGCTGCGCCTTGCAGTTACCGCATGCACCGCAGCCCGCGGCGCCCCACGGGAACTCGGGGATCACCCGGCTCCCCTCGAACCGCAGCCGGTTGGCGGCGAACGGCAGATCGGCGAGCCCCGCGCGGGCGAGATGGTCGGCCACGTAGAACTCGAAGCCCTCGCTCACCACCAGCACGCGCTCGCCGCGGGCCTCCGCTTCCGCCACGAACGGCGCGAAGTGCGGGTCCAGCTCGAAGCGGCGCACGAACGCCAGGGCCTCGTCGCGCTCCACGCGCATGAGCTCGCACTCGGCGATCGTGAGCTCACGGTGGCCGAGAGCGCCCGACATCCAGCGCTCGAGCAGCGCCGCGCGTTCCCCGTCACGCCCGTCCGAGAAGCGCTTCACGAGTGCGGCACCGATGTCCCGCGGGGAGATCGTGCCGTCGAAGTCGCAGAGGTACGCGGTGCGGCCGGTCACTCGCCGGCGGCGCGCCGCTCCGGCACGTCCGCATCGCTGGAAATGCCGGCGAACACGTCGGCGGGCCTGCGTGCCCCGGTCAGGATCCGGTGGGCGCGCTGGAACGCCGCATCTTCCTCGAGCACGACCCGCGCCGCGGCGGCGTCGCCGCCGAGCCGGCGTGCGAGTTCGCGCCGGATGGCGCGTGCGATCATCGGCCGCTGCGCGTCGAAGGCCGCGACGTCGACCGAATCGTTCTCGCCCTGCACGAACGCCTTGAATGCGCTCCACTGCTCCGCGGGCACCCGCTTCTCGATCGTCGTCACGTCGTGCGTGTTGATCCAGCGGTTGGCGAAGCGGAACGGCAGGCCGAGCTGCTCGACCTGCATCACCACCGGCGGCAGCGAGTCGAGCGGCACCTCGACGTCCGGCGTGATGCCGCCGCCACCGTAGACCGTGCGCCCGTCGGCGGTGTGGAACACGGGCCGCGACGCGGTCGAATCTCCGGGCGTCTCTTCCTCTTCCTCGTCCTCGTAGGCGACGTGATGCGCGCCGGCGCGGTCCTGGCGGTGGATCGAACGGCCGCTCGGCGTGTAGTAGAGCGCCGTCGTGAGCTTCAGGGCCGCCTTGTCGCCCGCCAGCGGGAACAGGCTCTGCACCGAGCCCTTGCCGAAGCTGGTGCGGCCGACGACGAGGCCGCGATCGGTGTCCTGCAGCGCGCCGGCGACGATCTCCGACGCGGACGCCGTGCCGCCGTCCACCAGCACGACCAGCGGCCAGCGGGTCTCGGGGTTGCGTTCGTTGGCGAAGTAGCGGTGGTCCTGCTCGCGGATGCGGCCATCGGTGTAGACGATCAGCGTGCCGCGCGGCAGGAACTGCTCGGCCACGTCGACGGCCTGATCGAGCAGGCCTCCGGGATTCATGCGCAGATCGAGCACCAGGCTCCTGGCGCCATCCTTGCGCAGCTGCGCCATTGCCTCGCGGGTCTCCTCGCCGGTCTTCTCGGAGAAGCTCGCGAGCCTCAGGTAGCCGACGCGATCATCGGTCACGAACGCGTACGGCACCGCCTTGGTCTCGATGATCCGGCGCTCGAGCTTCACGTCGCGCTCGCTGGACTGACCCTCGCGGCGCAGGGTGACCGTCACCGTGGTCCCCGGCTTGCCGCGCAGCTTGTCGGCGGCGTCCTCGACCGAGATGTCGTAGCTCGATTTGCCGTCGATCTTGACGATGATGTCGCCGGAGGCGAGGCCGGCCTCCCAGGCGGGCGAGCCTTCGATCGGCGAGATCACCGTCGGGTAGCGGTTGCGGATGCTCACGACGATGCCGATCCCGCCGAATTCGCCGTGCGTGACCGTCGTCAGCTGCGCGTAGGACTTCTCGTCGAGGTACTGCGAGTAGGGGTCGAGCTCCTTGAGCATCCCGCGCAGTGCGCCGTCGACGAGCTGGTGCGGGTCCACCGGGTCGACGTAGCTGTCCTCGACGCGGTTCAGGACCTCGACGAACGTGTCGAGGTTCCCGTACATGTCGTTCGAAGCCTTGCCGCGGCCGACCCACCAGCCGAGACCGAACAGCACGACGAACGCGATGCCGAGCAGCAGACGCCGACGATTCAAGTGTCCTCCAGCGCTCCGGCCCGATGGGCCCGCGAAGCTCTCCGCGGCGCCCCCGCGCGCCACGCATGTGTTCGTTTCGACGCGCGCCGGCGTCGCGGGAAGCGCGGAATATAGCACAGGGTTTCGGCGCTTCCGCTCGGCGCGGCCAGCCCGAACCGGCCAACACGGCACCCGGGCGTCAGGACTTTGGCAACCCTGCGCCGATCGCCCGCAGCCGCGTCTCGAGAACCTCCCAGGCATGGCGCTCGAGGTCGGCCTCGGGCTCGGTCGCGTCCAGCACCACGAAGCGTTCGGGGCGGGCCGCCGCCAGTTCGAGAAAGCGCGCCCGCACGCGCTCGTGGAACGCGCGCGACTCACGGTCGAGGCGGTTCATCTCCCGGCCCGATCCGCTGCGTCGCTCGAGTCCGCGCCCGGGATCGATGTCGTAGAGCAGTGTGAGATCGGGCACGAGACCGCCGGTCGCAATGCGGTTGAGCGTCGCCAGCATGTCCGGGTCGAGTCCGCGCCCGGCCCCCTGATAGGCCAGCGTCGAGTCATCGTACCGGTCGCAGAGGATCACGCGTCCCGCCGCGAGCGCCGGTCGCAGCACGCGGGCGACGAGATCGGCACGCGCCGCTTCCATGAGCAGCGCCTCGGCGAGCGGCTCGGGCGCACCGCCCGGATCGAGCAGCACGTCGCGCACCCGCTCGGCCAGCGGCGTGCCACCCGGCTCGCGCGTGCGCAGCGGCGCGATGCCGGCCGCCTCGAGGCGCGCTGCGAGCCGCGCGATCTGCGTGGACTTTCCGGAGCCTTCGCCGCCTTCGAAGGTGACGAACAGACCGCGTGCGTTCATCGGCCCTCCCGGCCGCGATTCGGAACGGCCGGCGCGCGGCGGACGCCCGAAACGCCCGCCCGATACGCGCCGGCCGTGGACGGCGATCGCCTCACGCGACCGCCGGGCTCAGCGGGCCGCAGCCTTGCGGCGTGACTTGCCGCGCGCCTTCGGTTTGGTCTTCGCTCTGGCCTTGCCGTTCGTGCCCGCGCGCGCGGCACGCTTGCGGCGCCGCGGCGCCGCGCCGTTGACGTGGCCGTTGGGGCTCGCCTTGCCGGCCGCCTTCACCTGCACGCGATCGCCGATCCGCGCTTCGGTGCCCTTCGGATCGCGGATGTACGCTTCGGTCAGCTCGCGCGCCTGATCGTCGGGAATCTGCATCGGCGGCGACTTCTTGAAGTACGACGATGGCGCGAACAGCGCTCCCTTGAGGCCGTGGTCGAGACCGAGCTTCGCGCAGCGCACCGCGTCGATCACCACCCCGGCCGAGTTCGGCGAGTCCCACACCTCGAGCTTCAACTCCAGGTTGAGCGGCACGTCACCGAACGTCGTGCCTTCCATCCGGATGTGGCACCACTTGCGGTCCTTGAGCCAGGGGACGTAGTCGCTCGGGCCGACGTGGATGTCGTCCGCGGGCAGCGCGTACGGCATGATGCTGGTCACCGCGCCGGTCTTCGAGATCTTCTTGGACTCGAGCCGCTCGCGCTCCAGCATGTTCAGGAAGTCGGTGTTGCCGCCGAAGTTGAGCTGATAGGTGCGATCGATGCGCACGCCGCGGTCGACGAACAGACGCGTGAGCACGCGGTGCGTGATCGTCGCACCGACCTGCGACTTGATGTCGTCGCCGATCACCGGCAGTCCCTTCTTCTCGAAACGGCGGCGCCAGTAGGCCTCGCGCGCGATGAACACCGGAATGCAGTTCACGAACCCGCAGCCGGCTTCGAGCACCTGCTCGACGTACCACTTGGTCGCCTCTTCCGACCCCACGGGCAGGTAGTTCACGACGACGTCGGTCTTCGTGTCCTTGAGCAGCTTCACGATGTCGACCGTCGAGCCCGGCGCCTTCTGGATGATCCCCGACAGGTACTTGCCGAGCCCGTCGTGGGTCATGCCGCGCTGCACGGTCACGCCCATCTTCGGCACCTTCGCGAACGCCATCGTGTTGTTCGGCCAGGCGTAGATCGCCTCGGCGACGTCCTTGCCGACCTTGTTCTTGTCGATGTCGATCGCCGCCGAGATCTCGACGTCGCTGATGTGATAGCCGCCGAGGTTCACGTGCATCAGGCCCGGGACGACGTCGCCGGCCTTCGCCTTCCGGTAGTAGTGCAGCCCCTGCACGAAGGACGAGGCGCAGTTCCCTACGCCGATGATCGCTACGCGCACCTTGCCCATGGGTAAGGCCTCCTATGGATCCAGTCCCGCACCGCGGGTGTTCTTGTGAACGTGAGTCATGCGCTGCAGCGTCGTCACGAACGACATGATCGTGAGGATCAGCAGCGCCCACGGCATGACCGGGCCGACGCCGAAGAGCCCGGCCACGATCAGCAGCACCAGGCGCTCCGGCCGCTCGAACCAGCCGACCTTGCAGTCGAGCCCGAGCCCTTCGGCGCGCGCCCGCGTATACGACACCATCAGTGAACCGATCAGCGCGAGCATCGCGAGCAGGGCCACGAGCGCCCAGGTCCGCGGCTCGATGCCACGGTCGAAATCCTCCATCACGCGGATCGGATCGGTCGGCAGCTGCACGAGATTCGCGATGTAGAACCCGGCGATGCCGAGCAGCAGCACGGCGTCCGAGAGCCGGTCGAGCGTGGAGTCGAGGAACGCGCCGAAGCGCGAGGTCGCCCCGCGGGCCCGGGCGATCTGGCCGTCCATGATGTCGCACAGCCCGCTCAGAATCGCGATCCCGGCGCCGATCCTGAACAGGCCTTCGAAGAAGGCGAGCGCCGCGGCCATGCTGAGCCAGAAGCCGAGCCACGTCACGTGATCGGGCTGGACGCCGAGCGCGTGCAGGCGCCGGGCGGGCGGTCCGAAAATCGCCCGAGCCAGCTGCCGCAGCCGATCCTTCATCCTCGCCTGCCCTTCGGAACGCGGCGCGCCGGCGGCGGTGAACGGCGCTCCGCTCATCGTCCGTCTCCGCGCATCTTCCTGTGTTTCGCCTCCCGCCTCGAGAGGCCGCTCAGCACCAGAACCATTTCACCCCTGCGCTTGTCCGCGGTCAACGCCGCACGCACCTCGGCGGCCGTCCCGCGCAGCACTTCCTCGTGCGCCTTCGTCAATTCGCGGGCGAGCGCGATCGGGCGCTCGCCCCACACCGCTTCCAGATCGTCGAGGCACCGCTCGATGCGATGCGGCGACTCGAACACCACCACCGTCTCCCGCCGGGTGCTCAGCTCGGTGAGCCGGTTCACCCGCGCCCCCGGACGCGGCGGCAGGAACCCCGCGAACGTGAAGGCGTCCGTGGGCAGGCCGCTGACCTGCAGCGCCGCGATTACCGCGCTCGCGCCCGGCACGCTTTCGACCGCGAGACCGGCCTCGATCACCGCGCGCACCAGCGGAAACCCGGGATCGCTCACGCCGGGCGAGCCCGCGTCGGTCACGATCGCGATCGTCGCCCCATTCTCGAGCCGCTTCACGAACGCCGGACTCCTCGCCCGCTCGTTGTGCTCGAACAGCTTCGTCACGGGAGTGTCGATGCCGAAATGGTCGAGCAGCCGGCGCGTGCGGCGCGTGTCCTCCGCGGCGATCAGGTCGACCGCGGCCAGCACGTCCAGCGCCCGCCGCGTGATGTCGCCCAGATGACCGATCGGCGTGGCGACCAGGTACAGTGTTCCGGGCGCCACGATGCGGCTGGACTCGCTCAACTCCGCACCCCGCGTGCGCGACATCCGGTGCACGCCTCCCCCGTCCCGAAGAGCCGCCGCACGGTAGCACGGCCCCTGGGTGTCGTCCATCCTCGCGCCGCGCTCAGGCGCGCGCTCCGCGTGCAAGTGCGGCATGATCACCGAGAACGGCGTGGAACGCGGCGATGGCGCGCTCGATCCCGTCGTCGTCCACGTCGAGATGGGCGACCGCCCGCAGCCGCCGCGCGTCGAACGCCGGCACCCGGACGCCGCGCGCCTCCAGCGCTTCGGCCAGCGCCTCGCCGCCGAGCCCCGGATCGGTGAGCTCGATCATGACGATGTTGGTGTCGGGCTCGGGCACATGAATGCCGGGGGCGCCGGCGAGCCCCGCCGCGAGGCGGCGCGCGCGGCGATGGTCGTCGGCCAGGCGCTCGACGTGGGCGTCGAGGGCGTACAGGCACGCCGCCGCCAGTACGCCGGCCTGGCGCATCGCTCCGCCGAGGCGCTTGCGATGACGCCGGGCGGCGCGGATCGTCTTCGCTTCGCCCACGAGGATCGAACCCACGGGCGCGCCGAGCCCCTTCGAGAAGCACATCATCACGGTGTCGGCGATCCCCGCCCAGTCGCGGATCGGAATACCGGTCGCGACGCTCGCGTTCCACAGTCGGGCCCCGTCCAGATGGACGGCAAGGCCCGCCGCGCGTGCGGTCTTCCCGAAACGTGCGAGCGGCTCGAAGGGCACGACGCGGCCGCCGTGCCGGTTGTGCGTGTTCTCGACGCAGGCGAGGGTGAGCGGCGCGACGTGCTCGTCCACGTGGCGGCCGACCGTGAGACGCTCGATGAGATCCGCGGGCGGGGTGCCGCGCTCGCTCGCGTAGATGTGGGCGAGCGCGCCCGCGTTCGCGGCGACCCCGCCCTGCTCGTAGCGGAAGATGTGCGAATCCGCTTCCAGCAGCACTTCATCGCCCGGCCGCGTGTGCGCCATGACCGCGATCTGATTCCCCATCGTGCCGCTCGGCACGTAGACCGCGGCTGCCTTGCCGCTGAGTTCGGCGACCCGCGCTTCGAGCGCGCGCACGGTCGGGTCGTCACCGAAGACGTCGTCCCCGACCTCGGCCCGCAGCATCGCTTCGAGCATCGCGGGCGTGGGTCGGGTGACGGTATCGGAGCGCAGATCGACGGCGGTGGTCGTGGTCATGACGGCTTCGCAGGGGGTGGAAACGGCGCTGCCCCCGGGCCGGTCGCCCGGGCGTGGTGTTGCGCAGTCTAGAGGACGCGGTCCGCGACCGGAAACCCGAACGCGCAGGCCCGGTCTGCGCGGACGCCGCGCCGCATCTGACGATGTCCTGACACACCCTCCGCGTCCGTTCGGCCGTGGTAATCTCCGGCCCGACTGCCGCATCTCAAGGCGTGACCGTGGCGGACCCCGGGCCACCGGAAGCGGGCCCGGAGGTGCGTCTGCAGCACCCTCCCAAGGAGAATCCGATGCCGTTCCTGTTCTTCGACCCGACCTTCATCCTGCTGATCCCGGCGATGATCTTCGCCTTCTGGGCGCAGTGGAAGGTGCAGCACACCTACGCCCAGATGTCGAAGGTGCGCGCTTCGAACGGGATGACCGGCCAGAGCGTCGCGCGCGCGATCATGACCCAGAACGGCGTGACCGACGTGAAGATCGAGGCCGTGGGCGGGACCCTCAGCGACCACTACGACCCGCGCGTGAAGTCGGTGCGCCTCTCGCAGCCGATCTACGCCGGCGATTCGATCGCGTCGGTGGCGGTGGCGGCGCACGAGGTCGGGCACGTGCTGCAGCACGCGCAGGGCTATTTCCCGCTGCAGATCCGCAGCACGCTGGCGCCGGTCGCCGGTTTCGGCAGCATGCTGGCATTCCCGCTGTTCTTCATCGGCTTCATCTTCGCCAGTCCGCAGCTCTCGTGGCTGATGGACCTCGGCATCATGTTCTTCACCGGCGCGGTGATCTTCCATCTGGTCACCCTTCCGGTGGAATTCGACGCTTCGAAACGCGCGCTCGTCCAGCTCACCCAGGGCGGCACGCTGGGTCCCGAAGAGGTCGGCAAGGCCAAGAAAGTGCTCGATGCGGCGGCGCTGACGTACGTTGCGGCCGCGGCCATGGCGGCGCTTCAGCTGCTGCGACTGATCGTCCTTCGCAACGCCCGGGACTGATCGGACTCGGGCGGCACAGAACGAAACGGGGTGAGCTTCGGCTCACCCCGTTACTCTTTCAGGACTTGCGGCGCCGGAGCGCGGCCGGTCAGCTCTGCGCGACCATGTCCTTCAGTTCTTTCGACACCTTGAACACCGGAACTTTGCGCGGTGGCACCGGGACGGCTTCACCGGTGCGCGGATTACGGGCGATCCGCGACTTGCGGTCCTTCACTCGGAACGTCCCGAAGCCGCGGATCTCGATGTGGTGACCGTCTTTCAGCGCGCGAGCCACGGCCGAGAGGAAATGATCCACGGTCTCGGCGACATCCTTCTTGGTAAGACCGGTCCGTTCGGCAATCTGATCCACGATATCGGCCTTCGTCATCTCGCCCTCCTCGCCCCGACCCTGTCCGGGGCGGCAGCCCCGCCGGCAGGCATAGCGAACTGATCGGCAGGCTAGCAAGCTGGGGGAAAACCTGTCAATCAGTTTTTGGACAAGGCGTTGCGCGATTCAGTCCGAGCCGGCCCCCGGCCCGGTGCCAGCGCCCGGCGCCGCTCCGGTGGGCCCGCCCAGCGCCCGGCGCCGCGCGGCCTCGATCGGGTGAGCCGCGCCGGCCGCCACGGCACGGTCCAGCGCCGGCCGGCCGCGGGCGGATTCCGCCAGCCATTCCCGGGCGAAAGCGCCGCTCCGGACCTCGTCGAGAATCTCCTCCATCGCCCGGCGGGCGGCCGGCCCGATCACCCGCGGGCCGCGGGTCAGGTCGCCGTAGAGCGCGGTGCCGCTGATCGCCTTGCGGAACCCGGCCACCCCGCGCTCGTGCAGCAGGTCGGCGAGATACTTCACCTGGTGCACGCACTCGAGATAGGCGACTTCGGGCGAATAGCCGCGGCCGACCAGCGTATCGAACGCGGCCGTCACGAGCGCGTTGAGCCCGCCGCACAGCACGGTCTGCTCGCCGAACAGATCGATCTCGGTCTCTTCGCGCACGGTGGTATCCACGAGCGGAGCGCAGCCGACGTGCCGCGCATAGTCGTGCGCCACCTCGCGCGCGCGCCCGGTGGCGTCCTGGTGCACGGCGATGTAGGCGGGCAGCGTGGCGCCGGATTCGCGCACCCGGCGGAACGCGGGGCCGGGCCCGGTCGGCGATACCAGCACGACATCCAGCCCCTCCGGAAAGTCGAGGTTCCCGTAGAGCAGATTGAAGCCATGGGCGAACACCAGCGCCGCCCCGGGCGCGAACGCCGGTCGGAGCCCGGGCCAGGCGCCGCCGACCGCCTCGTCCGGGATCAGCATGGCGCTCGCCCGCGCACGGCGCACGGCGTCCGCTGGGGCGAGCGTGGTGAAACCCAGCGCCCGGGCGCGCGCCTCGGACGGCCCGCCCGGGCGGGCGCCCACCAGCACCACGAGCCCCGAGTCGCGCAGGTTCTGCGCCTGTGCGGCTCCCTGACTGCCGAACCCCAGTACCGCGACGGTCGCGCGGTCGAGCGGTGCGTTCACGGTCGCCTCCACGGCCGCCCGCGGCGCCGGCGGCGGCCCGATACGCGGACGCCGCGCCAGGGAATCCCCGTGCGCGGCGTCCGGAAGAGCGCGGTTACTTGCTCTCGGCCGTGGCGTACTTCGAAGCGGCGCTCCAGTCGGACTTGACCTGCAGCGCACCGCCCTTGAAGTGGAAGGCCACGTTCTTGCCCCAGTAGAACCAGCTCTCGTACTTCTCGCCGTCGGCCTCCCACGGGATCACCTCGTCGGGCGCGCCCATGCTGGCGAAGGTCTTGCCGGCGTTGCTGGTCTTGGTTGCCGCGCCCGCCTGTGCCGCCGGGTCCGCGACCGGCTTCCCCTTGCTCAGCGCGAGGTAGACCATGAGCTCTTCGGTGGCCTTCTCGTTGTCGTTGGCCTTGGTGTAGACCGCGCCCAGCTGCCGGTGGATCGTCGGCTCCTTCGGCTTCCTGGCCAGCGCCTTGAGCAGCGCCTCGACCGCCTCCTGCGTCTTGCCGACCTCCGAGAGCGTCGCGGCGTAGGCGGTCAGCGCGTCGATGTCGTCAGGTCGTTTGCTGAGCGTCTTCTCCCACTGACCGACCGCGTCCTGCCAGTCCCCGGCGTTCTGATAGGCGAGCGCCGCGTTGAACGACAGATCGGCGTCGCCGCCGCGCAGCTCCGCGGCCTTCGCGTAGGCGCCGGCGGCCTCCTTGAAAGCGGCCTTGCGGGCGTCGCTCTCGAGCGTCTGCGCACGGCGGAAGCGCGCGTCCGCCTCGCCCAGGTAGAGGTCCGGATCGTTCGGCGAGGTCTTGATCAGGTCGGCGAAGTAGCCGATCGCCTCGTCGTACTTCTTCGCGTCGATCAGCTTGTTCGCGTACTGGGTCCTGACGCCCTTCAGCGACTGCGCGAGGTTCGAGTCCGCCGGCGCCGCCTCGAGGCCCTTCTGGAACACCTTCGCCGCTTCTTCGTAGCGCCCCATGAGCGCGTAGGCGATGCCGAGGTTGCGGGCGGTCAGCGGGTCGGCCGGCTTGAGGTCCGCCGCGTGCTGCAGCGACTGGATCGCGGCCTCGTAGTTCTTGCCCGCCTCGGCCTTCAGCGACTTCTCGCTGTCGTCCGCAGGTTCCTTCTCGTAGGGGTCGAACAGCTCGCGCGCGGTGTTGATGCTGCCGATCCCGGAGTTGAAGGCGTTGGCCCAGTAGGACTCGCGGTTGTTCTTCACCCACTCGACCTTCTTCTTGTCGCCCTTGGCGGTGAGCCCGTCGATGGCCTTCTGGAAGGCGACGCCGGCCTTCTCGAAATCGCCGATCTCGGCGTACGCCCACCCCAGATATCCGACCGCCTCGAAGTCCTCGGCGTCCTCGCTCGAACAGATCTCGAGCTGAGCGACCGCCTTGTGCATCTGGCGCTCGTAGTCCTCCATGTTGCCCTTGTCCTTGTCCTTCATTCCGTTGACGACGTACTGGATCCCGCCCGCGCAGTGCGGATTGCGGGCGAACGCCGTTCCGGCCGGAATGATGAGACACAGCGCAGCGGCACCCATGGTGATGATGCGCAGCTTCATGGGAAACCTCCTCTAGGTCAGGCGGTTGCCGTTGACCATGAGACCGAACGTCGTCCCCAGGTACTTGGCCGCCTTCCGAGACGCCAGCATGCGGGTCATGAAGATCTCGAAGTACTCCATGACCTGCGAGATGCCGGTGTCGATCGTCAGCTCCAGCGTGATCTGCTTCTGCGTTTCATCCACGTTCAGGAAGCTCTTCTCCACCGCGTAATTCACCCGGTCGTGGATGTCGAAATTGATCATGTCCGGGTTGCGCACGCGGGTGCGGTGCACGTCGCTCTTGTCGGCGAGGATCACCGCCGCCGCAACCGGGCTCACCGGGTCGCCGTCGTTCTCGTGATGGTTGCCGATGGCGCCCATGATCCGGACCAGTTCTTCGTCCGGTATCTTCATTTCCGTCAGCAGCTGCATGGACATCACCGCCCCGGTCTGCGCGTGCTGCTCGCGATTCACGCAGTTGCCGATGTCGTGCAGGTAGCCGGCGATCGCCGCCAGCTCGGCCTCGCGCTCCGGGTAGCCGAGCCGCTTGAGCGTGTTGTAGGCGATGTGGGCGACGAGGCCGACGTGGCGCTCGCCATGTTCGGTGTAGCCGATCTCGGCCAGCGCCTCGTCCGCCGTTCGCACGAAGAACTTGACCCGCGGATGGGCGCGCACCGATTCGAAGGTGACCAGGTGCGCCGGGCCGTCCATGCGCGGCGTGGCGGCCGTCGTAACGAGCGGATTCGTGTCGGGTCGTTGGGTCATGGGACTCTCGATGGGTCCAGATAGCGGGAAGGATGCCAGCGTGCCAGCCCGGGGAGAGGCTTGGCAATCTAGGCTTGCAAATGACGATACGTCAAGACGTCCGGGGATCTTCCCGGCGCGCGGAGCAGGTTGACGAAGCGCGGACTTGCGGCACATCCGCCGCACCGCTGTCGCCATTCAGAGCACATCCACCGGGTCCACGTCCACGATCACCTTCACGCTGCGCGGGCCCGGCTCACGGGCGGCGGCGTCGAGGGCCTGCTGTGCCGTGCTCCTGAGCCTGCGGGCGTCGCCGCCCTTGAGCAGCACGTGCCAGCGGTGGCGGCCGCGCAGGCGCGCGAGCGCCTGGGGGGCGGGACCGAGGACCGTGACGTCGTCCCCGGCGACCTCGCGCGCCGCCGCCGCGTGGGCCTCCGCGATCCGCTCGACCGCGTGCTCCTCCTTCCCGGAGAACAGCAGCGACAGCAGCCGCGCGTACGGCGGGTAGCCGGCGTCGCGGCGCTGGGCGAGCTCGTGATCGAGAAAACGCTTCACGTCGCCGAGCACCGCGGCCGCGACCGCGGGGTGATCCGGCGTGCAGGACTGCACCAGCACCTCACCGGGGCGCCGCCCGCGCCCGGCGCGGCCGCTCACCTGCACGAGCAGCTGCCAGGTGCGCTCGGCCGCGCGGAAGTCCGGCAGGTGCAGCGCCACGTCCGCGTCCAGCACGCCGACCAGCGTGACGTTCGCGAAGTCCAGGCCCTTGGCGATCATCTGCGTGCCGACCAGGACATCCGCGCGACCCTCCGCGAAGTCCCGCAGCACTTCGGCGGACCTGCCGCGGGCACGCGCGACGTCGGTGTCGAGGCGCAGCACCCGCGCCTGCGGGAACGCCTGCACGAGCTCGCGTTCGACGCGCTGGGTTCCCGCGCCGCCGAAGCGCAGCAGGGCGGCGCCGCACACGGGGCATTCAGCGCTCGCCGGCTGGCGGTGGTCGCAGTAGTGGCAGCGCCACTCGTGCGGCGCGAGGTGCAGCGTGAGCGTGATGTCGCAGTGCGGGCATTCGGGCACGAACCCGCACTGCCGGCACTGGGTGTAGTGCGAGTGGCCGCGCCGGTTGAGGAACAGCATCGCCTGCTCGCCCTTTGCGAGGCGCGCCCCGATCGCGGCCCGGAGCGGTCGCGAGAGCAGCGTGCCGGTGCCCTCGCGGCGCAGGTCCACGATGTCCACGGTCGGCATCGCCCGACCGTCCACGCGGTGCGCCAGCACCAGGCGTGCGTATTTGCCGCGCGCGGCGTTGGCGAGCGACTCGAGGCTCGGCGTCGCCGAGCCGAGCACCACCGGAATTCCGAGCATCTGCGCGCGCCGGACGGCGGTGTCGCGCCCGTGGTAGCGCAGCTGCTCGCTCTGCTTGTAGGCGGGCTCGTGCTCCTCGTCGACGACGATCAGGGCGAGCTTCGGCAGCGGCGCGAAGATCGCCGAGCGCGCGCCCACCACCACGTCCAGCGCGCCGCGGCTCGCCAGCTCCCAGTTGCGGCGCCGCTCGCCCACCCCGAGGTAGGAGTGCAGCACGCCGACGCGACCGCCGAAGCGGCGCCGGAACGTCTCCACCACCTGTGAACCGAGCGCCACCTCGGGCACCAGCACCAGCGTCTGGCCCCCCGCTTCACGCGCCGCGCCCGCCGCACGCAGGTAGACTTCCGTCTTGCCGCTGCCCGTGACCCCGTGCAGCAGGATCGGCGCGAAACGCCGCGCGCGCACCGCGTTCTCGACCTCCCCGGCCGCCGCCTTCTGTTCGGCGGTGAGCGTGATGCGCTCCGGCAGCGCCATGCGAACGACGGGATCCTCGGCCGCGCTCCTGCGCGCGCGGCTCCCCGCGAACCCTTCGAGGCCGCCCGGCAGGGCGGAAGCCAGCACCTCCCCCGGCGGCGCCATGTAGTAGTCGGCGATCCAGCTCGCGAGGGCCATCAGGTGCGGCGAGAACAGCGGCGCGCCGAGCACGTCGGCGATCTCGTGCACGCGTTCGAGCGCGGTCGTCGTCACGCGCTCGACGAGGAACCCGCGCACCTTGCGGCCGCGGAACGGCACCACCACCTGAGCGCCCGGCCGCGCCCGGCCCTCGAGCGCTTCCGGCACGCGATACGTGAAGGTCTGGCGAACGGGCAACGGCAGCGCGACGAGCGCGAAGGGCATGGGAAGGTCGTTCGGAATCGGGAGTCGAGCGGGGTTTCACGCCGGGAGCCGGCGGGCCATGGGGCCGTCCGCACTGTGGGGCGGTTGATCTCCGAGGGCAAGCCGGAAGGAGGACGGGCCGGCCGGGGGCGGCGGGCGGTCGCAGCACTGGCGCGCGACCGCGCGATCGGCAGAGTCGTGGCGCGCGACCCCGTTCAGGTCGGGCGCCGGACTCGCAGCGCGGCCGGCGGCCGCCTGCGCACCGGCGCCCTACGCCTGCATGCGCTGCTGGCTCGACTGGCCCAGAATCGCGTTGATCCGCTCGACGAGCTTGCGGGGGCTGAACGGCTTGGTGATGTAGTCGTCGGCACCGACCTCGAACCCGATCTTCTGGTCGACGTTGCGTCCCTTCGCCGACAGGAGGATGACCGGGATACCCTTGGTGGTCTCGTCCGACTTGAGCATCTTGCAGGTCTCGTAGCCGTCGAGCTTCGGCATCATGATGTCGAGCACGATGAGGTCGGGGCGTTCGGCTCTGGCCTTCTCGACCGCCTGCTCGCCGTCGAGCGCCGTGAGGACTTCGTAGCCCTCCATGCCGAGACTGAAGTCGAGGATGTGGACGATGTAGATCTCGTCATCCACGACCAGGATCTTGCCTTTCGCCATGCGATTCACCTCCCGTCCGTCGAGGCGGCGCGCGACTTCCGGTCGGCCCGCCGCGATGCGTCTTCCTTCGCCATGGCCGCCAGCATGCGCGCAAACGCATCGACGACCGCCGGGTCGAACTGCTGCGCCTTGAGGCGGTGCAGCTCGTCCAATGCCTCTTCCCTGGACACCGCGGCCCGGTGCGGGCGGCCGACGGTCATGCTCTCCCATGCGTCCACCACGGCCAGGATGCGGCCACCGATCGGGATGGCTTCACCGGCGAGCCCGCGGGGGTAGCCGCTGCCGTCCCACCACTCGTGGTGCGACAGGACGACGTCGCGCACCACGCCCATGGCTTCGAGCGGACGCAGCAGTTCGGCGCTGAACTCGGGGTGCCGCTCGACGGCTTCGCGGGTGCGATCGTCCAGCGTCCCACCCGTACCGACCAGGTCCTCCCCGACGCGGTTCATGCCCACGTCGTGGATGCTCGCCGCGAAGCTGATCACGCCGACTTCCGATTCTTCGAGCTGCAGCTCGCGCGCCAGTGCGCGCGCGAGGCGCACGCGATCCGGCGCGTGGCGGCGGCCGCGTTCCATGTGCAGCAGCACCTGACGCATGGCATTGGCGGTGCCTTCGACGCCCAGCTGGGTCGCTTCCATCGACAGCGCCTGCTCCCACGCCCGCGACACGCGATCGGCCAGATGCAGCAGCAGGTGACAGTCTTCGGCGTTGAACGGCGCCTCGCTCGCCGGATCGGTGACGCTGAGCACGCCGATCAGGCCGTCGCGGCCCTCGAGCGGCACCGACAGGAATGTGCCGCTGCGATACTGATCGCGGCCCGACGCCCATGCTTCGTCGCTCTCCGTCTCGCCCGACACGCACACCGGGCGGCGGTGGGTCGCGACCCAGCCGGCGACGCCCTCGCCCTGCTGGATCCGGGTCTGGCGCACGACGTGCTCGTCGAGGCCGATCGCCGCCTGGATCGCGAGCGAGCCGTCCGGTTCGGGCGCGAGCAGCGACACCACGCGCGCGTTCATCACTTCGGACACCATCTCGAGCGCGAGGCGCAGCACGTCCTCCGAAGCGGCGTGCCGCTTCGGATTCGGGCGCAGCGCGACCCGCGGCCCCGTCCGGCGCGGCATGACGACCGTGAAGCGCGATCCATTGCCCTGCCTGCTCTCCGCGAAGATCCGGCCGCCGTGCCAGTCCACGATGGACTTGCAGATGGCGAGTCCGAGCCCGGTGCCGCCGTAGCGGCGCACCAGCGAGGAGTCGACCTGATAGAAACGCTCGAACACGCGCTCCAGGGACTCCTCGGGAATCCCGATGCCGGTGTCCTCGACCTGCAGCGTGATCTCCCGGGCGTCGCCCGTCAGGCGCAGCGTCACGCGTCCCCCCGCTGGTGTGAATTTGACCGCGTTGCTGCCGAGATGCAGCGCAAGCTGCCGCATCTGGTCGCGATCCGCGTCCACTCGGGTATCGGCCGCCTCCAGCATCACCTTGAGGTCCACCTGGCCGGCCTGCGCCACCGGGGCCAGCAGGCGCCCGGTCTCCTCGACGATCTCGGCCATGTCCACGGGCTGGCGCAACATGCGCATCGCGCCCGAATCGAACCGGTTGAGGTCCAGAACCGACTCGATCAGCCGGGTGAGCCGCTGGCTCTCCTCGCTGATGATCGACAGGAAGCGCTGCAGCTGCTCCGGCGGCAGATCGCCCTCGCGCGCCGCCATCAGCGTGTCGACGTAGGCGCGGATCGCGGTCAGGGGCGTGCGCAACTCGTGCGACACCGCCGAGACGAAATTCGATTTGAGCGCGTGCATCTCCTGCATGCGCTGGTTGGCGTCTTCCAGCTCGCGGCTGTGCTCCTCGAGCTCGCGATACAACCGCGCGTTCTCGATCGCCACCACCGCGTGGTGCCCGAAGATCTCCAGCAGCTCGATCGACTCCCGGGACGGCACCATGCGATCGACCGGATCGTCCACCGAGAAGTACGCCTGCAACTCACCCTTGCGGTTGAAGAGCGGCACGATCAGCACGTCGTCTTCGTGCCACTCCCATTCCTCGCGCGGCCCGAGGGGCGCGCGGTAGCCGTTCGGCAGCTCCTTGCTGAACGAGTGCGCGTGGCTGATGAAGAACGACCGGCTCACCTTGAATTCGTCACGCAGCCACGAGAGGAACGTTTCGAGCTCCACGTCGTGGGCCTGCAGCTCCATCTGGGCCTGGGCGCTGATGCCCGCGAACGCACGCGCACGCAGGCGGCTGGTGCCCGGCTCGCGCAGGCGGATGAGCACCATGCCGAAGCCGAGGCTCTGCTTGATCGTGCTCGCCAGCGTCTCGAGCATGCTGTCCAGGTCGAGGTTCGAGCTGATCTTCGAGATGTTCTCGAGGATCTCGTGCAGCTTCTGCGCGCGCTTGCGGTTCTCCTCGACCTGACTGAAGTACAGCCGGCCCAGGCGCTGGCGGGTCGAGACGAGATCCGCCACCTGGCGCTGCAGCTCGCCGACGTCCGACGTCGGCGGCGGGGCGAGGTCGCCGCCGAACGCATGCGCCGCCGGCGCGGCTGCGGCCGCGACCTCGGCTTCGGCGCGCTCGCGTTCGTGGAACGCCTCCACGCTCGCGCGCTCGCAGCGTGCCGTGGCCGGGGGACCGGCTTCCGCGTCCGGCTGCGTCCCGGGGTCGCGCGGAAGCGGCTGCGGGTCCTCCGCCGGCTCGTGCTTCTTCTTCCCGCGCTTCTTCATGCCGCCACCGCCTCGTCGCGGGCGAGCACGCGCCCGAGCGCGTCCACGACCTGTGGATCGAACTGCCCGCCGGCGTGGCGCCTCAACTCCTCGACCGCCTCGCCGCGCGAGCGCGCCGTGCGATACGGACGGCCGCGTACCATGCTGTCGTAGGCGTCGGTGACCGCGAGGATCCGCGCGCCGAGTGGAATGGCCTCGCCCGCGAGCCCGCGCGGGTAACCCGTCCCGTCCCAGTTCTCGTGATGGCTGAGGATCACCTCGCGCACCGAGCCCAGGTATTCGAGCGGGCGCAGGATCTCGATGCTCACCGCCGGGTGCGACTGCATCTGCTGCCGCTGCGCCGCCTCGAGCGGCCGGGAATGGGCGACCGTACCCGGCATCGTCGTCATGCCGACGTCGTGAATGCTGGCCACGTAGCCGATGACATCGATCTCGGATTCGCTCATCTGCAGCTCGCGCGCGACCGCACGCACCAGCCGCACCAGATCCTGGCCGCCGAGCAGGCTGTCGCGACGCAGGCGCGTGATGCTGCGCACCGCTTCGATCGCCTCGCGCACGAGCCGATCGCTCTCGGGGTGCGAGCCGGCGCGCTCGATCGCGCTGCCGATCCGTTCGACGAGAACGCTGAGCACCGACAGGTCGTCCTCGTCGAACGGCTCCCCGGTCCCCTTGTTGTTCACGTTGAGTACGCCGAGCACCTCGCCTTCGACTCGCAGCGGCACGCAGAGCAGCGACTTGGTGCTGTACTGAGGGTGATTCAGGCGGCGGAAGCGCGGGTCGGTCTCGATGTTGTTGACGAGCAGCGGCCGGCCCCACGCCGCCACCGTACCGGCGACGCCCGAGCGCACCGTGGTGCGGCGGCCGAGCAGGTTCTGCCCTTCGAGTCCGCGCGAAGCGGCGATGAACAGGTCGCCGCGATCCGGGTCCACGAACATCAGCGAGACGATCTCCGCCTGCATCGCGGCCGCGACCATCCCGGCGGTCTGATCGAACAGCTCGCGCACGTCGTCCCGGCTCCATACCTGCCGCGCGATGCGCCGTGCGCGCGGGGAGGCCAGCTGGCGCACCGGAAGCTCGAAGCAGAAACGGCTGCCGTGCGGCTCCACCGGCTCCACCCAGATCCGGCCGCCGTGCAGTTCGACGATGCCGCGCGAGATCGCCAGGCCGAGCCCGGTTCCGTCGGTGTCCGATTCACCGGCCTGCCGGGTCCGGAAGAAGCGCTCGAACACGTGCGGCAGCTCGTCCGCGGGGATGCCCGGGCCCTCGTCCTCCACGCTGCCGACCCAGACCTCGCCGCGGTCGTGACCGACCACCCGGACGCGGCTCGACGGCGGCGAGAACTTGATCGCGTTGCCGATCAGGTTCACCAGCAGACGGCGCACCAGGTCGCGATCGGCCTCGGGCGTAAGGTCGCCGGGAACGTCGACCTGCACGTCGATCTGACGGCCGCTGGACGCCGGCGCCAGCGACTCCAGCGTCTCCCCCACCAGCTCGGCGAGCTTGAAGCGCGCGAGGCGCAGCGGGCGTTGCCCGGCCTCGAGCTTCGACAGGTCGAGGATGTCGGTCACGAGCCGCGTGAGCCGGTCGCACTCGTCGTTGATGATGCCGAGAAAGCGCTCGCGCGGTGCACGGTCGTTCTTGAGGTTGTCGAGCAGCGCCTCGGTGTAGGCCTTGATCGCGGTGAGCGGCGTGCGGATCTCGTGCGCGACCACCGACATCAGGTTCGAGGACGCCTCCTCCTCGTGCGCGCGATCGCGATCGAGCTGATCCTTGCCGCGCCGTACCCGGTCGAGATCACGGTTCAGCCGGTCGCGTTCGAGCGCGAAGCCGAGCGTATCGCCGAGCGCCTGCAGGAACATGCGGTCCGCAGGGTCGAATTCACGCGGCTCCGCGAATGCGATCAGCAGCACCCCCTGCAGCGCCCCGCCGACTTCGAGCGTGATCGCCGCCAGCGCACGCGGCGCTTCGGCCCACAGAGCGCGCTCCATGGGCGTCTCGGACGCCGGCGCCGGCTCGTAGACGCTGGCCTCGCCGCGCACGGCCCGCTCGACCGGACCGCCGGCGTCGGCCAGGTAGGGTGTCTCGGCGCCCGAGGCTTCGATCGAGCGCAGCGAGCCGCTGCGGAGGTCCACGCGCACGACCCGGTAGTCGAGCCCGTCGAGCCCGTGGACCGCGCATGCGCCGACGATCGAGCAGGCCGTTCCCAGATCGTCCGTGCTGCGTGCGGCGAGCAGAGCCTGCGCGAGCATCGGCAGGCGGTCGAGGTGTCCGGCCGTCCCCGCGACGTTCGTGGCATGAGGCTCGGTGTGCATGCGGCTCTCCGGATCAGGCGGCGGACTGGTCTTCGGCCGCCTCATCGCCGAGGGGGTTGCGGCGCTCGCCCACCAGCACGCTGCCGGCGATCCCTTTGCCCAGCGCCTTGAGCTCCTGCGCGACGTCCGTGAGGTGCGCCAGGTGCTGGACCTTCACCCGGTCGGTGCGGACCAGCGCGACCGTCAGGCTCATGAGCGGAAAACGGTCCACGGTGTGCTGCCGGTTGAGCACCTGCACGCAGCCGCTCTTCAGATCTCCCGCGTCGTAGAGGGTCGGCACGAGCGCGTCGAACCGCGCGAGCACGTCGCGGCCCATGGCCTCGGCATGCTCGGTGCCCGTGATCACCACGAAGTCGTCGCCGCCGATGTGGCCCACGAACGTGCGGTGGTCGTCGCGCTCACGCGCGGCGTCCACGAGCAGGCGCGCGACCGCCTGGATGGCCTGGTCGCCGCGGGTGTAGCCGTAGCGGTCGTTGAATGCCTTGAAGAAGTCGATGTCGATCTGCATGAACGCGAACGGCATGTCCGCGGCGAGCCGCCTGGAAAGTTCCTCGTCGATGCTGAGGTTGCCGGGCAGCCCGGTGAGCGGGCTCGCGGCGCGTTGCTGGCGGCTCCACTCCAGCGCGTTGCGTACGCGCACCACGAGCTCCTCGCGCTCCCACGGCTTCGTCACGTAGTCGTTCGCGCCGCCCTCGAGCCCGATCACCTTGTCGGCGGGGGTGCTCTTGGCGGTCAGCATGATGATCGGCACGTGACGGGTGAGGTAGGAGGCGCGCAGCTGGCGGCACGCTTCGTACCCGTCCATGCGCGGCATCATCACGTCGAGGAGGATCAGATCGGGCGGGTCGGTGGTGGCGAGCTCCAGCGCCTCCTGTCCATCCTGCGTTTCGCGCACGTCGAAGCCGGCGTTCTCGAGTTGAAAACGCAGAATCTCACGAAGATGCGGTTCATCTTCGGCGATGATGAGCCTGGCCTTGGTCACGGGTGCCACGGCCTCCGGGGGTTCCGTTCAGTCCACTGCCGCACAATGGGTTCCACCCTGCGAACGCAATCCATGTGCCATCCGGCCCACGCGCGCCGGGGTGGACCGGGGGTGCGAATTCGCTTGGAATTACCGGGGAAATATCGGGTTGCGCCACAGGGCCAAACCGCACGGCCGCGACCGGGCAGGTTGCACTTCGCAATCTCGACCCTCGAAACGGCGGATTTTGCCCGCAGGCGCCGCGTCAGCGCGGGAGCCAGCCGGAGGCCTCGAGCGAGGCCACGGCGTCGAGCTCCGGGTCCGACACCTCGCCGCGTGCGAGGCGGCGGGCGCCGAGGTAGGCGACCATCGCCGCGTTGTCGGCGCACAGTCGTGGCGAGGGAATCTGCAGACCCCCTCCCGCGCGCTCGCACAGCCGCGCGAGACGCTCGCGCAGCTCGCGATTGCAGGCGACTCCGCCACCGAGGACGAGCGTGCGGGCCCGTGTCTGGCGCAGCGCGCGTTCGACCCTGGCGCACAACGTGTCCACCACCGCCGCCTGGAACGAGGCGGCGACGTCGGCGGTCAGGGCTTCCGGATAGGGCGCCGTGCCGTGCGGCGCGAGCGCGAGGGCCACGGCCGTCTTGAGTCCCGAGAACGAGAAGTCGAGTCCCGGTCGGTCGAGCATCGGGCGCGGGAAGTCGAACGCGTCGCGGCGGCCGCTGGCCGCGAGCCGGTCGATCACCGGTCCGCCCGGGAAACCCAGGCCCATCAGCTTCGCCACCTTGTCGTAGGCCTCGCCCGCCGCGTCGTCGCGCGTGCTGCCGAGCCAGCGGTAGGCGCCGAGTCCGCGCACCTCCACCAGCTCGGTATGGCCACCGGAGACGATCAGCGCGACGGCGGGATACGCAGGCTCGCCGTGCTCGAGGCCCGCGGCGTGCAGGTGCGCCTCGATGTGGTCCACGCCGATCACCGGCCGGTCGAGCGCGAGGCCGAGCGCCTTGGCGAACGACACGCCGACCACGAGCGAGCCGATGAGGCCCGGCGCGCGCGTGACCGCGATGGCGCTGATGTCGCGCGCACTCACCGCGGCCTCGTCGAGCGCGCGGTCCACCATGCGCGGCAGCAATTCGAGATGCGCGCGCGAGGCCAGCTCCGGCACCACCCCCCCGTAGAGCCGGTGCACGTCCTGCGCCGCGATCAGGTGGGCGCGCAGCGTGCGCCCGCGCTCGAGCACCGCGACCGACGTGTCGTCGCACGACGTCTCGATGCCGAGCACGAGTCGTGCGACGTCCGGCTCGAGCGCCGGGGGGCCGGACCGCGCGGCGCTCATGCGTCCTCCGGCGACAGCGCCGTCTCCAGCCACTCGAGGTACTTCGGCGCGCCCGCCGCCATGCGCACGGCGATGCACTCGGGCACCTCGTAGGGATGCAGCTCGTGGAGCCGCGACAGCAGCGCCGTCCAATCCTGCTTGCGCGCCTTCATGATCGCCAGCACCTCGCGTGCGTCGGCGACCTCGCCCTCCCAGCGATAGAGGCTGCGCACGCCGGGCACCAGGTTCGCGCACCCGATCAGACGCTCCTCGACCAGCACCCGGGTGACGCGGGCGGCGTCCTCTTCGCTGGCGAACGTGGAATAGACGATCAACAGGTCGGTCATGGGTTCTCCGTGGCGGGAGGCGATTCTAGCGGCGCGCGCTGCGCATCGCGAGCCCCGCGCAAGCCGCCGGCGGTGGCCGCGCCCCGGGCGAGGCCCTGCCGGGGGGTCGCACGGCCGCGCCGGAGAGCCATGGATGGCGGGCGCGGCCGCTGCACAAACGAGGCTCGGCCAGGATGGCCGGGCCGAAGTGTCCCCCCGGCAGGGAGCTCGCCCGGGGCGCGGCCACCGCCGGCGGCTTGCGCGGGGGTGGGCCATCGGGGAGATTTCACGCCCCGGAGGGGCCTCGGGCCCGCGGATCCCGGAGACAAGGAGTGCAACCCCCGTGGCGCGGCGAACGAAACGCGGAAAACGGACTCCCCCCGTCAGGCGCTTCCGCTGGAGCCGCTCCAGCGACGAGCTGCTGCTCGGCCTGCGCATGTCGGATCTCGGCGTGCGGCTCGAGACCTCTTGGATGATGAAGGTGGTCAAGGAGCTCTTCCGCGAGCTCGACCGGCGCAACGTGCGGATCAGGCCGCACCTCTGGGTGTCGCACGACTTCTTTTCGCCCGAGGGCATCCCCGGCATCGCCGTGCCGTTCTACCTCATGCATCCGCGGCTGATGCGCCTCGAGCGGAGCCAGATGCTTGAGGTCGAAGGCGGCTCGCGCGACGAGTGCCTGCGCATCCTGCGTCACGAGTGCGGCCACGCCGTGCAGCACGCCTATCAGCTGCAGCGGCGGCGCAGCTGGCAGCGTCTGTTCGGCAGCGCGACGCGGCGCTATCCCGACTACTACCGGCCCAATCCGTCGAGTCGTCGCTTCGTCCAGCACCTGCGCCTCTACTACGCCCAGAGTCACCCGGTCGAGGATTTCGCCGAGACCTTCGCGGTGTGGCTGCAGCCGCGCGCCGCGTGGCGCAAGCGCTACGAAGGCTGGCCCGCGCTCAAGAAGCTCGAGTTCGTGGACGAGCTGATGGCCGAGCTCGCGGAACAGCGGCCGCCGGCGGTCAGCCGTGCGGTCGTCGACCCCGTGCATCGCCTGCGCACGACCCTGCGCGAGTACTACGACGAGAAGCACGAGCGCTACGCCACGACCCACACGGACATCTACGACCGCGACCTCCGGCGCCTGTTCTCGGACGATCCGAAGCATGTCCGGCGCGAGCTGGCCTCACGCTTCCTGCGCCGCAACCGGGTCGAGATCCGCCGCCTCGTCGCGCGCTGGACCGGCGAGTACCAGTTCACGCTCGATCAGGTGCTCAACGACATGATCGGCCGCTGTCGCGAGCTGCGCCTGCGGGTGGTGGGCGCCGAGCGCGAGTCGCGAATCGAATTCGCCGTCCTGCTCACCGTGAAGACGATGCACCTCCACTACAGCAGCCGGAACTGGATCGCGCTGTGAGACGCGCGGGTGCGGCGCCGGGCACGGGAGGGCGCGCCGTGAAACGACTGCGCGTGCTCGTGCTGATGCACCCCTCGCTGGTCCCACCGGACAGCATGAAGGGCTACAGCGAGAAGGAGTCGTACGCTTGGAAGACCGAGTTCGACGTGGTCTCGACGCTGCGGCGCATGCGTCACGAGGTGCGCCCGCTCGGCGTGCAGGACGAACTCCTGCCGATCCGCGACGCGGTCGAGGAGTGGAAGCCCCACGTGGTGTTCAACCTGCTCGAGGAATTCCACGGCATCAGCGAGTTCGACAGCCACGTGGTGAGCTACCTCGAACTGCTCCGGGTGCCCTACACCGGCTGCAATCCGCGCGGGCTGATGATCGCCCGCGGCAAGGCGCTGTCGAAGAAGCTGGTGCACTACCATCGCATTCACGTGCCTTCGTTCACCGTGGTTCCGCGCGGCCAGAAGGTGCGCCGGCCACGCTCCATGGAATTTCCGCTGATCGTGAAGAGCCTGACCGAGGAGGCCTCGCTCGGCATTTCGCAGGCATCGGTGGTCGAGAACGACGAACGGCTCGAGGAACGCGTGCGCTTCATCCACGAGAGCGTCGAATCGGACGCGATCGTCGAGCAGTTCATCGAGGGCCGCGAGCTGTACGTCGGCGTGATCGGCAACCGCCGGCTTCAGGTCCTGCCGGTCTGGGAGCTGCGCTTCGAGAACCTCGCCGCCGGCAGCGCGGCGATCGCGACCGCGCGCGTCAAGCACGATCCCGACTACCAGGAGAAGCGCGGCATCTTCCAGCAGCCGGCCGAGGGCCTCGACGAGGCGCAGATCGCCTCGATCCAGCGCACCACGAAGCGGATCTACCGCACCCTCGAGCTCGACGGCTACGCGCGCATCGACTACCGGCTGAGCGAGGACGGTACGCTGTACTTCCTCGAGGCCAACCCGAACCCCGACATCGCCACCACCAACGAGTTCGCCTCCGCCGCCGATGAGGCCGGCATGAAGTACCGCGACCTGCTCCGCAGGATCGTCAACCTCGCCCTGCAGCGCTCCCGCCGCGCCCCCTGAGCGGGCCGCGTCCCCCGCGCGCCATGCGCCGCGCCCCCTGCCGGGCGCTCGCCGCGGTTCTGCCAGCCTGACAGCAACGGCCGCGCATCTGTCGCACCGGCAGCGGCCGGAGCACCGCGCCCGTCTCCGACCGGCCTCCCAGCGACAAGGGGCCCAACGCGTTCCCGGGGCGACCCTGGCCGCGTCAGGAATTCGTCAAGCGGGCACGACTGATGCTGCGCTCATGCTGCGCAGGCCGTTTGCCTCCTTTCATCCCACATCCTCGTCAGCACCGCGGAGGTTTCCATGCCAGCGGACAGGAAGTTTCTCCTCGCGTTGGTGCTCGCAGCCGGGTTTTCGCTCGTTCTCTCGGGTCTGTCCTTCGACGACGCCGCCGCGCGCCCGAAGATCCGGGAGGCTTTCTTCACCGCCTACCCCAGCGCCGTGGGAACCGTGCTCGACGATCTGCCGAGCAATTCGGGCCACTGCGGCGTCTGCCACTTCGACTTCAACGGTGGCGGACCGCGCAACCCATGGGGCCGGGCGGTCGAGCAGGCGAAGAACACCGCCGGCTGCGGCAACAACGACGTCTCCTGCATCAGCGCGGCCATTCTCACCATTCCGGTGAGCGACCACGACGGCGACGGAGTCGACAGCCAGGTCGAGATCACCGACCACATGACGATGTACACGAACACCCCCACGTTCCCCGGTCTCTCGACCGCACAGGTGGACAGCGTCTCCAACGTGGACCTGAACGACATCCTCGCCTACCTGACCCCGACCACCGGCGCAGACACGGAAGCCCCGGTCGTCACGGTCACCTCTCCGAACGGTGGAGAGCACTGGACGGGCGGCACGGGGCAGACGGTCACCTGGACGGCGACCGACAACGTCGGCGTGACGGCCGTCGACATCTTCTACAGGGACGAAGCCGACCATCCGTGGGTCATGGTGGCGCGCAGTCTCGCGAACACCGGCTCGGCGACCTGGTTCGTGCGCAACACACCGACGCTCGAAGCGTCGGTGCGGGTGCTCGCCCGCGACGCGGTGGGCAACGCCGGTGAAGACTCCAGCAATGCGGCTTTCGAGATCGTCGCCACCCCGGGCGGCATCGCGCCGACCACGCTGCGCGATTTCGAGCAGCCCGGCACGCAGCCGTTCGAAGGCGGCACCTTCAGCGACCACACCGCGTGCACCAGTTGCCACGGTGGCTACGATACGGCGGTCGAGCCGGGCCACGCCTTCCTCGGCATGATGATGGGCCAGGCCGCCCGCGATCCGCTGTTCGAGGCGTGCCTCGCGATCGCGGAGCAGGACGCGCCGTCGGCGGGCGACCTGTGCCTGCGCTGCCACACGCCGTTCGGCTGGATGTCGGGCCGCAGCCAGCCCACGAGCGGCACCCAGCTCACGACGCTCGATCGTGACGGCGTGTCGTGCGACTTCTGCCACCGTGCGGTGGATCCCGTCTACAAGTCCGGCGTCAGCCCGTCCGAGGATCAGGCGGTTCTCGATGCCCTGGGCTCGCACGTGCCGACCGGGTATTCCAACGGCCAGTACGTGATCGACCCCAACACGCGCAGGCGCGGACCGTTCGGCGACGCGGCGGCCCCGCATCCGTTCCTCGAGTCGCCCTTCCATCGCTCGTCGGACTTCTGCGGGACCTGCCACGACGTCTCGAACCCCGTGTTCGAGCGCGTCGCAGGCGCGGATTACACGGTCGGACCGCTCGATCAGGCGGCCGACTCGATCTCGTCGCTGACCAACATGCCGCTGGAGCGCACCTACAGCGAGTGGAAGAACAGCTCGTTCCCGGCGGGCATCTACGCGCCGGAGTTCGCCGGCAACAAGGCCGACGGCATCGTGGCGCAGTGCCAGGACTGTCACATGCCCGACGTCTCCGGACGCGGCTGCAACGACGTGGCTGCGCCGATCCGTGACAACCTGCCGTTCCACGACCTCACCGGCGGCAACGCGTGGATGGGCCCGGTCATCGCCGGTCTGTATCCGGGCGAGACCGATGCCGCCGCACTGGACGACGGCGCCGCACGGGCGACCTCCATGCTGCAGCGCGCGGCGACCGTGGATCTCGAGGTACAGGCCGTGGCCGACAGCTTCGAGGCCATGGTCACGGTGACCAACCGCAGCGGCCACAAGCTGCCCACCGGCTATCCGGAGGGCCGGCGCATGTGGCTGCACGTCGTGGCCAAGGACGATCTCGACAACGTGGTCTACGAGTCGGGGCACTACGACGACGGCACCGGTGTGCTCGATCACGACGCCGACGCGCGCATCTACGAGATCAAGCTCGGCATCTCGCCCGGGCTCGGCTCCGCGCTGGCCGTCGCAAACGGCGAATCGTTCCACTTCGCGCTCAACGATTCGGTCTTCAAGGACAACCGGATTCCGCCGCTCGGCTTCACCGCGACCGCTTTCGATGCGTTCGGCGGGGCACCGGTGGATCCGACGCAGCCGGCGCCACGTTACGCGGACGGGCAGAACTGGGACGTCTCGACGTTCGGTCTGCCGCAGACCGCGCGCAGCGTGAAGGCGACGCTCTACTACCAGACGACTTCGAAAGAGTACGTCGAGTTCCTGCAGAGCGAGAATTCCAGCACCAGCGCCGGCGACGACCTGTATGCGGCGTGGACCGGAAACGGCCGCGCCGCGCCGGTCGCGATGGCGGCGGATTCCGCCACGTTCACGCCGGTCGGGATCGAGTTGCCGGCGTCGCTCGCGCGGCTGTCACTGAGCCCGCGGGCGAACCCGTTCGCGGGGACGCTCAGGCTCGAGCTGGTGCTGCCGCAGCGCGCGGAGGTGCAGCTCGAGGTATTCGACGCGCTCGGCCGGCGGGTGACCCGTCGCAGCTACGGGCTGCTCCAGCCCGGGGACCACGAGATCACCTGGGACGGCACCAACGCGGCGGGCCACGACGCGGGCACCGGCGTGTTCTGGGCCCGCGTGCAGGCGGGCGGTCGCGTGCTGGGGCGCCAGGTCGTCAGGTTGCGTTGAGTCAGGCCCCGGGGCGGGCGCCGCGCCCGCCCCGGGGATCGCCGCCCGCCCGGGGCCCGGCGGCCTGACGATCAGAACGTCGCCAGAATCCGGATGCCCGGCCCCCGGCCGCGCCCGAACGTCGGCACGATCCGCACCTGCGGCGTCTCGTGATCGGGGATGGGGAACCGGTCCGCCGCCGCAGCGTCATCCGGATGCGCCGCGGCCCGCGCCGCCCGCCGCGCGTCGCGCCGCGCGAGCAGCGTGCGCGAGATCAGCGCACCCGACACGGCGCCCGCATAGACATCCGAGGGCCAGTGGTTGCCCGAGTCGATGCGCTGCATGCACACCGACGCCGCGGCAAAGTGCGTGATCGTCGAGACGGGTATGGACAGCGGCGTGTCGCGCGTCTCGTGCGCAGCGATCGCCGCCAGCTCGAACATCACCGAGGCATGCCCGGACGGCATCGACGTGCCGTGCGGCGGATCGAACGCGCGCGGGCCCTGATCCTCGAACGGTCGCCGGCGGCCGACCGCCCACTTGCCGGCGTTGCGCAGGCCGCCGGCGGTCCAGTGGCTCTGCAAGATTTCCGCCGGCACCCGCTCGAGCGGCGTCCAGCGCGTGGCGAGTCCGGCCGCCAGCGCCCCGGCGTAATAGATGTTGGTATGGCCCATGTTGCCGACCGGCTCCCAGCGGTCGCCGAGCCACAGCGCGGCGCGATAGAACTCGTTCCCGCGCGATCGCTGGAACGCGTCGTGGATCGCCTGGTCGTTCGCGTAGATCACGGTGCCCGCGCCGACGATGCCGGCCGTCCAGGCGGCGCTCTGCCAGTTCATGCGCGCGGGCGAAGACGCGACGTACCAGGCGTCCTCGAAGAACACGGCGACCGCGCCGAGCGGCCCGCCCGCGGCCACCGCGGGCGGCGGACTCAGTGCGGCGAGGAGGAGCGCCGCGAGCGCGCCCCGGCGGAAGACGCGGCGGAAGACGCGGCGGCGGGCACCGGACGCAACCGCACCCGGCGCCCGCCGCCCGCACCCGACGTCTGCGCGCTTCCGCGATTCCGCGCGCCGCGCGCCCGGCTGCCCGTCCATCCGTCCTCCGTCGCGTGCGCGGCCTCGTGCGCGAGCAGGCGGCGCTTCCTCTCCACGCCCCACATGAAGCCGGTCAGCGAGCCGTCCGAGCCCACCAGCCGGTGGCACGGCACGATCAGCGAAACCGGATTCGTCGCCGCGGCGCGGCCGACGGCGCGGGCGCCGCGCGGGGTCCCGAGCGCCTGTGCGAGCGCACGATACGACAGCGGCCGCCCCGGCGGAATCGCGCGCAGCGCGTTCCACACCCGGCGCTGGAACGCGGTGCCGCCGAGGTCGAGCGCGACGGCGTCGAGCGCACGAATGCGCCCCCGGAAGTACGCGGTGAGCGCGCGGCCCACGGGCGGTGGCAGCGGCGCCCGGCGCGGCACCGGAGCGCCGCGCCGCAGCAGCCGGGCGCGCGCGGCGGCGCGGCCCCCGGCGAACACCAGCGCGCACACGCCGGCCCGGCTCCAGAAGATCGCGAGCGCCCCGAGCGGCGTCGCGAAGCGGCTCTCGTGGATCGTCGTCCCGCGCGCGGGCTTCGGCCGCGGCTTCCCGGCGCCCCGCGTCCCGCGCGCGGGCTTCGGCCGCGGCTTCCCGGCGCCCCGCGCCCCGCGCCCGCGTACGCCCCGCGTCCCCGCCGCCTGAGGGTCCATCTCACTCCTCCCCGCCCGTCCAGAGCAGCATGGCCGCGTACGCGCGCCATGGCCGCCAGGCTTCCGAGCGTTTCTCGAGCGCCGCCGCCGAAGGCGGTGCGCCGCCGTTCGCCATCGCCTTGCGCAGGCCGAGGTCGCCGGCCGGGAAAGCATCCGGCTCGCCGAGCGCGCGCATCGCCACGTACTGCGCGGTCCACGGACCGATCCCCGGCAGCGCCGTGAGACCGGCCACGGCCGACTCCAGCCCGGGCGCCAGGTCGAGGTCCAGGTCGCCGCGCGCGACCGCCGCCGCCAGGCCGGCCAGCGTGCGCGCCCTGGACGTGATCAACCCGAGCGCGACGAGGTCGGCGTCCGCCACCTGCGCGGGCTCGGGGAAGGCGTGGGTGATCGCTCCGTCGGGGGTGGCGAGCGGCGTGCCGAGCCCGCGCGCGATCCGCCCCGCGATCGTCGTCGCCGCACGCACGCTGATCTGCTGGCCGACGATCGCGCGCGCCGCGAGCTCGAACCCGCCCCACGCGCCGGGCACCCGCACGTCGCGCCGTCGTCCGAGCCGCCGGGCCAGCGCGCGGTCGGCGCGCAGGTGACCGACGATCTCGCGCGGGTCCGCACCGAGGTCGAAGACGCGGCGCGCGCGGTGCACGATCGCGAGCAGATGCGGCGCCAGGGTCGGGGGCACGATCAGCTCGAGCGCCGCGCGCCCCGGTATCGGCCGCACCTCGACGATGCCCGCGGCCTCGGCGAAGCGCAGGGCGCGCCGGTAACGGACGCCGTCGACCCGTTCCACGCCCGGAATCGCGCGCGGCCCCATGAAGGCCAGCAGCCGCCGCCAGTCGAGCGGCGGCCGGTAGGCGAGCTGCACGCGCAGCGCCCGCGCGCCCGCGCGCCGCCCGCCCGCGGCGCCGTCCGCGCGGCGCAGCGCCGTCGCGCTGCGCCCGTAGATCCGCCGGATCGTCGCGTTGAAGCGCCGCACGCTCGGGAACCCGGCGTCGAGCGCGATGCGCGCCATCGGCAGATCGGTTTCGTCGATCAGCTTCTTCGCCAGCTGTACGCGGCGCGTCTGCGCCACCGCCAGCGGCGCGGCGCCAAGGTGCTCCAGGAACAGCCGCCGCAGGTGCCGCTCGCCGACCCCGAGCCGCGCCGCGAGAGCGGCGACCCCGCCCGCATCGAGCGCGCCCGCATCGATCGCCCGCAGCGCGCGCGAGACGGTGACCGACGTGCCGGCCCAGGCCGGGGTGCCGGGCGAGGCTTCCGGCCTGCAGCGCAGGCAGGGACGGAAGCCCGCCGCCTCCGCCGCGGCGGCCGAGGCGAAGAAGCGCACGTTGCGCTGCAGCGGCACCCGGGCCGGGCACACCGGCCGGCAGTAGACACCGGTGGTGACGACGCCGGTGAAGAACCGGCCGTCGAAACGGGCGTCCTTGCTGGCGATCGCGCGATAGCAGACGGCGGCGTCGAGTTCCATGGGCCGCAGAGTGCCACGAACGGCCCGCCCTGTCTGGTCGTTTCCGGACATGGTCGTCCCGGCCGCCGGGGGTCGAAAAGACCTCCGGGCGGGCCGGCTCGCGGCCGATAACCCGCGGGACGGGGCGCCCGGCCCCCGATGGAGACGGTCATGACGGTCAAGCCCAAAGTCGATTCGATCGAACGCCAGCGCGGCGTCCTCTGGATGCTGGGCCTCGTCGTGATGGGTGCGCTGTGCGCCGGGCTGGCGGTAGTGAGCTGGAGCGGGGCCGAGGGCGGTTTTCAGGTCGAGATGACGCAGAAGTGGACCTCGCTCGTCGGCCTGGCCGGCCTCGTGCTCCTGTTCGTCCTCTACGCCACCAAGAAGCAGCGCGAGCTCGCCGCGATGCAGGACCGCCTGCAGAAGGTCGCCGTGCGCGAGGCTTCCCTCCACGCCCGGCTCGGCGAGCTGTCGCTGCTGTTCGACACCAGCACGCAGATCCAGCTCCGGCTCGACATGCAGAGCATGCTCGAGCTGGCGACGCAGCGGCTGCTGTCGTGCTTCGAGGCGCACCAGTCCTCGATCATGCTGCTCAACGAGGAGAGCGGCCTGCTCGAAGTGCGTGCCGCGTCGGGAGTGGACGCCAATCTGGTCGCGGGCTCCAGGGCCAAGCCCGGCGAGGGCATCGCCGGGGCGGCATTCGCGGCCGGTGAGTCGTTGCTGCTCGACGACGCGTCCATGCGCGCGCGGTTCCCGAACGACATCAAGCCCGGACGCAACATCCGGTCGAGCCTGATCGTGCCGATGAAGTTCCGCGGCGCGTGCGTGGGCGTGATCAGCGTGAGCCGCACGCACCAGAGCGAGCCGTTCGAAGAGGTGCACCGGCAGATGCTGCAGACCTTCGCCGAGCACTGCGCCGCGACGTTCGTCAAGACCCACCACCACCAGACCCTGCTCGAAGGCGTGCGCCGCGCCGCCTGAGCCCCCGCCGCGCGGCACGTCCCGCAGCCCGTCACCCTGCCGCGCCGTCCCGGCCCGCGCCGCTTGCCTGCCGCCGGTACCGCGTGGATGATCCGCGCATGGTCCTCCGCAGGACATCCGCATCGCGCGCGCCGGCCGCGGGCATCACGTTCCGCCCCGCCACCCCCGCGCGCTGGGCCGACCTCGAAGCCCTGTTCGGCGAACGCGGGGCCTGCGCGGGCTGCTGGTGCATGTTCTGGCGGCTGCCGCGCGCCCGTTTCGCGGCCGGCAAGGGCGCCGGCAACCGCCGCGCGCTGCGCGCGCTGGTGAAGGGGAACGCCCAGCCCGGCGTGCTCGCCTACGCGAACGGCGAGCCGATCGGCTGGTGCGCGATCGCGCCACGCGCCGCGTACGTGGCGCTCGAGAACTCGCGCATCATGAAGCCCGTCGACGACCGGCCGGTGTGGGTCGTCTCGTGCCTGTTCGTGCGCCGCGACTTTCGCAAGCGCGGGCTCTCCGCCCGCCTGATCGACGCGGCGGCGAAGCTCGCCGCGAAGCGCGGGGCGCGCATGATCGAGGGCTATCCGGTGGAGCCGGCCGCGAAGACCGCCGACGCGTTCGTCTGGCACGGCGTGGCGTCGGCGTTCGCCAGGGCGGGCTTCCGCGAGGTGCTCAGGCGCTCGCCGACCCGGCCGATCATGCGCCGCGCCGTGCGCGCCCCGCGCCGCTGACGGAGCCGCCGCAGGGGCGCGGCGCCGCATGGCGCCGGCACGCCCCGCTCAGAAGTGCGCGTTCAGCACGGGCAGCCAGCGGAACGGCGGCGGATTGTTGTCGGCACGGTTGAGGACTCCGATCTGCACGCCGCGCAGCTCGTTCGCACGGTTGAAGATCCCGATCGTGAGGCCGCGCTGCACGCCCTCGTAACGGTTGTAGGCCGCGATCGCGAGACCGTTGAGGTCGCCCGCGCCGGTCACGCCCGCCGCGATCGCGATCCCGCGGGTGTCCTCCTCGCTGACCGAGGCGAGGCCGCCGACCGCGAGGCCGCGCAGACGCCGGCTGACCGTGGCGAGGCCGCCCACCCCGATGCCGTCCATCCGGCCCTCGGACACCGTGGCGAGACCGGCCACGCCGATCCCGCGCACGTGGCCTTCGGACACCGCGGCGAGGCCGCTCACGTGGACGCCGTTCAACCCGCCCTCGCCGACCGTCGCCAGGCCCGCGACGTGGACGCCATGGAGATCGCCTTCGCTCACGTAGGCGAGCCCCGCGGCGCCGATCCCCGTGCTCCGGCCCTCGCTGACCACCGCGAGTCCCGCCAGCGCCAGGCCGTACTGGGCCCCTTCGCTGACGACCGCGAGCCCGCCGAGGCTCAGGCCCGCCATGCGTTCGTTCGCGACCGACGCGGCGAGACCCACCTGCACCCCGTTGAGGCGCCCCGCCACCGGGCCGGCGATTCCGAGCGCGAGTCCGTTGACCTCGCCGCCCACGTCTCCCGACGGGCTCCACAGCGTGAGGTTCAGCCCGTTCACCTGTTCGAGGTAGCGGTCCTGGAAGTTGACGCGCAGGCCGTTCACGCGCGGCGCGTGACCGAACGCGATGCCGGTGTCGTGGATCATCAGATTCAGGCTGCCGCCCGCGGACCCCTCGGCGCGGGCGGGGGCGGGGGCGAGGAACCCCAGCGCGAAGACGAGGGCGGTTGCGAGTGCGAGACGCGCCCGGGCGGGCACGCGGAGCCCGGAGCGGCGGACGAGGGGTGCGGGTTCGAACGGGTTCATGATCTCTTCCTCCCGGGGAGCGGCAGGCGGGACGGACGGGCCGGCGGCCGCGTCGCCCGCCCTCTCTGCCTACGGGCGCCCGCCGCCACCGGTTGCATCGCGCCCGGCGTCGTCCGGCCCGTCCCCGCCCTCGTCGGTTCCGTCCTCGCCGCCCCCCTCGTCCATGCGGGTGAGGCGGGCGTCCACGTCGGCCATCAGCCGGTCGTGCGCCTCCTGATCGATCGTTCCCTCGGCGTACAGGTCCAGCACGCGATCCTTTTCGACCATCAGCAGATGCCGGCGGGCGCGGCGCAGCTCCTCGTCGCGCAGGTCCCCGCTTTCGAGGTGCAGCGAGCGGATCTCGCCCTCGACGTCCTCGATCCGCTGCCGATACTCGTCCTCCAGCGTCTCGATCACCACCGGGGGCAGGTGGCGCCGGTCGCGCATGGATTCGAGCTCCCGCTGCGCCGCACCCGCCGCCTGCAACTGCCCGCGCATGCGCTGGTAGTTCTGGCGGGCCTCGTGGGGCCCGATGATGCCGAGCCGTTTGAGCAGCGTCGTCATGGTCATCCCCTGGCCGAGAATGGTGATGATCACCACGCCGAACGTCATCGTGATCAGCAGCTCGCGGTGCGGGAACCCCTCGGGCAGGGAGAGCGCCAAAACCATCGACAGGCTGCCACGCAGCCCGCCCCACACCAGCACCGCGGCCCAGCGGCGCGGCAGGTGTTCGCGGGTGCGGCTCAGGGCCGCGGTCGCGGCGCTGACCACCACCCCGCGGCCCAGCAGCATCGCGAGGAACGCCGCCAGGATCAGCTGCCAGGACGCGAACAGCGCGGAGAGCTGCACCTCGAAGCCGATCAGCAGGAACACGATCGAGTTGAGCGCGAAGGCGACGTATTCCCAGAACGTCGCCACGGCCACGCGGGTGGACGGCGACATGCCGGTGCGCGCCGCGTAGTTGCCGCAGATCATCCCCGCGACCACGGTCGCGATCACGCCGGAGTCGTGGAAGTGCTCGGCGACGACGAAGGCGCCGTAGGCGGCGATCGTGGTGAGCGTGATTTCGATCATCGGATCGTCGAGCCGCCGGATCACCTGCGAGATGCCCATGCCCACGATGCCGCCGATGAGCGCACCGACGCCGACCACGCGGGCGAAGTCGAGCGCGATCGCCGAGGCCGACGTGGTCCCGCCCGTCACCAGCCCGAGGACGAGGGTGAAGAACACGATCGCCGTGCCGTCGTTGAGCAGGCTCTCACCCTCGATCAGCAGCGCCAGACGGCGCGGCACGCCGAGCGTCTTGAACATGCCCACGACCGCGATCGGGTCGGTCGCCGCGATCAGCGCGCCGAACACGAGGCCGTGACGCCAGTTGAAACCCTGCACGAAATCGAGCGCGTCGGCGACCGGCGTGAGGATCAGCGCGGTCAGGCCGATGGCCGCCGCGACGCCGGGAATCGCCAGCGAGAACACGGTGATGCGATTGCGCCAGAATTCGCGGAACGGAATGTGGTACGCCGCCTCGAACAGCAGCCCGGGCAGGAAGATCGTGAACAGCAACCGCTGCGTGAGATGCGGCGGCTGGAAGGCGTGCAGCAGGCCGAGCAGCAGGCCCGCGACGACCAGGGCCACCGTGTAGGGAATGCGGAAGCGCCGCGCGGCGATCGCCACGGCGGTGGCGACCGCGAACAGGATGATGAACGAGCTCTCGACGGGCACGGTCAGCCGCTCCGCCCGGTCATGCCTCGCCCCAGCCGCGTTCCAGCCGCTCGCGCGTCTCCTGCACGCCGGCGCGCCAGATCGCGTAGGCCTCGTCGTCGGGGCGCTGGTAGAGGCCGCCGAAGCTGCCGTCGCCGAGGTAGTCGCGCACCCCCGCGGGGTCGAGGCTCCTGTAGCGGGCGAAGTCGATCATCGGCTTCGCCGTCTTCGGCATCGCCACGCCCGGGAGCCGCGTCCACGGGAAGTTCTCCATCCACGAGGCGTGCGAGGCCACCGGGTCGATCGAGCGCACCTTCTCCTGGAAGCGCGGCGCCGCCCACCAGTCGTGGATCACCAGCCGCAGGTCGTGCGCCTTCGCCCACGCGCGCAGCGGATCCCATGCCGGCCGGTTGCCGCCGTGGCCGTTGACGAGCAGCACCCGCCTGAAACCGTGCCGGCGGATGCCGCCCAGCACGTCCCGCAGCAGCGCGCCGAAGGTGTCGCGCCCGAGCGTCACCGTGCCCGGGTAGGCGACGAAGTCCGGCGTGAGCCCGTAGGAGAGCACCGGATAGACCGGCACGCCGAGCGGCTCGGCGGCCTCGACCGCGATGCGCTCGGCGAGGATGGCGTCGGTCGCGAGGCTCAGGAACGCGTGCTGCTCGGTGCTGCCCACCGGCAGGACCGCGCGGTCTTCCTTCTCGAGCAGCTTCTCGACCTGCGACCAGTGGAGATCGGCGATGCGCATGGCGGCCACCGTAGCCCGCGGGTTTCGCGGGAGGCAACCGGGCGGCCCGAGCCGCGCGGCGGCCGGGGCGCACGGGCGCCGGCCCGCCCCCGGCGCACGGGTCGGTCGCAGCACGGGCGGCATGCGGACGCGGCTCATCCGCGGCACCGTTCCGCGAAGGGCACCGCCCGGAGGCGGCGCCCTTCTTTGCGTGCGGCCGGTCCGCTACTTGAGTTCGGCCAGCCCGTACATCCGTTCGACGTTCCGCTGCGCCCACCCGCGGAAGCGCTCGACCGTGTCCTCGCTGCCCTCGCGCACCGTGTAGCCGCCCGTCGTCGGATCCCGGCGGACCAGATGATTGAAGCGCCGCTGCGTGCCGAGGAACTCTTCGACCGCCGGCCGGTCCGCCGCCTCGAGCGGGCAGTCCTTCACCGAACCGCCCTTGCCGCGCTCCCATACGAACGCCGGGAACACGCCGCTGCGGGCGCCGAGCGTGGCGATCCGGATCGTTTCGCCGTCCTCGAACTTCCAGCCGGTGATGCACGGCGCGGGGACGAAGATGACGGCGGTCGAATCGCAGGCCAGCGCCTTCTCCATCGTCTTCTGGAACAGCTTGCCGTGCGCCGGGCTCAGCTGCGCCACCAGCCCCGCCCCCGCTGCGATCGCCAGGTGCACGTAGTCGAGCGGCGGCTGCAGGTTGCCGGCCGACGCCTTGCCCGACGGCGTGGTGCTGGTCGAGGCATACGGTGTCGTGGCCGGACTGTACTGGAAGCCCGTGTTCGCGAAGATTTCATTCACGAGCACGATGATCGTGACGCGTGCGCGCCGGTGGATGGTGTGCAGCAGGCCGCGCAGGCCGATGGCCAGTGCGCCGCCGTCGCCGCTCGTCGAGATCACCTGCACGGGTCCCGAGAGCGCACCGTGATCCGCCAGCACGTCGGCGACGTCGCGCGTCGCCTCGGCCAGCGTCGGTGCGGACTCGAACACGTTGTGGATGATCGAGAAGCTGCGGGTGAAGTCGTCCGGGGGCGCGTCGCCGCGGCCCCATGCGACCACGTTGGGGAACGCGAGGCTCGACACCTCGGCGCACGAGGTGCCGATGGTGAAGATCGTCTTCACGCCGTTGTCGGTGACGCGGCCCACGTTCTGGAACGCAATCGCCTCCATGCAGCCGGCGCAGAGCGTCGACCCCGGCCGGAAGCAGCTCTCGTGGGTCGCGGTTTCCTTGTAGCCGCTCACAGTGGCCTCCCTTCGTGGAAGAACGCGGCCGGAGCGATGTGACGGCCGTCCTCGCCGGCGCGCGCCTGCTCCAGCATGCGTTCCCAGGTGGCCTCGGAGACATCGGCGCCGCCGAGCCCGGCGAACACCGACACCACGCGCGGCGGGTGTGACAGCGACGACAGCGCATCCACGACGTCGAGCGTCAGATGGCCGCGGCCGTAGTGGTGCGCCTGGTTCACGACCAGCACGACCTGCGCCTTCTCGAGCCGCCGGCGCACGGCCTCGCTCGGGAACGGCGTCAGCAGCCGCATCGCGATCCCGGCGACCTGCAGGCCGGCCTGTTTCTCGTAACTCTCACGCAGCGCTTCGAACGTGCCGAAGTCCGGCCCCATGCCGACCACGGCGATGTCCACGCTGCCGTGCTCGGGCCAGCCGACCTCGTCGAAGAACTTGAGGCCCGGGCGGCCGAAGTGCTTCTCGAAGTCCGCGGCCACCGCGGGCAGCACCCTCAGCACCTGCTCCATGCGCTGCTTCTGCGCCACCTTGAAGCCCTGGAAGTGCTTCGACGTGACACAGTTGCCGAACGCGGTGTCGCCGTTGATGAGCCCCGGCAGCGTACACGGCTGGATCCAGCCGTCCTGGAAGGCGTGGATCGCCCGGTCGGCTTCGACCGTGAGCCGCGCACTGCGATGGCTGTCCTTGATTCCGTAGAAGCCGGGCATCGTCGGGGTCATGACCTCCGGGTGCATGCCGATGCATGGCGCCTGGAGGATCGTGTCGTAGATCTGCTGTTTGCCGCGCGCGCAGATCTGGACGAAGCCGTCGTCGCGGTGCGCCAGCGTGTCCGAGGGGTCACCCTCGATACACAGCGGGAAATTCGCGGTGGCGCGATAGACGTTGATCAGCATCACGTTGCCGAGCCCGCTCGCGCCCAGCGAGCGCGTGGTCTCGGTCATGTGGTCGAGGCCGACCGAACTGGTGGCGGTCGGAACGATCAGGTCGCGGCACGCGGCCGCTGCGCCGACCAGATAGTCGGCGACGGCGTGCTCGGCTTCGAGCAGCTTGACCTTCTTCTTGCTGCGGGGTTCGTCGGCGATCTTCGACGCGACCGTCTCGATCCACTTCGTGGACGGCGTGATCGGGAAGCCCGGATAGATCACGCAGCGCCACATCTGCAGGGTCGCGAGCGCCGCCGCAGTGTTGCCGTCGACGGTGACCTGTTCGCGTTCCGCGTACAGGTCGACGTGGGCCGCGCGGACGCGCTCGAGATCCACGGCCCCCGGATACAGATCCCCGGACGGGGTGGTCTCGTGCGGCATCGGCAGGGCGGGTCTTTCGAGCGTGCTCATGTCAGCGAGACCTCCTCCTCCCACTGCTCCTCGAACGGCACTTCCCGGAACAGCTTCTCCGGGCACACGGCAATGCACTCGCCACAGAGCTTGCAGAAGCTGCTGACGTCGACGCCCGTCACCTTGAGACCGCGTTTCTCTTCGGGCTCGAACAGGATGATTCCCTCGGGGCAGTTGTGGATGCAGAGCGCGCATCCGGTGCAGGCGTCCGCCGGATCCTCGAACCGCAGGCGAATGCCGCTCGGCGCGTAGTCGGCCGTGCGGTTGTTGCGCGAGAGGCGCAGCGGGGTCTGGGCGCCGGTCGGCAGCGCGCCGTAGCCCTCGAAACCGGCCGGCACGTGCGCCCCGGGCCGGGACTCGTTGAACACCCCCTCCTGGATCCGCTCGAGGGTCGCTGCGAGCGCGGCCCGGTTGCTGTCGAGGATCCGGTTCGGCACGTGCCGCTTGCGCAGGATGGTGAGGAACGACTCGAAGATCGCCTCGTTCGGCGCGCCGGAGATCGCCCGGGCCGCCGCGACGTAGACGGACACGTTGCCAATCGGGGCCTTCAGGTGTTCGCGGCCGACGTCGTCGCCCGGAACCGTGATGACGTGACCGGAGAGCCCGTAGTGGAGCGCGCACTGCTCGGGCGTCCGCGTCGTATTGAGAATGAACGTCCCCCCGGGGGTCACGCCCTCGGCGAAGTCCCAGGTCCGTGCCGCGGACTCGTTCATGAGAATCGCGACGTCGGGCCGGGTCACCTCGCAGGCGGCGGTGATCGGCCGTCGGCTGACCCGCATGAAGGACCGGATGCTGGCGCCGCGTCGCGCCGAGCTGAAGAACGGCCACTCCTGAACGTGGACCCCGGCATCCTGGGCGAGCAGATCGGCCAGGCTCTGGAAGGCCAGCAGCAGGCCGCCCCCCGCCTTGCCGTCGCCCCGGATCTCGAGGTGCGACGTCTGGATGACCCTTTGGAGATCGAGCACCCTCACTTGAACCTCACTTCCTGAAGAGGATCGCGTGGCCAGGACATTCCGTCATGATCTTCTGCAGCTCTGGCAGCATCGCCTCGTCCAGATCGGCGTTGTAGACCTCCGCGACCTCCTCGTCTTCCACGTTTCGGAATGCCATCGGCATCGCCTTGACGCAGTCGCCGCACTCCGTGCAAAGGTCTTGATCGACATAGAATTCAGGGACTTTGCCCATCTCTCGCTCCTCCCGTTCGAATGGTCCCGGCCGCCGGCGTCCGGCCGCGGCCACCGGAATTCCGTGCATGATTCATGCTAGAACCTTCCGTCCGGAGGCGGCGCAGATGTCAGGTCCGCTTCCAGCCGCCGTTCGACACCACGGGGGTTCGACGATGTTCGGATTGGTTTGGCCGCGCCGGAGGAGACCGCGCGTCGCGACGACGCGGGGGGCTCTGAGGCGCCCGTCTCCCGACGGCCGGAGCGCCCCGCTCCGGCCCCTGGCGTACGCATGCCCGGCATCGACCGGCCTGGTCCGTTCCGTTCTCCTTCGTGACCGCCGTCCCCGCCCCCGCGGTGGACGAGCCCCCGATGCACGGGCGCTTCCATGAACCCACCGCTCGTCGAGATCACCAGTTTCGGCCGCGGCGGCATCCACCCGCCGACGCACAAGGATCTGACCGCGCACCGCGCGATCGAGGACCTGCCGTGGCCGGGCGAGGTCTGGCTGCCGCTCGTCCAGCACCTGGGCGAGCCCTCGGTGCCGATCGTCAAGAAGGGCGACGTGGTCGCGCGCGGGCAGATGATCGCCGAGGGCGGCGAGACCGGGGTGCCGATCCACGCCAGCGTGCCCGGCAAGATCAAGTTCATCGACAGACGCCCGCACCCGACGCTGGTCACCTGCCCGACGCTCGTGATCCGCCACACCGAAGAGACCGAAGTGCTGCCGTTCGAGGAGGATCCGGACTGGCGCACGCTCGGCCACGACGCGACCCTGGCGCGGATCCGCGACGCGGGAATCGTCGGGCTCGGTGGCGCCGCCTTCCCGACCCACCGCAAGCTGACGCTGCCCGAGGGCGTCCACGTGGACACGTTCATCCTGAACGGCGCCGAGTGCGAGCCCTACCTGACCGCGGACCACCGGCTCATGCGGCTCTACCCGCGCGAGATCCTGGAAGGCGCGCTGATCATGACGCGGCTGGTCGGAGCGAAGCGCCTGCTGATCGGCATCGAGGCCGACAAGAGCGATGTGATCCCCGGTTTCCGCGACGCCGCGGCCGAGACGCCGCTCGGCGGCATCGAGTTCGACGTCCGCGTCTGTGAGGTGCGCTACCCGCAGGGCGCCGAGCGGCAGCTCATCACCGCGCTCACCGGCCGCGTCGTTCCGGCGCGCGCCCTGCCGTCGGCGGTCGGGATCATCGTCCAGAACGTGGCGACGGCGCACGCGGTGCACGACGCGGTGCGCTTCCGCCGCCCGCTCATGGACCGCATCATGACCGTGACGGGGCCGGGCATCGGCACGCCCCGCAACGTGCGCGCGCCGCTCGGCGCGCTGCTCCAGGACATCGTCGCCTTCTGTGGCGGGGCGAGCGACGACACCACGCGGATCGTAGCCGGGGGGCCGATGATGGGCCGCAGCCTCCCGCGCCTCGATCTGCCGCTCGTCAAGGGCATGAACGGCCTCGTGCTGCTCACGGGGCGGGGTCCGTTCGAAGAGGGCTTCGGACCCTGCATCCAGTGCGGGCGCTGCCTCGACGCGTGCCCGCTCGGGCTCGAACCCAATCAGGTCTCGATCTACGTCGAGGCCGGGCGGACGCTCGAGACCGATCCGTTCGGCACGCTCGACTGCTACGAGTGCGGCTCCTGCACCTACGTCTGTCCGTCGGAGCGGCCGCTGCTCCAGTACATGCAGGTGGCGAAGTCGGCGCTGCGCCGCGCGCGCGACCTGAGGATCGTCCGATGAGCCTGGCCGAAAACCAGCCGGCGGCCCACCCCTACGTGATCTCGCCCGGCCCGCACGTGCGGGTCGAGGAGAGCACGGCGAGGATCATGTGGTGGGTGAACGGCGCCCTGGCTCCCGCCGCGCTCTGGGGCATCGTCGTGTTCGGGCCCAACGCGCTGGCCGTGACCCTGGCCTCGATCGCCGGCGCGCTCACCGCCGAGTGGGGCGCGGCGCGCGCGCTCAAGCGGCGCGCCACGCTGAGCGACGGCAGCGCCGTGTGCACGGGGCTGCTGCTGGCGATGACCCTGCCGCCCGCGGTGCCGTGGTGGACCGCGGCGCTCGGCGCCATCTTCGCGATCCTGTTCGGCAAGGCGATCTTCGGCGGCCTCGGCTTCAACCTCTTCAACCCCGCGCTGATCGGCCGCGCCTTCATGCTCGCCACGTTCCCGGTCGCGATGACCGCCGGCTGGCTCGCGCCGCACCCCTGGTTCCAGGCGCCGGTGGATGCGATCACCACCGCGACGCCGCTCGCCGCGATGCGCGAGCACGGTCTCGCCGCGGCGCTCCAGCTCGCCGCGCACGGCGCCGGCAGCCCGTGGGCGAACCTGCTGCTCGGGCTGCGCCCGGGCTCGATCGGCGAGGGATCGGTGGTCCTGGTCGCGCTCGGTGCGGGTGTCCTGCTGTTCCGCCGCATCATCACCCTCACCATTCCACTCAGCGTGTTCGCCGGCGTCGCGATCGTCACCGCGTTCAGCGGCGCGTTCCCGCTGCACATGATGAGCGGCGGGCTGTGGCTCGGCGCATTCTTCATGGCGACCGACTACGTGACCTCGCCGGTCACCCGCAACGGCAAGATCGTGTTCGGCCTGCTGATCGGCGCGCTCACCGGCGTGATCCGCCTCTACGGCGGCTACCCGGAGGGCATCTGCTACGCGATCCTGCTCGCCAACACGCTGGTGCCGGCGCTCAACATGTGGTTCCGGCCGCGCCGCGTCGCCATCGCGGGGACGCCGTCATGAACGAGAAGACCCGCGAAATCCTGCGCATCGCCTGGTCGATGACGCTGGCCTGCCTGGTCGGCTCGGCGATTCTCGGCGCCGTCTTCGTCGCCACCGAGCGCTACGCCGAGGCCTCGCGACTCGCCGGGGAGCGCCGCGCGATCACCGAGATGCTGGGCCTCGACTCGACCGCGACCGTCGTGGAGATCCGCCAGTACCTGGAGCCCGCCGACCGCGTGGTGGTGTACCGCCGCATGTCCGGCACGGACGGCGGCGGCCTCGAGCTGCGCTTCTCGCTCGACGGCGCGCTGCTCGCCCGTACGCCGCTCGACGCCAAAGCCGCGGCGGACGACCAGGACCTCGAACCGCTCGGGCGCCTGTTCGTCGCCGAGCGGGACGGCGCCCCGGCCGGATTCGTGATCGAGGGCGAAACGCGCGGCTACAAGAACACGATCCGCTTCTTCGTCGCGCTCGATCGGGCCTTCGACATCGCCGGCGTGCGCGTGGTCGAGCACGAGGAGGATCCCGGGCTCGGCGCCGAAGTGGCGACGCCCTGGTTCCAGGGGCAGTTCGTCGGGCGCTCGGCCGAATCGCTGGACGGGCTCGAGGTGACCAAGGCCCCGATGCCCGAGGACTGGCGCGCGGCGCTCGACCGGCTGGCGAAGATGCCGCGCACGGAGTGGCGTGCCGAATACGGCGCGCTCGCCGACCGTGAGCGGGCGCAGCCGATCCATGCCGTGAGCGGCGCGACCATCTCGAGCACCGCGCTCACCCGCGGGGTGCGCACCACCGTGGATCACTTCCGGCGCCGCTGGGCGCTGATCGAGCCCTATCTGGGAGGTCCGGCATGAGCGCCGTCGTCCCGATTCCCGGCCGGGAGCCGAGCGCGCGCTTTCTGATCCTGCGCGGGATCTTCTCCGAGAATCCGGTGTTCCGCCTGGCGCTCAGCCTGTGCCCGGCGGTCGCCGTCACCAACGCGATCGCGAACGGCATCGCGCTGGGCATCGCCGTGCTGTTCGTCCAGGTGCTGTCGAGCGTCACGGTGACGCTGGTCAAGGGCTTCATCCACCCGCGCGTGCGGATTCCGGTGTACACGATCATCATCGCGGTCTGGGTGAGCGTGATCGACATGGTGCTCGCCGCGTTCGCGCCGACCGTGTACGCCCAGGTCGGGCTGTACGTGAAGCTGATCGTCGCGTTCGCGATCATCATTTCGCGGCTCGAGGTGTTCGCGTCGCGACACCCGATCCTGCCGACGTTCTGGGACGGCTTCGGCATGGGACTCGGCTTCCTGTTCGCACTGGTCACGATCAGCGCGCTGCGCGAACTGCTCGGCAGCGGCTCGCTGCTCGGCCACGTGATCGTGACGAAGAAGCCGCTGCTGTTCTTCGCGCTGCCGGCGGGCGGATTCTTCACGATCGCCCTGCTGATGGCGCTGTTCAACTACGTCGAGCGGCGCTGGTTCGGGGGCGCTTCGGACACGGCGTCGAGTGGAGGCAGTCATGGCCATGCGGCATGACGCCGTGCGGCTCGCGGCCGCTTCGCTGTGCGTGCTCCTCGGCGCGGCCCTGCCCGTCTCTGCGCACGCCGACGGGGCGCTCCGGCGCGCGCGGGTGCTGGCGCCGGATCACGTGCGGGTCGAGCTCGCCGAACCGGTGGCGGATCTCTCGCCTGCGAACTTCCGCTTCAGCGAGGCGCATGCGCCGGACGTGCCGATGAAGGTGCTGGAAGTGGCCCCGCAGGGCGAGCGGCGCGTGCTGCTCACCGTGGACGGCCGGCTCGAACCGGCCGGGTCGTACGTGCTCGAGCTGCGCGAGCCGGCGTCGCGGCTGCCGGTGCATCCCGCGCCGTGGGCGCTGGTGCTGACCGTGGTGATGTCGGCGGCGCTGATCAACAACTTCGTCTTTACCCGCTACCTAGGCCTGTGCGTGTTCTTCGGCGTGTCGAGGAAGCGCGACACCGCGATCGGCATGGGCTTCACGTTCGGGATGGTGATGGTGCTCTCGGGCATGCTGTCGTGGCTGCTGTTCACCTGGGTGATGGCGCCGCTGGGGCTCAAGTTCCTCCAGGTCCTGGTGTTCATCGGCGTGGTCGCGTTCCTGGTGCAGCTGCTCGACACGATTCTCAAGAAGACGCACCGCGCGCTGCACCAGCGCTTCGGCATCTACCTGATGCTGATCACCACCAACTGCATCATTCTGGCCGTGCCGCTGCTGAACGCCTCGGCGAACGCGACGGCCATGGATGCGTTCGCCCTGTCGCTCGGCTCGGGGATCGGCTTCGCGATCGCCCTGTTCCTGATGTCGTGCGCGCGCGAGCGCGTCGAGCTGGCGCGCGTGCCGCCGAGTTTCCAGGGGCTGCCGATCGCCTTTGCGCTCACCGGCCTGTTCGCGCTGGCCTTCATGGGCTTCTCGGGCCTGACCTTCTTCCGTTAGGAGCGACCGTGAATCACGAGTACCTCCGCATCGCACTCTGGGGCCTGGCGGTCTTCACCGTCCTCGGGGTCGCGTTCGGATTCGCCCTCGCGGCGGCGGCCATGCGCTTCCAGGTGGCGACCAACCCGCTGGTGGACCAGGTGCGCGACGCGTTGCCGTCCGCCAACTGCGGCGCATGCGGGTTCGCCGGCTGCCAGGCCTACGCCGAGGCCGTGGTCGAGAAGCAGGATGTCGAGCCCAACCTGTGCACGCCCGGGCGCGGGCCCGTCGCGCAGCGGCTGGCGAGTCTCACCGGCAAGGAGATGGGCGCGGTGCAGGACCGGCTCGTGGTGATGCGCTGCCACGGCACCAGCGCCTACGCGCGCAACGAAGCGGAGTACGCGGGCGTCGAGACCTGCGCCGCGGCGTCGCTGGTGTTCGGCGGGCCGAAGGCGTGCAAGAACGGCTGCCTCGGCCTCGGCGACTGCGTGCGCGCGTGTCCGTTCGACGCGCTGAGTCTCGGCCCCGAAGGCATTACGGTCGTGGACGCGGAGAAGTGCACCGGCTGCGGCATCTGCATTCCCGTGTGCCCCAAGGACCTGTTCCAGCTCTACCCGCGCAATCGCCGCATCGAGCTGGCGTGCGTGGCGCGTGACAAGGGGTCGGTGGTGCGCTCCACGTGCATGGTCGGCTGTATCCTGTGCCGGAAGTGCGTGGCCAAGTGCCCGGCCGACGCGATCGCGTTCGACGGAACGACGATCGTCATCGATCATGAGAAATGTCTGGCCTACGGGCCGTCCTGTAACGAAGTGTGCGTGGACGTCTGTCCGAGCACCATTCTTCATCGCGTGGGGCAGCGTCCGCGCCCCGAAGTTCGAGAGGTGGTTTCAGCGTGACGACATCATCCAGTTCCCAGGGCCGCGGCGTCGCGGCCCCCATCGCGCCCGTTCAGGACGCGCTGGCCCTCGCCCTCGTCGGCAGTGGCGGCGACGGCGTGGCCCTGCTCGGTGACCTGCTGCTGCAGATGGCGGCGGCGCAGGGCCTCTACGGCGTGATGGTGCAGTCCTACGGCCCGCAGATCCGGGGCGGCGAGTCCGCGGCGGTGCTGCGCCTCGCGACGCACGAGATTCAGTACGAAGGCGACACCGCGGACGTGCTGCTCTGCTTCCGCACGAGCGATCTCGCCCGTTTCAGGGGGGCCTTCGAGCTGCATGCGGAGAGCACGCTGGTGCTCGACGCCGCCGAAGAGGGCGGGCTGCCCGACTGGCTCGGCCATGCCGGCACCCGCGAGTTCCGCTATCCCTTCACGAAGGTCGAGAACGGCGTCGCGGTCGCGGGCCCGCCGCGCAACATGCTCGCGCTCGGCTTGCTCGCGCGCATGCTGGGCTGGCCGGTCGAGCTCGCACACGAGGCCGTGCGCGAGCGCTTCGGCCATCGTCCCGAGGTCGTCGAGCGCAACCTCGCCGCGCTCGCGCAGGGCTTCGCCACGACCGACGCGCCCGCGCTGCCGCGGCTCGCGACCCGTGCCGCCGGGCGCTGGATCGAGACCGGCAACGAAGCCATGGCCCGCGGCGCGATCGAGGCGGGCCTCCAGTTCTTCGCCGGCTATCCGATCACGCCCTCCTCCGAGATCATGGAGACCCTGATCGACGAGCTGCCGGCGGCCGGCGGCCGGCTCGTGCAGGCCGAGGACGAGATCGCGGCACTCGGCATGGTGATCGGCGCGAGCTTCGGCGGCGTGCCGGCGATGACCGCCACCAGCGGACCCGGCCTGTCGTTGATGACCGAAATGATGGGGCTCTCCAGCATGGCCGAGTTGCCGGCGATCGTCGTCGACGCCCAGCGCGCCGGGCCTGCGACCGGCATGCCGTCACGCACCGAGCAGTCGGATCTCTATCATGCCGTGTTCGGCGGCCATGGCGACTTCCCGCGCGCCGTGCTCGGCGCGTTCGACGTCGTGCACGGACGCGAGGTGATGCACCGGGCGCTGCGCCTGTCGGAGACCTATCAGCTGCCCGTGCTCGTGCTGTCGGACGCCTACATCGCGCAGCGGCGCCAGATCCGCGACCTGCCGGGGCCGGTGGACGCCGCGCTGCGCCCGGCCCGGCGTCAGTGGGTGCCGGGGGACAGTCCGGCGCGCTTCGATCTCGACACGCTGCACGGCGTCAACCCCTTCCGAGTTCCCGGCACGAAGGACGCCATGTACCAGGCCGCCGGCATCGAACACACCGCGGCAGGCGACCCGACTTCGGATACCGAGTTGCATCAGGAGATGAACCGCAAACGCTTCAAGAAGCTCGACGCGATCGCGGAAGAGACCGCCGGCTGGGTGCGCGTGCTCGGCCGCCCCGATGCGAACAAGGGCCTCGTCGCCTGGGGCAGCCAGTACGGCATGCTGCGCGAGTGGGTCGAGAAACACCCCGAGTATCGGGTGTTCATGCCGGAGATCATTCACCCGTTCCCGCTCGCGGCGTTCGAGACATGGCGTGAAGGGCTCGCCACGTGCGCCGTAGTCGAGCTGAGCTACCAGGGACAGTTCTACCGCTACCTGTCCGGACTGACCGACATGCGCGGTGTGAAGAGCGTGGCGCGCAGCGGCGGCGCACCGCTCAAGCTGAGCGAGCTGCAGACCCTGCTCGCCGAGGAGGCATCGCGATGACCACCGCCAAGGACTACCGTTCGGACCTCAAGCCGGTCTGGTGCTCGGGCTGCGGCGACTACGGCGTGCTGAAGGGGCTCACCCAGGCGCTCGCCGACCTCGACATCGCGCCCGAGAAGCTGGCGGTGATCTCGGGCATCGGCTGCTCGAGCCGCCTGCCCGGCTACACCCGCTCGTACGCGTTCAACTCGATCCACGGCCGCGCGCTGCCGATCGCGACCGGCCTCAAGGTCGCGCGTCCCGACATGACCACCGTGGTCGTGGGCGGCGACGGCGACGGGTTCAGCATCGGGCTCGGTCACATTCCGCACGCGATCCGCCGCAACGTGGACCTGATGTACGCGGTGCTCGACAACGGCATCTACGGGCTCACCAAAGGCCAGGCGTCGCCGACCACGACCGAGGACTTCAAACGCGACCGCCAGCTGGCCGGCATCGAGGAGCGGCCGGTCAATCCCGTGCTGCTGGTGCTGAGCTCCGGCTGCGGCTTCGTCGCGCGCACGCATGCCGGCAACCTGAAACACGCCCGCGAGATGATGCGCGAGGCGATCCGCTACCCCGGCTTCGCGTTCGTGCACGTGCTCGCCGGCTGCGTGACCTACCAGAAGCCGGCCTACGCCAAGGTCGTCTACGACATGTGCGACATGCTGCCCGAGGACTACGATCCCACCGACTTCTCGGCCGCGGTCGAGGCCACACGCGGCGAGCGGTTCGCGCTCGGCGTGATCTACCGGCGGCCGGTGGCGCTGGAGGCGGCGGGAGAGACGGCGCCGGTGGCGCAGACCCAGGGCTGATCCAAAAGCCCGGGGCCGACCTGACAGTCCGTCTGCCAGATCGGACGAATCGGCCGCGGGCGCCGCGGGCCCCGACCGCACAACGTGCGGCTGGACCCTGCGTTACGCCTTCGATTCGAAGCTGACTTTCTGGCCCGTTTCCTGCCATCTGTCACGAGTGCTCCGCCGGCGCGACGTCTCGCGGTCGCGCACAGCAGCGGGCCGTTCTGATGCTGCGCACGATCCCTCGTGCGAAAACTGGTCGCTCCCCCGAATGCGGGTGCTCCCCTGCACCCGCCCGCCCTTCACGGGCGCTGGAGGATGCCGTCATGTCTCCACTACCGAGACGGCTCTGCCTGATCGTATCGCTCGCCGTCGCCTCGTTCATGTTTGCGTTGCCGGCACCCGCGCAGCCCCTGCTGGATCCGCTCACCCATCCCAAGTTCCTCGATCCCGTTCCCGTGCCGGGGGTCATCGACGCGACGACACCGCAGCACTTCGAGATGCAGATGAACGAGACCGTGCAGTGGCTCGGACTCCGTGACGTCGGCAACGGCAACGCACCGCTGATGACCACGGTCTGGGGTTACGGCCTCGCCGGTCAGGCGGTGACCTATCCGGGTCCCACGTTCGTCGCGAAGGAGCACGTCCCGATCACGGTCACCTGGAATAACAACCTGCCGCCCTACAACAGCGGCTTCCCGGGCCTCGGCGGCCACCTGCTGCCGGTGGACCCGACACTCCACATGGCGCGCCCGGTGCTGGGCGGCATCCCGACCGTGGCGCACCTGCACGGCGGCCACACCGAATCGGCGAGCGACGGTCTCCCGGAGGCCTGGTACACGCAGGGCTTCGCGGAAACCGGCCCCCAGTTCGTGAAACAGGTCTACACGTACGACAACGACCAGGTCGCCGGGACGCTCTGGTACCACGATCACGCGCTCGGCATCACGCGGCTGAACGTCTACGCCGGCCTCGCCGGCTTCTATCTCCTGCGGGACAACAACGAGCTGCGGCTGCTGCGGCAGAACGTCCTGCCGCAGGGTCCCTATGAGCTGGGGCTCGCGATTCAGGACCGGATGTTCACCGCGGACGGCCAGTTGTTCTACCCGTCGACGGACCCCGACATCGAGCCGGGATTCGACCCGCTGCCGCCCGGTCCGAGCGCGATCGCCGAGTTCTTCGGCGACTTCATCCTGGTGAACGGCAAGGTGTGGCCGCATCTCGAGGTCGAGCCGCGCAAGTATCGCCTGCGCCTGCTGAACGGATCCGACTCGCGCTTCTATCTGTTCGAGTTTCGCGACGCGCTGACGGGCGGTACCGCGCGGCCGTTCCTCCAGATCGGCACCGATGACGGTCTGTTGGAGCATCCCGTGGCGCTGGAGCGGCTCCTGCTGTCCCCGGGGGAGCGTGCCGACCTCGTGGTCGACTTCTCGGGGCTCGCCGACGGTGCGGCGGTCTACATGCGCAACTTCGGCCCCGATGAGCCCTTCAAGGGTTTCAACGAGGACGGCACCATGAGCGACGGCGCGGACGGCGCGCTGCCGCCGGCCGACCCGGCCACCACCGGGCAGATCATGAAGTTCGTCGTCCAGGTGCCCGACGCGATGCTTCCTGATGCCTCCGTCGCCATCGGCACGCGCCTGCGCCCGAACTTGTCGCCGCTCCAGCAGCACGGTGCCACGCGACAGCTCGCTCTGTTCGAGGGCCGGGACGAGTACGGCCGTCTGCAGCCGTTGCTCGGCACGCTCGCCGAAGGTTCGCTCGCCTGGTTCGAACCGATCACCGAGAACCCGATGGTGAACGACGTCGAGGTCTGGGAGGTATACAACGCCACCGAGGATGCGCACCCGATCCATCTGCACCTGGTCGCGTTCCAGATTCTGGATCGCCGGGCGTTCGAGGGCGAGGTGAGCGAGAAGCCGCAGGTGCAGCACGACGGCAGTATCGGCGTCGGCGGCACGTTGGAGGTCACGGAACTCGACGACGACGCGCGCGCCCCCGAGCCCAACGAGCGCGGCTGGAAGGACACCGCCGTCATGAATCCCCACGAAGTCACGCGCGTGATCGCGAAGTTCGATCGCGCCGGCCGCTACGTCTGGCACTGCCACATCCTCTCGCACGAGGACCACGAGATGATGCGGCCCTACGAGGTGCTGCCGCGCGGCGGTCATGCGGAACTCGTGGAACAGCCGCCCGTTTCGGGCGGCTTCTACGTCTACGCGCGGGGAACGGACCTTCAGTTCGCGATCGATCGCCAGGGGCCGGTGCGCATTCGCATCTTCAACGTGCTCGGCCAGCAGGTCCGCGACCTCGGCACCGCGTCCTTCCCCGCCGGCACCCACCACGTGGCCTGGGACGGCCGTGACGCCTCCGGCAGGCAGGCGCCGAGCGGCGTGTATTTCTATCGCGTCGAGGCCGGCGAGCGCGCCGCCGCGGCGAAGACGGCGATCATCCGCTGAACCCGGGTCGTCCGGGAGGAGGCGCCCGCCTCCTCCCGGGCGCGGGGCGTGGAGTCACGGGGTCCGGGCAGGCGCCCGGACCCCGTTTCGCGCCCTCGCTGCCTCGCTTCACGCGGACCCGAGCAGCCTCAGGATCCTCCAGAGGATGAGACGCAGGACCAGCGCGAGGATCACGCCGAGGATGAGAACCATGATCACCGTGGTCCACGGGATCCCCTTCCATCCGTCGTCATCGGGCACGACCTTCTCCAGCGGGCCCGATGCAGGCGGCGTTTCGGCGCGCACGACGATCGCGTAATAGACCTTCTGCGCGTACGTCGGGGACGATGACCGGGTGACGTTGACGGTCCACTTGCCCGTGGCGAGCGGCGCCGCCACCGTCGAGACCCCGGTGTGCGGCGACCAGCCGTCGGCGCTCCCGGGATCGCCCACGGTCGCGCGCTGGAACACGCTGGCTGGGTCGGCGCCGCCGACGCCGACCGATGCATCCGTCGGATCCAGGATCTCGAGCTCGAGGCGGGAGTGGTCGCCGTCCTCGTCCTCCGGCCACCAGATCGCGGCCTCGATGGCGAAGGCGTCCTCCCACGGCACGTCGACCTCGATGGGCTGGGTCTTGGATGCGTCCACTTCGCACGACCCGTACCAGGCCCAGCCGTCCGAAGGCATGCGGATCGGCCCCGCGCCACGGTCGTCGGCGAGATTCGTTTCACGCCCGGACAGGATCATGAACGCGTATACCAGACCCGGGTCCACCGGCGACTCGTACTGGCTCAGCCAGTTGCGCCACAGGATCGCCGCGCTCGCGGCATAGGGCGCCGCCCCGCTGGTGCCGGAAAAGAAGGCCAGGTCTCTGCACTCGTCACCGTCGTTGCAATCTTGAATGCCGCCGGTCCGCGTATCGGTCGGGGCGATGACGTCCGGCTTCTCACGGCCGTCGTCGGTATCCCCGTGGCGGCCGAGCGAGTACGTCCCTCGCCCGGCGTCGACGACGTCGTACCCGCCGACGGCGATGACGCGATGCGCCACCGAGGGTGCCGTCACGCCGGTCCCGTTGCCGGCTGCAGCGATCACCACCCGGCCTGCGTCAAATGCGTTGTTGCAGTCGCCGATCAACGAAGACTCCGCGGAATTCATGTCGAATTCCATGACCAGTACCGGATCCAGCTCCTTGGCCGCTTCCTCGATGGCGGCCTTGGCGCCCTCGACGCAGACCCAGAAGGTGCCGCTGTCGTCCAGCCAAAAGACCCGGAAAGAGTGAACCGAAGCCTTCGTGACTCCCTCGTACAGCTCGTCGATGCTGTCGTTGCCGGTCAGGATCGACATCGTGGACGTGCCGTGCCCTTCCGGCTCGATGATGTCCGATACGATGTCGCCATCGACGCAGCAGCCGTCCACCACGGCGTCCGATCGCTCGGCGACGCGGTCGGGGTCCAGGTCGCCATCCCGCATCAGCAGCGCGTGGGTATTCACCCCCGTGTCGTAGAGGCCGACCCAGCCGTAGTCGAGACCCAGGGACTCGAAGGGCTCCGAGTTGATCTGCCCCTTGGCGACCTGGACCGCATGCTCCTCGGCAGTTGGCATCATCAGCGACATCCCGACGGGGGGGAGCGCCCGGATCGATGCCGGCTCGACGTAACGGACCGTGCGTTCGGCCGCCAATCCGGTGACATCACGCAGCTCCATGAGTGCAACCATCGACTGCGTCAACCAGAAGACGTGAACCGGTCTCCCGTTGTGAAGTATCACGGTCAGCGTATCCTCAGCGACCTGGGGGCCGCGGGCGATACGGATGTCGTGAACGAGCATCGCTGCCGTATCCCGTTTCGCGACGTTCACGGGGTCATCGCGGTCGAGCGTAAGGTCGGGATCCGGAAAGCGCGGGATGGTCACCGTGTCCCGAAAACTGACGATCAGCCGCACCCGCGTCGTGGCGCTGCTGTCTTGCAGCATCTGCACGAGCTCAGGGGCGATCTTCGATGTCTGCGGAGCCGCCTGCTGCACGTACGGCGGGTTCTGCTCGGCAGCGTGATCAGGTTTCAGCGGAAACCTGAACATCGCCCCCAAGGTGTCGAGGCTTGCCACACGCGTGAAGCGTTTCGGCGATGGAGCGCCCTTCGGCAGGCACGCGCCGGCACAGACGGCGAGCGCCAGTGAGAGCACGAGGAGTCCAGTCCGCACGGTTCCGAACATGCTTCCGCTCCCCGGCCGGGGTGAATCGGACCACCTGCGCCGATGCGCGGCCGTAGCGACCGACGCGGCGGACGGGGGGTATTCACCCCCCCTTCGCACGCTTCCCTATTCGAACGAGAGCCCGGGCGGATCGGGGAACGAGTCGCCGGACAGCAGATCCGGGCTCATCGAATAGTCGAACCTGCCCGCCAGCTCGCCGGGTGGAATGTTGAACCACTTGCTCTTCTTGCCCGCCTCCATCGGAATCGGTGTAGGCGCCTCCAAGAACGGCCAGGATGGGAACGTCACCGTGATGCCACGATCGGCCTGGTTGTCGAAGCGCACCCGGTTCCAGTCGGAGGACGACAGCGTGATCGCATAGGGCTCGGGAACGCCGCTCTTCTGGATGACGATCGTCACGTCCACTTTCTTCGCCTTGGCGGGTTTGTCGGGCTTTTCTCCAGGGAGGATCGTGCTCCCGCCGATCACTGCCCCCCTGCCCTTGCCTCTGCCGGCTTTCTTCGCCATGCGGCACCTCCCGTCCGGTCAACCGGACTTGGGTTGGCGTCCCTCCGCGAGAATCGCCGCGAATGCGGGATCGTCGCGCAGGGACTCGAGTTCCGGATCGTGCTCGAGTTCGGCCACACCGCGCCCGTGACGTACCGCCTCACGGAACCAGTGCAGCGCTCTCTTGCGGTCTCCGGCTTGAAGGAAGACGTAGCCCGCCCGCAGCATGCATTCGTTCTCGTCGGGCGAATCCGCGAGCGCCCTCACGATGGCGGCGATGGCTTCGGCGTCGCGGCCACGGTTGGCGAGCCAGCCCGCGAGCCGGGCGCGGCCCCACGCGTCGCCGGGAGACCGACGCAGGCGTTCGCTCATCAACGAGATGGCATGATCCAGCGCCTCGACCGCTCGCGCTTCGCGGCCGGGGATCTGTCGGCACGCGCTGCCGAGGTTGCCGAGGAACTCGGGATCCGCCGGGGCGAGCGCAACCGCCCGTTCGAGCGCTTCGACGCACGCGTCGTAGCGACCGAGGAAGAACAGCAGTGAGCCCAGATTCGAGTAGGCACGTGCGCTGGGCAGCAGCGCCACGCTGTGCTCGTAGAACGGGACCGCGCGACGCATGTGCCCGAGGTAGAACAGTGCGACGCCGATGTTGCGCAGCACGATCCCATTCTCGGGCGCCCGGCGGCGCACGCGCCGCCATGCGGACAGCGCTTCACGATACGCGCCGGAGTGGGCGTGTGCGAGCCCGAGCAGATTGTACGCCTGCCAGTCTCCGGGGCGCGCGCGGATCGCTCGTTCGCAGGCCTTGCGGGCTTCTTCGCCGTGGCCAAGCCGCAACGCCGTGCGCACGAAACCGTCCAGTGCATCGGGCTCCGCCGGCATGATCTCCCGATAGATCGAGAAGGCCTCCTCCGAGCGGCCGGTGCTGGCTCGCAGGTCGGCGAGCGCGAGGCGCACCTCGGAGCGTCGCGGGTCGGTCTGCGCGGCCTTCGCGCAGGCCGTGGCCGCACGATCCTGCCACACCCGCGCGGCGGTATGGCGATACTTGAAGAGGCACGCCCGCGCCAGCGCCGCATGGAAGCGCGGATCCTGCGGCTCGTCGCGGACCAGCCGTTCCAGAATCTGGACCCCGGCATCTACCGCGCCTTCCTGATCGAAGCGATCCAGGTAGCGCAGCGCCTGCGCGTAGTGTTCCGCCGCGGCGGGATCGTGGCGCGCCCGCGCCGCCGGCGCGGCGGCCGCGTTCGCGGGCGCTCCGAGCGACGCCGCGACGCTCTCGACCACCCGGTCCTCGAGTGCGAACGGATCCGCGGTCGCACCGTCGAGCGAGGCTCCGGCGAGGCGCGCACCGGCGACCGGATCGACCAGGCTCCAGGTGACGCGGGTCACGGCCTCGGTCACCCGCACTCGCCCCTCGAGGAGCAGGTTCGCGCCCATGCGTGCCGCGGTTTCGCGCCAGCCCGTGTCCGCCGGGCCGGCGGACGGCGTCACCGCGCGCACGGTGGGCAGCCCCGCGAGCCGCGCTTCCAGCGCCTCGCGCAGCGCAGGCGCCGCATGATCGGCCGCCCCGTTGCCTTCCGGCGCGAAGCCGACGACGCCCAGGTAGATCGGCGCGCCGCGCTCGAGCACGCCGGGCCCCGGAAGGGCCGTCGCCGCGGCCGGCGTCGCCGCGGCCTCCGCCGCGCTCGCGGTGCACGCATCCAGCGCACGCGTCATCTCCGCCGCGCCGGCGAAGCGCTCCGCCGGATCGCGCGCCATCGCCTTCATCACCACCGCCTCGACGTTCCGTGGAATCTCCGGCCGCAGCTCGCGCGGCGGCTGCAGCGGCAGGTTGGGAATCGCGTAGGCGAGCTGCTCCTGTCGCTCGGCCACGAACGGCAGCCGCCCGGTGAGCGCCTCGTACATGACCGCGCCGAGCCCGTAGACGTCGCTGCGCGCGTCGCCGCTGCCACCGACCACGACTTCGGGCGCCAGATACGCGAACGTGCCGACCACGCTGCCGGTGGTGGTGAGACGCGTCGCGCCTTCCGAGAGGGCGAGGCCGAAATCCACGATCAGCGCGTGGCCGTCCGCATCGAGCATGATGTTGCGACCGGTGACGTCGCGGTGCACGACGCCGTGCGCATGCGCATGCGCGAGGCCCTCCGCAACCTCGCGCGCGATGCGCAGGACGTCGTGGATCGGCATCAGGCTTCGGGCTGCTCGTTCGGAGAGCGTCGGGCCGTCGATCCGCGCCATCGCGATGTAGGCGGCACCGTCGGCCTCGCCCGCTTCGACGATCTGCGCGATCGCCGGATGGTGCAGCCGCATCTGGCTCTCGGCTTCGTGCTGGAAACGCCTGCGCGCCTTCGCCGATCCGGCGGCCGGGCCCTGCAGGATCTTGAGGGCCACCTCGTGGCCGACGAGCTCGTCTGCGGCGCTCCATACGGAGGCCATCCCGCCTTCGCCGAGCTTCGCGAGGATCCGAAACCGTCCGATCTTTCTTCCGATCATGAGGAGCCTCGGATGACGTCACGGGTCGGGGCGCGGCAGGTGCGGGGGGATTGCGGCCCGAAGGTGCCCGCTGCTGGGAGGAATTCCGGCCTCCTCCCTGAGGCCGCGATCGATGCACGGAGGCTACGCCCCGAACGGGGCGGAATCAAGAATGGTCGCGCCGCCGATCACTGCGCTACTTCGACAGACTCTCCTGCCAGTTCACGACGACGTCGAACGGCGTCGCCGACTCGAGCCCGAATGGAACGTGGACGAGGAAGCGCTGGCCGTCGCGGCTGACATCGTAGCGGTTCCGTGCGGGTCCGATCTGCGGAATCACGAACAGTGGCACCGGAACGCCCGTCTGAAACCCCTCGTCGGTGGTGACCGGCACGGCCATCAGCCGACTGTCGGGAGCAACGAAGTAGAGTTCCCTGCCGTCTCCGCGCCACGTGGGCCACGCGCCCCCGGCGAGCGACACCTGCCACTTGCCGCGCGGTTCGGGGAAGCCCTGCACGTAGATCTCGTTGCGCCCGGACTCATTCGAAGCGTAGGCGAGCCAGCGGCTGTCCGGCGACAGCACGCCCGAGGACTGGTTGCCGGGCCGCTTGACGAGATCGATCGGTTTGCGGTCGCCGTCCACTTCGATGCAGCGGATATCGATATCGCCGGCGGCCACGGTCTCCCAGTACACGAGGTAGCGACCATCCGAGGACCAGCTGGTCGGAAACTTCTCGTTGTCCGAGTGGACGAGCAGCTCGAGGCTCCCTACCCCGTTCGAGCGCTTGCGGAAGATGTCGAGGCCCAGCGAGTCGCGCGCCGAGTTGAACGCGATCCACCGGCCGTCGGGCGACCACACCGGCGCGCTGTCGGTCTGCGGGTCGAAGGTCAGACGCGACAGCGTGCCGTGCTCGGCGTCGAGCACCCACACGTCGAGATCCCCGGACTGCGGATCGCGGCGGCGCATGGCGACGCGCCGGCCGTCGGGCGACCACATGGGATTCTGCAGGTCGCCCGCGGGACCGAGCGTCTTCACGCGACGGCCCGTGCGGTCGAACACGACCAGCTCGAGGTCGCCGGAGCGGCCACGCTGATAGACCAGCGTGCCGTCGTGGGACACGCTGAAGTCGGTGTTGCCGAAGGCGCCCTGCGGAAGCCCTTCCGCCACCGGCACGGGATCGCCGGTGAACGCGATGCGCTTCGCATCGAACGGCTGCGCGAGCAGGGTGCGTTCGCGCACGAACAGAAGATAGCCCGGCGGCGCGTACCGGATGAAAGAGAAGGTCTCGCCGGGCAGGGCCTTGACGTCCTTGCCGTCGATTGAGCCCGCGAACAGCTTGAGGGCGTTGTCGCCGTTCAGGGCCAGGTAGAGGAAGTGTTTCCGGTCCGGCAGGAACTCGGGCCAGCCGTGCGCCACCTCGCCGCCTTTCCGGTCGAGCGAGGTCGCCGGGGACACCAGTCCCCCCGACGCCGAGATGCGCTGCAGCGAGTCCGCGCCGTCGAAGATGATGACGTCCGCCGGTCCCCACGCGCCGTCTTCGCCGCCCGGGGCGTCGCCCAGCGTCTGCGGCGCGCCGCCGTTGATGGCGACCCGCTTGAGCTTGCCGTCGAGCAGGAACGCCATGTGCCGGCTGTCCGGCGACCAGAAGGGCCGATGCGCGCCGGCCGTCCCCGGCAGCGGCGTCGCGTCGAGCTCGCCCATGGGCCGCAGCCAGATCGATTCGGCGCCGAGCGAATCGCGGCCGAGGAACGCGAGGTACCTGCCGTCGGGCGAGATGATCGGTGAGCGCATGGTCAGCACGCCGCGCGGGGGATACATGCGGAAGCGCAGGAGTTCCGGCTCGGGCGTCCTGCGCATGAGCGCCATCGCTCCGAGCGCCAGCGCCACGACCCCCGCCAGGACCGCGACGCCCCACGCCAGCCGCTCGCGCGAGCGGCGGCGGTGCGCGAGCGGCGCCGGGATGCCCGCTTGCGAGCCGCCCTCGGCGATCCATTGCAGCTGCAGCTTGACGTCGTGGGCCGTCTGGATGCGCTCGTCGCGATCCTTGGCGAGGCAGGTGTGGATCACGCGATCGAGCGCCGGCGGCGACAGCGGCTGGATCGTCGAGATCGGCGCCGGGCTGGACGACATGATCGACGAGATCAGGCTCGCGCGGCTCTTGCCCGCGAACGCCGGGCGCCCGGTGGCCATCTCGTAGAGCAGCGCGCCGAGCGCGAAGACGTCGGTGCGCGCGTCGGCCTCTTCGCCCTCGAGCTGCTCGGGCGCCATGTACTGGAACGTGCCGAGCAGCGTGCCTTCCGCGGTCAAGGGCTGCGAGCCCGCGGCCTCGGTCGGCAGCGACGTCAATGCGCTCGCCGCCGAGCCCGCCGAGGGCGCCAGGGTGCGCGCGAGGCCGAAGTCGAGCAGCTTGGGGCCCGACTTGGTGAGCATGACGTTGCCGGGCTTCAGGTCGCGGTGGACGATGCCCTGCCGGTGCGCGCGATCGAGCGCATCGGCGATCGCGGCGCCGACCGAGAGCACTTCCTGCGGCGGCAGGGCTCCGTGCGTCAGGCGATCGGCGAGCGTCTCCCCCTCCAGGTGCTCCATGACCAGGAAGTCCACGCCGTTCTCGTGCCCGACGTCGTGCAGCACGCAGATGTTCGGGTGCGAGAGCTGCGAGATCGCCTTCGCCTCGCGGTCGAAGCGCTGGCGCAGCGCGGGATCGGAGGACAGATGGGAGGGCAGCACCTTGATCGCGACCGTGCGATCGAGGCGCGGATCGCGGGCGCGGTAGACCTCTCCCATCCCGCCGGCGCCGATCGCGCCGAGGATTTCGTAGTGGCCGAGCTGGGTTCCGGGTTCGAGCGGCACGGGGAGTTCTCCGGGAGGTGCAAAGCGGAAGTGGATGCAGGCAGAGGGCGCGCCCTCCCGCCGTCGGGGTCGGGCGCGCGGAAGGTAGCACAGGCGTGGGGAGGCGAGTGGCGGAAGCACCTGACGATCGGGAGAAGGCTGAAAAAATTCGCGGAGCCGACCGCCGGAGCCGGCGGCGCTCGCCCGCTCCGGGATCGCGCGTCAGCCGCGCGGGACCATCAGCGGCCGCGGCCCATCCGACCCCGCGCCCGCTTCGCCGACGCCTCGTCCCCCACCGTCTCGAACAGCCGCGCCATCTCCTCGAGCACCGCGGGCTCGCCGGTGCGGTCGATCATCGGCCGCCACAGCCGGGCCGCTTCCTGCAACCGCCCGGCCGCCACGTCCACACGTCCCGCGCCGATGATGGCCGCCACGTTGCCGGGGTCCACGGACATCAGCGCCTCGTACGCGCGCAGCGCGTCGTCGTAGCGGCCCTGCATCATCAGCGCCTCGCCCATGATCAACCAGCCTTCGGGCACGTCGGGGCGCGCGCGCACGATGCCGTCGGCGGCTGCGAGCGCGGCGCCGAGGTGGCCGTGCATGAGCTCGTACACGCCGAGGAAGATCCGCGGCCGCCAGGTGAGCGAGTCCGGCTGCACCTGGACGAGACCGCGGAACGTGTGCACGTTGCGAAGCGTGTCGCTCGCAAACCACGCGGGCGCGGTCCCGAACGCAGGGCCGATGCGGTAGGTGACGCTCGGCGGGCGGTCGGTGGCGTGCACGACCTCGAGCCCCGGCACGACGCCGGTGGTGTCGAGCAGGTAGCTGAACTCGGGGCGCAGCTGCGCCTCGACCCACGAGAAGTAAAGGAAGCCGGCGTGCTCGTCACGCGCGGCGGACGCAAGATCCGCGAGCGCCGGCACGCGCGGAAACGGCGCCACCGTGAGGTGCGCGTAGTAGCCGATGTGCGCCTTGCGCGCCATCACGGTGCCGCCGCCGGGCGCAATCGCCCTCAGGGCGCGGGCGGACTCGAGCACCTCGCGCGGCAGATCGCGCTCGATCCGCTGCTGCAGACGCACGCTGTCCACGGCACGCGGCCCCACGGCGGCGAACCCGGCCAGCGCGAGGACGACGAGCGCGGGCACGCGCCGGCGCCGCCAGCCGAACGGCGCCGCGATGCCGCATGCGGCGGCGGCCATGTAGAACGGCAGCAGCGCCAGCGAATAGCGGTCGCTGTAGAACACCGGCACCAGCGCGAGGAATGCGAACGCGCCGAGGATCGCCAGCCCGAGGCCGCGCCGCCATGTGCCGCGCACGGCGGCCGCGAGGATCGCGACGCCGGCGAGCGCGGCGGCAGGCCAGCCGACCAGCGTCCCCAGGTCGCGCACGAGGTGATCCGCGCCCGCGCGCCCCCACTTCTCGACGAGCCCCGGGCCGTCGCGCCGCACGACCTCGAAGAATCCGATCTTCGCCGCGGTGTCGCGCGCCGCGGGCATCCAGTCCTGCACCTGGCGCAGCGCGCGCGTGTCGGCATAGAAGCCGAAGTTCGAGAGCAGCCCCTCGCCCGGCACATGGCCGCGGGCGAGCGAGTACGCGGTCCACGGCACCAGCACGGCGCCCAGCCCCAGCAGCCACGTCCATGCGGCGCGGCGCGGGTGTTCCGTGACGCCGGGGAGCCACAGGCACAGCAGCGAGGCGGGAATCAGGGACGCGAGGTTGTAGCGCGTCAGGATCGCGAGCGCCGCCAGCAACCCGGCCCAGAGCGGCGCGCGCCGGCCGCGCATGGCGAGCAACGCGAACACCGAGGCCGACTGCAGCGCCACGCTCAGCGCGTCGGTCGTGGCCGAATAGCCGTAGCGGAACAGCACCGGGTTCGCCGCGAGCAGCAGCGCGCACCACGCGCCGGCGTAGGGGTTCGCGCGGCGCGCGAGCAGCAGGAACCACAGGAGGAGCGTCGCCGCGAACGCCGTCACCGAGACGAACTTCGCCGCGGCGAACAGATCGCGCGTGACGAACCCGGCGAGCGCCAGCGCCGTCTCGTACACGGGACCGACGACGCCGTAGCGCGCCGGGTCGAAGTGCCCCGACTGCACCAGCCGCGCGCCATGCGCGTACGAGCCGTAGAAATCGCTCTCGGTGTACGAATCGCCGATCGGGTGATGGAAGATGGCGACCCAGCCGATCACCAGGGTCGCGAGCGCGACGAGGACGAGCCCTGCGCGCCAGGCGAGCACGGGATCGAACGGCGCGCCGGCCGGCACGGATCGCGAACGGGCTGCGGGCGCGGGACGCTGGCGGGCCGCGCGCCGCCGGCCCTTCGGAGAAGCAGGCACGGCGGAATTCTAGCGCCGGACGATCGCTCCCGGAAGGCGCGGCCGGGACGGCGGCAGGGCGCGCCAGGCGCCGGGCGCGCGGGACGAGCCGCGACGCGGCGTCGTCGCCCCCGCCGCCCCGCGCGATGCCCGGCCCATGCGGCCACGGGCGCTCCCGGACCGCGCCTACTCCCGGTCGGGCTTCTTCTCGAACATCTCCATCAGCCCGTGCTGCACGGCCTTCGACGAACCGATCCCGGCGCCGATCGCGAACGCGACCCCGATCGAGCCGAAGCTGATCACGAACGCGGCGAGGATGATCTCGCGCGCGAAGTGCAGCTGCCAGAGCGCGAGCGCGGTGACCACGGCCAGCAGCGCGCCGCGCACGCACTTGCCGACCAGCCGGGCGCGGCGAATGCCCTCCTCCTCGAGGGCGCTCGTGACCCGCACCGCCAGCGTGCCGCTCACCATCAGGCCGATGCCGACGATCAGACCCACGAGGATCAGGTTCGGCACGTAGAACACGACGGAATCGATGAAGCGCGACAGCGTCGTGAGGCCCCAGCGGTTGAGCGCGTCGTCCAGGAACACGAGCACCACCGTGATGCCGGCGAAGTTGCCGATGATGTTGTAGAGCGCCCCGCGCACGTCGCCCTTGCCGAACGCCGAGCGCCAGCCGACGCGCCCGGCCAGCCGGTCGAGCCTGAGCCAGACCAGCATGCGTACGATCGCGCGCTTGACGAGCCAGCCCGCGATCACTCCCAGCACGGTCACGATCAGCCCGGCCGCGACGGCCGGAAGCGAGGCGGCGAACTGCGTCCACCACTCGTTCAATGTCTGGTTTTGCATGACCCTCCCTACCTTCCGCCGAAGAATGCTTCGAATCGGCCGGTTCGATGCGCTTCGACATCCCGCACCACGATCATCGGGCCGTGTCCGCGCCGTGCGACGCTGCCCGGCAGGGTCTCCGCGAGCAGCGCGGCGACCGGATCGGTGCGCGGCGCGCCGATGATCACGAGGTCATCCCGCTTGAGCGAGCCCAGCAGGCCCCCGGCCACGTCGCGCCGGCGCAGCACGTCGAGGCCCGTGCCGAGCTGGGCCCGTTCGATGGTCGCGCGCGCTTCGGTTTCGATGCGCGCAGCGTCCTCCGCGGGGGTGTCGTCCTCGATCACCGTCAACGCACGCACCGGCGCCCCCAGCTGCGACGCGAATCCCGGCGCCAGCTCAGCGGCGAGCTGCGAGTTCGCACCCCCGGTGACCGGCACGACGACGCGCCCGACGTGGTCCGGGGCGAGTCGCCCGTACACCACCCCCACCTGGTTCGGCGCATCCTGGATCACGCGCTCGACGATCGATGCCACCAGCTTCTCGAGCAGCGAGTCCGCCACGGGGCGGCCAAGCACCAGGAAGTTGCAGTCCTCCTCGCGCGCGGTGCCGAGGATGCCCTGACTCACCCGGTGCGCGATCTTGACCAGCGAGCGGACCCGCACGCCGCGGTCACGCGCGTAGCGGTCCGCCTTGTCGAGCAATGCCTGCAGCTGCCGCACTTCGTTGCGTGCGGTCATGAGCGAAACGCCCTCCGGCACCTCGGCGACGGTGACGACCACGATCTTCCCCGCGTGGCGCCGGGCGATGATGATCCCGGCTTCCATCAGCGAAGGCATCGTGTCGGGGTTCGACACGGCGACGAGCACGCTGTACTCCTGCCGCTCGATCCGTTCCATCCAGCGCACGCGCTCGGCGAACGCCGATTCGCGATTGCGGCTGTAGCCGTAATAGAAGGCCAGCCCGGCCACGATCCAGCCGCCGGCCGCGAGCCAGGCGAGCGGATACTGGAAGTACATGAACACCGCGATGAACAGCATCAGGCCGATCGCGAGGATCGGCGTGAACGGCATGAACGGCACCTTGAAGCCGCGATCGAGATCCGGGTGCGAGCGCCGCAGCCGGATCACCGCCACGTTCACGCCGCCGAACAGCAGCAGGAACATGACGCCGGCCGCCGCGGCGACCTGCTCGATCGGCAGCGCGATCGCCATGCCGATGATCAGCAGCGTCGAGAACAGGATCGCGAAGTGCGGCGTGGCGCGCTTGGCATGCACGCGGGCGATCAGGTTCGGCAGGCTGGCGTCGCGCGCCATCGCGAACGCCACGCGCGACGAGGAATAGATCGTGGCGTTCAAGGCGGAGATCGTGGACAGCAGGCCGCCCACCATGATGACGATGCCGCCGCCCAGGATGAACTGGTTCGCGGCGTTGACGAGCGCGATCTCCTTCGCCTTGCCGAGGTACTCGGTGATGCCCATCCCCGCGGGCGGCGTCACGGCGCCGATCGCGACGAACGCGACCAGCAAGTAGATCGGGACGACGATCAGCAACGACAGGAACACCGCACGCGGCACGTTGCGCTTCGGGTCTTCGACCTCTTCGCTGGCCTGCGCGATGATTTCGTAGCCCTCGAACGCGATGAACGTGAGCCCCATCGCCGCGAAGATCCCGCCCCAGCCGTGGGTCATGAACGGCGTGAACGCGCCGTGCCAGCCGGGCCGGTGCACCAGCGCCCACAGGCCGGCGACGATGAACGCGCCAATGATCGCCACCTTGCCGATCGTGACGACCGTTCCCGCCTTGCCCGTTTCCGAGGCGCCGCGGTAGTTGATGAACGCGAACAGCGTGCACGCCGCCACCGCCAGCCAGATCTCGATCCGGCCGAACGGCACCGCCGGAATCGGCAGCCCGGACACCGAGAGCACTTCCTTGAAGTAGGCGCCGAAGCCCAGGGCGTAGAGCGAGCATGCGACCGCGTGCGCGAACCAGTCCATCCAGCCCGACAGAAATCCGCTGGGGTCGGGCAGCGACGCCTTGATCCACAGGTAGCCGCCGCCCGCGCCGTGGATCGCGCTGCCGAGCTCCGCATAGGCCATCGCGGTGAGCAGCGCCACGAACCCGTTCAAGATGAATACCAGCAGCAGCGCCGGGCCCGATACGCCGGCGGCGATGCCGGTCAGCACGAAGATCCCGGCGCCGATCATCGCGCCGACGCCGATCATCGTGACGTCGACGAGACGCATTTCGCGACTCAGTCTGACTTCTGCGGACATGCCGGCTCCTCCCCGGAAGAACATCGGGCCATCAGCCACGGGACGCAAGCCCGGCCGCGCCGTTGAACAAGGTTTGTGGGCGCCCCGCGAACGACTACATTGCAGGAATGCGCGCGATCCCGCGATCCCTCAGGCGCCTGGTCTACCTGATCCTGTCGCTGCCGGTCCTGCTGTTCGTGCTGGCGCTCGTCTACCAGGCCGGCATGATCCACCTGGAAGGGCAGCCACGCTCGCTCGGCGAAGCGCTGCAGTGGGCCGCGGCCACCCTCACCACCACCGGCTTCGGGCGCGACGCCACGTGGACCCACCCGCTCATGGAGATCTTCGTGATCTTCGTGCAGTTCGCCGGGGTGATGCTGATCTTCCTGGTCGTCCCGGTGGTGCTGCTTCCCTACCTGGAGGAGCGCTTCGAGGCGCGGCTGCCCACGACCCTGCCGAACCTCTCGGGTCACGTGCTGATCTACCGTTACGGGCGCGCCGTCTCCGCGCTGGTCGAGGAGCTGGAGCGGTCCGGGATTCCCACCGTGATCTTCGAGGAGGACGAGGCGACCGCGCGCCGCCTGTTCGAGCGCGAGCACGACGTCGTGCTCGGCAACCTCGAGGAGGACGATCCCGACCTCACCCATCTGGCCGGCGCGCGCGGTCTGGTGCTGAACGGCAGCGACGATCGCAACGCGGCGATGATCCTGAGCGCCCGCTATCAGGGCTACCAGGGGCCGATCGTCGCGCTGGTCGCGAACCCGCAGCTGCGGCCGCCGATGCTGAAGGCCGGCGCGACCAATGCGTTCACGCCCGACCACGTGCTGGCGGCCGCGGTCGCCGCCCGGGCGAGCGGCAAGATCAGCCCGCGCCTCTCGGGGGTCCACCACCTCGGCCGCCACCTCGAGGTGGTCGAGCTGCGCGTGCATGCTTCGAGCCCGATCGCCGGCAGCACGATCTCCGCCGCGGGCATCCGGGCGAAGACCGGCGCCACCATCGTGGGGCTGTGGGCCGGCGGCTCGCTGATCCGGCAGCCCGACATGTCGACCACGATCAGGCCCGGGCAGATCATCGTCGCCGTGGGGAGCCACGCCGCCATTCGCAGGCTCGGCGATCTGGCGATTCCGGTCCGGCGCGAAGGCCACTTCCTGGTGCTCGGCCACGACCATGTCGGCCGCAAGGTGGCCCAGTTCCTGCGTGAGGCCGGTGAATCGGTCACGACCATCGACCGGCATGCCTCCGACGAGGTCGACATCGTCGGCGACCCGCTCAGCCCCGGCGTCCTCGAGCGCGGCGGCATCGAGCGGGCCCAGGCGGTCATCCTCACCTTCGCGAGCGACAGCGCCACGCTGTTCGGCGCGGCCGTGGTGCGCAACCTCGCGCCCGAGGTGATCATCATCGCGAGCGCCAGCCGCCAGGAGAACGTGGGACGCATCCATCGCGCCGGGGCCGACTTCGCCCTGGCGGTGGGCCAGGTGGCCGGCCAGCTGCTCGCCTATCACCTGCTCGGCCGGCACGCCGTGTCGCTCGAAGCGGAGATCCGCCTGGTGGCCGTGGCGCCGGGCGCCCTCGCGGGCCGCCCGCTGTCGACGAAGACGGTCCGCGAGCGGACCGGATGCTCGCTGGTGGCCGTCGAGCGCGGCGACGAGGTGATCGTCGAGTTCGCCGAGGGTTTCGCTCTCGCGGCCGACGACATCGTCTACGTCACCGGCACCCACGAGACGATCGCCGAGTTCCACCGCGTCTACCCGGGAACCAGCGCGTCCGGCCTGCGCCGCAGCCGCTCGTGGCTCGCCGACGGGGTGGACGATCCCGCGCCGGGGGGCGAGCCGCCGCGCTGAAGCGGGCAGCGCGGCGCGACGGAGCCGCGGGGCTCAGCGCCCCCCTGCCGCGCCCGCGCGCCGCGTCCCGGCCGCCGGCGCGCGCAACAGCCCCGGCGCCGTCACCGGGTTCACCGTCTTCAGGGCCGCGTCGCGCAGCAGCCGGAGTGCGTGATAGCGCGCGAGCGGCAGCACGTGCTGCCGCGACTCGCGCAGCGCGCGGACGTGGAGCGGTGCATGGTCTTCGCCGAGTACGGCTTCGATCGTGCCGTCGCTGAAGCGCGTGCCCGCCTCGTGCGGCTCGAGCAGGTGGAGCGTGCCGCCGAAACGCGCGTGCACCTTGCCGAGCGTGCGGTCGACCCACAGGCCGTCCTCGGGCGCCGCGTCCTCGAACGATGCGTGGCTGCCGTGAAACCGCGGCTTCACGCGGTACGGGCCGCCCGACTCGGGGCAGAACGGATCGCAGTTGCCGCACGCGTTGCAGAAGTCGGCGAACAGCACCCACTGCCGCTCGCGCGCGATCTGGAAGCGCGCCGGCACGCGGCGGATCTCGCCCCTCTCGAGCACGAGATCCCAGGTGTCGATCGCCTCCGCGGTGAACGGCAGCTCGAAGAACGCTCCGTTCGGACACACCAGCAGGCACTTGTTGCAGGAGGCGCAGTCGAACGCCGCCAGCGGCCCCGTGCGCGCGGGCCGGGCGCGATGGCGGGTCGCGTGGTAGCGCGGATCGTCGGCGACGCGGGCGGAATAGTCCTCGAGGTTCGCGAGCATGGCCACCTGCAGCTCCGCCGGGCGCGGCGGCGCGGCGTCGGGCGCGGCGCCCGCACGATGCGCGATCAGCTCCGGCACCGTCTTCACGCCCGCCTCGCGCATCGACGCTGCGAGCGCCCTGACCTGCAGCGGCAGGCGCCGGTAGCCGTTGGGCTTCAGCAGATCCGTCACGCTGGTCACCGGCGCGAAGCCGCATCCGACCACGTCCGCGACGTTGCCGTCGTCGACCCCGGCGCTGAACGACAGCGGAAAGCGCCCGCCGGTGGCGCGCGCGAAGCGTGCGGCCAGCCGCACCGCGAGCGGATGCAGCGGCGCGCCGGACAGGTAGGTGACGTCGCCTTCGAGCACGTCGCGCGTGTTCTTCACGATCAGCGTGTTGGTGAACTTGGCGCCGAGCGTGAGGCCGGCGCGCGCCGCCGCGCCCTCGAGCCGCGCGAACATGGCGATCGCCTCGGCCCACTGCAGGTCGCCGTGGAACGCGGCGCGGTCGAGACGCACCTCGTCGTAGCCGAGCTCAGCGCGCACGAGTGATTCGACCTCGTCGTAGCCGAGCAGCGTCGGATTGAGCTTCACGACCACGTGCATGCCGTGACGCGCGAGCAGGTGCTCGGCGATGCGCTCGATCTCGTCGGGCGGGCAGCCGTGGAAGGTCGAAAGCGTGACGCCGTAGGCGATCCGGGTCGGCGCCGCGACGTCCGCCGCCGCACGCAGCCCGGGCGGCAGCGTCCTGCGCAGGCGCTCGAGCAACGGACCCGCGTCCGTCATCGCGTCGAGGAAGCGGGCGACCCGGTCGGAGCGGACGCCGTCGAGATCGTATCCGACCGACACGTCGAACAGCGGCGGCGACCCGCCGATTCCGCGCGCGGCGAGCGCGTGCACCAGCAGCCACGCCGCGGCGTACTGTTCGGCCGACACGCCGATCGGCAGCTCCTGCGACCATTCGACGTTGTAGCCGACGTCGGCGGCGTCGATGCACGGGCGCGGGATCTCGAGCCGGTCGCGCACCTGTACCGTCTTGAGCTCCAGCACGCGCGCCCCCGCGAGCCACGACACCACCAGATTCTGTGCCAGCTGGGTGTGCGGGCCGGCCGCCGGGCCGAGCGGGGTCGCCGCGCGGCCGCCGGGAAGCGCCACGGAGAGGTCGAGATCCTCCGGCGCCGTCCAGAACATCCGTCGCGGGAACTCGAAGATCGCCCGCTGCGCATCGAGCTCGGCGAGCGCCCGCGCGAGCAGCACGTCGAACGATTGCGGCCGGAGGGCGACCTTCACAGCGCCTCCATGCGGACGGCGAGCCGGGCGGCGGCTTCCCGCGCACGGACGCGGAGCCCATCGATCTCCGCCGTCACGAGCCGGCCGTCCTCGACCACGTCGCGTCCGCCGACGGTGACGCGCCGCGCCGGTGCATCGGGCGTCGCGCCGGTCCCCGGCGCCACCCGGTCCGATGCCAGGTCCGCCGAGTCGCCGAAACGCAGCGCCGCGAGCCGTTCGCCCCCCGTGAGCCGCCCGCGCAACGCGTCGCCGTCGGCGCGTTCGACGTCACGATGCGTGCCGGCGAGCCGCTCGAGCGCCTCGAACTCCGCGTGCATGTCGGGGGACCAGCCGTCCGTGCCGAGCGCCACGCGCGTGCTCGCCCAGAGGGCGGCCGGGTAGCCGACGCGGTTGCCCTCGTTGGAGCGCGGGTTCTGCACGATCCACAGTCCGCGGCGATCCGCCTCGCGCACTTCGGCTTCGGTCAGGTGCACGCCATGCGCGAGGATCGAGCCCGGCGGCAGCGCGCCCAGCGCGAGCAGCCGCTCGAGCGGCCCGTCGTGGCCGTGCGCGCGGGCGACCTCGACGTCGGCCCGGTCTTCGGCGACGTGTACGTGCAGCGGCACGCCGAGCCGCGCGCTGAGCGCGGCCGCGTCGCGCACGGTGTCGTCCGACACGGTGAACGAGGCGTGCAGGCCGACCATGCCCCGCACCCGCGGGCGGCGGTTGGCCTGGATGAAGCGCTCGCACTCGGCGAGCCCGGCCGCGGCTTCGTCGCGGCCACCGTTGCGTTCCGTCACGCCGTAGCAGAGCAGCGCGCGCACGCCGATCGACGCGCACGCGTCCGCGATGACGTCGAGGCTGCCCTCGATGCAGCCCGGCGATTCGTGGTGGTCGATCAGCGTCGTGGTCCCGGCGAGCAGCGCCTCGGCCGCGTACCAGCGCGCCCCCGCCGCGAGCAGGTCGTGGTCGAGCGCGCGGTCGAGCCGCCACCAGAAGCGCTCGAGGATCTCGATGAAGCGTTCGGGGCGCGGCTCGGGCGCCGGCAGGCCGAACGCCGCGAGCGCGCTGTAGAGATGCGTGTGTGCATTGACGAACCCCGTCCGCGGCGCCGCAGCGCTCATCGCCACGTCTCCCGTGGCGCTTTCGTGCGGATCCGCCCCACGCTCAGCGCGCGCGCTGCGGGCGAATCCTTCATCGGCAGCACGGTGCGGCGTGTGCCGTCGAAGGCGCAGAGCGCGCCCGCGACCGCCGCGGCGGTCGGCACGAGTCCGATCTCGCCGAGTCCCTTGGCGCCGAACGGCCCCTCGGGCTCCGGCACCTCGACCAGGATCACTTCGACCTCCGGCATGTCGCGCGCCTTGAGGACCCCCAGCTGGTAGCGCGAGAAGGTCACCGGCATGCCGTCCGCGCACGGCAGCTCCTCGCTGAGCGCGTAGCCGAGCCCCATGTGCACGGCGCCCTGGATCTGGCCTTCGCACAGCAGCGGATTGATCGCGCGGCCGACGTCGTGCGCGGCGATCACGCGCTCGAGCTTCCCTTCGTCATCGAGCACACAGAGCTGGGTCGCGAAACCATACGTGGTGTGGGTCTTGACGGGGCCCGGCGCGCCGATCGGCGTGGTGTCGTCCACGACCTCGTCGGCGGCGTAGACGCTCCCGGCGAGGTCGGCGAGCGTACGGCCGGCGAGCAGGTCGGTGCGCAGCTTCTCCGCAGCGCTCTTCACCGCGCGCCCGGCGAACAGCGTCGCGCGCGAGCCGGTGGTCTGCCCGCAGCCGAGCGCGAACGTCGAGTTCACCGTCGGCCGGAACGTGGCCGCGGGGAGCCCGGTGACCTCCGCCGCGATCTGCGTGACGATCGTGAACAGGCCCTGCCCCATCTCGGTGAAGCCCTGATGAATCGACACGGTGCCGTCCGGCTCCACCACCAGCCGCGCCTTGCCCCACTCGACGGCGCCGTTGCCGAGTCCGGTGTTCTTGAGCCCGCACGCGATCCCCACCGCACGGCCCGCGGCGTGCAGCGCGTACCAGCGCTCCTTCACGGCGAGCAGCGTGGCGCGGATGCCCACCGACTTGTCGAGCACCTGCCCGGTGGTGAGCATGTCGCCGGGTTCGATCGCGTTCCTCCAGCGGATCTCCCAGGGATCGAGGCCCGCCAGCTCCGCGAGCCGGTCGAGCGCGCCCTCGATCGCGAACGCCGCCTGGTTCGCGCCGAAGCCGCGCATCGCGCCGCACGGCGGGTTGTTCGTATAGACGGCCCGAGCCTCGACGTCCACCGCCGGCACCCGGTACGGCCCGCACGCATGCCCCGCGGCACGCTCGAGCACCTTGGCGCCCACGGAGGCATAGGCCCCCGAGTCGCCGAGCATGCGCGCGCGCACGGCGGTGAGCCGGCCTTCCGGGTCACAGCCGGCCGCGAGCTCGATCGTGATCGGATGGCGCTTGGGATGGCGGCGGATCGACTCCTTCCGATCGAGCGCCAGTTTGACCGGCCGGCCGGTCGCCCGCGCGAGCAGCGCCGCGTGCGCCTGCACCGACAGATCCTCCTTGCCGCCGAAGGCGCCGCCGTTCGGCACCAGCTCGATCGATACGCGCGCCTCGGCCACGCCGAGCACGCGGGCCACCTGGCGGCGATCGTCGAACACGCCCTGCCCCTGCGTGTAGAGGTGCATCGCGCCGTCCTCGAGCGGCACCGCGAGCGCGCACTCGGGCTCCACGAACAGGTGCTCGATGCGCTGCGTGTGCCACGTCCCGGTGACCACGTGCGCACTCGCGGCGAGCGCCGCGTCGGCGTCACCGCGGCGGATCACCGTGTGCGAGAGCAGGTTCTCGTGTTCGGGGTTCACGCGCGGCGCGGCGGGCTCGAGCGCGGACGCCGGGTCCAGAACCGGCGCCAGCGGCTCGAGCTCCACCGTGACCAGCGCCGCGGCCGCGCGCGCCTGGGCCTCGCTGTCCGCAGCCACGATCGCGAGCACGTCGCCCACGCAGCGCACCTCCTCGCCCTCCGCGACGAGCACCGGCCAGTCGTCGAGGATCAGGCCGTTCAGAGGCTCGCCGGGCACGTCACGCGCGCTGAGCGCGGCGCGCACGCCGGGCGCCGCGAGCGCCGGGGCCACGTCGACGCGCCGCACCTTCGCCCGCGCGTGCGGGGACAGCACCACGGCGCCGTGGAGCATGCCGGGCAAAGCGAGGTCGTCCACGTACGGCGCCTCGCCGAGCACGTGGCGCGTGGCGTCGTAGCGCACCATGCGCGCGCCCACGCCGCCGTCCGCGAGCGGCTCGAGCGCGGGCGCGCCGCGCCGTTCGGCGGCGATCCGCTCGACGGCATCGATGATCCGGAGATAGCCGGTGCAGCGGCACAGGTGCTCGTCGAGCGCTTCGGCGATCGCCCGTCTGGACGGCGTCGGGTCGCGCTCGAGCAGATGATGCGCGCGCACGACGATGCCCGGAATGCAGAAACCGCACTGCAGCGCCCCGCTGGCCGCGAAGACGCGGGCGAACCGTGCGCGCGCCGCCTCCGGCAGTCCCTCCACCGTGCGCACGTCGAGTCCTTCGCACGCGGCCGCCGGGATCGTGCACGTCGAGCGCGGCGCGCCGTCCACCAGGGCCACGCACGCGCCGCACTGGCCGAGCGGCTGACAGCCGCGCTTGGGCGAGCGGATGCCGAGCTGCAGGCGCAGCAGATCGAGCAGCGACTCGCCCGCGTGCGCCTCGAGGTCGTGCGGCGCGCCGTTGACGGTCAGGCGCACGGGCCGTGCCGGAGCGCGCGGAGGAGCGCCGTCCGCGGCCGTGTGGCGCGGCTCGCGGTCCCGCACGACCGGCTCGACCTCGTCGGACACCGGTCAGGCTCCGTCGCCCGCGACGAACGTTCCCGGGAACCGGGCGAGGAACGCGATCGCGTGCTGCAGTTCGCGCAGGTCCACGCACTCCCCGATCTTGTGCGTGTTCTGCTCGATGCCCGGGCCGAGTCCGAACATCGCCGGATGGGTGAAGGCTTCGGTGCTCACCCAGCGTTTCGACCCGGGCACCCGGATCTCGCGCTGGTCGACCGGCACCGGGAAGCCGACCCCGTCGGTCGAGAACACCCAGCGCGACACGCGCGGCTCGCGCCGCAGTGCGCCGCCGTCTTCGCTGGTCTCGCCGACGTACGGCGAGACCACGCGCCGGTACGCCGACTCCGCGGCGCGGATCGCGGGATGATCGGCCGGCGTCTCCCAGCCCATGTAGATCTGCGGGTTGCCGGGCACGAACCGGGTCCACGTCGGCTGCTCGTAGCGGGGCACCGCGACCTCGACGTGCAGCCCGGCGGCCCGCGCCGTGCGGACCGCATCCAGGCCCTCGATGTCGGCCAGCGCCTGCTCCGGGGTCTCGCCCACCGTGAGACGCCGGTCGAAGCGGAACGTGAACCGCTCCGGAACCGCGCAGTCGCTCGGCGTCTCCAGCGTCGCGAACGAGGCCGTGCGCGTGCCGCGGCCGAGGAACGGATGGTCGAGAAGCCCCTCGCCGCGCGCGGCCCGCGCCGCAGCCTCGGCAAGGATCGCCCCGCCGTGTTCGAGAGGGTTCAGGCCTTCGTGCGGCATCGAGCCGTGGCACGAGCGGCCGGTCACGCGCACCTCGATCTGCATGCGCCCGCGCTGTCCGCGGTAGATCCCCAGCGCACCGGCGCGCGAGTCCCCGGTGCCCTCGGTGAGGATCACCACGTCCGGCACGACTTCCGCGGCCGCGCGCGGCAGCACGTGGCGCACGATGTACATGGGACCGCCGCCGTCGTTGTCCTCCTCGGCGACGGTCGCGTAGCCGTGGATCCGCACGCCGCGCAACGCGCCCTCGGACGCGAGCTGCAGCAGGATCCTCGAGGCGACGATCTGCGCCACCACGCCGCCGAGCTGATCGGCCGAGCCGCGCCCGAACAGCAGGTGGCTCCATTCGGCGTCGGGCGGCACCCAGCCCAGCTCGCGTCGCAACGCCGCGTGGTCGACGCGGGCCGGATCGGTCACGCCGTCGTACGCGTCGATCCCGCCGCCCAGCCGTTCGATCCACTGTTCCCGCAACGCGCGCACCGTGTCGCAGTGGCCGTCCCAGTAGATGACGCGCTTCGTGTCGGCGGGCACGCCGTCGGTCGGATCGTCCAAAATCCAGTGCAGGTTGCCGAACGCGTCGATCTCGACGTCCCGCGGTCCGCGCACCCCGCCGATCTCGAGCAGCGCGCGGCGCAGGTATTCGATGCGCGGCCCTTCGTGGTTGCTGAGCCCGCTGTCCGGATCGCCGGCGCCGCGGCGCGCGTGCGCGGCCCCCGGCCCCCGCACGTGGTCGGCGGGAATGCGGATGGCCTCGCGCAGGATGCGCGCGGCGAGGGGCAGAAGATCCGCGGCCTGGGCGGCGATCTTCGCGTCGAGGGCGGAGCCGGTTCCAATCATCGTGCGAGTTCCTCCAGCCGGCTGCCGAGGCCGGCGACTTTGGCGACCGCGAGCAGCGCCATGATCACGTACACCTTCTTCTGCGCCTGGCGCGCGACGTTCAGCTGATGGCGGCGCATGACGCCGGGCGACACCTCGTCGCCGATGTCGGCGGGCAGACAGTGCATGTACAACGCGTCGCCGTCCGCGGTCAGCGCCATGCGGCGCTCGTCACAGATCCAGTCGCGGTGCTGCGCGTTGCGCGCCAGCGCACGCGCCTCGATGCCCTTCATGGCCTCCCGGTCGTGCGCCCGGTTCGCGGCCACGCGCTCGCGCATCAGATCGAGCGGCCCCCAGCTCTTCGGGTACACGATGTCCGCGCCGTCGAATGCCTCCTCCATCGAGTGGACGGTGCGGAACGAGCCGCCCGATCCCGAGGCGTGGCGCAGCGCCGCCGTGAGCGGCTCGTCGGTCAGGCCGTATCCCTCCGGGTGCGCGAGCGTCACGTGCGCCCCGTAGCGGGTGAGCAGGCTCACCAGCCCCTGCGGCACCGAGAGCGGCTTCGCATAGCTCGGCGAATACGCCCAGGTCACCGCGATGCGGCGCCCCTCGAGCGAGCCGAAGCGCTCCTTGAGCCAGGCGAGATCCGCGAGCGTCTGGGTCGGATGGTCCACGTCGCACTGCAGGTTCACGAGCGGCACCTGCCGCCGGTCGCCGATCGCGCCCAGGTATTCGTCGAGGCCGCGGCGCACGTCGCGCATGAAGGACTGGCCTTCGCCGAGGATCAGGTCGTGGCGCACGCCGAGCGCATGGGCGTTCATGCCGAGCATCGCGCCGGTCTCCGCGGCGGTCTCGCCGTGCTCGACCTGCGTGGTGCCGCCGTCCACGATCACCGGATGCATGCCGAGCCGGGCCGCCGCGCCCGCCCAGGCCGACTTGGTACGGGTCGAGTTGTCGAAGAACAGAGCGTAGGCGAGCTCGTTCGGCAGCATGTCGAGCGGACGGCCGGCACGATCCGCCGCCTCGAGCCGTGCGGCCACGGCGAGCAGCGTGTCGAGCTCCTCCGTGCGCCAGTCGGAGGTCAGCAACAGGCTGCGGCCGTGGAGCGAGTCGACGTGCGCCGCGTCGAGCCCGCCGGAAGCGGTGGTCGGGTTCATGCGTTCTCCTTGACGATGCGGGTGCCCGCGCGGCCCTCGAAGGCCTCGACGAGCGCGCCGGGTGCACAGATCACGACTTCTTCACCGCCGCGCTCCAGGAAGTATGCGGCGGCCTCTACCTTGGGGCCCATGCTGCCGGGCGGGAACTCGCCCGCGGCGGACAGCGCTTTGATCTCTTCCACCGTCACGCGGCCGAGCGCCTGCGGGTGAGCGGAGTGGAAGTCGCGGTAGACCGCGTCCACACCGGTGGTGACGAACATGCGGCGCACGCCGAGACGGGCCGCGAGCAGCGCGCTCGCGCGATCCTTGTCGATCACCGCTTCGAGGCCACGCACGTGCCCGGCGTCGTCGCGCATCACCGGAATCCCGCCGCCGCCGCAGGCGATCACCGTGACGCCGGCGTCCACGAGGCGGCGGATCGTATCGAGCTGGACGATCCGGATCGGGGCCGGCGACGGCACGACGCGCCGCCAGCCGCGATGCGAATCCTCGGCCATGTCCCAGCCGCGCTCGCGCTGCAGCGCCCCGGCCTCGTCCTCGGTGTAGAAGCGACCGACCGGCTTCGTCGGCTCCCCGAACGCGCGGTCGTGCGGATCCACTTCGACCTCGGTCACCAGCGTGACGACTTCGGTATCGAGGCCGCGCCGCCTGAGGCACTCACGCAGGTCGCGCTGGATCATGTAGCCGATCGCGCCCTGCGAATCGGCGACCAGCGAATCGAGCGGAACGGGGTGAATGTCCTGGCGCGAGAGCTCGACGCGCAGCTGCATGAATCCTACCTGCGGCCCATTGCCGTGGGTGAGCAGGAGGTGCTCGCCGCGCGCGAGCATCTCGGCAATCGGAGCCACCGCGCGGGCGGTGACTTCGAACTGATTCTCCACTGTAGGCGGCCGCGCGGGATCCAGCAGCGAGTTTCCCCCCATCGCGATGAGCGTGGGCGGGAAGGATCGCGGCGCGGCACCGACGTTCTCGGAAGACATCAGGCGTTCTCCTCGAATACTGCGTTCGGATGAACGCCGCTTGAACAGCGAGATTCGTGCCGCGTGCCATGGCCGGCGATCCCCGCGTGAGAAGCCCGTTTACAGGGGCCGCCGAGGACGCGGACGCGTTCCCGGCTGCCGCCGCGGCAGGGGCACTGCCAGCATGGCAGTCGTGCGGGTGGGCGCGAGCCGCGCGGCCCCGCCCGCCGGCCGGGGTCGCCGTGGCCGGAACCCGATGGGGCGCGCGGGCGCCGCGCGCGCGGGGCCCGGGCGGGACGCGCCGCCCGGGATGCGGGCGCGGATCTTGCCCTCTCCCGCACGTCAGCATCATTCTTCCCATTCGTCGCACACCGCAGAGGAAGTTCCACATGGCCACGCTCGGACTCGAACGCGAAGTCGTCGACCCCGCCGCCTACGAACACGCGGTCGCGCGGTTCCGCGACGCGCGCATTCTGCTGCCGACCTTCGCCGAGCTGGTCGATCCAGGGCTCCAGACGGAACCGGTCGCCGCACGGCTCGCCGCCGTGGACCCGGACGCGCCGGATCCCATCAACCTGTTCCGGGTGCACTGGTGGAACGACGCGGCGCGCCGCGGGCGGGCGCCGATCCCCGAGCACGTCGTCCTGCCGCCGTCGATCACGGGGATCGAGGCGCCGGTGATCGTCGTGCTCGGCGATCGCTTCCCGATGATCCGCGCGCACAAGGTGCTGGCCGCCTACGCGTGCCTCGCACCGCGCATCGTCACGGGTCAGTTCGATCCGCTCACGCAGCGTGCGGTGTGGCCGTCCACGGGCAACTACTGCCGCGGCGGCGTGGCGATCTCGCGCATCATGGGCTGCCGCGGGGTGGCGGTGCTGCCCGAGGGGATGAGCCGCGAGCGCTTCCACTGGCTCGACCGCTGGGTCGTCGATTCCAGCGACGTGATCCGCACGCCGGGCACCGAAAGCAACGTGAAGGAGATCTACGACAAGTGCGCCGAGCTGTCGCGCGAGCCGGCGAACGTGATCTTCAACCAGTTCAGCGAGTTCGGAAACCACCTGGCACACGTGGCCTCTACCGGGTCGGCATTCGCGGACGTGTTCGAAGCGGTGCGTGCGACACGCCCGGAACTCGAGCTGGCCGCGTTCGTCAGCGCCACGGGCTCGGCCGGCACGCTCGGCGCCGGCGATCCGCTCAAGGAACGCTACGGCACCCGCATCGTCGCAGCCGAGGCGCTCGAGTGCCCGACCATGCTCGAGAACGGGTACGGCGCGCACAACATCCAGGGCATCGGCGACAAGCACATTCCGCTGATCCACAACGTGATGAACACGGACGTGGTGGTGGCGGTTTCGGATCGATCGACCGACGCGCTGGACGCGGTGTTCAACTCGCCGGCGGGTCGCACCTGGCTGGCCGGGGAACGCGGTGTGCCGGCGCGGGTGATCGATACGCTCCCGCACATGGGGCTTTCGAGCATCTGCAACGTGCTCGCGGCGATCAAGTCCGCGAAAACGCTGGGCCTCACCGCGAAGGACGCGATCATCACGGTCGCCACCGACGGCGCCGAGATGTATGCGGCCGAGCGCGACGCTGCGCGGACGCGGCTGTTCGGCGGCGCCGTGGACGCGCGTGCTGCGGCCGCGACGTTCGAGCAGCACGTGCTCGGCGCCGGGCCGGAGCACGTGCTGGTCGCGAACGACGCCGACCGCCGCCGGATCTTCAATCTCGGCTACTTCACCTGGGTCGAGCAGCAGGGCGTATCGCTCGCGGACTTCGACGCACGGCGCTCGCAGGCGTACTGGAAGGGTCTGCGCGAGCTGCTGCCAGCGTGGGACGACATGATCCGCGAGTTCAACGGGCGCACGGGGGTGCGCCCCGCTTGAGCGCCCCCGCCGTGCGGCTCACGTGCGCGGGATGCGGGCGCGAAGCGACGGGCCCGTATCCGTTCCGCTGCGTGTCCGCGGACGGCGACGACGTGGATCACGTCGTCACGCCGGTGCTCGACCGCGCCCGGCTCGCTTTTCCGGCGCCTGACGGCGCGCGCCCGTTCGTTCGCTTCCGCCGCCTCACGCACGCCTACGAGCTCGCCACGGCCACGGGCCTGTGCGACGGCGAATTCGTGACGCTGGTCGAGCGACTCGAGGAGCGTGTCGCGGCCGTGGACGGCCGCATGTTCGAGGCGACGCCGTTCGCCCCGCGGCCGCGGCTGGCCGCGCGCTTCGGTCTCGCGCCCGGGGCGCTGTGGGTCAAGAACGAGACCGTCAACGTGTCCGGGACCCACAAGGCGCGCCACCTGTTCGCGATCCTCCTGTACCTCGAGGTCAGCGAGCGTGGCGGACTCGTCACCCGCGCCGAGAACGACCGCCGCGGGCTCGCGATCGCCAGCTGCGGCAACGCCGCGCTCGCCGCCGCGGTGCTGGCGCGCGCAACCGGGCGACCGCTGTCGGTGTTCATCCCCGAGGACGCCGATCCGCCCGTCGTCGCGCGGTTGCACGCGCTGGGCGCTGCCGTGCACGTGTGCCCGCGCGACGCCGGCGTGCCGGGCGATCCCACGGTTCGCGCGTTCCGTCGTGCGGTCGAGGGGGGTGCGATTCCATTCTGCTGCCAGGGCAGCGAGAACGGTCTCAACATCGAAGGCGGCAAGACGCTCGGCTGGGAGATCGCCGCGGCGCTCGCGGAGGCGGGCGCCGCGCCGCAGCGCTGCTTCGTGCAGGTCGGCGGCGGCGCGCTCGCCAGCGCACTCGTGCAGGGGCTCGAGGACGCGGTCGCCTTCGGCGTGCTGCCGCGCCTGCCGCGGCTTCACCCCGTGCAGACCTGCGCGGTGCACCCGCTGCGCCGCGCGTGGGAAGGGGTGCGGGCGACCACGCTGGGCGACGACGCGCCGCCCGGCATGGCGGAGCCGGTGGATCCGTGCGCGGCGCTCGACCTGCGCTCCCTCGCCGCGAGCGACGCGTCATCCGCGGCGCGCATGTGCGAACCCGCACGCGCAGGCGCGGTGCGCGAAGCCCTCGCAGATGCGCGGCGGCATCGCTCGCGGTTCATGTGGCCGTGGGAGTCGCCGCGGCCGAGCGCGGCGCATGCGATGCTCGACGATGAGACCTACGACTGGCAGGCGGTCGTCGCCGGCACGATCAGGAGCGGCGGATGGCCGGTCGTGGTGTCCGAGCCCGTGCTCGCCGAGGCGCGGGCCTGGGCCCACGAGGCGACCGGCATCGCGGTGAGCGCCACGGGCGCCGCCGGGCTCGCCGGTCTCATCGCACTGCGCTCGGCCGGCGCGATCGGCGACGACGAGAGCGCGGTGCTGCTGTTCACCGGCGCCGAGCGCTCGGACCCGGCCGCCTCGTCCTGAGGCAGCGCAGCGGTCGCGTGGCGGGCTCAGGCGGGGCCCGCTCGAGCCAGCAACGAGGTCCTGTGCCGCGCCCCCGCGCGTCGACGTCGCCGGGGGACGCCGGCGCGGCTGCCTGCGGCGGCGCGCCGCGCAGCGGGTTGCACCCTGCACGATCGTGGCGGCACGGCGGGCGGGAAACGAGCCGGGTGGCGACCGCGTTGCGAGAAGCCATTCACCGGGCGGCACGGGCGCCGGGTATGATGGAAGCCCGCCGCACCGGCCCCCCCGCCCGCCGGTCACGAAGCCCCCCGTGGAGACCGCACTTGAAGGCTGCTCTGATGCCGGCGTGCGCCTGTGCGCTCGCCCTGATGCCCGGGTCCGCCGCCGCGCATCTGCTGGTGACCGAGGTCGGGTACGACCCGGTGATCGAAACCGGTGCGACCGCCGAGTTCGTGGAGATCCTGAATCCGGGACCCGCGCCGGTGAACCTGGCCGATGTCTGGCTCGCGAACGACGAGGAAGCCTATCCGCTGCTCGTCAACGGTCCGATCACCTCCGGGATCACCTATGGCGACTTCGTGTACCGGTTTCCCGCCGTCATCCTCGATCCGGGGAGGATCGTCGTCGTATGCCACGACAGCGACGCGTTCCTGGCCGAGCACTTCGCGGGCGCGCCGCTCTCGGCGTTCGCCGCACAACCGGGGGAGCCGCTCATGTTCGAAATCACCGACGACGGCGAGAGCGACGGCGTGCCGGCGATGCTGGACTGGGGAAGCAATCCCGCGCGCACCATGAGCCTGGCCAACAACGGCGAGTGCGTGGGACTCGCCACGTGGGACGGAGCGAGCGACCGGGTGCAGGACCTCGACTGGGTCTGCTGGCTCACGGACACCTACATCCCCAACAAGGACGTGGATTTCCCGTTCGGCATCGACGGCCCCGACCCGGACTACGACGGCAGCTTCTTCCTGGAGGATCTCGGCACCGGCGTCCCGGCGCCGGACGCCGCCGAGGGCCAGTCGATTCACCGCACGCGTCTCGACGAACCCGGCGAGGCAGCGGGCGGCGGCAACGGCGTGGGCGGCCACGACGAGACCACCGAGGACTGGTCGGGCTGGGAGACCGGTGCGCCGACGCCGGGGACGAACGCGACCGGCGCGGTCGGCATCGCCGCGCCGCCGGCGGTGTCCACGCTGCGCCTCACCGGTGCGCTGCCCAACCCTTCCCGCGGCACGACGCGGATCCGCTTCGCCCTTCCCGCCGCCGCGGAGATCGCGCTCAACGTCTACGATGCGGGCGGCCGCCGCATCGCGCGGCTGGCCTGCGGTCCGTTCGGCGCGGGCGAGCACACCGTCTCCTGGAACGGGCGCACCGCGGCGGATGCGCCCGCGGGCGCAGGTCTGTATTTCATCACGCTCGAATCCCACGGGCTCAGGCGCGCGGCGAGCTTCGTCCTGCTCCGCTAGCAGCGCTCTGCGGGGAACTCCCGCGCGGGGTTTCATTTCGCGGCGACCGTGTTACATTGCGGCCCTCATGGATGAGATCCTCCGCACGTTGCATGCCGCGCCGATGTCGCGCGTCACCGCCGCCCGCTTTCCGGCCATGAGGCGCCCCTCCTGATGCGGCGACTCGGGCGCGCGCCCCTGGTGGTCGGCGCCGTGGCGCTCGCCGCGGCCGCCCTGTCGCTGGCGCCGATGATCATCCGGCACGACGACGACCTGATCCACCGCCCGCCGCCCGTGCCGCCCCGCGAGATCGTGTTCGACACGCTCGGCCGCGGCATGGCGCTCGCGGACCTGATGGCGGCGAACGGGCTCGACGGGCAGGCGATCTACGAGATCACCGAGGTGATCCGCGCCTACAAGAAGCCGCGCACGCTGCGCCCCGGCGCGGTGATGCGCTTCTCCGGTGCGCCCGGGGTGACGCCCGACCGCGTGAACCTTCGGATCAATCCGGACACCACGCTGCGCATGATCCGATCCGACTCGACGTGGACGGCGCGCCTCGAGGTCGCGCCGCTCGTCGTGGACACCGTACGGCTCTCGGGCGTGATCACCTCGAGCCTGTGGAACGCCGAGCTCGGCGGCGACGCGGCGCGGCTCGAGCCCGGTGGGTTCCAGGAGATGGTCTACGACCTCGCCGACGTCTTCGCCTGGAAAGTGGACTTCACCCGCGACATCCGCACGGGCGACGCGTTCCGCGTGGCGATCGAGCGCGAGGTGCGCCCCGACGGTTCGGTGAAGAGCCGCCACTTCCTCGCGGTCGAGCTCGTCAATCAGGGCAAGGTGTGGCAGGCGATTCCGTACCCGCGCGAGGGCGGGCGGATCGCCTTCTTCGACCCCGAAGGCGGCTCGCTGCGCGGCGCGTTCATGCGCTACCCCGTGCCCTATCGGATCACCAGCGGATTCTCGCGGCACCGCTACCACCCGATCCTCAAGCGCTATCGCGCCCACCAGGGCACCGACTATGGCGCACCCCGGGGCACGCCGGTGCACGCGACCGCCTCGGGGACCGTGACGCGCGCCGGCTGGTGGGGCGGCTACGGGCGCGCGGTGGAGATCCGCCACATGAACGGCATCCGCACGCGCTACGCACATCTGAGCGCGATCGCGGCCGGCATTCATCCCGGAGCGCGCGTCGGCCAGGGGCAGGTGATCGGCCGCGTCGGTTCGACGGGACTCGCAACGGCGCCACACCTCCACTACGAGTTCCTGCAGAACGGCGCGCACCGCAATCCCATGTCGGTGAGCCTGCCGGCCGAGCCCGGGCTCGAAAAGGAGCGCATGGCCGATTTCCGCCGCCGCCGTGACCTCGCGCTCGCGCTGCTCCACGGCGTCCGGCCGCCGGGCACACCGCTCGCGTCGGCGAAGCCCTGACGCCCACGGCGCGCGGTGCGATGGCCCCGGCAGGTGCGGGCGATCGGCTTCAGTCGCGGACGGTGAACGCCTGCGGCAGCGACACGTTCTCGAGCAGCAGCGTCGCCTCGCTGACCGCCGAGGTCGGCGGATCGGCCGCGGTGAGGCCGTCCCGCTCGTAGACGTAGACCGGTCCGACGCCGGGAGCCCACACCACGCGGCCGTAGTCGAACCTCCGCGTGTAGCCGAACACGCTGCCGTTCTCGTCGGTCACTGCCGTGACGCCGTAGTCCATGAGGTAGTGGACGTCGAGCGCGTCCTCCCTGCGGAATCCCGCGACGTCGACGTTCACCGTCTGCCAGGCCCGGGCGCGCATCACGACGTCATCGGCGAGCCCGGGCAGCAGACGGGCCTGCCACGCGGTGCGGTCGGCCAGCGAACCGTCGAGATAGATCCACACCGGCTCGGTGGACGCTTCTCCATAGAGCCCGATCCGCGAGCCGTCGAGCCGCCATGTTCCACCCCGAAGCAGCCGCGGCACCCCGAACACGCCGTTCGCGGCGGCCGTGCCGGGCGGGCGGGCGCGCGTGGCCACGGGGATCGGGTACGGCGTGACCGCGGCCAGCAGCGCCTGGCCGCGAACCCCCGAACCCGTCGTCATGCTGTCCTGAAAGGTGAGCACGTAGCCGCTGGTCGTTTCCTGGACGAGCGTGAACGACGGCGGCGTTTCGAGCAGGGCCGCGACCTGATCGAGGGTCACCCCGGGCACCTCGCCGGGGGTCGGGTACACCACGGTGGAAGGCGTGGTTGCGGCCCGCGCCACGAAGCGGTACTCGAACGCGCGTCCGTTCTCGTGCGGCCAGGCGTCGGCCGCGGCGATCGGGATGATCGGGTTCGTCCCGGCCGGTGCCGTCGGCGCATCATCCTTCCCGCAGCCGGCCGTGAGCAGGATCGCGCATGCGAGCCACGCCGCGCCCGCGGTCCTCGCCGGAATCCGGATCTCGCCCATGCGCCGAGTCTACTCCCCGGGCGGCCGCGGGGCAGCGGAGGACCGCCGCCTTGCCACAGCCCGCTCGAACCGGGCATGCTCCACGGTTGTGAGAGGACTCCCCGTGCAGGCACATGCGACGTTTTCGATCGACCCGTGGGACGAGCAGCCCGGCGAGCGGATTCCGGGCGGCCATGACCTGAGCCGCGCCACCGTGCGCAGGACCTTCCGCGGCGACCTCGAAGGCACCAGCGCCGCGGGGTTGCTCATGTCGAAGGGCGAGGATGGCAGCGCCGCCTGCGTGGCGATGGAGCGGATCGAAGCGCGCCTCGCGGGGCGCACCGGGACGTTCGTCCACATGCACGCCGCGATTGCGGATGCCGGCGGCCGGCACGGCGACTGGCGGGTCGTTCCCGGGCCGGCCACCGGGGGACTCGAGGGCCTGAGCGGCCGGGCGGAATACCGTCACGACGAGGCCGGCGCCACATTCACCATGGACTACGCACTCGAAGGGAGCGAAGCAGGATGAGCAACGAAGAACGACAGGGGCCCGAAGAGGCGACCGAGCGCGACGAGGACGCGCCATCGGCGGAATTCGCGCAGGCCCTCGAAGCCTACGAACGGGATTCGGGCAAGGGCGCGCCCCCGTCCACCGACATCCAGCCCGGCATGAAGGTCAAGGGCACGATCGTCACTATCGGGGACGAGTGGCTGACGATCGACTTCGGTGGCCGCAGCGAAGGCGTCGCGAAGGCGCAGGCCTTCCGCAACGAAGACGGCACGCTGCGGGTCGCGGTCGGCGACGCGCTCGACATGTTCGTCGTGGAAAGCGGCGACCAGATCGTCCTCGCCTCCTCCATGCGTACGGAGGGCCACGACGCGTCGCGCCAGCTGCGTGAGGCGAAGGCCTCCGGGCTCCCTGTGACGGGTCGCGTCACGGGCGTCAATGCCGGCGGCCTCGAGGTACAGCTCGGCGGCTCGCGCGGCTTCTGCCCGATGTCCCAGATCGAATCCGGGTTCTGCGAGGACCCGACCGTGTACGTCGGCCGGTCGCTCGAGTTCCTCGTCACCTCGATCGAGGAGGGCCGCGGCAACGCGGTCCTGTCGCGCAAGAAGCTGCTGCGCCGCGAGGAACAGGCGAAGGCGAAGCAGATGCTCGCGAGCCTCAAGCCGGGCGACGAAATCGACGGCGCGGTCGCGCGCCTCGAGCCCTTCGGCGCGTTCGTGGACCTCGGCGGAGTCGACGGCCTCGTCCATGTTTCCGAAATCAGCCACGAGCACGTGGGCCATCCGAATCAGGCGCTGAAGCCGGGCGACAAAGTGCACGTGAAGGTGCTGCGCATCGAGAAGGACAAGAAGGGCCGGATGCGCATCGGGCTCTCGATCAAGGCCTGCGCGCCCGATCCGTGGGAATCCGTCGCCGCGCGCTTCCCCGCCGGCACGCGGGTGAGCGGCACGGTCGCGCGACTCACCGACTTCGGCGCGTTCGTCACGCTCGCCCCCGGAATCGACGGACTCATCCACGTCTCGCAGGCCGCGGACCATCGCGTCGAGCACGTGCGCGAAGTCCTGAAGCCCGGCCAGCCGGTCGAGGTCCACGTGCTGAACGTGGACCCCGCGCGGCGCCGCGTCTCGCTGTCTTTGCGCGAGAGCCCCGAGGCCTCGAAGGCGACGCTCGACGTTCCGCCTGCGCGCTCGAGGTCCGCGAAGAAGCACGGCTCGCGCGGCGGTGCGCAGGGTGGCACGCACGAGAAGCCGCCTGCGAAGAAGGAGCCCGAAGAGCTCACGACGATGGCGATCGCGCTGCGCAAGGCGATGGCCGAGGCGAAGCGCAAGCAGTAACCACTGCCGGGCGTGGCGGCCCGACCAGGCGGCCGCCGCCCGCTGCGGGCGTGGCGCCGCGCGGCCGCCGGGTCAGGCCTTCACGAGTCCCACGTCGAGCGTCATCGGCACCGCGGCCAGCGCGCGCGAGACGATGCAGCCGGTTTTGGTCTCCTCCGCCACGCGCTCGAATTCCGCGGGATCGAGCCCCGGCACGTCGCCGCGCGTGACGAGGTCGATGCGGGTGATCGAGAAACCCTTGTCGTCCTTTTCGAGGTTCACGGTCGCGGTCGTGAAGACACTCTTCACCGTGTGACCCGCGCCCGCGAGCGCGGCGGCCAGCGCCATCGAGAAGCAGCCGGCATGGGCGGCTCCGATCAGCTCCTCCGGGTTCGTGCCGGGACCGTCTTCGAACCGGCTCGCAAAAGCGTACGGGCCTTCAAAGGCGCCGCTGGCGAGCTTGACGCGGCCCTTGCCGCTCTTGAGATCTCCGCTCCAGCGGGCTTCCGAGGTGCGCTTCATGAGATGCCTCCTGTGGATGGAACTGCGTCGATCGCGGCCCTGACGTCGCTGCCAACCTAGCATCGAGGCGCCGCGGCGACGAACGGCCTCCGGCGCCCGCGCGAACGGCCTTTTCGGCTGCGCTGCACGGACCGTTCGGTCTAAGATGCACGGCTGGCCCGCGTCTCCGTCGCCCTTTCCCCGGACGCGCTTCCCCGCGCTCCGGGCGACACTCCTGGAGGCCCGTTCATGAATCGCCTTTGCCACGTCCGCGGCGCGCGCACGCTCGCCGCTGCGTTCGCGCTCGCCCTGTCGTTCTCCGCCGCTTCCGCCGCGCCGCCCACCGGCGCGACGAACGCGGACGCCGGCGAAAAACCCGGTCCCTACAGGGGCCTCGAGCTGCGCTGTATCGGCCCGGCGTTCACGTCGGGCCGCATCGCCGACATCGCGATCGAGCCCGGCCGCCCGGACACCTGGTACGTGGGCGTCGGCAGCGGCGGGGTGTGGAAGACCACGAATTGCGGGACGACCTGGAAGCCGATCTTCGAGCACGAGGGTTCGTATTCGATCGGTTGCGTCTCGATCGATCCGCAGCACCCGGAGATCGTGTGGGTCGGCACCGGCGAGAACGTCGCCGGCCGCCACGTCGGCTATGGCGACGGCGTCTACCGCAGCCTGGACGGCGGCGCCACCTGGAAGAACATGGGCCTGGCGAAGTCGGAACACATCGGGCGGATCGTGATCGATCCGCACGACTCGGACGTCGTCTACGTCGCCGCACAGGGACCGCTGTGGTCGGCGGGGGGCGACCGCGGCCTTTTCAAGACTGCGGACGGCGGGGCGACCTGGAACAGGGTCCTGGGCGGTGGCGACTTCACCGGGGTCAATGACGTCATCATGGATCCGCGCGACCCGGACGTGCTCTACGCCTCGACGTACCAGCACTACCGCGACGTGGCGGCGCTCATCGACGGCGGACCGGAGTCGGCGATCTACAAGTCCGTCGACGGCGGCGCCCACTGGCGCAAGCTGACGCAGGGCCTGCCGAAGGAACAGATGGGGCGGATCGGCCTCGCGATCTCGCCGCAGCAGCCGGACGTGATCTACGCGACAATCGAGCTCGCTCACAAGAAGGGCGGCTTCTGGCGCTCGGCCGACGCGGGCGGCAGCTGGGAGAAGCGCAGCGACCACGTCGCGGGCGGCACCGGACCGCACTACTACCAGGAGATCTTCGCGAGCCCGCACGCGTTCGACCGCGTCTACCACACCGAGGTCGAGCTGCACGTCACCGAGGACGGCGGCCGCACGTTCCGTAACATCCATGGCCGCTTCAAGCACGTCGACAACCACGCGGTCGCGTTCAGACCCGACGACCCCGACTACCTGCTGGTCGGCTGCGACGGCGGCCTCTACGAGAGCTGGGATCTCGGCGCGACCTGGAAGTTCGTCGCCAACCTGCCCGTCACCCAGTTCTACAAGATCGCAGTGGACGACGCTGCGCCTTTCTACAACGTGTACGGCGGCGCCCAGGACAACAACACGCAGGGCGGCCCGTCACGCACCGACAACCGGCACGGCATCCGCAACAGCGACTGGTTCGTGACCTTCGGCGGTGACGGCTACATGCCCGCCACCGATCCTTCGAACCCGGACATCGTCTACTCCGAGCTGCAGGAAGGGACCCTCGTGCGTTTCGATCGCCGCACGGGCGAGACGGTGCTCATCCAGCCGCAGCCCGGCCCCGGCGAAGCGACCGAGCGCTTCGCCTGGGACGCGCCCATCGAGGTGAGTCCGCACGATCCGGCGACGCTCTACTACGCGAGCCAGCGGGTGTGGCTGAGCCACGATCGCGGCGACAGCTGGACGCCGATCAGCGGCGATCTCACCCGCGGCCTGGACCGCTTGAAGCTGCCGATGATGGGCCGCGTCTGGGGCTTCGACGCCGTCTGGGACGTCTCGGCCATGTCCAAGTACGGCACGATCACCGCGCTCGAGCAGTCGCCGCTCGATCCGGATCTGCTCTACGCCGGAACCGACGACGGGCTGATCCAGGTCACCGAGGACGGCGGCAAGAGCTGGCGCCGGATCGACCGGCTGCCCGGCGTGCCGGGATTCTTCTTCGTCAACGACCTCAAGGCCGATCTCCACGATCGCAACACGGTCTACGCCGCAGTGGATGCCCACAAGCAGGGCGATTTCTCGCCGTACCTGCTCAGGAGCGCCGATCGCGGCCGCAGCTGGAAGCGCATCACCACCGGCATTCCGGACCGCGCGATCGTGTGGCGGGTGGTGCAGGATCACGTGGATCCGAAGCTGATGTTCGCCGGCACCGAGTTCGGCCTCTACTGCACCGTCGACGGCGGGGCGACGTGGAACGCGCTCGACGGCGGCGTGCCGCACATCCCGTTCCGCGACGTGGCGATTCAGCGGCGCGAGAACGACCTCGTCGCGGGCAGCTTCGGCCGCGGCATCTACATCCTCGACGATTACACGCCGCTGCGCGACGTCGCGGACGGCGCGCTCGACAGGGCCGCGGCGCTGTTCCCGGTGCGGAAGGCCTGGTGGTACGTGCCGCGGCGCGTCATCGGTTACGACGAGAAGGGCAGCCAGGGCGATGCGTTCTTCACCGCGCCCAACCCGCCGTTCGGTGCGGTGTTCACCTACCATCTGCACGACGCGCTGCACTCGCGCAGGGAGATGCGGCAGGAGAAGGAAAAGAAGATCGCGCAGCAGGGGGGCGATGCGCCCTACCCCGGCTGGGATGCGCTGCGCGACGAGTCGCTCGAGATGGACCCCGAGATCCTGCTCACGGTGCGTGACGCCGGAGGACAGGTGGTCCGGAAGATCACCGGGCCCGCGAACGCCGGCTTCCACCGGGTGGCCTGGGATCTCCGGCTGCCGCCGGTGGATCCCGCGCCGCGAGGGGAGTCGGGCCCCGAAGAGGAGGGGCCGCGCCGCCCGGACGGCGCACTGGCGGCGCCCGGCACGTACTCCGTGAGTCTCGCCAGGGTGGTGGACGGCGTGGTGACCGACCTGGGCGAGTCGCAGACGTTCGAGGTCGTGCCGCTCCGCAAAGGCACGCTGCCGGGCGCTTCCCCCGCGGATGCCGCCGCGTTCCTCGCCGAGGTCGCGGATCTCGACCGCCTGATCCAGGGCGCCGGCGCCCTGATCGGCGAAACCGGGCATCGCATCGAGGGCATGCGGGATGCGCTGCTGCGCTCGTCGCTCGACGATCCGTTGCTGCTCCAGCAGGTGGACGCGCTGCGCCGGCGCCTCGCCGGGATTCAGATGGAGCTCTCGGGTGACGCCACGCGCCGCCGCTACGGCGATGACGGGCCGGTACCGGTAACGGGCCGGATCACGGTCGTGAAGCGGATCACCGGCGCCTCGACCTACGGACCGACCCCGACCGCACGCACGAGCCTGGACCTCGCCCGGCGCCAGTTCGAAGCCGTGCGCGCGGATCTCACGCAGCTGGTCGAAACCGACCTGCCGGCGCTCGAGAAACGGCTCCAGGCCGCAGGGGCGCCGTGGACCCCGGGGAGTGGCGTGCCGCGCCCGCGCTGAACGTCCATCGGGCGCTGAAACCGACCGGGCCACCGGAGCGATCCGGTGGCCTCGATGTGTGGCGGGTGCACCCGGTCGCGCGACCGGGTGCTGCCATCATGGTCAGATGGGCGAAGCGATGGAACGGGACCGGGAACGGGATCGCGACGCGCGGCGGCCTCAGTTCGGCGCGTCTTCGTCCTCGTCCTGATCTTCTTCTTCCCCGGTCTCGCTCTCCGGAGCGTCGATTTCGACGATGTCGCCGAACTCGTTCACCCGCGCCATCATGCCGTCGAGCCCGGCGCCGCCTTCCTGGCGCTTGGACTCGCGCCGCGCCCGCTTGGCGGCGGCTTTCGCGTTGCGCTTCTGTTCCTTCTGCCGTTTCAAGAACGAGGGTCTCTGTCTTGCCAGGCCGTGCCTCCCTTCGCGCCGCCCCGATGCACCCTGCGCCACGCGGAGTGCGGGCGGGGACACGGGACATGAAGACCATGCACTGTAACACCGATCCGCCCCGCCAGTCTCACGGCGCCGCCGGCCGGCCCCGGGGTGCACCCTGCGGGGTCCGCGTCAGCGCGGGAACGGCCCGGATCCGGCGTGCGGCCGGGCCGGCCTGCGCTCCGCGGGCGCCCGCTTCTTCATCTGCAGGCCGAAACCGACGATCCACGCCCGCTCCTGCCCCGGCAGGCCGCGGCCCGACTTGAACACGCTGCCGCCGCTCTGCTCGTAACGCAGGTCGATCGTAAGCCGGCCGTAGCGCATCGGGAAGGCGGCCCCCGCGCCGGCGGTCCAGCCGAGGTTCGCGCGGCTGAGATTGCCCGCGAAGAAGTCGTGCACGTAGCGGTTGCCCGAATAGTCGCCGTAGACGAGCAACGCGGGGACGACCCCGCCGAGCACGTGCGGGGTGACGGTCCACGGCCCGAGCTCGAGCCGCGCGACGAGCGGCGTGCGCAGCTCGACCAGCGACAGGGTGCCGCGAAACTCGCCGATCTTCCTGACGTAGGAATTGCCGAAATTGTCGTAGACGGTGCCGAAGAACGGATCGACGAAGTTGCCGCCGCGCACCGCGACGATCGCCTGCGGCTCGATCGAAAGCCGGCCGATCCGGCGCGTCGCGAACAGGCCGACGTCGAAGCTTACGAACGAACCGTCGGACGAATCCTCCAGCGACTTCGTGAACACCGTGGCCCCCGCGCCGCCGCGCCAGCCCCACGACCATCCACGGAGCAGCGGGGAGCCGGCGTCGGCCGTGACGGAGCCGTGGTCCGCACGCGGCGCCGCCCTTTCCGCCGTCGAGTCCGCGGGCGGGGCGACCGCCTGCCATTCCCCGTGCGGGGCGGCGGGCGCCGCCACGGCGGGTCCGGGGTGGCCGGACAGCAGGGCACAGCACAGCAACGGGATCACCAGGCGGGCATCGGGCATGCCGGGAGAGTACGCCCGGACCCGCTCGCGTGCATCCATGCCCGGTTTGCCCGCCCGGTGCGCAACCCGGAGCGTCCTCCGCACGTATTCCCGCCACCACTCAGGGGAGACCTGCATGAATCAGATCGAGCGCCTGTTGCCCGTCATCGCTTCCTACGGAACCTGGATTCTCGCTGCGCTGCTCACGCTGTCGATCCTCGGCGTCTGGAGACTCGGCCGCGGCCGCCGCTTCCTCGTCCCGGCACGCTGGCCGGGACGCCTCGCCGCCGGCGGACTCCTGGGGGCGGCGCTGGTCGCCGCGGGCGGACTGTTCCTCGTGCTCGGGCCCATGCGGCCCGTGCTCGACCAGGTGCGCTACGTGCGGTCGATCGTCAACCGCCCTGCGGAGGACGCCGTGTTCCGCGAGGTCGGCAGCGATGCGGTGCACCACCTGAGCGAGCTGCGCGGCCGCGTCGTGCTGCTGAACCTGTGGGCGACGTGGTGCCCGCCCTGCCGCCACGAGCTGCCCGACATCGATCGCCTGCAGAAGGCGCACGAAGGCGACGGCCTCACGGTGGTCACCGTTTCCACCGAAGAGCGCCAGGTGTTGCAGACGTTCGCGGCGCAGCACCCGTTCGGCACGCTCAACGTCTACACGCCACGCATCGACTGGCTCGACGTGCCGGGCCGGCCGCTGAGCCTCGTCATCGACCGCGACGGCATCGTGCGCGGGGTGTTCGTCGGCGCGCGCAGCTACGGCGAGTTCGAGCCGGCGATCGAGCCGTGGATTCGGAAGCACTCGTAGCGCACCGCCGCCGGCCCGCCGCGCATCACGCGGCGGCCGCCCTCGCGCGTGCGGCGATCCGTTCCGCGACGTAGCGCGCATCCCGACCGACCCCGTGAATCATGGTCGAGGACAGCGCGTACAGGAAGTGCAGTCCGACGAAGTAGAGTCCCGGCTCGCCGGGTACGATGCCGCGTTCGTGGCGGGGCTCGCCGTGATCGTCGAAGACGGGGCGCTCGATCCACGAGGGGAAGCCGGGATGGAAGCCCGTGCACCAGACGACGTTCGCCACGTCGAGCACGGTGCCGTCCTCGAGCACCGGCCGGCCCTGGCGGACGCCCGCGACCTTCGGGCCGCGGCGCACGCCGAGCGCGGCGAGGTCGGCCGCGCGCACGCGGATCAGCGGGCCGCCCTGGTGCGTCACCCGCGGACGCACCTTGCGGCCGACCGGCGTGTCTTCGGTGAGCACGCGGTGGAACAGGCCGCGCAGGACCAGCCGCACCAGCAGGTGGCGCCCGGCGAAACCGCCGACCCGGAACGGCAGCTGGCCGACGTCGCGCCCCACCATCCACACGCGGCGGCCGCCGCGCGCCAGTTCGACCGCGATCTCCGAGCCCGAGTTGCCGGCCCCGGCGATCAGCACGTCGCCGTCCCGGAGCTGCGACGGATTGCGGTAGTCGAACGAGTGGATCTGCACGATCGACGGGTCCAGCTCGCGGGCAAACGCGGGAGTGCGGGGCTTCTGGTAGTTCGCCATCGCCACGACCACGTGATCGGCCTCGAACGTGCGCGCACCGGCACGGGCGACGTAACGGCCGCCCTCATGCGTGAGCCGCTCGACGCGGACGCCGGTCTCGACCGGCAGCTGGAAGCGTGCCGCGTAGGCTTCGAGAAAGTCGCCCATCTCGTCCTTGGTCGGGAACACGTCGCCCGGCGCGGGGAACGGCATGCCGTCGAGCCCGCTGAAGCGCGCCGGGGTGAAGAGCCTGAGTGAATCCCAGCGCCGGCGCCATGCATCGCCGATCCGCTCGTGGGCGTCGAGGATCACGAAACTCAGGCCGTGACGCGCGAGGTGGTAGCCGACCGAGAGCCCGGTCTGACCGCCGCCGATCACGATCACGTCGAAGCGCCCGGGCGCCGAATGCGGTTGCGCCTGCGACGACGAGACGGGCGCGGCGTCCGCGGCGACACCGCTCATCTGCATGAATGCCGCCCCCTCTTCGACCAGCAGACCGCGCCCGGCCCCGGTCGTGTGCCCTGCCGACTCGTTCTGGAACGAATGTGATGTCCGCTGCATGACGATCCTCCCGGTTCGGGTTCCCTGGCCGTGCCTCGGCTGGAAACACTAGCGAGGGCCGCCGTCGCGCGCGTCGGCGGAACCACCCATTTTCGGGCGACGGCGCCCCATGGGTGGTTTCCGCCACGACCGTGGGTCCGCGCACCGGCGCACCGGCGGCCGGGGCGCGCGGGCGGTGGCCGACCGCGCCGCCGCGCCCTTCGGCGGGGACGACGGGGACGGACCCGGCCGGCGCCTCAGATCAGCCGGTGCTCGTAGGCGTGCGCCGTGGCGGCGGCGCGCGAGGACACGCCGAGCTTGTTGAAGATGTTGCTGACGTGCCGGTCGACGGTGCGCTCACTGAGGAACAGCTCGCGGGCGATGGCGCGGTTGGTCCCACCGGCCGCGACCATGCGCAGAATCTGCAGCTCGCGGGCGGTGAGGCCATGCGCGGGCGCCCGCGGCGCCGCGCCGGAGGCTGGAATCCGTTCGAGGTCGGGTGCCGCGCCGAGCTCCGTGAAGACCGCACGGGCGGCGTCCACCTCGAGGGCGGCGCCGTCCTCGTCGCCCAGCGCCCGGCACGCCGCGGCGATCAGGACGCGCAGCCGCGCCGCCAGGTACGGCGCGTTCGCCCGCTGCCACCCGTCGAAGGCCCGGCGCAGCGGTTCGATGGCGCCGGCCGGATCTCCGGCGGAAAGGAGCACCGCCCCGCGCGCGTGGGCCGCGATCGCGTCGAGCGCATCCGATCGAAAGCGCGCGGCCAGCGCCTCCAGCTCGTCCGCCGACACGGCGGCTGCGGCCGGATCCCCGGCCGCGAGCATGATCTCGACGTGCGCCGGCAGGAACTGCACCCGCGTGAGCCCTTCCGACGCCGTCTCGATCACGCGGCGGATCGACTGGGCCGCCGCCTCGGAGCGTCCCTGCGCGAGCCTGAGCAGCGCGAGTCCGGGCTGCGGATCGCGCCCCGCGCGGCTTGCGTCGCGGTAGGCGGCCTCGGCGGCGTCGAACGCGCCCTGCAGGCGATGCAACTCGCCGAGCCGGTAGTACGCCGCACCGATCGTTTCGGGCTCGGTTCCGGCCATGAGACTGCGCTCGGAGGCGCGGCGCGCCTCGTCGATGGCGCGCCCCCAGTCCCCATTCATCTCCATGACCTCGGCGCGGTGCACGAGACACGCGCCGGTGAACGTGACGAGCTGCGGCTGCGCCTCGCACCACTCCGAGAGCACCGCCGTCCACTCGCGCATCCGCCCGAGCGCGTAGACGCGGCGGCACCAGTCGACCGCGGTGCAGCAGATCAGGCCGGTGATGATCGGTGACGTGGCCCCGCTGCCGACTTCGACCATCGCCTCGTCGAACAGGGCGATGCCGTCGGCAACCCGGTTCTGGCGCAGGCGGATCACCCCCTGCATCGCCCGGGCGTAGCCGACGAGGTCGCGGTCGCCGAAGCGTTCGCCGATGGCGATCGCCTCGGCGGCGATCGCCATTGCGCCTTCCGGATCGCCGCCGCCGAGCGTGCGATGGATCGCGGGCAGGAGGACGAAGCCGCGTTCGGCACAGTCCTCGCCGAGGCGCTCGATGTGGCGCTCCGCCCGGCCGATCCAGCCCGCGGCGCGGCCGCTCTCGCCGCGGCCGAACAGACGGAACCCGTGCCAGAATGCGGCGTGCGCCGCGCCGCGCTCGTCGCCGGCCTCGGCGCAGGCGGCGTGGAGCCGCTCCGTCGCCGCGAGCATCCCGTCGTCACGCCCGGTGAGCGCGGACGCCCAGGCGAGCCGTTCGAGGTCTTCGGGCGGCAGCGCGGAGACGCGATCGGCCTCCATGAGGAGCCGCCAGGCATCCTCCCAGCGGCGCGCCGCGTAGGCCTCGCGTGCGCGGGCGAGATCGTGGCCTGTCGCTGACATGCCCGGCACTCTACCCCAGCGGGGCGGGAGTGCACGACCACCATGGCCGGTCGCGGCGCGGCTTTCCGTAGTTCACTCTGGCGGCGCTCCGCCCCCGCGCCGTACGCTTCGCGACAGCCTTGAACGGAGAAAGACATGCGCGCCTCGAGGTGGTTTCTGCTCGCCGCACTCCTGCTCCCCATGCCCGCCCGGGCGGACATCGTCACCGGACTGATCGGCTGGTGGCCGTTCACGGGCGATGCGCGGGATGCCAGCGGAAACGGCAACGACGGCACCCCGAACGCCACCGCGCAGCTCACCGCCGACCGCTTCGGGATGCCGAACCGCGCGTTTCACTTCAACGGACTCGACTCGCGGATCGACATCCCGTCTTCGCCCTCGCTCGAGTCCCCGACGACGGCGCTGACCATGGCGGCGTGGATCCGCCGCGACGGCTGGGGCATGGTCGGAACGCTGTACAACCCGATCCTCACCAAGAGCATCTCGACCCCCAACGTGTTCCAGTACCGCTTCATCACCACCCAGACCGGCATGCAGACGGCCCTCAACAACTGGAACCTCGGCGTCGCGGCGCCGTTCAGCTTCGACGCGGACCGCTGGTACCACGTCGCCTCGTCGTGGGACGGCGACACCGTGCGTTCGTACGTGGACGGCGTGCAGGTGGGCGCCGGGCCGCTCGCGACGACGATCCTGCCCGATGCGAACGTTCTGAGCATCGGCTCCGACGTGCCGGGCGTGCTGGAGATCTTCTACGGTGACATCGACGAAGTGCGGCTCTACGCACGGGCGCTGGGCCCGGCCGACATCGCCGAGCTCGCCGGCCTCACGACCGCGGTGCCGCATCCGGACGCCGGCGCCGGCCCGCTCCGCCTCGCGCCGGCCCGCCCGAATCCGTTCAGACGGACGACGACGATCGAGTTCACCGTGTCGGCGGCGACCACGGCCAGCATCGAGATCCTGGACCCTGCCGGGCGCCTGATCCGCCGCCTGATGACCTCGGAGCCCGTGAGTGCGGGCGCCCATCGCGTGGTCTGGGACGGCCGCGACGCCACGGGTCGCGACGCCGGGCAGGGACTGCTGTTCTACCGTGTGCGCACGCCGCAGGCGGTGGGTCTCGGGCGGGTCGTGCACATCGACTGACGGGCGGGGTCAGCCCGCAGCCATCTCCTTCGGGCTGTGCATGCCCTGCTTCACCCCGAAACGGATGAGCAGCACGTTGACGGGATACGCGGCCACGAGCCCCAGCGACAGCGAAAACACCAGCGAGGCCCAGAACAGCGGCTCGCCGATCGTGGCGCGGCGCGCGAGCCACAGATCGGCGGCGATCGCGGTCAGCTCCATGACGGTGATGCTCGCGGTTTCGGAATAGAAGGCGTCGCGGAACGCATCGCGCCACGACTCGCCGTCCTGGATCAGGGGTCCGGCGGTGAGAACGAAGCCGGACACGTAGGCGAGCACGAACGTGATGACCCCGATCCAGGCGTTGCCGAGCCCCAGGATCCCGGCGGCGATGATCACCCCCGCCACCTCACCCGCGCCGCACCCCGAATAGCAGTGCGCCGTCGAACGTGCGCCCCTGCGCCACAGACTGTCATGGGCGATCTGCCTGCGGCCCGTCACCCAGTACATCCAGAGACCGAGCGGTCCCGAGTAGAGGACCGTGAAGACCCAGACGAGCTTCATCAGGCCCCGGATCTCCGGATTGCGCCTGGCCAGATCGTGGAACAGCAGTCCCAGGGAGGCCGCGACCAGCGCCCCCCACACCCAGAGGAAGTGCGGGCTCGTGAGGATCATGCGGGTGGCTTCGCGCATCGGGGATCTCTCCGTTGTCGAATGCGACTTCGACCGACGGGCCTGCCCAACGTAACATCGCGCGGGCCGCCCCGCCGTGCCAGGAAAGGAGACCCTCCGATGCCCGCCCGCCGCGCGCTCACCCTGCTGCCCGAACGCTTCGCGATCTGCCGCTTCGATCCCGCCGCGCCGCTCCCCGCGTGGGTGCTGCACGCCGAGGCGACGACGTGGAGCATCACGCGCACGCCGCACGAACTGTCGGTCGTCTGCCCCGAGGACGACCTGCCGCCGGCGGTGGAGCGCGCCGAGCGCGGCTGGCGCGCGTTCGCGGTCGAGGGGCCGATTCCGTTCGACGAGACGGGCGTCATTGCCGGGCTCACGGCGCTGCTGGCCGCAGCGGGCCTCCCGGTGTTCGTGATCTCGACCTGGGACACCGATCTCGTGCTGGTGCGCGCGACCGGACTCGAGCGGGCCCGGAAGGCGCTGGCCGGGACGCACGACCTGCGCGCGCCGGCCTGAACGCCGCGCGGGGGCGCCGGCGGTGCTCCCCGCGGCGTTGCCGCGGACGGCAGACAGCCGGACACAGGGGCTCCGGAAGTCCGCGTCGCGGCCCGCCGGAGCTGACAAGACGGGCCGCTCCATGACAGACTGGCGGCGGACGCCGGTCCGGCCCCGCCGCGATCGCCCGCCGAACGGCGCAACCGCCTGTCTTTCAGGAGGCTCGAAATGTGCGCGAAGCGGGTACGCGTCTTGCCCCGTTAGCGTCTACTTACAATCACCCGCGCCGGGTCCGGTCATGGCGAATGCCGCGATGGCCGGCCCCGTTCCGCAGACAGAGTCGCAAGGAAGGTGATTTATGCCCGGCGATACGATGCAGAAGACCCAGCAGACCGCGACGATTCAATGCGACGGCAAGACCCTCGAGCTCCCGGTGGTCGTGGGCAGCGAAGGTGAAATCGGTATCGACATCGAGAAGCTGCGCGCCTCGACCGGAATGATCACGCTCGATCCCGGCTACGGGAACACCGGTTCGTGCCAGAGCTCGATCACGTTCATCGACGGCGAGAAGGGCATCCTGCGCTACCGCGGCTACCCGATCGAAGAACTCGCCACCAAGAGCACGTTCCTCGAAGTCGCCTGGCTGCTGCTGCACGGCGAACTGCCGAAGCGCGCCGAACTCGAAGGCTTCGAGAAGGAAGTCACGTATCACACGATGCTCCATGAGAACTTCCGCCGGTTCTTCGACGCGCTGCCGATGGACGCGCACCCGATGCCGGTCTGTGCCGCCGCCGTGGGCGCGCTCGCGACCTTCTACCAGGAACCGGAGAGCGAGCAGGCGATTCACGACACGATCATCCGCCTGATCGCGAAGATGCCGACGCTGGTGGCGTTCTCGTACAAGCACTCGATGGGGCATCCGATGGTGCAGCCCCTCAACCGGCTCGACTATGCGTCGAACTTCATGCACATGATGTTCGCGACGCCGAGCGAAGCCTATGAAGCCGACGAGACGCTGGCGCGAACCATCGACCTGCTGCTCATTCTGCACGCCGATCACGAGCAGAACTGCTCGACGAGCACGGTGCGCATGGTCGGCAGTTCCCAGGCGAATCTGTACGCGAGCATCTCCGCCGGCATCAGCGCGCTCTGGGGCCCGCTGCACGGCGGCGCGAACCAGAAGGTCATCGAGATGCTCAAGACCATCGCGAGCGAAGGCGGCGGCGCCGAGCGTTTCCTCGAGCGCGCCAAGGACAAGAACGACACGCGCCGGCTGATGGGGTTCGGGCATCGCGTCTACAAGAGCTACGATCCGCGCGCCTCGATCCTCAAAAAGGCGTGCGAGGACGTGCTCGCGCGGGTGCGGAAGTCGAGCGAGCTGCTGGACATCGCGATGAAACTCGAGGAGATCGCGCTCAAGGACGAGTACTTCGTGAGCCGCAAGCTCTATCCGAACGTCGACTTCTACAGCGGCGTGATCTACCAGGCGCTCGACATTCCGGTGAACATGTTCACGGCGATGTTCGCCATGGGACGCCTGCCGGGCTGGATCGCCCAGTGGCTCGAGATGCGTCACGATCCGTCGTTCCGCATTTCCCGCCCCCGCCAGATCTACACCGGACCGACGCAGCGCCCGTACGTGGCGATCGAGAAGCGCGGCTGAGGAAGGCCGCCGGGCGCGGCGACGCGCGCCGGCGTTTTCCGGGGGGCGGTTGCAGCGCCCTCCGATAGCGAGGGGCCGCGGTCACGCGCCGTGCGCGTGCGCCGCGGCCCTTTCGCCGTTTGCGGGGGCACGGCCGTTCACCGGGAGTGAGCCATGAAGATCTGGATCGACGCGGATGCCATGCCGCGCGAGGTCCGCGACGTCGTGTTCCGCACCGCCGCGCGGCTCGAGCTGCAGGCGATCCTGGTCGCCAACCGCGCCCTGCACACTCCGCCCGGCCTCCCGCACGTCTCGAGCGTCGTGGTCGAGGGCGGCGCCGACGTCGCAGACCGCTACATCGCGGAGCACGCGGCCCCTGCGGACGTCGCGATCACGGCCGACGTGCCGCTCGCCTCGATCCTGGTGGGGCGCGGACTCGCGGTCATCGACCCGCGTGGCCGCGAGTACACGCCCGACAACGTCGGCGAGATCCTCGCGACCCGCGACCTGATGGACGGCCTGCGTGGCGCCGGCCAGGTGACCGGCGGTCCTGCCGCGTATCAGCCGCGCGACCGGACCGCGTTCGCGAACGCGCTCGACCGGGTGCTCACGCGGCGCGCGCGCGGCTGGCGCTAGGCGGGCATCGGGGTCCTGACCGGGCGGGGCGCGGCGCCGCCTCAGGGCTTGCGCACGATCCCGAACCAGCCGAGCACCCTGCCGGCGACGCGCCGGCGGAGCTGCACGGGCCAGCTCATGTCGATGCGGCTGCGCCGCACGAGTCTGCGCACCGATCGTGCGAGATCGGGCGCCAGATCACCGGCCCCCAGCATCTCCTCGAGCGTGTGGTAGCGGTCGGGGGTGCGGCGCAGCGCGTCCACGCGTGCGATCAGGTCGCGCGTGTCGCCGAAGACCCGCGAGTGCCGGAGCTGCCCGCTCTCTTCCAGCATCAGCATCGCGAGGATGCACTTCGCACAGCTTCCGCAGTTGCCGAGCGGCGTCCGTCTGGTGTTGCAGACGCGCAGGTGGTCGCGCAGCAGCGGCTCTGCCGCAATGGCGCGCATGCGCTCCAGGCGCGTTCCGGGAGGCCCGGAGGCGATCGTCATCCGCGAGCTCGACCACAACGGGTCGAGGCGCGGATGGGTGCCGCACGGAACGTTCCGGTCGCCCGGCAGGCTCTGGGCGAAGAGCGCCCGGCCGGCGATGCCGTGGATGACGTGCGCGACCGCCGCCATCGCGCTGCCGTGCGTGAAATCCCACGACACCGTCCTGAGCCGCGCATGCGTCTTCGCGTTGGTGCGCACGAACACCGCGCGCGCCCCCATCTGCCCGGCGACGGCGCGCAGCGACGCTTCCGCGGCCGCCGCGCGGGCCGTGTCGTCGAGATCGAAGTCGAAGCCCTGCGCCATCACCAGCACGTCCACGTGCTCGGGCCCGCGGAGGAGCGCGTGGAACGAATCCACGCCGCCGCTGAAGAACAGTGCCGTCCCCCCGGCGGCGGTCACGGGAACAGGCCGCCGCGGCGCGCCCGAGCCCTCCGCTCGCTGCGGATCGGGCGCCGGCGCTGCGGCGTCACAGCGCCACCACTCGCGGAACAGCGCGAGCGCGCGCCCGGCGTTCGCGCGCCAGGCGGGATCGAGCGGCGCCGCGACGCGCAGCGCGCGGCCGCCCGCCGCGGCCGGCAGCAGCGCCGCCGATGCGAAGGCCTCGGGCGCCGAATCCAGCTCGACGTCTCGCGTGGCGAACCAGAGCCGCTCACCGTCCAGCTCGGCCGACGCGATCCATTCGTCGCCGTCACGATCGACGCGCAGGTCGGCGATCACGAAGTCACTGCCGTCCGTGCGCCGTCTGACGAAAGGCCGCATCACGAAGCTCCCTTCCGGCCCTGCGCGCGCACGAGGCCCCTCTGCAGTCGCTCTGGACGTGTCGCCCCTCGGTCGCGGCCGGCCGGGCGAACCGCCGCGGGAGGATGCAGACTAGAAAGCGGGCCGGGGAGAGGCAAGGGAAACCCGTGGGTGCGCGGCGCCCCGCCGCCGCGGCGCGTGCCGGCGCGGCTTGCGTCACGCGTCGCGATCGGCTACCACGCCGGGGTACCGGCGCCGCGCCATCGCGCCCCGGCGCCACCGGACCACCCCCGCACGAAGGAGCCGGACCATGAAGAGCGCCGCGTTGTTCACGCTCCTGATCCCGTCGCTGCTGGGCCTCGCCGGATGTTCGGGCGGCGGAGACGCCTCCACCTCACCGCCGTCCGAACCCGGCGTGGTGCACGTCATCGCGCGGGGCCTGACCTTCGAGGCCCCCGCGCGAATCCCTTCCGGCTGGGTCACGTTCCGCTTCGACAACGAGGCGCCCATGACCCATCTTGCCGTCCTCGAGCACGTCCCCGACGGCATCGGCATCGCCGAGCACCAGGCCGAGGTCGCGCCGGTGTTCCAGAACGGTATGGACTTCATCGCCGCGGGCAAGCCCGATTCGGCCATGGCCGCGTTCGGCACGCTGCCCGCGTGGTTCCACGAGACCGTGTTCACCGGCGGCCTCGGGCTCACCGCGCCCGGACACATGAGTGAAGCGACGGTCCACCTCGAGCCCGGCACGTACCTTCTCGAGTGCTACGTGAAGACCGCGGGCGTCTTCCACTCCTACAATCCGGACCCGGCGACCGACGGCATGGTGCACCTGTTCACCGTCACCGATTCCACGTCGGGCCGCGAAGCGCCGCAGCCGACCATGCAGCTCACGATTTCGGGCGAGGACGGATTCGCGTTCGAGGGCGAGCCGCTGGCGGGCGACAACGTGATCGCCGTGCACTTCGCCGATCAGAAGCTGCACGAGAACTTCGTCGGCCACGACGTGCACCTCGCGAAGCTGGCCGAAGACGCCGACCTCGATGCCCTCGCGGCGTGGATGGACTGGTCGCATCCGGGCGGCCTCGAGACTCCGGCGCCGGCCGAATTCCTCGGCGGACTCCAGGAGATGCCCGCCGGCTCCACCGGCTACTTCAAGGTCACCCTCACGCCCGGGCGCTACGCCTGGATCGCCGAGGTGACCCACCCGCAGACGAAGGGCATGCTCAGGACGTTCACCGTTCCGGGCGAAACCAGCTGATTCCGCGGCGGCGGCGGGCCCGGGCGCGCGCCGGCCCGCCACTGCCGTGCCGGATCCATAAATGACCCCCGGGTAATTTAATTTGAATCCTGATGACTGACGGGTCATCAAAGCGGCCGTGTGCGCCCGAACGAACGCCAGACGCGCCGCCGGCCCCAGGTCCGGCCGCAGACCGCCCGCCGCGGCCGAGCCGCGCTGGCACCGGCGTCCCGAGGAGCGCCCGGTCGAAATCCTCGCTGCGGCCCGCGACCTGTTCGTCGAGAAGGGCTTCGCCGCGACGCGGCTCGAGGAGGTCGCGCAGCGCGCCGGCGTGTCGAAGGGCACGCTCTACCTCTATTTCGAGAACAAGGAAGCCCTGTTCAAGGCGATGGTGCGCGAGAACATCGTCTCGGTGCTCGAGCGCGGCGAGCAGCGCGCGCAGAGCTTCCGGGGCCCTTCGCGCGATCTGCTCGAAGAGCTGCTGCGCGGCTGGTGGGCGGCCCTGCACGAATCGCAGCTGACCGGTCTGCCCCGGCTGATCTTCAGCGAGGCCTCGCAGTTTCCCGACCTGGCCCGCTTCTACTTCGACGAAGTCGTCGCGCGCGGGCGGCGCCTGTTCGCCGGCGTGCTCACCCGCGGCATCGAACGCGGCGAGTTCCGCGAGATGGACGTGGACTATACGGTGCGCGTCCTGCAGGCGCCGATCGTGATGGCGTTGATCTGGAAGCACTCCATGGTCAAGTGCCGGATCGATCCGCTCGACTTCGATCGCCACCTCGACGCGATGATCGACACCCTGCTGAACGGCGTCGTCCGCCCCACCGTGGAGCCACCGCCCCATGCATGATCGACTCGTCCCCGTGATGCTGCTCGTCGCGTCGCTCGGCGCGGCCGGGTCCACCGTGGCGGCGCGCGCCGCAGGCGCTCCGCCCGGACCGCAGGTGCTCACGCTCGCCCAGGCGATCGCCGCCGCGACGGGCGGCACGCCCGCGGTCCAGATCGCCGGCCTGCGCGCCGAGGGCGCCCGGGCCCGGGTCGCCGTGGCGCGCGGCGCCCTGCTGCCGTCGCTGAGCGGCGTCGCCTCGCAGACGAACCGTACGCTCAACAGCCGGACCTTCGGTTTCGAGGGCGGCGGCCTCGACTTCGCCTTCCCCGAGAAGCTCGGCCCGTTCGACGTGGTGGACGCGCGCTTCGAGGCACACCAGACGCTGTTCGACGCCTCGAGCTGGGTGCGGTTGCGCGCCGCGCACGAAGGGCTGGACGCGCTCGAAGCCGATCGCGGCACGAGCGTCGAACGCGCGGCGGAGAGCGCCGCATACGCGTACCTGCAGGCGGCGCGTGCCGAGGCGCTCGTCGCTGCGCGCAGCGCCGATCTCGACCTGGCCCGGGCACTCGTCGAGATCGCCGACGCCCAGGTGCAGCAGGGCGTCAGCGCGCCCATCGACGGAACCCGGGCCCGCACGCAGATGGCGGCGACCGAAGGCGCATTGATCGTCGCACGCAACCGCCGCGACCGGGCGGGGATCGCGCTCGTGCGCGCCCTCGGCCTCGACCCGGCGGCGGCCGTGGTGGTCCGCGACACGCTGGACGCTTCCGGAATCGCTTCCGACGCGCCGGCCGACTCCGCTCAGGCGGTGGCGCTCGCGCTCAGCCGCCGGCCCGAGCTCGTGGCCGAGCAGGCCCGCGGGCGCAAGGCGCGCGCCGAGCGCACGGCGATCTCCGCCGAACGACTGCCGCGCCTCGAGGTCAGCGCCGACTACGGCTTGAGCGGCAATCACTTCTCCGACGCGATCGAGACCCGCGGCGTCGCCGTCGCGCTGACGCTGCCGCTGCTCGACGGCCTGCGCCGGGAAGCGCGCATCCACGAACAGGCCGCCGTGGCGAGCGAGTCCGAGGTGCGCCTGCGTGATCTGCGCATGCAGGTCGTGGCCGACGTGCGGTCAGCGCTGCTCGACCTCGCGAGCGCCACGGAGCAGTTGCGCATCGCCGCGCGCCGGCTCGACCTGGCCGATGCCGAAGTGAATCAGGCCCGCGAGCGCTTCGAGCAGGGCGTCGCAGGGAACATCGAAGTGATCGACGCACAGACCTCGCTGATCCGCGCCCGCGACGCCGACATCGACGCGCGCTACGCCGCCGCTGCGTCGCGCGTCGCGCTGGCGCGCGCGATCGGCGTCACCACGACCCTGCACTGAGGTTCGACCCATTTCTCCGAGGGACGACATGACGACGACCGAAGCTCCCGAGGTTTCCCCCCCGCCCACGATCACGGCGGACGCCAGGGCGCGTCCGGCCGTGCGGTGTCCGCGTCTGAACACGACGCCACGCCCGCGGCAAAGCCGCGACGCAAACGCCTGCCGATGATCATCGTCGGCGTCGTGGCGCTCGCCGCGCTCGGCTTCGGCGCCCGCCAGTGGATGTTCGCACGCAACCACGTGACCAGCGACGACGCGCAGGTCGAAGGACACATCATCCCTCTGCTGCCCCGGGTGGGCGGCTTCGTCGCCGAGGTGCGCGTGAAGGACAACCAGCACGTGACCGCGGGCGACACGCTCGTGGTGCTCGACGACCGCGATCTGCTGGCGCATCTGCAGAAGACGGAAGCCGACCTCGCCGTCGCCCTGGCCAGCGTCGGCAGCGGCAGCCGCGCCGGCCAGGCCGAGGCGCAGGTGGCGGCTGCGCGCGCCCGGGTGACGCAGGCCGAGCAGGCCGCGTGGAAGGCGCACGCGGACCTCGACCGCTACACCGCGCTCGCCGCGCGCAACGTCATCGGTGGCCAGCAGCTCGATGCGGCGAAGGCGGCGGCCGGCGCCGCCGATGCCCAGCTCGCCGTGGCGCGCCAGGACGTGGCAGCCGCCTCGGCCGCGCTGCTCGCCGCATCCGCGCGCGTCGCGGCGGCGCGCGCCACGCGTGACGCCGCAGCGCTGCAGTTCTCCTATGCGCGCGTCGTGGCGCCCGCGACCGGGGTCGTCAGTCGCAAGAACGTCGAGGTCGGCGAGCTCGTGCAGACCGGCCAGCCGCTCATGAGCGTGGTGCCGCTCGACGACGTCTGGGTCGTGGCCAACCTCAAGGAGACAGAGGTGCGCGACGTCACCCCCGGCGATCCCGCCGAGTTCAAGGTCGACGCCTACCCCGGCCGCCGCTTCGAGGGCCACGTCGAGAGCCTGAGCCCCGCTTCCGGTGCGCGCTTCTCGCTGCTGCCGCCCGACAACGCGACCGGCAACTTCACCAAGGTCGTGCAGCGGATTCCGGTGCGGGTGGCGCTGGATACACCACCGGACTCGGCCTACGTGCTGCGGCCCGGCATGAGCGTCGACGTCACGATCACGACGCGCTGAGCCCGGCATGTCGAGTGCTTCCCTGAGCTTCGGCCGCGGTATGATTCCGTCCGCGGCCGAGATCTACGCCAACCGCTACATCATCGCGATCACGGTGACGGTCGCGTCGGTCATGGAGCTGATCGACACCAGCATCGTCAACGTGGCGATCCCGCACATGATGGGCAACCTCGGCGCGACGCTGGACCAGATCGCCTGGGTGTCCACCGGCTACATCGTAGCGAACGTGATCGTGCTGCCGATCACCGGCTGGCTCTCGGCGCTCTTCGGGCGCCGCCGCTACTTCGCCGGCTCGATCATGCTGTTCACGATCGCCTCGTTCTTCTGCGGCAATGCCCACTCGCTCACCGAACTGGTGTTCTGGCGCATCGTGCAGGGCCTGGGCGGGGGCGCACTGCTCTCGACCTCGCAGGCGGTGCTCTACGAAGTGTTCCCGCCGAGCGAGTACGGCACCGCAATGGCGATCTTCGGCATGGGCGTCATGGTCGGTCCGACGCTCGGGCCCACACTGGGCGGCTACATCACCGACGTGTTCTCGTGGCGCTGGATCTTCTTCATCAACCTGCCGTTCGGCATCCTGGCGTTCCTGCTCTCGCTCGGCTTCCTGAGCGATTCGCGCCACCAGACCAGGGCCGGGCGCGTGGACTGGCTCGGACTGCTGCTGCTCGCGCTCGGCATCGGCACGCTGCAGACCATGCTCGAACGCGGGGAACACCTCGACTGGTTCGCCTCCCGCGAGGTGGTCGCCTACGCGGTGATCAGCGCGACCTCGCTGATCGCGTTCGTGTGGCACGAGCTGCGCGTCGAGCACCCGGTCGTGGACCTGCGGATCCTCAAGAACCGCCAGCTCACCGCGGGCATTCTGTTCGGCGGGATGCTCGGCCTGTGCCTGTACGCGACCGTGTTCGTGCTGCCGGTCTACCTGCAGAATCTCCAGGGCTTCAGCGCCAATCAAACCGGCCTCGTCATCCTCCCCGGTGCCATCGCCAGCGCGGTGGTGATGGGGATCATGGGCCGGCTGCGCGGACGCTTCGACGAACGGCTGAGCGTGCTCGTCGGCGTGGGCATCTTCATGTTCTCGATGTGGCAGATGTCGCACTTCACGACCCTCAGCGGGTTCCACGACTACTTCTGGCCGCTGATCTGGCGTGGCACCGGGCTCGGTCTGATCTTCGTGCCGCTCACCAATCTCTCGCTCGCCGATCTGCCGATGAGCCGCATCCCGAACGGCACCGGGCTGTTCAACCTCATGCGCCAGCTGGGCGGCAGCATCGGCATCGCGCTGTCTGCGACGACGCTCGGCCGGCTCGAGTCGATCCACCACGCACGGCTCGCGGAGCATGTCTCGCTCTACAGCGATGCGACGCGCGCGCGCTTCGACGGCATCGTGCACACTCTGGTCGCCCGGGGCGCAACGGTGGCGGAGGCCGGGGCGAAGGCGGTCGCGGTGCTCGACGGCATGGTGCGCAGGCAGGCGATGATGATGTCGTTCGAGCAGCTGTTCCTGCTGTTCGGCTGGGGTTTCGCGATCGCCCTGCCGCTGCTGCTCCTCATGCGCGACGCCTCGGGCTCGAAAAGCGGTGGCGCGGTGCACTGAGCGCGCCGGGCCCGGGTCACGGGGGGTCTCCCGCCCGGTTCAGGGCGCCGCGGCCGGATACGTACGCCTGCGCGGGTCGCGGCCGGGCAGCCGGAGATGCGCGCGGCCCCCCCGTCACACCCTCGCTCAATGCGCCTCGAGCACCGCCTCCACGTCCGCGTGCAGCGTCGGCGGCGCGCCGAAGAAGACGCCCGCGGTCCTGCCGCTCCCGTCGAAGGCGAACAGCGTCGGCACGGCGCCGAGGTCGCCGAACGCACGCACCAGCTCCGGCCGCGCCAGCGCGACCCGCACGGACGGATCGAGCGACTTCGCGACCTCGCGCACCTCGGCCTCGTCGGATTCGATCGCCAGCGCGACGACGGCAACCCGGTCGCCGTAGCGCTTCTGCAGTCCGCCGAGCCACGCGAGCGTGCTCCGGCACGGCGGGCACCAGGTGGCCCAGAACTCGACCAGCACCATGCGGCCGGCGAGCGCATCGCGCGAGAGCGGACGCCCTGCGACGTCGCGGACGGAGAACGCCGGCAGCGCGGCGATGTCGCCGCCCTCACGGGGCGCCGCGACGGCCCGAGCCTCCGCCGTCCGCCCGGCGGCGAGCAGGTCGATCATGCGCGTGAGATCCGCGCGCAGCCGCTCGTGGCTCGCCGCGCTGCGCAGCGGCGCATAGCGACCGGAGCGATCGCCCTCGCCGCTGCCGTAGAAGCCGAAGTCCTTCGGGGTCGCAACCAGCACGTCGTCCACGAAGATCGCCGGGTAGCGCGTGACGCCGAACCGGCGTGCGAGCGCCGAAGCGCCGTAGTTCTCGACGACGAAGCGCGCCCTTCCGCCGGAGGCGTTCACCACACTCTGTGCCAGCAGACCTGCCGGGTCGGAGAGGTTTCAGGTGTAGGGCCAGCGCACCAGCGTGACCGTGACCTTCGGTTCCGGTTTCGCCGGACGCGCGGCAGCCGGTTCGAGCACGGCGAAGTAGCGCGGCAGAACCACGCCCGCCACGGCCGCCGCGACCGCGTGGGTCGCGCCGGCGGTGGTGTCCCCGGCGTCGGCGCGCGCCAGATCGAGGAACAAGCGCGCGATGCCGTGATCGGTCCCGCGCGACTCGATGCGCGCGGCGAACGCGTCGAGACGTGCCGGCGTCTCCGTGGGGTCGAACCGGGGCGGGGAGGGAATCACCGCCTGCGCGCGGAGCGAGCCCTGGAGGTAGCGCAGCAGCGCGCCGCGATGAAGACCGAGCGCATCCAGCTCGCGCGCCTCCTTGAGTGCCGAGGCCGCGGCGATGAAGCCGGCGTGGAGGTGGATGGATGCCGGCGGCCGGTACGCGGAGAGGATCTCGCTCTCGAGGTCGTCGAGCTCGCCTGCAATGCCGCGGAACGCAGGGAGCCGTCCGTGCCCGATCGCTTCGAGGCTTTCCGCGAAGGCCACGAACCGCTGCTGCGCAAGCGCCTGCCCGAGATAGAAGAGCCCCGCCACAGGTTCGGTGCTGCGCCCGTAGTCGAGGCTGGCGTCGTAGTAGATGCGCACCTGCGGCCACGCGGCTTCGGCCAGCGCGCCAGGCAGCGCGGCACGGATGCGGGCGAGGGCCTTCTCGCCCCCCGGCCGGGGCGCGGGGGCGAGCACACCATCCATCCGTTTCCACTCGGCCTCGAGAGCGTCCGTCGAAGCGGCGGCGGCGGGGTGCCCGGCCACGTAGCGGGCCGCGTCCAGGAGCGGCATGGCGCGCGACAGCTCGTACAGGGCGATCTCGCGATGCCCGGCTTCGAGCGCCGCCTTCGCGCGCTCGACCGGGGGACCCGCCGACGCGCGAATGCCGCGCGACAGACGGTCCGAGGCCGTGTCGGCGGCGACGGCGGCCGACCAGCGCGTGATCTCGGCACGGAGCGGGTCGTGCCGGGCCGAGCGGGCGCAGGCGCCGGCAGCGAGGCTCAGCGCGCCGGAGACGATCAGCGTCGCGGCCCGGGCGCTGGCGATACGGGTCGTTCGCATGACGCCGAGGTTCCGCCCCCACCCGCGGGCGCGTGAAGCGAAAGCCGACGAGCGCGGCAGGCGGCGTGGCCGGCTGCGGCCGCGACGCTGCGGAGGGCTCGGACGGCGCGGCGGCGGCCACGGCCACGAGGCCCGCCCGCGCTTCGCGGAGTCCGCTGCCGCCGGCACGCCGCCCGTGCGGGACCAGCCCGGCCACACCGGACCCCGGGCCCCCGGAAGCGCGGCGCCATGCGCCTTTCGGCGCCGCGCGCGCACCAGCTCCGATGTGCTAGAAGATCGGCCACACTGGCGGGTTGCTGCCGCACGCGGCGCGATCCCGCTCCGACCGATCCCTGCAATGGAGGAAACCCGTGGATCCCATACGCATGGCCGCCGTGCTGACCGTGACGCTCGCGCTCACGCTCTATACGGTCGGTACGGTGAAAGAGCAGCGTTCCCGCCGCAGCACGGCGGCGGTGCGCGGCTGGCTTACGTTCGGGGTGGTGTTCGACATCACCGCGACGGCGCTCATGATCGTCGCTTCCAGGAGCGTGGCGCCCACGGTGCACGGTCTGCTCGGCTATTCGGCGCTCGCGTTGATGGTGACCGACACGATGCTGCTGTGGCGCCACGCGCGCGCCCACGGCGACGTCGAGGTTTCCAGGCGCCTGCATCTGTTCTCGCGGTTCGCGTACGCCTACTGGGTCGTGGCTTACTTCACCGGCGCCGCGCTGGTGATGGCGGAGCGGGCCGCCTCGGCCTGAGCCCCGGCGCCGCACGCCCCGCGGCCCGTGCCGATCCAAAACACCGCGCCCGGGCGGCGAATGCCGGCCCGGGCGCGATTTCGATCAGTCCGTTTCCTTACGGGAGTTCCGACAGACCCTTCTGCAGCAGCGCCCGCGCATAGTCGGGATTGTGGACGCCCATGCTCTTGTCCTCATGCGCGACGTAGAGCCAGTTGTAGAGCGCGATGCCCTGGGCTTCAGGCGCCGAGGTGACGGTCGGGTGACCATCCGGCGAGTTCTCGCTGATGAGGTTCAGCGCCAGCAGCTTCTCGCCGAGCGAGTCCGCCAGAGCCGCGATCTCGGTCTGCACCCCGCCGATGTCGAAGTTGGTCGCCCCGGGGTGGCACTTCTGGCACGTCGCGACCGCCGGCTCGAAGTGGTGATCGAGCCCGTCGCCCAGGTGGCAGGTGACGCAGGTGTTGGCCGCGGCGCCGTAGTGGCCGCTCGGGCTGCCCGTCACGCCGGCACCGGCGACGCCGAGCAGCATGGCGCTCTGCGGGCCGTGGTGCGGGCCCCAGTGCGTCGAGATGCCGGTGATCGTGCCGTTCACCGCCACCGGACCGTCGCGCCGCGGCTGGTGGCAATTGACGCACAGGTTGCCTTCGCCGCCGTTGAAGGTCACCGGGTTGTCGAGCGCGAACAGCGTGACCGGCGCCGTGGTGCGCAGCGCGAAGTCCTTCATCGTGTACGTGCTGTGGATCATGTGGCAGGCACGGCAGTCCTGGCGCGTCGGATCCGGATCGCCTTCCGTCACCTCGCCCGGATTCTGCCCGGCCGCGATCATCTCCTGGAACGCGTGGCCGGAGTGACACCCGGCGCAACTCGCGCTCGTCCCGCGCACGTAGGCCGTTCCGGTGCCGTGCACCGACTCGGCCCACTCGGTCTTCTTACCGGTGATCAGGTTGCTTTCGTCGTGACAGTCCGCGCAGCTCAGCGGCCCCGAAGCCGTCTCGACGCGCGTGATCTTGCGTTCGCACGACGTCAGCCCGATCGCCACGATGGCGATCGCTGCGAACGTCACCAATCTCTTGAAAAGCATCGCCGCAACCTCCTTCGGCTCATCCAGCCTGTTGCTGCCTGTTCTCACTTCACGTTGAAACGGTTTCGTACCTTGTTTCCTCTTCAACACCATCAGGCCACCGCCTGCTTCACTTCACTCCGCGTTGCGGTCACAGGTCGTAACCCAGATCCACCCGCACCACGTTCGCGGTGTAGTACCGGTCCAGCAGGATGTAGTCGTCGTAGTTGTAAACGTTGTACTTGACCTCCAGGTGATACCGCTGCGCCAACTTCACCGCGCCTTCCACGAACACCAGCGACTTCTCGATGTCGAGATCCTTGCCGATGTCCAGGTAGGTGACCCCGCTTGCGAGGGTCACGTTCGGGATCCGGCTGACTTCGACGCGCCCCGTGACGATGTCGCTGCGCGTGTCGAAGCGTGAGATCCGGTCGATGTACTCGTCCTCCGCGTGACTGTAGTCGCCGAAGAGGGCTCCCCATCCCGGCATGTCGTAGCGGATGAACGTGCCCGCCACCGTGCCGTGCACGGTCACGTCGATATCGGGCAGGTCGCGTTCGCGCCGCGTGTAATCGGCGCCGGCCGAGAGGCGCTTCACCGGTCGCACCTCGAGTTTTCCGCGCACCCGCGAGGACTCGATGTCCTTGAGCAGGGTGAGGTCCTCCTGGTCCTTCTTGACGCGGCCCGAATAGTCCACGACGGCGGTGAGCATCGGGTCGGGGCGCAGCGTCGCGCCCGCGTGCCAGCTGTGATAGGTCGACAGCGTGCGGTCGTCGTCGTTCGTCTCGTAGCCATAGCCGGCGTTGACGCGGCCGTAGGTACCGAACCAGCTCATGTCGAAGTCGTTGATGAAACGGTCCGTCTTGAGCTCGAGCACGTTGTCGTCCACGCGGCTCGCGTCGAACGCGTAGCGGAACTGATACCAGGCCCACGGCTGCACGACCGACGTGTACTGGAAGCTCGAGAGCTTGTATTCGGCGTCGCCGTTGGTGAGCTTGCGGGTGCCGTAGGAGCCGCGCACCAGGTTCGTCCACTTCTCGTAGAACGGCATCGGCGCGTAGGCCCGCGCCGCGACGACCTGGCCGCGGCGGTCGGCCCTGGAGTCCAGATCGTCGGAGTAGTCCGACATTTCGTAGGACACCGCGGCGCCGCGCCGGTAGCCGCGCACATCCGCCTCGAGCCGTCCGCGGAGATACGCGTTGTCGTAGCGGTCGCCGAAGGCACTCATCGTGCCGAGCGGATAGCCCAGCCGCTCGCCCTCGTGCGTCACGCGACCGAGATCGCCCGACAGCGACAGCAGACGGCTCGGCGTGTAGCGCATGCCGACGTTCCAGTCCTTGCGAGCGGCGGTGACGCCGCGGGCCGGATCGAATACGTAGCGGCTCTGGTCGTAGTTCCCGGTCATGCGGAACAGGCCGGGCACCCGGTACGTGAGGTTGCCGGCGCGCGAGTCGAGGTTGATGTCACGCAGATCGAGCGTGAACAGGCTGCGCGGGCTGAAGGTTCCGTTGAGCTGGATCCGGCTGAGCGCGAAGCCGTCGTAGATGTCGTAGGTCTCCTGCACCGCCGAGCGGTCGCCCTCTTCATCGAGGAAGATCCCGCCCATTTTCACGGTGCCGTTCAGCGTCCCCGCCCACCCGGGAGCGGCGGCGAACGCCATGATCACCGTCGTGATCATCATCGCCATCGTGTGAGTACGCATTTCAGGCACCGTCCTAGCGGCCATGACAGGCTTGGTTGAAACAACCCTGGGATTTGAGAGAGGGATCCAGCAGGAATCTGTTGTCGTACGAGCCGTGGATGTCCACGTGGCAGTCGTTGCAGGGAACGCTCGCCCACCGGGTGCCGTGCATCGGGTTCGAGAGGTGCCTCGGCACCGTGTGGCACTGCGTGCACAGCTGGCTGTGCGGCTGCGCGTACGGCTGCTTGAGCATGCGCGGCAGCGAGGAGCCGTGCGGATCGTGACAGGTGAGACAGCCGCCCTCTTCGGTCGAGTGATCGAGCGTCGCCGGATGCTCGTACGGGAACGGCCCGGAGAATTCGCCGTGGCAATTGAGGCAGACGTTGGTGCCGTTGTTGGACAGGGCGCGCGTGGTGCGATCGAGCGTCAGATGGCACTCGGTGCACTCGATGACGCCTTCCGCCACGGGATGCCGGTAGGGCTTCGCGAACTCGGCCTCCACCCGCGGGTGACAGCTCATGCAGAGCTGGCTCTGCGATGCCCTGAGCAGCGACAGCCGCTTGGAGCCGTGCACGCTGTGACAGCTGCTGCAGGCGATGCCGTTCGCGGCATGAACGTTCTTCTCCAGCATGTTCTGCTGGTGCGAGTTCTCATGGCAGCCCGAGCAGATGCGCGCTTCGGCGGTGGCCCCCACCTTGGCGGGATTGGGCATCGGATTGGCTTCGGGATCCTCTTCCCAGTGCTTGCGGCTTCCGGCATGGCAGTCCGTGCAGGCAATGCGGGCCTCGGCGCCGTCATGCGTCGTCCCCGCCCAGTGCGGCGTCCCGGCCATCGTCGTGTCCTGGCCCGCATGGCAGTCGAGACATGCCGTGCTCTCCCGCACCCGTTCCGCCGCGCCGGGTCCGCGCCCCATGAAACCCGACAGCACGGCCAGCGCCATGCAGATCAGGAGGATCAGAGGCATGTGTCGCAACGTGATCTCACGTGACATTCGGCGTACCCCCGGCAGTCATCCCAGCATCAATGCGAAGCCTGCGCGCATCGCGGGCAGGCGAGGTTTCGACAGATTCTTCAGGGTGGCTCGGATGGAAGGGCGTCCGGGACCGCGTCGAGCGGCGGTCATCGTTGTGGGTGCGCACCCGCCGGCCCCCCGACCCCACCACGTCCGATCCGTGGCGTCGAAGTGCGCGAGATGCGCGATTCAAGCTGACTATCCGGGCCCTGTGCATCGAGTGCATCTCTCTGCGGGCGACCTCGCCCGAGTGAGCCGCGTCAGCCGTGACCGAGCCGGTCACGGTGCCGGTGTTCGCCCGATCTTTTTCGGACTTCTGCCGGCCGGACTACAAAGAGGTTCGGACGTTCCACGCCGAACCTGAAGGGACCTTCACAGCTTCCGAACAGTCCGTCAAGGCTTTGGCGCACTTGCGAGTATGGTCCGTTGGTATACGTCGCACGCGAATGCATCCGGGGCATGGTTCCAACGTCGCATTCGCATCGTTTTGCGCGTGCCGCGGGCGCCCGGCGAGAGTTCCGGCACGGGTTTCGCACCGCTCGAAACGGTCCATGACCGTCGCCCGATCCGGGTCCTGATCGCGGCGCGCCGGAGCGGGAAGACGAAACGCCGGAGCGAATCCGTCCGCTCCGGCGCTCCATGGTCCGCTTCTCTGCTTCGCGCCGCGGGCGCCGCCGCGGCCGCGTGCCGGCGGCGGTGCCGCGCGCTACTTCGGCGCCGTCACCACCCGCGCCTGCTCTACCGCGCCCTTGCCAAGCAGATCGTTGGCGGCTTTGACCGCGGCGGCCCGGCTCGAATACTTGCCCAGGTAGACGTGATAGACCGCGTTGTCGCCGCTGCCCACTGCGGCCACCTTCGCATCGAGACCGGTCGAGGCCTTCAGCGTCTCCGCCGCCTTGTTCGCCGGCGCCTCGAACAGGAACTCACCCGCGTCCAAGGCGAACGGACCGGCCTCCTGCGGTGCTTCTTCAGCCGCGCCCCCCGCCGCAGCCGAACTGCCCGACGCGCTCGTGCCGCCCGTGGCACTTCCCGCCGGCTTCCCGGCGGCCTTCGCCTGCGCGGCGATGATCTGCCGCTGCTTCCACTTCGGCAGCTTGTTGAACGCGGCGATCGAGTCGGCGCGTGCCGCGGCCGCCAGACTGTCGGCATGGGCGCGCGCGGCGGCGAGCGAATCGGCGACCGCCTTCTCGCGCGCCTGAATGGCCGCGACCCGTGCGGCTTCGGCCTTCACCTGCGCCTGATGATTCTGATAGAGCCACCAGCCGCCTGCGATGACCGCAAGGATGACGACGATCGTGACGATCATGCCGACGGGAGAGCGCTTCTGGGGCTCCCAATCGATGTCGCCTCCGGTCTCTTCGTCGCCGAGTTTGTCTCTCAGGCGCGCGGGCAGCCGGTAGTCGCTCGCCGGCTTCTCCGCGCCGGGTTCCTTCTCCTGATCTTCCGTTCCACTCATGATTCCTCCTCACACGGGACGGCAGCGGGGCGCCGGCGTCGCGGATTCATCGGGTCGCCCGGAAAACACGTGCCCGCCACCATATCAAATGGCGACCCGGGAATCGCATCGGGCGCCGCACGTGGCCCGGGCACGGAGGCCGGCGGACCTCAGCAGCGGGCGGCAAGGGTGCGCCGGAGGGTAACCCGGTCCCGCCATGCCGTGGCGGCGTGGCGGGTCAGACCGGGGCGTCCCCCATCAGGCCTTCACGAGGGGCGCGCCACCCTGGTTCTCCGCCACGCGGCGCTCGATCCGCGCCCAGCGTTCGTCCACCCCGTGCTGGATCGCCCGGACGTCGTCTTCGCCGAGCTGGCGGAAGCGGCCCTGCCGGCTCAGGTACTCCGCGACCGGCGTTCCCTCGGGCCGGACCGTCACCCGCCACGTCTCGCCGTGCTCGACCTCGAGCAGCGGGAAGACGCGGGACTGCACGGCCAGACGCGACAGCGCGATCGTCTCGGCATCCTCGGTCTTCCACCCCGGCGGGCAGGGCGCCATCACGTGGAGGAAGCGCATGCCGTGAATGGCTCTCGCCTTCGTGACCTTCGCCATCAGATCTTCGGGGTAGGCCAGCGTGGCGCTCGCCGCATAGGGGATGCGGTGGGCCGCGAGGATCGCGAGAATGTCCTTCTTGGGATGCGATTTCGTGTGCAGGCCCGGCGTCGTCGTGGTCCATGCGCCGAACGGGGTGGCCGACGAGCGCTGGATGCCGGTATTCATGTACGCCTCGTTGTCGTAGCAGACGTACAGAATGTCCTCGTTGCGCTCCGCCGCGCCCGACAGGGCCTGCAGGCCGATGTCGAACGTGCCGCCGTCGCCGGCCCATGCGACCACCTGGGTCTCCGTGTCGCCGCGCGCGAGCAGCGCCGCCTTGATTCCCGACGCCACCGAAGCGCCGGTCTCGAACGCGGTGTGGTAGAGCGGCACCTTGAGCGACGTCTGCGGGTACGGTCCGGCGATGATGCTCCAGCAGCAGGCCGGCAGCGCCACGATGGTCCGCTCGCCGAGTCCCTTGAGCACCATGCGCATCGCCAGCGCGGCGCCGCAGCCCGGACAGGCGAGATGTCCGGAATCGAGCAGCTCGTCCTGCGGGATCGCGTCCTTGAACATCGTCTGCGTCATGGCTTCACCCCCACCCATTCGTCTTCGCGCACGGCCTGGGAGATACCTTCTCCCTGCGTGCGGTCCAGGCACTCGCCGATCAGCGCCGGCGTCACGTCCCGGCCGCCGAGCCCGATCACGTAGCCGTCCACGTGCGGGCGTTCCCGGTCGTCCACGTCGTAGAGCGCCGAGCGCAGCTCTTCGGCGAAGATCCCGCCGTGGCCGGGCGAGATGTTGCGATCGAGCACCGCCACGCGCGGCACGCCGGCGAGCGCCTCGCGCAGCTCGCGCGTCGGGAACGGGCGGAACATCTTGATCTTGACGAGCCCCACCTTTTCACCGCGGGCACGGCGTTCGTTCACCACGTGCCGTGCCGTCGAGGTGACCGTGCCCGAGGTGACGAGCACGGTCTCGGCGCCGTCCACGTGGTAGCGCTCGATCGCGCCCCACGCGCGGCCGAAACGGCGCGCCCAGTCCGCTTCGATCGCACGCATCGTCTCGGGCACCCGGTCGAACGCCTCCTGCTGGCGCTTGCGCATCTCCATGTAGACCGCCGGCGTGGTGAGCGCTCCGAACGCCCGCGGATTCGCGATGTCGAGTTTGAGTTCGGTCTCGCGGCGCGGCAGGAATGCATCCACGGCGTCCGGCTCGGGGATGTCCACGGGCTCGGAGGTGTGCGACAGGAAGAACGCGTCGAGCACGATCATCACCGGGAGATTCAGGGTCTCGGCGAGGCGGAACGCCTGCACGGTGGTGTCGAGCACTTCCTGGTTGTTCTCGCAGTAGAGCTGCACCCACCCGGTATCGCGCTGGGCGAGCGTGTCGTTCTGATCGGTCCAGATGTTCCAGCCGGGCGCGACGGCGCGGTTGACGTCGGCCATCACGATCGGCAGCCGCCCGAGCCCCGCCCAGTGGAGCAGCTCGTGCATGAGCAGCAGGCCCTGCGACGACGTGGCGGTGAACGCGCGCACGCCGGCGGCGGAAGCGCCGATGGACGCCGCCATCGCCGAGTGCTCCGATTCGACCTTGATGAAGCGGGCCGCGAGCCGGCCGTCGGCGCACATTTCCGCCAGCTCCTCGACGATCTGGGTCTGGGGAGTGATCGGATAGGCCGCGATGACTTCGGCGCGGGCCAGCGCCACTCCCCACGACACCGCGTGGTTACCGACGATGACCTTCTTCACAGTCCCTCCCGCGTCATGACGATGGCCCCGCGCGGGCATTCTTCCGCGCACACGCCGCAGCCCTTGCAGTAGTCGTAGTCGATGTCGAAGCGTCCGTCCTCACGCCGCGTAATCGCGACGTCCGGACAGAACACCAGGCACACCTCGCACCCGTTGCACACGCCGCAGTTGAAGCAGCGCCGCGCTTCGGCCAGTGCATCGTCCCGCCTGAGGCCCAGATTCGCCTCGCTGAAGTCGTGACGCGCCTGGTACGACGGGCGCTGGCGGTCGTCGTGCCGCGGAGCGGTCTCGAAGTGGGCGAAGTTCAGGTCCGCCGGGCCCGCGACTTCGTTGACCGGATTCACCCGGACGACGGGATCGCTCTCGAGCCACTTCGCGACCGACAGATTGCCGTCGGGTCCGAGCCGCAGCTCGCCCAGCTCGACCGCATCCGGGTCCATCCCGTCGAGCAGCCGCAGGTAGTGGTCGATCCCGATCGCCGCGCGCTTGCCCGAGCCGATCGCGAATGCGACCGTGTGCGGCTCCTCGATCACGTCGCCGCCCGCGAACAGCGCCGTGCGGCTGGTGTTGCCGAGCGGCGACACGTGCAGGGCGCCGTTGCGGTTCTCGAGTTCCGGCGGCAGGGTGTCGAGGTCGACCTCCTCGCCGAGCGCGGTCACCACCGCGTCGCACGGCACCGTGAATTCGGTGCCCGGCACCGGCTCGGGCCGCCGGCGGCCGGAGGCGTCGGGCGCGCCGAGCGACATCTTCACGCAGGAGACCCCGGTGACGCGGCCCCGGGTTCCCGGTGTGTCGAACGTGTTGAAGGTGTCGCCGACGGCATCGAGCGGTTCCTGATCGGGCGCGGCGGCTTCTCCAAGGATCGCCACGGGCGCGGCGAGGAAGCCGAAGCGCACGCCTTCGTGGAGCGCAGCCTCCACTTCTTCGTGATTGGCCGGCATCTCCGCCCGACCGCGCCGGTAGAGCACCGTGACTTCCGCGCCGAGCCGCACTGCCGTGCGCGCGCAGTCCATGGCGGTGTTGCCGCCGCCCACGACCACCACCCGCCGGCCGAGGTGGGGACGGGCGCCGGCGTTCACCGCCTTGAGCAGCGCGAGACCCTGCAGCACCTGCGGCAGGTCCTCGCCGGGGACCCCGAGCGGGCGCCGGCGCTGCACCCCGGTCGCGAGGAATACCGCATCGAAGCCGTCGAGCGCCTCGAACGGCAGATCGCGGCCCACACGGGTATGGCACTGGAAGCGCACGCCCATCGCACGGATGCGCTCGACCTCGTGGTGGAGCACGTTCTTGGGAAGCCGGTAGCCCGGAATCCCCCAGCGCAGCACCCCTCCGGGTTCGGCTTCCGCGTCGTATACGGTCACGGCGTAACCCAGCCGGCCGAGGTGGTAGGCGCAGGCGAGGCCCGCCGGGCCCGCGCCCACGACCGCTACGGTTTCTTCACGTCGCACCGCCGGGCGCTTCACGTCGGCACCCAGCGAGAGATCGCCGAGCATGCGTTCCACGGCGTGGATCGCGACGGGCTGGTCGAGGTGGGCCCGGTTGCAGGCGAGTTCGCACGGGTGGTAGCAGACACGGCCGGTCACCGCCGGCAGCGGGTTCTCGCGGAGCAGCAGATCGCGCGCGTCGTCGAGACGGTCCTCGCGAACCAGGTTCATCCAGCCTTCGATGTCCACCCCCACGGGGCAGCCCTGATTGCACGGCGCGACCCGATCGCGATAGACGGGGCGGATGTACTTCCATGAGCCGGTCCGGTTCACGCGCGTCGAGGCGCTGCTCACGGCGACCGGCGGCACGCCGTGGACGAGATCGGGTTCGCGCGGCTCAGGAGACATGGGATACCTCCGCGACCTGGAGTGCCGCCGCCGCCTCGCGGGCGGCGGCCACGTTGGCGTCGGCGCGCGACGTCATTTCGCTTTCGATCGCACGGCACACGGCGTCGAGCGAGACCAGTTTCGAGAACACCGCGAACGCACCGAGGATCGCGGTGTTGACGATCGGCTGAGTCTTCGATCCCAGTTCGTGGTGCGCCGCGATCCTGCTGGCGTTCACGGTGCCCACGCGAAAACGGGCGGCCAGCTCCGGATATCCCGCTGCAGTCCGTTCCGAATTGATGAGAATGCTGCCGCCCGGCTTGAGGCCTCCGGTGACGTCCACCGCCGCGATCAGGGTGGGGTCGAGGACGATGAGATCATCCGGCTCGGTCACTTCACAGCGCAGCAGGATCGGACCGTCGCTCACCCGCAGAAATGCGGTGACCGGGGCGCCCCGGCGCTCGACGCCGAACGCCGGGAACGACTGGACGGACCGGTCTTCCAGAAAGAACGCGGTCGCGAGCAGCTTCGAGGCGATGACCGCGCCCTGCCCGCCGCGCCCGTGAATGCGTAGCTCGCGCATCGCAGCCTCCTTCGCGCGCTCGATGTACCGCCTGGCGCACGGCCGGCGAAAGCCGCCCTGCGCCTCGAGTGGGTTCAATCCACGGGCTCCCGCTCGCATTCCCCGTGCCGGAAGAACGGCCACGAAAGCCGGTGTCCGGCGGCCTGTCCCCCAACGGATTACGGGGACGGACCCGAAGCGCGTGCGGGCGGCGTGCCGACGCGGCCTGCGCCTCTGTCATTGCGGGCTGACAAAACCGATCGACCCGGCGACCGCGGCGCGGGCGGGCCCGCCTGCGCGCCGGGCTCCATGCGGACCTACCCGGCGGCCTGTTCGAGCTCCGGCGGACGGGCGCCCGCACCGCCCAGCTCGGCACGCATGCGCGGGAGGCTCTGCGGGTGGTGCTTCTGCAGGTACGCCACGAGCTGCTCGCGCACGTGGCAGCGCAGGTTCCATGCGGTCCCCGCGTCGGGCGCGCTCATCAGCGCACGCAGCTCGAGGGCGCGTTCGTTCGAGTCGGTTACCTGCAGTCCCCAGGTCTTGCCGTCCCACATGTCGGTGGCCTTGAGGATCCGGTGCAGCTCTTCGCGCACCGCCTCCACCGGAACCGTGTAATCGCAATGCACGAGCGTCGTGCCGAGCAGATCGGCGGTCTGCCGGGTCCAGTTCTGGAACGGATGGTCCAGAAAGTAGGACAGCGGCACGACGAGCCGGCGCAGATCCCAGATCCGCACGACGACGTAGGTGGCCGCGATCTCTTCGATCCACCCCCATTCTCCTTCGACGATCACCACATCCTCGATTCGAATCGGCTCCGTGAGCGCGAGCTGGATGCCCGCGATCAGGCTCGAGAGGGTCGGGCGCGCGGCGAGGCCGACGACCAGGCCTGCGGCGCCGGCCGAGGCCAGCAGGCTGGTCCCGAGATGGCGAATCGTCGGGAACGTCATCAGCATGATCGCCAGCGCGACGACCACCACCACCGCGGCCACGATGCGCCGGAACACGCGGAACTGGGTCTGAACGCGGCGCGCGTTCAGGTTGTCACGCCGGTCGATGTCGTAGCGCTGCGCCACGAAGTCCTCCAGCACCCGCGTGAAGTTCACGATCAGCCAGGCGATCGCCGCGATGAGGCCGAGTCCGGCCGCGTGCAGCAGCGCGCCGGTCACCGCATCGGACAGCGGCAGCGGCGGAATGGTCGCGGACGCGGCCAGCAGGGCCATGATCGGCAGGGCCGGCCCGCGGACGTGTCGGATCACCGAATCGTCGATTGCGTTGCCGGTGCGCCGGGTCACACGGCCCGCGAACCCGAACGCGATCCGGTGGACGATCCATGCGAGCAGGACGGCGGCCACCATCACGCCACCGTCGGCGAGCCATGGCCTGAGGACTTCGAACGACAGGGGAGAGCTCATGGATGGGTCTCCTTTCCCAGAAGCAGGGCGGGCCGGAACGCTTCCACCGACAGGACGATCCATGCTACGCATCCCTCGAATCCGAAGCGAACGCCGGACCCGGCGGCCGCTTCGCGCGGGCACACACGCTCCGTCGCATGCGGGAGGCGCGCACATGACCAGGTTTCTGCTGTTGCTCCCGGCGGGCCTGAGTCTGCTCGTGCTCGGCGCCCACTTCCTGCGACGCATGGCGCTGGGCCCGGTGTTGATCTGCCTCGTCCTGCTGAGGCTGCTCTGGGTGCGCAAGACGTGGGCGACGCGCACGCTTCAGGTCGCGCTGGTCCTCGGCGCGGTCGAATGGATCCATACGACGATGACCCTGGTCCCCGAGCGGGTGGCGATCGGCGAGCCCTGGCAACGCATGGCGACGATCCTCGAGGCGGTCGCGTGGTTCACGTTCCTCTCGGCGTTGCTGTTCGAGCTGCCGCCGCTCAAACGCCGTGACGGACGTCTCGCCCCGGGGTCATCCGAGTAGCGCCCCGGGGGCCTTTCCCGGCCGGGCTCGAAGCCATGGCCTTCCGGCGGCGGGCAACCGACCGTGGAAGCAAGATGCCTCCCCATCCATCGCGCCAGACCGATCTTCATTGACTACGGGAGCGGGTGAGTCGAGACTCGGGGTGGCTCCTGGATCGGTGATCCGTGCGCAATGCGTCGGCATCCGCAGCTGTCCCGCAGTGCACGCCCCCCCTGATACCGGTCATGCGTAGCTCCGGTTGGGCTTCATGCCCCTCGGGCCGGAACCACATCGCTGCGTCTCACCACCACAGGAGGGAATGCACATCATGAACACCAGGGTTACCGCCTCCATCATGGGCGCCACGCTCGCGCTGGTGCTTGCTTCGACCGCGTTTGCCGCGCCCGTCAACGGCATCTACACGTCCACGGATCTCGGCGGTCAGCTGCTCACCGGCCGCGCATCCACATGGCGATCAGGAATCAATTCGGGCCTGCCGCATGTGCTGCACGCGCAGTCGTGGAACGGCGCGACGCTCGGCACGCAGTGGGAGATCTCCTGCCCGACCGAGGCCGTCAACTTCTCGGTGCAGGACAACCGGGTCGGCGGCGTCGGGACGATCGTCTACACCAGCACGTTCCAGGGCGGCACGTTCACCTTCTTCCCCGGCGGCTGGCCATGGGGTGATGGGACCGGCACGCTGGGAACGACCACGCTGATCACGACCGTGCAGTACATCCTCGTCAGCGGGGTCAGCACGCCCGTCTCGGCGGTCGTCAACGGCAACACGTCGGGCCTCTTCGCCGGCGGCTGCAACCTCACCTTCGCCATCGCCAACGGTGTCGGCGTCGGCGAGACGACATCCCTCAATCCGGCGATCACGAAGCCGGTGGACTACCCCGCGTTCCTCGACGGTAGCTGCGGTCCCGCGGCGGCGAACGCGCAGTTCGGCAGCTGGGGAACCGTCATCACCATCACGATGAACATCGATTGCGCCACGCCGACGCACCCGTCGACCTGGGGCAGACTGAAACAGATCTACCGCTAACGCGTGCTTTGCGGCGGGAAACCGGTCCCGTGCCGGTTCGCGGCCACCCTCGACCAGGGGGTGGCCGCGGTCGTCAGCAGGGGGCGGCCGCGGCACTGTCCGGCACCTGCCCCCCCGTCCGTGCAGGAGTGCTATCTTTCGCGGCGACTTTCGTCTGACTCACCCTCTCGTCCGCCGATCCGTGTCCGTCCCGAAGCTGGAACGTCCCATGACCATCGACATCGCCGCCTGTCGCTCCGCCGAAGAGATCCTGCCCGCCTTCGCACCGGTGTTCCATTACTTCGGCGCCACGCCCGCGCCTCAGGACGGCGACCGCTTCGTGCCGTTCATCGAACCCTCCCGCGCGTTCGCCGCGCGCGAGAACGGCGCCGTGGTCGGCGGTTGCGGGTCGTTCCCGTTCGAGATGACCGTCCCGGGCGGCACGGTGCGCACCGCCGGGCTCTCGGTGGTGGGCGTGCGGCCCACGCATCGCCGGCGTGGAATCCTCAGGCGCATGATGCGGGCGCAGCTCGACGACGTGCAGCGCCGCGGCGAGCCGGTCGCGGCGCTGTGGGCATCCGAGGACACGATCTACGGCCAGTTCGGCTACGGTCAGGCGTCGTTCTGCGGCGACATGGACCTGCCGAAGTCCGCGACCCGCTTCGCACAGTCCTTCGAGCCCACGGGAACGCTGCGCATGGTCGATGCCGCGGAAGCCGAGACGGCGTTCCCCCGGGTGTACGACCGCGTGCGTTCCGAGCGGCCGGGCATGCTCGCGCGCAGCGTCGAGTGGTGGCGGCACCGCCGTCTCGCCGACCCCGAGAATCGACGCCGCGGCGGCGGCGAGCTCAATTGCGTGCTGCTCTCTCACGACGGTCGGCCGAGCGGCTACGCGCTCTACCGCATCCATCAGCAGTTCGACTCCGGCGTCTCGGTCGGGCACCTGAACGTCGTGGAAGCGATGGGCGCGACGCTCGCTGCGACCCGCGAGATCTGGCGCTTCCTGCTCGACGTCGACTGGATCACCCGCGTGAAGGCGAGCCTCCTGCCGATGGATCACCCGCTGTTCTTCCTGCTCGCGCGCCCGCGCGAGATGCGCTTTCGCCTGCATGACGGTCTGTGGGTGCGGCTGGTGGATCTGCCCGCGGCGATCGCGGCGCGACGCCGCGGCGCAGGCGAACCGGTGGTGATCGAGGTCGCCGATCCGTTCTGCGAATGGAACGCCGGCCGCTGGCGCGTGGGACCGGGCGGCGCGGAACGGACGAGCGCTGCCGCCGAACTGGCCTGCGACGTCACGGCGCTCGGCTCCGTCTACCTGGGCGGCTTCACCTTCCGGCGTCTCGCCGACGCGGGACGCGTGGTCGAGCTCGGCGCGGGTGCCCTCGCGCGCGCCGATGCCATGTTCCCGGCGGATGGGGCACCCTGGTGCCCGGAGGTCTTTTGAGGCACCGGCGGCCATGAACCGCTGGCCCAGCCTGCTCGTCGTCCCGGCGTTCCTGGCGCTCGCCATCGTGATGACGTGGCCGCTCGTTCGTGAGATCGCCCACCACGTGCCCACGGTCGCCGGTCAGCCCGACGCCCTGCTGCAGGGGTTCATCCTCAACTGGGATCTGCGCACGCTGGTCACGCATCCGCTCGACGTCCTGAACCTCCCCATCTACCACCCGGAACGCAACGCGCTGACCTATACGGACATGCATTTCGGCGAGGCGTTGGTGGCCGCACCGGCGGCCGCGCTGACCCGCAATCCGGCCGTGGCCTACAACAGCGTCGTGTTCTTCGCCTGCGTCGCATCAGCTTGGGCGATGTACCGGCTGGTGCGGCTGTTCGGTATTTCGCGCGCCGGCGCGTTCGTGTGCGGTCTGCTGTTCGCGTTCGGCCCCTACCGCTTCGGCAGCATGGCGAACCTCAACCTGCTGCAGACGGAGTGGATTCCGCTCGGGTTGTTCTTCGCCTTTCGCGCAGCGTGGCGCGGCCGCACGCGAGACCTGATGGCCGCCGGCCTGGTGCTCGCGCTGCAGTCCTACTTCAGCTGGTACTACACGTTCTACCTGGCTACGGCGCTGGCCCTGTTCGTCGCCTATCGCCTCGCCGGCGGGTGGCTGCGGCCACGCGAACTCGTCGGCCGGCGCGCGCTCGGCGTGGTGGCGGTGCTGGCGCTGGCCGTCCTGCCGACCGTGTTGCCGTACGTCGTGGAGCGCCTGACGGTGAGCGGCTTTCGCCGCACCCTCGGCATGGCGGCCGTGGCCTCCGCCGACGTCTTCGACTACTTGAGGGTCAACGTCCAGAACCGGCTGCTCGGCGGCGTGCCGTGGCTGAGCGGCGACCAGCCGTACTGGCCGGGCACGGTCGCGGTGACGCTGGCGGTGCTCGGCGTGTGGGCGGCGCGCCGCGGCGCATTCCCGGCGCGGGCAGCGGACGACGGGCCGCCGTCCCGATCGGAGGACTCCAGCGTCGGGAGGCGACCGCGCGGCTGGCCGGCGGCGCGCGCGTGGCTGCGCCGCACCGCGCGGCGCTGGCGGGCGCATGGGTACTTCCTGCTCCTCGCCGCCTCCGGGTTCGTGATCTCCCTCGGCCCCATCCTGCACGTCGGCGGACTTCGCCTGCCGGTACCGCTGCCCTATGCGGTGATGTTCTTCGTCGTCCCGGGCTACTCGAGCATGCGCGCGCCGGGCCGCTGCGCCGTGCTGGTGCTCACCGCGGTGGTCGCGCTCGCCGGCTTCGGCTACGAGTGGTGCAGGCGCCGTGCGCCCGCGGGCGCCGGGCGCACGTCTCTGTTCGCGGGGACGAGCGTCCTGGCGCTGGGGCTGGCCTGGTCGGTGCCGTTCCCGCTGGTGCGCTTCCCGATGCGCGCAGACATGCCGCCCATCTACCGCTGGCTCGCCGCCCAGCCGGACTCGCCGCCGATGCTCGATCTGCCGGTCCCGAGGACCGAGGCCGACGAAGGCGACCGCGACGTCACGCGACAGATCTACGCGCTCTATCATCGCAAGCCACTCGTCAACGGCACGAGCGGATTCGTGCCGCCGCGCCACCAGGCGATGCGCTACGCCATGCAGCGCTTCCCCGCGCAGGACGCCCTTCGGGCCGCGGCCGCGCTCGGCACCCGGATCGTCATCGTGCATTACGGCGACTGGCCGCCGGCCACGGCGGCGCGATTGCGCCGTGCGGCCGCGCGCGCCCCCGGGCTCGAGCAGGTGGCTGCCTTCGGCGATGACGTGGCCTACGTGCTCGAGCCCTCCCCCCGGTAGGGCGGCCCGACGCTGCCGCGCGCAGCCCTCCGGACGCCCCGTTTTGCAGCGGCCTCGGCACGGTATAGTGTGGATGCCCTTCGAGGTTCAGCTGTTTCCCTTCTCATGCTTGAGAGCGATCACGATCCACCCTTGAACTTTCCGTTTTCCGCGGAACGGCAATCGGGTCCGGACGCTGCAGGCCGGGCCGGGTCGGATCTGCGTCACCGCACACCGAAAGGAACGGATGAAGTGGTCAGATGAATTCGCGACCGGTCTCGAGCGCATCGACGAGCAGCACCGGATGCTCTTCAAGATCGCCGAGGACTTCCGGCTCGCGCTCGACGAGGGCGGCGGTGAACGCACCTACCCGCTCCTGCTCGAGGTGCTCTACGAGTACGCGCGGGCCCACTTCCAGTTCGAGGAAACCTGCATGGAGAAGTACGCATGCCCGCTGGCCGAGACCAACCGCGAGGCCCATGCCGGATTCATCCGGATGCTCGCGGACTACAGGCAGCGCCTCGACTCGATCGGCTTTCGCAGCGCCGATGCCCATGCCCTGGTCAGCGGACTGGACCGCTGGCTCTCGAACCACATCTGCCGGATCGACATCGACCTCAGACGTGCCGTCCGCGGACAGTGAGGCCATCGCCCCTCCGCACCGCGCATCCGGCGCCTCGGTGAGCGGTGTGCCGCGCATCGCGCGCCACCCCCGGCCCCCGGGGCGAGGCGTCTTCGCCGGCGCCGATTGGCCGAATGCGCGCTACGATGCGCGTTGCGTCCTGTTTCGGCGAGGCCGTGGGGAGCGGGCCGTCCCCTTGAAAGGCGCTTCATCCATTCGGTGACCGGGCCCGGCCCGATCGGAGGCCGTTTCCTTTGAAGCGAACGCTGAGCCGGCTTCTCGCTCTGGGACTGCTGCTCGCGCTGGTGGCGCGCATCGCGTTCCAGCAGGGGTATTTCCAGTGGGACTTCTCGGTCTATCTCGCGGCCGTCGACCTGTTCCTGAAGGGCGGCGACCCGTACTCCATCCAGGCCCTTCAACAGAGCGGCGGCAGCGGGGGCCTCCCCTTCGTCTATCCGCCCCTCGCGCAGTTCTTCTTTCTGCCCTTTCACTTCCTTCCAGGTCCCGTCGCCTACGAAGTGTGGCTCGGGCTGAAGCTGCTCGCGCTCTATGGGCTCCTCCGGATCTGGAGACGCGAGGTCTTCCCGTTCGAGTGGAACTGGAAGACCATCCTCTTCCTGATCTTCGCCTTCAACGCCTGTATCTACTGGGATCTGGCGGCCGGCAACGTGGCGCTGTTTCAGGTGTTCCTGATCTGGAGCGCGCTGGTCTGCTGGCGGCGGCGGCGGCATCTGCTGTTCGGGGTGCTGCTCGGGCTGGCGGCGCAGTTCAAGGTGACGCCGCTGTTCCTCTCGATCCTGCCGCTGGTTCTCGAGGAACGGATCAACGTGAAGGGCTTCCTGCTCGCGTTCCTGCCGGGAGCCGTGCTGCTCGGTCTCAACCCCGTGCTGTTCCCGCAGGCCACGCATCTCTTCGTGCAGGCGGCTTCGGTCCTCGATGAGCGCGGGCTCGCGGCGGCGTCGGGGCTCGCCCTGCTGCGGGACGCCGCGGACCTGGCCGGTTCGCTGGGACTTCCGCTGCCGGGCGCTCTGGACGAAGTTCTCTTCGGTGTCCTGGCGCTCGGAATCCTGGGAGGCAGTCTGGTGCTGCTCCGAAAGACGCGCCGTGCGGACGCACAGGGCAGACTGTTCTTCGTCCTCCTGACCTATCTTCTGATCCTCCCCAGGGTGAAGGCCTATTCCTACATCCTGGTCGTGATACCGAGTCTGGCCATTCTCCTCGGATCCCGCGAGAAGCTGCTGATTCCGTTCCTCGTGTTGCTGACGGTGCTGCCGCATGCGAACTCCCCGCTCCCCCTGACGCGGGTCCTTCCGCTGCTCTCGGAATACACGCCGCTGTTTGCGCTGCTCGGGCTCTGGGCCGTGCAGGGCGCCGATCTGCTGCGCGAGGGCCGGAAGGTCGAAAACGGAGTCCCCGGCCGCGCCGCGAGCGGCTGAGCGCGATTCCGGCCATCCCGCGGTCGCCCCTTCGCGGCGCCCGGAATGCCTGCGAAATTGCGGTCAAGATCGGGATTCTGCGCTGCGCCCCGCCCCGCCGGCCGTGGTAGGCTTTTCTTCCCTTCGCGGGCGTGGCGCTTTTCGATCCCCGCCCCGATTCGGGAGTCTCCCTCAGGCTGGCCGCTCCGACTGGATCTGCCGCAGCCGCAACGCACCCGCATCCGGAGGTGGCAACATGACGCGAAGGCTATTGGGCATCTCCACCCTGCTCTTCCTGCTCGCCGGTCCCGCCATGGCCCAGCCGGTCGTCGACGGGTCGATCGCCGGGGACGGCTACGGCCCGGCCGAGGCCGTGCAGACGGTCCAGACCAATTTCGGCGACAACTTGAGCGAACTGGACGCCGGCTACTGCACCGTCGTCAACGGCCGCTTCTATCTGGCGTTGACCGGCAACCTCGAGAACAACTTCAACAAGATCGAGCTCTTCATCGACTCGCGAGCGGGCGGCGAGAACGTGCTCAGCGGTCTGCCCGGCAACGACGGCTCGGGCAAGATGGCGGGGCTGACGTTCGATGCCGGATTCGCCCCCGATTTCTACGTGATCGCGCGTCACGGCTTCACGACGACGAGCGTGTTCGATCTCGACTTCGCCGAACTGGGCACGCCGAACTCCTCCTACTATGGGGACGTATTCGGCGGCGTGGATCAGGGTTCCGCCCTCACGGGAATCGGGCTCAACGCTCAGCCCATCGGCGTCGGCTTCGACAACAGCAACGCCGCCGGCGTGCTCGGCGGCACCGGAGCCACCAACCAGGCGAACGCCCTCGCGGTGCAGACCGGCCTCGAGCTCAGCTTCGACCTGGGCGACCTCGGCTACACGGGCGGCGACCTCCGCGTCTGTGCGTTCGTGAACGGGTCCAATCACGACTACGCGTCGAACCAGTTCCTCGGCGGTCTGCAGCCGCCGCAGGACAATCTGGGCGGCGACGGGAACGGCGTATTCACCGGCGTTCTCGACTTCGATCTCAACAACTTCGCCGGCGACCAGTTCTTCATCTGCACCGGCAGTGCGACGCCGACGGAGAAGGTCACCTGGTCGAGAATCAAGTTGCTGTACCGCTGACGCGATCCAGGCGGCGGCCTACCGCCGCCCGCTGAACACGACGCCGGAGCGGCCCCAGGCCGCCCCGGCGTTCGTTCGTCCGGACGACCTGCGGGCCGGCCCGCGGGATCGCCGTGGCGCCACGGCCGGGTGTGGGGCCGCCGATCCAGCCTGCGCCGCCGTGTCATGACGTCATGCGACCTGTCAGCGTCAGGGGCCGCAGCACCGTGTCCCGGGAGGGTCCGCGGACATGCCGGGCTCCCGCCCTGCATGTGCGGCGGGGCACCGGGCCCTGCGGCTAATCCGTTGGGGCAGCATCAGGCGGCCGGGCCGGGCCGGGCCGTCGCGGGCCGCGGGCGCGGCGCGCGGCGTCCCGCCGGTCACCCGCCCGCCGGTGGCATACGCGATGCAAGTCCATGCAGGTGTTTCGCTGCAGCAGGCGGTATCGGATCGTGCGGAAGCCGCCGCGGCCACTTCTCTCGCTCTCCGGGAGCACGCCCATGTCCAGCCAGAATACGACTCGCGTCCTCATCATGGGAGCCGCAGGACGCGACTTCCATGATTTCAACGTCTACTGGAAACACGTTCCCGACACCGAGGTCGTCTGCTTCACCGCGACGCAGATTCCGGACATCGAGGGACGCGTCTATCCGCCCGAACTCGCCGGGTCGCGTTATCCGAACGGCATCCCCATTCACTCCGAAGAACGACTGGAGCAGCTGATCGCCGAGTACGAGGTGGACGTGGTCGGCTTCTCCTACTCGGACGTCTCGCACGAGTACGTCATGCATCAGGCGTCACGCGTGCAGGCGGCCGGCGCGCAGTTCGTCCTGCTGGGTCCGAACCAGACCATGCTGCGCAGCGTGAAACCCATCATCGCCGTCGGCGCGGTGCGCACCGGCTGCGGCAAGAGCCAGACCGCGCGGCGCGTGAGCCGGATCCTCAAGGGCATGGGGCTCAAAGTCGCCGTCGTGCGTCACCCGATGCCGTACGGCGATCTGTCGCTGCAGGTGTGCCAGCGGTTCACGAAGGTCGAGGATCTGACCGCACACCGCTGCACGATCGAAGAGCGCGAGGAGTACGAAGCCCACATCGAGATGGGCAACCTGATCTTCGCCGGCGTGGACTACGAGATCATCCTGCACGCCGCCGAGGCCGAAGCCGACGTCGTGCTCTGGGACGGCGGCAACAACGACACGCCGTTCTTCCGGCCCGACCTGAACATCGTCGTCGCCGATCCGCACCGCCCCGGGCACGAAATGCGCTACTACCCCGGCGAAACCAACGCCCGCATGGCGGACGTCCTGATCGTCAACAAGGTCGACACCGCGCGCGAAGAGGACGTCAGGAAGGTGGAGGACGATCTCCGGCGGATCAACCCGAAGGCGCGGCTGATGCGCGCCAATTCGCCGATCACCGTGCGTGACCCCGACCTGGTGCGCGGCAGGCGCGTGCTGGTGATCGAGGACGGCCCGACCCTGACCCATGGCGGAATGCCCTACGGCGCCGGAATCGTCGCGGCGAAGCGTCTGGAGCCGGCCGCGATCGTCGATCCGCGGCCGTACGCCGTGGGCTCGATTCGCGGGGTGTTCGAGAAGTTCACGCACCTCACCGAAGTGCTGCCGGCGATGGGCTACGGCGACCGGCAGATCGCCGAGCTGTCCGCGACGATCGACGCCGTTCCCTGCGACACGGTGCTGGTCGCCACGCCGGTGGACCTCACCCGCGTGATCACGATGAGCAAGCCGGCGACCCGCGCCACGTACGAGCTCGACGAACACGACCCGACGCTGCTGGAGACGGAGATTGCAAAGGCCATTCAGCGGGTCGGGACGAAGGAGGGTCGCGAAGCGCAGGCCCGCACGGAGACGATGGATCCGGCGACGCACTGAGGGCGTTCCGCGCGCGTCGGCTCGCCCGATTCGCGCGGGCCGGAAAGCGGGAGCGTTGCAGGCGCTCCGCTGTCGGACGGGCCGGAGCGGTTCCAGCAGCTCCGGCCCGGTTCCGTCCGGGCACCCGCTGCCGCGCTCAGAACGCGATCCCGGCGTGCAGCTCGATCGAGGCCGCGCGTTCGGCGCCCCAGCCGGTCGCTGCCACCACCTCCATCATGAACGCCGGACCCGTCGCCGGCACCGTCAGCCAGCCGCCCGCCCATTGCACGAAGGGAGAGCCGCTCTTGCGCTGCCCGCGGTGCGCTGCGCCCGCGGCGTCCACCGTCGAGACCGGAGCGTCGAGGAGGCCGGCGCCGGCACCGGCCTCCTGATAGGTCCGCAGCCGGCCCGCCGTGCGGGAGACGCGCCCATCCAGCGCCAGCCCCGTCCAGCGGATCGAGCCGGTCCGGTGGGCCGGTCCGTGCTGCGATGCCCGGCCGCGATGGCGCGCGGGCAGACGCCGGGCGGCCGTTGACGAACGACCCCGGGGCCGCCGCATGCGAGACGCCGGGACGGATCCATCCGCCCCGGCGCGCCTCGTTCGAACGACCTGCCGGGGCCTGCTACTTCGTCCCGAGCGCCTCGATCGCATCCGCGAGCACCGTGGCCCGGTTCTTCGACACCTCGAAGAACCCGCCGTTCACGCGATAGCGGGTGTCGCGACCGCCCGGTGCGCGCACCGTGAGCGTGCCTTCGCGCATCCCGGTCACCAGCGCGGCGTGATTCGCGAGCACGCCCAGGTAGCCTTCGCTGCCCGGCACCTCGACGTACTCCACCGCGCCCTCGAACACGGATCTTTCGGGCGTCAGGATGCTGAGCTCGAACTCGGTCGCCATGACGTTACGCCGTCGCCTTCATCTCTTCGGCGGCCGCGATGACTTCATCGATGCCGCCCTTCATGTAGAAGGCCTGTTCGGGAAGCTCGTCGAGCTCGCCGGCCACGATCATCTTGAAGCCCTTGATCGTGTCTTCGAGCTTCACGTACTTGCCGGACGAGCCGGTGAACGCTTCGGCCACGAAGAACGGCTGCGACAGGAAGCGCTGGATCCGGCGCGCCCGCGCCACGGTGAGCTTGTCGTCTTCCGACAGCTCGTCCATGCCGAGGATCGCGATGATGTCCTGCAGATCCTTGTAACGCTGCAGGATCGTCTGCACCTTGCGCGCCACGTCGTAGTGCTCGTCGCCGACGATCTGCGGATCGAGAATGCGGCTGGTCGAGGCGAGCGGATCCACGGCCGGATAGATGCCGAGCTCGGCGATTGAGCGCTCGAGCACCGTCGTCGCGTCGAGGTGCGCGAACGCGGTCGCCGGCGCCGGGTCGGTGAGGTCGTCGGCGGGCACGTAGATCGCCTGCACGGAGGTGATCGAGCCCTTCTTCGTGGTGGTGATCCGCTCCTGAAGGGCGCCCATCTCGGTGGACAGCGTCGGCTGGTAGCCCACCGCGCTCGGCATGCGGCCGAGCAGCGCCGACACCTCGGAGCCCGCCTGCGTGAAGCGGAAGATGTTGTCCACGAAGAACAGCACGTCCTGGCCGCGCTCGTCGCGGAAGTACTCGGCCATGGTGACGCCGGTGAGACCCACGCGCAGGCGTGCCCCGGGCGGCTCGTTCATCTGCCCGAACACCATCACCGTCTTTTCGATGACGCCCGACTCGGTCATTTCCCGGTACAGGTCGTTCCCTTCGCGGGTGCGCTCGCCCACGCCGGCGAACACCGAGAACCCGCCGTGCTCGGTCGCGATGTTGCGAATCAGCTCCTGGATGAGCACCGTCTTGCCGACCCCCGCGCCGCCGAACAGCCCGACCTTGCCGCCGCGCTGGTAGGGCGCGAGCAGGTCCACCACCTTGATGCCGGTTTCGAAGATCTGCTTCTCCGTCTCTTGCTCGTCGAACGTCGGCGCCGCACGATGGATCGGCATCCGCATGTCCGCCTTCACCGGCCCCTTGCCGTCAATCGGATCGCCGGTGAGATTGAAGATCCGGCCGAGGCATTCCTCGCCCACCGGCACCGAAATCGGCGCGCCGGTGTCGATCGCGTCCATGCCGCGCACGAGCCCGTCGGTCGAATCCATCGCGATGCAGCGGACGATGTTGTCGCCCACGTGCAGCGCGGCCTCGACCGTCAGGTGAATCTCGCTCTTCTTGTCCTCGATGATGATGGCGTTGTAGATCCTCGGGAGCTTGTCCGGATCGAATTCCACGTCCACGGTGGGCCCGATCACCTGCACGACTCTGCCGACGTTCATGAGTACTCCTACTTCAATGCCTCGGCGCCGCCGACGAGCTCCGCGATTTCGCGGGTGATCGCCGCCTGACGCAGGCGGTTGCGCGTGAGGGTCAGATTGTCCACCAGTTCGCCCGCATTCTTGCGGGCGGAGCCCATCGCCACCATGCGCGCCGAGTGTTCCGACGCGAGTGAATCCGCGATCGAGGCGTACAGCTTCGCGGTCGCGTAGCGCGGCAGCAGCTCGGCGAAGATCCGCTCGGCATCGGGCTCGAAGATCGTTCCCGCATCCTTGCCCGCGCCTGCCGCATCACTGCCGACCGGCAGGAACGGCTCGACCTGCACCTTGCGCACGAGCGCGTTCACGAAGTGCGTGAACACGACCTCGACGCGATCGACCTTCCCGGACAGGAACATCTCCGTGAGGTCTGCGGTCAACGTGCGGGCGAACTCGAGGCTCGCCTCGCCGGGCAGATCCGTGTGCACGGCCAGCAGCGGAATGTGGCGGCGGCGGAAGTAGTCGCGCGCCTTGCGCCCGAGCCCGACGATCTGCACCGCGCCCGGTTCCGCGTCGCGCACGCGGCCTTCGGCGTAGCGCAGCACGTTCGCGTTGTAGGTTCCGGCGAAGCCGCGGTCGGCGGTGATCACCAGCAGCGCCGTCGTGCGCACCTCGCGCGCGCGGAACAGCGGGTGATCGAGCTCTGATGCCGCGCCGGCCAGGTGGTCGAGCATCGCGCTGATCTTGCGGGCGTACGGGCTCGCCGCCTGCGCGCGCTGCTGCGCGCGACGCAGCTTCGCCGCGGCCACCATCTCCATGGCCTTGAAGATCTGCTGCATGCTCTTGGTGGCGCGGATGCGCCGGCGGATGTCTTTCAGCGACGCCATTCGTCCTACGCCTTGAACTCGGCCTTGAACGCCTTGCACGCTTCGTGCAGGCGGGCTTCGTCTTCCTTCGAGATCACGCCGTTGGTGCGGATGTTGTGCGGGACTTCCTTGTACTTTTCGGCCACGAACTCGAGCCACTCGGTTTCGAAGCGCCGCACCGAGTGCACCGGCACCGTGTCCAGGTAGGCGTTGGCACCGGCCCAGATCGAGACGACCTGCTGCTCGACCTCCATCGGCTGGAACTGCCCCTGCTTGAGCAGCTCGACCATGCGTTCGCCGCGGGTGATCTGCGCCTGCGTCGCCTTGTCGAGGTCGGAGCCGAACTGGGCGAATGCGGCCAGCGCGCGGTACTGCGCGAGATCGAGGCGCAGGCGGCCGGCCACCTGACGCATGGCCTTGATCTGCGCGTTGCCGCCGACGCGCGACACCGAGATGCCGACGTTGATCGCGGGGCGCACGCCCGAGTAGAACAGATCGCCTTCGAGGAAGATCTGCCCGTCGGTGATCGAGATCACGTTGGTCGGGATGTAGGCCGACACGTCGCCGGCCTGGGTCTCGATGAACGGCAGCGCGGTGAGCGAGCCGCCGCCCTTTTCGTCGGACAGCTTGCAGGCACGCTCGAGCAGGCGTGAGTGCAGGTAGAACACGTCGCCCGGGTACGCCTCGCGGCCCGGCGGGCGGCGCAGCAGCAGGGCCAGCTGACGATACGCCGTCGCGTGCTTCGACAGGTCGTCGTAGATGCAGAGCGCGTGACCGCCCGTGTAGGTGAAGTACTCGCCGATCGAGACGCCCGCATAGGGCGCGATGTACTGCAGCGGCGCGGGCTCGGAGGCCGACGCGGTCACCACGACCGTGTACTCCATGGCGCCGTACTTCTCGAGCGTGGCCACCACGTTGGCGACGGTGGATTCCTTCTGACCGATCGCCACGTACACGCAGACGATGTTCTTGCCCTTCTGATTGATGATCGTGTCGATCGCGATCGTGGTCTTGCCGGTCTGCCGGTCGCCGATGATCAGCTCGCGCTGGCCGCGCCCGATGGGAATCATCGCGTCGATGGCCTTGATGCCGGTCTGCAGCGGCTCCTTCACCGGCTGGCGGTCGATCACGCCCGGGGCCTTGAACTCGATGTTGCGGAACTCGTCCGAGCCGATCGGGCCCTTGCCGTCCACGGGATGGCCGATCGCGTTCACGACGCGGCCCACCATCGCCTTGCCCACGGGCACCGAGGCGATGCGCCCGGTCCGCTCGACCCGGTCGCCTTCCTTGATGTCCTTGTCGCTGCCGAACAGCACGGCGCCGACGTTGTCCTCTTCGAGGTTCAGGACCATGCCCACGACGTCGCCCGGGAACTTGAGCAGCTCTCCGGCCATGGCGTCCTCGAGTCCCCAGAGGCGGGCGATGCCGTCGCCGACCGAGAGCACGGTGCCGACGCTCTTGGTCTCGATCTTGGCCTCGTAGCGTTCGAGTTCCTGCGCCAGGACGGCGCTGACTTCTTCCGGTTTGAATGACATTGGGTATGACCCCGTTCGTGTGTGTCGTTGCGGATGGCGGCTAGACGCTCACTTCGCGCAGCTGGTGCTCGATGGACTCGAGCAGCGTTCGCACCGAGCGATCGATCACGCGATCGCCGATGCGGACGAGCGCCCCGCCGAGCAGCTCCTCTTCCACCTCGGCCGCGAGCTTCACCTTCTTCTTCGTGTAGTTTTCGAGCACCGCGAGCAGCTTCGCCGTCTCGTCGGACGTCAGCGGCACGGCACTCACGACCTGCACGCGCTGAATGCCCTGCGCGTGCTCGACCAGCGCTTCGAACTCGCTGACGATCGTCTCGAACTCGCGCATCCGCCGCTTGCGCAGCAGCAGCTCGAGAAACAGGATGACGACCGTCTCCACGCGGCCTTCGAGGCTCCTGCGCAGCGCCTCGCGCTTGTCCACAAGCCGCACCTGCGGACTGGCGAGCTGACGGCTCACCGCCGAGCCCGGCGCCAGCACGACCGCGAGCCCCTTCAGGTCCTCGAGTACGCGCACGGTTTCGCCGCGCTTCTCGGTCACCGAGAACAGCGCGACGGCGTAGCGCGAAGCGACGGCCGTATCTCTCACCGGAGGGCTCCGACCTCGTCGACGAACTCCCCGACCAGCTTGCGCTGCGCGGGATCGTCGAGCTTCTGGCGCAGGATCTTCTCCGCAGTCCGGATGGACATGTGAACGACCTGCTCCTTGAGCGTCTCCTTGGCCTTCTCCCGTTCGCGTTCGATCTCGTCTTCGGCGCGCTGCAGGCGCTGCTGCGCCTCGTGCTGCGCCTGCGACTTGATCTCGGCCGCGACCTTCTGGCCTTCGGTCACCGCTTCGTTCAACTTCTGGCGGGCGTGCACGTCGATGCTGCGCATCTCCTGCTCGAAGCGCGACCTGGCCTCTTCGGCCTCGCCCTTGAGCCGCTCCGCCTCCTTGAACTCGCCGGCGATCCGTTCACGCCGCTCGTCGAGCAGCGCCAGAACCGGCGCCCACGCGTAGCGTCGCAGAATCCAGACCATGAGCAGAAAGCCGATGATCTGGGTGAGGACCTGGCGGACATCAATCAAACCGTTCATGACGACTCCGATCCCCGGGGAATCCGCGCGCCGCGACGCCCGTCGCGATCGCCCGCACCCGGTCCGGAAAAGGCGGCGCGATCAGCCGCCGATCTTCCCCGACAACATGAACATGGTCACGAACGCATAGATCGTGAGCGCTTCGGCGAGGCCGGCGATGATGATCATGGCGAGCTGGATCTTGCCGGTCGCTTCCGGCTGGCGGCCGATGGCCTGCATGGCGCCCTGGCCGATGAGACCCAGACCGATACCCGAGCCGATGGCGGCGATGCCGATACCGAGCGGGAGACCGAGGGAAAGTGCTGCCTGGAAATCCATGGGATGCCTCCGGTTTTAGACCTGGTGAGCGTGTTGCACCACCGCCTCGTGCTCGTGCTCATGGTCGTCATGAGGAAGCATGAGGAGGAAGTAGATCGTGCTGAGCACGGTGAAGATCATCGCCTGAATCGCGCCCGTGAGCAGGGCGAGGAACATGAACGGCAGCTGCAGCGGGAGTCCGAACGGCAGCCCCAGAAAGGAGATGCTCGTGACGCCGAGTGTCGCGAACGCGACCAGCAGCATGTCCTCGCCGAACACGTTGCCGAACAGTCGCGCGGCGAGCGAGATCGGCTTTGCGAATTCGCCGAGCACGTGGATCGGCAGCATCAGCGGCACCAGACACCAGCTGATGAGATTGCGCGGATTGCCGGCGAGGTGGTCGAGCCAGCCGATCACGCCGAGCTCGCGGAAACCGATGAACTGGGCATAGACGAACACCGTCACCGCGAGCGCCGCGGTCACGTTGAGGCTCGAGGTCGGCGAGTCGAGGAACGGCACCAGGCCCGCGTAGTTCATGCACAGGATGTAGATGAACAGCGTGCCCAGGAACGGCACGTAGCGCGGCCCGTGCTTCTCGCCGAGGATCCCGACGAAGAAGTCGTAGCCGGCCTGCACCAGGAACTCGACCGCGCCCTGGAAGCGTCCCGGAATCATCTCCCGCTTTGCGGCCGCGGCGCGCGCAACGAAGCTGATCAGGCCCGCGAAGAACAGCGAGAACAGGATCACTTCCCATTCGTGCAGCCAGCGCGCCCAGCCGGCGTCCGGGAAGGCGCGGGCGATGATGGTGATGACGTTGGCGAACTTCTGCGGGCCCTGCTCTTCGCCGTGGCCGCCTGCGTGTCCGGCGCCCTCGTGCGGGGCTTCGGCCTGCGTCCCGCCGTGCGCTCCGGCGGCGCCTTCGTGCGGCGCCTCGGCCTGCGTCTCGCCGTGCGCTTCGGGCGTCGCCTGGGCCACTTCGGCCGGCGCCGCTGCGCTCGCCACGGTCGTCGCGCGCGCCGGCGCGGCGGAAGGCATCGGCCACACCGACAGCGCGGCATACGCGGCGAGGCCGAGCGCGGCGAGAATCGCGCCGTTGCGGCGCGGATGGCGCGCGAGACGCGACCAGAGCCGCGAGCCCACGAGCAGCAGCGAAGCCGCTTTGCCCACGATCACCGCGAACGGCACCAGGAACCCCGCGAGCAGCCAGACCGGCACGAGCCGCGCGAGCAGCAGGCCGCCCACGCCGAACCACGCCAGCATGCACGCGGCCGAGCCCCAGGTGCGCAGCGCCCTGCCGAAAGACTCGGGCGCGTGGCCGGTGAGGGCGACGACCAGGACCTGGAGCAGCGCGAGATTGACCAGCGACCAGATCACACCGCTCGCGACCGACAGCCCCTGGACCGGACCCGCATAGGTCAGTGTCATGAGGGCTGCCAGGCCGCCCAGCCAGAGCGAGGTCGTGCGCACGCGCGCGAGGAATTCGAGACCCATTCGTACCTCAGGGACGCGGCGGGCTCAGCGCCGCCTGTTGCGTTCCTCCTCCGCCTGATACCGGAGGTAGATCAGATAGACCTGACGTCCACCGGCGATGAAACCGAGGACGAGGAAGATGATCGCGAGCCACGGGCCGGTGCCGAACCTGTCATCCAGCCAGTTGCCCAGGAAGAACCCGCCGATGGGAGACGCGATGAGCAGTGTCGGGATGGCGAGCAGTAATCCTGCCGTGCGCATTCCTGCGAGGGGTTTGTTGCCCCGTCCTGCATCCGGCATTGATCCGCCCCGTGAAATTTTTCACAAGCGGCCGCCAACCGACGATATATCAACGGAGTGACGACCGGCCGGGGAGATTAGGGAAACGGCTCTGGCCGGTCAACTCGAAACTGACAGAAACCTGAAATATCGGGATTTCCATTTCCGGCAACCCGTCGGTGCGGGTCGGCGCGGGACGTGCGGATCAGCAGGCCGGCGCTGACCGGCCGCCCAACCCGCTCCCCGGCAGCGGCTTCGCCGGGGACCGCGTCCGACAGCCCACCGCGGCTCCCGGCGAGGCTGGCGCCGACCGCCCCGGCTGGCGGGCGGCGCAGGGGGCACACTATCCTGCCGCGGTGCCGACCGTCCGCTGCACCCACGTCGAGGTCTACCTGTTTCGCCGCCGCGCCGGCCGGGCGGAGTTCCTCGCCCTGCGCCGCTCGCCCGGCCGCAAGCTCGGCGGCGTCTGGCAGCCGGTCACCGGCAGCATCGAGCCCGGCGAGACCGCGTTCGAGGCCGCGCGCCGTGAGGTGCTGGAAGAGACCGGGCTCACGCCACGCAGGTGGTGGGGGCTCGAGAAGATGACCGCGTTCTTCGAGCCGGCGAATGACTCGTTCCGCCTGCTGCCCCTGTTCGCCGCCGAGATCGGGCCGCGCGATGCCGTGCGCCTGTCACGCGAGCACGACGCGATGCGTTTCGCCTCCGCGCGCCTGGTCGGCCGGCTCTACCTGTGGGAGGCGCAGCGCCAGGGACTGGCCGCGGTCAGGCGCGAAGTCCTTGGCAACCGGGCGCTGGCGCAGGCCCTCGAGCTGGAAGCGCCGCCGCCCGGTCGCCGCGTACGCCGCACCGGAAAGAAAGCGCGCGCCTGAGCGGTCGCCCTCCGCCGCGCCGGATCGATCGGGTGCGGCCTACCTCGCGCTTCAGCCGCCGACCACTTCGCGCGCGATGCGTTCGATCACGCGCGGCAGCGTTTCGAACGCGAAGTCCGCGCGCACGCGCTCGTACAGTCCGTGTGCGTCGCGGCCCCACGGGCCGACGTTGATCACGTCGAGGTCGAGCGCGCGCATCGCCTGGACCGGCAGCCGGTACGCGCCGCCGAACGTCGGAATCGACGCGGCGGCTTCGTCCGCCTCGTCGCCCCAGGTGAGGTAGGAGACGTCGGAGATGTGCGGGTAGGCGCCGTGATCCGGGATGCCGTGCGCTGCGCACGCACGCCGCCCGGCCGCGGCCAGCGCCCCCGCCGAGCGCAGCGCCGCCGGGTAGAAGGGCGGCAGCAGGAACGGCACCACCGCCGGAGCGCCGATCCCGGCCGCGAGCGCCCGCTCGCGCACGCGCAGCAGCGTGCGTTCGCGAATGTCCTCCCCGCGCGACGGCTCGTGGGCCGCGCTCTCGACGTGCGGCAGCCGGCGCCACGGCGTCACCCGCACGTCGACATCCGCGGCGCTCCCCGCTTCCGCCGCAAGGCCCGCGCCCGCGTGTGCCGCCGCGCGCTCGACCGCACGCTCGAAGGCGCCGAGCACGACGTGCGGCGGCGTGTCGCCGACCATCAGGTTCACGTGGATTTCGGCCTCGGCCGCGGTCTGCACGTCGTAGTGCGTCTTGCGGTCCCGCAGCCGCAGCAGCGCGGGCGGCCCCGTGAGCGCCTCTTCCAGCTCGGGGTCGCGGACGAGGCGCAGCGCGATCGCCGCCGCGAGCGCCGCGGCGTCCAGGCCGGCCCGCGGGGCGCTGGCGTGGGTGGGAACGCCCGCGACCCAGACGCCGCCGAGCATCTTGCCGAGAACGCCGCAGTAGAGCCCCGGGAGATCGCCGTAGTCGAGGTTCAGCACCCCGGCAAAGCGTGCACCGGCCGCCGCGACTCCGGCCAGCTGCTCGACGGCGGCGAACATCCCGGCGGACTCGTTCTCCTCGTCCGGTGTGACGACGAACCACACGTCGCCCGCAGGCGGGCGTGCCGCCAGCGCATGGAGCGCGGCGACCCCGGCCGCCAGCGCGGACTTCATGTCGAGCGCGCCGCGGCCGAACATCCAGGTTCCGGGGGCGGCGATCTCCTCGCGCACGTCGGCGAGCGCGGCGTCGGGCAGCTCGCCGCGGCGGGCACGTTCGACCAGCAGCGTGCGCATGCGCGCGGCATCGAACGCGACGGCTTCACCGGCACCGTCGTTGAGCGCCGCGAACTCCGCGACGTCCACGGTGTCGCAGTGGCCGAGCAGGATCAGCGCGGGCGCTCCGGGATCGACGCCCGGGAGGCGCGCCCATGCCACAGGGCGACCGTCCGGCGTGTCCCAGAACCCGCGCACGAGCGCGGCGGGGCACGCGTCGAGGATCGCCGCCGCGCAGGCGCCCTCGCCCTCGGGATCGGGGCTCACGCTGCGCGTCGCGACCAGCCGTTCGGTGAGCGCGCGCACCTCGTCGGGGGCAGGGAAGTCGGCCATGCGCGGACGCTAGCGAAGGCGGGGCGGGAAGACCAGTGGGCCGTTGGGGGTGCAGCGGTTGCGACCGGGGGACCACTCCGGCGCGGGGAGTGCGATGGCGGCGGCGGCGGAGTGCCGGGCGGGCCGTTCGGCGGACGTCCCGCAGCCGCGCAGGCGCCATGGATGGCGGGCGCGCCGGGGGAGACGAACGCGCCGGCAGGAGCCGGTGCGATTCTGGCCCGCCCCGCGGCCCGCCGGGCGCTGCGCCGCGAGGGATGCAGGACCGCGCGGCAGCTACGACACGCGCGGCATCGGGATGATGTTGGGCTCGCCGAAGGTCTGCACGAGGATTTCGCGCCGGTAGCGGAAGATCTTCATGATCTGCGGGCGTACGAACAGCGGATGCGCGGGACGGGAGAGCGGATCCAGCGGCAGCGCGTAGTCGACCCGATCGTGCACGCGGGTGCCGCGTGGATGCGGCTCGAACGTGTGCCGGTGCACCCACAGCGCGTACGGCCCGCGCAGCTGGCGGTCGACGAACGAGCGACCCGGGTTCCATTCGTCGATGCGCGTCAGCCACTCCATGCGTATGCCGTGCAGCATAAGCCGGTAGCGGATGAACGCGCCCTCGTGCATCTCGACCGGCGAAGGCGTGAGGATCCGGAACCTCAGGAACGGCGGCGTGATCGTCTCGAGGTTGCGCGCGTCGGTGAAGAACTCGAAGACACGGTCGAGCGGCGCGCTCAGGATCTGCTCGGTTTCGAAGACGTGGGCTTTCATGGTGTCCGGCTCACCGGATCGGAGCGCTGCGTGCCGCCCCGAAGGCGGGCGGCGCACGGGGCCGCGCTCAGCGCGGCTCGAGCACGATCCGCAGCTGCCTGAGCCCTCCTTCCCTGCAGTCGAGGGGCTGGCGCCCATCGGCCGAGACGATCGTGAACGTCTTTCTGGCCACCGCGTCCACGTCCACGTGCCAGATGCCGCAGCGGAGCGGCGCCAGCTCGAACGCCCGCGGCGAACCCATGAAGAGCTGAATCGTGTCGCGCACCGCGGGCGCCTCACGCAGCGCGACGATCAACTCGAGCCGCCGGGTGAGCAGATGGTCGGGATGGATCTCGACCGTGCCGCGGATGCGGCAGGCGCAGTCGCCCTCCATGGCGAGCACGTTTTCGGTGCGGCGCTGCGCGTTCGGCAGATCGGCCACCCCGGGCGCGGTCTCGATGCGGCGGATCAGTGACGCATCGGTCTGGGTGACACCGGGGCCGGGCAGCTTCACCGTTTCGGTCACCCCGGAATCCGGGGCCCCGGCGCGCGGCGTGTCATCGGGCTCCACGCGGCGGATGCGCGGGCGCGGAGAAGGCCTGTCGCGGGCGGGCGGACGGCTCGGGCGTGCCGCAGCTGCACGGGACAGCGTGTCGGGCGAACTGCGCGAGACGAGCACGTGAGGTTCATGCCCTGACCCGGAGCCGCGCGCGAGCGCCTCCCGGATGTCGTCCTTTGCGGCCTCGAACCCGTCGCCCGTGGTGGTCGCGCGTTTCGCGCTGTCGGCCACACCGGGCTGCCGGGGCGCGGTCGCGGCGGCGCGCACGCCGACGGGCTCGCTCACCGCCATCTCCGGCTCCCTCGCCTCCCCGACGATCGTCACGGCTTCCGAGCGCAGCGACATGCGCGAGGAGGGCGGCGCACCCTTCTCGCCGACGAAGTCCACGTTCACCACGGTCGCGCTGCGATCGCCGCGAGCGATCGCCGTAGCGATCGCGTCCACCGGCTGCAGCACGTTCGAGCGCACGCGGCAACGCGCGGGATCGGTGCGCGTCTGCATCCGCAGCTCGAGCGCGAACACGCCCTGACCGTTGCGCAGCGTGAACGCCCAGCCCGGCCGCGTCGCGGTCAGTGCGCAGGGTGACCGCTTTCTTCGCCGGATCTCCGAGCGCTTCGATCGGCACCGTGAGCGTGTAGCTGCCGGAAGCGTCGCTGACGGCGGCGACGTCGGGCACGCCCTCCAGGGCGACGCGCACGCCCTCGACGCTCACCCCCTGCGCCGTGGACACGCGACCGAGCACGTCGATGGAGCGCAGCGGCAGGCGTGCGGAGTCGTCGCCGGCGGCGGGCGCCGCGAACGCGGCGGCGAGCCCGATGAGGGCGGTGGCGAACAGCGGATGGGACATGGCACGCATGCGTGAAAACCCCTTCGGCGGCGGGCGAAAAGTATAGCAGGAAGCATGACACCGCCGGGCGCCCGGTTGACTTGAAAGGGTCAAGAATGGCCGGCGGGAAGCGGGTTCCGGCGCAGCGGCCGCGCGTCAGACGGCGGGGGGCGCGGAGTCGGCGCCGGGGCTCTCTCCTTCGCGCGGCTGCAGCTTCTGGAACAGGCGGTCCATGCTGGCGTGATTTCCGGTCATCACCAGGGTGTCGCCGACGCGCAGCTCCAGGGTCTCGTCGTAGGCCTTGAGCGCGCGTCCACCGCGCACGACCGCCACCAGGGCGCAGTCGCCGCCCTGCCCCAGGCTCAGCTCGCCGACCGTCTTCCCCACCGCCGGCGAGTGCTGCAGCAGCAGGAACGTGTCGGTCGTACCCTCGAGCATGATCGCCTCGAGTTGCTCGACCACCGAGCCGGGGAGCCGGCGGCCGCGCAGCAGGCTGTAGCGTTCCTGGCGCAGCAGGCGGATCTGCGCGTCGATCACGTTGCCCGGCACGTGGTAGTCGCGCAGCACGGCGGTGAAGATTTCGATCGAGGTCTCGAACTCCTCGGGGATCACCTGGTTCGCGCCGACCGTGAACAGGCCGTCGATCTCGGCCACCTGGCGCGTCCGCACGATGATGTGCACGTCGGCGGACAGGGCGCGCGCCACCCGGCAGGCCTGCCGTGTGGCGGTCGGATCGCTGATCGCCAGCACCAGTACGCGCGCGCGCGTCACCCCCGCCTGCTTGAGGATCAGTTCGCGCGTGATGTCACCGACCAGCGTCGTGCTGCCCGCCGCGGCCTCGGTTGCGAGCGCGTCGGCGTTGAGATCCACGATCACGTGCGGCACGCGCACCGAGCGCAGCACCCGCGCGAGGTTGCGACCGTTGAGTCCGAACCCGGCGATGACCACGTGGCCCGCGAGCAGATTCGAACGCGGCGCGTCGGCGAGCGCCGACGACGGCAGATCGGCGACGCTGCGCCCGCCGCGGAGCCGCAGCGCGGTGACCCGCATCTCGAGCTGCAGCGCCCAGTCGGGCGCACGCGCGACCAGCAGCGGCGTGAGCATCAGCGAGAACACCGCGCTCGCGAAGAACGCCTGCCCGATCGTCCCCGAGAACAGCCCGTACGGCTGCCCCGCCTGCGCGATCATGAACGAGAACTCGCCGATCTGCGCGAGGACGAGCGCGGCGGCGAAGCCCACGCGCCAGTTCGCGCCCGCGAGCCGCAGCGCCAGCACCCCCGCGCCGAGCTTGATCACCACCAGCAGGAACGCGCTGCCGAACACGATTCCGGGATGTTCGATCACCGACGCCGGCAGAAACGACATGCCCAGCGAGACGAAGAACACGCTCGCCAGCGTGTCGCGGAACGGCAGCACGTCGGCGGCCACCTGCTCGCGGAAGTCCGACTCGGCGAGCAGCAGCCCGGCGAGGAACGCGCCGAGCGCGAGCGACAGCCCGGCCCATGCGGCCAGCGAGGCGCTGCCGAGCGCCACGAGCACCACGCCGAACAGGAACGCCTCGCGTGAGCGCGAGCGGGCGGCGCGTGCGAACACCCAGCGCAGCGCCCGCTGGCCGCCGAGGAACAGCAGCACGAACAGCCCGACGACGATCACCGCGGCCCAGAGCGACGGGGCGCCGTGCGCCGCCGGATCGGTGCCGCCGTACCAGCGGCCGAGCAGCGGCACTGCGAGCAGGAACAGCACGGCGATCAGGTCCTGAAAGATCAGCACCGCGGTGGCGAGGCGGCCGTGCGGGGACTCGAGCTCGAACCGGTCGGTGAGCAGCTTGAGCACCACCGCCGTGCTCGACAACGCCGCGAGCATGCCGAGGAAGATCGCCGGCGCCGGGTGCATCCCGAAGGCGACGAACCCGAGCGCGACGAGTCCGAGGGTGAGGAAGACCTGGAACCCGCCGCCGATGATCGCGGTGCGGCCGAGCCGGCGCAGGTCGGTGAGCGAGAATTCGAGACCGACGGTGAACAGCAGCAGCACGACGCCGATCTCGGCCATCGTGCGGACGAACACCGCGTCCCGCACGAGCCCGAAGCCGCCGGGGCCGATGAGGATGCCGGTGACGATGAAACCGATGGTCGGCGGCAGCTTGAGCCGCTGGAACACCAGCACCACCGCGAGCGAGGCGCTCGCGATGAGCAGGAGTTCACGCAGGACGGGAATGTCGTGCATGCGAGGCCCCGCCGCGACGGCCCGGGTGTGCTTCCGGGGTCAGGAGATCTTCCCCAGCTCCTCGTAGAGCGCCGCCACGCTCCGGATCCCGCCGTAGTACGACGTGAGCGAGAACTTCTCGTTGGGCGCGTGGACGTTGTCGTCGTCGAGCCCGAAGCCCATGAAGATGAACGGCACGTCGAACGTCTTCTGCATCGCGGTCATGATCGGGATCGAGCCGCCCTCGCGCATCATCACCGGTGGTTTCGCCCACACCTTCGCCAGCGCGCGGCGGGCGGCTTCGAGCATCGGGCTGTTCGGATCGGTGATGAACGGGTCGCCGTGATGGATGTTCCTGACCTTCACGGTGACCCCGGGCGGCGCGAGCTTCTTCACGTGCGCCTCGAAGAGCGGGAACAGCCTGCGCGGATCCTGGTCCGGCACCAGGCGCATGCTGACCTTGGCGGCGAAGAACGACGGGAGCACCGTCTTGCTGCCTTCGCCCTGATAGCCGCCCCACATGCCGTTCACGTCGAGCGTCGGCCGCGCCGACACGCGCTCGAGCGTCGTGAAGCCCTTTTCGCCGAACGGCGCCGGCGCGCCGGCTTCGGCCAGGTAGGCCTTCTCGTCGAACGGCGCCTTTGCCATTTCGGCGCGCTCTTCAGCGGTCAGCTCGCGCACGTCGTCGTAGAAACCCGGCACGGTGATGCGCCCGTCGGCGTCCTTGAGGCCGGCGATGATCGTCGCCAGCGCGCTTCCGGGATTGGCGACGGTCCCGCCGAAGTGGCCCGAGTGCAGATCGTTGGCCGGGCCGGTGACTTCGATCTGCGTGTAGAGCAGGCCGCGCAGCGCGTAGGTGAGCACCGGCTGGTCGGGGCCGAGCATCGCCGTGTCGCTGACCACGATCACGTCGCAGTCGAGCTTCTCCTTCTGCGCCCCGATGAACGTGTCCAGCGCGACGCTGCCGTTCTCTTCCTCACCTTCGATCACCAGCTTCACGTTGATCGGCAGCGCGCCGCGCACCTTCATCAGGCCCTCGATCGCCTTGAGGTGCATGTAGACCTGCCCCTTGTCGTCCACCGCGCCGCGCGCATAGAGATTGCCGTTGCGCAGCTCGGGCTCGAACGGCTTCGACTTCCACAGCTCGAGCGGCTCCACCGGCTGCACGTCGTAGTGGCCGTAGACGAGCGCGGTCGGCTTGCCCTGCGCATGCAGCCAGTCGCCGTAGACGATCGGGTGACCCGCCGTCCGAATCACCTCGACGTGTTCCAGCCCGATCTCGCGCATGTGCGCCGCGATGTGCTCGGCACACTCGAGGACGTCGGCTTTGTAGCGGTCTTCGGTGCTCACGCTGGGAATGCGCAGCGCGGCCTTGAGATCTTCGAGAAGCCGGTCCGAGTTGGCGTCAAACCAGCGGTCCAGGTCGTTCATCTTCGAATCAGCGGGGGTCACGCTCATGGCTCTTTTCCATTCAGCCGGCGCCCGGCCCCGGCCGATGATCAGGCAGGACGCGGCAGGTCTTGACGGCGATTCGGGCCCCGCGGACCGAAGGCAGACACCGGCTCGAGCCGGCCGTGCGGGGTCGCATGAGGACCCGGACTCTAGCAGAGGGCACGGCGCTTTACACCCCGTGGTGAATCTGCTTGGATCGCGTTCCCGATGCACTCGCGGCTTCCCGGCCGTGCCCTCACTCCTCCGGACGAAGGACCCATGGAGATCCTCATCAGACGCTCGGAGTGCTGCGGCCACGCGGAGTGCGTGGAGATCGCGCCCGACGTGTTCGCGATCGACTCGCGGCAGAAGGCGATCGTCCTCGACACGGAGGCTGCGCCGGTGGAGGTGCTGCTGGAGGCGGCGGCGGCCTGTCCCTGTCAGGCGATCACCATCGTGGACGACGAGGGCGAAGAGATCTTCCCCTGACGCGGTTCGTCACCGCTCGATCGCGGGAAGCACGTACTCGTCGAGAATCCGGTCCGTGAGCGTGTGGGCGTCGCTCGCGCCGAAGTTGGTTGCGGTGATCACCACCACCATGTGCGCCGCCGGGAATACCGCCACCTTGTTGCCGCCGCTCCCCGTCATCAGCCACGCCGCGCGCCTTGCGGCGCCCTCGCCGAACGACTTGAGCCACCACAGGTAGCCGTAGTCCGTCCGCTCGTCGATCTGCGCCCGCGGCATCACCGAAGCGCGCACCCAGGCTTCCGGAACGACCTGCCGCCCATGCCAGCGGCCGCGATCGAGGTAGAGCTGTCCGAGCGCCAGCAGGTCACGGCCGGTGAGCGCGAGCCCGCCGCCCGTCATCACGAGCCCGGTCGGCGTCCGCTGCCACCCGGGCGCCCGGATCCCGAGCGGCTCGAACAGGACGCTGTCGGCGAAGTCCTCGAGCGGCTCGCCCACGGCGCGTTGAACCACCGCGCCGAGCACCACGGCGCCCGCCGTGCAGTAACTGAAGCTGCGACCGTACCTGGAGTCCTCCGGCCGCGGCTTCCAGGCCGGATAACCGCGCAGCGGCAGGTCCAGCGCGAAGCGCACCCAGTCCTCGATCAGGTACATGCGCTCTTCGTTGCCGCGCGAGTACGGGTTCCAATCGTCGCATTCGAGCGGCGAGCTCATGGTGAGCAGGTCCTCGACCGTGATCCGCGCCTTGCGGGGGTCCGGATTCCGCAGCGGGCCCAGGTCGTCGAGCACGTCGAGCACCCGCGTGTCGACGCCGTCGAGCCGGCCGCCGGCGATCGCGATACCGGCCAGCATTCCGGTCACGGTCTTGGTGGCCGAGCGCGTGTTGCGCCGCGCCTCGCGGCCGCCGGAATCGAAGTAGGCTTCGTGCACGATCTTCCCGTCGCGGGCGATCAACACACTGGTGACCTGCTTGAAGTCCCCTTTGCGCACCGCCGCATCCATCGCGGCAAGTCGCGATGCGGAGATTCCGGCACGGGCGGCGGCGACGGTCCCGAAACGTGCCGGCCCGGGCGGGGCCGCACCGACCGCGGCGGTCGCCATGAGCGCCGGGCAGAGCGCCACCGCCAGGCCCGCGGCGAGCACCGCACGCCGGGCGAGGCTCCGCCGCCCGCGCGGCGCGACGCGATGCCTCATCGGGCACCGCCCGGCTCGCGTTCGCGCGCGGTGAGCCAGTCCTCGAGCGCCGGAATGCCTTCCTCCATGTTGGAGCGCAGCGCGCGCACGGCCGCGTCGAGCCGGCCGCGGCCGAGATCGCGCACGATGCGATCGTGCGTTCCGGTCGCCACCGCGACATGGCCGCGTTCGCGCAGGTAGGCGTATTCGTACGGGCGCGTCCGCCGCATGAAGCGCCGGATCAGATCGAGCAGCAGCGGATTGTCCAGGTGCGCGAGCAGCGCCAGGTGCCACGCGTCGTCGAGGTCGATGGTCCGGGCCGGCGTCCGGCTCGCGGCGATCCTCCGGTTGAGCGCGTCGAGGCGGGCGAGCTGCTGCGCCGGGGGGAGACCGGCTTCGGCGAGCGCGGCCGGATCGAGGATCAGCCGGACGCCGTAGAGGCGCCGCATGTCCGCGAGCGAGAGTGCGGGCACGAAGTAGCCGCGGCGCGGAGCCTGCGTCAGGAAGCCTTCGGAGGCCAGCAGCGAGAGCGCCTCGCGCAGCGGCGTCCGGCTCACGTGCAGCCGCGCGGCGAGATGCACCTCGTTGAGCCGCATGCCGGGCTCGAGCGTTCCGGCGACGATGTCCTCGCGCAGCCGGTCAGCGAGCTCGGTGCTGATGTTGGGCCGCGGGGTGGAGTCGGTGAGCACGCTAACTGTATACAGTATGCAATAATCGGGGTCAAGCCGTCGGCCGACCGCGGCCTCTGCAGCACCGCTCATCGGAGCACGACCGCTCGCGTCACCCGCCGCTCGTCGCCGCGCGACAGGCGCACCAGGTAGACCCCGGTCTCGAATGCGCCGCGTGCGCCGAGACGGAGCGTGTGCGGTCCCGCACCCATCGGCCCCACCTCCCCACCCGCGACCCGGCGGCCGGCGACGTCGAATACCTCGAGGCGCGCCGGAGCGGCATCGGGCAGGCGGAACGCCACCACGAAGTCGCCGCGCACGGGATTCGGCACCGCGCCGCGAAGGGCGAAATCCGCGGCCGGCGCGCGCGGGCGCGGCACCGCCACGACCTGGTCGGCGAAGTCCAGCGTCCAGTCGATCTCGCTGTAGTCGACCCCGGTGAAACCGCCGTAGGCGATCATGCGGTCGGCGCTGGAGTCGTACGCGGCGACCGCGCCCGAACGGATCGACGGCAGGAATCCGGATGGCGCGAGCTGGGTCCAGGCGGAGTCGGCGAAACCGAACGCCCAGAGCTCGTTGGTGCGTGACGAGGCGCCGAAGTCGCCGTTGCCGCCGAACATCAGCAGCCGGCCGCGCCGCGTGTCCACCGCGGTCGCCGTCGCCGAGCGCCCGGAGGGCCCGCCGCCCGTGGCGATGTGCGTCCACACCGCTCCGTTCGCGAAGCTCAATCCGAAGGTGTCGCTCTCGTACTGCAACCCGCCCTGCGCGAATCCGCCATAGACGATCATGCGCGCGTGCACGGGATCCCACGCGGACGCCGTGCCCGAGCGGGCGCCGGGTGTGGACCCTCCCGGAAACAGCTGCGCCCAGGCCGGCGTGGCGCCGAGGGTGAGCGCCCAGACGTCGGCGTAATCGCTCGCGCCGGCGTTGCCCCCATAGACCACCATGCGGTCGCCGCCCGGGTCGTAGACGGCCGCATGCTCCGCGCGCGGCCCCGGGGGCGAGCCCGCGGGGAGCAGCTGCGTCCAGTCCGGCGTGCCGTCGAGCGGCAGCGCCCACACGTCGTCGAACTGCGTCGCCCCGCCGGCGCCGGTGCCGCCGAACACGATCATGCGCCGCCGCACGGGATCGAGGATCGCGCTGTGGTAGCGCCGCGCGGGCGGCGGCGTGCCGCCGGTGGCGAGCGGCGACCACTCGAGCGTGGCGAACGGCATCACCCACGTCTGGTTGCTGGGCGCGCCGCCGCCGAAACACACGAGACGCTGGTTCGGCGCATCTACGATCACGGTGGCGCCGCGCCGCGCGTCGGGACGATCGAACGCCATCGGCAGCTCGCTCCAGACGGGCGGCCCCGAGAGGTCGAGCCGCCAGCCCTCGTCGGTGCCGTAGAAGGTCGTGCCGCCGTACACCACCATCTGACGGCGCAGCGGATCGAAGATCGCGGCATGTGCGGCGCGCACGCTCGGCGGCCCGCCGCCCGGCGCCAGTGCGGCCCACGCGGGCGCCCCGGAGAGATCCAGCGTCCACAGGTCGTCGAGCCAGACGTAGTCGCGGCCGCCCGCGAACAGGACGAAGCGGTCGTCCTGCGGGTCGTACACGAGCGACGCCGCAGCGCGCGGATCCGGCGGCCCGCCCGCCGGCGCGACGCCGCTCCAGGTCGGCGTGCCCGAGAGCTCGAGTGACCAGACGTCGGCCAGGTAATTCGAACCGCTCCTGCCGCCGATCAGGACGAAGCGGTCGCGCGGCGGGTCGTACGCGAACGCGGCGCGCGAGCGCGCGGCGGGCGGCGTCCCTGCGGGCGAGAGCGCCGTCCAGGTGAACGAAGGATCGAGCGACAGCGTCCATGTATCGCCCAGCGGACTCCCGGCCGCGTCTTCGCCGCCGCAGAGCACCAGCTGGTCGCGGACCGGGTCGTACGCCACCGCTGCATACGCGCGCGCCGCAGGCGGCGTCCCTGTCGCCGCGTGCAGCGTCCACTGCGGCGTGCCGGAGAGCGACAGCGTCCACACCTGCGCCATCGAAGCGCCGGCGCCGCCCACCCACACGATCTGCTCGCGCACCGGATCGAGGATCACCGCCGGCGCCACCACCGGCGCGGGCGCTGCGCCTGCGGCGGCGAGCTTCGTCCATGCGGTCGGATTCCCGAGATCGAGCGACCACACGTCGCTGGTCGCCCCGTCGTAGGCCGGATCGCCCTGGTAGCTCTCGATCACGCCGCCCACGAGCAGCATGCGGTCGTGGGTCGCGTCGTACATCGCCGCGGGCGCCTCGCGATGGAGCGGCGGCTGCTCGCGCCACTCGCCGTCGGCGCCGGCCAGCACGGCAGTCGGCACGGACGACGCCAGGACGACTAGAACGGTGAGGACTGCGCGCAATGGAAGGGTCCCGCAGGTGTCGGTCGTGTTGGGATGCCGGGGAACGGTGGCGGCCTTCCATCCGTGTGGGGCGGACGGGAATTATAGAGGATCGGTGCGCGGCGCCGAAGGCGGGGGGGCCGGTGTACGAGGCCGTGCGGGTGGGCATGGCCGACGGCCATGCCACCGTGCCCGAGTTCGCGGTCGATGCGGTAGCGTTCGCCGAGCATCCCTGGAAGCGGCGGTTACGACATGCCCGGAGCCCGGCCTACGCCGGATCCCCGCTCACGACGGCGTGGCCCGCGCTCAGGTAGCCGTCCATGCCGTCGCTGGCGGCGGTCAGCTTCCGGAATCCGGCGCGCTCCAGCACACTCGCGGCGATCGCGCTGCGGTACCCGCCGGCGCAGACGATCGCGTACTCGGCATCGCGGTCGAGCGTCGGAACCCGCTCCTCGAGCGAGGCGAGCGGCACGTGAACCGCGTGCTCGATGTGGAAGCGGTCCCACTCGGCGGAACGCCGGACGTCGAGCACCGTGCGGCCGGGACGGAGCGCGCTCGCCACGGGCTCGAACCCGATCGAGGCGACCGGCAGACCCGCCGCCCGCCACGCCTCGAACCCGCCGTCGAGCGTGCCGGCCACCTTCTCGTAGCCGACGCGCGCGAGACGCATCACCGCTTCCTCCTCTCGGCCCGGATCGCAGACCAGCGCCAGCGTCTGATCCGGCGTCACCAGCGTACCGACCCACGAGGCGTACTGGCCGTCGAGCCCGACGTGCAGTGCGCCGGCCGGGTGGAGCGACGCGAACGCCGCGGCGGTGCGCGTGTCGAGCACGACGGCGCCGTTCGTCATAGCGGCGGCGAACGCGGCCGGCGCGAGCGCCGGCGGCAGTTCGGCGCCCTCGCGCAGCGCCGGGCCGGCCTGGTTGAGGTCGCGCGAGTGCAGGAAGTAGACCGGCGTTTCGGGCACGTCGCGCGTGATGTCGGCAATGAACTGCTCGCGACTCGCTACGCGCAGCGCCGGGTTCATCATGCGCTCCCGGCCGATCGTGCTCCACGTCTCGCTGCGGATGCTGCGTCCGCACAGCGACCCCGCGCCGTGCGCGGGGTAGACGCGTGTCGCGTCGGGCAGGCGCATCAGCTTCTGGACGCTGTCGTACATCATCCCCGCGAGGTCCTCGACCGAGAGCCTGGACGACAGGATGTCCACGCGCCCGACGTCGCCCACGAACAGCGTGTCGCCGGTGAGCACGCCCCACGGCGTCTCGTTCGCGTCTTCGAAGATCAGATACGAGAGACTCTCGGGCGTATGGCCGGGGGTCGCCAGCGCGCGCACGCGCAGCGAGCCGATGCGGATCTCATCGCCGTCGTCGAGCGGGTGGTGATCGTACTTCGCCCCGGCGCTGCGGCCGATGCCGATCTTCGCGCCGGTCGCGCGGGCGAGATCGCGATGTCCGGAGACGAAGTCCGCGTGCAGGTGGGTCTCGAGCACCCAGGTGATCTTCAGGCCGTGCGCGTCCGCCTCGTCGAGATACATGTCGACGTCGCGCGACGGATCCACCGCCACGGCTTCGCCGGCGTCGCCGATCAGGTAGGACGCGTGCGCCAGGCAGCCGACGTAAAACTGCTTGAAATGCATGAGAGGGGTGTCCTCGCGCAGGGTGGTCGGGAAGGCGATGGGGGGCACCGTGGTCGCGGATACGATACGGAAACACTACCGCGGCAAATGACCGCGCCGCCAGCCTCGACGGCCGGTCCGCCGGCCTTATGTCGCCTCGAGCGGGTACGGCACCGGCCGGGCGGGCCGGCCGGGCGCGCCCCGCGGGGGCGCCGGAGGGGACCGGCGCCCGCCGGAGCGGTGCCCCACCCCCAAAGGAACCCATTGAGACGCGCCCCGGCCGCGTCTACACTGGTTGTTCGGCATCACCCCCGAGCCTGGCCGCGCCGAGCCGCATGCTCTCCCCCGACCTCGCGCGGGCCGCCGCGTGCGCGCCATGCGGGCCGCCAGCGACTACGGAGTCGCTGGCGGATCGCGGCCGCGCAACGTATCCAAGAGTTCAACGTACGCTCCAGGAGGTTCACCATGCGCCGTTGCTTCCTCGTCTCCGGAGTTCTCGCACTCACCCTGTCGCTCGTGGCCAGCGTGGCCCTTGCGGCATCTCCGGATGTTCTCCTCAGCCAGGTTTACGGCGGCGGCGGCAACTCCGGCGCCACGTACACCAACGACTTCATCGAGTTGTTCAACCGCGGCACCTCCACGGTCGACGTCACGGGGTGGAGCGTTCAGTACGCCTCTGCCACGGGCTCCTCGTGGCAGGTCACCACGCTCTCCGGCACGATCGCCCCCGGTCAGTTCTTCCTGATCCAGGAAGCGGCGGGCTCCGGCGGCACGACACCGTTGCCGACGCCGGACGTCGCCGGCGGGATCGCGATGAGCGGAACGAACGGCAAGGTGGCGCTCGTCTCATCGACGACCGCCTTGAGCGGCACCTGCCCGCTCGGCGGTTCGGTCGTGGACTTCGTCGGCTACGGTTCCACGGCGAACTGCTTCGAAGGCGGCGGCCCGACGCCGACGCTCTCGAACACGATCGCCGCGTTCCGCACCGATCCGTGCCTGGATCTCGACGACAATGCCCTCGAGTTCTCCACCGGCGCGCCGAATCCGCGCAACACGGCGACGCCGCTGAGCCCCTGCACCCCCGTGTCCGTCACGCCGGGCACCTGGGGCACGATCAAGTCGATGTACCGGTAGCTCGTACGAAGCCGGTTGGAAGCGGCCGCTCCCGCATGCGGGGGCGGCCGTTTTCCGCGCCGGGTGGAGCCGCACGCCGGTTCTGCTCATCGGTGGCGACCCCGCCGCGACCGACGCGGCCTGCCGTGCCCTGCGGGACGATCCAGGCGCCGCCGGACTGGCCAGACCGTTCCACGCGACGCGGCTGACGGAGAGCCGGGCACGTCGCTGCGCGGAGAGGCATGATGCGACGCTCCGGAACGCGCTGCGCCGCCCGCCCGCGGCCGGCCACGCGCATGCCGCGCGTGATCCTGCGCCGCCGGACCTACTGCCGCTGGCTCCGCGGCGGCAACGGGATCACCGTCGCGTCGCTGACGAGACCGTTACCCATCAGGATTCGGGCACCGTTCTCGGCGCGTGCGTGCGTGCTGTAGATGCCGAGCACGACGCGGTAGCCGCCGCCGGCCGAGTGCACCAGCCAGCCCTTGAGCCCGGTCGCCTCGACGAGCCGCTCGCGTTCCATCCCGGCTGCGCCGGCGTCCGCGTGCCGGCCGACGTCCACGGCCCAGAGTTGATTCGGATCTGCGTTCGTCTCGCCGGCTGCGGCGGCTGCCGGGACGGCCGGCGGCTGGTAGGGCTCGGGCGCCGCCGCGCGTGAAGGTTCGCCCCGGGTCGCGTTCTGCTCCGCCTTCGGCTCCCTTGTGCGCGCCGTGGGCTTCGCGGCTTCCTTCGCGGGTGCGGCCTGCGGGTCCGCAGCGTCGGCCGCAGTCTCATCGCTCGCGGTCGCCGCCCGTTGCTCCTCCGCCATCCGCGCGGCCGCGGCCGCTGCCGAGCGTTCGGCCGACGCCGAAATCGCATTCATCCCGGCGGCGATCATGCGCTTCGTGGGACCGGCGAGCGTCACCAGCGCGGCGGCGATCACCAGCAGCAGCGCGACCGTGCCGAGCCACTCGGGACGTTGCCGGCGGCCGCGGCGATAACGCGGCAGGACACGCCCGCGACGGCGGCGCAGCCTGGCCAGCACCTCGTCGACCGCGGGATCCTCCGAAACTTCGGTGGCGCCGAACTCGTCCACGAACTCGGCGCGACCGGTGCCGATCAGGTCGCCGAAGCGTGGCTCGTCGGGCGAAATGAACCGCCCGACCCAGTCGCTGACCTTCTTCGGGTCGCCCGGCGGCTTGAGCTCGTCTGCACCGTCCGGATCGTGCGGGGGGCGCGGAATGGGCGCGAGATCGGCGGCGGTGAGCGTCCGTCCCGCCTGCCCGGGCGATGCGGCTTCGAGGTCCGTGGCCGCCGGAGGCGCGTCATCCCGGCCGGCCGGTCTCGCGCCCGTGCGGTCCTCCGCCGGACGCGACTCCGCGTGCGCGCGCTGCGGCACTGCCGGATCGTGTTGCCGCGCCGCGGTCGGCGCCGCAGCCGCAGCCGCCTCGCCGCCGCCGCGCGAGAAGCCGAGCGCCTCCGCCGCCTCCCGCACCCGCGCCGTGCTCACCGACGGCTCGCCCGCCCTGCGTGCGAGCCGCAGCGCCTCGCCGGCCAGCGTTCCCAGCGTTCGCGGCACCCCCTGTGAGAACACGTGCAACTCGCGGCAGGTCTTCTTCGGGAACAGCGCGGCCGCGTCCCTTTCTTCAGCGGCGGCGATCTCGTGCACGAAGCGGCGGCTCTGGTGCGCCGAGTAGGGCGGCATGACGATCTGCACCCCGACCCGCTGGCGCAGCGCCTCGAACGCCGGATCGGCGAGCCGCGCCTCCAGCGCCGGCAGCCCGGCGAGCACGACCTCGAGCGGCCCGCCCGCCTGCCCGCTCACGTTGACGAGCAGCCGCAGCTCGCCGAGCAGCTCGGACGAGATCTCGTGCGCGTCGTCGATCACCACCACCGGAACGCGGTTCTCGCTCTTTGCCGCGGCGATCGCCCCTTCGAGACTGGCGATCAGCTGCGGCTTGCTCGCGCCCACCGGCGGCTCGCCGCCGAAGCGGCGCACGATCTCCTCGAGCAGTTCGGTACGGCTCAGCGCGGGATCGGGGACGAATGCAACCGTTGCGCGCGCACCCCAGCGTTCGATCGCGGCGCGCACCAGGGTCGTTTTGCCGGTGCCGGCCTCGCCGGTCACCAGCAGGAACGGTTCACGGGCGCCGAGGCTCTCGCCCAGGCGCTCGAGGGCCTCCTTCACGAATTCCGTTTGGAGTATGCGCTGGGCCCGCGCGGGGCCTGAAGAGTGATCCTTCGACACGGCGGATGGCATCTCCGGGGAAGCGGTGTCCGGCCCCCGCGTCCATGCGGGGGGTCGCCCTTATGTATCGGCCGGTGGGGCGGCACTCTTGCGCGGGTTCTGGGTGGATTGACGCCGCGGGGCCACCATCGATCCCCGTGCGGTCAGGGCGGGCCGCAGCGCATGATGCTCAATCGTTTTACCCGACGCGCACCGTGTTCGACCCTGCTGATTGCCGCACCGGTTCGCAATACCCTCACGGCGGACGAACAGACCACCGCGGCCGGGAGCAGGGCCGCCGCTCACATGGCGCGCCGCACGGCGGATTCCGTCACCCCGGCGGGGTCGATCGCCCCACGCCGGGAACGGGCACATCCCCGGCCCGCCGCCGGGCCGCGCTCCCGCGGCGGGACTGTTGTAGATTTCGCCGATGGCACTTTCCCCCGGCAGAACGCTCGGACCCTACGAAGTGCTCGCACGGCTCGGCGCGGGTGGCATGGGCGAGGTCTACCGCGCCCGCGATACGCGGCTCGGCCGCGAGGTGGCGGTGAAGGTGCTGCCACAGCACCTGTCCTCGAATCCCGAGATCCGCGCGCGCTTCGAGCGCGAGGCGAAGACGATCTCGAGCCTCAGCCACCCGCACATCTGCGCGCTCTACGACGTCGGCCGGGTCCCCGATGACACCGGGTCGGGCGAGACCGGCTTCCTGGTCATGGAGCTGGTCGAAGGCGAAACCCTGGCGGCCCGGATCGAGCGCGGGGCGCTGCCCGCGGCCGACGTGCTGAAGATCGGCGCGCAGATCGCCGATGCGCTCGACCGTGCGCACCGCGCAGGCGTGGTGCATCGAGACCTCAAGCCCGGCAACGTCATGCTCACGCGCTCGGGCGCGAAGCTCATGGACTTCGGCCTCGCGCGCGCCACGGCGCCCGCCGGCGAACCGGGCACGACAGCGGACCTGCTGTCGCAGTCACCCACGGTCGCGCAGCCGCTCACGGAGGAGGGCACGGTCGTCGGGACGGTCCAGTACATGGCGCCCGAACAGCTCGAGGGCAAGGAGGCCGACGCGCGTACCGACCTGTGGGCGCTCGGCTGCGTGCTCTACGAGATGGCGACCGGTCGCCGCGCTTTCGATGGCAGGAGCCAGGCGAGCCTGATCGGGGCGATCATGCACACGACGCCGCCGCCGCCCTCGCAGGTGGCGCCGCTCGCCCCGCTGGCGCTCGACCGGCTGGTGGGCGCATGCCTCGCCAGGGACCCGGCCGACCGCGTGCAGAGCGCGCACGACGTGAAGCTGCAGCTCGAGTGGATGGCGGATGCGTCGTCGTCGATGTCCGGCGCGGTGACCCCGGCGCTCGGGCGGAAACGGCGCGCCGCGAGCCGGTGGATGCCGGCGCTCGTCGCGCTGGGCGCCGCTGCGATCGCATCGCTCGTGACGTGGGGAGTACTTCGGAACCGTGCGGGCTTCGCCGCTGTGCCGCATGCCCAGCGCTACACGATCGGCCATGCCGACCTAGCAGGTCCAGTCCGCACCGGCCCTCGCGCCGAGCGGCAGATACATCGTCTTCAGCGTCCGGGAAGGTGACACGAAGCGGCTGTACCGCAGGGACCTCAACTCGTTCGTGATGACGCCGATCACCGGGACCGAGGGAGGACAGGGGCCGTTCTTTTCGCCCGACGGAGCATGGATCGGCTTCGTGACGGGCGATGCCCTGAAAAAAGTGCCGGCTGCAGGGGGTGCCGCACAGATCGTGGTCTCTCAAGGCCAGCTGGATGCCGCCGACTGGGGCCGCAACGGCATGATCTACTTCACCCCCCGAGCGGGCGGGACCGATGGCGTCACCGCCCTCGCCCGCGTGCCGGAAACCGGCGGGAACGCCGAGGTGGTGGCGCAGCTCGACACGACGGCGGGCGAGTACGGGGCCTGGCTTCCCGAGATCCTCCCCGATGCCAGGACGGTGCTGATCACCATCGCCAGCCGCCAGGGCTTCAGCATCGTCGCGGTGCGTCCGGATGGCACGCGCCACTCCGTCGTTCGCAACGCGCTGCTCGCGCGCTACGTCCCTTCCGGGTACCTGCTCTATTTCGATTTCGATCCGTCGGCGACGCTCGCTGCGCCGTTCGATCCCGTGGCCGCGAAGATCACGGGGCCGGCGGTGCCGATCACCGAATCGGTGGATGTCAATTACGCCTTCGACGTCGGCGCCGATGGCACCCTCGTCTACGTGCCGACCTCCGCCGAAGGACAGGGGCTGGAAGTCGCCTGGATCGGCAGTGACGGCCGCTCCACGCCGGTCATGAACACCCGCGGGCGCTGGACTCAGCCGCGGATCGCGCCGGACGGCCACCGCATCCTCATGCGCAAGGTGGGCAATGCCTGTGAGCTCTGGATGTACGACCTCGATCGTGCAGTGCTCACGCGCGTGGCGGCCAGCGGCGACCTCCACTCGCCGGTATGGAGCCCCGATGGCAGCCGGATCGCCTTCCGCCGGGAAGACGGAGAAGGCAGTCTGCACGTCATGCGTCTGGGCGGCGCGCGCCAGGATCGGACGGTTCTCGACGGCAGGGCTTCCGGCGAGCCTTGGTCGTGGTCGGCCGGCGGGAACCTGCTCGCGTTCACGAAGGGTGGTCGCGGCACGGCCAGGGACATCTACGTCCTGCCGATGGACCGCGGCGCGTCGCCGATCCCGTTCCTCGTCACACCGAACAGCGAGAAGCATCCCTCGATTCACCCGAGCGGCCACTGGATCGCCTACGATTCCAACGAGACGGGCATGTCGGAGGTGTTCATCCGGCGCTACCCGGACACAGGCGACGTCTGGCAGGTCTCCACCGGAGGGGGCGCCGCGCCGCTCTGGTCACGGGACGGCCGGTCGCTGTACTTCCAGCGCGGGCGGGACCTCCTGCGCGTGGAGACCCGGACGGCGCCCTCGCTCACGATCGGGGAGCCTCAGCGGGTTGCGAAGGGCATCAGCGCCGGCGTGATCGGGCGGGCATACGACGTGGGTGCGGATGGGCGCGTCGTCTCGGTGCGGGCCCCCGGAGATGTCGCGCGGCTTCCCGCGATCCGCGTGCTGCTGCACTGGGAACAGGAGCTCGCCCGGTTGCAGGCGCCCGGGCACTGAAGCACCGGCCCGGCGGGCCGCGCCGACCTGGGGCGGCTCCCTACCGCGGCCGCTCGATCCCCAGCGCCTTCATCCGTGACTTGAGCGTCGAAGGACTCACGCCCAGCAGGGCCGCGGCGCCGCCGTCGCCGCCCGCGCGCCAGTCACAGCGCTCGAGTGCGCGGATCGTGTTCCTCCGCTCGAGGTCGCGCAGGCGCGCTTCGGTGAGCACTTCGTCCGGCTCGCCGGGGCGCGCCGAGGCCGTGCCGGCGGTGGCCGCGTCCGCCGCCTGCTCCTCGGCCGGCAGCGCGCGCCGCAGGTGCAGCCGGCCGTCCTTGCTGGTGATGAGTGCGCGCTCGATCACGTTGCGCAGCTCGCGCACGTTGCCGGGCCAGTGGTAGCGCCTGAGCGCCGCGATGTCGTCGTCGGTGAGCGGCATGTGGCGGCGGCCCATCTGCCGCGCCAGCTTCTCGACCAGAGTCTCGGCGATCTGCACGACGTCGCTGCCGCGCTCGCGCAGCGGCGGCAGCCTGAGCGGAAACACGGAGAGCCGATAGTAGAGGTCCTCGCGGAAGCGTGCCATCCTTCACCGCCTGCTCGAGGTCGCGATGCGTGGCGGCGATGACGCGTGCATCCACCCTGCGCGTGCGCGAGCCGCCGACGGGCTCGAATTCCCCTTCCTGCAGCACGCGCAGCAGCTTCCCCTGCAGCTCGAGCGGAATCTCCGCGATCTCATCGAGCAGGATCGTGCCGCCGTCGGCCAGCTCGAAGCGTCCCTGACGCCGCTGCGTCGCGCCGGTGAACGCGCCGCGTTCATGCCCGAAGAACTCGCTCTCGATCAGCGTCGCCGGCATCGCCGCGCAGTTGACCTTCACCAGCGGACCGTCCCGGCGCGCGCTCTTCTGGTGGATCGCGCGGGCGAACAGCTCCTTGCCGGTGCCCGTCTCGCCCATCAGCAGCACGGTGGCGTCGGTCTCGGCGACCTGAGCGACGTGGCGCAGCGCCTCGAGCAGCGGCTTGCTGCGGCCGACGATCTCGTCGAAGCCGTGGTCGGCAGCGAGCTCTTCGCGCAGATAATCGGCCTGCGCACTCAGGCGCTGGATCCGCCGCTCCGCCTCGACCCGTTCGTTGACGTTGCGCAGGATCATGATGAAACCCGGGTGCCCGCAGACCTCGAAACACGAGAGGGTCGCCTCGGCGGGGAACGGCCCCCCGTGAGCGGGCGCGACCGTGAAACCGCTCGGAATCCAGACGTGGCGCTCGCCGTGGCGGTTCTTCTCGAGCTCCCCCGCGAGATCGTGCAGCGTCAGCGTGGCCGCTTCGCCGAGGAGGTCGCCCACATGCCGGCCAAGCATGGAGGCGGCCGTGCAGCCGAACAGCTTCTCCGCGGCAGCGTTCATCATCGCCACGTTGAGGTCCTGGTCGAGCTCCAGGATCGCGTCCATCGCGCTGCCGATCAGCAGGCTGAGCCGTTCCTGCCGCGCACGTGATTCGGCCTCGACCCGCAGCCGCCGCAGCTCGGCCGCGGCGCGCGCTGCGAACAACTCGAACACAGGGTAGAGCCGCTTCTCTTCGGGCATCGGCCGCATGTCGATGACTGCGAGGTGCCCCATGACTCTGCCGTCGGTGTCGAGCAGCGGCACGCCGAGATAGCTGACCTCGCCGCGCGGGAACCCGGGCGGTGGCGGCGTCGGATAGATATCGATGATGCGGTCGGGGATGTGCACCATGCGCGTGTCTTCGACGACGGGCTCGCACGGCGTGCCGGTCACGTCGTACGAGAGGTCCGGGATGAAGTCGCCGCCGAACCAGAACGCGAGCGTGCGCATGGTGGTGGTCGGTTTGTCGTACTCGGTGACCCAGGCGCCGGCGGTGTCGAGCACGCGCGCGAGGTTCTTCACCAGCTGGCGGAAGAACGGCGTGCCCGTCTCGGACACCGTGCCCTCGACGACCGCGCGGATCGCGGCGTCCTCGTCGATGTAGCGTGGCGGCGATGCGGCCATGGCGGCCTCCTCGAGCGGTCGAGCCGCACGGCGCGGCCCGCAACAGGTGGCCCAAGGCTAACCCGGGGCGCTGGTGGCGGGCGACGACTTTTCGTCCCGGCGCCCGACGAGAACTCGTCGACGACGAGATCCCGCCGCTGTTCCGGCCCGTGCGCTGGATCCATATCACACTGTCTCACTGCATGTTACGTGAATGGACCCCGCTGGCACGGACGGTGCCCTGAGGGAACGCCGTACCGGGCAGCCGATCGGCGGCCGCCCATCACACCCGGAGGCACACGAGATGACGCAGACCATGACGAAGCCCGAGCGCGGCCCCCTGAACGGCGTCGACGTCCCCACGCTGTTCGCCACGATCAACGCCGTGAAGGACCAGCCGGAGCTGGCGAAGGCGAAGTTCCGCGCCACGAATCACTGGCAGCAGGGCACCCACAGCAAGACCCGCATCGAGGCGTTCGATGCCGCCGGCGGTGAGCACCAGCACGTGCGTGACTACACGTTCGACGCCGACCACCCCGAGGTGCTGGTCGGTCGCGACAACGGCCCGCTGCCGGTCGAGTACCTCCTGGTCGGCATCGCGTCATGCATCACCAGCGGCATCGGCAACATCGCCGCGGCACGCGGCGTGACGCTCTACGAGGTGGAATCCACCGTCGAGGCCGACCTGGATCTGCAGGGCGTGCTCGGCCTGTCGGACGAGGTCCGGAACGGCTACTCGGGCATGACGGTGCGCTTCAAGATCCGCGGCGACGCGCCGGCCGAAAAGCTGCGCGAGATCGTCGAGCAGTCGAAGAACCGTTCGGCCGTGTACGACGTGCTCACCAACGGCACGAACGTCGCGATCGAGGTGGAAACGAAGTGAACCTCCAACCGGGCAGCCGCCGGCCCGACGGCCTCGCGCCGCGGCCGGCGGCCCGCCCGAATGCGAAACCCGAAATCGAACTCGAAGTCCGGCGCGAGTCCGGGCGGCACGAAGACAAGGAGTGAGCGAATCATGCGGAGCGCGGAAGCGATCGTGATCGGCGGCGGCCAGGCGGGACTCGCCATGAGTCGCGCGCTCATGGACCGCGGCATCGGGCACGTCGTGCTCGAGCGCGGCCGGATCGCCGAGCGCTGGCGCTCTGAGCGCTGGGAGTCGCTGCGCATGCTGACCCCGCGCTGGATGAGCCGGCTCCCCGGGTGGTCCTACCGCGGGCCGGATCCCAACGGCTTCATGGGCCGTAACGAGCTGATCGATTATCTCGACGACTACGCGCGTTCGTTCGCCGCGCCGGTCGAGACCGGTGTGAGCGTGACGGGCGTCGCCCGCGACGGCACCGGCTACCGCGTCGCCACCACGCGTGGTGACTGGTGGGCGCCGAACGTCGTGCTGGCGACCGGCTATTGCGACCTGCCGAAGATCCCGGCGGCGGCGCGGGCGCTGGACGATCGCATCGTCCAGATCGCCCCATCTCGCTACCGCAAGGCGGAGCTGCTCAAGGAGGGCGGCGTGCTGATCGTGGGTGCGTCGGCGACCGGCGTGCAGCTCGCCGCCGAGATCCACGCGACGGGCCGGCCGGTGACGCTGGCGGTGAGCCGCCACACCCGGCTGCCGCGGCGCTATCGCGGCGCGGACATCATGGTGTGGCTCGACGCGATGGGCGTGTTCAACCAGACCGTGGACCAGGTGCCGAACCCCGAATCGTCGCGGGGCGCACCCAGTCTCCAGTTGATCGGCAGCGATGACCACCGCTCGGTGGACCTCGCGACACTGCAGGATTCGGGCGTGCGCCTGACCGGCCACGTCGCCGCGATCGACGGGGCGCGCGTCGGATTCGCAAACGACCTCGGCGCGCACGTCGGGATCGCCGAGCGGCGGCTGGCGCAGCAGCTCGCGAGGATCGACGCCCACGTGCGCGGTCGCGGCCTCGACGGCGTCGTGCCCGAGGCGGAGCCGATGCGGCCGGTGCGGGCGGTCGCGGCGCCGGAGGCGCTCGACCTCGCAGCCGAGGGAATCCACACCGTGATCTGGGCGACCGGATTCAAGCGCAGCTACCCGTGGCTGCAGGTGCCGGTGCTGGACGAGCGCGGCGAGATCCGCCAGAAGGGCGGCGTGACGCCGGCGCCGGGCCTCTACGTGCTGGGCCAGTTCTTCCAGACCCGGCGTAATTCGAGCTTCATCGACGGCGTGGGTGTGGACGCCCGCACGATCGCCCGGCACATCGAACGCCACCACGCGCGCGTCCCGATTCGGGCGCGCTGAGGAGACCGACATGCCTGCGACATTCGAGTCGAAGTACGACGTGGTCGTAGTGGGCGCACGGGTCGCCGGGGCCGCCACCGCGATGCAGCTCGCCCGCGCCGGACTCAAGGTGCTGGCGGTGGACCGTGCGCGCTACGGCGCAGACACCGTGTCCACGCACGCGTTCATGCGCGGCGGCGTCGTGCTGCTCTCGCGCTGGGGGCTGCTGCCCGCGATCGAAGCGAGCGGCACGCCGGCCATCCGGAAGACCACGTTCCACTACGAAGACGAGGTGATCCCCGTCGACATCAAGCCGAAGGACGGCGTGGACGCGCTGTACGCGCCGCGCCGCACGGTGCTCGATGCGATCCTGGCCGACGCGGCCGCGCACTCGGGCGCCGACGTCCGCTTCGGAACGAAGCTCGTGGACGTGATGCGCGACGGCGGCGGTCGAGTGACCGGCGTGCTGATCGAGAATGCGCACGGCGAGATGTCGCGCGTGTGCGCGGACCTGGTGATCGGCGCAGACGGGGTGAAGTCACCCATGGCGAAACTGGTCCAGGCGCCCGTGCTGGTGCAGGGCACCGTCGTCGGCGGCGTCGCCTACGGCTACTGGTCCGGCCTCGGGCTCGACGGATACCACTGGCACTACGCGCCCGGCGTCGGCGCCGGCGCGATCCCGACCACCGGCGGCGACACGCTGATCTTCGCCTCCGCGCCCGGCGACTCGTTCCGCAGCGAAGGTCGCTCGGACCTGAACGGATGGTTCCGGCGAACGCTGGCGAAGGGCGCACCCGGGCTCGCCGCGCGCACCCTGAACCGGGCGCCGGTCGAGCCGCTGCTTGGATTCCCCGGCACGCCCGGCTACATCCGCCAGGCGCACGGCCCCGGCTGGGCGCTGGTCGGCGACGCGGGCTTCTTCCGCGACCCGATCACCGCGCACGGCATGACCGACGCGCTGCGCGACTCGAGCCTGCTGGTCGAGGCGTACGTCGCGCGCGGCGAGTCGGGGCTCACCGACTACCAGCGCGAGCGCGAGCCGTGGGCCCGCGAGATGCTGGGCGTCACCGACGGCGTCGCCGCCTACGACTGGACGATGGACGAGGCCAGGGTGCTCCACAAGCGCCTGAGCAAGATGATGTCGCGCGAGTCGACGATGCTGGCGGAGCGCGCGTGGAACGAGGGCGTGGCGGGGAGGGCAGCAAGTCCTGCGGCATAGCTTCAGGCGCCGACGCCTTTGAAACCTCCGGTGAAGAACCAGACCACGCTGTCCGCCGGATTCCATGTGGCGTCATGGGATCCAGCCTATCCCGGACAACGTCCAGCGCGCATTGCGCGTTGCGCCCCCGTCGGTCTGTTGTAGATTCTCGCGGTGCCGCTCTCCCCTGGCAGTTCGCTCGGCCCCTATGAAGTGCTCGCGCCGCTCGGCGCGGGCGGCATGGGCGAAGTCTATCGCGCGCGCGACACGCGGCTCGGCCGCGACGTCGCGATCAAGGTGCTGCCCGCGCACCTGAGCCAGCGTCCCGAGGTGCGCGCTCGTTTCGAGCGCGAGGCGAAGACCATCTCGAGCCTGAACCACCCGAACATCTGCGCGCTCTACGACATCGGCCGTGAAGGCGACGTCGATTTCCTGGTGATGGAACTGGTCGAGGGCGAAACGCTCGCGACACGGCTCGAAAAGGGTCCGTTGCCGCTCCTCGAAGTCATGAGGACCGGCGCGCAGATCGCCGACGCGCTCGATCGCGCGCATCGCGCCGGGGTCGTGCACCGGGACTTGAAGCCCGGCAACGTCATGCTCACCCGTGCGGGCGCAAAGCTCCTCGACTTCGGCCTCGCGCGCGCCACCGGCATGGCCGGCCCCGCGAGCGGTTCGGGCGTCACGGTCGCGGCGCTCAGCCAGTCGCCGACCGTCGCCCAGCCCCTGACCGCCGAGGGCACGATCGTCGGCACGTTCCAGTACATGGCGCCCGAGCAGCTCGAAGGCCGTGAGGCCGACGCGCGGGCCGACATCTGGGCGTTCGGCTGCATGCTGTACGAGATGGCCACCGGCCGCCGTGCGTTCGACGGCCAGAGCCAGGCCAGCCTGATCGGCTCGATCATGAAGGACGAGCCGCGCCCGCTCGCCGAGGTCGCACCTCTCGCGCCGCCCGCGCTCGACCGCGTGGTGCGCCGCTGCCTCGCGAAAGACCCCGACGACCGCTGGCAGTCGGCCGCCGACATGAAGCATGAGCTCGACTGGATCACGCAGAGTTCGAGCCAGAGCGGCGTCGCCGCGCCCCTGCACGCGAAGCGCAGGAGGAAGCTCGGTGCGGTCGGCGGCGCGCTGATCGGCGCGGCAGTCGCCGCGATCGCGCTGCTGCTGGTGTTCCAGCCGTGGCGTGCGAAGCAGGGCGAGCCTTTGCTCGTGCGCTTCCCGGTGCGCGCGCCGGTCGGGCAGATCATGAGCCCGCCCGCCGAGGCCGCGATCTCGCCCGACGGGCAGACGATCGCCTTCGTGACGTTCGATTCGACCGGCACGCGGCTCTTCCTGCGGCCGCTCGGCCAGCTCGATTCGCGCCGCCTCGCCGGCACCGACGGCGCGCACCTGCCGTTCTGGTCGCCGGACGGCAAGTGGATCGGGTTCTTTTCGCAGGGCAAGCTGCGCAAGGTCGCGCTCGACGGCAGCGCGCCGCTCGAGCTGTGCGACGCGACCGACGCGCGCGGCGGAAGCTGGGCGCCGAACGGCACGATCCTGTTCGTTCCGAACAACCAGGGGGGCGTCTGGCGCGTGTCGGCCGGCGGCGGCGCACCGGTGGCCGTGACCACGGTGGACACCGCGAACGGCGAGCGCGGCCACCGCTACCCACAGTTCCTCCCCGACGGCAAACACTTCCTGTACGTCGCGATCGGCGGCGGCGACCAGCAGGTCACGTACGCGATGTCGGTGGACGGCGGCAAACCGAAGAAGGTGCTGCAGGGCGGTTCGGGCGGCGTCTACGCGCCACCGGGCTATCTGCTGTACCTCGACGCCGGCGTGAATGCCCCGCGGCGCAGGCTGCTCGCGCGGCGCTTCGACGCCGCGAAGCTCGTGACCAGCGGCGATGCGCTGCTGGTGCTGGACAGGGTGAGCGCCAACAACTTCGGCTACGCGAACGTCGCCGCCAGTCCGCAGGGCACGCTGGTCGTCCAGCACTGGGCCGGCGTGCGGACGCGGCTCGAATGGCGCGACCGCAGCGGCAGGGTGCTGTCGGTGGCAGCCGACGATCTGTCGGACGGCACGGAGCTGTCACTCGCTCCCGACGGGCACCGGATCGCGTTCGGCAGCGCCGAGCCGCCCGACCTGTATGCGCTGGATCTCGACGGCGGAGTGCCGGCGCGGCTGACGTTCGAGGAGAAGCTCATCAGCAACCCCGCGTGGTCCCGCGATGGCAGGCGGATCGCCTTCGGACGCCTGTTCGGCTCCGGCCGATGGGACACGTACGTGAAGAACGCCGACGGCACCGGGGCCGACTCGCTGCTGATTCACGGCCCGGGCATCTTCGCGTTTCCGGTGTCGTGGTCGCCGGATGGGCGCTGGATGCTGGCCAACATTTCCGATGTCCACGGCCTCTACAGCTTCTGGAAGGTGCCGCTGGACGGCAGCGGTCCATGGCAGATGTACGACAAGACCACCGCCGGCGCCGTCGGCGGCGACATCTCACCCGACGGCGCCTGGGCAGCCACCATCGCCACCGGCTCCGACAACAGGAATGCGCTCACCGTGCAGTCGTTCCCCAATCCCGGGGCGCGCTACCAGATCGGTGTCGACGATCCACAGCAGGTGTTCTGGAGCCCCCGGGGCAGCGAGCTGATCGTCGTCGAAGCGGGTGGCAAGGTCGTTTCCGTGCCCGTGTCCACCGAGGGCGGCTTCCGCCAGGGCGCCGCGCGAAAGCTGTTCCAGCTCAGGCGCGACGAATTCATCCAGGGCGTGAGCCCCGACGGCCAGCGGATCCTCGTCAGCGTCGTGCTCGACGTGTCGAACCTGATCTCGCTGGAAGTCGTGATGGGGTGGGAGGGGTTGCTGAAGGGGAGGTAGGGTGACTATGGAGCGGATTCCGTGAGATCATACCAACAATTGCTGTTCGCATAGGAACTCTGCCGCTCGGTCTCAAGAGCTCGCCGGCCGCATCGTGCGCAGCTCGTCACTCTTGCTCGAGTGGGCGTCCAAAGAGATCCCGCACGCCATCTGCCCGAGGTGATCGCGTGAGTCTGAGCAAGGTAGTCACGGGCTTACCCGACGGTCGAAACCCCTGGATTGCCAGAGTTGTTGTCGGGGTGATCCTCGCAGTCGCCCTCTTTTGTGGGCTGATGATGCTGAGCACCTTCCACGGGGATCCGACGATCTATCTGGTCTATTCGAAGAACATCGCCGCAGGCCGGATCTTCACATTCAACCCGGGGCAGTTCTCTTCCGGTAGCACATCTCCGCTCTGGGCCATCTTGCTTGCTGCTGGATGGCTAACTCCAAGTCCCGTGCTGACAGCCAAACTCATCAGTTTGGCATTCACGATCGCGTCGATTCTGCTCGTTTACCACGTGCTGCGCCGGATCAGCGGTCTGGCCCTCGGTGCTTCAATCGCGACGCTGTTCATTGCGGTCCACCTCATGATTCCGTCCGCTCTGATGTACGAGTCCGCCTTGATCGTGGGACTAGTGTGCCTTCTCACTCTATTAACCTGGCGAGTGATTGATGATTCGTCGGAGATACGAGTCGGGGTCTGGGTCCGACTGGGCTTCATTTCTGCAATGATCCCCCTTGCTCGACCGGACGCCGTCATCCTCGTTGTTGCCTCGGCCACAGTGATTGCCGGTTCTCTGACGTCCCGCCGGCACTATGGGGCCCTGCGTGCCGCCGCCGTTACGTTCTGCGTCTCCGCACTCCCAAGCGTCATCTATTTCGGTACCTCGTGGGTGCTGCTGGGGTCGTTTTCCGTCTCGAGCTATTGCAGGGCATTCGCGCTTCGCGAATTTGCTCCGCGGGTGTTCGGCGTCCCCTACTCGGCACTGTCGCTTCGGTTCTTCCTAGGTTCCCCCGTCATCATCTACACGCTCGCAGCAGCGTGGGGCATTCATGGGCTACTTCGTGGAAATCGCCGCGCGCTCGGCTGGCTGGCCATGCTGGGCGGTTTCGCCTACGTTGGCCTCTTCTCCCTGGCCTCACCCATTGGACTCGGTCCTATTGGAACAGGTATCGATCGCTACGTCCTGCCGATCTTGCCCCTGGGTGCCATGGCTGCAATCGTTCCTCTGGACAACCTTGCCACGGCGGCCATTCGAGACCGCAGATACCTAGTGCTCCTGATTGCGGCATCCGTGCTGCTGCTATTCCCATTGGGAACCAACGCACTCACTGCCATCCATCAGAGCAGGCGCGGCCTCTCATTCGATGTCATCACGGAGCACGATCTCGTCGCACGTTTCGGTCGTATCGCTGCCGTGGGGTCAAGAGCCCTGATCTACGAGGTGCAGGACCGCTATTTCCTTCGGCCAGACATCGACGTACTCAGCCTCGACGGAATTACGGACGGCCGCGTCGCGCCGTACCTGAAGTCCGCCGACATCATTGGATTCCTCCGCCGCTATCGCCCCCGGTACTGGTTCGCCAATGGAGTGGTGGACGAGCGGCCGTATCTCGAAAAGAGCATCTTGCAACGCGCACTCCATGCGGCGGTGGGCGGGAATCGGGACTTCGAGGAGCAGGGCCTGCGATTCAAGGTTCTGCTGGAGCGAAAGAGACCGTTGATCAAGGGCTTCGCTGGCTGTCGCTACGTCTTCGAGATCGAGTACGGAGAAACGTGAGGTTGGGGTTGAAGGTGAAGAGCCGCGCCACCCTCCGCCCCTGACTACTCGACGAGCTCCCGCAGAGGAGCTGCCAGCCGTCTCGCGAGACCGTGATCGATCCGCTCGATCTCTGCGACCAACGCATCGGTGACGGCGGCAAAGGCCCGCCGGAGCTCGTTCGGGTTCAGTGACCGCACCAGTGCATCGGCGAGCGCGTTGGCGGCCTCGGGCGGCAACCGGTCGATGCCGCGCGCCTGAACCGCCGGCAGCCCGTGGCGCAGGCACGCGAGTGCCAGCACCTGATCGCGGATGCCGCTGATCATGTACTCCGCCTGCCACACCCGGCCACGGGCGATGGCGGATCGCGCGTGCAGCGCGTAGAGCCAGGCCATGCCGATCAGCCCGATGGCGGTAGGCGCCGGCGGCGCCGGGCGCTCGTGCGCCGTTCCGAACAGGAGCTTGAACGTCGGCCCGATGGCGCCGAACTCCGTCGCCGGCCAGAAGGCGATGTCCACCTGCAGCGTGCTCGCGAGCAGGAAGACGCGGAAGAGCGTGGCGCCGAAGCGCACGTCCGTGTGGTGGACGACGCCGTGATCCCGATACATCCGCTCGGTCCAGTCGGCGACGACCTGGCTGTAGTCCGCGTCGGCCGCAACCGCGAGCGCGAGGTCGATGTCGGACCACTCGTCTTCGCGCCCGAGCGCCGCCGAGCCCGTGAGAGCGGCGCCCGTCACGCGTGAGTCGTCGCGCGCGGCGGCGATCAGGGTGTCGCGGAGCTGAGTGCGGGCTTCGGGGGTGAACATGGTGCGGGCGGTGGAGTCTCCGCGCGTCGGATAGGAACCAGGCCATTGCCTCTCAACTGGACCTGGCGGAGAATGTTGACGCTCATGACACAGGGTAGCGCCTTGGTGCGCATACGAGGGTGGATTACGGCCACCTGGGTCGCAACCGCCTTATTTGTTGGTGTGGCCTGCGTCGGAATCTTGGTTCTGGGTGGGGGCAGTGCCTCGACAGCGGTTTTCGTAGCGTCTGCACTCCTTGTCACTCCTCTCGTCTGGGGATCCGTTCACCGTGGTGGCAGGCCCACGTATTTCACCGGTGCGTTTGCCGGGGCGCTCATTGGCCCGCTGACCGTCGCACTACCCTTGGCGTTCTCATTACTGTTGTCGAGTCTTGGTGATGCTGGCGGCCAAACTCCGCACGATTGGCGAGGCAGTTGGGGTCTTGCAATGTTCTCTATGCTCAGCCTCGCGGGCGTCGCGTTCGCCGTTCCGTTTGGGGCCACTTGGGGCCTGCTGATTGCTGCGATCGAGAAGAGGCGTTCTGCTCGATCCGTGCATGGACCGGATTGATGGGCAAGCCTTGGAGCGACGGGCGGCGACACTGATGTCTTTCGCGGTCAGCCGCTGCGCGCGGGCGTCTGGTGTTGCCATGCACCCGGGGGACTGCAAGCCCACGCGCAGTGACGCGCTCCTCGCAGGGCAAGCGCGTATCGGAACTCCTACGTCCTGACGTATTGCGCCGACTGGTAGAAGAACACCCAGCCCCAGTCTCTCTCCACCGTGTGCTCGTCGAGGATCACCAGCTCGCCTGAGTCGCCCTGCTCCACAAAGGGGGACGCCTTCCGAAGTTCGGCTTCGACCAGGATGCGCGCTTCTCTTTTCCTCAGCACCCTTCTTCTCCGACTGACGTCCTGCCGATCGACGGCGGCCGAAGGCCGTCCGCCGCACCATCCTGCTGGGCGACTTTCTTCCACAACGTCCCGCAGCGGTGCACTTCAGTTTGCCGTCACGAGGCGGTGGATGTCGCGCAAGCGCTGTGACGTGAGCCCGCACTCGCAAGCCTCGGTGACGAGTGTTGCCTCATCGCCGTTGGCGAGCCGCAAGACCTGTGTGCCGCCGTGAACCACGGTGCTTCCGTCCTCGTCCGCTCCGCATAAATGTGTCACGACAATGCGTCCAGACTGTCCGTTTCCCACCAGGGCTCCCGACTGATCGACCACTTCAACGAGAACGTGGCCCTGGGCCACATGGTAGTCCGTTGGCCTTCTCGTGCAGGAGATGGCGAATACGCCGAACTCGGAAGAACCGTAAAGGTTGGTGACGGACTCGACCCCTTGCTTCCTGGCGGCTTCGCGTTTGCTGCGCACATGGCTGTCCAACGGTTCGCAACTCACCTGCAAGCGACCGACCGAAGGGAGGGCGGGCGATCGTCAGGTGCAGTTGCATTGTTTGGCAGCGCCTCTCCCGGCGCTCTGCCTCGTCAGGGCCGGTTGTTCTCCACATGCAGCCGCTCCAAGCGACCCTCGGTGAGGTCGAAGTGATTGTTGGGATTCGTGTACACGAAGAAGTCATCGGACACCCAGCGGACCGAATCTTGACGCGACGACGTGAAGCCCAGGATCCAATACCACTCTCCCGGGACGAGGTAACCGACCTCCTCGCGGACTGCCGGCGCCATGAGATACCCACTATCCGGAAGTGCCCGGAGATAGGCTGTCAGCGCTGCCTGGAATGCCGCGAGGAACTCGGCGCGGTCTGCCATGCGGGCACTGAAGAGGTCCGTAATCTTGTCGCGTGCGAGCGCAAGCGCGGGCGCATACCGCCGCGCAGACTCGATGAGCGCAGCAAGTTCGGGCCCAATCGGGTCATCAGGGTGCCACTCGCGGTGTGCGTCATTGACGGTGTATGCGTACAGACCCCACGTAGACTCACCACCTGGATCTCCGAGGAGCAGGAACCCGACTCCGTCCGGGAAGTTCGGTGCCCAGCCATCGGGCCCTTTCTGCAATTCCATCGTGCAATAGCGCATCACGTTCGTGTCCGCCCAACTCCAGTTGGGCAGGTCTGCCGTATCGCTTACGCGGGTCCGCCTAATCGCGACCGCCCGGTCTGTCGTCACGCGACAAACCAAGGGCCGACCAGCTCTTGAAAGGATCAGCTGCACGCAGCCACGGCGTCAGGCTGAAAGCGAACCCGTGCGATACACCTGCAGCGGGGGACCCGCGCCCGCCCCTACCCCCCACTCCCCACCCTCAACCCCTCCATGATCTCCTCGAGCGCCTCGCGCGACGGCCGCACCGTCTCCAGCGGCAACGCCGCCAGCGACCCGGCCCCGAGCTTCCACTCTTCAGAAAAGGTCCGCTGCCCGGGATTCACGTACAGCAACCCCGTCACGAACTTCTGCTCGCGCCGGCCCTGGCGGATCGTGGCGAGCGCGCGGTCGGAATCGGTGGGGTCGTAGTCCTCTTCGAGCTTCTTCAAATAGATGAACGAGCCGTCCGGCATCTTCACCTCGCGCGTCGTGCCGGGCTCGTAGTCGACGTGAATGTCCTCGAAGTAGGGCACGTAGTCGATGTCGTGCACCGGGGAATCGTGTTGCTTGACGGCGGCGTAGCTCTTGGTCGAACCCTCGTGGTCGGCGAACGTCACGCACGGGCTGATCACGTCGATCACCGCGGTGCCGGTGTGCGAGAACGCCGCTTTCAGCAGCGGCCTGAGCTGCTTCTGGTCACCGCTGAACGAGCGCGCCACGAAGCCGCAGCCGAGCTCGATCGCCATCGCGCACAGGTCGATCGGCATCAGCTCGTTGGGCGTGCCGTTCTTCATGGTGCTGCCGATGTCGGCGGTCGCCGAGAACTGGCCCTTGGTGAGCGCGTACACGCCGTTGTTCTCGACGATGTACACGACGGGCACGTTGCGGCGGATCATGTGGATGAACTGCCCGATGCCGATGCTCGCGGTGTCGCCGTCGCCGCTGACGCCGATCAGCGTCAGTTCGCGGTTCGCGGCGTGCACGCCGGCGGCGATGCTCGGCATGCGGCCGTGCACGGCATTGAAGCCGTGCGCGTGGCTCAGGAAGTACGCCGGCGTCTTGCTCGAGCAGCCGATACCCGACAGCTTGGCGACCTTGTGCGCTTCGAGTCCGTCCTCCCACGCGGCCTGGATGATGCCGGCGGTGATCGCGTTGTGGCCGCAGCCGGGACACAGCGTGGTCGCCGAGCCCTCGTAGTCGCCGCGCACGAGGCCGAGGCGGTTGACGGGTGGGTTGGATTTGACGGCGCTCATCGGGTCGCTCCTTCCACGGCCTTCTTTTCGTTCCCGCGTTCGGCGGGGGGCGCCATGCCGGGAGTCGGCGGCAGCCCTTCCATTTCGAGGATCGCGTCGCTCACGGCGCGGGCGTTGATCGGCAGCCCGTCGTAGTTGCACACGGAGCGGATGCGCTCGCCGAGTCCCGGCAGCTCCATTCGGAGGATCCCGGCCATCTGCCCGTCGCGGTTCTGCTCGACGACGTACACCCGGTCGTAGCGCTCGATGAATGCCCGCACGTCCTTCGTGAACGGCAGCGCCTTCAACAGCATGTACCCGGTCGGCAGGCGCTGCTCGCGCATCTGGTCGCGCGACTCCACGATCGCCCAGTGCGTCGAGCCGTAGGCGATGATGCCGACCTCTGCCGTCCGGTCGTCGTCCACGACCGGAGCGGGCACCAGCGTGCGCGCGGTCTCCCACTTGATCTTCAGCCGGTCGATGACCTGCATGAACGCCTCGGGGTTCTCGGTGTAGCGCGCCATCTCGTCGTGGCCCGAGCCGCGGGTGAAGTACGCGCCCTTCGGGTGCTCGATGCCGGGCAGCGTGCGGTACGGAATGCCGTCGCCGTCGACGTCCTTGTAGCGGCCCCAGTTCTCGACCTTCTCGAGCGCTTCCGCGTCGAGCACCTTGCCGCGGTCCCACGGCTTCGTCGGGTAGTCGAACGGCTCGCTCATCCAGTTGTTCATGCCGATGTCGAGATCCGACAGCACGAACACCGGCGTCTGCAGCCGCTCGGCGAGGTCGAACGCCAGGATGCCGTAGTCGAAGCAGTCCCTGACGCTCGACGGGAACAGGATCGGGTGGCGCGTGTCGCCGTGCGACAGGGTGTAGACCATCGACACGTCGCCCTGCGCGGTGCGCGTCGGCAGCCCGGTGCTCGGGCCCACGCGCTGGATGTCCCACACGACGGCGGGGATCTCGGCGTAGTAGCCGAAGCCGGTGAATTCGCCCATCAGGCTCAGCCCCGGCCCCGAACTCGCGGTCATCGAGCGGGCGCCGGCCCAGTTGGCGCCCAGGACCATGCCGATCGCCGCGAGTTCGTCCTCGGCCTGGATCACCGCGTACGTGGCCTTGCCGTCCGGGCCGACGCGGTACTTGTCGAGGTAGCCGATCAGCGCCTCGATCAGGCTCGATGACGGCGTGATCGGGTACCAGGTGACGACCGTCACGCCGCCGAACATCGCGCCCAGCGCCGCGGCGGTGTTGCCGTCGATCAGGATCTTGCCCTCATTCTCGTTCATGCGCTCGAGGCGGAACGGATCGGTCTTCTTCAGGTTCGCCTTCGCCCACTCCCAGCCGGCCTGCACGGCCTGCAGGTTGAGCTCGAGCGCCTTGGGCTTGTGGCCGAGCTGCGCCTGCAGCGCGCGCTCGATCTCGCCTTCCTCGATCCGCAGCAGCTCGGCGAGCACCCCGACGTAGAGCATGTTCACCACCAGGCGGCGCAGCTTCACGTTGGTGGTGATGCCTTCGATCATCTGCTTCATCGGCACCCTGTAGACGTGGCGGTCGGCGGGGATCTCGGGCACCGTGATCGCGTCGTTGATCACGATCATGCCGCCGGGGCCGATCTTGGCGACGTCCTCGGCCGCGGTCTCCGGATTCATCACCACCATGATGTCGGTGTACTTGCGGCGCGCGATGTAGCCCTTCGCGCTGGCGCGGATGGTGAACCACGTGGGCAGCCCGGCGATGTTCGACGGGAACAGGTTCTTGCCGCTCACCGGAATGCCCATCTGGAAAATGGCGCGCAGCAGCACGGAGTTCGCGGTCTGGCTGCCCGAGCCGTTGACCGTGGCCACCTCGACGCTGAAATCGTTGATGATCGGATTCACGGATGTTCCTTATGTGGAGCGCCGGCGGCGGATGCGCGACCCGCGGCGCCGCTGCCGCTCAGGTGTACAGATCGCCCATCGTCATCCGACCGGGCTTGCGCACGTACATGTAGACGCTGTTCGCCGCCACCGCGCCGTCGCCGGAGGCGGTGATCAGCAGTTTGTACTTCCCTTCATAGGTGACGATGTCGCCGGCGGCGAAAACGCCCTTCACCGACGTCTGCATGTGATCGTCAACCTTGATCAGGTTGCCTTCGACCTCGATGCCCCAGCGCTTCACGGCGTCGAGGTTCACCGCCGCGCCGATGTTCACGACCAGATAGTCGCACGGCAGGCGCAGCGGCTCGGGATTGCCCTTCTGCGCGGCCACCACGGTTTCGATGCGGCCGTCCCGCGTTTCGATCGAGCGCACCCGCGTGTTGAAATGACGCGGAATCTTCATCTCGTCCACGAGGTCGATGTTGCCTTCCATGCCGGTGAACCGGTCGAGCACCTGCAGCATCGTCACGTCCGCGCCCGCTTCGTGCGCGGCCTGCGCGCTCTCGAGCCCGGAATCGCCGCCGCCGACCACGATCACCTTCTTGCCGCGGACCTTCGTCCTGTCGGGCATCCGGTAGGTGAGCACGTCCTCGGTGAGCCCTTCTTCGCCCGACACGCGCAGCCGCCGCGGCTCGAACGCGCCGCCCCCGATGGCGATGATCACCGCCTTCGTCGGGTAGCGGTGCTCTTCCTTCGTCAGCACGTGCTGCGCGACGACCTCGAAGCCGCCGTCGTCCTGCTTCACCAGGTCCATGACCTTCTGGTGGTCCACCATCTCGACGCCGAGCTTGGTCGCGTGCTCGATCAGGTGGTGCGCCAGCTGGCCGGCGATCACGTGATGGTAGCCGGGCCAGTCGTGCACCGGCTTGTCGCCGTAGAGCGAGATCAGCTGCCCGCCCATGCGTCCGGCGTCCACGACGACGACGTCCATCTTGCGCATGCGGCAGTACATGCCGGCGGTCAGCCCCGACGGCCCGCCGCCGATGATCACGACTTCGTGCACGACCGACCTCCGGTCCGACCGCTGATCCAGCGGGTGAATCACCCACGGTACGGTCGGCGCGAAGGAGGGTCAAGGCGGCGCGCCGCGTTCGCGTCACGGCTGCCGCGGTGTGCCGGGCAGGCCTGCATGGAGTGCCGCGGCGCGACGGCCGGGTCTCACCCGCGCCGCCGCGCCTGCGCCGTTACTGCCGCCAGAGCAGCGCCAGCCGGCCGGTCGTGCGCTCGGTCTGGTCGCCGTACAGGTTCGAGACGGCCGGGATCTGCACCAGCAGGTTGAGGGCGATCGGCCCGAACGCGCCCCAGGTGAGGCTCGGCGCGACGTACAGCAGGCCGCCGCCGGTGTTGGGATCGTCTTCACCCGCTTCGGTCCGGTCCTTTTCGGCGACGCGCCCGTTGAGTTCGAGCGCCGCCTGCCACGAGGGCGACAGCGTGCGCGCGTAGCCGGCGTTGAACAGCACCACGTTGCCGTAATGATAGCCGTGCGAACTCTCGCCGTTCACACGGCCCATGACGCTCGCGCTCAGCGACGATTCCAGCAGCGACAGGTCGCTCGCGATACCGAACGTGCCCGACCAGGCGCCGGTGCCGGGCTGCAGGTGCGCTTCGAGCCGGTCGCCGGCGCCATCCTTCTTGTTCGTCATGCCGGTCGGCACCGTGACATTCGCGACCAGCCCGACCAGACCGCGGCGCGTGAACAGGTTGCCGAAACGCAGGGCGTCCCAGCGCGCGAGCACGTCGCCGTCGCCGAGCCCGTTGCTGCGCGTGACGAACGCTTCTTCGCCCGTAACGTTCTCGGTGTTCTTCTTCCACACCCACGGCAGCCGCGCGCGCAGCGCGACCCGAGTCATCGGCCGGTAGGAGACGAACCCAGAGAGGCGATGCTCGGTCTGATCCTCGCTGCCGGGATCTTCCGACAGCGCGTTGGCCTTGGACAGGTAGCGATCCTGGATGCCGTACGAGAACTTGCTCGTCGCGTCGTCGAGCAGGTAGCCCGGCGGCGTGGGGCTGCCGCACAGGCACTGGCTGCAGGCCAGCCCCTCTCCGGCGAACGCGAATGTCGCGAGCGCCGCGGCGAGCGCGGCGGCGACCATGGGTCTGCAATGCATGTGGGATACCTCCGGCCCTTCGGGCCGCGAAGACGTGAAGGCCGCAGCCGGGAGCGGTCGCTCCCGGCGCATTGACGAGGCCGTGCGCGCTCAGGCGCGCGGCGGCGGGTCTTCGAGATCGGCGGCGTGCGTGGCGCCGGGCCAGGCGGTGTCGGGGATCATGCCTCGCGGCGCGGCGGGCGTGGAAAGCCGCGGGGCGTATGCGAGCGGCGCGATCCGCACCAGGGTCACGGTCGCCGTCGCCACGGGCAGCCGGCCCGCGCGGTCGCACTCGCGCAGCGAGTGGCTGCAGGTGCACACGTGCGCGGCGCTCCGGGACATCGCGCAGCAGGCATGGCCGGACCCGCTCCGGCAGCAGGCCATCTCGCGCGCCGGCACCGGCGCCGGGCACGTGGCCGAGAACGGCGCGAAGGCGCTCCCGGCGACGACGAGGAGCATCAGGGTTCGGATGGCGTGAACGGGACGCATGGGCTGGGCAGGCCTCGAGTGGGTAAGGCTACCAGAGCGGTGGCCGCGAGTTCCTGCTTTCGACGCATTTCCCCGGCCATCGTTGCAACCTTCCGGCCGCCGGCGTTCACTCATACTCAACATGAGGGTCCTGCCCCCCCGACCCCGAAGAACGGACCCTGGTCGAACGGTTCCTGCGCGAGCGCAGCGACGCCGCCTGCGCCCCGCTCTACACGAGCTGTGCGCCGCGGGTGTACGGGCTCGTCGTCCACCTGCTCGGCCCGGGCTCGCGGCGCCGAGCCGGCCCGCGCCGCGACCTGCGACGACGCCGTGCGGATCGCCGCCAGCAACGGTCCCCCCGTACCCCCTCCGTCGCCTTGACCCCCGATCACGGGAGTGCCAGCGTGGAGTCATGCACGGCGAACTCCGCATCCAGCCTCCGAGCGAGGTCATCGAGGCCACGCGCCACTGGCTCCAGCCGGTGCGCGACGCGCTGGGCAAGGAGTTCCTCGGCGCCTATCTCACCGGCAGCGTGCTCACCCAGGGCTTCGATCCCAAGCTCTCACACGTGAACGTTCTGGTCGTCGCGCGTCATCTCGACGCCGACACGCTCGATCGGCTGAACGCGGCGATCCCGCGCCCGAAGAAGAAAGACAAAAAGAAGAGCGCGCTCCAGTTCGAACCGTTGTTCGTGACGCAGACCCAGATCGAGAAGTCGCTCGACGTCTTCCCGATCGAGTGGCTCGACATCCAGGAGCGCCACCTGCGCCTGGAAGGGGACAACGTGTTCGAGGCGATCGAGGTGCCGCGCGACCACCTGCGGCGCCAGTGCGAGCACCAGCTGCGCGGCAAGAACATCCAGCTGCGCCAGGCCTACATCCTGTCGAAGCACGAGCCCGCGGTGCTCGAAGCCGAGCTGGCCGGGGTGGCGAGCACTTTCGCGACCCTGTTCCGCACGCTGATCCGGCTGCAGGGAGAGACGCCGCCCACGCACAATGGGCAGGTCGTCGAACGCGTCGCCGACATCTACGGACTCGACGCGCGCGGACTGCTCGGCGCGCACCTGGTGCGCTACTCCGGAGAAGGCGCCTACAACGGCGGCGAACTCGGCGACATGTACCGGCGCTTCCTCGTCGAGGTAGACCGGCTGGTGATCGCGATCGACCAGCTCACCGTTCGATGATCGCCTCGCGCGCCACGCGCGCGCCGATCCTGTGGCTCGCCGGACTCATGATGATCCTCGCCTGCGCAGTGCCCGCGCGGGCGCAGGACGAACCGGCCATTCCCGAACCGGTCGGCTACGTCAACGACCACGCGAACCTGCTCGACGCGCATACGAAGGGCCAGCTCGAGGCGTTTCTCGATCAACTGCAGAGGAAGACCGGCGCCGAGTTCGCGATCCTCACGGTGCCGACGACGGCACCCCTCGACCCCAGTGAATACAAGGTGAAGGTCTTCGAGAAGTGGGGCCTGGGGCAGAAGGGCGAGGACAACGGGTTGCTGATGCTGGTCGCGATGCAGGAGCGCGAGGTGCGATTCGAAACCGGTTACGGACTCGAGGGCACGCTCCCCGACGGCATGCAGTCGAGAATCTTCCGCCGCGTCATGCAGCCGCGTTTCCGCGCAGGCGACTTCCCGGGCGGGATCGTCGCCGGGGTGCAGCAGTACGCGGCGCGCATCGCCGACGAGAAGGGCGTGACGGTGGAATGGGACGGCCGCGAACTCCATTACACCGGCGGCCGCAGCGGTCGCGTACCGATCTGGGTGCCGCTGGTGATCTTCCTGATCGTGGCGAGCCTGCTCTCCCGCATGCGCGGTGGGCCCGGCGGTCCGCGGCGGCGCTACCGCGGCGGCTACTGGGGCGGCGGCTTCGGCGGGTACGGCGGCGGCTTCGGCGGCCGCGGCGGCGGCGGCGGCTCGTTCGGCGGCTTCGGCGGCGGGGCGAGCGGCGGCGGCGGCGGCGGCGGCGGCTGGTAAACGCGCCCGGCTGCGGGTTGCACAGCCGGCACGGATGGGGCTCGACCTCCGCGCGCCGGCACCGCGCGCCAGGATTACGCCGGCAGCATCCGGTAGAGGCCGGCGGCGAGCACGGCCAGCATCGCGACGTGATAGAGCACGTCGGGCACCGTTCTCGGTCCCACGCCCACGATCACCGTGAACAGGCCGATCGTCGTGCCGGCGAGCGCGAAGCCCTGCGCGGCGAGCTGCACGCTTCCGGCCTGTGCGGGAAGCACCCACGACAGCAGCGCGCCTGCGAGCAGCACGAGGCCGATCACGGTCTCGGCGATGCGCGCGCGGCGATGCGCGAAACCGGCCACCACCCGGCCCGAGTGGACGACGGCCGCGACGGCGAACATCGCGGCTTCCACCAGCATCAGCGCCGTCATTGGGCACCGTCCGCCGGCGCGCTCACGTGCGGCGCCGCGGCGGCCCGCCGGCCGCCGATCAGACGGGCCGACAGCGCACCGCCCATCCCCATGCCCGCGACACCGACCAGCAGATGCATGACCCGGATGGTCCAGTGGTGCGACCCCGGCAGCAGCCCGAGCTGGGCATAGCCGAGCAGCGGAATCAGGACGCCCCAGAGCAGCGCCGTGATCACCAGCCCGCGCGGCGCGCCGGCGCGCGCCCCGAGGATGGCGAGCACCCACAGCAGGACGACGAACAGGAAACCGAGCCCCATGTGCAGCCCGACGAGCCCCCGGGCGTGGCCGGTCCACAGCGCGATGCCGAGCGCGAGGAGCGCAGCGCCGACGATCCCGAATCCGGCGCGCGCGATGACGATGACGGACTTCAACCCGTGGCCTCCTTTCCATCCGGCGGCCGATTCATCCGGCGGCCGATGGGGCGAATCTAGGAAATTGGTTTAAGTGAATCAATGATTTAATTGATTGGAATGTCCAGGGTGTCTTGACGTTCTTCGGTCGTCTCTCTAAGCTTCGTTCGTGCCAAGGACTTCCCGACCCGACCCGCTCGCGACGCAGGCCTGGCGGCTCCTGTTCGACTTCTTCATCCGCACGAGCCCCGAGCGCGAAGCGATTCTGCGGCGCCACGGCCTGACGCCGAACGACACCCGCGCGCTCACGAGCCTCGACGTGCGCGAGGGCCGCACCATGCGCTCGCTGGCCGAGGCGTGGGGATGTGACGCGTCCAACGCGACGTGGATCGTCGACCGCCTCGAAAAGAGGGGCTTCGCCGTGCGCAAGTCGCACGCCACGGACCGCCGCGTGAAGCTGGTCGTGCTGACGCCCGCCGGTCTCAAGGCGCGCACCGACCTCGTCCGTGAAATGCACCAGCCGCCGCCGGAGATGCTCGCGCTCGACGACGCGACGCTGCGGCTCCTGATCGAGGGCCTCGGCCGCCTGACGCAGCGCGCCGGCGACCGCAGCGCCGCGCGGCGCTGAAACCGCCCCGGGGCGTCCGGCCCGGCGCGCGTGCACCCATTCATCGGTTCCGCTAACGTCGGCGGCCGGAGACATGCCATGCCACCGTCGGGCCGCCCGTGCGGCGCCCCGTTGAAAGGAGTCGCGCGATGCGCAGAGGTCTGCTGATCACCCTGGCCGTCGTCGCCGTGCTGCTCGTCGGCGTGGGCGGCTGCGTCGTAGGCCAGTACAACAACCTGGTGACCACGAAGGAAAGTGTGAACCAGCGCTGGGCGCAGGTGGACAACCAGCTGCAGCGCCGCAACGATCTGATCGGCAATCTGGTCGAGACCGTGAAGGGCACCGCGCTTCAGGAACAGGCCGTCTTCGGTCAGATCGCCGACGCGCGCGCGCGGATGTCGGGCGCCCGCACGCCGGCCGAAGCGATCCAGGCCGGTCGCGCCATGGACTCCGCGCTCGGCCGCCTGCTGGTCGTGGTGGAGAACTACCCGCAGCTCAAGAGCTCGGAGGCGTTCGTGCAGCTGATGGACGAAATCGCCGGCACCGAGAACCGGCTCGCCACCGAGCGCGGCCGTTACAACCAGCAGGTGCAGACCTACAACACGCTCATCAAGCGCTTCCCCACGAATCTCTACGCCGCTGCCTTCAATTTCGGCGAATCGCCCTACTACGAAATCCCCGACGAGGCGCGCCAGGTGCCGAAGGTGGACTTCGGCGGCATCCGCCAGGGCGAAAACGGCGGGACCACGGGCAAGTAGCCGGCGATCGCGGGCAGGAATGCGGCCGGCATCCCGAGCGCGGGGTGCCGGCCGCGCGCGCGTCCCGCCCTGCGGCTACGCGTACTCGCGCAGCGCGCCGTTCAGCGCCTGCGCCGTCTCCGGATCGAGCGCTTCGGCCGCCTCGAGCCCCGCGGCCGTGAGGGCGTCACCCGCCTCGACGCCGCGCTTGCGCTGCGCGGCGTAGCGCCGCGCCACGAACAGCAGCAGCGCCGCCCGCTGAACTTCGAGCGGCGCCTCGCCGCCCGCGGCCGGGCGTATCGCCAGGCGCTCGATCTCCAGCATTTCGGCGAGGCGCCCGGTCGGATCCTCCGCGACGTGGCGCTCGATCGCCGCCAGCGTCTCGAGGTCGGCGCCGGGCAGTCCGGCCTCGAGCGACCAGGCGAGCAGCTCGCGCTGCCGGGGCGGCAGCCACGTGGCGGCGGCAGCGCGCGTCACGATCTCGCGCGCCTCCTCCCGCCACGTCCGGTCGCGGGGATCGAGCAGCGGTTCTTCCTGCGGGTCGTGCCGTGCCGTGGCCGCGTGCGTGAGGGCCCGGACCAGCGCGCGCGTCGCCGCCGTCGCGCGCAGCGCACTGTGCACCGCACTCGCAGCGACGTCGCAGAGCGCGATCGTTTCGTCGACCTCGATCCGCTCGAGCGCGCGGCCGTCGTGCGGCTCTTCCGCGAGCAGCAGGCCGACGAGCCCCTCGGGCGTTTCGAGCGGGGCCAGCCACCCGAACCCGGCGGCGATCAGCGGGCCGATCTCGTCACGCAGCTCGCGCAGGCCGTCGAGCTCGGTGCGTTTCACCAGCCGGTGGAGCCCGCGCACCACTTCCGCCATTCCGCCCGTGCGCGCGATGCGGATCGCGTGCAGGCGGTCGAAGCCGTCGCCGCGGATCGCACGCGGAACGAGCACGTCGTCGTTCCCGTCCGCGAGCAGCACGGCCACCGTGTCCAGACCCGTGCGAGTCTGCAGCGCCACCAGCAGCGTGCGGCAGACCTGGTCCACGTCGAGGGAGCGCTGCATCTCGCGCCCCGGACCGAGCACCGCGTCGCGCAGTCGCCGCTCCGACTCCGCCGTCTCGTGTGCGCGCTGCCGGTCGCTGTTGGCGCGCTGCAGGTCGAGGCGCGTCTCCTCGGCTCGCTTCGTGAGGTCGCGGGTGTCCGCGGTGCGCGCGAGCAGACGCCGCATGCGCGCGATCAGCTCCTTCGGCGAGAACGGCTTCGGCATGAAGTCGTCGCAGCCGCACGCGAAGGCGCGCAGACGAGCCTCGGTCTCGGATGCGGCCGAGACCATGATGACCGGCAGATTCCCGTCGATCGGATCGCGGCGCACGATCTCGCAGACCTCGAGCCCGCTCTTCTTCGGCAGGCGCACGTCCATCACCAGCAGGTCGGGACGGCTCGCGGCGATCTGCCGGATCGCCTCGTCGCCGTCCGCGGCGGTGACCACCTTGAAACCATGAGCCTGGAACGCGATGTCGAGCAGCTCGAGCACGCGCCGGTCGTCGTCCACGACCAGCACGACGGGGGATTCGAGCGGCGGCGAGATCCGCCTGAGCACGCTCATCGCGAACCCCGCGCGGGCAGCCCGGCATGTTCGAGCATGGCCGCCACCCCGGCCTGCGAGAACGGCTTGAGCAGCGTGCGGTGGATGCCGCCCGCTTCCGCCTGTTCGCGATCGCGCCAGTCCCGCACCAGCACCACCACCACCGCCGGCTCGGGGCGGTCGGTCTGCGACTCCGCGACCTCCCGCACCAGGGCGGGCCCGCGCGCGTCCGGCAGGTCGACGTCGACACACACCAGCGACCACGCCTCGCCGGACAGCGCCGCGCGCAGCTCCGCCGCGGTACCGACCGAATGCACGTTGTAGCCGTGCGTCTGCAGCAGGCGCATGAGAAAGATGCGCGCCATGAACGAATCCTCGGCGATCAGCGCGCGCATGCCGTGCCCCGGCCCGTCCGCGGCGGCGTGAACCGGGCCGGCCGCGGCGGGCGCGGCGCCCGCTCCCAGCCGGTGCGCGCCGGGGAATGCCGCGCGCGACGGCTTCCCGCGCGCGTCGGTTCCACCGGCGGGGGCATCGGGCGCCTGCGGGCGTTCCGGAGCGGCCGCTGCGGCGCGGGTCCCGGTGGCGGGCTGCGCGTCGCGCGCGGGCGCTGCCGGAGCCGGAGCGGAGTCGAGCGTGTTTCCCGGGGCGGCCGGGCCGGCGAGCGGCTCGACGCTGTCGGGCGTGAGCAGGGCCAGCCGCGGCGGCGCCTCCGCCTTCCCGGAGACGTCCGTGGCGGAGGGCGTCGCCGCCCTGCCGGCAGCCATGTCATCGGTCGCCACCGCGCCCACGGCGGCAGCGGCCGGCAGCGGCACATCGCGCATCAGCTTCGAGACGTCGATCACCCAGAAGATCTCGCCATCGTCGGCGCGCACCGCATGCGTCGCGCCGGCCGGCGTTTCGGACGCGCTCTCCGCCGGCTCGGCGGGCAGGCGCCACACGAGACGGTCGGCAGCGAGTGCGCCGCGGCGCAGCCCGAGTCCGACGGTCACGACCGGCCGGCCCTGCCGCGCGCCGGTCAACGGCTTGAGCGGCGCCAGCGGTGGCGCGGTCAGCGGTGCGGCCGCGGCGGTCTCGAGCTGAATCCGCAGCACGTTCGTCCATGGCAGCGCGAGGCGCAGGTCGTCCTGCAGAAGCATCAGGAATACGTCGCGCTCGGTCACCGCGGGCAGACGCAACACCCAGGCGTCGCGCGCGCCGGCCGGCGCCGGGAACAGCGCGCCGCCGACCCCGGCGATCACCTCGTGCGCGGGCAGCAGGCCTTCCGCATCGATCCCGCGACACTCCAGCTCCACGACCCCGGCGTCGGCCGAGACCCTGAGCGGCGCCCGCTGCGCCGCGTCGCCGAACAGCCAGTCGAGCGCGGCGCGCAGCACCGCCGCCACCGGTGCGGTCAGGCGGCTCTTCGCCGCCGTGGCCTCCGACGCCTCGTCGGCGTAGCGGCCGCTGCCGAGCGTGCTCGCCAGCCCGATCACCGCATCGCGGCGCGCCGCGGGGGCGTCGTCCACGGCGTTCGCGGCCGCCGGCGCGCTCCACTCCACCCCTTCCAGGTGCGAGGCCAGCGCCGCCAGCTCATCGTCGACTTCGAAGAAGTGGTGCAGCGTGGATTCGGCGAGGGCGCGATCGCGTTCGCGGCCGAGCCGCTCGAGCGTGTGGCGCATCTCGGAAGAACCGGTCGCGCCCAGGTTCGCTTCGATCGCGGCGAGCAGCCGGTCGAGGCCGGGCAGCGCCAGCAGCTGCGCGACGTTGCGCGCCGCGTTGAGCGCCAGCTCGCCGGGCGCACCGGTGACGACCGGCGCGAGCGCCGCGCACAGGCCGCGCGACATCTCGCGGTCCACCTGACGTCCCTCGCCGGCGCTCAAGAGCGGTCCTTCCGCTCCGCGCGGCGCGTGCCGCCGGGCATCACGTCGTCGGGGCCGAGCAGCCGCAGCCGCCCTTCCACGGGCGGCACGGGATCAGGGTCTTCCGCGTCGGTGCGTTCCGGGTCTTCCGCCGAATCCGGCGTGGATGCGGGCTCCGGCTCCGCCGTGTCGTGCGCCCCGGCCGGCGACAGCCGGACCACGAGTCCTTCGAGCTCGCCCGTCGATTCCTCGAGGTGCCGCACCAGGCGCTCGGCCGCGCGCGATGCGCTCTCGCCCGCGGACGACAACCGTTCGCCCTTCGCCGCCGCGTCCTGGATCATCTCGCGCATGCGGTCGAGCACGTGCGCGAAGTCGGCGTGCGCAGCGGCCGCCGGCGTCGCGCCGGACGCTGCGGGTTCGGGCACGCGGTCGAGCGCCTCGGCGACGCGCTCGCGCACGCCCTTCATGCGCTGCGCGGCACGCGCGACCTCGGTCTCGACGTCGCGGGTGAGCTCGGCCACGCGATCGGTGGAGCCGCGCACCTCGTTCGCCAGCGACTTGAGCTCGGCGAGTTCGGCCTCGCTCGAAACCCCCGGCCGCCCGCGCGCGACCATCACGTTCAGCGCCATGAGCGTGGCGCGGTTGCCGAGCGCCTGCACGTGCTCGCCCACGTCGCGCACGCGCATGAGCCCGCTCGACAGATGGTGGATGCTTTCGCCCGAGGCCTGCACGAGCTCGCCCAGCGCCCGCGCCGCGGCAGTGCGCAGCGCCTCGTACGCGTCGCGGGCCCCGGCCGCGGGCGCTTCCGCACGCGGGCCGCGCTCGAGCTCGACCGCCAGGCGCTGCAGCTCGCGCGCCGTGGTGAGCAGCGCGGTCGCCTCGACGAAGCCGCGCTCGGTCTGTTCCGCCGATACCCGAGCGTCTTCGAGCGAGCGCTCGATGTCCTGCTGGATCTGCCGCGCCGCCTCGCGATTCTGCTCGCGCACTTCCTCGTGTCGACCGAGGCCCTCGTTGAGCAGGGTCGCCACCACGCCGAACGGACCGACCGGCGCTGGCAGCGGCGTCCAGCGCTCCGCATGCAGCCACTGCTCGAGCGCGCCGCGCGACTCCTCGAGCTGCCGCTGCAGCCGGCTCAGCTCTTCGAACGCACGCGACATGCGCTGCTGGCGCACCAGCGCACGCTGCGCTTCTTCACCGAGCGCCGACAGCTCGCCCCAGCCGCTCGCCGCGGGCAGGTCGCGCAGGTCGGTGACCTGGCCGCTGCGGAACGCGGCGAGGTAGCCGCGCAGGGCGCCGCTGATGCCGTGGTCGAGCCACAGCGCCATCGCCATTCCGGCGAGCAGGCCGGCGAGCGCGATGATCGGCAGCCACACGCGGACGAGCTCGGGGTCGGCCGGCGCGGCGCCGGCGGCCGTCGTCAGGTACGCGATGGCCAGCCACATCCCGGCGGCAGCGACCAGCGCGCCGGCGAGACAGCCGAGCCAGATGCGCAGGCGCAGTCCCAGCCCGGACGGTTCGTTGGATTCGTCGTGACCCAGCGTCGTGCTCCTCGCGCGGAAAGTCGATTCGCCCGCGCCGGCCGGCGCGGCCACGGGGCGCATGGCCCCTAACTGCCCGTCTCGCAAGTCATATGCCCGGCAACCACGGCCCGGGTGAAGCCCCGCTGCGGGACCGCGCACCGCGCGCGGTTGCCGCGGACCCGGACGCCGTTTCGCATTTCGCGATGCCGCTCGCGGCGCGCAACGTCACTCCATGTTGAAGTTCCGCCACCATCTGGACGATACGAAGTGTCAAGCATCTTTAGTCTTTCGCAAACCCGTTGCGAGTTGCGCGACGCGCGAGCGGACCGGTCGGAGCACGACGTGAACCCGAACGGCCGATCGCGCCCCCGCCCCGCTCGCGGGCGAAAAGGCCCAGGGAATGCGCCAGACGCCACGAAGTAGATAGGACGGCGGCGGTTCCGATTTGACGCACGGAACCGTCAGCGCGTTCGAGCGGCGGTCTGTTCCGCGTGGGGCCGTGGCGAACCCCGCGTGGCATGGACGATGCACATTGGCCATGGCAGCGAGTCACGCACCACCCAAACGGGCCCGCTTTCGGGGGCCGTCTTCGGCGAACAGGGGGTTCCGATGAACCCGCGGCACTACGTGGATCTGAAGGATACGAGCAGGGATCTGCAGCCCACGTACTACTTCATGATCAACTGCCTGCTGTACAGCCGGATGGAAACCGGCCTGGTGTCGAATCAGGACTATTACGACGAAGACGTCAACGTCTACCTGGCGCACCTGCTGCACTCGTTCATCAACCCCGAATACGTCGAGCAGTCGAAGAAGTTCCTGTCACGCTACGACACGGACGTCTTCCGCCGTCTCTCGACGTCCACCGACGCGCGGCTCAAGTACCTGATCTACAAGACCAACGCCGACTTCCTGCTGATCTCGATCGGCATCTTCGACAACCCGGTCGGCCAGCAGGCCATGCGGCGCGCGGCGCCGAGCGAAGAGGCCTACATCGGCCGCGGCAAGACCTACTACCACTTCGCCTACTCGTACGCGCAGCAGATGCACCGCAAGAACCAGGGCGTGTCCGACGTGCTCGAGAAGCTGTCGGTCGGGTTCGAGAAGTACATCAAGATCCTTTCGCACATGCGCGGCGAGTACCTCGACCTCATGAAGCGCCTGTCGCACGGCGAGGTCTACCACCTGGAACGTTCGATCGACGAGCACTCGCAGCAGGAGATGCTGCGGCTCAAGCAGGACGAGCTGCTCGAACTCTACAGCGCCTGGAAGAAGCAGCCGAACGAAGAGACCGAAGAGAACATGGAGCGCGTGGTCAGCGAGATCCGCCAGATCAACCCTTCGTTCAAGTTCGAGTTGCCGAAGCCCTGAGCGTCGCGCCCGCCGCGCCGCGCGCGGCCCGCGTATCGAGCGTCTGCCGAGCGAACGTCCAGTCGCGGAGCGGACCGGCCCCGGTGTCCGAAGCGCCGGGGCCTCTTCATTTCCGCCCGGCCTCCGTCGTCGCGCGAGCGCGGGGCGTGCCGGAACGCGCCATGCGCCGCGGCCGCGTGGTCGCGGGCGTCAGGCGTGCAGGGCCTCGGCGGGGTTCGCGCGGGGCGCCTCGAGCGGCGGCGCGACGGCAACGGCGCGGCCCCAGCGCTCGGCCCACATCTGCAGGCTCAGGATCGCCCATACCGTGCGGCTCTTCTCGACGCGCCCCTCGAGATGCGCACGCAGCAGCGCCTGGACCGCATCCGCATCGAGCACGCCGGCGCGCGCGATGCGATCGCGGGTGAGTCGCGCGCGCACCGCGTCGCGCAGCGGCCCGCGCAGCCACGCCGAGAACGGCGGCGAGAAGCCCTGCTTGCGGCGCGCCAGGATCTCCTGCGGCAGCAGTCCGCGCGCGGCCTCCTTGAGCGCCCACTTGCCGGTCCGGCCGCGTAGGCGGTCGCGCTCGCGCAGCGAGAGGGCGAAATGGATCAGGTCCGGCTGCAGGAACGGCGCACGCGACTCCATCCCATGGTCCATCGTGCAGCGATCGACCTTCGTGAGCAGTCCGCCGCCCAGGTAGAGCTCGAAATCGAGGATCTGATAGGCGGCCAGCGCCGGCGCCGTATCGAGATCGCCGAGCGGCACCCCCTCGAGGTCCGCACGCACCTGTTCCAGGTGTCCGAGGGTCGCGCGGCGGGTCACGCGGTCGCGCAGCGCGGGGTCGAGCAGCGCGAGCGCCTCGCCGGGCGCCGCGGTGCCGAACCATCCGACGTGCCGTTCGAACGGGGGCATCGCCGCGGCTTCCATGAAGCGCTCGATGAAGTACGGGATCGTCAGGTGGTGATGGCGGGGCCGTATGGCACGCGCACCGGCGACGATCGCGCGGCGCACGAACCGCGGCAGACGCGCCGCGCGTGATGCATAGCGATGGCCGAGGTAGGTCGGATAGCCGCCGAACAGCTCGTCGCCACCTTCGCCGGTGAGCACCACCGGGACATGCTTCGCCGCCTCGCCCGCGAGCGTCCAGGTGGGCAGCGTGCTCGGATCGCCGAGCGGCTGATGCAGCGCGTCCGCGACGCGTTCGAGCGCCGCCTCGCCGGCGGCGGCGTCCATCGTGATCTCGTGGTGGTCCGAACGGATCGCCTGCGCGACGAGCTTCGCCAGGTGCGACTCGTCGTAGCCGCGCTCGCCGAAGCGCAGGCTGAACGTCGGGAACCGCCGGGTCGTGGCCTGCGCGGCGAGCGTCGCCACCAGCCCCGAGTCCACGCCGCCCGAGAGAAACACGCCGAACGGCACGTCGGCCGGCAGTCGCGAGGCCACCGCAGCGGCGAGCGCGTCGCGGGTGGCATCGGGCACCGACCCTTCGCGCGCGCGGCTTCGGCCCGTGTTCGGAATCGCACCATAGCCGGGACGGCCTGCGCGCTCGGCGCCGGGCTCCAGGACGAGCGCATCCCACGGCCGCCAGTAGCGCGTCAGGCGAAAGCCGCGTTCGTCCACCTCCAGCACGTGCGCGGGCGGCAGCTGGCGGATCCCGGCGAACGCGCAGTCCTGCCCGGCGATGAAGCCGTGCACCAGGTAGCGCGCGATCGAGGGCGCGTCGGGTTCGAAGGCGTACCACGGCAGGATCGCCAGCGCGCCGGGCTCGGAAGCGAAGGCGAACGCGCGCGGACTCTCCAGCGTGAACAGCGGCTTCTCCCCGGCGCGATCGCGGGCGAGCGTCATCCGCCGCGCGCGTGCATCCCATACCGCCACGGCGAACTGGCCGTCGATGCGGCCCGGAAAAGCCGCGCCGTCTTCCTCGTAGAGATGGGGCACGGTGACGGTGTCGGCGCCGTCGGGCAGCGCATGGCCGCGGGCGGCGAGCTCGCCGCGCAGCAGCGCGTGGTTGTAGATCTCGCCGTTCAGTACGGCGTGCACGTGACCCGTCTCGTTGCCCGGCACCGCGGCCGGCGTGTGCGGCGCCACGATCGCAAGGCGCATCAGTCCGAGCGTGACTTCGCCGTCCTGCCAGATCGCGCTGCCGTCCGGGCCCCGATGCCGCAGCCGCTCGAGCATGCGCTGCACGAGCAGCGCGCGCTCGGCAGGGTCCATGTGCGGCGCCCACAGTCCCGCGATCCCACACATCGTGAACTCGACCTCCAGCGTCCGGGTGTCACCCGCGCGGCACGTCTGCCGTTGCGCCGAGCGGGTCGGAAGTGCCGCCCGCGGCGGGCGGCGCCCCGTGCGGCAGATTAACGGCTATGCGTCTCCGGGCGATAGGCGACGAAACGCCGGTCGTGGAAGAAGACCTTCCACCCGGGCGGGGGCTCCGGATCCCCGCGCCCGGCCTGGCGGACGATCACACCGGCCGGCGGCGCGTCCGCGGGCCTCGGCGAGGGCACCCAGCGCCCGCGTCCCTCCAGCATCTCCCGGTAATACACCAGATAGTTGCTGGTGAACTCGTGCCCGGTCCGGCTCACGAACCAGCCGCCGCGCCCGAGCAGAAAGTCGGTCCCCGGGCTGTAGCAGTACTCGTAGCGCACCCGCACGCCGGGGTCCGCGGCTTCGATCGCCGCGGCCAGCGGCGCGCCCGACGTGGTTCGCGCGAGCCGCACGCCGGGCGCGTGGCCGGCGAGCAGGATGACCGGCGTGAACAGCGCCGCCGCGGCGAGCGCAGGACTCGCGCGCCGCGTGGCGGCGCCGCGCCACGCGAGCAGCGCCAGCCCCAGGAACGCGACGCCGAGCCAGCGGGCGCGCGCCATGCCGAGGGTCACCAGCTCCGGCGCGAGGTGCGAACCCCACGCGCCGTCACGGAGCCCGAAGATCCACGCCGCGATCGCGACCGCGGCCAGCAGCCCACCGAGCACCCTTCCGCCGCGCACGGCGCGGCGCGCGTCGCTCCATGCCTCGGCGGCGATCCACGCCAGGGCCGGAAACGCCGGCAGCAGGTAGGTCACGAGCTTCGAGCGCGAGAGCGCGAAGAACACCGCCGCGAACAGCACGAAGCCCAGCGCCACCCGCGAGACCACGCCCACGCGCCGCGTCCACGGCGTCGCCAGCGACCACGGCAGCGCGCCGCCCGCGAGCACCGCGGGCACGAACCACCACGGCTGGTCGCGCTTGAATGCGCCGGTGGTCATGCGCCGGAACGTCTCGTCGACGAACGCATAGCGGGCGTACTCCGGGTGCCGTGCGAGCGCGAGCGCGAACCAGCCGCCGGCGAGCGCGAGGAACACGAGCCAGCCGGGCGCCCAGACGAGCCAGCGGAGCGGCGCGCGCGAGCGCAGCAGGAGCGCAGCGCCGACGCTGCCGCCCAGCGCCCACGCCAGCATGACCGGGCCCTTGGTGAGCACGCCGAGCGCGAGTGCGAGGAACATGACGAGCCGCAGCACGGCACGGGCGCGCGGACGGCGCCCCGGGTCCGCGGTCGGAACGCCCGCTCCCGCGCCGCCGGCGCCCACCGCGTCCAGCGTTTCGCGCGCGACGCCGAGCCACACCGCGGTGACGCACGCGGCGAGCAGCATGTCGAAGATCACGTAGGCCGACAGCACGGCGAACAACGGCGCGGTGGCGGCGAGCGCGACCACCGTCACCGCGCGCCGCGTCCCTTCGTGCGCCAGCGCGAACGCCCCGAGCATCGCGAGGATCGCCGCCGCCGCGACCGCGGCCGGAAGCCGCGCCGCGAACGGGGTCACGCCGAACGCGCGGAACGCGAGCGTTTCCGCCCAGAACAGTGCCGGCGGCTTGTCGAGGTACGGCATGCCCGCCAGATGCGGAATCACGTAGTCGCGGATCGCCAGCATCTCGCGCCCGACTTCCGCGTTGCGCCCCTCGTCCGGATCGACGAGCGGATAGGACGACGCCAGCCACAGGCTGCCCGCGAAGGCGATCGCGACGAGCAGGAGCACGAGCAGCCGGTCACGCACGCTTCGAACCGGTCTTCCCGCGCCCGACGGGACACGCGCCGGCGTCCAGCGACGGGCGAGGGCAGGGCGTGCGGCCGCGCGACGGGCAGAGTCCCGGCCGCAGGCCCCGTCGCAGCGAGGCGCCGACCGCGCAACGCCGCCATCGCGCGTTCATGGACGCCTCAGCCCTAGCGGATTTCGTAGTTCGGGGCCTCTTGGGTGATCGTCACATCGTGCGGATGGCTCTCGCGCAGCCCGGCGCCGCTCACGCGCACGAAACGCGCCTCGCGCCTCAGGCCTTCGATGTCGCGCACGCCGCAGTAGCCCATTCCGGCGCGCAGCCCTCCCACCATCTGGAACACCGAGGTCGAAAGCGAGCCCTTGAACGGAACGCGTCCTTCGATGCCTTCGGGCACGAGTTTCGACAACTCGTCGGTGCCTTCCTGGAAGTAGCGCTCGCGGCTGCCGCGCGCCGCGGCCATCGCCGAAAGGGACCCCATGCCCCTGTACACCTTGTAGGAGCGACCCTCGAGCAGCACGACCTCGCCGGGACTCTCCTCGGTGCCGGCGAACAGCGAGCCGATCATCACCGAGTGCGCCCCCGAAGCGAGCGCCTTGACGATGTCGCCCGAGTACTTGATGCCGCCGTCGGCGATGATCGGGACGTCGAGCGCTTCGAGCGCGTGCGCCGCCTCCATGATGGCGGTGACCTGCGCCATGCCGGCCCCGGTGACGACGCGCGTGGTGCAGATCGCGCCCGGGCCCATGCCCACCTTCACCGCGTCGGCGCCGGCGTCGGCGACCGCGCGGGCGCCTTCCGCGGTGCCCACGTTGCCGACCACCAGGTCCACGTTCTCGAAGCGCGTGCGCAGCGTCCGCGTGGCCTCCAGCACGCCGCGCGAGTGCGCGTGCGCGCTGTCCACGACGAGCGCGTCCACGCCGTGCTTCACCAGCTCGATCGAGCGCTCGAGGTAGTCCCCCGCCGCACCGACCGCGGCCGCGACGCGCAGGCGCCCGAGCGAGTCCTTGCAGGCGAGCGGATGCTTGATGCGCTTCTCGATGTCCTTGACCGTGATCAGGCCGCGCAGCATGCCGTCGGCGTCCACCACCGGGAGCTTCTCGATCCGATGCCGGGCGAGCGTCTCGCGTGCCTGCTCGAGCGTCGTGCCGACCGGTGCGGTGACGAGCCCCTCGCGGGTCATCACCTCGTCCACGCGACGCGTCCAGCGGTCTTCGAACCGCAGATCACGATTGGTGAGGATGCCGACGAGCCGCCCGTCCTCGGTGATCGGCACGCCGGAAATGTGGAAGCGCGCCATGATCGCCTGCGCTTCGGCGAGTGTCGCGTTCGGCGGCAGCGTGACCGGATCGGTGATCATGCCGCTCTCCGAGCGCTTCACGCGGTCGACCTGCGCCGCCTGCTCGCCGATCGGCATGTTCTTATGGACGACGCCGATGCCGCCCTCGCGCGCGAGTGCGATCGCGAGATTGGACTCGGTGACCGTGTCCATCGCCGCGCTGACGATCGGGATCTGCAGGGGGATCCGGCGCGAGAAGCGAGTGGCCGTCTGCATCTCGCGCGGATGCGCCTCGGCATAGCGCGGCACCAGGAGCACGTCGTCGAAGGTGAGGGCCTCGGGGCCGACCTTGTCCGCACGTTCGCCGGCCGCCGGATTCGCGCTCGATGACGGTTGGATCTTTTCGGCCCACATCACTCGCTCGCTCACGATGGACTCCTCCCCTGAAAGCAGGAAGCCGCAGCGCGTCGCGCTGCGGCTCCCGTTCACTGCCCGCCGGAACTCGGCGGCAACTGGGTCCTGGGCCTGGTCGACGGCAGATCGAAATAGTAGTTCACGCCGACGCGCGCATCGAACATGGCGAGGAAGCTGTTGTAACCGCTCGGAAAGCGGTCGTCGTCCTGCGCGAACACCCAGTGCCCGGCGATGCCGAGCTCGACGCTCGTGCTGGGCAGCGAGCTCATGAAGCGCTCGGCGCCGAGCTGGCCGCAGACGCCCGGATAGAGCCCGCGGTGGAGCTCCAGGCTCACCGGATCCTTGAGGACCTTGCGGCGGTTCTCGATCCAGACGCGGTACATGCCCCCACCGACACCGAGGTGCCAGGTCCAGTGCCGCCCGCTGCGGGTCAGCTGCAGCTGCGCGGTGATCGGCACGACCTGGACGAGGTGTTCGTTCTTCAGCGTGTCGGAGGGAAAGTTCGGATCGGCGAACGGCGCGGCGTGGTTGCTGGCGTACGCGGTCCAGGTGTGACCGAAGGCAACCTGCCACCTGAGCCACGGGGCCACCACGTAGCGGAACTGCGCGGTGGTCGCGACGCGCGGCTGCGCGCCCTCGGAATAGTCCGCGTCCGCGATGAAGCTGTTGACGCCCAGCGCCAGACCAAGGGAGGCGCGGCCCGGAGCGGCGCCGGAATCGGGTTCGGCGGACGCCTGCGCGTGCACGACCGAGCCCGAAGCAAGCAGACCAAGCAACACGACGCCCACCGAAAGAAGGCGCGAGATCATTCGCTCATGACTCCTGATCCAATGGGATTGGAAGGATGGAAGGCCCGGTGCAATGAGCGCGGCAGTATAGGAACGGCCCCCGGGGGTGTCAAGGATGGCCGCGCCGCTTGCGCTCGATAAGACAAGCACTTCCAGCGTCGGGCCCGCATGCCGGCCGGCCCCCGGGGGGGCGGCTCGGAGCCTGCGGCGTCGAAACGTGGACGCCGGCGACGGACCACGAACGCTGCGCCGGGGCCGGGCCGCGATTCCGCAACGGCTTAGCCGCGGCACGGCCCGGAACGTCCATTGCAGGCCCTGCGGGCACCGGGATCCGCAACATCCACCCGCCAGTCCTTCCTCACCCCGCCCACCCAACGAACGTCAGTGGTTGATTCCCTCCGGGGCCGGCCGCCAACCGGCCCCTTCCCGGTCTTCATGGGCACGGGGCGCCGCCCGGGTCGTCGCCGCGAGCGGGTGCGGGCGTGCCCGGGACGGCGCGGGGCGCGGGCGCGAACAGGCGCCGGGCGGACGCCCCGCAGGCGAGCAGGAGCCATGGATGGCGGGCTCGCCGAGGGAGAAGAACGCGCCGGCAGGAGCCGGCGCGATTCTGGTCCGCCCGGCGCCTGTTCGCGCCCGCGCCCCGCGCCACATGCGGTTGGAAACCGCTTCTCCAGGCGATTCGTTGACACCCCCCAGGCCTCCCCGTAAACTCCCGCCCTCATTTTGCCCGCACACCCCGGGGCCGCAGCGACATCCGCCCGCGCCCCGTCCGGTTGAACCGTCCGCAGGGGGTTCCATGACGCGTACCGACCAGTGGAAACTGGCGGTGGTGGTGTTCGTCACGGCGCTGGCCGCCTGGTATCTGCTCCCCACCTACCGCTATTACTCGTCGACGCCGGAACAACGGCAGGCGATGCCGCCCCAGCAGCTCACCGAGCTGCGCAAGAAGGCCATCCCACTGGGCCTCGACCTCCAGGGCGGCATGCATCTCCTTCTCGAAGTCGACCGTTCGCGCCTGTCACCGGCCGAAGCCGCCGACGCCCCCGATCGTGCGATGGAGATCATCCGCAACCGCATCGACCAGTTCGGCGTCACCGAACCCCTGATCCAGCGTGAAGGCGACAACCGCATCGCCGTGCAGCTGCCGGGACTCACCGACCGCAACCGTGCGCTCGACCTGATCGGCAAGACCGCGCTGCTCGAGTTCAAGCTCGTCCGCACCGGACAGGAAACGCAGGACGTGCTGCAGCGCGTGGACGCCTTCCTCGCCCAGCGCGGCGCGCTCGACACCCGCGACACCGCGCTGGCCGCACACCCGCTGCTCACCCACCTGCTCACGACCGGAGCCGGCTACGCCGTCCGCAACGAGGACCTGCCGATCGTGGAAGATCTGCTCGCGACGCCGGGCATCGACTCGATCATCCCGGCCGACTCGGAGATCGCCTGGGGCGAGCGCAACAAGGACCTCGGCGGCCTGACCGGCCGTGAGCTGTACGTGCTCAAGCACACGCCCGAGATGACCGGCGGCTCGGTCGCGAACGCGGTCGCGCAGGTGGGTCTCGACGAGACCAACCCCGGGGCGTGGGGCGTGTCGCTCACGATGTCGCCGCGCGGCCGTTCCGAGTTCGCACGGGTGACCGGCGACAACGTCGGCCGGCAGCTCGCGATCGTGCTCGACGGTGTCGTGTCGTCGGCGCCGACGATCCGCAGCTCGATCCCGAACGGCACCGCCTCGATCACCGGCAGCTTCAACGTCGAGAGCGCGAAGTCGCTCGCGATCGTGCTGCGCGCCGGCGCCCTGCCCGCACCGGTGAACATCATCGAAGAGCGCTCGGTCGGACCTTCGCTCGGATCCGATTCGATCCGCCAGGGGCTGCTCGCCGGCATGTTCGGCGCAGCGATGGTGGTCGCGTTCATGGCGATCTACTACCAGCTGTCCGGCCTGATCGCGATCGTCGCGCTGGTGCTCAACATCGGCTACGTGGCCGCGGCGCTCGCCGGCTTCGGCGCGACCCTCACCCTGCCGGGCATCGCCGGGCTCGCGCTCACGATCGGCATGGCCGTCGACGCCAACGTGCTCATCTTCGAGCGCATCCGCGAGGAGCTGCGCAACCGCAAGGGCGTCCGGCAGGCCGTCGACCTCGGCTACGACCGCGCGTTCCGCACGATTCTCGACGCCAACCTCACGACCCTGATCAGCGCGCTGTTCCTGTTCCAGTTCGGCACCGGCCCGATCAAGGGTTTCGCCGTCACGCTGAGCATCGGCCTCATCGCCAACATGTTCACCGCCGTGTTGTTCACGCGCATGATCTTCGACTTCATGCTGGGCCGCCGACGCGTCGAGCGGCTGAGCATCTGACCGGCGAGGCCCAGCAATGTTTCAGATGCTGATCGGTGTCGATCTTCCGTTCATGAAGTACAGGCGCTTCGCCTTCGTCGTATCCGGGCTGCTCGTGGTCGCCACGGCGGTGTGGCTGATCGTCCACGGCGGGCCGAAGCTCGGTGTCGACTTCGCCGGCGGATCGCTGCTGCAGATCCGCACCAGCCAGGCCCTGGCCGCGGACCAGGTCCGCGACGCGCTCGAGAAGGCCGGGCTGCCGAACGTCGAGTTGCAGCAGTTGCGCGGCGAGCAGCACAACGAGTACATGCTGCGTCTGCTGTCCTCCGGCGAGCGCCGCGACGTATTCCCGTCGATCAAGACCGCGATCGAGAAGGAGTTCCAGGGCACCACGGTGGAGCTGCGGCGCCAGGAGTCGGTCGGCCCCAAGGTCGGCCGCGAGCTGGGCCGCAAGGCGTTCTGGGCGATCCTCGGCAGCCTCGCCGGAATTCTGCTTTACGTCGGCATCCGCTATGAGTTCAAATTCGCCTTCGGAGCGGTGGTGGCCGTGTTCCACGACGTCTTCGTGACCCTCGGCATGCTCTGCTTCACCGGGCGAGAGATTTCCCTTCCTGTGGTCGCCGCACTGCTCACGATCGCCGGGTTTTCCATCAACGACACCATCGTCGTCTTCGACCGCATCCGGGAGCGGGGGAAGGCGCTGCGCCGTGAAAAACACTCGCGGGTCATGGACATCGCCGTGAACGAAACCCTGTCCCGAACCGTGATCACCTCGGTGACCGTGTTCTTCACGGCCCTCGCCTTGTACATCTGGGGCGGCGAAGTGCTGCGGGACTTCTCGTTCGCGATGGTCGTGGGCGTGGTGTTCGGTACCTACTCGTCCGTCTACGTGGCCAGCGCGCTGGCGCTCGAGACCTGGTTGCACCTCGATCGGCGCCGCGGCGTGCAGGCCGAATAGAGGTTCTTCGATCATGATTCGATCCGCAGCGTTCCCGGGACGCGTCCTCGCGGCGACATTCGCCGTGTTCATGCTCGCCGGCTGTGTGAAGAAACAGCCCACCGAAGTCAGTCCGTCCTACGTTCCGGAAGGCACCCCCGCGGCCTCGTCCGCGCGCCTGATCGCCTACCCGGACATGCCGAGCATCCTGACGACTTACCTCGACCGGGCGCCGCTCGGCACGATCGGCGCGGAGGACTCGGCGATCAGCACCAGCGAGGTGCGCAGGGGCTCGCCGGGCACGGTGCACTTGATGCTGTTCGACGGCACCCACGCGAGCGCTTTCGAAGTGCTGCGCCGCGAGACGGGCGGCGGCTATTTCAACCTCAACGACTTCCTGGTGCCGCCGGCGCGCAAGTGGATCAAGCTGGCTCGCGAGGTCTACGTGACCGAGGACGACAGACCGGGCGGCTACCAGCCCCCCACGTACATGATGCGCGGGCTTCTCGGAGGCGAGGTCACCAGCGAGTCGCCGCTCAGCAACGCCGCGATCGTGCGCACGACGCCGATCGAGCCGATCATCTACACGGGCTCCACCGTGACCGCCGACTCGAATTTCACGATTTCGTGGGCCGAGGTGCCCGGAGCCGCCGGCTACTGGATCCAGGTTTATCAGTTCCTCGAAGCGCGACGCGATGATCAGGTGCTGAGCGGCGTGCCCGCGCCGGCCTACGTCGAGAAGGAGCGCGACTACTTCTTCGGCTACCTGCCCGCGCCGAGGTCGAGCTACCACCTGGGCACCACGCCTGCGGACCTGGACCTCTTCACGCGCAACACCATTCTGCGCGGCCAGGTGTATCTGGTTCGCATTGCGGCGGTCGATGCCGACGGCGGCCTGATGGCGTACACCTACGGCGATTACGACGTGATTCCGAGCGAAGACACCCCCGAGTACACGCTCTTTCCGCTCGGCGCCGTGAGGATCGACGTCCGCTCCGGCGCACCGCAGGCATCGCGGCGGCCTGCGGGTGGTGCCCCTCTCGAGGGCGTCGGCCTGTCGATGGGCGAGGGGCCGATCGTCAGGCGATAGCCCCGCTCGGCAGCCCCGGGCAGGGGCGAAACGGCGCATCCACGCCCGCGGCGGCCCCCGTCGCGGGCGTCTTGCGCTCCGGCGCGGGGCGGGCTTGCGCGGGCATGACATGTGGGCCCCGCGCCCCTCCTATCCTTCTCATCGGGATCCGTCCACGACCGCGACTTCGCCGAGACGCCGAGGACCGATGACACACGCTCGCACCCTCGCGCTGGCGGCGCTCGCCGCCGGCGCTCTCCTTCTGCCCCACCCTGCTCGCGCGGAGACCCCCACCCCGCCCGGTGCGCGCGACTTCGGCGTCGCCCGCCTCAAGTACGGGGGCGGCGGGGACTGGTATGAGGACCGCACCTCGATCGGCAACCTGATGAGGGCGCTTCGCCAGCGCACCTCCATTCCGGTCGCGGGCGATCACGAGGCGATCGTCGAGCCCGGCTCGGCCGCGCTGTTCCAGTATCCCTTCGTGTTCGCGTGCGGCCACGGCAACATCAAGTTCACCGAGGCGGAAGTCGAGAACATGCGGCAGTACCTGACGTCGGGGGGGTTCCTCTGGGTCGACGACGATTTCGGCATCGATACCTCGCTCCGGCGCGAGATGAAGCGCGTGTTCCCCGAATCCGAGTTCGTCGAACTGCCGTACTCGCACCCGATTTTTCACGGTCTTTACGAGTTCCCGAAGGGGCTCCCCAAGGTCCACGAGCACGACGGCGGCCCGGCCCGGGCCTTCGGAATTGTCCGCGACGGAAGGCTGGTTGTATTCTATTCGTTCGACTGCGATCTCGGTGACGGTCTCGAGGACCCCGAAATCCACGGCGACCCGCCCGCGATCCGCGAAGCGGCCCTCCGCATGGCCCTCAACATCGTCCACTACGCGCTCACGCGCTGACCTTCACGCCGGGCCGCGAACGGGACAGCGATGACACCTCGGAAGCCGACCCGACAGCCGCTCCGCATCGCCCTCGCCCGCCACCACGGCCGGGTCCGCAGGGCGCTCCTCGCGCGCCTCGCGCTGCGCGCCGCCGCCGGTGGCGCCGCTCTGGTCGTGCTCGCGGTCGCGCTCGGCATGCTGCTGCCGCTGCTGCCCGCCACGGCCTTCGCGCGCCTCGCCCTCGTCGTCGCCGGCGGCCTCGCGCTCGCGGCGGCTGCGGCCCTTGCGTTCCGGCGCACCGTCCCCGGCTTCGACGGTTACCTCGAGCGTATCGAGCAGCGCTTTCCCGAGCTGCGCTCGTGGCTGCGCAACGCGCTCGACTTCGAGCGCCGTCCACCCGTGCACGGCTCCGCCGAGCTGGCCGAGGCCGTCGCCGAACAGACCGCGGTCCGCTTCCAGGGCGTGAAGGTCGAGACGCTCACGCCGGCCGTCCGCCCGCGGGCTCCGGTGTTCGCGATGGCGGGCGCCATGCTGGCCATCGTGCTGCTCGGCATCGCGAGCCCCGCGCGGGTGTCGCGCTCGTGGCAGACGCTCTGGAATCCGGCGATCGCCGCGCCGCCGGTGCGGCTCGCCGTCGAGCCGGGTTCGGTGAAGGTCACCCCCGGGGCCGCGCTTGCGGTGCGCGCCCGCGTCTGGGGCAGCGCCCAGCGGCCGCGCATCGAGCGCTCCGGCGAGCGCGAAGTGGCCGCTGCGTCGGAAGGCACCGACGCGGCGGGCGCGCGGGTCTGGCGCTTCGATCTCGCCCAGCTCACGCGCGCGCAGCGGTACCGCGTGAAGGTGGCCGGCACGGCCAGCCCCGCATACGAGATCACGCTCGCCGGCGAGCCGCAGGCCTTGAGCTTCACTTTCGAGTACGTCGCCCCCGCCTACGCGCGGCTTCCGGATCAGCGCGGCGCGTCCACGCGCGGCGATCTCACCGCCCTGCGCGGCAGCCGCGCGACCGTCGAGGTGACGTTCGACCGCGACCTCGAGAAGCTCGGCGCCACCCTGCCCGATGGAACGGACGGGGCGTGGACCGCGTTGACCCCCCGGCGCTGGAAGGGCGTGGTGCCGATCGACGTCGAAGGCGAGTACGAGCTGCACGCGCAGGCCGCGGCCGGCTCCGCCGACTTCCGCTACCGCGTGAGCCCGATCGGCGACGCGCCGCCGATTCTGACCGTGATCACGCCGGAGACCGATCTCGACCTGCCGGCGGGCCAGCAGATCCCACTCGAGGTCGTCGGCCAGGACGACCTCGGCCTCTCCGAGCTGCGCCTGCAGTTCCGCAAGGACCCGGCGGCGGCCTGGTCCAGTCGCACGCTCGCGCGCTTCGACGACGAGCCGCGTGAGGCGCACGTGACGAGCCGCTGGGACGCTGCGCCGCTCGCGCTCCTGCCGGGCGAGACGGCGACGTTCCGCTTCGAGATGTTCGACGACAACCGGGTGAGCGGGCGCGGACGCACGGTGAGCCCGGAGTTCGAGCTGCGCTTCCCGTCGATGGCCGACCTCTACCAGCAGATCGATCGCAGCCAGCAGGGCGTGCAGCAGGCGCTCGAGAAGGTTTCGGACCGCGCGCGCGACCTGCAGAAGTCGCTCGACCGCATGTCGCACCAGCAGCCGCCGCAACCGCAGCGCTCGTCGGCGAAGGCCTCGCCCGACTTCGAGCGCACCGAAGAGATGAAGCGCACGCTCGAGCAGCAGCAGGACCTCACCCGGCAGATCGACCAGGCGGTGCAGGACCTCAGGCAGTCGCTCGAACACTCGGCCGAGCGCCAGGCGTTCAACGAGGAGCTGCAGCGCAAGATGCGGGAACTCTCCGAGCTGATGCAGCAGATCCAGTCGCAGGAGCTCAGGGACGCCATGCGCCGCATGCAGCAGGCCCTCGAACAGATGGATCCGCAGCAGATGGAGCGGAACCTGACCAGCATGAAGGAGCAGAACGAGAAGATGCTCGAACAGCTGGATCGCTCGATCGAGCTGCTCAAGCAGCTGCGCGAGGAAGAGAAGATGCAGGCGCTCGCCCGGCGGGCCGAGGAGCTGAAGCGCCAGCAGGACGCGCTGAACGACGCGCACGACAGGCAGGCGCAGAAAGCCGACGCGAAGGACGCCGATTCGAAGAAGCCCGACTCGAAGGAAGGTGACGCGAAGCAGAACCCCGAGGCCGCGAACGAGGACCTGGCCCGGCGCCAGGAGCGCGCCGCGGAGCAGACGGATCAGCTCGCCACCGACGTGAAGGAGATGCAGCAGAATCTCGAGCGCCCGGCCGAGAAGGACGCGATGCAGCAGGCCGCCAGGGAGCTGGAGCAGCAGGCCGCGTCCCAGCAGCGGCTGGCCGCGCAGCAGGCGCAGCAGAACCAGTCGGGCCAGGCGGGAAAGTCGGGCGAGAAGGCCAGCGAGAGCCTGGAGCATGCGGCCAAACAATTGCAGCAGATGGCGCAGCAGCGCGAGCAGGAACGCGAGGGCGTGGACCTGGCCGCCGTGCGCCGCGCGGCCAAGGACCTCGTGTCGCTGCAGCGTTCGGCCGAGGAGAACATGACCTCGGCCCCCGACGCCCCGGAGCGCGCCGATCGCCAGACCGACCTGTCCGAAGGCGTCGCGCGGGTGGCCGATTCACTCTACACGCTCGCAAAGCGCTCGCCGTTCATCACTCAGAACCTCGCGCAGTCGCTCGGCCGCGCGATGGAGAACCTGTCCACGTCGGGCAAGGAGCTCGCATCGGGCAACCGGCGCCGCGGCGAGAACAGCGGCCGCGAGGCGGCGGAGTCGCTCAACGAGGCGATCCTCGAGCTGCGCAAGTCCGAGGACGCGATGTGCAAGAAGCCGGGCTCGAGCGGCGGCCAGCGGAGCCGCTCGACGGAGCAGCGGCTCGGCGAGATGGGCGAGCAGCAGAGCCAGGTCAATCGCGAGACGCGTTCGCTGGCGCAGCGCCTGTCGGAGCAGATGCGGCTTTCGGCGGGGGACCGCAACGAGATGCGGCGCCTCGCCGAGGAGCAGCAGCGGATCCGCGAGCAGATCGAGCAGATCCAGAAGGATGACCTTCAGGAGCAGAAGCTGCTCGGTCGCCTCGACCGGGCGCAGCAGGAGATGAAAGAGGTCGAGGAATCGATCCGCGAAGGCTCGCACCTCGGCGAGTTGCCCGAGAAGCAGCAGCGCATCCTGTCGCGGCTGCTCGACGCGCAGCGCTCGGTGCACCGCCGCGACTTCGACCCGCAGCGCGAATCGCGCACCGCCGACGAGGTGTCCGCGCCTTCGCCGCCCGAGCTCTCGCCCGACGTGCTGCGCCAGAGCGACCGGCTGCGGCTCGACCTGCTCAAAGCCGAGTCCGACCGCTATCCCGCGCAGTACCGGGCGTTCATCGAGACCTACCTGCGCTCGCTGAACGGGGCCCGCAAATGACGCCCTGCGGCGCGTGCCTCCGTTCGGACACCGGCCCGCGGACCCGCGCCTCGTGAGCGCCCGCCGCCTCGCGCTCGCGGCGCTCCTCGTCCTGTCGGCCGGGGCGGGGCTTCCCGCCGCGCACGCGCAGACGGGCGTGTCGATCGTGCCGACCCGCCGCTCGGGAAGCGTCCTGATCCTCAATCGACAGCCGGCGATCAGCCAGCACGCGCAGACGCCCCTCACCCCCGAGCAGACGGCCCGGCTGCGACAGGCCCAGGTGCTGCGCCACGACGGGCGCACGCGCGAAGCGCGTCGCGTCCTCGACGACCTCATGCGCGAGACGCCGGCGAACGCGCTGGTGCTCACCGAGATGGGCCAGCTGCTGCTGGCCGACGGCGACTTCCTCGGGCTCGAGCGCATGGCACGCCGCGAGCGCGAGGCGCAACGCGACACGCTGCTGCTCGGCCACGAGCTGGCGACCGCCTACGAGCGTCTGGGCAACGTCGCACGCGCCGCGGAAGTCGTGAGCGACATGTGGATCGTGGCGCCGGCCGAAGCCGACTGGATCCGCTCCACCCTCGACCGCCTCTATCCCGCCGCGCCCGCGGGTGTCACCCAGGCGCTGCGCGGGGCGTTCCGCGCCCGGCCCGGGCGCAGCGACATCGCGCTCGCGCTGGCACGGCTCGAATGGCGCCGGCAGGACGTGAACGGCATGCTGGACGTGCTGCGTGCCGCCGATCGCAACGGCCAGCGGCCGCCGCTGCGCTGGGGCTTCGCCGAATCCCTGCTGCGCGGCGCGAACGCCGCCGACTCGAGCGGCGCGCTCGAGGCGCTCGTGGACCTGGCCGGCGATCAGGGCGTGGACCTCACCTACCGGACCCCCGCCGCGCGGCGCGCGTGGGCGATGTTCCGCTCGCTGGGCCGCGAGACCGAGGGCGCAAAGCGCGTTGCGGAGGCGCTGCACGACCTGCCGGCGGACCGCTGGGATGCCAGCTTCGTCGTCGAGATCGCGCGGGCCCTGCGGGAGGGCGGCCGCACCACCGATGCGCGGCACCTGATGGCGCCGTTCGACGATCGCGCCGCGCTGGTCCCCGAGCTGGCGATCGAGCGCGCGCTGGCCGACCTGCGCGACGGCCCGCCGGAACGCGCCTTCCCCGCGCTCGAGGCCACTGCGGGCGCGTCGCAGGATGGACTGTTCTTCCTGGCGGAGGCGCGCTTCTTCGCGGGCGACATCGATTCGGCGCTCGCCGCCTACAAGCGCGTCGTGCAGCAGCCGCGCGGGCCGCATGCCGGTGCGGCGTTCGAGCGCATCTATCTGCTCGAGGACACCGAGCCGCGCGCCGCGCTGCCTGCATTCGGGCGCATGGCGTATGCGGAGTGGCGCGGCGAGACGCAGGACGCGCTGGCGATCGCCGATTCGCTGTATCGCTCGCTGCCGCGCGGCGAGCTGTGGAGCCACGCCGCGCTCGACCTGGCGGCGGATCACGAGAAGATCGGCGAGCGCGAGGCGGCGCTCGGCCCGCTGCTCGCCGTGGCCGACTCGATGCCCGAGGCGCGACTCGCCTCGCTCGCCCGCCAGCGCGCCGGCGAGATCTATCTTGCGCTCGGCAACGACGCGGCCGCGATGCATCAGTTCGAGGAGTGCCTTGCGCGTTACCCGCGCGCGTGGAACGCTCCGGAGGTCCGCAGGAAGCTCGAGGCCATGCGAAGGGAGCGAAGGCTGTGATGCGATTCATCCACACGGGCGGCCGCCCCGCGAAGCAACCGGGTCCGCTGCGGATCCTCGGCGCCCTGGCCGCAACGATCGTGGCGCTGGTCGTCGCCGCGTGCGCCGCGCTGGCCATGGGCGCCGCCTGGCTGTTCATCAGGCGCCGGGCGCGCGCCCGGTTCGGTGGCCGCGCCGCGCGCGCCGGAACGGGGCGCCGCGCGGCGGGCGGCGCACGTCCCGATCCGCGGGTCGCTCCGGGCGGCAGGGACCGTGCCGGGCACGGCGAGCACGAGCGCTCGTGGGCCGAAGTGGTCGAGATGCTGCCGATCGTGCTGCTCGGCGCCCTGCTGCTCTCGGGCGCCGCCGCGCTCGCGCCGACGAGCGTGGACGCCAGGATCCTGGTGCCGATGGACGACCGTCAGACCGACCACCTCAAGGCCTACGGTCTCACCTACTGGGTGCTCGGCCGCGGGCAGAAGGCGGAATGGCTGCTCAACTACCGCGGCGGCTCGTTCCTGCTCGAAGACGATCCGGAAACGGAGCGCGAGGCCAACGTGCGCGGCGTGGCGTTCGAGCCGTTCAGCGGTGCCGACGACGCGGCGCTGCGCGCGACGATCGCCGACAACAACATGGAGAGCGTCGTGCTGGAGAAGGCGCCCCGCGTCGCCGTCTACATTCCGGAGAACACGCCGCCCTGGGACGACGCCGTGACGCTGGCGCTCAAGTACGCCGACATCCCGTACACGACGGTCTGGGACGAGGAAGTGCTGAAGGGGGACCTCAAGAACTACGACTGGCTGCATCTCCACCACGAGGACTTCACCGGTCAACACGGCAAGTTCTACGCCGCCTACCACACCTTCCCCTGGTATCAGGAGGAGGAGCGCGTGCAGAAGGCCGAGGCGGCGAAGCTCGGTTTCGACAAGGTGAGCCAGCTCAAGGCGGCGGTGGCGATCGCGATCCACGACTGGGTCGGTCACGGCGGCTTCATGTTCGGCATGTGCTCGGCGACCGACACCTACGACATCGCGCTGGCCGCGGCCGGAGTCGACATCGTCGACTACGTCTACGACGGCGATCCACCGGACCCGAACGCACAGCAGAAGCTGAACTACGGTGCGACGTTCGCCTTCAAGGATTTCCACCTCGACATGGACCCGTTCATGTACCGCTTCTCCGACATCGACGTCACGCGCGAGGCGGCGCTGCGCGGGCCCAACGCGGTGTTCACGCTGTTCGACTTCTCGGCGAAGCAGGATCCCGTGCCGACCATGCTGGTGCAGGATCACGTGAACGCGGTCCCCGAGTTCCTCGGCCAGAGCACGGGGTTCCATCGCTCGAAGCTCAAGAGCGGCGTGCTGGTGCTCGGCGAGGTCGAGGGCACCGACGAGGTGAAGTACCTGCACGGTCAGTTCGGCCGCGGCACCTTCACGTTCCTCGGCGGCCACGATCCCGAGGACTATCAGCACATGGTCGGCGATCCACCCACCGAGCTGTCGCGCTACAAACACTCGCCCGGCTACCGGCTGATCCTCAATAACGTGCTGTTCCCGGCGGCCGAGAAGAAGAAGCAGCGCACGTAGCGACGCCGCGCGCCGGCGCGGACCCCGGCGCCCGGGGGAAAGTCCCTGAAGGGGGGTCGAGCGGCCGCGGCAGTGGAGCCAGGGATGGCGGGCGCGGACGCGACAAGCGAGGCGCGGCCACGAGGGCCGCGCCGAAGCGTCCCCCCTGAAGGGAGCTTTCCCCCGGGCGCCGGGGTCCACGCCGGCGTTCCCGCCACGCAATTTCGCCCTCACCCATTGCGGGATGCGTGCGCGCAATTCCCCAATGCTGCGCAAAACCTCTCACCCTGCAACCCACCCCGGCGTAAGTGCCTGAAATCGACACGTGGCCCGCGGCTTGCTCGATGCGGGATCAAGTGGGTTGTCCCATGGCCGCGAGGGGGTTCCGATGCGTACTGTGTTTCTCGCCACGGCGATGTTGCTCGCCGGCGCGCTGCCGGCCACGGCTTCAGACTGGTCTACCTTGCCGGCGATGCCGACCGCGCGATTCGGCGCGGGCGCTGCGGTGCTCGGCAGCGACTACTACGTGATCGGCGGCAGCGCGGCGACCGATCTTGCCGACGCGAATGTCTGGAACGCGACCTCCGGCACCTGGTCGGCGGTGAACCCCATGTCCATGACGCGCCAGTTCCCCGGGACGGTCGCGCTCGGCGGGCGCCTGTACGCCATCGGCGGTTATGGCCCGGGCGGCGTGGCGACCACCAGCGCCGAGCGTTTCGATCCCGGAACGGGCAACTGGAGCCCGATCGCCCCGCTGCCCGACGTGCGTGCGCTCGCGGGCGTGGCCACCGTCAACGGCATGATCTACGTGCTGAGCGGCGAGGGCGCGGCCGGCGTGCCGCAGGAGAACTGCTTCCGCTACGACCCGTCGAGCAACACCTGGTCCGGGATCTCCGGCATCGTGCCGGGACGCTCGGGCGCCGCAGCCGCGGTTCTCAACAACGAGATCTATCTGATGGGCGGTGCGTCGGGCCTGCTGCTCTCGAACGTGGACATCTACACTCCGGCCACCGGCGCGTGGCGCCCGGGATCCGCGCTGCCCGAGCCGCTGTGGATGCCGTCCGCGGCGACCTTCGAAGGCCGCATCTGGGTGATGGGCGGCTTCGATGGCGGCTTCAACCGCAGCGATCGCGTCTACAGCATGGGTACCGACGGCGTATGGCGCGCCGAGACCAGCCTGCCGCTGGCGCTCGCCGGCGCCGCCGCGGCGTCCGACGGGATGCGCATGGTCGTGGCGGGCGGAATGAACTCGAACGGGCAGCCGGTCGCCGCGGCCGTCGAACGCATGAGCGACCTGCCGCCGCCGCCACCGCCACCGCCGCCGGCCTCCGCGGACACGCTGTTCTGTCACGTCGAGGTGGCGCCGCACGTGCTGAATCTCAAGAGCTTCGGACGCTGGATCTCCGCCGACATCAGCTCCGAAACGGGCGACGTGGGCGCGATCGACGTCTCCTCGCTCACGCTCGAAGGCGTTGCGGTCGACATGGACGCGCCCTGGTCGCTGGACGACGGCGTGCTGAGCGTCAAGTTCCCGCGGGCGGACTTCGCCTTCCTCGCCGACGGCGAGCTGGCGCTGAAGCTCGAGGGCCATACGAGCGAGGGCGTGGCGGTGTACGGCGAAGGTTCCGTGCTCGTCTCCGGTGGCCATTCGAAGCGGCCCGTGAATCAGCCGATGCCGGCGATGAAGCCGGGTCGCGGCAACGGGCGTCTGGCGGCCTCGTCCGTCCAGTTCAGCCTCGAAGCGCCCGCGGCCGTGACGATGGACGTGCTCGACGTGCAGGGCCGCCGCCTCGAGCGTATCGCCGATGGCACGTTCTCGGCGGGGACGCACGAGATCGAGTGGGCCGGCAGCCGCCGCGCCGCCGCGGGCGTGTACTTCGTGCGCGCGCGCTTCGACGGAGCGATGCAGGTCATGAGGTTCGCCGTCATCCGGTAACCGCCGACAGACCGGTCCGGACGGACGGCGTCCATACGGGTTCGCGAGGACCCGGCAACTGAGCGGGGCGTTCAGGGGGACGCCCCGTTCTGGTTGGGCGCCGAGCACATGCGCGCCGCGCCGGTGCCTCCCGCGGGCCTGGCGAAACGCCCCGCGGCCGCACGCCGAGCCGCCTACCTCTGCGCGTACGCCTCCGGGTCGTGCCGTTCCATGAAGCGCCCGGGGGCCGCGAGCGGCGTGAAGCCGAACTTCGCGTACAGCCCGTGCGCGTCGCGCGTCGCCAGGATCCAGCGCCTGAGCCCCTGCAGCTCGGGGTGGTCGAGCACCGTCTCCATCAGCCACTTCGCCAGCCCACGGCCGCGGTGGCTCTCGAGCACGAACACGTCGGCGAGATAGGCGAACGTGGCACGGTCGGTGACCACGCGGGCGAACCCGAGCTGCCGTCCGCCTTCGAACAGACCGAAGTTCACCGAGTGCTCGAGCGAGCGCCGCACGGTCTCGAGCGGGATGCCTTTCGCCCAGTAGGAGTCCGTCAGGTAGCCGTGGATCAGATCGACGTCCAGCGCGGCGGCCTCGGTGGTGATCGTGCAGCCGTCGCGCTCCCAGGTGTGCGCCACGCGTGCCTCCCCATGCGCGAACGGGGCGCCCGCGGGCGCCCCGTCACGATGATGCGTTCTGCGGTCTTCGTGCCTACGGCGTCCGGCCGCCGCCGGTCGAGTCGGGCGCAGCGCCGCCGCCGCTCGAATCCGGCGGGCTGCCGGTGCCGCTCGAATCCGGGCTCGTGCCACCGCCACCCGGTGTGCCGGTGCCGCTCGAATCCGGCGCGACGCCGCTGCCGCCATCCCCCGTCTCCGCGGGCGGCTGACGCTTCTCGAGCTCGGCCGGAACCTCGTCCATGTTGACGATCCGCAGCTCGACGTAACGAGCGCTGTTGCCCACGCCGGCCGCACCGTAGCCCTTCACCTGCATCTTCACTCTGGCGAAGTCCGGCGTGTTCTTCGCGAACCAGCTCTCCACCGCGGTCGCACGGGCCTGGGACATGCGCAGCGCGCCCGCCGAATCGCCGCGATCGTCGGTGAAGCCGGCCAGCTCGAATTCGAGGTCCGGGTACTGCCGCATGATCATGCCCAGCTCGCGCAGCAGCGGGAACACCTGCGGATCCAGATCGCCGCGCGCCGAGACGAAGTCCACGTTCTTGATGCGCACGCGACCGGTCTGCAGCAGCTGCGTCTCGACCGGGCTCAGCTCGTACGGGCAGCCGAGCGCGTTCACCGCCACCGAGTCGGGCGTGTCCGGGCACTGATCGATGCCGTCGCAGACGCCGTCGCCATCGCTGTCGGTCGAGCAGCCGTTCCCGTCCACCGTGCAGCCCTTCGGCGTGTCCGGGCACTGGTCGAGGCCGGCCAGCACGCCGTCGCCGTCGAGGTCGGACGGGCAGCCGTGCGCATCCACCGCCGCCCCGGCCGGCGTGTCCGCGCACTGGTCGAGGCCGTCGCAGACGCCGTCGCCGTCGCTGTCCACCGGGCAGCCGTTTTCGTCCACGACGCAGCCCGCGGTCGTGTTCTCGCACTGATCGAGACCGTCGAAGACGCCGTCACCATCGCTGTCGATCGGACAGCCGTGCGCGTCGACCCTGGCGCCGAACGGCGTGTCCGCGCAACGGTCGAGAGCGTCGCGGACGCCGTCGAGGTCGGAGTCCTTCTCGCTGCCGCCGAACACGTACTGCAGTCCGATGCTGGCGGTCATGTGATTGCTGAATTCCTTCGGCCCGCGCTCGCGGAACATGATGTCGCGGACCTGGAAGCGGACGTAGGTGCGCTGATTGCGGATGTTCCAGAGCGCGCCGAGGCCGAGGCTTCCGGCGCCGCGCTCGAGCTTCTCGCCGCGGCCGCCGACGCCGGTGTGGCTCGAGCCGTATCCGGCGCCCACGAGCAGGAACGGCACCACGCGGCCCTCGGGCGGAAGCAGATGGAACCGGCCGTCGATGCCGGCGTAGGTGAAATTGTGCTTCTGGCCGTCGCCGCTGTCGGCGTCGGAAGGCGCAAAGATCGCCTGTCCTTCGAGTGTCAGCCACGGCAGGACACGCAGGCCGGCGGCCGCGCCGTAGGCGGGCCCCTCCGAGGTACGGGCGCGATCGTCGGGCTTGAAATATCCGACATGACCCGAGACTTCGATCGGGTTCCCCACGATCTGCCCGGCGGCAGGAACGGCATTCAGCAGGCAGACGGCCGCAACGAGCAGGGCCCCATGAAAGCGGGTCATGCGATCACTTCCTCCTTGAACCCCGGTCAGGAATGAACCCGGGGCGAGTGCCGCGACCGCTGGGGGCGGCCAAAGACCCCGGGCAAAGACCGGTAAGTGCTACCATCGGAGTCGCGGAAGGTCAACGGAAACGGGCGGTTCGCGCCCGGCGCCCGCTCTGGCGGGAAAAGTCCGGCGAGCATCCCGATCACCCGTCCGCCCGGGCGTCACCGGCGGCGGAAACCGCGGAATCGGCCCGTTTCGGCCCGCCCGGAGCGGCAGGTTCGCGTTGAAGGAGGAAGGATGAGCCCGGAAGATCGCCGCCGCCTGATCTCGCGTTACGCGGCCGGCTACCAGGAGGTCGCGGACAGTCTCGAAGGTTTCCCGGCCGACGCGATGGGCCACCATCCGTTCACGGGCAAATGGAGCGCGCGGGAGATCGTGCACCACCTGGCCGACAGCGAGATGGCTTCGGCGCTGCGGCTGCGCAAGCTCCTCGCCGAGGAATTTCCCGTGATCCACGGCTACGACCAGGAAGCGTACGCGATCCTGCTGCGCTACAACCTGCGCGAAGACATCGCGCCGTCGCTCGAGGCATTCCGGGCCGCGCGCGAGAGCACCGCGCAACTGCTCGGCGGCATGAACGACGAGGACTGGACGCGCGCCGGCTGGCACACCGAGGCCGGTCCCTACAGCGCGACCACCTGGCTCGGGATCTACGCCGAGCACGCGCACAACCATGCCGCACAGATCCGACGTCTGCGCGAAGCGGTGACCGGAAAGGGCGACTGAGATGATCTGGCGCTGCCGCGACCGGACGTTCGATCTCGACGGGCGGCCGCGGGTGATGGGCGTCCTCAACGTCACCCCGGACTCGTTCTCGGACGGTGGGCGCTACCTCGAGCCGCGCGCCGCGCTCCAGCACGCGCAGCGGATGATCGATGAAGGCGCCGACCTGATCGACGTCGGCGCCGAGAGCACGCGTCCCGGATCGGCACCGGTGCCGGCGGCGGAGCAGTGGCGCCGGCTCGAGCCCGTCCTCCGGGGTCTCGCCGCTCTGGAGGTCGCGGTTTCGGTGGACACCGCCAGCGCGGACGTCGCACGCCGCGCGCTGGCCGCGGGCGCCGACGTGATCAACGACGTCGCCGCGCTCGGCGACCCGGACATGGCGAAGGTCGTGGCCGACGCCGGCGCGGGCCTCGTGCTGATGCACATGCGCGGCACCCCCGCCACGATGCAGCAGAATCCGCGCTACGACGACGTCGTGGCCGAAGTCCGGGCCTGGCTCGCCGGTCGTGCCGCCGCGGCGCGGGCCGCCGGAATCGAAGCGGAGCGGATCGCTCTGGACCCGGGCATCGGCTTCGGCAAGACCCTCTCCCACAACCTGGCGCTGATCGCCGGACTTCCGGCCCTGCGTGCCGCCGGCCATCCGCTGCTGGTCGGCCTTTCGCGCAAGCGCTTCATCGGCGTGGTGCTGGACACGGGTATCGAGGGGCGCCTCGAAGGCGGCCTCGCCGCGGGCGCGGTCGCGGTCTACGCCGGCGCCGACATCCTGCGCACCCACGACGTGCAGGCGACGGTGCGTGCGGCGCGGATGGCCGCCGCGTTGCGCGCCCACCGCCGCGAACGGGAGCCGAGCGACGCGCGCGCCTGAACCCGCACCGCGGCCGGCCCCCGCGCGCCGCGCCGGCGGTGGGAAGCGGTGGAATCGGAGGCGTCCGGCATCGCGGGCGTAGGCGCGCGCGCGCGCATCTGGTATTTTTTTCGTCGTGAACCCCCACGAGCCCCGTCCATGACACCCGTCCATCAGATCTGGCTCCTCGACCTGCTCGATATCCTGCTGGTCGCGGTGCTGGTCTACCGCCTGCTCATCCTGGTCAAGGGCACGCGGTCGGCGCAGATGTACGTCGGCCTGTTCGTGATCGTGGTCGTCGGGCTGGTCGCGCGCGAGCTCAACCTGATCGCCGTCGGGTGGATCGTCGACAGCCTGAAGACCGTCTGGCTGATCGCATTCGTGATCCTGTTCCAGCCGGAGCTCCGGCACGCGCTCGCTTCGATCGGGCGCACGCGCTACTTCCGCTCGTTCCTGCGCGGCGACAGCTTCTACGGCGTGCTCGGCGAGATCGTGCGCGCGGCCGAAACGCTCGCGCAGCGCCGCCACGGCGGCCTGATCGTGATCGAGCGCAACGTCGGCCTGCGCAACTTCGTCGAAACCGGTACGCGCATCGATGCGCGCATCACCGCCGAGCTGCTGGTGACGCTGTTCAGCCCCGGCTCGCCGCTCCACGACGGCGCGGTGATCCTGCACGAGGACACGGTGATCGCGGCGTCGTGCATCCTGCCGCTCTCGACCAACCCGAACACCTCGATCGCGCTCGGCACCCGGCATCGGGCCGCGCTCGGACTGTCCGAGGAATGCGACGCGGCGATCATCGTGGTCAGCGAGCAGACGGGCTCGATCTCGGTCGCGTTCCGCGGCGAGCTCAAGCAGGACCTCGACGAGGGCGAGTTGCGCAGCGAGCTGTCGCGGATCTTCCGCATCCGCGCCGAGGACGAACCGGTGCGCCAGGAGGTCCCGCCGACGCCGGTGGCGGACGACCCCGAGAGCGAGCACAAGGCCGCGGGCTGAGCCGGGGCCGCGCCGGGCGCGGCTTTCTTGACTTTGCCGCCCTGTGCGCCCTACTTTCCCTCGCTCGCCTGCATGCCCTCGGGCACACGATTTCGGGGGCGGAGTAGCTCAGCTGGTTAGAGCAGCGGAATCATAATCCGCGTGTCCGGGGTTCGAATCCCTGCTCCGCCACCACATTCTCTTGCGACCTCTCCCGCGTTTACGCCGAATCGAGCCGGTGCTGCGCCGCGCCCTGCGGGACGGCTGCGCCCCGCCGGCGGGCTCACGCCTGCTGGTGGCCGTAAGCGGCGGCGCCGATTCGACCGCGCTGCTCGTGGGCCTCCACCGGATCGCCGCCGAGTTCGGCCTCGCGATCGAGGCGGCGCACCTCCACCACCGCCTGCGCGGCCGCGAAGCGGATGCGGACCTCGCCGCGGTGCGCGCGCTGTGCGAACGGCTCGGCGTTCCCCTCACCGCCGCGCGCTGGAATACGCGCGCCCGCATGCGGCGCCGCGGGCTCGCCGGACAGAACGGGCTGCGCACGCTGCGCCGCGAATTCCTGGGCGCTGTCGCCCGCGCGCGCGGCTGCGTGCGGATCGCCACCGCGCATACCGCGGACGATCAGCTGGAAACCCTGCTCATGCGCCTCGGGCGCGGCACCGGCGCCACCGGCCTTGCCGGCATCCGCCCGCGCACGGGGCGTTTCGTGCGCCCGCTGCTGCTCGCGCCCAGGGCCTGGATCGAGGCCGACCTCACGCGGGCCGGCATTCCGTGGCGCGAGGACGCGAGCAATGCCGACCCGCGCCACACCCGGAGCCGCGTCCGACATGCCGCGGTGCCGGCGCTGGTCCTTGCGGTCCGGCCCGGCGCGGGCGGCCGGGCCGCCCTCGCCCTCTCGGCCGCCCGCGCCATGGCCGCGGGCGGGGCGCGAGAAACCTTTGTCAGGGGCCGTGTTCGGCGCGCCCTTTCGCGCGTCTCCCGCATCCAACGGGGGGCGGTTGACCTCGATTCGCGGAAGGTGGCACCATGGCCAAGTGCCTTGCGTCGCACGGCCTTACGTGAAGCGTGGCGGCGTATCGCCGGGCCCGGGATCGGGCTCACGAGCCGCCATCTCGACGCGCTCGAGCGGTTGCTGTGCGCGGCGGGGCCGGGCCGGAGAGTGGCGCTCCCCGACGGCGGGGAGGCGCTCCGTGCGCGCGATCACGTGCTGATCCTGCGCCACCGGGGCCGCGCGGCGGGCGAACGGGTGGAAACAACGTTTCGCCGGGGTGTTCCGGCGGCGCAGACTGGAGCAGCGGACCACACGGGCCGATGACCCCCTGGGGTCGTCATCTCGATGAGGAGTGACATGATCGAAAGTGCGTCGATGGCGAAGACCGAGCCCGATGTGCGCGTGCTGTTCAGCGCGGGCGAGATCGCGAAGCGGGTACAGGAGATGGGCCTCGAGATCGCGCGCGCGCTCGGCGACGACTCCCGACCGGTGTTCGTCAGCGTGCTGAAGGGCGCCTGCATGTTCCAGTGCGACCTCGCGCGCGCGACGCCGCTCGACGTGGAACTCGATTTCCTGGCGGTCGCCTCCTACGGCGCCGGCAAGACCTCGAGCGGCAACGTCCGTCTGATCCACGACCTGCGCGCCGACATCGGCGGCCGTCACGTCGTCGTCTGCGAGGGGGTGGTGGACTCGGGGCTCACGCTCTCGTTCCTGCTCGACATGTTCCGCGTGCGCAATCCGCTGAGCCTCAGGGTCGCCACGCTGCTCGACAAGGCTCCGTGCCGCAAGATCCAGGTGCCGGTGGATTACGCCGGCTGGACGATCGGCAACGAATTCGTGGTCGGCTACGGCATGGACGCCGCCGAACGCTATCGCAATCTGCCCTACGTGGGCGTCCTCCAGGAGGCTTGATCGGTGAATCCGCTGCGCCGCGACAACGAACCCAGGAGCGGCCGCAATCGCGAGTCCCGCCGCCCGTCGCGCGGTGGCCCGCCCCGCCGACCTCAGGTGCCGGTGCCGCCGGGCCGTCCGTTCCGGACGCTGGCGTTCTGGGCGCTCGTGGTGCTGCTGTCTCTGGTCGCGTATCGCATGTACCAGGGCAGCATTCTGTCACCGCAGCGCGCCGAGATCTCCTACACGCGATTCGTGCAGGAGGTGGACCGCGGCAACATCAAGGACCTGCAGGTCATGGGCAAGACCGTCACCGGCGAGTTCAAGAGCGACGCGACGCTCAAGGTGAACAACCGTGACGTCAGCATCAAGCACTTCAAGACCAGCATCCTCGGCGACGGCACCGACATCCGCGACCGGGTCTGGGCCGCGGATCCGAACGTCGAGATCGAGGTGCACGAAGAGGGCATCAACTGGCTCTCCGTCCTGTTCACCTGGCTGCCGCTGATCGTCGTGTTCGGCGTGTGGCTGTTCCTGATCCGGCAGATGCAGTCGGGCGGCAGCGCGGCGCTCAAGTTCGGCAAGACCAAGGCGAAGGTGCTGATCGAGAGCTCGCCCAAGGTGACATTCAAGGATGTCGCCGGCTGCGACGAGGCGAAGCAGGAACTGCAGGAAGTGATCGACTTCCTCAAGGAGCCGCAGAAGTTCCAGCGCCTCGGCGGCCGCATTCCGAAGGGTGCGCTGATGCTGGGACCGCCCGGCTCCGGCAAGACGCTGCTCGCGAAGGCGGTGGCCGGCGAGGCCGGTGTGCCGTTCTTCTCGATGAGCGGCAGCGACTTCGTCGAGATGTTCGTCGGCGTCGGCGCGAGCCGCGTGCGCGACCTGTTCGAGCAGGGCAAGCGCAACGCGCCCTGCATCATCTTCATCGATGAGATCGACGCCGTCGGCCGGCACCGTGGCGCGGGCCTCGGCGGCGGCCACGACGAGCGCGAGCAAACGCTCAACCAGCTGCTGGTCGAGATGGACGGCTTCGATTCCAACGAAGGCGTGATCATGATCGCCGCGACCAACCGGCCCGACGTGCTCGACCCGGCGCTGCTGCGGCCCGGGCGTTTCGACCGGCAGATCGTCGTGGACTGGCCCGACGTGCGCGGACGCGAGGGCATCCTCAAGGTGCACACGCGCAAGATCCCGCTCAGCGAAGACGTGGATCTGCACCAGATCGCGCGCGCCACGCCGGGCATGGCCGGCGCCGACATCGCGAACCTGGTGAACGAGGCCGCGCTGCTCGCCGCGCGGCGCAACCTCAAGAAGGTCGGCCAGCGCGAGTTCGAAGACGCGAAGGACAAGGTGCAGCTCGGCACCGAGCGCAAGAGCCTGGTGATGAACGAGGAAGAGCGCCGCAGCACCGCGTACCACGAGGCCGGCCACGCGCTGGTGGCGTGGCTGATGCCGGGCTCGGAGCCGGTCGACAAGGTGACGATCATCCCGCGCGGCCGCGCGCTGGGGGTGACCAGCTACCTGCCGCACGAGGACCGGCACTCGCGTTCCCGGGAGGATCTGATCCGCACGCTCTGCATGATGATGGGCGGACGTGCGGCCGAGTACATCGTGTTCAACCACCTGACCACCGGCGCCTCGAACGACCTCGAGCGCGCGACCGCGCTGGCGCGGAAGATGGTCTGCGAGCTCGGCATGAGCGAGAACCTGGGGCCGCTCACCTTCGGCAAGAAGGACGAGATGGTGTTCCTCGGCCGCGAGATCGCGACGCACAAGGACTACAGCGAACAGACCGCGGTGCAGATCGACCACGAGGTCCGCACGATCGTCGAGGGCCAGTACAACCACGCCCTCGAGCTGCTGCGCGAGAACATCGACAAGCTGCACCTGCTGGCGAAGACGCTGCTCGAGCGCGAGGTGATCGACGGCGACCAGATGAACCGTCTGCTGAAGGGCGAGACGCTGGAGCCGATCCGCCCGCCGGACGTGGGGGAGAGGACGAGCCGAAGGCCCAGCCCGCGCCGCCGGAGACGCCGCGCAAGGACGAGGGCCCGTTCGACGCGCTTGGCCCGGCGCCGAGCCCGTCCGGGGCCTGACCTCGGGCTGCACCCGGGCGCGAATGTTCTGCGTCCGTCAGGAAACGACGCGCCGCCCCCTCCCGGGGGCGGCGTTCTTCGTGCTTTGACGAGCTTGTTGCAACTTTCGGGGCCGGCCGCGCGTCTAATCAGGTGTCACGTGAGGCAAGGCATGTGACAGCGACCTCCAAACCAGTCGCAGGAGTCTTCCAGGACGGGGTCCCGGACGGGCAAGCCGGGATCCCACGAGAAGAGCCCGGCCAGTGAGCCGGGCTTTCTCATTGTGCGGCCGGGTCCAGGGAGGGACCCGGGTCGCGTCCTTCGGGCGAGGCCCCGGGGGTGGCTGCCCGGGCCGGACGATCCGCGGCCTCCCACGTCGCTCAGCCGGCCGGCTTCGCCCGCCCGTATGGCTTCGGCCACGGCACGTCGACGCCCAGTGTGCGCGCCGCATGCAGCGGCCAGTAGGGATCGCGCAGCTCCTGCCGCGCCAGCAGCACCACGTCGGCCTCGCCGGCGCGCAGAATCGCGTCGGCCTGCGCGGGTTCGGTGATGAGTCCCACCGCACCGGTCGCGATGCCACCCTCGCGCCGCACGCGGCGCGCGAACGGCACCTGGTAGCCCGGGCCGGCGGCGATCTTCTGCCAGGCCACGCCACCGCCGCTCGAGCAGTCGACGAGATCCGCGCCGGCTTCCTTCAGTCGCCGCGCGAGCCGCACGCTCTCATCGACGTCCCAGCCCCCCTCGGCCCAGTCGCTCGCCGAGATGCGCACCCACACCGGCAGGTCGGCCGGCCACGCGGCGCGCACGCGACGCGTCACCTCGACCACCAGTCGCGTGCGATTCTCGAACGAGCCGCCCCAGCGATCCTCGCGCGTGTTGATGAGCGGCGAGTAGAACTCATGGAGCAGGTAGCCGTGCGCGGCGTGCACCTCGACGATCTGAAACCCGGCCTCCCGCGCGCGGCGCGCGGCGGCGACGAATGCCGCCACCGCCAGCTCGATGTCCGCCTCGCTCATCGCGCGCGGCGTCGGATAGTTGTCGGCGAACGGCTCGCCGGTGGGCCCGAGCGGCGTCCAGCCGCCCTCCGCCGCCGGCACCGCCCCGCGACCGAGCCACGGCGCGCGGGTGCTGGCCTTGCGCCCGGCGTGCGCGAGCTGGATGCCCGGCAGCGCACCCTGCGCGGCCACGAAGGCGGCGATGCGCGCGAGCGGCGCCACGTGCTCGTCCTTCCAGAGCCCCATGTCGGCGGGCGAGATCCGCCCTGCGGCCGTCACGGCCGTGGCCTCGACCAGGACCGCGCCGGCGCCGCCCACCGCGCGGCTGCCGAGATGCACCAGGTGCCAGTCGGTGGCGAAACCGTCCTCGCACGAGTACTGGCACATCGGCGAAACCACGATGCGATTGCGGAGCGTGACGCCCCGCTGCGTGAGCGGGTCGAAGAGCGCGGCGGAAGCAGGCAGGGTCTCAGCGGAAGGCCGGTTCATGGGACCGCCACGCTAGGCGATCGCCCGGCAGCGGGCAATTCGAACACGATGGACCCGAAGACGTCCGTGACCCGCACGCGCCCGACGCATCGCCTGCCTGAACTGCGGCCCGCGGGGCCGTCCTCGCTGCGGGCGCCCGCGGCGCGCCGCGATCAGCGCGACGCCTCCAGCGGCAGCGCGGCCTGCGCCCCGGCGGGCGTCTCGGCCTGCGGGCCCGTGAAGCTGCCGCCGCGATCGGCGAGCCGCGAGAGCAGCTTCGCCGGCGCGAAGCGCTCGCCGCGCTCGGCGCGATGCGCGTTCAGGCGCGCGACCACCTGCGGCAGGCCCAGCGCGTCGGCGTAGCGCAGCGGTCCGCCGCGGAACGGCGGGAAGCCGGTGCCGAACACCATGGCGAGATCCACGTCGTCCGCGTCGCGGGCAACGCCCTCCTCGAGGCAGCGTGCGGCCTCGTTCACCATCGCCAGCGCCATGCGCTCGGTGAGCGCGTCCGGGTTCTGCACCTTGCGCTCGCGCGCGAGCCCGAGCAGCTGCGCGAGCCGCGGCTCGGGCTCGCGCTTCTTCCCGCGGTAGACGTAGAAACCGCGGCCGTTCTTGCGGCCGAGACGCCCCGCGGCGATCAGCTTGTCGAGCGATGCGGACGGCGTCATGCGGTCCGGAAACGCGGCGCCGAGTACGCCGGACACCTTCTTCGCCACGTCGAGCCCGACCTCGTCGATCACCTGGAACGGACCCATCGGCATGCCGAAGCGCTTCATCGCGCGGTCGAGCTCGGCGAGCGGGTAGCCCTCTTCCAGCAGCACCATCGCCTCGCTCAGGTACGGCATCAGCACGCGGTTCACCACGAAGCCCGGGGCGTCGGCGACCACCACCGGGGTCTTGCCGAGCCGACGCGCGAGCGCGACCGCGCTCGCCAGCGTCGTATCGGAGGTCTTCTTCCCGCGCACCACCTCGACCAGCGGCATGCGATGCACGGGATTGAAGAAGTGGAACCCGCAGAAGCGCTCCGGCTTCTGCAGGCCGGCGGCGAGCGCGTCCACCGACAGCGAGGACGTGTTGGTGGCGAGGATCGCCTCGGCGCGCATGCGCACTTCCAGCTCGGCGAACACCTTGCGCTTGACGTCGAGGTCTTCGACCACGGCCTCGACGGCGAAGTCGGCGCGCGCGAGCCCCGCCAGGTCGAGCGCCGGGTAGACACGCGCGAACTGCGTGTCGCGCGCGGATGCCGGGGTCCTGCGGCGGCGGCCGCGATCGTCGATCAGCTTGCGCACGGTCTTGAGCGCGCCGGTCAGCGCCTCGGGCTTGACGTCGCGCATCCGCACCTCGATGCCGGTGCGGCTCGCGAGCTCGGCGATGCCGGCGCCCATGATGCCGGTGCCGACCAGCACCATGCGATGGACCTCGGCGACCGGCGTGCCCGCGGGCGCGACGTCGTCCTTCTTCGCGCGCTCCTGGCTGCGGAAGATCCGCACCAGGTTCTTGCACTCCGGGCTCACGACCAGGTCGCTCACCCAGTTGGCCTCGACCTCGAGGTTCCCTTCGACGGACAGCCCGAGCCCGGCCTCGATCACCGACAGCACGCCGAGCGGCGCCGGGTAGTGGCCGCCGGTGCGTGCGCGCGTCATGGACTTCGCGCGGCTGAGCACGATCGCCCGCCCCGCCGCGGTGCCGTCGAGGAAGCGCGCACCCATGCCGCGCGGGCGGAAGCGGTCGCGGCGCCGCGCCGCGGGGCGCTTGGAGATCTCGGCGATCCGCCGCTCGGCATGGTCGACGAGCCATGCCGCCGGCACCGCCTGTGCAATCAGGCCGATCTTCGCCGCGCGCCGCGCATCGAGCACGCGGCCGGTGAGGATCAGGTCGAGGGCGGTCGAGAGGCCCACGAGCCGCGGCAGCCGCGTCGTGCCGCCGAACCCGGGGAGGATGCCGAGCAGCACTTCCGGGAAGCCGATCTGCGTGCGCGGCTCTTCACTGGCGACGCGCGAGTCGCACGCGAGCGCCAGCTCCGTGCCTCCGCCCAGGCACACGCCGTCGATCGCCGCCACGGTCGGCACGGTCAGTGCCGCGAGCCGGCTGTAGGCGGCCTGGGCGCGCGTCACGATCGCATGCGCGACCTCGCGCTCGGTGATCGCGCCGATCGAGTCGACGTCGGCGCCGGCAATGAACGAGCCCGTCTTGCCGCTCCTGACGATCACGCCGGTGAGGTCGCCCGCGCCCTCGAGCGAGGCGAGCGCCTGTTCGAGGTCGGCGAGCGCCGCCTCGTCGATCACGTTGAGCTTGCGGGTCGGGTCGTCCATCACCAGATGGGCGATGCCCTTTTCCCCGCGTTCGACCCGGAAGATCGCCATCAGTCGCGCTCCACGATGAATGCGGCGCCCTGGCCGCCGCCCACGCACAGGCTCGCCATACCACGCTTCAGCCCCCGGCGCCGCATCTCCATGAGCAGCGTCAGGATCAGCCGCGCGCCGCTCGCCCCGACCGGATGGCCGAGCGCGATCGCGCCGCCGTTCACGTTCAGCCGGTCGAGCGGGATCTCGCCCAGCGCCCCGTCACGGCCCAGCTCGGCGCGGGCGAACGCATCCGAGCGTGCCGCGTGGAGACAGGCCAGCACCTGCGCGGCGAATGCCTCGTTGATCTCGAACAGCTCCATGTCGTCGAGCGTCATGCCGGCGTGCTCGAGCGCGCGCGACATCGCGAACACCGGGCCGAGGCCCATCCGGGAGGGCGCAAGCCCCGCGAACGCGAACGCGCGCACCCGGCCGAGCGGCGGCACGGGCCACTCCGAGGCCACCTGACCGCTCCCCACCAGCAGCGCCACCGCGCCGTCGGTCACCTGGCAGGCGTTGCCCACGGTCACGGTGCCGGTGCGGCGGTCGAAGTACGGCCTGAGCTTCCCGAGCGCCTCGATCGTCTGGTTGTCGCGCGGGCCGACGTCGTCGCGCACCATGTCGAAGCCGGGCGGCGGGAACACCGGCGCGATCTCTTCGCGCAGCCGCTCGCGCGCGGCGACCGCGCGCTGGTGGCTGCGCAGCGCGAATTCGTCCTGCTGTTCGCGGGTGACGTGGAACTCGCGCGCCAGCACCTCGGCGGTCTGCCCCATGTTGAGACCGCACGTCAGGTCGGTGAGCCCCTCCGCCAGCGCGATGCGCGGCGTGAGCATGCGCGGCCGGAACCTGGCGAATGCACCCAGCCGCGCGAACGGCGACTTCGCGCGCCAGACGCCTTCCAGCCACTGCGCGTACTCGGCGGTGTAGTAGAGCGGGATCTGGCTCATGGACTCCATCCCGCCCGCGAGCATCAGCCGCGCGTCGCCGGCGGCGATCCGGTAGCCGGCGTCGGCGACCGACTCCATCCCGGAAGCGCAGTTGCGATGCACGGTCGCGGCCGGCACCGGCAGCGGAATGCCGGCGCGGATCGCGGTCACCCGCGCCGAGTTCGCCGCCTCGGCCGGCATCGCGCAGTTGCCCATGATCACCTCGTCGAGGTGCGCGGGATCCACTTCGGCGCGGGCGAGCAGCTCGCCCATCGCCACGCGGCCGAGCTCGTAGACCGGCACCGTGCGGAACGGGCCGCCCGCCTTCGCGAACGGCGTGCGCACGCCGTCGAGGATCCAGAACGGAGGCGTGCTCACGTCTCGAGCCTCCGGAGCAGGGTGCGCGCGTCGTTCTGATACACCAGATCGCGCGGCCCGCTGGTGGGCGGCAGCGCGATGGCCTTTTCGAGCGCGGCGCGCGCTTCGGCGGCGCGGCCGAGCTCGGAGTACGTGCGGCCGAGCTCCAGCCAGAGCAGGACCACGGTGGGCGAGAGCTCCGCCGCGCGCCGGAAGTCGTGCACCGCATTGTCCATGGACGCGCCGCGCGGCATGCCGCCCAGGACCGTGTGCGCGGCGAGCTTCTCGAAGAAGCCGAGGCTCGACACTTCGCGGTTCCACATCCCGCGCACCAGATAGGCGAGCCCGTTGTCCGGCTCGAGCTCGATCGCCCGGTCCACCTCGGCCTTCACCTCGCGCGCGAGGGCGAGGCGGGTGCGCGGACCCTCGCGCAGCGCCTGCCGGCCGAGCGCGATGGCCAGCGTCAGGTGGCACTCGCCGACGTCGGGCCGCGCCGCCGTGGCCTCGCGCGAGTGCTCGACGGCCGACGCCACGAGCCGGCGCCGCGACTCGCCGTGGGCGTCCTCGCCCAGCTCCGACTCGGTCCGCGCGAGCTCGACCAGCACCTGATGATCGTGCGGCTCGGACTCGAGCACGCCGAGGTAGGCGACGCGGGCCGCTTCGAGCCGGCCCTGGTAGTAGAGCTCGAGCGCGTGGGCGTGGGCGGGCGAGGCGAGGTCGGAGGCGGCGATCGTGGCGGGCACCGCCGCCAGAAGAACGGCGGCGAGCCCGGCGACGAGCCGCCGGGCCCGGACGGGCAGGGCACGCCTGAAGCGCGCGGACGTGGCCCGCGCGGGGTCCGGACCGAGCCGGCGCGCGCAGGCGGCCGCAATCGTCGCGATCAATCGCATCGGGTGCCGACCTCCATGACGGCTGCGAAGGGCGAAAGTCGGGGGCGACTGTCGCGCAGGGGGTGGGGGCTGTCAATGGGCCGGCGGGGGGGCTTCGGGCCGCGAGGCCCTCGCCAGCCGTCGCTCGCGGCCCACCCTCCGGCCGCGGGCCCGCGTCATCCGCGCTCCAGCCCCCCGCTGGCGGTTTCGGAACAGTCCGTGCTATCGCTTGCCGATAACGGGTCGACGACACTCCCTCTGACACCGGAGGTGCCCGTGCCGGATACGCTGATCCAGATCTTCACCCGCGCCGTTCAGACCCACCGCAAGCCCGCCCAGTTCCTGCGCAAGGTGGGCCCCGCGTGGGAGTCCATCTCCGCCGAGCGCACCCTCTCCGACGTCCAGCAGCTGGCGCTGGGGCTCGTCGCGCTCGGGGTCGATCCTGGCGATCGCGTCGGGATCCTGTCCGAGAACCGCTACGAGTGGCCGGTGTGCGATCTCGCGGCGCTGTCGATCGGGGCCGCGACCGTACCGATCTACCCCACGCTCACGGCGGATCAGTGCGCCTACATGCTGCGCGACGCCGGCGCGAAGGTGCTGTTCGTCTCGAGCGCAGAGCAGCTCTCGAAGATCCTCGGCGTGCTCGACCGGCTGCCGAAACTCGCAACGACCGTCGTCCTGGACGCGGTCCCGCTCGAGGGGCCGCAGACGCTAGCCTGGGCCGATCTCCTCCAGCGCGGCGCCGCAGCGCGGCGTGCCGACGGTACGCTGTGGGCCGAGCGCGTCGCCGCCGTCCGCCCCGATGATCTCGCGACGATCATCTACACCTCGGGCACCACCGGCGAGCCCAAGGGGGCGATGCTCACGCACTCCAACATCTCGTCCAACGTGGCCGCCGGCCTGCAGGTCATGAAGCTCAGGCCCGACGACCGGTGCCTGTCGTTCCTGCCGCTCTGCCACATCTTCGAGCGCATGGCGGGGCTCTACGCGATGCTGCAGGGAGGCGTGACGATCGCCTATGCACAAAGCCCCGAGACCGTCGCCGAGGACGCCCTCGAGGTGCGCCCCACGGTGCTGCTCGGCGTGCCACGCTTCTACGAGAAGGTGTATGGCCGTGTGATGGAGGCGGCGCACACGATGCCCGCGTACCGGCGCGCGCTGCTGCACTGGGGGCTCGCGGTCGGCCGCCGCGTCGCCACCGCGACGTTCGCCGGGCGAAAGCCCGACGCGTGGACCGGCCTCGAGGCCGCGCTCGCCGAGCGGCTCGTGTTCTCGAAGATCCGCGCGCGCGTGGGCGGCCGGCTGCGCTTCTGCATTTCGGGAGGCGCGCCGCTCAACCCCGAGGTGATGTCGTTCTTCTACGCGATCGGGATCCCGGTGTACGAAGGCTACGGACTCACCGAAACCTCGCCGGTGATCTGCCTGACTCCCGCCGCGCGGCCGAAGCCCGGCTGCGTCGGGCCGCCGCTCCCGGGCGTGGAGGTGAGAATCGGCGATGAAGGCGAGATTCTCACCCGCGGCCCGCACGTGATGAAGGGCTACTTCAACGATCCGGAGGCCACCGCGCGCGCGCTCGAGGGCGGCTGGTTTCACACCGGTGACATCGGCGAGCTCGACGCCGACGGCTATCTGAAGATCACCGATCGCCTCAAGGAGCTGATCGTCCTCGCTGCGGGTAAGAAGGTCGCCCCGCAGCCGATCGAGAACCGGCTGAAATCGAGCGAATGGATCACCGAGGCCGTGCTCGTCGGCGACCGCCGCCCGTTCATCGCGTGCCTGGTGGTGCCCGACTACGCGAAGCTCAGGACCCTGGTCCCCGGCGTCGAGGGCACGGCCCTCATCGAGCACCCGAAGGTGCTCGAGACCATTCAGCGCGTGGTCGACGGCATCAACGCCGGGCTCGCGCGCTTCGAGCAGATCAAACGCTTCGCGCTGATCGAGCGCGAGCTGTCCCAGGAGGCCGGCGAGCTGACCCCGTCGCTCAAGATCAAGCGCCGCATCGTGGACCAGCACTTCGCCGCGAGGATCGAGACGCTCTACGAGGGGCACACGCTGCCGGCCGCCTCGTAGCGCGCCCGTCCGGATCGCCTTCTGCTAGGATTCCCCCTCCGGCCGGGGCCGGCCTCTCGCGTCCGGAGCCTGTTTCATGCGGATGAGTGCCGGCGGTAGCGCAGGGACGACGCGGTTCGTGCGGGTCCGGTAATCGGTCGTCGCACCCTCCCGTTGCCCTCGCTCGCGGGAGTCACGCAGGGACGCGGCGAAGGTCGGCCCCCTTTCGCCCCTGACCCCGTCGACGACCGGCACGGCCTGGTGGGAATCGCGGTGCCCCGCGCCCGCCCTCGAGGGGACGACCCGGGGGTCCGCCGCCGCGGGTCCTACCTGAGCACCCCGCGCTTCTTCTGCATCCCCGAGAACACGATCAGCAGGATCGACACGACCACGATCGCCGCGGTGAACGCCATCGCGCCGGGCGTGCGCATCTCCGCCGGGCCCGGGGCGAGCACGAGGTTATGAAGCATGGTGACGAGGAGCCCCACGAACGAGACGATGAACACCGGGTAGGCAAGTGCGCGGCGCATGAGCAGCAGGATCGACCCCAGCACGGCGCCCCACACGGCGATCGCCCAACCCGAGACGACCCAGGCCGGCATCCCGTAGAAGTACTCGAGCTGTTCGGCGGTGAACTGGCTCATGTAGGAGGGGTTCTTGGTCTCCGTCATCAGATAGTCGATGGCGCCCATCGCATTCCACAGCAGCGCGAGGATGCCGACGACCCACAGTTGCCAGGGCGTGCGCGGGGGCGGGCTCTGCGGCGCTTCGCTCATGATCTCTCCCTCCGGGTTCGGAGTGGGGTGGAGCGGGTTCCCATGAAGGCAGCCATGCCGGAGAGGCGACCCGCGCGCCGGCATCCTATGCAGCTTCCCGGCGCCGTTCCACCCTGAATTCCACGAAAGGGGATTCCGGCGGCCCGGCGGGACCTCCCGCGTGCCGGCGCAACCGCTTTCCGTTTGGTCCCATCCCGCCCTTGCGGTAGCGTTCCGGCTCCGCTGGCCGCGACTCGCCCGCCCGGGGGGCGGCCTGACCACCCCTGGAGGGCATCCGATGGCGCTGGAACCCGGTGCGAAGCTCGGGCCGTACGAGGTGAAGAGCCAGCTCGGCGCGGGCGGCATGGGCGAGGTCTATCTCGCCCACGACACCCGCCTCGGCCGCGACGTCGCGATCAAGGTCCTGCCGTCGCATCTGGCGGCGACCCCCGACGCCCGTGCGCGATTCGAGCGCGAGGCGCGCGCCATCAGCGCGCTGAATCACCCGAACATCTGCACGCTCCACGACGTCGGGCACCAGGATGGGGTGGACTTCCTGGTGATGGAGTACCTCGAAGGCGAATCGCTCGCCGCGCGCCTCGTGAACGGGGCGTTGCCGATGGACGAGGTGTTGAAGGTCGGCACGCAGATCGCGGACGCGCTCGACAAGGCGCACCGGCAGGGGCTCGTGCACCGGGATCTCAAGCCCGGGAACATCATGCTCACCCGCGGCGGCGCCAAGCTGCTCGACTTCGGGCTCGCACGCGGCACGGTGCTCGGCGCGGTGACCGACCTGTCACAGTCGCCCACGCACACGCGGCCGCTCACCGCCGAAGGCGCGATCGTCGGCACCTTCCAGTACATGTCGCCCGAGCAGCTCGAGGGCCAGGAAGCCGACGCGCGCAGCGACATCTTTTCGTTCGGCGCGGTGCTCTACGAGATGGCGACCGGCCACAAGGCCTTCGACGGCCGCAGCCAGGCCAGCCTCATCGCGGCGATCATCGGCCAGGAACCGCCGTCGGTGACCGCGATGCAGCCCATGGCGCCGCCGGCGCTCGATCGGGTGATCCGCACCTGTCTCGCCAAGAATCCCGAGGACCGCTACCAGAGCGCCCATGACGTGAAGCTGCAGCTCGCCTGGGTCGCCGAGGCCGGCTCGCAGGCGGGTCTGCCCGCACCGGTCGCGGCGCGCCGTCGCTCGCGCGAGCGCATGCTGGCCATCGCGGCGACGGTGGCGACGCTGGTGGCGGTGGCCCTCGCCGTTCTGCTCGTGCTGCGCCGGCCGCCGGAACCCGAAATCGTCCGCTTCGACGTGCAGCCGCCGTCGTCGCTGCAGTTCCTCGACGCGCCGCGCATCTCTCCCAACGGCCGCCACATCGCCTACAACGCCACCGACTCGACCGGCGTCTCGCGCGTCTGGATCCGCTCGCTCGAATCGATGACGGCGCACGCGCTCGCGGGCACCGAAGGAGCGGGACGACCGTTCTGGTCGCCCGACAGCCGCTTCCTCGCGTTCTTCTCGGGCGGCAAGCTCAAGAAAGTCGACGTGTCGGGCGCGCCGCCGGTGACGCTCTGTGACGCGCCGAGCGGGGCGGACGGCGCGTGGAGCAGGCACGACGTCATCCTCTATGACGGCCGCTCGACGGACCCGATCATGCGGGTTTCGGCGACGGGGGGCGTTCCCGTTCCCGAGGTCGAGGCCGACAGCAGCCTCGGAATGTCCCAGGTCGGCTGGCCGGAATTCCTTCCGGACGGCAAGCATTTCTTCTTCCTCTCGATCGGTCCGAAGACCTCGCTCAAGGTGGGCACGCTCGGCTCGAAAAAGTTCATCGATCTCGGCCCGTGCGAGTCGCGCATCCAGTTCATCGACGCCGGGTACATCGTCTTCTCGCGCGGCGGCACGCTGGTCGCGCAGCGCTTCTCGCCCGGATCGCTGAAGCTCGAAGGCGAGCCGGTGCCGATCGCGGAGCAGGTGACCTCCGATCCGGTGGGCTCGGCCGACTTCTCGATCTCGGAGAACGGCACGCTGGCCTACTCGACGCGCCGGGCGCAGGTGGGCGCACTCTACCGTCTCGACCGGGAAGGCCGGCACACCGCCGACTTCCGCACGCCGGGCGGGATCCTGAACCTGGTGCTGTCGCCGGACGGCCGGCGCATCGCCATGCGCGTGCTCGATCCCAACACCCGCTCGCGCGACATCTGGCTGCTGGACCTCGATCGCGACATCACCTCGCGATTCACCTTCGATCCGCGCAACGAGAACTATCCGGTGTGGTCGCCCACGGGCGACCGGGTCGCCTACTACGACGAAGCGCCCGCTGCGGGCCCGCCGGGGATCTACGCGAAGAACGCCAGCGGTGCGGCGCAGCCGAAACTGGTCGCCGCATTCGCGAACGAGTCGCGACCGGCGTGCTGGTCGCCGGACGGCAAGGACATCCTGTTCGAGACGGACGATCCGGCACGGGCGCGCGACATCTACGCCGTCCCCGTGGCGGGTGGCGAGCGGCGCCCGGTGCTCGAGACCAACTTCGACGAGCACGACGCCCGCCTCTCCCCCGACGGCCGGTGGCTCGCCTACGCGTCGAACGAATCCGGCCGCGACGAGGTCTACGTTCAGACCTATCCCGACCCGACCGGCAAGTGGCAGGTGTCGACCAACGGCGGCGCGTATCCGGAATGGCGCGGCGACGGCAGGGAGATGTACTACCTCGCCGCGGACAATGAGCTGATGGCCGTGTCCGTGCAGACGGCGCCGACGTTCACCGCCGGCCTGCCGCAGGCCCTGTTCTCCGCCCGCGTGCTGTTTCCGGGCGCGAACACGTCCTCCTACGCGGTGTCGAAGGACGGACAGACGTTCTACGTCATCGAGCCGGCCGGCGGCGCTTCGCTGCCGACGACGAACGTCGTACTGAACTGGCCGGAAGCGCTGAAGCGGCGCTGACCATGTCCGCCGGCGCCGGGCTCTCCGCGCTCCTGAACCGCCACCGCTCGATCCGGCACTACACACCCGAACCGGTTCCGGCCGCGCTGGTCGAGCAGGTGCTCGGCGACGCGGTCGCCGGTTCCTCGTCGTCCGGCAACCTCAATGCGGTCTCGATGGTCCTCACCCGCGATCCCGGGCGAAAGCGACGCCTCTACGAGCTCCACTTCGAACAGGGCATGGTGCTCGAGGCGCCGCTCGTGATCACCTTCTGCGCCGACTGGTTCCGCACCCGCGAGTGGCTGCGCCGTCACGGTGCGCGCGACAACTTCGACAACCTGATCGGCTGGCATGTCGCCGCGTTCGACGCGATGATCCTCTCGCAGTCCGTGTGCCTCGGCTTCGAAGCGCAGGGGCTCGGCATCTGCTACATGGGGACGACCCTGCACGCGATGGGGGCCATCGCCGACTTCCTCGAACTCCCCGACACCTGCCTCCCCGTCACGACGATCGTCGTGGGCCACCCGGCCGAAGATCCGGAGAAGCGCGACCGGCTGCCGCTCCACGCTTTTCTGCACGATGAGACGTATCGGCGGCCCACGGAGGCCGAACTCGACGCCGTCTACGAACAGCGGGAGATCAGGGGCTGGGCCCGCTACATGGCGTATCCCGAGCTGCGGGCCAGGGTCGAGGCGCTGGGGGTCACTTCGCTCGCGCAGTTCTACACCAGCGAGGCGAAGTACGACCCCAGGGCGTTCCGCGAGGACTCGGAGCGGCTGCGCGCGCTGCTCGAGGCGAAGCACTTCCTGCCGTAGGGGCCCGGGCCGCCGTGGCCATCACGGGCGTCTCTAGCGACCGCCCCCCGCGGCCCGCATCGCGAGCCACACCAGGGCGGCCACCAGCCCCGCGGCGGGCATCGTCAGCACCCACGCCCAGACGATACGGCCGGCCACTCCCCACTTGACCGCCGACAGCTTCTGCGTCGCGCTCACCCCGGCGCCCACGATCGCGCCGGTGATGGTATGGGTCGTCGAAACCGGAATCCCCGCGGCGCTGGCGCCGAACAGCGCGATCGCGCCGGAGGTCTCGGCGCAGAAGCCGCCCACCGGCTGGAGCCGGGTGATGCTCATCCCCATCGTCTTCACGATTCGCCAGCCACCCGACAGCGTGCCGAGCGCGATCGACCCGAAGCTCGCGAGGATCACCCAGAACGGGACGTGGAATTCGCCCTTCAGGTGGCCGCTGGAATAGAGCAGCGCGGTGATGATCCCCGCGGTCTTCTGGGCGTCGTTCGAGCCGTGCCCGAGGCTGAACGCCGCCGCCGAGACCAGCTGCAGCCGCCGGAACAGGCGTTCCACCGTGTGCGGATTCGTGCGGTGGAAGAGCCAGACGACCCCGAGCATCGAGAGGAATCCGAGCACGAGCCCGAGCAGCGGCGAGACGACGATGAACACGACCACCTTCGTGACGCCGGCGGCGACGATCGCCGCGGGGCCGACGGCAACCAGGGCGGCCCCGACGAATCCGCCGATCAGCGCATGCGAAGACGACGTCGGCAACCCGAGCCACCACGTCAGCATGTTCCAGGCGAGCGCGCCGAGCAGCGCCGCGCACACGATCGACGGAGTCACGACCTCCGGCTGCACGATGCCCTTCCCCATCGTGGTGGCGACGTGCGGCGCGATCACGGCGAAAGCGACGAAATTGAAGAATGCCGCCCACACCACCGCCTGCCGCGGGGACAGCACGCGCGTGCTCACCACCGTGGCGATCGAGTTGGCCGCGTCGTGGAATCCGTTGGTGTAATCGAAGATCAGTGCGATCGCGATGATGAGCAGAACGAAGGGTTCGAGCGGGGTCACGTCAGCGGCTCTTGAGCACGATCGCCTCGATCGTGTTGGCCACGTCCTCGCAGCGGTCAGCCGCACCCTCGAGCCGGCCGTAGATCTCCTTCCAGCGCATCACGTCGAGCAGGTCGTGCCGTCCCGAGAACAGATCGGCGACCGCCGTGCGCGAGAGGCCATCGGCTTCGTTTTCGAGCCGGTGGATCTCGATCAGGAACGACTTCAGGTTCTTCATGTCCTTGAGTTCACCGACCGCGTGCTCGATCTGAACGCCGCTCTCGGCGATGATCCCGGCGAGCTTGCGCGCTTCGTCGGTCATGGTCGGGATGTTGAAGAGCACGAACCGGCTCGCGATCGCCTCGACCGCGTCGAGCACGTCGTCCAGCCCGCTCGCGAGGTCGTGAATGTCGTCGCGCTCGAGAGGCGTGATGAAGGTGCGGTTCAGCCGCTCGAACAGATCATGCGTGACGAGGTCGCCCTTGTGCTCGACCTCCTTGAGGCCGCGGGCGCGCTCCTCGATTCCGTCGTACCGCTCGGCCATGTCGTGGAGTTGATCGCAGCCCAGCCGAACCAGCGCCGCCTGTTTCTTGAAGAGGGTGAAGAAGTCTTCGTCGCGTGGGAAGAGTGAGAAGCCCATCGGGTCCCTCTCGGGAGAGCATCGTGACGCCGCAGGGGCCGCGTCGCGGCCCGGAACGGTGGAGTGCTACCAAGTCGGAGGCATTCCGGCAACCCGCTGGCGCGAAGATCTGGTCCCGTTCGGGATCCGGAGCACCTCGGGCCTGGCCCTGGCGGAGGTCGCGACGGCGGGGAGCGGAACGGCCCTACGCCACCCCCAGCCGTTCCCACAGCTCGTCCTTGAGCAGGGTCGGCGGAATCGTGCCGCACGCGAGCAACTCGGTGTGGAAGCCCTGCAGGTCGAAGCGGCCGCCGAGGCGACGCGCGGCTTCGGCGCGGATCTCCATCAACATCGACTGCCCGACCAGGTAGCTCATCGGCTCGGTCGGCGTGAGCACGTAGCGGCGCACTTCGGCTTCGGCGACCGGGCGATCGAGCATCGCTTCGGTCTCGAGGTAGCTCGCCGCCTGCTCGAGGTTCATGTGCCCGCACTGAAGGTTCACATCCAGCACGACGCGGCAGGCGCGCCACAGCAGGTCGTTCAGACGGAACAGCTTCGACACGGGGTCGAGGAAGAACCCGTGCTCGTCCATCAGCGCCTCGCAATAGAGCGCCCAGCCCTCGGCGAGCAGCGGACTCTCGGCGAGCCGTCGCAGCCGCGAGCCGTGCTGGTGCGCGTGGCAGATCTGCAGATGGTGGCCCGGATACGACTCGTGCACGACCATCAGCGGCAGGTTGCCGTAGTTGTGGCCGAGCAGCCGCAGCTTCTGTTCGTCGCGCGGGCGGTTGGTATCGATCGGCGTCACGTACAGGTAGCCGGTCTGCTCGGCATCGAACGCCGCAGGCGGCAGGTACGTCGCGTACGGCACCACCGCGCGCTCGAAGCGTGGCGTGTCCACCACCTCGAGCGGCGCGCCGACCATCGGCACCAGCTTCTTCTCTTCGACGAAGCGTCGCGCGCGCTCGACCTCCGCCTCGTAGGCCTCACGCAGGCGCAGCGCCTCGGGGTGGCGTTCCTTGGCCTCGGCCAGCTGCACCTGCCAGGGCTCGTCCGGGTCGAGACGCTTCGCCACGCTTTCGAGCGCGGCGCGCGCGGCGCCGACCTGCTCCCGGCCGAACGCCTCCAGCGCCTTGCAGTCCATCTGCAGCATGTGCTGGCGCTCGAGCTTGTAGTTCATCCAGCGCTCGCCGATGCCGATCTCCTCGGTCGCATGCGGGCGCACGTCGTCGTCGAGCGTCTGCTGGTACTTGAGGAAACCCAGCCGCGCCCGCGAGCCGGCGTGCTCGATCCGTTCGCGCTCGCCGGGGAAGCGCCGCGAAAGGGTGCGCACGATGTCTTCGATGTAGGCGTGGCCGCTGGCATTGATCTCGTCGACGACGTCGAGATGCACGGCGGGCACGTGCTCGAGATTCTTGACCGCGGCCTCCAGATAGTCCGGGATCGCCATCAGCCGGGTGAGCACGTGCTCCTTGCGCTCCTCGATCGGCGCGAACGGGCGCGCGAGCAGCAGGTAGACCGAGTGCAGTGCCGTCTCGGCGAAGCGTACGGGATCGCGCGCGGGCCAGCGGATCTCCTCGAGCTCGGCACGCAGCGTCGCGATCCGCGAGCGCAGCAGCGCGTAGTCCACGCGGTGTTCCGCGGGCAGCTCCTGCCACGGCACGGACGCCATGAGGCGCTGCTCGATGTCGCGCAGCCATTCGGCGCGCTCGCGGAAGCCCTCGGGGGAGTCGTCGGGGAGCCGGTCGTCGTAGTCGTGCAGCCCCACCCGTGTCGCTTCGACGGGATGATGGCGCATGAAGACTTCGACGAATTCCTCACTCAGGGCAGTGAAGGCTTTCTGGGTGTCGAGCATGGGCGTTCGGACTCTTCGTTGTCGTGATGCAGGGCCGCGGCGGGGAACGACAGGGCCCCCACGCGCGGCGCGGAGGCCCGTTCCCCGTTCGAGCGGGACCGACCACCCGGACTCTACCCGATTTTCTCCGGAGCTGCGGCCCGGCGCCGCGCCATCACAGGCTTCCCGCCGCCCTCCGGCGGAGCCGATCGCCTGCGAACGGGGCCCCTGCGCCATGCGCGGGGGCCCGTTCCGCTCGAGCGATGCCGAGGCTTCGGCGACTACCCGACTTTCTCCACCCCTGAAGCCTGACGACCGCGTGGTCCGTCGACGATCTGGAAGGTGACGACGTCCCCTTCGGCCAGGGTCTTGAAGCCTTCCCCCTGCAGCGCGGAGAAGTGGACGAAAATGTCCTCGCCGCCCTCACCGTGGATGAAGCCGAAGCCCTTCGCCTCGTTGAACCACTTGACCGCGCTCTGAATGCGGCCCCCGCCGAGCTTCTTGATCTCGACCGGCGCACCGCCGCTGCCGCCGCTGCCGCCGCTGCGGGCGCCGCCGGGACGCGGACCGCCCGCGCCACGACCGCCGCCGGGACGACCACCGCCGCCCTTCTGTGCCTGGAAGCACTCGCGGCAGTACACCGGCCGGGCGCCGGTCGGCTGGAACGGCACCTGCGTCGCCTTGCCGCAGTTGGAGCAGACGGCGTCGTACAGCTGCGCGCCGCCCGAGCGCTGCGGGCGACCCCCGCCGTACGAGCCGCCGCCACCGCCACCGCCGGCGCGCGCCTTGCGCGCGTCGCGGCAATTCTTGCAGCGGGTCGGCGGATGCGTCAGTCCGCGTTCTTCATAGAACGCCTGCTCCCCCGCAGTGAACACGAACTCCGTGCCGCAGTCGGAGCACGTCAGATGCTGATCCTGATGAGTAGCCATGACGGAATGCGAAGCCTCCTGCTCGAGGGGTTTGTACGACGGGGTGCCTACAAAAAAACGCCCGTCAGCGCATACGCTGGCAGGCGACGTGGAGGCTGCGTCGGAGGAGAATCGTCCGCAACGAGACGGAAAGATCGAAGCGCGGCAGATTTCACGAAAAAGCGTCCTGCGGACGAACGACGAAACCCGGATATCGAACGCCGATTATAGAAGCGGCCCGGAACGAGTGTCAAAAGCCGTTTCCGGCCGCTGTTCACGCGCCTTCACACCTCGTCCCCGCCGGCACAGCGACCTCAGAATCTCCCCCATCGTGATGACGTCGAGCAGGTTGTGGTGGAACACCGGGACCAGCCGGTAGGCGTCGCCGCGCCGCACGAAGTCATGGTAGAGGCCCGGGACCTCGTCGCTCGGCACGTCGCCCGAGCGGCGGCGGCGGCAGACGTGGAATTCGAGCGTCTGCAGACGGCAGTCGCGGAAGCGCCCGCCCCAGCGACGCCGCGCCGGATGCAGCAGGTCCACGTGCAGGGGCGGCAGCGCGAGCGGCACGCCGTGGGTGAATGCGCGACTCCTGAGGAACGGTGCGTCGTAGGACTTGCCGTTGAACGTGACCAGGAACTCGAAGCCCTTCGCCGCCTCGTCGAGCGCGGCGATCAGGGTCGCCTCTTCACCGTAGTGACGCGCGAAGTACTGCCGCAGCACGAAGTCCTCGCCGTTCCAGTGCATCGTGCCGGCGAGGAACACCGGGCTCGAAGCGAGGCCGCCGGTTTCGAGATCGAGGAACAGCGCATGATCGAGCCCCGCCGCGGCGAGCGCATGGAGATCGGGCTCGTCTTCCGCCGGCGGCAGATCGAGCCGGCCCCAGCCGGGCTTCGGGCGCTCGAGTTCCGAACGCAGGCGCTCGTGGATCCACACGCATCCGCGCTGATCCTGCCACTCGCCGCCCGGCAGGTACGTCTCGACGCCGTCCGCTTCGGGCACCGCCTGGAGTTCGTGCACCGTGCGCTCGCGCGGCGCGACGGGCGGCGGCGGCGCGTCGCCGAGCCGCCGCGCCCGGGCCAGCTGGCCGAGCCGCGCACGCAGCGCCTCGGGGTCCATCAGGCGCGGTCCGCCAACAGCACCAGCCGCCGGCTGTCGGTCGTGTACTCGCGGCGGTCGATGCCGCCCCACACGGCGCGCACCTCGAGACCGTGCCGGTGCATGAGCCAGGTGAGCTCGGCGCAGGTGTAGGCGCGCAGGTCGTAGGACTTCTCGAGCCGCGTGCCGCCGTCGGGCGCGAGGTGGATCTGTCGCGCGATCACCCGCGAACGCGGCAGGTCGAAGCTCGTTTCCTCCATGAGCAGCGAGCCGTTGTCGCGCTGGTTCCAGACCCGATGCGTGTGGTGCTTGACGATCCAGTCGCGGTTCATGACGTCGATCAGGAATTTCCCGCCGTGACGCAGCGCACGCGAGACGCCTTCGATCACCTGTTCGTTCTCGTCGTCCGAGAAGTAACCGAACGAGGTGAAGTACGAATACACCGCGTCATACTCCGCCTCGAACGGCAGCGTCCGCATGTCGCCCTGCTGCCAGGCGACCTTCGCGCCCGCCGCGTCGGCGTCGGCCGCGGCGATCTCGAGGTAGCGGCCGTTGAAATCGAGCCCGGTGACGTCGTAGCCGCGCTTCGCCATGCCGATCGCGTGGCGGCCGAACCCGCAGGCGAGATCGAGCAATTTGGACCCGGCCTCGAGGCCCAGTGCCGACTCGATGAACTCGGTCTCCCGGGTCGTGACCTCTTCGGAGAACATCGGCTTGTAGATGGTCAGGTAGTCCTCGTCGAAGAACGCCACCGGCCATTCCGGGGTCGGATCCAAATCAAACCTCCTTGACACGGGGTTCACCCACGGCGCCGCGGCGCCCGTGAGTGTACGCCTGCGGCGCTCTCACGCACCCATCCCCAGCCAGTGCCGGAGCAGCGCGCGCGCCGCGGCCTTGCCGGGGATCGCGCGCGCGTGGCCGAGATCCGGGTCCTGCTGCTGCGCCACGCGCAGGATCGGCATGCCCACGCACGACGGGCAGCCGTCCGTGCACTCGCATGCCTCGAGATGTTCGTACGCGCCCTCGGCCAGCTCGTCGAGCCGCGCGTAGCCCTGCTCCGAAAAGCCGAGCCCGCCGGGGTAGCGATCGAACACGAACAGGGCCGGCCGCCCGAGGTTGGACGAGTCGATCATGCCGCCCAGGTCGGAAGGATCGCACATGCTGAGCATCGACAGCAGCGTCAGGAACAGGTTGCGCACGCCCGACAGGCCCTCGATCGGACTGAGCCCCTGGCGCGCCGCCGCGCTCCAGGCGTCCGGCGCGGGCGCGAACCAGAACCCGGTCGTGTCGAGGGTCAGCCGCGGCAGGTCGAGCGGATGGTAGCCGATCGAGTCGAGCGTCTTGAACTTCACCTTCTTCATCGCGATCGTCTGCCACGAGTAGGTGACTTCGCCGAGCCGCACCGCCTCGCCGCGCCAGGCGCGCGCCTCCGTCTCGCCGCGCACACGGATGCTCGTGTCGAGCACCGGCGAGGTGTAGTAGTCCACCTCCCGGCGCTCGACGAACGCGGTCTTCTGTTCGAGGCTCAGCTCGTTCACGAAGTACGTCGCGCCGTCGTGCAGGTAGATCGCCTCCGGGTAGACCAGCTCGAGCGCGCTGATCGCGTCGACGGTGCCGATCACCGCGTTGTCGTTTCCCGCGTCCATGATCGTGTAGGTGTTGTCCGAGATCGTGCGCAGGTTGACGCGGGCCGCGGGGAAGTCGGTCTTCGCCCAGTACGAACGGCCGTCGATCGTCTTCGTCTCGCCCGCGTCGTCGAGCAGCCCGAGAATCGCCGGCGTCTGCGCGCCGAACACGCGCGCGGCGTCCGCATCGAGCGGCAGCTCGTACGCCGCGCACGAGAGCTGCTGCGCGAGGATGTACGGGTTCGCGGGATCCACCACCGCGGCCTCGGGCGAGGAGCCGAAGAACCAGCCGGGATGGCGCATCAGGTACTGGTCCACCGTCTCGTTGTAGGCGACGAGGATCGCCACCGCGGGCTCGCCCTTGCGCCCCGCGCGCCCGGCCTGCTGCCACGCGCTCGCCCGCGTCGGCGGGGCGCCGATCATCACCACCGCGTCGAGCCCGCCGATGTCCACGCCCAGCTCGAGCGCGTTGGTGCTCACCACGCCGCGCAGCTCGCCGGTGAACAGCGACTTCTCGATCGCGCGCCGCTCCTCGGGCAGGTAGCCGCCGCGGTAGGGGCGGATCCGCGACTCCAGCCCGGGCGCGCGGCGCTCGAGCCGCTCGTGCGCGTAGCGGTACACCAGCTCCGCGGCGACACGCGACTTGGTGAAGGCGATCGCCTGCGCGCCGCGCTCGAGCAGCCGCGTGAACAGCTCGCAGCCCTCGACGTTGGACGAGCGCCGCTCGATGCGCGAGTCGTCCAGGAACGGCGGGTTCCAGAACAGGAAGTGCTTCTCGCCGCGCGGCGCGCCGTCTTCGTCGACGACGTCCACCTGGCGGCCGGTCAGGGCGTGGGCGAGCTCGCCCGGGTTCCTGATCGTCGCGCTGCACAGGACGTAGTTGAAGTTCCCGCCGACGTGCGTCACCACCCGCTCGAGCCGTCTCAGCACGTTGGCGACGTGCGAGCCGAAGATGCCGCGGTAGGCGTGCATCTCGTCGACCACGACGTAGCGCAGGTTCCGCAGGAAACGCCCCCAGCGTGCGTGCGCGGGCAGGATGCCCTGATGCAGCATGTCCGGGTTCGACAGCATCACGTTCGCGGTGTCGCGGATCCTGCGCCGCGTCGCCGCCTGCGTGTCGCCGTCGTAGACGCCGGCGCGCAGCACCTTGAGCAGGTCCGGGTGCCCGGTCGCGAGCCGCGTGAGACCCTTGAGTTGATCCTGCGCGAGCGCCTTGGTCGGATAGAGGTAGAGCGCGGTTGCCTCGCCCTCGAGCAGCGATTCCAGCACCGGCAGATGGAAACAGAGACTCTTGCCGCTCGCGGTGCCGGTGACCACCACCGTGTCGCGCCCGGCGCGCAGCGATTCGATCGCGCGCACCTGATGCGTGTAGAGGCGCTCGATGCCCTGATGATCGAGCGCTTCGGTGATGCTCGCGGGCAGCGGCCGGTCGAGATCGGCGTGCCGCGCGGGGCGTGCGGGAATTCTCTGCCAGTGACTGAGCGCGCCCTTGAATTCAGGTTCGCGCGCGAGCGACTCGAGCCACGCCGCGAGCGCTTCGCCGCCGGATCCGGCGGGGCGTTCGAGGAATCGGGCGGTCGGTGCCTGCATGTGGACCTCGGGGCCGGGGCGCGGGCCGGCCATGCGGATGACGTGCGGGCGCTCGGGACGCCGTGCGGAAGGGCCGCAGGATAGCAGGGTTGCAGGCGCAGGTAAACGGATGGGCAGTGGATCCCGGGCCGCCCGCGTGCCCCCCCCGGTGGGGCGGGGCCGCCCCGCTCCCGCCGCTTCGCCTATTCCATCTCCAGCACCCGCGCCGTGGTGTCGAGGGAGGCGATGGAGAACCCGTCGCCGCGCGGCTCGAACCACACGCGGAAGGCCTCGGTCTGACCGTGGAAGAACGTCATCTCGCGGGCGGCGTCGCTGGTGCCGGGCGCCACGCGCCACGACTGGCGGTCGCGGCCCCAGCCGAAGTCGAGTGCGCGCTCGACCACGTTGCCGTCCGAGGCGAGGCCCATGGCGCCGACGTAGTCGGCCGAGCGCAGGGCCCGGATGAACTGGACGAACGTCGCGTAGGGCGTCTCGTGCACCGCCTCGCTGACTTTCGTGAACGTGTTGCCGTCCCACTTGAAATCCCGGACGACCTCGACGTGCGGGCACGAGGCGCATTCGATGAACCCGCGGCTCACCCTGAAGGTGCGGGTTTCGAGCGCGATGCCGTCGGGCGTGCTCCGAAACTCGCCGCTGCCGGTGCCACCGAGCGAATCGGGGCCGAGCGTCTGTGCCAGTTTCCAGGTGTTGCCGAGCGCCTTCCACACCATCAGCGTCGGCATCACACCGGCGCCACCACTCTGCCCGTAGAGCACCGCCAGCCCGCGGTCGGTCATCGCGCCCTTCACGTCGCGCGCTGCGATCGACAGCAGCCGCAGTCCCTCACCCTCGATCTTCTGGCGCCGTGCCGAGTCGGCGTCGCACCAGTAGACGTAGGGCCACGACTGACCGGTCGGGTTGGCGCGACTGAACAGATTGACCACGATCGCACAGTCGCCGCCGCTCACTTCGGCGCCGACGTTCATCGAATCGAGCAGCGACGCGGCGCGCTTCGCCCACGTTCCGGGATCGCGGCGCTTGAGATCCACGCGCAGCGCGCGCGAAGTGAGGTCGGCGGCCTCGTCGAGCATCCCGTTTTCCCAGTCGCGGCCGGCGTTCTTGATCATGACGTCGTAGGGATCTTCGGGCGTGGTGTCCGCGGAGTCCGCACTCGCCGGCACCAGTCGCGGCTTGCGGTCGCAGCCGGGCAGCAGCGCGAGCACCGCGAAGAGCGCGAGCACGGCGAGCGGCGCAAGGCGGCTCGCCCGGCGCGGGCGGCTCATCGCACTCGAACGCCCCTCTGCAGCGTTCACTGACCTGCTCCTCCCTGAGCCGACGGATCGCGGACCGGCGTCATGCCGGCGATGATCCAGCGGCCCTCCGCCTGCCCGAAGTGAATCACGTAGGTGGTGTTCTTACCATTGGCGCCATGATGAAGGAAGGCCATCCAGCGCTGCCAGTGCTCGCCGTTTTCGCCGTACAGATACTTCCAGACGCCCTTGCCGCGGCGGTTCCAGCCCCAGGCCAGCGCCTGATCCACCATCTTCGGATTCGCGACCAGCCGTGCGGCGCCGCCGCGATCGCCCTGCTGCAGCAGGCGCACGAACAGCACGAAGTTCGCAAACGCGGTCGGGACGAGCCGGCTCTCCTCCACTCCGAATCCTTCCTGGCGGTCCACCAGCGTGCGTTCGATGAAGATCTCCGGACAGCCGCTGCACTCGACGAACGACGAGTCGAGCGCGCCCCTCACCCAGCTCGCGATTTCTGGAATGCCGTCGCGATTGATGTCCACCCATTCCGCATCGCCGGGCCCGCCGAGGTTCAGCGTGTCGGCAGCGAACTGCATCAGGTTCCAGTAGTTACCGGCCGGATCGAGACGCAGATAGGTGAGGCCGATCGTCGGCGGGTCCGCCAGCGAGCGGTCGAGGATGCCCCAGCCGTAGGGTTGGCTTGTGTCGCCCGTCCACCAGACGCGCGACTTCGGCTCGCGCCCGCCGAAGAACAGCACGCCCTGCACCTTGAGGTCGTACTGCTTGTACCAGTACAGGTAGCCGACGCTCGCCGCCGTGCGCTTGAAAGGGTTGTGCACCATGAGCAGCGCGAAGTAGGGCAGCGACGGGTCGAACGACACCTCGGTGTCGAGGCCGAGCGAGTCGAGGATCGTCTCGACCGTGTAGGCCTCCGTCATGCGCGCGCGGCCCATGCGCTCCAGCAGGTGCTGCCCCATGCGGGCGACGAGCTCGTAGGCCCGGTAGTTGTCGCCGCCGACGCTGTCGCCGGTGTTGCTCTGGAAGCGCACGCGCGCCTCGGTCGCCCACGTGAGCAGCGTGTCGGAGTGGGGCGGCATCCACGGCTTCACCGGCACCGCGCCGGCGCGGGAGGTGCATGCCAGGAAGACGATCAGGGTGAACGCAGGGAGCCGCCGGAGGAGGACGGCCCACGATGAGACCCGGAAGGAGCCCGATGGAAGCATGGCCGGTCAAGGTGACCGGATCACCCTCCCGGCGTCAAGGCTTCGCCGCTGCGGAGCCCGCCGGATGCCCCCGCCGGGCTTCGAATTGACCCGCCGATGACCGTCCCCCGGGTGGCGGCGTGCCGTCGCCCGCGGGGCCGGAGGGAACCGTCCCGGCCGGGGCCCGCGGCGGCGCATCGCGGCCGGTGCACACCCGGCCGTCCCATTCGCCGAAGTCGTCCGCCGTGGCTACATTAGGCCCCATGTGCACGCTCATCATCGGCCAGGACGTGATCCGGCCGGGTTCGGTGATCCTTGCCGGCAATCGCGACGAAGATCCCGGACGGTCTTCACGCGGGCCTGCCGTCCTGGCGACCGACCCGCGCGTGGTCGGCGGTTCCGACGCCGTCGCCGGCGGCACGTGGATGGCGTTGCGCGAGCGCCGCGCGGCCATCGCGATGCTCAACCGCTGGCGCGCGGACGGCCCGGAGCCGCCCGCCGACGGCCTGCGTTCGCGCGGACGGCTGACCCTGGACCTGGCGGCCAGCGCGGGCCACCATCACTTCACCGGTGCCTCCACCCTCGCCGCGGCCTACGGCCTCCTGCCCGATGCGCACTACGCGCCGTTCAACGCCGTGTTCGCATCGCCGTCTTCGAGCTGGGTGCTCTCGCATCGCGGCGAGGGCACGGAACCGAAGGTCACGCCGATCTCCCGCGGCTGGCACGTCCTCACCCACCGCGAACTCGACGATCCGGATGAGCCGCGCGCCGACTATCTCAGGAAGATCCTCCAGCGCTGGCGTCCGCAGCACGTTGCCGAGGCGCGCGAGGGCCTGATGGAACTGCTCGCGTCGCACGAACCCCCGCAGGTGTGCATCCACACCGGCCGCATGGTCACGGTTTCGTCGTTCGTGGTATGGCTGGCGGCGGACGAAGCGCGCTACCACCATCTGGACGGGCGGCCGTGCGAGCACGCGCTCGAAGACTTCACGCCACTGCTGGGCGGCGGCTTCGAAGACCAGGAGACCCCATGAGCCTCGAAGATCAGGTCGCACTCGTCACCGGCGCGAGCCACGGGCTCGGCCTCGCGATCGCGCGGGCGCTGGCCGCCGAGGGCGCTGCGATCGGCGTGCTGGCGCGTTCCGGCAGGTCGCTCGATCAGGCGGCCCGGGACCTGCGCGCGACCGGCGCCGAGGCGCTCGCGCTGCCCGCCGATGTCACACAGGCGGTCGAGGTCGACTCCGCGGTGCGCATGGCGATCGAGCACTGGGGCCGGCTCGATGTCCTGGTGGTGAACGCCGGCACCTGGAAGGGCGGTTCGATCGTCGAGACCAGCGAGGCCGACTGGGACCTGTTGCTCGACCTCAACCTCAAGGGTGCGTTCCTGACGCTCAAGTACGCGCTGCCGTGGATGATTGCGCAGAAGCGCGGCACCGTGATCGGCATCGATTCGCTGGGCGGCGTCGTCGGGCAGCCGGGAGCGGCGGCGTACGCGGCGAGCAAGTGGGGCCTGCGCGGTCTGCTGGAATCCGCGGCGCTCGAGGTGAAATCCGCCCGGGTCCGGGTGAGCCTCGTCTACCCGCACCGGATGAACTCCGCCGGCGACCCGATCGAACCGGGATCCGATCAGCGCGACCGGGTGATCGAGCCCGCCGAGGTCGCCTCGCTGATCGCGTGGATCTGCACGGCGCCCGAGCACGTGTCGGTCGGCAACGTGTCGATCTGGCCGCTCGCCGCGGGGATCCAGGACGTCGGGTAGCGGAACCGGCCCGGGCCCGGCCACACCGCCGCCCGCTCCGATTCCATTGACACCTGACGCGCGGACTCCCCTAGAATGGCCACCGGCCGCGGTCCAGCGACGAAGGGAGGGGGTTGGGATGGACAGGAATTTTCCGGAGTGCCGCAAGTGCGCCGACGGCGTGCTGCTGCCGCTGTCCGACTACGGTCGCGACGGCGCGCCGATCACCTACAAGGCCTGGGTGTGCAGCAATCCCGCGTGCGGATTCAACCTCCGCATCGACAACGGCGAGATCAGCATCGGCCGCAGCATCGGCACGTCCGCCAAGTGACTCGCGAGGCGGCGCCGGGTCCCGCTCGAGACCCCCGACGGGGAAGCACCGTTTGATTCGCGCCATCGTCTTCGACCTCGACAACACGCTCACCGACTTCATGAAGATGAAGGAGGACGCGATCACGGCCGCGATCGACGGCATGATCGACGCGGGACTGATGCTGCCGCGCGACGCGGTGCGTGCGCGCATCGACGCGATCTACCAGGAGCAGGGCCTCGAATACCAGCGCGTGTTCGACGAGCTGCTCGAAAGCGAGCTCGGGCACATCGATCCCAAGATCCTCGCCTCCGGGATCGTCGCCTACCGGCGTGCGCGGGAGTCGGCCCTGGTGCTCTATCCGCACGTCACCATGACCCTGCTGGAGCTCACCAAGCGCGGCATCCGGCTCGGCGTGGTGAGCGACGCGCCGCAGGCGCAGGTGTGGCTCAGGCTCTGTTCGCTGTCGCTCCAGCACGTGTTCGACGCGGTGGTCACGTTCGACGACACGCACGAGCGCAAGCCGAGCCCGGCGCCGTTCCTGAAGCTCCTGGAGAAACTCGGCGTCGCGCCCGATGCGGCGCTGATGATCGGCGACTGGGCCGAGCGCGACGTGGTCGGGGGCAAGAGCCTCGGCATGAAGACGGTGTTCGCGCGATATGGTGATACGTTCGGCACCGGCGAATCCGGCGCCGATTTCGACATCGACGACGTGTTCGAGCTGGTCGGAATCGTCGACCGGCTGAACGGCAGGAACGGCAGCACGCCCACCGCCGGGAACTGAGTCCCGGACCGGGCGCGAACCCGCACGAGGAGATCCCATGGCCGAAAAGGTGAAGGCTTCGAAGGTCAAGGTGCACCAGCCGCCCGAGGGGACGACCGGTCTCGACGGGCAGTTCCACGTGTACATCTACGACGTGTTCAACAAGGAATTCATGGGCGGCAAGGCATTCGATGCGATCGAGAAGGCCGCCGCCTACCAGCGCCACGAGCAGGAACGCATCTACACGGAGCAGGAGGCCGACCCCGAACTGTTCGATCTGCCGTTCGTCTCGGCAGATCCGGATCTGATCAAGCGCGTCGCCGGGGACGCCGAATACCGCGACCGGCTCATGAAGGCGCTCGGCTCGGAAGCGCGCGGGCGCGCGAAGCACCGCTAGTGCGGGACCGTCGGGCCTCGAGCGGACGGGCGGCGTGCCGCGACGCGTCCGCACCGCGCCCGGCCGCTGCCTTCCGCGCACGCCGGAACGGAAGCGCGACGGAGCGGCCGTGATCGGCGCATTGCTGGCCTCGCTGCTCGCGGTCGCGGCGTTCCATGACACGACGTCGCGGGTGCCGGGAACGACGCTGCGCTTCGGCGCCGAATCCGGACGCTTCGGCGCGGCGCAGGGCTTTCAGCCGACCGCGCAGCAGCAGCCGCCCGACCAGCAGGCACGCGAGGGCGCGCTGCGCTTCTTCGGCATCGACGCGCAGGCGACGCTGAAGTTCCGCGACCGCCGGCTGGTACAGGCGGCGTTCGTCATCGAGAGCGCGTCACCGCAGCAGATCGCCTACATCGGCGACGACCTGGTGCGGCGCGGTTACCACCGGAGGTGCACGGTGCTCACCCGCGAGCGCAGTCGGTGCACGTGGCTCGGCGCGACGCACGTGGAGATGACACGCGACGGCGGCAGGATCTCGGCGAAGATCCTGCCGCTGACCGCGGAAGAGCGCGCGGCGCGCGGCGGATCGCCGGCGCTGGCAGCGGCGCCCGCCGACACCGGCAGGTACGGCATGCCGATGCGCCCGGACACGCTCGCCCTGCCGCCCGGCTGGAGCGGCGAATCGTTCCTCATCGCGTCGGCGCCGCTCCCGGCGTACCCGGCTTCCGCGCGCGCCGCCGGCGTACAGGGCATCGTGCGCACGCTCGCGCGCGTGGATACCAGCGGCGCGGTCGTGGACGTGCAGATCACCCGCAGCATCGCCGAGCTGGACTCGGCCGCGATCGCCACGGTGCGCGCGATGCGCTTCCGGCCGCTCACGCGTGACGGGCGCCCCGCAGGCGGCTGGGTGCGCGTCCCCGTGACGTTCCTGCTCCATTGACCATGCGCCTCGTCACCGCCGAAGAAATGCGGGCCATGGACCGCGCCACCATCGACGGCGGCCACGTGTCCGGCGAGATGCTCATGGAGCGCGCCGGCGCGGGCGTGGTGCGGGCGATGAGCGGGCGCTACGGCCCGCTGCTCGCCATGCGCGTGCTGGTGCTGTGCGGCCGCGGCAACAACGGCGGCGACGGCTTCGTCGCGGCGCGCGCGCTGCAGCACGCGGGCGCGATCCCGCACGTGGTCGTGCTCGGCGATGCGGCTAAGATCGCCGGCGACGCGCGTACCCACCTGTGGGCGATGCGCGACGACGGCGTCGTGCCGGTGCCCGTGCAGTCGGACGCCGATCTCGCCGAGGCCGCGCGGGGCGAGTGGGACTTCGCGCTCGACGCCATGCTCGGCACCGGCGCCGAGGGCGCCCCGCGCGGTCTGTTCGCGGCGGGCGTCGAGATCCTGCGGACGCTGGACGATCGCGGCGTGCGCGTGGTCGCGGTGGACCTGCCCACCGGGCTCGACGCCGACCACGGCACGATCGCGCGCCGCACGGTGCGCGCCGACCTCACGGTCACCTTCGGCGCCCCGAAGCGCGGGCAGTACCTCTACCCCGGGCGCGCGTTCGTCGGCGCGCTCGAGGTCGTGGACATCGGCCTCGTCGAAACGCCCGATCCGCGTGCGCTCGAACTGGCCACCGAGGAAACGATGGCCGCGCTCGTGCCGCTGCGCGATCCGCGCGCGCACAAGGGCTCGGCCGGACGCCTGCTGGTGATCGGCGGTTCGGCCGGCATGACCGGCTCGGTGACGCTCGCCGCGCGCACCGCGAACCGCGGCGGCGCGGGCTACGTGCGCGCCGCGGTGCCGCAGAGTCTCGCCGACATCCTCGCCATCAAGCTCACCGAGGAGATCGCGCTCGCGATGCCGGAGACGCGCGAGCGCTCGCTCGACCGCAAGGCGCTGAAGCCGTTGCTCGAGGCCGCGGGCGAGTCGCACGCGGTGGTGCTCGGCCCCGGGATGTCGCGCGTCCCGGAGTCCGCCGCGCTCGCGCGCAGGCTCGCCGCGAAGATCATGACGCCGCTGCTGATCGACGCCGACGGGCTCAACGCGTTCGACGGTCACCTGGGCGACCTGCGCAGCCTCGGCGTGCCGCTGGTGCTGACCCCGCATCTCGGCGAGCTGTCACGGCTCTCGGGCGAGAGCCCGGCGTCGCTCGAGGCGCGGCGCATCGACGCCGCGCGCGAGTATGCCTGGGCGTTCCGCGCGGTGCTGGTCATGAAGGGGGCGCCCACGGTGATCGCCGCCCCCGACGGCCGCGCCACGGTGAATCCCAACGGCAACCCCGGCATGGCGACGCTCGGCGCCGGCGACGTGCTGTCGGGTACGATCGGTGCGCTGCTCGCGCAGGGGCTCGAGGCCTACGACGCGGCGCGGCTCGGGGTGTGGGTGCACGGTGCGGCGGGAGACATCGCGGCCGCGAAGCTCGGCGTGCACGGCGTGACGGCGAGCGATCTGGTCCGCGCCGTGCCGCTCGCGCTGCGCGATCTCGTGGCGCGCCGCGAGGAGGCCCGGCCGCAGCGCGCGGCCGAAGCGGCCGAGGCCCCGCACGACCCGGCCCGCGCGGCAGCGCCCGGCAGGACCCCGGCCGGTCCACCCGCGGCGCGCCGGCAGGCCGCGTCCCGGGGCGCCGCGACCGGGACACCCGCGCGGCGGAAGCCGCCCGCCCGCAGCCGCGCGAGGGCAACCCCGCGGGGTGCGCCCGCCTCCCGGCGCAAGAAGAAATGAACAGGGCCCGCGCGGTGGGCGCGGGCCCTGCAAACTTCGAAACGAGCGCTGGTCTAGAAGTGCGGCTGGAGCTTCTGCAACAGCATGTTCTTCGGATATGCGCCGATCAGGCGCTCGACCACGTCGCCGTTCTTGAACAGCAGCAGGGTCGGGATGCTCTGGACGCCGTATCGGCTGGACACGTCGGGATTTTCGTCGACGTCCACCTTCACGACCTTGAGCTTGCCGGCGTATTCGATCGCCAGCTCCTCGACGGTCGGGGCGACCGCCCGGCACGGGCCGCACCAGGCCGCCCAGAAGTCCACCAGTACGGGAACCGAGGACTGCACGACCTCGGTATCGAAGCTCTGCTCGGTGACCGCCACCGCGTTACCCATGTTCCATACCCCCTTGACCAGTTCGCTCGATGATGTCTTTTCAAACGCCCCTTCGGATGCCTGCCGGGACCGGATCGGTGCAAATCCGCTCGCGGTACCTTGGTGGCACGGGTTGTCAGAACGTTGTCAACCAGTAGCACGCGCCGGGGCCCGCTGGCCAGCCGGCTCCCGATGGGCGAAGCGGCGCATCCAAGACGTGCCCGGCGGCGGCCTGTCACGGCGCGCGGGGCCCGGCAGAGTGATCGACCCGAAGGACCCGTGACTTGATTCCGATCCGCGACGACAACCCGGCCCTGCGCACGCCCGTCGTGACGCGCGCGCTGATCGCGGCGAACGCGCTGCTGTTCCTGTTCGAACTGACGCTCGGCCCCGAGCTGCGTCCGTTCATGTTCCACTGGGGCATGGTGCCGCTCAGGCTCACCGCCGCGCTGCGCACCGGCTACGAGCCCGTGCTGCTGCCCGCCGCGACGCTGCTCACTTCGACGTTCCTGCACGGCGGCTGGCTGCACCTGATCGGGAACATGTGGTACCTGTGGATCTTCGGTGACAACATCGAAGACCGCCTGGGCCACGCGCGCTTCCTGCTGTTCTACCTGGCCGGCGGTATCGCGGCCGGGTTCATCCATTACCTCTCCGCCGCCTCGTCCGCGGTGCCGACCGTGGGCGCCAGCGGCGCGATCGCCGCGGTGCTGGGCGCCTACCTCGTCGCCTTCCCGCGCGCCCGGGTCCTGACGCTGGTGCCGATCTTCATCTTCCTGCAGTTCATCTGGCTGCCGGCGGTGCTGGTGCTGGGTCTGTGGTTCGTGTTCCAGTTCTTCAGCGGCGCCCTGTCGCTCGGCGCGAGCGGCGGCGGGATCGCGTGGTGGGCGCACATCGGCGGCTTCGTATTCGGCATGGTGGTGATGAAGCTGTTCGGCGGCCGGCCGCGCCGCCCCTGGCCGCCCCCGGAGGTGTGGGTGGAATAGTGCGGGGCGGCGCAGCCCGACTTCGCTCCGGTCCACTTTTCGCGGCCTTCCACATGGTTTAGCATCGATCCCCGCCACACTCCGGGCGAGGTCGGTGCGAGCCCGGCGCCGCGCCGGGCATCCGCCAAGCGAAGACGAGCGCGCGAACCCGGTATCCGGACCCATCAGGAGGATCGCCTTGCGCAAGGACATCGATCGCCTCATGCGGGAACGCGGGCTCGCCGGGCTCGTGATCTTCGCTAACGACCGTTTCTCGCCGGCGCTCTACTACGTGACCGGCCAGCGCCTGCACAAGGCCGTGTACTTCCGCGGCGCGAACGGTCAGGCCTACCTGATCCACGATCCGATGGAGCGTGACCAGGCGGAGCTGGCGGGCTGCGAGCACGCGCCGTTCTCGCAGCACGGCTGGAACCGGATCATCGAGGAGGAGACCGGCTCGGCCGCCTCGCACGGTCGACTGATCGGGGAGTCGCTGTCCACGCTCGGCATGAGCGGCCCGGTCGCCTTCTACGGCGAGGTGGACGCCGGCTACGGCTGGCAGATGATCCAGCGCATCCGCCAGATCGCGCCGTCGGTCGATGTCGACACCTCGCATCCCGACGTGCTGACACTGGCCCGCGCCACCAAGGACCCGGACGAGATCGACGCCATCCGCCGCACGTCGGTGGGCAACGTCGCGGCGCTCAACCGAGTGGTGGACTTCCTGCGCACCGTGAAGCGCGACGGCGACCACTTCCGCGCCGGCGGCAAGGGCCACGTGAAGCTCGGCGACCTGCGCCGGCTGATCCATCAGACCTTCATGGATCATCAGCTCGCCGAAGACGGCGCGAGCATCGTCTCGCAGGGACGCGACGCCGGCGTGCCGCACAACACCGGCAACGACGACGACCTGCTCACCGCGGGCGCGCCGCTGCTGATCGACATCTTCCCGGTCGAGGGCGCGGGTGGCTACCACAGCGACATGACGCGCACCTACTGCCTGGGCCCCGCGCCCGACGAGCTGAAGAAGACCTATGCCCAGGTGCGCGAGGCGTTCGACATCGCCATGGGCGAGATGAAGGTCGGCGCGTCGTGCCGCGGCTACCAGGACCGCGTGTGCGACGTGTTCGAGAAGTTCGGTCACGCGACGCCGCGCTCGAAACCCGGCACGCAGGAAGGCTACGTGCACGGCCTCGGCCACGGCATCGGGCTGGCGGTGCACGAAGCGCCGAGCCTCGGCGGCCCGGCGTCCAACACGACGACGCTCCAGCCCGGCCACGCGATCACGGTCGAGCCGGGCCTCTACTACCCCGAGCGCGGCATCGGCGTGCGCATCGAGGACCTGATCGTGATGGGCGCGGACGGCACGTACGAGAACATGACCGCGGCCGCGCCCTACGACCTGGAGATCGAGACCGCCTGATGAGCGCACCCCGCGGACGCAGCCGCCGCGCGAGCCACGCCTCGCTCGAGAAGACCGCTTCGAAGCGCACGACGCCGGCCGCAGTGCCGGGCTCGGACGCCGCACGCCACACCCAGCGCCGCGGCGGCCGCGCGATGGTGGACATCTGGAATCCGCCGCGCCGCGAGCGCGCCGTGCTGGTGGGCCATGCCGGCGTGGACGGCGCCGATCTCGACCGTTCGCTCGACGAGCTGGCGCTGCTCGCCGACACCGCGGGCGCCGAGGTGCACGGCACGGTGATCCAGCGCCGCGGTCGCATCAGCCCGAAGTCCTTCATCGGCAAGGGCAAGCTCCAGGAGCTGAAGGAAGCCGCCGGCGGGCGCGACGCCGATCTGGTGATCTTCAACGACGACCTGTCGCCGCCGCAGATCCGCAATCTCGAGAAGGCCCTCGAGCGCAAGGTCGTGGACCGCTCCGAACTGATCCTCGACATCTTCGCGCGCCGCGCGCGGACCCGGGAATCGCGGCTGCAGGTCGAGCTCGCACAGCTCCAGTACCAGCTGCCGCGCCTGACCGGCATGTGGAAGCACCTCGAGCGCCAGGCCGGCGGGATCGGCACGCGCGGCCCCGGCGAGACGCAGCTCGAAGTCGACCGCCGCCGCGTGCGCGAGCGTATCGCCGGCCTGCGCCGCCAGCTCGACGGCGTCGAGAAGGAACGCGAGACCCAGCGCCGCCGCCGCCGCGGCGAGTTCCGCGCCGCGCTGGTCGGCTACACCAACGCCGGCAAGAGCACGCTGTTCAACGCGCTCACCCGCGCCGAGGTGTTCGTCGAGAACCGCCTGTTCGCCACGCTCGACGCCACCACGCGGCAGATGGTGAGCGCCGACCGCACCGTGGCGCTGCTCACCGACACGGTCGGGTTCATCCGCAAGCTGCCGCACCATCTGGTCGCCTCGTTCCACAGCACGCTCGCCGAGGCGATCGAAGCCGACCTGCTGCTGCACGTGGTGGACGTCGCCGATCCGGACTATGCCCGCCAGATCCGCGCGGTCGAGGACGTGCTCGACGGACTGCTCGACACGCCGCGGCCGACGCAGCTGGTGTTCAACAAGATCGACCTCGTGAAGGATGCGGACGCGCTCGCCGGCGTGCGCGCCCGGCATCCCGGCGCGGCGCTGGTCTCGGCGCTCGACGGCGAAGGTCTCGACGTGCTGCGCGCGCAGCTCTGGGGCCTCGCCGCCGAGCGGCGCCGCGCCTCGGTGGCGGCCGCGGCGCGACGTCCGGCCGCGACCCGGACCGCCCGGGAGGCGGACGCCGGCGCGCCGCGGCACACGCTGATGTTCGAAGCGACGCTCCAGGCCGGCGCCGAGCAGGTGTTCCGCGCGCTGACCGAGCCGCATCACCTCGAAGCCTGGTTCTGCGACCACGCTCGAACCGGTCGCGGCCCGGAGGAGCCGGTTCGATTCGAGTGGATACGCCCCGGCGCGACGGCGGAGCCGTTCAGTGGCCGCTGGGTCGAATGGAAGCCGTTCGTCTCGTGCGCCTACGAAGGCGGGCACGCCGGCTACCCCGGCGGCTACGCCGGCCGCGTCGCGTTCAGTCTCGACCCCGCGGGGCCGCGCGCCACGCTGTTGATCGTCCACCACACCCTGCCCGCGACGCCCGAGTACGCGGAGTGGTTCGAAACCTACCGCGGCGCCTGGCCGCGCGCGCTCGCCCGGCTCGGCGAATACGTCATGCCGCACGACCGCGCCACCATCGCTTCCGCACGGGAGAGTTCATGAAGACCGCGACCCGCACGCTGCGCTTCGGCCACAGCCCCGACGCCGACGACGCCTACATGTTCTACGGCTTCCACGAGGGGCTCGCCGCGATCCCCGGCCACGAGGTCGAGCACGTGCTGCAGGACATCCAGAGCCTCAACCGCCGCGCGCTCGAGAAGGCGGACCTCGAGATCACCGCGGTCTCCGCGCACGCATACGCGTTCCTCGCCGACCGCTACGCCGTGCTCGCCTGCGGCGCGTCCATGGGCATGGGCTACGGTCCGGTCGTGGTGGCGAAGGCGCCGGTCGAGCTGCAGGCGCTCGCGGGGAAGCGCGTGGCGGTCCCCGGGGCGATGACCACGGCCGCGCTGCTGCTCAGGATGGAGTGCCCGGACTGCGTTCCGGTCGAGGTGATGTTCGACGAGATCCCGGCCGCCGTCGCGAAAGGCGAATACGACGCGGGGGTGATCATCCACGAGAGCCAGCTCACCTACCGCGACGAGGGCCTGGTGAAGGTGCTGGACTTCGGCGAGCTGTGGCTCGAGCGCGACGGTCTGCCCGTGCCGCTTGGCCTCGACGTCGTGCGCCGCGACCTCGGCGAAGACGTGATGCGCGCGGTGAGCAAGGGCTTCCGCGCCAGCATCGAAGCCGCCCACGGCAACGAAGACGCCGCGATCCGCTACGCGCTCCAGTTCGGCCGCGGCCTCGACGTCCTCCAGGGCTCGAAGTTCGTCCACATGTACGTGAACCCCCTCACCCTCGACATGGGCGATACCGGCCGCAAGGCGCTGCAGACGCTGTACCGGAGAGCCGAACAGGCCGGCGCCATCGAGAAGGCCCCTGCAATAGAGGTCTTCTAGCTCCGCGCCTCACCCAGCCCCGGCCTCTCCCCCGCGGCGGTGCAGGACGTGCGTGCGCCACCGATCTCTTCCGCCATTGCACCGGAATTCGCGGGGTCACGCGTCGCGTCCGCCGCCGCGCGTCACAGCCGCGCGGCGAGCCACTCGCGCGCGGCTTCGACGTCGCTCATCGTGAGTCCGTGCCCGCCGGACGCGACGTGCAGCGTGACCTCGGCGCCCGCCGCGCGCAGCAGGTCGGTGAGCCGCTCCGGGTGCCCCGCCGGCACGACCGGGTCGTCGCCGCCCGCGCCGATCCAGACCGCGCGTCCCGAGAGATCCGGCGTCTCCATCGAGCGGAACGGCAGCATTGCCCTGAGCAGCACCGCGCCCTGCAGCAGATCCGGCCGCACCAGCATCATCGCGGATGCGATGTTCGCGCCGTTCGAGAACCCGACCGCGTAGAGCGGCCGCCCCGTGAAGCCGTAGTGCGCCGCCGCCGCGCGCACGAAGTCCGCGAGCTCGCGGGCGCGGGCGGACAGGTCGTCCTCGTCGAGCACGCCCTCGGCGATCCGCCGGAACCAGCGCGGCATGCCGTTCTCACGCACCTTGCCGCGCGGGCTCAGCCAGGCCGCGCCGGGCGCGATCATCCCCGCCAGCTGCACGAGGTCGTTCTCGTCGCCGCCGGTGCCGTGCAGGAGCAGCAGCACCGCCTGCGGCCCACCCGCGGCAGCGGGCTGGAATCGGTGCACGAAGCGGTCGATACCCTCAGCCATGGACACCATCTTTGCAGAGAGCCGCCGCGCGCGCGAGGGTGCCACGTCCCGGGGCCATGGCGCTGGTGCACGTGCCGCCGGCCAAGCTAGGCTCCGCGCGTGATCCACCTCCAGCGGTCCCTCGCGCGCGTTCTGCTCGTCCTCGTCCTGGTGCTCACCGCGAACGCGCTGTGGACGAACCACATCACCGCCTGGAATCCGGGCATGCGCAACCCCGTGCTCGGCTACGACGCCGCGCAGTACGCGCTTGCCGCGCGGCACCTCGCCGAGACCGGGGAGATGGCGACCCCGTACGCCATGCCCATCGAGCTCGCGAAGCACGCGAGCCCGCCGTGGCCGCTCGCCGTGCTGCAGCCCGGGCTGGTGATCGCCGAGGCGTGGATCTTCAAGATCACGCCCAAGATCGTGCATCTGCCCGGCGTTCCGGCGATGCTGTTCAACGATCCCACGCACCGCGAGCAGCTCGTGCTGATCATCCCGTTCATCTGCTTCCTGGCGATCGGCGCTGCGTTCGGCATGGGCACCTCGCGGCTGATCCTCAAGCGCCGCCCCGAATCCTCCATCTGGCTCACCAGCCTCGCCGGCTTCGCGGTCGCGCTGCCGTTCCTGCTCGACCCCGAGGCGCAGCACTTCGCCTCGGGCGGCTTCAACGAACTGCCGTTCACGCTCGGCCTCGCGGGCGCCGTCGCCGCCATCGCGCTCGGCCGCGCCGCGCGCTATCCGCTCACGTTCGGCCTGCTGCTCGGGGTCACCGGGCTGTTCCGCGGCAACATGCTGTGGATCGCACCGTGGCTTGCAGGCGGCGCGGCGATCGCCGCCGGGCCCGGCCGGCGGGTGCGCGTGTTCGTCGAGTCCATGGCCGGCTGGGCGATCCCGCTCCTCCCGTGGTGGTGGTACAAGTGGCGCGCCTTCGGCTCGCCGGCGTGGGACCTGTCGTCGCTGTCGCTGTGGGACGGCGTCGGCGGGCGCTCGTGGTTCTCGCTCAACCACCTGCCCGCCTGGCCCGACGTGCCCGGCGGCGCCGCGGCCGCGATGGCGATCGCGCACAAGATCGCCGCCAACGCGCCGCGCGTGCTGCTCGCCGTGCTCACCGGGCCGCGCGCGCTGTGGGTCGGGGCGCTGGCCCTGTGGCTGGTGGTGACGAAGAAGCGCGACGGAGCCTGGGCAGCGGGTTTCGCGATCTTCGCTGCCGCGGTCACCAATCTCGTCATCGCCGCCGCGACCATTCCGTGGCTGCGCTACATGTTCCCGGTGCGCGTGCTGCTCGAAGCCGCCGGGCTGCTGGCGATGTGGGATCTCGCCGGCCGGCTCGCCGCCGCGTCCAGCGGGCGCTCGATCGTGCGCCTCACCCGGATCGGCGTCGCCGCAATCGCCATCGCCTACGGCGTCCTGCAGACCCAGCGTGGCGTGCAGGAGGCCGCGACGTCTTCCACCGAGCGCGGCACGCCGCAGTCGTACACGCTGAACGAACTCGCCGACCTGGTGGACGCCGAAGTGCCCGCGAACGAGCCGGTGATGAGCAACCTCGGCCCGATCCTCGCGTGGCGGGCGCGGCGGCCCGTGATCCACCTCGCCCTGTCGCCCGCCGACGTCGCCGCGTGCCGCGAGCGCGTCGACTTCCGCCACGTGATCCTGGTCTTCCGCGAACCCGAACGCGCCTGGGGCGGCTGGGACCAGGTCCTCACCCGTCCCGAGGCCGCGCCGCAGAACCCCGACTGGAACGTGCGCTACGTGCGCAAGTTCACCAGCACCGATGGCTTCCAGGTGGTGTGGCTGGAGCTCGGACCCATGAAGCCGGGACTGGCGGCACGGCCGCCTGCGGATCTGCGCGCATTCTGAAGCGGACCCATGCGGCGCCCGGCACGGGCGCGAGACGGGCGCGGCCCGCTTCGACCCGCGCCCGTGCGCTCGATCCGGCCGGGGTCTTCCCGCCCCTCAGCGCAGCAGCACGAATCTGCGCGTGAGCACCCTGCCACCGGTCTCGACGCGCGCCAGGTAGAGTCCCGGCGCCGCTCGGCCACCGCGGGTCGAGCCGGGCCAGGCGAGCGTGCGGCGCCCGGCCTCCATGTGCGTCGCGCGCGAACTCCAGACCTCGCGGCCCATGACATCGATCACCGAGAAGCGCACCTCGGCGTCCGCGGGCAGGGCGAGGGTCATCGACACGCCGTCGCGCGCCGGGTTCGGCCACGGCATGCCCAGATCGAGCCGCGCCACCTCCCCGGCCTCGATGCCAGTCGTGCCCGACCCCTGGGCGACCTCGATCGTGGCCGTGAAGGCGTTGTTGACCTCGCTGGTCTCGACCACGGCGCCGAGCGTGTCGGCGGTGATGCGCAGGACGTGCATCCCGGCCGTGAGCGAGGGCAGCAACGTGCGCGTGACGGTCACGCTGTCGCGAATGCCCACCAGCGTGTCGCCCTCGGCGAGCAGCTGCCCGCCGTCGGCGGCGAGCGTCCAGTGGAAGATCGGCGCCGGCATGCCGCCGCTGTTGTAGAGCTTGAACCGCACGCTCGAGGTGTCGTCGGTGCCGAGCTGCAACCGGCTGAACTCGAGGCTCCCTGGCGAGAGGTCGATTTCCGGATAGATCGAGACCCGTGCCGTGTCGGACTTGCCGCCGGTGTCGGTCGCGCTGAAGCGAATCTCGAACCAGACGCCGGTGCCGTCGTCGTGGTTCTCGGCGACGAAGCTGCCGGTGGAGTCGAACACCACGTGCGTGCTCGGGTGCACGTGGGTGTTGTGGTGGAGGTCCACGTCGAAGCGGTACGACAGCAGCGACGGGCCGTCCTCGGCGTCCACCGCCGTACCGTGCAGGCTCACGGTGTCGCCCGCGACGAAGAACGCCGAGTCGGGAGGCGTCAGGATCGAAACGACCGGCGGAGAATTCGAGTCGAAGACGGCGTCGCCGCCGCCGAAGTCGTCCAGGTGCGAGGCCTGCGCGCCGACCAGCGTGAGCCCGAGATAGCCGCCCTGGTCGTAGTACTGCCAGAAGGACACGTCGGTGGCGCCCACCAGCTCGGTGTTGCGGTAGACCTGCACGGTGCCGTTTTCGTAGGCGCGCGCCCCGAGCGTGTCACCGGCCGTGAGCTGCAGCGGGGTCGAGTAGGTGCCCTGCCAGCCGACCGCCGGATCGTAGGTGCCGATCGCGACGTAGTGCTGCGAATCATCGTAGCGCACTTCGATGTGCGCGGGATCGCCGGACAGGTTCTGGATCTTGAGGTTGAGGTCGTGCTCCGTTGCGCCGATCGCCAGCGGGTCGATCGTGACGTACGCCTCCTGGCTCGGTCCGAACGCCTGGCCGGTCCACGTCACCGACAGGCCGTTGGAGGTCGGCACGCACTCGTCGTTGACGATCGAGAGCCGGCTGGTGTCCCCGATCCAGGCCCCGCCGAGCGGGCCATCCGGCCGGTTGAAGTCGTCGAGGATCCCCGTGGTCGGGAACACGGTGGACTCGGCGACCACCACCAGCATGGTGTCGAGCCCCATCGCCCCCGCACCGTCGCGCACGGTGAGGATCGCCTGCCAGATCCCGGGCAGCGTGTAGGTGTGCAGCGGGTTCGCGACCGTCGCGCCGGTGCCGTCGCCGAAGGTCCACTGGTAGGTGACGCCGCCGCCGTCCGGGTCGTACGAGGTGTCGCCGGTGAACTGGACCTGGAGCGGGCGCGGCCCGGCGTCGGGCAGCGCGCTGCCGACTGCAACCGGCGGCGTGTTGCCGTTGGCGGCGCCGGTGTAGCGCAACCGCAGGATGCGCTGCGTGACGATCGAGACGTAGAGGATGTCGCCGTTCGAGGGATCGGTGGTGATCATCACCGGCCCCGCGAGGTTGTTGCCGAAGTCGCTCGAGGTCACGTACTGGTCCGCGCCGTCGGTTTCGAGCACACGCATCCAGCTCTGGCCGAAGTCGCCGTAGAAGAACAGCCCCTGGTACTGCGCCGGGTAGAGCGAGCCCTCGTAGAACGCGCCGCCGATCGAGGTGTTGCCGACTACGCCCGTTGGGAAGCTCAGCGAGCCGTACTGGTGGTGCCACCAGAGCAGCGGCGTGCTCACCGGGGCCGGCTGGTCCGGGGCGCTGCCGATGTCCGCACAGCTCGTATGCGCGGGCGTCAGGTTCTGATAGGAGCTCTGCGGACCCGGGCCCTCGTAGCACGGCCAGCCGAAGTTCATGCCCGGCGTGGTGACGATGTTCAGCTCCTCGGTCTCGTTCCAGCCGACGTCGCCCGCGTAGATGATGCCCGGATCACCGGCCGACGTGTCGGCGACGCCGGTGCCGGGGCGGACGCGGAAGCGGAACGGATTGCGCAGGCCGTAGGCGAACACCTTGGACTCGGGCGAGGTCAGATCGTCGTTCGCGTACGGGTTGCTGGCGTAGCCGTGGCCGGTCGCGGGGTTGATGCGCAGGATCGAGCCGCAGAGACTCCTGATCGTCTGCGCGCGAAACGCGCCGATGTCCTCGTACGGATCGGTCTTCGTCGGTCCGAACGCGTTGGGATCCTGCCCGCCGTCGTCGGCCGAGTTGAACTGCGCACCGTCGCCCATCGAAACGAGCAGGCTGCCGTCGCTGCCCCATTCCATGTTGCCGATCGTATGCGATCCGGAGGCGCTCAGCGGGCCGTGGCGCCAGTCTACGCCGAGCAGGATCGTGCGCGAGGCGGGATCCACTTGAAGCGGCTCGCCCGGCAGCACCGTGTAGCGCGTGAGCCGCCCGAAGGCGTCGTCGTTGTCGTCGACGCCGTTGCTGTCCGGATCAACCGTGTAGAGGAAGTAGACGTAGCGGTTGCTGGCGAAGTCGGGATCGACCTGCACGCTCAGCAGCCCGCGGTCGTCCACGTTGAGAACCTCGTCCTCCGCGCTCCAGAGCGGCGTCGGATTGCGAACGCCGTTGTCGACGACCCAGACCCGGCCGCGTTTCTCGACGACCAGCATGCGCCCGTCGGGCAGGAATCGCACCGCGACCGGCAGGTCCCAGGAGACGTCGGGGACGACGTCGTCGAGTACGAAGCCTGCGGGAACGCCGGCGCGGGCCGGGCCCGGCAGCGCGAAGATAGCGGCGAAGAAGAGGGCACACATGGCGCCGCGGCGCGCCGAAGCGATAGCTGAACGTCGCAAAGAGGTCATGTTGTTCCGAATCCGTGCGGAGCGAGACTCGCCGGGAAGCGGTCATTCACCCGGCCGACACCGGGCGCGCGGACGCGTCTCTGAGAAGGTAATCGTCTCCGAAATCGCATGTTGCGTGCCATTGGAACAGCCGCGAACGAAACCGCCCGAACGCCAACGGATTCGCGCCCGCAGCGTGCCGGGGGCGTTGGTGGCCGCGGCGCGGCGGCGCGAAAGAACGTCAAGCGGCCCGACAGTCGAGGCGGCGCCGGGGCATATCACGCAGGCGGCGCCTCGCGCGCGGGGCGCCCGTCCGCAAGCGCGGCGGCCGGGCCGCGAGGCCCGGCGCGGGCTAGCGTGAGCCCTGGACTTCGCCCTCGAGCACGTCCGGATACTGCGCGGGCAGCTCGGTCATGCTCTCGACGAAGATCGGCACGCCGTCATCGGGACTCGCCGCCGCTTCGGGGCCCGGGGCGACGCGCAGGATTTCGTACAGCGTCGTGCGCTGCGCGGGCGTGAAGCCGGCTTCCCGGATGATCGTCTCGATCTCGGCGACCGTGGTCCTGTTCACGTGGCCCGTGGCGAGGTGGACGTTTTCCTCGAACAGGGTGCCGCCGAAGTCGTCGGCGCCGAACTGCAGCGCGATCTGGCCGGTCTTCTTGCCCTCGCTGAACCACGACGCCTGGACGTGCGGGAAGTTGTCGAGGTAGAGCCGCGATGCCGCGAGGATCCGCAGGTAGCGCGACGCCGTGGAGACGTGTCTGATCTTCTTCTCCATCGGCGTGTTGCCGCGCTTGTAGGACCACGGCACGAACGCGGTGAAACCCGGGGCCTCGTCCTCGAGCGCGCGGATGTATTCCAGGTGCTCCACGATCTCTTCGTTCGTCTCGACATGGCCGTACATCATCGTCGCGGTCGAGCGGATGCCGACGCGGTGCGCTTCGCGATGCACGTCGAGCCACGTTTCGGGTCCGCCCTTCTTGACCGAGATGCGCTTGCGCACGCGCTTCGCGAGAATTTCGGCGCCGCCGCCCGGCAGCGTACGCTGCCCCGCCTCGTGGAGCGCCTCGAGCACGCCGCGGATCGAGAGCCCCGCCACCTCGACCATCTGGTGGATCTCGGGCGCCGAGAAGAAGTGCGGCGTGATCTCCGGGTAACGCTGGCGCGCCTCGCGCACGATCGCCGGATAGAACTCCCACGGGATCTCCGGGTTCAGCCCGCCCTGCAGCAGGACGGTGGTCGCGCCCACCTGACGGGCCCGCTCCATCATCTGCATCACGCCTTCGACGTCGTACGTGTACGCGTCGGGGCCCGTGTGCCCCGGCTTGCGGTAGAAGGCGCAGAAGTGGCAGTCCACCGTGCAGACGTTGGTGTAGTTCGGATTGGTGTCGATGACGTAGGTGACGACCTTCGGGTCGGTGAGGCGGTTGCGCACCTCCTGCGCGAGCGCGCCCATCTCGAGCAGCGGCGCGTCGGAGAGCAGGTAGACGCCCTCCCTGGGGCTCAGGCGCTTGCCGTCGAGAACCTTCTTTTCAATGGTGGACCACACGGGCAGACCTCCCGGATGCGGGCGGCGCGACGCGGCCGCCTCTGCGAGGCGGCAACCATACACGGCAGTTGCGCGGGGGTCGAGGCCGGGGGGGGCAGCAGCGCCGCGCGGCGGCCCGGGTCGGGCGACCTCCACGCCCGGCGGGGCGCAGGCACCCTTTCCGCCACCGAGACCGATCGCAGGCGGGGGGGGGTCAACCTGCTGGATGGCGGCGCACCCCGATGCGGTATCATTCCCACCGGCGCCCCCTTCGCTGCGACTCCTGTTCACGGAGGAAGTGATGCGCGCACGCTCTGGCTCACCCACGGCTCCGATCTGCCTGTTCGTGACATGTGCTGCAGCCATGGCCGGGGGCCCTGCCGTCGCACACGCCGATGCGCTGTTCGAGAGCGCCTACGAAGCGTGGGCCGCAGGCAGCCACCCCACCGACGCCATCACGGCCGATTTCAACGGCGACGGCCACCTCGACATCGCCGTTACGAACTACACGAGCAGCAATGTGTCCATCCTGCTCGGTGACGGCGAGGGCGTATTCTCGACGCCGGCGAATTACACCGTCGGTTCCGGTCCCATGGCGCTCGCGGCCGGCGACCTGAACGGGGACGGCCTGCCGGACGTCGTGGCGTCGAACTGGTTGAGTGCGTCCTTTTCCGTCATGTACGGAATCGGAGGCGGCATCCTCGGACCCCATTACGATTTCGCGACCGGCGCCCTGCCCAGCGGCCTGAGCATCGGTGACCTCGATACGGATGGGCACCTCGATGTGGTGGTGCTCAGCCAGACCGACGAGACCGCGTCGGTCTTTCTCGGCACGGGGGTCATGGGCGTGAGCGCGTTCCAGACCGCCGTGGCGTATCCGATCGGCAGCTATCCGATCGCGGCGGGAATCGCGGATCTGAACCACGACGGACATGTCGATCTGATCGTGACCAGCAACGGGGACGACGAGGTGTCGGTGCTGACCGGGATCGGCGACGGCACCTTCTCGCCGCGCGTCGTCTTCCCCGCGGGACATCATGCGGCACACCTCGCGATCGGGGACTTCGACGAGGACGGTGATCCCGACGTCGCGGTGGCGTGCAATTCGGGCCCCTCGGACAGCACGATCTCGATCCTGCTCGGTAACGGCGACGGGACGCTGGCCACGCCGTCCCGCTACCCGGGCGGGCCGAACCCCTGGGGCCTCGCGACGGCGGACTTCGATGGCGACGGCCATCTGGACCTCGCCTCGACCAACCGTTCCTACGCTGTGGTTCGGAGCCTGTTCGGAGCCGGCGACGGCTCGTTCGGCCGAAGCAGCGAGCTGGCGACGCCGAGGGGCCCCGAGACGATCCTGGCGGGGGACGTCGATGAGGACGGCCGGCTCGACCTGATCACCCCCTGCAACGTGAGCTCCAACGTGGCCGTGCTGAGAGGACGCGGCAACGGCGCGTTCGGCACCTCGAACGAGATGGGATCCGGCGCCGGCGCCGCCGCCATGACGATCGCGGACGCGAACGGCGACGGTGTACCCGATCTCGCGTTCGCCTACACGTCATCATACGGTTCGATCGTCGTACTGCCCGGCCACGGCGACGGGACCTACGGGGCGAGCCTCGTCAGTCAGCTGGGCCGCTACGCGACCTCGTTCACGCTCACGGACCTGAACGAGGACGGGATTCTCGACGCAGCGGCCGCAGTGAACGAGTACCCCTACACCAACTCGATCTCGGTCGTGATCGGCCAGGGCGACGGGACGTTCGGCCCGCGCACGTTCTACGTGACCGGGCTCATGCCCATCTTCGTCGCCTCCGCGGACTTCGACGAGGACGGCCATCAGGATCTGGCCGTGGCCAACCGGGACGAGGTCTCCGTGACGATCCTGCTGGGAAACGGGGACGGCACGGTGACGCTCCTCGGCAAGAATCGGGTGGGTTATTCGCCGCTGTGGATCGCGGTCGCGGACCTGAACGGAGACGGCCACTTGGACCTGGTGACGGCGAACTCGGCCGAAAACACCGTCTCGGTCCTGCTCGGGCACGGCGACGGCACGTTCGACTTCGCCGTGCCGTTCGTTACGGGAAACGATCCGCGCTCCGTCGTCGTCGGCGACCTCGACGGCAACGGCGCGCCCGACCTCGCCGTGGCGAACGCCTCGAGCCAGACCATCTCGATCCTGCGCGGCAACGGCGACGGCACGTTCATGCAACAGGTGCAGTACGCCGGCGGGGCCGAGCCGCGCAGTCTCGCCATCGGCGACGCGAACGACGACGAGTGGCCCGACATCGTCGTCGGGGACTACGGCTCGAACGATCTCGTGGTCCTGCTGGGCCAGGGCGGCGGCGCGTTCGCCGCCGACGGCCCGTACGCCACGGCGTACGGGGCGAGGGCCATCGTGTTCGCGGACGTGACCGGCGACGGCCACGACGACGTCGTCGTCAGCGGCACCCTCGCGATGGTGCATCGCAACCTGCTCGGGGCCCTCGTGGCGGTGCCGGCGCCGGAGCCGCGGGGAACGCGGCTCGGGCTGCGTCTGTGGCCGAACCCTTCGGCCGGCTCGATGCGCGTGGGGTTCGCGCTGACCCGTCCCGGGCGCGCCTTGGTTCAGGTGTTCGATGTCACGGGGCGGCTGATCCGGACCCTCGCCGAGGCCGCCTTCGCCGCCGGGGACCATACGCTGGCATGGAGCGGCGACACGGACGCCGGCGGCAGGGCGGCGCCGGGGATCTATCGAGTCCGGCTCGTGACGCCCGAGGGAACGGTGACCTCCGGCCTGGTGCGCCTGCAGCCATAGCATGCGGTCCGGCGCCCGCCCGTCCGGCGGCGGGGCGGCCGGGTCCGCGCCCGCGCGGGCCCTCAGTCCCCGGGCGGCTCGCCTTCCACGTCCGCGCCCTCTTCGAGCGGGGTCGACAGCGGCGAGAGCAGCTCGCGCGCCTCGTCCGCACGCGCAGCCTCGACTATCACGACGGCGGGATTGATCCGTGGCGCGGCGCCGATCAGGTTCTGGGTCTTCATGTTGCGAATGTCGAAGACGATGCCGCTGTCCTGCAGGATCGAGTGGACGATCGGCAGCAGGGTCTCGTCGTAGACCGTCATGACCTCGACGAACGTCGCCTCGGTCTCGTGGTGCTCCTTCATCGTGCACCTCCTCCGGATCACGCCGGGCGGCGCGGGGAACGGCGGCATGGCGAATGCGGAGAGCATACGCCCCCGCGAGCGCGGGCGGCAGGCGGCCGCCGCCCGGCGGCGGCCCGCCCCGGGTGCTGCCCTGCCCGCCCTCTGGCAGCGGGCCGGGGCCCTCTGCTAGACTTTCAGCCCGCTTGCCTCCACGGTTCGACCCTGGCCTTCCCTCCTGTGATCCGCCGCCCACCGCCCATCCCGCGGGGTCGGGCACGCTTCGGGGGCCGGGCAGAAGGAGCGATGACGCGTGCCTGAAGTGTCGGTCGTGATGCCCTGCCTCAACGAAGAGCTGACGCTCCCGATCTGCATCCGCAAGGCCAACGAGACCATTCAGAAGCTCGGCCTCGACGCCGAAGTCGTCGTCGCCGACAACGGCTCGACCGACCGCTCGGTCGAGATCGCGGAGTCGCTCGGCGCGCGCGTCGTGCATCAGCCGCTCAAGGGCTACGGCAACGCCTACATGGCCGGGTTCAACGGCGCCCGCGGCAGGTACATCGTGATGGGCGACTCCGACGATTCCTACGACTTCACCGACATCGGCCGTTTCATCGAGCCGCTGCGCCAGGGCTACGACTTCGTCATGGGCACGCGTCTCAAGGGGAAGATCGAACCGGGCGCGATGCCGTTCCTGCACCGCTGGCTCGGCAACCCGGTGCTGACGTTCATCTTGAACATGCTGTTCCGCACCGGGATCTCCGACTCCCACTGCGGCATGCGCGCGTTCACGAAGGACGCCTACGAACGCATGCACCTGCGCACGACGGGGATGGAATTCGCTTCGGAGATGGTGATCAAGGCCTCCAAGGCCGGGCTCAGGATCACCGAGATCCCGATCACGCTGCACAAGGACAAGCGCGACCGCCCGCCGCACCTGCGCACCTGGCGCGACGGCTGGCGTCACCTGCGCTTCATGCTGATGTACAGCCCGGCCGGCACGTTCCTGGTGCCGGGGCTCGTGCTGTTCGCGCTCGGCGTCCTGATGCTCGCCGTGCTCTACCGCGGACCGATCCACGTCGGCGGCAGCATGATCGACGTGCACACGATGATCCTCGGCAGCCTGCTGACGATCCTCGGCACGCAGGTGATCACCACCGGCCTGTTCGCCAAGGTCTATTCCTACGAGCGCCACTTCGACGCTCAGGATCCGCTGCTGCACGGGCTCGCGCGCGTCTTCAACCTCGAGCGCGGACTGATCCTCGGGCTGGTGCTGTTCGTCGTCGGTTTCGGCTTCGACCTGGCCGTGGCGCTCGAGTGGATCCGGTCCGGCTTCGGCCCGCTGCAGGCCGAGCGCCCCGCGATCCTCGGCGGCACGCTGATGGCGGTCGGCGCGCAGATCGTGTTCTCGAGCTTCTTCCTGAGCATGCTGTCGGTGCAGGTGGCGGAGCTCAAGAACGACGCCGCGGTGGCGGACACGGTCAGGCGCGCGTCGTAGCGGCGACCGCGGCGCGGCCCTGCGCGAAGCGGCCGATCAGCCTCCCGGCGAGGGGCCGGCCCTGTGGGTCCAACCGAATTCAGCCGCCGTGACGCTCCCGATCCAGTACGGCCGTCGCACGCCGTCGATCGTCCACGCGACCTCGATGCGCGCGGGAATCCGCCAGCCGCCGCGCTCTCCCCACTCCAGCACGCGCGCGTCCCAGGGCGTCTTCACGAACTCGCCCTTCACCTCGCGCCATCGCGAATCCGTCGTCACCCGCTCGATCCGCCCGTCTGCAGTAAAACGGAAGTCCAGCGCAACGACCGTCGTTCCATCGCGCAGTGTGGCGCGCGCGGTCGAGTCGTCGATCGCCTGCCACGTCAGCCCGTTCCCCGGCCGCAGCCGGGTGGGAAACCACATCGCCTCGGCGAGGTAGCGCTGTAGCGCTCCGGCGGCGATCTCCGGGGATCCGCCGACGTCCGCGACGGTAACGAGGCCGAGGATCGAAGCGAGGGTGCGGCCGGTGCCTTCCAGATACGCATCGCGCACCCGGATGCTCGCGCCGGGCGCCGCGCGGATTTCGGCGTCCCACACGAACCCGGGCGGGTAGGAACGGAACCACTCCGTCGCGGTGAACGGCCGCCAGGTGTTCTCGCCCTCGCTGACCCGAAAGCGACCCTCCTGCTGCAGGCGCGCGCCGACGATGGCTTCCGGGGTCGTGGAGACGCCCCACTGGAACATGAAACGCCTCACCGGCGCGGGCAGCGTGTCGAGCGCCGCGGCGCCGGCCGGTATCGCGGGGCCGGGGGCCAGCAGAGGCCGGCGCCCACCGGGCACGGGCCCCGGAAACAACCTTGCGACGACGTCCTCCGTCGCGTTGCTCCAACTGCGTGCGGCGCGCCCCAGGGTCAGCGACCCCGCCAGCCCCACGACCGCGGCCAGCGCGCACGCGATCAGCAGAATGCGTCCCATCGTCCTTCAGTTCCCCGTACTTGGGGCCGATTCCGTGCATGAGGTAGGTTCGCGCCGAGGACACTCATGCAAACGACCCAGACGCCATGGTACACCGACGCCATCTTCTACGAGCTGCACGTCAAGGCCTACTGCGACAGCACCGGCAACGGAATCGGTGACTTCGACGGCCTGACGTCCAGGCTCGACCATCTCGTCGAGCTCGGCGTGGACTGCATCTGGCTGCTGCCGATGTATCCGTCGCCGTTCCGCGACGACGGCTACGACATCGCCGACTACTACTCGATCCACCCGAGCTACGGCACGATCGAGTCGTTCAAGCGCTGCCTCGACGCCGCGCACGCGCGCGGCCTGCGCGTGATCACCGAGCTGGTCATGAACCACACCTCCGACCAGCACCCGTGGTTCCAGGAAGCGCGCAGCTCGCCCGACAACCCGCGCCGCGACTGGTACGTGTGGAGCGACACCGACGAGAAGTACAAGGGCGTGCGGATCATCTTCTGCGACACGGAGATGTCGAACTGGTCGTGGGACCCGGTGTCGAAGGCCTACTACTGGCACCGCTTCTTCAGCCACCAGCCGGACCTGAACTTCGACAACCCGGCGGTGCGCGAAGAGATGTGGAACGTGATGCGCTTCTGGCTCGAACTCGGCGTGGACGGCTTTCGCGTGGATGCGGTGCCGTACCTGATCGAGCGCGAGGGCACGACCTGCGAGAACCTGCCCGAGACGCACGACGTGCTGAAGTTCCTGCGCGGCCGGCTCGACGAGCACTTCCCCGGACGCATGCTGCTCGCCGAAGCGAACATGTGGCCCGAGGACGTGCGACCCTACTTCGGCGAGGGCGACGAGTTCCACATGGCGTTCCACTTCCCGATCATGCCGCGCATGTTCATGGCGCTCCGACTCGAGGACCGCAAGCCGCTGATCGAGATCATCGAGCGCACGCCGTCGATCCCGGAGGGCTGCCAGTGGGGCCTGTTCCTGCGCAACCACGACGAGCTGACCCTCGAGATGGTGACCGATCAGGAACGCGACTACATGTACGACGAGTACGCGCAGGACCGCGTCGCGCGCATCAACCTGGGCATCCGCCGCCGGCTCGCCCCGCTGCTCGACGGCGACCGGCGCCGCATCGAGCTGATGAACGCGATCCTGATGTCGCTGCCGGGCAGCCCGATCCTCTACTACGGCGACGAGATCGGCATGGGCGACAACGTGTTCCTCGGCGACCGCAACGGCGTGCGCACGCCGATGCAGTGGAACGGCGGCTGGAACGGCGGTTTCTCGAGCGCCGACCCCGAGCAGCTCTACCAGCCGATGATCCTGAATCCGGTCTACGGCTACCCGGCGGTGAACGTCGAGTCGCAGCGCCGGAATCCGAACTCGCTGTTCCAGTGGATGCGGCGCCTGATCGAGGTGCGGAAGACCAGCGCCGCGTTCAGCAGCGGCGACATCACGTTCCTGAAGCCCGCCAACCACCGCGTGCTCGCCTACGTGCGTACGCTCGGCGAGGAGAGCATCCTGATCGTCAACAACCTCTCCGCGACCGCCCAGGCGGTGGAGCTCGACATGTCGGCCTGGGAGGGCGCGATCCCGGTCGAGATGTTCGGCGGCAGCATCTTCCCGCGCATCGGCGAGCTGCCCTACATGCTCACGCTCTCGCCGTACGACTTCTTCTGGTTCCGGCTGAGGTGGCTGTAGGGAATCAGCGCGTGATCACGCCCCGCGCGTGCAGCACCTGTTCGTCGTGCGTGAGCCGGATCAGATAGACCCCCGCGCGCAGCCGCTGCGCCGGCTCAATCGCCAGCGTGTGGCGCCCGGCGCCGAGATCGCTCAGATCGCGCCGGAACACCCGCCGGCCCGCCACGTCCAGCACCTCCAGCCGCCCGCGGCCCGCCGCCGGCAGCGTGAACGCCACTACCGCCTCGCGCACCGAAGGGTTCGGCGTGAACCCTTCGAGCGTGAGCACCGGCCGCAGCGGCACCTCGACCGTGCTCTCCGCCGTGTGCTGCGCCGCGCCGCCCTCGAGCCAGGTGAGCCGGTACCCGTAACGCTCGCCCGGCGTCACCGTGTCGTCCTCGTAGCGCAGCCGGTCGGCGCTCAGGCTCTCAGCGTCGCCGATCTGCTCCCACACACCCGCCGCGCCGCGCCGCTCGACCTGCGCCGCCAGCGCGCCCGCCCCTGCGCCCTGCCAGATCAGCACCACCCGGTCCGGCTCCGCCTCGGCGCTCGCCAGCGCAAGCTCGGTCGCCGTCGTCCCGTCCCAGGCCGCCTCGCCGCTCAGCCACTGGTAGCGCGTGTCCACGCACTCGCGCCGGATCCGGTAGCGGATCTCCTCCGCGGGCGGCGACGTGTCGGTCCACGACATCGCCAGCGCGTCTGCGGCGCGCACGCGGCCCACTTGCTGGTATGGTCCGCCGTCGCGCGAAGCCAGCACCGCCCACCACGTCTCCGGCGCCAGCTCGGAGAGCGTCCAGTGCACCGTGCGGTCGGTGGCGGTGGTGCTGAGCGTCGGCGTCGAAGTCTCGGCGATCGTGAAGGTGTGGGCGAAGAACATGCCCTCCGTGAAAGTGGCCCATGCGACCCAGGCGTCGCCGTTGCGGTCGCGCGCGATCACGGGATTTCCTCCCTCGTCCGAGTCGGCGAGGTTGTCCGCCACCGTGAATCCGTTGTCCGTCGGCACGCATGCGCAGATCGTCTCCACCCCGGTGTTGGTCGAAAACGCACTCCAGGCTATTGCTGGATACGGATACTGGTCCCGACTCACATCCGTCCAATCTGAGAGGTACTGCTCAGCCCGCGCGTACGCGCACCTGATCGTGTCAACTAGTGCCCAAGCCCCGTTGGAGTACCGAGCCGTCTCAACATAGGCACGTTTGTTGCCCCATCCCGCCCAGAAGCCGCCATCTGCATTCTCGCGCATGCGAACGGCCAGGCCGCCCGGATCCGGCGTGATCGGTGGAGCGCCCTCTTCCCACACGGTCCCGCGCATGTACCCCCAGCGCGTGCCCGCGCCGACATGGCTCCACTGGAACACGACCAGCACGGTGGTGTCGTCTACCGCCCCCATCGCGATCCCGTCCGCGCCAACCGCCGGTATGACCAACTCCGTCCACTCTCCGGGCGCCTCGGATCTCCACAAATGCAACTCGCTGAAATCCGGCTTGACGGCCCACCGACGAGAACCACGGCTCGCGCCGGCATATCGCACCGATGACAACATCGGCACGATCGCGATCGTGTCCGGCATGCCGACACCGCCATCCTGCGCGTCAGCCATGACCAGCGCACGCAGGTCCCCATTGGGCCCGAGCGGGTCAAGGGTCTGCCAGATCAGCCCGTAGTCGCCTGCATCGTCTCCAAGCACCGGAAGGGCGTAGAACACGCCATAGCCCAGATCCCATTCGAGCGTCCACAGCGAATCGGCCCAGGTGAGCCCCATCAGATCGCGCGCGGAACCGCCGATCCCGGAGGCCACCACTCGAGGTTCACCGGCTGCGTCAAGCTGGATCACGTCAGGCCGCAGGCGCGGGTGTGCAGCCATCCGGAATGACTCCGTCGGGCTCCACATACGTCCTGGCGTCACCGCCGCGCTGTCAGCAGGCGCGAGCAGGCACGTCGTGAAAAGGGCAGCGAGCGCCGCACGCCAGCGCTCGTGCCCGGCTGGAGATGGAGTGCCCATGTCGGGGAACGCCCCTTAACGATGCATGGATGACCTGCTGGGAATACCGGATTTTACTTGACGCACCCCCCCCCCCCTCAAGAGATACCTTGTTTCGTGCTAGACAGCCTCGTTGGGAAGGGCCGCTATCCTACCAACACCCATCGAGACCTCCTCCGACGACGACTGCCGCACCTCCCGCGCAACTGCGCGGCGGTTTGGTTCGAAAACCGGAGGTGTGCCCATGTTCCCGTCTACCCGGCAGGCTGTCGCCGCGCTCGTGCTCCTCTCGCTCTACCCGGCCACCGCGCTCGCTGGACCGCTGGTGTGCGGCACCAAGCAAGCGCAGGAGACAGAAGCCACCGCCGCGAAGTTCTATCCGTATCGATCCGGAGTGCGGGACCAGGACCTCAGGTTCCGCGACCTCGAATTTCTCTGGGATTCGCTCTACGCTACGGTTGGAATTACGGATAGTGTCCGACTCACCCTCGACAATTTCGCGGCTACGCTGGACGTTCTCCAAAGCCACAATCCCCTCGGCATCCCCACCTCCGAATTCCAGCTCGTCTACGACTACTTCCGTACCGAGGACCATCCTTACTCCAACAACGCCACGAACTTCTCTGCCGTCGTAATCGGGCGCGGTACGGGGATCGAGAACTACGCCTCCGAAGATCGTTCTCACTCCGACGTCTACATCTGGAATCCAACGCGGGACGTGAGGAATGGCGGATCCTTCGTCGGAGGAGAATTCCCGTCTCCATTCACGAGTGACGAGGAGGACGTCAGCACGGGCCATAGCGTCGGGGACATCAAGCCCCTGAACGCCCTTGGCATCAAGGGGCCGGCATCCTCACAGATGCTCGACGTCAACGGCACGGGTTGGACTCGCCCGGATGCGGGCTACGCACGGGGCTTCGCGCACGAATTCCAGCACTCCCTGCCGCAGTCATCGGCAGGCATGTACGGCGAGATGTTCTCCGCAGGCGCCGAGATTTTGAGCGGCTACCACGACACCAGCGGCAGCTTCGATCTCCCCTACACCGTGTCCACGTTTGGAGCTGATGGCGCGTGCCACTCCAATTGCTCTGAGATCTGCGGGAAGGTACGGGTGCTGCTCGACAACTACACTCAGCGGACGGCCTTCATGGCGTACCTGGCGTACAACTTCCGCGGGGCCAACACTTCAGCAACCCTCTCTGCTTCGGAAGACGATCTGATGCGCCGGTGGTCCTACGGCGACCGCACCCTGCGAGGCTTGCGGGGGCTGCTGAACGACACCGACTGCGGCGATTGCCCAAACTTCTTCGGCGCCTCACTCGACGGGCGCGACCGCCTATCACTCCTGCATCACAACTTCCGCGTGGCCAGCTACGTGAACAATACGATGATCGGCGAGGGGCAATACGGCTTCCCGGCGCAGTGGATGCGGCGCCTGATCGAGGTGCGCAAGACCAGCGCCGCGTTCAGCAGCGGCGACATCACGTTCCTGAAACCCGCCAACCACCGCGTGCTCGCCTACGTGCGTACGCTCGGCGAGGAGAGCATCCTGATCGTCAACAACCTCTCCGCGACCGCCCAGGCGGTGGAGCTCGACATGTCGGCCTGGGAGGGCGCGATCCCGGTCGAGATGTTCGGCGGCAGCATCTTCCCGCGCATCGGCGAGCTGCCCTACATGCTCACGCTCTCGCCGTACGACTTCTTCTGGTTCCGGCTGAGGTGGCTGTAGCTCCGGCGGGAGAGCGTCCGCAGGCGGAGCGCCATCGTTGCACCGCACATCGCCTTCACCCCGCTGCTCCGACCGGCTTGGCCTGCCGCCCACTTCTGGTAGCGTAGCGGCATGGCTCGCACCACCATTCTCTCCAACGACTTCCTGCGTTCGCTCGTCGCGGTCGGCCAGGTGGACCTGCTGGTCGGCCTGCCGACCTTCAACAATGCCGACACGGTGAAGCCGATCGCCGAGGCCGCGCAACTGGCGCTCGCGCGCTACTTCCCGCGGCTGCGCACGGCGCTGGTGAACTCGGACGGCGGCTCGGTGGACGGCACGCCCGAGATCGTGCGCAACGTGACCGCGGCCGCCGACGGGCCGGTCCGCGCGCTGCGCACGATCCACCGCGTCGAGACCTCGCACGCCGGTTCCCTCGGCAAGGGCAGCGCGCTGCGCGCGATCTTCGCCGCCGCGGACCTCACCCAGGCGCGCGCCGTGACGGTGATCGACCCCGACATCACCAGCATGTCGCCCGACTGGATCGAGCGCCTTGCGCGCCCGGTGCTGGATCAGCGCCTGGACTACGTCGGGCCGGTCTATTCGCGCAGCCCGTTCGAGGGTCCGCTGGTCCGGCAGGTGGTGCGCCCGGTGTTCCAGGCCGCCTACGGCGTTCCCATGCGCGAGCCGGTCGGCGGTGAGTTCGCCTGTTCGGGCCGCTTCGCCGCACATTGCCTGAGGCAGTCGGTCTGGGACTACGACTTCACCCGGTTCGGTGTGGACATCTGGCTCGCCGGCGAAGCGGTGGCGGGCGGCTTCCAGGTGGGCCAGACGCAGCTCGGCCGCCGCACGCCGATGCGCGCATCGAACCGGCTGCCGCTCGCCGACCTCGTCAAATTCGTGGTCGGCGCGCTGTTCACGTGCCTGGAGCTGCACGAGGCCTACTGGAAGCGGGCGGTCGAACCGCGCGATCTGCCGACCTTCGGCGAGCCCGAGGTCGTGCCGCACGTCGACGCCCCGCACGCCGTGGAGCCGGGGGACCTGGAGCGCGACGTGGCGGATCTGCTGCCGATTCTCGAGACCCTGCTCACGCCCGCGACGCTCGCGGGGCTCGTGCAGGTGGCCCAGAGCGACGACGAGACGATCGGTGACGACCTGTGGGCGCACCTGCTGGGCGAGTTCATGATCGGCCACATGCACCAGGTCATCGGCCGTGACCACCTGCTGCAGGCCTTCGTTCCGCTCTATCGCTCGCGCGTCGTATCGTTCATCGAGGCGCATCGCCGTGACGATCCGCAGGTGGTTGCTGCGGCCTACGAACACCTGAACGCGTCCTGCCTGGGCCTGCGGCCCGGCTGGATCGAGGCATGCGAGCGATGAGCACGACGTTCGAACCGCTCGCCGCCTGCCTGCACACGCATCTGCCGGCCTTCCTCGCGCGCCAGCGCTGGTTCGCGGGCAAAGGCCGGGTGATCGAAGCCCTCGAGCTCGAAGACGTGATCGAAATCGACGCCCGCCCGCCCTGCGCCCTGGCGATCGTGGAGGTGCGTTACGTGGACACCCACGTGGAACGCTACGTCCTGCTGTTCGCCGTCACGAACGACGCCGATCCGGCGCTGCGGATCGCGGCGGCGGACGAGTGGGACGGCGCGGCGGATCTGATCGAGGCGGCGACGCTCGAAACGCAGGGTCGGGCGCTGCTGGCAGGCTTCACGCGCGCGGGGACGCGCCTGCGCTCGCGCGCAGGGGCGACGCTCGTCTACGGCGACATGCGCGACACGCTGCCGCTCGGCGCGCAGGCGGACACGGTGCGGGTGAAGCCGCTGGGCGCGGAGCAGAGCAACACCTCGCTGCGCGCGGGCGAGGACCACGTGTTCAAGCTGTTCCGTCGCCTCGAAGACGGCGAGAATCCGGAGGTCGAGATCGGCCGCTTCTTCGCCGCGCATACGTCGTTCGACGCGCTGCCGGTGCTCGACGGATCCCTTGCGCTCGAGCGCGATGGCGGAACCCGCACCGTGGGCGTGCTGCAGCGTTTCGTGAAGCATCGCGCGGACGGCTGGCGCTGGATGCTGGCGCAACTGGCCTCCTGGCGCGCCGGCGACCTGACGGTTGAAGCCCTGGCCGGCGAGGCGCGCCGGATCGGCGGGCTCACCGCCGACATGCACCTCGCGCTCGGCTCATGCCGCGACGTCCCGGCGTTCGCGCCGCGACCGATCGTCGAGCGCGACGTGGAGACCTGGCGGGTTGCGCTCGAGACCCGTGCCGAGCGGCTGGTGGCCGACATGCGCCGCGAGCACCAAGCGGTGCCGCCCGGAGCGAAACGCGACGCCGCGGAGATCGCCGGGTCCGTGGAGGCGCTGCCGGCGCTCGCCCCGACGGCGGCCGAAGCGGGCGCCGCCGGCGTCGAGCTGATCCGCCTGCACGGCGACTACCATCTCGGCCAGACCCTGCGCACGGACGACGGCTACGTGGTCATGGACTTCGAAGGCGAGCCGTCGCGGCCGCTGGCCGAGCGTCGCGCCCACGGCTGCGCGCTGCGGGATGTCGCCGGCATGCTGCGCTCGTTCGACTACGCGGCGGCGGCGGGTCCCGGCGCCGCGGACCCGGGGCACACCGCGGACCCCGCGCGCGCGGCGTTGCGCGACGCATTCCTCGCCGCGTATCTCGAGCGCGTGGCGGCGCAGGGCGCGGCGTTCGTGCCCGCGCGGGAGGCGATCGCGCGGCGCTGGATCGCATTCTTCGAACTGGACAAGGCGCTCTACGAGATCGAATACGAACTGCACCACCGGCCCGACTGGATCTGGATCCCCCTGCGCGGCGCGCGGCAACTGATCGAGGCGAATCTCACATGAAGATCGAACCCGGGTTGCCGTACCCGCTCGGCGCCACCTGGAACGGGCTCGGCGTGAACTTCGCATTGTTCTCCGAACACGCGACGCGCGTGGAGCTGTGCCTGTTCGACTCCTCGGACGACACGAAGCCCTCGGTCCAGGTGGACCTGCGCGAGCAGACCGACATGGTCTGGCATGGCTTCCTGCGCGGCCTGCGCCCGGGCCAGCTCTACGGCTACCGCGTGTACGGCCCGTACGAGCCGGAGCAGGGGCACCGCTTCAATCCCAACAAGGTGCTCCTCGATCCGTATGCGCAGGGCATCGGCCGCAAGGTGCACTGGTCCGACGCCAACTTCGGCTACATCGTCGGCGACCCGAACGAGGACCTCTCGTTCGATCCGCGCGACAACGCCGCCAGCGCGCCGCTCGGCGCGGTGATCGATCCGGCGTACTCGTGGGGGGACGATCGTCCGCCGCTCACGCCCTGGCACGAGACGATCATCTACGAGATGCACGTCAAGGGCTTCACGCGACTGCATCCGCTGGTGCCCGACGAGCTGCGCGGCACCTACGCGGGCCTGGTGTCCGAACCCGTGCTGCGCTACCTGAAAGATCTCGGCATCACGGCGGTCGAGCTGATGCCGGTGCATCATCACGTGGACGATCGCCACCTGATCGAGAGCGGGCTCACCAACTACTGGGGCTACAACACGCTCTCGTTCCTGGCGCCGAACGTGCGCTACGCCTCGATGCGGCAGCCGGCCGAGCAGGTGCGCGAGTTCAAGACGATGGTGCGCGCGCTGCACGCGGCGGGCATCGAGGTGATCCTCGACGTGGTCTACAACCACACCGGTGAAGGCAACCACATGGGGCCGACGCTGTCGCTGCGCGGCATCGACAATCGGGCCTACTACCGGCTGAACGACGGCCGGCATTATCTCGACTTCACCGGCACCGGCAACACGCTCAACATGACCCATCCGCGCGTCCTGCAGCTCATCATGGACAGCCTGCGCTACTGGGTGCAGGAGATGCACGTCGACGGCTTCCGCTTCGATCTCGCCAGCGCGCTCGCGCGCGAACTGTACGAAGTCGACCGGCTCGGCGCGTTCTTCGACATCATCCACCAGGACCCGGTGATCTCGCGCGTGAAGCTGATCGCCGAGCCGTGGGATCTCGGCGAGGGCGGCTACCAGGTCGGCAATTTCCCGGTGCTGTGGACCGAATGGAACGGGAAATACCGCGACGCGATCCGCAGGTTCTGGAACGGCGGCGGCAGCGGCGGCGTGTCGGAACTGGCCACCCGCCTGGCGGGCAGCTCGGACCTCTATGCCCGTAGCGGCAGAAGGCCTTACGCCAGCATCAACTTCGTCACCGCGCACGACGGATTTTCCCTGCGCGACCTCGTGAGTTATAACGAGAAGCACAACGAGATGAACTTCGAGAACAACGCCGACGGCGAGAACCACAATCTGAGCTGGAACTGTGGCGCCGAGGGCGAGTCCCGCGATCCGGAGATCCTCGCGTTGCGCGCCCGACAGATGCGCAACTTCGTGCTGACGCTGTTCGCGTCGCAGGGCGTGCCGATGATCCGCGCCGGCGACGAACTCGGCCATACGCAGGGCGGCAACAACAACGCCTACTGTCAGGACAACGAGATCAGCTGGCTGCACTGGGATTTAGACGGCTCGCAGCAGGCGTTCTTCGAGTTCTTCCGGCGCGCGATTCACGTGCGTCGCACGCATCGCGCGCTGCGCCGGCGCCGCTTCCTGAGCGGCGAGCACATCGAAGAACTGGGCATGAAGGACATCACGTGGTTCCGGCCCGACGGCCACGAGATGACCGATCGCGACTGGGGCGCTGCCCACGCCAGCAGCCTCGGCGCCCGGCTCGCGTGGCATCCGGCCACGGAGTCGGCGACCGAAAAGGAGGCGAACATCCTGTTTCTGCTCATGAATGCTTCGGCGGAGTCGCTGACCTTCAAGCTGCCCTCGCTCGGCGTGGGCCGGCGCTGGGAGGTGCTGCTCGACTCCGCCACGCCCGGCGTCTCCGGGCGTTCGCATCGCGGCGGCTCGCGCTACGACCTGATCGGGCGCTCGAGCGCGCTGCTCCGAAGGGTGGTTCGATGACGCCGAAATCCGCAGCGAAGCGGCCGGCTGGACGGCGCAAGGCCGCGAAGCCCGAGGCCGCGGCGCCCGGCGTGAACGGCGGCGGTCTGGATCCGCGGCGCGTGGTCGTGCAGAACGTCCAGCCGCGCGTGGACGACGGCCGTTACCCGGTGAAGCGCAGCGCGGGCGAAACGCTCGACGTCCGTGCGGAGGTGTTCACCGATGGTCACGACCATCTCACCGTGCTGCTCCGCCACCGGCGTTCGGGCGGCCGCTGGAGCGAGACGCGGATGCGCGCGCTCGGCAACGACGAATGGCAGGCGGACCTGGTGCTCGATCGCGAGGGTACCTGGCAGTACACCGTCGTCGCCTGGGTGAACCGTTTCGGCACCTGGCGTGACGAGCTCAGCCGCAAGGCCGCTGCCGGGCAGGACGTGGCGAGCGAGCTGCTCGAGGGCGCGGCGCTGGTGAAGGAGGCGGCCCCCCGCGCCGCCGCCGGCAGGGCGCCGTCGCTCGAAAAGATCGCCGTGCGTCTCGCCGGCCCGGAGCCCCAGGAGGCTCGCGTGGCGCTGGCGCTGGAGGACGGCCTCGCGGACACGATGCGCGCACTGTCGGCGCGCGCCGGCCTGGTCGAAGCCGAACACGTGCTCGAAGTGCGCATTGAACGCGAACGCGCTCGCTACGGCGCGTGGTACGAGATGTTCCCGCGCTCGGCGCCTTCCGCGCGGCCGCACGGCGCGAACTTCGCCGACGCCGCGAAGCGGCTGCCGGCGATCGCCGCGATGGGTTTCGACGTCGTCTACCTGCCGCCCGTTCATCCGATCGGACGGACGCACCGCAAGGGGCCGAACAACGTGCTCGCGGCGGGGCCCGAAGATCCCGGCAGCCCGTGGGCGATCGGCGCCGCCGAGGGCGGGCACAAGGCCGTGCACCCCGAGCTCGGTACGCTCGCCGACTTCGATGACTTCGTCGCGGAGGCTGGGCGAAACGGACTCGAGGTCGCGCTCGACCTCGCCTATCAGTGTTCGCCGGATCATCCGTACGTGAAGTCGCATCCGGAGTGGTTCCGGCACCGTCCCGACGGCACGATCAAGTACGCCGAGAACCCGCCCAAGAAGTACCAGGACATCTATCCGTTCGACTTCGAATGCGCCGAGTGGCAGGCACTCTGGAACGAGCTCAAGAGCATCGTCACGTTCTGGATCGGGCACGGCGTGAACGTCTTCCGCGTCGACAATCCGCATACCAAGCCGTTCCGCTTCTGGTCCTGGCTGATCGCCGAGATCCAGCGCGAACACCCCGGCACCGTGTTCCTCTCCGAAGCGTTCACGCGGCCGAAGGTGATGGCCCACCTCGCGAAGATCGGTTTCACGCAGTCGTACTCGTACTTCACCTGGCGCAACACGAAGGCCGAGCTCACCGAGTACTTCACCGAGCTCACGCAGACGCCGGTGCGCGAGTACATGCGTCCGAACCTGTTCGCGAACACACCCGACATCCTGCACGAGTATCTGCAGGTCGGCGGTCGCCCGGCGTTCATGACCCGCCTGGTGCTGGCGGCGACGCTCGGCGCCTCCTACGGCATCTACGGTCCGGCGTTCGAGCTGTGCGAGGGTCACGCGCACCCGGGCACCGAGGAGTACGTGGACTCGGAGAAATACCAGGTGCGGCGCTGGGACCTCGATGCACCCGGGCACATCCGCGAGATCGTCGAGCGGGTGAATCGCGCGCGCCGCGAGAACCGCGCGCTGCAGTTCGATCGCCCGCTGCGCTTTCTCGACATCGACAACGACCAGATGATCGCCTACCTCAAGACCGCGCCGGGCGGCGCGAACACGGTGATCGTGGTCGTGAATCTGAACCCGCATCTCGTCCAGGAAGCGACGCTGCGCGTGCCGATCGAACAGCTCGGCATCACGCCGGACGAGTCGTATCAGGTGCACGATCAGCTGAGCGATGCGCGCTACCTGTGGCAGGGCGGGCACAACTACGTGCGCCTCGACCCGCACAGCTGTCCAGCGCACCTGTTCGTACTCCGTCGCAAGGTCGCGACCGAGAAGGACTTCGACTACTACGTGTAGCCGGATCACGCGGCGGACCGCAGTGCGGCTTCGCCGGGAATCGAGACGCCCATGACGTTCCTCACCGATTACGATCTGCACCTGCTGTCCGAAGGCACCCACCTTCGCATCTACGACCGGCTCGGCGCGCATCCCGTCGAAGTCGAAGGGCAGAAGGGCACGCGCTTCGCGGTCTGGGCGCCCAACGCGAGCCGGGTGTCGGTGATCGGTGACTTCAACGGCTGGAAGGCCGGTGAGCACGAGATGCAGAACCGCGGCCACAGCGGCGTGTGGGAGTGCTTCATTCCGCGTCTGGGTCCGGGCGACGCCTACAAGTACGCGATCGAGTCGCGCTTCGGTGGGCAGAAGTTCGAGAAGGCCGATCCGGTCGGCTTCGCCGCCGAGCTGCGGCCGCGCACCGCGTCACGGGTCTGGGACCACGGCACGTACGCCTGGCACGACGCCGAGTGGGTCGCGGCCCGCGAGGCGCGGCAGAACCTCGAGGCGCCGGTTGCCGTGTACGAGATGCACCTCGGTTCGTGGCGGCGGCGGGTCGAAGAGGGCAACCGCTGGCTCACCTACCGCGAGCTCGCTCCCGAACTGATCGAGTACGTGAAGCACATGGGCTATACGCACGTCGAGTTCCTGCCGGTGACCGAGCATCCGTTCGACGGCTCGTGGGGCTATCAGACGGTGGGCTACTTCGCGCCGACCAGCCGCTTCGGCACGCCGGACGACTTCAAGTTCCTGATCGACTCGCTGCACCAGGCCGGGATCGGTGTGATCGTCGACTGGGTGCCGGCACACTTCCCGACCGACGGCCACGGGCTCGCCTACTTCGACGGTACGCACCTCTACGAGCACGCCGACCCGCGCCTCGGCCGCCATCAGGACTGGGGCACGTTCATCTTCAACTACGGCCGCACCGAGGTCGCCAACTTCCTGCTGTCGAACGCGCTGTTCTGGATGGACCGCTACCACGTCGATGGCCTGCGCGTGGACGCCGTGGCGTCGATGCTCTACCTCGACTACTCGCGCAAGGAAGGCGAGTGGCTGCCGAACCGCTTCGGCGGCCGCGAGAACCTCGAGGCGATCGCGTTCCTCAAGCGCCTGAACGAAAAGGTGTACGGCGAATTCCCCGGCGCGCTGATGGTCGCCGAGGAGTCCACGTCCTGGCCGATGGTCTCGCGCCCGACCTACGTGGGCGGGCTCGGCTTCGGGCTCAAGTGGGACATGGGCTGGATGCACGACATGCTGCAGTACTTCGAGCGCGACCCGGTGCATCGCAGCCACCACCAGAGCGAGCTCACGTTCCGCATGCTGTACGCGTTCACCGAGAACTTCATGCTGCCGCTCTCGCACGACGAGGTCGTGCACGGCAAGGGCTCGCTGCTCAGGAAGATGCCGGGGGACGACTGGCAGAAGTTCGCGAACCTCAGGCTGCTGCACACGGTGATGTACGCGCAGCCCGGGAAGAAGCTGCTGTTCATGGGGGGCGAGTTCGGCCAGTGGGACGAATGGAGCCACGACAAGAGCGTGGACTGGCACCTGCTCGATCTGCCGGCCCATCAAGGCGTGCAGCGGCTGGTCCGCGACCTCAACACCCTCTACCGCGGCGAGGCGGCGATGCACGTGCTCGACTGCGATCCGGCGGGCTTCGAGTGGGTGGACTGCAGCGACGGCGCGCAGAGCGTGCTGAGCCTGCTGCGCAAGGGCCGCCGCCCCGAGGACACGGTGCTGTTCGTGTTCAACTTCACGCCGGTGCCGCGCCACAACTACCGGGTCGGCGTGCCGTATCCGGGTCACTGGGACGAAATCCTCAACACCGACGCGCCGCTGTACGGCGGTTCGGGCCAGGGCAATCTCGGCGGGCTCGACACGGCGCCGGTGTCGTTCCACGGCCACGCGCAATCGGTGAATCTCGTCCTGCCGCCGCTCGCGGCGGTCGCGCTGCGCCCCGCACGGAAGTCTTCATGAGCTGGCGCCCTTCGCTGGGCGCGATTCCCGAAGCCGGCGGCACCCGATTCCGCGTGCTCGCTCCGTTCGCGAAGCAGCTCGAGATCCAGCTCGAAGGCGGCACGCCGCGCCGCGTCCCGATGACCGCCGATGGCCGCGGCTACCACGATGCGTTCGTCCGGGACGCGGGTGCGGGCGCGCTCTACCGCATCGTGCTCGACGGGCAGCCGTTCCCCGACCCCGCCTCGCGCAGCCAGCCCGAGGGCGTGCACGGACCGTCGCGCATCGTCGACCCGGCCGCGTTCCGCTGGCGCGCGGACGGCTTCCGCGGCGTGCCGCTCGCGCGTGCGGTGATCTACGAGCTGCACGTCGGCACCTTCACGCCGGAAGGCACCTTCGCCGCGCTCACAGCGCGGCTGCCGGCGCTCGCCGACCTCGGCGTCACGGTGCTCGAGCTGATGCCGCTCGCCGACTTCCCGGGGGCCCGCAACTGGGGCTACGACGGCGCCGCCCTGTTCGCGCCCGCACACTGCTACGGCGCCCCGGACGATCTGCGCCGGCTGGTGGATACGGCGCACGGGCTCGGCCTCGCCGTGCACGCGGACGTGGTCTACAACCACTTCGGCCCCGACGGCGCATACGCGGTGCCGTTCGACCCCGAGGTGTTCTCGGAGCGGCACCGCAGTCCCTGGGGCGCCGGCGTCAACCTGGACGGGCCGGGTGCGGACCGGGTGCGCGATTTCTTCATCGAGAACGCGCTCCACTGGATCCACGAGTACCGCATGGACGGGTTGCGGCTCGATGCCACCCACGCGATGGTGGACGACTCACCGCGCCACTTCCTCACCGAGCTGGCCGTGCGCGTGCGCGAAACCACGCCCGGCCGCCACGTGCCGGTGATCGCCGAGGACGGCCGCAACTGGTCGCACATCGTGAAACCCCGGGAGCAGGGCGGCTGGGGGCTCGACGCGGTGTGGGCCGACGACTTCCATCACTCGCTGCGCCGTCTGCTCGCCGGCGACTCCGACGGCTACTTCCGCAACCTGCGCGGCACCGCGGCGGAGCTGGCGGCGATCCTCCGGGACGGCTGGCGATTCGGCCCGGACCACGCCTACGGCCAGCGCGACAGCCGCACCTCGCCGGCCGGGCTGCCGCCTGAGTCCTTCGTGATCGCGGCGCAGAATCACGATCAGATCGGCAACCGCGCGTTCGGCGAGCGCCTGCACCACCAGATCGAGCCGGCGGCGTGGCGCGCGGCGAGCGCGCTGCTGCTGCTCGCGCCGCAGACCCCGCTGCTGTTCATGGGGCAGGAATGGGCGGCGAGCGCTCCGTTCCACTTCTTCACCGACCACGCCGAACCGCTCGGCTCGCAGGTGACGCGCGGCCGGCTCGCCGAATTCGCGCACTTCGAGGCGTTTCAGAACGCCGCGACGCTGGAGCGGATTCCGGACCCGCAGGCGCCGGCGACGTTCGCGGCGAGCCGCCCCGACTGGGCCGAGCGTAACGCCGGCGTCCACGCCGCGACACTCAGGCTCTACCGCGCGCTGCTCGCGCTCAGACGCGAGCACCCGGCGCTCGCCCGCGATCCCGACGCGGGCCACGACGCGCGGGCACTCGATGCCGACACGATCCTGCTCACCCGTACGGCCGGCGGCGCGCGGCTCACCGCCCTGGTGCGGCTGCGCGGCGCAGGCACGGTGGACCCGGGCGCGGCACCGGGGACGGTGCGGCTCACCACCGAGGACCCGCCGTTCGCCGCCGCGCCGCGCGCGCCACGCATCGAGGGCACGCGGATCGCGTTCGAGCGTCCGGGCGCGGTCGTGTTCGAGGCGGGACCGTGAGCGCGCGCGGCGGTACGGCGCAGCCCGGCCCGGCCGCGGCGCCCGGGCCGGAGCGGGGCCGGACGCCCCGCACGACGCCGCCCGCCAGCAGCTGCCGCCTCCAGCTCCACGCCGGCTTCGATTTCGACGACGCGGCGCGTATCGTGCCCTATCTCGCGCGGCTCGGCGTGGGCGCGGTCTACACCTCGCCGCTGCTCGCCGCCGCGGCCGGCAGCACCCACGGATACGACATCGTCGATCACGCCCGCGTGAACCCCGAGCTCGGCGGCGAGGAGGGCTTCGACGCGTTCACGCGCACGCTGCGCGCACACGGTCTGGCGCTGATCATGGACTTCGTGCCCAACCACATGGGCGTCGAGGCCGCGCGCGCCAACCGCTGGTGGTGGGACGTCCTCGAGAACGGGACCGCATCGCGCTTCGCCCGCTACTTCGACATCGACTGGGCCCCGGTCAAGCGCGAGCTCGCGGGCCGCGTGCTGCTGCCGGTGCTCGGCGATGCTTACGGCCGCGTGCTCGAACGCGGCGAGCTCGCCCTCGAGACCGCGCCCGGCGGGCGGATCGACGTGCGCTACTTCGATCGCGCCTTCCCGCTCGATCCCGGCACGCTGCCGTCGCTGTTCGCGCCGGCCGCGCCGGGGCTCGCCGCCGTGCTCGGCGCGCGTCACCCCGCGGTGCAGGAATGGATGAGCATTCTCGCGAGCCTCGACCACCTGCCGGGCCGCGATGCCGGCGGAGAAGTGCAGCGCGCCGAGCGCGAGCGCGAGGCGCACACGGCCCGCGCCCGCATCGCGCGCCTCATGGAGGACGTCCCTGAGATCGCCGTCCACGTGGCGGCGCGCATCGAGGCGGTGAACGGCGTGCCGGGCGATCCGGCGAGCTTCGACGCGCTGCACGCGCTGCTCGACGCCCAGGCCTACCGGCTCGCGCACTGGCGGACCTCGTTCCACGAGATCAACTACCGGCGCTTCTTCGACGTCAACGGTCTCGCCGCGCTGCGCATGGAGGAACCGGACGTGTTCGACGCCACGCACGCGCGGGTGCTCGAGTGGGTGCGGCAGGGACGCCTCGACGGGCTCCGGCTCGATCACGTGGACGGACTGTTCGACCCGGCGGCCTACCTCGCGCGCCTGCGTCGCGCGGTGGACGAGGCGCGCGGCGCCGGAACGCCGTTCTACCTCGTGGTCGAAAAGATCCTCTCGCCGGGCGAATCGCTGCGCCGCGACTGGCCGATCGACGGCACCACCGGCTACGACTTCATGAACGACGTCAACGGGTTGTTCGTGGACGGCACGGCCGAGCGTCGCATGACCGCGATCGCGCGCCGTTTCACCGGCGCCCGCGAACCGTTCGCGGATCTCGTCTACGAGGCCAAACGCGACGTCATGGACAGCACCCTCGCGAGCGAGCTCAACGTGCTGGCCCATGCGCTCAACGGCCTCTCCGAACGCTCGCGCCGCGATCGTGACTTCACCCTCAACAGCCTGCGCACGATGCTGCGCGAGGTGGTGGCCTGCTTCCCGGTCTACCGCACCTACCTCGCCCCCGGCGAGACGGACGCGGACGACGCGCGGGTCGTGCGCCACGCGATCGCCACCGCGCAGCGCCGCAACCCCGACACCGACCCGTCGATCTTCGGCTTTCTCGATCGCGTGCTGCTCGGCGGCGACGACGCGATCGCGGATCCCGCCGAAGCGGCGCGCCGGCGGCGCTTCGCCATGCAGTTCCAGCAGTTCACCGGGCCGGTCAAGGCCAAGGGGCTCGAGGACACGGCGTTCTACCGCAGTCACGTGCTGGTGTCGCTCGACGAGGTCGGCGGCGCGCCGCAGCGTTTCGGCCGCACACCCGCCGCGTTCCATGCGGCCAACGCCACCCGCCGCGAGGCATGGCCGGCGGCGATGCTGTGCACCGCGACGCACGACATGAAGCGCGGCGAGGACGTGCGGACCCGAATCGACGCGCTGTCGGAGATTCCGGACGCCTGGGCGCGCGAGGTGTTCCGCTGGACGCGCATCAACTCGAGCGCGCACACGCGACCGGACGACGGCGCACCCGCACCGGACCGCAGCGACGAGTACCTGTTCTACCAGACGCTGCTCGGCGCATGGCCGGCGGGTGCGGTGGACGCCGCGGCGCTCGCCGAGCGCCTCACGGCCTACATGCTCAAGGCGACGCGCGAGGCGAAGCGGCACACGAGCTGGATCCACCCGAACGCCGAATACGAGGACGCCACGCGGCGGTTCGTCACGCGCGTCCTCACCGGCCGCGTGGCGCGGCGCTTCCTGCCCGCGTTCGAGCCGTTCCAGCGCCGGATCGCCGCGGCCGGCATGGTGCAATCGCTCGCCCAGGTCGTGTTGAAAACCGCCGCTCCGGGCGTGCCCGACTTCTACCAGGGCACCGAGGGCTGGGACCTGTCGCTGGTGGACCCGGACAACCGCCGCCCGGTGGACTTCGCCGCCCGGGCCCGTGCGCTCGATGCGCTCGAGCCGCTGCTCGACGGGGCGCCTCCGGCCGAGGCGCTCGCGGCCCTGCTCGCGACGTGGCCTGACGGCCGGGTGAAGACGTTCGTGACCGCGGCCGCGCTCAGGACCCGCGCCGCACGAGCCGCGCTGTTCCTCGAGGGCGACTACCTGCCCGTTCACGCGGCGGGCGAACATGCGGCGCACGTGGTCGCGTTCGCCCGCACGCGCCACGGCGAGGCCGCGCTGGCCCTGGCCCCGCGGCTGGTACTCGGCCTGTCGGACGACGCGCCGCCCCTCGGCGAGATCTGGGGTGATACGCGTCTCGTGCTGCCGGAGGCGATCGCCGGCCGCCGCTTGCGCGACGCATTCGGCGGCGCGACACTGCCCGCCGCTTCCGGTGGACCGCGGCTGGCGGATCTCCTCCGCCATTTCCCGGCCGCCCTGTTCGTCACCGAGACGAGATCATGAGCAGCCGCATCTGGTGGGGTGAAACGCGGATCCCGGTCGGCACCACGACGCGCTGGTGCGTCGGACCGCTGACGTTCTGGATCCATCGCCGCGCGGGCGAGTGGCGCGTCGCGCGCGACGAAGATCCTGGTGCGCCGCTCGACCGGCTCCTGGTCGCGAGCCCCGAGGGCGCAGACGACCTGTGGCTCAGGAAGGACGTCCTGCGCTTCGCCCTCGGCGTCGAAGCCGCTGACACGGTGCAGCTCACGCCGCAGCTCGCGGACCGCGGCGTGGTGACGAAGCCCGACCGCACGCTGCTGATCCCGCCCGACACGGACATGAACGTCTACGTGAGCAGCCCCCTGTGGGTCGCGATCGCGGCGTCGGGACGCGAACTGACCTCCTTCCCCATTCTCACCCCGTTCGAAACCTGGTTCGGACCGTCGCCGCGCGAGGGCGAGCTGTGTTACGCGACCCACACCTCGTGCCGATTGCGCTGGGACGACGGTCTGTATCGCCCCTACCGCGCGCTGACCGCGGTCCGGGTCATGAACCGCAGCCGCAAGCCGCAGCCGTTCGACCGGATCAGGGTGCCCGTCAACCTGCTGGCACTGTACGTCGCGCCCGACGGCACGCTATGGTCACAGGACGTGATGCTCAGCGTGGGCCCGGACGGCACGCGTTCGCCGCTCCAGATCCAGCAGGGTCCGCCCGGCACCCTGGGCGGACTCACGGTCGTCTCGAACGCACGCGAAGTCGTGACCGAGCGGAACCTCGCGCGCACGTTCGGCGTCTGGCTGCCGCGGTAGCCGTCAACCGTCGAGGTCGCACTTGAACGATCTGCTGCACTGGCTGAAGGACGCGCGGCTGGGCCTCGAGGCACTGGCGATCCTCGGGATCGCCTGGGTGCTCACGCGCTTCGTCGGCGGCTGGATCCGGCGTTCGCCGCTCGCCGCGCAGCAGCGGCTGGTGCTCACGCGCCTCGTCAACACGGTGGTCCTCGGACTCGCCGTGGCCGGGGCGCTGAGCACGTTCGGGCTCAAGCTCGGCGTGCTGCTCGGCGCCGCCGGCATCGTCACCATCGCGCTCGGCTTCGCGGCGCAGACCTCGGTATCGAATCTCATCAGCGGCATCTTCCTGATGGCCGAGCAGCCGTTCGTGATCGGCGACGTCATCGAGGTCGACGGCACGACCGGCGAAGTGCTGGCGATCGACCTGATCTCGGTCAGGCTGCGCACGTTCGACAACATCCTCGTGCGGATCCCCAACGAGACGATGCTCAAGGCGAACGTCCGCAACATCACCCACTTTCCGATCCGCCGCGCCGAGATCACGATCGGCGTCGCCTATCGCGAGGACCTGCCCCGCGTGAAGGCGCTGCTGCTCGAGATCGCCGACCGCAATCCGCTCGCGCTGCGCGAGCCGGCGCCGCTGGTGATCTACACGGGCTTCGCCGATTCGGCGATCACCATGCTCTACGCGGTGTGGGGCGCACGGGAGCACTTCCTCGATCTGCGCAACTCGCTCTACGAGGAAGTGAAACGCAGCTTCGCCGAACAGGGCGTCGAGATCCCCTTCCCGCACCGCACGATCTACGCGGGCTCGGCGACGAAGCCGCTCCCCGTGCAGGTGACGGGGCCGACATCATGAGCCGCCTCCGCCCGCGCCTCGCGGCCGCCGGTCTCGCCGCGGCGTTCCTCGCGCTGCTCGTCCACGCGCTGCCGCTGCGCGCGCTCGCGGCTGCGGTAGCCGCGCCGGGCAGCACGTTCACCGACAGCGCCGGCCTGGATTCGGCACGGGCCGATTCGGCGCGGGCCGATTCGGCGCGCGGCGACTCGCCCGCCGACAGCGTGGCCACCGCGCCGGCGGCCATGCAGGGCCCGCTGCTGCCCGACACCGCGGCGGCCGCCGCGCTGCTCGAGGTCGCCGGCGCCGCACAGGCCGAGACCACCGAGATCGCCCTCCCCACCGCCACCGTGCCGGTGTTCCTCGGCGGGCGCGAGCTGGTGCGGATCCGCAGCCCGCGCGAAGGGCTCGACCCCGCCGAGCGCGCCGCCGCGATCCGGCGCCGCCTGAGCGCGGTCGTGGCGGATCGCAAGCTGGCTCCCGACTCGGTGAAGCTGGTGAGTTCCACCGACGGCGTCGAGCTGCGGCTCGGCACGGCGTTGCTCATGGTGATCACCCCGGGCGATGCGCCCACCACGGATCCCAACGAACTCGGCCTGTGGCTCGCGAATCTGGCCGAGGACACGCGCGACGGCATCCGTCGCGAGCGCAGCGGACGCACGCCGGTGCGGCTGCTGATCTCGGCCGGCCTCGCGGTGTTGTTCACGCTGATCGCGATCGCCCTGTTCCGCGTGCTCGTCATGCTGTCGAAGCGCTGGCACCTCTGGCTGAGCGGCTACCTGCGCGAGCGGCTGCCGGCGATCCGGATCCGCAACTTCGAGGTGCTGTCGCGCTATCAGCTGTCGTCCGCGGTGCTCGCGGTGCTCGGCCGGCTCGACGTCGTGGTCGGGCTGTTGATGCTCTACGCGTACCTGACGTCGGTGTTCTCGCTGTTCCCCTATACGCAGGGCTGGGCCTACCTGCTGCTGCACTTCGCGACGACGCACCTGCGCGACTTCGTGTTGAACGTCGGGCGGGCGATCCCGGGTCTGATCGTCATCGTCGTGATCTTCGGGTTCTTCCGCTGGCTCGCGCAGCTCTCGGACCGGTTCTTCGACGCGATCCGCGACGGCAATCTGGCATTTGCGGGATTCCACCCGGACCTGGCCCGCCCGAGCAAGCGCCTGGTGCGCATCCTGCTGTGGATCATCGCGCTGATGATCTCGTACCCGTACATCCCGGGCGCGCAGAGCAAGGCGGTGCAGGGCGTGTCGATCCTGCTCGGCCTCATGGTTTCGATCGGCTCCACGAGCGTCGTCGGCAACGTGCTCGCCGGCCTCGTGCTGACCTACTCGCGCTCGTTCCGCACCGGCGAACGCGTGAGCGTCGGCGGTCACGTCGGTGACGTGATCACCCTCGGCTTCTTCGCCACCAAGATCCGCACCATCCGCAACGAAGAGGTCACGATCCCGAACGGCCAGGTGGCGACCGGCTCGATCATCAACTACACGCGCCTCGCCGACGGTCTCGGCCTCGTGCTGCACACCGAGGTCACGATCGGCTACGACGTCGACTGGCGAAAGGTGCACGCGCTGCTGGTCGAAGCCGCGAAACGGGTCGAGGGGATCGAACACGACCCCGAACCGTACGTGTTCCAGACCGCGCTCGACGACTCCTACGTCAGCTACGAGATCAACGCGGTCACCCACGACTCCCATGCGCAGCGCCGGCTGTACTCGGATCTCCACGCGGCGATCCAGGACACGTTCAACGAAGCCGGCGTCGAAATCCTGTCGCCCGCCTTCTCCGCCCTGCGCGACGGCAACGAAGCGCGGATGCCGGACTCGCCGAAGGGCCCGCGGCCCGGGCCGGGCGCGTTCCGGGTGCGTCGAGACGAGGCGCCGAAGGGCTGAGCGTTCCGGGGCCGCCGGGTGTGCATCACCCCGGGCGCCGTGCCGCGCCTAGCGGCTCAGATCGTCGACCACTTCCTGCAGAAACCGTTCGGGGGTCAGGAATGCGCCGCCCCACTTCGCGTCGAGGTCGGCGAGCGGCCTGTCCTTCACGATCTGGTCCAGGGTCTCGCCGGCCACGACCAGCGGCTGGATGCGGCGCTCGACCTCGGCCAGCATGTCGCGGAACGCGCGCAGGTCCTCGCGGTTCCCGAGCGGCCCGTGCCCCGGCACGATCTTCGTCGTGCCGTCGGCGAGCAGCAGGCCGGACTCGGCGGCGCGGATCATGCCGTGCAACGACCCGCCCGCGCTGACGTCGATGAGCGGATAGCCGCCGTTCCAGAAGCAGTCGCCCATGTGGATCACGTTGCGGTTCTCGAAGTGCACGATCACGTCGCCGTCGGTGTGCGCGTGCTCGACGTGGAACACGTGGATGTCCTGGTCGTTCAGGTGGAAGTTCATGTTGTCGCTGAACGTGATCACCGGCAGCGCGTCCGCGGGGCTCGCCGGCGTCTTGCGGTCGAGCAGACGGTTGAACTGGTCTTCGCTCATGCGCGTGCGCACGTTGTCCTGCGCGATGATCCACGCGCCGCTCCGCGCGAAATTCTCGTTGCCCCCGGTGTGATCGCCGTGCCAGTGCGTGTTGATCACGAAGCGCACCGGCTGGTCGCCGAGCTTCTTCACCGCGGCCTGGATCTTCGCACTGAGCGGCGCGAACTGATCGTCGATCAGGATCACGCCATCCGCGCCCACCGAAACGCCGATGTTGCCGCCCGCGCCTTCCAGCATGTAGACGCCTTCCGCGAGCGGGGTGGTCTTGATCTGGACCTTGTCGAAGTCGGACTGGGCGTACGCGGGTGCGGCGCAGAGCGCGAGGGCGGCGACGGGCATCAGACGTCGGAACAGGGCGCGAAACGGCATGGAGACCTCGTGCGTTCGGGGGGTGATGCCGGGCGCGGGCGGAGCGCCGGCTCAGAAAGGGTTCGCGGGCGCGAGGATAACCCCGCGCCTGCGCGATTTGAATTCAGGAGATGCCTGGATCCCGCGCAACCCGGCAGTGTCGGCGAACGGGCGCGCGGGGCAGAGCTCCCTTCAGGGGGGACACTGCGGCGCGGCCCTCGTGGCCGCGCTTTGTTTGTCGCGGCCGCGCCCGCCATCCATGGCTCCACAGCCGCGGCCGCTCGACCCCCCTTCAGGGACTCTGCCCCGCGCGCCCGTTCGCCGACACCGCCTAGTCGCCGCGTCCCATCACGATGTCGCCGAGCCCGCCCAGCAGCGAGCCTTCGCCCTGGCGGCGCCCGCCGGTCTGCGGCGCGGCGGCGTAGATGCGGCCGGCCAGACGGCTGAACGGCAGCGACTGCAGCCACACCCGGCCGGGGCCGGTGAGCGTTGCGAAGAACAGACCTTCGCCCCCGAACAGCGCGCTCTTCACCCCGCCGACCATCTGGATGTCGTAGCTGACGCTCGGCTGCAGCGCGACCAGGCAGCCGGTGTCCACGCGCAGCGTCTCGCCGGCGTCGAGCGTCTTCTCTTCGAGCGTTCCACCCGCGTGCACGAAGCACCAGCCGTCGCCGGTCAGCCGCTGCATGATGAATCCTTCGCCGCCGAACAGGCCGACCCCGAAGCGCCGGTTGAACGCGATGCCGATGCTCACGCCCTTTGCCGCGCACAGGAACGAGTCCTTCTGGCACACGAGCTCGCCACCCACCTGGGCCAGGTGGATCGGCTGGATCTTGCCCGGGTACGGCGCGCCGAACGCGGCGACGCGCTTGCCGTTGCCTTCGTTGTGGAACACGGTCATGAACAGCGACTCACCGGTGATCAGGCGCTTGCCCGCGCCGACCAGGGCACCGATGAAGCCTTTGTTCTGCTGCGAGCCGTCGCCGAAGATCGTGTCCATCTGGATGTCGCTCTCGACGTACATCATCGCACCGGCCTCAGCGACCACGGCCTCCTGCGGATCCAGCTCGACCTTCACGAACTGCATGTCGTCGCCGACGATCTGATAATCGACTTCGTGCATCGCTGACATGGAATCCTGTCCTTTCCTGCGCCGCGCCGGCAGCGTGGGCGAAGAGATGTCTCGATTCATTCGAATCACTCGTGCTCAGAATACGAAATTCGCCCGGCGCATGTTGCGGAACCGGCGCCGGGCACGGTGGTTACCGCGGCGGGTGCCACGCGCCGGGCCCGGCCGTCGTCACCGGCCGGTGGCGCGCCGCCGCGACGCCCGTCGCGCCGTGAGGTCGCCCTCTGCCGTCGGCGGGACGCCCGTCTGCTACCTCCGTCTCATTGAGCCTGCGCGGGCCGCGGCGTAGCGTGGGTCGGCGCCTTCCAAAGGAGGCCGGCCATGGCATTCGACCCGGCGACACGCGTCCAGGACTTCCTGGTCTTCGGCGAGTTCGGTGACGTCAATCCGTCGATCACCGACTCGTCCACCTTCACGTTTCTCACACCGGCAAGGATGGAAGAGGCCTTCGAGCACGACATGGAAGGCTGCTTCCTCTATTCCCGCCACTGGAATCCGACCAACAAGTCCCTCGCCGACGCGCTCGCGCGCATGGAAGACGGCGAGTCGGCGCAGGTCATGGCGTCCGGCATGGGCGCGATCTCGACCACGCTGCTCGCGCTGTGCTCGTCCGGTGACGAGATCGTCGCGAGCCGCACGATCTACGGTGGCACCTACGCGCTGCTCAAGAATCTCCTGCCGCGCTGGGGCATCACCACGCGCTTCGTGGACACCGGCGACCACGAAGCAGTGCGCGCGGCGTTCACCGATCGCACGCGCGTCCTGTACGCGGAGAGCATCTCGAACCCTCTGCTGCAGGTCGCCGATCTGCCGGCGCTGGCCGCGATCGCCCACGGCCGCAGCGCCGTGCTCGTGGTCGACAACACCTTCAGCCCGATGGTGATCTCGCCGCTCCGTCACGGCGCCGACGTGGTCGTCCACAGCATGACCAAGTTCATCAACGGCACCAGCGACTGCGTCGCCGGCTGCGCGGTGTCGAGCCATGCATTCATCGATCAGCTGAACGACGTGAACGGCGGAACCAGCATGCTGCTCGGACCGGTCCTCGACAGCCTGCGCGCGGCGAGCATCCTCAAGAACCTGCACAGCCTGCACATCCGCATGCGCCGGCACGGCAGGAACGCGCTGGCGCTGGCCGGGCGGCTGACGGCGCGCGGGTTGCCGGTGCACTATCCGGGGCTGCCGGGGCATCCCGACTACGCGATCATGCAGCGCCTCGCGAATCCCGGCTACGGCTCGGGCGGCATGCTGACGCTCGACGTCGGCACGACGGAGAACGCCAACCGGCTGATGACGCGCATGCAGGAAGCGCGCGTCGGGTATCTGGCGGTGAGCCTCGGCTATTTCAAGACGCTGTTCAGCGCGCCCGGCCACAGCACGTCGAGCGAGATCCCGCACGACGAGCGCGAGGGCATGGGGATCTCCGACGGGCTGATCCGGTTCTCGATCGGGCTCGACAACGACATCGAGCGCACGGCCGACACGATCGAGCATTGTCTGGATCAGCTGGGGATCGCGACCGTGATGCGCTAGCCGAAGCTCGGAGCGCGGCGGTGGCCACGGACGGCCGCACGGGGCCGACGGACGCGCGCCCGCCGCCGCGCTGCAACACCGTGCCCTGCAGCCCCCGGATACGGCGCTATTCGTTCACGAGGCCGTGTTCGTGAACGAGCGCCTCGAAGCGCTCGAGGCCCTGCAGGTCCTCGGGACCGAAACGGTAGTGGAAGCGGCGCAGGTAGGCTTCGGTTTCGGCCGCCGTCCAGCCGGGCTCGGTCTGCTGGCGCGCCACCTCGGGCAGCGCGCCGAGCCCCGCGGCGAGCGAGCTGTCGAGAAAGCGGCTGAGGTCGGCGCGCACCTCGGGATCGAGGCTCGAGCGGGCCGCCCATACGGCGTAGACGAACGGCAGCCCGGTCCATTCCAGCCAGTCGGCGCCCAGGTCGAGCGTGTGCGTGAACCCCTCGGGTCGGTTGTTGCGCATGCGCATGGCGCTGTCGCCGATCATCAGCAGGCCCTGGGCCTGCGCGGGCTCGAGACCGCGCACGAAACGGACGCCCTCGAGCTCGCGGCGCACGTTGAGCAGGAGCTTCAGCAGCCGGATCGACGTGCTGGTCTCCGGGGTCACCGAGATCAGCGTGTTCTCGAGCGCGCCCGCCGGGCGGCGTGAGAACAGCAGCACCGACTGCACGTTGCCGCGCGCCGCGACGCCCATCGGCGGCTGCAGCATCTCGAAGCGGTCCTTCAAGCGCAGGTAGTCGCCCGCCGCCATGAGCCCGAGGTCCACGTGGCCCGCTTCGGCTTCACGGCCCAGCTCGCGCGGCACCAGGTTGCGCACCGCGAACGGGGCGTCGCTCCACAGCGCGTAGAACGGCGCGGCGTTCGCGTACGGAATCCGGGCTGCGACGGTGGACGTGGTCAGGCGAGGGAAGGCGCTCATCGGGGCGAAAACTTACAACGATGCGGGGGGTGAGTCGAGCCGGGGCCAGGACGGGTCGCGGGCCCGCGGCCGGGCGCAGCGCCGGGGGCATTCGGGACGCACCGGCGCCCGACCGGGCGGCCCGGGGCAGGCCGCGTCCCCGGGGCGCGGGCCGGCGCCCGTTGCGATCCGGGCCGCTTCGGGCTATGTCTATGCGTCCGGCCGGGGTCCACCCGGCGCCCGCAACCTCCCGATCCGAGGAGCTTTCCCTGATCCCACGTTCCATCCACCGGTTCGCCGCGGGCTGCTTCGCCGCCGGCCTCCTGGCCGGTGCCCTCGCGGGCTGCGGAGGAGGAAAGCCGGGTGCGGGCACGCAGGCGACGGCGGAGCCGGGAGCACCGATGGTGCTGCCCGAGCACTACGACCGCTCCATCGCCGCGCTCGGCTGGCCGGGCGCGAAACGTGCGTTCCAGATCGGCGACGGCAGCGTGGTGTTCGGAGGCGATGCGGCGCTCGAGTGGTCGGTGCCTGGCGCCGCGTTCGAAACCACGCCGGTCTATTTCGAACGGGACGGCGTGCCGGTCGCGCACTGGACCATGACCGGGCCCGAGAACCGGATCGACTTCGAGGCCGCGGCCGCGCCGCTCGACATGCTCGGCGACACGAGCCTCGTGCTCTCGGTGCGCGCGACGGTGACGCGCACCGCGGCGGGCACCGGTGCGTTCGCGTTCGAGGCCCGCGTGCGCGGACGGCCGGAGGGGCCGTACGCCGATCCCTGGGATGCGAAGATCCCGCGCATCACCGACGAGGGCTGGCAGAAGCACGGCGCCTATCGCGCCGACCGGCTGGTGGCCGTCGTGGACGACGCCGCGGGCGTGCCTGCGGGCGAACCGTCGCGTGGCGACCCGCAGCCCGTGGAAGGTGACAGCGCGGGGGCGTTGCGCGCGGTGTGCCGCGCGACGCTCGCGCGCGGCGAGCCGCGGCACTGGGACTTCGCGATGCCCGCCTACCCGGTGGACGCCGACGCCGCCGATCTGCGCAAGGCGGTGGATCACGAGGCGATCCTGGTCCGGGCGCGGCGCGCGTGGCGCGGCTGGATCGCCGACGCCGTCGACTTCGAGACGCCCGACACGCTGGTGAACGCCGCGTGGCGGGCCGCGCTGGTCACGCTCATCCAGTGTCAGGAGAAGAACGGCGACGACTGGGTGTCGATCGGTAATCCGTTCCAGTACCGCGACGTGTGGATTCGCGACGGCGCGCGCACGGTACGCGCCCTGGCCGTGGCCGGGCTCACCGAACGCGCGAAGGCGAACGCGTGGGCGTTGCGCCGCTTCCAGCTGCCGCCCGGCGCGTTCCTGTCGCAGCGCGGGCAGCTCGACGGCACCGGCCAGGCGCTGTGGGCGTTCGAGCAGGTCGCGTCGATCCCGCCCGATCCCGGGACCGCAAAGCGCTATCTGCCCATGGCGTCGGAGGCGCTCGACTGGATCAGGCGTGAGCGACACGCCACGCGCCTCGTCGAACTGCGCTACGACGGCCTCCTCCCCTACGGCGACCCGCACGATGCGGAGCTGGTGCGCGCGCAGCTCGCCGGCAACGACGCCTGGGGGATCGCCGGGTGCCGCGCGGTGGTGACGCTCGCCCGCCGCGCGGGCGACGACGATCTCGCGCGCCGCGCGTGGGCGCAGTACGAGGACTATCGCGACGCGTTCTACGCCGCGCTGAAGAAGGCCTACCGCGACGACGTGCCGCCGAGCTGGCAGGGCGTCGGCCGCGACTGGGGCAACCTGGCCAGCGGCTACCCGACGTTCGTGGTGCCGTGGAACGACATCCGCATGCTGTTCCTGGCACGCCGCGCGTGGGCGCCGGCGCGCGGCCTCATGCTCGTCAACTACGGCCCCGCGGATTCGATCCACACCTACCTCGGCGCCGATCTCGCGCAGTGGGCGCTGCTCGCCGGCCGCGCCAGCGTGGCGCGCGGCTACCTGAACGACCTGCTCGAGCACAGCAGCTCGACGCTGGGCCAGGCCGAGATCTTCGAGCGCCGGACCGGCGGCTTCGGCATCAACCTGCCGCCGCATGCGACCGCCGCGGCCACGCTCATCGACCTGCTGCGCAACATGGTCGTGAACGATGCGCGCGATACGCTCGATATCGCGCTCGGCGGCGACCTCGCGTGGTGGAACGGCACGCGCTTCGCGAAGGCGCCGACCCGCTTCGGCACCGTGAACGTGGTCCTCGAGCGTCCCGAACCCGACGAGCTCTCGTGCGAGTGGGGCCCGGCCTCCGCCCCGGTGCGGATCCGCATTCCCGACGGCGCGATCGCGGTCGCGTCGCTGACCCCCGGGGCGCGGCTCGAGGGCGGACGCTGGCTCTACGCGCCGCCGGGCGTGACGCGCGCCGCGGTGCGCATCCGGGAGACGCGCTGATGGCGCGCCGCAGACGCAGCCGCTGGCCGCGCGGGAGCCGGTACTCGACCCGCCGCAGCCGCCGTCGCAGCGGTCCCGGCTGGGGTGCGGTGATCACCGTGGCAGTGCTGATCGCGGCCGGCCTCTGGTTCATTCCGCGCATCCAGAAGAGCTACGAGCGCGCGACGAACGAGCAGGCGCCGGAAGGAGCGCAGACTCTGGCCGACAGCACCGACGCCGCGACGCAGCGCGGCGACTGGGACGCCGCGCTGACGTTCGCCGTGGACCTCGGGAAGGCCGCGCCCAACCTGTCGGGTGCACAGCTCAAGCTCGCCATCGCCTGGCACAATTACGCGACCGGCATGCGCACCGTGCATGGCGAGCCGCGCTCGGTCGCGCGCACGAGCGTGAACAGGATCGAGTGCGAGATCCGCGCGCTCGCCGCCGCCGACTCGGCGCGCTCGCTCGCGGCGAACGAGGACGAGTGGATCGCCGCCGCCGAGATCTACGGCAAGACCCTCGAATACCTGGGTCTCCCGGCGGACGCGATCAGCATCTACTCGCAGATCCTGCAGCGGAAGCCGGATGACCAGCCCGCGCAGGCGCGCGCGGACTGGCTGCGCGAGCACCTGAAGAACCCCCTGCTCCCGGACCAGCTCTAGGTCTTGGAAACGCAGCCCCGGGAGCGCGAGCGACGATCGTCCGCGCCCGACTACGCCGATCTCTGGCGCCGCGTCGTCACCCCCACCGAGCACGGCGGCTGGGCGTTCCTTGGCGAGCCGCTGCTGCTCGGGCTGCTCGTCGCGTTCTCGGGGGCGGGCGCGTGCCTGGCGCTCGCGGCGCTCGCGGCATTCCTCGCGCGCCAGCCGCTGCGGCTCGCGCTCGCCGACCGCCGCAAGGGGAAGCGCTATCCGCGCACCACCGTCGCCGAGAGCGCACTGGTGCTGCTCGCGGTCGTCGCCGCCGCCGCGGCGCTCGCCGCCCTCGGGCTCGCGCGTGGCCCGGTGCACCTGGCGCTCGTTCCCGTTGCGCTGCTCGCCGCGGCGGCGCTCGGATTCGACCTGCAGCGCCGCGCGCGGGAAGCGGCGGCGGAGCTGATCGCAGCGCTGGCGCTCGGCGGAATGGCATCGGCCATTGCACTGGCGGGCGGCATCGAGCCGGACATCGCGTTCGGTCTCTGGGCGGTGCTCGCCGCACGCGCGCTGCCGTCGATTCTCTACGTGCGCGCCCGCCTGCGCCTGGACCGCGGCGTGAAGGCGAATCCCGCGCGCGCGCTCGCCGCGCACGGCATCGCGCTGACCGTGCTGCCGGTGCTCGCCGCGCGGCACGTGGTGCCATGGCTCGCCGTGGCGGCGCTGGTGTTGCTGGCGGCGCGCTCGATCTACGGACTCTCGCCCGCACGGCCGCGCTGGAACACGGCGCAGCTCGGCGTGAGCGAGATCGTGCTCGGACTGATCACGGTGATCGCGACCGTGGTGGGACTGCGATTCGGGTGGTGAGGCGCCGAGCGGCGGGCGGCCACCGCGCAGGGCCTCTAGATCGCCAGCGCCTGCTGCTCCGGATCGGGCGGCGGCACGAGCGGGGCGCGGCGCCGGTCGCGGACGTCGTGCGCGCGCTTGAGCGCCTTCACCGCCTCGATCGTCGGCACGATGTCGTGCTTCGGCAGGTGCGCGCGATGCGCGTAGCGCTTCTCGAGCGACGGCAGCGCCTCGGGCCAGTCGCGCGCGACGCATTCCAGGAAGTGCTGCTTCGTGCCGTCGCCGAGGTAGAGCATGCTCGGCCAGAGATCCACCGCGCCCGCGTCGCGGGCCGCCTTCACGACGTCGGCCATGAGGCGTGGCTCGTCGGAGAGCCCGGGAATGATCGGCGCCATCGCGATGCCCGCCTTGATGCCCGCATCCACCAGCCGTCTGAGCGCGCGCAGCCGGGCCCGCGGCGGCGGCGTGCCGGGCTCGGTGGTGCGCCAGATGCGCTCATCGAGCGTCGGCACCGAGAAGTAGACGCCCGCCCTGGCGCGCGAAGAGGCGTGCTGCAGCACGTCGATGTCGCGCACCACGAGCGGCCCGCGCGTGACGATGCCGAAGGGATTGCGCGCGTGCGCGAACACCTCGATGCATGCGCGCGTGAGCCGGAACGTGCCCTCGGCCGGCTGATAGGGATCGGTCGCCGCGCCGACCGCCACGAATTCGCGCTTCCACGAGGGCCGCGAGAGCTCGAAGCGCAGCACGTCGGCGATGTTCGACTTCACCCGGATCGAGCGCCCGTAGCGGTCGTCGCTCGGCCGCTCCGCGCGCTTCTCGAACGCCCGCACGTAGCAGAACGTGCAGCGGTGCGCGCAACCCATGTAAGGGTTCAGCGACCAGTCGAACATCATGCCGCGCACGGCGTTCAGCGCCGAGCGGCACGGCTCGATGCGGTACTCGGGGATCCTGCCTGAGGGGGGCATGGGCCATAGCGTGCCCGAAAACGCTTTGATGCACAAGTGTGCAGTGTGCCCGATTTCGCCACGGACGACCGGGCCCGGGGCGCCGCGAGCCCTCTCGTCGGTGCGCGGCCGGAGGCCCCGCTCGCATTGAACGGCTTCCGGGTCCGTCGCCAGAAGCTCCTGGAGCTGCAGCCCTCCTACCCCGCCGCCACCACCTCTTCGCGCCCGTATTCCTTCACCACGCGATAGAGCGCGTCGCGCTGCACCGGCGTCTTCCCCGCCTCGCGGATCAGGTGGACCATGCCGTCCTCGGCCATACCCACCGGACTCCGCGCGAGGGCCGCGTGCGCGATTTTCTCCTGGCCGATCGTGCCGTCCATGTCGCTCGCGCCGAAGTTGATCGCGGCGCTCGCCGTGTCCTGACCGAGCATGATCCAGTAGCTCTTCACGTGCGGCACGTTGTCGAACATCAGCCGCGACAGCGCGATCGTCTTGAGATCCTCGATCGCCGAGGCCTGGCGCCGCACCAGGCCGGTCACCCCGGGCTGGAACGCGAGCGGGATGAACGCGGAGAAGCCGGGCGCTTTGGTTTCGAGCTCGCGCAGGTCGATCAGGTGCTGCACGCGCTCGGCCCGCGTCTCGATGTGACCGTAGAGCAGCGTTGCGTTGCTCGGAATGCCGAGCCCGTGCGCCACTTCGTGGATCTCGAGCCAGCGCTTCGCACCGATCTTCTGGTGGAAGATCTCGCGGCGCACGCGCTCGCTGAACACCTCGGCGCCGCCGCCCGGCAGCGCGTCGAGGCCGGCGTTGCGAAGCTCGGTGAGCACGTATTCCGCGGGCTTCTTCGTGAGCCGGCAGAAGAAATCGATCTCGACCGCCGTGTAGGCCTTGACGCTCAGCTCCGGCTTCTTCGCCTTCACCCAGCGGATCACGTCGAGGTAGTCGTCGAAACGCCATTTGTTGTGCAGCCCGCCGACGATGTGGATCTCGGTGATCTCGGGGTCCACGTGCGCCTCGATCTCCTCACGCGTCATCGTGTAGGCGTCCGGCGCGCCGGGTTTCTTCGCGTAATCGCAGAACTTGCACGCCAGCACGCAGACGTTGGTCGGGTTCAGCTGGCGGTTCACGGTGAAGTACACGTGGTCGCCGTGCAGATCGCGGGCGTAGGCGTTGGCGAGCCGACCGAGCTCCATCACCGGCGCGTCGAACAGCAGGATGCCGTCCTCCTGCGTCAGCGATTCGCCCGCCATGAGCTTCTCGCGGGCGGCGAGCACCTGCCTGTCCTTGAGGCGGACCGCGCCGAGATGCTCGTGCGAGCGCGCGTTCCAGTCGATGAGCTTGCGCAAGGGTTCACTCCTTCCGGCGAAATCGAGGTGCGCAGTATAGCGCGACGGCGCGGACGCTGCTGGCTGCGGCGCCGCGCCGCATGCGGCCGAACCGCGTCAGTCGCTGTCGCCCGCCGGGTCTTCCTCGACGATCCGCACGTGGGGACGCGGCGTGCGCCTCACACGCAGCTCGAACACGTCCGGCCGCCCGTAGTGGCCGGCCGCGTCGAGCTGCCAGCGCGGCCCGACCATCTGCTGCGGATCCACGTCGGCGTAGAGGATCGTCTCCTCTTCCTTCGCTGGGCCGGCGAGCACCTTGCCGTCCGGATCCACGATCACCGAATGCCCCGGATTGATCCACTCGGGCGCGTCTTTCAGATAGGCTTCCTTGAACGCGAGCGCGTCGGGAATGTCCGCCTTCCGGAACGCCTGGCAGCAGCCGATCACGAAGCATCGGCTCTCCTTGCCGATGTGACGCATGGATGAGATCCACGGCTCGCCGCGATCCCACGTCGGCGCGACGTGGATCTGCTCGCCCCACGCGTACAGCGCGTGGCGGGCGAGCGGCATGTAGTTCTCCCAGCAGATGAGCCCGCCGACGCGGGCGAACGGGAGGGTGAACACCTCGAGATCGCTGCCGTCCCCCTGCGCCCAGACCAGTCGTTCACCCGCGGTGGGGATCAGCTTGCGGTGCCGGCCGAGCAGCGCGCCGTCGGGACCGATGAAGAGCAGCGTGTTGTAGAGGCTTGCGTCGCTCGCTTCCGTGTTGCGCTCGTTGATGCCCGCCGCCACCGCGATGCCCGCCTCGGCAGCCGCGTGCTGCAGCCGCTCGACGGCCGGGCCCGGGACGCTCAGCGAGCCGGCGTGGAGCTTCGCGTACAGCTCCCGCAGCGGCTTCGTGTGCCCCGGGGGGATGAACCACACCCACAGCGGATAGCCCGGAATGAACGCCTCAGGCAGCACGGCCAGCGATGCGCCGCCCGCCGCGGCCTCGGCAATCAGCCGGCAGGCCTTGTCGAGCGTACGATCGAGATCGAGGAACACCGGAGCGGCCTGAATGGCGGCGATGCGAAACGGCGCGGGATCGGGCAAGGTCGGATTCCTCTTCGGAGACGAGCGGGAAGGGCCGGATTCCGGGCGATCCTAGCGGATCCCTGCGACTGCTGCCGGGCGTCGCGTGGCCGGGGCGGCCGGACGCCGCAGCGGTGCTACCCCGCCAGGAAGCGCCGCAGAAAGCGAATCGGGCGATCGCGTTCGTTGCTCAGCGAGTCGGATGCCCGCAACCATGCTTCGCAGTACGTCTCGAAGCCGTCGAGCGTGGCAGGCTCCCCCGGGCGAACCGCCCGCGCCGCGTCGACGGTGAGCGCCAGCAGGGCGCGCGAGGCTTGCACGGCCTGCCGGCCGGACGCCGAGAGACCGTCCGTGTCCGTGCCGCACCAGGCGAGGTCGCCCGCCTCGTGGCCCTGGCGCTCCGCGCCCGCGTAGCGTCTGATGCGCCGGATCGCCCCGGGGCGCGGACCGTCCGCTGCCTCGCGCTCGACATGGCCGGGCGCGAACGAATCCTGCACGGCATGCAGCGCGTCTCCGAGCGCCTGCGAGGCGGTGATCGCACGCCGTGCGGCGTCAGCCGTCGCACCGGAAGTCGCGGCATGCTGCGAGCGGAGCCGCCGGGCGGCCTCGGTCGCTCTTTCCCGGACCCACTGCAGCGCATCGGCGTGCGCCTCGCGCTCGCTCCGGCCGTCGAAACTCCGCATGAAGTGATGGCACTGCGCCGCATTGCGCCAGTGGCCGAGCGTCACGACGTCGATGAGGTCGCGCGCGACGACGCGCCGGGCGGCGCCCGCCTCCGCCAGGGCGACGCACAGCGGATCCCCCTCCCCGGCGAGCTGCCGCAGGGCCTCGTTCGTGATCTTCGTGTGGCCGGCGAGCGAGCTCATGGGCGTGCGCCGGGTTCAGGCATCGGCAGTCAGCGCGGCCGCCCGGCGGCAGATCTCCCGGTTCGCGGGCGCGGGGATGCCGTGCTTCCCGCCGAAGCGCACCACGGCACCATTGCGGGCATCCACTTCGAGCGTGCGGCCGGCACGCCGGTCGGTGAGCATCGACGTCACCCTGTCGGGGGGCGCCTGCTGCAGGCTCTCGACGATGTCGTCGGCGATGGACGCTTCGAGCGTGGCACCTTCGGCGCGTCCCACCGCGGCGCACTCGAGGATCAGCGCCCTCGCGGTGCGTGCGATTCCGGGGTCGCGGAAGATCGCCATCGTCCGGTTCTCGAGCGCCGGAATCGCTCCCGTCACGTTGAGGCACAGCTTCTTCCACAGCACGGTGGTGAAATCGCGATGCTCGGAGACCTCGATGTTCCCGCGTACGAACATCTCGACGAGCCCCGGCCCGGTCCCGAACGGCAGCAGGAGCTGCATGGGCCCGCGCATCACCACCCGGCCGGGACCGGTCCGATGCGCGGGGCAGTCCACCACCACCGGCACGATCGTCGCGCCGTTCGCGAAGGGCAGGACGCGCTCACGGTGCTCGACGCCGTTCTGGAGCACGGCGACGCTGGTCGCGGGCCGGCACAGAGCGTCCAGCCACGCCGCGGCGCCGACCGTGTCGTGGGCCTTGGTGGCCAGGATCACGAATTCCGTCGGCACGGCGTCCTCGGGCGAGATGAGTTGCGCCGGTTCCGCGACCGTCGTTCCGCCCGGCAGCTCCACCTCGATGCGGTCGAACGGGGTGCGCACGCACGCGGTCACGGCGTGCTCGCCCGTGCGGCACAGATGCGCGGCGAGGATCCCGCCGATCGCGCCCACGCCCACGATGGCGACTTCGAACCCCGGGTCCCCGGTGGGATTCGCGCCGGTCTCATCCACCCGGGCCGCCTTCGCCGTCCGCGGCGCGGGCCGCCGAGCTGCCGAACAGCCGGATGAACTCCGGATCGTCGTGCAGGCTCTTCATGTCGGGATCACGGACCGGCCAGTCGGTGATGTAGTCCTTCACGCGTTCGAGCGCCGCACGGAGCTCGGCCAGCGCGCGCTCCTTCTGCCCGGCGAGCGCGAACGCGCAGGCCACGTTGTAGCGCAGCCGCCCGTCGTCCGGTGCGAGCGCACCGGCGAGCTCCGCCTGCACGATGCCCTGTTCGACCTGGCCCGTACGGACGAGCGAGATCGCCATGAACGCCCGGCTGAGGGCATCGTCGGGATTGCGGCGCAGGTGCTCGATCTCGCTCTCCAGCTCGCGCTGAAGCATGGCTTTCGCCTCTTCGCGGCGCCCGAGCGCATCGTAGACGTTGGCGAGGTAGCTCACGGGCACGAAGCGGTCGGGATGGTCCCGTACCAGCGGCTCGAGGACGGCGGCGGCCTCCGCATGCCGGCCCAGCGCCATGTAGCTCCATGCCACCCACTCGCGCGCGTTCGGATCGCGCGGGTTGCGCTCGGCCAGCCTCGCGAGTGACTCGAGCAACCCCTGCCGGTCGCCGGCCAGACGCAGGAGCATCGAATTCACGACGTGCGCTTCCGGCAGGTCGGGGTCCAGCGCGAGCGCCCGTTCCGCGTGCGGCCGCGCGAGCTTCGCGACTTCGGTCTGCGACCCCCACCAGCGCATGCCGCGCAGCGCGTAGCACTGGCCGAGCATCGCATGGGCCAGCGCGAAGTCCGGATCGAGCGTCACCGCCTCCTTGAGCAGCGCCTCGGCGCGGCGGTTGTCGTCGCGGCCCTTGTCGAGCAGGTCCACCGCACGCAGGTAGTACGTGTAGGCCTCGCGGCTCATGGTGGGCGAGCGGTCGAGCATCTCGCGCTCCTCGGGCTTCAGCGCGACCTGCAGCGAATCGACGATGCGCTTCGATACCTCGGCCTGCATGTCGAACAGATCTTCGAGCGTGCGGTCGAAGCGTTCGGCCCACATGGTGTGGCCGTCGTGCGCGCGCACCAGCTGCACCGAGATGCGCGCGCGATTGCCGGCGCGCCGCACGCTGCCGAGCAGCAGGTAGTCCGTGTCGAGCTCACGCGCCAGCGTGCGCGGCGGCAGCTGGCGGTCGCGGTACGGCTGGACCTCGGCGCGCGAGGCGACCTCGATGTGCTCGAGGCGCATGAGGTCCACGATGAGATCGTCCACCAGCCCGTCGGCGAGGAAGCGGTCGTCGGGGTCGGTGCTCATCAGGTCGAAATACAGCACCGCGATCCGCGGCGATGCGGGCGTCGCGGGCGCGGCGGGTTTCGCCGCCTCCGCGGGCGCCATCTCGACGAGGCAGCATTTGAGGTCGGCCATCATGTCCTCGGCGCGCGAGTAACGGTGGTCCGGCTCCTTGCGCAGCAGCTTCATCACCGTGTAGTCGAGGTCCTGGCGCAGCCCCTCGCGCAGCGTGCCCGGCGCGGGAGGATTCTCGTGCAGCACCTGATACGTCACGGCCTCGAACGTCTCGCCCTCGAACGGGCGCTTCCCCGTGAGCGCCTGATAGAGGATCACGCCGAGCGACCACAGGTCGCTGCGGTTGTCGGGCGGCAGGCCGCGGATCTGTTCAGGGCTCATCGCGAGCGGCGTGCCGACGGCGAGCCCGGTCGCCGTCATGCGCGTCGCGCCCCTCACGCTGGCGATGCCGAAGTCGAGGATCTTGGGGCCTCTGGGCGACATGATGATGTTCGCGGGCTTCAGGTCGCGGTGCACGATGCCGAGCGCGTGGACTTCAGCGAGCGCATCGGCGATGTCGAGCGCGAGCTGCAACGCCTCTTCGGTCGACATCGGCCCGCGCGCGAGGCGCTGCTCCAGCGTCTCGCCCTCGACCTTCTGCATCACGATGTACGGCCGGCCGTCGGCGATCCCGGCTTCGTACACGGTCACGACCGCCGGGTGGTCCACGCTCGCCGCCGCCTGCGCTTCGCGCTGCAGCCGCTCGACCGCCTCCGCGTCGCCGGCCAGATGCCGCGGCAGCAGCTTCACCGCCACCTGCCGCGGGAGCTGCGTGTCCTCGGCGAGCCAGACTTCGCCCATCGCGCCTTTGCCGATGGGCTCGATCAGACGATAGTGCGAAATGGTGACGGGTTCGGCGCTCATGGCGGCGATAGTAGTCATCCGGGCGGCATGCGGCCACCGCGAGGACGCGCGCGGCCCGGGCGGCGGCTCAGCCCTCCTCGAATCTCAAGGCCGGCAGACCGTCGATGCTCCGCGCGTTGTTCTCGCGCTGGTATTCGGCCACCCCCTGTGCGCCCTTGCGATCGACCCACGCCGTGAGCTGCGTGCGCTCCTGCTCGTAGCGGTAGCGCGGCACGCCGAACCCGCACGAGTCGCTGATCCGTGTCAGGTCGACCCGGATCACCGCCCGCACGCCATCCAGCGCGGCCGGGAACTGCGCGGCGAGCGCCGCGAATTCCGGAGCGCCATGCTCGACGACCGTGCCGCGACCGTGCAGGCGCACGATGTTCGGCGCGCCCTCGAACGCGCAGAACATGATCACGATGCGCCCGTTGTCGCGCAGATGGGCGATCGTCTCGGCGCCGCTGCCCGTGTAGTCGAGGTAGGCGACTTGTCGCGGACCGATGATCCGAAACGTATCGAGCCCTTTGGGTGAGCAGTTCACGTGGCCGCCATCGCCGGAAGGCGCGGTCGCCACGAAGAACACGTGCTGACGCCCGATGAACTCGCGCACTCTGCCGTCGATCGCCTCGAAGCTCTTACTCATCGTCGCTCCCTGCCGGCCGGTCGCGCGCGCTGCGCTGCCGGCCTGGCGCCGGCCTCATTCTTCTCTGAAACGTGGATCGAAGCTCTGCGTTCCGTCGAAGCGCGCGAACGTGCCTTCGCGCGCGATCTCCTCCGCCGCCTGCATGAACGCCGTCAGCGCGACGCGCGCGAGGGCGCCGCCCACGCTGATCCGGCGCACGCCGGCCACCGCCAGCTCCGCAACCGTGGTGAAGCCGCCGTTGGCGAGGACGTTCACCGGCTTCGGCGCCACCGCGCGCACCACCGCCTCGATGTCGCCGCGCGCGCGCAGCCCGGGTGCGTACAGACAGTCCGCGCCGGCCTCCGCGTAGGCGACCAGCCGTCGGATCGTCTCATGCAGATCCGGCCGCCCGCAGATGAAGCCTTCCGAGCGCCCGGTGAGCAGCACGCCGGTTCCGCTCTCGTCGATCGCCGTGCGCGCCGCGCGCATCCGCTCGACCGCGAGCGGCAACTCGAACAGCGGTTCTTCGACGTCCCCCGTCGAGTCCTCGATCGAGAGCCCGGCGATGCCGGTGCGCACCGCGCGCGCCACGTTTCCGGCGACCCGCTCGGGCTCGACCGCGTAACCACCCTCGAAGTCGGCGTTGACCGGCACCTCGACCGCCGCGGCCATCGCCGCGAGATGCGCGAGCGTCTGCTCGAGCGTGACCTGCGTGTCGGCGTGCGCCATCGACCAGGCGAAGCCCGCGCTGGTGGTAGCGAGCGCCTTGAAGCCCGTCTGCTCGAGCAGCCGCGCACTGCCCGCATCCCACGGATTCGGCATCACGAAGCAGCCGGCTTCGTGGAGCCGGCGGAAGGTCCGGATGCGCGTGTCGGGCAGTGTCATGACGGAACCGTAGCGGGCGCGGGCACAGCGCGCAAAGCCAAAGCCGCCGCAAGGTCAACGGTCGTGGTCCTCGAGCGTGAACTGGATGGGCATCGCGACCCACACGGCCATGGGCTCATCACCCAAGAGGCGCCATGCGCCGCGCCTCCGGGAGCGTCCCGGGAAGGCCCCGAGCCTGCTCCTTCGCCCGAGGCGCAGGACAGTGAACGGGGTTGGTGTGCGCCGGGGCCCGTCGCCCTCCCGCCGGAACACGCTCTACCTCCCGGCGCGACTCACTTCGGCGCCCGCTCCGCCCGCCGCGTCCGCGAGATCCATCGCCAGCTTCGCCATCTCGCCCGAGCGCGAACCCTTGCCCCACGTGTTCGAGAGCACGACGCCGACGGTCTTCGTCTCCACGTAGATCGCGATGCCGGCCTGCAGACCGGGATTGGCGCCCGTGGCGTAGATGTAGCGCCCGTCGGCCGGACCGCTGCCGAACCAGTCCTCCGACCACAGGACGTCCCACTCGGCGCGCGGCAGCAGGCCGGGCGCGCACAGGGCCGTGCCGAAACGTGCGACGTCGTCCACGGTCGAATTGATGTTCCCACCGCCCGCGTTGAAGCTGTAGTCCCAGGTCGGCACGACGAACAGCGTATCGCTCTCGCGATAGGTCCACGGCTGGTAATAGCTGTAGCGGCGGACGCGGTGCGGCAGCGGGCGCAGGATGTCGTCGAACGACGTGTGCTCGAGATCGAGCGGTCGCATGATCCGCTCCGTCACGACCTCCGTGAACGGCTTTCCCTCGACTCGCTCGATCACGGCCGCAATGAGGTTGTAGTTCGAGCTGGAGTAACGCTGGTCGGTCCCCGGCTCGAACAGCAGCGAGTCGTTCTCGAACACCTCCACCGCGTCCACGGCCCGGTCGTAGTGCGTGGCGAACAGCTTCGGTGTTCGATTCGTGGGATGCGGGATCCCGGACCGGTGCGTCGCAAGCATGCGGATCGTGATGTCGGTCTTCGACTTCTTCGGGAACGACGGAAGGTATTTCTGCACGGGCGCGTCGAGGTCGATGCGGCCTTCGGCGACGAGCTGCAGCAGCGTCACGGCGGTGAACAGCTTCGTCAGGCTCGCGATGCCGAAGCGGGACGCCGCGGTGACCGGCACCTCGTTCTCGAGATCGGCGAGACCGAGCGTGTCGCGGTACACGATTTTGCCGTCGCGCATGACCTCGGCTGCGAGACCGACGTTCTCCTGCTTCTCGTGCACGTTCAGGATCAGCGCGTGCAGTTCCGCATCCGACGGCCGCGCCGCACACGGGCTCGCGGCGAGCGCGAGCAGAACGATGACTGACATGACTTTCATGGGGTGCCTCCTGGCCGGGGAGCGCAGGAGGACATCATGCGGCATTCATGCCTCATCACGAAGGGGTCCGGTGTGAACCGGACCCCTCGCTCTCCCGCCCGGTCAAGAGTCGGGAGGACGCCGCGGAGGGGAGGGATGAGCTTCTCCGCGGGTCGTCGTCGCCGGCGCCGCGAGGCGGGGTGGGCGCACCGGGGGCGTCCAGATCCCGCCCGCGGACACCGGCATCTTCGCTGTCGTTCCACGCCGCGCTACAGCGTGAAGTAGTACGTGACCTTGGCGAGGAAGATGTTGTCCCCGCGCAGGTCGAGCAGTTGGTGGTAGTCGCGGCCGAGCTCGAATTCGCCGCGGTCTTCGACCCGCTGGCTTCGCGTCCATACCAGGAACAGCGTCGAGCCCGGCATGTATTCCCAGCGCAGCACGGCGTTCCCGCGCAGCGACTTGATATTGAAGTTGGGACCGTCCTCCTGGAACGACGCCGCAGGGCCGCCGCCGTCCGGATCGATCGTGATCGTATTCGTGACCGCGTCGTAGGCGTAGGTCGAGCCGTTCTGCCCGTAGTGGTTGAACTCGAAGCTGCGTCCCCGGGCCAGCTCCTTGAAGTCCGAGTACCGGCCGGCCGAGATCAGCGGCTGAATGAACGTCTGCAGGCTCAGGTTCGGCGTCAGCGAGATGTTGAAGCGGATGTTCGCCGCGACCGTCGTCTGGTCGAGCGTCGCGAACACGTAGCGCGCGCCGTAGGTCGAAGTCGCGGTCGGATCGTCGATGGTGTCCACGTACTGCGCCAGCTCGAAGTTGCGAGAGATCTCGGGGCCGATCTCCAGGGACAGATTCGACATCGGCTTGAGCTCGATGCCGGGATTCATCCAGCTGCTCCACGAACCCTCGGCATCGCGGCTGCCGCCGACGTCGGCGTACCAGAAGAACTTCGACTTGCCGTCACCGTCGAGGTAGGCCTCGTATTCGGCGACCGCCGGCGCGATCATCACCGGCCCGCCGCGCGTCCGGCGCGTGTCGTCGCGCCTGAACGCGTAGCCGCCGTTCAGGTTCCAGCTGTAGTTGTTGACGAACTCGATGGACTGCTGTCCCCAGACGCCCTTGCCGGTCACGTTGCCGTCGAAGTCCCGCGTGGTGTAGACGGCGGCGAGGAAGTGGATGTCCTTCTTCCAGCTCGTGGTCTTCGGCCACTTGTAGCCGGCGCCGATGTGCCCGTTGATGTAATCGGCGCGGGTCTGGAAGCCGAGATCGTTGACCTCGAAGCCGGGCGAGATGTAGCCGATCGCGGAGTTCGTGAAGAAGTTGCCCTTCTCCTTGTTGAGCCACACGCGCGCGGTGGTGCCGGTCATCGACGTCGCCGTCGAGTCGACGTGCTGGTGCTCGGCGTCCGGGCGCTGGAAGTAGCGCCGCGAGCTGCGCTGCAGGTCGATCATGCGCTGCGCGCTGCCGGCCACGTTCGACATCGCGGCGTGCCCCGACAGCACCCAGACCTTGTTCTCGTCGAGGAACCACCAGCCGTCGAGACCGGTCATCAGGCCGTGACTGTTCACGTCGTCGCGCAGGCGCGCGTCGTCGAAGGAGCGCGCGGCCAGAGTCGTCATGAGGCCGAGTCCCTGGCGGCGCTCGTTGAACTCCTTCTGACCGCGCACGATTCCGTAGTACGTCAGGGGCTCGACCTCCGACCGGAACGACCGGCCGGCCGTCTCCAGCCTCGCCTTCTCGCGCGCCGTGAGCGCGCTCAGCGCGCCGATGTTGAAGCCGCCGGCGCGGCCGGTGAGCTTCGCGGCGCCGAGGATCGTGGTGCCGAGCGGGACGTCGGCGTAGTCGGCGTCGGGCACCTCGCCCTGGGGCGTGCGTCCGATGCGGCGGCTGTAGAAGAAGGTGGGTTGCGCGTAGTTGAAGCCCCAGTAGTCGCTCGCGCCCTGCTGGCCGAATTCGAAGTTGCTCGACCCCTCGACGAAGAACGGGCGCTTCTCGTCGAAGTAGGTCTCGACGTCGCTCAGATTGACGACCGCAGGGTCCACTTCCACCTGGCCGAAGTCGGGATTCACCGTCGCGTTGAGCGTCAGGTTGCGGCCGATGCCGATGCGCAGGTCACCGCCGACGTCGCCGTTGAACTTGGAGCCGTCGTTGAACGGATCGCCGACTTCGTGCTGCAGGAACGACCCTTTCGAGGTGGCGTAGGGCCGGACCTCGACGTAACGACCGTCGCCGCTGGTCTCGATCCCCCGGAGCTCGGGGAAGCGCGACACGAAGCCGCTGCCGTCTCTGGGCTGGTACACGATGTAGTCGTATTCGCTCTTGCGCAGGATGCGGCGCCGCAGGTCGAAGCCCCACGGCACGCCCGCCTGGCTGCGCATCTGCGAGAACGGAATCCGCATCTCGGCCGTCCAGCCCTTCTCGTCGACCCGCGCGTGACCCTCCCACACGCCGTCCCATGAGCTGCTGTCCCAGTTGTCGTTGTAGAGAATCCCGTCACCGAGCACGCTGGCGGCGTTGATGACGAAGTAGTAGCCGGTGCGGTGATCGTGGAGCGGATCGAAGAAGACCGCGAGCTCGTCGGAGGGCGGCGCGTTGTCGCGGCGCGCGAGACGGCCGAGAATCGAATCCGGGTGCGAGTCGTACATGCGGGCGCCGATGTAGATCGCATCGTCGTCGAACGCGAAGCGGACCTCGGTGCGCTCCGTCGGTGTCGCGCCCTCGACCGGATCGCTCATGGTGAAATCGGTGATCCCGGGGCCCTGGTGCCACACGGCCTCGGACAGCACCCCGTCCACGGTGACGGGGGCCGAGAGCCGGATGGCCTGGACCGGCGGGTGTGCATTGGGCTCGGCGGCGGCGGCCGTTTCGACCGCGGCCGAAACCAGGATCATTGCAGCGATGGCGACGAGCGGCATGGATGGGAAGCTCCGTGCAGTGGATCGCGCTGGGTACGCACGCTTGGATTGATTCACGCACGACAGGGTTGGAATGTTGCGCGTCCTGACGCCGATCCCGGTCACGGACGCGCAAATGCCGGGGACCGGCGCGACGAACGTGCGTTGCGCGGGGACGGGCGCGGGTGAAGCCGTGCGAGCGTTCAGGCTACGGATCGTTCGCCGGACGGACGAACGGGATCAGCGTGCGGGACGGTGCCCGCCGTCTGAACGGGGCCTGCGACGTCCGGACCGCTGCGGGTCCCCGGTCAGCCCCGGCCGGCCCGCAGCGCGACGGCCAGCTGCGCCGCCACGGCTGCGTTGTGCCTGAGCAGCGCGCGGTTGGACGTCACGGTCGCGCCGCCGGTGAGCACCCGCATGCGCTCGAGCAGGAACGGCGTGACCTCGCGACCCTTGACGTCGGCGCGGTCGGCCTCCGCGAGCGCGGCGCGCAGGGCGCCTTCGTAGGTCTCGCGCGGCAGCTCGAACTGCGCGGGAATCGGATTCCCGACCAGCACCCCGCCGCCGCCGCCGAGCTCGAAGTGCGCGTGCACCGCACGGGCGAGATCGTCGATCGTATCGAAACGCGCATCGAGCCTGAGCCCGCTCTCGCGCCGGTAGAACGAGGGGAACGAATCGGTGCCGTGGCCGAGGATCGGCACGCCGAGCATCTCGAGCATCTCGATGGTGCGCGGCAGATCGAGGATCGCTTTCGCGCCCGAGCACACCACCGCGACCGGATAACGCGAAAGCGCCGTGAGGTCGGACGACACGTCGCCCGTGTGTTCCGAGCCGCGGTGCACGCCGCCGATGCCGCCGGTCGCGAACACGTCGATCCCGGCGCGCGAGGCGATGAACATCGTCGCCGCCACCGTGGTCGAGCCGGGCGCGCCCGCGACGACCGCCGCGGCCAGGTTGCTGAGGTTGATCTTGGCGATGTCACCGGCCGTGGCCAGCCGCTCGAGCGCCGCGCGGTCCACGCCGACGTGCACCGCACCGTCGAAAATGCCGATCGTCGCCGGCACCGCGCCCGCGACCCGGACCTCCGCTTCGAGCTCGATCGCGGTCTCCACGCCTTCCGGGTGCGGCAGGCCGTGCGTGACCAGCGTGCTCTCGAGCGCGACCACCGGCTGCTTCGCGGCGAGCGCCTGCGCGACGTGCGGGGCGATACGGACCAGGGCAGACATGCCGGCAATCTAGCGCGGCGGCCTCGTCCGTGGCCAGAGGGACGAAGGTAGCGGTGCGCGAATTCCGGCGCCCGCGACCGCGCGGCGCGCGCGGACCGGCCGGGACCGCGCGGCGCCCCGGCAACCCTTGAAGCGCACCCGGTCCGCCACCATACTGCCGCCCATGCGCCGCCCGACGATCCTCCCGCTCGTCCCGCCGTGTTCCGCCCGCACCGCCACGGGTCTCCGGTAGCCGCATGACGCACGACCCCGACGTCCACTGCCCGCCCGAAGAGGGCCGCGCTTATCGCGAAGGCGTCTACCGTCCCGTGGACGCCTCGAAGCTGCCGAACGCGCCCGCGGGCGGCGACTTTCCGGAGCCCGGGCACGGGCCGCCGTTCCATCGCCTCGACGAGGTGCCGCGCGTTCCCCGGCTACGCAACATCATCGGCCCTTCGGTGATCGCGCTCGGCATGGGGCTCGGTGCCGGCGAGTTCCTGCTGTGGCCGAACCTGATCGCCGTCAACGGCTTCTCGATCTGGTGGTTGTTCTGGGTCGGTGTGCTCACCCAGTTCGTGGTGATCGGCGAGATCGAGCGCTGGAGCGTCGCGACCGGCGAATCCATCTTCATGGGCATGAAGCGGCTCACCCGTGTGCCGTTCTGGCCGTGGTTCTTCCTCGCCGCGACGCTGATCTCGTTCTTCTGGCCCGGGTGGGCCTCGCAGTCGGCCGACTTCACGCGCCAGACGGTGAACGCGGTCGCCGGCCGCGAGGCGCTCGCCGGCTGGCAGCCGCTCGCGATCGTGATGATGCTGTTCATCTGGGCCGCGCTCTCTTTGTCGGAGATCGTCTACAACGCGCTCGAGAAGCTGCAGATGGGAATGGTGCTGATCTTCTTCCCGCTGCTGTTCGTCGCCCTGATGGCGGCCGGGGTGCTGCCGGGCGACCTCGCCTCGCTCGCGCAGGGCGTCGTCTCGATCGGCCACGCACCGGGCGCGCTGCTGTCGGGCGCGCAGTTCCCGGTGCTGCTGATCGCGGTCGCCTACGCCGGCAGCGGCGGCACGCTGCTGCTCGCTCAATCGCTGTGGGTGCGCGAGAAGGGCTTCGGCATGGGCACCTACCAGGGCCGCATCGCCGGGATCCGCGGTCACAACGAGGTCGTCGAGGCACGCGGCTTCGCGTTCTCGGCGGCCGCCGCGACGCAGCTCGCGCGCTTCCGCCGCTGGATGCGCGTCGCCGAGCAGGAGCTGCTGGTCACGTTCGTGCTGCTCATCATCCTGAGCGTGGTGATCACCACGCTGCTGGTCGCGGCGACGCTCGGCACCGGCGATGCGCAGTGGGCGGGCGACCTCACCGGCATGGTGGCCGCGCAGGCCGCGCGCCTGCGCGAGCACGGCGGCGCATGGCTCGAGGTGGCCTTCCTCCTGGGCGGCGCGTTCGTGCTGTTTTCGACGCAGGTCGGGGTCGTGGACACGGTGACCCGCATCACCGGCGACATCCTGCACGACCTGGTCGGGCGCGCGCGCGGCTGGTCGCTGCGCGGCACGTTCCTCGCGCTGCTGACCGTGATGACGCTCGCCGGGATCGCGGTGATCCTGGTGTCGTGGAAGAGCGGGACGGGCGTGGATCAGCTGCAGCCGAACTTCCTGATCCTCATCGCCGGCCCGTTCACCATCGTCTCGATGTACCTGTTCACGATCGTGGTCGCCGTGCTCAACACGCTGCGGCTGCCGCCCGCGCTGCGGATGCCGCGCTGGCGCCTGGTCGGCATGTACTGGGCGGTGGTCCTGTGGGGCTGGTTCTCGGCCGAGACGCTGTCGCGTTTCGTGCTCGGCCAGCTCATGGGCCGCTCGGGCGCGGTGGTCCATTCCATCGCCTTTCACCCGGTGCGCGCGGTGATCTACGCGGCATGGCTCGGCTCGCTCGCCTGGCTGATCTGGAAGACCGCGAAGGCGGGATTCGCCGGGCGCAGCGCCTGAACGGCGCGGGCCACGCGGCAGGTCGACTGCCTGCCGGGGTGCCGTCCCCGGCGCGCGGCGACCTCGTGTACGCCCGGTTCGGGCCGAGCCGGGTCCTCCGCGTGACGAACCGGCCGCGCCGGTACCGCCCGGAGCCGCGAAACGCCGGGAACTCTTGACAGTCACACCTGCCACCATGGATCGTTTTCCTGCCGGGATATCCGCAGATGCTTGCGAACCACCATGCCCGGCCTCCCCAGCCGGGGTTCGGGAGCGAATCGTGATCGCGAAAGTATTGATCGTCGACGACGAACCCCTTGCCCGTGAACGACTGAGCGACCTGGTCCAGGCCACCAGCCCCGGCTGCACCGTGCGGGAAGCCGGCGACGGCTTCGGCGCGGTGCGGATGATCCGCGACTGGCATCCGGATCTGGTGATCCTCGACATCCAGATTCCCGGCCGCACCGGCTTCGAGGTGGTCGAGACCATCGGCCCCGAGGCGATGCCGCCCACCGTGTTCGCCACCGCGCACGACGACCAGGCGATCCGCGCCTTCGAGGTCGCGGCGGTGGACTACCTGCTGAAGCCGTTCGACCTGGACCGGTTCCGCACCGCGTGGCGGCGCGCCGCCGAGCGCCGCACCTCGGACGCGATCCGGGTCGAGGCGCGGCGGCTCTCCGAACTGCTCTCCGCCTCGAGCGGGAACCCGCAGAACGGCGGCGCGGCCAACGGCGGCGAGCGGCTCGAGCGGCTGCCCGTCCGCAAGGACCGCCGCACGATCCTGGTGCCGGTGCGCGACATCTTCCTGTTCGAGTCGGCGGGGAACTACGTCGTGCTGCACACCGAGGCCGAGCGCCACCTGCTGCGCGAGACGCTCACCGACGTGCAGGCGCGGCTCGACCCCGCGCGCTACGTGCGCATCCATCGCCGCTTCATCGTGGACCTCGAGGCCGTGGCGTCCATCGAGCCCTGGCAGCGCGGCGATCAGATCATGACGCTCCGAAACGGCACCCGGCTCCGGGTGAGCCGCAGCTTCCGCGCGGAGCTCGATCGCAGGCTCGCGGGCCGCGCGTGAAATCACTGCGGCCGGCGCTCGCGACGCTGGGGTTCTGGCTGCTGCCGGCGATCGTCGCCACGATCGGCTTCGTGATCGCGCCGATCCGGCCCCACATGCCGTTGCTGCCGACGTTCCTGTCGCAGGTCGTGAACTGGGTCTCGTGGGCCGGGTGGACGGCTCTGATCTTCACGGCCGGGCGCCGCTTTCCGTTCGAACGCGGCAACTTCGCGCGCGCGCTGGCGGTGCACGTGCCGCTCTCGGTCGCGGTGGTGCTGCTGCAGATCATGCTGGTGAGGATCGTCGGCCATGCGTTCGGCCTCACCGAGTGGTGGAGCTTCGACAGCACGATGTCGATCGGCATCCGCGCCTACGGCGATCTGTTCCTGGTGATCTTCTGGGGCATCGTCGGCGCGCAGATGGCATTTCGCTGGCACACGCGCTGGCGCGAGCAGACCGTGCGCACCGCCCGGCTGCGGCAGGACCTCGCGGTCGCACATCTGCGCGCGCTGCAGTCGCAGCTCAATCCGCACTTCCTCTTCAACGTCCTCAACTCGGTCGTCACCCTGATCGACCGCGATCCGGCCGCCGCGCAGCAGATGGTGGTGCGGCTCTCGGACCTTCTGCGCTCGACGCTCGGCGCGTGGGAGGCGCAGGAGGTCCCGCTCGACGACGAGCTGCGCTTCACCGCGCAGTACCTCGAGATCGAGCGGGTGCGTTTCAGCGGCCGCCTGCGGGTCGAATGGGCGGTCGATTGCAACGGCGCGCCGCTCGTTCCCGCGTTCGGGCTGCAGCCGCTGGTCGAAAACGCGATCGTGCACGGGGTCGCGCCGCGCGTGAACGGCGGCGCCATCGCGATCGGCGCGGCGCGGCGCGGTGAATCGCTCGTGCTCACCGTGTCGGACTCGGGCGAGGGGCCGCGCGCGCGGGAGGACCGGCCGGGCGCCGGCGTCGGGCTCGCGAACCTGCGCTCGCGTCTCGCCGGGCTCTACGGCGCCGCCGCGCGGCTGGACCTCGAATCGGAAACGGCCGGCCTCACCCGCGCGACCCTGGTATTACCCTGGCACGAACAGGCCGAGCCCGCCTGAGCGGAGGCCGGCTGGGCGCTCGAAGAGGAAGGCGCCCCGTCGTCAGTCGGCGTCTTCGCCCGGGGCGACAGCCAGTATCAGCGTCAGGACGCGGTAGGTGCCGTCGACTCGCGCACGAGCTTCGAGGACGTCCACGAAGCCCAGGCCAGCCCGCAACTCGACAGTGGCTCGACCCCGGCCGGAGCCCAGATCGGCGCCGAGACCGATGACGGCGCCGGCGTCGCGGGCGCGGACATCCCCTGGATCGACGGGCTCGTCACCGGCGTACCTCCCCGGCGCGATGCGTGAGGACAGACGCCAGGCGAAATAGGGCCCTGCCAGCGCGTAGGGGCGAAGCCTGCCGGTCCGCCGAAGCGACGCCCTGGCGAGCAGGTGGAACTGCGCGTAGCGAACGTCGAGGCGTCGCCGGAACCCGATGACGTCCGGGAAGGATCGCGCGCGGCTCGCAAACAGACCTTCCGCCTGGACACCCCATGAGGTCGTAGAGCGGGGCCAGCGAATGGCAACGCCCCCGTCGAATCCACCGCTGGCGCGGTCCAGCGACTCGGACAGCGTTCCGGTTGCGCCCGTGACGGACGGGCCCATGCGGACGTCCCAGGCGACCGGAGGGCTCGCAGCCGCAGAACTCCAACAGCCGAAGGTCAGGCTCAGGGCCCCTGCGCAGGCGAGAAAGGGCCGTTTCGAGAGCACGGGCGACCTCGATGAGAGGGCTGAGAACACGGGGAGCGTAGCGCGAGGGTGCCCCCCAGCAAGGCTCTGGAGAAGCACCCCGGGCGCTGCCGAGACCATGGCGGAGCTCCAGCGACCGCACCGCCCGGACCGGGGAACGCATGACCGGGGACGACTTCCACGTCCCCCGGAACCGGAGCGGCGCTACTTCGGAAGCGGCAGCTGCAGCAGGACCGGTGCGGCGAGCCGCGTGCCCGGCCGGCGCGCACCCTTCCCGTCGTACTTCTCCCACTGGCTGTTGGCGACGTAGATGAGCCGGTCGCCGAGCACCGTCGCGATCGTGGGCTCGTCGGCGGGCGGAACATGGCGGTCGATCGTTTCGACTGCGGTGATCCGGAGGCCGGTGCGATCGAGCGGCATGCGCACGACGCGCGGCGGCTGGACGCCGTTCTGCACGCCGTAGAGCGCGCCGGAGTCGAGCACGATGCCGTCCATGCCGAGCGTCGTCGCGCCTTCCGGGGCGGCGAGCCGCGCGACCTCGCCGCTCGCCGGGAGCCATCGCAGCATGCCGTGCGAATAGTCCGACAGGTAGACGACCCCGTCCCCCGCGGGCGCGACGCCCTGCAGCGAGCGGAACAGCGGATGGGTGAACGATTGCAGCGAGTCCGCCCCCGGCGCGAGGGTGTAGACGACCGGCTGCACGGAATCGGTGACGTATACCTCGCCGCCCGGCGCGACGGCGAGATCGCCGAGCACGTGCGCCTTGCCCGCCGGCGCGTCCCAGCGACCGAGCACGCGGCCGCTCGACGGATCCACTTCCAGCAGCGCGGCGATCGACGAATCCGCCGGCGCGTAGTTCGCCATCGCCGGGTGCGCGACCGTCGTCGCCCACAGCACGCCGCGGGCAGCGTCCCAGCGCACGCCCATCACGGCGCCGACGCCCGCGGCGCGGTCGAGGCCGAGGTCGCGCGCCGCGCCGCGGGAATCCACCGCGTAGATCGTGCGATGGCGAATGCTGCCGACGTAGACGAGGCCGCGCGCCGGATCGGCGTCCGCGCCCTCGGGGAAGATCGTGCTGTCGGCGAGCGACGCCCACACCGTGCTTGCGGCGAGTGGCCGGGTGGCGGACTCCAGCGCGGCCAGTGCGGCGCCCGCGCGGCCGCCGGCCGCCCGGCTGCGTACCGCGGAGTCGGCCGCCACGCCCGCGCCGCTGCCGAGCCGTGCGAGGCGCTCGAGCGCGGCGGCGAGGGCGAGCGTATCGCCGGCGCGGGCGTCCAGCCGCGCGAGCGCCTGCAGATAGGCCGGCTGTTCCGGCCACGCGTGCGCGGCACGCGCCACCCATGCGCGCGTCGCGGCGGCATCGCCTGCGGCGTCCGCGCGCACCGCCTCGCGCCATGCAGCACGGGCCGCCGCGGCCGAGTCCGCCGCGGCGTCACCTGCCGCAGCGCGGGTCGGGCGCGAGGGCGATCAGCAGGAGCGCAAGGCACACCCGCCCCGGGGCGGGTGTGCAGGGGAGGCACGCAGGGGTCGGCATGGGACGATCATTGGCCATCGTCGCTCGCCTGGCAATCGCTCTGATGCGTGGCGGAGGAAAATGTGACGCGCGGGACCGCGCCCATGACGGCGCGGTGGGTCCACGGGCGCACGCCTCGGGCCGCACCGCCGGACGCATGCTGATCCGCCCCGCGAACGCCGGCGCGCGACTCGACTCGCTGTTCACCCTGCCGCGCCGCGAGGCCCCGGCCGTGCTGGCCGGGCTGATCGCGGACACGCTCGATCGGGTGGACGCGCACCGCCCCGACATTGATACTGCACGGGCCCGCCGCCTGTTCGGAATGACACTGGAGGGGTGCACCGAGCGCCCCGCGTTCGGGGGGCCTCATGACCGGGTGACCCATGCGACTGCTGAAGACGTTATTCGACTCGAACCGCAAGTGGGCCGAAGCCATCAAGCAGGAGCGGCCCGATTTCTTTTCCGCTCTGGCGCACCAGCAGAAACCGCGCTACCTGTGGATCGGCTGCGCCGACAGCCGCGTTCCCGCGAACCAGATCGTGGGACTCATGCCCGGCGAGCTGTTCGTCCACCGCAACGTCGCGAACCAGGTCGTGCACACCGACCTCAACTGTCTGTCGGTGCTCCAGTTCGCGGTCGACGTGCTGAAGGTCGAACACGTCATCGTCTGCGGCCACTACGGCTGCGGCGGCATCCAGGCCGCGCTCGAAGACCGCAGCCTCGGGCTCATCGACAACTGGCTCAGGCACGTGGAGGACGTGGCCGCGAAGCACGCGGGCGAGCTGGCGAAGCTCGCCGAGGGCAAGCGCCGCTTCGATCGCCTGAGCGAACTCAACGTGGTCGAGCAGGTCGCGAACGTGTGCCGCACGACGATCGTCCAGGACGCCTGGGCGCGCGGCCAGAGCCTCGCCGTGCACGGCTGGATCTACGCGATCGATGACGGGCTGCTGAAGGACCTCGGGGTGTGCTTCACCGCGCGCGAGGAGTTCGCCGGCGCGGGCGGAGCCGGGCAGCCGTGACGCGGCGGCGCCGCGCGCCGCCCGCGAAGGCATCGCCATCCTGTCCGCGCGATAGCCACCGGCCGCACCGCTGAAGGCGATGTCCTGGCTCGAGCGCATCCGGCCCGTCCACCTGATCGTGGCGCTCGTCGTGCTGGTCGTCGGCATCGACGTCGTTTCGTTCCCGTTCTACGCTGACGACTTCCATTTCCTCGACGTCGCGCGCCACCGCCCGTTCCTGGAACTCATGACCGGCCGCTACGGCATCTGGCCGTGGTACCGGCCGCTCTCGCGCGAGCTGTTCTTCGTGCTGCTCACCCACGTCGGCCCGTGGGGGGCGCCGTTCGGGCACGCGATCGAGACCGTCGTGGTGGCCGTCTCCGCGGTGCTGATCTACCGCATTGCGACGCTGCTCGGCTCGGCACGCGCCGGCGCGATCGCGGCGATGCTGTTCGTCACCTACGAGGCGACCAAGATGCTCGCGTCCTGGGCGAGCGGCTTCCAGGACCTGCTGGCGCTGATGCTGTCGCTGGCGGCGGTGCGCGCCATGCAGCGCGGGCGCTACCAGGCGGTCCTCGTGTACGCGGCGCTCGCCCCGCTCGCCAAGGAGCCGGCGTTCGTCGTCTATCCGATCCTGCTGCTCTTCGCCCGGATGTTCGACTGGCGTGGCGAGGGGCGCCCCGGTGTCCGCGCGCTCGCGGCGTCCGCGGGGGTGCCCGTCGCGTTGCACGTGATCGCGCGCGTGACCTGGGTGAATCTGGCCACCGTGGAGCCGGCGGCCCTCAACCCGCCGTCCGTAACGTTCATCCTCGGCGAGGCGCTGCGCTTCTTCGTCGGCACCGGCCCCGTGCTCACGTTCCGGTCGCTGGCGATCGCGGCGCTCGCCGCCGGCGTTGCGTGGCTGTTCGCGAGGCAGGCGATCGCGGCCGCCGATGATGCGACCGCCTCATCGGAGCGCCGGCTGGTCGTCGGCTTCGCGGGCGCCACGCTGCTGGGCGCCGCTCCCGCCGCGGTCGGCAACGCGATGTTCTACCATTCGAACGCCTATCACCTGATCCCTGCAGTGCCGTGGGCCTGCATGCTGGTGGGGCTGCTGCTCGCCCGCGCGCCCGCGGCGTTCCTGCGTATCGCGGTGCCCGGGCTGGTAGTCTGGAACGCGGCGGCGCTCGGCGTCGCGAAGCCCGACCTCGACACGCCCGCGGCCTGGAACATCCCCAACTTCACCTGGGTGGACGCGCAGCGCTTCGCCGCCGTGACGCGGCGCTTCGACGCGGACCTCCACACGCTGCTCGCCGATCGGCCCGACCATCTCGTGGTGCTGTTCCAGAACCTGCCGCCACGGACGTTCATCCAGACCGAGGACGGCCCCGCGGTGCGCGAGCTGCTGCGCGACCCGACGCTCGCGAGCTACTGGAGCACCGAGACTCCGTGGCTGCCCGAGCGGCGGCCGGTCACCTTCGTCACGTTCGACTTCGGCACGCTGCACCTGCGCAAGGCCGCGTGGGGTCCGCCCGAAGCGCTTCACCGCGCGAGCAACGCGATCATCGCCGGGCGCGGCGCGATCGCCGCCGCGACCCTGCGCTACGCGATCCCACCGGGCGACGAGGAGCCCGCGCGCTCGCACCTGATGGCGGCGGCCGTGCTGATCGCGCACGGCCCCGAGGCCTACCTCGGCCGCCTCGCAGCCATGGGACTCGCCGACTCCACCACGCCGCGCATCGCAGCGGTGGTGCGGGCGCTCGGCGGCGGCGACCCCGTGCTCATGCCCGGGTATCAGCGGATGCTCGAACATCCGCTCAGCGCCCAGGTCTACGTCGCGCTCGCCGATTCGTTCGCGCGCGAGGGCGTGACGCAGGGCGAGGCGTTCGAGCTGCGCATGGCGATCACGCTCGATCCCACGCGCTGGGCGGAACGCTGGCGCCTCGCCGGGAAGATGGTCGACCTCGGCGGCGGCCAGGAGGCACTGGAGGAGTTGCAGTCGCTCGCCGCCGCGCGGGATGCCGGCACATGGGCCGCGCGGGCGCAGGCGGCGCTGGATTCGCTGGCTGCCGAAGGCGTCCCGGTAGCTTCTACGCGCCGGTAGACCGGTCCGCGCCGCCCAGCGAGAACAGGAACGCCTCGACCTCCCCGGCGCCCCGCAGACGAACGAGATGCAGATGGCGGAACCGCGGCTCGCTAAGCATGCGCTCGTACAAACGCCGGCGCGGGAAGTGGGTGTGAAGCACCCACCACGGAATCCACTCGTGGCTCAGGACATCGAGCTTCTCGCGATTGCCCGCGAACAATCGCTCACGGGTGACCAGGCGGCGCAGCGTGCGGCGCCATGCGCGGGTAAACGTCACCCGCAGCGGCGGATCGAGCCAGATCAGGTCCGTGGCGCGACCCCACACCAGATCGCTCACTTTCCCGTAGTTGCCGTCGATGATCCAGCGGTCGCCGGCGGCGGCCTGTTCCACGCGCGATCGGAACAGTTCGATGGGAAGGCTCTGCCAGTGCGGCTGCCAGTACAGCGCATCCAGCTCGACGTGCGGCAGGTCGAGCCGCTTCGACAGCGCGCGGCTGAGCGTGGTCTTGCCCGCGCAGCTGCTCCCGACCAATGCGATGCGCTGCAGGATGGGCCGCCGCGTCGCCACGCCAGTCACCCTTACCGGATCGCTCCCAGCCATTCCTTCAGCCGGCGCTGGGCCTCTTCGCTCGTCGCGCGCATCAGTCCGCGCGCCCCCCAGTCCTCGAGGCAGAAGCTCGCCGAGATCGTGCCGCGGTCGAGCGCGCCCTGCACGGTGCCGCCCGCGAGCACCGCGGCGAGAAAGCCGCCGGCGAACGCATCCCCCGAGCCGGTCGGATCGCCGGTCAGCCGCGGCACCGCCGGCCACTCGATGAAGCTCTCCGCGCGCGCGTCGTAGAGGATTCCGCCGCGGTTGCCGCGCTTGAACGCGACGAAACGCAGCCGCCCACCGGCGAGGCGCCGCAGCGCCGCGCGCGGATCCTCGGCGACGTCGTCCAGCAGCAGCTCGTCTTCGCTGACGAAGAACGCGTCCACGCCGGCGAGCACCTCGCGCCAGCGCGCGAGGTTCTTCTCGGTGACCAGCTCGTAGGGATCGATCGAGAGCCCCGCCTCGCGGCGCGGCGCGAGCGCGGCCACCAGTTCCGCCTGGCGCTCGAGCGGCATCGGCGCGAGGTGGAACGCGCGTGCCTCCAGGCAATGCGTCGGAATCGCGCGCGGGTCGGGCGATACCTCCTGGTGGGAAGGCAGGCCGAGGTGGTGGATGACACGCCGGCCCGCCGCCTCGTAGAGCAGCCAGGTGCGCAGCCCCGGCCCCTCGAGCTCGCGCACGCCCGAGAGATCCACGCCGCGCCGCATCATGGCGTCGAGCGCGGCCAGCGGGTAGTCGTCGCCGCGCACGCTCACGACCGCGGTGCGTGCACCCCAGAGCGTCGCCGCGAGCGCCGCGTAGAGGCACGCGCCGCCGGGCTCAGCGATGAACGTGCGCCCGTCCGGAAACACCGCGTCGTCGATCAGCAGGTTGCCGATCACGACCAGGTCCGGGCCGCCGCCGCGCGGCGCAGCGCCGGTGCCGCCGGACGTCGCTTCGCCGAAGGTCATCGCGCGACGACCGCGCGGAACGCCTCGGCCACCGCGCGCACGCGGGCCGGATCGAGGGCGTTCGACCAGATGCCGTCGGCCTTCACCGACGAGCCGACGATGAAACCGTCGGCCGCCGCGTAGCGCGCGAGGTTCGAAGGCGCGAGCCCCGAGCCGACCAGCACGGGCGCCGTCACCGCGGCGGCCACCGCCTGGACGTCGCCGGGCAACGCTTCCTCGCCGGTCGCCGTGCCGGTCACGACCACGCCGTCGGCGAGATTGAAGACGGCCGCCTTCGCCGTGTCGGCGAGGCTCACGTCGGCCGTCACCGCGTGCGCGGCATGCTTCTTCTTGATGTCGGCGAACACCGCGATTTCGTCGGCGCCCATCGCGCGGCGCGCGCGGAGCAGCGGCCCCGCGCCCGCTTCGAGCCAGCCCTCGTCGGCGACGTGGCCGAACACGAACGCCTCGGCACGGATGAACGACGCGCCCGAGGCCAGCGCCACCGCCAGGGCTTCGCGGTTCGCCGCGGCGAGCACCTGAACGCCGAGCGGCAGCGGGACCTCGCGCCGCACCTCGCGCCCGACCACCGCCATCGCCGCCACCGTCTCGGGGGACACCGTGCCCTTCAGATAGGGCAGGTCATGCATGTTCTCGATCATCAGCGCATCGAAGCCGTGCTCGCGATACACGCGTGCCTCGGCGACCGCGGTCGCGGCGATCTCGTCCATCGACATCGTGTGGCGCGGCGCGCCCGGCAGCGCGCGGACGTGCAGCATGCCGATCAGCGTGCGCGGCGTGCCGAACACACGCTGCAACGTGGCGGCGGCCTGGGGCCGCGGAATGGAGGTCATCGGGGACTCCGCGCGAGTGGGTGTCGGGAAGGTTTTCGGCCGATGAGTCTACAACGGGGGCGGCGCGGGCGGAACGCCTCACGCGGGCGGCGGTCAGTACCGGTGGTTGACTAACGCCCACCCCCGTTCATCCGCCACAGCGCCGAGTTCAGCACCGCGGCGAACGTCACCCACGCGGCGTACGGCACCAGCAGCCAGCCCGCGAGCGGCCGCACGCGCCCGAACGCCACCATCGTCGTGAGGATCGCCGCCCACAGCACCATGATCTCGACCAGCGCTGCGCCCGGCCGGTGGAGACCGAAGAACAGCCAGGTCCAGGCGCCGTTGAGCACGAGCTGCACGGCGTAGATCACCAGCGCCGCGCGCGCGTCGGAGCGAACCTCCGGGCGCGCCCGCATCTCGCGCCACACCAGCCAGCCGGAAACCCCGATCAGCGCGTAGAGCACCGTCCACACCGGTGCGAACACCCAGCCCGGCGGATTCCAGGACGGCTTCGCCAGCGCCGTGTACCAGGCGTCGGGCCCCCAGTGCGTGCCGATCACCGCGGGCGCGAACGCGAGCGCGAGAAACACCACCAGCGTAACCGGACGCTTCACTTCCACCACCCGTCGACCGCGGCGATCACCTCGTGTGTATTCGCCACCGGCTCGGGATAGCCCTGCTTCCAGCTCGCATCGATGCCGAGCGGACCTCTGCACTGAAGCCACGCGCCGCGCGACTCGGTCGCGGCGGGCACGATGTCACGCGCGCAGTCGAAGCGGGTGAAGATGCCCCACAGCAGCATCGTGTCGTCATCGAGCGGCACGTCCTCGCTCACCGCCACGATGAGCTTGAGCTGCGCGTACTCGGGGCGCAGCACGAGGCGCTCGATCACCGCCCGGCCTTCGCCCGGGACCTGCACCACCAGCATGCCGCCCCAGGCCAGCCGGTGTGCGCGGATGCCGTTCGCATAGGCGGCCGGGTCGTCGACGCGCGCCACGAGCGGCGCGGCCGCCGCCGCTTCCGGCGCAGTGCCCGCCGAGCCCGGGTTCTTCGCGTGCGACTGCGCGTCGATCACCATCTTGCTGCCGAGGTTCATCGTGTAGGAGGTGAAGTCGAGCGTGTCGAGCGGTACGCCGGGAAGCAGCATGAAGTCTTCGGCCGGATCGAAGTGCCGCGCGATCGCCTCGAACACCGCGCGCCGGTCGCGCGGGTTCACGTCGCCGTCCACCAGCACGATCGCTTTGGTGAGCGAGAGCTGTCCGGTGCCCATCAGGCCGAGCGCGGTCTTCTTCCCTTCGCGCGCGAAACGGTTCTCGACCGCGACGACCAGCAGGTTGTGGAAGCCCGCTTCGAAGTAGGCCCACAGGTCCACGATCTCGGGATGGATCACCTTGAGCACGCCGGTGAACATCTCCTGCACGGCTTCGCCCATCCACAGGTCTTCCTGCGGCGGCTTGCCGACCACGCTCGCCTGGAACACCGGGCGCTCGCGATGCGTGATCGCCTTCACGTGGAACACCGGGAACGGCGCCGCGTGCGAGTAGTGGCCGAAGTGATCGCCGAACGGACCCTCCTGCCGGCGTTCGCCCGCCGGGACCACGCCCTCGATCACGAATTCGGCATCGGCCGGCACCCGCGTCGCGATCGCGGTGCCGCGCGCAAGCCGCGTCGGCGCACCGCGCAGGAAGCCGGCGAACGCGAGCTCGTCGATCCCTTCGGGCAGCGGCGCGACCGCGGCGAGCAGCGTCGCCGGGTCGGCGCCCACGGCGACCGCGACTTCGAGGTCGCGCCCCATGCGCTCGGCACGCGCATAGTGGAACCCGCCGCCCTTGCCGATCTGCCAGTGCATGCCGGTGGTGTTCCCGTCATAGACGTGCATGCGGTAGATGCCGAGATTGCGCTTCCGGGTTTCCGGGTGCTCGGTGAACACCAGCGGAAACGTGACGAAGCGCCCGCCGTCCTTCGGCCACAGCTGGAGGATCGGCAGCGCCTCGAGGCTCGCGGCACGCCTGGCCTGTGCGGGGCCGGCGCCGAGGCGCTTCGCTCTGGACGCCAGCACGCGCCCGGCCGAGCCGCGCAACGCCCACAGGTCGCCGAGCGCCTTCGGCGGCAGTGCGTGGAAGAGCTCCTCGATTTCGGCGCCCACCGAGCGCGGCGTGCGGCCGAGCGCCCATTCGACCCGCCGCGCCGCAGCGAGCACGTTCACGGCGAGCGGGAACTGCGCGCCGCGCACCTTCTCGAACAGCAGCGCGGGACCTTCGGCCTTCGCTTCGCGGCAGGCGATCTCGGTGACCTCGTACTTCCAATCCACCTCGCGCGTCACGCGCTTCAGGTCGCCGCGCCGTTCGAGCTCGTCGAGGTACGCAGACAGCGTGCGGAATCCACTCATGCGCGCGGCCTCACGCGGCGGCTCTCGCGAGGCCCATGCGCTCGAGCAGCGCATCGAAGCGCGGATCGCCGCGCAGCGCCTCCCACGACCAGCGCCACCTGAGCCCCGGGTTCTCGTGGCGGTCGAGCGATCGCGAGAGCCACTCGAATGCCTCGTCGTGGCGGCCCGCGAGGGTCAGGCAATAGGCGACCCACCACGCCGGCGCGACGCGGCCGCCTTCGCCTGCGATGATCTGCCGCGACGCCTCGTTCCAGTAGCCCTGCGGCCCGCCGCTCGCGAGCGCCTCGAGCAGGCGGCGCGAATGAATGGTGGACATGCCGTTCAACGAGTCCATCACGCCGATCGCGCGGGCCGCCTCGGCAAGCCTGCCGTGAAGGTGCATGAGGTCGAGCTTCTCGAGGTAGATCCGGCCGAAGCTCGGATCGAGACGGACGGTGCGGTCGATCTCCTCTTCCGCTTCCTGGTAGCGCCCGAGCGACGACAGCACCTCGGCACGCGAGCTGGAGCAGATCTGCGACAGCGGGTCGCCCCGTACGGCGAGGTCCACCTGCGCGAGCGCCTCGTCGAGCCGCCCCTGTTCGAGCAGCAGCTGGCCGTACCAGAAGTGCCCGTCGCTGTGCCGCGGTTGAACCTGCAGCGCCTTCACGAGGCTGTTCTCGGCCTCGTCCCACTTCCAGAGCATGAACGAAACCTCGCCGTGCGCGGTCCGTGCCTCGGCGGACTCGGGATCGAGCTCGATCGCGCGGTCGGCTGCCTGCTCCGCACGGGCGAGGTGCTCGTTTCGCTCGCCGAGACCGAAGCTGTGCAGCAGCGCGTGGGCCGTCGCCATTCCGGCCCATGCGTTCGCGTCGTCCGGCGCGCGGTCGATCGCGATCCGGAACTGACGGACCGCCTCGTTCAGATCCTGAATCGTGCGGCGCGCGACGTGGTAGCGGCCGCGCAACATCGCCTCCCAGGCGCGCGGATCCACGCGACCCGGCCGCGCGTTCGGGCGCTCGGGCAGCAGCACCGCATGCAGCTCGCCGACGATCTCGCTGGCGATCTCCGCCTGCAGGGCGAGCACGTCCTCGACATCACGCTCGAAGCTGCGCGACCACAGGTGGCGATCGCTCGCCGCGTCGATCAGCTGCGCGGTGACGCGCACGCGATCGCCCGCGCGCAGCACGGTGCCTTCGACCACCGCGTCCACGCGCAGCTCGCGGGCGATCTGGCGCAGGGACTTGTCGCTGCCCCTGTAGCGCATCACCGAGGTGCGGGAGATGACCTGCAGCGGCGTCACGCGCGCGAGCGTCGCGATCAGCTCCTCGGTCATGCCCTCGGCGAAATAATCCTCTCCGGCGTCGCCCGATACGTTGTCGAGCGGCAGCACCGCGACCGACTGGATGTCGGGCGGCGTCCCGCCGCCGCGGCGCTCCGCCGCGCGGTGGAGCACGATGACCAGCGCCACCGCCAGCGCCACCAGCAGCGGGGCGGCCACGCCCCACACCCGCATCGGCACGCGGCGACCGCGGCGCCGGCGGGCCTCGGCCTGCGGAAACGGCAGCCCCGCCGCCTCGGCGACCGCCACGCGTTCGGCCGCACGCACGGTCGAATCGTGCTGCGCGATCTCCAGCGCGGCACGCACTTCGCCCGCGAGCCCGTAGCGCAGCGCCGGGTCCTTCTCGAGACAGCGCGTGATCACGCTCTGCAGGGTCGGGCTGATGCGCGAAGGCAGCGGCGGCGGCTCCTCGTGGCGAATCGCCTCCTGCAGTTCGCCGAGATCGTGGCCCGTGAACGGGCGCCGGCCGGTACACATCTCGTAGAGCAGGACGCCGAACGACCACAGGTCGCTGCGCGCGCTCGAGACGCCCCGCTCGATCGTCTCGGGCGCCATGTAGGCCGGCGTGCCCTGCGACTCGTCCTCGCCCTCGTGCGCGGCGTCCGCCGGCACTGCGATGCCGAAGTCGAGCACCTTGAGCAGCCCGGTCTCGGTGATCATCACGTTGTTGATCTTGAGATCGCGATGGATGAGCCCCGCGCGATGCGCCTCGCCGAGCGCGTCGGCGATCTGCAGGCCGTAGCGCAGCACCCGCGACGCCGGCAGACCGCCTTCGGGCACGATCGAGCCGAGCGTTTCGCCGCGGACCAGCTCCATCACGATGTACACACGGCCGTCGGCTTCGCCGACCTCGTGCACGGTGCAGACGTTGGGGTGATTGATGGATGATGCCAGCCGCGCCTCGCGCAGCAGCGCGCCGCGCGAGGCCGGGTCGGGGCTCATCCACGGCGCCAGGACCTTGATCGCCACGTCGCGGCCGAGGCGCTCGTCGTGCGCGCGGTAGACGACGCCCATGCCGCCGAACCCGAGCTCCTCGACCAGCCGGTAGGGTCCGAGGTGGTCGCCGGGCTTCAGGCCCGTCATCCGAGCGCCTCCTCGCGCCAGCCCCGGCCTGCGCCCTCGCCGAGCAGGGCGAGGATCTTGTCGGTGAAACCGGTCACGAGCTCGTCCACGCTCTGCGGCTGGTGATAGAACGGCGGCGACACCGGCATGATCACGACGCCGTCGCGCGAGAGGCGCAGCGCGCCCTCCAGCGCGATCGTCGAGAGCGGAGTCTCGCGCACGCACAGCACGATTCGCATGCGCTCCTTGAGCGCGACCGCCGCCGCGCGGGTGATCAGCGTGTCGGCGATGCCGGCGGCGATCTTGCCGAGCGTGGACACGCTGCACGGCACGATGACGAGCGCGTCGTAGCGGTTGGACCCCGACGCGAACGGCGCCGCCAGGTCCGTGTCCTGGAACGTGCCCCTGACGTGGCTCGCGAGGTCCGACGCTTTGAGGCCGGTCTCCGATTGCATCACCTGCCGCGCCCAGTCGGACATCACCAGGTACTTCTCGCCCGGACAGCGGCGGACGAAGTCCACGCCGAAGGCGCTGCCGGAGGCCCCCGTCATGCCGATCAGGTAGCGCTTCGTACTCATCGCGGCGCTCGCACGGGCATCAGAAGCCCCCGGCCGCACGCGCGGTCAGCACCAGGGCGAGCACGGCGAAGCCGACGACCACGTTCACCTTGAAGAAGGCCAGGTTCACGTCTTCGCCCCAGCGCTGTTCGAGCCCGAGCAGCACGCCGATGCCGATGGCGAGGCCGAGCATCGCGGGCATCGCCCACGCCGGTTCCCGGCGGACGTAGCCCATGAGCAGGAACACGATGGGCACCAGGCACAACATCGCGGCCAGGTGCAGGAACGCCGAGATGCGCATCGCGGTGGTGCGGCCGAGCCAGGCGACCATGGACTTCACGCCATGCTGGCGGTCGAAGTCCTCGTCGAGCGTGGCGTAGATGATGTCGAATCCCGCGACCCAGCAGAGCGCGAACCCGGCGAGGAGGAGCGACCCCTGCGGGTGGGCGAGGTCCGGGTGCGCCGCGGCATAGCCCGCGAGCGGCGCCAGCGCGAGGGCGAGGCCCACGCCCAGGTGACAGAACGGCGTCACCCGCTTCATGTACGGGTAGCCGACGAATACCGCGAGCGGCACCCAGGAGACGCTCAGGTACCAGCGCCCGAGCAGGCCGCAGCACACGAGGTAGACCGCGAGGCTCGCGGCGAGCAGGCCGAGCGCCTCGCGCAGCGACATGCGCCCGGCCGGCAGCTCGCGCGTCTGCGTGCGCGGGTTGCGGGCGTCGATGTGGCGGTCGATCAGCCGGTTGATCGCGAGCGCCGACGTGCGCGCGCCCACCGCCGCGAGCGCGATCAGGACCCAGCGCCAGGCGCTCAGGGCCGGGCCGGGGACGCTGAACACGCCGGCCACCATGAGCGGCAGCGAAAACAGCGTGTGCTCGAACCGCACGAACGAGGCGTAGGTGCGCAGGCGCTCGACGGGGCGGATGGTCTGGGTCGCAGTGGTCATGAGTGGCCGCGCCCGCACCGGCCGGGCGCCCCATGCGCCGGCGACGACCGTGGGCGGTGGCGTCGGGCGTCAGAGACTATGGGCGCCCGCGGGGCGAGGCAAATCGCCGGTGGCGGCCTCCGGCGACCGGCCGGGGCGGCCCGGGGCGGGCGGCCGGGACCTCGCCTGCGGACCCCGCGCCGACCCGGCCGGCCGGCGCAGCGTCTAGGGGTCCGGGCGGTCCGCGGTGCCGAGGAGATGGATCAGGCGACTGCGGCTCTCCGCGCTCAGCGAGACGTACTCGAGACCGACGTGCGCCTCTTCGTTCCCGCCCGGATCGGCCAGCGTTGCGAACTCGATCCAGGCGATACGGCCCGCCACCTGCACGGGCTCGCCGCCGGGTCCGAGCGAGACCTCGAGCGACACGAGCGCGTGGGGCCTGATCGCCGCCGATTGCCTGAGCGGCGCGGCGCGGAAGGCGAGCCCCAGACCGTGGCTCGAGAGGTCGACGATGCGGCCTTCGAGAGGTGCGCTCCGCGTCCCGGCCTCGTGGAGCAGCACCGCGCGGGTCTCGAGCAGAACGGCCATCCGGGGCTCACGGCGCCCCTCTTCGGGCGCCCCGACCGCGGCCGCCGGCCCGGCGAGCGGGCCGGGCCCGGGCGTCGCGGGCGCGGCGGCCGCCGCGAATGCGGACGCCGGCGCCGGCGGGGCGGGCCGTTCACCGGGCGCGCGGGCCGGGGCCGGGTCGACGCCCGCATGCGCGGACGCGGCCGCCGGCGGGGGCCCGGCTTCATCCGAAATGGACCCGGGAGCCGCTGCGGCGGGCCCGCCCGCGTGCGCCGCGAGGTCCGTGCGGCGCGCCCGGTCGAGCAGCGTGACGATGCCGGGTTCGAACTGGATCACCTCGCTCGGCAGCTCGGCCTCGACCTCGAGCCAGCGCGCCTCCGGGTCACCGGGCGGCAGGTGGATCAGGTCCCCTTCTTCGGCGGTGAACTCGGCGCGCGCCGCGTCGTGGTTGCTGACGATCGCCCACTGAACGCGCCCGAAGTAGACGACCCAGAGCACCCCGGCCGGTTCGTGGATCGCACGCGGTTCGAGGTCGAGCGGCACCACGGCGGACTGTTCCGCGACCGCAGTGAACGATTCGGGTGGCAGTGCGAGCAGCGCCCCGGGCGGAAGCTGGCCGGACGACTCGTGGTCCGCCTGTCTTTCGCGCGAGCCGGCCAGCGCGCGGAACCACTCCTGGATCGCCCGGTAGCGATCGGGATGACGCTGGGCGAACGAGACCATACCGTCGAGGCGGCGCTGGGTCGCGATCGCACGGAACAGATCACCGCGTCCGACCGCAAGCGGCAGCAGGCGCTCGTAGTGCATCAGAGCGAACGCGCGCTGACGCCCGCGCACCAGCAGCGAGGCGAGCAGCGCCCGCGTCGACAGGTCGTAGGGGTCCCGGTCGAGGTGGGCGCGCGCAAGGCGCGCGCATTCGGTCCAGGCCCCGTCGCGATACGGCCCGACGATGTCGTGCCATTGGCGCACGCGTGGCTTCATGACCCGAGGGGGGTTGGAGAGCGGCGCCGGGGGACTTCCCCGGCCTTCGTCCGGTATCGGCCTTCGCAGCCAAGCCCTTGAGCGCGAGCGGATTCGGCGGCGGAACGCGGTTCAGCGCGCAGCAGCCGGTGCCGCCGGCCGGCTGAAGCGCGCCGACTGCGTGAGCCAGACGCCGCCCAGCACCAGGGCGAGCGAGACGCCGAACGACGGCGGCAGCGCTTCGTGGAGCAGAGCCCACGCCAGCGCCGCCGCGACCACCGGCTGCAGATTGGTGAGCATCGCCACCGTCGAGGACTTCAAATGACGCAGCCCCCAGAACCAGATCACGTAGTTGAGCGCCGAAGTGAGCCAGGCCAGGTAGAAGACCCCGCTCCAGCCGCCCGCGCTCACGTGCGACAGATCCGCGCGCGCCAGGGCGAACACGCCGATCGGCACGAACATCAGGGTCCCGGTGACCAGCGCCTCGGTGGTGACGACCAGTGCGCCGTAGCGGCGCGTCGTCTCGCGGCCGAGCACCATGTAGGCCGCCCATGCGATCACCGCACCGAGAATCAGCAGGTCGCCGGCGAGCGAATGGCGGTCGATGTGGAGCCCGCGTTCGAGCAGCAGGATCAGGACGCCGGCGAAGGCGAGCCCCATGCCGGTGAATTCGCGCCAGCCCGGCCGGCTCTCGCCGCGCACGAAACCGATCAACGCGACGAATGCCGGCGTCAGCGCGTAGAGCAGCGCCGCGTGCGAGGCGCTCGCCCACTGCATGCCCGAAAGGAACAGCCCCTGGTTGAGCGGCACCGCGAGCAGACCGAGCACGATCACCTGCCGCCGATCCACCGCGGCCACCCGCCTCCCCGGGCGCAGCCAGCGCGTGAGCGGCACCAGCAGCGCGGTCGCGAGCGCGAAGCGCAGCATCGCCAGCGCGAGCGGCGGGAACTCGGTGAGCGTCTGTTTCGCGACCAGAAACGTCCCGCTCGCGATGAGCACGTTGATGCCGAGCGCGGGCAGGAGGAGCGGCGGCCGGGGCGCGGCGCCCGCAGGCGGCTGGCGCTCGGCGAGCGCGGGCGAGACGTAGGTGGTCGACATGAACGCGGCACGCTACGCGCGGGCGCCGCGGGCGTCCAGCGGAACGGACACGCGGGGCGGGCCGCTTCGTGCGCCCGCCCCCGGTTCGAGCGTGTCCCTTCGCTCGGATTCACTCGCATCGCCCCGACCGACAAGGCAGCGGAGTGGCACCGCTTCGGCGAACCGGCCCCCGATAACGATCCCCCTCCACGGGCCCCTGCCGCTCCTTGCCTGTCGTGGTTCGAGACCTTGCGGCCTCGCCGATCCCCCATCGCAATGCGCGGGCCAGTGCGCGTGCAGAGGCGCGGCTCGCGATCATCGCGTTGGAGCCCAACGTCTTCGCAGGTGGAGCGCGATCGGAGCATGCACGGCAGCGCCGCGCGAACCGTCCACGCGGGCGTCGAATGCGACGCGCCGAGGACGCTCTGAAAGCGCAGGCGGGCCGGGCGGGCACACCGCTGCGGCCGGGTCGCTGCGCCGGGCGGCGCCCCGGACGGCGGCCCGACGATGACGGCCGCCCCCGGACATGCGAAGGCCCGGGCGGCGCCTCGCGCCACACCCGGGCCGATGTCCAGGGTGAACGACTAGAAACCGAAGCGCATCCCGCCGCGGAAGCAGCCGTACTTCACCGACGCGTTGTACTTGGAACCGTCCTGCTCGCCCGAACCCCAGCCGAACTGGCTGTACTGTTCGATGAAAGCGCTGTTCCTTGCGCCGACGGAGTAGCGGAGACCCACGGCGGTATCGAGTCCGAAGACCTTGAACGGCTCGCCGTCCACCTCGCTCACGCCGTCGTCGAAGGTGCCCTTGGTGGTGGAGTAGAAGGCGCCGATCTGGCCGTACGCCGCGGTCTTCGTGGTGATGGGCGCCAGGCACCCGATGTCGAGGCTGCCGTAGATCGCCTTGAGAGTGACCTTGTCCGTATAGCCTGCGACGCCGCCGACCTCGAGCTTCTCGTTGCCGATGCCGTAACCGCCCATCCCGCGGTAGTAGAGACCTGAATTCACATTGGGGCGGAACGTGTAGTCGACGCCGGCGCCGATCACGGAACCACTCCAGTTGTAGACCGCGCTGCCCATGCCACCCGGCGTCAGGGCGTCCGCGTCCTGATAGAACACCTGGATGCCCGCCTCCTGCTTCGGCAGCTTGCTGAGGATGTCGGCGACGCTTGCCACCGGCGTCGCCTCAAGCTCCTCCCTCGAGATGACATCGTTGCTGCCGGCAGCGAACGCGGGCGTCACCGCCAGCAGGAACAGCATGGGAACGAACCAGCGGACGAGCGTGCACTTCTTCATTGCGCGACCTCCTGTGGAGACGAGAGGGGTGAACAGAAACCGGCGGCATGCTAGCGCACGATCCCGTTCTTGACAGGTGCACGGGTGTGCACTATGGTGCGCCGGTGCCGGGTTCGAAACCTTGGGTCCCAGACGGCCGGACCGGGAGTCCGCCGTTGGAGGAACGCGAACATGCTGAAAGACAGAACGTGGGAAATCCTCGGGTTCATCCAGCGCTCGACGCGCGAGAAGGGCTTCCCGCCGACCATTCGCGAGATCGGTGAAGCCTTCGGGATCTCCTCGACGAATGGGGTTCGCTATCACCTGAGCCTGCTCGAGAAGGCCGGCCACCTGAAGCGCAGGAGCAAGCTCTCGCGCGGCATTGAAGCGGGTGGCGGGGCCGCCGCGGCGCTGACCGGCATTCCGATTCTCGGCCGGGTCGCCGCCGGCCAGCCGATCCTGGCGGAAGAGAGCTACGACGGCTCGCTCGAGCTGCAGGACATGTTCGGCGATCCGAGCGGGATGTTCGCGCTGCGGGTGCGCGGTGACAGCATGATCGACGCCGGCATGCTCGACGGCGACTACGTGATCGTGCGGCGGCAGGATCGCGCCGATCCGGGTCAGATCGTGGTGGCCCTGGTGAACGACGAGGCCACGGTGAAGTACTACCGGCCACGCGGGCGGCGCGTGGAGCTCGAGCCCGCGAACGAGAAGTACCAGCCGATCGTGGTCACCGAGGACGTGGCGTTCGGCATCCTGGGCGTCGTGAAGGGAGTCGTTCGAACCGTCGGCCGCTGACGGCGCATCTCAAGGGCAGGTTGAATCCGCATCCCCCGGGAGCAGGTGCTCCCGTTTCTTGGCAGCGAAAACTGCACATTCGTTCAAACACTCCCCGCAGGAGGGTGGACCGTGAAGCAGGAATTGGCTCCCGAGGTGAGAGAAGCGCTGATGGGTCGGTGGGAGCCCGTCTACCGCAGCCAGCTCCACTACCTGGTCACGTGGAGTACTCGGAACAGGCGACCCGTGCTCAAGGACCGTCACGTTCAGGCGCTGAAGCGGCTGATCGAGTCGCTGTGCGAAGAGCGTGGTTACAACCTGATCGAGGTCGCCGCGGGGTGGGACCACGTGCACATGCTGATCGCGCTGCGTCCCTCGCAGAGCATCGCCAGCGTCGTGCGCGAACTGAAGGGCAGTGCCGGCATGTCGCTGCTCGCCGAGTACCCGGAGCTGCGCGTGTGGCTGCGCGGCAACCTGATCTGGGACGAGCGCTATGCCGTCGAGACCGTGAGCGCCGCGCGCATCGAGCGGATCGCGGAGCGGCTGAGAATGCAGCACGCCTCATCGGAGCACCTCGCGCAGGCCAGCTAGCTCCAACCGATGGGCAACAGCAGGGCCCGGCATTCCCTCGTGGAATGTCCGGGCCCGAACTGTGTCCGCCCCGCGCGTGGCACGGGCGAAGCCCTGCCGTGCGCGGTCCCGTCCGCTTCCGGAGCGCAGGGCTCGCGGAACGAGGGCCGCTACAGATTCGTGATGTTCAACGCCGTGGGCGTCCCGTTCAGCAGGTGCCCCGCGCGCTCGCGCTTGGTGGTGAGGTAGGCCTCGTTGAACGGGTTGGCCGGCATGACGTGCGAAATCCGGCCGGCGACGCGAATTCCGTGGCGGCGCAGACCGTCGACCTTCGCCGGATTGTTGGTCATGAGTCGGATGCTGCGCACGCCCAGCGCTTCGAGCATCTCCGCCGCGACCCGGTAGTCGCGGGCGTCGTCGGGAAAGCCCAGCAGGCGATTCGCGTCGATGGTGTCGTGGCCCTGATCCTGAAGCGCATATGCGCGGATCTTGTTGGTGAGCCCGATGCCGCGCCCTTCCTGCCTGAGGTAGAGCACGATGCCTCGAGGCTCACCGCCGATGCGCTCGAGCGCCGCGATCAGCTGGTCGCGGCAGTCGCAGCGCAGCGAGCCGAGCACGTCGCCGGTGAGGCACTCGGAGTGCACGCGCGTCGGCACGCGCGACTTGCCGCGCACACCACCCTTCACGACCGCCAGGTGTTCCGCGCCGTTCTCGGCGGGGGTGAACGCCACCGCCCGGAAGCGGCCGAAGCGCGTGGGCAGCTCCGCCACGGACACGATGCGCAGCCGATCGCCGCTCGCGGATCGCCCACCGGTCAGTCGAAGTGCGGGAACGGCCGCGCCCGGAATCTCCGGGGTGAAGTCACTGGAAGCCGGAAGGCCGACGCTCATGGAATCCCCCTCGCCCGATGAAGTGAACGGACCTGTGGATGCGCTGCATCCGCGGCCGGTTCGGTGCATGGGGTTGGACGGGCCGCGGACTTTGCGGCGCACGGCGCGCCCCGGCCGGGACCGCCGAGAGCGGCCGCGCCGGGCGCTGGGCTTTGCGGCGCGGGCAGGAGGCGGACGGAGCGGACGCCCGGCGGGGCACCGGGACGCCGGGACGCCGGGGCGCCGGGGCGCCGAGGCGCCGGACGCTTCTATAGTAGCTTGTGTCGCAACAGTTTATAGGTGTGGATGTCGGCGCCGCGCCGGAGGGTCAGGGTGACCGACGAGCCCGGCGGGCCTTCGAGCCGGCGAATGACGGAGGCGACGTCCAGCAGTCGTGCCGGCGTTCCCGCGAGCGCGACCAGCACGTCACCGATGCGCATGCCCGCCGCCGCGGCGGGCGAGCCGCGCACCACCCCGGCCACGGTCAGCTCGCCACCCCGGCGTTCGATCTGGATGCCGATCTGCGAGTCGCGGTGCGGCCGGTGCTCCCAGCCCGCTGGAAGCGGATCGAGCCACAGCAGCTGGTTCACGTAGTCGATGCCCACCCGATAGCGGCCGAGGAATGAGTAACCGATCAGCCCGTGCACAGGTCGATCCACGACGCTCGAAAGCGTTCTGCCGAGCGGGCCCCCGATGAGCGCGGTCTCGACGTGCGCTTCATCGATCGTTCCGTCGAGGCCGCGCAGCGAGACCAGCGGAACGTCGGCAACGCGGCCCTGCTCGTCGCCGAGCAGCGTCGGCGCGGTCAGCCCTTCCATGGCGCGCCAATCGTCCGCGTGGTGCACGACCCCGTCCATGGTCCCGCGAAACAGGACGCAGCGGGTGGCGCCGGTGTCGACGATCCAGGTGAGATCGCCGCTCGCACGGTCGGGGCGCGGATCCGCAACGGTTCCGTGGACGAGGATCTTGCCGTCGCCCGCGAGCTCGAAGGGGATCACCCGCGCGCAATCCGAGAACCACGGGTTGAGCGCCCGCCGCGAGGCCTCGAGCGATTCTTCACGGCCCTGCGGCACGGGTACGATGGTCATCTCCGCGCGCATGTAGTCGACGATGACCGCGCGTCCGGTGAGTGGCCGCTGGCCGAACAGGCCGAGGACGGACCGGTCGGTGGCGCGCCGCACGATGCTGCCATCGATGGTGAGCAGCGGCGTGACGTAGTCGATCTCGAGAGCGCCGACCTCGAGACGCGCAAGCGGCCGCTGCGCGAGGTCGACGCCGGGCCGGCCGGGCCCGTCCACGAGACCGAGACGGAGGGCCACCGGCCGATCGAGTGCGAGGTATCCCGCTCCGCTGTCCAGCGCCATGAGACCCGCGGTGTCCGCATCCGCCCCGTGCAGCGTGGCTCTGAACAACACCAGCCCTTCCAGGTTCTCGAAGCGTACGCGCGCGCCGCCATCGGGAAGCGGCGCCTCACTATATGGCGTAATGCATTGTGCGCAAACAAAATATGGAGTTACAATCAGGGCCAGGACGGCCACGCGGATGGCGAACCGGAGGGGAGATCGCATGGCCATCGGCTCGGCGAGTCCTTTCGCGAGGTGGCGTGGTGGGAAAAACCAACTCTCTCCGCTCAGCGCCCGAAGGTCGAGCCCATTTCCACGGCTTCGGAACCGGTCTCGAGCATCGTGCAGCGGCCGGTGAAGAAGACCCCCGGTTCCATGACGACGCTCATGGCGGCAACGTCGCCTTCCATGTGGGCGCCTGCCTTCATCTCGATCACGCCGAGCGCCCGCATGTTGCCGACCACACGCCCCTCGATCAGCGCTTCCTTGACCTCGATGTCGGCGCGCATCACGCCATGCTCACCCACCTCGAGGCGCTCGCAGTTGAGGATGTCGCCTTCGAACTCACCCTCGATGCGCAGCGTTCCGGTGATCATCAACGTGCCGCGCACATTGGACCCGACGCCGATGAGCGTGTTCGCCGGTTCGCGCCCTTCCTGGACTGGTGGCTTCGATTTGAACATCATGCGGTCCCCCTCAAAGGGTCGAGCGAGTCAGCCTTGAACGATTCATGCACGGCCGGCCGAACGCCTACAGCACGGACCAGGCTTCGAGTAGTCGCTCGAGATCTTCCTGGCCGTAGTATTCGAATGTCACTTTCCCGCCCTTGCGGCCGGGGGCGATGCTGACGTGCGTTCCGAACTTCTGCTGCAGCTTGATTTCCCACTCACCCAGCCCCTCCAGCTTCTCGGTGCGCGGCCGCGAGTGATGCTTGCGCAGGCGGCGGCGGACATAGGACTCGGTGCGTCGCACCGAAAACCCCTTCGACGACACGTAGCGCGCCGCCGCGAGTTGATCTCCGCCGCTCTCCAGGCTGAGGAGTGCCCGGGCATGCCCGGACGAGAGTGTTCCACGTGAAACCATGTCCTGAACTTCCACCGGAAGTCCAAGCAGACGAAGCGAATTGGTGATGGAGACACGGCCCTTTCCGACCCGTTCGGAGATCTGCTCGTGTGTGAGCCTGAGATCCATCGTCAGGGTGCGGAACGCCTTGGCCTCATCGATCGGGTTCAGGTTCTCGCGCTGGATGTTCTCGACCAGCGCCAGCTCCACCATTTCGCGATCGCTGACCTCTCGGATGATTGCGGGGACACGCTCGAGAGCGGCCAGCGCAGCTGCGCGCAGGCGCCGCTCGCCGGCGATGAGCTGATAACCACCGGTCGGATCGGGTCGCAGCAGCAACGGCTGCAGCACCCCGGTCGCCCGGATCGAAGCGGCGAGCTCCGCCAGGCTCTCGTCGTCGAAGCGGGTCCGCGGCTGATGCGGATTGGGCCCGATCTCTTCGATCGGGATCATGACGGGCGCTCCGGTGCCCGGCTTCCGCTCGGCGGACGCCTGGGAAGGCTCCGTCGGCGCGGCCACCGCGCCCCCGGCACCCGGAATCAGGGCTTCAAGCCCCCTGCCGAGCGCTTTCCTCTGCATGCTCAAGAACCTCCCGCGCCAGCTGCCGGTAGCTCTCGGCCCCGCTGGAATGTGGATCGTAGAGAACGATGGGCTTGCCGAACGACGGCGCCTCGCTCAGGCGCACGTTCCTGGGTATTGAAGTCTTGTAGACTCTTTCCGCAAAGAACTTTCTTGCTTCGTCAGCAACCTGCTGAGAGAGATTGAGCCGGGCATCGAACATCGTGAGGAGCACACCCTCGATGCGCAGGCCGCGATTCAGATGATCCTGTACGAGCCGGATCGCCCCGATCAGCTGGGTCAGCCCCTCCAGGGCGAGGTACTCGCACTGCAGCGGGATCAACACCGAATCGGACGCCGTCAGTGCGTTGATCGTCAACATGCTCAACGACGGCGGGCAGTCCACCAGGACGTAGTCGTACTCCTCGCGGACCGCTTCCAGACAGTGCTTGAGGCGCGTCTCGCGCGCCATGACGCCGACCAGCTCCACTTCGGCGCCGGACAGCCGCTGTCCCGCAGGGACCAGGTCCAGGTTGGCCAGCGAGGTCGGCGTTATCGACTGGCGCAGATCCGCGTTGCCGAGCAGCGCTTCGTAGATCGTGACGGCCTTGTCGTTCCCGTTGATGCCGAGGCCGCTCGAGGCATTGCCCTGCGGATCGATGTCGATGAGGAGAACCCGTCGGTTCTCCTGCGCAATGCACGCGCCGAGATTGATCGCCGTGGTGGTCTTGCCGACGCCACCCTTCTGGCTGGCGATCGAAATGACTTTTCCCATATCCCTATGCCATGCGGGGGCGGACTTCTTGCCCACCTGACTGAAGTAACGAGGTCTCGCGGAACGCGACCGTCGCGTGGCATCGGTGTGGGCCACGCGACCGTCGCAAAGTATCAACGCGCCGATCGCGGAACAAGCGGGATTTGTTTCACGTGAAACGCTGCCGCACGAATCAGCGTTACAACCTCAAATCTTTTCGAATACAACGACGGAAGTGGGCGTGTCCGGGAGCCGGATGGTGGTGCGCTCCCTCCATCCATCGCGCCAGGACGCATCCGCACGCATCTCATCCACGTGGCGCTCGCCCTTCCATAGATATGCGGCACCGCCTGATGCGACGAAACGCGAAGCCTGGTGCAGGGTCGGGACGAGATGCAGCGTCGCGCGGGAGGTCACGCCGCGAACTTCCGGCGGCAGCGCCTCGCGCGCGAGAGACTCGATGCGGGCGCAGATCACGTCCACATTGTCGAGTCCCAACTCTTGCTTCACCTTCTGCAGAAACAGTGTCTTCATGCGGCGCGATTCGACCAGCGTCCAGGTCCGGCCGACGCCGACGAGTGCAAGCGGGATGGCGGGCAGTCCGCCGCCCGACCCGATGTCGACCCAGTCGTCGATTCCGGCGCCCAGCAGCTCCGCAACGGGCCCGAGCGATTCACCGATATGCCGCTGGATCAATCGCCCTTCATCATTACGTGACAACAGGTTAGAAACGCTTCGATTCCACTGGATCAACAGCTCGGCATAGCGGCGCAGACGACCGAGCGCCGGCGCGGGATCCACCCCGGCGGCCCGCAGCCGCTCGCCAAGGGGCTGCCAGGGCTGCCGATCGAGGATGCGCCCGATCGCTTCGGGCGTCACCCCGGGTCGCTTGAGCGTGGCTTTGCCCGCGGTTCGCGCCGCGCTGCGCGGCCGCCCGCGGGACGGGGCCGCGCCCGGGCGGGGCGTGCCGGGACGCGCGGGCGCCGAGCGGTCACGCGCACGTCCCGGGCCGCCGCGCGCGGGCGCTGCGCTTTCGCGCGAGCGCCCCGTCCCGCCGCGCGCGGGCCGCGTGCCCTCGCGCGAGCGACCCGTCCCTTCGCGCGCAGACCCCGAACGATCGCGCGGCGGTCCGGATTCCTGGCGCGCGCGCCGCGGCGCGGAGCGGCCGGCGGCGGCGGCGGCGCCGGCGCGGACGCGCGGCGGTTCCGCACCGGATCGCCGCGCATCGTCGCGCCCGCGCGCCGGGCGTACGGAGCGGCCGGAGGATCGAGGAGGTTTCTTCATGCGGTCCGCACTGTAGCGGCGCGGCGCCTCCGCCACCAGCGGGCTCGTGCGGGGGGCGCGGCGGGGGTGCGCGATGCGGGGCGCCGCTGCACCGCGCCGGATGGAATCAGGCGCAGACCGGCCGCGCGTGCGCGCGCGGCCGCGGCGCGCGGCGCGTCAGGCCGTGGCGTCCGTCGCGGGCGCGGCGATCCTGCGCGCGTGCACCAGCAGCACCGCGATGTCGGAGGGCGAGACGCCGGCGATCCGTGACGCCTGCGCTACCGTCGCAGGCTTCCAGCGTCTGAGCTTTTCGAGCGCTTCGCTCGAGAGCCCCGCAAGCGCCTCGCGCCACAGCGCCTCGGGCAGCGCATGACGTTCCATCGCCGCCGAGCGTTCTGCGGTGCGCCGCTGGCGTTCGATGTAGCCGCGGTAGCGCACGCGCACGACGAGACAGTCCGCCCATGCGGGCGGCAGCGGCGCCTCGATCCCATGTGCGGCGAGCGCCTCATAGCGGCTGTCGGGCCGCGCGAGGAACTCGATTCCGGAAAGCCCGCGCAGCGGCGTGCGGCCGTCCGCCGCCGGCGGCGCCCCGAGGTCCGGGACCTTCACGGTCACGCGATGGAGACGCCGCTCTTCGGCGTCGATCGCTTCGCGTTTGGCGCGTGCGCGGTCGCGTTCCTCCGCGGTGATCAGGCCGGCGTGGAAGCCGCGCTCGGTGAGCCGCTCGTCGGCGTTGTCGGCACGCAGCAGCAGCCGGTGTTCGGCCGCGGAGGTGAACATCCGGTACGGCTCGCGATGCTCGCGCGTCACCAGGTCGTCGACGAGCACGCCGATGTAGGCTTCGTCGCGGCGCAGCACGAACGGCGCCGCGCCGCGCACGGCCCGCGCCGCGTTCACGCCGGCGACGAACCCCTGCGCCGCCGCCTCCTCGTAGCCCGACGTGCCGCAGATCTGCCCCGCGAGGAACAGACCCGGCACCGTCTTCACCTCCAGCGTCGGCTTGAGCTGATGCGGCATCACGAAGTCGTACTCGACCGCGTAGCCGGGGCGCAGCATTCGCGCCGCGCCGAGTCCGCGCATCGAGCGGATGAATGCGAGCTGCACCTCCTCCGGCATGCTGGTCGAGACGCCGTTGACGTAGATCTCGTCCACGTCGCGGCCTTCGGGCTCGAGGAACACGTGATGCGAATCGCGCCCGGGGAACTTCACCACCTTGTCTTCGATCGACGGGCAGTAGCGCGGCCCGGTGCCGCGGATCTCGCCCGAGTACATCGGCGAGCGGCCGATGTTGTCGCGAATCAGTTCGTGCGTGCGCGCGTTGGTCTCGGTGCGGTGGCAGAGCACCTGCTCCACGTCCAGCGCGCCGGTCCAGTGCGAGAACGGCTGCGGCGGATCGTCGCCCGCATCGGGGTCGACCGCATCCCAGTCGATCGAATCGCGGTGGAGGCGCGGCGGCGTTCCGGTCTTGAGCCGGCCACGCTCGAGACCCAGCTCGGCAAGGCACTCGCTGAGCGCGCGCGCGGCATGCTCGCCGATGCGTCCGCCTTCGAGCTTCCGCGCTCCGATGTGAATGAGCCCGTTGAGGAACGTACCCGGCGTGATCACGACGGCGCGCGCGCCGATCACGCGACCGTCGGCGAGCTCGATGCCGGCCACGCGGCCGTGCTCGAGCACGACATGATTCGCGACCCCCGCGACCCGCTCGAGGCCGGGAAGCGCGTCGAGCGCGCGGCCCATCTCCACCGAATAGAGGGCCTTGTCGCACTGCGCACGCGGCGACCAGACGGCCGGGCCGCGGCCGCGGTTGAGCATCTTGAACTGGATGCCGGCGCGGTCGGTGACGCGGCCCATGAGCCCGCCGAGCGCGTCGATCTCGCGCACCATGTGGCCCTTCGCGATCCCGCCGATCGCCGGATTGCACGACATCTTCGCGGTGTCGGCGAGGTTCACGGTGAGCAGGATCGTGTGGAGCCCGAGCCGCGAGCAGGCCGCCGCCGCCTCGCAGCCGGCATGCCCCGCGCCGACCACCAGCACGTCGCACGCCGCCCGGGCGTCGCGTGCGAAGCCCGCGCGCGCCGTCACTTGCCGATGCAGAAGCGGCTGAAGATCCGATCGAGCAGATCCTCGCCGACTTCGCGCCCCGTGACTTCACCGATCGCCGCCAGCGCCTCGCGCAGCTCGAGCGCCACGAGCTCGCCCGGCAGGCCGTCGCGCGCCGCGGCGCCGGCGCGGCCCAGCGCCGCGCGCGCGCGCTCGAGCGCCTCGACGTGGCGCGGGTTGCTCACCGCCTGCGCGAGCGCGCCCGCCCGCACGGACGGCGGCGCGAGGACCACGGCGGACGCGGCGAGTTCGGCCGCGAACGGATCGCCGTTCGGCGGTGCGGCCGCCGCGTGGGCCTCGTGCGGCGCGCCCGCGTGCACGGCGGGCGGCACCAGGCCGAGCGGCACGGCGCCCATCATGCGCGCGAGCGTCGCGCGCAGCGCGTCGAGCCCCTCGCCGGTCAGCGCGGAGACCTCGACGCACGCATGGCGTGCCCCCCCCGGCAGAGCGCGCACCGCGGCCGCAGTGGTGACCGCGCCGGCGTCGTGCTTGTTGAGCGCCACCAGCACGCGGCGGCCTTCCAGCGCCGCCGCGATCCGATGGTCCTCTTCCCCGAGCGGCGCCGCGCCGTCCACCACCCACAGCGCCAGCGTGGCTTCGGCCAGCGCCTCCTGCGCGCGCGCAATGCCGATCGCCTCGACCGGTTCGTCCGACTCGCGCAGCCCGGCCGTGTCGGAGAGCGTCACGCGGACGCCCGCGATCTCGACGGCCTCGCTCACGCGGTCGCGGGTCGTCCCCGGCCGGTCGGTGACGATCGCCCGCGCTTCGCCGAGCAGGGCGTTGAAGAGCGACGATTTGCCCACGTTGGGGCGGCCGACGATCGGCACCCGCACGCCTTCGCGCACGGCACGCGCCCAGTCGGCGCCTTCGAGCAGTGCGGCGAGATCGCGGCCCACCTGCTGGATCGCGTGGACCACCTGCGGCGGCACCTCGATTCCGCCGACGTCTTCGGCGAAGTCCACCCGCGCCTCGACCTCGGCCACAGCGTCCGTGACACGATCGGCGAGCGTCACGATCCGCCGCGACAGCCCGCCCGCGAGCTGGCCGAGCGCGAGTTCGCGCGCGCCCTCGGTCTCCGCATGGATCAGGTCCGCAACCGCCTCGGCCTGCGCCAGGTCGATGCGCCCGTTGAGAAACGCGCGCAGCGTGAACTCGCCCGGATTCGCGAGCCGCGCGCCGGCCGCGAGCAGCGCCGCCAGCACCCGTTCCGCGGGCAGCCGGCCGCCGTGGCAGGAGAACTCCACCACGTGCTCGCGGGTATAGCTGCGCGGCGCACGGAACAGCGCTGCGACCACCTCGTCGAGACGCGAGCCGGCCGCGTCGACCGCCCAGCCGTGGTGCAGCGTGTGGCTCGGCTGCCCGGCGAGCGGGGCCTGCCCGCGGAACGCGCGATCGGCGATCGCCGGCGCAGCGTCGCCGCTCAGGCGGACCACGGCGAGGCCGGCCGCGCCGGGCGCGGTGGCGATGGCCGCGATGGTGTCGATGGCGTGGCTCATGGGGTGACAGAACCCTCAAGACGAAGCGCCGGACCCGACGGCTGCCCGGCGCTTCCGAGTTCGCGATTCGCCCGGGTCAGTCGTCCGTGCGATCGCCTTCCGGAAAGTCCGCGGGCGCGATCGCCACGCGTTTGATCATTCCCGTTCCGAGCGCGTAGGTCTTCACGCGCTCGTCGTCGCGCAGCGTCATGTGGACGATGCGGCGCTCCTGGGAGTTCAGGTATTCGGTGACGACCTCGTCGTTCTTCTCGATCGCCTCGCCCGCGAGATCCGCCGCCATGGTGCGCAGCTCGTCTTCGCGCTGCTGCCAGAAATCGTTGACCTCGAGCTGCAGGTGGTAGCGCGAGCCCTGGCCGCGATTGACCATGCGGTTGAGCAGGTGCTGCATCGCCTGCCGAACCTCGCCCTTGGGGCCGGTGAGCAGATCGTCCTGCTGCGCCACCTCGACGGTCACGTCGACGCGATCGCCGTCGGCCTTTGCCGACACCTTGGCGTCGAAGCCCATCGCCTTCATGAGTTCCGTGGTCCAGTGCATGGCGTCGTCGGCGAGTGCCGGGTGATCCTCCGCTGCCGGCTCCGAAGGCCGCGACTCCGCCACCGCCGGCGTCGCCGGGGCGGGTGTCGCCGCCGGCGCGGCGGCGGGTTCGGCGTGCGCCGCAGCAGGTTCCGCCTGCGCGGAGGCGGGATCGGCCGGCTCGGAGCGTTCCTCGAAGCGGATGACGGCCTCGGTCTGCACGTCCTCCGTTTCGGGCCGCGAGACCTTCGCCACGACATCCGTGGAGGCCGCATCCGCCACCGCCACGAACCCGACCGGCGGCTCGTGCGGGGCCGGTGCGGCCGCAGGGCCCTCCGGCGCGTGCGCTTCGGCCGGGGCGTTCTCCCGCGGCTGGTTCTCGCCCTCGCCGCGCCGCTCGCCGCGGCGGCCGCGGCCGCCCCGGCGCCCACGCCGCCGGCGGCGCCGTTGCTCGTCGCCTCCGTTTGCGTCGTCGCCGGCGACCTCGGCCGGCGCGGGTGACGGCGGGCGGGTTTCGGTACGTTCGGCCGATCGCTCCGCGGGACGCTCTTCGCGGCGCCGTCCGCCGCGGCCGCGCTCGCCGCCACGACGCTCGCCGCGGCGTCCTTCACCACCGCGCCCCTCGCCGCCGCGACTCTCGCCGCTGCGACCCTCGCCGCTGCGTTCGCGACCTTCTCGAGCGCCTTCAGCGCTGCGGCGCCCGCGGCCGTTGCGCTCGCCGCGGCCTTCGCCGCGGCCACGGCGCCCGTCGCGGCCGCCTTCACGACGTCCCCGGCCGCGCCGCTCGCGGTCCCGTTCGCCTTCCTCGTCGCGGGGCGGGCCACCCGGGCGCGGCATGATGATGACCTTGTACGGCCGGGCACCGAGCCCCAGGAAACCGCCCGAGCCTTCTTCCACCACGTTGATCATGACTTCCGCCCGCGACATGCCCAGGGTGTCCAGCCCCTTTCGTACGGCATCGTCGAGCGTCTTGCCTTCGAACATCGAGCCTTTGGGCCCCATTGCGTACCTCTCCAATCTTCGCGGGCGGGGGCGCAGCATGCCGCGCGCCCCGGCAGGTCGCGAATGGAATTTGCGCGGCGATCGCGCGGCGCGGAAGGACCCGGAGGGGTGTCGGTGGCAGGCCGTCTGGCCCGCCGCAGGCTCCGGTCTCGCGCGGCGCCCTGCCGCGGTTGGAGTGCTAGATTACTTCTCTCCGGTTCACTTGGCCATCTTCTTGCGGCGACCGCCCTTGCGGGCCGGCTCCGGATCGACCACGACGGCGTGCGAGCCGGCCGGCTGCGTGCCGTCCTCCCGCATCACCAGCCACTGCTGCGCGATGGTCAGCAGATTCATGACCGTCCAGTAGAGCACGAGCCCGGACGGCAGGTTGTAGAAGAACACCAGCATGACGAGGTTCATGACCGCCATGTTCGGCATTCCGGACTGCGGATTCTGCGGCATCATCCGCACCTGAAGGAACCCGGTCGCCGCCATCAGCACCGGCAGCAACCGGAACGCGTACGGCCAGAAGGGCAGCGGGAACAGCATGTCGGGCGCGGACAGGTCGTTGATCCACAGGAAGAACGGCGCCTGCCTCAGCTCGATGGCGTTGAAGAGCACCGAATAGAGCGCGATGAACAGCGGCATCTGCAGCAGCATCGGCAGGCAGCCGCCGGCCGGGTTCACCTTGTGCTCCTTGTACAGGGCCATCATGGCCGTGTTCATGGCCTGCGGGTTGTCCTTGTACTTGGCGCGGATGCGCTCCATCTCGGGCTGCAGCTTCTGCATGGCGCGCATGCTCTTCATGCTCGTCATGTTGAGCGGGTGCAGCAGCACCCGCACCAGCGTCGCCAGCACGAGAATCGCGACGCCGTAGTTGTGGAGAATGGCGTACAGCCACTTGAGCACGATCAGCAGCGCCTTGCTGAACGGCTCGAGCCAGCGCCAGCCGAGATCCACGGCGCGGTCCAGACCGGAGCCGAGCTTCGACAGCCGGTCGTATTCGGTCGGTCCGAAGTACAGCAGGAACCGGTTGACCGGAGCCGAGGGCGGCGGCAGCCGCACCGTCAGCGCGTTCTCCACCACTTCCTGTTCGGGTTTCACCTTCTCGGACAGCATCGCGCGCTGTTCGTCGGTGAGCGGAATTCGCTCGCCGCTCGACACCACCTCGACCGGGGTGGCGTCCACCACCGAGGCCAGCGCGGCGAAGTAGCGGTTCTGCACCCCCGCCCAGCGCGCGTTGCCCTCGAAGTGCTTCGGCTCCTTCATCAGCCCGCCGGCGTGCTCGCGGCGGACGTTGGTCCCGACCAGGCTCGACGCGCGCAGGCCGCGGTGGTCGGCCTGCCGGTCGGACTCGGTGAACAGCGGCCAGGAGCGGGTGTTCAGCGAGTAGTCCTTGACCTGCCACGCGGCGGGCACGTTGCGGATCTCGACCTCGAGATCGATCGCATAGTCGGTCGGCCGCACGCGGTAGGTCTGCCGCACGTAGAAGCCGGAGCTGTCGCCCGAGGTGAACGTGAGGGCCCGCACCTCGCCGTCGACGCCCAGACTCTCCGACACCGCGTAGGCCAGGCTGCCGAGCGGGCGCGGGTGCCCGGGCTCGCCCAGATCGATCGCGAACGTGGGCGCTCCGGCCAGCACGACCTGATCCTCGGCCGGAACGGTCTCGCCGGGCTTCGGGTGACGCGCGTGGCCCCGGCGCGCCGATTCGCCGTAGGCGGACACGTAGCGCTTGAGCGCGACGGACACGAGCCGCGCGCCGCGACTCGAGAAGCGCGCCGTGTAGAGCGGGGTCTCGACGACGATGCTCTGCTCCAACCCGGTCACCGGCGTCTCGAGCGGCGCGGCCGAGAGATCGCCGGGGCTTTCGAGTCGCGGCGTCGTCGGCACCCCCTGCGGCAGATCGGCGACCGTCACCGCGGTGTCGGCCGCGGCCGTGGTGTCGGCGCTGTCGGCGGGTGCGGTCACGACCGACTTCGGCGACTCGAGATAGTGTGACAGGCCCAGCATCTTCAGCAGCGGCTGGTAGGCGATCAGGAACAGCACGCTGAGCGCGATGGCGATGACGGTCTTGCGATCCATGGTCAGGGCACCGGGTCGTAGCCGTGGGTGCCGAACGGCCGGCAGCGCGACAGCCGGCGCAGCGCCAGCCAGGCACCACGCCACGCGCCGTGGCGGCGCACGGCTTCCTCGGCGTACACGGAGCAGGAGGGTTCGTGCCGGCACGCGCCGCGGAAGAACGGCGACAGCAGCGCGCGGTACAGCCGGATCAGAAGGATGAGGATGAAACGCACGCGATCAGGGCTCCGTGGATTCGATGGGCGACAACGCGCCGGCGCGCGCGAACAGGTTCTCGACGTCGGTCGCCAGCACCTGATGCGGGGCCTTCAGCACCTCGCGGTGGGCGATCAGCACGAAACCGTAACCGCTGCGCGGCATGCGCGGAAATCGGCGCCGGACGATCTCGCGCAGGCGGCGCCTGGCGCGATTGCGCTGCACGGCATTTCCCACCGAACGGCGGCTGGTGATGAAGCCGAAGCGCGTGGGTTCGCCGGGACGGGCCAGGACGAGCAGGATGCAGAAGCGGCCGCGGTACGGCGTGCCGCCCGACTGCACCGCGCGAAAATCGCGCGAGGTGCGCAGGCGATGCTCGCGGCCGAGGCGTTCGGAATGCTGGGCGGTCATCCGGATCGAGGCTCCAGAAGAGGACGCGTCTGCGGAGGGATACGCAGAGCCCGTCCCCGGACGGAGGTATGGAACGGCGGGCGATCGGGCGAGCATGCGGCGCGCATCCGGGGCCGGGAGACGATCGCGACTGTAGCCGTTCGCGATCCGGAATGCCCACTCAGGCCCTCCGCGGGTCGCGGCTGCCGAACAGCGTGCCGCGAACGCCGCTGCCCCGCACCACGCGCTCAATGGTGGCGCAGGTCTCGCCGGGTGGGCCGGTCGCTCGTCGCAGCGGAGTTCGCGGCGAGACGCACTCGCTCCCCGCACGCTCGCGCGGCCCGCGCCCGGGCGCGCTTCCCCCACTCGGCGTTCCTGGACACGGTCTAGGCGGAGGAGACCGTCAGGCGCTGACGTCCCTGCCTGCGGCGCGCATTGATCACCTTGCGCCCGCCCTTGGTCTTCATGCGCGCACGGAAGCCATGCGTCTTCTTGCGGTGACGGTTGCGCGGTCGATAGGTCCGTTTCATGGCTTGAATGGCCTCGTATTCCCAAAGAGTTACGCCGACAAAGGACGCAGGAGACTACGGGAAGGGACCGGCTCCGTCAAGCCTCCGGGGCGCCGCCCGGCCGGCCGCCGTTCCGCCCGCCGAACAGCGCTGCCGCGGGGACCCCGCGGGGCTTCATGCGGCGCCCCGCCCGGCCGATAACCGCAGGGTAGTCACAGGCTCGATCGCCGAGAATCCGAACGCGTCTTCCCAGGCAGCCCGCACCCCCGGAGCCGCCCGACGGACCCATGCTGACACCCGACTCGCCTTCCGATCTCCAGCTCGCCAAGGAGCTGTCGCCGCGCGCTCTGGCGGTGGCCCGCTGGCTGCGTTACCTCGCCCGCTCGCTGCGGGTCATGCGCCTCTACAGGGAGGTCAACGAGGTGACGATGAACGCGTCGGCGATCATCGCGGCCAAACTCTACGAGATCCTCGAAGACGGCCCGATCGAGCTCCGGGTCGGCTCCCGCGAGATCCTGCTCGAGGACGAGCCCGTGGTCCGCGTGCAGAAGCGGAAGATCGGCCAGGACTACCTGCCGTCCCCCGAAGAAGAGCTGCCGTTCTTCATCTATCAGGACGGCATCCGCCTGATCCGCATCCTCGAATCGGTGCCGCGCCGCGAGATCGAGGTGCTGGTCGAGGCCCTCCGCCAGCGCGGGCGCGGGCCCGACACCGAAAACGATCTGGTGACCATGCTGTGGCAGGCGAATCTGCTGCACATCCAGATCGAATCCGTCCCGCTCGAGCAGACGATCTATCTATCATCGCGCAGACCCACGGGGGGTGGCGGCGGCGGCTCGGGCGGGTTCGCTTTCGTGTGGTCGCCCGCGGGCGAACAGATCCACGCCGATCTCGGCCAGGTCGGCGGACCGCAGGGCCTGCACCGCGACACGTTCGACGACTGGGAGCTGCCCGAAGACACCACCGACGTCCCGGACGCCTACATGAGGCTGCTGCCCGAGATGGAGGCGGCGCGGCCCAGGTTCCAGCTCGACTGGGTGCAGGAATGGGTCGCCGACTGGAACCTGGATGCCCCCGAGGTGCTGCGCGAAATCATCGCCCAGGACCACGGCCCGCATACCGGTCACGCCCTCGCCCACTTCGTCGTCACCTGGCTCGTGAACGCGTTCCAGCGCCGCGAATGGACCGAGGCCCAGCGCGCACTCGAGTTGCTGGGTGAATTCGATCCCGATCGCGCCATGTCGAACGCGGCGCTCGAGGACATGCTGGGCGGGATCGACGGCGCGCCGCTCGCCGAACAGCTCGACACGGCGGACCCCGACGAGCAGGGCCGTTTCCTCGGGCTGGCCGTGGCCATCGGCCGGCCCGCGCTGAAGCTCGTGTTTGCGGTCATGGCGGAAGCCAGGCGCGGCCGCATGCGGGCCGCCACCTGCACCGCGCTCGCCTACATGTGCGACGACGACCCCGCCCTGCTCGAGCCCTGGCTCACCGACATGCGCTGGTACGTGGTGCGCAACGTGGTGTTCGTCCTCGGTCAGATCGGCGGGTCACGGATCGTGCCGCTGCTGCGGATCGCCGCCCACCACCAGGATCACCGCGTCCGCCGCGCCGTGGTGCACGCGCTCGGCGCGGTGACGCTGGCCGAACGCATGCCCATCCTGCTGAGCATGCTCGACACCCACGATCCGCAGCTGCTCGCGGCGGTCCTCACGCTGATGACCCGCGAACCACGGCGCGAGATCGCACTGGAGCTGCTCAAACGGATCAGCGCCCCCGACTTCGACTCCCGCAAGGAGGACGCGCAGCGCGCGTTGCTGCACGCGCTCGGCGAGGTCGCGGACGACGAGACCGTGGCCCCGCTCGCCGAAATCCTGAACGGCGGCGGCTGGTTCGCACGCATCACCACGCGCCGGCTCGGCGTCGCGCGGATCCTCCAGCAGATCGGCTCCGAGCAGGCGCTGGCCGTGCTCGACGAGGGGCTGCGCTCGCGCAGCGAAGCGGTCCGGGCGGCCGTGCTCGAGGCCGTCGGGTCGCGGAGCACCGCATGACCCTCCCGGCGCCGGATCCGGCGCGCGGGCCCGCCCCGCGGACGCTCGACGACCAGTATCGCGTCGCGGGCCTCAGGATCGTCCAGCGCTTCAACGCGCTGGTGCGCATGGGCCGGGCCTACCAGGTCGACAACCAGGTCTTTCACCACCAGCTGAACGAGTTCCTCAAGGCGATCGCCCCGATCTTCGAAGGCGCCGAGGAGGTCGTGCTGGTCTCGCTGGACGACGACCTGTACCTGAACGGCGTCCGCATTCCGGCGCGGCCGAACACTCTCAAGTATCACGAGGCGCTGCTCGAGGAGCTCGAGCGGCGCAGCATCGCGGGATTCAAGATCGAGAAGGGCGCCTCGGACGACGAAATCATCACGTTCTTCCGCCTGTTCCTGCAGCCCGACGTCTACTTCGGCACCGGCCTGCTGGAGGCCTGTCTCGCGCACGGCTCCGACCACGTTCTGCCGGCCGTGAATGCGTCCACCGACGCCGCCGACGACGGCCCCTTCGGCACGCCGATCCGCCCGGGCGACGACGTCGAGCCGTCACCGGGGCGCGGCGCCGGCGTGATCGGCGGGGAGGCGAGCGGCGGGGCCCGGCAGCGCGAAGGCGGCGACGGCGCCGCAGCGCCGGGCCACGGCACGGGGAACGCGGCGGCGGCGCCGCGCGGCGCCGCGGCCAGGGGCTACTCGATGGCGGTCGTCGGCACCCGTTCGCTCCTCACCACGACCTCCGTGCAGAGCGGCATGGAAATGCGCCACGCGAAACGTGTCGTGCAGCCGCTCATCGACGGCGCCTTCGCCGACGAGCCGGTGGTCGTGGGACTCAGCGCGCTCGGCCATCGCGACGAGTACACCTACGCGCACGCGGTGAACGTCTGTCTCGTCGCGACCAGCATGGGGCACTACCTCGGCATGGATCGCCGGGCGCTCGCCGATCTGTCGGTGGCTGCGCTGCTGCACGACGTCGGCAAGGCCGGCGTCATGGGCGAGGTGCGGAACCCGATCGGCTCCTGGACCGAAGCGGAGGCGGCGGCCGCGGCGCGCCATCCGCTGGAAGGCGCCAGGCTGCTGGCGCGCACGACCACGCTCAACCGGACCACCCTGCGCTGCATGCGCGTCGCGCTCGAGCACCACGCCAACGCGGACGGCTCGGGTTACCCGAAGCTCTCGCCCCATTACCGCGTGAGCCTCATGGCGCGCCTCGTCGCGATCGCCGACTGCTACGTGAGCCTGCAGACCCACCGCAGCCTGGCGGGTCTGCAGGTGACCCCCTACGAGGCGCTCGGCCGGATGCTCGGGCCGCTGCATGCGAAGTTCGATCCGGCGCTGCTCTGGGCGCTCGTCCAGACGGTCGGCTTCTACCCGCCCGGCCAGCTCATCGAGCTGGATGACCGCTCGATCGCGGTCGTGCTGTCGCCGAACCGCGACGATCTCGCCCGGCCCCACGTGCGTGTGGTGCGCGAGCCGAACGGCCGCGTCGTACCGCCCGGGGAGGGCCGCGAACACCGGCCGATTCCCAACGACATGGGGGTGCGGCGCGCGATCCCGGGACGCGAATACGACTCGCTCCTCGAGGCGTCCTAGCCGCGAGGAGCCGCCCCGCACGCGGCGCGCCGGGCCGGATGCCGCGCCCGCGCCCGGTCAGATCCGGTGCGAGGCCTGTTCGCGGAACATCGTGAGCTTCACGCGTTCGTCGGGGCGCATCTGGTCCATCTCGGGCGCGCGCCCGTCGTTGAACAGGTAGCGCCGCATGCCGCCCTCGACGCGCCGCATGTCGTCGCCCCCGACCGGTCCCACGTGCACGTCGCCGTCGAGCACGCACACGCAGGTGCCCTGCGCCTCGCAGATGATCGCGAGCGTCGAGCCCGTGACCTCGATCGCGGCCTCGGGCGTGGTCACCATGAGCTTCGCGCCGGCGAATCCGGGCTGCGTGGTGACGCGCAGCGTGCCGTGGCGGACGGACGCGTGTACCGTGCGCCGGAACCAGCGGCCCGGCACCCGCGGCACCACGAACTCCGTGCCCGAAGTCGCGAGCAGCATGAGATGATCGGCGCTCGCGAGCCGGACCTCGCCGCCCTCGGGGACGACCACGCGCGCGCCGGGGTGCATGGCGCGATCGAGATCCGCGACGTGGTTCATCGGAATCGGCCGCCCGTCGACGAGGACGACGCCGTCGCCGAACCCGCCCGCGACCGTCCAGGACGGCCCCGCGTTCAGCACGACGGCGACGAGCACCGCGGCGGCCGCCGCCAGGGGCGGCACGAGCCATCCGGCCGCGGCACGCCGGTACCAGGGCAGCGGCACGATGCGCCGCGGGCGGGCGGCGATCGTGCCGTCCGCGAACGACGCCTTGAGGCGCGCCCGGAACGCCGGGTCCGCCGCGGGCTCGGAGAGTCCGCGGACCGCGTCGCGCGCCCGCCGTTCTGCCGGGGTCGTCTGGTCGTTCGGTTCGTTCATTTCAATACGTCTCCGAGCATCCGGCCGAGCGCGGCCAGCGCCCGCGAGTAGCGTTTGCGGGCGGCCGCGTGCCGGACCCCCGTCACCTCCGCGATCTCCTGATGGCTCAACCCCTCATAATCGTGCAGCACGATCGCGGTGCGCAGCCCCTCGGGAAGTCGCGCGATCGCCTCCTGCACCAGCCGCTCCCGTTCGCCGCGCAGGAGGTCCTGTTCGGGTTCGTGCGTGCCCGCCGTGAGGCGCGTCGCGAGCCCGGAGTCTTCATCGTCGAGCGACGCCGACCGTCGCCCCATGCGATATGTGCGCGAGCGCCAGAAGTCGCGGCACGCGTTGTACGTGATCGCGACGACCCACGGCGTCGGGTCCCGCGACGGATCCAGTTGATGCGCGCCGCGGTGGATCTTGAGGAACACGTCCTGGGTCAGATCCTCCGCCGCGCTCCGCTCCCCCAGCAGGCGGAACGAGAGACCGAACACCTGATCGAAGTAACGCTCGAAGAACGCCGCCAGCGCCGCGGGGTCCCGCTCGCGGACGCCTTCCAGGATCCGCGGCTCGAGCGGCTCGCCGCCGCGACGCGCGGCATGCTGCGCGCCGCCTGCCGCGCCCACGGACGCCCCGGAATCCCGCACACCTTCATGTACGGAGCGATCCGGATTGTGTGTCGGCCCTGTCGACGGACGCACTCGCGACTGCCCCTTTCCGTGCCGGACGATCCCTTAAGCCATTGAATCTCATCGGATTCAAGCGGGAGCCCTGGCGGCGAGCGGCAGTATGGCATAGCGCCGCGGGCGCCGGAAAGGGGATCCCGGGCGGGTCGGGCCCCGGGCGGGAGCGGCGGCTCAGGGTGCGGCGGCGCACGGATGGCGGCGGGGGATGGCCCGGGAGGGTGGTCGCGGCGCGCGGGCGGCGCGAGGACCGCGGGCGGGCTTCACGCGCGCAGGTCCGGGCGCGGGGGGCCGGGCCCCGGCGCCACGACCGGGGCGCGCGCCGCTCAGGCCGCTTCGCCCTCGCGCGCCGGCGATTCGGGAATCTCCGCGATCGACAGAGGCAGCCGCACCCAGAAGGTGCTGCCCTTGCCGGGGCGGCTGTTCACACCGACGTGGCCGCCGTGCAGCTCCGACAGCCGCTTCACCAGGTGCAGGCCGATGCCGAGACCGCCCCTGGACTGGTCGATCGCGTTCGCGCCCTGGCCGAACATCTCGAAGATGTACGTCGCCTCCTCGGGCTGGATCCCCGACCCGCGGTCGACGACCTCGAGCAGGGCGTCGTCGCCGTCCTGGCGCACCCGCAGGGTCACGACCCCGCGGCGCGGGCTGAACTTCACCGCGTTCACCAGCAGATTGACGACGACCTGCCGCATCTTGACCTCGTCGAGCGGCATCAGCGGCAGGTCCTCGGACAGTTCGGCCTCGATCTCGATCCCGTACTTCTGGGCCAGCGGCCTGGTCGTGTGCACCGCGTCGCGCGCCAGTGCCGCGAGCCCCACGAACCGGCGGTGCAGCGGGAGCTTGCCGCTCTCGATGCGCGACAGGTCGAGGATGTCGTCGATCAGCCCGAGCAGCCGGTGCGCCTCACCCCGCAGGCGTACGACGAATTCGGAGCGCTGCTTCTCGTCGATCGAGAGCCGCTCGTCGGAGAGCAGCTCGGAATAGGCGATCACCGACGTGAGCGGCGTCTTGAGCTCGTGCGTCGCGGTGGACAGGAACACGTCCTTCAGGCGGTTCATGTCGTTCAGGCGCTGGTTGTCCTCCTCCAGTTCCCGCGTGCGCGAGCCCAGCTTCTCCAGCGCCTGGGCGCGGTCGACGGCGGCGCCGACGTGCTCGGCGAACATCATCAGCAGTTCGCGGTGGTGGTCCTCGAAGCTCACCGGAAAGTTGATGCGGTTCACGTTCAGCACGCCGATGCAGCGCTCGCCCACGCGCAGCGGCAGCGAGAGCGCCGAAGTGATGTTGCGTTCCCGCTTGTAGTGCTGGCCGAGATCGCCGGGCGGGCGTTCGGCGAGCAGCAGCGGCTGGTTCTGTTGCGCCACCCATCCGGCGATGCCCTCGCCGAGCTTCTTCTTCCCGTGGCGCGCGAACTCCGACTCGAGACCGTACGAGGCGCGCGTTTCCAGCACGCCGGTCTCCGCTTCGTAGAGCATGATCGACGCCTGCTGCGCCTTCAGGGCCGACACCACGCGCCGCACGATGATCTCCAGGATCACGTCGAGGCGCAGCTGCAGATTGAGTGCGGTCGTCACCTGGAACAGCGCCGAGAGTTCGGAGAGGCGCGAGCGCACGGCCTCCTTCTCCTGCTCCTTCGCCTCGAGCGCGCGGCGCATGGAGGCGATCTCGCGCTGCTTGATGGCCGTATAGAGGCAGAAGATGAGTACCAGCCCGGTGAGCGAGATCAGCGTGACGTAGCTCGCCTCGAGCTCCTCGCCGATCATGCCTTCGGCCTGCAGCAGCGGCAGGTAGATCAGGGCGATGGCGGCGGTGAGCGCGAGCACCACCGCGACCGTGACGCCCCAGAGCAGCCAGCTGCGTCGGTTGAGGTGCTCGACTGCGAATGAGCTCATGGCGTTCCGTGCCATCCGATTCATGTGGGAGAGGGGCCGAAGCATGTGAATGGTCTGCAACGGTTATCGGCCACCCGCCGCGCGGACTTGCAGGATTTGCGCACCCGCCGGGGGTCGCGGCCCGCCCGCCCGGGCGGGCGCGGGGCCGGCCCCCGCCCCGGGCCCTGCCGACCCGCCAAGGCGCTGCCGGGCCGAACGTTGTCCGCGCGGCCCCCGGAGATGGGAGGCGTGCTAGATTCCGCGTGCCCGGCGGCCGCCCCGGAGGCCCCGGGGGCCCGCCGGGGCGAACCCGCGCGCCGGGGACGCGGAAGCCGGACGCGCCCGGGGCCCGTACCTCACAGGAGGAGCCGCATGCCGATGGAACCCGCGCGGGGCCGGATCGTGCTGGAGCGATTCGAGAGCCGCGTGCTCGCAGGGAACGCGCCGGGCGACCCGCACGTGCGCACCGTGCCCGTGTACCTGCCGCCCTCCTACGACGCTTCGCCCGAACGGCGCTACCCCGTCACGTTCCTGCTGAGCGGCTTCCTCGGCCGCGGCCGCATGCTGCTCAACGACGACCCGTGGAAGCCGCCGATCGACGAGCGGATGAACGCGCTGATCGCCCGCGGCGCGGGCGAGATGATCCTCGTGATGCCCGACTGCTTCACCCGCTTCGGCGGTTCGCAGTACGTGAACTCGTCCGCGACGGGCCGCTATGAGGACCATGTGATCGACGAGCTGGTGCCGTGGGCGGACCGCACCTTCCGCACCCTGGCCGCGCGCGAGCACCGCGGCGTCGCCGGCAAGTCGTCCGGCGGCTACGGCGCGCTGACCCTGGGCATGAAGCACGCCGATGTGTTCGGCGCGGTGGCCTGCCACAGCGGCGACGTCAAGTTCGAGTACTGCTACCGTGGCGACATCCCCGCATTCATGACACACGTGCAGCGCGCGGGCGGCCTCGAGGCGTGGTTCCGCGAGTTCCTCGCCAGGGCGCACCGGAAGCACGAGGACTTCCTCACCCTCAACATCCTCGGCATGGCCGCCTCGTATTCGCCGAACCCCGACACGACGCCGTTCGGCATCGACCTGCCGTGCGACCTCGCCACGGGCGAGATCCGCGAAGACGTCTGGGCGCGCTGGATGAAGTTCGATCCGCTCGTCATGCTCGATGCGCACGCGGACGCACTGCGCTCGCTCGAGCTGCTCTACATCGACTGCGGCTCGCGCGACGAGTTCCATCTCCACCACGGCGCGCGCTGCTTCGTGCGCGAACTCGAACGGCGCGGCATCACGCACGTCCACGAGGAGTTCGACGACGGCCACATGAACATCACCTACCGCTACGACGTGAGCCTGCCGCGGCTCGCGCAGGCGCTCGGGCCGGCCTGATGGCGCTGGAGATGCGCGGGACCTGCGCGCGCTGCGGCGTCGCCCTGGACGCCGCGGGAACGGCATACATCTGCGCCGAAGAGGACACGTTCTGCGCGGACTGCGCGGTGGACCTGCGCTTCACGTGCCCGGGCTGCGGCGGCGAGCTGGCGGCGCGGCCGCGTGCCGGCGCCGCGGCGGCGCGCGCGGGGGCCGGTCCCGCCGACCTTGCCGCCACCACGGTGCGCTTCGAGATCGCGCGCAGCCTGCTCGGCGCCCGCGACGCCCGCCAGCTCGCGTGGCGCGCCGTGTACTCGGGCCTCGGCGCGCTCGGCGTCCGCTCGGGGGCGATGTTCGTCCTCGACGGCGGCCGGTTCCGTCGTCTCGCCACGGCCGGGCTCGCCGAGCCACCCGCCGCCGGGACGATGGCGATTCCCGCTGCGGCACGCCAGTGGATCGCGGCGCGAACGGTGTTCCCGCTCGCCGGCGCCGCCGCCGCGCGCGCGCTCGGCGACCTGCGTGCACGGCTGGTCGAGCACGACGCGGCGCTCGCCGCGGGGATCACGGGGCCCACGGGCCTCATCGGGCTGTTGCTGTTCGGGCCGCCGCTGATCCCCGACGAAACCGCTGCGACCGACACCGCGATGCTCGAGACGCTGGCCGGGCTCGCGGGCCAGGCGCTGGCGCCGTTCGCCGCAGGGGAGTCCGCCGCAGGCGACGATCGCGATGCGGGCCCCCGCCCCGGGCGCGACGCCCGTTCCCTCGCCGAGCTGCGCGAGACGTTCCCGGTGCTGCGCGACATGGTCGGCGAGAGCCGTCCGCTGCTAGAGGCCTGCCGGGATCTCGCCGCGGTCGCGCCGACGCGCTTTCCGATCCTGCTCACCGGCGAATCCGGCGTGGGCAAGGAGCTCGCGGCGCGCGCCGTGCATCTGATGTCGGAGCGTGCGTCGGCTCCCCTGGAAGTCGTGGATTGCGGCTCGATTCCGGCCGAGTTGATCGAGAGCGAGCTGTTCGGCCACGTGCGCGGCGCGTTCACCGGCGCGCAGCGCGACCGGCGCGGTGCGTTCGAGCTCGCACACCGCGGCACGCTGTTCCTCGACGAGATCGGCGAGATGCCGCTGCAGTTGCAGACCCGCCTGCTGCGCGTGCTCCAGGAAGGCCACTTCCGCCGCGTCGGCGACGAGCGGGTCGTGGACGTCGACGTGCGCGTGGTCGCGGCCACCAATCGCGACCTCGCCGCGGAAGTGCAGGCGCGGCGCTTCCGCCAGGATCTCTACTACCGGCTCAACGTATTCGCCGTGCACCTGCCGTCGTTGCGCGAGCGACCCGAGGACGTCGGGCGCCTGCTCGCCCACTTCCTCACGATCCAGGGCGCCGAGCTCGGCGTCCGGCGCTGGCGGATCGAGCCCGACGTGGTGGCCGCGCTCGAGCAGTACGACTGGCCGGGAAACATCCGCGAGCTCGTCAACCTGTGCACGGCGCTCGTCGTCCATGCCCGCGCCACCGGCGAGATCGGCACGAGGGACCTCGCTCACGTCTGGAAGCGTCAGTACGTCGGTCGCGAGGCGCCGTGGAGCGCAGGGGCGGCGCCGGCGCGAGAACAGCTCGGCGCATGGGTGCTGGAGCAGGCGCGGCAGACGCGCTTCAATCTGGTCGAGCTCGCCCGCCTGCTGCAGCGGCAGAAGCGCGCCGGCCAGCGCGTGCCGGTCGCCGAACGCTCCGCGCTCTCCTACTACCTGGCCGGCGAAATGCTGCGTGCGCTCGCGGAGTCGGGCGGCGACGTGGAGCGGGCGACCGAGGTCATCGCGCGCGAGGACGAACTGCGCGGGCGGGTGCGCAGCCGGGTTCGCAAGGCGGCCGAGGCGCTGGCGGGCTGCGATTCGCTCGAGGCGGCGCGGCGGCGCTTCGCGAAGCTGCCGGCCGGCTACGAAGCCGCGCTCGAAGCGGCCTGGAGCGCGCTCGCCGAGTGAAAAAAGCGCGGGGACGGAGCGGCCCATGCGTTCGCTCCGTCCCCACAGGGGTGTCGATGCGCGAGGTGTGCCGCATCGAATGTTGCCCGGCCGGCCGGCTTCTTCCGCCGCCACCCTGGTCTCCGGCGGATCGAGCCGCTTGCCCCGATCGGATCCTCGAGTCCGTGGCCACTTCCCTGCCTGCTGGCCTTTCGGCACAGCCCCCGTTGTACGAAAGCGGCCCCGGATTCGAGGACCCGATCGACCTTCCGGACGCCGGATCGACAACGCAACCCGCGTGCCGAACCGGCCATGCGCCTGCGTTCCGCCGCCGCCCTTCTGCGCCGCAACGAGTTGTGCGGGTGACCGGCCGTGCGGTGCGGACCGCCCGGCCCGGGCGCGTCTGCGGATTTCCGCAGCCGCTGCGGAAGCGGATGCGGATGCGGGCGCCACGCGCCGCACGCGCTTGCGGAGCGCGAACGGTCCGGGCGAGACTGCCGCGGCCATGACGCCTCCACCGCTCGAGATCCTCTCCCTCACGCGCCGCTTCGGCGACGTCGTCGCGGTGGATGGCCTCTCGCTCGAGGTCCGCACCGGCGAGATCCTCGGCTTTCTCGGCCCCAACGGCGCCGGCAAGACGACGACGCTGCGGGTGTGCTCGGGCCTGCTGCACCCTGACGCCGGCGAAGTCCGCATCGACGGCATCCCGATGGCGACCCGTCCCCGTGCGGCGCGGGCGCGCATGGGGCTGGTGCCCGATCGCGCCTTTCTGTACGACAAGCTCACGGCGCGCGAGTTCCTCGACTTCGTCGCCGCACTCTACGATCTGCCGGCGGCCGAGGCCGCGGCGCGCGCCGCACGGCTGCTCGAGCGGCTCGATCTCGGCGACGCGCTGGAAGACCTGATCGAAACGCACTCGCTCGGCACCCGGCAGAAGGTCTCGATCGCCGCCGCACTGCTGCATGCCCCGCGGCTGGTGATGCTCGACGAGCCGCTGTCGGGGCTCGACCCGCGCGCCTCGCGCACGCTCAAGGATCTGCTGCGCGAGCACGCGGACGGCGGCGGCGGCGTGCTGGTGTCGACGCACCTGCTCGAGGTCGCCGAACGGCTGTGCGATCGCGTCGTGATCCTCGACCGCGGCCGCAAGGTGGCCGAGGGCAGCCTCGCCGAACTGCGCGGGCAGCGCGAGGGCGCCACGCTCGAAGAGCTGTTCCTCGAGATGACCCGCGACGCGCGCCCGCCGGCATGAATCTCGCCGGCCTGCTGCGCTCGCGGCTGCGCATGATTCGCAACGGCTGGCGGGCGCCGGGCGGCGTGCGCAGCGCCCGGGCGCGGCGCGGCCACCCGGCCGTGGCGGTCACCCTGGTGCTGCTGCTCGCGACGATCTTCGCCTACGGCCTGTCGGCGCTGTTCGGTGCGCTCGCGGAAGGCGGCGCGCGCGCCGCCGCGGCCGCGCCGGTTCTGGCCCTCGTGCTCTCCGCCGCGCTCACCGGCATGCTGGTGTTCGACGTGCACCACGCGGTGGCGTCGATGCTGCTCGACCCCGACCTGGACTGGTTCCGGCGCGCGCCGCTGCCCGCGCGCGTGGTGTTCGGCGTGAAGATGCTCGACTCGCTGCCGCGGACCGCGGCGCTGCTGGTCGTGCTGGCCGTACCGGCGCTGGCGAGCTGGGTGGCGCGCTACCCGACGCCGCTCTGGGCGTACGCGCTGTGGCCGGTCTGGCTGGCCGCGCTGTGGGCCGTGCCGATGGGCGTCGGCACGGCGCTCGGCATGCTGCTGCTCACCGTCGTGCCCGCGCGCGCCGCCCGTTCGGCGCTCGGCCTCCTCTCCACCCTGACGCTCGTGGTGCTCTGGTTCGGGAACTCGTTCCTCCTGCCGCGCCTGGTGGAGCACGGCGAAAGCCTGGTGGCGGGCCTGCGCGCGGGCGGTGGCGTGCCGGTGTGGCTCGCGCTCGTCTCGCCCGGCCATGCGATTGCGCTCGCGCTCGCCGCGGCGGCCGGCGGTGACGTCGGACGCGCATGCCTCGCGACGCTCTGGCTCGCGTTCACCGGTGCGCTGTCGCTCGTGCTGGCGGCGCTGGTGGCCCAGGCGACCTTCGGTGCGCTGCAGGACGCGCTGGCCGCACCGGTCGGCCGGCGGCGCGCCCGGCCGCGGCGCCGGGTGCGGCCGGCGGCGATGCACGCGGGCGCGCGCGGGCTCGCCCGCGCCGTGATCGAGCGCGACATTCGGCTGTTCATGCGCGACTGGACCGTGCTCGGCGACATCCTCACCGCCGCCGTCCTGTGGACCCTGCTGCCGTTGCTCAGCGCGCGGCTGGTCACCGCGACGCCGGCGCTGATGGTGCGCGCGATGCTGGTCGCGCTGACGGTGGGGCTCGGCTACGAGATCGCGGCGCGCTCGGTGCCGTTCGAACGCCGGGCCCTGGTCTGGGCCCGGCTGGCCCCCGTCACACCCCTTCGCTGGGTGTGGGCCAAGTGGCTGGCCACCGCGACCCTGGCGGTCCCGATCTTCCTGCTCGCCGGTCTCACGCTCGCCTGGGCCGTCCCGCTGCCGGCCGCGGAGTGGGTCGGAACCGTGGCGATCTGCCTCTCGGCGCTCGCCGTGGCCCTTTCGCTGGGCCTCCTGACCGGGCTGATCTTCGGCGATCCGGACTGGACGAATCCGCGTGCCATGCTCACGGTCACCGGCCGTATCGTCGCTACCGGCCTGCTGTTAGCTCAGGCGATCGGGTGGCTGGCGTGGTCCGCGCTCGGCTGGATCCACGGCGGCGCCATCGAGCGCTCACTCATCTGGCTCCCCCCGCTGGCCGCGGCGGCCCTGGTGGTGGCCGTGACCGGGTCGGCGGCCCGCCGCGTCGCGCATTTCGGTCAGCGCCACTAAACCATTACAAGAAGGGCATCAAGGTCGAGTGGCGGACGCAAAAGGACCTTGAAATGGAGGGGGCAGGCTCTATACTTCATGTGCTGACGAAGAAGTGTATCCTGCGCCGAATGACTTCGGCATGCCTTGACGCCGCGATCCCCCCCCAATCGACGGCCTGCGAAGTGTTCTTGTCAAAGGAAGATCCGCCTTCACGGCGCGTCCTCTAAGGAAGGAAGGTGATACTCAGCGCGCTTCCGGCGGCCTCGAATGCCGCCACTCCGTTGCACCACCACCGAGCTCTGCATCAAGTCCCCTTGAGGAGGTGGCCGATGAAGCGTACGGCTTTGCTACTTCTTGGCGTGTTGCTGGTCATTCCGATGACGGCAAACGCTGCAGATGAGTTTCTGCTGGGCTTTTCGGGCTTCGACTACGAAACCGGCGCCGCCGGTGGCGCGGATCCGACGCCCAATGTGTATCTCGCGGCCGGCGACTACTACGAGATGGTCGGGTTCATCACGAGCTTCGGCCCGCTGCTCTCGCCGTATACCGATGCTTCGGTCGAGGAGTACACGATCTTCCTCACCGGCCTGCAGGTGACGACCCGCTCGTTCTTCGCGGGCTTCCTGAACTGCAGCTTCACCAACGGCGGCCGCGTCCGCTATTACTCCGACCTGCTGCAGAGTTACGGCGGCGTTCCCGCCGACTACGGCACCAATCCCCGCAACGCAACCGCTCCATCGACGTTCACCGACGGTGATGGTTCGGGTCTGCTGCGTCTCGGGGGCAACGTCGATCAGTTCAACCTGACCTACGACTTCAACACCAACACCGGCAACTGGTCCGCCAACGTGGTGCTCGACGAAGGCGACTACCTGAGCTACATCCCGGTGGCGCAGCGCGGCGGCTGGATTCTCGGCGCGCAGGCGGGACAGCCGAATCCGACGATCCCGACCGGCTACGACAATCAGATCCAGGGTGAATGCCGGATTCCCGACGTCACCCCGACGTCACATCAGACCTGGGGCGCGGTGAAAGCCCTCTACCGCTAAACCTCAACGACGACCAACCGTCTCCAGGAGGCCAACACATGATTACTCGGAAGATCGGGCTGGCGGCGTTGCTGGGGTTGATGAGCGTGCTAGCGTTCTCGGTGCCTGCGTTTGCCGCGGGTCCGTGTGACACCGGCACGTTGATCGATTGGGACGCTGACGCGTTCGCCTACGAAACCAACTACGCCTATCTGACGTCCAATGCAGGAAGTCAGCTCACGATGGTGGGTGTCGTGAATCTGTTCTGCGCCCCGCTCAACGTGAATGACCCGTTGGACCCGACCACGGAATACACCTTCTACTTCTTCGGGCTGATCTCGCAGGGCACCAGCATCATCCCGGTGGGCACGGTCACGGTGTACAGCACGAATTACGATCAGGGCTACTTCTACATCATCAAGGGCAGCCCGCGTAATGCGCCGCTGGCGACCACGCCGATGCCGGCGAATCCGCCGAACGCGACGGTTCCTCTGAACTTCGTGGACGGCACGGTGATCCTGCAGGGCGACCTGAACAACTTCAACACGACGGTCACCCTCGGTGGCGGTGGTGGCGTGAGCGGAAACTTCCGCGGCGACTATCGCTTCACGGGCGGAACGCAGTTCAATCTCGTCGCCGGCCAGACCGACGGGCTGTTCACGGGCGTGTGGTGTGCGCCGGTGATTCCCGATGGCTCGATCTGCGACGTGCAGCCCGGCTACTCGGCGCACCCGGACGGCAAGTTCGATGCGTCATCCGCGACCCCGACGGCCAACAGCACGTGGGGCGCGATCAAGGCGCTGTACCGCTAGGCGTTTCGACGCAGCGCAACCCGGCACCCCGGCCTGGCCGCGGGTGCCGGGTCTTTTTTGGGGGAGGAGCAGCGTGGCGCGCACGATCCTCGCCGTGGTCCCGGACCTGTTCTTCGCCACGCGCATCCGCGAGGTCGCGGCGGCGAGCGGCGCGAGCGTGCGGGAGAGCACGTCCGCCGAGGCCGGCGTCCTCGCGAGCGAGACCGGCGCCGCGCTGGCGATCGTGGACCTGCATGGGGTCGCCGATGCCGCGGCCACGGTGCGCGCCCTGCGTGCGGCTGCGCCCGGCATGCGCATCGTCGGATTCCACTCGCACGTGGATACCGCCGTGCGCGATGCGGCGCTCGCCGCCGGTGCGGATCAGGTGCTCCCGCGTTCCGCCTTCACGCGGCGCCTCGCGGAGATGCTCGCCGGCGCCTGACGCCGCTTTCGCCCTCGCGGGCCCGCGGCTATACTCGCGCCGTTCCCGCCGCGGGCGACCGCGGCCCCGATTTCCCTTTCCACGGTTCGCCCACCATGACCGAGCAGAGCGCGCCCACCGGCGCCACCGAGCGCGTCCGGATCTCCTGTCCGGGCTGCGGCCGCAACGACTACGTGAACTGGCCGGTCGGGCAGCAGACCTATCACTGGAAGTGCTTCAACTGCTCGAAGGAATTCGATCTCGAGCGCCGGAGAAAGCATTGAGGCGGACCCTCGCGCTCTGCGCCCTGCTGGCGATCGGCGCGGCCCGGGGGCCCGCGACGCCGGCGCGCGCCGAAGCGTCCGACCCGAAAGCCGTGGCGATCGCGGATGAAGTCATGCAGGCGCTCGGTGGCCGGGCCGCGTGGGACGCGCTGCCCGGGCTGCGCTGGACGTTCGGCGCCACGGTTCACGACACGGTGCGCGGCACGCCGCGCCGCCACGCCTGGAACAAACATACCGGCTGGCATCGCGTCGAGGGCACCGACCGCGCCGGGAACGCGTACGTGATCATCGACAACATCGACACCGGCGAGGGTCACGCGTGGGTCGCCGGAAACCCGGTCGAGGGTGATTCGCTCGAGAAGCTGCTCGAGTTCGGCAAGGCGACCTGGGTGAACGACGCCTACTGGATGCTGATGCCCTACAAGATGCGCGACCCCGGCGCGATCCTCGGGATGGACGACCCCGTCACGGTCGAGGGCAGGCCCTGCGACCGCATCACGATGCATTTCGAGCAGGTGGGCCTGACGCCCGGCGACCGCTACTGGGTGGACGTCGACCGGGCGACGCACCGCGTGATCGCCTGGGACATGGTGCTGCAGGGAACCAAGCCTCCGCCGGTGCACTACACCTGGGAAGGCTGGGAGGAGCACGACGGGCTGTGGTTCCCGACCGCGCATCGCCGCGACGACCGCAACGTGTTCACCCGCGACGTCGAAACGGTGCAGCACTTCCCCGCCGGCACGTTCACCGCGCCCTGACCGCCGTGCCCGCGCCCGGCACGCCGGGCGCGCGGCGCGCGTTCTCCCGGGATCCCTCCGTGTCCGACGCATTCCGCATCAGCGAGATCTTCCACTCCCTGCAGGGCGAGGGGCCGAGCGCCGGTACGCCCGCGGTCTTCGTACGCCTGCAGGGTTGTGACGTGGGCTGCGTCTGGTGCGACTCGCGCTACACCTGGTCCGCGGACGGCGGGGACGTGCTCGCACTCGATGCGGTGCTCGAGCGCGCCCGCGCCGCGGGCGCCGCGCCGCTGCTGGTCGTGACCGGCGGCGAGCCGCTCGTACACCCCGGGATCGTCCGCCTGCTCGAGCGTGCCGCCTCCGGCTGGCCCCGCGTCGAAGTCGAAACGAGCGGCATTCAGGCGCCGCCGCTCGCGCGCGACACGCTCCACTACAACGTATCGCCCAAACTGCCCTCTGCCACGCCACGCTGGGAAGCGACGTGGGCGCACGCGCCCGCGTGGATCGCCGAGCCGCGCGCGACGTTCAAGATCGTCGTGGGTGACGACGCGGATCTCGGCGAGGCCCTGCGTCTGATCGACGCCCATCGCCTGCCGCGGGCGCGCGTGATGCTGATGCCCGAAGGGCTGACCGACGCCCGGGTGCGTGAGGGTGCGTTGCGACTCGCCGGTGTCTGCCGCCGCGAGCGACTCCGGCTCTCGCCGCGGCTGCACGTCTGGATGTGGGGGGCGAAGCGTGGCGTCTGAGCGTCGTGCCGTCGTCCTGCTCTCGGGCGGGCTCGATTCGACCACGTGCCTCGCGTGGGCGCGGGCACGGGGCTTTCTCTGCACGACACTCGCGATCGACTACGGCCAGCGGCACCGCGTCGAGCTGGACGCCGCGCGGCGCGTGGCCGGCGCGCTCGACGTCACCGACCATCGCGAGGTGAAGGTGGATCTCACCGCGATCGGCGGCTCGGCGCTCACCGCCGATATCGCCGTGCCGAAGGGCCGCGACGCGGCCGAGATCGGCGCCGGCGTCCCGGTGACGTACGTGCCGGCACGCAACGCGCTGTTCCTGTCACTCGCGCTCGGGCTCGCCGAGGTGCTCGGCGCGACCGACATCGTGGCCGGGATGAACGCGCTCGACTACTCGGGGTATCCCGACTGCCGTCCCGAGTTCGTGCGTGCGTTCGAGCAGCTGGCCGCGCTCGCCACCCGCGCGGGCATCGAAGGCGCCTCATTCGAGATCCACACGCCGCTGATGGCGCTCGACAAGGCCGGCGTCGTGCGGCTCGGTGCGTCGCTCGGTGTGGACTACGCGCTGACCCACTCGTGCTACGATCCGGCGCCGGGCGGCGCTGCATGCGGTCGCTGCGACGCGTGCCAGTTGCGCCGGAAGGGCTTCACCGGAGCCGGCATCCCGGATCCGACCCGCTACGTATCGCCCGGACGTTCCGCACGATGAGAGTCGAGCTCGTCAAGACCTTCGGTTTCGAAGCGGCGCACCGGCTGCCCATGGTGCCGCCCGATCACAAGTGCGCGCGCATGCACGGTCACTCGTTCCGGGTCGACGTCGAAGTCGCGGGCGAAGTCGACCCGGCGACCGGATGGCTCGTCGACTACGCGGAGATCACCCGCGTGGTCGAGCCGCTGCTCAGGGACGAGCTCGACCACCGCCCGCTCAACGACGTCCCCGGCCTCGAGAACCCGACCTCCGAGATGCTCGCCGTCTGGCTGTGGAAGCGGCTCGCGCCGACGCTGCCAGGCCTCAAGGCGATCACCGTGCACGAGACCTGCACGGCGCGCTGCACCTATCGCGGCGCGTAGCACGCGGACGCCGGCGGCCCGCAATTCGGCCCCCGCCGGCGCCGTTTCCGTTCGATCCCATCAAACTCCCGCCGGCTCCGAACCGTCGTTCGCGAATCGGTGCCCGGAGCCCGCCGCCTGACACCGCGTCAGCCGCGCGGACCGCCGGTGCGCACCGGCCGCGCGCATGAATTCCGCCTTTCCACGGCTCCCGGGCTTCGCGTGGCCCCGCAGCCGGCCGTGCCCGCCGAGTGCCGTCGCGCCGGGTGCCGGCGGCGCAGGCTCGAACCGAGCGAGCGCCGTTCAGGAATTGGCAAGCCCGTGGCGCGACGCATCGCCCCCTGCTTTGCTTCATCACAGGAATTGATATCTTGCGTGGGTCGCAGGGCCTGCTCTTCCCATTTCGTCCACCGACGGGAGCTGTTCATGAGCCAGCGCGTCTTCCTGACCGGAGCCAGCGGATATCTCGGCAGCGCCATCGGGGCGCGGCTCGTCCGTGCCGGCCACGAAGTCATCGGCCTCACGCGCCGCGAAGAACGCGCCGCGTGGATCGAGTCGCTCGGCATGGCACCCCTGGTCGGCGATCTCGCGAAGCCCGACGACTGGATGGGCCGCCTGCAGAATGCGGATGCGGTCGTGCATGCGGCCGCCGACCCCGATGCCCAGGCGGAGCAGGATCAGCGTCTGCTCGAAGCGGTGCGCGCAGCCATGATCGACGGGCGCGTGCGGCGCCTGCTCTACACGAGCGGCATCTGGGTTCAGGGCGACACCGGCGGCAGGGTGCTCGACGAGAGCGCGCCGCTCGAGCCGCTCGCGGTTTCCAGATGGCGGGCCGCGCACGAGGAAGTCGCGCTCGACTACATCGAGAACGGCCTCGAGACCGTCATCCTCCGGCCCGGCATCGTCTACGGCGAATCACGCGGTATCCTGGGGAAGTGGTGGCGCGAGGCGCGCGACGCGCACACCGTCACCTGGCCCGGCGACGGCACGCAGCACTGGTCCGTGGTCCATCGCGACGACCTGGCGGACGCGTACGTGCTCGCGCTCGAGCATGCCGGTCCCGGCAGTCGCTTCTACCTGGACGACGAATCGCATCCGCGCGTGCGCGACCTCGCCGAAGCCGTGGCGCGCGTGACCGGCGCGACCGCCCGCGGCTCGAGCCGCGAAGCCGTGCTCGAACGGCTCGGCGACTACGGCGAGGCGCTGCTCACCGACCAGCAGTTCAGCGCCGCCGCCGCGCGGCGTGACCTGGGCTGGGTGCCGCGGCACACGTCGTTCGTGCGCGAAGCTGAAGGGCTCTACGGCGAGTGGCAGGCCGGCCAGAAGACGGCGGTCTGACATGAACGTTTCGACGAGCGCTCTGGTGCAGGCTGCGGCCGACGTCGCAACCCGCATGGGCACGACGGCGCTGCGCCGCTACCGGATCGGCATCGCCGCGCGCGCGAAGGAGGACGGCACGCCGGTGACCGATGCCGACCTCGACGCCGAGGGCGCCGCGCGCCGCTGGATCGAATCCCACTTCCCGGGCGACGCGATCGTCGGCGAGGAATACGGCGGCGCGCCGTCCGCGACGGGTCGCAGCTGGTACATCGATCCGATCGACGGCACCAAGACCTTCATGCGCGGCGTGCCGCTGTGGGGCTCGATGGCCGCGGTGGTCGAAAACGGCGTGGTGCTCGCCGGTGCGGTGCGCTACCCGGCGCTCGGCGAGATCATCGCCGCGGGACGCGGCCTCGGTGCGCATGCCAACGGCGTCCGCTGCCACGTCAGCGAGGTCGCGCGGATCGAGGACGCGCTGCTGCTCACGACCAACGCGCGCTCCGGCGACGACGCGATTCCGCGCGAACGCTGGCGCTCGCTCGCCGACCGTGCCGCGCTCGTGCGCACCTGGGGCGACTGCTACGGCTACCTGCTGGTCGCGAGCGGCCGCGCCGAGGTGATGTACGATCCGAAGCTCGACCCGTGGGACGCCGCGGCGGTCGAAGTGATCGTCGAAGAAGCCGGCGGCCGCTTCACCGACGTGAAGGGCGAGCCGGGCATCCTGGGCGGCAGCGGGCTCGCTACCAACGCCGTGCTCGCCGACCCGGTGCGGGCGGCGCTCGGTGCGCGGACGGACACCGAGGCAAAACGGTGACCGGCCCCGATGACGTGACCGCCGCACGGGCCGGCAGGCGCGAGCCGCGCTGACGCGCGGTCCCCACCCCCGCCGCCGCAGCGTCATGGCCCGTTCGAACCTGCGGAGCGGACTCTTCTTCGCCGCGGCACTCCTGCTGCTGGCTCTGGTTTTCGCGCTGCCGCCCATGCTCACCCGTATCGTCGAGAACCGCCTGCACGCGGCCGCCGCGCGGCGCGGCTACACCGCCACCTGGTCGCACCTCGCGCTGCGCTTCCCGCGCCTCGCCGTCCACGACCTGCGGCTCACCCGCGGCGGCGGTGACACGGTGTTCGCCGTCGACTCGCTCGAGGTCACCCTGCGGCTGCGGCCGCTGCTGCTCCTGCGCGTCCGCCCCGGCCTCGTGCGGATCGCCCACGCGACGGTGCAGGCCGGCGGCGCCGCCGCCGCGGAGGAGGACTCCCTCGAGGCGCTGGCGGCGCCCGAGCCCCCGGCGGCGCACGAGCCGCGTCCCGCCGATCCCGGCGTGCGCGCCGCAGCGGATGCGCTGGTGCGGTTGCTGCTGGTGCCCGCGCGCGAACTCCCCGAGACCGATCTCGCCGACGTCACGCTGGCCATGGACGATCGCGAGGGCGCCCGCACGCTGCACCTCGACCACCTGCGCCTCGCGCACCGCTCGCGCGGGACGCGCGGGACGCGCAGCGTGCTCGAAGCCGAGGGATTCGCCCGGCTGCCGCGCGAGGTGCCGTTCGACCTCGACATGACCTACGACCACCACGACCGCGTGACGGGGCATGCCCGTTTCGGCGTGCCCGACCCCGCCCGCGGCACGGTCGAGGCGCTCACCGTGACGCTCGACGGCACGTTTCACCAGCGGCGCCGGCAGGGTGCGGTCGCGATCGACTCCACGATCGTCCGGTTCGGCGACATCCCGGTGCGCATCGCCGGCGGCCTCGAGCGACGCGGCCCTCGCATCCACCTGAAATTGGAAGCCGACAGCCTGACCGCCGCGCGCTGGCGCCGCAGCGTGCCGCGCCCCGTGCTCGGCCCGCTGCTGGAGCTCGACATCGCCGGCGCATGGGATCAGCGACTGTCGTTCGACCTCGATCTCGCGGAGCCCGACAGCGTGACCTTCGACGCCGACGTGATCCCGCACGGCATGCGGCTCGCGGGGAGCGGTGCGCTCGACCTGCCGGCGCTCGAGCAGCCGTTCGTCGCCCGCATCCACCTGCCGAACCACACGGTCGAGCGTGACCTGTCGGAGCGCAATCCGCATTTCCGTCCGCTCGCCGAAATCGATTCGAACCTCGTGCACGCGGTGGTCACGAACGAAGACGGCGCGTTCTTCCGCCACGGCGGCTTCAACATGGACGCGGTGCGCCAGTCGATCGCCGAGAACGCGCGTGCCGGGCGGTTTCGCCGCGGCGCCGGCACCATCACCATGCAGCTCGTCCGCAATCTCTATCTCGGCCACGAGCGCACGATCTCGCGCAAGTGGCAGGAGGTCGCGCTGGCGTGGATCATCGAGCACCTGACGCCGGTGACCAAGGCGCGGCTGCTCGAGATCTATCTCAACATCATCGAGTGGGGCCCCGACGTGCACGGCGCCGACGAGGCCACGCGGTTCTATTTCGGCCACGACGCTTCGCAGGTCACGCCCGACGAGGCGCTGTTCCTCGCCACGGTCGTGCCCGCGCCGAGCAAGTGGAAGTGGCGCCTCGAGAGGGACGGCACGCTGCGCGCCGGCACCCGGGCGCAGATGCACTTCATCGGCCGGCGGATGATCGACAAGGGCTGGCTGGCGCCCTCGGCCCTGCCGCCCGCGGACTCGCTGCGCATCGCGTTGCTGGGGCCCGCGCGCGACCTGATGCTGCCGGACATCGCCGTCGTGGACGACCCGCGCTTCGAGCCGGGCGTGGCGGATTCCGCGGCCGCGGATTCGACCGTGCCCGACACGACGGCGGCCGACTCGCTGCATGCCCCGGCCGGCGCCGTTCGCGACTCCGCGCTCTGAGGCCTGCGCCGGCCCGGAGCGGTTGCCGCGTTCTCGCTTTGTCGCGGATGCGCGGCTATCCTGCCGCGCATGTCCGCTACCCGTCCGCTCGCCGGCTGGTCCGCGTTCTTCACCTGCGCGCTGATCTGGGGCAGCACGTTCCTGTTCATCGCGATCGGGAACGATGCGCTGCCGCCGGTATGGGGCGCGATGTGGCGGCTGTTCCTCGCGGCGGCGATCCTGCTCGCACTCGCTGCATTCCGGAAGCAGCCGCTGCCTTCCGGGCGCGGGCTGCGGTACGCGGTCGCCTACGGCGCGCTCACCTACGGGATCAACTTCCCGCTGCTCTACTGGGGCGAGACGTCGGTGCCGAGCGGAGTCACCGCCGTGCTGTTCGCGACGCTGCCGCTGACCACGCCGTTGATGGCGGCCGCCGTGGGAATCGAAAGACTGCAGGGCATGAAGCTCGCGGGCGGCGCGGTCGCGTTCATCGGCGTCGCGGTGATCTTCTGGCGCCAGCTTGCGGGCGAGACCGAGCCGTTGCACATGATCGGCGTGCTCGCGGGTGCGACCGTGGCGGGGTTCGCGACGGTGGTTCTGAAGCTCGGTCCGCGCCAGGCGCCGATCCCGGTGAACGGCGTGGCGTCGCTCACGGGCGGGTTCATGTGCCTGGCGATCAGCTTCGTCGCCGGCGAGGCACATCCCCTCCCCTCCACGTTCGCCCAGATCGTGCCGGTGCTCTACCTCGCCGTGCTCGGTTCGGTGGTCGCGTTCACGCTGCTCGCGTGGCTCGTCAACCACTGGGACCCGACCAACATCTCGTTCATCACGGTGGTGAACCCGGTGATCGCGGTGACCCTGGGCGCCCTGGTGCGCCACGAAAAAGTCGGCGCGACGCTGCTGCTGGGCGCGCTGCTGGTGATGGGCGGCGTGTGGATGGCCGCGTGGAGCGACCGCAGGGCGCGGCGGCCGGCACCCGCCTGAGCTCGTCCGGAATCCGGCAGGGGAACAGGAAGGCGACCGCGACCGCGCGGCGGCGCCCCCACGGAACGCCGCCGCCGGACCGCTACTCCGAGAACACGATCTCGCCCTGCTCGCTCAGATCGAACCGCTCGGCGAGCGGCACCTTCGGCAGACCCGGCATGCGCAGCATCTCGCCGGTGATCGGAACGATGAAGCCGGCGCCCGCCGCCAGCTCGATCTCGCGCACGGTGATGGCGAAGTCCCTCGGCCGGCCGAGCACTTTCGGATTGTCGGTGAGCGAGTACTGGGTCTTCGCCATGCACACCGGCAGCTTGTCGTGGCCGTGCTTCTGGAACTGCTTGATGTCCTTCAGCGCCTTCGGCTGGTACTCCACGCTGCCCGCGCCGTACACGTGCTTCGAGATCAGCTCGATCTTCTGCTCGATCGGCTGGTCCCACTCGTAGATCGGCTTGAAGCCGGGCTTCGCCTGCTGCGCCGCGTCCCATACGACCTCGGCCAGCGCGCGGCAGCCGGGGCCGCCCTCGGCGAACGTCTTCGCCACCTCCGCCTGGAGGCCACGTGACCCGGCGTGCTTCTTCACCAGCGCGATCTCCTCGGCGGTGTCGGTGGGGAAGTGATTGATCGCGACCACGCACGTCTGCTCGAAGCGCCGGATCGTGTCGAGATGCGCATCGAGGTTCGCGAGGCCGCGTTCGACGGCGGCGCAGTCGGGCTTGCCGACCTCGGCGAGCGGCACGCCGCCGTGCATCTTGAGCGCGCGCAGCGTCGCGACCAGCACCGTCGCGCTCGGTTGGAGCTTCCCGTAGCGACAGTTGATGTCGAAGAACTTTTCCGCGCCCAGATCGAACGCGAAGCCGGCCTCGGTGAAGACGATGTCGGCGTAGCCGAGTGCCATGCGCGTGGCGTTGATCGAGTTGGTGCCGTGCGCGATGTTGGCGAACGGGCCGCCGTGCACGAATGCGGGCACGCCCTCGAGCGTCTGCACCAGGTTCGGCTTGATCGCATCGCGCAGCAGTGCGGCCATCGCGCCGACGGCCTTGAGATCGGCCGCGGTCACGAAGCTGCCGTCCTTGCGCCAGCCGACCACGATGCGGCCCAGCCTGGTCTTGAGATCGGCCACGTTCTCGGCGAGACACAGGATCGCCATGACCTCGCTCGCGGCGGTGATGTCGAAGCCCGCCTCGCGCGGCACGCCCTGCGCGGTGCCCCCGAGTCCCGTCACCATGTGCCGGAGCGCGCGGTCGTTCATGTCCATGACGCGCTTCCACACCACGCGGCGCGGATCGAGGCCCAGTGCGTTGCCGTGCTGGATGTGGTTGTCGACGATCGCGGCGAGCAGGTTGTGCGCGGTGCCGACGGCGTGAATGTCGCCGTTGAAATGCATGTTGATGTCGTCGGAGGGCACGACGCGGCTCTTGCCGCCGCCGCTGCCGCCGCCCTTCATGCCGAGGTAGGGGCCGAGCGACGGCTCGCGCAGCGCGACCGCGGTGCGCTTCCCGTTCAGGGCCGTGCCCTGGGCGAGGCCGATCGACGTGGTGGTCTTGCCCTCGCCGGCCGGCGTGGGCGTGATCGCCGAGACCAGCACCAGCCGTCCGCGCGGTTCGCGCATCGCGGCGAGGGCGATCTTGGCCTTGTCATGGCCATAGGGTTCGAAGTGGGCGGTGTCGATTCCAAGATCGCGTGCGACTTCCGATATAGGCTTCATCAGGGACTCCCCGTGTAGGCGAACCAGAACCGGAAGGCGCTTGACTCCCGGCAGTCCCGCAATATAACGCGTGGACGCCCGCACCTCACGAAGTTAGACTGCCTACCTTCGTCGCCCTCCCCTCGGCGCGAAGGGCCGCCGGGACTGTCCGCAGCGACGAGCGACCGAACGACGCCACGATCCGCGTGCTCGGAGCACCCTGGAAAGCCCCATCCCCCGCCGGAGCTTTCATGCCATTCGACCTGATACACGTTCTGCGCTTCTTCCATCTGTTCTTCGCGTTCACGTACGTCGGCGCGCTGGTCGTCATCGAGTGGAACGCCGGCGCCGCGCGCCGCTCCGCGAGCTGGCGCGATCGCGCGCTGCTGTTCCAGATCATGTTCATGTCGACGACCCTGGCCGGGCTCGGCGGGTTGCTCGTCGCCGGCATCGCCGGCAACGTGCTGGCGACGATGCTCGGCTACCGCATGGCGACCGACCTCTGGCTGCGCTGGGCGAACGGCATCTGGCTGATCGCGACGATTCTGATGGCCGCGGTCAACGTGCCGGGCGCCGGGTCGCTGGCGCGGATGGCGCGGCAGATGAGCGAAGCGGACGCAGGCTCGGCACCGCCCGCCGCGTGGGGCTCCAGGTTCACGCGCTGGCGGATCGCCAACGTCGCGCAGAGCCTCCTCTACCTCGGCCTGCTCGTGCTCATGGTCTTCAGGTGGCGCGGCTGATCGCGCTGCTGCACCCGTCTCCCGGCGGCGGCCCCGAGCTCGGCGCGCTGGTCGGGGGATTCCTCATCATGATGGCTGCGCTCGCGGTGCTCACCCCGCACCGCCACTCGCGCGGCCCGATCGCGTCGCCGGAAGGCACGCGTCGCGCGCTGCTCTACGCGCTGTTCTACGCGTTGTGCGCGGCGTGCTTCGAACGCATCGTCAGCCCGGCGCTGCTGGGTGACCACGGCAGCCCGTGGCTGCTGGCGCTCGGCGACGTGATGTTCGTGACGCTCGGGCTCTACGCGTGGGTGATGATCATCGCCGAGGGCCACCCGTTCGCGGATTTCGGCCTCACGTGGGGGCCGCCCGCGCGCATGGGGCTGGCTTTCGTGATGGGCATCGGCGCCGCCGTGCTCGTCGGTTTCGAACCGTACCGGCTGCTGCTCACCGACGCGGTCCATCCGACTTCCGACCGCGCCGTGTTCGCCCTGCTGTTCGCGACCGTCGGCTCGGCGCTCCCCGAGGAGCTGATTTTCCGCGGCTTCCTGCAGGGCTCGCTGACCCGGCGCTTCCGGCGCTGGGCCCGTATCGCGTTGCCCGCGCTCGCATTCACCGCGGTGCGCGCGCTCCGCTTCCTGCCGGGCTCCGACCTCCCCCTGGACGACTGGCTGTTCTACGTGTTCGGCACCGTTTTGCCGCTTGGCCTCTGGTGGGGACTGATGCGAGACTGGAGCGGCGGATCGATCTGGCCGGGCCTGGTTTCCCATGTGCTCGTGGCGCTGGGCCACGCCCTCGCCGGTTACACGCCGGCCGACATCTAGGTTCATCACAACGGAAGCTGCCCAGGGATTGGGCCATCACCACCGGGAATGGAGGATCCCATGCCCCACGCGAGACGCTGCGTCCTCGCTCTGCTGCTCCCTCTCGTCATGGCCGCGGGCTTCGCCGTGCCCGCCCGCGCCGATGTGAGGATGACCGATCCGGCGGAGACGATTCCACGGATCCGTGCCGCGCAGCGCCGCATGCTCCTCCAGAAGATGCAGCGGCGGATGACCGAAGCCGCGGCGCGCCACTCCAGGATGGAGGCGGCCGCGCGCGACGCGTTCGACGCGTTCGCGGGTGATCGCCTCATGCACTCGAGTCGCGCCGCCGTGCGCGCCGACATCGAAGCGGCGCGTGCGGCGCCGGCCGCGCATCCGGGCGCCGGGCGCCGACTGTCGAGCGCAGAGCGCGAAGCGGGCTACGTCGCCCCGAGCGCCGCCGAGCGCTACCGGCGCCTGGCCGAAGCGGCCGCGGCGAAGGGCGTCGTACCGTTCCCGAACGTCATGGCCAACGACCGCAGCGGCGACGGCGCCGGCGCCGGCCAGTGTGAAGAGGACATCGCCGCCTCCGGCAGCAATATCCTCGTCGCCTGGAACGACGGTCAGGGCTTCAACGACGGCACCGGCGACACGCAGGGCTACGGCTATTCCACCGACAACGGCGCGACGTTCACGGACGGCGGCAACCTGCCCAAGCCGGCCGGCTACCCTACGTTCATCTGGACCAGCGACCCGCTGGTCACCGTGAACGAGAAGACCGGCGAATTCTGGTACGCGGGGCTCTGCAGCCCGAGCTTCCAACGCAACGGCATCGCGGTCGTAAAGGGCACCTTCAGCGGCAACAGCTTCAGCTGGGGCACGCCGGTGGTCGTGCGCGACGAGAGCGACTTCGCCTACTTTCTCGACAAGCCGTGGATGGTCGCCGACTCGTCCAACGGCAATCTGTACCTGACCTACACCGAGTTCAGACCCGGGAACCTCGACGAGATCGACTTCAAGCGCTCGATCGACGGCGGCGCCAGCTGGTCGACGGACGTCAAGATCAATGCCGGGACCGATGACGGCGCGGTGCAGGGTTCGCGGCCCGCGGTGGGCCCGAACGGCGAAGTGCACGTCGTCTACTACACGATCGGGCCCAGCAATTCCGATTCCGACATCATGAACTACCGCGTCTCCACCAACGCCGGCGTCTCGTTCGGACCGATCTCGCAGGCCGCGGTGTTCCACCCGAACTTCGGCACCGGCGCGCCGGGCTTCAACCGCGAGATGGGCATCCAGTTCCCGTCGATCGCGGTGGACCGCAGCAGCGGCCCGAATCGCGGGCGGGTCTACGTGGCGTGGAACGAGACGGTGAACTGGATCGGCCAGTTGCTCAACACCGGCTCCGGCAAGGTGGACACCGAGCCGAACGATACGCCGGCGCAGGCGACGCCGATGACGATCGGTCAGCCGGTGCGCGGGACGTTCAACTCGACGAACGGCGAACTGGACTACTACTCGTTCAGCGCGACCCAGGGCCAGACGTTCATCTTCTGGACGGACTCGCTGGACACGGCCCAGCTCTACACGATGCGCGTTTTCTGCAGCGACCAGACGACCCGGCTGGCGTTCTCGGGCGATCTCAGCATCGGTGGCGGCAACGGGTTCATCGTCTGGACGGCCCCTGCCACGGCGACCTACTACTTCCGGATGGCGAACGGCAGTTTCACCGGCGCGCCGGGCAGTTTCCCGATCGGCGGCTACCGCGTCCTCAGCAAGCTCTATCCCGGCGGTCCTGAGCGCGGCCGCGACACGCGCGACGTGTTCGTGGCGTACTCGTCCACCAACGGGCTCAGCTGGAGCACGCCGACGCGCGTGAACGACGACGTCGCCCTGTACGACGACTGGTTGCCCGAGGTCGAGGTCGGCGGCAACGGCATCCCGTACGTGATCTGGTACGACTGGCGCGACTCGGCCGCGCAGTGCGGGGGCCGCTCGCACGTCTACCTCGCGCGCTCCGACAACGGGGGCGGCACGTGGGCGCCGCTCGGCCCGGTCACCGACGCGGAGTCCGACTGGTCCAGCGGCTTCAGCAACATCGCTCCCAACCAGGGCGACTACCTGGCGCTGTACGCCAACAACGCGGCGCTCTACAACGCGTGGGCGGACAACCGCAATGGTGACCCCGACGTGTTCGTGTCGGTGTGGCCGCTGGCGGCGACGCCGGTGCAGATCTCTCTGGCGACGGTGAGCGCCAGGCCCGACCGCGTCGAGATCTCGTGGTTCGCGGGCGGCGATCCGCTCGACCAGGCCACGGTCGAGCGCCGCACCGAATCGAGCGACTGGCAGGCCCTCGGCATCGTGTACGTCGACGGCAACCATCGCCTCGCCTGGACCGACACGGACGTCTCGGCCGGGACGCGCTATGCCTACCGCCTGCACATCGTGGACGCCGGCGCCGATCGCTACGTCGGCGAGACCTGGGTGGACGTTCCCGCGCGCACGCAGCTCGCGATCGCGAACATTCGCCCGAACCCCTCGCGCCGCGACGCGTTCCTCACGTTCTCGCTGCCGAGCGACGCGCCGGCGACGCTCACCGTGCTCGACATCGCCGGTCGCGTGATCCGCGAGCAGGAGGTCGGCTCGCTCGGCGCCGGGTCGCACCAGATCGCTCTGCTCCGGAACGGCAGCTTCGGCCCGGGGCTCTACCTCGTGCGCCTCACCCAGGGCGGCCGCTCAATCACCACGCGCTGGACCGTGGTGCAGTAGCCGGCGGGGGCGGGCCCGGCCGCGGGGCCGCCTGAACCGCCGCGGGCGGCGTGCCGTGAAGGCGGCCGCCGCCCGCGAGGCTCTGGGTCGCATGACCCGGCGCGGTGCGGGATCCCCCGCGGCCGCGATGGCCTGCGTCGCGAAATGCAACGCCGTGCGGGGACTCCCCGCCGCAATCCCTTGATTTGGCGGGCGCCGGACACCTTCCGAGGTGGCCCGACTCCTGCCTTCGTTGATAGACTGACGCCTTCCAAAAGACGCCTTCGGGCCCCATACCCTCACATCGGGAGACACATCCATGCGCTGGCACCCCGGCCTTCCGTCCCGGATCCGCCGGTCCGGAATGCTCACGTTGTGCGCCGCGCTGCTCGCCTCGTTCGGGGCCACCGGCAGCCACGCCGACACCGTCGACGATCAGGTCACCCTCCAACGCGCGCGCGAGATGAAGCAGCTGCAGTACCGGCTGAACCTCGAGGGCATGCGGCGCGAGCACGAAGAACTCGTCGAGAAGGCGCGCGAGGCGCTCGAAGCGCAGCGCAAGGGCGAGCCCATCCCGCGCGGCGACCACGCGAAGGAAGTGATCGACGACGACGGCCGGCTCCTGCGCAGCACGCCGCTGCCGCGCGCGGCCACGCGCGCCGCGCTCGAGGCGGTGCAGTCGATCCCGACCAACGTCGCCGCCAGCGACCGGTCCGGCGACGTGCTGCCGGGCTCCGGTCAGGCCGAGTCGTCGATCGCCGTCTGGCAGAACTATCAGATCATCGCCTGGAACGACGGCGACGGATTCAACGGCGGCAGCCAGGCCCCGCACGTGCAGGGCTACGGCTACTCGAGCGACGGCGGCGCGACGTTCACCGACGGCGGCGCGTTCCCCGCCTCCGGCAACTTCGTGTGGTCGAGCGACCCGGTGATGACCGTCAACGAGAAGACCGGCGAGTTCTACTACTGCGGCCTCGCCGATCCGACCGCCGCGACCAACGGCATCGGCGTCGTGCGCGGCACGTTCAGCGGCCCGACCCTCACCTGGGACCCCCCGGTGACGGCCGTCAGCGTCTCCAACTTCACCAACTTCACCGACAAGCAGTGGATCGTGGCCGACTCGTCGAACGGCAACCTGTACATCAGCTACACGGATTTCTTCTCGTCGTTCGACCGCATCATGTTCATCCGCTCGACCGACGGCGGCGCCACGTGGAGCACCCCGCTGCAGATCAACAGCTCGCCATCGAACGGCTACGTGCAGGGGTCGCGCCCCGCCGTCGGCCCCAACGGCGAGGTGTACGTCGTGTGGAAGGAGCTGGCGACTTCCGGCACGGAGGACTTTATCCGGATCCGCAAGTCCATCAATCAGGGCGCGAGCTTCGGCGGGGTCACCACGGCCGCGACCTACTACGACAACTTCGGCTCCGGTGCGCCCGGGTTCAACCGCGAGCGCGCGGTGTCGTTCCCCTCGATCGCCGTGGACCGTACGAACGGGCCGAACCGCGGCCGCGTGTACGTCACGTTCCACGAGTCGCTCAACTACTACAACGATCCCATCGGCTACGCCGGCAACACCATGGAGAGCGAGGCCAACGACACGCCCGCCGGCGCCGACCCGTTCCCGATGGGGGCGATCATCCGTGGCAACCTCGACGCCAACGACATCGACTGGTACTCGTTCACGGCCACGGCCGGGACCAGCTACCTCTTCTACACGGACTCGATCCCGAATCCGCTGTACTCGATGCGCGTGTATTGCACCGACGGCGTGCAGCGGCTGTCGCTTGCGGGCGATCTGAATACGCCCGCGGGCGCCGCGGGCCTGACCGTCTGGACGGCGCCGGCCAACGGCACGTACTACCTGCGGATGTTTTACGTGAGCGGCGGCTCCGCGGGCGGGTATCGCATCATCACGGGCGTCGCCAACCACGACTCCGAGCCGGGCCGGGACATGCGCGACGTGATGGTCGCCTACGCCGACGCCGGCGTCTCCTGGACCACCGAGAAGCTGGTCAATGACGAGCCCGGCAGATACGACGACTGGCTGCCCGAGGTCGAGGTCGCCGCCGACGGCTGCCCGTACGTCATGTGGTTCGACTGGCGCGATGACGTTCTCACCTGCGCGGGACGTTCGAGCATCTACGTGTCGCGCTCGGCCGACGGGGGCACGACGTGGGCCACCAGTCAGCGTACTACCGACGTGCTGTCGGACTGGACCGGCACGTTCACGAACATCGCGCCCAACCAGGGCGACTACAGCGACATCAACGCCGGGGCCCGCACCGTGAACTGGACCTGGGCCGATGCGCGCAATGGCGACGCCGACGTCTACACCACCGGGACCCGCATCGACCATGCCGTGTCCACGTGCCAGAGCGATACCACGGTATCGCCAGGCACGGCGTTCAGCGCCCACTTCTCCGTGCACAACCTGAACCAGTTGTTCGGCAACGACTACCACTGGACGCTGAGCGACGATCGCGGATGGACGCTGCCCGGCGGCAACCTCCCGCTGGCGCCCTTTGCCAGCGGCGACATCGAGCCGTCGATCGCCGTGCCCGATACGGCGATGGCCGGCCCGAACACCATCTGCCTGCACGTCGTGAACTCCAAGGGCACGATCGCCGCGACGTGCTGCTTCACCGCCATCGTCAACGCCACCACCGGCGTGGGCGACGGTGCGCTGGCCTTCGGCCTGCGCTCGATCGTCCCGAACCCGGCGGCCGGCCCGGCGCGCATCACGTTTACGCTGCCCGCGGACGGACGCGTTTCGCTCGAGGTCTTCGGCCTGCAGGGCGAGCGGGTGCGCACGCTGGCGAGCGGCACCTGGGTCGCGGGCGCCCATACGATCACCTGGAACGGGCTCGACGAGCAGGGCCACACGGTGCGGCCGGGCACGTATTTCGTGCGTCTCGAGGGCTTCGGCCGCTCGGCGGTGCAGCGCTTCGTGAAGATGCAGTAGGGCGGCGCCGAGCCGCGCAGTCCGGGACGCCCGGCGCTCACGCGCCGGGCGTCTTCCTTTGCTGCCTGCGCCCGGCGGTGCGCCCGGCCATGCGGGTGCGCCGCCCGACCGCCGCGCTCGAAGCGGCCGTGCGGCCGCACGCCTGACCGGCCTGTCTCCGGCCCCCCCCCACCCGGCCTTCCACCGCGCTCGCCGCCGGGATTCCCGCGCCGGGCCGTTCACCCCCGCGCCATGGCGCCGGAGCACCGCCGGCCCGCCGACCCGGGCGCGCCCCCGGCAACCCCGGGCCGCCTCCATCCGTAGGAGAGACAGCATGCAGCCGGGCCCTGCCCGCGGGCCGGACGGCCCGCGCGGTCCCGCCGCTGGAGTTCCCCGGAGGCACACATGAAACACTGGCTT
>CAVUWA010000011.1:0-515095 GCA_963744995.1 Candidatus Eiseniibacteriota bacterium
CTCCGGCCGCAGCCGGACGACGTACAGGTTCTTCGTGCGTGCAGCCCGCCTTTGCGCCATTTCGGCTATCCTCCCGGACGTCATTCTGAGCAGGCCAACCCGCTCTCACTCTGCCACCCCGAGGCGCCGCGGTGGAACGCTCGATCCACAACAAGCCCCCCACCCTCTCCAAATCCCGCTACACGATCGGCCTGCGCTGCCATCGCTACCTCTGGTGGCGCACCTACGAGCCCGACGCGCCCGAGCTGCAGCGCGACGAGGCCACGCGCTACCGCCTCGACGAGGGCACGCGCGTCGGCGAGCTGGCGCGCACCTACGTGCCGGGCGGGACGCTGATCGACTTTCCCTACGACGCGAAGGAGCCGAAGCTCGCCGCCACGCACGCGGCCATCGACTCGCGCGCGAACGCGATCTACGAGGCGTCGTTCTTCGCCGACGACGTGTTCGTCGCGGTCGACATCCTCGAGCGCCTGCCCAACGGCTGGGGGCTGATCGAGGTCAAGTCGAGCACGCGCCTGAAAGACGACCACTACCCCGACGCCACGATCCAGACGCACGTGCTGCGCCGCGCCGGGCTCAGCGTGCCGCGCGTCGAGGTCATGCACCTGAACCGCGACTGCGTCTACCCCGACCTCTCGAACCTGTTCGAGCGCGAAGACATCACCGAAGACGTCGAGGCGGGGCTGATCCTCGTCCATCGCGAAATCGAGCGGCAGCTCGCGGTGCTCAAGGGGCCGCTGCCCGAAGTGCCGATCGGCCGGCAGTGCAACGAGCCCTACGAGTGCCCGTTCAAGTCGCGCTGCTGGGCCGATGTGCCGGAACATCACGTGACGACGCTCTACCACGCGGGCACGGGCGCGTTCGCGCTGATGGAAGAGGGCTACGAGCTGGTGACGGAAGTTCCGCCGCAGCGGATCTTCCATCCGATCGCGCGGCGCCAGCAGCGCGCGCTGCGCGAGAACAAGCTGATCGTCGAGCCGGGGCTTGCCAGAAGCGCTGGAGAACCTTCCCGAGCCGGCTCGGGTTCCTCGACTTCGAAACGGTCGCGCCGGCGATCCCGGTGTGGGCGGGCTGCCAGCCCCTACGATCAGGTCCCGGTGCAGTTCAGCCTGCACGTGCAGAACGAAGACGCCTCGATGGAGCACTTCGAGCACCTGGCCGAACCGCGTCCCGCGGGCGGCGATCCGATCGACCCGCGCCCGGGCATCGCCGCAGCGGTGCTCGAGGCGTGCGGCGACCTGCCTGCCATCGTGGTCTACAACGCGACGTTCGAACGTCAGTGCCTGGAACTGCTCGCCGATGCGGTGCCGGAGCTGGCGTCCGGCCTGCACGCGATCGCCGCGCGCCTCGTGGACCTGTGGCCGGTGGTGCAGAACCACGTCTACCACCCGGACTTCATGCGGAAGTCTCAGCCTCAAGTCGGTGCTGCCGGCACTCGTGCCGGACATGAACCACGACGACCTCGCCGTGTCCGACGGCCAGCTCGCGAGCCGGCGGCTGACGCGCCTGATCGTCGATGGCGAGCCCGTCGACGCAGCGGCCCGCGCGCAGACGGTGCGTGAGCTGCGGAGTATTGCCGCTTCGATACTGATGCGACGGTGATGTTGATGGAGATGTTGCGGGGGTTGGCGACGGAGTAGAGTGTCACGCGCTCTGCTATCTCCCCTTCCCGGCAAGGGTGATATCCCCCACGCTCCACATCTTTCGCGAAGGAATCGGGCCTTCGGGCCGAAAACCATGGGAAGCGTACCTGCTCCCCATCGACCCCGAGGGCCTAGCATGCATATCCGATTCCCGCTTAGACCGATCCTGTTCGCAGTGGCGCTGCTGACGCCGCTCTCCCTCGCCCTTCCCTGCGGCATCTCCGCTGCGTCGGGCACGACGATCAACCGGGCCGTGGTCAAGGTGTTCGCCACGGCGAGCCCGCCGGATCTCCAGCACCCGTGGCAGCGCGCCGGCATGGAGTCGTTCTCCGGGTCGGGCGTGATCCTTCCGTCCGGGCAGATCCTCACCAACGCGCACGTCGTGTCGAACGCCGCGAGCATCGACGTCAAGCTCGACGGCGCCACCGAACGGTATCCGGCGAAGATCGCTTTCATCGGTCACGCGTCGGACCTGGCGCTGCTGACGGTCGAGGATCCGGCCTTCTTCGAGGGCGCGGGGCACCTCGAGCTGGGATCCATGCCGGGCGTTCAGGACGCGGTCGAAGTCTACGGGTATCCGGAGGGCGGTGAGTCGCTCTCGATCACGGCGGGCGTCGTTTCACGCATCGAGATCGGTTCCTACGCCCACAGCATGGCCGACCTCCTGCTGGTGCAGATCGACGCGGCGATCAACCCGGGCAATAGCGGCGGTCCGGTCGTGGCCGGGAATCGGCTCGTCGGCATCGCCACGCAGGGGCGCAAGGACTCGCAGAACATCGGCTATATGGTTCCGCTGCCGGTGATCCGCCAGTTCCTGAAGGACACCACGGACGGGCACGTCGACGGGCCTCAGACTCTCGGGATCGGCGCACAGGACCTCGAAAGCCCGGCCCAGCGCGCACAGCACGGGCTCGATCGGCGCGAGACGGGCGCGCTGGTGATCGCGGTGAACCACGGCTCGCCGGCGTGGGGCGCGCTCGAGTTGGGCGACGTCATTCTCTCGATCGACGGCCACCCGATCGCCAACGATCTGAGCGTCGCTTCCGCCTACGACACGCGGCTCTCCTGGGTCTCGCTGCTCACCGGCAAGCAGGCGGGCGACGAGGTGAAGCTTCAGCTCGTGCGAAAGGGTGAGCGCATGGGGGCATCGGTCCGGCTCTACTCCTGGCAACCGTTGATCCCCGGCACCCACATGAGCGATGTCACGCGCTACCGGATCTTCGGCGGCCTCGTGTTCCAGCCGCTCACGGTCGACTACGTGATGATCGATCCGAAGAATGCGGACCCTGCAATGATGAGCATGTGCATGTATCACAACCTCCGAACCCCGGATCGCTCGGAGTCGATCATCCTCTCCCAGGTGCTCCCGAGCGAGGCCTCGCGCGGCTATGTCGACGTGTACGACGAAATCGTGTCACGCGTGCAGGGTCGCGTGCCGCGTGACATGGCCGATCTCAACGACATCATCGACCACGCCACGGGACGATGGCTCGACGTCGAGACTTCGGGTGGTCTCCACCTGGTGCTCGACATCGACCAGGCCCGGCGCGCGACGCCCGAGATCCTCGAGCGGTTCGCGATCGGCGCCGACCGGAGTCCTCACGGCAAGGAAGCCGTCGTGGAGCGCGTCGATCGGTAGCGCTTTCCCCCCTCATCCCCACACGCCCAGCCCCATGGCCAGCAGCACCGCGAGCCCGCCCGCGCAGAGTGCGGCGCGGGCCACGTGGAAGCGGATGTCCATCAGGTGCCTCCTGACGGAGCCCTCGTTCCCGCCCACGTACAGCTCGAACCTCTGATAGACGCCGGCCAGGATCATCGCCGCGTGGCACAGGGGCAGCGGCAGCTTCGCGACGCGCTCGATCACGCGATCCTGCCGGAACGGGTCGTAATGCGAGAGCAGGAACACGATGTTGTTTCTGGCGAAGTACCGATCGACGTAGTGTTCCCTGAACGCGGGTTCGCAGCCGGTGGAATCGATGGGCCGCGCGTGCAGCCGGGCTTCGAGCCCGCCGTGGACGCGATCCATGATCTCGGTCATCGCCAGAGGCGTTCCCTCGTCCTCGACGAACACGGAACAATAGGCGTCGATCACGATCCACTTGCGGCGCGTCTCGCACCAGATCTCGCTCATGGTGTGCCCCATGCCGGTGCCGGTCAGCCTTTCGCAGACGCCCCATTCCCGGCAGGCGATTCCCACCGCGGCGCAGAGTCCCATGTAGACCTGCGCGTAGTCCGAGCACACCCCGGCCGGACCGGTGCACATGCGGCGCAGCGCGTTCACCGACGTGGTGCCGAGGTGCCGGCCATGCTGAGTCCTGGACGCCAGCTGCCGTGCGAGTTCGAAGGCGGTCTCGAACGAGGGCGGCGCGCCCGCGAGCCCGAAGCGGCGTGCCGTCTCGGCGAACAGCACGGGGACGTCGGCGTCCACGGCCGGTGGCGGATCGGAATGGAAGATATCCGGGGCGCCGATCCGCGCGCGCAGCGCATAACGGATCCGGTGGAGCGCGGCATGGCTCCGCAGGCCCTCGTGGAGGACGCGCCCGAGGGACGGAGGTCTCGGCATGTGCGCTGCGGCCTGAGTCTTCATCCGTGAAGCCTCTTTGGATCGTGCGAGGAGTCGTGTCGCGGATGTCGAGCCAATGCAGGCCGCAGGGGCACGCATCGTGCCAGCGGGCGGCGTCGAAGGCCCATCTTCCCCGCACGCACGCAGCTACGGGTCCGGGCGGCGCCCCGCTGCGGATCGCCGCCGGGCGCCTGCCCGCGAGATCGTCAGGGCTGCCGACACCCCCTACCTCATCCGCACCACTTTGCTCCCCACGCTCTCCCCGCTCTGCCACACCCGTACGAAGTAAACGCCGGCGTCCGCGGGCAGCTCATCCAGCCGTACCACGTGCCGCCCGGCGCCGAGCCCGGTGAGTTCCTGCGAAGCCACCCGCCGCCCGGCGACGTCCATCACTTCGATCCGAGCGGGCGCAGCGCTCGGCAGCGTGAACGTCATCCACGCGTCCCGCCGCACGGGCTGCGGGCGCACGCCTTCGATCGCCAGCGCGAGCGTGTTCGGCACCTCGATCCAGACCTCGTCGCTGAACACCTCGGCGCCGTCCACCTGCATGCCGATGCGGTACGCGTAGCGATCGCCGGCGGCGACGGCGTCGTCTTCCAGCACGACGCGGCCCGTGCCGTCCGCGCTCAACGCGCCGAGCGACTGCCACGCGCCGCCATCGACCTTCCGATACGCCACCACGTCCGTCGCGCCGCTCACCTGCCAGGTCACGCGCACGCGGCCCGGAGCGGCTTCGGTGGCCACCATCGAGAACAGCGCCGACGTCACGCCGTCGGTGGTCCACTGCGCGGCGCCGCTCGAGTTCAGCTTCTGCGCGTAAACCAGCCGCTCCGCGCCGTTGCGGAAGTCGGTCCACGCCAGCATCGACTCCCCGCCGTCCACGCTCAGCGACGCTTCGTACTGCCCGCGCGCGGCGCCCGCCACCTGCACGCCGTTCGCAGTCCACTGCGGCGCGCCGGCCGCGTTCATGCGCTGCGCGTAGACGTCCGGAAAGCCGTTGCGCTCGTCGGTCCACGACAGCACGGCGCCCCCGGCGCCGTCGGCCTGTATGGCGGTCAGGTGCTGCCACGACGTGGCGTTGCACACGGGGATGCCGACCTCGCCGTTCCAGTGCAGGCCGCCGCTGCCATCCACGCGCTGCGCGTAGATGTCGAACACGTCGCTTCGTCCGTCGGACCATGCGGCGATCGCCCCGCCGGCGCCGTCGGACACCAGGCGCATGTTTTCCCGATAGCCGTCTACGGTGCAGATCTCGACGCCCAGGAGACCGTTCCATTGCGGACTGCCCGAAGCGTCTACGCGCTGCATCGCCGGATTCGACGCCACGAACATCTCGAGGATGGGGTCGTAGAGTTCTTCGTCGTACAGAACGATTGCTCCGTCGCTGCCGTCGCTCACGGCGCCCGCCAGGGAGTAATACACCCCGAGCGGGCTCGCGATGTCGACGCCATCCGCGGTCCACTGCGGCGCACCGGACCCGTCCAGGCGCTGCGCCATGATGTACTTCCTCGAAGGCGGGTTGTCGTCCAGCCACGTGACGATGGCGCCGTTGGTGCCCGAGGGGACGACCATTGGAATCCCCTGCCAGCCGGGCCGCTGGCACACGGGCACGCCGCCGGCCGTCCACTGCGGCACGCCTGAGCCGTTCACCCGTTGCGCGTAGATGTCGCCCGCGTCGTCGCGACCGTCGTACCAGGCGGCGATGATGCCGCCGGCGCCGTCGCTGATCATGCGCATCTGGTCCTGGTACGCGGGTACGCCGCAAATGTCCACGCCGTCGGTGGGCCAGAGCGGAACCCCGGTGCTGCTGATGCGCTGCGCGTAGACGCTGCCATCGACACCGCTGCGATAGTCGTCCCACCCGATGATCACGCCACCGGCGCCGTCGGGCACGACGTTGTAGGCGTACTGCACGTCGGGCGCATCGCACACGTGCACGGTCCCGGTGAGCGCCGCGCCGTTGCTGTCGAGCCGTTTCGCCCGCAGTTGCAGGTCGCCCGCCACCTTCTCGTGCCACACGACCCACGTGCCGCCGGCGCCGTCGGGTGCGGTGACCGAGTAGCGCTGCAGGCCCGGATCGGCGACCACGGTCGTTCCGTTCGCGCCGAGCTGCACGACGCCCGCGCTGTTCACGTGCTGGGCCTGCGGCTCGGGGTCGAGGTTGTCGCGGCTGACCCACGCGGCCACGGCGCCGCCGGCGCCGTCGGTCGAAATCACGAAGCCACTCTCGCGCTGGATGTCGCCGCACATCAGCACGCCGTCGGTGGTCCACTGCGGCACGCCGGTCGCGTTGAGCTTCTGCGCGTACAGGTCGACGCCGAAGGGTGCGCGACTGTCCTGCCACAGCAGCGTGAGCCCGCCGCCGGACTCGACGTAGCCGTCCTCGATGTAGCGGTCGCCGGTGGCCGAACAGACGGCCACGCCGCCGCTGGTCCACGTTTGCGCGCCGGCGTTGCTCACGTGCTGGGCGTACAGGGTCGTGTTGGCCTGCGGGTCGCGCCACACCAGATACGCGCCACCCGAACCGTCGGCGCGCGCCTGCACACCGACGGCGGCGTAACTGCTCGTCCCCACGCTTTCGCCGCCCGGCGTCCACTGCTCGGCGCCGGTCGCGTCGTAGCGCTGTCCGATCACGTCGGTGTTGTTGAGCCAGAACCCCAGCATGCCGCCCGCGCCGTCGGAGCAGATGCCGGGCTCGTAGCCCGCGCTGCCGCCGGTGAGGGCGACGCCGTTGGCGGTCCACTGCGGGGCGCCCGCGGCGTTCAGGTACTGCGCGTAGATCTCGGTCGGGACGGCGCGCACGTCTTCCCACGCGACGTAGGCGCCGCCCGCACCGTCCGTGGCGACGACGGGCGAGTACTGATCGTCCGTGGCGTCGCACACCACGACCCCGGGCGACGTCCACAGCACGGTGCCCAGCGCGTTGAGGTGCTGTGCGTAGATATCGGTGGGCGAGTCCTGTGCCCAGGCGAACAGCACGCCGCCCGAGCCGTCGGGCGCCGCGCTGATGCCACCGTCGAAGCTCACGTTGGCGAGCGCGAGCACGCCATTGGTGGTCCACTGCGGCTCGCCCGCCGCGCTCACCTTCTGCACGTACAGGTTGGCGGTCGGCGCCAGGAAGTTGAACGCCGCGGCGCGGAAGTCGGCCCAGCCGACGAATACGCCGCTCCCGCCGTCGGAGATCAGCCCGGCCTCCTCCTGCACCCCCGGCGCGGTGCACACGGCGAGACCGGCGGCGGGCCAGCCGCTCGCCACGGTGCCGCTGCTGGTCACGCGCTGCAGGTAGATGTCGCCGACCCCGTCGCGGTCGGACGCCCAGACGACGTAGGTGCCGCCCGCGCCGTCGGGCGCGGTGGTGGCGCCGGCGGGCATGGCGAATGCGCGCGCGGGCGCGCCCCCGGCCGGCGCTCGCGGTCGCGGCCGTGTGGCGCGACGGCCGCTCGCGCATCCGGAACACCGATGCGGCGCGCTGCGGAGGCGCGATCGCCGCGCGGGCGGGCCGGGACCGTGCAGCAGCCGGGGACGAGAACGCTGCGACCAGCACAACGGCGGCCGTCAGGGAGACCATCGCGGAGCGCGGCATGCCGCACCTCCCTTTCGAGGGTGGGAGTCGACGGCACGCGGGGGCGCCCCCTGCGGCCGTGAGGCGATCGGCACATCCTGCGCCGAGGGCCCTTGATAGGTAGCACGTGACGACAGGTGGGGGACCGAAAATTTCCGCGCGTCACAGAAATCCGCCGGGGGCGGCGCGGGGCCCCGCGGCCCCGGTCACGCACCCGGCGGATCTGCTTCGAACGTGCGCCGCCGCGGATCGGCGGGCGCGCACGACTACCTCACGCGCACGACCCTGGCCTGCACGCTCGCCCCGCCCTGCCACACGCGGACGAAGTACACGCCCGCAGCCTCCGGCAGCTCGTCCAGCCGCACGACGTGCCGCCCGGCGCCGAACCCGGCGAGATCCCGCGCCGCCACGCGCCGCCCGGACACGTCCATCACTTCCATCCGCGCGGGCGCGGAACTCGGCAGCGTGAACGTCATCCATGCATCACGCCGCGCGGGCTGCGGGCGCACGCCTTCGATCGCGAGCGCCAGCGTGTTCGGCACCTCGATCCAGACTTCGTCGCTGAACGCCTCGGCGCCATCCACCTGCATGCCGATGCGGTAGGCGTAGCGTTCGCCGGCCACGATGTCCTGGTCTTCGATCGTCACGCGGCCGAGGCCGTCCACGGCCAGTGGGCCGAGCGACTGCCACGTGCCGTCTTCCACCTTTCTGTAGGCGACGACGTCGGTCACGCCGCTCACCTGCCAGGTCACGCGCACGCGCCCGGGCAGGGCCTCGGCGTTCACCATCGAGTACAGCGTGGATGTGACGCCGTCGGCGCCCCACTGCGCGGCGCTCCCCCCGTTCAGCTTCTGCGCGAAGATCAGGCGCCTGGTGGCGTCGCGGAAGTCGGTCCACGCGATCACGCTCTCGCCCGTGTTGTCGTCGTACCACACGGACGACTCGTACTGGCCGCGCGCGGCGCCCACCACCTGCACGCCGTTCGCGGCCCACTGCGGCGTGCCGATGCCGTTCAACACCTGTGCGTACACGTCGGCGTAGCCGTTGCGCTCGTCGGTCCACGTGGCGATGGCGCCGCCGCCCCCGTCGGATGCCAGACCCGACAGCCACTGCCATGCGGCGTCGTTGCACACCACCACGCCGTCGGCGGTCCACAGCGGGACGCCGTCATAGCCCACGCGCTGCGCGTAGATGTCGTTGATGCCGTTGCGGGTGTCGCACCAGGCGACGATCGCGCCGCCGGCGGTGTCGGTCACGAGCCGCGCGCGCTCGCGGTAGGCGTCCATGCTGGCGAGCACGGTGCCGGCGGCGCCCCATTGCGGGTTGCCGTCCGCGTACACGCGCTGCACGCCGAGGTTAGTGGTCGAGAACGTGAGCGTCGCGAAGTCGAACACCTCGTCCTCGTACAGAAAGATCGCACCCGTGCTGCCGTCGCTCACCGCGCCGTCGAGCCGACCGACCAGGCCGGCCAGGGCCGCGATCTGCACGCCGTTGGCAGCCCACTGCGCCGCGCCCGCGCCATCCAGGCGCTGGGCGAAGACCGCGAGCGTGAACCCCAGTCGGTTGTCCCTCCAGGCGATGATGGGGCCGTCGGTGCCCGACATCGCCATCATCGGGCCCGTCTGCGTATAGGCGGACGTGCATACGCCCACGCCGTTGGCGGCCCACTGCGCGACGCCCGATGCGTCCAGCTTCTGCGCGTAGATGTCGGGCTCGGGTCCGCCACGGAAGTCGGTCCACGCGAAGTACGTCGTGCCGCTGCCGTCGCCCACGAGCTGCAGGTCGAACTGATCGTTGTTGGAGGTGCACACGACGGCCCCGTTCGCGGTCCACTGCGGCGCGCCGGAGCCGTTCAGGCGCTGTGCGTAGAGATCGGTGTTGAGGCCGTTGCGATCGTCTTCCCAGCCGATCACCACGCCGTCCGCACCGTCGGACACCATGCCGGACAGGAACTCGTCGCCGGCCGCGCCCGACAGGGCGATGCTGCCGGTGAGTGCGGCGCCGTTCGAATCCAGCCGCTTGGCGTAGACCTTGTAGACGCCGGCGACCTTCTGATCCCACGCGATCCAGGTGCCGCCCGCGCCGTCGGGCACGACGATCGGTACGCGCTGCTCGCCCGGATCCTGGTACGCGGCGGTTCCGTTCGCTCCGAGCTGGGCGACACCGCTGGAGTTCACGTGTTGCGCGTACGGCTCGGGATCGACGGCGCGGTAGTCGATCCACGTCGCCACGAGCCCGCCCGCGCCGTCGGTCGCCAGCGACGAGACGCGCTTGTCCTCGTCCAGCGTGTTGAGCGCGACGCCGTCGGCGGTCCACTGCGGCGCGCCGCTGCCGTCCACCCGCTGCGCGTAGAGGTCGGTGTGCATGCCCGAGCGCTCGTCCTCCCACAGCAGCGCGAGCCCGCCGCCGTTCTCGGCGAAGGCGTCCTCGACGTAGCGGTCGCCGGTGGCCGCACACACGCTCACGCCGCCCGAGGTCCACTGCGGCGCGCCGCTGCCGTCCACCCGCTGCGCGCGCAGCACGGTGTTGAGCCCCGAGATGTCACGCCACATGAGGTATGCGCCGCCGGCGGGATCGGGCAGCGCCATCACCTCGGTGACCGCAGATACGCCCGTTGCGACCGTCGCGCCGCCGGCGGTCCACTGCTCCGCGGGTGTCGCGTCGAAGTGCTGGCCGAGGATCGCGGTGGCCGTGTTCCAGAAGGCGATGAACCCGCCCGCGCCGTCGGTGCAGATCGACGGCGTGTACCCGGCGTTGCCGCCGGTGAGCGAAACACCGTCGGCGGTCCACTGCACGGCGGCGGAGCCGTTCAGGTGCTGGCCGTAGATCTCGTTGCTGACCCCGCGGTCGTCCTGCCACACGACGTAGCAGCCGCCGCTGCCATCGGCCGCGACCATCGGGGAGTACTGGCCGTTGGGATCCGTGCACACGGCGACGCCGGCCGTACTCCAGCCGGCCGGCACCGCGCCGGCACCGTCCACGTGCCCTGCGAAGATGTTGCCGTCGTCGGTGGGATCGGACACCGCCCACACGAGGAACGCGCCGCCCGATCCGTCGCCGATCGCGGCGAGGTCGCCGCCCCCGTTGAAGTCGGACAGCACCTTCACGCCGTTGGCGGTCCACTGCGGCACACCGGCCGCGTTGACGCGCTGCACGTACAGGTCGGCGGTCTGGCTGTAGAGGTTGTACGGCTGGTCGCGCAGGTCGGCCCAGCCGATCAGCACACCGCCGGATCCGTCGGGCAGGAGGCCGGCCTCGAGCTGTTCGCCGGGCGCCGTGCAGACGGCGAGCCCCGAGGCGGGCCAACCGCTGGCAACCGTGCCCGCCGCGGTCACGCGCAGCAGGTAGATGTCGTGCGGCCCGTCGCGGTCGGATTCCCACGACACGTAGGTGCCGCCCGCGCCGTCGGGCACCGCCATCGCACCCGCGGGCGCGGCGAAGCGGCCGCCGGCGACGGCGGTGGCGCCCGCGCCCCGTGCGGCGCGCTCGCCGTGCGTGCGGACGTGGAACACGGTGCCCGCACCGCGCGAGAGCGGCGCGATCGCCGCACGGGCAGGTGCAGCAGCCGCAGGGAGTGGACCGGGGAGAGCGGCAGCCACCACGAGGGTGGCCGCCAGGGAGAGCGTCACGAAACGCGGCATGCCGTGCCTCCTTCGGGAAGGGGATCCGAGGGCGAGGGATGCCGGAGCGCGCAGAAATCACGTGCGTCCGAGCAGATGCGCTGTACCCGACCGTCCTGGCCGGATCGTCCAATTTACTCTTCGTATGCGGGGAACGAAAGCGGCCGCCGCAGACGCGGCCGTGTGCATGCCGACGCGAGAGGCACAGCGTGCGCTAACTGCCCTTCAGCCGCGTCACCCTGCCCGCGGGCGAGAACATGTAGACGTTGCCGGCCCAGGAATCGAACCTGACGCCGTCGTACTGTTCGATCCTGGTGACGAGGAGATCGGTCGTGTGATGGTCCGAGAACCACTGCACGGCGTCCGAGGCGAACACGTTCGCTCCGGTGAAGGCGGCCAGCTCCTGAAGGAGGCGGATGCCGTTGCCGTCAAACCCGAGGAGCGGGTTCGAGTTGGCGATGGCGCACGCCAGAACGTCGATCGTGGCCCGCGGGCGGAAGTACTGTCTCAGCACGCTGAAGCGGCGCACGGTCGACGAGGTGAGGTTCTCGAGCCCCAGCTGAACGCCGTAGCCACCGAGGAAGTCGCTGCGCCCGACGGCGTTGGACTGGAGGTTCGCCGAGTCACTGTTGTAGGGCCTTTCGATCCCGTGGCCGATGATCGTCAGCTTTTCGATCCTGCCGAACCCTCCGGCGGCCATCTTGATTCTGCCGAAGATCGCCGTGAACGGTGTGGCGCTCCCGACCACGATGTCGGTGGGCCGCGGGTTCCGCATCCTGGCTCCCACCCGCGTGTCCAGCAGCCGAATCATCATGACGTCCTCCTCGTCAGCGGTCCGTTGTCGCGCTCCCCCGGCGGGGCCCGCGGGTGCGCGCGGGAATGCCCCGCACCGGATGCGCACCCGGCAGTCGGAACAGGGCCGTCAACAGGACAGGGACATCGGCGCGGGGGCCCGTCACGGAAATCTTGCCGCCGCCCGGTGCATCGCCTTCAAGGGACCGCAGGGGCGTCCGCGGGCGCTCCCGGAGCGCCGCGGGGCCGCCTTCCAGGCGCATGCCGGCCCGCCGCGGCCCGTGCCCGCCGCCCCGCGGGTTCCGGGTGCGCACTTCCACCCCCGTTGCTGCTAATCTGCAGGCGCGCATGACCGGTGGCATGATGCGCGCCGGCGGGCGGGGAAGCGGTCCCGGCAGACGGGATCCAGGCGGTGAGATCCGAGGGCGCTATCGCATGGCGATGAACAAGGACTTCGGCGGTTTCGAGCTCAAGGAGAAGATCGGCAGCGGCGGCATGGCGTCGGTCTACCGGGCGGTGCAGAAGTCGCTGCAGCGCGAGGTCGTCCTCAAGATCCTCTACCCGCATCTCGCCGACGACGAGAAGCTGGTGCAGCGCTTCGAGCGCGAGGCGCGCGCCGCGGCGATGATGCGGCACGAGAACATCATTCAGGTCATCGACTGCGGCCGCTACGACGACGTGGTGTACATCGCCATGGAGTTCGTCGAGGGCATGGACCTGCGCCAGTGGCTCGAGAAGCACGGCACGCCGCCGATCGAGATGGCGCTGCTGATGTTGCACGACCTGTGCCGCGGGCTCGAGCACGCGCACGGCCACCGCATCGTGCACCGCGACATCAAGCCGGCGAACCTGATGCTCACCCCCGACGGCACGGTGAAGCTCATGGACTTCGGGCTCGCGCGCGGCGGCGCCGAGACCTCGACCCAGATGACCATGGTCGGCTCGGTGCTGGGCACGCCGGCCTACATGTCGCCGGAACAGGCGACGGGCGAAGTGGTGGACGAGCGCGCCGACATCTTCTCGACGGGCGTGGTCGCGTACGAGCTGCTCGGTGGCCAGCGGCCGTTTGCGGGCGACTCCTACTCCACCGTGCTGCGCTCGATCCTCACGGTCGAGCCGGTGGGCCTCACCGAGTTCAACCCGGTCGTGCCGGCGGACGTCGCGCGCCTGGTGCGCGGCATGCTCGAAAAGGACGTCCACAAGCGTACGGCGAGCATCTCGCAGGTGCGCGAAGAGCTGGGCGGCATCATCGAGCAGATGGGCCTCACGCGCTGGCGCGACCTGCTGCGCGAATACGTGGCCGACCCCGAAGCCGTGGGCGCGCGGTACCGCAAGAAGCGGCTCGCGCGGCATCTGGACCAGGGCGTCTACTTCGAGAACATGGGGCTCGGCAAGATCGACGACGCGCTGCTCGAGTTCCGCCGCGTGTTGCACCTCGAGCCCGACAACGCCGCGGCGAAGGAGCACGTGAGGAAGCTCGAGCGCGAGCGTGAGAAGCTGGTGGCAGAAGCCGCGCAGCCCGCCGAGCCTGCCGGGCCTCAGGGCGTGGACAAGACGGTGGTGCTGCCGCCGCCTGCGGCGCCGCCGCCCGCAGCCCCCGCGCCGCCACCCGCCGCCGCAGCGCCGCCGCCGCCGCCGCCGGCAGCGCCGCCGCCGGCCGCCGCGCCGCGGCCCGCCGCGGCCCCGCCGCCCGGGACGCCTGCGCGCCCCGCGGCCGAAGATTCGGTCAGCTACCCGCCCGCGCCCGTCCGCCCCGCGCCCCGGCCCTCGAACGCCTCGAAGCGGCCGCCGGTGCCGGTGCTGATCGGGGTCGGTGTGCTGGTGGTCGCGCTCGTGATCTTCGGCATCTCGATGATCGGCCGCGGCCACTCGCCCGAGCCGCCGCCCGCGCCGAAGCCGACGCTCGATCTGTCGGACGACATGGCGGGCGGGACGGCGCCCGCGCCGACGCCGGCGCCGGCCGAGAGCACCGAAACGGCCGCGCCCGAGACGCCGGAGGCGCCCGCCGCTCCAGCCACGCCGACGTACGAGGAGGCGCGTGCGCTGTACGCGGCGTCGCGTTTCGACGAGGCTGCGACCGCGCTGCGCAAGGTGATCCTCGGCGGCGGCGTGCCGCGCTCCGACCTGCGCACGGCGCGCGAGATGCTGGCGCAGGCGTACTCGCGCGCCGGCCGCGCGGCCGATGCGACCGAGGAGTACGTGGTGATCCTCAAGGCTTCCCCTGGCTACACGCCGCCCGCCGGCGCGTCCAGTGCCGATCGCGCCGCGTTCGACGCCGCGCAGCAGCAGCTCGCGGCCGCGGAAGCGCCGTCCGAAACGCCGAAATCGACGGGCAGCGGGCCCGCCACGGTGACGGTGCACGCGGCGCCGTTCGCCTCGGCGCTGCTCGTGGACGGCAAGGCGAAGGACTCGAACAAGTCGCTGTTCAAGCTTCACGGTGGACGCCGGCAGGCACACGGTCACGATCAAGCATCCCTTCGCTCGGCGAGAAGACCTGGACCGAGGACTTCGCCGCCGGCGAGACGCGCGACCTGAGCTACGACTTCATCAAGGCGTCGGCGGGCAAGATCAGCGTGACGGCCGAAGGCGGCTGGGCGGAGATCTACCTCGACGGCCAGCCGACGAAGCGCACGACGCCGGCGACGCTCGAAGGGGTGCTGCCCGGCGAGCACGTGGTGAGCCTCGTCAGCCAGTCGTACAACATCGAAGGCGGCCCGCGCGTGGTGCAGGTCAGGGTCGGCGAGCAGGTGTCGGTGCAGTTCAAGCTCAAGAAGAAGTAGCAGGCCGTCCGGGCCGCCCGGCCCGGGGGACACTCGCAAGGAGGCTTTCCATGGGTTCGATTCGGCCCCGGTGGCGGCCTTTCGCGGCGGCGATGTTCGCCGTCGTGATCGGCATCGCCGCTCTTCCGCCGTTGCAGGCGCTGGCGCAGACCGAGACGCAGACGCCTCCCGTCGAGGAGGCGCGCGCACTCTACGAGCAGGCGAAGTTCGGCGACGCGATCACGCTGTTGAGGTCCGCGCTCTCGTCCGGGCAGGTGGCGGGCGCGAACGCGCTCGCCGCACGCGAGCTGATCGCGCGCTGTCTGGTGCGCTCGGGCAACCGACTCGAGGCGAAGGAGGCGTTCAAGGGGCTGTTGCACCTGAACCCGTCGTACCGGCCGGCGCCCGGGGCGCTGCCGCCCGACGAAAGGGAGGTCTTCCGACTCGCCCTCGATGAATTCCAGAGCGAGCAGATCGAAGCGGGCAATCGCGTGCCGGCGAGCATCTCGTTCATGTTCGGCGTCGGCAGCGGCGACAACAAGGACCTCGGCGAGGTCGCGGCGGCGGGCGGCGGCGACGACAAGTTCGACGTCGATCCCAACTTCGGCGCCGCGGTGCGGTTCCCGATCAAGCCGCGCTGGTCGGTCGAGATCGAGATGCAGCGTTTCCGCGCCACCAATGCCGACACGTTCCCTGCACCGAACCAGACGGAGTACGAGATTACCGCGCTGCCGCTCTCTGTAAGCGTCTACTACGCCGCGATGACCAACCCGAAGTGGCGCGTCAACGTGTTCGGCGGCGTGGGCTCGATGCTGGTGGCCACCTCGAGCATCCGCTTCAACTTCGGCTCCGCGATCTTCTCGCTCAGCGATCAGAAGAACGGCTTCTACGGCCACGCCGGCGTCGAGGGCGAGTACCTGGTCCATCCGCGCTTCGCCGTCTACGGCCGCCTGCTCGGCCGCGTGGCGAAGGCGAGCGACCTGTATTCGGATTCCGAGATCACACTCTATTCCTCCGATGCCGCGATCAAGGGTCGCGAAGTGGACTTCAGCGGCTTCGGCGCGCACGTCGGCGTCCGCGCGTACATCGGCTATTGACGGCACGGCCCGCCGCGCCACGTGCGCGCGGGCCCGGTCCGCAAGGAGGCATTGCATGAAGGCGAGAATGACCGGACTCCTGGTGCTCGCGCTCGTGTGCGCGGCCACGGCTCCGCTGGGCATCCGCGCGTGGGGCCCCGCGCCCGCCTGGGCGCAGACGGACGACGTCTCGGCGGCGCAGGCGCTCTACGACCAGGGCCAGTACGCACAGGCGGCGACCACGATCCGCGACGGATTGTCGAGCGGGCGCATCTTCGGCAATCAGGTCGTGAGCGGTCGCGAGCTGCTCGCGCGCTGTCAGGTGAAGATGGGCGAGGTCGCCAACGCGAAGCGCACGTTCCTCATGATTCTCGATCAGGACCCGCTGTACCGGCCGGACCCGCTGCGCGTGCCGCCCGACGAGATGGCGGTGTTCAACGAAGCGAAGAGGCAGTTCGACGCCGGGCAGCAGCGCGCCGCCCAGCGGTTGCCCGCGAGCATCGAGATCCACTACGGCGTGGGCAGCGGTGACAACAAGGACTTCGGCGACTTCGTGGCCACGGGCGGCGGCGACAGCAAGTACGACAACAAGCCGCAGTTCGGCGGCACCGTGCGGTTCGCCATCGCGCCGAAGTTCTCGGTCGACATCATGATCGAGCGGTTCCGCGCCACGGACGCCGACTCGTTCCAGTCCAATCCGGGCGGCGGGGTGAAGTACGAGATCACCGCGATCCCCGTCGCCGTGAGCCTCGCGTACCTGCTGCACGACAGCGATCGCTTCCGCGGCTACGTGTTCGCGGGCGGCGGCCCGCTGCTCGAGGCCACCTCGTCGCTGGATCTGCCGTTCTTCGGCGTTCCGATCCAGATCGCCGACGACAAGGTGGGCACGTACCTGCACGCGGGCCTCGAGGGCGAGTACCGCTTCCACCCGCGCTTCTCGATCAGCGGCCGCGTGCTCGGCCGCCTGGCGAAGGCGACCGGCCTGTTCAAGGACACCGGGCTGTCCTACGAGCCGGGCACCGTGATCGACGATCGCGACATCGACTTCTCGGGGTTCGCGGCGACGATCGGATTGAGGGCGTACGTGGGGTATTAGGGGTTCGCACCGGGGCGGGACGGCGCTCGTCGTCCCGCCCCGCCTGCGTGCCGGTGAAGCGCCCCCCGCGCGCGGGCCGCCCTCCCTCGGGGCCGCCTGACGGCCCGGAATGAGAACGGCGGAATTCCCACCCATTTCATATTTCGCCGATTTATCGGGCTTCGATCATCCTTTCGGATGCTACAATTCCGGCCTGCTCGCAACAGATCCTCGTACCCCGGGGGGCCGGCACGATGACTCGCTCGTTGGTATTGAGCTCGAGCCTGGTGGCCCTGATGATGGCCGCCGGCAGCAACGCCGAAGCGAACTGGCTGCAGAACGGCGTTCCAGTCGTCGCGATTCCCAACGCACAGACGACCCCCAGTGCCGTCCCCGATGGCGCGGGCGGCGAGATCGTCGTGTGGGCCGACTACCGCGGCGGCGCGGAGTCGGACATCTACGCCCAGCGCATCGATGCCGGCGGGAACACGCTGTGGCCCGCCGGCGGCGTTCCCGTCTGCACGGCGCCCGGCGATGACGTGCTCCCGATGATCGCGTCCGACGGCGCGGGGGGAGTGATCATCGTCTGGCAGGACGATCGCGCGCCCGTCTCGACCGGCACCGACGTCTACGCGCAGCGCCTGAACGGCGACGGTCAGACGCTGTGGCTCGACAACGGTGTCCCGATCTGCACCGCCGCCCTGGCCCAGACGCAGCCCCAGATCTACACGACCGGCGCGGTCTCGCTGATCGCCTGGGAGGACACGCGCAACGTCAATTCGGACATCTACGTCCAGCGCGTCGACGAGAACGGGATTCCGCTGTGGACGACGAACGGCGTCGCCGTGTGCACGGCGGCGGGGGACCAGACCGCGCCGCGGGTCACCACCGACGACGCCGGCGGCGCGATCGTCGCCTGGGACGACTATCGCGCCGGCGACCTGGACGTCTACGTCGGGGCGGTGAACTTCTTCGGGACACCGCAGTGGACCTTCAACGGCGTCCCGCTTGCGACGGGCACGGGGACGACCCAGCGCGGTGCGCGTCTCGTGCCCGACGGGGCGGGCGGCGTCATCGTGGTCTGGGAAGGGAATCCGTCGACCAACTTCAACATCTACGCACAACGCCTGGACTACGCCGGCAACACCCTCTGGGGGCTGACGGACAAACAGGTGTGCACCGCCGCAGACGATCAGCAGCGCGTGAGTCTGGTCGGAGACGGCGCCGGCGGGGCGATCGTCGCATGGGACGACCGGCGCTCGGGAGACCACACCGACATCTACGCCCAGCGCCTCTCGCCGCTCGGCGCCGGCCTCTGGGTCGACAACGGCGTGCCGGTCGGGGCGACCGTCGGCAGCAGTGTCTCGCCCGTGATCGCGCAGGACGGCGCAGGGGGCGCGGTCGTCACGTGGAACAGTTTGATCGAGGGCAACTCGCAGACGACGGACGTGTACGCCCAGCGGGTCGATGCGTACGGTCAGACCCACTGGACGGCGGGCGGCGCGCCGGTCTGCACGGCGCCGTCGATTCAGTACTTCCCGACCCTCGCCGTCCAGGGCGGAGCGGCGTACGTGGTCTGGTACGACTTCCGAAACGCCCAGACCGCGGACGCCGACATCTATACCCAGCGTGTCGAGCTCACGTATGGTGCGTGGGGACGGCCGGAGCCGGCGATCACTTCGGTCGTCGACAACCCGGGCGATCAGGGCGGCGTCGTGACGCTCGACTGGACGGCCAGCGAGCGCGATGCCTATCCGCTGCAGGAGATCACCCACTACTCGATCTGGCGGGCGGTGGACGCCGTGACGGCGCAGCACGCGATGCAGCGCACGGGCGCGCGCGCAGACGCCGTCGGGCTCGCGGATGTCGGACGTGACTTCGAGGGACCTGCCTATCGCGTGGAGCACACCGCGGCGGGGAGCTACTACTGGGAGTTCGTCGATACGCAGGACGCGCTGGCCGCCGCCGGGTACAGCGCGCTCGTGCCCACGCGACAGGACTCGACCGCGGCGGATCCGGCGCTCCATTACTTCCAGGTCGTCGCGCACACGTCCGACCCGCAGATCTTCTACGCTTCGGCGCCCGACAGCGCGTCCTCCGTGGACAATCTCGCCCCGGCCACCCCGCTCGCGCTGGTGGCGATGCGGGCCGGCGGGACGGCCGTGGACCTCGCCTGGACGCCGGGCGGCACGCCCGAGCCCGATTTCGCGGAATACCGGATCTACCGCAGCGCGACCGCCGGCTTCATCACCGACCCCGCACACTTCCTGATGTCCGCGCCGGCCACGACGGCCACCGATCCCGCGGCCGATCCGGGCTCGAACTGGTACTACAAGGTGGTCGCCGTCGACGTGCATGGCAACCGCAGCGGCGATTCGAACGAGGCGCCGGTGCAGGGCGTGACCGCCGTGGGCGACGCGGTGCAGACCGTGTCGACGTTCGAGCTGCTGCCCAGCACGCCCAACCCGTTCCGCTCGGCGACGGAGCTTCGCTTCGCCCTGCCGCAGGGGGGCGCGGTCACCCTCGAGGTCTATGACGTCGCCGGGCATCGGGTCGTGTCGCGCGAGCTGGCTTCGATGGCTGCGGGCTGGCATCGCTACGCGTTCGATGGACGCGACGACACCGGCGCCCTGTTGCCGACCGGCATGTACTTCTACCGTGTGGCGCCCTTCGGAATGCCTGTAACGGCCGCCACGACGAGGAAGATGATCATCGAGCGGTAGGACGCACTGCGGCCAGCCGCGTGACCCGGATCGAATTCGATTCATATTCCGGCGGCGATCCTCCCGTCGGGCACTGATGTCTCATGTCGAGCCTCGTCCCTCACCAAGGAGCAGGCACCATGACTCGCTCGTTCGTATTGAGCTCGAGCCTGGTGGTCCTGATGATGGCCGCCGGCGGCACCGCCGATGCAGACTGGATCGAAGACGGCATTCCCGTCTGCATCGCACCCGCTGCGCAGCTCGAACAGGCGGCCGTGTCCGACGGCAGCGGCGGCGAATTCATCGTCTGGACGGACTACAGGGACCAGCCGACCACCGGCACGAACATCTACGCTCAGCACGTCGACGCAGACGGCGTCGCACTCTGGACCGCCAACGGCATCCCGATCTGCGCGCTGTCCGGTAACCAGATCAGACCGGCCATCGCATCGGACGGCACGGGCGGCGCGATCATCGTCTGGGAGGACGGGCGCAACCCAGCCGACTCCGATATCTACGGACAGCACGTCGACGGAGCCGGCAACCCCCAGTGGGCGGCGAACGGCATTCCGATCTGCAGTGCGACCAACAACCAGCTGGCCCCTCAGATCCATTCGAGCGGCTTCATCGTCCTCCTTGCATGGGAGGACTGGCGCAACGGCAACCCGGACATCTACGTCCAGCGTCTCCTTCCGGACGGCGGCGGCGCCTGGCCCGCGAACGGCGTCGCCGTGTGCACGGCCGCCGGAAACCAGCGCTCCCCGCGGATCATCGGCGACAGCAGCGGCGGCGCCATCGTGACGTGGGAGGACTGGCGCGATGGCGACCCCGACGTCTATGCCGGCGCGGTGAACTTTCTCGGCACGCCGGTGTGGACCTACAACGGCGTCGCGGTCGGTGTGGATCCCGGCACGCAACAGACCGAGCCCAGGATCATCGGCGACGACGCAGACGGCGCCATCGTGGTCTGGGAGGACTACCGCAACGGCGACTACGACGTCTATGGCCAGCGGCTGAACTACTCAGGGAACGCCCTGTGGACCGCCAACGGCGCTCCGATCAGCATGGCGGCAAACAACCAGCTGGCGCCCGAGATCGCGCCGGATGGCGCCGGCGGCGCGTTCGTCGCCTGGAGTGATTACCGCATCGGCACCCACTTCGACGTCTACGCACAGCACGTGACGGCACTCGGCGTTCCGTACTGGAAGCAGAACGGCATTCTCATCGCGGCGCCGCGCCACACGGACGCTCAGGATCCGATGATCGCTTCGGACGGCGAGGGCGGCGCGCTGATCGCGTGGCTGGACAGCGATCAGGGTTTGGAGGTGGACATCTATGCGCAGCGGGTCGACGGAGCGGGACAGTTCTGGTGGGGACCGATCGGCGTGGCCGTGTCTGCGGCTCCGGGTTCTCAGTACAAGCCCAGTCTCGTGAGCAGCGGCGGCGCGGCGCTGACTGCCTGGAACGACGAGCGGGGCGGCCTGGATGACGTTTACGCCCAGCGACTCGAGCCCAACCACGGCTGGTGGGGGCGGCCCGAGCCGCGGATCACGTCGGCCGCGGACAACCCGGGCGATCAGGGCGGTCAGGTGGCGCTCACCTGGCTCGCCAGCGAGCGCGATGCGTATCCGCTGCAGACCGTCCCCTATTACTCGATCTGGCGCGCCGTGGGCGCGGTTCCGGTGGTGGCGGGCGCGCGGCCGGCCGATGCGCAGCCTCGCATCGTGACGCTCGACCAGGTCGGGCGGGGCTTCGAAGGCGATGCGTACCGGATCGAGCGCACCGCCGCGGGCAGCTACTACTGGGAATTCGTCGGCACGCAGGACGCGATCGCCTCGCCCGGCTACGGCGACCTCGTACCGACGCGGCAGGATTCGAGCAGCGCCGGCACGGCGCTCCACTATTTCCAGGTGGTCGCGCACACGTACAGTACGGAGATCTTCTTCGCCTCGGCCCCCGATAGCGCGTATTCGGTGGACAATCTGGCGCCGGTCGCGCCGATTTCCCTCTCGGCCATGCGCGCCGGCGGGCAGAAGGTCGATCTGATCTGGAGTCCGGGCGATCCCGTAGATACGGATCTCGCCGGGTACCGGATCTACCGCAGTCCGACGCCGGATTTTCCCACCGGTCCCGCTTCGTTTCTGATGGCGGTCTCGGGCGTCACGGCCACGGACGCTGCCGCCAGCCCGGACGTGCAGTGGTACTACAAGGTGGTGGCCGTCGACGTTCACGGCAACCTGAGCGGCGACTCGAACGAGGCGTGGGTCGGGACCGTGACCGCCGTGGAGGATGACATCCCGGCGGTGGCGTCCTTCACCGTGCGGCCGAACACGCCCAATCCGTTCCGCACGTCGTCGGTGATTCGCTTCGGGCTGCCCACGGCCGGCGCGGTGACGTTCGAGATCTACGATGTCGCGGGACATCGCGTCGTCGCGCGCCAGCTGCAGCCGATGGCCGCGGGGTGGCATCGCTACGCGTTCGACAGCCGCGACGATGCCGGCGTGCCGCTGCCGAGCGGCATGTACTTCTACCGTGTGCGCCAGGTGGGCGCGCACACAGCCGGTATCACGCGCAAGATGGTGATCGAGCGTTAGGCGGGCGCCCCATGTCCTCGACTCTTCGCATCGTCGTTCTCGCCGCGCTTTTGATCGCCTGCGCCGCGACCGCCGAGGCCCGCAGCGGCTTCTCGTGCGTGATCGACTACGCTCAGACCGTCTCGACCTGCGATCCGTCGCCCGCAACGGGCACCGGGGTGTTCATTCTCAACGACGCGCAGACCGAGCTGTCGTTCGACATGACGATCGTCGGGCTGCAGGGCACCGAGTCGGCGGCGCACTTCCACGACGCGCCGCCCGGCACGAACGGCGACATCGTCTACTTCCTGCCGCTCGGCGGACACAAGGCGGGCGTATGGAAGAGCACCGACCCGCTGCCGCTCACGCCCGCGCTGGTGGCCGAGCTGTTCGCTGGGAACATCTACGTGGTCGTGCACACCAGCTACTGCGGCGCGGGCGAGGTGCGCGGCAACCTGATGTCGAATCCGACCCCCGTGCACGACACGTCCTGGGGGCGGCTGAAGGCGCTGTACCGGCGCGCCCCGGGTGCGGTCCGCCACGCGGTGCCGGCAAGGGGAGTCTGCGGCGGGGACGCGTCAGGGCCGGGCGCGCCGTTCCGCGTGCGCCTGTCGAACCCCGCTTCTCCAGCGGCCGCCGGGTGCTACGTGACGTCGCCGCCCTGGGCGCGCCCCGCCCCTGAAAAATCCTTCTGAGACGATCGATCACCCGCTAGAATGGCCCCTGCCGGACCCCCTTCGGAGGCGGGTGACCGACGCTGATTGGTTCCTGACGCCAGCTCGTGGATCCTGCCTTCATCCGCCGCGGGCCATGCGTCCCCGTTCCGTTCCCCCACGGAGGCCGTCATGCGCGCCCTGCTCACAGCGCTCTTCCTCGCAATCGTCCCCGTTTCCGCTTTCGCTCAGACGGTCGTCATCACCGGCAACATCACGACCGACACGACCTGGGGTCCTACCGGCACCGTGGTGGGCGACGTCTTCTGGCTGCAGAGCAGCGTCACGATCAACGCCGGGGTCACCCTTACCATTCAGCCCGGCGTGATCGTGAAATCCGACCTCAGCCGCCTGATCACGGTGAACGGCACCCTCTCGGCCGTGGGCACCTCGGGCAACGAGATCATCTTCACCTCGATCCGCGACGATGTCGGCGGTGACACCAACGCGGACGGCAACGCTTCGATTCCGGCGGCCTCCAACTGGTACGGCATCAAGTTCAACGACGCGGCGACCGATGCGAGCGTGCTCGACTACTGCGACGTCCGCTACGCGGGGGCCGGCAACGGGGGCGCGCTCACGTTCGTGAGCAACTCGAGCTCGGTCACCAACTCGTTCGTTCGCGCCTCGTACTACGGCGTGGACTGCCAGGGCACGGCGGCCCCGGCGCTCACCAACACCACCATCGAGGCTTCGACCCAGACGCCCATCGTGCTCGATTTCACCGCGACGCCGGTGCTGAGCAGTCTCGTCTTCTCGAGCGCCAACAACGGCTACGACGCCTTCGGCGTCCGCGGCGGGACGCTGTCCAGCGTGGCCACGCTGCCGCAGCGCGGCGCCACCGTCGGCGTGAACCCGATCAGCAACGTGACGTACGTGCTGCTGTCGAGTCTGATCATCGCCTCCGGCGGCAGCCTCACGATCGACCCGGGCGTCGTCATCAAGCCGATCAGCGGGACGATCACCGTCAATTCGGGCGGCAACCTGACGATGAACGGCACGGCCGCCGTGGGCGACACCATCACGATCACTTCCATTCACGACGACAACTTCGGGCTGCCGAACGATACCGACAACAACGGCTCGATCGAGGCCCCCGCCCCCGGCAACTGGGGCCGCATCGTCTACAACCAGGGCGCCACCGGCTCCATCCAGCACTGCCGTCTCAAGTTCGGATCCAACAACGACAGCCAGGGCCTGATCGAGATGAGCAACACGTCCGTCGACGTCTCGAACGCGCTGCTCAGCGACGCCGCACACGGACTCGCGATCCTCGGCACCGCCGCACCGACCATCAGCGACGTCACGATTCAGAACTGCACCAGCACGCCCACGTTCGAGTCGGTCTCGGCGAACGCCGTCTATTCGAACATCACGTTCATCGCCAACGCGATCACCGCGATCGGCCTGAAGGGCGAGACGGTGGCCGTCGATTCGCGGATTCCGGTGCGCAGCCTGGCGGGTTACGACAACATCACCTACTACGTGATGAAGGGCGCCATCACGATGCAGAGCCCTGCGATCCTCACGATCGATCCCGGCATCGTCGTGAAGAACGAGCTGGTCGGCGGCGGGTTCGTCATCGACGGCGGGCTCGTCGCCGACGGCAAGCCGGACAGCCTGATCGTCTTCACGTCCGTGCGCAACGACCTCTACGGCAACCCCGCCGATACGAACGGCGACGGCTCGACCACGACGCCCACCACGGCGAACTGGGGCGCCATCCATTTCACCGCGACCAGCAACGACGCCGTGAGCAAGATGAACTACTGCCGCATCACCTATGGCTCGTACCTCGGCGGCAACTCCTGGCCGAGCAATCTGTGGATCACGAGCGCCAACACCCCCGTCACGAACTGCATCATCGAACACGGCTCCTACGGCATCCGCATCGACGGCAACGCCGCGCCGCTGATCGACCAGAACAGCATCAACAACTGCTCGAACGCGCCCATCGTGATGTCGGCGGCCTCCGACCCCAACATCACCGTGAACAACTCGTACTCGACGAACGGCTACAACGCGCTGGCGCTGATCTCGGAGACGCTCGCGCAGGACTCGCGGCTCAAGTACCGCCCCGGGGTCGGGTCGCCGACGTTCGCCTACCTGCCCACGGGCACGATCACGATCGGCAGCGGCGTCACGCTCTCGATCGACCCTCAGGTGGTCATCAAGCCGAGCAGCAGTTTCAACGTCTTCAACGTCGACGGAGCGCTCAACATCGTCGGTTCCAATTCGACGACGGGACGGGTGATCTTCACCTCGCGCCGTGACGACAACCCGCAATACGGTGGAGACACGACCCCGAACGACGCCAACACGCCGCAGGCCGGCGACTGGGGCTCGATCCAGTTCGACGACACGAGCGTCGACGCGGCCTGCGTGGTGAGGAACTGTCTCTTCCAGTTCGGCGCCTCGGGCGGCCACGATCAGGGCGTGCTCACCACCGTGAGCGCCAGCCCGCGCTTCGCCGGAAACGAGTTCTTCCAGAACAAGACGGCCATGACGTTCAAGGCCAATTCACAGCCGACGGTGGATTCGACGGCGATCCTCAACTGTACGCAGCTGCCCCTCGTGTGGTCGCTGGTGAGCGATCCGCAGTTCCCGAACCCGGGCAACATCACGTTCGCGAACAACGCCTATGCGGCGCTGGGCATCCTCGGTGAAACCGTCGCGCAGGACGTGACGACGCGAGTCCGGGGCCTCGACGTATTCGACAACCTGCCCTACTCCCCGACCGGCACGATCACCATCGACTTCGGCGCGAAGTGGACCATCGCGCCCGGCGTGGTGGTCAAGCTCGGGCGGCCCTACTACGACCCCATCGGCGTCGCGATCAACATCAACGGGGCGCTCGTCGCCGACGGCAAGCCCGACAGCCTGATCGTGTTCACCTCGATGGCGGACGACGCGTTCGGCGGCGACACGCAGGGCGACGGCGCCCTGACCCAGCCCGCCGCGGGGAACTGGAGCGGTATCACGTTCAGCGCGATCAGCAACGACGCCGCCACGGTGGTCGACGAGTGCCGTATTCGCTATGCGGGCTACGCGGGCAGCGGCGGGATCACCTTCACGAATTCCGGACCGACGCTCAGCAACACCTGGGTCACGGCGACGTCCGGTGAAGGGGTGGACATCGAAGGGGCCTCCACTCCGACGTTCACCAACTGCTTCTTCGACTCGTCCACGACCGTTCCGGTGCAGATGTCCCTCGTGAGCAATCCGACGTTCAACAACGTCCAGTTCCTCGGCAACACGTATACGGCGCTCGGCATCACCGCCGAGAGCATCGCGCAGGACGTGCTGTGGCCGATTCGCTCCGTATCGGGACGCAACAACATGCCCTACCTGCTGCAGGGGCAGCTCGTGACGGGCCTCGGCGCGACCGTGACGATCCAGCCGGGGGTCATCATCAAGGGCACGGGGAGCGCCGGCATCAGGATTCAGCGGGCGTTCATCGCCGAGGGGCGTACGCAGCCCGAGAGCCTCATCGTGTTCACGTCGTACCGGGACGACTTCTACGGTGGCGACACCAACAACGACGGTACCGCCACGGCCCCGGCCGCGGGCAACTGGGGCTCGGTCTGGGTGGACGGCACCGCCATCGATCCCGAGGTGCGGTTCAAGGACTGCGTGTTCCGCTACGGCGGATCCGGCACGACGCAGGGCGTTCTGCGCGCCGTGAACTCGTCGCCGAGCGTCGACTCCTGCACGTTCGCCTACAACTCGGTGGGTGTCTCGGTAGAGGGCGCCAGCAACCCGACGGTCCACGGGTCGAGCATCTACGGCAACACCTACTACGCGATCAACAACACCGGGAATTCCTTCTGCGTGAACGCGGAAGGCAACTGGTGGGGCGACGCGAGCGGGCCCAGCGACGCGAGCGCGACGGCCGACCTCTGCGGACTCGGCGCGAACGCGGGCTCGGGCGACATCGTGAGCAACAACGTCGACTACTCCCCGTGGGCGACGTCGGGCATCCAGAATCCGCTGCTCGGCGACGTGAGCCTGAACGGGCAGGTGCTCGCCTACGACGCTTCGCTGGTGCTGCAGAGCACCGCACTGCTCATCACGCTGAATCCGCTTCAGGAACTGGTCGGCGACGTGAGCGGCTCCGCCGGGGTCACGGCATTCGACGCGTCGCTGATTCTGCAGTACGTGGCAGGCCTCATCCCGGCCTTCCCCGCGGCCAGCAACACTGCGCACCAGGCGCCCATCGATGCGCTGGCGGCGCAGCGCGTGCTGGAGCAGGCGCGCGGCGAGTTCCAGGTGTCTCTGGGCGAGCCGGTGCGCGACGGCGGCGACTGGCTGGTGCCGGTGCACGTCACGGGCATGGCGCCCGTCTACTCGATCGAGCTGCGCATGTCGGGCGCGACGGCGGCCGGGCTGCAGAGCGTGCAGACGGCGGCGGGCAGCGCCTTCGAGGCGCACGGGGCCGGCAGCAGCGTGGCGCGCGTGGCCATCGCCTCTGCGGAAGCCATGCTGGACGGCGACGTGGCGACGCTGCGCTTCACCGGCGGCGACGACTGGACGGCGCCCGCGCTGGCGTGGGCGCGCGTCAACGAGAACGAGGCCGGTCCCACCGCGGTGCCCGGACCGGCAGCGCCGGCGATCTCGTTCATCGCACCCCCTGCGCCGAATCCGGCGGGCGGCTCGGTGCGCTTCACGCTCGGCATCTCCGCCGATGACGCGGGCGCGCCGGTGCGTATCGCCGTCTACGACCTCGCCGGCCGCGTGGCGCGGGTGCTGCACGACGGTCCGCTTCCGGCCGGGATCCGGCCGTTCACCTGGAACCTGTCGGGCGCCGGCGGCGCCCGCCTGGCGCCGGGCATCTACCTGATCCGCGCGCGAACGCGCACGCAGGAGAAGACGCAGCGTCTCGTGGTGGTTCGCTGACGGCCCCGGTCCGGAGGAGGAGCGACATGCGCTCAACCCTGTCGGCCGGGTTCGTCCCGGTCATGCTGGTGGCCCTCGCCGCCACGATGGCCCGTCCCGCGGCGGCCGTGACGATCACGGCCGGAACCGCGGCGGGCGTGTACGCCGGTCAGACGGTGGACGTCAACGTCACCACCGACGATCTGACCGGGCTCGGCATCTACTCGTACCAGTTCACGATGACGTTCAACTCCATCTACGTCAGCCTGACCGACGTGATCGAGGCGGGCACGCTCACCGGCAACGCCGGATGGGGCGACGCGACGTTCAATGCGGGCACCGGCACGGTCACGGTGAGCCATGCCGGCGCGACCGCGCTGACGGGATCCGGAACGCTGCTCACGCTGCGCTTCCTGGTGAACCCTGCCGCGCTCTCAGGCGGATACACGGCCCTCAGCTGGCAGAGCTTCCTGTTCAACGAGGGATCGCCGGCCCCCACGAAGGTGGCCGGATCCATCACGATCTCGGCGACGCCCACGATCAGCGTCTCGCCGAACACCGGCGAGGTGCTGGTCGGGGAGAACCTCGCCTTTTCGGTCGGCGGCTCCGTCACGAATCCGGTCACCTGGGGCACCACCGACGGGTCGGTCGCCACGATCTCCCCCACGGGCGTGCTGACCGGCGTGGCCCCCGGCGCCGTTCGCGTGTTTGCGGTGGATGCCGCGTCCCGGCGCGACACGACCAACGGCGACATCGTCGTGCGCGCCGCGCGCGTCACGGTGGGCAGCGGCGGCGCCTATCAGGGCCAGTCCGTCACGGTGCCGGTCACGGTGACGGATCTGACCGGCCTCGGCGTGCGCTCGGGGCAGGTCAGGGTCTCGTTCAACGCGAACCTCCTCACGGCCACCGGCGTGACCACCTCGGGCACGCTGCTCGACGGGTACGGCCCGGCGCTGTTCGGAACCACGCCGGGCAATCTGGTCGTCGACTTCGCCGGCGCGACCGACCTCGCAGGTTCGGGCGTGCTGTGCAATCTGAACTTCGACGCGACGCCGCTCTACTCGGGCAGCACGATTCTCACGCTGACCGAGGCGCTGTTCAACGAAGAGCCGGCGATCCGGGCGAACGGCTTGTTCACCGTGAATTCGCTGCCCACGATCGCGGTCACGCCCGACAACGTCACGCTGCTCGCCGGCCAGACGCAGCAGTTCCTCGCCGGCGGGAGTCCCGTGCTTCCGATTACCTGGAGCACCCTCGACCCCGCGGTGGCGACGATCGATCCGAGCGGTCTGCTCACGGCGCAGGCCGGCGGCGTCACCCGGGTGCAGGCGACCGACGACATCGGCGCCACGGACCTGAATACCGCGGTCACCGTGTACGACTTCCGCGTCTGGCCGGACACGGTCGAAGCCGCTCCGGGCGACACGGTGACGGTGCTCCTGCGCCTCGATCGAAGCGTCGCCGGGCTCGGGGTCTACTCGACCCAGTACACGGTCGCCTACAACCCCATGTGGATCACCGGGACCGGCGTCTCGTCCACCGGGGTCATGAGCGCGTGGGGCGCGCCGGCCGTGAACCCGCAGAACGGGCAGCTCATCGTGGCGGGGGCGGGAAGCTCGCCGCTCGGAGCCGGGACGACGCTGCACGCCGTGCGCTTCGCCGTGTCGCCATCGGCGCCGCTCGGAACGAACGTACCGTTCACGCTCAGCCCGTTCATGTGCAACGAGGGAACACCCTCGGCGCAGACGGGCCCGGGGATGATCAAGATCGTCGCGAACGTCGGCGTACCCGCACCCACTGCCCGGGGCGGCCTCTGGCTCGCGAGCGTGCGGCCCAATCCCGCACGGGGAAACGCTCACTTCGCGTTCTCGCTGCCCGGGCCGGGTGCGACGCGCGTGCGGCTCGCCGTCTATTCGGCGAGCGGCCGCCGCGTGCACACGCTGGTCGAGGGCTCGCTGGAGCCGGGTCTCCATCAGGTCGAGTGGAATCTGCACGACCGCTCGGGTCACGGAGTGGCACCCGGTCTCTACTTCACGGTCCTCGAGTGGGACGGCGGGAGGCTCACGCAGAAGTTCGCGACCGTACGCTGAGGGCATGCCCGCGCGCCGGATTCCCCGGGCGGCGCGCGATCGATTCGAATGCGGTCCGTCGCGAAGTTCCGTTCGCGACGGACCGCTTCGACTTCACCTCACCAGCGTGAACCGCCGCGTGATCTCGGTATCGAGCGCGTCGAAGCGCGCGAAGTAGATGCCCGCGCCCGCGCGACCACCCGCTTCGTTGAGGCCGTCCCAGCGCAGCACGTGGCGCCCCGCGCCGAACGTGCCCGTCTCGAGCGCACGCACCACGCGGCCGCCCGCATCGAAGATGCGCAGCCGCACGGGCGCCGGTTGCGGGAGCGAGAAGTGGAAGCTCGCGCGCCCGCCGGCCGGATTCGGCAGCGCGCCGGCGAACGAAAGCGTGTAGCGCTCCCCGGCCGCGGGCACGTCGACCGTGAGGCACGGCGCCGGGTCGCAGGCGAAGCCCTGCGCGGCCGACGCCGCAAACGCCACGACGCGGCGCGCAGCGGAAAGCGGCTCCACCGCGAACTCGGGCGCGGCGCCGCACGCGGCCAGCACGGCGCCGTAGACGGATCCGCCCGGCCCGGGCGCACCGCTGTTGCCGCCCGCCGCCGGCGCGCCGCCGCTGCCGCCGGAACCCGGTGCTCCGCCCGCGAACGACACGTTGACCGGCGTGTAGGCACCGTCGCACGCATAGACGCCGTAGGCCGACCCGCCCGCGCCGCCGCTGCCGCCGCCGCTGGCGCCACCGCGCCCGCCCGTGCCGCCGCTGCCGCCGGGGGGCGAGCCGCCCGCACCCTGTCCGCCGGGGCCGCCGCTGCCTCCCGGCTGCCCCGCGCCGCCGGCGCCGCCGCTGCCCCCCGCGGCTCCGCTGCCACGCTGAAATTCCACGTCCGTCAGCGTGAGCGTCGAGGCGATCGCGAACACGCCGAAGCTGCTGCCGCCGCCATGTCCGCCGATGCCCGCGACCGGCGCCCGCGCGCCGCCCGCGCCACCCCCACCACCACCGGCGCCGTAGGAGTCGGTTCCGCTGTCGCAGCCGCCCGAACCGCCGCCGCCGCCGCCGCCGGTGCCGTCCCCACCGAGCGCGCCCGAAGTGCCATCGTGGGACGCCCAGTAGTCACCCACGAGGGTCCCCCCGGGTGAGGCCGCGATGCCGCCCGGACCGTTCGTCGAGGAGCCGGCGTTCCCGTTTCCGCCCGGGGCGCACGGCGATCCGCCGTTGCCGCGGTATCCGCTGCCGCCGCCGACGTAGCTGGCGGCATTGAAGCCCGGAGCGCCGGGTGTCGCGTTGTAGTTCTCGGAGAACAGGGTGCAGTTGGTGTCCATCGTGCCGCCCGGACCGCCCGCGCCGCCGTTTCGCGAACCGACGGCGTTGATCCCCGGCGAGCCGCCGGCCCCGCGCGAGGTGTTGTCGCATACCGTGGCGTACTGCGCGGCGTTGCCGCCGGCCGAGCCGCCGGCGGCCGGCGCCTGCGATGCGCTGGTGCCGTTGCTTCCGGGGGATCCGGCGGCGCCGTTGCCCCCGATGATGCGGACGCCGGTGAGATCGAGCGCCGCCTGCTTCGCGTGCACGGCGTAACTGCTGCGCGCGACGCCGCCGATGCTGCCGGTGGCATGGGCCCCGTGGATCTCCAGGTTGTCGATGGACGCGGTCGCGCCGGGAACCGCGCGGACGGTGAGGTAGCGACCCGTGCCGCCGTCGAAGCCGCCGGTGATCGTCACGAGATGCCCGCTCTGCGTGCGCGATGCGTACGACCAGTCCAGATCGTAGCCGCCGTAGATGTGCAGCTCGGCGGCGGGGAGCGTCACGACCTCGTTGTACGAACCGGCCTGCACGAACAGACAGGTCTGGCTCTCGGCCTGCGCACGGGCGATGCCGTGGCCGATCGTCGCGCACGGGCTCGACGGGTCGAGCCCGCAGGTGCCGTCGTCAGCGCCCTGCGCGGTGGAAACGAAGATGCCGCAGGCCGGCGTTCCCGCGGCGCGCGCGGTCGCCGCTCCGAACAACGGCACGAGAACGAGGAGCGACGCGAGCAGCGCGTCTGCCGCGGGAGTCGAGCGACGGGGGTGAAGATGCCGGGAGAAGATCCGCATGCGGGCCTCGGAGAAGTAGGTGCGGAACGTGGGCCGGGCCGGCGCCCTGGTGGTCCGACAAGTCTAGATTCCGCCGCGGGCCGCTGTCTGCAACTTTCCTGAACGCCTGTGGCGGAAGATCGCCGCGAAAGTGGCCCCGCGTGCCGCCGCAGCCGCGCGTGCCGGGCGGCGGAGCGACCGGGCCTCCCGGGGCGTGTCTTCTCCGAACCGGGGGCTACTTGCGTCGTCCGGGTGGTTGGTGGAACGCTGTGGGGCGGCTGGGCGTGGCCGGATTCGAGGGGCCCGCCCGCTGAGGGCCGCAGGAGATTCGGGTCATGGTTTCGCTGCGCGAGGCGACAGGAACGGCCGGACCACCGGCCGCCGCGCCCGCAGGCTCAGCCGCCGGTCTCAGCAGCATCGAAGCCAGACGGCGCCTGGACGAGGTCGGTTACAACGAGCTGGCGGAAGAGCGTACCCACCCGCTGCTCGATTTCCTCAAGCACTTCAACGGACCGATCGCGTGGATGATCGAGGCGGCGGCCGTTCTGTCCGCGCTGGTGCGTCACTGGCCGGACTTCTGGATGATCCTGGCGCTGCTCGTCGCCAACGCGTTCGTCGGCTTCTGGGAGGAGTACCAGGCCGGGAACGCGGTGCGCGCGCTGAAGGCCAGGCTGGCGTTGCAGGCGCGCGTGCGGCGCGACGGGCGCTGGACCGCGCTGCCGGCCCGCGAACTGGTCCCCGGCGATCTGATCCGCGTGCGGCTCGGCGACATCGTCCCGGCGGATGCGCGGCTGGCGGAAGGCGATCCGGTCGAGGTGGATCAGTCCGCACTCACCGGCGAGTCGCTGCCGGTGACCCGCAAGTGCGGTGAGTCGCTGTACTCGGGGTCGATCCTGCGTCAGGGCGAGGCCGACGCCGAGGTCACCGCCACCGGTGCCCGCACCTACTTCGGCCGCACGGCGCAGCTGGTCGTCGAGGCGCGCAACGTCAGTCACTTCCAGCGCGCGGTGCTCAGGATCGGCAACTACCTCATCGCGATCGCCGTCGCCCTGGTGGCCCTGATCCTCGTGGTCGCGTCGCTGCGCGGCGACCGGATGACGACCACGCTGCAGTTCGCGCTGGTCCTGACCGTGGCGGCGGTCCCCGTGGCGATGCCGACGGTGCTGTCGGTGACCATGGCGGTGGGCGCACGGCTGCTGGCGGCCAAACGCACCATCGTCAGCCGGCTGGCGGCGATCGAGGAGCTGGCCGGCATGGACGTGCTCTGCTCGGACAAGACCGGCACGCTCACCCAGAACCGGCTCACGCTCGGCGAGCCGTTCAGCGTCGCGGGCGTGGGCCGCGACGAGGTGATTCTCGCCGCGGCGCTGGCATCGCGCGAGGAAGACCGCGACGTCATCGACCAGGCCGTGCTCGGTGGCGTCAAGGACCGTGGGGCGCTCGAGCGGTTCCGGGTGACGCGCTTCCAGCCGTTCGACCCCGTGCGCAAGCGCACCGAGGCCGCCGTCGCGGGGCCGGACGGCCGGGCGTTCCGGGTCACCAAGGGCGCGCCACAGGTGATCCTCGCGCTGGTGGCCGACGCGGACCGGGTGAGAACCGCCGTCGAGGAGACCATTCACGCGTTCGCCGTGCGCGGCTTCCGCTCGCTCGGCGTCGCGCGGAAGGAGGACGACGGCGCGTGGCGGTTTCTCGGCGTGCTGCCGTTGTTCGACCCGCCGCGCGCGGACTCGAAGGACACGATCGCCGCCGCGCGCCGGATGGGCGTGCAGGTGAAGATGGTGACCGGCGACCAGCTCGCCATCGGCCGCGAGGTTGCCGGGCAGCTGGGGCTCGGCGCGGATCTGGTGGATGCGAAGGTCTTCGACGATGCACCGCGGGCGCGGGAGGCGCGGCTGGACCGGGCCATCGAGAACGCGGACGGCTTCGCGCAGGTGTTTCCCGAGCACAAGTTTCACATCGTCGAGGTCCTGCAGCGGAACGGCCACATCGTCGGCATGACCGGCGACGGGGTCAACGACGCACCGGCGCTGAAGAAGGCCGATTGCGGCATCGCCGTGTCGGGGGCGACGGACGCGGCGCGGGCCGCGGCGGCGATGGTGCTGCTCACGCCCGGGCTGTCGGTGATCATCGACGCCATCCGGGAGAGCCGGAAGATCTTCCAGCGCATGACCAGTTACGCGATCTACCGGATCGCCGAGACCGTCCGGGTCCTGCTGTTCATGACCCTGTCGATCGTGTTCTTCAACTTCTATCCGCTGACCGCCGTGATGATCGTGCTGCTCGCCCTGCTGAACGACGGCGCGATCCTGTCCATCGCCTACGATCGCGTGCGCTATTCCGACGCACCGGAAGTCTGGGACATGCGCCGGGTGCTCGGCATCGCGACCGCGCTGGGCGTCACGGGCGTGCTGGCCTCGTTCGGCCTGTTCTATCTCGGCGAGCGCGTCTTCCACCTGGACCGGCCGACGATCCAGACGCTGATGTACCTGAAGCTCTCGATCGCGGGCCACCTGACGATCTTCCTGACGCGCACCCGCGGGCCGTTCTGGCGCTCGCGCCCCGCGCCGATTCTGCTGCTGGCCGTCATCGGCACGCAGCTCCTCGCGACGTGGATCGCGGTGACCGGCGTCTTCATGCCGGCGATCGGCTGGGGCTGGGTCGCCTTCGTCTGGGGTTACGCGGTGGCTTCGTGGCTGGTGGGGGATGTCGTGAAAGGGCTCGCGTACCATGTTCTCGACTCGATGCCGGCCACGCCCTCGCCGACGATCGCGCAGGCGGCACGGTGAACCCCGAAACCCGCCCCGCCACCCGCGTCCCTTCGCTGCTCCACAACTGGGTGAGCCTCGCAGGCGGCATTCTCGCCGCGTCGAGCTTCTTCGCGGTCGCCTGCCTGATCGCGCTCGATCTGTTCCGCGGCTTCGCCAACCCGTATCTGGGAATCCTCACCTACATCGTCGCGCCGGTGTTCCTGATCGCAGGACTCGTGCTGATCGCGGCCGGAGCGCTGTGGGAGCGCCGGCGCCGGCGCACGCTGCGCCCCGGCGTGGTGCCGGAATACCCGCGCGTCGACTTCAACGTGCCGCGGCAGCGCAACGCTTTCCTGGCCGTGGCCGGGATCACGGCGGTGTTCTTTCTCTCGACCGCCGTGGGCAGCTATCGCACCTACCAGTTCACCGAGTCGGTCTCGTTCTGCGGCAGGACCTGCCACTCGATCATGCAACCCGAGTACACGGCGTACCGGCAGTCGCCGCATGCGCGGGTCGACTGCGTGCAGTGCCACATCGGACCGGGGGCGAGCTGGTACGTGAAGTCCAAGCTCTCGGGCGCGTATCAGGTCTACGCCACGCTGGCGAACCGGTATCCGCGCCCGATCCCCACGCCGATCGAAAACCTGCGGCCCGCGCGCGAGACCTGCGAACAGTGCCACTGGCCGCGGCAGTTCTTCGGCGCCACCCAGAAGACGTTCCACCACTACCTGCCCGACGCGCGGAACTCACCGTGGACGATCCAGATGCTGCTCAAGGTGGGCGGCGGCGATCCCGAATTCGGCACGGTCGGCGGCATTCACTGGCACATGGCGATCGCCAACAGGATCGAGTACATCGCCGGCGACACCCGGCGCGAAGTGCTTCCCTGGGTGCGTCTCACCGACGCCGAAGGCCACGTCACCGTCTATCAGTCCGGCGAAGGCCGGCTGACCCCCGCCCAGATCGCCGCGGCACAGCCGCGCGTGATGGACTGTATCGACTGTCACAATCGGGCGGCGCACGCCTACCGCGCACCGGTCGATGCGGTGGATCTCGCGCTGCAGACCGGGCGCATCGACCGCTCGATCCCGGACATCGAGGCACAGGCGGTCGCGGCACTGACCGCGCCCTATCCCAGCGCGGACAGCGCCCGGCGCGGGATCGCCCGGACGCTGACGGCGTTCTATGAATCGCAGCGGCCCGCGTTCATGGCGGCGCACCGGCCGCTCGTGTCGGCGGCGGTCGATGAAGTGCAGCGCATCCACGCACAGAGCTTCTTCCCCGCGATGAAAGTGGACTGGCGCACGTACCCCGATCACGCCGGCCACCTGAACGCGCCGGGGTGCTTCCGCTGCCACGACGGCAACCACACCAGCAGCGACGGCAGGACGATCTCCCACGACTGCAACGCCTGCCACACGATCATCGCCCAGGGATACGCCGACTCGCTGCAGACGAGCGTCGCGGGCCTGGAATTCCGGCACCCCGTGGACATCTCCGGCGCCTGGCAGGAGATGAACTGTTCCGACTGCCACGACGGATCGCTGGTGCAGTGAGGCGCCTCAGCGCATGATCGACACGCGCCGCGTCAGCGTTCTCCCTTCCGCCTCGAGCCGGATCACGTAGAGCCCGCTCGCGACGCCCGCCCCGGCGGCGTTGGCACCATCCCACGACGCGGCGTGAGTGCCGGCCGGCAGCGCGCCGTCCACCAGCACGCGCACGCGCCGCCCCTGCATGTCGAAGACCGCGAGCCGCACGTGCGCGGGGCGCGGCAGGTCGAAGCTCAGCCGCGTCACCCCGCGGCTCGGATTCGGGGCCGGCATCGCCAGCGCCAGCATGTGCGGCAGCGTGGCATCCACGTCGACCGTGCCGTTCGGCGCGAGCGTCGCCGCCGGCCCGATGTTGCCGTGCGTGTCGATCGCGACCAGCTTGTACCACCCGGGCGTCAGGTCGTCCGTCACCCAGCCGGTCGCCGTGGTCGAGGCGAGCAACGCACCGCCCACGGGATCGAAGTCCGGCGTCGCGCCGCGATACAGGCGGTAGTACGCGAGGTCGGGCGCGGGGTTGCTTCCCCACTGGAACACGATCTGCGCCGCCAGGAACTGCGCGGTGAAGGGCTGCGTCACCGGCGGCCCGAGATCGTCCACCGAGTAGCCGCTGTCGGGTGCCGATTCCCAGTGCGCCGGGGTGAACTGATGAACGGCGTCGACCATGAACGTCGTGTAGGGATTCGCTCCGGCGATCGAATCGGTCGTCGTGGCCGCCGTGTAGCTGTAGCCGCTGAAGCCCTTGCCGGGGACACGATCCACGTACTCCCAGTAGATGACACCGGCCCCCGTCGCCTGCGCGCGCCACGCACCGGGCGGTGGCGCGGCGGGCGGCTCCGCCGTGATCGAAGACGCTGCGGCCACGGGCGCCGGGCGCGTCCACAGCGTGCGCCGTCCCGCGGTCAGCGCGGAGATGGCGACCGCGGTCGGCACCTGACGCCAGATCTGATATTCGAGGATTCCCGACGGGCTGCCGAAGTCCAGCCAGCTCGGCGTCCACGAGATCCGCACCTGCCCGCCTTCGTCGCCGGCGACGTCCTTGACCGACGCGATCGAGGCGCTCGGATCGCCGAGCACGCCGAAACCGTCGACACGCTGGACGTAGGCTTCGCTGGTCAGGTCGCGGGCGTCCGACCAGTACACGATCGCGCCGTGGCGATCGTCGGCAACCAGCCCGCTGGGGAAATTGGGATTGTTCGCGGTGCACACCGCCGTGCCGCCGTACCCCCAGCCGCTCACCAGCTGCCCCTGTCCGTCGAGGTGTGAAGCATAGATGTCGACCCCGCCCGAGCGGACGTCGGCCCAGGCCGCGAAGATTCCACCCAGGCCGTCGGCCATGATCTCCAGACCGTTGCCGGAGCCCGGCGAGTCGCTCACCTTCACGCCGCAGTCCGGCCATCCCGGCGCGGGTGCACCCGACCCGTCGAGCCGCAGCGCATAGACGTCCGAGCCGGCGACGTCGCGATAGTCCTGCCACGCCACGTAGAGGGGGTTCCCGGCGCCGGCGAGGATGCGGATCCGGTGGTGGTTCTGCGCTCCGGCGCACAGCGCGCGCCCGCCCGGAGTCCAGTATTCGGTCGTCACGGTCGAGTCCACGCGCTGACCGAAGACGTCGAACGGGCCGTTGCGGGAATCCCGCCAGGCCACGAACGCTCCGCCCGCTCCGTCGGATTCCACCACCGCCTGCTCACGCCCGCCTGCGCCGCTGCCGATGACGAAACCGCCCGTGCCCAGCACCCCGCCCCCCGGCGTCAGGCGCGCGATCCGGATCTCGATCGTGCCGTTCGTGTCGCTGCGCCAGACGACGAACGCTCCCCCGTTTCCGTCGCTCGCAATCGTCGCCTCTGTTTCATCGGCGGTAGACGTCGAGATGAAGTACGTCGCGACGGCTCCGGTGCTGTCGACGTGAGCGCCGTAGATGTCGCGATCGGTGGGTGAGTAGGAATGCAGCCAGACGATGTAGGCCCCGCCGATGCCGTCGGCGGCGATCTTCGGGTCGTATTCGAACTCGGCCGAGACCCGGATCGGAACACCGTCGATGGGCCAGCCGGGCGCCGGCGCGCCGTCACTGCGGATGCGCTGCGCGAAGATGTCGGCGGTCGCGCCGCCGTTGCGCGCATCGAGCCAGGTGAGGATGGCGCCCCCGTAGCCGTCCGCGACGATCGCAGGCGAGTCCTGATAGTCGGGGGCGACGCACACCGGATTCCCGCTCGACGACCAGCCGGCGGGGCGCTCGCCGTTCCGGTCCAGCCGCGAGATGAAAATGTCGCTGTTCATGTTGCCGTTGCGGAAGTCCCGGTAGGCGGCGATCACGCCGCCGGCCCCGTCGGAAACGGCGACGATGATGTCCCGGTTGTCGGGGCTGTCGGTCAGGGGGTTGTTGACGTTCGGATCGTGGGACCACGCACCGAGGGCGGGGCGAACGGGGGCGGCGTTGAACGCGAGCAGTGCGAGCACGAGGCAGGTGAGGCGGCGCAAGACGACCTCCCGGGGGTTGGAGTCACGGCGTTGCGCGACGCGGCGTCGCCGCGCCGTATGCGAAGCATTCGTCCTGATCGAGGAACATCGCGCCCTGGGGAGCCACGAAATCGTCCGCCGAGCCGCACGGCGAAGGCAAGACATTTCTCGCGTCCGCGTCCGCGACGGGGCGAGGGGCGACCCGGGCAGGGCGTGGTGCAGAACGGCGCCGCGCGCCGCAGCAACATGCGGGCGCGGCGCCGGAACCGCGCTAGAACTCGCTCACCGCCTGGTCGCGGTGGAGCATCAGCACCTTCGCGTCGGGGTCCACCAGCACCTTCGCCGGCTTGAAGTCGCAGACGATCTTCACCGTCTGCTTCTCCCGCGCCCCGAGCGTCACCGTGCGGCGCGCCTCGTGGTACTGCTTCACGGTGGCCGCTTCGGCGTCCCCCGCGGCGTGTGCGTCACCTGCAGCCTCGACGCTCGCGACCCGCGCGTCCGGTGCGTTCGCCGCCGCCGCTGCGGTCTTCGCCGGCGCGCCGGCGTGGGCGTCCTTCTTCGGGAAGCGCTCGCCGCGCACCGCGGCCACATCGACGGGCATGGTGCCGGTGCCGATGTTCTGGATCTCGAGGGTCACCTCCCAGTGCGGCTCGGGTACTTCGCCCGCACCCGCCGAGGGCGGCGAGGCCTGCACGCGGTCGGCCTTCAGGATCCTGTACTCGGGCACCACGACCTCGAAGAACCATTGCCGCGCGAAGTCGTCGAACGCTTCGGGATCCGCCGCGTGCTTCCGCATGACCGCCACGAAGTCCTCGAGCACGGCATGATCGGGATTGACCTCGTAGGTGCGGATGAAGTCCTGCAACCCGGCGAGCGCGCGCTCGCGGCCCATGAAGTTGTAGAGCATCCAGAATACCCAGCCGCCTTTGTCGTACGTGACGCTGGTGTCGCCCTTCTTGGTGCCGTCGATCTTCACGAGCGGCCGCTCGGCGTCCTTCTGGCGCCGTTCGCCGTAGCGCGACTCGATGCGTTTCGCGAACTCGATGCGCTGCTGCTCGCCCTTCACCTGGTCGAACAGCAGCATCGTCGAGAAGTGCGCCATGCCTTCCGACAGGACGTTGCCGCCCGGCCCTTCGCCCGGCAGCAGGATGTTGCCCCACCACTGGTGCGCGGATTCGTGCGCGGTGACCATGAACGCCAGATTCGCGCGCGGATCGCTCTTGGTGAGGAAGCCGATGCTCTCCGCAAAGGTGATGTCGGTCGGGAACCCCTGCGCGTAGGTCGCCAGCGCCGGGAACTCGCTGATCTTCAACCGCGCCCACGGGAACGGCATGAACCACTCCGAGTAGTACTGGCGCGCGGCGTCGAGCGCCTCGGACATCTCGGCGAGGTTGTACTCGTGGCCGGCGTGGTAGTAGATCGCCGTGCCGTGGCCTTCCTTGACCTTCCACTGCCCGGCCACGACGTTGAAGAACTTCACCGGATGGTCGGTGCGCCACTCGGTGGTGCGCACGCCCTTCTCGACCCGATCGCTCACCTTCACGCCGACCGAGTTGTAGGTGTACGCGGCGGGTCCGCTGACGCGGATGTCGGAGGTCATGCCGTCGCTCGCGCCGAACGCGGCGTCGGTGCGGCCGACGTAGAAGTCCACCGGCCACTCCTTCGAGTCGAAGCGGTTCTTGTCGTCGATCCCGACGTCCTCCATGTAGCCGACCACGGGGACGAAACTCGGCGTGAAGCTGGTGAGCACCACGCCCGACGGCAGGATGAACTCGCCCATGCCGCCGCCGTTCCTGGTGATGCCGTCCGGGTAGCGGCCGTCGAACTGGAAGCCGATCGTCATCGTGTCGCCCGGCATCAGCGGTCCCGGAGTGTCGAAGACCATGAGGCCCATTCGGTCTTCGGGCATTGCCGCGTGGCCGTTCATCGTCCATTTCATGTGCTTCCAGTGCAGTCCGCGGGTGAGCGGAACCTGTGCCATCGAAAAATCGTGGTCGTTGACGAGCGTGAAGACGCCGCGGCTCTTCACGCCGTGCTTCGCCGGATCCAGCGTGAGGTCGAGATCCAGATTCACGATGGACGGGTACTTCGCGCCGCGCCAGGTGGCGACATTGCGGCGCCAGTAGTCCTTGCGGGCCTTCTCGGCGGCCGGACCCTGCGGCCCTCCGGCGACCTGCATGTAGAGGATGACGCCGAGCACGACCGGTACGATCGCGTACGGCGCGAGCGCCATTCCCGCGCGCGCCAGCGACGACGGGCGCAGGCGGTCGCCGAGTTTCGACATGTCGCGCTCCGCGCGCGTGAACACACGCGACGTGAGCGCGATCAGGAACACCGCGACGCCGAGCCACATGAGCCGGTTGAGCAGGATGGCGACGCGATCGATCTCGAACACGCCCATGTCGGACCACTGCAGGGTGCTCCACATGTCCCAGTTGCCCACCCAGTTCATCTTGCCGACGCCCTGGCGGTAGCCGGTGAAGATCAGCGCTGCGAGCGCGATCGCGTAGGTCGTGTAACGGTTGCGGGTCAGCGCCTGCACCGCCATGACGAACGTCGTCCACACGATGAACGTGGTGAGCACGACCGCGCCCCAGATGAGCAGGAAGGGGCGCGGGTCGAGCGGCACCCGGCCCTGGATCGCCAGCGCCAGCATGCAGCCGGCGAGCGCCGCGAGCAGAATCGACGCGGCGACCACCGCGTTGGCGAGCGCCTTGCCCAGCAGCGCCGCCCCGGTGCGGATCGGCGTCGCGTGGAAGATCGCGCTGAGGCCGCTGCGGCGCTCGCGCTCCATGGATTCCACCGTATAGAAGAGCAACAGCAGCGCGACCAGCACGGTGACGACGTTCATCGTCGCCACGGCGAGCGTGCCCGCCGTGTGGAGCAACGGCGTATCGAAGGGGCCCTCGTTGAAGAACGCCTGCCCGATCACCTGGAGCATGATGAGCGGCACGAACAGGTAAAGCCCGGGCTGGCTGCGCAGCTCCTTGAGCTCGGCGCGCATGACGGTCCACGCGCCCCTCATGAAGCCGATCGCGCCGCCGGTCATGTGCAGCGCGGCCAGGCCGCTGCGGCCGTCTTCGCCCGCGGCGGTCGCGGCCGCCGGGACCGCGGCCGTCTCGGCGGCGAGCGCGGCTTCGACCTGGCCCGCGCGCACGGCCCTGGCCTTCAGTTTCTCGCCGCGCAGCTGGCGCGCGAAGCGCCAGTGCGCGAGCGCCGCGCTGCCGAGACCCAGCACCAGCAGCCACAGCCGGTTCAGGAGGAACACGCCGTCGAGCCCCAAGTGAGCGGAGTTGTAGAAGTCGACGCCGCGGTCGACCTTGAGCCACGTCTCGTTGAGCCAGCGGTAGCCGGCCGGGTCCAGCACCATGAGCAGCTTGTTCACGCGCGGATCCAGCCACGACGGCGACCACTCCCACAGGAAGAAACCGCACACGATCATCACGGCAACCGGCAGCACGAACACCAGGATGGGCTTGCGCGACCACGTGCCGACCAGGAACGCGGTGCCGGCGAAGAACACGATGGGCGGCAGCCCGAACCACAGGGCCGGGATGACGTAGTTCGCGAGCTCGAACGGGCCGCGGATCTCCTTCGCCGCCGCGTTCGGCACGATGTGGTTGAAGAACATCATGAACATGAGATGCACGCCGAGCACGACCGCGAAGCTCACCAACACGGCGGCGAACTTGCCGTAGACGTACTCGCCCGGCCGGAGCGGCGTCGCGTGCAGCACCGGCCCCACCTTGAGGTCCTCGTCGCTGATCACGGACATGCCGGCGGCGACGGCGATGAAGAACCCGTAGAACAGCAGCACCACGAAGCTGAGCAGCATGCTCACCGAGAACTCCGAGGTGAGCCACGCCCGCGTGCCGCCCACCACGCCCTCGCCCGACTGGATGGTCATGTGCCCGGTGGAGAGCCCCCACGAGGTGAGCGCGAGCACCAGCATGAAGATCCAGAACAGCGGCCGCCCGGCGTTGTGCCTGAGGTCGAGCGCCGCGACGCGGAAGAAGCGCCCTGCGTTCACGCGGCGCCTCCCGCGGGTGCGCCGGGACCCGCCATGATCGCCTCGCGGGCGGTGAGCCCGGGCATGCCGGGCGCATGCGGCGCGCCGTTCCCGTTGCCGTTCGCACCTTCCGCACGCATCAGCAGCAGGTAGGCATCCTCGAGCGTCGCGCGCGTAGGCTCGAAGTCCGCGGGCGGCGCGCCTTCGGGAACGAACACCCGCGCGCGATGGCTGCCCTCGACCAGCACCGCCTGGATCACCGTGTGCGCGCCGCGCAGCGCGGCGAGCCCCGCCGCGTCCACCGCGCCTTCGTACACCCGGCCGTCGATCGCGCCGCGCGCTTCGCCCGGCGTCGTGAGCGCGACCAGCCGCCCGCCGCGGATCACCGCAAAGCGCGGGCACAGTACCGCGACGTCTTCGACGATGTGCGTGGAGAGCACGACGATCCGGTCCTCGGCGAGCTCGGCGAGCAGGTGGTAGAAGCGCAGCCGCTCTTCCGGATCGAGGCCCGCGGTGGGCTCGTCGACGATGATCAGCTCCGGGTCGCCGGCCAGCGCCTGCGCGATGCCGAGCCGCTGGCGCATGCCGCCCGAGTAGCCTTTCACCTTGCGTTTCGCCGCGAATGCCAGGTTCACGCGCTCGAGCAGATCGTCGACCAGCTTCTTCGTGCCCCCGGGCGCGGTCACGCCCTTGAGCTCCAGCAGGTAGGTGAGCATCTGCGCGCCGGTCAGATGCGGGTAGAAGCCGAATTCCTGCGGCAGGTAGCCGAGCCGCGGCCAGAGCTGCTCGGGATGGTTCAGGATGTCGCGGCCGTTGAGCGTCGCCTCGCCCGAGGTGGGCTCGAGCAGTCCCGCAAGAATGTTCATCAGCGTGGACTTGCCCGCCCCGTTCGGGCCCAGCAGGCCGAACATGCCCTTCGGCACGTCGAGGTCCACGCCGCGCAGCGCGGCGACCGGGCCGGGGTAGATCTTCACGAGTCCGCGAACGGTGAGCATGGGCAGCCTCCAGGGAAGGGCGGGGTCTTCTGTCGCTTGGTGCCCATCTTACGCGTGTCCGCGGTGGCTTGTTTCGACACGGCGGGCCTTTGGGACTCCAAATGGACGCTTTCGTCGGAAAGAACGGTCGCCCTGGCCGGATGCGGCCTTCGCGACGTGGCGGCCCGCGGGTATCCGCCGTCGCCACAGCCGCCTATGCCGGGGGCCCGGACGGCGACGCGAAAGGTGCGCGGGGTCCGCATGACCCCGCGCACCGGGTTCCGGATGAAGCCTTCGCGCCGCGAATCAGCGCACCATCACCGCCTTGCGGCTCACCGAGGTCGTGCCCTGCGTGAGACGCACCACGTAGATGCCGGGCGCGAGCCGCGTGTGGCGATCGAGCGTGACGCTTGCCCGTCCCGGACCCAGCTCCCCGACGTCTCGCGACAGGAGGCGCCGCCCCTGAAGATCCAGCACCTCGAGCGTCGCGGGCGCACGCGTGGGCAGTACGAACTCGATCGTGGCCACGTCGCGCGCCGGGTTCGGTACGAAGCCGGACAGCGCGAGCGCGAGCCGCGCCGGCACGACGATGCTCGTCTCCGCCGCGCTCCTCCAGACGCCGTCGTCGAGGAAGGTCAGCCGGTAGTCGTAACGAACGCCGGGCGCGACGTCGGTGTCTGAATAGCGGATCATGCCGGACGCATCCGCGTGCGTCTGCGCGACCGGCGTCCAGGCGCCGCCCTCGCTGCGACGCTCCACCGCGACCGCCAGCGCCGATGAAGACGTGTACCAGGTCAGCTCGACCCGGTCGGCGTTGGCGTCGGCGCTCAGCAGCGAGAGCTGCACGGCCGTCGGTTGGTCGCACGGGTTCTCGATCGAGACCCCGGTGTTGATGTCGCGCAGGCAGTCGATGATCTGTTGGTAGGCAAGCTGCACCGCGGGATCCGTGAGCGACTGGTCTTCGAGCAGCAGCAGCTGCGTGTCGGCGCCGGGGCCCGAATACGGCGCGAAGGCGAACAACATGCGATCCCCATCGTCGATCACGTCCGAGGTCGAGCGCTTCGCGGCCCACAGGGCGTACAGGATCGGCATCGGCACGACGTCGAGCGCGTCGTCCACCTCGAACGGTGTCTTCGGCGTGTCGCTGTAAGGCGTATTCAGCAGATACAGATACTCGCGACCGCCGTCGAAGGACGCGTCCGGCGCCCAGGTCGAGTCGAACGTCGCGGTCTGCGCCCCGGGCGGCTGGATCGTCCCGAAGGCATCCGTCACCGTGCGCTCGACGAACGCGACGTCGAGCTGCACGTCGTGGACGGTGTCCCATACCTGGAACGGCACCTCGTGGAAGCCGCCGTAGCGATACTCGCGGCCGCCCGCGGGCGAAGAGCCGTCCGCCATCTGCAATCTGAGATAGCGGTAGGCCCTCTGGGTCGCGGTATGGCTGAAGCGCACCTCGACCGTGGCGAACGAGTCGCGCTGCGTCGCCGGATTGAGCGAGCCGCCCCAGAAGTTCCAGCCGAAGTCGGCGCCCCCGAAGAACGACGCGCCCCCCCAGTTGAGGCCGGTGAGCGCGCGGCGGTGCGTCGGGTCGTCGTTCTCGTAGGTCACGTCGAGGGCCGGGTGCGGGCTCCCGGTCTGGACCAGCTGACCGAGCGTGGTCGCGGTGACGCCGGGGCAGAGCACCGGCATGCCCTCGAGCAGCCGGATCGGTGATCCGCTCGGTGGCACGATGCCGAGCTGCCCGGCCGCCCAGTTGGCGAGCAGCGCGGCGAATTCCGTCTTCGCCTGTGTGCGCAGACCGACCGGTCCGGGCGGGCTGAGGGTCGCGCAGAACGAAGCCGCCTCCGTGCCGCCCGCCCAGTCGAAGAGCAGCGACTGGGTGCCGGCCAGCGTCGCGATGCTCGTGAGCTGCGCGGGCGTCAGCTCGCCCGTGGATGGCGGGCACTGGCTCGCCCAGTAGGCGACCGGGCGCGGGCAGTTCGTCGCAGGCGGCGGTGGCGGCGACCCTGTCGTGCCGCTCCTGAGCAGATTCACGTTCGCCTTCAGCGCGGAGATCGACGCGAGCCGGTTCGTTCCCTGGCCGAGCACGATGGCGAACTCGACATTCTGCGTATCACCGGGCGCCATGCTGAACGGACCGCTCGAGAGCATCATCCGCCGATCGGCCGGGTTCGCGTCGAGCCAGCCGGTTCCCTGCGTCGGATCTCCGTCGAACACGAACGTTTTCACCGTGTTCGTCGTCGGATCGATCTGCGGAGTCCCGTCGATGTTCAGTCCCTGCATGTAGGCGTACGTCTCGCCCCGCGCCGCCGGATCCGTGCCGTCGATGTACCGGACGGCCGATGTGGCCGGAATCGTATCGCCGAGCGCATTCTTCGGCCCTTCGAGCAGCACGGCACCGACCGCCGGCGGGGACGATCCATAGACGAGGTCGGCATTGTTCGCGTTGTAGGCGTAGACCATGCCGAGCCCGGGATCGCTGCCGACGAGATCGTCCGTCGCCCCGCCCACGTCGGGATCCACCCACATGGACACGTACATGTCGGAGAGCTGCTGCGCGCCCTTGTTGATGATCCGGTATCGCGCGAAGGCGGTCTGCCCCGGCGCGCCCGACTGGTTCACCCCGGTCACCGCGTGCTGGACCTCGACGCCCAGGGGCGTCGAACCGCCTGCGTCGTTCGTGTGATTCGCGGGATCGGCGTCGTTGAACACCGCCCACAGCATCTGGTCGCCGGCGACGTCGGGTCCCGGGACCTGGATCGTGGCGTTGGCATCGTTGGGATCGGGCAGATCCCACATGCGCACGGGGGCGCCGTAGGGCGCGGCGCCGGCCATGTACTCGGACCAACCGTGGTGTTCGAGCGGATCCTCGAGCGGTCCCGGCGAAGTACGGTCGACGTGTGCCGTATCCGCCGGGTTTCCCGTCCACGGCTTCACCTTGTACACGTGGTACTGCGGCAGCGCGGGATCGCTGAACGTGCCGCCGACCATCGCGCCGGGCCCGAATTCCTGCGAGTACTCGGCCACGACGGTACGTGTTTCGCCGTTCACGCGCGCCCCGAGCCAGAGGCCCGCCGCGAAGACTGCGGTGTGGCCCGAGCCCTTCGGGAATTCCAGGCCGGAATTCCCCGTGTAGAGGTCCCACGCGAAGGAGCCGTAGTTCGTCATCCACATGTTCAGTTCATTCACGTCGAAGCGGCGCAGCAGATCGTATGAATTCGGGCTCTGCACGGAAGCGGCGGACGGGCGGCGGACGGCACCGGCCGGGGCGGCGAGCACCGCGAGAAGCGCGAGCGCGACGAGAGACCGGAAGGCGGGGCGCATTCGACCTCCAACTGGGTCCAGCGCAGCGGGGAGCAGACGAGGAAGCACCGCAGAGAATACCGCTCTCGCCCGCGCCGATGGATGGAATTTTCACGCATGCCGTTCGTCGGCCCGGTCATCCGGCGCAACGCCGCGTCGCCCCTGTGTTACCCTCCCGCCCCGATAATCGCTTTCACCCGAAGGCACTGGCCGTTCACGCCGAACCCGGACTCCCCATGAGCGCTTCCATCAAGATCGCCAACGCAGGCGGCTACTGGGGCGATGATCTGCGCCAGTTCAAGCGCCAGATCGAACTCGCCCCCATCGACTTCGTGACCCTCGACTTCCTCGCCGAGATCACGATGTCGATCATGCAGAAGCAGCGTGCACGCGACCCGCGCGCGGGCTATGCGCGCGACTTCGTGCAGATGGTCGAGGAGGCGCTGCCTGCGATGATCGAGAACGGCACGCGCGCGATCTCGAATGCCGGCGGGGTGAATCCGCTCGCCTGCCGCGCGGCGCTGATCGAGATGGCGCAGCAGCACGGCCAGGACATCGAAGTCGCCGCCGTCACGGGCGACGACCTCATGGGCCGCCTCGGCGAACTGAATGCGTCGGGCGTGACGCTCGACAACATGGACGACGGCGCGAAGTTCGCCGCCATCCGCGAGCGGGTCTCGTCGGCGAACGCCTACTACGGCGCGTGGCCGGTGGTCGAAGCCCTCGAGGCCGGCGCACGCATCGTCGTCACCGGCCGCTGCACCGACACCGGCATCACGCTGGCGCCGATGATCCACGCCTTCAACTGGGCGCCCGACGACTGGGACCGCCTCGCCGCGGGCATCGTCGCCGGGCACATCGTGGAGTGCGGGGCGCAGTCGACGGGCGGCAACTTCAGCGACTGGCGCACCGTGCCGCGCTTCCACGAGATCGGTTATCCGGTGCTCGAGGTGTTCGAAGACGGCTCGTTCATCGTCACCAAGCAGCCCGGCACCGGCGGACGGGTCTCGCTGCGTACGGTGAAGGAGCAGCTCGTCTACGAAATGGGCGACCCGCGCAGCTACATCACGCCCGACGTCGTCGCCGACTTCGCGAGCGCGAAGCTCGAGCAGGCCGGGAAGGACCGGGTGCGCGTGTGGGACATCAAAGGGCGCCCCGCGCCGACGTCGCTCAAGGTGTCGGCGTCGTACTTCGACGGCTGGAAGGCCGCCGGCACGCTGATCATCTCGGCGCCGGACGCGGTGGACAAGGCGAATGCCTTCGCGCAGCTGTTCTGGAAGCGGCTCGGCCTCGAGTTCACCGAGACGCGCACGGAGCGGATCGGCCACTCGGCGTGCTGGGGACCGCTCGCGCCGCCGGTCGAGCCACCCGAGATCCTGCTGCGCCTCGCCGTGCGCGACGCCGACAAAGGCAAGATCGCCGAGTTCGCGAAGATGCTGCCGGCGGTGATCCTGTCCGGGCCGCCCGGCGTCGCAGTGACCGGCGGCCGTCCGCCCGCGCAGGAGGTCGTCGCCTACTGGCCCGCGCTCGTGCCGCGCGATCGCGTGAAGCCGACGCTGGTGACGCGCGAGGGGGAGCGCGTGCTCGACTGGCCGACGCCGCCCCGCGAAATGGAGCCGCCGCCGCCGTTGCCGCGCATGAGCTGGCCCGTGCCGGTCTCCGGCGCTTCGAAGCGCATGGTGACGGTGCCGCTTTCGAAACTCACGCACGCGCGCAGCGGCGACAAGGGCGACACCTGCAACATCGGCGTGATCGCGCGCGCGCCGGAGATCTATCCGTGGATGAAGAAGGCGCTGACGGCGACGATCGTGAAGCGCTGGTTCCGCGGCATCTGCAAAGGGAAGGTCGAGCGCCACGAGGTGCCGAACCTCGGCGCGTTGAACTTCCTGCTGCACGAGTGCCTGGGCGGCGGCGGAACCGTGTCGCTGCGCATCGACGCGCAGGGCAAGACGCTGTCGCACGCGCTGCTCACGATGAAGGTCACCGTGCCACAGGCGCTGGTGAAAGCGGCCGAACGCGGCGATGCGGAAGACGGTTCGATGCCGAAGGCCGAGGCGGCACGGCCGGCCCGGCCCGCGCGGAAGGCGGCGGGCGCGACGTCTCCCCGCGGGCGCTCGAATTCGGCGCGCGGCGGGCGCGGCGGGAAGAAGCGCCGGCGGCGCTGATCGCAGCACCCCGCACGATGGATTCCTGATACCGCACCGAGCCGCTCAACGCCGTGCGCCGCGGCCGCACGGACTTCAGCGGATGTCCAGCGACTGACGCTCCCCGGCGGTCATGGGGCGCCTCAGGATCTCCCGCACGGCGGCCTCGAGCACCTCGTCCCGGCCCGCGCGGAGGCCCGCGATCGTAGGCCGCACCTCGACGTCGGGCACGATGCCGACGCGCTGCGTCGGGCGCCGGTCGGGATAGAAGACGCCGATGCCGCTCATCGTCCCGCGGAGGCCCCCGGGCAGTGAGATGCGCGAGATGTTGCCGTCCGCGCCCGCCGTCCTGCTGCCGACGATCCGCGCGCCGGCCGCACGGAACGCCATCGTCGTGTACTCGGACTGGCTCATGGACGCCTCGTCGACGAGCACGGCGACCCGTGCGTCGATGTGCGGTTCCGCCGGCACCAGGGCAATGGACGGCGTCCAGGCGAACGCGCCCGGATTGGCGGGATCGGCCCGCGTGAAGCACGCGAAGTCCGTCAGGGTCGAAACGAGATGTTGTCCGAGCGTGAACACCATGAAGTCGGACGGGTAGTCGCGGAGGTCGATGATCAGCCCCTTCGCGCCGGCGACGCCCGAGAGGTACGTGCTCACCTCGGCCCGCCGGACCGAGGACAGCGTCAGGTACGCGAGGTCTGTGCTCAGGCGGCGGAACGCGGGACCGGGATGATCGTGGTTCCATCCGACGCGGGCATTCAGCTCGGCGAGCGGGATGCGATCAGCCGTGAGCCGCAAGGTCCGATCGCCCCGCACGATCGACACCCGGGCCGTGGTGGAATCGCCGCGCAGCAGCACCGCGGCCAGAACCTGGCGAAACGCCCACGCGTTGGACACCCCGTACCAGGGCCTGCACCGCGCAGCGATCGAGCCCACCGGCACGCCGTCCACGGCCTCGACGATGTCGCCGACCCGGAGCCCCGTGGCCGGCCCGAGCTCCGGATGCCAGTAGCCCGTCACGACCGCCTTCCCTTCGACGAACCTCACGACCACCGGCACCGCGCGGTCACCCGCGGGCGGCACCACGAGCGCGGCGCTCCAGAGATTGGCGTGGCCGTCGTGGACCCGTGCGAAGACGCCCGCCATCGCCAGGGCGTAGTCGTCCTTGCGGGTCGCTGCGGCAACCTCGGGAATGGCGTGTTTCAGCACGGCGTCCCAGTCCTCGTTCATCACCTCGCGGTACGGAGACCAGTACTCGACGAAGTTCCAGAATCTGAACAACGCGAGCAGCCGGTAGCCGGGGTCGGGAAAGCCTTCCGGCATGTAGGGCGCCTCTTCCGAGAAATCCGGGTTGCCCACCTCCGGCACGAAATCGACGTAGAACTGATCGCCCGTCGCCGGTCGCCTGGCATAGATGGTCCGCAGCGTGGCGGATAGATCACGACCCAGGAACGCCTCGTTCGCCAGCCAGGTCAGTTGCGGGCGCATCGCGACACTGTCGGGCAGTTGCGCGCAGGTCGTGCAATCGGGCACATCGCCCAGGGACGCCGCCCAGCGCGCCACCGTGCGCCGGGCAGCAGATGCATCCTTCGCCGCGAGCACCCGCGGCATCACCCGAAACAGGTCGTAGTCGAAGTGCCGCCTCCCGGCCACGATCGCGGGATGATGGTACTTGAGGAATCCCCAGACCTTCGCCAGCAGCGCGAGATTCCCGATCTGGGTCGCCGTCAGCGTGGTGTCCTCGATGCCCGAGCCGGCGTTGAACGCCCGATCGCGGTCGAACACCGTGAGGTGCGGTACGGCTTCCGGAGCTTCCGCCATCGGCCGCCCGTCGACGAGCAGTTCGAGATCATCGACCCACACCATCCCTGATCCGGAGAGCAGCGTCCCCAGCTGGATCGTGCGCGCGCGCCGATCCAGCGGCAGCGTGATCCGGTATTCGGTCCAGTCGGTGGATCCGGTGATCGGGCGATCCTGCATGTTGTCGAACGCCCGGACGTCGCCGCGGCCATCGAGGCGCATCCACAGACCGGCCGTCCCCCTCGAGATCGTGGCCTTCACCCAGCCGACCAGCGCCACGGAATCACCCGAGAAGTCCACGGGAAGCCGGATCGCGAACGAAGAAAACGTCGATGGGCTGGTCGTGGTTCGTTCGATGCGCCCGGCGTAGCGTCCGCCGTGCACCTCGACGCTGTCGATGAACAGCGTTTCGGCGGGACCGGATGGGCGGCCGTCCCAGGCGTCGAGCGATCCGGTCGCGCCGCAGGATTCGAAGGACAGGGCGCCGCTGTGATCGTCACGGGCGGCGCTTTGCGGCGCGCAGGAGGCGAACACCAGAAACAACGGGACTATCGGCCACAGGGGTCGGGACATGATGACAGCCTCGCGCATGCCTTGGACGATCCGACAATGAACCGATCGCCCGGAGCGTACACGAGGGGCCGCGTTCTGCCTCACCTTCGCCCTGCGCGAAGCCCCGGCAACGAACGAGGGAGCGGTTTTCACCGCCCCCTTCGCTCGCGCCCGGGCGCTGCTCCCGGGCTGCGCGCGGCCCGCGCGTCGTGTGCGGCCCCGTTTCGATCAGTAGTCGTTGCCGGGGCTCATCTGCCGAATCGGCAGCTGCAGCCAGCCCCAGTCGTCGGGGAGCAGGTACATCACCGGCTTGATGACGTCGAGTCCGACACGGCGCAGCGTGGCGAGCCCGTCGCCCACCTGATGGTTGGCGCCGATGCCGTCGGCCTCCACCGCGTCGTCGACCGGCATCCGGATCCCCATTCCGAGTCGCGCATCCGCCCTGCCTGCGGTGCCCACCGACAGTGCTGCGGCCATCACGGCGGCCGCGGCCCACATGGTCCAGTGATTCCGGTTCATGACGTCCCTCCTCTCGCGTGCGGCTGAACTGCGAACGCGGGAGTGATCTATCAAGCCCCGTGCCGACCCGCGCGACGTGGTGTGCTTCGCCCCAATCGCCTGCACACGTTGCGGATACGGGCGCGATGGCGAGCGGGCAGGGGCGGGACGTCCTGCGGACTTCCGCAGCGGCTGCGGACTTGCGGGGCCCGCGTGCGGAAGGTCCGCCCTCTTCCCGGGCGCCGGCCTCCCCATCCGCGACGCGGCGATTCACGCCCGCCCGCGGCATGTGTTACACGGTGTCGCGTCATCGTGCCCTTCGATTGGAGATTCCGTGACCGCCGACACCCTCCGCCGCCTGCTCGGGCTCGAGCCGCTTCCCAACGAAGGCGGCTTCTTCGTGGAGACGTACCGCGCGACGCGGCGCGTGCCGGCGGACGCACTGCCCGGGCACCCCGCCGACCGATCGCTCGCGACCGCGATCTACTACCTGATCACGCCCGGGAGCTTCTCGGCCATGCACCGCGTGCGCTCGGACGAGATCTTCCACTTCTATATGGGGGACGCCGTCGAGATGCTGCAGCTCTCCGCAGGCGGCGCCGGCCGCGTGGTCACGATCGGCCCGGATCTCGAGGCCGGCGCCAGGCCGCAGGTGGTCGTGCCCGCCGGGGTCTGGCAGGGCGCGCGGCTCGCCGCCGGCGGCGCGTGGGCGCTGCTCGGCACCACGGTCTCGCCCGGTTTCGAGTTCGAGGACTACGAGCACGGCGAGCGCGCGGCGCTGATCGCGGGCTGGCCGGCGTGGCGGGAGAAGATCGAGGCGTATACGCGGGGCTGAGGGGCGCCGCGACGGCGCGGCGCCCCGGATCCGCCGCCTTCCCCTAGGCCAGCGCCTCTTCGAGCCGCACGAGGAACGAGCGGGCCTCGCAAGCCGATTTTTCGGGGCGATTCCGGGAATCCCGTGGCGTGGTATGACATCAATATGATATCATTGTGATGTCACCCCCAAGAGGAGGTTTCCAGATGCTTCGCGAGAAGAAGGCGCAGTCGCTGCCCGGTCTGCCGATGCTGATCTTCTGGATCCTGGCGCTGGTCGGAGCCCTGTGGCAGTTCATCGGGTCGGTGAAGGCCGACCACCCGGCGGGCGCCATCGGCGGCGTCGTGCTGTTCGTCATCGTGGCCCTCGGCTTCGCCGGGCTCATCATCGTGAACCCGAACGAGGCGCGCGTCCTGCAGCTGTTCGGGCACTACACCGGCACGCTCAAGGAACCGGGACTCCACTGGATCAACCCGCTCACCAACCCGCGCCGCAAGGTGTCGCTGCGGGTGCGCAACTTCGAGAGCGGCAAGATGAAGGTCAACGATCTCGATGGAAACCCGATCGAGATCGCCGCCGTGGTGGTCTGGAAGGTGATCGAGACGGCGGAAGCGGTGTTCCACGTCGACGACTACGAGAATTTCGTGCACGTGCAGAGCGAGGCCGCGGTGCGCAACCTGGCCACGACCTACGCCTACGATTCGCACGAGGACGACAAGATGTCGCTGCGCGGCCATACCAACGAGGTGGCGGAAGGTCTCAAGAAGGAGATCCAGGACCGGCTCGAGCAGGCCGGCGTCGACGTGATCGAAGCCCGCATCAGTCACCTCGCCTACGCGCCCGAGATCGCGAGCGCGATGCTGCAGCGCCAGCAGGCGAGTGCCGTGGTCGCGGCGCGGGCGAAGATCGTCGAGGGCGCGGTCAGCATGGTCGAGATGGCACTCGATCAGCTCAGTGAAAAGAACATCGTGACGCTCGATGAAGAGCGCAAGGCCGCGATGGTCAGCAACCTGCTCGTGGTGCTGTGCGGCGACCGCAACCCCCAGCCCATCGTCAACACCGGAACGCTCTACTCGTAGGATGGTGTGATGGCGGCCAGAAAGCCCTTCCTGCTGCGGCTCGACCCCGCGGTCCACGACGCGCTGCAGCGCTGGGCCGCGGACGAGCTGCGCAGCGTGAACGCGCAGATCGAATACCTGCTCCGGCGCGAGCTGCAGAGCGCGGGGCGGCTGAAGGAGAACAAGCCCGGGAAATAGTCCGGCGGGGCGGGCGCGGCACGGGCCGGCCGCGTTCATCCCCGCGACCGGCACGCGGCCGGCCGCAGCAGCATATCCGACGATGCGGCGCCTCATCCGGGCGCCGGTGCCTTGACCATTAGGGCGCGCTCAGGGTATTTAGGATGTCCTAAACATGTCGCGTGCCGCGCCCGATCGGGCGCAGCCGGGCCCGTCGTCGTCCTGCGCACCCCACACCCCCAGAGGCTCCTCATGTCGTCCGCCACTCCGAGTGCACTGCTTTCCACCTGGCTCGAAACCCGCGCCAGACGGCCCCGGGCCCGCGCCCGTGACATCGCTACGGGGCATGGCATCAGCGAGGCGCAGCTCGTCGCCTCGGCGTGCGGCGCGGACGGCGCCATCACCGCCACGCGCCTGGCGGGCGACTGGAGGGACCTCCTGTCCGGCCTTCCCGCGCTCGGCGCCTTCAAGGCGATCACGCGGAACGAGTACGCGGTGATCGAAGTCGAAGGGGCCTACGATCGCGTGTCGTTCGACGGCGAAGTCGGGCTGAGCCTCGGACAGATGGACATGCGCATCTTCGCGTTCCGCTGGTCCATGGGCTTCGTGCTCGACGAGGACACGCCCGCCGGCCCGCGCCGGAGCCTCCAGTTCTTCGACGCCGCAGGCGACGCAGTCCACAAGATCTACGCGATCGACGGCACCGACGCCGCCGGACTCGACGCGTTGATCAGCGCGTTCCGCGCGGCCGATCAATCGAACGGGCAGCGCGTTGCGCCCCCGCGCCCGACGCCGGCTCCGCGCCCCGATGAGGAAATCGATCTCGCCGGGCTGCGCACGGCCTGGGCGGCGCTCGAGGACACGCACGACTTCTTCGACCTGCTGCAGCGGTTCGAGGTCCGGCGACTGCAGGCGATGCGGCTGGTCGGCGAACCGTTCGTCTTCCCGGTCGGCACCGAGAGCCTGAAGCACGTGCTGGAGGCGAGTGCGGCGCAGCAGACGCCGATCATGACGTTCATCGGCAACCCGGGCATGCTGCAGATCCATACCGGGATCGTAGAACGCGTGGTCGAGATCCCCGGCTGGCTCAACGTGCTGGATCGGAAGTTCAACCTGCACGTGCGCAGCGACGCGATCGCTGCGGCCTTCGTGGTCCGCAAGCCCTCGCGCGACGGCACCGTCACCGCCCTGGAGCTCTACGCCGCCGACGGCACGCTGATCGCCCAGTGCTTCGGCAAGCGCAAGCCGGGCATCCCGGAAGACCCGCGCTGGCGCGAGCTGCTGGAGGGCGCTACCCGCATTCCCGCCGTCACCGGCTGAAGGAGGCCGCATGCTCTCCGGCAAGAATCCGCGCCGCCGCGCGCTGACCGCGAGTCACGAGCACTATCTGCGCGCGCTCTACGAGGTGCGCAGCCGGCTCGGCTACGCCCGGCTCACCGACGTCGCGCGCGCGCTCGGCGTCGCGCCCTCCACGCTGTCGGTGGGTCTCAAGCCGCTCGAGGCACGCGGGTTGCTCGAGCACGACGATCACCGCTTCCTCGTGCTCACCGCGAAGGGCGAGCGCGTCGCCCGCGAGGTCCATCACCGCTTCGCGGTGATGCGGCACTTCCTCACCGACGTGCTCGGCGTCCCCGCGCAGGTCGCCGAACAGGAGGCCTGTCTCTTCGAGCACGACGTCAGCCCCGAGACCACCGAGCGGCTGCTCGACGTGCTGAAGCTGCTGCGCCAGGACGAGGCGCTGCGCGGCCTGCTGCTCTCGCGGCTCGCCGACTTCCGCCGCACGTGCCTGCCGCAGGCGGAGTGCGCGACCTGCGACCTCACCTGCATGAGCCTCGAAACGGACGCCTGAGCGAGGCCGGGCTCACCAAGTCTGTTTTGCATTGATAAACAGCGGCCGCGATCCGGCCGCTGTGGCCTTTTCCGCCTTGCGACGTCTCGCCCGCCCGTCAGGCGCCGGCTGCGCCGCAAGCGTATTTCATGACAGTGCGTTACCTGTGGGCGCCCGCCGGATCTGTGACATGCGCCGATCCGCGGCCGGGCGCACCAAGCGTCGCGACGAGGGGCCGGCCTGCCCCATTTGATCGATATTCGTGATCACGAAGGCGCCGCGGCGGGTTATGCTGCAGGCCCGTTCGTTCGCCCCCCCGTGAAACAACCCGGCGAGCCGGCCGCATCGCCCTCCCAGGGAGACCGTCATGCGCCGACCACCGCTTGCGCTTCTCGTGACCACCGCCGCCGCCATCGCCGCCCTCGCGATCGCTTCCGGATGCTCGAGCAAATCGAGCAACCCCACGGCACCCGGGGGCGGCGGGGGTGGCGGCGGCGGCACCAGCGCGACGATCAACTCCGGCACCATCGCCGGGAACGGGGGCAGCTTCACGTTCACCTTCCCCGACACCGGCACGACCGGCTATCACTGCGGCATCCATCCCACGATCATGAAGGGCAACAGCATCTCCGTGACCAGCACGTCGCCCAACGATTCGATGGTCGTGCAGATCGTCAGCACGTCGACGCCCGGCTACTCGCCCTCGGCGGCGACCATCCGGCCCGGTGGTCACGTACGCTGGGTGAATGTCGACGGGATGAGTCACTCGGTCGAGAACGACTGAGTCTCGCGCCATCCACGCCCCACGCCGGCGTCCGTGAGCCACGGGCGCCGGCGTCGTTCATGTGCGGCGATCTGTGGCGCGCACGCTACACGCGCCCCCCGCTGCAGCCCGGGCAGCCGGCCCGGCGCGCGCGTACAAGCCGTTGCCGCACAGCGATTACCGCGCCCACCCCGGCCGGTGGCATGCACCCTGCTCTTTTCCCCCGGTGAACGCAGCATCACCACGAGGAGACCCGCCATGATGAACCGCAAGCATACGAAGGTGATTGCCGGCCTGATCCTCGCCGCCGCCGTCGTGACCACGATGGCGCCGGCCGCTGAGGCGGCGCGCCATCGCGGCCACAACAGCCACTCGAAGCCGGTCTATGCGCCGCACGCGCGCTACCGCACGCCGGCGCCGCCGGTGCGCTACGTACGCCCCCGCCCGCAGCGGGTCGTGCGCTACTACCACCGTCACGACAGCCACGAGGGTTTCGCGTTCCTGGGCGGCCTGCTGCTCGGCGCGGTGATCAGCAACGCGGCACACGCGAACCACTACTTCTACGCCGATCCCTACTGCGACCTGCGCTTCTCGAGCCTCGCGGCGTACGACGCGCACCTGCGCTACCACCACCACCCGGCGGTCGTGCACGTGATCGAGATCCGCTCGGGCGACTGGGTCGATTCGTACGCCTGGCGCGGGGACGGCTGGCGCCACTACGAGACGGATCGCTGGGAATGCGGCTGGCAGCGCTAGCGTAGCAACGATGTCACGGCGTGTGAGTCCGTGACGAGTGCAGCCGGAGACGGGGAGCGTCCGAGACTGCACAGCGGACTCACCGACACACGACGGGCGGTGCCTTCGGGCGCCGCCCGTTCGTGCTGGCCGCGCAGACCGCGGGCGCAGCGGCCTTGCGCCGTGCGCCATGCACGGCGAGCGAACGGCTCGGTCCGCCGCCGCCTCAATGCCGGCGATATCGCGCCAGCAATGCGTCGACCGCGGCGGTCACGGTCCGGCGCGGGAACACGGCATTCGCGTCCGCGCCGCCTTCGAGGAGGTGACGGATCACGCCCAGGTAGTCGCGGCCGGTGAAGCCGGAGTTCTCGACGGCGTACACCGCGGTGTCGAGCACGGTGCCGCCGAAGCCGTTCTTCCGCTCGAGCTGCGCGCCCCGCGCCACCAGCAGGCGGACGGTGTCCGCCCGCCCCTGCCACGCGGCGTGGTGGATCGCCGTCCCGCCCCAGTCGCCGACGGTCTCGATGTCGAATCCGGCGTCGAGCAGGCCCTCGACGCCACGGGTGTTGCCGTCGGCCGCCACCTGGACGATCGTCAGGCGGTCCAGGTGCGAGAGTCGGGCGGGCAGGCCGGGGTCGGCGTCCCGCAGCGCCTTCGCCGCGGCGCCGTCGCCGGCTGCACAGCGCGCGATGAACGCGCTCACCGGATCGAGCGTCACGTCGGCGCCGTGGCGCTCGAACAGCGCCGTCACGTCCGTGCGCCCGAGCCGGGCCGCCAGCGCGTACGCCGAGAGTCCGCCGTGCATGCTCACGTCCGGGTTCGCGCCGCGCGCGAGGAGCCGCTCGAAGAACGCCGTCGCCCGCGAGCGCAGCAGCGCCTGATGGAGCGCCGCCTTGCCGTAGGGCGCCGTGTGGTTCGGGTCCGCCCCGGCGTCGAGCAGCTGCTCCATGCCGGCGAGGTCGTCCCAGTCGAGCCGGTGGAGCAGCGCGGTCGCGCCGCCGTCGGCGCCGAGTCCGTGCTCGAACAGCATGAGCGCGCACTCGAGATCGTCCCGCTCGACCGCGTGGTAGGGCGACTCGCCGTCGTTGGGATCGGCGCCCGCATCGAGCAGCATCTTCGTGAGCGGCGCGTCATGCGCGATCCCGCACGCGCCATAGAGCGCGCTTTCGCGGCCGTGGTCCGCTTCCGGCGGATCGATCCAGAACGCGTTGGGGTCCGCGCCCGCATCGAGCAGGCGCCTCGCGCATTCGCGCATGGCCGGACGGCGTTCGGGGTCGTCGCGCAGGAAGCGCGAGAACGTCAGATAGAGGAGCGGCGCCCAGTCGCGCGGTCCGTCCTTCCCGGTCGCGCACGCGGGGTCTTCGGCGAGGAAGGCGTCCAGCGCCGCCACGTCACCGCTGAGCGCCGCGGCCCACGCCGCTGCACGCGGCAGGTCCGGATGCCCGCTCAGCAGCTCGCGCGCGCGGTCCAGGTCCCCGTCACGGTGGGTGGCGGGCACGACGGCGGCCTCGGCGAAGGCGCGGAGAACGGCGGCATCGCTCATGGCCCGGCAGGGTACGCGACGGCGCCGCTTCGATTCACGCGGCCGGCGACCGGAGCCGGGACACGGGGCACGAGCGCGGCGGGTGCGCCGCACCCGCTTCAGGCGGCCAGCAGCTCGCCGACGTCCACCACGTGCTCCTCGGGCCGGAGCACCCGAACGACGCGCTCGGAATCCGGCATCGGATTCCAGGTCTCGGCGCTCTCTTCGGGCTCGAGCGTGCCGTCGGGACGGACCAGCACGCGGCAGTACGGACGCCGCGGGTCCTGATGGTTCGGGCTCAGCGCCAGCACGACGTAGCCCGATTCGGTCTGCAGCATCGAGCCCGCCGGGTAGAGCCCGACCGCGCGCGCCAGCGCCCACAGCACGGCCGGGTCGAACGAGACGCGCGACGGCCCCATCATGTACTGCAGGGCTTCGAACGACGAGCGCGGCCGCTTGTGATAGGCGCGGTGCGCGGTGATCGCGTCGAAGCAGTCGGCGACCGCCACGATGCGCGACAGCGTCGCCTGGCCCCAGTCGGCGTCGATCTCGGGATAGCCGGTGCGGTCGAAATTCATGTGGTGCTCGAGACAGACGCGCATCGAGTCGATCGCGAGCGGCGAGAGCCCCGGCATCCGCGTCAGCATGCGCACGCCTTCGAGCGGGTGCCGGCGCATGAGCCGCCATTCTTCCGACGTGAGCGCCGCGGGCTTCTGCAGCACGTCGGCCGGCACGGCGATCTTGCCCATGTCGTGGAGCAGCGCCGATACGCCGAGGTCGGCGAGGGTCTGGCGCGACAGCCCCAGCACCTGCCCCATGCCCACCGACATCACGCTCACGTTCACGCAGTGCGCGTAGGTGTACTCGTCGTGATCCTTGAGCGCCGTGAGCCCCACGATCGAGTACTCGTGGCGCATGATGCTGTCGACCACCGGCTGCACGAGACGCTTCGCGTGACGCAGGTCGGGGCGGCCGTTCTGCTGCGCACGCAGCAGGATCTTCTTGGTGCCGAGCACCGCCCGCCAGAACACGCGCTTCGCGCGACCGCGTTCGGTGGACTGGTCGTTCCGCTCGTCGAGCTGCCTGGTGAGGTCGTCTTCGTCCAGTTCCACGGCCGGCACCGGCACGACGTGCTCGATGCTCGCCTCGCGGACCATTTCCGGCAGCCGCTCGGCCATCGCCGGGTCCTCGGCGCCGAGGAACAGCTGGAAGAAGCGCTCGAGCTCGGGCGCCGACAGCCCCGGCAGGAACCGCACCCCGCCGAGCGAGCGGCGCTCGAACTCCGCCATCAGCGTGTGATAGACGGCGAGCAGCTGCTTCTGCGCGCGGACCCGCACGCCGTTCAGATAGAAGTAGTCGGCCACCGCGACCAGCGCGACTTCGTCCTCGTCCTCGTCGTAGATCTTCTGGAACGTGGCGAGGCAGTCGATGAGCTGGCGCTGAAACGCCTGGTTCGTGATGTCGTAGGTGCGCGCGGTCCTCAGCAGTGCCGTCAGACGGATCAGCAGCGCCGCGCCGAGCGCGCCGATCGTCTCGCTGTTGTCGCCTTCGCCCGAGGCGCTTCTGGGACGCGGGGCTTCAGTCACGGGCGTTCCATCCGCCGAGGGCGTCGACGCAGGCCTTCTTCACGGGGCTGCGGCGCGACTCCGCGCCGCGTTCCAGGATCGCGCGCGCGAGCGGCGTCCCGATGCGCGCGACGATCCGGGCGAGGGCCTGCCGATGCGCCTCCTGCGCACGCGAGAACCAGCTCGTGCGGTGCAGGTCGGCTTCGATCTCGGGGAGCACTTCGTCGCCGCCGGTGCTGGACAGCGCCGAATAGATCGCCCGCTTCTCCTCGGTCGAGCGCTGCTCGAAGCCGGGATCCTGCATCATCGCGAGCAGCATGCGCGCGGTGAACGCATCGCGCTCGACCGACAGCTGATGCAGCACCGCCGAGAACATGCGGGCATCGGACGTGTCGAGCAGCCTGAGCAGCAGCGGGCGCGCGAGACGGAAATCCACCTGGCCGAGCGCGGCCACGACTTCGTGGCGCACGCGCACGTCGGGATGCCGCAGCACGCTCTCCAGCAGGCCGACGATGCCGTTGCCGCCGATCCAGCCGAGGATGTACACGGTGTTGCGCACCACGTACCAGCGCGGATCCGACATGTGCGGCGCCAGCCGTTCCGGGTTGTCGTGGCACAGTTCGGCCACGGCCTCGGCGAGCATGCGCCGGTTGCGCCGGTTCTGACTCTCGGCGAGCAGCAGCATCAGCCAGTCGACCGCCGCGTCGCCGAGCCCGCGCGCGAAGCCGATCATGTCGACGACCGACGAGGCGTCCATCTGGTCCATCCGCTCGACGGTGCCCGACACCGAGATCGGCTGCTGCAGCTCCTGCACGAAGTTCGAGGCGTTCCAGGCGCCCGCGTCGCATTCCTTGAGCAGGTAGGCGGCTTCGCGCGCTTCGAGCCAGCTGGCGTGGGCGACGGCCTGGCGCAGCACGCGCGGCAGGAACGCGCCGATCTCGCGGCGGTCTTCGTCGGTGAGCTCGCTGGCAAGCACCGCGTTCGCGATCGCCAGCATCGCAGTCACCGGCGTGACCGCGTGCTCGGCATGGTACTCGTCGTGGAAGCGCGCGACCTCGCCCGGTGCGAGCTCGTCGAGTTCGGCGAAACCTGCCTCGATCTCCACGGTCTGATCGCCGACCGTCCAGTCGTCGGAACGGCCGGTGGTCGGCTCGTCCGGCTCGGCGTCCTCTTCCCCGGTCGCGCCTCCCTCCTGCGTCTCTTCCTCGCCGCCCGCAGTCGGCCACGGCACCAGCTCACCCGACTCCTGGCCGGCGGCGCCGCCGAGGTCGCCCTCCGACGGCACGTAGTCGATCTCGATGTGCTGGAGGTTCGCCTCCCAGAGCAGGGTGACCAGGTCGTCGTCGCTTTCGCGCACGCCGGTGACCCGCAGCAGCCCGTCGATCAGCGCGCCCAGCTCGCGGCCGTCGATGCCGCGCTCGAAGGTGATCGCGCGGATGCCGTCCTGGTAGAACGGCAGCGCGAAGTTGTCATCGCGCGAGCGCGCCGGATAGAGCGACACGTCCTCGTAGAACACGTCCTCCGACGTGAACCGGTAGCGCAGGGAGGACTGCTCTTGGAGCAGTTTGCGCAGCGACGAGCCCAGATCCTCGCGAAAGCGGATCACCGTGGGATTGTTCTGGTCGTAGAGACGGCAGGTCTTGAGCGTTCGCGCGAACTGATTCAGCCACGCGGAGGCCGCCTTGACGGACACGTCCTGGTCGGGCGCGCTGCCGTCCTGGGGCACGTCCTGTGTCGGCTGAATGGGATCGTTCATGGATGAGGTCGGCGCTGTCGACGGAACCGGATGCCGATGGCATGCGACGCGCGCATGCCGCGACGCCCCGCGTCCGGGGCGTCCATGGACCGGCCTTTCCCGGTATCGGCGTGGCGGCCGATTCCCTTGAACCGCAATCGCACGGCCGGCGCGGTTCGCGGCGCCGAATACGGTGCGGCGGGGCCGCCGGGCGCGGCGCGTGACCGGCGCCGGAGACCGCGCCCGAGACCGGGTCGCGAGGCGGCCCGGCGTAGCGCGCGGATCGAAACGGAGCGGCGAACCCGTCCCGGGCGGCTCGCACTGACAATCTGTCCGTGGTGGAACTCCACAACCCTTTCGCGGGTATGGCGTTTCGTCTCCGGCTCGTGGCACGTCCATTGCGGTCGCAACGGCCCCTGTGGCGTCACAACCTGTAACTCCATTGAAGAGCGAGGATTTCGTGTCCGAGCCGGCTCTTGCAGACGGACCGCGCCCGGCGATATCGGTCGTTCAGCCGCCCAAAACCGTGCAGAAAGCACGAACGGGCCCGAGGGCCGACTGGGTCGCGCTCGCGCTGCTCGTCGCGGTCCCCCTCGCCCTGACCGTCTGGGGCCGGGCGTACTACGGCGCTCCGGTCGAGGCGCGGGTGCGCAACGGCCTGCATCCCCTGTTGCGCTCCTCGGGGCTGGTCGGTCAGAGCCTCGGGCTCGCGGGCCTCGCGATGTTCCTGTTCATGTGGCTCTACCCGATCCGCAAGAGCGTGCGCGCCTTCGCACGGCTCGGCTCGCTGGCCGCCTGGCTGCGCATTCACGTCGTCATCGGGCTCGCGCTGCCGGTCGTCGTGGCGGTCCACGCCGGCTGGCGTTTCAACGGTCTCGTCGGCCTCGGCTACCTGTCCATGGTCATCGTGTGCGCGAGCGGCATCATCGGCCGTTACCTCTACGCCAGCATGCCGCGGCGCCGCGACGGTCTCGACATGTCGCGCGAGGAAGTCGTGAACCGCCGCCGCACGCTCGTGACGGAGATCGCCGCGCATCTGGACCTGACGCCGCTCGAGGTCGAGCACGCGCTCGAGTCGATCCAGCGCCCCGAGCCCGCGAAGGGCCTCGCCGGCTCGGTGCGCCGCCTCCTGACCGACGGCTTCATGCGCGCCCGCGCGTTGCGCCGGCTGCGGACGACGTGGCTCGCGCCGCGTGCCGGCCGCGCCGCGCTCGACCGCAGAACGCTCGATCAGGCCATGGCGCTCGCCAGTCAGGAGATCCGCTTCGGCCAGCAGCTGCAGATGCTCGCATTCACGCAGCGCATCTTCCACTACTGGCACGTCGCCCACCGCCCGTTCGCGATCACCGCGCTCGTCGCGGTGCTCGTGCACGTCGCGGTCGCGTACTTCACGGGCGCGACCTTCCTCGGCTGACATGCTGATCTCGATTGCGGCCTTCGTGCTGATCACCGCGATCAGCGTCTGGTTGCACGTGCGCGCGGGGACCCCGGGTCCGAAGTCCGCGGCCGGCCCCGCGTGCCCGCGTTGCCGCACGCCGCTGCCGCCCGGGGCCGACGCGTGCCCGGCGTGCGGCGTGCCGCTGCAGGCGCTCGAGCTGGTGGCCGCACCGATCGCGGACGAGCCGGAACCGGCCGCGGCGGCCGACGCCACCGCGCCGCAGGCGATGCACGCGATGGTCCGCGCGGACGTATGCGTGGGCTGCGGCGCCTGCGTGCCGGTGTGCCCGGAGCCCGGTGCGATCCGGCTCGAGCACAAGCTGGCGATCGTGAACACCGACCTCTGCAAGGGGCATGGCGAGTGCGTCGCCGCCTGCCCGGTGGGCGGCATCCTGCTGACCTCGGGCGATGCGGTGCAGCGCATCGAGACGCCCGACCTCGACGTCTACTTCCAGTCCAACGTGCCCGGGCTCTACGTGGTCGGCGAGCTCGGCGGCCGCGGACTCATCAAGAACGCGGTGAACGAGGGCAAGCTCGCGGTCGAGCACGTCGCCAGGCAGATCCGCGGCAACAGCCTGTTCGCGCGGCGCAGCGGCGACGTCTACGACGTCGCGATCGTCGGCTCGGGCCCGGCCGGTTTGAGTGCCGGCCTCGAAGCGCTGCGCGCCGGTCTGCGCTACGCCCTGCTCGAGCAGGGCGATCTGTCGGATACGATCCGCCGCTACCCGCGCCACAAGCTGCTGCTCGCCGAGCCGGTGCGCATGCCGCTCTACGGCGATCTCTGGGTCGCCGACGCGTCGAAGGAGTCGCTGCTCCAAGTCTGGGACACCATGATTCGCCGCACCGGCCTGCGCGTGCACACGCAGCAGCGCGTCGCGGGCGTCGAATGGCGCGGCGACCGGTTCGTGCTCGCCACCCCCGATCGCGAGTGGCACGCCCACCACGTCGTGCTCGCGCTCGGCCGGCGCGGGACGCCGCGCCGCCTGGCCGTCCCCGGCGAGGAGCGCCCGAAGGTGTTCTACGACATCGTGGAGATGGAGGCCTTCGCCGGCGCGCACGTGCTGGTGGTCGGCGGCGGCGACAGCGCGGTCGAGTCGGCCGTGGGGCTGGCCAACCAGGCGCACACGACGGTGACGCTCAGCTACCGCGGCGACGCGTGCTCGCGGGTGAAGGCGCGCAACGTCGAGAAGCTCGAGGCCGAGATCGCGCGCGGCCGGATCCGCATGCTCTACGGCAGCCAGGTGCTGGAGATCGGCGAGCAGGACGTCACGCTCGACGTGCGGGGCGAGCGGCTCACGCTGCCCAACGAATACGTCATCGTCCGCATCGGCGGTGTGGCGCCGTACGGATTCCTCGAGCGGATCGGCGTGCGCATCGTGACGCGCGAACTGTCGCTCGGGCAGGCCGCGCAGGCGGCCGCGGGAGCATGAGCGGACCATGCGCACGCTCCGGGTCATGCTCGCCCTCGCTCTGGCGGCGGCATCGGGAGCCGGTGTGGCCCGTGCGCAGATCTCGCCGGGGCCGCTGGCTCGGGCACACGCCGATCTCGACGGCTCGACGAACTGCCTCAAGTGCCACGTGCGGGGCGAGCCGATGAGCAACCGCTGCATGAGCTGCCACACCGAAATCGCCGGGGCGCGGAAGGCGCGCCGCGGCCTGCATGGTGGCAAGGCGACCGGTGCGTGCGAGAGCTGCCACCCGGATCATGCCGGCCGCGACTTCGCACTGATCCAGTGGGAAGGCGGCTCGAAGGAATCGTTCGACCACGCACAGGTCGGATGGGCGCTGGAAGGCGCGCACGCGAAGACCGCATGCGCCGACTGCCACAAGCCGGCGTTCCAGCAGCCGGAAGCGGCCGCGCGCATCCGGATCAAGGACCGCACGCGCAGCTACCTGGCGCTCGACACCCGCTGCAACACCTGCCATGAGGATCCGCACAAGAACCGCTTCGGCACGGAGTGCTCGAAGTGCCACGGCACCGCGTCCTGGGAGAAGGTGCGCGAGGACGGCTTCGACCACGAGCTCACCCGCTACCCGCTGCGCGGGCGCCACGCGAAGCTGGAATGCGCGGCGTGCCACGACGAGAACAAGGCCTGGGGGGCGAAGCCCGCGTTCGCCGCGTGCGGCGACTGTCACGCCGACGCGCACGCCGGCCGGGCGCAGCTCGCCGGCCGGCCGGCCGACTGCGCCGCCTGCCACGACGTGCGTGGCTTCACACCCTCGACCATGCCGCTCGCCGAGCACGCGAAGACCGCATATCCGCTCGAGGGCCGCCACGCGAAGGTGGCATGCGCCCGCTGCCACCCGAAGGCCGCCCCCGCCGCACGCGCGGGGCACGGCACTGCGGGCGTGATCATGCGGCCGGGGTACGCGGCCTGCACGAGCTGCCACGCCGATGCGCATGGCGGCCAGCTCGCCGGGAAGGACGCGGCGTGCGGGCGCTGCCACGACGTGCGCGGTTTCAAGCCGAGCCGTTTCGGCGTCGCCGAGCACGCGCGCAGCGGATATGCCCTCACCGGCGCCCACGCGGACGCGGCATGTGCCACCTGCCACGGCGCCGCCCGCAGGGATCTGCCGGCTCCCGCCCGCGCGGCCGGCGCCGGCCAGGCGAAGTTCGTCTTCGCGATCGCCGAGCGCGCCTGCGCCGACTGCCACGCGGACGTGCATGCTGGATCCCTCACCGGCGCGCAGAAGGACGACCGCGGCTGCGCCGGCTGCCACGACACCCGGCACTTCGAACCCTCCGCAGTCGATGCGGCCATGCACGACCGGTACGATTTCCGTCTCGAAGGCGCGCACCGCGCGGTGCCCTGTGTGGCGTGCCACGAGAGCCTCGAGACCCGTCTGCGCGGCGCCGTGCTCAAAGGGGTCGCCCGGAAGACGACCCCCATCACGTTCGCGCACGAGGACCGCACCTGCGCCGGTTGCCACGCCAACCCGCACGGCGACCAGTTCGCGGCCCGCAAGGGCGGCCGCGCGTGCGAGACCTGTCACGACGTCGAGCAGTTCGAGCCGGCCTCGAAGTTCGAGCACGACCGTGACGCGAAGTTCAAGCTGGAGGGCGTGCACGCGCGAATCGCGTGCGCCGCCTGTCACAGGCCGGCCGGCCGCGGCAGCAACGCCAGCGTCGTCTACCGGGGCACGCCGACGGCGTGCGAAGCCTGTCACCAGGCGGGAACGAACGGCGGTTCGCCCCGCCCCGATGGTTCATCGTCGCGCTCCACGGGATCCGTCCCTGCCGCCCTCCGGGCGGCGCACGCGCGGGGAGGTGTCTGATGCACGAGTCGACGCACGGATCGATGCGCACGAGCCCGGGACGGCGATTCCGTTTCGCCCGCGCCTTGGCGGTGGTGCTGATGGTCGCTCCACTCGCGGCGCTGGTGGCGCGTGCGGCCACGCGCGATCAGAAACCCGACCACTACCCGCACGGCTCGTTCAAGGGCGAGTGCTCCGACTGTCACGGCGCCCAGGGCTGGAAGCCCGCGCGCTTCAGCCGCAAGTTCAACCACGCGAAGTTCGGCTTCGCGCTAAGCGGCGCGCACGCCGCCGCCGACTGCCGGAGCTGCCACGTGTCGCTGGACTTCTCGGTCGAGAAGACGCGCTGCGAGTCGTGTCACGCCGATCCGCACCACGACGAGCTGGGGTCGGACTGCGCGCGCTGCCACACGCCGCGCAGCTTCATCGATCGCAGCGGCATGGTGCGCGCGCACCAGCTCACGCGCTTCCCGCTCACCGGCAGCCACACGGCGGTCGAGTGCGAGAGCTGCCACAGGCCCGCCGCGGCCGGGCAGATGCAGTTCGTGAACGTGGACGCCGCGTGCATCGGCTGCCATCGGGCCGAGTTCCAGTCCGCGAAGGAGCCCGATCACACCGGCTCCGGTTTCCCGACCGATTGCACGTCGTGTCACTCCACGATCTCGTGGCAGGGCGGCCGTTTCGATCACGCCCGCGTCGCCGGCACGCCGTGCACCCAGTGCCACCTCCCCGACTACCAGGCGACCACGGATCCGGACCACCAGGCGGCCGGGATTCCGCTCGAGTGCCAGAGCTGCCATTCGACGCTCGCCTGGCAGCCGGCGACCTTCGACCACGCCGCGGTGGCGGGCCAGGCCTGCACCCAGTGCCACATGGCCGACTACCAGGCCACGACCGACCCGAATCACGGCGCCAACGGCTTCCCGCTCGCGTGCGAGTCGTGTCACTCCACCACCGCCTGGCAGCCGGCGTCGTTCGACCACGCGTCGGTCGCCGGCACGCCGTGCGCCTCGTGTCACACCGCCGACTACCAGGCGACCACGAATCCGGTCCACTCGAGCTCGGGCTTCCCGATGACCTGCGGCGACTGCCATGGCACGACCACATGGCTCGGCGCGACGTTCGATCACGATCCGTGGTTCCCGATCTACTCGGGGAGACACGCCGGAACCTGGAACGACTGCTCGGACTGTCACCAGATGCAGAACGACTTTTCGAACTTCACGTGCCTGACCTGTCACCCGCACGACAACCGGACCGAAACCGACGGCCACCACAGCGGCATGTCGGGCTACCGCTACGACAGCCAGGCGTGCTACTCCTGCCACCCGCGGGGGCGCACCTGATGCGGCGCCGGGGCCTGGCCGCGTCGCCGGCGGGCGTCGCGTGGCTCGTCCTGTTCGCGTGCGCCGCGTGGCCGGCACGCGCGGCGGCCGCGGACGCCGGCGGGGTCGCGGTGCCGGCGCCGGCCGCGCCGCGGATCGCCACGACGAAGGTCGTCTACCTCGCCGGCGGCTCGGTGTACGTCGAGGCCGGGCGCCGCGACGGGATCGCCGAGGGTGATACGCTGGAGGTGCTGCGCGGCGCGCGCACGATCGCCCGGCTGATCGTGACCGCGGTTTCGTCGCGCCGCGCGGCGTGCGACACGTTCGCGGTCGCGCTCGCTCCCGGGATCGGCGACCCGGTGCGCTACACCGCCGCTCCGGCGCCGGCCGGGACGCCGGCGTCCACGGCGCCCGTTTCACTGCGGCCGCCGTCTTCCGAGGCCGAAGCCGGCGCCACGCCCCGCGCCGACGGCACGGCCGCGAAGCCGCGCCGCGGCGCGCGCGGGCGCCCCTGGCGCGGCCGCGTGGCGCTGCGCTACCTGTCGGTGGATCCCGGCGCGGGCGGGGGGTATACGCAGCCCGCGCTCGACGTGCGCGCGGACGGACGCGGCGCCGGTGCGACCCCGCTCGACCTGTCCGTCGATCTGCGCAGCCGGCGCACCTACCGCGGCGACCGCCAGGAGGACGTGGCGCGCGTCTACCGTGCGCTCGTCGCCGTCGGCGCGCCCGGCGAGCGGCGCCTCACCCTCGGCCGCCAGCTCTCCCCCGCCCTCTCGGCGGTAAGCGTGTTCGACGGCGCGCTGTTCGAGACCGCCGCGCACGGCCGGTGGCGGGCCGGAGCATTCGCCGGCACGCAGCCCGAGCCCGTCCGTTACCGTCCCTCGGGCGAGATCTTCGAAGCCGGCGCGTTCGCCGAGGCGCGCGCCACGCACGGCCCGCGCCACAGCTGGACGCTCACGATGGGCGCGGTGAACTCGCTCGCGCACGGCCAGGTGAACCGGCAGTTCGGGTTCGTGAACGGATTCTTCGTGCGGCCGAAGCTCATGCTCACCGGCACCCAGGAAATCGATCTCAACACGGGCTGGCGGCGCACGATGGGCGACCCGGCGCTGTCGTTCTCGAGCACGTTCCTGTCGGCGCGCGCCGAGCTGCTGCACGGGCTCACGTTCTCGACCGGCTACGACGGCCGGCGCAGCGTGCGACTGTGGCGCGACCGCCTGACCCCGGAGACGGAGTTCGACGACGCCTATCGCCGCGGCGTGTGGAGCGGGCTCTCCGGCGAAGCCTTCGGCCACGTGCGGCTGACGGTGGACGGTCGCTGGAACGGCAGCGGCAGCCAGCGCTGGCGCTCGCAGTCGGCTTCGGCCGAGCTGTTCTCGCTGCCGCCCTTCGCCGCGCGCGTGCGATATCGGGTGACCACGTACCGCAACGATGTCACGCGCGGCGCGCTGCACGCCGCCGGGGTCGGGTTCGATCCGCTCACGCTCCTGCACCTGGAGTGGAACGCCGGCGTGCGGACCTCGCGCGACGACTTCAGCGAGAGCCGCACGGACTGGCAGTCGCTCGACGCCGATCTCCATCTCACCCGCCGCGCCTACCTGATGATGACCGCGGAATGGGATCGCGGCGACGGCTTCGACGCGCGCCAGGCGCAGGCCGGCCTCTCCTGGATCTTCTGAGCGCCTCGGCCGGCCGGCCGCCGTCGCATTGGGGATTTCGCCGCGCTCTGGCATGCTCGCCGCGGCACATACCGGCGCCCCGCCCGTGCGGGGCGCGCCGCGGGCCGCGGCCACATCACCTTCGAACCCACGCGACGGAGATCCGCATGAAGGGCAACACCGATCCCTGGACGTCCCTCGGCCTGCTGATCCTGCGCCTCGGGACCGGGGGCCTGCTGTTCTACGGCCACGGCTGGGGCAAGCTCCTCCACTTCGGCAGCCGCATTCACGGTTTTTCGAACCCGATCGGTCTCGGTCCCGAGGCCAGCTTCGTGCTGGTCGTCTTCGCCGAGGCCGTCTGCAGCACCCTCGTCGCGCTCGGCCTGTGGACGCGGCTCGCGGCGATTCCCATCGTGATCTTCGCGATCGTCGCAGTGTTCGGCCAGCACTGGCACGATCCGTTCGCGAAGAAGGAGCTGGCGCTGCTTTACGGGATTCCGGCGCTGACGATCGCGCTCACCGGCGCGGGCACGTTCTCGCTGGACACGCTCCTCGGCGGGAAGCGGGGCGGGTAACGGCCGAGTGATGCGCTTCGCCGGCGTCGCGCTCGCCGCCATCTGCGCGCTCACGCTGTTCACGGGACTCGATCGCGTCGGCTACCTCGACTGGCGCGAGGCCCGCGACGTCGAAGTCGCCCGCGAGATGATCACGCGGCACGAAGTCCTGACGCCGCTCTACGGCGACGAGGCGCATCTCGAGAAGCCGGCTGCGGCCTACGGGCCGGAAGCGCTCGTGCAGCTGGCGACGGCGGGCTCGCCGGCCGCATCACGGCGGCTGCGCGCGATCTACGCGATCGTGCTCGTCGTGCTCACCGGCTCGATCGGCGCACAGCTGTTCGGCGTGCGCGCCGGCGTGCTCGCTTCGATCGTGCTTTCCACCTCGCTCATGCTGCCGCTCGCCGCGCGCATGGACGGCACGCAACTGCTGGCCACCCTGCTCGGCTGGGCGGGCGTGGCGGGCTTCGCGGACGCGCAGTTCGAGCGGCGACCGGGCGGCGGCTCGCGCCTGCTCGTGGCGTGGGCGGCGCTGGCCGCGGCACTGGTGATCGGCGGCCCGTTGCCCGCGCTCTGGCCGATCGGCGGCTGGGCACTCTATCTCGCGCTCGCCCGTTCGAGCGACGGCTGGCGGCGCATCGCGCTGCCGGCCGGCGTGATCATGATGATCGGCATCGCGCTCCCCTGGTACGGCGCGATGACCGAGCGCATGGGCACGGCGTTCCTTGCCCGCGTGCCGTTCTTCCCGTACGCGACCGAAGCGCGCGGGCCGTGGTGGTCGGGCCCGGTCCTGACCGTTTCGTTCCTCGTGGTCGGATTCTTCCCGTGGAGCGCGATGCTGCCGGGGGCGCTCACCCACGCGGCGATCTGGTGGCGGCGCGTCCTGCGCGCGCCGGTGCTCGGCGGGCGCGGCGACGCGCGCCACGATCCGATCGTGCGCGAAGTGCGCGAAGAGGGCGCCGCGCACTTCATGATCGCCTGCATGGCCGCGGCGCTCGCACCGATCGTGCTCTACCCGGGCGCGCCGCTCACGGCGGCGCTGCCCGCGGTGCCCGCGGCCGCGCTGCTGTGCGGACGCCTGCTCGATCACGTGTTCGAAGACCCCGCGCGCCTGCGCGCGCCGGTGCGCAACGCGGTGTTCATGCTGGCGTTCGTCGGCTCGGTCGGCGCGGTGCTGCTGGCGATGATCGGCCCGCGCATCCGCGAGGCCGAGCCCGAACTGCGGCTCGTGGCGACCGTGGTGTTCGCGACGTCGTGGCTGCCGCTGCTCGCGCATCTCGCGGGCCGCAGGCGGATCGCCGCGGTCGCGCTCGCACTGCCGGTGGCGATCGGCGCGCCGGTCGTGCAGCTGAAGCTGCTGCCGAAGATGGAGACCTGGCTCGACACCCGGGCGGTCGCAGAGGCGATGCGCGCCGCCGCCCCGGCCCGGGCGGCGCTGGTCACCCCGGCGCCGCCGCGCCCGTCATTGCGCCTCGACCTGGATCGCAACATCGTGGTCGCCGACTCGCTCGCCCGGGCGGTCGCAGCGCAACGGGCCAGCGATGGGCTCACCTACATCGCATTCCGCCCCTACGACGAGGGCCGGGTCGCCAGCGACGCCGGCGGCACGCTCGAGATCATGCTGCGCACGCCGGCCCTGGTGCTGGCACGCGTGCATCCGGTGCGCTAGCGGCGCGGGCCGCTCCGCCTACGACGCCTGCCGCCGCGTGCCCTCGGCGAGCGCCACGATCATCGCCGCGGCTTCCCGGGCGTCGGCGGGCAGCAGGCCGATGCCTTTGGCGCGCAGCCAGTCCGGTTCACGCAGCGCGCCCGGCCCGCCGACCACGAGCAGCGGCGGCTTGCGCATCGCGGCGAGCCGCTTCGCGCTGCGGGCGAGGTCCTCCTTCGGCAGATCGAGGGTCGCCGACAGCGCCACGACGCGGACGCCCGAGCGGTGCATGGCGCGTTCGAGCGCAACCGACGGCATGTCGGCGCCGAGGTAGAGCGTGCTCACGCCTTCGAGACCGATCTCGAGGGTGAGCAGCATCAGCATGATGTCGTGCGCGTCCCCCGGCGCGCACGCGCAGAGCACGCGCGCGCTCTGGTGCAACGGACGGAGCCCGGCGAGGCTCGCACTCAGCCGTTCGCGCGCGAACGCCGACAGGAAGTGCTCCTGGGCGATCGCCTCCGGCGTCTCCCGGTAGCGGGCGCCGATGCGCGCGAGCGCGGGCGCCAGGGCTTCGTAGAACGCGTCGCGCAGCGAGTAGATGCCGACGGCGCGCGCGAACGCCTGTTCGAGCGCCGCGCGGTCGAATCCGGCGGCCGCGCGCTCGATGGCGGCCGAGTACTCCGCGAGCGTCTCGATCGAACGCGCGCTGCGGCCGCGCCTCGGCACCCGGATGGAAACGCTGCCGCTCAACCCGACGTTCTCGAGCGACAGCGACACGGTGCGTGTCGCGGGTTCGCCTTCGCGGCGCGCCGTGCGGACCTGCCGCTTGCGCGGCGCGGCGGCAGCCTCGCCGTCGCCGTCCGCGGTCGCCTGTTCGAGGTGGCTCTCCACCTGGCTGATCGGGATGCCCTGCTCGAGCACGCGCTTGATGCGCCGCAGGCGCTCGAGATCGGTTTCGGAATACAGGCGGTAGCCCTTCGGCGTGCGCGCCGGCCGGATCAGATGGTAGCGCCGCTCCCAGGAGCGGAGCGTGTTGGCGTTGATGCCGCTCAGGGCGCAGGCGGACCGGATCGTGTAGCGGGCGGTCTTGGGCACGGTTCGAAGTCCTTGTGCGTCGAAGCGATCGGCAGGCATTCCGTCCGGAGCATCCACCGGCGCGCCTCATTGTGCATGGATTGTGCAAACATGGACTTGGATGCACCGTGCAGCTGAATCGTTTGCGAAAAATACAGGCTGTTCCGGTGGCATCCCGGAAACCTTGTGCAAACCTGTCATGGACCTGGCCGGGGCATCGGAACGGGATCGGGCCGGCGCAGCGCTCCGGCCATGTGTCCGGGCGAGATGCCCGGGGCCGCGCCCGGGGCCCCACCCCGGCTCATTCCACACGGGAGCATTCCGCGTGCGCATCCTCCACTGGTTCCGCAAGGACCTGCGGCTCTCCGACAACACCGCGCTCGACGAGGCGCTGCGCGATGCCGCGGGGAACGTCGTGCCGTTCTATGCGAGCGAGCCCTCGATCCTCGGTCGCGACGACATGGCGGCGGTGCGCGTGCAGTTCGTGCTCGACGCGCTCGCGGACCTGGCGGGTGCGCTCGAGCGCGCGGGCTCGCACCTGGCTCTCGACCACGGCGAGGCCACCGACACCGTGCCGCGCGCGGCACGTGCCGCCGGGGCGGACGCCGTGTACTGGAACGACGAATACGAGCCCGCGCTGCGCGCCCGCGACGACGCCGTGGAGGCGGCACTCGCCGCGCAGGGCATCCGCGTGAAGCGCTTTCACGACCGCCTGCTGGTGCCGCCCGACGCGGTGCGCACCGGCAGGGGCGATCCGTTCGTCGTCTATTCGCCGTTCCGGCGCGCGTGCGAAGCGCTGCCGATCGGCACGCCGCGGCGCGCGGCAGGGCGTTTCGCCCCGCATGAGCTGCCGCGGCGCCGCATCGCGAAGCTCGCGGCGCTCGGCTTCGAGCTGCGGGTGCCGGCCTGGGCCTCCGGCGAGGCCGCGGCGCGGGCGCAGCTCCAGCGGTTCGTGCAGGACGGGCTCGCGCGCTACGGCACCGATCGCGACCGTCCTGCGGCGGGGGCCGTGTCGCGGCTCTCGCCGCATCTTCGCTTCGGCACGATCTCGGTGCGCACGGTGGCGGCCGCGGCGCACGAGGCGGCGCGCGCCGACCGGCGGCTCGGGAAGGCCGTGGACAGGTACGTGGCGGAGCTGCGCTGGCGCGACTTCTACGCGCACGTCCTCTACCACTTTCCGCACGCCGAGCACGGCGCGTTCCGAAGGCGCTACGACGCGCTCGCCTGGGAGGGCGACCCTGCGCACTTCGAAGCCTGGCGCGCGGGCCGCACCGGCTATCCGATGGTGGATGCCGGCATGCGCGAGCTGGCCGCGACCGGCTTCATGCACAACCGCCTGCGGATGATCGTAGCGGCATTCCTGGTCAAGGACCTGCTGCTCGACTGGCGGACGGGCGAGCGGCACTTCATGAACCATCTGGTCGACGGGGACCTCGCGAGCAACAACGGCGGCTGGCAGTGGGCCGCCTCGACCGGCACCGACGCGCAGCCGTACTTCCGGATCTTCAACCCCGTCCTGCAGGGCGAGCGCTACGACGCCCGGGGCGAGTACGTGAAGCGGTGGGTGCCGGAGCTGGCGGGCCTCGAGCCGAAGTGGCTCCACCGGCCCTGGGAAGCGCCGGATGAAGCGCTCGATCGGGCCGGGATTGCCCTCGGCCGCGACTACCCGCAGCCGATCGTCGATCACGCCGAGCAGCGGGATCTGGCCCTGGAGATGTTCAGGGTGGCGAAATGACGATATTTCGTCATTCAGAGGCGATGGGTGGGCCAGCCTGCGCTCCGGGGGACCTCGATTCGCTCCAGGTTGGTACGCCCGTTTGCAGCGCGCGCGAGCGCCGTGCGGGGGCGGCAACTGGCCCATGCGTCAGGCTTTCGCGATATTTCGTAATTACAAGTCAACGATATTTCGTCTAGAGTTCGCACATGCTCGACGCGAGGTCTTCCGGGAACGCGATTCTCGACCGGCTCGCCACCGGACTCATCGCCGGCGCGGATGGGGTGCTCGCCCGGGTCTGGCTGATGGGCCCGGGCGACCTCTGCCAGGAATGCGCCATGCAGCGCGAATGCGCCGATCGGGCGCGCTGTCTGCACCTGGTGAAGAGCGCCGGCACCACCGCGCGGATCGACGGCCCGTTCCGGCGTTTTCCGCTCGGTGCGCGGGAAGTCGGCCGCGTTCCGGAGACCTCGCAGACGTTCGTCGTGAACGACGGTCTCGAAGCCATGGGCCTGGCCGATCGCGCCTGGCTCATGGCGCACGACGTCCGCGCCTTCGCCGCGGCGCCGATGGTGGTGGAGGGCGTCTGCACCGGCGTGGTCGCCGTGTTCGCGCGCCGGGCGATCGAGCCCGCGCTCGTGGCGGCGATCGAGGCGATGGCAGCGATCGCCGGCGGTGCGCTCGCCGCGCTGCGCGAAGCGCCGGCGGCGCCGCGGGCCGCGGCGCGTGCGTCGACCGCAGCCGTGGCAGGCATCGACTGCCTGCGCGCCTGGGATCACATCGAGCGCGAGGTGCTGGAACGCGTGCTCCTCCACACCGGCGGCAGGGTCAGCGGCCCGCATGGCGCCGCGGCGATCCTCGATCTGAAACCGACGACGCTGCAGTCACGCCTCAAGCGGCTCGGCGTTCGCAGGAAACGCGGGTGAGCGACGCGCACCCGGCCCGGGACGGCGCGTCCGCCGGGCCGCCGGGCCGTCCGCTCCACGCCTGGTACAGCGACCACTTTCCGCTGCCGCTTCCGGCCGGGCATCCGTTTCCACTGGCGAAGTACGGCGCCCTGCGCGAGTTGCTCGTTGCGGGCGGCGTGCTCGACGCCGCGCACGTCCACCCCTCGGACATCGCGCCGGAGGAGTGGCTCGCGCTCGTCCACAGCGCGGAGTACATCGCCCGCGTCGGTCGCGGCGAGCTCGGCCCGTCCGAGCGGCTGCGTCTCGGCCTGCCGTGGTCGGAGGCGCTCCTGGCCCGCGCGCGCGCGGCGCTCTACGGCACCGTGATGGCGGCCCGCGCGGCGCTGGTGCACGGCATCGCCGGGAACCTCGCCGGCGGCACGCATCACGCCTACCGCGACCGCGCCGAGGGCTACTGCGTCTTCAACGACCTCGCGGTGGCGATTGAGTGGTTGCGGGCCGAGGGCCGGATCGCGCGGCCGTTCGTCGCCGACCTCGACGTGCATCAGGGCAACGGCACGGCGGCGATCTTCGAGCACGACGAGACGACGTTCACGTTCTCGATGCATGGCGAGGCGAACTACCCGAACCCCAAGGAGCGCAGCTCGCTCGACGTGCCGCTCGCCCGCGGCTGCGACGACGCCACGTACCTCGCGGCGCTCGACGCGCACCTGCCGGCGGCGCTGGCGCGGCACCGGCCCGACATCGTGTTCTATCAGGCCGGCGTGGACGGGCTCGCCGAAGATCGCTTCGGCCGCCTCGCGCTCACCCACGCGGGCCTCATCGAGCGCGACCGGCGCGTCTTCCAATGGTGCGAAGCTCGCGGACTCCCGATCGTGATCGCGCTCGGCGGCGGCTACGGACGCCCGCTCGAAGCGACGATCGCCGCGCACGCGAACGTCTGGCGCGTCGCGCGCGAAGCCCTTGCGCGGCGCCCGGCCACGGCCGGCGCGGCGCGGCCGGCCGAACGCGCGACCGACGGCCGCTGATCCGGGGGCGGTGCCGGCGTGCCCGCGGGCCGTGCGGCGCGGCGCGGCCGGCGACCGCGCGCCGCGTCGCGTCCACGCCGTTCACGAAACCGGCAACAGCGTTTTCACCCGCATGAATATTGGTCGAAATCGCTTGACGCGCGTCGTGGCGTTGCTAGGATGCGCGTGCCCTGCCCCCGGGGTGACGAGGGGAGGTGAAGGGTATGCAGCAGGGCATTCGAGCGCTCGCCACGTGCGTGGCGATGGCGCTCGTCGCGACCATCGCGGCGCCGGCGATCGTGCCGTCCGCACACGTCGCGCACGCGGCGGCGTCCTCCACGCCGCAGGCCGCGTCCAAGGCTACGAAGAAGGTGCGGGTGAAGACGTATCAGTTCACCGGCGTGATCGTGGCGATGGACAAGTCGTCGATCACCGTCGAGAAGGGCAAGAAGAAGCCGACGCGCAAGGTCTTCTCGAAGTACGAGAAGATGAGGGTGAAAGGCGACCTCGAGAAGGGCGCCCGCGTCACGGTCTACTACCGCAAGCAGGGCGACGAAGCGATCGCGCACCGCGTGGTCGTGAAGGAAGAGCCTTCCGCGAAGGAGGGCTGATCGGCTCCGGGCCGGGCGCGCCTCCGCGCCCGGCGCCGGCGAACCTCGCGGGCCGGCTACACCCGGCGCACCACCACCAGCGTCACGTCGTCGGCCTCGAGATGGCCGTGCGTGAACGTCCGCACGTCCTCCAGCACCGCCTCCGCCACGCCGCGGGAGTCGAGTCCGCGCGCGACCAGCCGCGGTACGAGGTCGCGCAGGCGATCGTCGCCGTACATGTCGTCCCCGCGCTCGGCCTCGGTGATGCCGTCCGAGTACAGGACCAGCACGTCGCCGGTCTCGAAAGGCGTCTCGCCTTCCTCGTAGGGCATGCCCTCGACCATCGCCAGCGGCAACCCGGTGGATTCGAGCAGGATCAGCGCTCCGCCGCGCATCAGCAGCACCGGGTTGTGCCCCGCGCTGCAGTAGCGCAGCGGCCCGTCGCCGTGCGGGAAGATCCCGAGGAAGAACGTGGCGAAGCGTCCGGGATCCGTCGCGTGATAGAGCGATGCGTGCATGGCGGAAACGATCGCCTGCGGCGATTCGCCCGCGCGCGCCTCGGCGTGAAACGAGGCACGCAGGTGCGACATGAGCAGGGCGGCCGCGACGCCCTTTCCCGACACGTCGCCCACGCACACGGCGAGGCGGTCGGCGCCGACGCCGGTCCAGTCGTAGTAATCGCCGCCCACCTGCTGCGCCGGGATGTTCAGCCCCCAGACGTCATACCCTTCGACCTTCGGCGGCCTCGCCGGCAGGAGGTTGCGCTGAATCGTACGCGCGACTTGAAGCTCGTGCTCCTGCGCCCGCGTGCTGCGATCGATGAGCACGCGGCGGAAGACCTCGGTGCTGCCCCAGGTGAGCGGGGGCAGCAGCAGCGCCATCGTCGCCGGCACCACGATCCCGCCCCACGCAAACAGCCCGAACACCACGGCCGACATCAGCACCAGCGCGCCGAACATCGTCGCGAGCGCGCGCGGCAGGGGCAGCGTCATGAACATCCATCCCAGCGTCGCCGCGATGAACGCCAGCAGGGCCATGGTGAGGACCTGCGGGGCGGGCCTCAGGAAGCGCCCTTCCAGGTCGGCATTCACGGCGTTCGCGTGGATGAACACCAGCGGCGTGGCGGAGGAGAACGGCGTGGGGCCGATATCCGTCGCGTTCTCGCCCACCGCGGTCGCCCCGACGAGGACCAGGCGGTCCCTGAACGCATCGCGCAACCGCTGCGTTTCACCGTCGCGATACCAGCGCAGCACGTCGATCATCGAAGTGTGGTTGCGGAACGCCTCGCGGTCGCCGGCGAAGTCGATCGCGGTCGCGCCTTCGGCATCCACCGGCACGACCAGCCGCCCGCCGCCCGCCCAGTGCACGGTCACGGCTCCGTCGCGCAGCTCGAGGTCGGGCAGCGTCGTGTCGGCGCGCGCCCCCGCCGCGACGCGGAATGCGAGCGACGGATAGACGCGGTCGCCGTAGCGAACGAACTGGGGCACGCGCCGCACGACGCCGTCGGGATCGACCGCCACCGACGCATGGCCGAGCCCCGACGTCGCCGCGAGCAGGGCGTCGTAGGGCAGCGAGACCCGCACCGCGGCGGCCGGCCAGTCCCCCGAGAACGGCAGGCCGTGTTTCATGAGCAGGGCCTGCTCGAACGGCGCCGTCGCCGCGCCGCCGCCCTGCGCGGGATCTTCGGGGACGAATGCGACGGCGTGAACGACGTTCGGATGCATGGCCGTCACCGCGGCGAGCAGTCGATCGCCCTGCGGGTCGTCCTCGTCTTCACCGAGGAACAGCAGATCGAACCCCACGCTGCGCGCCCCGGCTTCGGCGAGCGCCGCGATCAGCACGGCGTAGGTTTCGCGCGGCAGGGGCCAGCGCCCGTATTCCGCGATCGTTTCGTCGTCGACTTCCACGAGCGCGATGCGGTCCGACGCGGGTCGCGTCCCGCGGGCCAGATAGGCGACGTCGAGCAGCTTGAGATCCGGAATGCGGAACGCACCGAAGCCGTGGAGCAGGGCCAGCAGCACCCACGCGGTCAGCGCGATGCCGACGCCCCGCAGCCACTGCTGTCGCGGCCCCGTCGGGCTCATGGCCGGAGCGTTCCTACTTCATCCAATAGAGCACCGACGCGACGTGGTCCGTGTCGCCGGCCCGCGGGCCCGCCGAACGCCAGGTCCGGGCCGGGTTGCGGGCCCGGGAATGAGTTCGTGTCGAGTCCTTCGCGGCGCCGGCCTTCATCGAGTCGCCGGGCACCCGCATCGTGGCGGCGTCCAGGAGCGCGCGGACTTCCTGCGGGCTCACGAACGGCTTGTCCGAGCCGCGCTGCGCCCGGTCCCTCGCCTCCGACAGGCCGAGCAACCGCGCCGCCGCGACTTCGCCGCCCGCGAGCTTCACGCCACGCGCGGCCTCGGCCTCGGCTGCGTCCGTTTCACCCATGAGCATGAGCGTGGTCGCGCGATTGAGAATGACGCCCGCCGCCTTCGGCTGCGCATCGAGGGCACGGTCGTAGAACGCGAGAGCCACGTCGAGATCGCCGCTCACGACCCGCAGGTTGCCCAGGTTGTTGAGCGCGCGGGCGTCACCGGGCGATGCCGAGAGCATCGACACGAACGTCGACTCCGCGCCCTTGGCGTCACCGGACATGGCGAGCATCACGCCGTACTCGCAGCGGCGATCCGCCGAAGCGGCGGCCGCGGACGGCGTCGCGTCCTTCCCCGCCACCGCCTGCGGGGGAGCACCCTGCGCTTCGGCCGTTCCGGCGGCGAGCCACAGTGCCACGACGGCCCACGCGGCGCCGTGCCATCCTCGCCTGTTTCCAACGTTTCCCCGGCTCATGATCGCCTCATTTCTTCCAGTACATGAACTCGTGGATCCGGCGGGCGGCTTCCGCACGCACTGCGGAATTCCGCATCCGCCCCGCGGCGGGTCTTCCCGCGCCTTCACCGCCAATTGCCTTCCGCGCCGCGCCTTCGGGCGATGTCCCGGATCCCGCGGCCCGCTGCAGGACATCGATGAGCAGGAGTCGTGCCGCATCGTCGGCGCCCGCATCGGCGTCGAGATCGAGCAGCGCGAGCGCCGGGGCGAGGCCGCCGGCCTCGTCGAGCCCGCGGGCGAGCGGCGCGGCGGCGGCCACCGTGTCGCCCCGCACGTATCGCACGAGCCCGAGGTTCAACGCCAGCCCGGCGTCGGCCGGATCCGCGGCGGTCGCCCGCCGCAGCCAGTGTTCGGCGGCGGCCGGATCGCCCTCGGCGGCGGCCACCACCGCGAGCCCGTTCATGGCGGCGGCCGACGTGGAGTCCGCCGCGTACGCCGCCTCGAGGCGCGCGTGCGCCTCGTCCCAGCGGCCTGCGAGCGCGTAGACGTGCGCCACTTCCAGCGCGCCGGCGAGCGAAGGGGACGGCGCGCCGAGATCGCCGAAACGGCGGCTCATGAAATCACGTTTCCACTCGCTGACCACCGTGGCGTCGCGGCGTCAGCCGCTTCCGCAGATCCGCCTCGTCGATGTCCACGTCGGCCCGGCGCCCCGGCGGCACCACCGGCTCGAAGCGCGCCTGCGCGGCCGCCACGTCGACGAATTGCACGCGCCCGCGGGCCTTCCATCCGGCGTAGGCCTCCGCGCCGATCTCCCAGGCGCGCGCGAAACCCTGCGCGAGGGCGGTCGTCTCGAGCGGAATCCAGACCTGCTCATCGTCGATCACCAGCAGGTCCGGGTCGATGCCCAGCGCGATCGCGTTGCGCTCGTGGACGCCGGTGCCGACCAGCAGCGACAGGTGCCCGGGCACGTCGACGAACCGCGTCGGCACGCCGACGTTCTCGAGCAGGGCCGCCATGAGCACGGTCGTGTCGTCGCAGTCGCCGGTGCGCGTGCGCAGCGTCTCGTACGGGTAGTGCACGGTGTCCACCGCGTTCTCGGTCTCCGAGATTTCCGTGTACGGATTGTTCGGGTCCGGCACGTAGGCGATGCCTATCGAAGCCAGCGCGTCCGTCATCGCCGCAGCGAAATCCAGGTTCCGGTTGCCGAAGGGGCGATTCTCCATGCGCACGACGGTGCCGCTGGCGGCGCGTGCGACGGCGTCCACGAGCGGATCGCGCGTGGTCACGAACGCCGCCGCCTGCGCGACGCCGTCGCCCCACAGGATCGCGCCCGGCGCGTAGGCCACGCAGCGCGCCGCGGACCTGTCCTCCCGGATCAGACGCCGGCTCTGGTAGCTCGCCTTCACCTCCACCTGGACCGGCCGGTCCTCGCTGCGCGCCAGCGCGCGGTCGGTGAACACGGCGGTCATCGGCACTTGCTGCACGGCTTTCGGCCGGAGCAGCAAGGTCTGCACCGAGGGCGCGTCCATGAGATCCGGAACGAACACGCTGAGTTGCGTCTGCAGCGGCTCGTCCTCGAGGTTGCGCAGCTGGATCGTGCCGAACGCATCGTGCGCGTAGCGTTTGAGCTGCGAGGTGAAGATGGCCTCGGCCTCGACGTGTTCGATCCGGACCCGCGACGGATTGAAGTTGAACGCCAGCGCCAGCGCGAAGTGATCCGTCGCGTCGAGCGAGGGGTGCTCTTCGCGCGCATAGTCGAAGTGGAAGATGCCGGCTTTGAGCCCGATCCCGTAGGACCACGTGCTGCCCTCGCCGCCACGGGTGTCGTTCTGCACCCCGGCGCGCAACGCGAGCGCGTCGAGCGGGTAGGCCTCGACGCCCAGGTGCCAGCGGTCGTCGAGGTCCAACGCCACCGTGCCCACCTTCGGCAGCTGGTATGCCGCCGCGGCGCGCAGATTGCGCGGGTAGACCACGCGCGAACCGCGCGTCTCGTCGCGGATCCGGGTATCGAAGGCGTCCTGGGCCACCAGCGCTCCGCGCAGTCCGTGCCACGGTCCGGCCAGGATCCCGAAGTCCGCCCCCGTGCCCTGGCCTTTCGCGACCTCGGCGCCGTCCAGCGTGATGCTGCCGTTCAGGTACTTGATGCCGGCGCCGGCCGACAGCCACGGCACGATCCGCAGCCCGTAGGAGAAATCGATCCGGTTCTCGCCCGCGCCGAGCTCGTCGTCTTCGTAGCCCGAGTGGTACCAGGCGGACGCGGCCACCTGGCGCACCGACAGCGGCAGCACGAACGACACCAGATTGTCGCGGATGCCGCTGCCGAACAGGTCGGCGTGCGTCGCCGCGACCTCCTGGTGTCCGATCTGCGGGAGCCCGGCCGGATTCCAGAAGGTGGCCGACCCGTCGTCCGCGACCGCGCTGAATGCGCCTCCCATGGCGATCGCCCGCGGTCCGACCGGCACCTGGTAGCTCTGGGCGCGGGCCGGGCCACACGCCGCGCCGAGCATCGCGAGGGCGCACACCGCGACCACGACCGCCGGAGCTCCTCCGCGGGTCGCCCCGCGCCTGTGGTGGCCGGGTGGGAACATGCGCGAAGGGTGCGCAATCGCCGACCACGATACAAGCACGATCCACGCTGGTGCGGCCCGCGGGGCCCCGTTATCCTCGCGCACCTCATGGCCCGCCGCCCCCGCGTCACCGCCACGCGCGCCCTGCGCGAACTCGAACGCCTGCGCGACCGCTTCGGCGCAGACGCCGCGCGCGCGAAGCTCGAATGCATGCGCGTGCTCGGCCGGGCGCGCCTCGCGCGTGCCGCGGAAATCCTGCGGCTCCACGAGGCGCTGACCTTCGTGCTCGCCTACCCGGACGGACCCGGTGTGCGGCGCGCCGCGGCGCGCGCGCTCGCCGGTTTCGCGGGGCGCCGCGACCTCGGCGCGCATCGCGACGCGCTCGCCGACTCCGGGATCGCCGGCACCGACATCTGGTTCCGCTTCTTCGAGCCCACCGCCCGGTGGCTCGCCGAGCGCTGGCCCGCGCACCTCGAGATCGACTGGGAGAACTTCGATCACGCCGACCGGCTCGCGACGTTCCTGCCCGTGCTCGCGCATCCGGCCGAACAGCCGGCGCTGGACGAGCTGGACTGGAGCGGGCGGGCGTGGCTCGGGGCCATGAAGTCACCGCGCGAGACCGACGCCGCGTTCCTGGTGCGCCGCTTCGCCGCAACGCAGCATGACCCGCTGCTGCGCGAGCGCCTGTGGGACGAGCTCGACGTGCCGCTGTGGGTGCGGGCGCGGCCGGCCGGGAAGCGCCGGGTGCGGCGCACGACGGCGGCGACCGGGCCCGCGCGCACGAACGCGCTCGATGCGCGCGCGCAGGTGACGTTCCGGACGGGCCCGCTCCACCGCGCCCGGCCGGACCTGGCGCAGGCGCTCGCCGCGCGCCCGGCCGTGCGCGCCGTGCCGCCGCGCGACGGGCGGCGCTACATCGACCTTGCGCGCGTCGCGATGATCACCCGGGCCCGTGATCTCGACGCGTTCTCGTGGGCCGATCCGCGCGACGTGCGCCTGGTGGACTTCGGCGACGGTCTCACCTTTGCCTGCGTGGGCCAGGTCCCGGAGCGCCGGCTGATGTTCGAATCGGTCTACGGCTACCTGACGTTCATGAACGGCGTGCCGACCGGCTACGTGCTGACCGCGTGCCTGTTCGGCTCCGCCGAGATCGCCTACAACGTGTTCGAGACGTTCCGCGGCGCCGAGGCGGCGCCCGTCTACGGCCGCGTGCTGGCGATGACGCGCCACCTGTTCGGCGCCGATACGTTCATGGTGCCCCCCTACCAGCTCGGCGACGGCAACGACGAAGCGCAGCGCTCGGGGGCGTGGTGGTTCTACCAGAAGCTGGGCTTCCGCCCGCGCGACGCGGCGACGCGCCGGCTGATGGGCCGCGAGCTGGCGCGCATGAAGCGCAACCCGCGGCATCGCTCGTCGATCGCCACGCTGGCGAAGCTCGCGGAGGCGCCGGTCTACTGGAGCGCAGGCCCGGGGCGCCCCGCCGTCATGGGCCGCCTGCCGCTCGGCGCCCTGGGGCTCGCGGCGACGCGGTTGCTGGCGAAGCGGTTCGGCTCGGCGCGCGAGGAGGGCGCAGCGGCCCTGGTCGACGAAGCCGCGCGCCGCACCGGCCTGCGCTCGATGCGCGGCTGGAGCCGCGCGGAACGCGCCGCATGGGAGCGCTGGGCGCCGATCGTGGTGCAGCTGCCGGGGCTTGCGCGCTGGAGTTCCGCCGAACGGCGCGCACTCGTGCGGGTCGTGAAGGCCAAGGGCGGGCGCCGCGAATCCGACTTCGTGCGCGCGTTCGACGCACATCCGAAGCTCGGCAGAGCGCTGCTGCGTCTCGCGCGGCACGGTCGCGGCGGACCGGGCCCGTCGCGCCCGTTCAGATGATGCGCTTCCCCATCATGCTCATCACCAGCTCGGCGGCGAGGATCCCGGTCATGTTCTGCGTGTCGAGCACCGGGTTCACTTCGACGACGTCGATCGCCACGAGATTCGCGCGCTCGTTGACCAGCTCCATCGCGAGGTGGGCTTCGCGATAGGTGATGCCGCCCCAGACCGGCGTGCCGGTGCCGGGCGCGTCTTCGGGATCCACGACGTCGAGATCGAACGACATGTGAATGCCGCTGGTGCCGTCGCTCGCGACCGCGACCGCCTCGTCCACGACGTCACGCATGCCGCGCTCGTCGATGTCGCGCATCGTGTAGACCCTCGCTCCGCATTCCTTGAGCGTCTGCCGCTCGCCGGGATCCACGTCGCGCACGCCGATGAGCGCGGTGTTGCGTGCGAGCACCTTGGGACTGCGCGCACCGATGCCGACCAGGTCCGGGTCGCCGAGGCCGAGGTTCACCGCGAGCGACATGCCGTGGATGTTCCCGGACGGCGTGCTCTCGGGCGTGTTGGCGTCGCCGTGCGCGTCGAACCAGATCAGTCCGAGCTTCTGCTCCTGCTTCGCGAAGTAGCCGGTGGAGCCGGCCACCGAGCCGATCGCGATGCTGTGATCACCCCCGAGCACCAGCGGCAGCCGGCCGGCGGCGAGGCTCTTCTCGACCCGCTGGGCGAGGTCCTCGCAGGTGGCGAGAATGGTGTTCTTGTAGCGCAGTTTGCCGGCGCCGACCTTCTGCGTCTCGGGGATCATCACGTCGAGATCGCCGGCATCGCTCACCCGGTGGCCGAGATGCTCGAGCCGCTGCTCGAGGTCGGCGATGCGGATGGCCGACGGCCCCATGTCGACGCCGCGCCGGCCCGCGCCGAGGTCGATGGGAACGCCGATGATCTCGATGTGCCGCTTGTCGTAGGTCATGAGGCGGGGAGTCTACAGGGCCCGTAGCTCGGCGGGCAATCCGTTCGCGGACAGGCGATTCCACCGCCGGACGGGTCGCCGTTACCCGCGCCGCCTGAGCGGGGCTCCGTTTGGACATCGCCGGCCGTTGGGGCAAGCTTCCCGCCATGCACTCGAAGTCCATGCTGCTCGCCGCCGCCTGCGGTCTGTTCCTCGTTGCGGCCCCGCTCGCGCCGGGCGCGCCCCGCGATCCGCTGCGCGACACCCTGCCGCCGCAGCCGCCGCGATTCGCGCCACCGAAGAAGGGCGTGCTGTTCGCGGACGATTTCAGCGCGGACACGCTGGCCGGATGGACGACCGACCGCCCCGAGGTCTGGTCGCTGACCCACGGCGTGCTGCGCGGCGACCTGCCGGATCGCAAGCAGGAGCGCTCGCTGATCCGCACCGGCTCGACCGACTGGACCGACTACGCCGTGGATCTCGACGTCTGCCTCATGCGCGGCGTGGACAAGGGCGTGGTCGTGCGCCTCGACGGCAGCGACGGCGTCGGCGTGGACATGCGCGGGCCGGGCTATCAGGACGTTCTGCTGCTGCAGGGATTCCGTCAGCTCGGCCGCGCGTCGTGCGTCAACGACAATGCGCGCTGGCATCATCTGCGCGTCGAGGCGCGTGGTCACACCTATCGCGTGTTCGTCGACGGGAAGAAGCTGCTCCAGGCGCGGGACTCGCGCGCATCGAGCCCGGCCGGCGGGATCGCGCTGCCCGCGTACACGGGCGGCGCCGGCCAGTGCACGGTGTACTACGACAACGTGATCGTGACCTCGCTCACGCGAGCCCGCGCGTCCGGCAAGGAGGATGGGCCATGAACGAAGCACCGGCCGCGGACGGTTCCCGCCCTCGCCGCGTGGTGAACCGCGAACGTCCGTCCGGGCGTTCGTGAGCCGCATCCGTGCGTGATCCCGCCCGGGCCGCGCGATTCGACGTGGATGTCCGCGCCTTCGCCTGAACCCACGGCCGGGGCCGGCCGCACGGGCGCCGGCGGGCGCGACGCCGGCCCGCCGCCCGCGGCCCCGCCGCACCGCCGCATTCCGGCCGTGCTGTCGCCGTGGCTCCAGGGCCTCGCGCTCGTGCTGATCGGTCTCTACCTCGTCGCGTTCTACGCCGGCAACGTGCACCTGCAGTGGGACCTGGCCACGTACCTCGCCGCGGCGCGCACCGCGCTCGCCGGAGCAAATCCCTACGATCCCGTGCAGGTCGCGGCGGTCGCCGGTCACCCGATCGCGTTTCCGTTCGTGTATCCGCCGATCGCGCTGCTGCCGTTCCTGGCGCTGGCCGTCCTCCCGGCGCCGGCGGTCCTGTGGCTCGCGCTCAAGCTCGCGCTGATCGCGGGCCTGGTCCTGCTCTGGCGCTTTGCGTTCCTGCCGCGTACGGGGTGGCTGCCGCTCGCCGCGATCGCGCTGTTCGGCTGGAACGGGGCGGCGCTCTGGGACCTGCGCGCCGGCAATGTCGCCACGCTGGAGACGGCGTTGCTGTGGAGCGCCTTCGCGTGCTTCGCCACGGAACGCCGCACCGCGTTCGCCGCGCTCGTGGTGGCGGCCGCTTGCTTCAAGCTGCTGCCCGCCGCGTTCCTGCTGCTGCTGCTGGTGCCGGTCGGGCTGCGCGGCGCCGAACCACGGCGCCTCGGGTTCGCGCTGGTCCTCCTCGGGCTGCTCGTGCTCGGCGCGTACGCGACCGGGCCGGCCCGCACCTGGGGCGGTTTTCTCGCGCGCGTGCCGGCGGCCACGATTGCGGGCGAGGCGAATCCCGGTGCGCTGTCGGCGTTCGCGACGGCGGCGACTCTGGCGGGTCGCCATGCCGTGGAGGCCGCGCGGCTCGCCTGGATCGGCTACGCCGTCTACGCGCTGGCCCTGCTCGCCGCGAGCGCGCCGCATCTCGCCCGCATCTGGCGGACGCGCCGCGCCGCGGACTGGGTGATGAGCGCCGCGTTCCTCTACGTGCTGCTGTCGCCGCGGCCGATGGCGTACGGCTTCATGCTGCTCGCGCCGGCGCCGCTCTACTTCCGCCCGCGGCCGTTCGACGGCGCCGCGGGCCCGCTGCTGCTGGTGCTGGTGCTGTGCGCGCAGGGCTTCATGCGGATCGCGCGCGTGCCGGCGCAATCCTACGTCGCCGTGTACTCGCCGCTGCTGCTCACGCTCGCGCTCTGGCTGCTGATCGTCTCGGGACGCGAACCCTCGGGCCGCGCCGCCCCCAGCGTACCCGCGCCGGCCTGAGGCGCCGCGCGCTCAGCCGGTCGCGGCGCCCGCGCGGCGGCCACCCAGCAGCCGGAGGCCGTTGAGAATGACGACCACCGTGCTGCCTTCGTGGCCGGACACCGCCACGGGCAGCTTGAGCGCGCCGACCGGCGTGTGCTGGCCGAGGAACACCCAGATCACCAGCAACAGCATGACGCCGGCCGCGATGGTCACGTTCTGCACCACCACCCGTCGTGCGCGCTGGCTCAGCCGGAGCGCGTACGGCAGCGCTTCGATGTCGTCACCCATCAGCACGACGTCGGCGCTCTCCATGGCCGCGTCGCTGCCGATTCCGCCCATGGCGATGCCCACCGTGGCGCGCGCCAGCGCCGGCGCGTCGTTCACGCCATCGCCGACCATCGCCACGCTGCCGTGGCGCTGCTCGAGCTCGCCGATCACGCGCACCTTGTCCTCGGGCAGCAGCCCGCCATGATGGTCGTCGACGCCGGCACGCCGCGCGATCGCTTCGACGGTCTTCACGCTGTCGCCGCTCAGCAGCGAGATGCTCTTCACGTTCAACGCGCGCAGTTCGCGCACCACGTGCGCCGCTGCAGGGCGTACCTGGTCGGCGGCCGCGATCACGCCCCAGCGCCCGTTGCGATGCACGAGCATGGCCGTCTTCGCATCGGCGCGGAATGCCGCAACGCGTGCCAGCGCCGCCTCGGGCACCGGCATCCCCAGATGCGCGAACAGGTCCGGCGTGCCGATCTCGACCGAGATGCCGTCCACCCGCGCCACCAGTCCCTTGCCCAGGTGCGAGGTCAGCGCCTGCGCCGCTTCGGGCCGGATGTCCCGCGCCTCGGCGGCGCGCACCACCGCGCGCGCGAGCGGATGGTGCGAACGCCGCTCGGCCGCGGAGGCCCAGGCCAGCAGCTCCGCCTCCGTCGCACCGTCCAGCGCCGCGACATCGGTGACCTCGAAGCGTCCCTGGGTGAGCGTGCCGGTCTTGTCGAACGCCACCGAGCGCACGCGACCGAGCGCCTCGATGTAGCGACCGCCCTTGAACAGGATGCCGTGCCGCGCCGCATTGGAGATCGCGGACAGGATCGTCGCCGGAGTCGCGATGACCAGCGCGCACGGCGAGGCGACCACCAGCAGGGTCATGGCGCGGTAGAACGACGGAGCGAATGCGTGCCCCAGCAGGAAGGGCGGGATCACGATCATCAGTCCCGCTGCGATCATCACCCCGACCGTGTAATAACGCCCGACCCAGTCGGCGATCTCCTCGGTCTGCGACTTCTGCTCCTGCGCTTCCTCGACGAGCTGCACGATGCGCGCGAGCGTCGTGTCGCCCGCCGCGCGCGTCGTGCGCGCCTCGATCGCACCCTGCTGGTTGATCGTGCCGGCGAAGACGGTGTCCCCCTCGGCCTTGGCGACCGGCACCGACTCGCCGGTGAGGCTGCTCTGGTCCACCAGCGACTCACCGGTGACGACCACGCCGTCCACCGGAATCGCCTCGCCGGGCTTCACGATCACCCGCTCGCCGACGATCACGGCTTCGGCCTCGACTTCGATCTCGCGACCATCGCGCCGCACCAGCGCCCGCGCCGGGCGCAGTTTGAGCAGTGCGTGCAGTGCGCGCCGCGTGCGGCCCATCGTATAGACCTCGAGCGTATTGCTGAGCGAGAACAGGAACATCAGCACGGCGGCTTCGAACACGTAGCCGATGATCCCCGCGCCGATCGCGGCGAGGATCATCAGCAGGTTGACGTCGAAGCGGAGCTTCGCGAGCGCTTTCAGCGTCGAGCGCAGCGCGAAGAACCCGCCGCACAGCGCCGAGGCGATGAACGCCGCGTGGTGCCATGCGAGGGGCAGCGAGGTGCGCTCGAGCACCATGCCCACGACCAGCAGGAGCAGACAGGTGCCGGTGAGCAGTGCCATCGCCGCGCCCTTCGAGAGCTGGGCCTGCTCCGCGGGACTCATGCGTGCCCCCCATGGCTTGCTGGTGGACAGCGGCCGCACGAGCTGGGCGCTTCCGGGCGACGGCGTGCGGCGCATCACGCCGACGCGACCGGGCGAGACGATGACTTGGAAAGCCTGGTCCGCCGGGCCCGTCAGGTGACCGAGCCTGAGCGCGCACTCTTCGCACGCGCCGAGCGCCTCGCGCCGTTCGCAGTGCGTCACCCGCTGCGAGAACAGCGCCCCCACCTCGTCGGCGAGCGCGTTCAACTGGTCGGGATCGACGTGCGTCGGCAGGTAACGGACCGTGAGCGTGCTGTCGTCGAAGTTCGCCTCCACCGCGACGATGCCGGGGCTGTGCCGCAGCCGCTCGGAAATGATCTCGAGACACGCCGCTTCGTTGGGATCGAAGGGCGGATGCAGGGCGTCGCCGGTGGCGCCGGAAAGAGGCCGCTCGGGTACCGTCATGGTGACGAACCTAGCGGCAGGCGTTCGCCCGCCGCAACCGGGGGCGCCGCGTGGGGCGCGGCGCTGAAGGCGCGAGCGGCGCCGGCGGCCGGGACGTCCACGCCCGCGCGCGGCGGGTGCCGCACCCGAAGTCGGTCCCCGTAACCGCGAGCGGCGCCGGGGTTCCGCCCCGGCGCCGGCTCACGAACTCCGTTGCGCGCCGGCCCGTTCAGCGCAGGCGGACGATCGTTCTGTTCCAGGTCTGCTGCGGCGTCTTCACGCGGATGAAGTAGACACCGGGACCCAGTGCGCGACCGGCGGTCGAGCGGCCGTCCCAGCGCAGGGACTGCCGGCCGGCTTCGAACGTGCGGCGCTCGGCGAGCCGCGCGACTTCGCGGCCGAGGATGTCGAACACCGTCGCGTCCACGACGCCGCGCGTCGGCATCGCGAAGCGGATCTCGGTGTTTTCGCGGAACGGATTCGGCCCGATGCTGAACGACGCGCGGCCCGTACCCCCGTCGCCTGCGTCGGCGATCGTCGGTGTCGAAGCCGGATCGGCCGGGTCGCTGCCGAGATCCAGCTCGTCGCGATCCAAATACAGGTCGCGATCGCGGTCGACCCCCATGCGCGTTCCCGACATGGTCGGCACGCCGGTGAAGGTGATCTCGCCGCCGGGCACCGCGAGCGAACGCAAGGCCGCGGTCGTCAGTTTCTGCTCGACGGTGCGATCCGGACGCCAGAGATCGCCGCCGACGTATTCGTAGCCGCGCGCCTCCCCGTTGACCCTCCCCTTCGCGATCACCGCGCAATCGCCGAGGTCCGCCTGCTGAATCAACGAGTCGAGCGTGGACACCGGCCCCGGAGCGTTGTCGTTGGTGCCATCGAAAGTGATCTGCCGTCCGACCGCGGGCGACATGCCGGTGTCGAACGCGAGCAGGTACGCGACGAGATCGGCGCGGTTGGAGTCGGCCTGGGCCTGCGTCGCTCCCAGTGTGAAGCCGGGCTTGCTCAGGAACGTGTCGAGGTTGTCCGTCGCACCGTCGTGCCCGTAGCCGAACCCGCGCTTGTTGAAGTTTCCGGTCGAGTCCTTGAAGCCGGTCTTCGTGTACAGGTTGCGCAGTTGCGGCACCTTGAGGTCCTGGGACTGGTACGCCGGATTGTGCAGGATCGAGTCGGCGGGGATGATCGCGCCGTTGGTGCCCGGGCCGAAGTTGGTTGCGGTGTGGCAGTCGTTGCACGTTTCGCCACCCAGGCCCACGGGGAGCGTCTGGAACAGCACCGCACCGCGTGCCGCGCTGGGCTGGCCGGGGGGCGCGTCGGGATAGGTGCGATCGAGGTTCTCGTTCGGATTCGGCGGGTACACGAGCGCCGAGGTGAAGTCGTCGAACGCGCTCATCTGGCTGTCCGGCAGGGTGGCGCCGTGGCCCATGAGCGTCACGTATGCGCCGTTGAACGACATGAAGCTGTTGCGGTCGCCGCGCCAGTGCAGCTTGCCGGTGTTGCTGTGGCCACGCAGGGACTGCGTCATCATCGGGCCCTTTTCGGGATCGTAGCCGTGCAGCGGCGGCGTGCCGTTCGCGAACGCGGCAGTGGGATCGCCGAGATTCCACGCCATGTTGTCGGTGTCGCCGAAGATGTGGCAGCTCCCGCACGCCTGTTCGCCGTGCCCGGTCGTGAAGCCGCCGTACATGAAGCGCCGCCCGTTGACGATCGCATCCGGCGTCGGATCGAAGCCGACGTTCTGCACGTCGATCGACGCGAACGTGGACAGGTTCAGGGTCTGGAGCTGGTTGCGGAACCGCCCCACGACGAACAGCCGGTTGCCGGTTCGATCGACCACCATTCCGGTCGGCCCCTCTACGGTCGGGATGCGGCCCTTGATCATCGAGAGCGCGCCGGTCGCGTTCGGATTCAGCACTCCGATCTTGTTCGTGGCGAGCGAGCTCACGTAGAAGCGCAGCGAATCGCCGGCGACGTTCGCATCGGCCGCGAGCCCGGTCGTGATGCCGAGCGCCGAGTCGCGCTCCGCCTGCGTGCCGACCGGGCTCGTGAAGTACGTCGTGACCTGCGGGTTCAGCACGCGCAGCGTCTTCGTGCCGGTCGTGCTCACGAAATACATGTTGGTCTCGAACAGATACCCGTTGAGGCGCGGCTCGTAGCGCTGTTCGTCGCGGGCCAGCGTCGAGGCGAGCGCGAGCTTGCCGTCCGACGGGTTCACCGCGATCGCGTAGTTCTGGCTGCCGAGGTCGCCATAGGCGTCGGTCACCGTGTTGCTCGAGGTCCCGATCACCGCGACGTCCTGCTCGTAGAACTTGTACTTGGCGTGCTGGGTCCAGACGTTGCCCCACATGTCGTAGAAGTTCTGATCGAAGCTCGCCTGCAGCACGATCAGACCGACGTGCGGCGGCGTGGGCAGTCCGGCGTTGCGCGGGTACTCGATGTCGCCACCGGTGCCGAAGCCGATGCCGGAGGGCATGGAGTCCGCGGCGACCTTTTCGGGACCGAGCACGGTGGAACGGTTGCCGGCGTCGAAGATCGCGACGTAGACCTTGCTGCCGTCCGCGCTCTTCGCCAGGGTGCGCGGTCGGTGGCCGCTGATCGGAATCGTGGCGACCTGCGCGAGCGTGCTCGAGTCGTAGACCTTGACCACGTCTTCGCCGGCCACGCTGACGTACGCCTGCGAGCTCGTGCCGGCGAAGATCACGTCCATCGGCTCGTCGCCGGTGCGGATGGTGGCGCGCACGTTCTCGGTGCCGAGATCGACGACGGATACGTCGTCCGACAGCTGGTTCACGACCCAGGCCGTGCTGTCGTCGCGGCAGCGCACCGAGATCGGTTCCATACCCACGGGGATCTCGGCGGTGCGCACCGGCGTGGCGCCGGTGATGTCGAAGACCGAGACGCGGTTGTCCGCCGTGTTGACGACGACCAGCCGGTTGCCGTCCGGGGTCCGGTCGATCGGGTGAACGTGGGCGCTTTCGAAGTGAACGAAGTCGGGCGCGGTAGCGGTTCGTGACGTCAGCAGGCGGGGGAAGGTCACGAGACCAATGGCCATCACCAGTACCGCGAGACCTGGCACGATGCGTCGCATGGAGACTGTCTCCCGGCAGCGCTGAGCTGCGAGGGGTCGAGTAAGAAGGTTCAGCGCGTCAGCGAGATGCGGTCGCCAAGTCTATCATTCGCGGGCCGCCGATCGGAGCCGTATCTGCGCTCGGAGAAAGCAGATCCGGCCGAAATCCCGACGCGTGACCGGCCCGGCCGACGCCCTGACGGCTAGGCCGTTGTGCGACAGGACATTGTGGCATGGCGCATGCCGTCCCGCGGCGGCGGCCCGGCGCTCCTATTTCTGGACGACCCGGGCGATGAAGGCCGGCCCGGCCCCCTCGACCGTGGTGACCAGGGTCGAGTCGGCCACGCCGCGGTCGCAGACGACGTAGGCCCGGTCCTGCTCCAGCCGCACGTCCACGGCCGAGACCCCGTCGAGCGAGGCGATCTTCGACTGGATCGTCCCGGCGCAGCCGGCACAGGTCATGCCGCCGACCTCGAGCGTGACGATCTTCTCGCCGGCCCGGCTCGCGAGCGCGCCGTGAGCGGGGAGCGAGCGCAGCTCGCGCACCAGCAGCGGGCCGCCGACGGCGAGCACCAGCACGGCGGCGACGATGCCGGCGACGTTCAGAAACTGACGGTCCATTCGAATTCTCCAACGCGGCCGGAGCGGATGCGGATTCCGGGGCCGGAACGTTAGCCCGGCCCGATCCTGGACCGCAACCCGGGCGCATGCGCAGGGCGGACGCGCGATCCGACGCGCGCCCGCCCTGTCGTCACGGCGCCGGTCGGCTACCTCAGCATCGTCACCTTCTTCACCGCTTCGAACCGGCCGCTCTTCTGCGTGAGGCGCGTGAAGTACACGCCGCGCGGCATCCGATGCCCGGCATCGTCGGTGCCGTCCCACACCAGCGTGTGGTCCCCGGCCTTGAAGCGCCGCTCGGCGAGCCGGCGCACCAGGCGACCGCTCACGTCGAAGATCTTCACCTCGACGTCGTCGTCGAGCGCGAGCCCGAACCGGATCGTCGCGTCGGCGGCACGCACCGGGTTGCCGGCGAGGCTCAGATAGTCCGTGAGCGCCCGGTCTCCGCCCGGGACGTCGGTCGTGACCGGCAACGTCAGCGCGTAACAGTCGAGGGGGCCGAACGTGTTGCTCAGGAGATTGAACATCCACGCCAGCCGCCCATTGCTCGTCCCGAAACGGCCCCGCATCGAGGCGAGCCGCACGGCGATCGTCTGCGAGATCCACGGATTCGTGCCGTCGTGCGCCTTGTAGACGCCGAACGGCGACTGCGCCCCGCCGGGTTGCACGTAGGCGAGGTTCACCGCGGCGCCAGGCAGCCCCGGATGGACGTCCACCACGTCGTTGGTCAGGCGGCAGCCGTTGTCGACGCCGTAGATGTCGCCGTTCCCGAGATCGATCGAATTCCCCGGCTCGGCGTCCACGTACTTGCGGTCGTCGGGCGTCGACAGCCGGTAGTCCGCGTTCTGGAACGTGGTGCCGAGGTAGTCCTGCACGAACGCCTGCTCGACGCCGCCCTGGTCGGCGGCCGCCTCCATGAAGCTCTGACCGATCACCAGGATGCCGCGATCGGGTGTGGCGGGATTCCCGCTCGCGAGCCAGCTCTCCATGATGCCGACATCGTCGGCGCTGTCGTCGGGGTTGGGGCCCCAGACGTAGTATTCGACGTCACCTGTCAGCACGACGAGCATCCGGTAGTAGGTCTTCAGCATCTCGAGCGTCGGCGGGTTGTAGGTCCACTTGCCGGTGCCCGCGCCGTCGTCCATGCCGGTCCCGGTCTCTCGGTAGGCCAGCCGACCGCCGATCCCCTGCGCGCTGACTGTCAGCCCGGGGCCGCCCTTCTTCGCGTAGACGTCGAAGAAGGTGCCGGGCTGGCCGTTCCTTCCGGAAATGAAGTACGCGGGGTCGTCGATGTCGCCGCCCGAGGGAACGCCGCCGTAGCCGTCGTCAACCCCTCTCCGGGAGGAACCCGTGAGGCCGATCGAGTCGGCCACGGCCTTCCAGACCTGCTCGTCGCCGCGCCCATCGGCGTTGTCGTACACCAGCATGCACGCCATGCCCATGCCGCCGTGGTCGAAGGCCGGGTCCTTCCAGCGGTCCGGCAGGACCCCGAAGTGCTGCCAGCGGTGGCCGTCACGATCCCAGCCCTCGCCGATCTGCAGCGCCACCTGGTTCGTGTCGGGCACCATCGCGAACGCGCTCGCGGGCTGATCGAGGTCCTGGCGCCTGATGAAGTACTGCACGTGAGCGCCGGGCGTGAGCAGGCCGTCGGGGATGATCTTGGTGCCCTCGACGGTGGACGTCGTACCGTCCCAGCCGGTGCGGCTCGCGGGCAGAGTGGTCACCCACGCCGGTGGATAGGACCCCTTCGACGGATCGCCGCAGGTCAGGTTCGGGTCGTTGATGTCGTAGAGGAGCGTGTCGATCATGAAGCAGCGATTGCGCGGGATCCCGAGCGTCGGCCGCGCCGCGAGCTCCGTTTCGTGATACGTGCTGCACCAGATCGTGCCGGTGGGTGGGAGACCCGCGTTCCGGCCCTGCACCGGGAACATCGCGTGACCGTAGATCTCCGCCGTGTCCATCCGCGCGCTGTTCCACACGGTCTCGTTCCAGCCGCTGGGCGCCGCGGCATGCGCCGCCACCGCCGCGCCGGCATTGATGGCCCCCGGCAATCCCGAGAAGGCGCCCGGGCTCGCCATGAACGAGCCGAAGAAGGTGCCGTCGCCGGGCGTCACCGTTCCCGCGCCGGGGTTGGTCGGGTCCTTCCGTAGACCGCTCGACGCATCTCCGACGGTCTGGAAGTTGCCGACCCCCGGCAACAGGCGGAACACGAGGTCGAGTCTCATGCTGTCGCCTGCCGCCGTCACGGTCAGCGAATCGCCGGGCACCGCGTACCGGAACAGGTCCCCCCTCGCATCGGAGACGTTGAGGCCGATTTTGATGAGCGCCGTGGTCGTGTCGAACGCCGCCGTGCCCGGCAGTCCCGGCGTTTCGTTCGCGGGGAACGTGTCGTTGAACAGATCCCATGGATCGGCGGAGATCAGCCTCGGCAGGTCGTCCACGATCCCGATCGCCATCTGGTCGAAATAGAGGCCGTCGGTCGAGGCGCATCCGGTGGTCACCCCGAAACGGTAGCACTGCGAAAGCTTGATGACCCCCCAGCGCAGCGAATCGGGAATGCCGTTTGGATTCGACGTGGCGCCGAGGCCGTTTGCGAACAGCGGCTCGATGTCCGACACGCATTCCTTGTTCGGATCGAAGATCATGAACCCCGGGTAGCGGATCCGGCCCCAGCCCTCGTCGCCGGGCACCTGCTGCATCGGGTAGGCCTGTGCCGCGATGTAGATCATCTGCCCCGTCGTGAACACGTCCAGCGCCCCCGTGTAGAACTCGAGGTAGAAGTAGTAGTCGTCGGTGGCGAAGCGCTCCGAGGCCGTGAGGTTCATGTTGTTCTTCGCCGGGTCCTTGGAGTTCTGGTCGGCGCCGGCCAGGTTGATGGTCGGTGACATGAACCCCCAGTAGCCCTCGTGCTCCGTCGATTGCGTCTCGGGGTCGGACATCGCCTCATTCATGTCGTGCAGCCCCATCGAGCCCACGACACCGCTCAGGTTGCACTTCCGGTCCGACGAACCGACCGGCCCGCAGATGTCCTCGTACACCAGCGTGGCCACGTCGTGCGGGTGGAAGTACGTGGCGGGCGGCTTGCCGGTCGAGTGCCAGGCATCGTCCGCGGACGCGAGGTTGTCGATCGAGCCGGGCGACTCGAAGTCGCCGATGGTCGTGAAGCCGCCGCCGGCGTCGATTTCGACATCGTCGATCACTGCCGCGCCGGCGTAGTTGGACGCGTAGCTCGCGGCATCGTCGAACGACCGGTTGGTGTGCACCCTGAAGACGAGCCGCAGCTTCCCCGCCTGCCCGGTCGCCGCGGCGGAGTCCAGCAGGGCCTGCACGCTGGCGTCGGAGATCGCGATCGTCGTCGTCTGGACGGCGTTGAACCCGGACGCCCCGAACAACCAGAGCCGGGCGTCCTTCTCGACCACCTCGTTGAACCAGCGTCGCAGTGGATCCTGCACGACCCGGCGGCCCGTCGCCGGGTCGATCACGCCCGCGCTGATCAGCATCGGATCGTCGTCCATGGGGTGGATCGACGTCTTCCACTCCCCTTCCACCGGCGCCCCGATGTAGAGCTGCAGGGAATCGATCGGGGCGAGCGCGTTGCCCCCCGCCTCCGCCGAGATGAAGTTGCCCGGTGTGTACTGGTTCTGGCTGAGCTCATCGCCTTCGTGCCAGCCCGTGCGGTAGCGGGGATCGGTGTCCTTGCCGGTGGACATGTCCGTGCGCCACTTGAACCGCACGGTGATGCCGCCGCCCGCATACGCGGACAGATCGACGTTCCGATACAGCATCTGGTCCATGTCCCCGATGTAGCCGGGGAAGTACGAAGGCAGTTGTCCGGCCCCGTAGCTCGAGCCGTAGAGGAAGACCTGCGTGTCGGCGTTGTACGCGTTGTTCGTCACCGGATCGACGTAGGTGACGTCGCCGAACGAGCGCATGCCCATCCACGCCGAATACGAGCCGCCGAGGGGTGACCAGTACGGGTTGAGCGGCGGCGCCCCGCCGAGCCCCGGCTTGAACACCTGCGTCGCGGCCGAGCCGGCGTCGCGGTGCCACATGCCCGTGACGCCGTAGGTGCGGCTGCTGCCGCTGCCGGGATTGAACGCGAAGTTCACCGAATTGCCGTAGGAAACCGCCCACCAGGGGCGGTTTTCGTCGGTCAACGTCGAGCCGCTGGAGTTGGTGTGCTGCACGCGCACCGACCACCAGCCCGACAGGCTGTCGCCATGCACCTGCTGTGCGGGCTCGAAGTTCCAGAGACCGTCGTCGTTGACGCCTGGCCGGTTGCCGCCCGCGACGCCGCCGACCTTCCACCAGTTGTCCGCCGTGTTCGCGCCCGACCAGTGGCCGACCCAGATGGTCTCGGGGTCGGAGGTCGCCGTCGCGGTGCCGAGCGGCGCGAAGCGGGACGGCGTCCGGTCGCGATCCCCACTGCGGATGAGCTTGATCTCTGCGTGCCCGGCGAGATCGTCGCTCGCCCGTGCAGAGGGCGCACCCGCAAGGAGCGCGATGGCGAACACCCCTCCCATCAGGGCGACGAGTTGGAGCGTCTGCGACGTGGGGCGGCTCAGCATGACGGCACCTCCGCGGTCGATGCGTCGTGCCGGGTGCGGCCATGGATCCCGGCATCCATGTCGGCCGGCGCGCTCGGAGTGAGCGCGTCCGGCAGCTGCGGCGGGGGATCTCCAGCCCGGCGGCGCTGCGGGAGTCGGCGGGCCGCCAAAGTCTACCGGCGAGGTGGCGGGGCTTAAAGGTTTTTCTCCACCGGGGACGTTTCGCGCCATGCCGAATGCCCCGCGCCGCGACAGCCCTTTGCCATGCGCCGCGGCGCTCCCTAGACTGCGTCCATCATGAGCCCGGCCAACGGATTGCCCGACGTCTCCCGCTTTCTCCCCGGGGAGCTCGTGGCCGAGCTGCTCGCCATCGCACGCGCGAAGGGCGCCGAATTCGCCGAGGTCTACGGCGAGCACACCCTGAGCACCGGCTTCGGGCTCGATGAGAACCGCATCAAGAGCTCCTCCTACGCGGTCACCCAGGGCGTCGGCGTGCGCGCGATCAAGGGTGAGGTCACCGCCTACGCCTACGCCGACGGCTTCGAGGCGAACGACCTGCGCGAAGCGGCGCGCGTGGCGGCACGGGTCGCGAACGCCGCGGGCGCGGACGGCGCCCCGGCACCGTTCCGCGTCGTGGACGCGCCCCCGCCGTTCGTCGTCGAGCGTCCGGTGTCGCTCGCGCTCGACGAGGCGAAGCGCGTCTCCATGCTGGAACTCGCCAACGACACGGCCCGCGCGCAGGATCCGCGCATCCGCGAGGTGTCGGCGGGCTTCGGCGACGCGGCGCGCTCGTTCATCGTCGCCAACTCGGACGGCGTATGGGCCGAGGATCGCCAGTTCGTATCACGCTTCGCCGTCAACGTCCTCGCCCTGGACGGTGACAATCGCCAGTCCGGCTTCGCGGTCGCGGGCGGCGCGGTGAACCCGGAGCACTACCTCAGCGAACGCCCGCCCGAGCAGGTCGCGGTGAAGGCCGCGGCGATGGCGATCACGCTGCTCGGCGCGAAGGAGCCCGAGGCCGGCGCCTATCCGGTCGTCATCGGTCCGGGCTGGGGTGGCGTGCTGGTGCACGAATGCTTCGGCCACAGCATGGAAGGCGACACGATCCGCAAGCAGACCTCGATCCGCGCGACGCAGATGGGGCAGCTCGTCGCCGCGAAGGGCGTGACGATCGTCGACAGCGGGCTCGTCCCCTGGAGCCGCGGTTCGTTCCGGGTGGACGACGAGGGGACCCCCGCCCAGCGCACCGTGCTCGTCGAGGATGGCATGCTCACCGGTTACATGTGGGACCTGCTGAACGCGCGCCTCACCGGCAACCGCAGCACCGGGAACGGCCGCCGCGCGTCGTACCGGCATTTTCCGCTCTGCCGCATGACCAACACCTACATCGAGCCGGGCGAGGCGACCCCGGAGACGCTCATCGGCGACGTGAAGCGCGGCCTCTACTGCAAGGAGCTCGCGGGCGGCTCGGTGAACCCGGCCGACGGGAATTTCTCGTTCCAGGTCACCGAGGCGTGGCAGATCGAGAACGGCAGACTCACGCACCCGGTGCGCAACGCCACGCTCACCGGCAACGGCAACGACGCGATGCTCAAGATCGACGGGCTCGCGAACGACCTCGAGATCAACGGCGCAATCGGCTCCTGCGGCAAGAGCGGCCAGTGGAAGGCCGTCGGGGTCGGCCAGCCGACGGTGCGTTTCTCCGCGATCACGGTCGGCGGAACGCGCACATGAGTGACGCGCGCACGCTGAATCCGGCCGCTGCGGGCCCGATGATGACCGGCGTCGCGGAACGGGCGCTCGACGCGGCGAAGCGCGCCGGCGCCACGCACGCCGAGGTGATGATCGAGAACGGCCGCGCGTTCAGCGTGAAAGTGCAGGGCGGCCATATCGATACGCTAAAGCAGAGCACGACGCACGGGCTCGGCCTCCGCGTCCTCGTGGACCACCGGATCGGTTTCGTCTCGACGACCGACTTCCGCGGTGAGGCGCTCGACGACCTTGCCGAACGCGCCGTGGCGCTCGCCGCATTCGCCACCGCGGACGAAGCCAACGCCTTCGCGACCGCCGTCGAGGCGGGTGAGGCGCCTGCGACGGACCTCGGCCTCTACGACCCGGCGATGCTCACGCTCACACCGGAGAAGAAGATCGAGATGGCGACGACGCTCGAGCGGCTCGCCCTCGCGCACGACCCGCGCATCAAGCGCACGCAGGGCGCCGGCGTCGCCAGCCACGACGGCGCATCGCTGCTGGTCAACACGCACGGACTGTCGCGCTTCGAGACCGGCACCTCGGCGAGCGTCTACGTCGTGCCGCTCGCCGACGACCGCGACGGCCGCCAGCAGAACGGCTACTTCAGCGCCGCCTGCCGGGCGCTGGCCGACCTGCCGGATCTCCAGGCCGCGGCGACCGAGGCCGCCGAGCGCGCGGTGGCCCGCATCGGCGCGCGGCCGGTGCCGTCGGCGCGCGTCCCCGTCGTCATGCATCCCGACGTCGCCGGCGCATGGATCGCGGAGATCCACGGCGCGTTCAGCGGCGAGGCGGTGATCAAGAAGGAATCGTGGCTCACGGAGAAACTGGGGCAGACCATCGCCTCGCCGCTCGTCACGCTGGTGGACGACGGCGTGAAGCCGGGCGCCGTGGGCACGAGCCTCTACGACGGCGACGGCATCGCCACGCGGCGCAACGTGCTGATCGACGCCGGCCGCTGCGCGATGTTCCTCTACGACCTCTACCACGCACGGCGCGCCGGCGGGCGCTCGACCGGCAGCGCGGTGCGCTCCTACGGCTCGACCCCGGGGATCGGCTCGTTCAACCTCTACCTCGAGCCCGGCGCCGACTCGCCCGAAGCGATCCTCGCGAAGGTGGACCGCGGCTTCTACATGGACGATCAGGGCTCGTTCGGCTTCAACGACGTCACCGGCGACTACTCGTTCCAGGCGCAGGGCTTCTGGATCGAGCACGGGAAGAAGACGCATCCCGTGGACGGCATCACCGTGGCCTCGAACTCGCTCGAGATGCTGAAGAACGTCGCCGCGGTCGGCAACGACCTGCGCTTCCTGCACTCGGTCGCGAGCCCCACGCTGCTGATCGCGGAGATGACGGTCAGCGGCGCGTAGCCCCGCCGGTCAGCCCAGCCCTTCGGCGAACCCGCGGCGCCAGCTCGGGTAGATCGGCTGCCAGCCCAGCTCGCGTTTCGCCTTCGCATTCGACGCGCCGCGAATGCGGGTCATCATCGATACGCCGCCCTCCCCGATCGCGAACCGGCCGAGCCACGCCGGCACCCGCATGGGCGGCCTGGCGCCGAGCGCGCCGGCGAGCACCGGCATCCACTCGGAGACCGGCGCCGGTTCGTCGTCGACGACGTTGTAGAGGCCGGGGGCGCCGCGCGACACCGCCGCAGCCGTCGCCCGCGCGGCGTCCTCGATGTGGATGAACGACCAGATGCCGGCCCCGTCGCCGACCACCGGCATCTTCCTCTTTCGCAACATGTCGACCAGCACGCCGTCCCGCGCGATGCCGGTGCCGGGTCCGTAGAACATGCCGTAACGCAGGGCCAGGGCCTGCAGGTCCGCCGCATCTCGGATCGCGTCCTCGAGGTGGCGGATCGCGGCCAGCGACCGGCTGAACGACTTCGGCGGATCGGGATCGAGCGGATCCTCCTCGGTCTTGATCGGCCCGCCCTCGCGCGCGAACGGCCACCCGCAGAAGCTCTGCGCGATGAAGCGGCGGGCGCCCGCCCGCCGCGCCGCCGCAAGCAGGGTGTCGGTGACCTCGGTCCGGAAGCGGTTGGTGAGTGCGAACTGCTCGTCGAAGTGTTTGAGGTCGCCGGCCTGCGAGAGCGCGGTGAGCTGATGGACGACCACCTCCGGCGCCGCGCCGGTGACGGCGGCGGTGAGCGCCTGCGGGTCGAGCGCGTCGGCCACCACCGCGCGCGCCCCCTGTGCTTCGAGCGCCGCGGCCTTGCCCCCGTCGCGCGCGAGTCCCGTGACCTCGTGTCCTTCGCGAACCAGCAACGGCACCAGCATTCTGCCGATCGCTCCCGTGCCGCCTGCAACGAAGACCCTCATGAGGCATCACTCCTCGCGCTCTCGTCCGCGTGCGGCCTGGTGGCCGGAATCCCGTGGCATCAATTCGTCTCGGCCCAACCGCTCGCCGACCGCGGTTCGCAACATCCAGATGCCGGTCGCCAGGATCCACGCCAGGAACGAGACGCGCGCCACGAGACCCGCTGTGAAGAACGGACCATTGAAGCTTGCGGAAAACGCCCACAGCGCGCCGGCGATCGAGAGCGCTGCGGTGACTGCGCCCCACCAGCCGAGCCAGCCGGCCGGCGATTCGGGCACGAGGAGCGCGGCCGAGACCGCGCCCACGAACAGCGCGACGGCGAACTGGCCGACGCCGAAGATGTCGAAGGTGTTCGCGATCAGGATCACGCGGAGCACCGAATCGGACAGCTGCCGGGTGGGAACGAGGCCGAGCACCGCATAGGTGATGGCCCCGATGAAGACGGTCACCGTGATGAGCAGCACGCCCGCGACGGAGAGGTCCGGCAGGACGCCCCCGCCCCCGGCGGCGCGCAGCAACCGGCGCCGAAGAGCAAACGCGCCCGGGACGAGCAGGCACACGAAGTTGACCGGGGGAACGATGCTGCTCGCGCGCAGGATGCCGGAGTGGTCCTGAATGACCCTCCGCCACGCGACGAGGGGCGCATCCGGGCTCGGCGCGGACGATACCCCCGCGTTGAAGACGAGGTAGACGATCTGCACGATCACGAATGTGACGAGCAGAAGACCGCTCCAGCGGTCCGGATACGATGTGTCTTCCATCGTCGCACCCTCCGCGATGATCTCTCTGCGCCCGGCCGGGACCGGTGCCCGGCATTCGCGGACCTTACAACGGTCGGGGGCGGTCGGGGAGGGTTCCGTCCACAGTTGCGCGACCGCGCCCTCCGGCCGCGATGGATGAGCACGGCCGCGTCACGACGAGGCCGGCGCCTACAGTCCGATCGCGCGCAGCCCCATGCCCACGACGCACGCGCCGAGCAGCACCCACACCGGCATCACGCGCCAGCGCCAGAGCAGCACGAAGCTGACGATCGCGACGCCGATGCCCGCGTACGACATCGCGCCCTGACGCAGCAGTACCCAGGCGGCGGCGAACATCAGGCCGACGACGGCCGGCTGAATCCCGTGCAGGAAACCCTGTACGACGCGATTCCTGCGGAAGCGCTCCACCGAGGCGGCGACGAGCAGCATCATCAGGAACGAGGGCAGGAACACCGCGACCGTCGAGAACACGGCCCCCGACAGCCCGGCGACGCGGCAGCCGACGAACGTGGCGGTGATCACCACCGGTCCGGGGGTGACCTGCCCGAGCGCCATCGCGTCGGCGAACGCGTGCGGGGTGAGCCAGTGCTGGCCGCGCACGAGCTCGGCTTCGAGCAGCGGAATCATCACGAAGCCGCCGCCGAAAGTGAACGCCCCGGCGCGCAGGAACACGCCCGACAGGGCGCCGAGTGAATAGAGCCGCGCGGGCAGCGTGCCGAGCAGCGGCTCCGCGACCAGCAGCCACGGCAGGAATGCGCCCGCGTCGCCGCGCCAGCCGGTGAGCCTGCGCCACCACGGGCCGACGAGTCGGGCGCTCTCGCGCGCGGTGCGGCGCGCCTGCCAGCGCAACCAGCGCCAGCGCGCGCCGGCGCCCGCGAACGGTGCGCGCAGCGGACCCGTCGACTCGCGGAACACGCCGAGCAGCCCCGCGAGCCCGATCACCTCGACCACGCCGAGCCCGAAGATGGCGACGCCGACGCCGGAGGCCAGCACCACGCCCAGGCTCCAGCGGTCGCGCGCGAGCGCGCGCCAGCCGCCCGGGCGGCCGTCCGCGTCGAGCACCGCCTGCCCGCCGAGCCGCAACGCGGTCGCCGCCACCAGGCCGCCCACCGCGGGGTTGAGCCCCGCGAACATGCCCTCGACCAGCGACAGACCGCGCAGCCACGGGTAGACCAGCGCGAAGACCAGCATCAGCAGGAACGACGGCAGCACGAAGCCGATGATCGTTGCGAGTGCGCCGGGCAGGCCGGCCATGCGATAGCCGATGAACGAGAGCGAGTAGGGCGCGACCGCGCCGGGCAGGCTCTGCGCGACCGCCGCCGATTCGAGGAACAGGCGCTCGCGGATCCAGCGCTTCTCGACCACCAACCGCCGTTCGATCTGCGCCAGCACCGCGAGCCCGCCGCCGAAGCCGATGGTGCCGAGCGTGAGGCTCTCGCGGAACAGCTCGCGCAGCGCGGGAACCCGCACCAGCGAGTCGGCGGCGTCGGCGTCGGGCGCGACCGGCACGCTGCCGAGGCGGCGAAAGCGAAAGACGAAGTGGAGCAGCGCCCCGATGGTGACGACGATGAAGCACCAGGCGGCGATGCTCGAATCGGTCGCGAGATCCCACGCCATGAGGATGAGCGTGAAGATCGCGGAGCCGATGACGATGGTGCGGCGAACCGGATTTTGCAGCGGCATGGGCGCTTGCGGCCCGGACGGATGCCGGGCCGCGGCGGAGCCTCCATGGGAAGTCGAACGTGACGGGAAGGTGACGACGGAGAATCTTAACGCAGATCGGCCCCCGCGTGCGGCGCCGCGATGCGGGAGAGCCGGGGCGCGACGCGCCGGCGCGGTGGCACGGCGGGCGGGCGCGGCGCCGAGCGCGCGCGGCGGACGTGGCCCATGCGGATCAGCATCAGGGCGAAGACCGGGTTCGAGAGCAGCTCTCGTGAGCGGCGCCCAGCAGAAGCGCCGTGAATTGAGCAGCTCTCAGCAAATAGAGCCCCGGGTTCTGCCGGGAATGCTTACCATGTGGCATGACCCGTTCCGGTCGCGGCATCGTCCTTCTCTCCCTGAGCGCCGGCGCGGTGGCGCTCGCGTTGTACGCAGCCACGGCACCGCGCACGATCACGTGGTGGGACGGCTCCGCCTACCCCTTGCTCGCGCGCACGCTCTCGATCGGCAATCCGCCCGGGTCGCTGTTGCTCACGCTCTTCGGCTGGCTCGGAACCCGGGTGCGGATCGTGACGCCCGTCGCGTTCCAGCTCAATCTGCTCGCATGCTTGGTCGGTGCGGCCACCACCGCGATCGTGGCCGCGCTTGCCGCGAGACTGGCCGCGGCGGAGGGCGAGGCGCCCGACTCGGTTGCGCTCACGGGTGGTGCGATTGCGGGGCTCGTCTTCGCTGCGTCTCTTCAGGAGTGGATGTACGCAACGCAGTTCACACCTTACGCGCTCACCGCTCTCGCCACGGCTTTGCTCACATGGACGTTGCTCACCTGGTGGCACCGGGCGGGCGAGCGCGACGCGCTCGGGGCGCTGTTCGTGCTTGCGCTCCTGTTCGGGCTCGACGTGAGCGTGCACCGCACGAACCTCGTCTGGCTGCCCGGCGCGTTCGTCGCGGTCGCGCTGCGCCGCCCGCGCGCACTGCGACGACCGGCGACCTGGGCTGCACTCGCCGGCGGACTTGTGGTGGGCGCCGCGACGCAACTCTTCTATCTCGTGCTCGCGCGCCGCGAACCATTCTATGACTTCGTCGATGTGCGCACACTGAGTGGACTGTGGCACTACGAGCGGCTCGACATAGTGGGAGGTGGGTTCCTGCTCAACGTTTGGCCACGGCGCGGCGAGTTTTGGCACGTGCAGCTCGGGGACTGGCTTGGCTACTTCTGGCGCGACGTGGGCGGCTTGACACTCACGCGCGCGGTGGCGCTCGCGCTCGTACTCGCAGGCCTCATGGCGGGACTGCGGCATCAGCCGCGGCGGACGCTGGCGCTGCTCGCGTGCTTCCTGTTCGCAGGCCTGGGTGTGGTGGTGTATCTCAATCGCCCACCGCAGTTCTTCCGCCCATTGGACCGACACTACCTCGGTTCGTGGGTTCTCCTCGCCCCGTGGATGGGGGTGGGCGCGGCGCTGTTCACGCGCGGCCTGCGGCGCCGGATTCCACCCGCAGCCGCGATGTGGCTTGTCGCGCTGCTCGGCGCGGCGCTGGTGGCCGCGGACGTCCGCGCGAACGCGCCACGTTGTGACCGTTCGCGCACACGCTACGCCGAGCAGGTCGCACGTGATTTCCTGGAGCCGCTGCCGGCGCATGCGGTGCTCATCACCGGCGGCGACAACGACACATTTCCGCTTTGGTACCTGCAGCAGGTCGAGGGCGTTCGCCGGGACGTGCTCGTACTGAACGAGTCCTGTTGCCGGCTGCCGAGCGTCACCCGGCGGCTACGTCGCCTCGATCCGGCCTTGGCGACGCTGCAAGACCCGGGGTCAACGCGCCCAGCCCGGCCGGTCGAGGAGATCCTACGTCGGCTCGCGTGGCGGCGCCCGGTCTACCTCGCCGTGACGCTCGCGCCCGGGATGCACCCCGAGATGGAAGCGCGCGCACGGTTCACCGGCCTCGTGCGCCACGTGCCGGCCCCATGGGACTCGTCCGGCGCGGCGGCCGACCGCGCCGACCTCGAGCGCTTCGTACGCGAGCGCCTGCCGCATGCGGGCATCGGCGACGCCCGACAGGTGCTCGATGATGACGCCGCCCCGATGCTGATGAACTACATCGCCGCGGGCGCGACGCTTGCGCGCGAGCAGGCACAGGGCGGCGACCCTGCCGCTGCGCTGGCGACACTCGACTTCATCGAGCGCCGCGTGTCGTTGGCGTCTCTTGGCGAACAGGCCAGGGAATTGCGCGCGATGTTCGAGGAACTGCGCGGACGCTTTCGCGCCGCGGTCGCTGCGCGCCGGCCCGCCTGAGCGCGGGGTGACCAGGAACCGGGAACCAGGGACGACGGTTGGTGCGAGAACCGCGAGTTTCTGGCCGCGTCAGAGCTTGCGGAAGCTCGAAACCAGCGCCACCGCGCGGCGCGGCGTGTGCTCGGGCGGCTTCGCGTGACCCATGCGGATCAGCATCAGCGGCGACTCGTTGCCGGAGCCGAAGCGGCGCGCGAGCTCGTCGCGGGACTTCTGCTCGAGCAGCGGCTGGTTGATGGGCTGGTGGCTGATGCCGAGCTGGGTGCAGCGCAGCGCGATGCGTTCATAGGTCTGTCCCGACTTGAGCCACTCCGCCTCGCCCGGCTTCATCGACGTGAGCAGGGCGAGCGCGCCCGCGCTGCGCACCTGTGCGCGCGCCTGCTTGCCGGCGCTCTCGGCGCCGAAGCGCAGGAACCAGCTGCCCGGATCGAAGTAGCTCGCCGCGAACCAGCGCGCCGGCCCGCCGATGTCGAGCGACTCGATGTAGACCCCGTCGCCGTGCGCGCGCAGCTCGCCCTCACTCAACCGCATCCAGCCGAAGCGTTCGCGCTGATACGTGGTGTTGTAGGTCTGATCGCGCACCGAATCGCGCGCGAGGTCGGCCACGGCCTCCATCTGGTCATGGTCGTCGAGCCAGTGGAGCTGCACGCCGTCGGGCACCTGCGCGTTGATCTTGGCGCGATTCTCCATGAACAGGCCGCGGCCGTCGTAGTTGCGCCGGTTCGTGCGCCGCTCGGGAATCGCCTCGAAGTAGGCCCGGTCGCGCCGGACGTCGCCGCCCACCCACGAAACCTCGGCGACGACGTCATCACGCCCTCCGTACGGGAGGTACTTCACGGTCGGCACCAGTCCGTAGGCGCGGGCCGCGACCAGCATGTTCTCGAGGGCCGCGCCCAGCGACACCATCATCCAGCGCCGGTCGGGGTCGGTCGCCGGCAGCGCGCGACGCACGTCAGCCACGATGCGGATCGCGTCGACGTCCGCCTCGAAGCGCCACGGCTGGCTGTTCCAGGTGCTCGGCGCGAGGATTGCGGCGCCGATCAGCGCGCGCATGCGTTCGATCGGATCCGCGGGCGGGTCCGCCGGGAGCGACCACGGCTGCAGGGGCACCGCCGCCTGCGCCAGCTTCTTCGCCCACGCCGCGTGCGGACGCAACGCCGCGTAGGCCGTGGCGCCGCCCGCGAGAATCAGGAACCGGCGCCGGTCGATCGGCACCGAGACGAATTGCGGCGGCGCGCCGGGGCGGCCCTCGCGGCCGGGTCGGGCTCTGTCCCTGAGACGCTCCATTGCCGCAAAACCTGCGCGAGCGGGGCGTCACGCGTCAACCGGGATCGCTGAACCCGGCCGCGGGCATCGGGTTGCGGGATGGCGCCGCACCGCCGCCCGCCCCCCGTTTGAAGCATGCGCGGCGGGACGTCGAAACGCCGTCCATGGGCCCCGGAAGGAGCGCGTCGGCTTGCCCCGTCCGGACACGCCGCCTAGTTTCGCCGGGCCATGGAGCCCGCCCGCTTCGCCACCGATCGGTCACTCGACGAACTCGCCAGACGCCTGCGCTTTCTCGGGCACGATGTCGCGACCTTCGGCGGCGTACCGCTCGCCGAGCTGTTCGAGCTCGCGCGGCGCGAGCACCGCACCGTCCTCACCCTCAGCCGGCGTCATCCGCGCCGTTTTGCAGATGTGAACAGGCTCGCCATGCCGCGCGAGGATCTCGCCGCTCAGGTGCGCACCGTGGACGCCGCACATCCGCCAGCCGGCGCGCCGTTCTCGCGTTGTGCGCTGTGCAACACCGCCTTGCAGCGCCGGCACCCGTTCGAGGCGCGCGGCGAGATCCCGGGTCGCGTGCTGCGGCGGCTGCGGATCGCCCTCTACTGCCCCCTGTGCGGGAAGTGGTTCTGGCACGGCAGCCATGTCGACCGCCTGTGCGCGTGGCTCTCGACGACCCTCGGCCGCCCCGTCACGTGGCCGCACGACGAGCCCGCCGCTTCGCCCTGAGCACGGCGCGCCGCGCGGCCTCCGCACGGCCCGGGGCGCATTGCATCCTCCCTCCCCGTTGTCCAGAATGCGGGCTGGGCGGCGGACCCGCGACACGAACCCGGAGAGCATCGTGGGGAGAGGTTCGGTCGTGCGTGTTCCCGCCCGCTTCAGCGGACCGCCGTGCATCGTGGAGCGACCTCTCCCGGTGCCGGCGGTTCCGTCTTCGGGCCGGGGTCGCGGCGCGGCTACGGGCAGCGCAGGGAAGAAGCCAGCGCCTTCGCCTTGCGCGCGCTCTGTTCGGCGCGCGAGATCTCGCCCAGTTCCAGCGCCGCACGCGCCTCGCGCAGGAAGTTGAGGGTCGACTCGATCGTCGACTCCTGCTCGGGCAGCAGGGTGCGGCCGCGGCAGCGCCGCACGGCCGCGCCGGCTTCCGTCGTGTCGGCGATCACCTTCTGCATCAGCAGCTCGCGCTCGTCCGCCTTCACCACCGGCTCGACCACGATCCGCTCGACCGCGACCGTGTCGGCCTTCGCGGGCTGCTTCGGGGTCGGGCGCTTCTCGATCGGCACCCCGGCCTCGCGCGATCCGCCGAACATCGCGCAGCCCGACAGCAGCGGCATCACGAGCAGCGTCGCGACCGCCAGGCGCAGCGGCCGGCGGCCCGCGCGCACCGCACCTGCAACGCGCGGCCGTGGCATCGTCTTCATGCGCCCACCTCCACCGGCTCCTGTAGTTTCAACGGCAGGCGCAGCGCGACGTGCGTGCCCTCTCCCGCGTGTGAATCGATTCGCACCGTACCTCCATGCATGCGCGCCACCTGTTGAACGACCGCGAGCCCGATCCCCGTGCCCTGCGGCCGCGTCGTGAAATAGAGATCGAAGATGCGCGGCAGGACGTCCGCCGGAATCCCCGCGCCGCGGTCGGCGACTTCGATCTCCAGCGTGTCGCCGCCACCGCTCGCCCGCAGCCTGATCTCGCCGCCGCCGGGCATCGCCTCTTCGGCGTTCGAGATCAGGTTCGACACCGCCTGGCGGATCAGCGCCGTGTCACCCCAGAACCGCTCCGGCAGCGACGTGCGCTCGACGGTCAGCTTGGTGCGCTGTTCGCGCAGCGTTTCCTCGGCGCGCTCGGCGATGTCCGCGAGCAGCTCGCCGGGATTGAACCACGTCGCGCGCATTTCGCCGAGCATGGCGAAACGGCGGAAGCCGACCACGATCTGCTCGAGCCGCTTGAGCTCGCTCTCGAGCACGTTCAGGTGCCGCATGGCCTCGGGCGGGGCGTCCTGCAATTTCCGCTTCAGCTGGCCGAGGTGCAGCGCCGCGGCGTTCAGCGGATCGGCCATCTCGTGGGCGAGCCCCGAGGCGACGCGCGCCCATTCGGCCATTTTTCCGGTGGCATCCAGCAGCTCGCCCGGATCCACGTGCCCCATGGCCGCCTTGAGCCGCGCGCTTTCGAGCCGCTCGCCCAGCGCATTGATGGACGAGGCGAGCAGCGCGAGCTCGTCGCGGCCCTCGACGTTCAGCCGGTGCCCGAACTCGCCCTCGCGCAGGCGTTCGAGCCCGGTCACCGCGTCGCGCACCCGGCGCGTGAGCAGCTGCGCGAACGCCACCGCGACCCCCATCGCGAGCAGCAGGGCGCCGAGAGCGACCCACAGCCCGGCGCTCAGCTGGCCGAGCAGCTGGGCCCTGAGCAGCGTGGTCGATACGCCGACGCGCACCTCGCCGAACGCGGCGCTGCCGGCCTTGAGCGGCACGATCTCGTCGAACGTCTCCGGCGGTCCGAGAATGCGCACCGACTGCGTCACGACGCTGGCTTCGGTGAGGCGCTCGAGCGGCGGCCGCCCCGCCTGCCGGGCACCGGTGAGATCGGGCTGGCTGTGCGCCATCGCACGGCCGGCCGGGTCGAACACGCCCATGTCGATGAGCGTCGGATCGCTCGCGAGCGCGCTGCGGAACAGCCCTGCGAGCAGCGGGTCCTTCGCTACCGCCTGCACGGCCTCTGTGGCGCTCAGCCCCGATGCGGCGCGGCTCACCAGCACCGCGGCCTCCTGCGCGAGCGCCGCCGCGCGGTCGGCCGAGGCGCGCACGGTCGCCCGCACCGCGAACGCGGAGTAGATCGCGGTCGCCAGGATCGCGACCACGAGCGCGACGCTGGCCATGGCCAGCGACAGCCAGCCGCGCAGGCCCATGTTCAGGCGACCTCCTCCTTCGCATAGCGCTTGAGCTTGTTGTGCAGCGTCTTGAGGCTGATGCCGAGCGCGCGCGCCGCGCGGGTCTTGTTGTGCTCGAACGCGCGCAGCGCGTGCAGGATCGCCTTCTTCTCGACGTCGTCCAGCGGCTCGACCGCCGTCGAGGCCGTGAGCGTGCGACGTGCCGGCGCGCGGCGCAGCGGTTCCGGCAGGTCCTCGAACTCGATCACCGGACCGCGCGCGAGCACCACGGCGCGTTCGATCGCGTTGCGCAGCTCGCGCACGTTGCCGGGCCAGTCGTGCGCCTCGAGCACGGCGAGCGCGGCGTTCGAGAGCCCTTCGACCTGGCGGCTCTCCTGCTCCGCGTAGGAGGCGATGAAGCGCGCGGCGAGCGGGGCGATGTCCTCGCGCCGCTGCCGGAGCGGCGGCACGTAGATCCGGAACACGTTGAGCCGGTAGAACAGGTCCTCGCGCAGCCGGCCGGCCCGCACTGCCTCTTCGGGGTCGCGGTTGGTCGCAGCGATGATGCGGAAGTCGGCGATCTGCTCGTCGCGCCCGCCGACGCGGCGGTAGCGCCGGGTCTCGAGCACGCGCAGCAGCTTGGCCTGCAGGCTGGTCGCCATCTCGGTGATCTCGTCGAGGAACAGCGTGCCGCCCGCGGCGTGCTCGAACAGGCCGGCGCGCTCGGTGAGCGCCCCGGTGAACGCGCCGCGCACGTGGCCGAACAGCTCGCTTTCGAGCAGCGTCTCCGGAATCGCAGGGCAGTTGACCGCGACGAACGGCGCCTTCGCACGGCCCGACATCTCGTGCAGCGTCTCGGCGACGAAATCCTTGCCCGAGCCGCTCTCCCCCGTGATCAGCACCGACGCCGACGAGGGCGCGATGCGCTCCAGCATGTCGAGCAGCCGGCGCATCTCCGGCGAGCGGTTCACCACCCTCCCGGCATCGCCGAGCGTCATCAGGCGGCGCCTGAGGCGCGACACTTCGGTGCGCATCTCGTTGCGCTCCGAGAGGCGGCCGAGCAGCAGCTCCAGCCGATCGATGTCCACGGGCTTGGTGAGGAAGTCGAAGGCGCCATCCCGGATCGCGTTCACCGCGATGTCGATCGTGCCGTGGCCGGTGAGCATGATGAAGCCGATCCATGGATCGAACGAGCGCACCTCGCGCAGCAGCGTGAGACCGCCCTGACCGGGCGGCATCACCAGATCGCAGACGATCGCCTCGGGGCGGAACGCCTCGAGCATCGGCATCGCCTCGTCCACGCCTCCGGCGATGCGGACGTCATGGCCCCACTCGCGCATGTATTCGCGCAAACCTTCCGCCGACGCCTCGTGATCGTCGACGACCAGCACTCGCAGTGGCATGGGTCTCCCTTCTTCCACCGTGTCGTTTTTTCGCGGCTGGAAGATTTTACCCAGTCGGGAGAGGGCTGAAAGCCCTGAATGAGCCTTGGGGGCGATTTCGGACATAATTCACAACTCTTTCCATTACAGCGGGTTGAGGGGGCGGGCCCGGCTTGTGGCGGGGATTCCGCTCGATGGCACCGTTCTGGCAGTAGGGCAAGCATCGGGCCCGGCTCTGCGGGGACGGACCTGATTGCCCATGGACGGGCCCTGCAGGGGTTGGGAAGCGGGAGTCTGTCCGTGGGCAATCAGCGAAAGAAACTGGTGCGCGGTACGAGTCGGCGACCGGACGAATGGCCCAGCATCCGAGGATCTTCGAACCGTTCGGCGCCACTCTCCGCGCGCGCGCGTCGTCAGCGGGCGAAGCGCAGGTGGCGGGCGTTCGCCATCGTCGCCGCCGCCGCCGCGGCCGGGCTGACTTTGTGGCTGTGGTCGTGGCCGTCGATCGCGGCCTTCATGGGAGGGGATTAGAGGCAGGAAGGGCCGAAGCTCGGAGCACGTGAAGCGTTCTCCGAAGTTCGGCCGCCGGCGGGCCCGGAGACACCCGCCGGAATCAGACATCCATGGTCGGAACGCCTATTTCCTGGTCCGGAGCGTCTTGGGGAGCGACACAGGTCGGGCGGAATGAACCCAGGATGTCGCCCACCGCCGGTCTTCGGTGCGCGTCCCGCGCCGGAGCCGGCGGTATTTTTTTTGCCGGAACCCGGGCCCGCCGGCGCGGGGTAGTTCCTGATGCGGGCCGGGCAGACCAGGGAGTGCCGAGACGCCGGGATCGTACTCGCTGCGACCCCCCGGTCGACCCGGTGCCCTGTATCCGGCCCGTTTCTTCGTCGTCAGCGCCTCGCGGGCATCCGGCGCGCGTTGCCCGCCATCTCGACTCACCGGCCGCTACCGTCAGGTCGCATGACCCACGACGTCGCCGTCCGCGACGCAGCGGCCCCGTGGAGGCCGGACCTCTGCCCGCGGATCGGCGTTCCGTGCGCCACCGTCCCCCCCCGCGCGTTGCGGCGCGCGGGCGGCGGCGCCGGACCGGCCCGTCGCACCTGCCGCCCGCGCAGCGCCGCGACGATCCAGCCGGCCGGGCGTCCGCCGGCTCGCGGTGTGCGAACGGATCGGGCTAGAATCTTCGCGGCTCACCTCACCCACGTCCCCCCCGGCCCACCGCATGGATCTCTCGGTCGTCACCGTCAACTACCGCTCGCTGGACCCGCTGCTCGCGTGCCTGGACTCGCTGGCCGCCGCGGCGCCCGGACTCGCGTACGAGACCGTGGTCGTGGACAACGAGCAGGCGAGCGGGGTCAGGGCCGCGCTCGCGGCGCGCCACCCCGGGGTGCGGGTGATCGAGAACGCGGAGAACGCCGGCTACGCCCGTGCGGTCAACCAGGGGATCCGCGCGACCGGGGCCGAGTTCGTCCTGGTCCTGAATCCCGACTGCGAGCTCCGCCCGGACGCCGTGCGGGTGCTGGTGGACTACCTGCGCGCGCACCCGGCCGCGGCGGTGGCGGGCCCGAAGATCCTCAATCCCGACGGCACGCTCGAGTACTCGGCGCGCTCGTTCCCGACCCATCTCACGTTCCTCTTCAACCGCTACTCGCTGCTCACCCGCCTGTTCCCGGACAATCGCTACTCGCGCGCCTACCTGCTCACCGACTGGGATCACGCCTCGGTGCGCGCCGTGGACTGGCTGTCCGGCGCATGCCTGCTGGTGCGGCGCAGCGCGATCGACGAGGTCGGCCCGATGGACGAGGCGTTCTTCATGTTCAACGAGGATGTGGACTGGTGCCGCCGCATGAAGCTGTCGGGCAACGAGGTCGTCTACGTGCCTGATGCGGTGATCGTGCACCACGTCGGCGCCAGTCGCCGCAAAGTGGCGGCGCGCGTGATCTACCGCCGGCACCGCGGCATGATCCACTACTTCCACAAGCACTACCCGACGAACCCGCTGCTCGCGCTGTTCGCGGATGCGCTGATCATGGCCCGCGCCGGCGTGATGATCGCCGCGAACGCGCTGCGGCCGCGCTAGAGCCATGATCCGGATTCCGTATTCGCTGATCCTGGCCACCGGGACGATGGCGGCGACCCTGCTGCTCGTGCCGCTCATCATGCGCTGGGCGCGCCGGGCCGGCGCGCTCGACCGGCCGGGGCCCAGGCGCGTGCACCTGGAGCCGGTGCCCACGCTCGGCGGGATCGCATTCGCGATCGCGGTCCTGGGCGGGGCGTGGCTCGCCCGCGCGTTGCCGGGGCCGGCACGGGCGCTCGAACTGTACCCGCTGATCGGCATCACCTTCGCGTCGATCCCGATCCTCGCGCTCGGTATCACCGACGACCTGCGCGGGGCGCCGCCGTGGGCCAAGCTCGGCGTGCAGGCGTGCGCCGCCCTGGTGCTGTTCCATTTCGGATTCGGCGTGCCGACGCTCACGAATCCGGTCGGCGGCAATGTGGACATCGGCTGGCTGAACGCGCCGCTCACCGTCGCCTGGGTGCTGGTGGTGGTGAACGCGGTCAACCTGATCGACGGCCTCGACGGACTGGCCTCGGGGGTCGTGCTGCTGGCCTGCGCGACGCTGTGGTGGGTCGCACGCTCCCACGCCGACCTCTACGTGATGTTCTTCGCCGCGCTGCTGATCGGCACCACCGCCGGGTTCCTGCGCTACAACTTCCCGCCCGCGCGGGTGTTCATGGGCGATACCGGCAGCCAGTTCCTGGGCCTGATGCTCGCCGCGGTCTCGCTGCTGGAGAACCGCAAGGGCACGGCCACCGTCACCCTGCTGTTTCCGCTCGTCGCGCTGGCGCTGCCGATCGCCGACAGCGTGCTCGCGCTCTTCCGGCGCGTGGCGGCCGGGCGCCACGTGTTCCACGCCGATTCGGGACACATCCACCATCGCCTGCTCAGGCTCGGCCTCACCCACGCCCAGGTGACCCTGCTGCTCTGGGGCCTGTCCGCGGTGCTCGGCGTGGTGGCGATCCTGCTCGCCCGGCAGCCGCGCCGCGTGGCGCTGCTGCTCGCCGGGCTGCTCGCGGTCGTGCTGTTCGTCGCGTTCGAGGTCGTGGAAGCGGTCGCGCGCAGGCGCGACGGCGCGGGGCCGGACGGCGGGTAGCGGCCCCGGCCGCGGTTCACATCGGGCGGCCGAGCACCGCCTGCAGACGCTCGAGGAAGCGCCGCACCTCGTCGGGATCGCGCAGCATGTAGCGCGCCCGGGTCGGCATGTCGTCGTGGCCGACGCGAATCCCGATGCCGTCCTTTTCCACCGCGGCGAACGCGTCCTCGTCGGTCTCGTCGTCGCCGATGAACATCGGCACGATCTCCGGGCCTTCGAGGTTCAGCGCGTGCAGCAGCCAGCGCAGCGCCTTGCCCTTGTCCCATTCGATGGCCGGGCGCAGCTCGATGATCCGCTTGCCGCCGGTGGTCCTGAGTTCCGGATGCCGTGCGGCGACCGCGGCGACCGCGGCTTCGAGCCGTGGCAGCCACGCGTCGCGGACCTGGCGGTTGTGCACCGCGACCGCAAAGCGCTTGCGGTCCACCCACGCGCCCGAGAACGGCTTGATCGCCTCTTCCAGCTCGGCCGCGACCTGCTCGAGCACCGGCCGGAATGCGACACCCTCTTCGTTCTCGTGCGCGAACCCGTCGGGGCCGCTGATGTCGAAGCCATGGCTGCCGGCGTAGTACAGCTCGGGCAGCCCGACCATCCGCTCGGCGCTCGCGCGGTCACGCCCGCTGAGCACGGTCACCACCGTCTGCCGCGCCAGACGCTGCAGCGCGAGCCGCATGGGCTCGGAGAGCACGGCCTGGTCGGGGCGCGAGACGATCGGCGTGAGCGTGCCGTCGTAGTCGATGAAGATGACGACCCGCTTGCCGAACCAGTCTTCGGCCAGCTCGGGCAGTGCGGAAATCGCGGATGGAAGAGTCGATTCGGTCATCGTTGCTCCAGGCGCGGGACCCGGGGGCCCACCCCGCCCCGCCTCGTCACCCGGTCCCGGCCTGTCGCGGCGCCGCGCACGGCGCTCCCTCGCGTATGCGGAGCTGGAATCGGGTCCGAGCACGGGGCGTGCCGGAAAAGTGGCGTGACGATCCACGCGGATGCGTGGCGATTACGAGATGGCCGGCCGCCCGGGGACACTGCCGCGTGACCGGCCGGCGTCCACCGGCGCCCACGCGGCGACACCCGAAGGACGCGCCGTTCAATACACCCAGGCGTAGTTGAGCTTGAGGCTCCAGACGTAGGTCTTGTCGAAATCCGAGATGATGCCGGCCCGCCCGTCGAAGCCGAAGACGCCGTTCGGACTCACCTGCACGTTGCCGCCGCCGACCAGATAGGTGCCGCCGCGAACGCTGCCGAACGAGTCCGGGTAGCGGTAGCCCTTGACGAAGTTCGCCCCGTAGCCGGCGCCGAAATAGGGCCGAAACCCGCCGTTCCACAGGAAGTGCCGGCTGATCTCGAGGGAAATCGGCACGTCGATGATGGCGGCCTGGGCCACGTGGCCGAGCATCTCGTGGTGCACGTAGCCGCTGACCGACATGTGCGTGAACTTCCATACCGGCTGCAGCATGCGGGTGTAGCCGAAACCGTACCCCGCAGCGCCGTTCGGGGCGTCCGGCGAGGCGAGCTTCGCGTAGCCGGCGCGGACCGAGATCCAGCCGGTCCCGGGCGCCCATGGATCTTCGACGGCGTGCGCCGGAGCGGCGGCGGCCAGCATGAGGCCGGCCAGCACGAGCACGGCCCACGGCCTGGCGCCCGGACGGAACCGCCCGGGCCGTTCTTCGATCACGCGCGATCTCCTTTCCACTTCCCGATGGCGCCGCAGGCGCGATGCACGCGGAGGGAACGGCGGCGCAGACTGCCGCGGACGGGCCGTTCGCACGGGCCGACGGCGGACGAAACAGGCCGCACAGGCTAGCAAGCCGCAGGGCGGGACTCAAGCGAGGCCGGGCGGACCGGTGCATCCGGGCGGGCGCGGGGTGGCGTGGTGGCGCTTCTCGATGCCGGACCTGCCCGGCGTGCCGTCATCGCGCATCCATTTCGCCGCATGCGTGCGAAGCGTACGTCGGCGCGCATGGCGGGGCGGCGGTGAAGCTCCCTTCAGGGGGCCGCTGCGGCGCGGCCCTCCTGGCCGCACCTTGCTTGTCGCGGCCGCGCCCGCCATCCATGGCTCAACTGCCGCGGCCGCTCAACCCCCCTTCAGGGACTTCACCGCCGCCCCGCCATGCGCGCCGACGTGCGTGACCCGACTCCCGGGTCTGCGCTGCTTCGCACGGAGGTCCGGGATCGGTCGCGTTCGCCACCGTTCCCAATAAAACCGTTTCAGTAATCGCGGCCGCTTCGTTAGGTTCCGCTGCATGAGTCCCCCGCGCTCTGCACGACACGCTCCGATCCGTTTCCGTCCCGCACGCCGCACCGATGTCGAGCGACTCGCCGAACTCGGCGCGCGCATCTGGCGCGTGAGCAGCATCGAGAAGCGCCGCGAGTTCTACACCGAACACCCGCGCTTCGGCCTGCGCGACGTGCGCGTCGCCGAGCTCGACGGCCAGGTCGTCGGTTCGCTGGTGCTCTACCCGCTCGAAGTGTGGGTCCGCGGACAGAAGGTGCCGTTCACCGGCATCGGCTCCGTATGCGTCTCACCCGAGCACCGGCGCCGCGGCGTCGCCGACACGCTGATGCGCTCGACGCTGCGCGAGCTGCGCCAGCGCGGCCGCGCGTTGAGCGGCCTCTACCCGTGGCGCGGCTCCTACTACAGCCGCTTCGGCTACGGCGTCGCCGAATACGTGCACCAGATCGCGATCGCACCGGCCACCCTCCCGGGCGACGACGAGAGCCGCTGGGTGCGGCGCTCGATGCTGCCCGACCGTCCCGCCGTACAGGCGCTCTACGACCGCATCGCCCAGCAGGGCCACTTCGCCGTGCACCGCTCGCAGGAGTGGTGGACGCATCGCCTGTGGACCTACCCCGGCGACTGGATCGTCTACGAGGGCCGGCGCCGCGGCCAGATCGAGGGCTACCTCTATTACGAGGTGGACCACTCGAACGGCCCGTTCAAGCTCGACGTCGCGCTCACCGAGTTCGTGGCCGCGACCCCCGCCGCACACCGCGGGCTGGTCGGCTACCTGGCCTCGCTCGCCGACCAGGTGCGCGAGATCATGTTCGTCGCGCCGCCCGACAACGCCTGGCTGCAGCTGCTGCGCTCGGCGCAGAACCTGCGCCCCGGCGCCGACATCTCGGTCTACAGCGACACCGGCAACGTCGCGAACGGCATGATGCTGCGCGTCACCGACGTCAAGCTCGGGCTCGAGGCGTTCCCGGTGCGCTCGAGCGCCCGCGGTGAAATCGCGCTCGAGATCGCCGACCCGGTGATCCCGCAGAACAGCAAGGTCTACCGCGTGCGCGCGAGCGAAGGCCACCTCGCCGTGCGCGTGCAGGCCGCGCAGACCCGCTCGCGGAAGCGCGTGCCGAGGCTCAAGCTCGACATCGGGATGCTGGGGCCGCTGATCGCCGGCGCCATTTCGCCGACCCGTGCGGCCGAAATCGGGCTGATCGAGTCTGCGAGCGGCGGCGCCGACATCGTCGAGCCCTGGTTCCGCACCCGGCCGGCGTTCCTGTACCAGGCGAACGTGTTCTAGAGCGGCTGCGGGGCATCGCCCCGGCGAACGAGCCGCCGACCGTGAGTGCCCCCGCAAACCCGTCCCGGGACGGATTTCCGAACGGGCGTGCGGTGCGCTGTTGGGGGGGGCGCAACGTTCCCCGGGGAACGTGCGACGGCGCCGGCCCGAGTCACTCCATTCTGAGCCGTCTACTCACGTACGTCGTGGTCGACGGTGACGTCTGCCGGCCGGCCATCGCTCGGGACGAAGCCAACGCACGCACGCTGCGCGTCAGCGGTCCGCTTGAACGAATAGTCAGCTGCGTTCATGCGAGGGGTCAAAGAGCGGCAAGCCGACTCACCCGACGAGGGAATCGAGCACGATGTCCATGATCATGTGGGCCCCCCAGGGAGCCCAGATCGTTCGGGCACTTTGGGCGACCCAGGAAAACAGGACGCCCGTCGCGAAGACGGCCACTTGCAGTGACAGGGGATACTGCGTGTGCATTGCGGCCCATAACGCGCTCGTGACGATCGCCGCCGACACGAAACCGATCACGGGAGCGAGCGCGGCGAGAAGGAAGCCGCGGAATATGAATTCCTCGTAGAAATTCGAAAAGACATTCCCCGCGATCGACCAGGGATCGGGGTTGATCCATCGGATCGCCGAACCCTGGCCCGTCGCGATCAGCACGCCGAGGATCAGGGCCATTGCGCCGAACGCTCCCATCAGGGCTTTTCTGAGCGGCCTGTGCCCCTTGCCCAGCGGCGGCGGATCGATCACGCCTGCGCGAGCGAAAGCGATCCACGCAACGCCCGCGGCGAGCGCCGGGAGTGTCGAATACAGCAAGAGGTGCGGCAGGAACTTCCAAAGCCCCGAGTAGGCGGGAAAACCGGCGGCGCGCAGCGCGGTGTCGCGCAGCCACCACGTGGGCCACAGCCCGATGAGATAGACGGCGGCCGCCGCGGCGAGAAGCATCGCGGCTGCATTCCTGGAAGGGACGGCCATTCTTGTGGCGGGCGCGTAGTTCAAGTGACCCCTGCCTCCAACACGACGATTCTCACGCAGCGCTTACTCGGGTCCGCTGCAGCGGCCTGTCAGCCAGCATTCGTGGCAAGCTCGGGCATCTGAGTGGACGAGCACGACTACGCCTCGTTGTAGGCTCTCTCGAGCGCCGCCACGTCGAGCTTTACCATCGTCATCATGGCCTCCATCACAGCCTTCACCTTCCTGGGGTCCCGATCACGGATCAGCTCGGTGAATCGTCTGGGGACAATTTGCCAGGAGAGCCCGAAGGGGTCTTTGATCCAACCGCATTGCGTGGGCTTCGCTCCTGCCTTCACGAGTCTGTCCCAGTATTCATCCACCTCGTCCTGATCCGCGCAGTCCACGTAGAGCGAGACTCCCTCAGAGAAGCTGAAGTACGGACCTCCGTTGTAGCCCATGAAGAGTTGACCGCCCACGACGAATTCGGCGGAGCTGATGGGACCGTCCTTGCCCGTGCGGGCGACGTTGCGTACTTCGGAGTTCGGAAACGTCGCGGTGTAGAACTCGATCGCCGCTTCGAGCTGGTCGTTGAACATGAGGAAAGGTGTCACTTTGTTCATGGGAGTGGCTCCTATGTGCGGGCGATGCGCTTCTGCGCCCAGCGCGCCAGGGCGTCGGGCCGCTCGACGCAGCCCGCCCGGCAAGGCCCTCGCGCCACCGCCATCCCGCACGAACGCTGCAACGGTCACGGTCTGCTCCTCTTTTCCCGGGGACGCGGGGACGCTACGTCCCTCATTCAGGACGGTCAACCTGCGGCTCGAGGTTGGCCTCGCCCGAATCCTCCGGCCAGTCTCCCGGGATTCGCGGGCTCGTCGAGGTCGTCGCATCCGCCACGGGCCACACGACTTCACGACGGGGCCCCGGCGCCGCGCCACCGACCGAGGCGCCGATTTGACCATCGAAGGCTTCCACGTCGTCCATGAGTTCATGCCCCGCTTCCGCGACACCGACGCGATGGGGCACATCAACAACGCCGTCTACATCATCTATCTCGAGGTCGCGCGGCAGGAGTACTGGCGCGCGCTCGACGGCACCCAGGATTACCGGCGCGTGCCGTTCATCCTCGCGCACGTCACGGTGACTTCCTCTCCGAGACGCTGGTCAACGAGACGCTGCTCGTCGGCTGCCGCTGCACGACACCGGCAACGTCGCGAACGGGATGATGCTGCGGGTCACCGACGTCAAGCTCGGGCTCGAGGCGTTCCCGGTGCGCTCGAGCGCGCGCGGCGAGATCGCGCTCGAGATCGCCGAAAGAGCACGTCCGCCTGCGGACCGGTCATGGTTCGGGCCGAACCCAGCGGCTCCGCCCCGTCGTATCGGCGAGCTCCCACGGCTGGATGTCGGGCGCCTCAACCCCCAACGCCTTCAAGCTCGCGCACACCTGTTCGCCATGGGCGCTCACATGATGCAGGGCCTGAATGACGACCACGGCAGCATGCGTCTCGTATGTGCCGTCATCCAGATAGGCCAGCCGTTCGCCGTCCATGGGCGCCTGCAGAAATCGCTCCCACCTCGCGCCGCTCTCCTCCGCACGGGCGGCCAGCGCCTGCAGGTCATTCGTCTCGTTCTCCTGCGCCGACCAGTCGGCACGCCCCCCACCCAGGCTGGCCAGATAGCGCGCGTCGGCCAGCACGATGTGATTCAAGGTCGCAAGAATGCTGCCGAACCGGGGCCCCGGACGCGTCAGCTCGTCCATCGGGCGATTCTGGCAGGCCGCGATCAGCGTCTTCATGGCCCAATGCTTGTGCCGGAACGCTTCGATCAGGATCTCGTTCATGTCTCCTCGAATGATGCCAGGCCCACGTGGGGGCATTCAGCGGCGAGCGTCGCCGAGCGCAGGAAGACGAACGCCCGCTGCAACGCCCTGTCGCCGGCATCCCGTTAGCGCCTCTCCAGGAACCCCCTGCCCTCGAATATCGCAGGCATCGCCTTCTCGATTCTCGCCACCCGCGTCGCCGACTTCTTGGCCGCGGCGAAGTGATAGAGGTAGCTCCGCTGTCGTCCCGGCGTCAGCGCCTCGAAGGCGCGCCTGAAACGCGGATCCTTTCGGAACCGCTCCGTCAGCTCTTCGGGAACCGGAAGATCCGATGTCTGCCTCGGCTTCACCCGCAGCCCGGCCTTTTCGACGGCGATGGCCTCGCGTACGTAGGCCTTGATGGTCGCTGCCTTCGCCCTGATGTCCTTCACGTCGGTGAACTTCATCACCCGCCCGGCCTGTACCTGGCCGAGCCGCGCCAGCAACTTCCCGGGGTCTTTCAGCAGGGCGCCCTGAAAGAATCCCAGTCCGAAGTACTCCTTGAAGCCATGCATGATGACGATGTTCTTCCCATCCACCGTGTAGGTGGGCTTCCCCCACTTGCGCTCCTCCTTCATCGGGAGCCCGGCGAGCACCCGCCGCATCTCGGCGATCTCGGCTTTCCAACGCTCTCGATAGGCCATCTCCATGCCGGCGCCCTTTCCGGTCGATCGGACCGCGTCATCTCCTCGCAGGCAACAAGCCACGGCGAGTGCGCAACCTCACCCGGGTCCCTGCCTTTCACATGGGCTCATCGGGAAGCCCCGCGCCCAAGCTCCTGGGCGAGCCCGATGAGAATTCCTTCGGGGCCCCGGATGTAGCAGAGCCGATACGCTACTGCGGCAAGGGCCGCAAAGAAGATGTACTCGAAGCTCACTGGGTACCCTCCATGTCCGTCTAACGTCCTGCCGTTAGCCGGCGGCCGGCTAGCGGCTACCACCATCGGCGAGACGAACCATGCGCCGTAGAAGCAGGACTCCCACGACGCCGACTAAGGGAGAGGTCAGAAGCCCAGGGAGGATGCTGCGGAGGTCCTGGTTCATCGGGCTCACGCGTTCCCTGGAGGCCGGCGGATGTGCGGGTCCTGATCACGCCGCCTGGGCGAAGGCCAGCGCGGGATCCAGCGGCCCACTTCTGCCGTGTAGCCCGCGTACAACGGGCCGAACTTTCGCCGTAGCGCCGGTTCTTCGTAGAACAGCACAACAATGTTGACGACCAGAAGCCAGATGGCCGCGTACAGCAGCAGCGGCCTGGACCCGAAGAGCCCGACCTCCCCGATCAGGATGAGCAGGACCCCCAAGTACATTGGGTTGCGAACGTAGCGGTAGAGCCCCGTTACAACCAGTTGCTTCGGGTGGTCTATCGGGGCGGGGATCCCTCGGCCACGTGCAATGAAGTCCCAGAGGCACCAAAAGTAGACGAGGCCTCCGAGCACTAATGTCACCAGAGCAACAAGCTCGATGCCCCCCCATGCACTCGGGATTCTGCGGCCATCCGGACCGAGAAGCCACAGGGGAATCCACACCGTAACGGTGCCGGGCACCAGGACGGTGAAGAGGATTGCCTCGAAGAGCAGCGTGACTTCCCGGAGCGTGAGCAGCTTCATGCAGCCTTCATCCAGAGTGGGGCCGGCTAACGCCTTGGCGATCAGCGGCGCGGCGAAGCCGCGTCCGCCTGCATCGCCGTGTTAGGCATGCCGCCGCGCTCACCCCCTCTTCGCGCCAGCAGGGGCCGTGACGGCACCGATCCGCCAGCTGCAGCGGCTTGTTAGCCAGCCTTCTCGCGATTCAATCTCTCGCTCCTCTTCATCCGTTTCCAGCCTTGTCGCTCCGGATGAAGTGCCAGTCTTGCCGAAGACCCCTTGTATCCCGCGTTGTCTCCAATGAAGCGACTCTCGACCGTGAACCCTTCACTCACGTACAGATGGATGGCGCGATCGTTGTTTCCGCAAGCCAATGTCCAAGCATCCTCGCCCAGACGTTCGAGACAGTGGCGCAGGAGCGCCCGACCGATTCCGCCGCCGTAGAACGCCGGATCGACGTACAACCAGGCGAAATACGGTTCGTCGATCCCGGCAAACCCAACGACGTCCTCACCGTGTTGGGCGACGAACATCTCGCAGGCGGCTATGTACTTGCCCTCAGGATCCAACGCGAGCGGAATGAAAGCTCGCGCGTCGAACGACCCCCGTAGCTCATCGGGCCGAGACAGGTCGTGCACCCGGCAGATTGCCGACCAGTCAGCCGGTCTATAGTCCCGAATCTCGAAGTCCATTGCTGCCCTCCAGGCCACGCATCACCGTCTGGCTAACGCGTTGCGCTTCAGCCGCGGGCGGCTCCGTCGGCTGCAAGCGCTAGCTGGGCGTCCCCCGGTGGAGCCCACGTCGGCGGTCGAAACGCGCCGCCGGCCTGCGGGCTGTCGACAGCGGACAGCACCTCATCGAGCCAGCGAGGCGCCGTTCCAGCGGACACTTCGCTGCGGGAGAAGTACCGCGCGTCCGTGGTCTCTTCTGTCTCCGTCCGCAGGCTGCCACCAATGCGCTCCGCCTCAAACACAATCATCGCGTACGAGGTCTTGTCCCCGTTCGCGTACTCAACAACGAACTCCTCACCGCCGAAGACCCCAACCAGCCGTTTCAGACGGACGTGCAGTCCCGTCTCTTCCCACATCTCGCGCACCGCGGCATCTGAGGGACTCTCCAGTGGTTCGACCGCTCCGCCGGGCGTGCTCCAAGCCCCGCCATCAGCCTGCCGTACGAGAAGGACCCGCCCATCGGCGTCCCTCAGGATCACCGACACTGAGGGAATCTCCAGAAGCTGGCTCCCGACCTTAGATCGCAGGTCCGCTAGATACTGGGAGATCCCCACTGGCGACTGTCTCCTCCTTTGAGGCGCGGTTGACGCCTAACTCCAATTCGACAGTTCTACCCTACCGGCTACGCAGTTGCACCTATCCCGCCGACCACCCCGTGTGGCCGTGCACTCAACCACCTATCCCCAACCGATTTCCGACATTCTGCCCGCGCTCTGGAGCCACGATAGGCGGCGCCCCCCCCTGCGACCACGTGCGCCTTCACAGCCTATCCGCCGGGCTCACCACGCCCAGGCCGCCCCGATTCAGCACGTGCGTATAGATCATCGTCGTGCTCACGTCGCGATGGCCGAGGAGTTGCTGCACGGCGCGGATGTCGTAGCCGCTCTCGATCAGGTGCGTGGCGAACGAGTGCCGGAACGTGTGGCAGGTTACCCGCTTGCTCACCTGCGCCACGATCCCGGCCTGGCGCACCGCCCGTTGCACGACGGTCTCGTGCAGGTTGTGGCGGCGCCACTCGCCGGAGTCACGGTCCGTGTAGATCCGCGTTGCCGGAAACACCCCCTGCCACAGCCACTCCCGGCCGGCATTGGGGTACTTGCGCGCCAGGGCGCCGGGCAGTTCGACCCGGCCCGCCCCGCGGCGCAGGTCCAGCTCGTGCCGGTCGAGAACGCGCTCGAGGTGGCGCGCCAGCTCCTGCTGAACGCTCACGGGCAACATCGTGCGCCGCTCGCGGCCGCCCTTGCCTTCGCGACCGATGATCTCGCCGCCCGCGAAGTCGACGTCCTTGATCCGCAGGCGCAGCCCCTCCAGCAGCCGGAGCCCCGCCCCGTAGAGCAGCTTCGTCACCAGGGCGGCGGTCCCCTCGACCCGGCTCAGCACGGCGCGCACTTCCTCTCGTGTGAGCACGACGGGAAGCCTCGTCGAGCGTTTCGCGCGCACGATCCCGTGGAGCCACGGGAGTTCGACTTCGAGCACGCGGTCGTAGAGGAACAGCAGCGCCGAGAGCGCCTGGTTCTGCGTGGCGACACTCACCCGACGCTCGACGGCCAGCCAGGTCAGGAAAGCCGTGACGTGGGGAGCGCCCATTTCGGCGGGGTGGCGCTTGCCGTGGAAGAGGATGAAGCGCCGGATCCAGCCGACGTACGCTTCCTCGGTGCGGCGGCTGTAGCGGGCGGCGCGGATCGCGCTCCGCACGCGATCCAGCAGCCGCGGGCCAGGCCGGGCGCCTGCGGGGATCTCTGGCGTGTGCGCCTGCCCCCTCCCGAACCACCCGGGGCCACCCGACCGGCAACGCCCTCGCTCCACCGCGATCCCGCACGAACGGCACAACGGCCACGGCCTGCATCCTCCTTCCCGGGGATGCGGGGACGCTAGGTCTCTCGTTCAGGCCCGTCAACCCGCGGCTCGCAGTTGGCCTCGCCTGAATCCTCCGGCTAGTCTCCCCGGATTCACGGGCGCCTCGCGATCGGGCGTCCGCGGGCATTCATGCCGGCGCCCCTGCGCCGCGCCACCGACCGAGGCTTTGCTTTGACCATCGAAGGCTTCCACGTCGTCCATGAGTTCATGCCCCGCTTCCGCGACACCGACGCGATGGGGCACATCAACAACGCCGTCTACATCACCTACCTGGAGGTCGCGCGGCAGGAGTACTGGCGCGCGCTCGATGGCACGCAGGACTATCGCCGCGTGCCGTTCATCCTCGCGCACGTCACGGTGGATTTCCGCTCGGAGGCGCTGGTCAACGAGACGCTGCTCGTCGGCTGCCGCTGCGTGCGGATCGGCGGCAAGTCGTTCGACTTCGAATACGAGATCCGCGAAAAGCAGAGCGGCCGGCTGATCGTCGAGGGGCGCACGGTGCAGGTGTGCTACGACTACGGCCGCAAGGCGACGATCCCGGTGCCCGAGGATCTGCGCCGGGCGATCACGGGCCTGGAAGGCCGTCCTCTTTCGGAGGTGAAGCGATGAGCGATCCGGCGAAGCCCGCGCGGCGTTCGACGCCCGCGTCGCGGCGCGCTTTCCTGAAGACCCTCGCCGCCGGCTCGGCCGCGGCGCTCACGGCCCCCGCGTTCGCGCTCGCCGCGGAGGAGAAGATGCCGAAGAAGAAAGCCGGCGTGAAACCCGATGCGAAGGCCGCGCCGGCACGCCCCGCCGACATCGAGAAGGCCGTCGCCGAGCAGAAGGAATACACGAAGAAGACGGTCGCGACGCTGCGCGCGTACGAGCTCGAGACCAACGCCGAGCAGGCGTTCGTGTTCGCGCCGATGAAGCCCGGAAAATCCGGGGGCGCGCGATGAGGACGATCGAGAAGGAAGACCTGCTGCGGCCGGTGTCCGAGCTGGGTCCGCTGCTCAAGCGCCGCCAGATCTCGGCAGTGGATCTCACCGAGGCCTACCTCGATCGGCTGCAGCGCCTGGGCCCGACCTACAACGCGCTCGCCACGCCCACGGTGGAGCTCGCGCGCCGGCAGGCGCGCGAAGCCGACAACGAAATCCGCCACGGGCGCTGGCGCGGCCCGCTGCACGGGATCCCGTGGGGCGCGAAGGACCTGCTCGCGACGCAGGGCATCCCCACGACCTGGGGCGCGGCGCCGTGCCGCGATCAGGTGTTCGATTACGACGCGACGGTGGTCACTCGCCTGCGCGAGGCCGGCGCGGTGCTGATCGGCAAGCTCGCGATGGTCGAATTCGCGGGCGGCCTCGGCTACCGCTGGCCGAAGGCGTCGCTGCAGGGGCCGGGCCTGAACCCGTGGGATACGTCGCGCTGGACCGGCGGCTCGTCGTCGGGCTCGGGCGCCTCGGTCGCGGCGGGGCTCGTGGGTTTCGCGATCGGCACCGAGACGTGGGGCTCGATCCTCTGCCCCTCGGCGTTCTGCGGAGTCACCGGGCTGCGTCCCACCTACGGGCGCGTGAGCCGCCACGGCGGCATGGTGTGCGCGTACACGTTCGACAAGATCGGCGCGATGGCGCGCTCGGCCGCGGACTGCCGCGCGGTGCTGCAGGCGATGGCGGGGCACGACCCGCTGGACCCGTCGTCCTCTCATGAGCCGGTGGCGCTCGGGCCGAACACCGGCCGCGAGCCCGGCAGCCTGCGCGCCGCGCTGATCCCCGCGGACTTCACGCAGAAAGGCGCCGAAGCGCCGGTGAAAGAGGCGTTCGACCGCGCCGTGGACGACCTGCACGCGCTCGGCGTCACGATCGAAGAGGCGAAGCTCCCCGAGTTCCCGGCTTCCGAGGTCGCCGGCTTCCTGATCGGCGCCGAGGCCGTGTCGAACTTCGAGGCGTTCTACCGCGACGGCACGATCTCGCAGCTCTCCGACGCCCTGGCGCCGTACCAGCCGGAAATCCTCGAGGTCGCCTCGCCCGCCGACGTGGTCAAGGCGTGGCGCATGCGGCTCGAACTGCAGAAGAAGACGGCCGCGTTCTTCGAGCGCTGCGACGTGATCGTCGCGCCCAACTTCCTGTCGGTGGCGCCGCCGGTGGATCGCGATCTGTACGAAACGCTCCCCTACGGTGATCCGGTCGGCGCGATCGGCAACGCGTGCGGGCTGCCGGCGATCGCACTGCCGTGCGGGCTCGACCCGAAGGGCATGCCGATCGGCTTCCAGGTCGTGGCCGCGCCGTTCGAAGAAGCAACGCTGCTCAAACTCGGCGAGCGCTACCAGCGGCGCACCGACTACCACCGCCTGCACCCGCGATTCGACGGATGAGCCGGCGTCCGGCGAACCCGACCGGCACGCCGGAGCGGGTCCCCGCGCCGGATGCCCCGCCGGGTCCGACCATGGACCCGAAGGAGCCGTCGTCCAGGCATGCCGCGCACGACGTGCGCGCGCCCGGCGTGCACGCGGACAATTTCCACTTCCCGAAGGGCTTCCTCTGGGGCGCCTCGACCTCGTCGCATCAGGTCGAGGGCGGCAACACCGGCAACGACTGGTGGGCCTGGGAGCAGGCCGGACGGGTGCCGGATCCATCCGGCGCCGCGTGCGACCACTACCGGCGCTTCCGCGACGACTTCGACATCGCCCGCTCGCTCAACCACAACGCGCACCGCTTCTCGCTCGAGTGGAGCCGCATCGAGCCCGAGGAGGGTCGCTTCTCGGACGAAGGGCTCGCCCACTACAGCGACGTGATCGACGCGCTGATCGAGCGTGGCATCGAGCCGGTGATGACGGCGCACCACTACACGCTGCCGATGTGGCTGGCCGAAAAGGGCGGCTGGGAGTCGCCCGGGATCGAGAAGCACTACGCGCGCTACATCGCGAAGGTCGCCGATGCCTATGCCTCGCGGGTGCGCTGGTGGATCACGATCAACGAGCCGGTGGTGCACACGTTCAAGAGCTACATCATCGGCCAGTGGCCGCCCGGCAAGCAGCGCTACCCGTCGGCGTTCAAGGTCGTGCGGCACATGCTGCGCGCGCACGTGAAGGCGTACCACGCGATCCACGAGCGCCGCGCGGACGCGATGGTGAGCGTCGCCAAGCACGCGCTGGCGCTCTCGCCGTGCGATCCGCACCGCTGGCGCGACCGCCTGTCGGTGCGGGCGCGCTCGTATCTGTTCAACCGCATGTTCTACGACGCGCTGCATTCGGGGGCGCTGCGCGTGCCCGGGCTGTTCTGGGAGAGCCTGCCGTCCGGGCGCACGCTGGACTTCATCGGTCTCAACTACTACACGCGCGACTTCGTGCGGAACACCGGCTTCACGATCCCGGGTCTGATCGGCAACCTGTGCACGATCGACCAGCACCGCATGATCTCGAAGCGCAACGACCTGGGCTGGGAGATCTATCCGGAAGGCCTCGCGCAGTTCCTGCACTTCTTCCGCCGCTACGACGTGCCGATTCTGATCACGGAGAACGGCGTGCCGACGGACGACGACGACGACCGCTGGGTGTTCATCTTCATGCACCTCTGGCAGGCGGCGCGCGCGATCGCCGACGGCGTGAAGGTGGCGGGCTACCTGCACTGGTCGCTGCTCGACAATTTCGAGTGGGCCGACGGCTACGCGGCCCGTTTCGGCCTGGTCGGCGTGGACTTCGCGACGCAGGAGCGCACCGTGCGCGACAGCGCGCGGCGTCTGGCGAACATCATCGCGCGCAACGAGCTGTAACCCGCGCCTCCTCCGGCAGCGCCGAAGTGCGCTGCGGGACGAGCCGGTCCGCGCCGCGCCGGCAGAGGCCCTGCAGGGGGGTCGTGCGGCGCGGCGGTCCTGGCCGCGCCTCGCTGTCGCGGCCGCGACACGCGATGCGCGGCTCAGGACCGCCGCGGCCGACGCGACCCCCCTTCAGGGCGCTCTGCCGGCGCGGCGCGGACCGGCTCGTCCCACACCCGCGGCCGCGGGCGCTTCATCCCGTCGCGGCCCGTGCTACCATCGGCGTCCCGTGATTCCGTTCCTCCGGCCGAAATGGAGCCCTGCCATGCGTTCGATCTTTCGCGCGCCCCTGCTGATCGCGGCAGCCGCGCTCTTCTCGCTGTCCTGCGCCAGCGCGCAGGCATCGTTCAACGGCCTGCCGTTCATCGAGGACGACTTCAACGCCGCCCTCGCCCAGGCCAAGCAGAAGGACGTGCCGATCTTCGTGGACGCCACGGCGTCGTGGTGCCACTCGTGCCTGTCCATGAAGCAGTACGTATTCACCGACTCGAAGCTCGCCCCCGTGGTCGGCAAGTACGTGTGGCTCGAGCTCGACATGGAGAAGCCCGAGAACGCGGCGTTCCGGACGAAGTACCCGGTGCAGGCGTTTCCGACCTATTTCATCATCGACCCGCGCAACGAGAAGCCGCTGATCCGCTGGGTGGGCGGCTGCTCGGTGGACCGCGTCCTGGCGCTGCTCGACGAGGCGACGCTGGCCTATCAGGGCAAGACCCCGGCGCGGCTCGCCGAGGCCGACGCGCTCTACGGCGAAGGCAAGAACGCAGAGGCGATCGCCGCCTACCAGGACGTGCTCGACACGGCGACCCCCGATGCGCCGTACTACGCGCGCACGGTGGAGTCGCTGCTGTTCGCGCTGTCCATGGCCGACAGCTCCGAGCGAGGGCTGGCGCTCGCCGAGAAGACGCTGCCCCTGCTGCGCCACGCATCGTGCGCGGGCAACATCGTCTCGTACGGGCTCGATTTCGCGATCGCGCTGCCCGAAGACCAGGCGGACCGGCCAAAGCGCATGGCCGCGATGGAGCGCGAGGCGCTGGCGATCGCCGAAGACAAGTCGCTCGACCTCGCGGCCGATGACCGCTCGGGCGTGTACATCGCGCTGCTCGACGCGCGCGACGCGGCCGGTGACGAAAAGGGTTACCGGATGACCGCCGAGCGCTGGTCCGCCTTCCTCGAAGGGGCGGCGGCGGCGGCGAAGACGCCCGCAGCGCGCGCCGTGTTCGACTCGCACCGCCTGAGCGCGCTGCTCGAGCTCGGCGAGCCCGAGAAGGCCGTGCCGTTCCTCGAGCAGTCCGAGCGCGATTTCCCCGACGACTTCAACCCGCCGGCGCGGCTCGCGATCGCCTACAAGGCGATGAAGCAGTGGGATCAGGGCATCGCCGCCGCGAACCGCGCGCTCGCCAAGCCCGACACCGACGGCCCGCGCCGCCTGCTGATCCTCCAGTACCTGGCCGACCTCTATACGGGCAAGGGGGACAAGGACGCCGCGCGCCGCACGCTCGCCGACGCGGTGCAATTCGGCGAGAACCTCCCCGAAGGCCAGCGCGCCGATTCGCGGGTGGCGGCCCTCAGGAAGAAGCTCAAGGCGCTGGGACCGGCGTAGGAAGGCGCGCCATGGGCACCCCGGGCCGGGACTTCGTGGCGGGCAGCCTTTCCGCTCCCGGCGGGGCTCCGCCCCGGGCCCCGTCGGTGCGCCATGGATGGATCGCTGCGCTGATGCTCGCCGCCGGCCTCTCCTCGTGCACGGGCCTTCCCACCCGGCCGATGTTCGGGCCCGCGGCGTCCGGTCCTCTGACGCGCGACATCCGGATCGGCGTCGGCGCGGGCGCCGACAGCGGAATGGTCGCGAGCATTCACTACACGATGCGACTCGAGGGCGATTCCCGGGTCATCGACTCGACCTATGGTCGCGGCCGGCCTTTCTCGTTCACGATCGGCACGGGAATCGTCATCCGGGGTCTCGATCTGGGCATCCTCGGCATGCGCGTCGGCGGCCTGCGCGAGCTCGTGATCCCGCCGGAACTCGCCTACGGCAGCCATGGTATTCCCCCGGTCATCCCGCCGAACTCGACGCTGGTCATGCGCATGGAGCTGATCGAGCTCTCGCGCTGAAACAGCGTTGACATCGCGGCCCCGCCCGGCAACCTTCCGCGACCATGAGGCTCCCGAACCTGCTCGCCACGAAGAACGGCCGACTCGCGGCCTTCTTCTCGCTGTACCTGACCGAGGGCATCCCGCTCGGCTTCACCGCGACCGCGATCGCCACGCAGATGCGCCGCCAGGGGCTCGGTCCCGCGGAGATCGGCGCGTTCGTCGGTTCGCTCTACCTGCCGTGGGCGTGGAAGTGGGCGGTCGGCCCGATCGTCGACATCTTCAGCTCCGACCGCCACGGCCGCCGCCGCACCTGGATCGTCGCCATGCAGGTGATGATGGTGCTCACCCTGATGGCGGCGCTGCCGGTGCACTTCACCACGCAGGTGAAGCTGTTCACCTTCATCATCCTGATCCACAACATGTTCGGCGCCACGCAGGACGTCGCGATCGACGCGCTCGCCGTGAACGTACTGGCGGAGAAGGAACGCGGGCTCGCGAACGGCCTCATGTTCGGCGGCGCCTACCTCGGCCAGGCGATCGGCGGCTCGGGCGTGCTCTACCTGACGCCGCTGATCGGCTTCAACTCGACCTACTTCTTCGTCGCGGCGGTGATCCTCTCGGTGACGCTCACCGTCGCCCTGCCGATGCGCGAGCGCGCCGCGCCGCCGCGCGAGAGCGCGCAGGGGCCGAAGGGCCGCGCCGCCTGGCTCGAGATCCGCCGGTTCGTCGTGGATTCGTATCGCGCGTTCACCGGTTCGCGCGCGGCGTTCCTCGGCGTGCTGTTCGCGCTGCTGCCGGGCGGCGCCTACGCGCTCGGCCTCGCGCTGCAGTCGAACCTCGCCGTGGAGCTCGGGCTCACCGATCCGCAGGTCGCGACGCTCAACCTGTGGTCCACCGTCATTTCGGCGCTCGGCTGCGTGGCGGGCGGCTTCATGTCCGACCGCTTCGGCCGCCGCCGCATGCTGGCGCTGTTCTTCGTCGGCACCGCGCTGCCGACGTTCTACCTCGCCTGGGTCATGCAGCAGCACGGCTGGATCATGCCGGTGCCTCCCGACATGGCGAACCGGCCGGTGCCGGCCGCGTCGCTGGTTTCGATGTTCTGGGCGATGACCATCACCTATTCGGTGTTCCAGGGACTCATGTATGGCACGCGCACGGCGCTGTTCATGGACGTCACCACACCGAAGGTCGCCGCCACGCAGTTCACGGCCTACATGGCGATGCTCAACCTGACGATCAGCTACAGCGCGTCGTGGCAGGGCTGGGCGATCGAAAAGTGGGGCTACCCGCTGACGCTCGCCGTCGACGGCGTCGCGGGGCTGCTGTGCATCGCGGTCCTGCCATGGATGGTGGTGAGGAACAAGCACGCCGGGCCGACGCCGGGCGCCGAGGCGATCCCGGAAGCGGTCCAGCCCTGAGCGCGCGCGCGCCGCGCCGCAAGTCGTTGTGATGCAGCGGGTGGCGCCTGCAACCCCCGGCCGCCGTGCCGGGGACGATCGCGCTGATCCCGCTCAGCCGCGGGCCCGCCACCGCCGATAACGATGGAGCCCGGGCATGGCCGCCCGGTGCGCATCCGCACGGAGGCACCTCATGAACGGTCCGGCCCGCACCGCGCCTGCGATCGCCCTCGCCTGCACGCTCGCTCTTCCCGCCAGCCCCGGCGCGACGACGCGTCACGGCGCCGGGGAGGTGATCGAGCGGTGGATCGAAGCAAGCGGCGGCCGCGAGGCGCGCGACGCGCAGCAGACCCTGCACGTAAAGGGCCGGCTCACCGCCGCCGAGCTGCACGGCACCTACGAGTTGTGGCTCGCCGCGCCCGATCGCTGGGCGATGCAGATCCGCCTCGGCTCGCTGCACATCCGTGACGGCTACGACGGCGAGACCGCGTGGCGCACCGACCTGTCGGAGCGCAAGGTGAACGTGCTCGAGGGTCCGGAGCTCGAAGACGCACAGGAACAGGCGTTCTTCCTTCACGAGCGCTGGTGCGCGCCCGACCAGGGCGGCGCGAGCGTGCGGCTCGGCGCCAGGGTCTACGGCGCGGACGCCAGCTACAGCGTCATCGAGGTCACGCCGCCCGTCGGCCACACGCGCCGCATGTTCGTGAACGACAAGACCGGCCTGATCGACAAGGTCGAGTCGCGCGACGATCAGTACACGTCGGTCGAGCGCTGGAGCAACTACCCGAAGCACGAAGTGCGGCGCCGCCACCGGACGGTGCAGTGGGGCTACCCGCGCTGGGGCGAGAAGGATCCGGAGAAACTGCAGATCGACTCCGTGATCGTGAACCCGCCGATCGACGAGGCGGTGTTCTCGCCGCCCGAGCTGCGCGCGCGCCGCATCCGCTGGGTCGGCACGCAGGGCAGCGTCAGGATCCCGTTCCGCTACGGCACGCGCCACGTGTGGGTGAAGGTGTCCGTCAACGGCTCGGCGCCCGCGGACTTCATCCTCGACACCGGCGCGAGCACGACGGCGATCGACCGCGACTGGGCCTACGAGGTCGGACTCGAACCGGAGGGCCGCAGCGTCGCGCAGGGTGTCGGCGGCGTCGACGAGATGCGCTTCGCACGGGTGAAGTCCATCTTCATCGATGCCGGCAGGGGACGGGGCGTCCGGCTGCCCGACTTCCGCGTCGGGCTGCTCGACATGGCCGAGGCGTTCGCGCCGACCCTGTGGCGGAAGCCCGCGGGGCTGCTCGGCAGCGACTTCCTCAGCCGGTTCGTCGTCGACGTCGACTACGACACGAACGTCGTGACGCTGTACGACCCCGAGACGTGGGTCCCCGCCGACGGCGCGACGGCGGTGCCGATGAAGCTCTACGGCAACATTCCGACCATCGCCCTCACGCTCGGCGACGACTGCGGCGGTCAGTTCCTGGTGGACGTCGGCAACGGCGGCGGGCTCGACATGCACGGCGAGGCGGTACGGCGCTGCCGCCTGTTCCGCGGGCTCAGGCGCGAGCGCGTCGAGATGTACGGCGGCGGGGTGGGCGGCGTCTTCCGCGTCACGCTGTGCCGCATGGACAGCCTGTCCATCGGGCCGTTCTCGTGGCAGGAGCCGATCGTCGGCCTCTCGCTGCACGGCCAGGGCATGCTCGGCAGCAAGGAGATCGCCGGCAACATCGGCAACGGCGTGCTCGAGAAGTTCCGCTGCGTGTTCGACTACCCGGGCAACCGGCTGTGGCTCGCGCCCGGGAAGCACTTCGGCGAGCGCGACCGTCTGACGCGGCTCGGCGCCCTGCTCGTGCGCCTGCCGGAGCGCGTGATCGTCGGTCCGGTGATCCACGACTCCCCGGCGGACGAGGCCGGCCTCAAGCTGTTCGACGAGGTGCTCGAGATCGACGGCCGGCCCGCCACCGCCTGGACCCGCGAGCAATACGACCGCGAGATCGAGGACGGCGCGATCGGTGCGGTGCACACGCTGCGTATCCGCCGCTGGCGCGTGGACGAGATGACGGTCGAGGTCACGCTGCGCGACGTGCTTTAGCGGCAGGCCCCCGCGCCGGCTACTTCGCCGGTGGCGTGGCGGCCGCGATCAGGGCGGGCCTGCGCCGCGCGATGAGCCGCGCGAAGTCGGGGCGGTCGCGGATCGCCGCGAGATCCGGATCGTACTCGGCGCCCTGCAGCTGGCCACCGTTTTCGATCGAGCGGTGCAGCCACTCGAACGCGCGCTTCGCGTCGCCGCGGCTCGCCCAGTAGCCGCCGGCGAAGTAGCAGAGGTCGGGATCGTCCGGGCGCTGGTCGAGCCCCGGCCTGGCGAGCCCGTACAGCGAGTCCGCGCGCACGGTCTCGCCGTGCGCGGCCAGCAGCGACGCGAGCGACAGGTACGCCCAGACGGTGTTGCGATGGGCCGCACCGAGCGCTTCCTCGAGGATCCGCGCACCGGCCCGATAGTGGCGCTCGCCCTCCGCCGGGCGCCCCAGCGTGTACTCCGCCTGGCCCAGATAGACTTCCAGTGTCCCCAGCAGGCGGTTGCCGGCCGGCAGCGAACGGCGGCCGATGTCGAGCGCGCGCTCGAACTCCGAGCGCGACGTCTCGATCCGCCCCTCGGCGTAGTGCACGATCCCGAGAAACCCGATCGCGGTCGCGCGCACCGGCGTCACCGGGCCGATCACCCGTGCCGCCAGAGCATCGCCGCGCGAGAGGTAATCCTCCGCGCCGCGCAGATCGCCGGTGAAGTAGCCCGACATGCCGACGCCGACCATGCCGATGGCGACGTCGGGGTGGTCGGGGCCGAGCCGCTTCCTGCGGATCGCGAGGCACCTGAGCTTGTCGGCGAGGCTCGCGGCGTAGTCGTGGAACCCGTCGTCGAGGATCGTCGCGCGCGCCTGGAGCGCGCGCAGGACCTTCAGGTGGTCGGGGCCGTAGATGCGCTCGAGCTGCGCGACGGCGTCGCGCGCGTAACCGAGCGCCGCGTGAAAGCGTCCGCGCTGGTACTCGAGGTAGGCGAGCGCCGTGCGCACCTCCGCCACCTCGGGATCGAGATCGGTGGTGCTGGTCTGCGCCTCCGCGAGCGAGCGCTGCAGGTTCCCGCTGGCCTCGTCGTACTCGCCGCGCGTCATCTCCACCATGCCGAGCTGGGTGCGAACGTTCCAGCGCTCGCGCCACGCGCTGCCGTGATCCCGGTCAAACGTCGCGAGCGCGCCGGCGTAGAGGCGCTTCGCCTCGTCCATCCGCCCGCGCCGCGCGGCCAGCTCGGCGCGCGCGACGTCCAGCCGGGCGCGGTCCAAACTGCCGCGCTCGAGCGAGCGAGCGGCAAGGCCGCCGGCGACCTTCAGCAGCGAGTCGGCCACGTCGAAGCTGCCGTGACTGATGCGCACGCGCGCGATCACGCTCAGCAGGCGCACCTGCAGCGCGGGCTCGCCGGCCAGTTCCGCGCGCACGTAGCCCGTCGCATCGTCGAGCAGCTCGCGCACCGTGGTCGAGTCCGAGCGCGAGCGGAACGGGTCGGCGCTGAACAGCATGCGCTGGATCAGAAACGAGGTGCGGTTCGCTGCCTGCGCTTCGCGCTCGGCGTGGTCGCGTTCCAGCGCGATGCGCGCCGCCTGCACCGACATCACCACCGCGAACACCATCAGCAGCGCGACGAAAGCGGCGCCCGCGCCGAGCGCGAGCCGGTGACGGCGAACGTATTTCGCCGCGCGATACGTCCACGTGTCGCCGCGCGCCGTCACCGGGAGCCCGGCCTGGTGGCGGCGCAGGTCCTCGGCCAGCTCGTCCACCGTCGCGTAGCGGCGATCGGGCTCCTTGCGCAGCGCCTTCATGACGATGTCGTCGAGGTCCCCGGCCAGCCGCCGCCTGAGCCCGCCGGCGTCGGCCGCAGGGGTGGGGGCGCTGTCGGCCTCCGGCGCCGCGGCACGCGTGGCCACTTCGCTCGGCTTGCGCGGCTCCGTGTCGCAGACCAGGCGCGCCACCTCGCTCGGCGTGCGGGAGCTGAACACGTAGGGACGCCGGCCGCTCAGCAGCTCGTAGAGCAGGACGCCCAGCGAATACGTGTCGCTCGCGGTCGCCACGCGACCGCCGCGAATCTGTTCGGGACTCGCGTACTCCGGCGTGAACACCCGCCAGTCCGGACGCGTCACCGCGATCGACGCGGGCAGCGCGCTCGGGTCGAGCACTTTGGCGATGCCGAAGTCGAGCAACCGCACGCGGCCGTCGCCATCCACCAGGATGTTGCCGGGCTTGAGGTCGCGATGCACGATCAGATTGTGATGGGCGTAGCGCACGACGTCGCAGACCGCGCGGAACAGCTCGATGCGCTGGTCGATGTCGAGGTCGTGCTCGGCGCAGTAGCGGTCGATCGGCACGCCCTCGACGTATTCCATCACCAGATACGGCAGGCCGTCGTCCGTCGTGCCGCTGTCGAGCAGCCGCGCGATCCCCGGGTGTTCGAGCTGCGCGAGCAGTTCGCGCTCCACGCGGAAGCGACGCAGGACGTCGTCGGTGTCCATGCCGCGCTTGAGGATCTTGACGGCAACGCGCTTGTGGAACTCCTCGTCGGCGCGCTCCGCGACGTACACCGCCCCCATCCCGCCGATGCCGATCACCGCCTGCAGGCGGTAGGGCCCGAGCCGCGCGCCGACGCGTTCTTCGCTGTGTCCTCCGGCGGCGTGGATCTCGGGGTCGAGGAAACGGCCGGCGGCCGCGTCCGCGTCGAGCAGGGCCTCGACTTCAGCGCGCAGGGCGGTGTCACCGGCCGAGGCGCGTTCGAGGAATGCGTCGCGCGCCGGGCCTTCGAGGTCGAGGGCCTCGAAGAAGATCTCGCGCATCCGGGCGTCGCGGTCGTCGCTCACGCCTGATCCTGCGCCGCCTCGGGTGGCTCGACCATCGCCCGGTAGAGCCATGCGCGCCCGAACTTCCAGTGGCGCTCCACGGTCGCGTCCGAGCGGCCGATCACCTCGCCGATCTCCTTGCTGGTGAGCCCGCCGAAGAACTTGAGTTCGACGATCCGCGCCACGTCGGGGTGCGCCGCGGCCAGGCGTTCGAGCGCCTCGTGCAGGGCGAGCAGCTCGGTGCCCGGTGCGTTCACCGAGAACGACACGGCGCGCTCGAGCGGAATGCGATCCCAGCCGCCGCCGCGTTTCTGCCGGCCACGCGCCCGAGCGTGGTCGATCAGCACGCGCCGCATCGCGCGTGCCGCCATCGCGAAGAAGTGCGCACGATCGTGCCACGCCACCTGTTCGCTGCCGACGAGCCGCATGAAGGCCTCGTGGACGACGGCGGTCGCCTGCAGCGTATGGCCGGGCCGCTCGCCGTTCAGATAGCCGCGGGCCAGTCGCCGCAGCTCGTCGTAGACGAGCGGAAACAGCTGCTCCGCCGCGGCTACGTCGCCGTGACTGGCACTGTGCAGAACCTGGGTGATGTCGCGCGGCGAGGACATCGAGGGGTCTCCGGGAGCACGATCCGGCCGGCCGGGCGGCCGCCGAAGGTCCATTATAGGCCACCGCGGCGCCGGATCGGCTCCGGCGCCGCGGCACGTCGCCCCGGCGATGGCACGGTGCGGGCGGAGAAAGCCGCGCCCGGGCGGTTCAGCCGGTCGTGGTCTCGGCGGCGCGTTCTTCTTCGCGCAGCCCGTAGAGCGGCTGGAACTTGCTCCACAGGTAGTCCATGTACGGCTCGATCGTGAGCGGCCCGCCGGTGACGCGCGCGAGCAGCTCCTCCGGCGTGAACTTCGAGCCGTGCTGATAGATGTTGTCACCGAGCCAGTCATGCAGCGTCGTGAACTCGCCCTTGCGGATCTCCGCCGGGATCTCCGGATGCACCTCCTTCGCCTTCGCGAAGAACTGCGCGGCCATGATGTTGCCCAGCGTGTAGCCCTGGAACACCCCGCCGATCGGGCCGCTGAACCAGTGCACGTCCTGCAGCACCCCGTCCTTGTGGTCGGTCACCTCGACGCCGAGGTCCTCCCTGTAGCGCGCGATCCACGCATCGGCGAGATCCTTGATCGCGAGCTTGCCTTCCAGCATGTCGAGCTCGAGACCGAAACGGATCATGACGTGCAGGTTGTAGGTGACCTCGTCCGCATCGGTGCGGATCAGCGTGCGGCCGACCTTGTTGATCGCGCGGTAGAACTCGTCCACCGACACGTCCTTCAGCTCGTTCGGGAAGTTCCGGCGGATCTCGGGGTAGAAGAACGTCCAGAAGTCCAGGCTGCGGCCGACCTGGTTCTCCCACAGCCGCGACTGGCTCTCGTGCACGCCGGACGACGTGCCGTTCGCGAGCGGCGTGCCTTCGAACTCCATGCGGATGCCCTGTTCGTACATGGCATGCCCCGACTCGTGCAGCGTGCTGAACAGCGAGTCGGTGAGATCGTTCTGGCGCGCGCGCGTGGTGATGCGCACGTCGCCGAGCGAGAACTTGGTCATGAACGGATGATGCGTCATGTCCTGGCGGCCGCGCTGGAAGTCGTAGCCGTAGCGCTCGATCACGCCGAGGCCGAACGCGAGCTGCTTCGACACTTCGGCGTCGTGACGCAGGCAGGAATCATCGGCCGGTGGCCGCGAGGTGATCGCCTTCACGATCGGCACCAGACGCGCCCGCAGATCGCCGAAGATCCGGCGCACTTCGGCGGCCTTCATGCCCTGGTCGCCGAAGTCGATCAGCGGGTCGGCGATGTGCGCGTACCCGGGGAAGCAGTTGGCGAGCCTGCGGCTCAGGTCGAGCGTCTTCTCGAGTACGGGGCGCACACGATCGAAGTCGTTCGCGGGCCGCGCCGTGATCCATACGTTGTAGGCGTGGCTCCAGTGGGCCTCCATCTCGGTGACGAGCGCCGCGGGCAGGCGGGTCGCCAGCTCGAATTCGCGGCGCGCCGCGCGCACGAGGCAGAACTCGTCCGAATCCTTCGGCAGCGCCGCGACGTCCTTTTCGGCCGCGTCGAGCAGGCGGCCGAGCGCCGGATCCACCTGGCATTCGTGGGCCAGCCGGCCGAGCAGCGCGAGCTGGCGTCCGCGCGCGTCCGCGCCGCCGGGCGGCATGTACGTGGTCATGTCCCAGCGCAGCAGCGAGGCCGCCATCTGCAGATCGTAGATCTCCGCGAGGCGCGCTTTCAGCTCTTTCATCCGGTCGTTCATGAACCCCTCCCAGGGTCGGTTTTGTCCGCAGAGTCCCGAGCATTTGGCGGACGGCGGGCCCCCGCGGGGAGAACGCGCAGGCGCCACGTCAGGTTGCAGCCGTCCCGACAGGGTGAGGAGAATACGACAAACGGCCCGGGAATGGGCCACCCGTTCGGCCGGCCGCTGGCCGGCCCGTCCCCACCCGGATCTGCCGCACGAACGGCGCGGCCGATCCGCACGGCGCATTCTGCGCGTGGAGGTGTCATGCAGACCGGCTTCCCGAGTGACGATCTGATCGCCCTGATGACGCGCTACGGCCTGAGCGTGCTCGGCGCCATCGCCTTGCTGCTCCTCGGCCTGTCCGCCGCGCGCCTCGCCCGCCGCTGGGTGCGGCGCGCGCTGCGGCGCCACGCCGTGGACGAGACACTGACCCCCGTGCTCTCGAGCGTCTCGTATTACCTGGTGCTCACTTTCGTGCTGATCGCCGTGCTGGGCCTGTTCGGCGTCCAGGTCACGTCGATCGTCGCCGTGCTCGGCGCCGCCGCGTTCGCGGTGGGCATGGCTCTGCAGGGCACGCTCTCGAACTTCGCGTCGGGCATCATGCTGCTGGTGTTCAGGCCGTTCAAGATCGGCGACCTGGTGGAGGTCGGCGGCGCCTACGGCACCGTGCAGGAAATCGGGATCTTCTCGACCGCGCTCGATACGTTCGACAACGTCCGCTACATCGTCCCCAACACGTCCATCTGGGGCGCGACGATCAAGAACTACGCGACCCACGAGCGGCGTCGCAACGATCTGGTCGTGAGCATCTCCTACCGCGACGACATCCCGGCGGCGATGGCGGCGATCCGCGACGTGCTGGCCGGCGAGCCGCGCGTGCTGAAGGATCCGGAGCCGCAGGTGCTGGTCGGCGAACTCGGCGATTCCTCGGTCAACCTGTTCGTGCGGCCGTGGTGCGTCAGGGACGACTACTTCCCGCTGCGCTTCGATCTCACCTGGCGTCTGAAGGACGCCGTCGAGGCGGCCGGCTGCACGATTCCCTTCCCGCAGCGCGACGTGCACCTGTTTTCCGAGGAGCAGGTCGCGGGCTGAACGCCGTGCCGCGGGCGCCGCGCGGAGACGGGGTGGAGAGATCGTCCCGAAGGCGTTAGGGTCGGGCCCGATTCGTCTGCGACGGTCCGCGTGCGCGAACCTTGTGCACGCGCTCGAGCGGTGAATGCACTGGCGTACCGTCGCGGCTGTTCCACCCGAACGACGGAGGCCTTCATATGACCACCGAACTCTTCGTTGCCGTCATCGCCCGGTGGGCCCCGCGGGTTCTCGGCGCGCTGGTCGTGCTCGTGGCCGGGCTGATGGTCGCCCGCTGGGTCCGCAGCGCCGTGCGCAAGGCGCTCGGACGACGCGGCACCGACGCCACGCTGATCCCGTTCGCGTCGAGCTTCGCCTATTACGTGACGGTGACGTTCGTCGTCGTCGCGGTGCTCGGGATGTTCGGCGTCGAGGTGACGTCGGTCATTGCAGTGCTCGGCGCCGTCGCGTTCGCCGTCGGCCTCGCGCTGCAGGGCACGCTCGCCAACTTCGCCTCCGGCGTGATGCTGCTGCTCTTCCGTCCGTTCAAGGTCGGCGACTACGTGGACGCCGGCGGCACCGCGGGATCGGTCACCGAAATCGGCATTTTCTTCACGACGCTCAACACGCCGGACAACGTCCGCGTCGTGGTGCCGAATTCGGCGGTGTGGGGTCAGACCATCCACAACTACGCGGCGAACGACACGCGGCGCAACGACATGGTGGTCGGGGTCAGCTACTCCGACGATCTGGGTAAGGCGATGGAGATCATCAACGGCGTGCTCGCGGAGGATCCGCGCGTGCTGCGCGACCCCGCCCCGACCGTGGCCGTCGCGGAAATGGCGGACTCGTCGGTCAACATCGTCGTGCGCCCGTGGTGCAACAAGGGCGATTACTGGACTCTGCGCTTCGATCTCACCCGGCGGCTCAAGGAAGCGCTCGAAGCGGGCGGCTGTTCGATTCCGTTCCCGCAGCGCGACGTGCATTTGTTCCAGGAGACGGCCCAGACCGGATAGCGGGCCGGTGCGCAGCGGGTTCAATGGCCGAGCATCATCCCCACGCCCGGCCCGATCGGCAGGTGGAACGCCCAGAACGCGACGAGCATGAGCGTCCACAGGATCGTGAACGCGATCGTGTACGGCACCATGAGCGCGATGATCGTGCCGGTGCCGGACTTCGACTCGTAGCGCTGCGCGTAGGCGATCAGGAACGGCATGTACGGCATGAGCGGGGTGATCATGTTCGTGCACGAATCACCGACGCGATAGATCGCCTGCGTGCCTTCCGGCGTGAAGCCGAGCAGCACGAACATCGGCACGAACACGGTACTCATCACGGCCCACTTGGCGGACGACGAGGCGGTGAACAGGTTGAGGAATGCCGCGAACAGCACGAGCCCGGCGATGAGCGGCGCGCCGGTGAGCCCCATCGCCTTGAGCGTGTTGGCGCCGCCGATCGCGAGGATTGCGCCGAGGTTCGACCAGCCGAACCACGCCACGAACTGCCCGGCGACGAACGCGAGCACGATGTAGACGCCCATCGTGCCCATGGTTTCCCCGGAGATCTTCGCCACGTCGTGATCGTTCCTGAACCTGCCGGTCACGAGGCCGTACACGAGACCGGGCACGAAGAACAGCACGAGCACCCAGACCACCATGCTGTCGAACAGCGGGCGCAGCCGTTCGATCGGCGTGGCGCCGTCCACCCGCAGCGGCGCCCCGCCCGGTGCGGTCAGGACGACCATGAGGGCGATCACGGCCAGCAGCGACACGCCGGCCGCGACGAGCCCGCGGCGCTCTCCCGGGCTCAGCGGGTGCAGCATCGTGCCGTGGTCTTCGCCCGCCGCCGGCGCCACGTCGGCCTCCGGCGGGGCGGCGCCGGCCGCGGCCGGGCGCCATGCTCCGAAGCGCGGCTCGACGAACCGGTGCGTGATCCAGGTGCCGAGCACCGTCAGCACCGGCGTCGAGATCAGCATGAACCAGTAGTTGCCGAGGATGTTCACCGTGTAGCCGGGCAGCAGTTTCGACGCATCGAGCGCGGCCTGCGACAGCCCGACCAGCAGCACGTCGAGGATCGTCGGCAGCAGGTTCGCACTGAATCCGCCCGAGACCCCGGCAAACGCCGCCGCGATACCGACCAGCGGGTGGCGCCCGACGGCGATGAACAGCATCGCCGCGAGCGGCGGCAGCAGGATGATCGCGGCGTCGCCGGCCATGCTGCCGTTGATGCCGGCGAACACGATCGCCGCGGTCAGAAGCGAGCGCGGCACGCTCATCGCGAAGCCGCGCAGCAGCACGGTCATCAACCCGCTCGCCTCCGCGATCCCGACGCCGAGCATCGCCACCAGCACGGTACCGAGCGGCGCGAAGCCGGTGAAGTTGCGCACCGCCTCGGTGAAGATGCGCCGCACCCCGTCGCGGTCGAGCAGGTTGATGGCCGCGATGGTGGACCCGTCCTTCGGGTGGATCGCGGACACGTGCATCGACGCCGCGAGCCACGAGGCGATCAGCACCATGGCCCCGAACATGGCGAACAGGGTGACGGGGTGCGGCAGGGCGTTGCCGATCCGCTCGATCCGATCGAGCAGGCGGAAGCCGAGCGAGCGCGCGGGGCCGGCGGCGGGAGCGTTCACGCGGCGGAGAACAGCACGGAACGCCGCACCGTGACAAGAAAAAACGGCGCGGCGCCGCGCGGGCGGTGGCCCCGCGGCCGCCCGCCCGCCACATCACGCGCCGCGCCGCCGCGCGCCTAAACGAAGTCGCGCAGCTTGAATTTCACGTTCATCGCCCTGCCGTCGCGCTCCACCTTGAATACGACTTCCGTGCCGGGCTTGCCTTCCTCGAACAGCGTCTCGACGTCCGCGTGCTTCCAGTCCGCAGCAGCCCTGCCGTCGATCGCGCGGATCACGTCGCCGACCTCGAGCCCCGCCTTCTGCGCCGGCGAGCCGTCGATCACCTGCGCGATGGAGATCACGCCGTCCTTCTTCACCAGCTGCAGGCCGCTCCGGGTGAAGTGGTCGGGCCGCGCGTAGCGGGCGCCCGGCTCCAGGTACAGAACGCGGTGCTCATAGTCGAACGTGCACTTGAAGCGGTCGAGGATCCGGTTGCCGATATTGCCGGCGTAGTCCGAGCTCGCGAGCGCACCGGTCGTCGCACCGGACAACGAGACCATGGGGTTCTTCCACGAGTATGGTCCGATCGCGATCGACTTCATGCGGGTCATGCGTGAAGTGAACATGCCGCCGAATCCGCCGCTGAGGACCTCGACGCCGTCCTTGACCTTCTTGTCGATGCCGTTGGCCTCGACGAACGGGCGGTGCAGGTCCACGGTCGCGCTGCTGCCGACGTCGATGCGGAACTTGCCCTTGTACCTGCCGTCGAGGGTCATCTCGATGGCGGGCACCGTGCCGGCCAGCTCCATCGGAATCGCCTCGCCCTGGCCCTGGTATTCGAAGGCCTTCGGATCGCGCAACACGATCGTTCCGGTGTCGTAGTCGATCTCGTTCACGAACTGCGAGATGAAGTTGAAGCCGACGATGCCCGCTGCGGGCTTCCAGAAGAACGGTTCGAGCATCGGGTTCACCGACAGCACCGCGACCGGGACGTTCTTCATTTCGATCCCGTCGCCGTCGTCGCCGGCGACCTTCAGGTCGTCGAGGGTCGCGAGCGACACGCTGCCCGTCGCGCCTGCGCCCTGGCCCTGCATGTGACCCTGCGCCTCGAGCCCGATCTGCGCGGCGTAGGTGCTGTCGATCACCGTGATGCTCGCGCCCGTGTCGTAGATGAAATCAGCGGGCGGATTGCCGTTCACGCTCGCCCGCACCCACAGGTGCTTCGCCGCATAGTCGAACGCGAGCCGTGCGGTCCCGTCCTGCTTCAGGTAACGCACTCCGTGGTCGCCTTCGCCGGGCAGGCCGAAGGGCGCGGCCGACATGTCGGTGTTCACTTCGAGCGTGTCGAACGCCACGGTGACGTCGTTGGCCGGCATTCCCTCGATCGACGTCTTCGTCATCGTCGCGAGGCGCAGCCCGGCGAAGGCCCTGTACCTGGAAAGCGTGCTGATCACCGTGTTCTGGTCCGACTTCGCGACCACCTTGTCGATCAGCCCCGTGTCGCGGTTCACCCATATGCGGCGCGTTTCGCCGCCCGGCGCCTCGATCAGCAGAACGTCATAGGGTCCTTGTGGCTCCTCCTGTTTCGCGAGGCTCACCTTGCCGCCCCCCTGATCCGGTTCCAGCCAGCGGTCGGCGTCGAACCAGGCGCTGGCGATCGAGCGGTCGCGATCGATGCCGTCGAGCACGATGACCTTGCCGCCCGGATCGGTGCGCCACGCGGTGGAGCCGTCATAGCCCTCCTGGATCTTGAGCGGGCCTATGTCCATCCGGCTCGCGCGCTTGTCGGGCCGCGCGGTCCACGTGTCGATCGAGCCCGTGAAGCCGAACGCCGACACCTTGCCCGTGCCGTGCACGGAGTGCACCGCTTCGAAAGCGGCGCGGCCGCCGATCGCCTCGAGGTAGTGCTCGACGACCTTCCGCGCTTCGGGCGTGATGTCGGCCGCGGCGGCCGGGACGCGCAACGCCAGCGCCGCGCACAGCACGAGCGCACACGCGGCGAACGAGTGCCGCACGCGTGCGGCGGATGACCAGAAGACCATGAGAGTTCTCCCGTTGGGGTGAAGCCGGCAGGCAAGCGCGGGCAGAATAGCGCACCGCCCTTGCGCACGCATGGCCGGACGGCTAGTTTCGCTCGTTCACTCCCCCGCTCCGCGTTCAAGGAGGACTTCGAAGATGCTCAGACGTCTACTGCTGCTGGGATCCATCCTGACCCTGCTGGCGCCCGGGGCAGCGCACGCGGCCACCGTGGCCACCGGTATCGGTCCGCGCGTCGGGCTCAGCCTCGACCCGGACCAGCTCGTGGTCGGCGGCCAGATGATGTTCGGGGAGATCGCGCCCGACGTGACGTTCAATCCGAGCCTCGAGTTCGGGTTCGGCGACCATCAGACCGTGATCGCGATAAACCTGGACGGCCAGTACCACTTCCGCATCGAGGGCTCGCCCTGGCGCCCGTACGCCGGGTTCGGCCTCGGCATCAACTTCATCGAGGTGGATGCCCCCGCCGGGTTCGAGAACGTCTCCGACACCAACGTGGGCGCGAACCTGGTGGTCGGCGCCGGCGTCCCGACGCGCTCGAACAACCGCTTCTTCACCGAGGCTCGCTTCGGCCTGGGCGACATCCCAAGCCTCAAGCTGATTGCCGGCTGGGTGTTCCCGCTGTAGCGGGCCCCGCACCCCCGCGCCATCGAAAAGGCGCCCCGCGATGGCCGGGCGCCTTTTCGGCTTCGTGGCGGCGGCCAGGGCCGTCAGCGCAGGCGCTGCGCCCGCTGACCCGCCGCGCGCGCGGTCTGCATCCGCTGGATGAACACCTGCGGCGGCAGGAAGCCCTCGACCCGGGCCGCGCGGACCTCGCGGCCGTCCGGCGCGAGGAACACGATGGTGGGCACGCCGGTGATGTCGTACTGGCGCCGCAGCTGTTCGGACTCCGGCGAGTCGTAGCGGGTGAGGTCGACCTTGAAGCGCACGAAGTCCTGCGCCGCGTCGATCACCGCACGGTCGGTGAAGGTGAACTGCTCGAGCTCGTGGCAGGGCACGCACCAGTCCGCCGAGAAGTCCATGAGCACGTGACGGCCGTCCTGGAGCGCCGACTGCAGGTTCTGGTCGTCGTATTCATGGAACGCGAGCGTATTCGAAGTCAGCGCCGCCACGACGATGAATGCCCCGCCGATCATCGCGGCGAGGCCGCCGAGCTGCTTCACCCAGCCGAACACCGCCGTGCGCCCCTTGCTCTTCTCGATGAAGCCCAGGTACAGGCCGCCCACGAGCAGCGCGGTCGGCGCGACCCAGAACGAGAGCCGCGGCGCGAACGCCAGCATCGCGTAGAACACCCCGATCGAGAGCAGGACCACGCCGAACACCTTCTTCACCCAGATCATCCACTCGCCGGATTTCGGCAGGCTGGTGAGCAGGTTCGAGAACGTGCCGAGCAGCAGGTACGGCGCGCCGAGGCCGAGCGACAGCGTGAAGAACGAGGTGAAGCCGAACACCGGGTCGCCCTTCGCGCCGACGATCGCCAGGAGCGCGACGATCGGCGGGCCGATGCACGGCGCCGCGAACACCCCGACCAGCAGTCCGGACAGGAACACCCCGGCGACTCCCGTCGCGGTCTGGCCGCCGAGCTTCATCATCAGCGCCGGCGGCAGCTGGATCTCGTAGAGACCGAACATCGACAGCGATAGCGCGATCAGCAGGACGCCGATGCCGACCAGCACGAGCGGGCTCTGCAGCGCCGAGCCGAACAGCCCGCCCGAGAACGCCGCGGCGACCCCGAGCACGCTGTACATGAGTGCGATGCCCATCACGTAGACCACGGCCATGCCGAACGCCTGCAGCGGCGGCGTCTTGCCGCGGCCGCCGAAGATCGAGACGGTGACGCCGAGCATCGGATAGACGCACGGCGTGAGGTTGAGGGCGAGGCCGATCAGGAACAGCGTGATGAACGTGGCGAACGAGCCCTTTTCGAGCGCGCGCGCGATCGGATTCACCGGCGGCGCCGGATGGCCGCCGGCATGGGTTTCGCCCTTCTGCAGCGCCGCGCCGGGCGCCGGCGTGGCCGCGGAAGGCGCGCCCGTCTCGTCCCTCGCCCCGCCGGAGGGGCCTGCCGCCGCGCCGCCGGGAGGCGCACGCGCCGCATCGGGGCCGGCCGTCCCGGCGCCCCGGCCGCTTTCCGCCGCAGGAGGCGCCGCCGTGGCGGCGCCCGCCGTGCCTGCGCCGGGCACGTTCACGATCACCGCGACCGGCAGCGTGTGCGGCGGCAGGCAGACCTGGTCGTTGCAGGACTGGAAGCGCAGCGTGCCTTTCAGCTCGTGGCGGCCGTTCGTGGCGGCCGCGGCGACTTCCACCGGTACGGTGATCACCGCCGTGCCGTCGTACACGAACAGATCGCTCTCGTCGAAGCCGAGCCTGACCATGTGCGGCGCCGGGTAGACCGGATCGCCCGCGGTGACGCCCGCCGCGGGCTCGAGCGTGAGCACGGTCGGGATCATGTAATCGGGCGACGGCGGATTCGCGTTGATGTGCCAGGTCGGTGCGATCGTCAGGCTCACCTTCGCCGTCCCCTTCGCCCCCGCGGCGATCGTCACCGGCTCGGCCGCGATCTTCACCAGCTTCTCGGCCGGCGGCACGGCGCCGCCGAGCTGCGCCGCCGCGGGCGCGGCGCAGGTGAGCGCCGCGAGCAGCGCGAGCGCGGCGGCCCGGGCCATTCCGATCGGATTGCCGCGACGCGCGTGCCGGCTCATCGCTGCGCCTCCGCGGCGGCAGGCGCGTCGAGCTGCGCCGTGAAGGTGGATGCATCGGTGGTCGGCAGCTTGCAGGCGTAGTTCACGCATACGTAGGCCGTGGCCTTTCCGTCTTTCAGCACCAGTGGCTCCACGAAACCGGCGAGTCGCGCGAGGTCCTTCTGGCGCGTGCCGCCGTCGACGAACAGCAGGAAGTCGTGAGGCAGGAAACGTCGGTTGAACGCGTCGATCATGGCCCGGGTATCGGCGCGCCCGGCCGCTCCGGCGACGACGACGTGGCGCGGCGTCGCCCGCTCGAGGTCCATGGCGACCAGCATCTGTGGCATTGCAGCAGCTCCCGCAGCCAGGCGTGTTGCGAAGTAGTTGAAGGACTGTGTGGCCTTTGTCAACCAGTCCTCGCGGTCGAGCAGCCGTCCGAGGCGCGCCAGATTGCCGGTCGCAATCGAGTTGCCCGCGATCTCGGCCCCGTCGAAACCGTCCTTGATGCGAATTCGGATGCCCGGATCGCCCGCGGGACTCTCGAAGAATCCGCCGTGCCCGGCGTCCCAGAAGCGCCCGATCTGCGCCTCGGTGACGGCCACCGCGCGCTCGAGCCAGCGAGGCTCCAGCGTGGCTTCGTAGAGATCCGTGCAGCCGAGCGTGTAGTAGGCATAGTCGTCGAGCTGCCCCGCTTCCGCGGCCTCGCCGTCGCGCCAGCGCCGCTGCATGGCGCCGCGCTGCGCGTCGTAGAGGTGCGTCCAGACGAACTCGGCCGCGCGCACCGCGCGCCGGGTGAGCTCCGGATCGCCGAGCACGCGGCCGCCGCGCGCGAACGCCGAGATCATCAGGCCGTTCCAGGCGACGAGCACCTTGTCGTCCAGATGCGGGTGCACGCGCTGCGAACGGGCGGCGAGCAGCTTCGCGCGCGCGGCCTCGAGGCGTTGCGCGGCGTCGGCGGGATCGAGCCCGAACGCTCCGGCCGTCTCCTCCAGCGTGTGGGCCTCGTGCAGGATGCTGGTGCCGCGTTCGAAGTTGCCTTGCCCGGTCACTCCGTAGCGGTGATTGAAGAGCGCGGCCGGATCCTTCCCCAGCACCTGTTCGGTCTCGGCAGGCGTCCAGACGTAGAACCTGCCTTCTTCACCCTCGCTGTCGGCATCCTCCGCGGAATAGAACGCGCCGTCCTTCGAGGTCAGTTCACGCTCGACGTAGCCGAAGACGTCGCGCGCGGTGGCGGCGTACTTCGCCTCGCCGGTGATCTGAAACGCTTCGAGGTACGACCATGCGAGCTGCGCCTGATCGTAGAGCATCTTCTCGAAGTGCGGGACGAGCCAGTGGCGGTCGGTCGAATAGCGGTGGAAGCCGCCGCCCACCTGGTCGTGGATTCCGCCCCTCGCCATCGCATCGAGCTGCGCGAGCGCCATGTCACGCGCCGCGCGCCGGTTCGCGGGGTCGGCCGCCCAGTAGCGGAACAGGAAATTGAGGTTCACGGTGGATGGGAACCTGGGCGGGTTGCCGAAGCCGCCGAGCTCGGGGTCGTACGCCTGCGCGAGGGAGGCGTATGCCGAATCGAACAGTGAATCGGCCGGCGCCGGCGCGCCGGCGGGAACGTTGAGCGCCGCGATCGCGTCGAGCACGCGGCGCCCCTGATCGGCGAGCTTCTCGCCGTCCTCGGTCCAGACCTCGTGGATACGCGGCAGCACTTCCGCGAGTCCGGGCCGCCCCATCCGCGCCGAAGGCGGGAAATACGTGCCGCCGTAGAACGGCTCGAGATCCGGCGTCAGGAACACGTTGAGCGGCCAGCCTCCGCCCATGCCCATCGCCTGCATCGCCTGCATGTAGACGCGGTCCACGTCCGGCCGTTCCTCGCGGTCCACTTTGACCGGGACGAACCAGCGGTTGAGCAGCGCCGCGATCGAGTCGTTCTCGAACGACTCGCGTTCCATGACGTGGCACCAGTGGCACGTCGAGTAGCCGATCGAGAGGAAGATCGGCCGCTTCTCGCGTCGGGCCTTCTCGAACGCCGCGTCGCCCCACGGGTACCAGTCCACCGGGTTGTACGCGTGCTGGAGCAGGTACGGGCTCTTCTCGTGAATCAGGTGGTTGGGCTTCTCGCCGGCGTGGCTGGCGTCGTTCATGGCAGTGAAGGAACCGCGCTCGCCCGCGCCGCCCGGCGTGCACTGCGCAAGGGCGAACGCCATGGCCGCGACGCTCAACCCGCGCGCGGCGTGGCGGAAGGTCACGACGGTTCCGCTCCTGATCGGGTCCGGGTGCACTCCGGTCGGCCGAGGGACGTCCCCGCCGGAGATCGAATGGGCGAGAGTAGCAGACCGATACGGAACGACGAATCGGGGCGGGCGGCGCGGAGCGGGCGGCGCGGAGCGGGCGGCGCGGAGCGCGCCCCGGTGCCGGGGTGGCCCTACCCCCGCCTTCCCGCGGCGTGCTCGAACCACTTCTCGCTCGCGCGGAACGAGGCACGCGCGAGCCACAGCGACGCCGGCACGAGGAGCGTCACGAGCACGATCTGCATGCCGAGGCCCGAAGCCCAGGCGGGCGCGGCCGGCGCGGGGGCGGTGTTCAGCTTTTCGAGCCACACCGCCGCCACGACTCCGGCGCGGGCGATGGCATCCCACTGCCAGAACATCAGTCCGCAGAGCGCCGCGGCGCCGACGGCGGCCGGGTCGGTGGCGGCGCGCACCCACCAGGGGAACGCGTCGCGCCAGGGTCGCACGACGGCGACCGGAGCCTGTTCGAGCGCGGCGATCCGCGCCATCACGGCGTCGGTGAGGGTCGCGGGCGCAGGGAATGCCGCGCGGGCGAGGCCGGCCTCGATGGCTTCGGCGGCGGCGAGGGCGGCGGCGCAGCGCGCACAGCCGGCGGCGTGGGCGCGCGCCTCGCGCGCCGCCGCTTCCGGCATCCCGTCGTCCAGCCAGCGTTCGAACGTCGCGCAGTTCATGCGTCTTCTCCCGTCCGGCGCAGCCACGCGCCGCGCAGCGCGGCGCGCGCGCGCGCGAGGTGCGTCTTCACCGTGTTCGCCGGCATGCCCAGCGTCTCCGCGACTTCCTTCACCGAGCGCTCCTCATAATAGAACAGCGTCACGACCGCGCGCTGCGCGTCCGGCAGCGCCCTGACCAGCGCTTCCAGCAGGCGGGCCGGCTGGCCGGCGAGCGGATCCGGCGCCGCGCCGCCCGGCAGCGCCTCCGCCTCCTCCACCGCGGTCTCACGTCCGCGCCGGCGCCTGAGCGCCTGCAGCCGGTCGAAGGACCGCCGCGTCACGATCCGGTACAGCCAGGTCGAAAACTTCGCGTCGCCGCGGAACGCCGGCAGCGCTTTCCACGCCCGGACGAACGCCTCCTGGACCGCCTCTTCCGCCTCCTCGGCCTGCGCCAGGATCCGCAGCGCAACGCCGTATGCCACATGGCGATGGGCGTCCACCAGGTGCCTGAAGGCATCGGCGTCCCCTGCCCGGGCGCGCTCGATCCACGCGGCCTCCTGGGCGCCGTCCGTCCCGGTGTCGTGGGCCAGGGCTTCGTCCTCCACCCTCTCCGACCGGCCGCGGGGTTCATCCGGTTTCAACCTTTTTCACGCCCCCAGGCCGCAGGCGGATTCCTGAAACCGGCTGCGGCGCTCGCCGGTCCTAAGGGACGAAAGCAGGGCCACGGGCGCCCGGCAAGTCGCAAATTCCCACACGGAACCTCGAAGGAGCCGTCATGTACATCGCGGATCTCGGTCCAGAAATCATCGCGCCGGTGCTCGTCTTCGCCATTCCGATCATCGCCATCGTCGGCGGGATCACCGCCGGCATCGTCCGCACGATCGGCCGCCAGCGTCTCGTCGAAATGGCGCAGCGGGAGCGCATCGCCGCGATCGAGCGGGGCATCGATCCCAGCAAGCTGCCGCCGCTGCCGTTCGCGGACGAAGACCGTGGAGCATTCGGCACGGGCGAGGACAGCGACCGCCGCCGCGCGCAGGGCCTCATGATCGGCGGCATCGTCACGACGGCCGCGGGCCTCGGACTCGGCCTGTTCCTCTACATGTTCCGCGACACCACCGGCGAGCCGCAGCTGTGGGCGGTTGGTCTCATGCCGGGAATCATCGGTCTCGCGCTGCTGCTGAGCGCGTGGCTCGTGCGGCCGAAGAACGGCTCGTAGGCCGGAAAGGAACCCGACGATGAACTTCTCCGACTGGCTCGCTCTGTTCCTGACCTTCGGCACGGTGACGATGGCGCTCTCGATCTTCGTCGCCTGGCGCGTGGCCGGCGAAGTGCGGCGCAATCGAGTGAGGCGCCTGCGGGTCGAAGCGCGGCTCGCCGCCTACCGGCACGCGGTGGCAGTGGAGGCGGAGCGGAACGCGTCCTGAGGGCGCTGCGGCGGGGACTCGAAGATTCGCGGGAATGCCGCCCGGGGTGAGCACGGGAATCCCGGGCATCCTCCGGACGGAGCGCGCGGGTACGGCGAATCACCGGCGGTCGCGGCCGCACGGCGAAGTTCAGTGCCTACGCTTCGGCCCTGGTCCCGCCGGCCAGCGACACCGTGCGGATCTTCTCTTCGCCGAGCGCAGGTTCGGTCTCCGCGAGCCGCTGGTGGCGGCCGCGATGGCAGGTCACGACGACGATCTGATGCCGCCCGGCAAAGTGCTCGACCAGCAGCTTCATGCCTTCACGCGTGCGGTCGTCGTCGCTGTTCGCGAACGCATCGTCGATCAGCAGCGGCAGCGGTGCGCGGCCGCGTGACAGATACTCGCTCACGGCGAGGCGCACCGCGAAGTGCAGCTGGTCCTGCGCGCCGCTCGACAGCTGCAGCATCGCCTTGCCGCGGGCGACCTGGCGGCCATCGGCATACTTGATCGAGAAATCGAGGTCGTCGCCGAAGCGCACTTCGGTGACGCCGGTGCCGACCGATGCGAGCAGTTCGCCGACGCGCTGATTCAGGTGCTCGGCCCAGCGCCGGTGCGTGGACTGCGCGACGCTCTGGATGGTCTCGCGCGCGAGGACCGTCGCCCGTTCGAAACGCCGGGCGCGCTCCAGCGCCGCATCCAGCCGTTCGAGCAGCGCCAGCTTCTCCGGATGCTCGCGGTGATGTTTGCGCCACTGCTCTTCGACGCCGAGCCGTAGATCGGTGCGCCAGTTTTGGATCTCGGTGAGGCGTTTGTTGACGCGCTGCACCTCGCGGTCGACCTCGACCTGGCTGCGCGCGGGCTTTCCGACCGCCGGCGCGGCGACGCCGTCGTCCTCCAGCGCCTGCAGGTGCTGCTTCTTCTCTTCGATCTCCTGCTCGGAAAGCAGGTTGCGTTCGGCCGCGGGAATGACCTCCTCGACCAGCGTCCGGTGCCGCGTGCGCCCCTGCAGCCGCTCCGCCAGGTCCCTGACGTGATCCGACCACGGCCGCTCGGGATCGTAGGTCAGCCCGGCCCCGTGCAGCGTGCGCACCGCGCGCTCCTTGAGTCCCGCCGCGGTCGCTTCGGCCATACGCTTCTCGTCGTCGATCCAGGACCAGCTGGTCTCGAGGCTCTCGGCGCGCTGTCTGGTCGCCCGCGCATGGCGGATCCCGGCGGCGATGCGCTCGAGGTTCGTCGGTTCCGGCGAGCCGCCGCCCACCTTCTCGAGCAGCTCGTGCACGCTGTCGAGCACGGACTTGCGCTGAGCGTCGAGCGCGGCGATCCCTTCCTGCGCACGCAGCACGGGGGCGCTGTCGTCCATGATGCGCACGTACTCGTTCCACTCGCGCGTGAGCTCGACCGGATCGCGGAAGCCCAGCTCCTTGCACATCTCGTTGAGTCCGACCTCGAACTGGGTGCGCTGCTGGCGGATCTGGTTGAGCCGGCGCTGCGCGTCGCTGAGCTTCTTCAGCGATTCCTCGCGATCGTCGTGGCGCAGATTCGCGCCCGAGGCCAGCATCCCCCAACCGACGATCACCAGCACGAGGCCACCGACCAGCAGTCCGTTCCAGAGCGCCACCAGCCCGCCGATCGCCATGACCGCCACGCCGGCGGCGGCGCCGCCGAGGCCGAGCGCGAGCAGGAACCAGCCGGGCAGCCGGCGGCCGTTGCGTGCCGCGTCGATCTCGCGCAGCGTCTCGGTGCTGCTGGTGCGCGTCTGCTCGAGGTTCGCGACCTCGGTCTGGAACCCGAGCGACACTTCGGCCTGATTGCGCAACAGCTTCTGCTGCGCTTCGGTCACACCCTCGAACCGCTGCGTCAGATCCTGAATGCGTTCCGGCTCGTAGCCGCGGCTGGCGAGCGCCTCGCGCTGGCTGAACACGTTGTCCTTGAGCCGGCTGTCGGCCTCGCCGATGCGCCGGATCTCAGCGGCCAGCGCGACGAACCGGTCGGCGTCGTCGATCGTGCAGTTCTCGTACTGCTGCACGCTCTCGAGCTCCTGATCGATCGCCTTGCGCTCGCGGTTCTGCTCGTCCTGGCGCCGCGCTTCGAGCGCTTCGAGGTTGCGCTGCGCCTCTTCGTAGCGCGCGATCGTCTCGCGCAGCTCGGACTCCGCGCCCGCGGGCAGGTGCGACACCGTGGCCAGGGAATCCGCCTCTTCACGCAGCTTGCGCAGCTCCTCGCGGCGAGCGGCGTCCGACTCGAGCTGCCGCCGGATGTCGGCGCCCACGCTGCCGCGCCGTTCCTCTTCCAGCCGCTCCAGCTCCGCGCGCGCGTTTCGCTCGTCCTCGCCGCGCCGCGCCAGCTCTTCGAGCGGGCCGGCCATTTCTTCGAAGTCGTGCTCCAGCTTCTTGAGCTCGACCTCGACCATGCCGCGCTTGGCCTCGAGTGCCTTGATGACGTTCTCGACCTTCATGGTCGAGCTCAGCTCTTCGCAGGTGTACTGATTCGCCGCCTGTTCGAGCACGCGCATCGCCTCGGTCGCATTGGTGTCGCCGACGTGGGTGTCGGCTGCGCTCTCGAGCCGCGCACGCAGCGTGGAGGCGCGGCGGCTCTTCTCGTCGTCGGGGACGACCTCGGCGAGGTCGTCCTGACGGATGAACGCGCACTTCTCCCATTCGGCCTGATCGAGTCCGAGCAGCCGGTGACCGACCGGGTACGCGTCCTTGCCCTCGCGGAATTCGGTCGTGACCTCGCGCCCCTGCTCGTTCCACACTTCCACCGTACCGCGCTCGAAGTCGCGCTTCACGGTGTAGGTCGTGTCGTCGACGCGCAGGTCGAGTTCGATCCGGAACCCGTCGCCCGACCACGGCCGCCAGCGCTCCAGCGGGGTGAGCACGCGATGCGACCGGCGGTCGCCATCGAGGCCGTAGAGCGCCGCCGTGATCGCGGCGAGCAGGCTCGACTTGCCGCGCTCGTTGTCGTCCACGACCAGGGTGACGCGCTCGGAATCGAACGCCCACTCACCGCGCAGCGGGCCGAAGCCGTCGGCCTTGAGCCGCAGCAGCTTCATTCGCCCATCTCCTCGTAGACCGGCACGACCTCGCGCAGCCGGAAGGCGTCCAGCCCGTAGTACAGCGCGCTCTCGAGGATCGCCCGTTCGCGCGGATTCTTCTCGGCATCGAGGCGTTCGAGCAGCGCCTTGGCGAAGCGCTCTTCGGTGGTCGATGCGTCGGCGCGCCGGTACATGTCGAGGTCGTAGTCCGGACGCACGTTGCGCAGGTCCACGCGCAGGTAGAATGCGCGCGACGCGAGGTCCGCGCCCGCCCCCGCGTAGCGCACGCCCTTCACCAGCCGGCCGCGGAGCCGCACGGTCGCGAGATCCTTCTCGCTCACGCCGGCCGCATCGAGTGCGCCGGCGATCCGGCGGTCCACCTCTTCAGCGCTCGATGCCGCGGTGGCGTCGGCTTCGATCTCGTGCACGGTGCGGTCGTCGAGCTGAATGAAGTCGATTTCCACGAACGGCTTCCCGTCCTGTTCCTCGATCCGCACTTCGAGCGCGCCGTGCAGGCCGATCTCGTTCATCGCCAGCGCGACCGCGGAGCCGGCGTAGGCCAGTCGCGTCCCGCCCGCCCTGGCATCGTGGGTGTCGAGTCGCGACGCGGCGTGGTAGTGGCCGACCGCCATGTACGCGAACGGCGCAGCCTGCGCTTCGGCATCGCTGAACGGTGCGGTGATCTTCTGCCCGGGCGGCAGCTTGCCCTCGCGCGAGCCGTGGAAGAGCGCGACGTGCAGGCCCTCCTGCGTGTCGGGCTTCACCTTCATCAGTGCCGCGCCGGCGAGCGGCCGCTCGGCCGACTCGACCGAAGGCGTGAAGCAGCGACCCCACACGGTGACATGGTCGAGCCCCTTCACGGGCTGCTTCGACCACTCCGCGGTCGTGAACACGTGCACGTGCTCCGGCCACTCGAGGCCGCGCGCCTTGAGGATGCGCGGGCTCCAGTAGACGCTCGTCAGGGTGAACGGGTCGTGGTTGCCGGGAGCGATGAATACGGGCGGGCAGCCTGTGACTTTGAACGCGTTCAGCGCGAATGCCAGCGAGTCGGCGTCGATGCCTTCCTGGTCGAACAGATCGCCGGCCACGAGAATCGCATTCGCCCCGCGCTCGATCGCCAGGGACACGGCGCGTTCGAGGGCCTGGCGCTGGTCGCGGCGGCGTTCCGCGCGACGGTCGGGCGGCAGCCAGCCGAGCGGCGCGCCCAGGTGGAGATCCGAGATCTGAAGGAACCGAGCGACGGCCATGTCGTGAGGTGCTCCGGGATACGGCGGGGATCGATCCGGCCGGAGAATCATTCCGTTGCGCGGCCGCGGATCCGGAAGCGGACGATAGCAGGAAGGTGATTACGGGGCAACGCGTTGAAAGCATCTGCCGGCGCCTCTACCATGCTCCCGGAGATGCCCATGACCGAACCTTCCACCCCGCCGACCGCAGCCCCCCCGCTCGCCCGTGAATTCGAACGCCGGGTGAACTGGGGCGCCCTGCCGGCGATCCTCTTTCTGGTGATGCTGGTGTCGCTCGCTGCGATCGCCGCGTACTCGACGTTCGCGGCGCCGCGCACGGCGCACGGCATGCCCGCCGATCCGGACGTGGACGCCGCCCGCGCCCTGCTCGCGGGACACATGAACTCCCCGGCTCAGGACCTGCGCTTCACCTCGTCGCTCACCGGCGACGTCGGCCCGCTGCCGGTCGCGCCGGATCCCGATCGGCTCGCCGCTGCCCGCGAGCGCCTCGAGCGGGTGCTCGAGCGGCATGCGTTCGACCCGCGGGCGCTCACCGCGCTCGCCCACGTCGAGCTGGCTCTCCGGCGCGGCAGGCGCGCGGAGGCGCACTACCGGCTGGCGCTCGAGTTCGCGCCCCACTACGGCGAGGCGCGGCTCGGCCTCGGCCTCGCGCTCGCGCAGCGTTCGTACGCGACGGCCGACACGCACGAACGGCGCCGGCTCCAGCTGCGCGCTCTGGCGCAGTTCGCGGCCGTTTCCGAGGACGACCCCGTCTACCTCGCGGCGCTGCACGACCGCGCGATGATGGCCCTGTTCGCCGGCCGCCGCCAGGCGGCGGAGCGTCTCGGCGAGCAGTATTTCGCCCGCGATCCGGACGGCCCCTGGGCCGTGCGGCTCCGGGCCGCGCTCGGAGGACACGCATGAATCTGCTCGTGCTGGGTGGCATGAAGTTCCTCGGCCGCGCGGTGGTGGATGCCGCTCTCGACCGCGGCCACCGGATCACGCTGTTCAACCGCGGCCGCTCGGCGGCGCCACCGGCGGGCGTCGAGCTCGTCAAGGGCGACCGCGACGGCGGCCTCGGGGCTCTCGACGGCCGCACGTTCGACGCGGTGATCGACAACAGCGGTTACCTGCCGCGGCTGGTGCGCGACTCGGCAGGGCGGCTGGCCAACGCCGCGGGGCATTACGTGTTCGTGTCGAGCATCTCGGTCTACGCCGGCTACACGCCGCATCAGGACGAGACCGCGAACGTGCACGCGCTCGATGACCCTGCCGTGGAAAAGGTCACCGGCCTCACCTACGGCGGGCTCAAAGCGCTGTGCGAGCGCGCGGTCGAAGAAGCGCTGCCCGGTCGCGCCACGATCGTGCGCCCCGGGCTGATCGTCGGCCCGCACGACTCCACCGACCGCTTCCCGTACTGGGTGCGGCATCTGGCGGGCGAGGCCGAGGTGCTCGCGCCGGGCGACCCCGAGACACCGGTGCAGGTGATCGACGTGCGCGACCTCGCCGGCTGGATGATCGCGCTGGCCGAGTCGAAGACGGCGGGCGTGTTCAACGCCACCGGTCCGCAGGCGCCGCTCACGTTCGGCGGGATGCTCGAGACTTTGCGCGCGGCCACCGGAGGCAAGGCGAAGCTCACGTGGGTCGACGCGGCGTTCCTGCTCGAGCGCGGTGTGCAGCCGTTCAGCGAGCTGCCGCTCTGGGTGCCGAAGGACGCCGCGGGCTTCATGCAGATCGACATCCGCCGCGCGCTCGCGGCAGGGCTCACGTTCCGTCCGCTCGAAGACACCGCGCGCGACACGCTCGCCTGGGAGCGGGTGCGGACCGCTGCGGAGCGGGAAGCGGCGCGCAGCGGTCTCACCGGCGCGCCGCTGTCACCGGAGCGCGAGCGTGAACTGCTCGACGCGTGGCGCGGGCGCGAGCCGGCCGGGCGGAACGCTTGAGCGCCCGTGACGCCGGGACCGCGGCATTGCTCGCCGATGCCGCGGCGCGCGCGCAGCGCTACCTGGAATCCCTCGGCGCGCGCGACGTCGCGCCCGCACCTGCCGCGATCGAGGCCGCCCGCGCGCAACTCGGCGGGCCGCTGCCCGAGTCGCCCGCGGATCCGGCCGCGGTGATCGCTCGGCTCGATCGTTACGGTTCGCCGGCCACGATGGGCAACGCGGGCGGCCGCTTCTTCGGCTTCGTGATCGGCGGCGCGCTGCCGGCCACGGTGGCGTCCAGCTGGCTCGGCGCGGCGTGGGACCAGAACGCGGGCCTCATGGTGACTACGCCGCTCGCGACGATCCTCGAGGAGATCGCGCTTGCCTGGCTGCTCGACGTGCTGCGGCTCCCCGCGGAGGCGGCGGGCGGCTTCGTGACCGGCGCGACGATGGCGAACTTCGCCGGGCTCGCCGCCGCACGCCACCACCTGCTCGCGCGCGCCGGCTGGGACGCCGAGGCGCAGGGCCTGTTCGGCGCGCCGCCGATCCGCGTCGTGGTGGGCGAAGAGGCGCACTCGACGCTGTTCTCGGCGCTCTCGCTGGCCGGCCTCGGGCGCGAGCGCGTCCACCGGGTGCCGGTGGACGATCAGGGCCGGATGGTGGCGAACGCGCTGCCGGCGCTCGACCCGATGACGCTCGTGTGCATCCAGTCGGGCAACGTGAACACCGGCGCATTCGACCCCGCCGAAGCGGTCTGCGCGCGGGCACGGGCGGCCGGCGCATGGGTGCACGTGGACGGCGCGTTCGGACTGTGGGCCGCCGCCGCACCGGCGCGCGCGCATCTGGTGCGCGGCGTGGCCGACGCCGACTCGTGGGCCACCGACGCGCACAAGTGGCTCAATGTGCCGTACGACAGCGGCCTCGTGTTCTGCCGGCACCCGGAATCCCTGCGTGGAGCGATGAGCGTCAGCGCCGCCTACCTCCCGGTGAGCGCACAGCGCGAGCCGAGCCATTACACGCCGGAGCTGTCGCGGCGCGCGCGCGGCATCGACATCTGGACCGCCCTCGCCACGCTCGGCCGCGAGGGACTCGCCGACATGATCGAGCGCACCTGCCACCACGCGCGGCGCTTCGCCGACGGCCTGACCGCCGCGGGCCACGAGGTGCTGAACGACGTGGAGGTCAACCAGGTGCTGGTTTCGTTCGGCGCTCCCGAGCGCACCCGCGCCGTGATCGCGGCGCTGCAGGAGGACGGCACCTGCTGGTGCGGCGGCACCGAATGGCAGGGCGTGACGGCGATGCGGATCAGCGTCTCGTCGTGGGCCACCACCGACGCGGACGTCGAGAAGAGCCTGGCCGCGATGCTGCGCGTGGCCGACGCGACCCCGTAACCCGCTGCACGCGGCCCTGATACGGGCCCGTTCGGGATGCGTGAAAAAGGCGCTTTAGTCCTCAAGCATGCCGCGCATGCGGGCCGATAACCCCTGCGGGCTCCCCATGGGCCCGCGCCCGCGGAGGGCGTGCACGGCTTCTCAATTCAGGAGGCTTTCCAATGCGTGGTGCTGTTCTTGCGATTCTCGTGGCGGCGGCGTGTGTGGCGATGCCGCGCACCTCGGCGGCCGCGAAGGTCGGTGGCGAAGTGTTCGGTGCGTTCAACACGCACGGCATGAGCGACGTCAACGACGAGCTCGCAGCGACGAATCAGCTCTTTGGCTCCAACTTCAGCGACATCAAGAGCGGTCTGACGGGCGGCATCGCCGCGCGCGTGTGGCCGAGCGGCAACTGGATGCTCATGGCGGCGTGGGAACCGCTGTTCCTCGAATCGACCGACGATGCCAGCGGGACCACGTTCAACGTGGACGCCCAGACCTACCAGGCGACGGCGGCCTATTTCTTCCCGACGATGACGCCGGCCAAGTTCGGCATCGGTGGCGGCGCCGGCATCTACAACATCTCGGGCGAGGTCTCCGGCGGCGGCGGCAGCTCGAACATCGAAGGCTCGGGCGTGGGATTCCATGCGATGGGCATGACCGAGATGACGGTGAGCCCCGGCTTCGCGGTCACCGGCTCGCTCGGCTGGCGCTGGGCGGACATCGAAGCGGACAACAGCGGCGGCCAGACGGTGGACTACTCGGGCGTGATGGCGCGCGTGGGTCTGGCGTTCTACCTGCCGACCCCGTAGGCGACGCAACGCTGCAACTCCAAACGGCGCCGGGTGCGTGAGCATCCGGCGCCGTTCGCGTGAGCCCGGGGGCCCGAGACGAACCACTCCGCGTCAGGGCACCAGGTAGCGTTCCTCGAACGCCTCGAGGTCCATCCCCAGCGGGGTCACGTCCAGCGTCAGCCGGTCCGCAGGCAGGCCGCCCATCAGCACCGGCTCCTGGATCGTCCGGCCGTCCAGGGTGACGCGGATGCGGCGCCGGACGTGGGACTCGAGGAACGACGCCCAGCGCGCGCGCGACTCCGGCCGGATCGTCGCGATCACCTGAACCTGGGAGCCCGGTGCGCGGTCGGAAGTCCATGCTCGTCCGGTCTTCACGGCGGCAACGTCGGCCTCGGTGAGCACCGGCGCTTCACCCGCGACGCCGACACGCAGAGGTATGCCGGGCCGCAGCGCAGTCCGAGTGAATCCGTATGCGAGCTCGGTCGACCGTTCGATCGTCCAGCCCTCGCCGCGCGGCAGATCGAACGCCTCTGGCGCGATCGCCGGATTCCATTCGATATCCGTGAACCTCGCGCGCTCTCCGTGCGCTTCGAACTCGACCTCGACGATGTCGTGTCGCTCCGCGTCGGCCCACACCCGCACGACAACCGGTGCTCGCTCACCGGCTGGCGAATCGATGCGTCCCTCGAACCCCAGGACTTCGCGTCCCGCGATCGTGCGGGGCGCGAGCCGGCGGGCCGGCCGTTCGACGATCGCCTTGAGGTCGTCCAACATGCGGCCCGGCGCGGCGGCCTCCGATGGGATCGGGGCGGGACGGGCTTCGAGCGTTCCGCCGCGCTCGTTCACCTCGCGTGAAGCGCGGCGCGCCGCGGGCTCGATGTGGATGTGCACTTCACGGCCGGGTTCCTCGCGCACGATCGAGATGAAGTCGGGCGATGCGTCCCCCACCCCGTCCGCGTACCACTCGAGGCGCGCCGCATGCTCGGTCCGGATCTCGTGCACGCGTGCGTACCGCCCGGACACGGCGGTGGTCCAGGCGCTCACCGCATGCACCGCCGCGATCCGGCGGGCGACATCGGACCAGGCGACGTCGCCGGCACGGCGACCGGCCCACGGTGCGACGAGCAGCAGCGCCAGCGCTGCGGCCGCGGCGGCAGCGGGAATCCACCAGCGGGCGGCGATCGTGCGCCAGCGCGGCCGCGGCGTCCGGCATTCCCCCAGCAGCGCCTCGAGAACCCGGCCGCGCCCGGGCTCCGGCATGCGGGCTGTTCCGTGCGCGGCGAGCAGCCGTCCCACGTTGGCGGCGAGCAGGCGCGCGCGCTCTTCTTCGTTTGGCATCATGTTTCTCTCCTCATGTCCGGCTCGCCGGCCGGCGTCGCTGCCGCCGCGGCCTCCAGCGCTTCCTTCAATCCGAGGCGCGCCCGATGCAGCATGCTCTTCACGGCCGACTCGCTGACACCCCGCTCGGCGGCCAGTGCCTGCAGCGTGCGCCCGTCGACGTGGTGCGCGACGAGCAGCGCGCGGTAGTGATCCGGCAGCGTGGCCAGCCCCCGCCGCACGAGCTCGCCGACCCCGTTGCGATCGACGTCGTCCTCCGGCAGCGGTGCCGCCGCAAGGTCCGGCCACGCGGTGGGCGTCCCGGCCGCGGCGTCCTCACCGGTCAGGGCGACCTCGCGACCCGCCCGTCGCATCGGCGTGCGCATCGCGTTGCGTGCGATGAAGGTGAGCCAGGGCCCCATCGATCCACGCCGCGGATCGAAGCGGTGGATTCCGCGCAGCGCCGCGAGAAACGTGTCCTGCACGACGTCCGGCGCCGCATCGCGGCCGATCCGCCTGCACACGAACGCGTAGAGGTCATCCACGTGGCGTTCGTACCAGACCGCTACCGCGTGCGGGTCGCGACGCCGCAGGCCTTCGAGGTCCACCGGGGTTTCACCGTTCGCGCTCATGTCATGGACACATGTACACGACCCGGAGCCGGGTTTCGCGCCGTCCCGGTTCGGCCGGCCGTTTCAGGTCACCTACCGTCGCGGCGGATACCGCCGCTCGAGGCTGTCGCGCACCGCGCCGGGCAGATCGTCCAGATAGCGCAGCAGCGCGACCGCGGTCCCCTGCCCCGGCTGCAGCGCCAGCGTGCGCAGCGCGGCGCGGCGCGACTCGGCGATGTCGCCGAAGCGCGACGACACGGTGGCGAGCCCGAGCCATGCCGAAGCGTTCAGCGAGTCCTTCGCCAGCAGGCGCCAGTAGACGCGCTGCGCCCTGTGGAAGTCGCCGGCGCGCGTTTCGGCGAGCGCCCACTGCTGGATCAGGCGCGGGCTCGGCGCGAGCGCGGCAGCATCCTCGAACGCGCGCGCCGATGCGCGCCAGCGCTCCTGCTGGAAGTTGATGGTGCCCAGGTAGTCGAACATGCGCGCGCGCTCGGCATCGGCGCGGCGCGGCGACTCGCGGGTGAGTGCTTCGACGCGCACGATGCCGCGATCGAGATCGGCGCGAAGCGCGAGCCACTGCAGCGCCGGCATCGCGACCGACGCGACCACGGCGACGCCGAGCCAGGCGTGCGGCGCAGGCGGGCGGAAGGCCCCGCCCGCGCGACGCTTCTTCCGGCCGCCCGGCGCCGGGGCGGGCGCGCCGGCGCCCGCCTCGCGCAGCGCATCGGCCGCCAGCCACGCGGCGAGCATGGACAGCGCGACGGCGCCGAACGTGAAGTCGTCCCAGTCGCGGGCGATGCCGCCCACCGGATGGATGAACGGCCAGAGCAGCACGCAGGGCGCGGCGAGCACGACGAGGAAGACGGTCTCGCGCCGCCACGCGATGCGGCCGCGAGCGACGGCCATGAACGGGATGGCGAGCGCGAGCGGCGACAGCAGCAGGATCAGGTTCAAGAGATCCACCAGCCGCGTGCCCGCGAACGCCGCCCGGAGCGGCCCGCCGGCGGCACGCACCTCGGCGGGCAGGAAATGCACGGTATCGGTGCCGATCACGGTGGTCACGATGCGCGGGCCCATCGCCGCAAGCGTCGCGAGCGGCACCAGCAGCGCAAACCAGACGAGCGGACTGCGGAGCGGCGCCCGCCCGCGGCCGCGCCACCACAGGAACCACGCGAGCGCCAGCGCCGGGAGCAGCGCGGGGGCGGTGCGATGCAGCGTGAGCGCAAGCGCGACGCAGCTGCCGGCGCCGAGCAGCGCTCCCGCGCCGGCGGGGGGCCCGCCCCCCGCGCTCCGCACCGCCGCGTTCGTCGGTCCGCGCTTCACGCGTGACTTCACGCCGCCGTCCGGTACGGCGCGCGCGCGCGGGGGGTTCGCCGCGCCGATCGCCGCGAGAGCGAACGTGCCGGTCGCCGCGAACAGCACCACCAGCTCGACGAACGCCTTGCTGTAGCCGGTGTAGAGCCCGAGGTAGCCGCCGAACAGCACGATCGAGAACGCCGCCGCGGCGGCCCCGCCGGTGAGCCGGAGCGTGCGCACGAACCCCGCGGCGCAGAGCGCGAGCAGCCCTGCCTCGAGCGCGCCGATCCAGCGCGCGGCGGTGTTGGCGCCGGCCATGCCGGCCTGCGAAAGCCACAGCGGCAGCCGGTAGTGCAGCCACGCGTCGAGCGGCAGCGCCTGCGGGAACAGCGTGCCCACCGAAGCCCGCTCCTCCACCGTGCCCTGACGCAGCAGGAAGTCACCGACGAAGCGCACGTGATCCGGAAACGCGTAGACCAGTGCGGCCGTGCCCAGAAAGGCGATCGCCAGCGCGACCGGCGCGCCGCGGGCGAGCGCGTCGCCTCCGGCCGCGAGCGGCCCCGCACCGCGCCGCGCCAGGGCGGGAATCAGCGCGAGCACGACCAGCGCCCACGGCACCCAGGCCCAGAACGGCGCGAGAAAGCGCTGTGCGTCGAGGCCCCAGCCGTACATGTCGTGGATGAACGCGAAGCCGAGTCTCGCGAGCGCGAGCGCGAACAGCGCCACCCACAGGACGCGCGCGGTGCGGGGCACGGGGGCGCTACTCCACGATCGGCAGATCGGCGCGGTGGTAGGTCGCGCCGGGCTCCGGCAGGTGCGTCTGGCTGCGCACCCAGTCGCCGGCGGCCGAGCGGACGAAGCGCTCGAGCAGGTTGCCGCGCGGCCGGCGGTACTCGATGACGCGGATCTTCTCGCCTTCCGGAACGCCCGCGCGGCGCCGCGCCTCCGCGATCGCGTCGTCGAGCGTGCCGATCCGGTCGATCAGCCCGCGCTGGAGCGCGTCCTCGCCCATCCAGGTATGGCCGCGCGCGACGGAATCCACCGCCGCCCACGTCATGCCGCGCCCGCGTGCGACGGCGTCGACGAAGCTCGTGTACTCGCGGTAGGTCGCCGAGTCGGCGATCGCCTGGATCTCGGCGTTCCAGTCCACCGCCGGCGACAGCCCGCGCATGTACCTGCCTCGCTCGAACGCCTCCTGCCGGACGCCCCAGTTCGCATACAGCCCCTCGAACGACGGCTTCACGAAGAACACGCCGATCGAGCCGGTGTAGGTGAAGCGGTCGGCGAAGATGACGTCGGCGGGCACGGCGATTTCGTAGCCGCCGCTCGCCGCGGAGGCCCCCATCGAGACGATCAGCGGCTTGTTCGACTGCTCCTTCATGCGTTCGACGGTGTGCCGGATCAGCTCCGCCGCGAGGGTCGCGCCGCCGGGACTCTCGATGCGCAGCACGACTGCGCGCACCTCGGGATTCCGGAATGCCGCCTCGATCCTGCGCGACACCGTGCGCGCGCCCATGTAGGGGCCGAACACCAGATCGTTGCCGCTCTCGCCGAGTTCCATGCCGCCGCTCGCGTACACCACCGCGACGGGTGCCGGCACGCGCCACGCGCGCAGCGGCTCGCGCAAGCGCCGCAGGTCGCGTTCTTCCGGATGGCCGCCGAGCCGCGTCATGCGCCCGAGGATCCGCAGCGCGTCCTCGCGGTAGCCGATCGAATCCACGAGTCCGGCCGCCATGAGCGCCGCGGGCGGCCAGTCGCGCCCGTCGAGGACCGGCATCAGCTGTTGCGTTCCGATCCCGCGATCCGCGGTCAGCGCGTCGACGAACAGCTTCTGGTTGACGTCGAGCACGCGCTCGAACACTTCGCGGTCGGCATCCGTGGTCGAGTCCACGCTGAAGTTGCGATACGCGGACTTGTACTTCCCATACGAAGAGCGCTCGAGCTTCACGCCCCACTTGTCGAGCAGGCTCCGGTAGTAGCGCTGCTCGATGCGCAGCCCGAGTCCGCGGTAGTAGGCGCCCGGCGTGGTGACGACGCGATCGCAGGCGCTCGCCAGGTAGAGTCCGGCGCGGCCCGCGCCGTATTCGAGGAACGCGACCACCGGCTTGCCCGCGGCGCGCAGGCGGCGGATGCGCGGGCGCAGTTCCTCGACCTGCGCCATACCCCCGAGGCCGCGCACCTCGAGCAGCACGCCGCGCGTCTTCGGGTCGCGGAGCGCGCGCTTCAGCTGCCGGTGGAGGCTCCCGACCCTCGCGCCGCCGCCCGAATCCAGCAGTCCCACGCCCGGCAGCGTTTCGTCGGCCAGCGTGCCGGCGGCGTGCACGACCGCGACGCCGTCCGGATCCGTGTCGAGCACCGTGCGATCTTCGGCGCCCTCGTGGAAGCTGATCGAGTGGGTGCGCACCTGCTCGTCGCCGTCGCGGTCGTAGCCGACGTGGCCGTGATAGGCCTCACGCGGGCCGAGCAGCGCGAAGCCGGCGTGGACGCCGCCGTTCTCGACCGCACCCGTGAGCGCGATGCCGGGCAGCACTTCCAGCTCGGCGCCGACCCGCACCTTCGCATCCTGATGAGGCGCACCCTCGCGCAGCGCCACGTCGGCCGTGATCGTCCAGCGCGGCCCCAGGTCGTAGGCCGCGCGCCGCGCGAACGCGAGCGGCCTGAGCCCGACGCCGAGCGTGTAGTTGCGGTGCAGCGTCCTTCCCATGAAGCTCGGCTGCATCACGTGGTCGAGCGACGCACCCAGCGACAGCCAGCTCGCCGGAAACGTCAGCGTACCGACCGACAGATCCGTCGCCCGCGACCCGCCGCCCGCGCTGCGCAGCCAGTCGAGGCGCATGCCGAAGCGGCCGCGCGAGCCGCCCGCGAGCCCGAGCGAGACTGCGTGCGGCCCGTGCTCGACGTTCGCGCCGGCGATGCCGAATCCGCCCGCCGCGAGCACGCCGCGCAGCACCGTCGTCGAAGGTGCGAGCTCCGCCCACGACAACATCAGCTCGTTCGGGTACCGCCGGCCGCCCGCCGCCGGGTTGACGAAGAACCCCGAAGCGCCGTCGGTCGCCGCAACGCTCTCGTTGCCGTAGATCGCAGGCGGCAGATCCGGCGCCTGGGCGCTGGCGTACGGAGGCGACGCAAGCAAGGCCCCCGACAGGAACGCGGCCGCGAGCGCCGTGCGGTGTGCGGGCCGGAACGAGGCGCCGCGCGGCGACCGGCGACTTCTCACTGCGAGGCCGAAACGCCGATGCGCGGACAGTGCGGCGCCAGCGTGCAGATCGAGCAGTGCGGCTTGCGCGCGTTGCAGACCCGGCGGCCGTGCAGGATCAGCCAGTGCGAGAACACCGTCCACTTGTCCTTCGGCACGATCGGCATCAGCGCGTGCTCGATCTTGACCGCGTCCTTCTCGTTGGTGAAGCCCAGCCGGTGGGCGAGCCGGGTGACGTGCGTGTCCACCACCAGGCCCGGGATGCCGAACGCGTTGCCGAGCACCACGTTCGCCGTCTTGCGCCCGACCCCGCGCAGTGCCGTCAGCGCCTCCATCGTGCGCGGCACCTCGCCGCCGTGCTTCGCGACGATGTCCGCACAGCACGCCCGGATCGACGTCGCTTTGTTCCGGTAGAAGCCGGTCGACCGGATGATCTCTTCGATCTCCGCCTGCGACGCTTCGGCGAGCGCCTTCGCATCGGGGAACTTCTCGAACAGCACCGGCGTCACCATGTTCACCCGGTCGTCGGTGCACTGCGCCGAGAGGATCGTGGCGATCAGCAGCTGGAGCGGCGAGCGGAACTCGAGTTCGGTCATCGCCTCCGGATAGAGCCCTTCGAGGATCGCGAGCACGTTCGCGACCCGCTGCGGATCGGGCGGCGTGAACTTCCTGCGCCGTGCCGGGCGCTTGGCCGGCGGCTTCTTCGGCGCCGGACGTTTCGCCGCCTTCTTCGCGCCGGCCTTCTTCGCCGCCTTCTGCTTCGTACGCGCCGCGCGCTGCGCCTCGGCCTTGCGGCGCGCCGCCGAATCCGCCGGCTTCTCCTTACCCCGCGCCCCGCGCAGCTTGTGCGCGTCGGCCGAGCTCTTGCGGGCCGCCTTCTTGCGGCTCGACTTGCGCGGGCTCTTGCGCGCCCGGTGCGCGCCCGGCATGCGGGCGTCCGGGCGGGCTTTCTTGCGTGATCGTGGTGACTTGCGCGCCATGACGCGCGAGGTTAGCGGAGGGATGAGGGCGGAACAAGGACGGGTGCGAGGGACGAGCGCTAGAGATACCCGCCGCGGGCGGGGGGAAGCGCCTGATATTCCGCATGTGACGTGACCATCCGCTGGATCAGCCCGACCAACTCACCGAGCCGCTTCCTTTGCTGAACCAGCTCCGGAACCGGCTCACCGGTCGTCCAGCGCAGGTCCTTGACGACATCGCCTACGCGGACTTCGAGGTGCAGGGACTCTTGCGGACTCATCTGCGTGCGAGGGTCGTTCCACAGAAACATGGGGTAGTCGAAGAAGCGGATCGCGATCACCTTGTTGTAGATCGTATCGAGTTCGGCCTCGGTCAGCCGCAGGGCAATTGTCGTGTCGGGGCCTATCACCATGTCCTTCGTGGCCACCCCGGCGAATGTGTCGATCTTCTCGCCCAGGCTTCGCTCGAGGACGAAGCCGAAGTTCTCGCGCGGGTACTTCGCGAAGTCCCCTTGACGCAGCGGCAGAGCCTCCGCTGCCCCCTCCCACCAAGGCGGCGCGATCTTGGCGGGCGCCCGACTGCAGCCTGCCAGGGCGATCGCGGCGATCATCGCCGCGACGACGAAACGGCTAGTAGTAGACGCCGCGCGCCGGCGGGAGCGCCTGATACTCAGCATGGTCGTCGGTCACCTGTCGGATGAGGGTAATCAGTTGGAGGAGCCCCTCCCATTCTCTCTTCACGGAATTGTCGGGCGCGCCAGTCTTCCAATAGATCGTCCTGAGAGCGTGGCCGGCCCGAACCTTCAGGTACATGGTCATGCTTGGATGTCGGTCAATGCCGGGGTTCATGGGGATCACCTCAGGAAATTCGAACAGCCGAATAGCGATCATCTTTCGGTAGATGGTATCCAGTTCCGCTTCGGTCAACTCAAGGGCGATCGAAGTGTCCGGGTCGGTGACGAGATCCTTCGTCACCAGGCCTGAGAACGTGTCGATCTTCTCCCCGTGTCCCGTCTCGAAGACGAACCCGAAATCATCGCGCGGAAACCGATGCGCATCTTCCGCCCGGATCGGCAAGTTCACCGGTCCCATGTCGGACTCTGTTTCGACACACGCTCCCGAACCGAGGGACAGGAGGAATGCTACAAACCACGCAGCGGTTGGGCCGATCGCCTTTACACGATACCCGGCCAACACCGCCGCGGATCTCATCTGGTTCCCGCATCCACCGGCCAGCGGTAGTGCCCCGTCATCGGCCATTCGAACAGCACATCCTCGATCCGCGGACCCCAGGCGATGTTGTGCACGACCTTCCAGCGCGCGCCGTCGCGCGAGCGGACGTTCACGACGATGCCGATGTGCGGCAGGTCGCCCGGGAGCGTCCAGGTGACGAGATCCCCCGGCTGGTAGTCGTCTTCGCTGCGCGTCACGGGCAGGGACCCGCCGTGGCGCTCGAAGAACGCCTGCAGATTGGGCACGCGACGGTGGTCGATGCTGGGGTCCGGCTTCGTGAGACCCCAGCGATCGGGGTAGGCGTCGAAGTGATGTTCCATGTCCTCGTGCACGAGCTTCTGCAGATCGATGCCGGCGGCGCGGTAGGCGCGGATCACGACGTCCGTGCAGACGCCGAGTGAATCCGGAACGTCGCCGTCCGGATAGCCGATCTTCCGGTACGAGCGGTCGTAGCGCACGCGGTGCGTCGTGCGCTCGAGCGCGGCGCGCACGACCCGCGCGCGGATCGAGTCGGGCGGCGCGTCGGCTCGGGCCGGGGCAGGCCCCGCCAGGACGGCCAGGGCGAGCGCGAGGCCCGGGAGCGCGGCCCACGCCGGCGGGCGGGCGGAACGGCCCGGGCCGCCCCCGCCGCGCCGACGACTACTTCGCATCTTCGATGATCGCGATCGCCGTGGCCTCCACGTCGGCCGCGACCGTGCCGAGGTCCGCCGAGCGGGTCAGCATGTTCAGCATCGCCTGCGGCGCGATCATGCCCAGCTTCGTCACCCCGCCCTCTTCGTACACGCTGATCCGGCACGGCAGGGCCAGGTTGAGGCTCATGTCCTTCTTCAGCACCTCGCTTGCGATCTGCGGATTGCAGATCTCGAAGATCCGGCACTCGTGCGGGAACTCGACGCCCTTGGCCTGCAGCGTCGCGCGCAGGTCGTGCACGTGCAGGACACCGAACTGGTGCTGCGTCACCGACTTCTCCAGATCCGCGGCGGCCTGATCGATGCTCTTCTTCGACTCGACGACGTATTTCATGGCCACTCCTCACGGGCGCCACGGAGAACGGCAACGCCCCTTCGCTGCAAACTAATCACAGCGAAGGGGCGTGTTTCCAACGGGCATTGCGGGATTCACCCTTCGTTGACGTGCACGGCCGGTCGCGGGGCGGGCGGCGCGACCGCGCCGGTCCGCCTAGAAGAACCCCCAGCTCAGGCCGAAGCGCATGCCCACGCCGTCCATGCTCACGCTCTCGCGCACGTCCTGGCCGCTGAGCGCGTCCACGGTATCGCGGTGCAACTCGGACCCGTTCACGAACACCTCGGCGTTCAGCCGCGAGCGCGGGCCGATCGGGTAGGCGATGCCGCCCCAGCCCTGCCAGCCCCAGCCGCCGAACGTGGCGTCGAACGAATCGCCGGGCACGTTGTAGACATCGCCGCTGATGCCGAGCCACTGATAGCCGCCGGCGATGCCGAAGTAGGGGATCACCGTCATGTCGCTGCCGGCATTGAGCTCCGCGAACATCTGGAGCGGCACCCAGTCCGAGGTCGAGCTCGACAGCTCTCGCCGGATGTCGATCTGCTCGCCGCCCGGGCCGGTGCCGGTGCCGATGAGCTCGGTGTAGCGCTGCGTGCGGTGCCGCCAGTCGAGGCCGACTCCCAGTTGCAGATGTTCGTCGACCTTCGGCCCCATGCGGAACCCGAACAGCAGGCCGCGCTCGGGATCGCCGTCGGGATCGAAGAAGCCGGCGTGGATCATCGTCGAGCCGCCGTACGACGCCGCACGCGACGGCGACGAGCGCCGCGGCCGGTAGCGGATGGACTCGAGGCGGGTGCCCTCCTCACCGATGCGGATCGCGGGACGGTCGCGGCGCGGGCGGTACTTGAGCGAAACCAGCGACAGGTCGCTGGCGCGGCCTTCGGTCGCGGTTTCGACGCCGGCCTCGAGCGGCCCGGCCGTTTCGACGTCCACGGCCATGAACTGCTGCGCCGCGGCGGCCGCGTCGGGGGCCTGTGCGAGCGCAGGTGCGGCCAGCGCCGCGAGCGCGACGGCGCTCAGGGCGAGACTCATCTGGATCGGGCGTTTCATGGTGTCTCCTCCGATACGCAGGCCGGCCGGTCGGCCGGCTCCTTGCTTTCGATGCATCGCACGCGGCGTGCCGAAACCCATTCTGCACCCTGAACGCCGCAACCCCGCCACTTCCAGCGGGGTTCGGCTCGCAACCGCTTGTGGCGTAGCGGCTTCTGCGACGCAGACTGTTGCGACTCCGCCGCACACCGTGCTAGCGTGCGGCGCCTTCCGGGAAAGGTGGTCATGCAGACGCTCCTGATGCTGACAGTGCTGACGCTCGCGGCGCCGCCCGGGCCCGGCCCCACGCTCGCCGTCGAAGACACGATGCGCACCTCGGTGCCCGAGGTGCTCGTCACCGCGCCGCGCGTCACCCTGGACGAAATCCTCGACCGGGTCGCCCGCGGTGAGGCGCGCCGCGACTCGCTCATTCACGACGAGGTGTTCACGTTCACCCTGCGCGTCATGGGCCGGATCGCCAGCACGAAGGAACCGCGCCTGCTGGTCGAGCAGGTGAGCCGCGTCTACCGCAGGCGCCCCGATCTCGTGCGCTCCGTCACGTTGCGCGACTACCGCTACAAGGAAAAGAAGAAGGCGGCGGTGCAGGCCGAGTTCTCGTCGAACATGAGCGAAGAGGTCGTGAACTTCGCGTTCCGCCCCGAGGCGCGCCGCGACTACAGGTACTCGATCGCGGATCGGAAGATCGTCGGCTACCACGTGATCTACGAAATCGAGTTCGAGCCGCGCTCGAAGCTCGCCTTCGACAAACCGCGCGGCCACGTCTGGGTGGACACCAACGACTTCGTGATCGTGCGCGAGGAGCTGCAGTTCGACCGCTCGCCCGCACCGCTGATCCTCAAGGGCATCGACCGCATGGTCGTCGAGCGCGGGCAGGTGGACGGCTTCTGGGTGCTGAAGCGCGTGCTGATGCGCCTGCACATGACCGTGCCCATGCCGACCGTCGGGCGCGGATTCGATCTGGCGCTGATGTACGACGACTACGCGCTGAACCAGGGCATCGACGACCGTGTCTTCGAAAACCAGACCACGATGGAGGCGCGATGAGGCTGTCCATGTTCGGCGTTCGTGACGCTCGCCATGCCACGGCCGCCGTGCGGGGCCTCGCGGCGGCGCTGCTCGTGCCCGCCATGATCGCGTGGCACGCCCCGCCGGCCGCCGCCGCGCCCGCGCCCGCCGACACTTCGCTGCGCGAGTACCTGGGCGAGCTGCGCGACTCCACCGACACGTACTTCGGCCGCTCGGCCGCGCCGCTCGACACCACGGGGCTCGACAGCGCGCTGGTCTGGGGGCTTGCGCATCCGGAGGCGCCGCGGGGCCGCCAGTCGACGCTGACGCTGCTGCCGACGTTCCGCTTCAACCGCGCCGACGGCCCGGTGTACGGCGGAACGCTGGGTATCGGCCGTCCCGAGCATGAAGGCCGGTTGACCGGCCGCATGTCGTGGGCCGTCGGTCCGCGCGACCTGCTCGGCGGCGCGGCGTACACCAGGAGCCTCATCCGCGGCCCGGCAGCGTGGCGCTTCACGGCCTCGGGCGGGCGCCGCACGGGGATCATCGATCGCGAGCGCAGCGACAAGACGTTCGCCGCCTTCATCGCGCTCACCACGGGCTCGGATTCACGGCACTACATGCGCGAGGACGGCTTCACGCTCTCGCTCGAGCGCGAGACCCCGGTATGGCGCGGACGCGTCGGCTACGCCGACGAGTTGCAGTCGCCGCTCGCGACCACGACGACGTGGAGCCTGTGGGGCGGGCGCGCCGATCCGCGTGTGAACCTGCCGGCCGCCTTCGGCCGCAACCGCGAGCTGCACTACGAACTCGGCGTGCAGCTGCCGGTCGTGCCGGTGTTCGCGCAGGCCAGCTACGCGACGTCGAGCCCGAGGATCGGCAGCGACTTCGACTACCGGCGCATGCGCGTCGCCGCTTCCGGCGACTGGGCGCTCGGCGACGCGTTCTCGATCGTGCCGCAGGCCGCCTACGGGCGGCTCACCGGCGACGCCGTACCGCAGGCGTCGTTCTTCCTCGGCGGCAACCGCTCGCTGCGCAGCATTCGGGGCTCGTCGCGCGCCGGCACCGGACTTGCGCTCGGCCGCATCGACCTGATCGGCCACGACGACGTGCTGGCGCTCATGCACCTGCCGCATCCCGACGCGTTCCCGGTCGAGGTCGGCGCGTTCGCGGCGAGCGGGGTGGTGTGGGGCGTCGATCCGTTCGGCGGCCCGACCCTCGACGGCACCGACTGGCCGCGCAAGCAGGACTGGCTGCACGAGGTCGGCGTGCAGATCCTCTACCGCCCCGGCTTCCCCGAGACCGACGGCTACCTGCGCGTGAGCTACGCGTGGCCGCTCGGCCCCACCGATCGCAGCGGGCGCTGGATGTTCACCTACTCGCGCGCGCTCGACCTGGTGGATCGGATCGCACGGTAGGGCGGGCGGGGTCGGGCGGCCGCGCGGCCCCAGCGTGACCGTGGCCCCGCTCGAGCGAGTTCGGCGCCTCTGCTCGTGAGGGCCGAGCAGGGTGAGCTGCGCGCCCGGCCCGGTGGCCCGGCATCCGCATCCCCGCGGGGTCCGGCGGGTTCGACCTCGAGCGCGGCTGCTATGAGGGCGACGTGCTCGTCGCGGACGCATGGCCCGCCGCCGACGCGAGCGAGCCGCCCCTCGCGCTGGCCGTTCCCGCGCCCCAGGCGGCGCCGGCGCGGTGACGGCCGCCCGCGGTCCCGGAGCGCGCTGCGGAGCCGGGCGCTCGCAGGGAACGCGGCGATCAAGAAGCGGGGCGTTGCGCCCGATAGCCGGGAAAAACGGGGGCGCACGCCTCCACCGCCCCGGAACCGCGCATGTTCGCTACAGCCCACCGTTCACCAGCCAGCACCAGAAGGGCAACAACAACATATGCAACACTTAAAGCGAGCAACATTGCACGGGGATCACTGTACCGCCCAAGAACAAGGCAGGTGAAAGCACATACCATTATTACACTCCATAGGACGTTTATAATCAGCGCTATCCTCATCGATTACACATAACGTCTTGCCGACAGGCTGTGCGCTGAACGTGGCCGTCAGCTTCATCCGCTTGTTAGACGGCGCCAGCCACGCCGGTGACGATGTGCGCGGGCGAGTTGAAGACGACGGCACCGTCTTCAGTAACGTATTTCGCAAGGGCGCTCTCAGCCTCCTTCAGGATGTTCTGGATTTGCTCCTCCGTCAGCAGGACTCCCATGACGGGCAACCAACCCCTGAGGTCGGCTTCAACCATCGTCCTGATGTTGGGGAACCGGGCTGTTCCGTTGTGAGTCGCGACCCTCACAGATCCGACCCCTGACTCCTCAAACAGGCCGATCAACGCGTCTCTGTCCCCAAGCACAAAAGGGGCCCGCAACGCGTTGGCTGCCGCCTCGCCCGCCAGACGTTCGAGCAACTCGACCTCAACCGGATAGGCTTCAGAGTTCTCCAAGCTGTCCCAGACTGCGAGCGTCAATCCTCCGCCCGGCTTTAGCACGCGGCTCATCTCCCTGAGTGCAAGCGAGCGATTGGTGAAGAACATCAAGCCGAACTGACACACAACGGCGTCGAACGACCGGTCGGGATACGGAAGTGACTCTGCCGTACCCTCCTTCCACTCGATGCGCGGCGCCAACTCCTTCGCGACGGTCAACATGCCGCGCCCCGGATCAACTCCTGCCACGCGGCCCGAGGCCCCCACCCGACCTGCCGCCTCTCTAGCCAACACGCCGGTGCCGCACGCAACATCCAGCACTTGATATCCAGGGCCAACGCCAGCGGCATCAAGCACCCGAGAACACCATTGCTCAAACAGCGCGGGCACATGTAGATCTTCGTATGCTCGTGCCCCTGCGACCTGATCATCAAGCCTCGGCTCCTGCACTGTGGTCTATCCTCCCCGTGCGTCCAACGTCGTCGGTATCGGCGCCGGCGCGCAGCGCCGTCCGCTGCATGCTGTTGCTAGACGGCATGGTCGGCGGCACCTCTAGCCAGCGGTCGTTCCTGGGACGTCAGAACATCGTGTTGTCATTGGCGGATTGCGCGGGTACGGGTTGCACGACATCCCAATGCTCGACGATGCGGCAGTTTTCGACTCGAAAGATATCAACCACCGCAAACCCAAGATCCTCTGGCGTTGCTTGGCTACGATAATGAACAGTGACCAAGTCGTCGGACGCGACTATGCGATGGATGGTGAAAATCCGGTTCGGATACCGTTGAAAGAGATTCTCGAGGAAACCGATGATGGAATCGCGGCCGTCGGGAAGAGCGGTCTTATGTTGTACATAGTCGGAGGCCACCCAGCCTTCGAAGGCTTGTCGGACTTCTTTCTTCCGGTAGAGGGAATCGATGATTGGTCGACAACTTCACGGGCCGACAGCGTGCAGACTTTCTGAGATGGTGTCGCTGATGGAGTTTCAGCTGCCCATGCGGGAACAGCCAATAGTGCCGCCACGGACATGTGACAGAGGACCATGCGCTTGAGAGTGGTTCCCATTGACGCCCTCCTGGAGCTGGCAGACCTTATCGACGACCTCACACATCACGATACACATGGCGATGCGCCTCACCTCGCGAGTGCCTCGCCAGGCGCTGCGGCGTGGGTATGCCGTCTGACGTCCGGGGATCAGCGGCGGCCGGTGCTCAAAGAAGATGCGAGCGCGAAGAGCGGCTGGCCCGCGCCGAATGGCGAGCCCACTGGCGCAAGTCAGCTTCGCCGGCTGTCCGCTGCATCCCCTCGTTCGGCAGAGCCGACCACAATTTCGAGATCCATTTTGATCTCCTTCAGCTGACCATCGTACTCGCTCAAGAAATACAGGGCCTCCGCCATCGGCTCTACGCGCTGAAGAATGAAGGCTGGCCCTTCACTCCCCCCACGCTCAGCCAGGACCAGGTACACGCCCTGATCCAGGGCCACCCGATGGGCTGACGTCCCGTCGTGGAACGTCCAGCTCTCGGGCGCCGGCCCGACATGCCGCTTGAGGAATTCCTGCCAGGCAAGCGGAACCGTCTCAGGTGCTCGCTTCCCGGTCGGCACACGGAGCGGATCATTCAGCAGACATCCAATGGGAGCTTCATCCCACGTCTCGAATGCCACACGTCGCGGCCCCGGCGCAATGGCAAGGTCAAAGATGTGGCCCGCAATACTGGAGAGCGTTGCCGTGTAGCGCTTTCCTGCGATGCGGAACGATACCTCCGCGAGAGGATACTCGTCCGTGCACGGAAACGCCGGAACGTCAGTCCAGCTTATCCCGCTTCTCGAACGGTAGAAGTCGATCTCGCTCCACAAAGGTGGCAATCTCTGAACGTGCCCAATCGCCGCGACCTGCGCGTCAAACATCCCCACTGCAGCTTCCGGCAACACGTCACGAACGGCGCGGAGCAGGCGCGCCTCGAGTGGCGAGAACGTCCTCCAGAGCAAGCTGATCTCTCGAATCACGCTTCAAGCTCCAGTGTCTGCCTAACGTTCCGGTTCAGCGGCGGTGCGCAACGCGGGCCGCTGCAACCAGTGGTCAGGCCGCGCTCCATGGACACCTTGTGTCACTCTTCTTCGTGCGACCCCCGCGCGCGCTCGGGGTAGTGACCACTAACCGGACGTGTGGCGGCCTCAAACATCCCTTCAACGTAATGAATGAACGTAACGTATCTCTCCACGTACTCGCGCCCCGCGTCTATATCCTGAGTCTTGAAGTCTTTGGCGGCGATGGCTTGCTTATAGCGATCCATGAGTCCATCACGCATGTCTCCAATGAGGAGATTCGTGAGCGGCGCCACATCCCCGGACTTCAACGCTTGATCTGCCGCCGGGATTGCAGGTCCCAGATCTCGACCGGCCGGTTTCAGGCCGGTGTAGGGGGCGCCTTCGCCGGCGCGATGGATGCGGACAAGGGTCTCGAAGAAATACGTGTCGGCGAGTTTCTTCGCCTGCGGGCTCAATTTGCGTACGTTCACGGTTTGGTCGAATGCCTGGCGAAGTTCGGCCTCATCATTCTTGCTTGCCCAGATCAGCACCAAGTTCACGTCACCCTTTGCGAGAGCGGCCTGTGCGGCCTTGACAACGGGACCATCCATACCATCGCAATGGGCATAGACTGGAACCGCAAACAGCGCTGCTATCCCGATGACAGTGAATAGAGCGAACAGAGCTCTGATAATTCCTCGATTCGTCTTCATGGTGTGTTCTCCTCTGGACTACGCTTGAAGGCGGCCGAACGCCTCGGAATTCTGCTGCAGCACCCTCCCGACCGCCAGCTCGCGCTCTCGCGAGCTGCTCAGCAGCCTGCATGCTGTCGGCAGCAATTCCTTGTTAGGCGCCGCCCTACCTTCCCCCTCGCACCGCCCAGGCATTGGCTTCCAAGGTGATGGAGCCGTCCGTGTTCCGGGGCAACGTTGCAGCCAATCGGCTCGCGAGGTCTTGCTGTCGTTCGGCTGGGAGGGAAGACAAGTACCCCGGAGCCGGACCGGGACCACCCACGAATGGGGTCCAGTAGTCGTCAAAGTCCTCAAAATGCGTTTCGACTCGAAGCCCCTCGACCCCAACGTTAGAGAACTCTGCCTCTCGGAATGCGGCCTCTAGCGCCGTGGGGCTGCAGATCGGGAAACGCTCCCCTTCGTCATACTGCCGCGCCGAGGGGTCCAACTCGACCGCGGCGTCCCAGAAGCGGCGGAGGAACTGCATCCCTCCGCCATAATCCCAGACGCATGCGGCTACGATCCCGTCATCGGCTGCGAGCGACCTCATCTCTCGCAACGCCCGTGTCGGGTCTGGGATGAAATTCAACACCAGCGAAGAGGCCACGACGTCATAGCCGGCCGGTCGCCTCGGTAGTTGATCCGCGCTCGCTGTGAGGAACTGAACCCGTTGATCTGCTACAGCGGTGCGGACGTGTCCTATGAACTGTGGAGAAGCATCCGTCGCCACAACCGACGCAGGGCGTCCGACCTCAAGTATTCCCGAGGTGAGAGCGCCCGTGCCGCATCCGACCTCGAGCCAGTGGCCGCCCGGTGGTACTTCCAGCCATGTTACGAAGCGGCGAGCCAACTCCCGACTCCAGCGTCCCATGAAATGCTCGTACGCACTTGCGCTTTCCCAGAGGTCTCTTGGAGAATCATCGGGTGTCATATGCCACACCGCCTTTTGTGCCGCCTAACGTTGGCGCTCACCCGCGCGCGTCAGCACGTCGGGTGCAGCGCATGGCTAGATTTGCTGTAGCTGCCATGGAGCAACCTTCTGCTCAGACGTCCTCGTACGCGAGAGAGGCGGAAAGATCGCGGTGGGCTTGGGCCTGGGAAAGTAGCGCGTTGGCTTTGGCCTCGAATGTCTGCATGGCGTCGGCGTCCCTCGAGCGCGACAAGCTTCACGCGGGCGCGGGCGAGTTTCGCGGGATCGCCGCCCCGCTTCCCATCCGTGCCCTTCCAAGCCACGACGATTTCCTTCGTCTCATCCGCATCGTCGTCGAGGGAGCGCCTAGCGTATGTGGTCGAGGCGTTGCTGGGCAACTCGGTACGTAAAAGCCCGGCTCGACCAGCACCGTGCGGATTCCGAAGGGCGCAATCTCCGGCGTGAGAGATCCCATCCATTCCTCGATACCGATCCTCGCAGCAGCATACGCTGCACAGAACGTTTGACCGGTGCTGCCGCACCATTTCAGTGTCGCCCTTAGGACCGTGGGTCGAACCCGAAGACGCGCAGTTCTTGGTCGCGCCGACAGGCCTTGGCGATACGCGCCGCCCACGCGATGGCCTCGTCGTGTGAGGGCAGTTCCAACACGGTGAAGCCGCCATCGAGCATGGACGCCCAAGGATAGCCGCCCAATGCAACCGTGCCGTCAGAGAGACGAGCCCGGGCGGTACGTCTTCGTCGATTCCGCCGCCGAAGACGTAAACACCGGCGGCTTTCGCCTCATCAATCACAGCGTGCCGTTCCCACTCGTCTGTATCCTTGGGCTTCAGGATGAGCCGCCATGCTCCAAATCCGGCAATGCGCATCACCGTGCCGTCTTCCCGCGCATGCTGTCGCGCCGCATGACCGCGCGAAGAAGCCCCGGTGGGTCTCCCCACCGGGGCGGTGACGCCGCGTCGCTCTTCCCTTGCCCTGGCTTCGTCCGAGACGACGCGACGGCTCTGTCTCTCGCTCAGCGCGTGCGCGCGTTGTGCTTCATCCGCCAGATCGCGCGGCCCTGGTGGTTCTGCATGTGCCGCAGGCGAACGCGTTCGCGGGCGGTGAACCGGCCGTCCGACTTCATGCGCCACTTCGCGCGGCGAATGTGGCGCTGGCCGGCGTTCAGACGCACCCGCTCGCCGCGGGTGAGCTGGCCGCTCACGACGCCCTGATGGATGCGTGCGCGCTGGTGCACCTGGCGCCGGTTCGCCACCGGCGTACCGGCATTCGCGATGCCTGCGAGCGCGACCAGCAGGACCGCCGACATGATCATGATCTTCGGGTGTGACATGACGTCCTCCGTAGGGACGAACTGCGTGATGCCGCGGGAGCGTTTCGTTGTTTCTCAAAATGGGGCGCGCCTCGGACGGGACTCGCTCACCGCGATGTTCACGCGTGACATCGACCTGACCTGACGTGGCGTGAATCCGGTGCGATGGCTGCCTTCGCGTCTGCTGCGCGCGACGTGAAGGACGTTTTGCAGGTGCCGTGCCGCAGGTGGGCCGGGAGCGCAACGTGTTGCAGCGCAGGAGCGGGGGCGGCGGGTGGCGGTGCCGGCGCCGCGTGCACCGTCCCATACGGTTCACTCCGGAGGCGCGCTGCTGCACCGAGGGGTGCAGGGAGCCGGGCGGCGACACGAGCGCCGCGCGCCGGCTGCACACGGTCACCCGATCGTGATCGTGCCTTCCAGATATCGCGCCGCGCGCCCCGCGACGCCGACGCGATCGCCGCGCTCCTCGCACACCAGCTCGCCGCCGCGTGCCGACACCTGCCGGGCACGGAGCCGCGCGCGGCCGAGGCGCTTCGCCCAGTAGGGCGTGAGCGTGCAGTGCGCCGAGCCCGTGACCGGATCTTCGTCGACGCCGGCGGACGGCGCGAAGAAGCGCGACACGAAGTCCGCGTCCTTCCCGGGCGCGGTCACGATCACCTTGTCGAACGCGGCGAGCGCCGCAAAACCGGGTCGCAGCGCACGCACGTCGTCCTCGGCGTCGAACACCGCGAGCCAGTCACGCGACTTGAGCCACTGGCGCGCGTGCGCACCGAGCGCCTCGATCAGCGCGGGCGGCACCTCGGCCGGCGCCGGCGGCCGCGACGGCAGATCCATCACGTACAGGTCCCCTTCGCGCTTGACCGTGAGCGGTCCGCTCATGGAATCGAACGTCACGCTCGCGGCGCCGGGCGCGAGCGTCTCCAGGTAGACGCTCGCCGCGGCCAGGGTCGCGTGACCGCAGAGGTCCACCTCGATCTTCGGCGTGAACCAGCGGATCCGGAGCGGCGCTTCGCCGGGCACGAAGAACGCGGTTTCGGAGAGCTGGTTCTCGAGCGCGATCGACTGCATCGTCCGCGGATCGAGCCATCGCTCCAGCGGACACACCGCCGCCGGATTGCCGCCGAAGACCGCGCCCGTGAAGGCGTCGACCTGGTAGATCGGGATCCGCACGGGCATCAGGTCTCCATGCGCTTCCAGATCCGCCCCGCGCACTCGCGCGCCCGGGCGGCGACTTCGTCTTCGTCCACCGACGTCATGCGACCGTCTTCCATCACGATTTCGCCGGCCACCACCACGCCGGTCACCGGCGCACGCAGGAGGCCGGCCGCGAGGTGCGCGGGCAGCGTGCGGGGCGTGAGTTCGGTCGCGGGGCGATAGTCGAACAGCACGAAGTCGGCCAGCGCGCCCGGCTCGATGCGGCCGGTGCCCGCACCGAAGTGGCGCTCGGCGAGCTGCGCGCCGTGGACCAGCACGCGCTCGTAATAGGCCCGGCACGCGTCCCCTTCCGGCGGCTCGCGCACCGGAAGCGGCGGCGCGTTCACGCCCGAGTCGCTGCCCCAGGCCGCGCCCGCGGCCGTCGCGAGATCCGCCGGCGTCTGGAGGATCGCGCTCAGCGTGTCGCCGCGTTCGCGTGCGAGGCCGATCAACGACGCCGGGGCGTGCTCGGCGTGCGCCCAGAGCGCCGGCACCGGATTGCCGAACCACACATGCGCATCGTCGGCGAACGCGACGTCCGTGACCGCGAGTTCGACGTGCACGCCGGCCGGCTGCGCGGTGGACTCCAGCACCTCGCGCAACAGCCGGTCCACCGAAGCGAGGCCGCTCGCGCGCACTCCGAGCAGGCCGCGCAGCGTGCCCTGCCGCCGCGAGCGGATTTCGCTGGCGAAGCCGAGACATTCCTCGATCGCGGCGCGGCGCTCGGCGGCCGCGTCGGTATCCGAGACGCCGTAACACGTCGCCACGCGCACCCCGGCGTCGGACGCGGCCGCGACGACTTCCGACAACGAAAGATCGATGCATCCACCCGAGCGATGGAAATCGAACACCGTCGTCACCCCGTGGCGCACGCCCTCGACCAGCGAGGCCATCGCCGACCAGTAGATGTCCTCCGGCGACAGCGCCCGCTCGTAGGCCTCCCACGCCGGCGCGCCCGTGCAGCCGAGCCCGCGCGCCAGGTGGCGGCCGAGATGCGCGTGGGTATTGACCAGGCCCGGCAGCATCACCTGCCCGTGGGCGGGCCACAGCGGCTCCTCCGGATAGGCGCCGGCGAGCGCGGACAGGTGCGCGACGTGCGCGATATGGGCGCCGACGACGTGGACGCCCGCGTCCTCGATGACGGCGGGCGTCTCGCCGCCGGTGACGATCGTGCACGGGCCGATGATCATGCCGCGCGCTCCTTCTTCGCGCGCTCGAGCAGCGCGGCCGCCTCACGCACGGCGGTGTCGCGCACCGCGTCCGCGTTCAGCGTCGTCCAGCGCCCGTGCTCGCAGAGCACGCGGCCGTCCACCACCGTGAGCGTCACGTCGCTCGCCTGGCAGGACTGGACGATGGTCGTGTAGGGATCGAGGGTCGCGTGCGGCGCCACGTGCCAGCCGCGGTGGTCGATTGCGATCACGTCCGCCTTCTTGCCGGCTTCGAGGCTGCCGACCTCGTCACCCTTGCCGAGCGCGCGCGCCCCGCCGATCGTGGCGAGCGCGAGCACCTCGCGCGCGCTCAGGTGGCGCCCCGGCCGCGTCACGCGCGAGACGTGCGAGGCGAGGCTCATCTCGCGGAAGGTGTCGAGCCGGTTGTTGCACGGCGCGCCGTCGGCGCCGAGCCCGCAGCGGATGCCGCGATCCTTCCACTCGCGCACGTCGGCGAGTCCGGAGCCCAGCTTGAAGTTGGCCGAGGGGCAGTGGACCAGCGCCGCGTCGGCGCGGGCGAGGAGGTCGAACTCGTTTTCGTCGAGCCATACCCCGTGTGCGGCCACGAAGCGCGGCCCGAGCACCTGCCGGCGCGCGAAGTAGCGCGGCGCCGTCGTCTTCACCGCCGCCTGCACCGCCTGCCCTTCGCCCGGGCTCTCCGAAAGGTGCGTGTGCACGATCAGGCCGCGCTCGTCGGATACGCGGCGCACGCCGTCCCACAGCGCGTCGCTGCACGACAGGATGAACCGCGGCGCGAGCGACACGTCGAGCCGCCCGCCCGCCGCACCGTGGAACCGGTCGGCGAGCGCCGCGGACTCTTCGAGCGCGTGGTCCGTCGTATCGCGCAGGCCCGGCGGCACACCGTCGCCCTGATCCATCAGCGCTTTGCCGAACACGGCGCGCAGGCCGGTCGCCTCGAGCACGGATCCGATCACCTGCGTGTGATGCACGGTGCCCATGTCGTTGATGCAGGTGACGCCGCCCGCGAGCAGCTCGAGGATGCCGAGCTCCGCCGAAGCGGCCAGCGAGGCCTCGGTGTGCGCGGCCTCCATCGGCCAGATGCTCTCGCGCAGCCAGTGCATCAGGTCGGCCTGCTCGGCCGCGCCGCGGAACAGCGCCTGGCAGAGGTGCAGGTGCGCGTGGACGAAGCCCGGCAGCACGAACGCGCCGGAGGCGTCGAACGCCCGCTCGGCCGCGCCGCCCGGAAGGGCCGCGAGGGCCGCGGGAACGCGGTCGCCGAGCGCGGCGATCCGGCCGTCGGCGATCAACAGGTCGCCGCGAACGACCGTACCGGCGTCGTCCATGCACACGAGCGTGCCGCCGCGTATCAGTAAAGTGCTCAGGAGGGCGCCTCCATGCGAGTCGAGCCGCGCGGCGTCCGTGCCGGGCGAACGGGCGCGCCGGGCCCGACGGGGCGGCTGCGGCGCGCCACCTGCGAATGACCGCGCAACGCTCGCACCGGGCCTGCGGGGTGTCAAGAATGAAGCGCGGCGCGGGGCCGGCCCGGTCCTGCGCCGAAACCCCTGGCGGGCCCGGGCGGACCCGCTCGGCGAAGGGCGTTTTCCGCTACCCTCGCGGGCATGTCCGATGCTCTTCCGCTCATCCGCAGGGTCCGGCTGCGCGAGCCGGCCGACGCGCTGCAGGCGATCGCCCACCTGCCGTACCCGTTCCTGCTGCACTCGTCGCTCGAGGACGAGCGATCGCGCTGGTCGTTCTTCGGCGCCGACCCGTTCTTCGTCCAGCGCGGCGGCGACGAGCGCGGGCTCGTCGAGCGTTTTCGCGCGATTGCGGCGGCCGAGCGCGCAGCGGAGCAGCGTCCGGGCGTCGTGCCGTTTACCGGCGGCGCGGTGGGCTACTGGGCCTACGACTACGGGCGCCGTCTCGAGCGCATCCCCAGGATCGCCGCCGACGACCTGCACCTGCCGGACTTCGTCGTCGGTTTCTACGACGTCGTCGGCGCGTTCGATCACCAGGGCCGTGAGGCGTGGCTGTACTCGAGCGGCCTGCCGCACGCCGAGGTGTCGCGGGCCGAACACGCGCAGCGGCGCCTCGACAAGTTCGAGTGGCTGTTCGCGGAGGCGCCCGAGGGCGCGGTGCGGCTCTCCGACGACGAGTCCGCCCTGCCGGCGCGCTCGAACTTCACCCCCGACGACTACCGGCGCACGATCGTGCGCGTGCAGGACCACATCCGCGCCGGCGACATCTTCCAGGCCAACCTGTCGCAGCGCTGGACCATGCCGCTCGGCTTCGCCACCCCGGCGGCGCTGGGCCTCTCGCTCCACGACGCGCTGGGGCGGCGCTCGCCGGCGCCGTTTGGCGCGTACTTCGGCGCACAGGACCACGCCATCGTCTCGGCGAGCCCCGAGCGCTTTCTCGAACTGCGCGGGCGGCGCGTCGAAACCCGGCCGATCAAGGGCACCCGGCCGCGCAGCGGCGACCCCGCGCGCGACGCGGCCCTGCGCGAGGAGCTGCTGACCAGCGGCAAGGACCGCGCGGAGAACGTGATGATCGTGGACGTGCTGCGTAACGACCTCGGCCGCGTGTGCGAGACGGGCACGGTGCGGACGCCGTCGCTGTGCCAGCTCGAAACGTATCCACAGGTGTTCCACCTGACCTCGACCGTGACCGGCGAGCTGCGCGCCGACCTCGACGCGTTCGACCTGCTGCGGGCGTGCTTTCCGGGCGGTTCGATCACGGGTGCGCCGAAGATCCGTGCGATGCAGATCCTCGAAGCGCTCGAGCCCGTGCGGCGCCACGTCTACACCGGCAGCGTCGGCTACGTGGACTGGCGCGGCGACGCGGACTGGAACATCGCGATCCGCACCGCCATCGTCACGCCGCAAGCGCTGCACTTCGCCGCGGGCGGCGGGATCACGGCCGACTCCGATCCCGACGCCGAATACCAGGAGACGCTCGACAAGGCCGAGGGCATGCGCGTCGCGCTCGAGACGCTGTTCGGCCCCGTGACGCTCGTGCCGGCCGCGGTGCCGCACCCGTGAGCGGGCGCGGGCCGCGCGGGCGGGCGGCGCGCTCCGGCGGGCGAGCCATGCGAGATCCCGGCACCGGCGATCCGCGCGGGACGTCCGGCGTCTCGCGCGGCGGGCGCACACCGCGCTGGACCGACCGCGACGACCCGCGCGCCCCCGCGCGGCCGGTGTGGGTGAACGGCCGCGTGTGCCGTGGCGTCGACGCCGCACTCTCGCTGTTCGATCGTGGTGCCCGCGACGGGCTCGGACTCATCGAGACCGTGCGCGTGGAGGGACGCCGCCCGCTCGAGTGGCACGGGCACCTCGAACGCCTGGTGCTCGCCGCGGCCGAGCTCGGGTATCCGGTGCCGCCGCCGCCGCGCGCGCTGGCTTCCGCCGTCGCCGAACTGCTGGAGGCCGCGGCGCTCGACGACGCCGCGGTCCGCATCACCGTCACGCGCGGCATCGAGGGCCTGCGCCCGGGCCGTCCCGGCTGCTGGATCGACGCGCAGCCGCTCACCGCCCGGCTGTGGCGCGGCACGCGTGCCGGTGCGGCGCGCGCGGTCTTCTCGCGTCGCCCGTTCGCGCCCGGGCCGTGGGGTGCGTACAAGACCACCTCGCGCATGGCGTACCAGCAGGCGAGCGACGAGGCGCGGATCGCGCGGGCCGACGAAGCGCTGCTGGTCACCGCCGACGGCGAGGTGCTGGAGGGTGCGACGAGCAACGTGTTCGCGCTGATCGGCGGCGAGGTCGTCACGCCGCCGCTCACGAGCGGCATCCTCCCCGGCGTCACCCGCGCGACCGTGCTGCGGCTGTGCGGCTCGCTCGGCATCGTCACCCGTGAGCGCCCGCTCCATCGCGACGCGCTGCTGCGTGCGCGCGAGGCGTTCGTCACCAACGCGGTGCAGCAGGTCGTCCCGCTCGCGGCACTCGACGGCGCGGAGCTCCCCGGCCGCGAGAGCGGGACGCGGCTGCTCGCGGCATATCGGGCACACCTCGGCGCTCCGGCCTGACGATTCGGGTCGCCTCCTGCCGCGCCCCCGCCCCCGCGCCGGCCGACCCGTCAGAACGCCTGCCACGGGCGAGCGCGTGCGTGTTGCCCCAACCGTGGTGGGAAAGACCCGGCCGCGGCGCCCGCGCGACGCTCGAATTCACTGAAACACGGTGATTTGCGGGCCGATCCATCTGGCACGGGGAGTGCTCTCTTATGGATGTGGCGCGCCGCCGGCCAGCCGGCCCGCGCTTCGCAACGCTCCCCTGCACGGCCGGACCGCACGCGGTCCGACGGAGAGACGATGGACCTCAAGGGCGGACGCCTCGAGTTTCTGGTGCCGCATCTGCTTCGCGGTCAGATGCTGCGGCGGGGCTTCGTCCGCGCGAGCCTGCGCCTCGGGGTCACGCAGCAGATGCCGCCGTGGGCCAAGCTGCAGTTCCTGCACGCGGGGGTCTCACGCAAGGATCTCGACGCGGTGCTGCGCCGGATCCGCAACCTCGCCTCGTGGGTGGACGAGTGGGAATCGCTCGGCCGCACGCACGAGCAGGCCGGCCAGGACGCCGAACGGCTTGGCGACCTCGCCGGCGCCGCGGCGCACTACAAGGCCGCGTCCGCCGCCTACAATTTCGCCCAGTACGTCGTGTTCATGGACGTGGACCGCAAGCGCCATCTGCACCGCTCGTGCGTGCGCGCCTACGCGAAGGCCGCGCCACTGTTCGAGATACCCGCCGAGCCGTTCGAGGTGATCTACCGGCGGCGCCCGATGCGGGGCTACCTGCGTATGCCACCGGGCCCGCGCCCCTGCCCCGTCGTGGTGATGTTCAACGGCACCAACGCGGTGAAGGAAGAACTGCACTGGTGGTCGGAAGAGATGCTCGACCGCGGTGTGGCGACCATCACGTTCGACGGCCCGGGCATGGGGCAGACCTTCCACCGGCTCTCGATGGTCGCGGAGCCGCGACCCGTGGGCACGGCGATCCTGGACGAGATCGAGACGCGGCCCGAGCTGGACCCCGGCGCCGTGGTGTTCTTCGGCATGAGCCTCGGCGGGTACATGGCGATCCGCATGGCGTCGCACGAGAAGCGCATCCGCGCCGTCGCCGCGGTGAGCCCCCCGTACTCGGCCAGCATCTACTGGCGCGTGACGCTCGCCGGGATGCGTCGCGAGCTGGCGGCGCTCTACGGCATCGAGGAGAACGCCATGACCGAGGTCGTCGACCGCATCACCCTCGACGACGTGCTCGCCGATCTCGATTGCCCGCTGATGGTCGCGGGCGGTGGACACGACTTCATCACGCCCGGCACGGAAGCGTGGCGCATCTTCGAGGGCGCGCGCTGCGAGCGCGAGATCGTGTACTACCCGCGCGGCGCACACGACTGCTTCAACGTCCTGAGCGACCTGCGGCCGCGCATGATGAACTGGCTCGCGCGCCATCTCGAGCGACATCGCAGCCGCCCGGTGAGCGGGCACATGGCGAACGGCACGCCGGTGCGCGAATTCTCGTGGCGCGCCGCCGATGCCGTGGATCCGGACTTCGCCGACGCGCTGCGCGGCGAGATTTCGCGCGTGCAGTGGCACGCTCCTTCGCAGCAGGCGCTGCCGGCGCAGTGGCAGCTGCCGTGGCGCCGCAACGGCAAGGCCAGGATCGAGGTCGTCTACCGCCGCGCGACCGCGGCCGTCTGAGCGCCGCGGCCGGGCGGCACTCAGCCGCTCCAGGCCTGCCGCGCCCCCTGCATCGCGAAGCTCTGCTTCTGCCGGTACATGCGATCGTCCGCCTGGTCGAGCAGGTGCCCGGCGGTCGACGTGCCGTCCCACACCACCACGCCGAGGCTCACGTGCGAGCTCTTCGGCGAGCGGTCCGTGAAGGTCCGGGCGACGCGCTCGGCGATCACGTCCGCGCCGCGGCGGTCCGCCGAGACGATCATCACGAATTCGTCGCCGCCGACGCGGTAGGCGCCGTCGCTGCCGAGCCGCGAGCACGAGCGCAGCACCGCGCCGAGAATGCGCAACGTCTCGTCGCCGCTCGCGTGGCCGTAGTCGTCGTTGAGCGTCTTGAGCGCGTCCACGTCCATGTAGATCAGCGCCACCGGCTCGGAGATGCGCGCGGCGTAGCGCAGGCGCAGATCGAGATCGCGCTCGAATGCGCGGCGGTTGCCAAGACCGGTGAGCGGGTCGGTGAGCGTGAGCGCCTCCAGCTGTTCGACGTGACGCCGGGCGACGCGCTGTTCGCGCGCGATCAGCGTGACGATCCAGCCGCCGAGCAGAAGGATGATCGACGAGCTCAGCGCCTCGCGCAGATAGGGCGTGCTCGAGGGCGGCGGCAGCAGGGCAACGAGCCACGGCAGGACCACGAGCGCGGCGAGCAGGATCACCGGAACGACGAGGATCCGCCCGGGGCGCGACACGCCTCTCGCCGGCTGCATCCTGCGCTCGTTCAGGCGGCACCTCGCTCGTGACGGATGCTGCGCCCGCAGCCCTGCGGGCGCGGATTCGAGTTCGACCGCGGGACGATACGCCGCGCGCGAAACGCCGGTCAACGAATGCGGCCGCGGCCGGCCGCCGGACCTGCTGCATTCCCGGCGGGGCGGCCGGCACGGAGCAAAGCAGAACCGGGGGCGCGGATGCGCCCCCGGTTCGGGTCGGCCTCTCGTTGGCCGGACGGGATCAGCGATAGATCGACTTCACCTGTCCCCACGAGGCCGGCGTCGTCTTCGTCGAACCGCAGTGGCCCGGGCCGGTGACGCCGTTGTTCCAGTCGTCGAGCGACTGCGTCAGCGCGCTGGTCGCGCCCGGCGCCAGGTAGTCGCCGCCGACCGGCGGAACCACCAGGCCGCCGATCAGCGCGTCGGCCGCCGCGACGTCCGCGGCGACGCCGCTCGGATCGGCGCCGAACGCCAGGTTCAGCTTCGCCGCGATCAGCTGGTGCGCGAGGATGATCAGACCATTGCCACCCGCCGGCGTGTTGAGGATGTCGAGCAGCTGCGCCTGCGTGTAGTTCACGGTGCCCAGCGTCAGGTTCAGCACCGGCCAGTCACCGGGGTGAGTCTTCCAGTAGCCCTGCGTGTACGTGCAGTTGTTGTCGATCGTCGAGCCGACGACGTTCGACGAGTAGGCGCTCGCGGTGACGGAACCGCCGTCGCCGAGGGCCCAGGCACAGAACACGTACTCGACGCCCGGCTCGAGCTCGGTGAGCGCGAGCGTGTTGGTCTGCGTGAGGCCGGTTTCGTCGAACAGATCGCCGATCTCGATCTTCGCAGTCTGGTTCGGAGCCAGCGCGAAGCTCGTCAGCGTGCCGCCCCACGTGTTGAGGGTGGGCGTGCCGGTGAAGTACACGGCGGCCTGGAGCTGGTTGCCCGACGGGAACCATTGCTGGCCGACCGCGTCGAAGGTGGACTTCTTCATCCACCAGAGCGTGAAGCCGTTGGGCGCGCCCGAGGGGCCCGCGGTGACATCGACCACCCATTTGGCCTTGCCGGCGCCGACGCTGCTCACGTCGGGGGTGTCGAGCTGAGCGAATGCGACGAGGGGAATCGACAGCGCCGTCAGCACGACGACGGCAGGAAACAGGTAGCGCTTGAACATGGTGATGCCTCCGAGGATCACGAGGTGTTGCGCCTGAGATGCGCCGCTGAAACGGGAACGGTTCGGTCTCTGCGGCTCGGAAGCGCTGCTGACTCTCTCTGGAGACTTGCGGCGCCCGGTTGTGGGAATGGGGGTTCCCACGCAGCCAGCTGTTGGTAGGATGACATGGCGTGGAGCGTGACTCAAGCGATGATTTCAATGAAACCCTTGGCATCGTGTCGGTTAGCCGTCCGGAGTTTGCTGATTGAAAACGCTGCGCAGGCACGCCCTCGCGGAATCCGGAACATCTCGAACACCGGGTGACGCCGCGCGCGGCTGCGCACGGGACGGGGACCTGCTACTATCGCCGCGCGTTTCTCCACTCGCCCCCGGGATCTCCGAGGAGCCTCGCCATGCCAGAAGTTCAAGCAGGACCACGTGTTCGGCCTCTCGATGAGCTCGACCTCGGCGCCATCACCCGCATCGACGAGCGGATCGGCGGGAGGTACCGGCCTGAGATCTGGGAGGATCGCGTGGGCTACTACCTGCGGCGCGACCCGGACGCATCCCAGGTGGTCGAGGTCGACGGCGCGGTGGTCGGATTCATGATGGGTGACATTCGCAATGGAGAATTCGGCATCGAAGAACCCAGTGGATGGATCGAGCGCTTCGGCATCGACCCCGACTTCCGCGGCCGCGACCTCGGCAAATACCTGTTCGCGGCGGTCACGGCCCATTTCGGCGAACAGGGCGTCCGCACCGTGCGCACGCTCGTGAGCGAGAAGGACAAGGGCGTATCGGGTTTCCTCGAGGCCATGGGGTTCCAGCCTTCTCCGCTCCGGGCGCTCGAGCTGTCGCTGCCCCCGTCCACATCCGCAAAGGCATGACGATGAAGGTCGAAAACATCGTTCTCGAAAAGAAGTATCACGACGCCGTGGAACACTGGCGCCGTCACAATCTCAAGGACTACGACCTCCTCCTCAAGAACTGGGAGAAGTTCTTCCCCAAGGACGAACCGTTCTGCCTGTGCGCGAAGATGGAGTGCGGCACGCCCGACACGGTCAAGGTCGGCGCGCATGCGGGCGAGAAGAAGCGCCTGAAGCCCGACGAGCTGACCGAAGAGGAGGCGACGCATCTGCTGGCGATCATCCGCGCCCAGGCCTCCACCGAATTCGGCTCGATTCAGCAGCATGCCGGCACGATCGAGCGCGCCCAGGACGAGGAAGACAAGTACTGGGTGCTGCGCGTCATGGCCGAAGAGCTGCGCCACGGCTACCAGATGTTTCACCTGCTCCTGTCGCAGGACTGGAGCAAGGTGTCGGGCGGCATGAAGGGCGAGGACATGGTCGAGGAGATCCTGTCCATGCAGACCGGGTCGCACGTGCTCGACGCGTTCAACCTCGAGTACGACTCGTTCATCGACAACGTCTGCTTCGCCGCGCTGGTCGACCGGGTCGGCAAATACCAGCTCACGATGCAGCGCGTGTGTGCGTACCGGCCGATGGCCGACAGCATGCCGCCGATGCTGCGCGAAGAAGCATTTCACCTCGCGGCCGGCGTGATCCCGCTGCGACGCTGGGCGAAGCGCGCGGCGCAGGGCGACGTGTTCATCACGATGGACGCGATCCAGAAATCCATCAACAAGTGGTTCCCGCGTGCGCTCGAGATGTTCGGAGACGAGCGCGGCGGCAGCAAGAACCTCGCATTCGGCTTCAAAGACATGAAGAATCGCGAAGCGCAGGACATGTACATCGAAGAAGTCAGCCGCATGATCCGCGACATCAACATGCGCTTCCTGCGGGCCCGCTTCCCCGATGATGCGGTCGAGAAATGCGAGCAGGTGCTCGACGATCTCGTCATGTCGCGCGGCCGGCACCAGGGCGTGACCTACGACGACCTGATCCATCTCCCGGACCGGCGCTTCTTCCGCCGCAAGGGCGAGCACGCCTGGAAGATGATCGGCGTCGACGGCGAGAGCTACGATGACCGCCAGACCTGGCTGCGCTACCTTTCGAAGCATCTGCCCGAGCCGTACATGGCCAGCTGGGACCTGAAGATGTACGCAGAAACGCTCGGCAAGGTCCTGTCCGGCGAGTATTCCGTCGAAGACGGTATTCGCAGGATGCCGAAGCTCAAGCGTGTCGGCGGTAACTGCCCCTGTTCCCGCTCGGTTCGCTGGGTCGTCGATGAACCGGCGGCCACGAACGGCCATTGACCGTTCCCACGAGGCCCTTTGACGGCGCGCCCCCCCGGGCGCGCCGTTTCCACTGACCCCGATCTTCCGCCGCTTGCGCGCGCGGGAGGAGGACCGGTGCAGCGCACTTCGCACGTCGCCTACTTCTGCATGGAGTTCGGACTCCACGAATCTTTCCCCATCTACTCCGGCGGTCTCGGCATTCTCGCCGGCGACTTCATCAAGGCCGCCCACGATCTCGGCAAGCCGCTGGTCGCGATCGGCCTGCGCTGGGACCGCGGCTACTGCACGCAGACGATCGACGCCGACGGCAAGCCCCACGACGAATTTCCGAAGTACGACTACTCGTTCCTCGAAGACACCGGGGTGCGCGTTCGGGTTCGCGTCCACGATGAAGAGGTGCCGTGCCGCGTCTGGCACACGCAGAAGTTCGGCCACGTGCCGCTCTATCTGCTGGAGCCGGTGCGCGACGAGCACCGCTGGATCACGCACCGCCTGTACGAAAGCGGCACCGAGGTGCGCCTTGCGCAGGAACTGCTGCTGGGGATCGGCGGCATGCGCGCCCTCGAATGGCTCGGGATTCCGATCTCGACCTATCACTTCAACGAGGGGCACGCCGTGTTCGCCGGCATCGAGCACATCGCCTCGATCATGGAGAGCGGTGTCAGCTTCGAGGACGCCTGGCGGCAGACGCGCGAGAAGATCGTGTTCACCACCCACACGCCGGTGAAGGCGGGGAACGAGGAACACTCGCTCAAGGACCTGCGGCGGATGGGCGCATGCCTGCAGCTGTCGGGCGCCGAAATGCGCGCGATCGGTGGGGATCCGTTCAACATGACCATCGCCGGGCTGCGGCTCAGCCGCCTCGCCAATGCAGTGTCCGTGCTGCACACGGAGACCTCGCGCCACATGTGGAACCACGTCACCGGCGCCGCGCCGATCATCGACATCACCAACGCCGTCCACGCGCACACGTGGCAGGCGGAGTCGATCCGCGCAGCGGACGAGGATCCGCAGCGGATCTGGGACGCCCACGTCGGGCTCAAGAAGGAGCTGATCGCCGAGATTCGCCGCCGCGAGGGATCGACGATCCCCGAGGATGCGCTGCTCGTCGCGTTCGCGCGGCGCGCCGCCGGGTACAAGCGCAGCGATCTCGTGCTGCGCGATCCCGACAGGCTGGAGTGGCTCTTCAACCACACGCCCATCCACCTGGTGTTCTCGGGCAAGGCGCACCCCGACGACCTGCCCGGCAAGCTGGTCGTGTCGCGGCTCGTCGAGGCGCAGCAGCGCCATCCCGGCCGCGTCGTGTTCCTGCAGAACTACAACATGGAACTCGGCCGTCTGCTGACGCGCGGCGCCGACGTGTGGCTCAACAATCCCACGCGTCCGCTCGAGGCCAGCGGCACCTCCGGCATGAAGGCCGCCTTCAACGGCGTGTTGAACCTCAGCATCCTCGACGGCTGGTGGCCCGAGGGCTGCGAGCACGGCGTCAACGGCTGGGCTTTCGGCGAGGGCAAGGCCGGCAACGATGCCGCGGACCTCGCCGCGCTCTACGACGCGCTGCGCGACGAGGTCCTGCCGGCGTGGAACGACCGGCCGCGCTGGATCGGCATGATGCGGGCGAGCGTCCACATGGCGGCGACGCGATTCACCGCCGCCCGCATGGTGAACGATTATTTCGAAAAGCTCTACGCGCCACTCGGCGTCCCTGCCGACACCTGAGCGCGGGCGGCGGGCCGCCCCCGTTCGTCACGCGGCAGACGAAAGTCCGTGCACGCCGCGCGCATCGTGGGTACCATTTCCGCATGCGACTTCGTCACGCGTATACGAGCGGCGCCTATCTCCTCCGGGAGACGGGCCTCGCCGTGCGTGACGGAGCCTGACCGTCCGAATCCGGCAAGAGCCCGCTCCCGTCGCGCGGGGGCGGGCTCTTCGCTTTTCCCGGCGCGGCGGCCATGAAGGAATCCCTCATGACCGATGCCCAGGTGCCGTCCATCGCCGCCGTGCGCGGCGCGATCACCGTCTCCGCCAACGACGGGTCCGCGATCCTCGAAGCCACCTCGCGGCTGCTCGCCGCCCTCCTGTCCACGAACGCGCTGCGTCCGGAGGACGTGATCAGCGCGCTGTTCACCGCCACGGAGGATCTCGACGCGGACTTTCCCGCGCACGCGGCGCGTCGCATGGGCTGGCGGCACGTGCCGATGCTGTGTGCGCGGGAGATCCCGGTGCCGGACGCGCTGGCGCGGGTCGTGCGCGTCATGCTCACGGTGCGGGCCGCGACGTCCGGCGCACTCGAGTCCGTCTACCTGGACGGCGCCGCCGTTCTGCGCCCGGACCTGGCGCCCGGCCCCGCCGCGAGCCGGGAACGATGGCGGGTGGCGGTCATCGGCCTCGGCCAGATCGGCGGGTCCATCGGTCTCGCGTTGCGCGGGCGCGGCTGGCTGCGGACGGGCTTCGACATCGACCCGGCCACCCGCACGGCCGCGCGCGCGGGCGGAGCGATCGACGAAACCGCACCCGACGTCGTGGCGGCATGCGCCCGCGCGGACCTCGCGGTCATCGCGGTGCCGATGGATGCGATGCCGGGCGCGATCAGCGCGGCAGCCCGTGCGCTGCCGCGGGGCGCGGCGCTGCTCGACACCGGCAGCGCGCGCGCGCCGCTCCAGGCGAGCCTGGCCGCGGCGGCGGCAGGCGGCATCGCCGCCGTCGGCGGCCACCCGCTCGCGGGAAGCGAGGGCCGCGGCTTCGAGGCCGCGCGCGCAGGGCTGTTTCGCGATGCGCCGTTCGTGCTCCTGCCGGCGGCGGAAGAGGTGCCGCCGATCGTGCGTGCGCTGCTGAGCGACATCGGCGCCGTCGAGACCACGGTCGACGCGGAAGCGCATGATCGCGCGCTGGCCCGCACCAGCCACCTTCCCTACCTGCTGAGCGGAGCGATCGCCGCGCTTGGCGCTGCAGCGGCCACGTCCGGTCTCGCGGGACCCGGCTTCCGCGACATGACCCGCCTGGCGCGAAGCGATCCGGGCATGGCCGGCGCCTACTGCAGGGCGAACGCGTCCGAGGTCGCGGCAGCGTGGGCGGAGCTGCGCGTCGCCATGGATGCGCGCGTCGCGGCGCTCACGGACTCGTAGGCGCCGGCGGGCTCAGTCGGCTCCGGGCGGCGGCGCCTCGGCGGCGGCCGTCTCGATCTCCACCAGTGTGGCGAGGTACTCCTCGGGGAGACGATGGTGCCGCGCGCCGGCGAGGACCCGCTCCATGTAGCGGGCAGAAGGCGGCGCGGGGTGTGCGGGCCGCGCGACGTAGGTCCACGCCCGCACCTTGCGGGGGATGGACCCGTCGTCCGGACGGACGAGCTCGAGCGTGACGTGCTCGCGGTCGTGGGCGTTGTGCTGGTCGCCTTCGGCAACGAACCCCTCGAACCCGTCGAGCTTTTCGAGATCGGCGTCGCTCAGCTCGTACACCACGCCCCACATGGTCTCGCCGTGGGCGAGCTGGATGCTGGCCGTTCCGCCGCCCCAGCGATTCGAGAAGCGCGGGAATCCGATGCGGTAGTTCTGCAGCGACGCCAGCCCCACGACGGCGCTGTCCGGGCAGCGTTCCTTCATCTGTGCGGGATCGAGATTCGAACCGTAGGCGAAATAGAGCATCGGGTCTCCACGGACTCGCCGCGTGATTCGTTCGCTCGTTCACGAAGGTGGGTGCGGCCCGGTCGAGCGTCCGTCCTGCCTGGCTGCGCTCCGGCAGAATAGCGCAATTGCCCGATGGCCGCCCCCGATTGTACGCGTGGTGAGCGCTGGCTATCATGCGGTGGCCGCCTTGTCCGGGTACCCCCTGACCCCGTTCGCCATCCAACACACGGAGTTGCAGATGCCGGTGGATATTCTCGCTTTCGGGCCGCATCCCGACGACGCCGAGATCGGCGCCGGAGCGACCCTCTTGAAGATGAAGCAACTGGGCCACACGACCGGCATCATCGATCTGACGACCGGCGACATGGGCCTGGGCACGCCGGCCATCCGCGCCGAAGAAAGCCGGCGCGCCGCGGAGATCCTGAAGCTCGACGTGCGCGAGAACCTGGATCTCGGCGACTGGCGCGTGGCCGACACGTTCGAGAACCAGTGCAAGGTGGCGGCGGTGATCCGCAGACACCGGCCGAAGATCGTGCTCACGACATGGTACGACCTGCCGATCACGCGGGGCCTCGGGCACAACGACCATTACAAGGGCGGTCAGATCGTGGCCAACGCATTCAACCTCGCGCATCTGCGCAAGCCGCCGATCGACGGCGAGCCCTATCAGGCGCAGGCGATCTTCTTCTTCTTCCTGCCGCCCAACGCGCAACCGACGTTCATCGTGGACGTGAGCGATACGATCGAGGAAGCGATCGCGGCGGTGGAGTGTCACCAGAGCCAGTTCAACAACCCGGCGCGACCGCGCCCGGAAGGATTCCCAACCCTGCCCGAGCGGATTCGGAGTTCGTCGCAGAACTGGGGATGGCAGGTCGGCGCCCGATACGGCCAGCCGTTCCTGGCGAATACCGCGCTGCGCGTGCACGACGTGGTGGACCTGATCAAGGACGTCACGCCGAGACCCGTTTAGAGGAACTCGCGCAGGCGGTGCTCCGGATGCACGTCCGGGGTGGCGACGGCGCGGGCGTATCGGACCCGGACCGTCGATGGAACGTTTCGCAGACCGCTACCTGCTCCTGCGCAGCCTCGGCCGTGGAGGCATGGGCGAGGTCTTTCTCGCCCGCGATCTCGGCCGCGGCACTGAGTGCGCGCTCAAGCGGCTGACCGCCGATGCGCCGGAGGATTCGGCCGAGCTGTTCCGCAAGGAATTCGCGCGCCACGCCGCGGTGCACCATCCCGCGATCGCCCAGGTCTATGAGCGCGGCGTGGCTCCCGACGGCACGCACTACATCACCATGGAGTACGTGCCGGGGCTGCATGCCGATCACGCCCTGGTGGCCGGCGACTGGAACGGATTCGCGTTCGTCGCCACGCGGGTCGCTGCCGGGCTCGAGGCCCTGCACGCCGCCGGCGTCCTGCATGGCGACCTCAAGCCGTCGAACATCCTCGTCGTCCCGGCGTCCGCGCCTGGAGCGCTTCCGTCGAGCGTGCGTATCGTCGACTTCGGACTCGCCGGGCTGATCGACCGCGACGCGAAAGCGCGCCAGGGCACGCCCGGCTACGTGGCGCCCGAGGTCGTGCGCGGGCAGGCACCCGACGTCGCGAGCGACCTGTACGGACTCGGCGCAACGCTGTACCACATGGCTGCCGGGCGCGCGCCGTATGCGGACGAGAAACCACAGGCCATTCTGCGGCGCCAGCAGGAGGCGCCCCCGCCCGCGCTGCCGCTGGAGGAGGCCGGCTGCCCGCAACCGATGATCGAGCTGATCCTGCGTCTCCTGGCGGTCTCCGCCGGCGAGCGGCCGCAGTCCGCGGGCGAAGTGCGTCGCGAGATCGAGCGCATCGCACCCGCCGCACGGCTGTCACTCGCGGACCGGCTCGCAAGTGCCGTCGTCGTCGGGCGCGAGCGAGAGCTGGGCCTGATCGAGAGACGCCTCGCCGAGACCGACCGCCGGACGCGCGTGCTGTTGCTGTCCGGCGAACCCGGCGCGGGCAAGAGCAGCCTGCTGCGCGAGCTGGCCACCCGCGCCGCGTTGCGAGATCGGTCGGTGATTCACTGCTCGGGCGCGAGCGCGCCCGCACAGGGTGCGGCGGCGATCGAAGTGTTGCGGCTGCTCGCGGCCGGCGCGCCGGACGACGAAGGCGACCGCGCCGTGCGCGAGCGGCTGAGCGATCCCGATGCGACCCTCACCGAACGCGAAGTGTCCGGGCTCGTGGACGCGGCGGTGGGCTGGATGCGCGGCGGCGCCGGTGCGCGGATGTTCCTGCTCGACGACGCCGAACAGATGGATGCGCTGTCGCGCACGATCGTGCGGCGGCTGATGCTTCACCCCGACGCGCCGCCGGCGCTCTGGGTGCTGGCCCGCCGCGGGGACGCGCAGGCGCTGGCGGAAGACGAAGCACTGATGATCCGCGGCGGCGCCGCACAGTATCTGCCGCTGCGCGATCTCGAGCGCGACAGCGTGGCGCGACTCGTGGCGAGCCGGCTCGCGGAGACGCCGCCGCCGGCGCTCGTCGAATTCCTGTGGAATCGCGCCGCCGGACATCCCGGACTGACCGTGGAGTTGCTGCGGAACGCCGCCGAAGCCGGTGCGGTCCGTGAGACCGAATCCGGTCTGGCGCTCGACCGCAAGCAACTCGAGGCCCTGCGCACGGTCGGCAGCTTCGAGGACTCGCTGATCGTGAGGGTGCACGCGCTGCCAGAGGGCGTACGCACCGCCGCCCGCGCGCTGGCGATCTGGAACCGTCCCATTTCGCCGGAGCGCCTGCGCGCGATGGAACCTGCGGCGGACCACGCGACCCTCGAGGGGTTGCTGGCGTCCGGGCTCGCGGCCCGCGACGAGAGCGGTCGGCTGGCGCTGCGGCCGCCTGCGCTGGCGGCGCGTATCGTCGCAGCAACTCCGGAAGAGGCGGCGGTGCGCCTGCATCGCGCGCTGCTGGCGGTTCCTGACCTCTCCCCCGCAGAACGTTTCGAGCACCTACGGGTGCTCGGCGAGGTCGAGCCCGCACTCGCCGAGGCAGAGCGCGTGTTCGCGGACGGGCCCGACGTGAAGCTCGCCGTCGCGGCGGCAGAACTCGCCGCGCAGAGCCGTCCGGCGGAAGCCGCCGCCTGGCTCGATCGCGCCGCTCACGAGATGTTTCAGCGCGGGCGCGTGGCCGAAGTGATTCCGCTGGCCGAGCGGGCGCTGGAGCTGGAACCGGAGGGTGAAGCGAGATTCGAGAGGTGGGTGTTGCTGGCCCGGGCCCAGCAGCGGTTGGGCCGCGGTCGGGCCGCTCTGAAAACGGTCGAAACTGCGCTCGCTGCCGAGCCGCCCCCCATTCATCACGCCAGGCTTCTACTTGCGCGGTCATCTGCGTTCAGGACGCTTCGCGCCATCGGTGAGTCGTTCACTTCCGTCCTAGAGGCCGAAGCCGTCGGTCGCAAGACGTCAAACGACGAGGTGCTGGCGGGAGTGGCGCTCAATCGGTCGTCCTGCCTCTTCCAGAGTGGCGAGATCCTCGCGGCGATCGAGTCGGCTCAGTCGGCGCTGGCGATCGCCAGGCGCAGCGGCGACGCGGGGCTCGAGATCATCGCACTTGGAAACCTCTCGCTCTGCGCATTTCTGCAAGGGCGAAGGGACGATTCCATCCGGATCGCCCGTGAAGCTGTTGCGACCGCGCGCGGGGCGGACGACGCGGTCGCACTGCAGCACCAGCTGTCCAACCTCGGGTCGCTGCTCACCGAGGCCGGGGAGTGGCGCGCCGGCCTGGAAGCGCAGAAGGAGGCGTTCCGCGTCAGCATGGAACGTGGCCTGGACCGGACGGCGGCGTTCGCGCTCGCGAACATCATCTGCACGAACGCTCTCAGCGGCCGTCCGCGCAAGGCTCTCGAGCTTTCCAGGGCGGCGAAGCGTCTCGTCCGGGCGTACTTCCCGATGGGGATCGCTCTGCTGCTCCGGGGCATGGCCACGGCCTGGCGGGCGACCGGCCATTCGAAGCGCGCGCTGACCACGGTTCGTCGGGCCGTGCGGGAGGCCGAGGCTGCCTCCGGCCCGACGGACAGAGAGTGGCTCGCCATCGAGATGGCCATGTGCCTGATGGTGCGGGGAGCCTACGAACGGGCATTCCGGATCGTGAGCCGACAGCTCGAGGTCTCGACCAACACCGGCTCGGCGGGTCATGGCTATCTCGTCGCGCTCTCCGGAATTGCAGCGATCAGATGTGACGACATGTCGAGCGCCAGGGCCGCTCTCGAGACGTCCGATCACACGCCGAAATCAAAACAGGCACCGTATGCTCTCGCGGCCCGGGAGATGCTCCGCTCGATCCTCGCGGCACATGCGGGCGACAGGGACACCTGCATCAGGGCCGCGGATGCCGCGTTCAAGGCCTTCGACCGATTGCCGGCCCCGCGGGATCGTGCATGGGCCGCTTGCGAGATCTCGCGCGTGGCCGTCGACGTGGCGGAGCCGCCTGCGCAGAACGGGCTGTGGCTGGAGGGAGCAGCCCGCATCTTCGAACGCCTGGGGGATCACCGTTCGCGGGCGCGAGGCGCTGGCACTCTCAGATTCGATGGTTGCGGCGACAGCGGAACTGCGGCGCGGAACGACTCAGACGATGAGCACCGACTCATCGAACAGGTCGGCGCCATGCTGGCCTCGTTCTCGGAGCCGCGGCGAGGTGGCGCAGCGGGCCATGCGCATGGTCGCACAGCAGCTGGGCGCCGAGCGCGGCGCGCTGCTGATCATCGATCGCGAGAGCAACCGGTTGATCCCGGTTGCGGAGATTGGGGCGCTCGACGCCGCCGACAGGAAGGAAGTGCTGAACTACTCCCGTCAAGTCGTGAAGCGAGTCACGGAGAGCGGCGTTGGGCTGATCACGGGCGATGCGGCCACCGACCCCGGCTTGAGCTCGCCGAGCATTCGAAATCTCGGGCTGCGCTCGATCGTCTGCGTTCCCGTGCACCTGGGCGGTCGCGTGATCGGTGCGATCTACCTCGACGATTCGCAGCCGAACGGGCGCTTTCAGCGAGCAGGACCAGAGCCTGCTCGAGGGCCTTTCCCATCTCATGGCCATCGCTATCGAGCGCAGCCGGGACCATGTGGAGATCCTCAATCGCCAACGAGCGGCTGGTCGACGAGAACCTCGCCCTGCGACGCCAGGTCGGCGAGCGGCATCAGATGGACGTTCTCGTCGGCGTGAGTACTCAGATGCGTCGCGTCATCGCAGAGGTGGAGCAGGCGGCGTCGAACGACGCGCGCGTTCTGATCACCGGTGAAATGGGCACCGGGAAAGAACTGGTTGCCCGCACCCTGCACTACCGCAGCAAGCGCCGGCTGCAGCCGTTCGTCATGCTCAACTGCGGTGCGATCACGGAGTCGCTGCTCGCGTCCGAACTGTTCGGAATCCTCCCCAACGTCGCGACCGACGTGAAGGCGCGGCCCGGCCGCTTTGTCGAAGCGAACGGCGGCACGCTGTTCCTCGACGAGATCGGCGAGATGCCGATGGCCCAACAGGTCGCTTTGCTCTCGGTGTTGAGCTCGCCGAGCACGAAGTGCGAAGTGGTGCCGGTGGGCGGCGGCAAACCGGTGCCCGTGGACGTGCGCGTGATCGCCGCCACAAACCAGGACCTCCATGCGCGGATCCGCGAGGGCCGGTTCCGCGAGGACCTCTACTACCGCCTCGCCGTGATTCCGATCGAGATCCCGCCACTGCGCGAGCGCAAGGCGGACATCCAGCCGCTGGCAGCACGGTTCCTGAAGGATCTCGCTGCCGCGCAGGAACGGCCGGTTCCCGAAATGTCCCCGGAGTTTGTGGCGGCCCTGCTGCGAAGCGACTGGCCCGGCAACGTTCGGGAGCTTCAGAACTACGTCGAACGGGTCCTCTCGATGACGCCCGGCAAGACCCTGCCACCCGAAACCACTTCCCCGTGACCTTGAGGATCGCGCCGGCACCGTGCGGCTTCGTGGCGGCCGGCATCTCGGTGACATGGTGGGGGAGCTCGAAAGGAAGCTCATCCGAGAAGCGCTGGATCGTGCAAACGGCAATCAGAGCCGTGCGGCACGCGAGCTGGGACTCACCGAGCAGTCAATGCGTTACAAGATCAGAAAGTACCAGCTGGAAAGCGCTCGCGAAAAACAGCGAAGTCGCCGCTAGTCGCGAATCGGCGCACAATTATTGCAATTGAATGGGTTATGCAGTTGCAGCGTTGCACGCTTCGCAGATGTCTGCGAAACTCCCTCCCACGCAGGCACTTCCTCCCACCGTCTAAGCATCTTCTTTTGCAATGAGTTGCGCGATGATTTCCAGAGCGCCGTTCGTGGCATGGATCTGGCCCTCTCTGACTGCAGTTCCCGCCCCTGGGAAGCGAGCCGTCACGGAGGAAGTCCATGCTTTCGAGATTGCTAATGGCCGTTCTCATGACCGCTGCACTGTCCGCCCTGGCGGCGCCCTGCGCACTGGCACAGAGTTCCCTCGAGCCCGACGCCAACGCTTCCCATCAGATCAGCAGCTCGGAAGGCCCTGGCGTCCCGTCTTCACCCCTGACCACCATCTCCCGCCCCGGATTCAGCTTCCTGGAACTGGCCATGATGTGGGGCCGGCTCGCCTGGATGCCGGCGTCGCCGCTGCAGATGCCGTCCGGGTTCGCGATGCTCGCGCCTGGCGATCTGCGCTGGGGAATCCGGTAGTGATGCGCGCGCGGATCGGCACGCTGCCGGCCCAGCGACGCTCGGCCACGAGGCCGACCGCGCGCCTGCTTCCCTTTCAGCGGAACGCGCTCACCCACGTGCTGATTCTGGGCGGGTCCGCTGACGATCGCCGCTCGGCGGCGCTTGCGGTCCATGCCGAGAGCCTCCTTCGCTCGGGCTCTTTCGTCGGCGTGAACTGCGCGTCCGAGGAGCCGCGGCTCGCCCGGGCGTTGACCGCCTGGATGACGGATTCGTTCGACTCCTCGGATCCGTCTCTCATGGCCGCCGCGCGCGGAACGCTCTTTCTCGACCAGGTGGAAGCGCTGTCGGTGCGAACCCAGCGCCAGCTGCTCGTGTTCGTAACGCACAAGGCGGGCGCCACGACGCCGCTCGAATCGCGCTGGGGTGGCCGCCTGATCAGCGGCAGCGACGCCGACCTCGACGCGCTGACGGCCTCCGGCCGATTCCTGCTGCCGCTCTTCGACTGCCTCGACAAGGCACGGCTCGTGCTCGATCGCGTCCACCAGGACGGTGCGGCATGAGCCTGCGGCACTACGACGTTCTCCTGCTCAGCGCGGCGCCCGAAATGTTCGCGCCGATGCTCGAATCGCTCGCATCGCACGGCATTCCGGCGGCCGCGGCCTGCTGTCCGGAGGACGCGTCACGGCTGCTCGCGCGCCGCCCGCACACGGTTCTGGTCGACCTCGTTCACGGCGCCGGGCTCGACGAAGCCGCGGTGCACGCCATCAACCGGCGCCGCGGGGCGACGATGGTGCTGGCGCTGCACGCCGGTGGGCTGGGTCCGTACATCGACTCGCTCTGGAATCTGAACATCGACGGCTTCTGCCGCTTCGACGACTGGAGACCGATCGCGGAGGCCACGCCCTCCGCACACCGATCTTTTGCCCTCCACTAGCACGGAAAAACGATAGGGGCCACGCCCGGCGCGTTGCGTGAACGGCCGGGTGGAGGGGGGCAAAGCCAGGCGGCCGCGCGAAGTGCGCGGCCGCCCGTATTTTGAGGCGATCAGGCAGATGCCGTGGCCGGGGATCCCGCCCCGGGATTCCGGCGTTGACCTGCACGCGGGCTGCGGCCTAAAGTACCGACCCCATCGCTGCCGAAACCAAGGAAGGTTTGGCCTTCGCCCTCATCGAGGGCGCCCGGGAGACATCGAATGCAGTCATTGGCGCTCTGCCGCACCGGAACGATTCTGTCCCTTTTCCTCCTCCCCGTGCTCGCCGCGGCCGATCCGGCCCCGGCGTCCGTGACGGGGGGTGGCGCCCCTACGATCCAGACGCAGTCGGGCCCGCTGCTGGCCGCGTCGACCTCGCGCAGGCGCCGGAGAGCCCTGCCCAAGGACGGCGTGTACTCGCGCCATGCGTTCCTGTTCGATCCGGTCAGCGGCGAGGTGCTGTTCGAGAAGAACGCCGACCGCTCGGTTCCCATTGCCAGCATCACGAAGCTGATGACCGCGATGGTGTTCCTCGAGCAGAATCCGGGACTCGACCGGCAGGTCGTGGTTACGCGCGAAGATCTCTATGGCGGCGGCCGCACCCAGCTCCTGCGCCGCGAGAGCGTGAAGCTCGGCGACATCCTGCACATGGCGCTCATGTGCTCCGACAACGTGGCCGCCCGCATCCTGGCGCGCGAGTCGGGGCTGTCGCACGAAGACTTCCTCGCCCGCATGAACACCAAGGCGCTCGAGATCGGGCTCACGCATTCGCGCTTCGTCGAGGTCACCGGCCTGGACGCGCGCAACGTCTCGACTGCGACGGACGTAGCGCACATGCTGCAGGCGGCCTGCAACCAGTCCACCATCCGTCACATCTGCCAGACGCGCTCCTACGACTTCCGCACGCGCCGGCGCGCACACTACATCCCGAACACGAACCGCCTGCTCTACAGCCAGTACGAGGTGCGCGGCGGCAAGACCGGGTACATCTCGCAGGCCGGCTACTGCTTCGCGACGTGGGTCCGCAAGGACGATCGCGACGTGATCGCGGTCGTGCTGAACGCCCCCACGGCGGCGACGCGTTTCGCGGACGTGCGCCGCATGCTGAAGCGCATCTCGGCCACGACTACCGCCTCCAACGACTGACGCCCCGATGACGGGGTCGCAACGCCTGCTCGCCCTGCTCGCGGGGCTGGGCACCGGCATTGCCGGCGGGCTCTTCGGTGTGGGCGGCGGGATCGTTCTGATCCCGATCATGACCGGCCTCTTCAAGCTCACCCAGCATCGCGCACACGGCACCTCGCTTGCGGTCATTGGCGCCACGGCGCTCGTCTCGGTGACGGTGTACGCCTCCCACGGCAACGTCACCTGGTGGACGGCGCTGTTCGTCGCGGTCGCCAGCATCTTCACGGCACGCCTCGGCGCACGGCTGACCACGCGGTTCTCACCGTTCGGCCTCGCCAAGGTGTTCGCGGTGTTCCTGTTCATCGTCGCGCTGCGGCTGCTGTTCAAGGCGCCCGCGGCGGCGGCGGCGGCTTCGCACGTCGCTCCGGGCCCGGCATCGATCGCGTTCGATCTCGGCGTGGGGGCGCTCGTGGGTCTCGTCTCGGGCTTCATGGGTGTCGGGGGTGGAATCGTCTCCGTGCCGGTGTTCACGCTCGTCCTCGGCATGACCCAGCAACTCGCTCAGGGCACCTCGCTGGCGGTCATCCTGGTCACGGCGCCGGCCGGAGCGATCGAGCACGCGCGCCACGGGAACGTGGCGAAGGGCCTGGTTCCGATGCTGGCGATCGGGGCGCTGGTGGGCGGCCCGCTCGCCTCGTGGTTCGTTCAGGGGCTGCCGCAAACCCTGCTCGCACGGGCATTCGCCGTGTTCCTGCTGCTGAATGCGGTCATGACCTGGCTGAGGGCGGACCTCAAGGCCAGGCAGGCGGCGGCGAAGCGTGCCTGATCCCCACCAGGGTTCGCCGACGTAACTCCCTTCGAGAACAGCACGTTGCGGGCGACAACGGCGCCGCCACCGCCCCCGCTCCCGTTCGGCCCCGGGTATCCGCGCCCCGGCGGCCCGTCTCCATGCCGGATTTCAGAGACCGGGTGCGACCTTCGTTCACCGCCTGAAACACGGTCGTAGTGACAATCTCACTTGAAGTTATGGCGGCCACCGGCCTATGCTTTCCATGGATTTCATGGATCGACAGGGCCTGCTCGGACCCCCCCGGATCGCACCCAGAAGCCCGGTGGAAGTTCGTGCTTCCCCCGGGCTCTCTCTGTTTCGGGACCGTCCGTGGATGCCGGGTGGATCTGGGCCCGCCGGCATTGCAGCAATGCGACTTTGTTTTGCCGCGGCAGTCGAGCGCCGCTGCATGGTTGGTGATCACGGGACGCGCGGTCGGGCGTCCATCGTTCCCGGGGTGGCCGGCGGGCGGGACCCGCAATCGCCTCACGCACCGCAGCACTGCAACCTCACGAGGAGATGGAAAAGATGAAGAAAGCTACGATTGCGGTTTTTGCTCTCACCGCCCTGGCGCTGGCCGCTCCGGCCTTCGGCGCGCAGCTGCTCAACGACTCGTTTTCGTATCCCGATGGCGACGTCACCGTGGCGAGTGGCGGCCTGTGGGTGCGCCACAGCGGCGGCGATGGTCCCTACATCGTGAGCGGTGAAATGGTCCTCGACCTCGTGAACTCGGGCGGCGGCCTCAACGACGGCGACGTGAACCGCGCGTTCGCGGCTCGCACCGCCACGGACGTGACCTACGTCTGCTTCCAGGCGACGGTCACCGGCAACGCTCCGAGCGGCGGCGGGACCTACATCGCGCACTTCCGCTCTTCTGCGGACTTCATCTACCCGGGCCGCATCTACCTGACGAGCGAGCCCGCCCTGACGACCTTCACCTTCGGAATCGCAGCCACGTCATCCGGCACCGTGACCGTGCCCTGGCCGACGGCGCTCAACTTCGGACAGGTGTACAACCTCGTCTGCAAGTATGACGCGGCCACGGGAACCTCGACGCTGTGGATCGACCCGGTGAGCGAGGCGAGCCCGAGCATCTCGAGCACGAACGCGGTGGCCATCGGCGACCTCATCGATGAGTACGCGTTCCGGCAGTCAAGCGGTGTCGACTTCGTCAACGTCGACAACGTCACGGTCGGTGAGACGTTCAACGACGTGTGCGGTGGCGCAACGCCGACCACGACCACCAGCTGGGGCCGCATGAAGGCGCTGTACCGCTAGTTCGATTCAGACAGTCTCGCGGGGCCCGGTCGCGGTGCGGCCGGGCCCTTCGTGCATCCGCCTCGCCGGCCTCGCGTAGCGCCCCCGTCCCCGCGAGAGGGCGCTCGGCCTTCCTCCACGCAGGGGCCCCGCCCCCGCCATCCGGCCCCCCTGTGGGTGATTTCGCACGGAGGATTGCGCCGCGCCCGATGTCGGCCGAGCCGGCGGCACGCTCGCGCGCACACGCAAGGCGCCCCCGCCCAGCCGCTTACCGCTCCCGCCGCCTGCTGTCGCGGAGTCGGTCGAGGCCCGTCCGGCAATGTGCTGTGCAACAACCAGTTGGGCGAGCGGGCCGCGTCCCCGTGCACTTCTCCCGCTCCCGGCCGGGCATTTGCTAATCGCAATAGATGTCGGAGCCCCCCGGGTGACACCGCCCCGCACCGGCCCGACGTTCCGGTTTTCCAGCCACCGATGCTTCCGAAGGGAGAAGGGCATGGCTCGCTCGCAGCGGTCACGTAAGCCCTCCGAACGCAGACCGGCGCGCCCCGTACGCGCCCGGAGCGTGATCGCGCCCGCGTTCCCCACCGGAACCGAGGAGCCGTCACGCACCCGGCCGCGCCCCGTCCGGCCACTGCCGCCCGAGGTCACGCGCCGCGTGAAGCGCGAGATGGACCGCCTGCGCAGGCTGCCCTCGGGGTCCCCCGAAGCGGGCTCGGTGCGCACCTACCTGCACTGGCTGTGGTCGCTGCCGTGGGAGCACCCGGCGCCCGACGACGCCAACCTCAAGGGCGTCGAGAAGGTGCTCTTCAAGGACCACCTCGGCCTCGCCAAGGCCAAGGAGCGGATCCTCGAGTACCTCGCCGTGCGCCAGTTGAAGCCCGATCTGCCCGGCCCCGCGGTGTGCCTCGTCGGCCCGCCCGGCACGGGCAAGTCGTCGCTCGCCGCCACCGTGGCGAAGGCCCTCCACCGGCCGTTCGTGCGCATCGGCGTCTCCGGAACGAGCGACGCCGGCGAGCTGGTCGGCGAGAGCCGGTCCATTCCCGGCGCGCAGCCCGGTGCGCTGGTGCGGGCCATCCGCGAAGCCGGGGTCAGCAACCCGGTGCTGATGATCGACGGTGTCGACCGGCTGGTCGGTGAGGGCGGTCTCGGCGTGGTCGAGGTGCTGCTCGACCTGCTCGACCCGGAGAACAGCGCGCAGTTCACCGATCACTACCTCGGCATCCCGCTCGATCTGTCGGGCGCCGTGTTTCTGCTGTGCGCGTACAACCTGGACCTCGTCCCCGACGTGCTGGCCGAGCGGCTCGAGGTGATCGAGATCCCCGGCTACAGCGAAGACGAAAAACTCGAGATCGCGCGCCGCTTCCTCCTGCCGCGGCAGCTTCAGGAACACGGCCTGCTCGCGCGCGACGTGCAGCTGAGTGACGACGCCCTGCGCGCGATCGTGCGTTACTACACGCTTGAAGCCGGCGTGCGCGGCCTCGCGCGCAACCTCGCCGGCGTGTGCCGCAAGGTCGCGCGCGCCCGCGCCACCGGCGAGCGGAAGCGCCACCGCATCACGGCCGAGAAGCTCGAGCCGTATCTCGGGCACCGGATCTATACGCCCGAGGTCGTCGGCAAGGAGGACGAGGTCGGCGTCGCGGTCGGGCTCGCGTGGACACCCGCCGGCGGCGAGATCCTCGTCGTCGAAGCGCTCAAGATGCCGGGTGGCGGGCGCGTGGTCACGACCGGACAACTCGGCGAGGTCATGAAGGAGTCGGTGCAGGCCGCCCACTCTTACGTGCGTTCGCGCGCGCAGCTGCTCGAAATCGACGCGGACGCGTTCTCCAGCTACGACATCCACGTGCACTTCCCCGCCGGGGGGGTTCCCAAGGACGGGCCGTCCGCGGGCATCACCGTGGGGCTGGTGATCGCGTCGGTGCTCAGCGACCGTCCGATCCGCCACGACATCGCGATGACGGGCGAGGTCAGCCTGCGCGGCAAGGTGCTGCAGGTGGGTGGCATGCGCGAGAAGGCCCTGGCCGCGTATCGCGCCGGGTTCCGGGCGATGATCTATCCCGCGATCAATGAGAAGGACCTCGACGACGTTCCAGCCGACGTGCGCGAGCGACTCGAACTGATTCCCGTCGAAACGATGGACGATGTCTTCGAGATCGCGCTGCACCGGGTGATCATGCCGTCGCGCCTCGCGGACGGATTCGTCATCGAGATCGAAGAGGACGAGGACGACGAAGCGGCGGATTCGAACGGGATCGATGCGCACCAGTCGGCCCGTAGCCGCCGGCGCTGACGCCGGCGTTCCCGGGAGGCGGCCGGTTCACTCCCCGCAGCCGGAGTCCTCGACGTCCTCGTCACGCACGCGGCCACCGCGCTCGAGCTCGGACAGGTAGTCGGCGATCAATGCCCGCGCCGCCTCGGCTTCTACGGCCGGCGTGAGGATTTCCCCCCAGGCGGTCGTCGACCAGTCGCGCGGCACCGAGCCGTACGCCGGCAGCGTCGCGCTGCGCAGCATGGCATGCACGCCGTGGTGCTCGAGCATCCCGCACAGCAGCGCGCCGGCAGCCGCGTCGGGGACGCGATGGACGACGGTCGGGCCCGACTCGGGCGCGGGCCCCGGGGCCAGCACTTCGCGGCAGCGCGGACACGCGGCGATGTCGTCCTCATAGACCTCGTAGCACTCGGGGCAATGCTTCATACGGGCGCCGCTCCTTTCACGCCTGCGTGGCGCCGCCCGCCGCCGCGCCGGCATAGCGGTTCCTGAGAATGCGTGCAGCGGCTTCGATGTCCGCGTCGCTCGAGGCGAGCGACATGCGCACCCAGTCGCCGTATGCCTCGCCGAACGCCGTCCCGGGCAGCACCGCGATGCCGAGTTCCAGCCACTCGCGCACCAGGTCCCAGACGTCGCGCCCCGCCTTCGCGCCCTTCACGTTCGCGAACGCGTAGAAGGCGCCCTGCGGCGCCGGCACCCGCACCGCGTCCACGCCCGCGAGCCCTTCGAGCAGCAGGTCGCGCCGCCGTTCGTACGCGGCGCGCATCCTCTCCACCGCGTCCTGCGAGCCGGTGATGGCCGCGGCGCCGGCGCTCTGCACGGCGGGAAAGACGCCGTGCGTGGTGTAGAACGAGAGCAGCGGACCCATCGCCCGGCGCATGGACGGCGGCGATACGACGTAGCCGAGACGCCAGCCGGTCATCGCGTACGTCTTCGAGAACGTGTACACGGTCACCGTGCGTTCGGCCATTCCGGGCAGCGAGGCCATGCTCACATGCTTCGCTTCGCCGAACAGGATGTGTTCGTACGCTTCGTCGCTCACGACGAACAGGTCGCGTTCCCGGGCGACGTCGGCGATCGCCGCGAGTTGCTCGCGCGCCAGCACGGCGCCGCTCGGGTTGTTCGGCGAGTTCAGATAGATGCCGCGCGTGCGCGGCGTGAGCGCCCCGCGCAGCCGCTCCGTGAACGCAGCGGGCGTGAGCGTGCCCGCCTGCAGATCGAGGTAGGCGGGCAACGGGCGCCAGGTCGCGCCGTCGACGAACCCGACCAGCTTCGGAATCGCCATCCAGTAGGGCGACAGCACGAGCAGCTCGTCGCCGCCGCCGAGCAACCCCTGGAACGCGAGGAACAGCGCGTGCGTGCCGCCGATGGTCACGACGACGTCATCCGGCTCGCAGGCGATGCCGTTTTCGCGGCCGAGCTTTTCGACCAGTGCGCGCCGCAGGTTCGTGTTGCCGCGCCCGTCGGGATAGTGCGTCTCGCCGTTGCGCGCGGCGTGCGCGAGCGCCTCGACGATGTGCGGCGGCGTGGCGAAGTCGGGCTCGCCACGCTCCAGGTGGTGCACGCGGCGGCCCTCGGCCTCCCGCGTTCGGGCCGCCGTGATCACTTCCCCGAGAGCGGACGTCATCCTGAGAATCGGGCGGTCGGCGAGCAGGTCTTTCATGAATCGTCCCTCGGCGTTCGGCGTGTGCGGGCCGGCAAGGCGGCGCGCGACCCGCTGCGCGAATGTAACAGCGGGGCACACGGCTTGCCATGCTCCGCGTGGACTTTCGTTTCGCAACGCTCAAAGGGGGAGACGCTCACGTGGCCAGGATCCAGCTTCGGGACATTTCCAATCGCCTTGCAGAATCCAATGGTGCCGACGAGGTGGTGTCGGAGTTCCTCGGTTATCTCCAAGCGGCGCGCCCCGATTGGCGCGCTTCGCTGGCGTTCTACGACGCCTCGAGCGACGCCCTGACGACCGTCTGCCAGCGGGACCGCCGTGGACTCGTGCAGAATGCCGTGGACCTCGGTGTCGACCTGCTGCCGGCCCGGCTCGTGCGAAAGTTCTTCCGACCGAGTGCGTTTTTCAACAGGTCCGGCAACCGCGGCCTGCTGGCCACGCTGATCCAGACCTCCCCGATCTATGAGGCCGCGCCGGCCGATCGTGACCGGCTCGCGCCCCTCGCGGCCATGCCCCACTGGAGGTCGTGCGTGTGCATGCCGCTCAACGACCGGGACCAGGTGATCGCGCTGCTGGTGCTCACGAGCATGGAGAAGGGCGCGTTTCCTTCGGGCGACATCGGCGACCTGATCCCGGTGCGCAGCATGGCGTCGCTGGCCCTGACCCAGCACCTGCGGGCCGCGGGCGAGACCCCGGGCGGCGCCGGCGAGGCGCATCTGCGCGAGACCGTGTCGGAGCTCCATGAGCGCGTCGAGACCCTGCAGCAGCACATGGCGGCGCTGGAGGCGGAGAAGCACGCTCTGGAAGAGCGCTGCGACAGCCTGTCCACCGAGCGCGACACGCTGTCGGAACGCGTGACCACCGGGCGGATGGAGATCGCGCGCCTCAAGACGTCGCTGCTGCAGGGTCGGCGGGCCGAGGCGGCGCCGCCGCAGCTGTCCGACGTCGATCCGCTGACGTTCGCGGCGCTCGAAGAATCGCAGCGTACGGTGCAGTTCATGCGCGAGGTCTTTCAGGTCTTGTCGCAGGAACATCGGCGCGAAGATTTCGCGGCGACACTGCTGACCTGGTACTGCGAGAATTTCGGCGTCGAACGCTGCAGCCTGATGATCTTCGACGCGCCGTCCGATTCGCTGCGCATCGCGGCGTTCCGTGGTATCGAGCCCGACATCGCGCGCAACGTGCGCGTGCGGCTCGGCGACGGCATCGCCGGGTGGGTCGCGCGACACCGCCGGCCGCTGTTCATCCGCGGCCGCGAAAACGAAGGGGGCTCCTTCCACACCGATCAGGACGCCTACAACTCCGACTCGTACATCAGCGTGCCGCTCGTCTACAACGGCCGCATGTTCGGCGTGCTGAACCTCAGCAACAAGCAGAACGGCGACATCTTCGACGACATCGACCTCGACCGCGCGACCCTCACGGGCGCGGTGCTGGGCATGGCGCTCGGCAGCCGCGAGCCGGCGGTGCGCCGCGCGGCCACGGAGGAGCGGCTGCAGGCTGCAGCCTGAGGTCGTGCGCGGCACGCAGACGACTGCGGGTCCGCGCCGCTCTTCCGACCCGCCGCTGCGCGCGGGGTGCAGCCGTCAGTCGCGGGCGTCGCGGAAGCGCGCGAGCGCCCGGCGGTGCGCCTCGAAGGCGATCTCGTCGGGCAGCCGGTCGAGCGTGAACCAGCGTGCATCGGTCGCGTCGTCGCCGGCGACGAGCTCGCCTCCCACGCGGCGGGCGGTATAGAGGATCAGCACCGCACGCACGCGCGGATCGTCGAGCCCGGCGAAGACGCCGAACAACCCGGTGAGTTCGGCCTCGAGGCCGGTCTCTTCCTGCAGCTCGCGGACCGCGCAGGCCTCGGGGGTCTCGCCGTATTCGATGAACCCGGCGGGCAGGCACCAGGCGCCGGGGCGCGGCGCGAATTTGCGCCGCACCAGCAGCACCTCGCCCCCGTTCGGCAGGATGACGCCGGCGGCGGGGGCGGGGTTCCGGTAGTGGACGTAGCCGCACGCCGGGCACACCTGGCGCAGCGTGCCGTGATCGTCACGCGGCTCGAGCACGGTGGCGCAACGCGGACAGTGGCGGAAGCGCGGATCGAACGAGGACATGAGCGCGCGACGTTACGCGGCGGCCCGAGCGCGGTGCAACCCGCGCCGCCGGACGGGAAATGACGAGGCCCGGCCGCCATGCACGGCCGGGCGCTCGTCTTGCCGCCGCCCCAGAGGGCGTCGCGCTGCACCTTCCCGTTCGTTCATCGCCCCATGCTGGCACCTGAAGTGTTGAACGGGTCGGATCGACGCCCCCGCACGGGGCGACGGCGACTCCGGGCGGGGTCCCCTCAGTCCCCGTCCTCGTCCTGCATTCGATCGAGCCGGCGTCCCAGCTCACGCATCTCTTCCTTCAACCGTTCCATCTCGCGGCGCAGCTGCTGCTCGTCGTCGCGGTTGCGCAGGCGCTCCGAGCGCTGGCGCATCCGGTCGGCCTGCACGCGGGCGCGATCGGCGTGCGCGCGGGCGCGGTCGGCCAGCTCGCGAATCTGTTCAGGCGTGCGATCGCCGCTCCATGACCAGGCGTGAACGCCCGGCGCGCGCGCCAGGGTCGGATGCAGCGTCTGCGTCCGACCCTTGCGGATCACCGTCACGTCCACATCGCCCTCGTCGGCGGCACGCACCGCGGCCATGAGATCGTCCGTATCGTCGATCGATTTGCCGTCGAAGCGGGTGATCACGTCGCCGGCCTTCATCCCGGCCTTGTCCGCCGCAGAACCCTCGACCACGCGCGTGACCAGCGCGCCCTTGTCCGTCTCGAAGTACGACCCCAGGTCGCCGTTCAGATCCTGGATCTGCACGCCGAGCCGCCCCTGGCCGCCCAGCACCCGGAGGCCCTTCAGCCCTTCGAGGTCCTTGAGGCCTTCCAGCTCGTGGAGCTCGGGGATCGTGACGTCGCCGTCGTCGTCGAAGCGGAAGGCGTGCGGGCCTTCGTCGCCACCCTTGAAGCGGTAGATCCTGGTGTCGCCGTCGCCGTTCTTTTCGATCCGCACGCGGCCGTTGTCGAAGACCTTCACGTCGTCGTGATCGTCGTCACCGTTCTCGTCATCGCCATGATCGTCGTCGCTGCGCCACGTCCAGCGCTCGGCGCGCGGCGCGAGCGCGTCCCCGGAGCGCGCCGCCAGCGTCACGTTGAAGGTGCGCCGGACGCCGTCGCGGTCGGCGAGAATCGCCACGCGCTGGCCGACCCGGGCGGCGCGCACCAGATTCACGAGATCACCGGCGTCGTCGATCTGCCGGTTGTTGAAGCGGATCAGCACGTCGCCCTTGCGGATTCCTGCATCGTCCGCCGGACTGCCGTCGACGACGCCGCTCACGAGCACGCCGTCGCCGTTGTAGCCGAGCCCTTCGCGCAGCCCGCTGGTGAGGTCCTGGGTGTAGACCCCCAGCCAGGCGCCCTCCTTTTCGGCCGCTGCGGCGGTGCGCACCGCCGCGCCGATCCCGATGGCGGCGACCAGCAGCGCACCGGCGCCCGCCAGCCATCTCCATCGCGGTCCGATCTGTCGCATCACATTTCCCCCTGTGCTAGCTTCGCCAGCCGTTCAAATCGCCGGTGCACTCATGAAGAACCACGCAGGGCCCGCACCGGTTCCAGGAACCTCGCGTCATTCGGTCAGATCGGTCACGGGCGCCATGAAGGTCAACGACCTGTTAAACCTCGAGATTCTGGACATCGCGCCCGGCGGAAAGGCGCTGGCCAGGGTCGACGGCCGGGTCGTGTTCGTCGACCGGGGGCTCCCCGGTGACCGGTTGACGGCGCGGGTCAGAAAAACCCGGCGGGGGTTCGTCGAGGCGGCGCTGGAATCGCTCGAGGGCGGCGCACCCGGTCGCGTCGACGCCCCCTGCCCGCACGTCGCCCGCTGCGGCGGCTGCCGGTTCCAGGACCTCGACTACGGCGCCCAGCTCGTCCTGAAGCAGCGCCAGGTCGTGGAGACGCTCGAGCGGCTCGGCGGCCAGCGCGCTCCGCGCGTGCACGCGATTCGCCCCGCGCCCGCGCGCTTTCACTACCGCAACAAGATGGAGTTCTCTTTCCATCCGGAGTCCGACGGCGCGCCGGCGCTCGGCCTTCACGAGCGCGGCCACTTCGAGCGCGTCTTCCGCGTGCACGGCTGCATGCTGCCGAGCGCGCTCACGATGGACATCGTGCGCGTCACGCAGGCGTTCGCGCTCGAGCGACGCTGGCGCGCGTATCACCCGCGCACGCACCAGGGCGTGGTGCGCTTCCTCACCGTGCGCCACCTGCCCCACACCGCGCAGTGCGGCGTGCACCTGATCGCCGCGTCGGAGGACGTGCCCGCGGTCGGCGAGTGGGCGCACGCGATCGCCGCGCTCTCGGACGAAATCCGCACGGTGACGATCGGCATCAACCGCTCCCGCGCCAACGTGGCGTTCGGCGAGTCGCACCGCGCCCTGACCGGCGACGGCATGCTGCTCGAGCGTCTCGGCGGCCTCGAGTTCGAGGCGGGGCCGAATGCATTCCTGCAAACCAACAGCGATCAGGCCGAAGCGCTCTACGGCGCCGCGGTCGAGGCCGCGGCCCTCGGGGCCGAAGAAACGGTGCTCGACCTCTATTGCGGCACGGGGACGCTCACCCTGCTGCTGGCGCGACGCGCGGCGCGGGCCATGGGCGTCGAAAGCGTTCCCGAGGCCGTCGCCAGCGCGCGCCGCAACGCGCAGCGCAACGGCATCGGCAACGCGACGTTCGTCGAGGGTGAGGCGCGTCCGATCATGCGTCAGTGGGCGCGCGGCGAACGCCCCGACCGGCCGCCCGCGAGCGTGGTCGTCGTCGACCCGCCGCGCGCGGGCCTGCACCCGCGCGTGGTGTTCCGCGTCGCCGAACTCGCCCCGCGCCGCATCGTCTACGTGTCGTGCAACCCGGCGACGCTCGCCCGCGACGTCAGGGACTTCGAGGCCCGGGGTTACCGCCTCCTCGAGACGACGCCTTTCGACATGTTCCCGCACACGCCGCACATCGAATGCGTGGCGGTGCTCGCCCCGGCGAACGGCTGAAGCGTGGAGCTCGGCGGCCATCTCCTCTACGATCCACCCTGCCGGGCCTGCCGGCTTCCCAGGGGCACAGGTCGGCCCGGTGTTCCCATGGCCTCGCCGTGGGGGATGGCGCTCCCGATCCACCGGCCGGCCCGGTGGCGGTTCGCCTGGCCAGGTGGTGTCGTGGACGAGTCCGGGGGTTCGGCGTGAGCCTGACGGTGACGGTCATTGCCCGTGACGAGGAACGACGGCTGGCTCGATGTCTCGGCAGCCTCTCCTGGGCCGACGAGCTCGTCGTCGTGGTGGACGATCGCACCCGGGACGGAACCGCGGACGTCGCCCGACGCTTCAGCGACAGGGTGTACGTGCGACCCTTCGAGGGATATGCGGCGCAGCGGACCTGGGCCGAGACCCAGGCCTCCGGCGACTGGGTCCTCTGGGTCGATGCGGACGAAGCGGCTTCGGATGGACTGGGAGAGGAAGTTCTCGGTGCCATTGCATCCGGGCGCCACACGGCCTATCGAATGCCCCGCCTCGACCTGATGTTCGGGCGCTGGATACGCCACGGCGGCTGGTATCCGCAGTATCACATCCGGCTGTACCGCAAGGGAACGGTGCGCTGGCAGGGCGACGTGCACGAACGGCCCGTGGTCGAGGGCACGCTCGGGACGCTGCGGTCGCCGTTTCTCCACTTCGCGCATCACTCGATCACGGAGTGGGTCGAGAAGATGAGCCGCTACACCACGCTCGAGGCGCAGGAGATGCATCGGCACGGAGCCCGGTCGGGGGTGCTGCGAGTCACCGTGGAACCCGTCCTCTATGGCGGCTACAAGTACTTCGTCCAGCGCGGGTTCCTCGACGGCATGCACGGGCTCGTGCTGGCCGCGCTGATGGGCTGCTACCGGCTCGTGCGGAATTTGAAGCTCTGGGACCTGCGCCGGGAGGCGCGGAAGGGCAGCGGGGATCCCGGACAGCCATGAGTGCGTGCGTCTCGACCGTCATCGTGAGCTACAACACCCGCGACATGCTCGATCGCTGCCTCGCGAGCCTTCGCGCCGGGGTCGGCAAGCGCTCCCTGCAGGTCATCGTCGTGGACAACGGCTCGGACGACGGCAGCGTGGAAATGGTGAAGCGCCGGCATCCCGGCACCGTGCTGATCGAGGCCGGCGAGAACCTCGGTTTCGGCCGGGCGACGAATCTGGGCACCGCCCGTGCGGAAGGTAAGTGGATCGTCTGGCTCAACAGCGACTGCGAGGTGGCGGGCGACAGCCTGGAGAAGCTGTGCGCGTACCTCGAGGAGCACGCGGCGGTCGGGGCCGTCGGCCCGCTGCTGCTCCATCCGGATGGCCGGGTGCAGCCCTCCGCGCAGGCCTTTCCCACCGCCGCGAGGCTGCTGGGCCACTTCCTCGGCCTCAGGCGTCTGGCCGGGACGAGATTCATGCGGCGCCTGCTGCGCCGGGCGGCCGCGGGCCTGGGCCCGTTCATGCGCGGCTATCTCGATGCATTCGAGGAGGACACGGGACCCCGGCGCGTGGACTGGCTCTCGGGGGCGTGCATCGCGACGCCGGCCGAGGTGCTGCGGAGCGTCGGCCTTTTCGACGAAGCCTTCTTCATGTACTCCGAGGACACGGACTGGTGCCACCGGGTGCGTGATGCGGGCTACGAGATCCATCAGGTTCCGGAATCGCGCGTCGTGCATCACGTCGGCGCGAGCCGCTCCCGAAATCCCGAAGCGACGGTTCACTACTACCGGAGTCTGTACCTCTACTACGAGCGGCATCGGCCCGGGAGCATGGCGCTGGTGCGGCTCCTGATGGCGGGCGGCTCGGCGGCCCGCGGGGTGGCGCGCTGGCTGGCCTCCCTGGCCTCGCGGGAGCGGCGACCGAATCCATGGTGGCGGGTGCTGCGGATCTGCTGGCGCGGCGATCCGGGCCCGGCGGGAGCCATCGTCTCGTGAGCGCATCGCCGGCGCCGGACGGGCCGCTCGCCAGCGCGATCGTCATCGCCTACCGCAGCGCCGATGTGATCGGCGCGTGCCTGGCCTCGCTGGAGCCGGACGTCCGGGCCGGCCGGCTCGAGGTCGTGGTGGTGGACAATGCGTCGCCCGATCACTCAGCGGACGTGGTGCGCCGGGATTTCCCCTGGGTGCGGCTCGTGACCTCGCCGCGCAACCTCGGGTTTGCGGGCGGGGTCAACCTGGGCCTGCGCGCGGCGCGCGGGGAGCACTTCGCCCTCGTCAATCCCGACACGGTCGTGCCACAGGGAGCGATCGAGGGGCTGGTGGGATACCTGCGGGAGCATCCCCGCGTCGGCGTCGCGGGGCCGCGGGTCGTGCGCCCCTCGGGGCGCGTCGAATACACCGCCGCCTTCCGTCCCACGTTCCGCGGCGAGGTCATCAGCTCGCTGGGCCTGTTCGTGTTCCGTCGCTGGGTTCCGAGCTGGCGCCCGGACGTCCTGCTGGATCTGCCCGCCGTGCCGACTCCGGTCGACGTCGTGACAGGGTGCTTCATGATGTTCCCCCGGCACGTCTTCGAGGCGGTCGGCGAATTCGACGAACAGTTCTTCATGTACGTGGAGGACGTGGACTGGTGCGTGCGTGTGCGCGAGGCGGGTTACGAGGTGCACTACGTGCCGACGTGGAGCGTGGTGCACGAGAGGAGCCATGGGGGCAGCAATCAGAGCCTGACGCCCATGGATGGAGCGGGCAACCTCGAGTACTACTTCCGCAAGCACGGCGTGCCGCACTCGCCGGTGGCGCTTCGCTGGCTGCGCCGCTGGCATTACCTGACCCGTGCGCTCTGGCTGATCGGCCGGGCCGCCACCGGGCAGCCCGGGGCGCTGACCGAAGCCCGCCGCGCCTGGATCACGCTGAGTCGCTCGTTCGGGCGTGCGTCGTCGCGCTGACGCCCGGCGCTGCTAGTGCGCCTCCGTCTTCCTCCACTCGAGCATGCCGCCGTCCATGTTGCCGACGTCGGTGAATCCGGCGTTCGCGAGCGTCTGGCGCGCCTGCTCGCTGCGACGCCCGGAGCGACACACGGTGACGATCGGCTTGTTGCGCCAGGCCTCCAGCTCCCCGATGCGCGACGGCAGATCGGGCAGCGGAATCTGCTTCGCGCCGTCGATGTGACCCAGCGCGTCGTTCCACTCTTCCGGCTGCCGGACGTCGAGCACCAGCACGTCGGGGTCCTGCTTCAGCAGCTGGCGCACGTCGTCCGGGGTCAAATGGGTCGCGAGCGGCTCCCCGGGAGGCACGGCGACTGCTGCGTCACCGGAGCCCGTGGCGGCGACCGGCGCCTGCGCGACGTGCGCGGACTCGCCCGAGGTCGCGGCCTGCTCGGCGCTTCCGTGACAGCCTGCGATCGCGAGGGCGAAAAGCCCCACGATCAGCGCGGCGCGCGCGCCCTGCCCCACGCTCCCTTGCGGGGCCGTTGACATGCCGGCCGGCCGCACTGTGCTACGCTCCCTGGCCATGAATCGACCTGCCTTTCTGGTTCTGTGCCTGGGGCTGCTGCTCGCTGCCCCCGCGGCCGGCGACATCGAAACGCTGGACGCCGGCGTCTACGAAGTCTATCAGGGCAGTCACGCCCTGGGCGTCGAGAAGTTCGCTTTCGAGCGTCACAGTGACAGCCTGTTCGTCCATTGCCAGGTGCTGCAGAAGATCCCGAAGCCGGACGGCAGCGAGGCGACGCTCGACAAGACGATGCGTCTGCTCACGCGCCGGTTCGACGGCGGGCTCGTGCTCTACGAGTCGGTGCAATCGCTCGACGGCGTCAAGCTGACGCGCGCGATCGTCCCGAAGGACACCGCGATGACCGTGTTCCGGGAAGGCGCCAACGAAGGGCAGGGCGACACGATCGTGCGGCCGCCGGGCCGGATCTTCATCATCGACCCGCAGGTGTTCACCCTCTTCGACGTCATCTGTCGCGAGATCGGCACCCGCGAGTTCGACGAGCGTCGTATCCAGCTGTTCGTGCTCGCGGCGCGGGACACCAGCGTCGAGGCCACGGTGACCGACATGGGCACCGAGACCATCCGCTGGGGCGCGAAGCCGGTCCAGGCGCGCAAGCTCAGGATCGCCGACCAGACGTCGGAGTTCTTCGCCATGGTCGGCTCGCAGGGCCACATGCTGCAGCTCCTGCAGCCCGAGACCGGTCTGCGCGTCGTGCGCAAGGCGAAGGACGTGAAGCCGCCGGCCGCGCGCTGACGGCCGCCGCGGTGGCGGCCCGCCGGCCACCGCAATCAACGAAAACACCGCTTCGTCAGCGCTCTCCGGTGGCGGCCATCCCGCGCAGCCATTCGAGCAGCAGCCGCACGCCGAACCCGGTCGGTCCCGCGGGCTGCTCGCCGCGCGACCGGTTGTTCCACGCCACGCCGGCGATGTCGAGATGCGCCCACGCCATGCCGCGCGCGAAGTGCTTGAGGAACGCGGCCGCCAGGCACGCGCCGCCCTCGCGCGGTCCCGAGTTCACCAGGTCCGCCGTGTCGCTGCGCATGAAGTCCAGGTAGCCGTCCCAGACCGGCATGCGCCACAGCCGCTCGCCGCTCGCCGTGCCGGCCTCGACCAGCGCGCGGGCGAGCGCGTCGTCGTCGCTGAACATTCCGGCGGTGAGCGGCCCGAGCGCGATGCCGATCGCACCGGTGAGCGTGGCCAGGTCCACGATCGCGCGCGGCGTGTAGTGCTGCTTCGCGTAGCTCAGCGCGTCGCCGAGCAGCAGGCGGCCCTCGGCGTCGGTGTTGGTCACCTCGACCGTCGTGCCGTCCATCATGCGCAGCACGTCGCCGGGCTTCAGGGCCCTGCCGCCCGGCATGTTCTCCGCGCTCGGCACGACGCCGACGACCGGGAACGGCAGCTCGAGACTGCCGAGTGCGTGGAACGTGCCCAGCACGGCGGCCGCGCCCGACATGTCGTACTTCATCTTGTGCATGTTCTCGCGGGGCTTGAGCGAGATGCCGCCGGTGTCGAACGTCACGCCCTTGCCGACCAGCACCACGGGCCTGGCGCCGCGCGCACCGTTCATGCCGCGCTCGAGCACGATCAGGCGCGGCGGGTGCACGCTGCCGCGGCCGACACCGAGGATGCCGTTCAGGCCCGTGCGCTCGAGCTCGGGCACGCCCAGCACGCGCACCTTCGCGCCCGTGGCGCGGCCGATCTCTCTGGCACGGCGGGCGAGATCCTCCGGGGTGAGGTCCTGCCCGGCGGCTTGAGCCAGGTCGCGCGCGAGGCATGCCCCCTCGGCCCAGGCGGCGCCCGTGGCGACTGCGCCGGCGAGCGCGCGCGCCTTCGCGGCGTCGCGCTCCACGATGTCGATGCGCTTCAGGGCCGGCAGCGTCGGCGGCGTGCGGTAGGCGGTGTGGCGATAGTGGCCGAGCACCGACCCTTCGGCGGTCGCCTGCGCGGCGATCGCCGGATCGAGGCCGCCCTCCCCGGCCCCGTGGATCACGGTCGCGAGCGTCCCCACGCGCAGCTCGCGGGCGCGGCTCGCGGCCAGCAACGCGGCGGTGCGCACGCGGTGGGCGTCGAGCTCTGCGGCCGGCCCGAGGCCGACGAGGATCAGGCGCCTGGCCTTGCCGGCCGAGGGATAGAGGACGGCGACATCCTCGAAACGGCCGGCGAAGTCGCGCGTCGCGAGCAGGCGCTTGATGGCGCCGCGCGCGGCGCGGTCGACCGCCAGCGCGGCGCCGGAGAGCCGCTTCGTTCCTGCGAGAATGCCGAGCGCGGTCGCATCGGCCGCTCGTGTCGTCAGATCGCCACGTCGTAGCGCAACTTCCATGGTCTCCTCCGCTCGTGAATGGGCTCGGATCGCCCCCGGCACACTATCGCAAATCGCTGCTGCGCCAAAACTTGCGCGCTCCGGCCCGGGTTATTTCGGATCTCGCTCGCGGCCGGGAATGAGGCTTGCCAGTCCGGCGTACCACTGGCATCCTGCGCCTGACTGTTCCGCAGCAGCAGCGGATCGACGCTCGACGTACGCGGGGACGCCGCGGATCACACACGACGGAAACACATCGCTCGCGAGCTCCGGGCCGCGAAGACGAGAGCGCACGACCGGCAGGATGCCGGCCCCACGAGGAGGACATGGACATGTTCCGTTCGAAGACCACGATGCTGTTGATCATCGCCGCGCTGCTCGCCGGCACGGCGTTGGCCGGCTGTTCCGGCCAGAAGGCCGAGCAGGCGTCGGAGACGGCGACCGACAGCCTGCTCGCCGCGAATCCCATCGAGGACAACGCCGGCGACATTACGCCGCAGGAAGAGTTCCAGCAGCCCGAGAAGCCCGCCGAGGAGCCGCCGCCTGCACCGAAGCCGAAGCCCAGGCCCGCGCCGAAGCCGACGCCGCCGCCCGCGCCCGTGAACCCCGGCGTGACGGTGCCTGCGGGCACGGCGCTCGCGGTCACGGTGAGCACGCAGCTCTCCACCGAAAACGTGCAGCCCGGCGACACGTGGGAAGGCACGACGACCGCGCCGCTGGTCATCGGCAACAAGGCGCCGATCCCCGCCGGTGCGACCGTGCACGGCGTGATCACCGGCGCGAAGGGCGCCGAGAAGGGTGAGCGCGCGTTCCTGGTGCTGGCGGTGCAGTCGGTCAGCTTCGAGGGCCGCGACGTCACCATCGGCGCCACCACCGACTCGATCATCGCCGGCTCGACGCGCGCGCGGAACCTCGGTGCGATCGCGGGCGGCGCGGCGGCGGGCGCGCTGATCGGCAAGGCGGTCGGCGGCAGCGGCAAGGGCGCGCTGATCGGCGGCCTCATCGGCGGTGCCGCGGCGACGGCCGGCGTCGCCGCCTCGAAGGGCTATCAGGTGGTGCTCAAGGAAGGCACCGAATTGACGTTCAACACCACGAAGGACGTGGTCATCAAGGAATGACACCGGGCTGAATTGCGGCATGCAGAGGCCCGGCGCCACACGGCGCCGGGCTTCTGCATGGTGCGGCGCCGCGTTCGCGAACCCGCCGGCGGCGGACCGGACGCATGCGCACGCCCCGCCCCCCGGAGATGTCCGCAGCGGTACACCCGCCGCCCTGCCCGCGGAGCGCCCCCGCTGCGCGGCAATGCTTTACACCGGCATTGCAAATGGCATGTGCTCTGCTTTCTCCGCTCGCGCCCTGACTTGCCCTGGAGTCCGTCTTCCGGCGCGGCCGGTGCGCCCTGCCGTGCGATCCGTCGCGCGTGCAGGCGGCCCGCCGCTCTGGAGCCACAGCAGAGGAGCAGCGCATGCGATTCCAAGCATCGATCCCCGCCGCGTTCGTCGCATTGCTCGCGGCCGGCCTGATCGCGGGCTGCGGCGCGAGCACCGGCACGCTCGCGCCGACGGCCACATCCGCGGAGACACGGAACGAAGCCGAGGTGACCGGCGTGCTGGCCACGATGCCCGCACTCGCCGAAGACGATCTCTTCATGAGCGCAGAGGAGACCGGGCTGAGCGCGGCGGCGAACGCGGCGCTCGGTCGCGTGGCGACGCCGGCGACGGCGATCCGGCCGTTGCGGTTCTGGCGGCACATCACCGGCGTCACCCGCAGCTTCGAATTCGAGTTCTTCGCGCCCGATTCGAACGGTGACCCCACGCGTGCCTTCGTGACGATCCACAAGCGCCTGACCGGCACCTTCGACATCGCGACGCCGACGCCCGCGGACGGCGATTCGGAGGCCATCGATGTCGCGATCGCGTCCACGTCGGGTGATCCGGCCGTCGATCCGGCCGATCCGCGCATCGTGCGCAAGCGGCTCATGGATCACTGGCAGCGGCGTGTGGCGCTGGTGCGCGTGGACCCGGTGGGCAGCAACCGCCACATCTGGAAGATCGCGGGCACGTCGGGAGTGCGCGTGAAATCGGTGGCACCCGTCACGAGCACGGCGCCGGACACGCACATCGAGAGCCTGCGCATCCAGAAGGCGAACCTCGACACGACCCTCTCCGACCCGCTCGAGCTCTTCCGACTGCGCCGGATCCTGGCGGCGGCGCCCGGCGAAGCAGTGCGTCTCACCGTGACGACCGGCGCGGACGACGATGTCGTCGTGCTGGTCCATCGCGGCATGCGGTTCCTGTTCCACAATGACGGCGGCGGCTTCTACAGCGCCACCTGGATCGTGCCGCGCGTCGCCGGGATCCATCACTTCGGCGTGAACGTGCTGTCGCACGGCACGCTGTTCGACGACGCCGCGCCCTACGCCTCGGACGCGTGGCTGCTGCCCTACGTCACCGTGCCGATCGCCGTGGACGAGATGCCCTGAAGCCGCGGGCCACCTGACGCAGCCGCCGGCCGGGGCCCGCCGGCCCGGCGGCTGCGTTCGGGCGGCATACGTGCGGCGGGAGCCGTGGGGCCGCGAGCGGGCCGCAGCGGCGGCAGGCGGCGCGCCTGCGCGATTCAGTGCACGGTCGGCGGCGGACTTCCGTCGTCGCCGTCGTCGCCCTCTTCTTCGCGGTCGTCCGTCGGACGGCTGCGGAAGACCTGCGCCCACTCCTCGAGCTCCTTCTTCGAGATCGTCGAAGGCTTCTCGGGCGGCGCGTCGCTGCTCGTGCCGTCGCTCGCCGCGGCACCGAGGGTGCTGGCAAGGAACAGGTCGGACAGCGCGATGTCGGCACCCATGGCGCGCGCATGGCGGGCGACCTCCAGGTCGGCGGTAACGACCGTGACCGGCCGGTCGTCGCCCGTGTGCTTCTCGACCAGGTCGCGGATCAGATCGTCCGCCGAGTGGGGCGGCCTCGAGAACATGACCTCGACGCGCGCGCTCTTCTCGGCCTCACCGGCCTCACGATTGCCGTCGAAGACCACCAGGAACTGCGCCTGCTCGCCGCCCATCGCCCACGACAGCAGGTTGATCAGTTTGTCGCGCGATTCGCCCAGTGTCCGGCCTGCGCCGGGCCGGAGTCGCGGGGTGCGCAGGATCAGGTTGTAGCCGTCGATGATGATGATGCGTTTGAGCAAGGGACGCTCCGGACGGGGCGTGAAGAATGCAGGGCGGGCGGACGCCGAAGAGTAGCACGCGGAGCGGGCCGCGGGAGGGCGCCGGGCGCTCCCGCGGCCGGTGCCGGGCGGGGCGATGGGCGGGCCGGGCGCATGTCGGCGGCCCGCCGGGTCAGTTCAGGCCACCCCTCGCCGTATGCACGATCGTGCCGCCGTTGCCCACGGCCCAGCCGCGCTGCGCGTCGATGAAGAACACGTCGTTCAGGCGGAACTGCGCGTTCGCGGCCTGGCTCTGCCAGCTCGTGCCGCCGTCGTCGCTGCGCAGGATCGCGCCGGTCCCGTCCACACCGACCGCGTAGCCGACCATGTCGTCCGCGAAGCAGACGCCGTAGAGCTGTTTGCTGGCGCCGGCGCTGCCCAGGATCCAGGCGGTCGAGTCCGCCCCCGCGAACGTGCGCGGCGCGGTGCCCACCAGGCCCGCGGCCCACCCCATCGATTCACTGCGGCGCCAGACCGCGTTCAGGTCCTGAGACGTCACGGCCGGCGTCACCCTGAACCAGGACTGACCCGCGTCGTGGGTGCCGACGATCGTGCCGTTGGCGCCGACGGCCCAGCCGTTCCACGCCCCGGCGAAGGACACGCTGTTGAGGTTCGCGGTGACGGGTGTTCTGCGCGTCCAGGTCGCGCCGCCGTTCACGGTGCGCAGCACGACGCCCGTGGCGCCGACCACGAATCCGGTGTCGGGGTTCGCGAACGCCACATCGAACAGGTTCTCGACCGCGACCCCGGTGATGACGATCGCCCACGTCGCACCGCCGTTCACGGTGTGGCGCACGATCCCGTTCGCGCCCACCGCCCAGCCCTCGGAGGAGGTCACGAACCACACGCCGTGGAGATCCTCGGTGGTGTTGCTGGTCTGATTGGTCCAGGTCATGCCGGCGTCCTGCGTCGAGACGATCCGGCCGCCCGCACCGACGGCCCAGCCGCGGCGCCCGTCGGGGCGGAAACAGACGCCGTACAGGTTCGCACCGGTATTGCTCGTCTGGATGATCCAGCCGCCGCCGGGCAGGACGGTGACCGACGCGATGTCGATCTGGCCGCCGGCCTGGGCGATCAGCGTCGCCGTCCCTTCGCTCAGCCCGGTGACCCGCCCGCCGCTCGTGACGGTGAACACCGCCGTGTTGCTGCTGCTCCAGGCCGGATTGACGTTGACGGTCATCCCGTTGGTGTCGACCGCGGTGACCGTGAAGGTATGCGATTCGCCGATGGCGAGCGTATCGACCTGCACGTCGATCGTCAGCAGGGAGAGCGGCGGCACGACCGTCGGCCGGGTCGGATTCTTCGAGCTGCACCCGCCGAGCAGCAGCGCGACGGCGGTGGTGAGAACCGTGGCGGCCATCCACGCTCGCGCCGCCCGGCGGAAGTCGGGCGCGACGGACGTCATCGGAAATCGCATGCGCAGGCTCTCCAGATCGGCTGCCGCGGCCGGCCGGCGCCTCCGGCGGTCGCGGGCTGCAACGCGTCATCCCTTAAGTCAGGCTGCAATTCTGAGGCCAAGCCGGCCTCTTGTCAGTGCAACAGTTATCGGCTCCGGACCGCCGCAGATTGCGTGATTTCGGCCAGATTCTGCGCGGCAGGGCCCGCGCCTGCGGCCGGGTGCCGCCGCCGCAGGGCGGCGGGGGCCCGGCCTTGAGTCCCGCGCCCGTCGCCCACTACTGTGCGGAACCCGGTTCCCGGCGCGTGCCGTGCCGGCCCGTGAAAGGACTCCCGCTTGCTCGAGATCCGCGACGTCACCAAACGCTACGACGGACGCGCCGTCGTGAACCGCGTCTCGTTCGACGTGCATCCGGGCGAGATCTTCGCCCTGCTCGGCCCGAACGGCGCGGGCAAGACGACCCTGCTCCGCATGATGACCGACATCCTCAAGCCCGATTCCGGGACGTTGACGCTCGACGGCCGGCCCGTGGGCGGCGTACGCAAGCGCGACGTCGGCTATCTGCCGGAGGAGCGCGGGCTCTATCGCAGTGACAAGGTGCTCGACACGCTCGCCTACTTCGGCCGCCTGAAGGGCATGCCGGCGGCCGAGGCTCGCGCCACCGCCGCAGGGCTGCTCGCGCGCGTCGAGCTGAACGAGTGGCTGCAGAAACCGGTTCAGGCGCTGTCCAAGGGCATGCAGCAGAAGGTTCAGCTCTGCACGGCGCTGATCGGCGAGCCGCGCGTGTTGATTCTCGACGAGCCGTTCAGCGGGCTCGATCCGGTGAACGTGCAGCTGCTCGAGGAGATCCTGCACGAGCGTCGCGCGCAGGGCACGACGATCCTGCTCTCCACCCATCAGATGAACAAGGTCGAAGAGCTCTGCGACCGCGCGCTGATGATCCACCACGGCCACATGGTGCTCTACGGCGCGGTCGACGAGCTGCGCCGCAGGTACGCCGACCACGCGGTGCTGGTCGAGCTCGAGGATGCCGCGGCCGCCCGACGGCTGCCCGCGGTGGCGGGGATCCACCGGGTGGAGCCCTCGAACGGGACGTACAAGCTCACGCTCGACCCCGGCACGACCCGCGGCGCCGTGCTGCGCGCGCTGCTCGACGCCGGCATCGGACTCGAATCATTCAGCCACGCGATCATGCCGATCGAGGAGGTGTTCGTGAAGGTTGTCCACGAGGGCCTCGGCCTCGATCACGGCAGGAGCGAGGCGGAAGCGCCGGTCGCGGAGGCGGTGCGATGACCCTGTCCTGGCCCAAGGTCTTCACGATCGCGCGGCGCGAGTTCATCTCCACCGTGCGGCGGCGCGCATTCCTGTTCACCGCGCTCGGCACCCCGGCCTACTTCGCGCTGGTCATGAGCATCTCGATCGGCTCGTCTGCCGGCGAGGCGCGCGACGTGCTGAAGTCGTTCAGGTCGCTTGCGGTGGTGGACTCCAGCGGACGCTTCGTCGACGCCGACCGCACGATCCGGACAGTCTGGAGTTCCGACGAGAATCCGTTCGCGCAGAACGTACCGGTGCATACGTTCAGCACCGCGGTGCACTTCTACCCCGACATGACGAGCGCCGAAGCCGCGCTGCGCTCCGGCAGCGAGAACCAGATCCTGGTGATCCCGGCCGACTACCTGGAGACGGGGCGACTGCGGCGCTACGCCGCGAAGAGCAGCCTCTTCTCGTCCGCCGACCGGCGGCCGATCGCCTCGTGGCTGGTGAGCGCGATCCTGTCGGGACGGCTCGACTCGCTCGAGACCGCGCGCGCCATGCGGCCGATGGCGCAGATCCAGGGGTTCACGCTCGACAAGGACGGGACGTTCACCGCGCGCGACGACCGCAGGGATCTCATGGACTTCCTGGTGCCGTTCGGCTTCGCGATGCTGCTCGGTCTCTGCATCACCGTCGGCGGCCAGTACCTGCTGTTCGGCGTCGCCACCGAGAAGGAATCGCGCATCCTGGAATCGATCCTCTGCAACGTGAGCGCCGAGGAGCTGCTCGCGGGCAAGCTGTTCGGTCTCGGCTCCTCGGGCCTGCTGCTGGTCGCGTTCTGGATCGCACTCGGCATTCCATTCGTCGGCGCCACGGCGATCGCGGTCCCGCTTCACCTGTCGCCGCTGCTGGTGGTGGCGGCGCTGCTGTACTTCGTCTTCGGCTACCTGTTCTACGCGAGCCTCATGACCGGCATCGGCGGCGTCACCAGCAACATGCGCGAGGCGCAGCAGTTCGCGATCTGGTTCACGTTCGCCAACTTCGCGCCGTTCATTCTCATCACGATGATCCTGTCGAACCCGTCCGGGCCGCTGGCGACCGGGCTGTCGATGTTCCCGCCGACCGCGGCGACGACGATGCTGATGCGGCTCACCGCGAGCTCGTCCGTCGTCCCGCTCTGGCAGATCGGGCTGTCGCTGATCCTGCTCGCCGGCGCCTCGGTGCTGACGCTGATCGCGTCGGCGCGCGTGTTCCGGATCGGCCTGCTGATGTACGGAAAGACGCCGAATCTGCCCGAGATCCTGCGCTGGGCGAGGAACGGCTAGGGCCGCCGGCCCCGCCGACGAAGCCGCCGCCATGCGAGGGGCCCCGGGGAGTCCCTGAAGGGGGGGCGAGCGGCCGCGGCAGCAGGGCCAGGGATGGCGGGCGCGGTCGCGACGAGCGAGGATCGGCCACGAGGGCCGCGCCGAAGCGGCCCCCGGATCGGAGCTCCCCCGGGGCCGTCCCTCGCGCGGCGGCGACGGCCCATCCGTGCACCGGCCGGCGCCGGCCCGCCGCCGTAAATGCCCGCCCCGGCTCGCATTTTGCCGCCGGGACCACATTGCCCCGGCCCGTCCCGGAGCCTGCAGATTCTGCTTGGCAGCCACCCTGACGCGTTGCGACAATTACTTACGTCGATTCGCAGCGTCCGGTGCCGCAGGGTACGGGTCTTGCGAATTGGCAGGGCAGCCGGCCGGTGAGCCGGCGCCTTTCAGTTCTGGAAGCCTCGCGTCGAGCACGTAAAGATCAGGGTCCCGAGAGACCCCGGCCGGCGCGGAGGTCGGAGCGAGCCCCAAACGCATCAAGCGCGTGCGGCGGCCCTCTCTTCCAGCCGCGGACGGCAGTCCGTCCGCGCTCAACGGGATCGCCCGGTCATGGACCGGGCGTTTTCGTTTCCGGCCCGCGCCCCGGGGCGGCGGCCAGGTCAGGTTGCACCCGCCCGCCCGAGGCCGCAGAATCCGTGACCCATGCGCGTCATGCGTCTCGGCCTCTGCCAGATCAATTCCACCGTCGGCGACATCGACGGCAACCAGCGCAGGGTCGCGGCCGGTATCGAGCGCGCACGCGCCCTCGGCGTGGACCTGCTGGCCTTCCCCGAGATGGCGATCCCGGGCTATCCGCCCGAGGACCTGCTGCTCAAGCCCTCGTTCATCCGCGGCACGGTCGAACGCACCCGCGCGCTGGCGCCCCTCACCCGGGGCATGACCGTCATCGTCGGCACGATCGATCGCGACACGGACCTCTTCAATGCCGCCGCCGTGCTTCACGACGGCCAATGGTGCGGCACGTACCGCAAGCGCATGCTGCCCAACTACGGCGTGTTCGATGAAAACCGCTACTTCATGCCCGGCCGCGACAACCCGGTCTTCCTCCGCGACGAGACCGTGATCGGCGTCAACATCTGCGAGGACATCTGGTATCCGGGCGGGCCGGTCGAGGAGCAGGTGCTGCGCGACGGCGCCGAGATCGTCGTGAACATCTCGGCGTCGCCCTATCACGCCGGCAAAGCGCAGGCGCGGCGGCGCATGCTCACCACGCGCGCGGCCGACAACCTGGTTGCGGTGTGCTACGTGAACATGGTCGGCGGCCAGGACGAGATCCTCTTCGACGGGGCGAGCGTGATCGTGGACGAGGAAGGCCGGGTGCTGGCCGAAGGCCGGATGTTCGAAGAGGACCTGATCGTCGCGGATCTCGACCTCGACGGCGTGTTCAACGCCCGCCTGCACGACCCCCGGCTGCGCAAGGGCCGGGCGATCGAGGAGGGCGCTCCGTCGCGCCGCATCCAACTGCCCGCGGGCGCCCCGGCGGCGGCGGCGGGCGGCGGCAGCGGGATCGCCGTGGCGGTCGCCGCGAAGCCGGTGCTCCAGAAGCACGAGTCGCCGCTCCTGCGCGGCCTCGTCGCCGAGATCTACGACGCGCTCGTGCTCGGCACCCGTGACTACGTCCGCAAGAACGGATTCCACAACGTCGTGATCGGGCTCTCGGGCGGCATCGATTCCGCGCTGTGCGCCTGCATCGCCGTCGACGCGCTCGGACCGAAACACGTGATCGGCGTGAGCATGCCGTCGGCGTTCACCTCCGCCGCGTCGCAGCAGGACGCCGTGGCGCTGGCGGCGAACCTGGGCATCGAGCTGCGCACGATTCCGGTGACGGAGGTCTTCGACCGCTACGCGAGCGTGCTGGCGCCGGCGTTCGAAGGTCGCGAGCCGGACACTACCGAGGAGAACCTGCAGGCGCGGATCCGCGGCAACTATCTCATGGCGCTCTCGAACAAGTTCGGCTGGCTGGTCCTCACCACGGGCAACAAGAGCGAGGTCTCGGTCGGCTACAGCACGCTCTACGGCGACACGGCCGGCGGCTTCTCGGTGCTCAAGGACGTCTGGAAGACGATGGTGTATCAGCTCGCGCTGCACCGGAACCGCCACGGCGGCCGCCCCCCGATTCCGGAACGCACGATCACACGCCCGCCGAGCGCGGAGTTGCGCGCGGAGCAGACCGACCAGGACACGCTGCCGCCATACGACGAGCTCGATCCGATCCTGCGCATGTACGTCGAGGAGGACCAGTCGGTCCAGGAGATCGCCGATCTCGGCTACGACGAGACGCTCGTGCGCCGCATCGTGCGCATGGTGGATCACGCCGAGTACAAGCGCCGGCAGAGCCCGCCCGGGATCAAGATCACGCCGCGCGCCTTCGGCAAGGACCGCCGGCTGCCGATCACGAACCGCTGGGGGCTCTAGCCCCGCCCCGGCGTCATGGTTGCGGCGCCGGTGCGGGCTTTCGCCGCGCCGGTCCGAGCGTGACCCTGGCGCCCGATTCGCATTGACCCGCTTCATGCCCCCCGCCTAGGCTTCCGTTGTTCCGTCAGCCTTCGCCGAAACAATGGAAAGGTTCGTGGCGTCCCCGTCCGTTCCCGTTTCCGGCCTGCATCTGCGCGATTGCTGACGTCCCCGGGGCCGGAAACCGTCTGACGGATCGGGAGCGGTGAATTCCGCTCCGGCGCCGCGCCGAAACCAGGAGTCCATGATGATCGTCCACCAGGTACGATCGGCCCTGCTCGCCGTGCTGGCCGTCGCGGCGCTCGCAGCGCCGGCCTCGGCCCAGCTCTCGGACAACCTCGGGGCACTGACGGGAGACAATGCGGCCGGGTATCTCAACCCGCTCGTGAAAGGCCTGTCGGGCACCATGAACGCGGCCATCTTCCATACCGGCAGGATCCCGAAGCAGAGTCTCGGGTTCCAGATCGGTGCGCGGCTGATGGGTGTCAACTTCGACGACGGCGACCGCACCTACTCGCCGACCGATCCTCCCGGATTCACCAGCACCGGTTCGGTGAAGGCCCCGACCGTGATCGGCGACACGAAGTCCGTGTCGCAACCGGGCCAGGGCGGCACCACGCTGTACCACCCGGGCGGGTTCGACATCGGTCAGTTCGCGTTCGCCGCACCGCAGCTCACGGTCGGGACCGTTTTCGGTACGCAGGCGACGATCCGCTGGATCTCGATCGAAATCGGCGACAGCGATCTCGGCAAGTTCGATCTGTTCGGAATCGGCGGTCAGCACTCGATCTCGCAGTACTTCCCGGACCTGCCGCTCGATGTCGCGGTCGGCGCCTTCTACCAGCACTTCAAGATCGACGACACGCTCGTCGACGCGAAGACCTGGCACTTCGACGTCACCGGGAGCCGCGACTACGGCGTGCTGCAACCCTATGCCGGGATCGGATTCGACACGATCGACATGAAGTCCGAGTACACCGAGAGCGGCACGGGATCGACCATCGCCGTCGATTTCGATCCCGAGTCGAACTTCCATCTCACCCTGGGCAGCGAGGCGAGCCTCGCCATCCTCAAGCTCTACGGTGAGGTCAACTTCGCGGCCCAGACCGGCGTTGCCGTCGGTCTGAGCTTCGGCAACTGAGGGAAGGAGGGAAAACGCGATGCGCAAGAACGCTTTGCTGTCGCTGCTCGCGCTCGTCCTGACGGCCCTCACGGTCCAGGGCGGCTGCGTCATCATTCCGGAAGTGAAGACCAAGCTCGTGGAGCTCGTCGCCAGCGGGACCGCGTGCGACACGCTCGACGCGATCGGGGTCATCAACAACTTCGACGAAACCGACGTGATCGACGTGAAGGCCGGGCTCGACATTCCGTCGGTGCTCGACGAGGCCGGCATCGACGCGAACGACGTCGACTCGATCGCGGTCTACGGGATCACCTACAAGACGACCCAGCCGGATCCGAACGATCAGCGCGAGATCGTGAACGGCCAGGTGACGGCCCAGCGCGGGAGGCTGGTCGGCAGCACGTTCACGGCCACCGGTCCCGAGGTCGTGGTGATCTCGAGCTTCGATCAGGTCGTGAACGACGCGACCACGGATCAGACGGCTCCGGTCTCCGCGCAGGGCGTCCAGATGCTGAACGGCCTGCTGCAGGCCCTGCTCGACGAAGCCAAGGGGCAGGGGTTCGTCGACGATTCGGCGATCCAGTACCACGTCACCGGCATGTCGAATCCGCAGGACGTCCAGTCGAACTTCAAATGGCGAATCTGCGTGAAGGTGAACATCAAGGGCAAGGTGGAGGTGGACGTCGTCGAGTGACGGCTTCCGCTTCGCATGCACGAGCGGCGCCGGGCCTTCGGGTCCGGCGCCGCATCGCGTTTCGGGGGTGGGTGCCCGACCGCGGAGCGCGGGGCTACTGCACGACCCGCACGGCGGCGACGTGCGCCGAACAGAACCGGGTCAGGCGGTCGGCGATCTTCTCCAGCATCGTGCTGAGATCCGCGGCCGCGCGCTCGGGGGGGCAGAACACCGCCACCAGCAGGTGCCGCGTGCGCTCGGTGACCGACGTGCGCAGCGAATCGGACGTCGGTGCGCCGAACGGTCCGACGTCATCGGACAACATGAGACGACCGTCGAGATTCACGCGCTGCTTGCGAATGCCCGGATAGCCCTCTCCCTCGGTGCCGGTTCGCACGACGATCGTGCCGCGCACCTTTTCGCGATCGTAGAGCCCGAGTGGCAGCTGCTGTTCGAGCGAGCACAGATTGCACACGTCGACCGCGGCGTTGACCTCGGGCAGCCCCTTGCCCTGCAGCACGCGGCGCAGCAGCGCCTCGCTGCTCGGGCGCGTCTTGGTCGGGTCGATGTCGAGGCGGTGAAACAGCGCGCGGGTCTCGGCGACGCCGGGGATGTCCGCGGGATGCTTGCCGGCGAAGTGACTCATCAGCCGCTCCGTGACCTGCGTGCGTTCGGCGATGAACGCATCGGGGAGCGGCCCCAGCTCGACGTCCTCGGCCTCCAGCAGGCCGATCGCGAGCGTGCCGAGCAACGCCTCGTCCATCCTGAGACTCATGGCGTGCGTACGCGCCTGCAGGGACACGCGGACCCTCCATGCGGGCCCACGGACGGATGTCGCGGGCAAAAGACGAGAATGGGCGGCAGGAAGTCCCTTTCCGCCATCAACGCTGAGCCGACCACGAAGGGCCGGGCCGATGTTGCGGCCAAAGTCAGTTTTGGTGCCGCCCACTGAGCAGCGCCGGTGGTCGCGCGAACATGGGCGCGCCGCACCCGGAAGACCTTTCGCGCCGCGGACCGTACGCGCACGCGAAGGGTTGAACCGAACAACGTGGGCGGAAGATAACGGAAGCGACGCGATCCGCCAACCCAAAGATTGCGAGCGCGGCAAAAGTTTGTCGCGCTCGAACGGGGTTCGATCACACGGTGCTACCGGGATCGAGGAACTGCGGCGCGCGGCGCGCGCCGCGACGGCTCACGAGGCGCTTTCGCGCTCCGTGGCGGGAAGCTTCCGCTCGACCGAAACGACGTGCCAGTTGCGCCGGTCGGCGCCTTCGCCGATCTCGACCTGCTCGCCGATCGACCGTCCCATCAGCGCGCGGCCGACGGGCGCCTGGAACGACACGACGTGATCGCCGAGATGGTGTTCCCCTTCGCCGAGCACCCAGTAGGTGAGCACGTCGCCTTCGCTCTCGAGCACGACCTCGGTACCGAGGCCCACGATGCCGTCCTTGTGTTCGGTGTCTTCGACGAAGCGCGCCTTGCCGAGTCTGAGCTGCAGCGAGGCGACCATCTTGCTCACGTTCGCCTGCTTCTGCTTCGCGGCGTGATATTCGGCGTTCTCCTTGAGGTCGCCGAGCTCGCGCGCCCGCTGGATCGTCGCCGGAATGGTGGTGCGCAATTCCTGCTCCATCCGCTCGAGCTCCTGCTGCAGCTTCTCCCAGGTCGCGCGCGTCATCACCGGGATGTCCGCGTCCTCGGCCTGCTTGCCGACCCCCTCGAACAGCTTCTCGGAACTGGCGCGGCGCGCCGCGTGGATGCTCTCCACCGCGTCCCGGAGCCCGAGCCGGCCCACGCAGTCCAGGGCCGGGAGCAGGAACCGGTCGCTCGAGCGCCACTGACGCAGCAGCACCCGGATGCGCAGATTCATGTCTTCGGGACAGTCGCGGCCCTTGAGCAGGCGCTCGAACGCCTCACCTTCGTCGAGCCACTTGAGCACCTTGTTCGCCAGCGACGGCTTCGGCCGGTCTTCGATCAGCGACAGGGCGGCCCACAGGAGGCGCCAGGGGTCGCCGGGGGGCGGCGTGGCCGTCAACTCCTCATCGAGCAGCCGGAGCGCCGCCACCGGATGACGCGTGGCGTGCGAGAGCAGCGTGTAGCGCAGGTCGGCGCGCCCGGCCGAGTCCATGGACTTCTGCATCTTCACCGACAGTTCGCGCACCGAGGAAAAGCGCGAGTTGAGGCCCGAGAGCACCGCGTCCGATTCGACGCCCACCGTGTGGGCGGACTCGAGCAGCGCGAGCTGTTCGTCTTCCGAGGTCAGATCGCCCACGCTCATCCCGTGTTCCCACAGCGAGCGCAGCACGCCGGACCACTCCTCGCGGCGTTCCGCGAACCACTTCGCGAAGTAGAGGCCCGCCCGGGCGCGGTCGGTGAGGTCGGCGTCCTCGTCGTACATCGTGCGTTCGACGAACTTGCCGAAGCGCCGCGACAGCGCCTTTTCGGCCTGCGGATGCTGCGATAGAAACTTGCGCAGGGTCATCAGGTTGGCTCGCGCCGACTTGCGTGGCTGGAGTGGCGGCAGCGCCACCTCGGAGGCCTCGCCCGGCCCGGCCTCGATTTCGTCCTCGGCCAGCAGCCGGTAGATCTGTTCGAACGCGCGTGAGTGATCGATGCGCGGGTGCTTCTCGGCGGCCGCCCTGGCCCTGCGCCAGAAGGCGGTCCATTCCTTGGGCGGCACCAGACCGGAGCCGACCATGAAGAGCTTGAGCCGCTTCGCGTCCGCCTCGCCGCCGATCGACATGAGCGTGCGCGCGACCACTTCGCCCGGATCCGCTTCGCGCATCTTCGCGAGCGCCTGCGGGTCGGTCACGAGCAGCAGCCTCAAGTCGTCCTCGTCGATCGTGGTCAGCGTGCGCTTGGCCGCATCGTAGGGCATCCGGTGTCCCTTGCGGCCGGCGAAGTCGAGGAACACCTCGACGCCGTCATTGGATGCCACCCGGCCCGCACCGAACGAGGCGTGGTAGACGGGTCCGCCGGGAGGCAGCAGGGCGACGCGGTCGAACTGTTCGAGCGCTTCCATCAGCGGCTTCTCCGGATCGTCGACACCGGCGGTGGCGAACACCGTGGTGAGGTCGGGCAGGTGGTTGAACGCGGCGCGCAGCGCCGCAGCGAGCGACTTGCGCAGCGGCAGCGCGGCGTCTTCGTCGTTCTTCTCGACGGCGATCCGGGCGGCCGTGCGGACCGAGTCCACGACTTCACCCCCGCGGCCGGCCTTGTCGAGCGGCGGGAACGCGATACCGAGCAGCTGCGCCGCCTCCTGGATCGCGCCCTGCTGGACGATGCGCGGGATGGCCTCCACGACCACCACCAGCCCGTCGAGGTAGAGGTGTTCGGAGAATTCGAGCGCCGCCTCCTCGATGCCGTTGTAACGGGCCTCCGCGGCGAACCGCGGCACCAGCGTGGTCAGCAGCGCGCGGCGCCGCTCGAGCTCGCCGATGTCGGCGAGCCGCAGCGCGAGCAGCAGCGCGACGTCGAGATCGTCGTCGAGGATCTCGGAAGCGCGCTCGATCGCCTCGATGCGTTCGGGGTCCTTGCCCATCCCCTCGTGCGCGGCGATCAGCATGCGGGCCGCGGCCTGGGTGGTTTCGAGGTCGAGGGCCCGCTCGGCGACCGCGGCCAGCGGCTCCCACTGTTCGTCCTTCTGCAGGCGCTCGCCGAGCCGCAGCAGCGTCTGGTCGGCGCTCGCCACCTCCCCCTGCATCGCACTGACGGCCGCGAGCAGATAGCTCACGGCCGGCGAGGGATCGGGCTGGCGCAGACGTGCCGCGCATTCGTCGCGCACGAGGGAGAGCGCGTTCTCTTCGAGCGCCTGGTGGGCGATGGCTTCGAGCCGGGCGCGCGACTCGGGACTCAAGTCCGCGGCTTCGTCGCCGCGGAGAATGGCTGGAAGGTCGTCTCGGGTGGTCATCCGGTCCAGTGCACTGAGAGGTCGCGTGAGACAGGGTCAAGGACTATGCGGCACGAGCCGCCGGCGCGCAAGTCGGGCGGTGCCCGGGGGCCTCTGGGCAGACCCCGTCCACCCGCGCGCGCGGCGCCCGCGCGCCCGGGGGCCGGCGCCCCCCTTGTCCGTGCCTCCACCGCCCGCCTATGCTCGGACCCATGAAGATCTACACCCGCACCGGAGACGACGGCCGCACCGGCGTGCTCGGCCCCGGGCGCGTCCTCAAGTCGGACCCGCGGGTCGAGGCGTACGGCGCGGTGGACGAGCTCAACGCCGCGCTCGGCGTGGTGGGCGCCCACGACGCCGAGGGCTGGCTCACGGCGGAGCTCGAGACCTTGCAGTCGCTCCTGCTGCACGCGGGGGCCGAGCTCGCCACCACCGAGCGTGGAGCCCTCGAGAAGCTCGACCTCGTGAGCGACGCGGACGTCGCGGCGCTGGAGTCGTGGATCGACCGCTTCGAAGCCGAGCTGGAGCCGCTCCGGCACTTCCTGCTGCCGGGCGGCACGCCGCTGGCCGCACACCTGCACGTGGCGCGCACGGTGTGCCGGCGCGCCGAGCGGCGCGTCGTCGCGCTGGCGGAAGCGGGCGGCGCCGACGCGCGCCTGATCCGTTTCCTGAACCGCGTCGCCGATCTGCTGTTCGTGCTCGCACGCTGGTGCAACCGGCGCGCGGGGGTTTCCGATTCAGCGTGGCACGGTCGCGGCCGATAATGTCCGCAACGGGACCGCGCCGCGCACGTCACGGAATCGTGAACGAAGGGACTGGACAAGCAGCGCGATGATCTGGATAATGGTCGCGCACACCTTCGAGAGGCGGTGTCGCACCGGCTGGCGCGAAACAGCCGCCGAGTGCCCGCCTCGCTGGTGAACCCGCCCTTCTCGCCGCCCCGATCGCATCGTGCGTCAGCGCACGCGATCAGGTGAGCACGAGCGAAAGAGTGCGCGCCTCGTCAAGACGCGTAGTCGCGTCGCGGCCACGGATGGGCGGTGGTCGAAGCTCGAAGCTCATGCGCCGGTGGTTCGGCGCACGTGAAGGAGCGCTGAGGATCCGCGTCGCGCGACCTGGAGGATCGGCTGAGGGCCGTCCTCGGTGAAGCGGCCCGGGCGACCGAAACGCCGGCCGGAATCGGCCGAGCGCCGCAACTCAGAGGGCTGAATCCGATTTCAGGGCGATTCGAACGTCAGCTGATCCGTCCAGCGACCCCGTTGTACGCATGCCGGTCCATTGTCCGGCATCCTCCATCCAAGGAGCCAAAGGAAATCCCATGAGACCACGCCGTCGCCGCCCCCGCGGACCTCGTCCCGAACAACCGGGCGGCGCCACCGAATCCGGCGCCCCGCAGAGCGAGTCGCCGTCGCAGCCGTCGTCCTCCTCCTCGGCGACCGGCGCACCCCGCCGCCGCCGCCGCCGTTCCCGGGCCGGCAACCGCCCGATGAACAACAGTGCCCCCTCCCCCTACGCCGGAACCGGACCGTCGTCGAACGGCTCGCAAACCCGTGGCGGAGGTGGAGGCGGCAACCGGCAGCGCCGCCGGCGCAGCCGCAGCGGCGGAGGCGGTGGGCGCGAAGGCGCGCCGAAGCGCCGCGGCCTCGAGATCCTCAAGGACCTCCAGCAGGCCGGCTCGGCGCTCGATCCCGACGAACGCCTGATCCTCGAGCTGCCGCCGGGCGAGGGCAATCCGCCCTACGGCGACTACCTCACCGGGCGTGCGATCGACCTGATCGCACCCATCGGCCGCGGCCAGCGCTGCCTGATCGTCTCGCCGCCCAAGGCCGGCAAGACGCGCATCCTCCAGTGCATCGCTTCCGCGGTCGCGCACAACCACCCGGATGTCGACATTTTCGCGCTGCTCGTGGACGAGCGGCCCGAGGAGGTCACCGACTTCAGGCGCAACACCCCCGCCGAGGTGATCGCGGCGTCCAGCGACCAGAGCGTGAAGGAGCACATCGAGACCGCCGAGCGGGCGATGGAGATCGTCGCGGCCAGGGTCCTCGAGGGCAAGGATGTGCTGCTGGTGCTCGACTCGATCACCCGTCTCGCCCGCGCCTACAACGCCGGCGCCGGCGGCAGCGGCCGCACCATGTCGGGCGGCCTCGACTCCAACGCGATGCAGTCTCCGCGCCAGATCTTCGGCGCCGCGCGCAAGATCGAGGACGGCGGGTCCCTCACGATCGTCGGCACGGCGCTGGTCGACACGGGCTCGCGCATGGACCAGGTGATCTTCGAGGAGTTCAAGGGTACCGGCAACAGCGAGATCTTCCTCTCGCGCGACCTGTCCGAGCGCCGTATCTTCCCGGCGATCGACATCCCGAAGAGCGGCACCCGCAAGGAGGAGAAGCTCTATCCGCCGGACATCGTGCCGCGCTTCCACATGCTGCGTCGCGCGCTGGCGGGTCTGCATCCGCAGGAGTCGATGACCAAGCTGCTCGAGCTGATGAACCGCACCAAGACCAACGAGCAGATCTTCCAGCTGCTGAAGGCATAGGCGGCGAAGCCGGCGCCGGTCGCCGCGATTCCGGCGCCGAGCACGGCCGCCGCGCCGTGCGAGCTCCCTTCCGGGGGGAACGTTTCGGCGCGGCCATCCTGACCTCGCCTCGTTTGCCGCGGCCGCGCCCGCACGGCGCGGCGGCCATGTGCGGACGAAGGAGGAGCTGTCATGAGCAAACGTCTCTATCGCTCACGCAGGGACCGCAAGATCGCGGGCGTCTGCGGCGGGCTGGCCGAGTACTTCGACATCGATCCGACGCTGGTCCGGATCCTGTGGGCCGTGCTGGTGCTCGGCGCCGGCACCGGCATCCTCGCCTACATCCTGTTCTGGATCATCGTGCCGGAGGCGCCGGAAACGGGAACGGCGTAGACCGCACCCGGCCGCCCGGCGCCGTGGGCGCGCGGGTCGGCTGCGGAAACGTCATGCGCCCTGCCACGCAGGAGGCCGGCGGGCCCGTTCGACCCCCACGGCGCCCCGCCACCTACCCGTCCACCCACTGCTTCGCATCCAGCGCCCGCGCGATCCGCGCCCGCGTCTCGATGAGGTGCGCGCGGGTGTAGTCGCCGAGTCCGGCGATACCGAGCGCGCGGCGGGCGCGGTCGTCGATGCGGGTCAACTCGAGCCGCGCCTGCGCGCGCGCGTCGTCCGGCGTCACTCCCGGCGCGTCGATCATCACGAGCGCAAGCACGTCCACGTACAGGCGCTGCAGCTCACGCCTTCCCGACGGCCCCTCGAGCCTGCGGAACGCGGCGTCGTTCGAGCCGTCGACCTCGCCCCAGATCGCGTCCGTCAGGCGGCGGAAGTGCTCCTTCAGCGTATACGGCTCGCGCGTACGGTTCTCCGCTTCGTGCAGCCGCGCGAGCAGGTTGTCGTCGAGCAGCCCGCTCAGCATCGCGCCCTGGATCGCGAGGATCCGGCCCGAGAGGTCGTAGTCCACGCGTGCGGCGGGCGCGAATTCGGGCGGCAGGCCCCAGTGGGCCCAGCGGTCGGGCGCGAGGCGGTGGAGCATCGCCTCCGGCACGTCGAACGTCGCCGGCGCGAACACGCTCCTGGCAAGGAACGCCATAGCCTCCCGCTGCTTCGCCGCCGGAACCGGCGTGAGCGGCGCCTTTGCGCCCGGCTGGCCGCGCCAGTCGCGCTGCTGGTACTGCCCGCCGACGTAGCGGACGGCGTACATGCAGGTGCGGCCGTAGAGGGCGAACAGCGTGTCCATCGCGCGCGTCAGCACCGGGAACGCGCCGTCTTCGCCGATGATGCGGTTCTCGAACCCCGGGTTCTCCCAGAGGCTTCTCACGTAGCCGGCGCGCTCCTCGGCCCAGCGCAGCGGGTCGTCGCTCAGATCCCAGCGCTCGGTGCGCGGATCGAGCGCATTCGGCGCGGAGGCGTCGGCGTCGGTGCCGTACTCGTGGCCGGGCTCGGTGGATTCGTCGGCGATCTCCCGCGCGAACTTCCGGTCGGCGACGATGTCCGTCCAGCCGGCCGTGGCGTAACCGAAGCGGATCGCCCAGAGGTCGTACGTGCCGGGCGAGCTGATGAAATACTCGCCCTGCTTCGAGCGGTCGGGGCTGACGTTCGGCGTGACGTAGTCCATCACCGAGCCCATCAGACCGTGCGCGCTGGTCCATGCCACGTCATTCAGCCGGTCGAACGGCGTGGCGGTGCTGGCGCGGAAGTTGTGCCTGAGGCCCAGGGTGTGGCCGACCTCGTGCATGACCAGCCGGATCACGAACGGCTTCATGTATTCGTCCGGCACCGGGCTCCCGGGCGGCATCGCTCCGCCCGCGAGCAGCGCGGCCCGCATGAGCCCGCCGTCGAGCTCGGCGTTCGCCTGGTCCTCGCACAAGCGCTGCAGATCCACGCCCGCCGGCAACCCGGAGGGCGGGGCGTCGAGGATGTCGGCCGCGAGGTCCGTCGGTCCCGCGTACTTGCGCCACGACGTGCGATATCCCTGCATCGCCGCGGCTTCGATCAGCACGTCGGCGTCGAGGATCTCGCCGGTGCGCGGATCCACGCGCGACGGTCCGATCGCGTTGAACGAACGGCCGGCGGAGGTGATCCAGCGGATCGTGCTGTGGCGCACGTCCTCGGCGTCCCAGTCGGGGTCCTCCTCTGCGGTCGGTGCATCCTTCGCGATGATCGCATTCTTGAATCCCGCGGCCTCGAATGCCTTCTGCCACTGCTCGACGCCGGCTCTGACCCACGGCCGGTATTCTTCGGGCACGGTGCGGTCGATGTAGTAGATGATCGGCTTCACCGGCTCCGACAGGGCCGCGGCCGGATCCTTCTTCTCGAGACGCCAGCGGTTGATGTAGCGGACGAAGAAGTTCTCCTGATCGTCGCGGGAGAAGTCCTTGGTCACGCTGAGGAAGTAGCCCACGCGGTCGTCGGCGAGGCGCGGGGCCATGGGCTTCTCCGGCAGCTCGACGAACGAGTAGTGGACGCCGATCGACGTGTAGCGGAGATCCGGCACCGAGAGGATCGCCGGGTTCGGCCGACCCCCGGGCGCGTAGGTGAGCAGCGCCTCGACCTCGGTGTTCTTCGGGAAGTTCTTCACGCTCTCGAGCGCGGAACGACTCCTCTCGAAGCGCGCCGGCTGCGGGTTCGGCCCGCCGCCGCGGGCGAGCCCCGCCGCGCGCCGGCCGAGGTCGCTCACGTCGCTCAGGAACACGCCGGTCATGTCGACGAGCAGGGCGGCGCCGGAGTCACGCTCGCTGATGATCTTCAGACTCGCCAGCACCGAGTGGCCGACCGAGAGATTCATCGCCTTCTCGTAGGCCGATCCCTGCGGTGCTTTGAACCGCTCGTTGCGGTCGATCAGCATCAACCGGTCGCCGTGTTTCTCGAAACGCAGCAGCCGGTCGCTCAGAGGCAGCCCGCCCAGGACGAACGCGGTGCCGATCCCCTGCGACAGGGTGAAGGCGCCGAGGAAGTCGCGATCGAGCTGCTCCTCGCGGATCTCGAACAGGACGCCGTCCGGCTTGCGGTACACCGTGAAGAAGCCGTCGAGCTTCTTCGCCTCCCGGATCGCCTCGTCCCACTTCTTCGCGCCGGCCGGGCCGCCGGGCTGCGCGCCGGCGCCCGCCTTCGCGCCGCGACCCGCGGCGCCCGGGGGCGGCACCATGCCGGCGCAGCCTGCGAGCAGCGCGAGGGCGGCGGCCGCGGCGAGCGCCGCGGTGGCGCGGGTTCGATACGGCGTGGATCCGGCAGCGGGCATGTCGTGTGTCCTCCGTCGCGCGCCCGGACGCGCGCGCGGCCCTGCTTCAGCCGCTTGCGCGTTCGATGAATTCGCCGGTACGCGTGTCGATCTTCACGCGGTCGCCGGGAAGGATGTACTGCGGCACGCGGATTTCGATTCCGGTCTCCATGGTGGCCGGCTTCGGTGAAGCCGCCGCCGTCGAGCCCTTGATGTTCGGCGTCGTGTCCTGGACCGTCAGCTCGACGAACGTCGGCAGATCGACGCCCACCACGCGGCCCTCGAAGTACGACGCCTCGATCACCATGCCTTCGGTCAGGTAGCCGACGGCGTCGCCGAGCACGTCCTTGTCGAGCGCCATCATCTCGAACGACTCGGTGTTCATGAAGTGGAACTCGTCGCCCGCCCGGTAGCTGAACTGCAGCTTGTGCTGATCCAGGCTGGCGCGGTCGACCTTGTCTTCGGACGAGAACCGGTGGTCGGTCTTCGATCCGTTCATGATGTTGACCAGGGTCGCCTGCACGAAACCGCGCAGGTTTCCCGGGGTGCGATGCAGCACGTTCGCCACGCGATACGGTTTCCCGTCGTGCATGATGACCATGCCGACCCTCATTTGTGTGGCTTGGATCACGGCGCACTCCTCATCGAGCGGGTCTCAGGTCCCAAAGGGTTCGAGCGGTCGCTCCCGGGCGCGAGGGAAACGCGTGCGCCGGAGCGACCGGGGAGTGTGCCCGACGCGCTGCCGCCCGCGCAAACCCGCCGTCGCCCGGCGCGGGCCGGCCGCGACCGCCCCCACCGTTGACCCGAACGGGAACGGGCCCCTCCCTGCGGCGGGGCCCGTTCCGGACTGCGATCGCATCGCGGGCGCCCGACCTACGGACCAAAGGACTCGATCGCGTGGCCGCCGCCCCCATCGCTGCGGGAGGGCATGTCCGCCACGCGCTGCGCCTCGGTCGCCCGCTTGATGCGCGCCCGCGCCTCGAGCAGGTGCGCGCGGGTGTTGTCGCCGAGACCCGACAACGCCAGCGCCTGACGCGCACGGCTGTCGATCCGCTCGAGCTGCAGGCGGGCGAGCGCGCGGGCGTCGTCCGGCGCGCGCGGATCGGGATCCACCATGATCGAGGCCAGCCGGTCCACGTACATGCGCTGCAGCGTGCGCCGCGTGTTCGGTCCCTCCAGCTTCGCCATGCCCGGCCCCATCGCGCCGTCCACCTCGCCCCAGATGGCGTCGGTGAGCAGGCGGAAGTGTTCCTTCAACGTGTACGGGTTCGCCGTGCGGTTCTCGCCTTCGCGGACCCGCGCGAGCAGCATGGGTGCGGTCACCGCATTGAGGACGTTGTGCTGGATCGCGCCGACGATGTCGTCGAGGTTGTAGTCCACGCGCGCCGTCGGTGAGAACTCCGGCGGCAGACCCCAGTGCGCCCAGCGATCCGGCGCCAGGCGGTTGAGCAGCGACGGCGCCACTTCGAACGCGTCGGCAGCGAACGCGCGCTTCGCCAGGAACGCCATCGCCTCGCGCTGCTTCGCCGCCGGCACCGGGCGCAGCGGATCCACCTCGTCCGGCTGGCCGTGGCGGTTGCGCGACACGTACGCGCCGCCCATGTTCTTGACCGCGAGGCCGAGGGTGATCGCGTACTGCCCGAGCAGCACGTTCATCGCCCGGCGCAGCACCGGGTAGTCGCCGTAATCGCCGATGATGCGCGACTCGAACTGATCGTTCTTCCACAGGCTCGCGATGTAGTCGCCACGATCCTGCGCGTACTTGAGCGGATCGTCGCCGAGGTCCCAGATGTTGGTACGCGGGTCCATCGCCCCGGCCGGATAGGTGTCGAGGTCGTTCGAGTACTCGTGGCCGGGCTCGTTCGATTCGTCCGCGATGCGACGCGCGAACTGGTAGTCGGCCGCGATGTCGTCCGAACCGGACGGCTGATACGCGTAGCGGATGGCCCAGAGGTCGTAGGTGCCCACGGTCGAGCCGTAGTACTCGCCCTGGGGTTCGCCCTTCACCGCAATGTTCGGCGCGGCGTAGTCCATCACCGAGCCGGTGAGGCCGTGCGAGCCGGTCCAGGCCTTGTCCTGGAGTTCCGCATACGGCGTGGAGGTGCTGGAGCGGAAGTTGTGGTAGAGGCCGAGCGAGTGGCCGACCTCGTGCATCGTCACCCACATGAGCCCGTTGCCCAGGTACTCATCGGGGACCGGGCTGCCGGGCGGCATCGCGCCCTTCATCAGCAGGTCCATGTGCAGCAGCGATCCGCCGTCGGCGAGGCCGTTCTGCGCCATGCACATGTGATCGAGCGGCAGGAACGACGGCAGCTCGGGCAGCTGCGGCGTCACCCCCCCGGCGATCGCGGTCGGGCCGGCGTAGCGCCGGTAGTTGTTGCGGAAGCTCTGGATGAACGAGTCCTCGACCAGCACGTCGGCGTCGAAGATCTCACCGGTGCGCGGGTCGACGCGCGACGGTCCGATCGCGCCGAACGACGGCGTGGAGGAGGTGATCCAGCGCACGGTGCTGTAGCGCACGTCCTCGGCGTCCCAGTCGGGATCCTCTTCCTCGGTCGGCGCGTCCTTCGCGATGATCGCGTTCTTGAAACCCGCCGCCTCGAACGCCTTCTGCCAGTTCTCGATGCCCTTGCGGATCCAGGGGCGGTACTCCTCCGGAATCGTGCGATCGAGGTAGAACACGATCGGCTTCACCGGTTCCGACACTTCGGCGGTCGGATCCTTCTTTTCGAGGCGCCAGCGATTCACGTAGCGCACGAAGAAGTTCTCGTCCCGGTCGCGGGAGAAGTCCTTCATTACCGTCATGAAATTGCCGACCCGGTTGTCGGCGAGCCGCGGCTCCATCGGTACTTCGGGCAACGCGCAAAGCGAGTAGTGCATCTTGATCGGGATGTAGCGCGAGTCCGGCACCGTGTGGAAGTCGGCCGCGTTGCGGTTGGAAGGCGTGTAGGTCAGCAGCGCCTCGATCTCGAGGTTCCGGGGGAACGCCTTCGTCTGCGTCATCGTCGAGCGGCTCTTGTCGAACCGCACCGGGCCGTGGAACACCTGCTGCATGAACGACGAGATGTCGGTGAGGTCGCTCACGAAGACCTCGGTCATGTCCACGAGCATCGCGGCGCCGGAGTCCCGCTCGCTCTCGATCTTGAGCGACGCGAGCACCGAGTTGCCCAGCGACAGGTGCATCGCCTTCTCGTAGGCCGAGCCCTTGGGCGCGGTAAACAGCTGATTCTTGTCCAGCAGCAGCAGGTTGTTGCCGTTGCGCTGGAAGCACAGCAGCCGGTCGTTGACGGGCAGGCCACCGAGGATGAAGTAGCTGCCCATCCCCTGGGCCAGACTGAACACGCCGAGGAAATCCTGATCGAGCTGCTCCTTCTTCACCTCGAAGAGGACCTTGTCGGGCCCTTCGTACACCGTGAAGAGGCCTTCCTTCTTCTTCGTGTCCTTGGTCACGGTCGCCCATGGCTTGAACGGCCCCTTGTCGCCTTCGCCGGCGGCCGACTTGCCGCCTTTCGCGGAACGCGCCGGTGCGGCCATCGCCGCGGGCGCAGCGAGGAACGCCACGAGGCTGGTGCACAGCAACGCGCGCTGCAGTCGCTGAACTGGAGACATCGCTTGAACTCCTTAGCGTGGGTCGGTGACGGCGCGGCGCGCGTCGCGTGCGGACCGCGGCGGATGCGGCGGGCTCGACGCGCCGTCCTGATGAAGCCGGAATGCGGCGGAGAGGCTATCGCCGCAGGCGTGAACGCAGAATGGCGGCCCGACCGGCGCGGCAAATCCCGCCACCGGCGGGGCGACGCCCGGATGCGTGGCGCGATCCCTGCCGCGCCGGACTGCGCGCCTCCCGGGAGCCGGCCGGGAAGACCTACATCATCTCCCTGAGCCGCGCGTAGCCGCTGCGACTCACCGGGATCTCGCGGCCGCCGCGCAGCACCACGACCCTGCTGTCCTTCGTGTACGTCTCGAGCCGCTCGATGCGCTCGAGGTTCACGACATACGAGCGGTGCACGCGCACGAAGCGTGACGGGTCGAGCGCGTCGGCGAGCTCCGAGAGGGTCTGGGTGCGAAGGTGCATCTTCCCTTCCACGTGGATGCCGACGTAGTCGTCCTGCGCCTCGATGAAGTCCACGCGCGCGACCGGAAACACGAGCACCTGCGCACCGTCACGGATCAGGATCCGGTCCAGCCAGCGGCCCGGCGGGCGCGCCGCCGCAGCCAGCTGCGCCGCGGGTGGCGCGGGCGCGGGGGCGCCGTCCGCCGCGGCCCGGCGCCGTTCGCGCACGCGGGCGAGCGCCTCGGCCAGACGCTCGCGCCCGTAGGGCTTGAGCAGGTAGTCCACGGCGTTGACCTCGAACGCGCGCAACGCGTGCTCGTCGTAGGCGGTGACGAACACCACCGCCGGACCGGGATCGAGCAGCTCCAGCACCTCGAATCCGGTGAGCCGCGGCATCTGGATGTCGAGGAACACCAGATCGGGCCGCGCCTCGCCGATCGTCTTCACCGCGGCGAAGCCGTCGCCGCACTCGCCCACCACCTCGACGTCGGCGTGCGCGCCCAGGTATTCGCGCAGCAGGGCGCGTGCGGGAGGCTCGTCGTCGACGATCACCGCGCGCAGCCGCGCATCGGTCCGGGACGTCTCGTTCATGCCGTACCTCCGGGCGCCGTGACGGCGGCGTCCGCCGTTTCGGTCGCAGGGAGCGTCAGGTCCACTCGATATTCGTCGCCATCGTGCACGGCGCTCAGGCGTCCGTGGCGCGGCGCCACGGTCTGCAGGCGGCGGCGCACGTTCTCGAGCCCGAGGCCCTGCCCCGGCCGCGGCGTGGCGTCCGCGTCGCACGGGTTCACGATCCGGATCCGCAGCAGCTCGCCGTCGCGGCGTGCCGCGATGCGGACCTCGCCGCCCTCGACCCGCTCGGAGACCCCGTGCTTCACCGCGTTCTCGACCAGCGGCTGCAGCACCAGCGGCGGCACCAGGCACCGCGCCGCATCCTCGCTCACGTCCACCACGCTGCTCAAGCGTGCGCCGAAGCGAACGCGCTCGATGCCGAGGTAGCGCTCGACCAGCGCGACTTCTTCGTCGAGCGGCACCTGGTGGCGAGCCGCGAGCGCCAGCGTGCGGCGCAGGAAGTCGCCCAGCCCCTCGCACATGCGGCGCGCGCCCTCGGGGTCGCTGCCGACGAGGGCATTGATCGAGTTCAGGCTGTTGAACAGGAAGTGCGGGTTGAGCTGCGCTCTCAGGGCACGCAGCTCGGCGTCGCGGGCGATGACCTGGGCTTCGAGCACGCGACGCTCCGCCGCCCGCGAGGACTCGAACGCGATGATCAGGTAGTGGGCGGCCGCCGAGGCGAGGTAGAGCGGCACGCCTGCCGTCACGAACACGGTGAATGCGTGCGCGTGAATTCGGGCCGCCTCGAGCGCGCCGTGCGCCGCGTCCGCTCCCGGCGCGGCGAGCAGCGCTTCGGTGATCCGGCCCCACAGCGTCGCCATCACGCCCCAGGCGAAGCTCGACACGACGGCGGCGCCGAGCAGCATCGCGAGCACGCGGGTGACGGGCGTGCGGCCGAGCGGCGCGGCGCGGCACACCCACCACGCCGACAGGCCTATGAAGGCGTACAGGAACGCCATCGGCACCGTGTCGACAGCGGCGCGGGCGAGCGGGCGGCCGGTGGTGACCGTGAGCACCGCGGCGAGCAGCGCGCCCACCGCGAGCCACGAGACCAGGTAGAGCGTCAGCCGCAGCCGGTTCGAGAGGATCGGATGCATCAGCCGTTCTTGATCTCGACGCCGCCCATCATCACGAACCCCTTGAGACGCAGCGTGCTCGTGCCCACCGGCGCCACGCTCTTGCGATCGTCCTCCACCGCGCCCATCACCGCCTGCACGTCGTTGATCACCGTCCAGTCGTCGGGAACGGTCACCTCGAGCCCGCCCATGACCACCAGCACCTCGACTTCCGCGCCCTCCGGCACCGCCCGCGCGCCGCGCAGGTCCAGCTCGCCGCCGCCCATGACGGCGGTGAAGTCACCGCCGCGTAGCGCCTGCGACGTGGACTTGCGGTCCACGCCGGACCAGACGGCGACACAGCTGAACGTATCGGAGTCGGCAGGGCCGCCCGCATCGGCGACCCGCTCCGTGCCGTAGACCCGGACATTGCGGTGCCGCCACCGCCGGCCCGGGCCCCGCGCCGAGCGCCAGACGATCAGCCCGCCGAGCGCGATCAGGAACAGCGGCCACGCGTCCGCGGCGTCCCAGCGGAACAGGTCGAACTGGTCGATCGAAAACAGCACCCCGAGCAGCAGGAAGATCGTGCCCGCCGTCGGCCGCCGCGGCGTCCCGAAGCCGATCAGCTTGCTGAGGCCGACCGCGATGAAGATCAGCGGCCAGAAGCGGATGATCCGCTCCGCGTCGATCATCCCCGCGTTGTCGAGCGTCCACAGCACGCCGAGCGTGACCAGCACCAGCCCGAACCACAGACGGGCGCCGAAATGGACCCGCGAGCTAGGCACGCGCCACCTCCCGCTTCAGGCGCAGCAGCGCCCAGGCCGCCGTGGCTCCGGCCAGCACCGCCGCGGCGCCGAGTGTCAGCCACGGGGCGAACGCGCCGGCGAGCACGCGCACCACCCGCAGCGCGACGCCGATCATCTCGAGCCGCGCCGGCCAGTCGATGACCGGTCCCAGCACGAACAGCAGCAGCGTGTTCTCGACCGCGAGGAACAGCGCCGTCCCGCACAGCAGCAGTGCCAGCGCGGCGCGCGGCAGCCCGCCGCCCGCGGCGGCGCCGTTCCGCATCACCTGACTACGCATGAGGCTCACCTCCGGGGGCGGCGGCGTCCTGCGAGCCCTTGAACAACGGCTCCAGCAGCACGCGCGCCACGATGCTCAGACCGACCGCGACCAGCGCGAGCGGCCAGGAGTTGCTCCAGTCGAATCCGTACCAGTGGTTCACCGTCACCAGGAACCAGCCGCCGAACAGCACGAGCCCGAAGCCCGACCCGACGCTGTGCGCCGAGGACCAGAGGGCCATCCGGAACAGACCGAAGAGGATCACGATGTACGGCCACCACTCCCACGCCGGGCCCAGATGGACGATGTCGAACCGGCTCATGAGGAACAGCACGCCGAGCGCCACGAGCAGGAGCCCGAACAGCACGCCCTCGCGCGGATCCTTTTTCCTTCTCGATCTCATGGCTGCTGCCCTCGATGGGGCCGGCCCATCCGGCCCGACACACGCAAGTTACGGCCGTTCCCGCCGTGGTGCTGCAACGGACCGGCGAACGGCCGCGGGGGGTCGGTGAATGACGCCTCGGGCCCGGCGGACGGCGCCCGGCGGGCGACGGAACCGGGGCCGCGGCGGCAGCAGGCGCGGCCGGACGCGCTCCGCCGTCCGCCCCGGCCTTGCGCAGGATCGTGCGGCCGCGCCAACCCGCACCTGACGGTGGCCGGCGCCGCCGGCGCGGTGCCGGCCGGCGGCACGCTGCGCGTGCTGACCGGCGACTACGCCGAGACGATGGTGCTGTCGAACCCGATGGAGGTGCGCGACTACGGCGGCGCGGCCGTCATCGGCGCCGGCGCCGCACCCGCCGCGGCGTCGAGCGCCGATCGTGACGCACCGCCGATCGAGGGCGACGGCGCGAACCGCGCCGCGCACGCAAACGCCCCGCAGGCGACCGCCACGAAAGCCGAGCGCTGAAGACGCCGGCGGGCGCGGTGGTGCCGTTCCGCCCCACCGCCTTGCCCGCGCCGGCCTCAGCCCTGCTTCACCGGTTTCCCGAACGCACGGCGCAGCATCGTGATCTGCCCGGCGTGGTAGAGCACGTGCTGGATCTGACCGTGGATGAGCACGTTCCAGCTGTGGTCGATGCGCGGCCGGCGGCGGCCCAGCTTCTTCACCGGAAAGCGCGCCACCTCGCGGCGGAAGCGCGCGTGCGTGCGCGCCAGCCGCCGCTTCGTCGCCTTCCAGGCCGCCGGGCTGGTCTTCGTCACGGGTGGGAAGTTCAGCTCCGGCGTGACCTGCACCGGCTGGCCGGCGAGGCGCTTCGCCACGATCTCGTTCCAGCTCGCGACGTGCTCGACCAGCGCCCAGATCGAGTGCATGCCGCGCTTCAGGCGCTTCGCCGCCATCACGGAACTGACGCCGTCGAGTGCCTCCAGCATCGAGGGCCCGTGCCAGGCCTTCGCCCGGTAGGCGCGGTCGATGAGATCCAGGGTGCGCTGACGCTCCGCCATCGTTCAACCTCCTCGCTTTTCCGGCGCGTGCCGGAACGGATTCGCGTTACGGGGACGCCGGGCAGCGTAGCACCGCCGGGGCGCGGTGCGTTGACAGCCGCCGGCAGCTTCGCTCTTATCCCGATCATGTCAGCCGACGTGCGCCTGCGCGAAGTGATCGATGACGACGTGCCCGTGTTCTTCGAGCAGCAGAACGACCGGGTCGCATCGGACATGGCCGCCTTCCCGCGCCGCGACCGCGAGGCGCACGCGGCGCACTGGCGGAAGATCCGCGCCGACGCCACCTGTTGCGCGCGCACGATCCTCGAAGGCGATCGGGTCGCGGGCAACATCGGCTCGTTCGATCGCGACGGGCTGCGTCAGGTCGGTTACTGGCTGGGGCGCGCGTTCTGGAGCCGCGGCATCGGCACGCGGGCACTGGCGCTGTTTCTCGCTGAAGCCGAGCTCTCGCGGCCGCTCCATGCGTACGTCGTGAAACACAACGTCGGCTCGATCCGCGTGCTCGAAAAGAACGGCTTCGTGAAGCTGCGCGAGGAGACCGCGCCGCCGGATGAGAGCGGGGCGACGATCGTGGAGTTCCTGATGCGGCTGGAGGCCCCGGCAGGCCGCTGAGGCGCGGAGCGTGGCCGGAGACCCGCCGGCGCAAATCTCCTCAGAGGACTCCCCCGGGCGCGCACGGCCCGATGCGGCGCGCGCCCCCGCTCGACCCGCCTACCTGTAGCGGACCTTGACCGACCCCCACGAAGCGCGACGCACCGGGACGGCGAGGTCGAATCCGCGACACGAGACCACCGACACGCCCGCCGGCAGACCGCTGAAGCGGATGCGACCGACCTCGGTGAGATCCAGCCCGCCGGTCCCCACCTGGCGGTGGGTCCACAGGACGTGCTCCAGCGTCTCGGGCGTTCCGGCCATGATCGTCAGAGGTATCTGCAGCGTCGCGTGCAGTTCCTTCTGCGTCTCTCCGGTGCCGCTCACGATGCCCAGCGCCGCATGCAGCGTGTCGGCGTCACCGCCGTGCAGAAGTCGTGCGCCGAAAACCGATCCGCAGGCCAGATTCCCGCAATCCCCGACCAGCACGGCGGTCACGTCCACCTGCAGCTCGGCGGTGCACGACACCGGCATCCCGTCCGGCACCCCGGTGACGTCGTAGGTATCGCGCGATTCGAGAATCGTCGGATCCAGCCGGCAGCAGGCTCCGACCTCCAGCCGGCCGAGGGCCAGATCGTAGGCGACGTGGGAAGAACCGGCGGAGCCGTCCGTCGAGTCGTAGGCCGCGGCCGCCGTCTCGAACGGCGTCTTCGCCATGAACAGGATGCCGGTCTCCGGGCAGACGCCGGCGAACGCGGCGGCCGGCGGGACGGCGGCGAGCAGGGCGATGATGACGAGGGTGCGTTGCACGGGACCTCCTGGCCGTCGCTGCCGGCCGGAGCGCGGGGATTCCGCCCGGGATTCTAGCGCCCCCCCGCCGCGTCCATCAATACACGCGCACACTCCCGGGACCCCGGTCATCCCTGCCGCGCGCCCGTCCAGGCCTTTCTCCGCGCCGGTCCCGATTCGGGTTGACGACAATTGTCGCCATGGCGCATGCTCCCTGTGACGACAATTGTAGCCACGGAGGAATCGCCGATGCCGAAGTCGATGCCCACCGGGTCGCAGGAACTCGCCCTGCTGCGTTACATCGCGGAACACGGGCCGCTCACCGTCGGCCGCGTGGCCGAAACCTACGGCGCCGAGCATGGCCTCGCCCGCTCGACGGTCCTCACGGTCATGGAGCGCCTGCGCCGCAAGGGACACCTCGGTCGGAAGCGCATGGACGGTGTCTACGTCTACGCCTCGTCGCTCGACAAGGCGGGCGTGCTGCGCGGCGCGGTCGGCCAGTTCATCGAGCGCGCGCTGCAGGGCTCGCTCTCACCCATCGCCGCCTATCTCGCCGAGCGCGGCGAGGTGTCCGACGAGGAATTGCGCGAGCTCAGGCGCGCGGTGAAGGCGCTCAAGAAACGCCCGAAGGGCGGCCGAACGTGAGTGCCGCCTGGACGGCCGCGCTCGGGCGCGCTTCGCTCGAGTCCGCGCTGGCGGTGCTCGCGGTGGCCGCGGTCATCCGGCTCGTGCCGCGGCTGCCGGCCTGGGCGCGCTGCGCGCTGTGGTGGCTCGCGAGCGCCCGCGCGCTGATCGCGTGCGCCGGTCTGCCGGGCGTGCCGCTGCCGCTGCTGCCGGCCGCAAGCGCACCGGCCTCCCTCCCGGGGGCCGCCGCGCCGCTGTCGTCCGTCGCCGCGGCGCCCGCGCTCCCCGCGCCGTCCGCCGGCGCGCCCTTCGACCCGGTCCTCCTCGCATGGTTCGCGATCGCCGTGCTGTGGGCGGCGGGTGCGCTCGTGCTGGCGCTCCGGCAGGGCCTCGCGGCGCGCCGCGCCCTCGCCCTGTGGCGAGGCGCCCGGGAGCTCGAATCGGACGGGGCGCGCACGTGGCTCGGCGCCTGGCTGGGCGAGCCCCGCGCGCAGCGCGTCGAGCTGCGCGCGAGCGACGCCGTGGCGGCGCCGCTGCTGCTCGGCTGGGGGCGGCCGCGCATCGTCGTGCCGGCTTCCTTCGAGCGCACGCTCCCTTCGCGCGCGCGCATGGCGCTCGCCCACGAGACGGCGCACCTCCTGCGCCGCGACCTCTGGTGGGGATGGGTGCCCGCGCTCGCCGAGTGTGTGTTCTGGTTCCACCCGATCGTCCGCTGGGCGGTGATGGAGTACGCCCAGTCGCGCGAAGAGGCCTGCGATGCACGGGCGATCGAACTCACAGGCGCCGAGCCCGGGGGCTATGGCGAGATGCTGGTCGGCTTCGGCGTGGATCGCGTCCGCTTCGGACATGCGGCCGCGTCCTGCGGGAGTCGCCATGCGCGTCAACTCACGAGGAGGCTCCACATGCTGTCCCATCTGAAATCCATGACCCGCCTGCAGCGCATCGCCGTCGTGACCGGAGTCGCCGCGATCGGCCTCTTCGCCATCGTGCCGCTGCGCGTCGTCGCCGCACAGCGCCCCGCGGCGGAGGCCGAATTCGCCGCGCCGCCCTCCGCTTCGACCACCGTGATCGAGGCGGACGCTGCCGGCGGCGCGGCGGCCGAGGGCGACGGGTCGGCCGCCGCTGCGGAGGCCGAAGCCGGGGCGCGGACGTCCGCGCCGGTCACCGTGATCGAGGCGCCGGGTGACGACGCGACGGATGCCGGCGCGGCCGGGGGCGACCGGCCTGCCGCCGGGCACGATCGACGCGGAGACGACGAGGCGGACGACGACGCTTTCGGGTACTCCTGGACCGACCAGGGCGACGGGTTCTCCTTCGGCCTGCTGGGCGGCGGCGACGACAACACGCTCTCGGGATCGTTCGGCGATGGCGACTGGAGCAGGATCCGCCGGCTGAGCCGGCAGAATCCCGACCGCATCTTCTGGTTCCGCCTGCAAGGGCGCGATTACGTGGTGCACGACCGCGCCATCGTGAACCGCGTGCGGGAGATGATGAAGCCGCAGATCGAGCTCGGTCGCCGCCAGGGCGCGCTCGGCGCGCAACAGGCCGAGCTGGGCGAGCAGCAGGCGCGGCTCGGCAGCCGGCAGGCTGGCCTGGGCGCCAGGCAGGCCGAGCTGGCCGCACGGCTCGCAGATCTCTCGATGGACGCGTCTTTCGGCGACGCCTCGCGCGCCGAGCGCGCCGAGATGCGCCGGAAGATCGACGACATCCAGGATCGCATCCACGTGCTCTCGCGGCAGCAGCGCGAGCTGGGCGATCAACAGCAGGCATTGGGCGATCAGCAGAGCGAGCTCGGCGCGAAGCAGAGCGCCCTCGGCGAGAGGCAGCGCGCAGAGGCGGAAAGGGCCCGTCCCGCGGTGCGCCGCCTCGCCGCGCAGTGCGTGCGCGACGGCCGCGCGGAGCGGTGGAAGGACTAGCGCGAGGGCGATGTGCGCCCGGTCGCATGGGCCGGGCGCGCGCCCGCGACGTTACGACGCCGCGGGGAGCACGCGGCGCGCGGCGACGTCGCTACTGCTCGGAGTAGTTCCAGAGCAGGCCGCCATCCACGAACAGCGTGGAGCCCGTCATGTAGCCGGCGTCGTCCGAGGCGAGGAACGCGACGAGCCCCGCGACGTCGTCCGGCTGCCCGAGGCGTCCGAGCGGGATGTTGGCGAGCAGGGCCTTCAGCTCGCCCTTGTTCTCGAGGAGCTTCGCGTTGATCGGCGTCTCGATCGCGCCGGGCGCGATGTTGTTGATCGTGATCCCGAGCGGTGCGAGCTCGATCGCGAGGTCGCGGGTCAGCATCCTCAGCCCGCCCTTGCTCGCGCAGTAGCTCGCGAAGTGCGGGAACGGCAGTTCCTCGTGGACCGAACTGATGTTGACGATCCGCCCCGGGCGCTTCGTGTCGCGCAGGTGCCGGGTGAACGCCTGCGTGATGAAGAACACGCCTTTGAGGTTCACGTCGAGCACCAGATCGTAGTCCTCCTCCGTGACCTCCATGAACGGGGCGCGACGCTCGACGCCGGCGTTGTTCACCAGAACGTCGATGCGTCCCATCCTGCCGACCGCCTCCGCCACCACCCGTGCATCCGCCGCGACGCGCGCCTGGTCACCGGCCACCACGCAGCCCTTGCGGCCGAGCGCGGTCACCTCCGCCAGCGTCTCCTCGGCGCGCCCGTCGTCGGCCCGGTCGTGCACGACGATGTCCGCGCCCTCCCGCGCCAGCCGCACCGCGATCGCGCGGCCGATGCCCTGGCCGCTGCCCGTGACCATGGCGATCTTCCCTTCGAGTCTCATCATGTCCTTTCGCTCCGGCCGGCTCCATGCCGCGGCGCCGCGGGCGCGGCGCCACGGGTTCGAGCATTACCACATCGGCCACGGCGCGACGTTCGCAGCGCGTCCGCACGCGTGCCGGGACCGCGGACGGCGGTGTTCGGCGGGCCCCGTGCGGCCCGACACCGGCACGCACGCACGAAGGCCCCGGGGCTCGCGCCCCGGGGCCTCGTGCTACCGCTTGGATGACGTCGATCGACTAGAAGTCGCCGCCGTACCCGCCATCCCCGCCGGGGCTGGCCGGAGCCTTCTTCTTCTCCGGGATCTCCGTGACCAGCGCTTCGGTCGTGAGCAGCAGGCTCGCCACCGACGACGCGTTCTGCAGCGCCGTGCGCGACACCTTGGTCGGGTCGATGATGCCGGCCTCGAACATGTCGACGTACGTCTCGCCGTCCACGTCGTAGCCCGTGAACTTCTTCTCGCCCTTCACGTGCTCGACGACGATCGAGCCCTCGACGCCGGCGTTCTCGCACAGCGTGCGGAGCGGCTGCTCCAGCGACCGCTTCACGATCAGCGCGCCGACCTTCTCGTCGCCCTCGAGCGTGTCCGCCAGCGCCTGCACCGCCTTCTGCGTGCGGATGTAGGCCGTGCCGCCACCCGGGACGATGCCTTCTTCGACCGCCGCGCGGGTCGCATGCAGCGCGTCCTCGACGCGGGCCTTCTTCTCCTTCATCTCGGTCTCGGTCGCCGCACCCACGTTGATCACGGCCACGCCGCCCGCCAGCTTGGCGAGGCGCTCCTGCAGCTTCTCGCTGTCGTAATCGGACGTGGTTTCGTCGATCTCGCGCTTGATCAGTGCGATCCGGCCCTGGATGTCGGCCTTCTTGCCGGCGCCCTCGACGATCGTGGTGTTCTCCTTGTCGATCGTCAGGTTCTTGGCCCGGCCCAGGTCTTCGACGCGGACGTTCTCGAGCTTGATGCCGAGGTCCTCCGAGATCACCTTGCCGCCGGTCAGGACCGCGATGTCCTCCATCATGGCCTTGCGACGGTCGCCGAAGCCCGGCGCCTTCACCGCGCAGATCTGCAGCGTGCCGCGCAGCTTGTTCACCACCAGCGTCGCGAGGGCCTCGCCCTCGACGTCCTCGGCGATGATCAGCATCGGCTTGGAGCGCTGCGCGATCTTCTCGAGGATCGGCAGCAGGTCCTTCATGTTCGACAGCTTCTTGTCGTACAGGAGGATGTACGCGTCTTCGAGCTTCGCCTCCATCGTGTCCTTCTCGGTCACGAAGTACGGCGAGATGTAGCCCTTGTCGAACTGCATGCCCTCGACCACGTCCAGCGTGGTCTCGACCGAGCGGGCCTCTTCGACGGTGATCGTGCCGTCCTTGCCGACCTTGTCCATCGCCTCGGCGATCATCTTGCCGATGACGTTGTCCGAGTTGGCCGAGATCGTCGCGACCTGCTCGATCTCCTTGTTGTCCTTCACCTGGCGGCTGAGCTTCTTGAGCTCGGTGACCACGGTGTCGACGGCCTTGTCGATGCCGCGCTTCACGGCCATCGGCGCCGCGCCGGCGGTGATGTTCTTGATGCCTTCGCGGAAGATCGACTCCGCCAGAACGGTCGCGGTGGTGGTGCCGTCGCCGGCGACGTCGGAGGTCTTCGAGGCGACCTCCTTCACCATCTGCGCGCCCATGTTGAGGTAGGGATCGTCGAGTTCGATTTCCTTCGCGACCGTCACGCCGTCCTTGGTGACCGTCGGCGAACCCCACTTCTTGTCGAGCACGACGTTGCGGCCGCGCGGGCCGAGCGTGACCTTGACGGCCCTCGCGAGCTGGCTCACGCCGTCCAGGATCTTGGCGCGCGCTTCCTCGCTGAAGAGCAACTGCTTCGCTGCCATGGTGCCTCCCGTGTGTGTCTCAGATCCGTCGCGCGGACGCGACGCGGATCGAATGGTTTGCGGATGGACTACTTGTCGCCGAGCACGCCGAGGACATCGTCCTCGCGGAGGATCGTGTACTCGGTGCCCTCGATCTTCACGTCGGTACCGCTGTACTTGCCGATCAGGACGCGGTCGCCCTTCTTCACTTCCATCGAGAGTCGCTTGCCGTCTTCGGTCATGCGGCCCGGGCCTACGGCGACGACTTCGCCTTCCTGCGGCTTTTCCTTCGCGGTGTCGGGGATGATGATCCCGCCACGAACGGTCTCCTGTTCTTCCACGCGGCGAACCAGGATGCGATCGGCAAGAGGCCGAACGTTCATGGTCACTCCTCCTCAATAACGGCGCGATGGCCGTCGAATGGTGATGGCGCGGGGTCGCTGGCCCCGTGTTTCACATGCGAACGCTTCTGGCGCCCGCAAGACTCTCGCAATATCGAGGAGACGCGCGCGCAGGTCAAGGAGGACCGTGAATTGCGGGCTTGGTTCGCAACTCGTTTACAATCAGCATCTTATGATTTCGGGTCGGGGTCCGCCTCCAGCGCCTTTGTCAAAATGACACGCAACGGCTGGCGATATCGTGGCGCGGTCGGTGGGGGATGACCGCGGCGCATGGCGGGTGGCGCGCCGCGGGAGCGACGCGACGCGAGGCTGCGGGTGGCTACTCGGTCGACTCGAACAGCGAGGGCCGGGCGACGCCGTCCAGGTAGCCCATGCTCACCGAGCCCGCCACCTGGAGCTTCTCGTTCCGGTACGGCCTGCGCGTGCGCGAGAACACGACGATCGTATCGCGTCCCTGCTGCAGGTAGAACGCGAAGGCGCCGCCGACTTCGTACACGTCGCCGACGCGGCCCTTCACGCGCACCGTCGTTCCGTCGAAGCGCTCGGGGTGTTCGCGGATGCTGTGGATCGACACGGTCGGCTCGCTGCGTGGCCACATGAACCACGCCACCACCGCCAGCAGCACGGCGAGCATGCCGAGCTGCAGCACGCGGCTGGTCTGGAGCGCATCGGCCGCGATCGCCCACCACGGCTCGTCGAGCCTGGCGCGCCGCGTGAGGGGAGCGGCCGGCGCGCGGGTCTGGACGAGCGGATCGTCCGTGCCGGCGCTGCGCGCATCGAACGGCAGATCGTCGAGCGGCGGGCCCTCGCGCGCTTCCGGGCCCGCATCCTGGCCGGCACCGGCCCACGCGGGCGCGGCGGGCCTGCCGGGCGGTGCGGCGCTCGGGGCGCTACCGGTGCCTTCGACGCGCTGCAGGCGCGGCACGCTGCTGGCCGCCGCCTTCCACGCCTGCGGCTTCACGGGTTTCTTCGCGGCGCCGGCGGCGCCGGGGCTCTCGCCGCCGGCCGGCTGCACGAGCTTGAGGTGCGGCGACGGCTCATGGCCACGGGCCTGTTCCGACTGCGCCCCCTCTTCGGCGCCGACCAGCCAGTCGGGTCGCTCCGCCGCGGGCTCTGCCGGCTCGGGCGGCCGCTGGGACTCGAAGACGTCTGGGGATTCTGCGTCGGACATGATTCTCCCGGGAGGGGGTTCGGACCGGGTTATCGGCGGCCGGCGCCGGCGCGTTTAGGCGATTTCGCCCGGCGGCGTCTGCCCGGGGCCGCGGCGCGGGGCCGGCGCCGGAGCGGCCGGTGCGGCGCGGAAGCCGGTGCGGCCGCTCGCGTCCGGTCTCTCAGCCGAGCCCGTACCGGCCGATCTTGCGGTAGAGCGTGCGCAGCCCGATGCCGAGCATCGCCGCGGCGCGAGGTTTGTCGCCACCGGTGTGTTCGAGCGTCGCGGCGATCAGCGCGCGCTCGGCCTCCTCCACCGTCATGCCGGGGGTGAGCCGCCCCGCGGGCCGCGCGCGGCCGCCGCTGAGCGACGCGGGCAGATCCGACCACTGCAGGGGCCGGCGCCCTTCCGCGAACACGACCATGCCTTCGAGGAGCACCTTGAGCTCGCGCACGTTGCCGGGCCAGTCGTAGGCGAGCAGCGCCTCGAGCGCCCCGCGCGAGAGGCCGCGCACGTGGCGCCCGTGCTGGCGGTTCAGTTCGCGCACGAACGCTTCGGCCAGCAGCGGAATGTCCTCGCGCCGCTCGCGCAGCGGCGGCATGAGGATGCGCGCGACGCTCAACCGCTCGAACAGGTCCTCACGAAAGCGGCCGGCGTGCGCTTCGCGCTCGAGGTCGACATCGGTCGCCACCACCAGCCGCGCGTCGGCGCGCAGCGGATCGCGGCCGCCCACGCGCTCGAACGTGCGTTCATGGATCGCCCGCAGCAGCCGCACCTGCGCCGCCACCGGCAGCGCCTCGACCTCGTCCAGGAACAGCGTTCCGCCGTCGGCGAGCTCGAGCCGGCCCTGGCGCGGCCCGGCACCCTCGACGTCGCGCTCGTCGCCGAACAGCTCCGCCTCCGCGGCACCGGGCGGGAGCGCACGGCAGTTGGCCCACACGAAGCGCTCGAGCTTGCGCGGGCTGTGGTGGTGGATCACGCGCGCGAGCAGCGCCTTGCCGGTGCCGGGCTCGCCTTCGATGAGCACCGAGGAGCGGCTCGGCGCGACGTGGCGCACCTGTTCCATCACCCGCGAGATCGCGCGCGACGCCCCGGTGAGCCGCTCGATGCCGAAGCGCTCGTCGAGCCGGCCCTCCATCTCCTCGATTCGCGCGGCGAGCCGCTGATCGCGCACGCCGCGCTGCAGGACGGCGAGCAGCTTCTCGTGATGGACCGGGCGCGTCTGGAAGTCGTACGCGCCCTCACGCATCGCCTCGACCGCGCGCTCGATCGCCGGCACGTCGGATACGACGACGGCGCACACGAGCGGATTGCGGGCACGCGCGTGGCGCAGGATCGCCATGCCGTCGATGCGCGGCGCCTGCAGCTCGGTGACCAGGCACTCGATGCGCCGGTCGTCGATCGCGTTCATGGCGCCCTCGCCGTCGCGCATCCACAGCACGTCGAGGTCGCGGCCGGCGAGGAACGCCACCAGCCCGCGCGCGACGTCGCTGTCGCGGTCGACGACGAGCACGGTGGGCCGGGATCGTGGCATGGCGCGCTTCCGTTCGGCGGGCGGCCGCGGGCCGGCGGCGCGGCCACGCGGCGCAGAAAGGGGGAGGCGCCGCGGCGAACCGCGGCGCCTGCGCCGCTATTTCAGGGTCTTCAGGATCTCGACGACCTTCTCGATGCTCGGGATGCCCTCGATCTCGCCGGGCGCGGCGCTCACGTCCTTGTAGACGAGCCGGCCCTGCTTGTCGACGACGAAGATGGCGCGTCCCGACGTGCGGTATTTCTCGTTGTACACGCCGTACGCGCGGGCGGCGTCGTGGGTCCAGTCCGAGAGCAGCATGAAGGAGAGCCGCAGGTGTTTCGCGAACGCCGTGTTGGCGAAGTGGCTGTCGACGCTGATCCCGAGCACGACGGCGTCACTGGCTTCGATGCGCGGCAGCGCGGCCTGGACCTCGGGCAGCTGGTGCGAGCACGTGCCCGAGAAGGCCAGCGGGTAGAACACCAGGACGACGTTCCTGTCGCCTGCGTATTCGGAGAGCGTCACCGGCTGGCCGCCGGGGCCCCTGAGCTTGAAGTCGGGAGCGACCTGCCCGACGTCCGGCGAGGCGGTCGTGGTCATGCGGATCCTCCGTCTGCGAATGGGCGCGATGGGCGCGGCCGCAAACTCCATTACTGAAGCCCGGCCGGCGGCGTCAACCCCGCCGGGTTCGATGCGGCGGCGGCCTACGCGGTTTTCGGCCCCGGCGCCACCGGATCGGCCGCGCCGGGGCCGGCGGGCAGGTCGGGCATGCGCCTGAGCACGTCCTGGCTCGCCGCGGCGAGCTCCATGAGCGAGCGCACGCCACGGTCACGCTCCCAGCGCTCGGCCAGCACCACGAGCAGCAGCGCGGTGGTCGTCGCATCGGGCAGCGCGCGGTGGCGCTCCATGCGCTGAATGCCGAGGCGCTGTGCGAGCTGGCCCAGCGAGTGCCCGCCGCGCACGTCGAGCCCGCGGGCGAGCCCGAGCGTGTCGATCACCGGCTGCGCCAGCGGCGGCCGACCGCCCGCGCGCATCAGCGCCTGGAGGAACGGGAGATCGAAGCGCGCGTGATGGAAGACCAGCGGCCGCGTGCCGACTTCCGCCTCGAGCGCGGTCGCGACCGCCCCGGGATCCGGCGCGTCGCGTACCATGTCGGCGGTGATGCCGTGCACCGCCGTGGCCTCGGCCGGAATCCGCCGGCGGGGGCGCACGAGGCTCGACCAGCCCTCGCCCACGACGCCGTCGTCGAGCCGCACCGAAGCGACCTCGAGAATCGAGTGGCCGTCCGCGAACAGTCCGGTCGTCTCGGTGTCGATCGCCCGCAGCTCGTGTCCGGTGAGGATCGGCACCGGCGTCAGGGTCGAGCCGCGGCCGGGCGGGCGGCGACCCGCGCCGTGGTCCCGGGGACGCGCCGGGCGCCCGCCGCCAAGGCCTAGTGCTCCCGGGCGGCGTCGGCCTTCTTCGCGAATTCCTGGAAGTCGACCCCGCGGTCCATGTGACCGTCGCCGATGAATTCGAGCAGCAGCAGGAAGCGGTCGGCGGGAATGTAGCCCGGCACGTTGACGATGTGGTCGCCGTTCGGGCGCAGGAAGATCGTCGTCGGGTAGCCGGTGACCCGGAATCCCGAGGCGATCGTGCGCGAGGTCAGCGACTTGCCGCGATAGGTCGCAGGTTCGGCGGATTCGGCGTTGAGCTTCACCGCGACGAAGCGCTTCGCGAGGGCCGCGCGCACATCGGGGCGCGAATAGACGTCGCGCTCCATGCGCCGGCACCAGCCGCACCAGTCGGTGTAGACGTCCACGAGCACCGGCTTGCCTTTCGCGCCCGCCTCGCTGAGGCCGTCGTCCCATCCGTGCCAGGCCGCATCCCCGGCGGCGCGCGCGGGGGCCGCGAAGGCCAGCGCGGCGAGCGCGAACAGGACGATGGGGAGACCGGTGCGTTGCAGGGTCATGCGAAGCTCCTCGGGTGGGCGATGCGCCGACGAAGTGTAGCACGGGCGGAGCGCGCGGCGCGGGGCCGCCCGCAGCCCTCCATCGGATGCCGCCCGCCGCTGCGGGGGTTCGCGCGGCGCCGGCGCGCCGACCGGCTCAACCCCGGTCGAAGGCGTGGTGGCGCAGCGTGCCGCCGGGGTCGGCGGGATCGAACCACACGGCGCTCAGGTGCGCTGCGCCGAACTGGCCCGGATTCACCACCACAGTCCGCCCGATCGCGTCGCGCCAGGCCGAGGTCATGCGCGGCGACTCGTGGATGTGCCCGCTCAGGACGAGCGGCGGCTGGTGCGCATCGACGAACGCACGCAACGCGCGCGAGCCGACGTGGACGCGCACGTGCACGACGTCGCACAGAGTGTCGCGCGGAGGCGAGTGGCTCACGTAGATCGTGCGCTGCGGATCCGAGTGCGCCGCCAGGGCCGCCAGCGCCTCCGCGATCGTCGGCGCGCGGTGCGTCACGTCGAACACGTACTCGCGCAGTGTGCCGTCGCGGCTGACCAGCCCGTCGAGCCGCAGCGGCTGCTCCTCGGCGCCGTCGTCCCAGCGTTCCCAGTCCTTGATCCGGAACGGGGTGATCGGCACCCACGACAGTCCGGCGACCGTCACGCCGTCCACCTCGACGCAGCGCTCGTGCAGGTAGTGCCAGAGCTCGCCGTCGCCCGCCGCAAGCACGTCCTCGTTCACTGCCCAGTCGTCGTTGCCCATCAGGACGAGCAGCCGCGTCCCCGGCGACGCATCGCGGATGCGGCGCGCGAATTCGACGAAGAACCCCTGCATGAACACGCGCTGGCGCGCGGGGCCGGCGGCGTCCGCGGCGTGCGGACACAGGTCCCCGCCGAGCAGAATCGCCGGTGGCCGCTGCGCGGCGGCGATCACGACCACCTGCTCGTAGAGCGCGAGCTGGCCATGCAGGTCGGACGTGAAGAACCAGTCGGGCACGCGGCGCCTCCGGAGGCCGTGGGTCAGGACGGGGCCCCAATCTAGCCCGCGCGACGGGGTCACGCCACCGCCCGGGCGGCGTGCGCGATCGCGTCGTGATGTCACCTGATTGTGAATCACGAGGCGGCCGGGGCGTTCGTGCGCCCGCGCGCACGATCGGCGCCCGGAATCCGCTTGACCCTTCCGCCGCGCGCTCCGGATACTCTTTACCCGCGTCTCGCGCCATGCCATGTGCGGGCGCGGCTTGCCTCGAAGTCGCTCCCGAAAGGATGACCATGCTTCGGATTCCGATCCTGCGCGCCGCCGTCATGGCGGCCGCGCTCGCCGTCGTCGTTTTCGCTCCGCCGTCTGGGACCGCCCCGGCGGCCTCCGACAACCTGCTGCTCAACGGCGACATGGAAGCGCCGCTTCCCGGCCACCCGTGGATGCCGGCCGCCTGGGACACCTCGGTCTCCGGGCTGCCGTCCGTGTTCTTCGGGCGCGACACGTTCCTCGTCCACGGCGGCAGGTACTCGCTCAACGTCGCCAACGCGAGCACGATCTTCAAGATGTCGCACAACTGGCACCAGGCGTTGCTGGTGACGCCCGACATGTGGGGCAAGGACGCCGTGCTGTCCGTGTGGACGCGCAGCAACGGCGTCGATGGCCGCGGCTACGTGCTGCTGCAGGCCTATCGCGACACCATTTCGAAGATGGCGAAGATCTGGAACGTCCCGCGCGAGCAGGCGCGGGAGACGCTGCACATCAACAAGATCGACGATCCGCTCATCGACTTCGGCTGGAAGCGCGTCTCGTTCTCGGAGCCCGAGACCGACTGGGTGCGCCGCGACCTGCGGGTCTACATCGCGCCCTCGACGAACATGCTGTTCGTGCGGCTCGGCATCATGGGCACCGGCCAGGTGATGTTCGACGACGCGCGGCTGACGACCGAGCCGGCCGGGCCCGCCGCGCCGCCGCCGCTCATGACCAACCTGCTCGCCGATCCGAGCTTCGAAGGCACCGGTGACGACTGGGAGTTCTCGACTCCGCCGTTCGAGAACATGTTCGTCGGCATCGTGAAGGGCGTGGCGAACACGGGGAATCAGAGTGCCGGCGTCTGGGGCGGTCTCGGCAGCCTGGTCGAGGCGCGCGCCGGCGTGTGCCAGCCGATCCCCGCCCGCAACCTGCAGGGCATGCGCGTGCGCCTGACCAGCCACGTGAAGACCGACAGCCTGAAAGGGCTCGCCTACATCAAGCTCTACGCCAATACGCTGCACGGCGTGGAGCATCCGCCGACGCCGAAGCAGTTCTCGGTCACCAACGACTGGACCGAAACGAGCCTCGAAATGGACGTGCCGAAGGACACCTACAACCTGTGGGCGTGGTCCGTGCTCAATGCGCCGGCGGCGGGAAAGGTGTATTTCGACGACATGACGCTCGAGGTCCTGGGACCGGCCACCAAGAAGCCCTGACCTTCGGGGCGCGAAACGGTGCGATGAGCGGCCCCGGCGCGGCGCGAATCGGGTGGCGCCGGGGCCGTTGCACCGTGACGCACGAATCCGCCGGCGCCCGGTCCCGGCTTTCGTCCCTCAATCCTTGACACTCCTGCGCGGAGGAGCGGACACTTCCGGGTGCAGTCGGGCAGAAAGATCTCCTTGGCAGGGAGCTTTCCTTCCGGACCCGGGTCGCCGTTCGCTGCACGGTGATCGCCACGACTCCCGCGGAGGCTCGCAAGCGAGGCGAGACGACGTCGGGGGCGAGGTCACGGGAATGGGGCTGCGTTGGTGTCCGGGTCGCTGAGCCCGGAGCGACACCCTATCGGATGCCAGAGGGGCGAACCCCCCTCCACTCCTGACATCCCCCGTTCAGGCGCGGGGCCCTCCGGGGCCCCGCACCCGTTTTTTCAGGGTCGGGCCGTCGCGCCGGCATGGGCGGCGATCGCCACGCGCGCCGTCGTCGCATGGATGCGCACGGTGTCCCGGACGTCGCGCGCGTAGCCGCCGCCGAGCGTCACCACCGCCGGAACGCCGCGCGCCGCGCAGCCCCCGAGCACCGCCCGGTCGCGGCGTTCGAGTCCGTCGAACGACAGCGCCAGCCCGCCGAGTTGATCGTGCACGTAGGGATCCGCGCCGGCCTGGTAGAGCACCAGTTCGGGCGCCGCCGCCCACACCCGCTCCAGCGCCCCGGCGAGGGCCTGCAAATAGGCGTCGTCGCCGGTGCCGTCGTCGAGGCCGACGTCGAGGTCGCTGTTCTCCTTGAACGCGGGATAGTTCCGCGCCTGGTGGATCGACAGCGTGAACACGCTGTCGTCGCCTTCGAATATGCGGGCCGTGCCGTTGCCCTGATGGACGTCGAGGTCGACGACCGCGGCGCGCACGATGCGCCCTTCGTGCTGCATCACGCGGATCGCGACCGCGAGGTCGTTCACGTAGCAGAAGCCCTCCGCCCGGGCGGCGAAGGCATGGTGGAATCCGCCGCCCAGATGCACCGCCGCCATGCCGTCCAGGGCGGCGCGCGCCGCGTCGATCGTGCCGCCGGCGGCCAGCCGGTAGGCATCGGAGATCGCCTCGCTGAGCGGCAGCTCCGAGTACATCGTGCGCGGCGTCCAGCGCAGCTGCTCGAGGTCGTCGAGATAGTCCGCCGCATGCACGAGCCCGAGCGCCTCGCGCGCGGGCATGCGCGGCTCCGCCACGTCGCCTGGCCGGATCGCGCCGGCGGCGAGCAGTGCGTCGAGGGTCATGCGGTACTTGGCCGTCGGGAATACGTGGCGGCCGATGTCGCAGGCGTAGCGATCGGAGTGGAGCACGCGGACGCGAGGGGGCATGGCGGAATCGTGGGCCAACCGGCGTGGTCGCGCAACGGGCACGACGGCGGCCAGGGCCGCCGCGGCATCCCGCCGCGGCGCCGCAGCTCCGCGGCGCGAGCGGCAGTGCCGGCCGCACGCGGGCTGCGCCTGACAACTCCATGTGGTCCGGGCGCCGAGCGCCCCTGCCGCGCCCGCACGGCCTCGGCTACAATATGGCCCCATGTCTCACCCCCTCCCTGTATCGCGGGCGGCGTTCCGGCGCCTCGAGCGGAACCTTGCCCGGCGCCGCTTCGCCGCGATCGATCCGCTGCTGCGCGTCGAGGTCGCGGCGCTCGCGGCCCTCGGCGCCGGCTTCGTGTTCTGGCAGGTCCGCGTCCCGCTCGATGCGCAGGTGCGCGACGCCGGGCCGATCGCTTTCGTGGTGGCGGCCGGCGTGACGTGGGCCTTCCTCGGCCTGCTCGCGGCCGCCCTGGCCGGGGCGCGGCTCGGTGCGGCGCTGCGCAGTGCGCCGGCCGGGCCGACGTGGCTGCACCTGCCGCTGCCGCCCGCGGCGATCGAACGCCACCTGGCCTGGAACGCGGTGGGACAGGCCGTGCCGCTCGGGATCGCCGGCGCGGGGTTCCTCGCCGCAGGCGTCGGGCTCGTTCCGGCGTTCTGGCTGCCGCTCCTCGGAGCCGCCGGCGCGATGGTGATCTATGCGGGCGCGCGGATCGGCTGCCGGGTCGCGGTGCGGTGGGTGGCGCGGGGCGGACGGCCCGGCTTCGCGCCGATCGTGCGCGCGCTGACGCTGCGTCACGAGGCCCGCGTGGCCGGCCGCCTGCCGGCCGCCGCCTGGGGCCGTGCCGCGGCATGGCGGGCGATCTTCCGCAAGGATCGTCGCTGGCTTACGCGCCCCACGCGTGCGCGGCGAATCCTGCCGGCGGCGCTCGGCTTCGCGCTGCTCTCGCTGCTGGCGTGGCGGCTGCCGGTCGAGCTGCACGCCGCGCGCTTCGGCGCGTTCGCGCTCGCACTGCTCGCCGCCGGCGCGTTCGCGGAATGGCTCATCGAGCTGACCTCTTCGGACCCGTTCGCGGTGCTCCGCTCCCTGCCGCTCGGCCTGGGCGACGTCTGGGCGGCGCGGGCCGCGTGGGTCGCGGCCGGGGCGTCCGCTCTCGTGCTCGCGCACGCGATCGCCGGCGCCGGGATCCCCGCTGGAGCCAATCCGGTGTTCCTGATCTGGCTGCTGCTCGCCAGCCTGTGCATCGGCCTGCTCGGGGTCCATTACGGCATCACGCTGTTCCCGCAGGGTGACGTCGCGACCCGGATGCTCGCGCTCTCGCTCGGGCTCGCGGTGGCGGCGAGCATCATGATCCCGATGGTCGGCTGGCTGCTGCTGCTCACGGCCGTTCTGCACTCCATGCGCCGGCTGCCGCGCTGGTCGCGGCTCGAGGACCTGTAGTGCTCTCGATCGACGGCCTCTCACGCCGTTACGGCGCGCGGGTCGCGCTCGACGGCGTCTCGCTCGACGTTCCGCGCGGCCGCATCGTCGGCCTGCTCGGCGCCAACGGCGCGGGCAAGAGCACGCTCATCCGCACCACCGCGGGGCTGCAGCCGCCCGATGCGGGGCGCGTGTCGGTCGACGGCGTCGACCTCTGGGCGCATCCCGCCGAGGCCAAGCGCGCGCTCGGCTACGCGCCGGAGGCGCCGTCGTTCTACGAAGAGCTGTCCGCTGCGGAGTACCTTTCGTTCCTCGCCGAGGTGCGCGGGCTCGATCCCGCCGCGGCGCGGACCGACACCGCCCGCTGGTTCGAGCGCTTCGGCCTCGACGACCGCGCCGACGAGCCGGTGCGGCGCTTTTCCTACGGGATGCGCAAGAAGCTCTCGTTCGCGGCCGCGATCCTGCACGCGCCGCGCGTGCTGCTCTGCGACGAGGCGCTGGAAGGGTTCGACGCCGGTGCGGCGCTCGCCGCCAAGCAGGCGTTGCGCGGGCTCGCGGCGGACGGCTGTGCGATCCTGTTCTCGAGCCACGTCACGGAAACGATCGAACGCCTGTGCGATCGCGTCGTCATCCTTCACGAGGGCCGCGTGGCCCGCCAGCTCGACCGCGACGACTGGGGCGGCGCGGCCCAGGAGCTGTCGCCCCTCGAGCGCCAGTTTCTCGACATTCTCGAACCCTCATCGGAGGTCACGGCATGAAGGCGATACGGCGCGGATGGGAAACGACGGGGCGCGCGGCGCGCGGCGTGACGGTGGCTCTCGTGCTCGCTGCACCCGCATGGGCGCAGCAGCACGTCGAGCGTCCCGACGCGATCCTCAGTGAGGCGCGCACGGCCCCCGCCCTGCGCGCGGCGTTGATCGCCCACGCGAAGCACGTCCAGAAGAAGAGTCCGTTCGAGGCCGCCGACGCGCTCATGTACGCGGGCGAGAGCAGCGACCGCTCCGCGCTGCCCGACAGCGCAGCGATCTGCTACCGCCAGGCGGCCCGGCTCACCCGCTCCAACGAGCCCGCGCTCGCGCTCACCGATCTGCTGCTGCGCGAGGCGCGCGCGCGCGACCTGCTCGAGGCGTACGAGGTCGTGGCGAACATGCTCGGACGCACCCCCCCGGGCGCGGCGGACCGCGGGGACGTAATGTTGCGGGCGATGTGGCTTCAGCACCTCGCGGGCCACCCCGACAGCGCGGCCATCGCCTACCGGGAAGCCGCCCGTTCGAAGCCGTCGGGCGTCTGGGCCGTGCGCGCCGCACACGTGCTGCTCGACGACATCAAGGACCCGGCGTCTGCGGGCCGGCTGCTGCTGCCGCTCGAGGTCGCCTCGCGCGGACAGGATCCGGAGGTGCACGGGCTGTTCGTGCGCTCGGTCACCGTGTTCGGGCGCACGCAGGAGAAGGCGGTCGAGATCGTGAACCGCGAACTCGCCGTGCGCGAGGCCGCCGAGGCTCCGCTGCTTCAGCGGCTCAACGCGAAGCGCCTGCCGTTCAGCGCCTCGGACGGCTTTCTGCTGTCGTCGGTCGTGCGCCCTGCCCCGGCCGGCGCGCCGGCGGCGGTGGTGATGTCGATGGGTGACACGCTCGCCGACTATGACAGTCTGATCACGCATCTGAGCGCGAGCGGTTTCGCGGTCATCCTGGTCGACGCGCGGGGGCACGGCTATTCGGTGGGCCCGCCGTGTTCGCTGCCGTTCCGCTGGGCCGGCCGCGAGCATCAGCTCGAGGAACGGATCGCCCGTGACGCGCTCGAGTCGCTGGAGGCGCTCGGTGATCTCGGCCCGGTGGACACGACGCGCTCCGTCATCGTGGGGGTCGGCTTCACGGCGCGTGCGGCGCTGCGGGCGGCGGAGCTGCAGCCCCACTTCCGCGCGATCGTGCTGGCGAGCCCGGAACCCGCGCGCGTGGACCGCGGACTGATGATCGCTTCCATGGCGCGCCTGAAGCGTCCGGCGTTCATCCAGACCGCGCCCGAAGACCTCGTCCAGCTGTACTACTTCGCCGACGCGCTGTATCAGGCCGGCGACCGGCGCGGATCCCGCGTGTCGTCCGGCAAATCCGTCGGACGCTTCGCCGCCCAGTTCAACCGCGACGGCCCGTCGGGGGTGCGACTGCGGCGCTGGCTCGCGGACGTCATGCCTGCCGCGAAACGCTGAGCGCCGCGCGGCGCTGGCGACGGGCGGCGTCCCCCTCGACGAACAGCACCGAGAGCAGAATCAGGAGGGCGCCGATCCACCAGCGCAGCTCGAAACGCTCGCCGCCGGTCACGATCGCGAAGACCAGCGCGAACAGCGGCTCGAGCGCGAACAGCAGGCCCACCCGCCCGGGCGGCAGCGTCCGCTGCGCCAGCACCTGGCAGAGCGGCGCCAGCATGCTGGCCGCGACGATCAGGTAGCCGACCCGCAGCCATCCCGCCGTCCCGAGCGCGGCGACGGCCGCCGCCGTGCCGCCCGCGAACGGCAGCAGGACGAGCGCCACGGTGAAGCTCTGCGCGGTCACCATGAGCGCGCCGTCGGCGCGCGCGGCGTAGCGGGCGACCATGACGATCTGCAGCGCGTACATCACCGCGCCGAGCAGCGTCCACGCCTCGCCGACGCCGACCCGGAACCCGCGCTGCAGGGTGAGCAGCGCGGCGCCCGCGAGCGCGACGCCGATCCCGGCGAGCAGCACCGGCTGCGGGCGCTGGCGCAGGATCGGCCACGCGAAGAACGCCGCGAACAACGTGGCCGCGCAGGTGAGGAACGCCGAGCTTCCCGCGGTGGTGCTCTCGAGCCCGATCGCCTGGAACAGGTAGCCGCCCGTCATGAAGAGCCCGGACACGATGCCGCCCTCGATCGAGACGCGGTCCGGTGCGCGCCGCCGCAGCAGGACCACCGGCAGGTAGAGGAATCCCGCGAGGCCGAAGCGCAGGAAGACCAGCACCAGCGGCGGCATCGTCGCGACGGTGTCGCGGATCACGACGAACGTGCCGCCCCAGATGAACGTGGCGAGCACCATCAGGAGCACGCCCGTATGTTCCGGCCGGACGCCGCGGGAGACGGTCACGGCGATACGATCAACCGGGGTCGCGCGCCGCGCGCCGGCGCCGCGGGGCGCGCGCCTGGGTGAGCGCGAACGACAGGCTCTCGAACTCCACCGTCATGTCCACGTCCCGCAGCGACACGCCGGGCGGCACGAACAGCTTGCGCGGCGCGAAGTTCAGGATGCCGTGCACGCCGGCTGCGACCAGCGCGTCCGCCACGGCCTGCGCCGCGCGCCCCGGGGTCGCGATCACGCCGATCTCGATGCCGCGCGAGGCCGCCACGCCCGCGAGGGTCGCGATGTCGAGCACTTCGAGCGGGCCCAGCGAATGGCCGATGCGCTTCGGATCCGCGTCGAACACGGCGACGACGTCGAAGCCCTGCTCGGCGAACCCGCCGTAGGACAGCAGCGCGGCGCCGATGTTGCCCGCCCCCACGACCGCGACCTTCCAGCGGCGGTCGACGCCGAGGATCGCGCCGATCTCCTCGCGAAGGTGCTGAACGCTGTAGCCGAGGCCGCGGCGTCCGAAGGAACCGAAGTAGGACAGGTCCTTGCGCACCTGGGCCGAAGTGATGCCCTCGCGCTCGGCGAGCCGCCGCGAGGAGATCATGCGTTTGCCTTCGCCCGCGACCTCTTCGAGGACGCGGTAGTAATGCGAGAGGCGGCGAACCGTCGATTCCGAGATGCGGGCCATGCATTCCCGCGCGGCGGGCCCGGGTCCGGGCGGCCGCGCTCCACTGTGAAAAGATTCACAATCCCTGCCGCCGAAACGCCGCGGGTCACGATCGCCCCGCGGCGTCCTGCGGCTTTCGGCTATGCGTCGGCGTCTTCGGCGTCGCCGGCGTCGGTTTCGCTCGCCGCGTCACTGCCCTCGAGCGCGCCCATGACTTCGGGGCCTTCGACCTCGTCCCCTTCCTCGCTCACCATCCGCGTGACCGCCGTGACCTTGTCGGCGAAGAGCTGCTTCTCTCCCGCCGCCGCGAGGTTCACGAGCCGCACGCCCTGGGTATTGCGACCGAGCACCGAGATGCCCTTGACCGGCATCCGGATCAGCTGGCCCGAGCGCGTGATGATCATCAGCTCGTCACCGTCGACGACTTCCTTCACGGCGATCACGTCGCCGTTCCGCTCGGTCGTCTTGATGGTGATGATGCCCTTGCCGCCGCGGTGCGACAGCCGGTACTCGGCCACCTCGCTGCGCTTGCCGTAGCCGTTCTCGGTCACGGTGAGCAGCGAGGCCTGACGCTTCACCGCCACCATGTCGACGACTTCGTCGTCGGAGGCGTCGAGCGAAACGCCCTTCACGCCGCGCGCCGTGCGGCCCATCGCCCGCACCTCGTTCTCGTGGAAGCGGATCGCGAGACCCTTCTTCTTGCCGAGAATGACGTCCTGCGTGCCGTCGGTGATCACGGCCTCGATCAGCTCGTCGCCATCGGCCAGCAGCACGGCATGGATCCCGCCGCGACGCGGCCGGCCATAGGCCGACAGCACGGTCTTCTTGATGATGCCCTTCTTCGTCGCGCAGACCAGAAAGTGCTGCTCGTCGAACTCCTTCACCGGCACGACCGCCTGCACGCGTTCGTCGCGGCCGAGACCTTCGAGATAGTTGACCAGCGGCCGGCCGCGCGCGACGCGTCCGGCCTGATCGATCTCGTGCACCTTGAGCCAGTGGCAGCGCCCCTTGTCCGTGAGGATCAGCAGATGTGCGTGGGTGTTCGCCACGAAGAGGTGCTCGACGTAGTCCTCTTCCTTGGTGCGCGCGCCGATCACGCCCTTCCCGCCGCGGCGCTGCGAGCGGTACGAGTTGATCTCCTGGCGCTTGATGTAGCCCGAGTGCGAGACGGTAATGACCATGTCCTTCTGCTCGATCGTGTCCTCGTAGCCGATCTCGCCTTCCTCGCCCATGATCGCCGTGCGGCGCTCGTCGCCATACTTCTCCTTCAGCGTGCGGACCTCGTCCTGGATGATCGCGAGCATCTTCTTCTCGCTCGCGAGGATGCCCTTCAGTCGTTCGATCAGCTTGATGACCTCCAGGTACTCCTCCTCGACCTTCCTGCGCTCAAGGCCGGTGAGGCGCTGCAGCCGCATGTCGAGGATGGCGTTGGCCTGGATTTCGCTCAGCTTGAAGGTTCTGATGAGACCGCCGCGCGCCGTCTCGACGTCCTTCGAACTGCGGATCAGCGCGATCACCTCGTCGAGATGGTCGAGCGCGATCTTCAGCCCCTCGAGGATGTGGGCGCGGCGTTCGGCCTCGGCGAGGTCGAACTCGGTCCGGCGCCGCACGACCTCGCGGCGATGCCGGACGTACTCGTCGAGCAACGCCCGCAGGTGCAGCACCTGGGGCCGGTTGTCGACCAGCCCGAGCATGATCGCGCCGAAGGTGGTCTGCAGCGGCGAATGCACGAAGAGCTGATTCAGCACGACCTTCGGGTTCGCGTCCTTCTTGAGCTCGATCACCACGCGCATGCCGTCGCGATCGGACTCGTCGCGCAGGTCGCTGATGCCGGTGACCTTTCCGCTGCGCACCAGATCCGCGATCTTCTCGAGCAACGCCGCCTTGTTGACCTGGAACGGGATCTCGGTCGCGACCAGGCTCATGCGACCGGCGCGCCCCTCCTCGACCTGGACGCGCGCGCGCACGCGCAGCAGTCCACGACCGGTGGTGATGCAGTCGCGGATGCCCTGCCGGCCGTAGATGATTCCCCCGGTCGGGAAGTCCGGACCCTTGACGATCTCCATCAGGTCTTCCGCGGTGGTCGCGGGCTCGTCGATGACCCGCACGATCGCGTCACAGATCTCGCTGAGGTTGTGCGGCGGCACCTCCGTCGCCATGCCGACCGCGATGCCCGACGCACCGTTGATGAGCAGGTTCGGGACGACCGACGGCAGCACCACGGGTTCTTCGCGCGTTTCGTCGTAGTTGGGGCGGAAGTCGACGGTGTTTCTCTCGAGATCGTTCAGCATCTCCACGGCGATCGGTGTGAGTCGCGCCTCCGTGTATCGCATCGCCGCCGGCGCGTCGCCGTCGATCGAGCCGAAGTTGCCCTGGCCGTCGACCAGCGGATAACGCATCGCCCACGGCTGGGCGAGACGCACCAGGGTCGGGTAGACGACCTGTTCGCCGTGCGGGTGGTAGTTGCCCGACGTGTCGCCGGCGATCTTCGCGCACTTGCGGTAGCCGCGACCGGGACGCAGGTTGAGGTCGTTCATCGCGACCAGAATGCGCCGCTGCGAAGGCTTGAGACCGTCGCGCACGTCCGGGAGCGCGCGGGAGACGATGACCGACATCGAGTAGTCGATGTAGCTGGTCTTCATCTCGTCTTCGATCTGGGTGTCGACGATCCTCGATCGATCGTTCAGTGCCATGGCGTCCTTTCACGCGCCGGCGGTTCGGGCCCGCCCCGCGCTCGTCCTTCACGTCCGGCGTTCCGTCGCCGGTCTAGCGGAAGCTCCAGTCCACGGCCCATCCGACGTACCGCCCGATGCGGTCGTTGAACAGCCGGTGATAGCGAATCGAGGCGCCGATCGCGTGGTGGTCGTTGACCGCGCGACGAACGCCTCCGGCGAGACTGAACCCGGTACTGCTCACGCGGCGCTCGATGTGCCCGCGGAGGTCGTCCGCCACGTTGTAGTAGCCCCATGTCCCGCTGACGTAGGGCATCCAGGTCACGAGCGAGCCCCACTCGCGGTCGAGTCGCCACGCCGCGCCGAGCACGTACGTGTGGCCGAGCTCGGTCGTCCCGAGGTCGGTGCCGTCGTTCGGATCGCGCAGCGTACCGAACGTCTCTCCCATGTCGTCGGCGAACAGCATCACGCCGAACGCATAGCGATCCTCGACCGGCCACATCGGCGACAGTGAAACGGACCAGCCACCCGCATCGGGCGTGCCGGAAATCGCGGTCGCGCCGCCGAGCGTGGTCTCGAGCCCGGGCATCGCGCCGGCCGCCGCCGGCCCGGCCGGCCACGCCGCCGCCAGCATCGCGATCGCGATCACCGGCGCCCAGCGCCCTTTCATCGAACGCCGGCCCATCTAGATGTCCAGGTTCCGCACCGTGAGCGCGTTCTCTTCGATGAACTGGCGTCGCGGTTCGACGTGCTCGCCCATGAGGATCGTGAAGGTGCGATCGGCTTCCACCGAATCCTCCCCCATCACCCGCAGCAGCGTGCGCGTTTCCGGATTCATGGTCGTGCGCCACAGCTGCTCGGGGTTCATCTCGCCGAGGCCCTTGTAGCGCTGCACCTGAACGTTCTTCCGGTCGAAGCGCTTGATCGCCTCGTCGCGCTCCTTCTCGTCGTAGCAGTACACCTCGTCCTTGCCCGCCTTCACGAGGAACAGCGGCGGCTGTGCGATGAACACGTGCCCTGCTTCGACCAGCGGCTGGAACTCGCGGTAGAGGAACGTCAGCAGCAGCGTGCGGATGTGCGCGCCGTCCACGTCGGCGTCGGTCATCACGATGATCTTGTGGTAGCGGAGCTTGGAGATGTCGAATTCCGACTTCACCCCCGCGCCCATCGCCGTGATGATGCTGCGGATCTCTTCGTTGGCGAAGATCTTGTCGAGCCGCGCCTTCTCGACGTTCAGGATCTTGCCGCGGATCGGCAGGATCGCCTGGAAGCGCCGGTCGCGGCCCTGCTTCGCGGTGCCGCCCGCCGAATCGCCCTCGACGATGAACAACTCGCAGAGGCCGGGGTCGTCGAACGCGCAGTCGGCCAGCTTGCCGGGCAGCGAGCCGCCGTCGAGGATCGTCTTGCGCCGCGCCAGCTCGCGGGCCTTGCGCGCCGCCTCGCGCGCTCTGGCCGCGGCGAGCATCTTGTCGATGATCTTGCGCGCCACCGAAGGTGTCTCGTCGAAGAACTCGCGCAGCGCCTCGCCGGTCGCGCTCTCGACGATGCCCTTGATCTCGCTGTTGCCGAGCTTGGTCTTGGTCTGACCCTCGAACTGCGGGTTCTGCATCTTGACCGAGACCACGGCGACCAGGCCTTCGCGGACGTCGTCGCCGCTGACGCCGACCTTGGCGCGCTTCGTGAGCCCTTCCTTGTCCGCGTAGTTCGTGAGCGTGCGCGTCAACGCCGAGCGGAAGCCGATCAGGTGGGTGCCGCCTTCGATCGTGTTGATGTTGTTGACGAAGGTGTGCACCGACTCGGCGTAGGAGTCGTTGTACTGGAAGGCGACCTCGATGACGGTGTTGTCGCGCTCGCGCGTGAACATCACCGGCTTCGCGTGCAGCGGGGTCTTGTTCTGGTTCAGGTACTTCACGAATTCGACGATGCCGCCCTTGGCGAAGTGCTCGGTCTTCTTGCCGGTGCGCTCGTCCTCGATGCGGATCTTGAGCCCGCTGTTGAGGAACGCGATCTCGCGCATGCGCGAGCTGAGCGTGTCGAAGTGGAAGACCGTGTCCTCGAAGATCCTGCCGTCGGGCTTGAAGCGCGTCGTCGTGCCGGACCCTTTGCGGCCGCCGGCGGAGCGGGTCTCCATGGATCCGGTCGGCTTGCCGGCTTCGTAGCGCTGCGAATAGAGCTTGCCGTTCTTCAGCACCTCCACTTCGCACCATTCGGACAGCGCGTTCACGACCGAGACGCCGACGCCGTGCAGGCCGCCCGAGACCTTGTAGGTCTTGGCGTCGAACTTGCCGCCCGCGTGCAGGGTCGTCATCACGACTTCGAGCGCGGGCTTCTTCATGGTCGCGTGCATGTCCACCGGAATGCCGCGCCCGTCGTCGGATACCGTGACGGTGCCGTCAGTGCCGATCTTGAGATCGATTTCGCTGCAGTACCCGGCGAGCGCTTCGTCCACCGAGTTGTCGACGACCTCGTAAACCAGGTGGTGCAGGCCACGCATGCCCACGTCGCCGATGTACATGGCGGGGCGCTTGCGCACGGCCTCCAGGCCTTCCAGGACCTGGATGCTCGTCGCGTCGTAGTGATGACCTTTGGTTTCCGCCACCAAGCTCATGTCTCCTTCCTTTCAGCTCCCGAGAGAACCCTTCCCCGCCGTGCGGGAGTCCCTGCGTTGACTCGGACGCTCGTCACTGCGACCCACCCTTCGATCCGGCCCGTCCGTCCCTTGTCCTGCCCATCCGCCATCGCCGCCGCGACCCTCTAATGCCGCCAGGCCGCGTGACCGCGCGGCACCACGAAGCGCACGTCGCGGACGTGGTCGCCCCCGAGTTGCCGGTTGACCTGTTCGATCAGATGGCGCTTGAGAAAACCGAGTTCGTGCATCCAGGCCGATCCTTCGACCTCGACATGCAGAATGCCGTCGCGGCAGGCAATGGCCCGGGTGTGGCTCGCCACGCGAGGCCCCACGATCTGGGCCCATTCGCGCACGGCTTGCCACCCCAGTACGTCCTGTTCGAGCCCGAGATCGCGCAGTACGCGCGAGAGAACGCGGGCGACTGATTCCATGCTCAACCTGCGGAGTCGGGGAGCCGCAGGGGCATGATCAGGCAGAGCAGTCCTTCGTCTTGCTCGGGCAGGGCTCCAACGGGCTCGACCACCCCTGCCGCCAGCGCCGTGTTGAGTCTGAATACGACCTCTTCGGTCGGAATGCTGCGCAGGATGTCCAGCAGATATCCCGCGTTGTAACCGATTTCCATGTCGTCACCGCTGTAGCGGGCGTCGATCTCCTGCTCGCCGGCGCCGAGCTCGGTCGCCGAGGACACACCGAGCCTGTCCTTGTGCACCGAGAAGCGCACCTGCCGCGTGACGTTGTCCGCGTGCGAGGCGACGATGTCCACCGCCTGGATCAGATCATGGCGCCGCGCGATCATCTCGTGCGGATTGCTCTTCGGGATCACCTGCTCGTAGTTCGGATAAGGCCCCTCGAGCAGGCGCGTCATGATCTGCACCCGGTACTCGCCGACCTGCGCGCTGAACCCGGCCTGGTTCTTGCCGCCGGCGATCTCGATCTCGACCGGGCTCGTGGCTTCTTCCGCCGTGCGGCTCACCGCCTGCAGTGCACGGCTCGGAATGATCACCCCGTCCTTCCCGAGTCCCCCGAACGCGCCGCTGCGCGCAGCGCGCGCCAGCCGGTGGCCGTCGGTCGACACGAACAGCAGCTGCTTGTCGCCGCCCTGCAGCAGAACACCGTTGAGCTGCGGTCGCGTCTCCTCGGTCGAGGCGGCGTAGCCGGTGCGCCCGATCAGGCGCGAGAGCACGTCGCCGCCGAGCGAGACGGTCGCTTCGGCCTTGAGCTCGGGAATGCGCGGGAAGTCCGCGGCGTCCTGGGTCGGGAACTTCGACCAGCCCTTGCCGTCGCCGTACTTGACCACGCACTGATTGTTCTCGATCGAAACCGTCAGCACGCCCTTCGGCATCTTGCGGACGACTTCGTTGAAGTGGCGCGCCGAAACCGCCGCGCGCCCGGCCTGCTTCACGTCGCACGGGACGAGCACCGACGTCGTGACGTCGAGATCGGTCCCCGTCAGGCGCAGGCCCTCCTTGCCGGCGTCGATCAGGATGCAGCTCAAGAGCGGAAGCGGGCTCTTGCTGGACACCGATCCGAGCGCACGGGCCACGCCGAAAGCGAGATCGCCCTGCTGAATCGTCAATTGCATGCTGTCATTCCCTGACTTTCGGGAACTCGAAGTCCCGTCAGTGTTTCCGGGAGCCGCGTATGTGCTGGTAGGGGTATTCATCGGGATGGCCCGCATCATATGCGCGAGAGTTTTCCCCTGCAAGCACTTTCCTAGGTTCTAAGCTGTTGTTATTCAATAAGAAAGAAGATCGAAACAGCAGTGCCGGTGAGCGATGTGGAGGAGTGGACGAACCGCGACTTATTTGGTTGTACTGCAATGCTTTACGGACGTGTCTCCAGTGGGGACAATCGGGTCCTTCGTTCACACCCACTCACGCGGCCGCCGGCAGGCCCCGGTTATCCCCATTTCTCCACAGAGTTTTCCACCTCTTTTCCGTCCAAATTCAGCTGGCCAGGGTCGAGATCAGACCGTTCACGCGCTCGGAGAACGCCGCATCCGCCGAGACCTTCACGCCGACCCGATCGCACGCGTACAGGACGGTCGTGTGGTCCTTGCCGCCGAACATGCGGCCGATTTCGACCAGCGACAGGTCGGTGAGCTGACGGAGCAGATACATGGCGACCTGCCGCGGCAGCACGATGGACCGCGTGCGCCGCTTGCCGAGCACGGCTTCCATCTTCACGCCGAACTGCTCCGCGACCGTCGTGAGGATCCGCTCCGGCGTGAGCTCGTCCGGCTCGGCGTTGACGTAACGCAGCAGCACTTCCTCGGCGAGCGGCAGATCGATCTCCTGATGCGTGAGGGAGGCCGTCGCGAGCAGCCGTACCAGGCAGCCCTCCAGATCGCGGATGTTGGTGCGGATGCGGTCCGCGATCAGCAGGAGCACGTCCTCCGGCAGGATCACGCCCTTGCCCTCACGATCGCAGCGGTTGCGCAGGATGGCGATGCGCGTCTCGAGGTCGGGCTGCTGTACGTCCGTCACCAGGCCCTGGTTGAAGCGCGAGGTGAGTCGGGCCTCGAGCTTCGGAATGTCCTTGGGCGGCTTGTCGGCGGTGACCACGACCTGCTTGTGCGCATCGCGCAGGGCGTTGAACGTGTGAAAGAACTCTTCCTGCGTGCTCTCCTTCCCGGCGAGAAACTGGATGTCGTCGATCAGGAGCACGTCCACGTTGCGGTACTTGTTGCGGAACGCCAGCGTCTGGCCGTGCTGGATGGCGTAGATCATCTCGTTGGTGAAGCGCTCGGCGGACAGGTAGAAGACGCGGGCTTCGCGGCGCTCCTCGCGCACCGCGTGGCCGATCGCATGCAGCAGATGCGTCTTGCCGAGGCCCGAACCGCCGAAGACGAACAGCGGGTTGTAGACGTCGCCGGGCCGCTGGGCGACGGCGAGGCAGGCGGCGTGAGTGAAACGGTTTCCGCCGCCGACGACGAAGTTCTCGAATCGCAGGCGCGGATTGAGCTGACCGTCCATCCAGGTGCCGGACAGGGCCGGCGCAGGGGTGGGTGGCCGACTCGGCGCGGGACGCTCGGGTGCCGCGCCGGCCGCCATCGCCACCGGTGGCAGGGGCACGGCCTCGCGCGGACTGAAGCGAATCTCGGGATCTCTGCCGAGCACCTCGGCGAGGCTCTTGCGGAGCGAGGGCAGGTGGTGTTCGTGAATCCAGTCGACGAAGAAAGCGTTAGGTACCTCGAGCTCGACGCACAGCGGGCCGACTTCGCGCGGAACAATGGGCTTGAACCACGTGTCGAAGGCCTGCGGACTGCCGATCCGGTTCTTGACCGACAGGAGGACCTGCTCCCAGAGTCGATGAACTTCTTCTTCGGGCTGGGGCACATGTTGGACTGCCATTTCAACGATCCTTGCTGAAAGCGGTCCCAGGTTTATCCACAGGGCGTGAAGCCACTTCGTTGAAGCATCAACCGCGGCCGGCGGCCTTGTGAACGGGGGAAGTGTGGAAATCCGACAGCGACGTTATCAACATTGAAGAGACGCGCCGCAAGTTCATGCGAAACAGCGGCTTATCCTTCCGGGCACCCCCTCTCTTCCACACGATATCCACAATTCCTGGTGCGGGGGCCGGCGAGCGGCCGGACACACCGTTCCCAGGCCGGGATCCACATGGACAAGTGACTGCAGCTATTCAATTTGGTTGGTGTGCCAGTGGTTCGCAGAGCAGACCCGAAGGAGCGGTCTCTGCGAGGGGCGCGAAGGCTAGCACCGGGGGGTGGGGGAGACAAGGCGCATTTTGGCTACCGGTGGCAGATGTCAATCCGTTGCAGACAAACGAATTACGGATTCAGACCCACCCGGCCCGGGTGTGCACCGGAGTCCCTGAAAAGGCGGGGGGCCACCCCCCATATCCGGAGGCGGCCCGCGCGCTTAATGACCTGTCCAACAATGCCTTGCGACGCTAGAACGGGAGATTCACGCCCGCCGCGAGGCCGACGTCGTCGTTGAAGGCATCGCCAATGTTCACTTGCAGTTCCGCCATGAAGCGAAACTCGGGCATCGTGCGCAGCTCGACCCCGCCGCGCAGCGGGAAGGAAAAGTCGCTGTCGTCCGCGTTTCCTACCGAGACGCGCGAGAACATCAGCCCCAGGCTTCCGTAAGGAACGACCGCGCCGTTGTCGCCCACCGGGAACAGCCGGCTCGCGACGACGTTCGGTCCCAGGTGCAGGACGTTGTAGTTGTCGCCGACTTCGACCCCGAGATGGCCGCCCACCGCCACGTCCATGGGGCCCGCCTCGCCGGCCCTCGTCACCAGGCCCTTGAGGTCGCCGCCGAGCCGCAGCGTGGTGCGGTCCTTGGTGTCCGCATCGCTGCGTGCGAGCCCGCCCTGGAAGCCGAAGTCGATGCCGGGGTAGAAGCTCAGCCGCAGCTGGCTGAGAATGCCGACGACGTGGTCGCTCGCATTCAGGTAGACCCCGAACACGTGGCCGTTGACGGGGATCGGATCGGCGCCGCCGTACTGGCCGAACGATTGTGCCCGCGCCGCCGGCGCGGTTGCGAGCAGCGCCAGGACGGACACCAGAGTGGCGAGACGAAACTTCAAGCGAGACCTCCGTGTGCGAATCGTCGCGGGGAGCCCGGCCGGGCGACGTCCTCCTTGAACGGGCCCGGGTCGCTCGTGCAACGTCGCAAATCGGTCGAAATCGGGTCAAGAGGAATCTCCCGGCCGCGGCCCGCGGGCGTCGCACCGCGGCGGTGCCGCGGTCGTGACGGGCGGCCGCGCCGGTGCTGCGGTGCGGCCCGGCGCGGGGAGCGAATCCCCCTGCCCACCGCGCGCGGGCGGGGGGATCGGCCGCGCCGCACGCTTGCGGCCCGTGCGGGCGCGTGATAGCCCTGCCTGCCGTGAAGCTCATCTCCGATTTCGACGGCGTCTGGACGCTGCCCCACGACGAGGCGCGCGCGCAGGGCGAAGTGCTCGACGGAACGCTCGTCGGCTGGATGCCGCCCGCCGAGCGTGCCGCCGCGGCGGCCTGGATCCGCGCGGCCCGCGCCACGGTCCGCGCGGCCCCCACGCAGTACGGCTGGGCGCCCGGGGGCCGCCTGAGCGCGTTCGGCGACGAAGATCCGTTCGCGGCCCACAGCGCGTTGCTGCACTACCTGCACCTGCACGCCGCCGCCGAACCCATGGCGAAGGCGCTGGTGGAGGCGGTGCTCGCCCACGGCCACAAGAGCCTCGATGCCTTCGGCGGCTGGACCCACGCCGAGGGCGTCCGCCGGGTCGCGGCGTCGCGCGGGCCCGGCATCCTGCCCGACGCCGCGGCCGCCGGGCACCGCATGCTCGCGGCGGGGCTCGAGGTCGCGGTCGTCTCGAACTCCGGCACCGACAAGCTGGCACGCTGGTTCGCCCACGCCGGGGTTCCCGCGCGCGTGCACCCCGATCACGCCGCCGGCGCGCTGCGCCTGCGCGGGTCGGCGCGCAAGTTCGTGCTGGATCCGGAGCAGGAGAACCCGCTCCATCTCGGCGGTCTCGCGATCGAGCTGGCGCGGCCGGCCTACGAGGACGTGCTGCGCGACGAGCGCCCGGACGCGGTCGTGGGGGACGTGTTCTCGCTGGACCTCGCGCTGCCGCTCGCGCTCAAGCGGCGCGAGAAGGAGTTCGCCGGGATGCGGATCTTCTGGCTGATCCGTGACTACACGCCCCGCTGGCTGGTGGATGCGATCGGGCCCGGACTCGGCGACGACGTCGAGCGCATCGAAGGCGGCCTCACCGGCGTCGCCGATGCGCTGCTCGGCTGAGGGGGCTCAGCGCAGGTCGTAGAACGCCGACGCCCACGCCGCGTGGTCGCGGAAGCCGAGGCGCCGGTAGAGCGCGACCGCCGGGGCATTGAAGTCGTTCACGAACAGGCAGGCGCTGCGGCTCTTCTCCATGAGCCGCGCGCAGAGTTCGCTCATGCCGCGCCGGGCGATGCCGCGGTTGCGGCGTTCGGGCGGCGTGTACACGCCGGCGATCTGCACCGCGTCGCCGGTGCGGGCGCTCATGCTGGCGCGGAAGCACAGGCCTTCGCGGTCGATCCATACGAACGTGTAGCCGTCGCGACATTCCTCTTCGACGCGCCGCGCGTACGCGATCGCATCGCCCTGGCGCGGATCCTCTTCGAGCTCTTCGGCGCGCATCGCGGCGCCGCTCTCGAACACCACGCGATAGTCGGACGGCACCGAAGGGCGCAGCTCGGGCAGCCGCTCGAACGGCGGCAGCGCACCCCTCTCGAGCGACATGTAGAGCTGGTTGCGATGGATGCGCGGCGTCATGCCGGCCTGCTCGAGGTGCAGCCGGAACGCGTGCACGGCGGCGCGCGGGCCGATCACGTGGAAGCGCCGCGGCATGAACGGCATACGCTGCAGCGCGTGACGGGCGAGCGCATCGATGGCGGCCGGGTCGTCCACGTGCGGCAGCACGGCACCGGACTGCGCGCCCATGTGCACGACGCCGACGAGCTCGCCGTCGCGGCGCGCCGCCCAGACCTCGTCGCGCGGGCGCGCCAGGCCGTCGCGCAGCGTGAGCGCGATCAGGTAGACGTTCAGGACCGGGTCGCGGTCGAGGAAGCCGAACGCTTCGGTGAGGTTCTCCGGACCGAGCCGGTCGATGGACACGGAGCCGGTGTGGTGGTCGAGCGTCATGCGCGGCGGATCTCCGAGGGGCCGGGGGACGTCCTTGCCGGAAAGCCTACACGATCTTCTCGAAGATCGAGTCGACGAGCCGGTCGACTTCCGGGTCGCGCTTGTTGCGCGGGCGGGGCAGCGGGACGGTCATGTCGGCCGCGATCTGCCCGGGATGCTGCGAGAGGACCACCACTCGATCGGCCATCAGCACCGCCTCCTCGAGGATGTGCGTCACCATCAGCACCGTGTGAACGGGCAGCGCATGGTCGGCCCACAGCGTGATCACTTCCTCGCGCAGGTTGGCCGAGGTCAGTGCGTCCAGCCCGGCGAACGGCTCGTCCATGAACAGCAGGTCCGGCTCCACGGCGAGCGCGCGCGCGATGCCGGCGCGCTGCTTCATCCCGCCCGAGAGCTCGCCCGGGTAGGCCTCCTCGAAGCCGTCGAGGCCGACCTTGTCGAGGTAGAACGCCGCGCGGCGCCGCGTGTCCTCGTCCGACACGTTGCGGGCGCGCAGGCCGAGCTCGACGTTCGCCTGCACCGTGAGCCACGGCAGCAGCGCGAACGACTGAAACACCATCGCCGCCCGCAGATTCACGCCTCGCACCGGACGGCCGTGGTAGAGAACCTCGCCCGAGGAAGGCCGGATCAGGCCCATCATCAGGCGCAGGAGCGTGGACTTGCCCGAGCCCGACGGCCCGACCACGCACACGAACTGACGCTCCGGAACGTGCAGGTTGATGTCCTGCAGCACCGGGATCGCGCGATCGCGGTCGTGGAAGCTCTTGAAGACGTGACGCAGCTCGAGCAAACGTCAGCCCTCCAGCTGGAAGCGCTCCTGGACGTACCGGTACAACCGGGCCCAGACGATGCGATTGAATGAAACCACGGTGATCACGATCAGCGCCAGCGACAGGAACAGCATCGTCCGCTCGCCGCTGTCGAACACCGCGTGGTTGAGTTCGGAGCCGATGCCCGAGACCTGATAGACGCGATCCCTGTAGACCACGTACTCGGACAGGATCAGGGCGTTCCACGTGCCGCCCCAGGCGACGACGCTGCCGGTAACGAGCGACGGCATGCATGCCGGCAGCACCAGGCGCCGGTGGATTTCACGGCGGCTGAGCCCGAGCGAGCGCATGGATTCCTTGAGATCGCCCGGCACGCGCTGCACCCCGGCGAGCACGTTGAACAGCAGGTACCACTGCATGCCGGTGAGCGCGAGCACGATGGACACCAGCTCCATGCCGCCGAAGTGGCCGACCAGCATCGCGACCAGCACCGGGAAGAACGCAGTCGCCGGGATCGACGCACCGACCTGTGCGACGATCGACAGCCAGCGCATGCCGCGCGGATGATCGCTGGCCCACAACGCGGCGGGGATCACCCAGGCCAGCGCCAGCACGTACGCCGCGTTGATGCGCAGGAACGACAGCAGCAGCTTGAACGGCAGCGTTGCCGCCGCGGCCGGCCACGGCGGTGCCAGCGCGTCCGCGACGCCCACGCCCGCGAACACGATGGCCGCGACGAGCACCGCCCACACCGGCCAGCGCACGAAACGCCACGCTTGCGCCACGCCCGCCCCGAGCGTCCCGATGGCGCGGTTCGCGGGTTCGAGGGGCAGCCGCCGCCACAACGCGCGCACCGCGGCGCGCAGCGGGCGGATGAGGAGCGGCAGGCCGAACTCGGGGAGGAAGCGGGCGGCGTCTTCCTCATCCTCGCCGGACGTGTCGTAGCGGAAGCGGCGCGACCAGGCGCGCAGCGGACGCCACAGCACGACCTCCATCGCGAGCACGACGCCGATCAGGGTCGCCAGCGCCGCGATCGCCACGTTCAGGTGCCCGTCGGCGAGCGAGCGGGCCAGCATGCTGCCGAGCCCGGGAAGGTCGTACTGGACCGGGCCGGCGACGATGATTTCGCAGGCGATCAGGAAGTACCAGCCGTTCGCCCACGACAGAATGCTGTTGTAGACCAGCGACGGAATGCACGCGGGTACGTACAGCGTGCGCCACAGCAGCACGCCGCGCACGTTCAGGCTCTCCGCCGCCGCGCGCGTCTCCTGCGGAATCGTGGTGAGCCCCTCGTAGACCGCGAAGGCCAGGTTCCAGACCTGGCTCGTGAAGATCAGGAACATCGCCGCGAGCTCGAGGGAGAAGCGCCCGCCGCCGAGCAGGGTCACGAACAGGTAGATGGCGGCCGGGAAGAAGCCGAGCACCGGCACCGACTGGCCGACGTCGAGGAGCGGCAGCAGCACGCGGGCCACGCGCGGGCTGCCCGCCGCCCACGCCCCGAAGATCCAGGCGAACACCAGCGAGGCCGCGTACGCCCCCGCCATGCGCAGCAGCGACCAGCCCGCCGCCGCCGGCAGGTCGTGCATCTCGGGCGCCGGCCGCACGACGCTGGCCAGCTCCGCGACCCGTCCCGGCCCGAACAGCACCGCGCCGAGCCCGAGCAGCGCCGCGACCACCGCAACCGGCAGCCAACGCGATGGCGAGCGGATCCACTCCATATGCGGGTTCCCAGGTCTGACGCGCCATGCGGGCGCGGGCGGACATCCAGTGGCCGCCGGGTCGCCCGTGCGCGCCCACGCGGCCCCGACACGCTTGCGTAAGAGCGCGAATCTATCTTGCGCAGGGGCGCGGGCCAAACGGAATGCGGCCATCGCGGCCGCGCCGGGAGGCTCTGGCGGTGCGCGCGCGCTGCGGATAGCATGCGCGGCGGGAGGTCCCATGCCGGAACTGGTGATGGTGATCGAGGACGAGAAGGAGATCCGCGACCTGCTGCGCTACAACCTCGAGCGTGCCGGGTACCGGGTCAGCGCGCTCGCGGACGGGGAGGAGGGTCTCGAGCGCCTGTTCGCGTCGCGCCCCGACGCGCTCGTGCTCGACCTCATGCTGCCGGGCCGCAACGGACTCGAGATCCTGCGCGAGGTGCGCGCCGAAGCGATGACGCGCGATCTGCCGGTCGTCGTGCTCACCGCGCGCGGCGCGGAGATGGACAAGCTGCTCGGCTTCGAGCACGGCGCGGACGACTACATGACCAAGCCGTTCAGCCCGCGCGAGCTGGTCGCGCGCGTGCACGCGCTGCTGCGCCGCGCGCGTCCGGCGCAGGCCGGGTCGGCGACCGAGTTCGGCGCGCTGCACGTCGACACCGCCGCGCACGAGGTTTCCTATGCGGGCGTGAAGCTCTCCCTCACGCCGCGCGAGTTCGACCTGATCGCCTTCTTCGTGCATCACCCGGGGCGGGTGCTGTCGCGCGAGGAGCTGCTGCGCAAGGTGTGGGGCTACGACTACCTCGGCGAGACGCGCACGGTGGACGTGCACGTGCGGCGCCTGCGCGTGAAGCTCGGCGCGGGCAGCCGGCTGATCGAGACCGTGACGGGCGCGGGCTACAAGCTGGTCCAGCCGCCGGGCTGACCATGGCCTGGTCGCTGCGGGGGCGGCTGTTCGCCGGCTACGCCGGCATCGCGCTGACGGCGAGCGTGCTGTTCGTGATGCTGGTGGTGCCGGCGCAGCGGCGCTGGCTGATCGAACACAACGCGGCGTCGCTCGAGCGGGTCGCGAGCCTCGCGGAGCGGAATGTCGAGCTGAGCGTCGGCGGGGATCCGCACCGGCTCTTCGGGCCCGCCCTCGCCGAGTCGCTGGGCGCGGCGATCGGCCTGCGGGTGACGCTCATGGCGCCGGACGGCCGCGTGATCGGCGACTCCGACGTCGCACCCCGCCGCCTGGTCGAGATCGAGAACCACGCGGGCCGCCCGGAGATGCGCGCCGCGCTCGGCGGCGCGGCCGGCCACGCGGTGCGGAAGAGCGTCACGACCGGCGTCGAACAGCTGTACGTGGCGGTGCCGTCGCGCGTGCCGGGCGTCGCGGTGCTGCGGATCTCGCAGCCGCTCGCCTCGATCGGCGAGTTGAGCGCGTCGCTGCTGCGGCTCTCGGCGGGCACGATCGCGTTGTCGTTCCTGATCGTCCTGTTCGGCGTGTCGTGGCTGTCGTCGCGCCAGGCGCGCCGCGTCGACGGTCTGCGCGGCGTGGCCGAGCGGGTCGGTGCGGGCGAGCTGCATGCGCGCGCGCTGGAGCTGCCCGCCGACGAGATCGGCCGCCTCGGTCGCGCGATCAACGCCATGGCGGCGGAGCTGCAGAGCCGTCTCGGCGCGCTGCAGCGCGAGCGCGACGAGCGCGAGCGGATCCTCGCCCACATGAGCGACGGCGTGGCGCTGATCGACGCCGACGGCCGCTTCCGGCACGCCAACCAGCGCTTCGCCGCCCTGCTCGACGCGGCGCTGCCCGCACGGGTGGGCATGGCGTTCCAGGAATACGCGCGGGTGCCGGAGCTGCGCGACCTGATCCAGGCGGCGCGCCGCGCGGGCCAGACGATCGAGATCGAGACGCGGCTGTGGTCGCCGGCCCGCCGCGTGCTGCGCGCGACGGCCACGCCGATCGGCGACCCGGCCGAGGATCCGGTGCTGCTGGTGCTGCACGACCTCACCGACGTCGAGCGGCTGCACCGCATCCGCCAGGACTTCGTCGCCAACGTCTCCCACGAGCTGCGCACGCCGCTCACCTCGCTGCGCGGCTACGCCGAGACCCTGCTCGACGGGGGGCTCGACGACGTCGAGCATCGCGAAGGCTTCGTGCGCACGATCCGCGACCAGGCCGCACGGCTCTCGGCGCTGGTCGAGGATCTGCTCGCGCTCGCGGAGCTCGAGCGCCACGGTGCGGGCCTGCGCATCGAATCCTTCGATCTGCGCGCGCTGGTCGAACAGCAGGTGGCCGCCTTCCGCCCGGGCGCCGAAGGGGCCGGGCTCGCCCTCGCCCTCGAGGCCGGCGCGCCGGTGCCGGTGGCGGCGGACCGCGTGCGTATCGAGCAGGCCGTCGCCAACCTGCTCGACAACGCCACCAAGTACACCGAGCACGGCGAGGTCCGGGTCGCCGTCGGCGCGGCGGACGGGACCGTGTGGTGCGAGGTGCGCGACACCGGGCCCGGCATTCCGGCCGATGACCTGCCGCGCGTCTTCGAGCGGTTCTACCGCGTCGACAAGGCGCGCTCGCGTGAAAAGGGCGGCACCGGCCTCGGTCTGTCGATCGTGAAGCACGTGGTCACGCTGCACGACGGTCAGGTGTCGGTCGAGAGCGAACCCGGCGCGGGCAGCACGTTCCGCTTCGAGATCCCCGCGGTGCGCGGGCCGTAGCGAGGGGCCGGGGAACGGAGTCTAGAGCTGGATCTGCGCGCCCAGCTCCACGACCCGGTTCGGGGGCAGGTCGAAATAGGCCGCGGCCGAACGTGCGTTCTGCGACATGAGAATGAACAGGCGCTTGCGCCAGCGCTGCATGGGGGCAGTGCCGGACGGCAGCAGCGTCTCGCGCCCGAGGTAGAAGGAAGTCTCCGCAGGCCGGATCTCGATGCCCAGCTCCCCGAGGCGTCTGAACACCCGCATCAGGCTCGGCGATTCCATGAAGCCGAACCACGCGGTGACCTGGTAGACGCCTTCGCCGAAATCCTTGAACTCCACCTGGCGATCCGGATGGACGTACGGAACCTCGCTCGCGATGAACGACATGACGAACACCCGCTCGTGCAGAACCTTGTTGTGCTTCATGTGGTGCAGCAGCACCGGCGGCGCGCCGGCGGGGTCCGAGGTCAGGAACACGGCCGTGCCCGGCACGCGCTGCAGGAAGCGGCGGTCGAGCCCGGCGGTGAACAGATCGAGCGGCAGCGCGACCTCGCGCAGGTGATCGGTGAGGATTTCGCGGCCGCGCTTCCATGTGGTCATGAGCGTGAACACCACCAGCGCCACCGCCAGCGGCACCCAGCCGCCGTGGACGATCTTCGGCAGGTTGGCGCCCATGAACGCGAAGTCCACGGCGAGCAGCGGCAGGCCGAGCAGCGACACCTTCCACAGCGGCCAGTCGCGGCGATCCATGAGCACCCGGCAGTAGAGCAGCGTGGTGATCACGAACGTGCCGGTGACCGCAATCCCGTAGGCGCCGGCGATGCTGGCGGTGGACGGAAAGCCGATCACCAGGATCGCGCAGCCGGCCATCAGCGCCCAGTTGACCTCGGGCATGTAGATCTGGCCGGCCTCGGCGAACGACGTGTGGCGGATCGTCAGACGCGGCAGGTAGCCGAGTTGCACCGCCTGCCGGGTGAGCGAGTACGCGCCGGTGATGAGCGCCTGCGATGCGGTGATCGCCGCGGCGGTCGCGACCGCGAGCATCGGGTAGCGCGCCCAGCCGGGCACCAGGTTGAAGAATGGATTCGCCACCGCCGCCGGATCGCCGAGCAGCAGCGCGCCCTGGCCGAAGTAGTTGAGCAGCAGCGCGGGCAGCACCACCGCGAACCACATCAGCCGGATCGGCTTCTTGCCGAAGTGCCCCATGTCGGCGTACAGCGCCTCGCCGCCGGTGACCACCAGCACGACCGCGCCGAGGACCAGGAAGCCCATCTCGCCGTTGTGGACGAGGAAGGTCACCGCATGGAGCGGATTCACCGCGGCCAGCACGCGCGGCGCCTGCACGATGCCGTGGACGCCGGCCGCCGCGATGCACAGGAACCACAGCGCCGTCAGCGGTCCCCACAGCCGTCCGACGCCGGCGGTGCCGCGGCGCTGGATCGAGAACAGGCCGATGAGGATCCCGAGCGCGAGCCACGGCACCCATGGCGAGAGGCCGGGCGAGACGACCGTGAGCCCCTCCATGGCGCCGAGCGTCGAGATCACCGGCGTGATCAGGCCGTCGCCGTAGAGCAGCGCGGTGCCGAACACGCCGAGCAGGATCAACAGGTAGCGCCCGCCCTTGACCGGCCCCTCGGCGCGGCGGATCAGCGCGAGCAGCGCGACGACGCCGCCCTCCCCGCGGTTGTTCGCGCGCATCAGCAGGCCCAGGTACTTGAGCGAGATGACCAGGTTCAGCGACCAGAAGATCAGCGACAGCACGCCGAGCACGTTCTCCGGCGTGGGGGGGACGCCGAACAGATCGCTGAAGCACTCCTTGATCGCATAGAGCGGGCTGGTGCCGATGTCGCCGTACACCACCCCGAGCGCACCCAGCGAGAGGATCGCCAGGGCGCGGCCCCGGGGTTCGGCAGCGGAGGTCTCGCTCATTTCGGGGTTGGACTCACGCCGCCTTCGCCTCGCACCGCATCGACCCCCGATCGCCGCGTGGCCTCATGTCCCTCAGGCGCGCTCCGTACGAACGGCGGCCGCCCGGCGCGGGTGCTTCCCGCGCGGCCGGCCGCTGCCGCAGCAATCTACCACGTCCCACCCGGCGCCCGGCCGGGCCGGCGGCGCGCCCCGGTCCCGTCATCGGTTTCGTCACATGGCCGAAACGGGTCCGCTTTCGGCAACTCCCCGGCCTTGGGCGCGATCTCCCGCCCGCCGGGAGCCCCGGGCTGCGGGGCGCTTTGCCGAATTTCTCGCCCCTTCATGCCGTCGTCATCGGTTCGTAACACGTTTCGCGGTCTTCTCCCGTCCGACGCGCGGGGACCCGCACAGCGACAAAAGTGAGAACGACCATGACCGTCTCCTCGGACAAGCCGGGGCTGCTGGCCCCGCCGGGACACGAAGAGATTGAGAAATCCGCGGCGCGCGGAACGCCGGCGTCCTGCGCCGGGCACGAGACGCGGGAGAAGCGTCGCCGCGGCCGCCCGCTGCTGATGCCGAAGGCGGTGGTTCTCGAAGAGATCCGCCAGCTCGCGCGGCGCGAGGAGGGGATCTTTCGGGCCCACCTCACGCACGGCAGGCTCTACGCCCGTGCACGGCGCATGTTCGGTTCGTGGGCGGCGGCGCTCGAAACCGCCGGCGTGGATTACGCGCACACGCTGGAACGGGCGCGCCGCCGCGGGCTGCGTTCGAGAAGGAACCGCGCGGCGAAACGGAAGGAAGCGCAACAGACGTGACCGGTTCCCGCTGCGGCGAAGCGGGCGACCGGACGGACGCCCGGCCGGCCCGGGGACTTCGCCGAATCTGGGGAGACCGGATTGACCTCGACAGGGATGACACCGGCGAGGACCGCGAGGGTCCTCACGGCGGTAATGATCACCATCTGCTGCGCCGGCGCCGCGACGCCGGCGCACGCGCAGGCGTCGGGAGCTTCGCTGGAGGCGCGGTTCGACAGTCTGAGCGCGGCGGTGCGGGCGTTGCAGGCAGCGAAGCCCGCGGTGCACCCGCTGAGGATCACGGGCTTCGCGCAGGCCCGCTGGGAAACGGCCGAGAATTCGGCCGACACGATCCGGGTCGCGGGCGGCGAGGTCTCGACCGCCAACCGCAACCGCTTCGCGATCCGGCGCGCGCGCCTCAAGGCGACCTATGACGACGGCTCGTTCGGACGCGGCGTGGTCTACGTCAACGCCGGCGACTCGCGCGAGGTCGAGCTGATCGAGGCCTACGTGGCGCTGTACGATCCGTGGACGCCGGATCATCGCCACACCCTGATCGCCGGCCAGCAGAACGTGCCGTTCGGCTTCGATCTCGAGCACTCGAGCTCGCAGCTGGAACTGCTCGAGCGCTCACAGGCCGAGCGTGCGCTGTTTCCGGGCGAGCGCGACCGCGGCCTCGTGCTGGAGAGCCGCTGGACGCCCCGGCTGTCGACCGTGCTCGGCGTCATGAACGGCACGACGCTCGCCGAGGATCCCCGCTTCGTCGCGGCGGATCCCAACGGCAACAAAGCCGTGATCGGCCGCGTGCGCGTGACCGTCGGCCCGTGGGCCGCCGCGGTGTCGGGCTACGCCGCCCGCGCGGCGACGCCGCTCTCGGGGCCCGACGTGGTCAGCGACAAGACGCGCGTCGGCGCCGACACGCAGCTCCACTACACGATCCGCGGTCTCGGCGCGGGCGAGCTGCGCGGCGAGGCGTTCTTCGGCCATCAGGTCAATCCCGACTCGGTGAAGGCGCTGACGACGTCGTCCGCCGGGGCGGTCCTCGCGGCGCCCGGTGCGAACCCCGCTCATTTCGCCACGGACTTCGCCGGCGGCTACGCGACGTGGATCCAGTCGTTTGCGGCCCGCTACACCTTCGCGGCGCGATACGACGTCTGGGACCCGAACACCGGCGCCGATCACGACCGGTTCACGCGCGTCTCCGTCGCCCTGCACGGGCAGTACGGCAGGCACGTGCGCGCGTCGGTGCTCTACGAGATTCCGGACACGGAGAAGGCGACGCCGGCCGGTGCGTTCAAGGACCCCCACGACAACCGCTGGACCGTGCAGCTCCAGCACAAATTCTAGGAGACCCCATGCCCGTGAAGCACGCTCGCTGGATCGTTCCCGCCCTGACGGCCGCGCTGGCGCTCGCCGGATGCGGCGGCAGGAACCGGTCGGATACGGTCACCCTCAAGGGTTCGGACACGATGGTGATCCTCGGCCAGCGCTGGGCCGAGGCCTACATGGCTTCGCACGAGGGCGCCGTGATCCAGGTGACCGGCGGCGGCTCGGGCACGGGCATCGCGGCGCTGATCAACGGCACCACCGACATCTGCGAGGCCTCGCGCGAGATGAAGCAGGCCGAGCGCGACCAGATGCAGGAGAAATACGGCCGCCCGCCCGTGGAGATCACGATGGCGAAGGACGGTCTCTCGGTCTACCTCAACGACGCGAACCCGGTGAAGGCGCTGACCCTCGCGCAGCTGAGCGCGATCTACACCGGCCAGACCACCAACTGGAAGCAGGTCGGCGGCAACGACGCGCCGATCACGCTGTACGGTCGCGAGAACAGCTCCGGCACCTACGAGTATTTCAAGGAGCGCGTCATGGAGGGCGCCGACTACGCGTCCGCCGTGCAGACGCTCCCGGGCACCGCCGCGGTCGTGAACGCGGTGGCCAGGGACCCCAACGGCATCGGCTACGGCGGCGCCGCCTACGCGAAGGGCGTGTTCGAATGCGGCGTCAAGGAGACCGACGACTCGGCGCCCGTGCTGCCCAGCGCGAAGACGGTCGCCGACGGCTCCTATCCGATTTCGCGCGGGCTCTACTACTACCTGCGCACGCCGCCCGAGGGCGCCGAGAAGGACTTCATCGACTTCGCACTCTCGCCCGAAGGCCAGAAGATCGTGTCGGAAGTCGGATACTTCCCGCTCGCCAGCTGATCGCTTGCGGGCGTGCGGCCCCGCTCGCGCGCCCGCGGAGGACGTCATGAGTTCGGACCCGGAATCCGCAGCGGGCGGACCGCGAACCCACCTGCGCGACCGCGTGGCCGACCGCGGCCGCCGCCGCATGCAGGAACTCGCCTCGACGTGGATCCTGAGGATCTGCGCCTTCAGCGCGGTTGCGGGACTGCTGCTGATCATGATCTTCGTGTTCCGCGAAGCGCTGCCGCTCTGGTTCGACCCGAAGCTTCGCGGCGAGGCGGGGCTCTCGACGTTCTTCTCCTCTCCGGTCTGGCAGCCGGTGAGCTCGAATCCCCGGTTCGGCCTGGCACCGCTCATCGTGGGCACGCTCAAGGTGATCCTGGTGGCGATGACGTTCGCGGTGCCGGTTGCGGTGCTGGCCGCACTCTACGCCTCGGAATTCGCCTCCGAGCGTTTCCGCGAGCTGCTCAAGCCCGTGATCGAGATGCTCGCCGGCATTCCGTCGGTGGTGCTCGGCTTCTTCGCGCTGATCGTGATGGCGTCCTGGCTGCAGGCGGTCACCGGTTCCGCATCGCGCCTGAACGCGCTCAACGCCGGGCTCGCGCTCGGGCTCGCGATCATCCCGACCGTCTTCTCGGTCTGCGAGGACGCGCTGCGCGCGGTGCCGCGCTCGTACCGCGAGGCCTCGCTCGCGCTCGGCGCGAGCCGCTGGCAGACGGCGTGGAACGTCACGCTGCCGGCCGCCTCGGCGGGCGTCGCGGCGGGCGTGCTGCTCGGCCTCGCCCGCGCGGTCGGCGAGACGATGATCGTGCTCATGGCCTCGGGCAACGCGGCGCTGATCTCGCCGAGCGTGCTCGACTCGGTGCGCACCGTGTCGGCGACGATCGCCGCCGAGCTGGCCGAGGTCGTGTTCGGCAGCGGCCACTACCGGGTGCTGTTCTTCCTCGGCGCGCTGCTGTTCACCACCACGTTCCTGATCAACGTGGCCGCCGGGCTGTTCGTGGAGCGGCTGCGCCGGCGGCTGGCGGGCGCATGAGCGGCGCCCTGCCCGCCACGGGCCAGCGCCCGCTCGACAAGTCGCACCACCGCGACTGGACGGGCGGCGTGTGGTCGGGCCTCTCAGGCGTCGCCGCCGGCCTGATCGTGCTGATGGTCGCCGTCATCATCGGCAACGTCGTCTGGTTCGGCTGGCGGACCGTGACGTGGGATTTCCTCGTCAAGGCGCCCGAGCAGGGCATGACGGCCGGCGGCATCTTCCCGGCGATCTTCGGCACGGTGGCGCTGGTGCTGCTGATGGTGGTCGCGCTGATTCCGTTCGGGGTCGGCGCCGCGATCTACCTGCACGAGTACGCGCGCCCCGACGCCTGGTTCACCCGGTCGGTGCGGTTCGCGGTCAACAACCTGGCGGGCGTGCCGAGCATCGTGTTCGGCCTGTTCGGGCTCGGGTTCTTCATCCAGTTCGTGGGTCGCGGCATCGACCGCGCGCTCGGCGCCGACGTGCTGTGGGGCCAGCCGTCGCTGCTGTGGGCGGCGCTCACGCTGGCGCTCCTCAACCTGCCCGTCGTGATCGTCACCACCGAGGAGGCGTTGCGCGCCGTGCCGCGCCACATGCGCGAGGCGTCCCTCGCGCTCGGCGCGACGCGCTGGCAGACGATCCGCTACGTGCTGCTGCCGCAGGCGCTGCCGGGCATCCTCACCGGTGCGATCCTGTCGATCTCGCGCGGCGCCGGCGAGGTGGCGCCGATCATGTTCACGGGCGCCGCCTACTTCCTGCCGTATCTGCCGCATTCGCCCGCAGATCAGTTCATGGAACTCGGGTACCATATCTTCGTGCTCGCGACGCAATCACCCGATATCGACGCGACGCGGCCGCTGCTGTACGGCACGGTGCTGGTGCTGCTGCTGCTCACCTTCGCGCTGAACCTGTCGGCCGTGCTGATCCGCGGCCGGCTGCGGGCGCGGCTCATCGGGAGATCATGAGGTGACCTTGGAAACGAAACCGCCGGTGCGCGACGCAGCCGTGCGGACGCCCCGCCCGCGGGCGGCGTCCGCCGCGGCGCCGCCGCGGGCGCCCGCGCCGGCGTCCGCCGAACCGCCGGTCCGCACGCACGACTACGATCTCTACTACGGCAGGACCCAGGCCCTGCGCTCGGTGACGCTCGACTTCCCGGCGCATGCGGTGACCGCGATCATCGGCCCGTCCGGCTGCGGCAAGAGCACCCTGCTGCGCTCCTTCAACCGCATGAACGACATGATTCCGGGAGTGCGCACCGAAGGGCGCGTCACCGTGTCGGGGCTCGACGTGTTCGCGCCGTCCACCGACGTGGTGGATCTGCGCCGCCGCGTCGGCATGGTGTTCCAGCGCCCGAATCCGTTTCCGAAATCGATCTTCGAGAACGCGGCTTTCGGGCTGCGCATGCTCGGCCTCAAGGACCGCGCCGAGATCGAGGCGCGCATCGAACGGAGCCTGCGCCAGGCGGCGCTGTGGGACGAGGTGAAGGACCGCCTGCAGGCCTCGGCGCTCGCGCTGTCGGGCGGCCAGCAGCAGCGCTTGTGCATCGCCCGCTGCCTGGCGGTCGAGCCCGAGATCGTGCTGATGGACGAGCCGGCCTCCGCACTCGATCCCACCGCGACGGCGCGCGTCGAGGAACTGGTGCTCGACCTCAAGTCGCACTACACGCTGTTGGTGGTGACGCACAACATGCAGCAGGCCGCGCGGATATCCGACCGCACCGTCTTCATGCTGTCCGGACGGGTTGTCGAATACGACGAAACCAGTAAGCTGTTCACCAGCCCGCACGAGAAGCTGACCGAGGACTACATCACCGGACGCTTCGGCTGATGCCTGACGCCACCGGCACACAGGGCCCGAAAGGAACCCGCTTGGAACGTCATTTCGAAGTGGAATTCGCCGCGCTCAAGGACCAGCTGCTCGCCATGGGCGGCCGGGCCGAGAACATCGTGCGCAAGTCGATCGAGGCGCTCAGGGTGCGCAACGTCCAGCTCGCCAACGAGGTCTTCGCCGACGACAGGCAGATCGACGCGCTCGAGCTCGCCATCGACGATCGCTGCGTGAACCTGCTCGCCCTGCGGCAGCCGCTGGCAGGAGACCTGCGTTTCATCACCGCCGCGCTCAAGATCACCAACGATCTCGAGCGCGTCGGCGATCACGCGGTGAACATCGCGGGCAGCGCGATCCGTCTCGCCGAGCAGCCGCAGCTGAAGCCGCTGGTGGACATCCCGCGCATGGCCGACATGGCCAGCGACATGCTGCGCGAGGCCCTCGATGCCTTCGTGAAGCGCGACGCCGAGACCGCGCGCCGGCTGGTGCGCCGCGACGACGCCGTCGACGACCTCAACACCCAGGTCTTCCGCGAGCTGATCACCTTCATGATCGAGGATCCGCACACGATCAGCCGCGCGATGGAACTGATCCTCGTGGCGCGGAACCTCGAGCGGGTGGCCGACCTCGCGACCAACGTCGCCGAAGAGGTCGTGTTCATCGCCGAGGCGCGCGTCATCAAGCACCACGCGGAGCAGGCGGCGGAGCAGGACGACTTCGGGCGGACGTGACGCACCGCGCCGCCTGGCTGCTCGTCACGCTGCTGGTGGCCGGCCCGGCGGCCGCGGCTTCGCTGCGGCTGCAGGTCGACGTCGAAGGCGTCCCGGGCGACATCCGCGAGCAGGTCATGGCCGGGGTCGGGATCGTCGAGGCTGCGCGCGGAGGGGCACTCCCCGAGGAGGAGGTGCGGCGCCTGCACGCCCGCGCGCCGGCCGAGATCGAAGCCGGCATGAAGGCGTTCGGCTACTACCGCGCCGCCGTGCGCGCGCACCTGACCGTGGAGGGCCGCCGCGGCCACGCCGTCTACACGGTGACCCCGGGCGCGCCCGTGCGCCTGCGGAAGGTGGACGTGCACGTCACCGGGCCGGGGGCGGATCTGCCTGCGTTCCGCGCGGCGGTCGATGGGTTCCCGCTCGCCCGCGGCCAGACGCTCCGGCACCCCGCCTATCTCGCCGGCAAGGCCGCGCTTCGTGACGCGGCCGACGCCGGCGGATTTCTCGACGCGCGCTTCGACACCAGCGTGATCCACATCGACGCCGCGCTCACCACGGCGACCATCCTGATCGAGTTCGCAACCGGGCCGCGCTACCGCTTCGGCGAGGTGCGGTTTCACCAGAGCGTGCTGGACCCCGAGTTCCTGCGGGGCTACCCCGATTTCCATCGCGGCGATCCCTTCGACGCGCGCGAGCTGGTCCAGCTGCAGAAGCGGCTCGGCGATCTGCCCTACTTCCGCACCGTGGAGGTGGTGCCGCGCCAGGATCTCGCCGAGGGCGTCGAGGTGCCGGTGGACGTGGCGCTGACGCCGGCGAAGCCGCAGCGCTACGCGTTCGGGCTCGGCTACGGCACCGACAACGGCGTGCACGGCCGCGCCGGCATCCAGCTGCGCCGCATCAACCGGCGCGCGCATCGCGCCGAGGGGCAGGTGCAGATCTCGGAGATCGAACGCACGGTCGGCGCGCAGTACTTCATCCCGTGGCCGTACCCGCGCACCGAGCTGCTGACGCTCTCGGGCGGGTACCAGGACCTGGATCCGCAGACGAGCCGCAGCCAGGCGCTGCGCTTCGAGGCGTCCCTCGCGCGCGGCCGCGGCGGGGTGCGCGAGACGTACACGCTGACCTTCCAGCGCGAGGACTACAGCGTGGGCGTGGACGAAGGCACTTCGGAGCTGCTGATGCCCCAGGTCGCGTGGACGCTGGTGCGCGCCGACGACCGCGTGTACGCGACGCACGGCGTGCGGGTGCGCGCCCGGCTGCGCGGCGCCGCCGAGCGTGCCGGCTCGGACGTGTCGTTCGCACAGCTCTCCGTGAACGGCAAGTGGATCGCGAGCCCGTTCTTCCGCACGCGCGTGCTGCTGCGCAGCGATCTCGGGTACACGCGCACGGCGCAGTTCCACAGGCTGCCGCCGTCGATCCGGTTCTTCGCGGGCGGCGCGCAGAGCGTGCGCGGTTACGCCTACCAGGCGCTCGGACCGCTCGATGAAGAAGGCCACGTGATCGGCGGCGAGACGCTGGTGGTCGGCAGCGCCGAGCTCGAGCAGCGCCTGCTCGAGAACTGGGGCGTCGCCGCCTTCTACGACCTCGGCAACGCGATGCGCTCGCTGCGCGATCCGCTCGAGGACGGTGCCGGCGCCGGGTTGCGCTGGCGATCGCCGGTGGGTCTCGTGCGCGCCGACATCGCCTGGGCGCTCGGCAAACCGGGCACGCCGTGGCGTTTTCACCTCGTGCTGGGGCCGGACCTGTGAGCGCGCAGGCGCAGGTCGGCGGCGGTCGGCGGCTGCTGCGCGTGGCGCTCCGGGTCGCCGTGCTCGGCGTGGTGTTGCTCGCGCTCGCCGGCGGCACGCTCGCATGGCTTGCCAACACCACGGCGGGTGCACGCTGGGTGCTGGCGCGCGCGGCCCGAGGCGCTGCCGGCACCGTGCGGATCGGCGCGGTCTCGGGTTCGATCGCGCGCGGTCTCGAGCTCGCGGATCTGTCCTACTCGACTGAAGGGCTCGCGGTGGAGGTCGGCCGCCTTACGCTGCAGGTGGATCTTGACGGCGCGGTGGAACGCCGTGTGATCGTCGAGCGTCTGGTGATCGAGAACGTGCGCGTGACCTCGTCGCCGGCGGCGGATTCGAGCCGGACGCCCGCGGCGGCGCTCCCCGGAGTGCACCTGCCGCTCGACCTCGTGGTGCGCGACGCGCGCATCGACGGCCTGCGCTGGCGCGGAACGGGAAACGACTCACTCGACATCGGTGCGGTGCGGCTGGAAGGCGCCGCACATGGCGATCGCGTGCGGATCGGGAGGCTGCTGGTGACGTCGGCGCCGCTCGATGCGGAGTTCGCCGGCGAGCTGCAGACGAGCGGCGAATGGCCGCTCGCGCTCACGACGCACTGGATCGCGCGCCCCGCGAACCTGGCCGGGATCGAAGCCGAGGGTGAAGTGCGCGGCTCGATCCAGCGCCTGGCGTTCGCGCAGCGCCTGACCGCACCGCATCCCGTCGAGGTCACGGCGCAGGTTGACGCGCCGCTCGGTGACCTGCGTCTGGACGTGGTGGTGCGCACCGAGGCGATGCCGCTGAGGCGCTGGAGCGCGTCCGCACCGGCGGCCATCGTGACGGGGCGGCTGCGCGCGGTGGGCCGGCCCGACTCGCTGCGCACCGCCGGCACGGCGCACGTGGTCCTGCCCGGCGCGTTCGCGTTCGACCTGCGCGTCGATGCGGCGCGCCACGGCGACCGGGTGCGTCTCGCGCAGCTCGACGTCAGCTCCACGGACCATGTGCTCGGGGCCCGGGCGACCGCGACGCTCCGCGGGATCGGCGGCTCGCCGGCCGGCGAGGGGCAAATCGAATGGACCCGCTTCATCTGGCCGCCCGCGGCGCCCGTGGTGCAGAGCGCCGGCGGGACGCTCGCGTTTGAGGGGTCGGCCGCCGCATGGCACGCCACGCTCGATACTCGGCTCGCGACGCCGTGGACGCCCGCCGGCCGCTGGCACGCCCGCATGCATGGCGACTCCACGACGGCGCGGCTGGACTCGCTCGTCGGCGTGCTCTTCGCCGGCGCGGTGCGGGGGCGCGGCGAGATGCGCTGGGCTCCGGCCGTGGCCTGGCGCGGCTCGCTCGAGGCGCACGGCGTGAATCCGGGTGCACGCTGGAAGGCCTATGCGGGCGCGCTCGATGCGCGCGTCGTGAGCGAGGGCCGGATGCGCCCCACGGGCGCCGAAGGACACGTGCGGATCGCACGGGTGCGCGGCACGCTGCGCGGCCGCCCGCTCGACGCCGCCGCGGCGGTGCGGTTCGCGCCGGACGCCGTCGGCATCGAAAGTCTCTCGCTCGACTGGGGCGCGGCGCACGCCGAAGCGTCGGGCCGGATCGCGGACGTACTCGACGCCCGCGGCGAGGTCCACGTGCCGAACCTCGGCCTCTGGCTGCCGGGCGCCCGCGGCGCGCTCACCGCCCGCGCGCGGTTCGAAGGTCCGCGCGGACGTCCGCGGGCGTGGATCCGTGCGAGCGGGGATTCGCTGTTGGTGGGGGACCTAGGTGTGCGGCACGTCGAGCTCGACGCGGACGCGGATCTGTCCGGGGCGGAGACCAGCGCGGTTCATCTCGTCGCCGCGGATCTCGGGCGCGGCGGAGCGGTCGTGGACCGCGTGGCGCTCACCGCGGGCGGCGTGCCGTCGGCGCACGAGATCGAGGCGCACGTGGTGCGCGCCGCCGACTCGCTCGACGCCCGGGCGCTCGGCGCGTGGGACGGCGATCGGTGGACGGCAGAGCTGGCCGAGCTCGGGTTGCGTACGGCGTCGGCGGGCGCATGGCGCCTGGCGCACCCGGCGCACGCCGAGATCGCGGCCGGCGGCGCGGCGCTCGATTCGCTGGCGCTGGTCTCGGGCGAGGCCCGACTCGCGGCCGGCGCCGGCGCGGGCGGTGGCGCATGGCGCACGCGCGCGACGCTCGACGGGTTCGCGCTCGAACGCCTCGACGCATGGATGCCGCAGGGACTGCGGCTGCGCGGGCCGCTCGCCGCGCGCCTCGACGCACACGGCGCGGCGGGCGGGCCGCCGATCACACGCCTGTCGCTGGTCGCGGGACCCGGCGAGGTCGACCAGGGCCCGGCGGGCCGTTCGGCGGTCGCCACGCCGTTCGACACGGCGCGCGCCGAATGGCGATCCGGTGCGGACGGCCTCACCGGCACGCTCGCCGTCGCCGCGCCGGGGCTCGTCACGGTGGACGGCCGGGTGCGGATGCCGGCGTTTGGTTCGGACACGCCGCTCGCGGCGCAGACGGTGAACGGGCGAATCACCGTCGACGTTCCGGATCTGGCGCCATTCGAAAGCCTGTGGACCGACGCCGACAGCGTCCGCGGCCGCGTGCACGCGGACCTCACGATCGCCGGCACCGCGGGCGAGCCGCGCGTGACCGGCGCCGCGCGCGTCGAGAACGCGTCAGCGCGGCTGCCGGCGCCGGGTCTCCGGCTGCGCGACGCCTCGATCGAAGTGACCGCCGACGGCTCCGACTCGCTCACGGTGCGCGGGGGCGTGCGCTCGGGCCCGGGCCGGGTGCGGATCTCCGGCCACGTCGCAGCCGCGCGGCTCGACTCGCTGCGCGCGAACCTGCGGATCCAGGGCGAACGCTTCCAGGTCGTGAACCGGCCCGACGCGCGGCTCCTCGCGAGCCCCGATCTGCGCCTCGCCATGGCCGGTCCGCGCGTGGACGTCAGCGGCGACGTGCACGTGCCGCTCGGCGAGATCGATGCGTCGCGCAGCGCCACGCGCGAGGCCGTGCCGCTGTCTTCCGACGTGGTGATCGACGACCGCGCACGGGTGGCGGACGAGGCGCTGCGCCTGCACACCCGCGTGCGGGTGGTGCTCGGCGATTCGCTGTCGCTCAACGCCTACGGCCTCAAAGCGAAGCCGCGCGGTTCGGTGTTGATCGTCGAGTCGCCGGGGCGCGACCCGGTGGCGAGCGGCGAGCTCACGATCACCGGCGGCACCTATCGCGCCTACGGTCAGGACCTGACGATCCAGCGCGGCCGGCTGCTCTACGCGGGCGGACCGGTGACCGACCCGGGCCTCGACATCCGCGCGAGCCGCACGGCGCGCGACGGCACGGTCGCCGGAATCGAGGTGCGTGGCACCGCGCTCGACCCGGTGCTCACGGTGTTCTCCGATCCCGATCTGCCGGAGGAGGAGGCGCTCGCCTACATCGTCCTCGGCCGTCCGCTCGATCAGGCGGGATCATCCGACGGCCAGCTGCTGGCGAACGCGGCGCGTTCGGCGGGGCTCAAGGGCGGGAACCTGCTCGCCGGGAAGATCGCGAGCCAGATCGGGCTGGAGCAGGCGTCCATCGAGACCGAGAGCGGCGCTCTCGAGGACGCGTCGCTGGTGCTCGGGACGTATCTGTCGCCGCGGGTGTATCTGGGCTACGGGGTCGGGTTGTTCAAGCCCGCGAACGCGGTGAAGATCCGTTACCGGTTGAGCCCGCGCTGGGCGCTCGAGGCGGAGTCGGCCGAGGAGAACAGCGCGGAGATCCAGTTCTCGATCGAGCGCTGAACGCCGTGGGCGATGCCGCGCCCCGGCCGGACGCCGCGTCCGTGCGGACGTCGCGCGCCAGGGGTTCGCGACTCACGTGCGCCGGCGGCGGACGCGGGCAGGCCGTCGCCGCTCAGCGCTTGGACGTCTCGCGCAGGTACGCGTCCCTGCCTTCGTGAAACGCAAGGCCGACCCGTTCCTTCTGATCGCGCACGAATTTCCCCGCCGCATCGACGGTTTCGTGGGTCTTTGCGCGCGCCTGGTCGGCGAGCGACTTGCTCCTGTCGAGCGCCTGGTCGGCGATATCGCCCAGTTCGCGCCGCGTTTCTTCGCCGCTCTTCGGTGCCAGCAGCAGTGCGCCTACCGCACCGAGCAGCGTTCCTGCCCCGAAGGCCACCATCGTGCCGATCTCGGAACCTCTGCGATCGTCATTCATGTTCTGCTCCTTTCTTCTGCGAACCGGTGCCGGGGCCGCCGGTCCGGTTCGTTGCCGTTGTGATTCAAGAGGGATCCCAGGCCGGTGCGCGTCCCGGCGATCAGGCCGCGCAGCGCGACGAGGAGCGGCTCTACGGAATCGAGCACCCCGTGCGCGGAGCGGGTGACCCGGCCTTCCAGCGCGTGTGCGTCCCGCGTCATGAATTCGAGTTCGCGCATGAGCCGGTTCATGCGCCTGAGCGTGCGCCGCGTGCGGCGCATCAGGCGGTCGGATTCGCGCATCAGCGGGAGTGCGCGCCGCAGGAAGACGATCGACGCGATGCCTGTCGTGACCATCGCGGCCGCGATCACCAGCAAACTGACTTCGGAAACACCCATGGCCCCGTCCCTTTCCCGCGGCGGCTAGAAGTGGTAGCGCGCCGCGACGTTGAACATCGGTTTGGTGACGTTGTTGCGGATCGAAAAGACCTTTACGTGCTCATCGCCGGTCGAGCCGAACGTGCTCATGACGCCGAGTTCGGCGCCGAGCGAAACCGGCGCGCGGTAGAGGAAGTAGTCGATGCCGAGCGCCAGATGCACGCCCACGGGCGTGGCGTTCTGGCCGCCGTCCTCGAGGAAATACTGCTCGGCGCCCGCGACCAGCGAGGGAGCGAAACCGTGCGACTCGCCGCCCATCAGCCAGCGTGCCTCGGCGCCGAGCGCGGTGAGGCCGGAGACACGGCCGAACTGCAGGCCGAGGCGCCAGGCGGGCCGGACGCGATAGGACGCCTCGAAACCGGCCACCAGCGGCAGGCCGGCTTCGAATCCGATCGTGGCCGGGCCGGGCGCCGCGCGTGCCGCGGCAGGGGGGAGCGCCACGCCGCCGGCCGCGACCAGCACGGCCAGCAGAATCGTCTTCATGCCGTTCATGGAACCTCCCGTCGATAGAGGGGTCGGAAGGCCCGAATCTCCCGTGCCTGAGCGACGGAGCCGGAGGTGACGCCGTGCGTCGTTCCGGCCGGGCGCGCCTTCGGGATGCGCGACGCGGGGGCGTCGCGGGCGCGGGCCCGGACATTCGGGCGATCACATACTGGTATTGGGGGGCGGGTCGGGGGCCGGCGCACGACCCGTTCGCACGTCTTGGCGAACGTTCGGCCGGCAGGACGGGCTCGGGTGAGCCCTGTGCATGACACCCGCCACGGGCTTCACCATAACACATCGAACGCATGCCGCATGGTCCACGTCAGAGGCATGCAAATACAGCAAAACGGCAGGAGCGCGGGCGGATTCGAGCGCTCCGCCCGCGCCCGGCGCGCGGCGACTGGCGAACCGCAACTCGCGGCCCCGGCGCGGCGCCCGCGCGGGGCCGGGCCCAGGATCCCCGAAGCGCCGGAGGCGCGGCGCTCAGCCCTTCACCGTCTCGTGCAGGTAGGCCTCTTTGCCCACTTGAATCGCCTGGCCGACGCGCTCTTTCTGATCGCGCACAAACTCACCCGCGGCGGTCGTTGCCTCCTGCGTCTTGGTCTTCGCCTGCTCGGCGAGCGACTTGCTCTGGTCGATGGCTTTGTCGGCCATGTCGCTCAGATCGCGCCGCGTGTCGGCGCCGCTCTTCGGGGCCAGCAGCAGCGCCGCGGCCGCGCCGAGAAGCGCTCCTGCGCCGAAAGCCACGACCATGTCGGAAGTTCTGTGTTCGTCACTCATGTTCTGCTCCCTTCGGTTTCGATTCGATGGCGGCCACGGCGGCCGCCCGGTTTGGTTCCATTGGAAGAACTGAACAGTGCTCCGAGGCCGGTGCGGGTGCCCGCGACGACGCCGCGCAGCGCGCCCAGAATCGGGTCGATCTGATCGAGCGCGGCGTGTGCCGAGCGGGACACGCGGCCTTCGAGCTGTCGCGCGTCACGGGCGATGAACTCGAGCTCGCGGGTGACGCGCTGAATACGTCGCAGCGTCTGGCGTGACCGGCGCAGCACGAGATCAGACCGGCGCAGCACCGGCAGCAATCTGCGCGCGACCACGATGGCTACGACGCAGCCCGTGACGGCCGCCATCGCGATGACCAGAAGACTGAATTCGGAAACGGTCATGAGACACACCCTTTCGCATGCAAGCGCGGTAATCGATTCGGAGGCCGCAGCCCCGCTGCTGGCGCCCCGAAGCTTCGCGGGGGGCGAGAGCGGACCTCCCGGATCAGGCTTTCTTCCCCGCCTCGCGCTGATACGCTTCCTTCCCCTCGCGCAGGGCTTCACCGAGGCGCTCCTTCTGGTCGGCCAGGAACTCACCGGCCACGCGCACCCCTTCGCGGCTCTTGTCCGCCGTGCCGCTCGCCAGCTCGCGGCCCTTCTCCATGGCCCCCTCGGCGGACTCGCCGAGCCGGCGGCGGGTCTCGGCGCCGCTCTGCGGCGCGAGCAGCAGCCCGGCCACGGCGCCCACGAGGATGCCTGCCCCGAACATCACGACCAGATCCGATCCTCTGCTGTCACTCACGATGCCCTCCTTTTCGTCTTTGAAAGCGTGGTACTCGTTTGGGCCAGCTCTTGTGTTTGAACATCACGCCGAGAGACGCCCGTGCACCGGCCAGGACCGCACCCAGCGTGTGCAGCGGCGGTTCCACCTGATCCAGGAGCCCGTGCGCGGTCCTCGACACGCGGCGTTCGAGGCGCTTCGTGTCCCGGCTGATCTCTTCGACGTCCTCCGCGACCTTCTGGATGCGGGCCATGGTGGCACTGGAGCGGCGCAACAGGATCTGAGCCCGGTCGATCGTCGGCAGCAGGCGTCGTACGAGCACCACCACGGAAACGCCGATCGCCAGCACGGCCACGGCGACGGCCACCAGGGCCATCTCGATCACCGTCATGTCATCCACTCCGTCCGGGCCGCGATTACATTAGAAATGATAGCGGACGCCGAAATTGAACGTTCCCGAAGAAAAGTCGTTCTGAACCGAGAAGACCTCGACGTCTCCCGAGTCGGAAGAGCCGAACGTCTTCATGGCCCCCAGCCGGACCCCGATCGAAACCGGCGAGTCCAGATACCAGTCCAGGCCGACCGCCGCGTGGATGCCCAGCGGCGTCGCATGGCTGTCTCCCTCGGAGAGGAAATACTGCTCGGCGCCGGCGATGAGCGAGGGGACGAACGCCCCCCGGACCTCGGGCCGCACCAGCCAGCGCGCTTCGGCACGCAGGGCGGTCAGCCCGGAGATGCGGCCGAGCGCGACGCCCATGCGCCACCTCGGGTCGACGCGATACGAAGCGTCGAAGCCGAGCACCAGCGGAAGCCCGGCTTCGACCCCGATGGCCGTCGCGCCCACGTTCGACTGCGCGCTGGCCGGCGTGGCGGCGATCGGAAGTGCGGCAAGCACGATTCCAAGACACGCTCCCCGTATGAAGTTCAGATGCATCAGACCCCTCCAGTCATCGAATGCGGACGAATTCCACGCGGCGATTCACGCGCCGGCCCTCGGCGGTGGCGTTGTCGGCCATCGGATCGGCCTCGCCGCGGCCCTCGACGACGAGCTGATCGCGCTGTACGCCCTGGGCGAACATCATGTCTGCAACCGTCGCGGCACGTGACCGCGAGAGCTGCAGGTTGACCGAGGCGGGGCCGCGATCGTCGGTGTGCCCGACGATCCTCACCATGGCCTCGGGAACGGCGCGCAACGCCGCGGCGAGGGCGTTCACGCGCGCGGCGCCGGCTGCATCCAGACCGGCGCTGCGCGTCGCGAAGACGATCTCGGGAAATACGCGGGTGACGCCGACCGGCAGGATCGCGTCGAGACTGGCCCGCGCGGCGTCCGGCCGCGCTGCGGCCTCGTCCGACAGCGTCGCCACCGCCCCTTCGAGCGCAGTCAGCTTGTCCATGACCTCGGGCGACGTGCCGGCCGCCGGTCGCGTCACCGCCACCGTTTCAGGCGCCGCGCCGGCCGCAGTCACGGCAGGCTCCGCCGGGGCCGCGGTAGCGCCGCGCTGTGCGAGCCGGGCTTCCAGGACGGCGATGCGCGCGGCGAGCTCGGACGTGTCACTCGCCCGCGGCGTGACCACGGTGGTTGCGCCCTGAGCCGCCGGCCGCGCCGTTTCGGGCCGGTCGACGAGCATCTGCTGCCTTGCCTCCAGCGCCTGCAATCGTGCGGTCGTTTCGGCCAGGCGCTGCCGATCGGCGAGGAGCATCTGCCGCAGGTCATCGGCCGAAGCTCGCGCCAGCGCAGAGTCCTGGGCGGCCCGCCTCGCCGCCTGGCTGCGATCCATCAGCACCTGCTGTCTCGCCTCCAGCGCCTCGAGGCGCGCAGCTTCCGCCTGCCGGCTCCGGGTCACGGAGTCCGGCTGGGGCGCGGCCATCCGGTCGAGCAACGCCAGGCGCTCCGCCTCGGCCCGCTGGGCGCGTGCCTCGAGCATCGCCCCGCGCGCCTTCTCGACCTCGAGCGCGGTGCGCAGCGAGTCCGTTGCCGGACCCCATGCCGCGCGGCCGGGCGTGGCCAGCGTGTCGTTCATGGTCCCGGGGGTGCTCCGAGCCGGTGACGCCGCGCTGGCCCGCGGGGGGACCGGAACGACCTCCGGACGCATCGGGAGCATGGCGTCGCGCGTCCCGTCCGCCGGCGATGCCCGGCCCGTGGAGTCCGGGGCGACGCCGAACGGCATGTCCTGCGGTGCGGGCCGCATCGCGCCCCCGTCTCCGATCCAGCGCCGCTGGAGCTGGTCGGGACAGCCATCGAAGTCGTAGTAGCCGTTGTAGGTCTCCGGATCATTCGGGCACTGGTCGCGAAGGTCGGGAATGCCATCCTGGTCGTTGTCGAGGTCCGGACAGCCATCGAAGTCCTGGAAGCCGTCCCAGTCCTCGGCCTGTAGCGGACACTGATCCGAGATGTCCGGAATGCCATCACGGTCGGTGTCGGTCAGCGGACCCACCGCGCTCGCCGCGGGCGGCGTGGTGACCGCGCGTGGAGCGATCGCACCCGGAGCAGGGGCCGCCGCGGGCGCGGGCGTCCGGGGCCTTGCCGCCGCAGTGTCCGGCTTCGCGGGCGCCTCCTGCACGTCGCGTCGCTCCATGATCTCACGCTGCTGCCGCTCCTTCTCTGCGGCCAGGCTGTCTCGCGTCGCCGCCGCGGCATCGATCACAGGCGTCGTAGCGGCGGGCGCCGTGGGCGCCGGAGCCACGGCCATCGGCACAGCGACCGGCGCGGCCGTTGCCAGCAGGTCCTCGGCCTTCGCGCTCGCGCCGCGATAGACGGTTCCGAGCGAGATCGCTACGCGCCACTGATCCTTCGAAAAGGCCCGGCCCGGATCGAAGGCCGTCGCGGGATCGTCATCCGACACGTTGAAGCTCCAGGCGCCGCCGATCGATACGCCTCCCGGCAGCCAGAAGCGTACGCCCGGGGTGACCACGATGCGGCTCTCCCGGCCCTTGATGAAGGTGCGGTCGTGGACGAACTGGTTCGTCACGACCTCTCCGAACAGCGTCATGCGCGGCAGGTCGATCTCGGCCGCCGCGCCGAGTGTCAGGTAGTCGTTGTCGCGGTTGTGGGCCGGCGTGGGCACCTCCAGGGGGAGCGGTGTCTGAGGCAGGATGTAGCGCGATTCATCCCCCTGGAAGGTGTACCCCGCGTTGCCGTGGAGCCGCAGCGGGACGCCCGTGCCGGCACGCAGCCCGTCCCACGTCACCATGCTGCGGCCGGTGTAGTTGTTTTCGCTCGTGGTGTAGAGCTGGGTGGGGGCACGGCCCGGGTACGTGGACACGTCGTCGTTTCCAGTCGCGAACAGAACCTCGCCCTCGACGCCCCATCGCATGCCGGGCAGCAGGAGGGGTCCGGTCCAGCGCAGGCGCGCGGCGACGTCGCCCAGCTTCGGTTTCAGTTCGCTGTCGTTCGGCGCCGAGCGGGAGCCCACGGTCGTGTAGTCGTTGTAGAACGGCACCATTCCCGAGATTTCGAACCCCCCGGGCAGGCCGAACACGGCGTTGGCGCCGCCGATCAAATCGTTGAGCTGAGTGTTGGCCGAGTCACGCAGACCGAGCCTCTGGTAGGTCGCGAAGAAACCCAGCTCGAGACGTGCAGGCCGGTGACTTTCGGCGCTCTGCACCTCCCAGACACCGGTCCCGCCTCGCTCGGAGAGCGCGGCCCGGGCCGGCGCGGGGCAAATCAGAATGGCCGCCAGGACCATCGCCAGCGGCGCGATGGACGTGTGCGGGCGCGCGATATGAGGCAAGGGGTTCCTCCTTGGATTGCGGATCCTTTGAGAGGGATGGCAGCGCAACCGCCACCCGTGCTTCTTCACTCTCTTGGACCGGGCCAGGAGGCCCTCGCGTCACGAGTTTTCTCGGGGGCGTCCCCGCGCGGGACGCACAACGTTCCGAGCGGAGGCGGGGGTCTGCTGGCTAGGCGGCCGGCCGGTCCCCCGGGGGTGGCGTGGCGCGCTGGATGACTTCGACGCCCGATTCGAGGACGCGCTCGTATGGGACGAGCCACGTGCGTCCCGCGTTGCGGATGGTCAGGAAGATCTGTCCGACGGCGGCCACTTCGCCGTCGATGTCGCCGAGCCGGATGCGATCGCCGACATGCAGATCGCGCCGCGCATAGACGCCGCTGATCGTGTTCTGCGCCACGCGCCGCGTACCCAGGGCCGCCGTCACGGCGAGGCCCACGCCCAGCGATGCGAGGATGACGGCGATCGCCGTGGTGACGATCGTGAAGTCGAGCCCCACCCCCGAGAGCGCGATCACCAGGGTGACGAGGGCGACCAGGTAGTAGGCCCCGGCGCCCAGCGCCCGCGCCGAAATGAACCGGGAGCGTTCGGCAACGCCCTCCAACGTGCGGCGGGCCGTACCGGCCAGCGCGAAGCCCAGCAGCAGGATGAGGACGACGAGGGCGAGGTTGGGAAGGAACCCGATCAGCCGCGCGATGCTCGTCGACACCACGGGAAGTCCGAGCACGTCGGCGCCGGCAAGCAGAAAGACCGCCAGGACCGCCCAGAACACGACGAAGCCCGCCAGGTGTGACGCTGGATTCTCGTGGCCGAGGCGCACCAGGGTGCGGCCGACGCCGGTGCGGTCGACGAGGCGGTCGAGCCCTGCGCGCCGCAACACGCCGCGCACGATGACCTGGAGCACATAGGCGACGAGCATGCCGACCACCAGCAGCAAGAGGGTCAGGGCGAGCAGCGGCAACACGGCGGTGAGCTGATCCAGCATCCGCGCGGAAGCGTGACGCAGCAGCGATCCCCAGTCGTTCATCAGCGGCGCTCCTCCCTGGTCTCTGGTCCCGCCACCGCGTCGCGCGGCGACATGACTTCCACGAGCACATCGAAAAACGCGCGGGCGGCGCCGGCGGCGCTGTCCACCATGAGAATGACGAGGTCCTCGGTCGCGACCTGCTTCTCGACCTCCTCGATGGCCCGCAGGGCCTGCTCCACCCGCGGCACCCCGATGGCGGCACGCAGGGCGTCGCGCTCCTTCGGATCGAGGGGCAGGTCGTCGCCGGCCGGCACGTGCATGGGTGTCTCCCTCAGCGGTTCAGCCGTTTGCGCAGCCGGTTTCGCGCGCGCAGTGCGCGCATCCGTACTGCGCCCGCGGACATCTCCAGTGCTTCGCCGATTTCATCGTAGCCATAACCCTCCAGCTCGTGCATGACGAGCACGATGCGATCCTCCACGTCGAGCCGGGCCAGCGCCGCGCGCAGGTCCGGCGATGACGTCTCGGCGCGCTCCCGCGCGCGCCAGGGCCGCCATTGCTGCATGAGCACCGGATCCGAGAGCACCTCGTCGAGCAGCCGTCGCCTGCGGGTGCGGCTGGCCAGCCGGCTCAGGGCGGCTCGGCGCGCGACCTGGTAGAGCCACGTCGTGAACTTCGATTCGAACCGGTAGCTGAGCAAGTACCGGTGCACCTTGAGAAAGGTGTCCTGCACGGCCTCTTCGGCGTCCTGATCGTTCAGCAGAATGGCCTGGCTCACCGCCCACACCCGCGCCCAGTACCGGCTCATGAGGCGTGAAAAAGCGCGCGTGCCGTGCGGGTACTCCTCGAACACGGCGTCGAGAAGCTCGCGTTCGTCCTCCGCGTCAGCCGCAGGGGGGGCGGAACGCGACGACGGGTCGGCCGTACCCTCGAGGCCGAGAAGCACGATCTCGGCGAGGACACGATCGAGCCGCTCCCACCAGTCGGCACGAAACCGAAGAAACGGTTCCGTTCCCTTCAGGCACTCCACCCATGGGACCGGCCCCGGGGGCGGTCGTGTCACGGCCTTGCGCGTCACGTGGACAGACTATCACGCGCACGTCCGGCCAGACCCGCCTCGAGGGCGGATCTGGCCGGCGCCGGATGCGGGGGTTTGCGCGCGGGGCGCGCCCTTCAGCGGCTCTCGGCCTTCAACTGCCCCCACGACGTGCGGCGCGTGTCGGTCGCACCGACCACGATGACCACGCCTCGCATCTGGAAGCTCTCGTGGATCCGGCAGAAGAACGGGAAACGACCCACCGAGTTGTACTGCCACTGGAACAACGGGTTCGCCGCGTCGAGCGGCGCGTCGAAGATCATACCCGCGTCCGCATCAATGGATTGGACACCGCTGGTCACGGTGTGAGAGCCGACCAGCTGCTGCCAGGCGACGATGTCGCCGACGCCGATCACGACCGAATCGACTGCCGTGCCGACCAGATCCCCGTCGTAGTCGAACTTGGTCGAGATGGCGCGGAAGGTGACGACGGGCACGCCCTGCGCGCTCGTGCCCACGATCGGGTGTTCGGCGAACCAGGCATCCACCGCGGCCTGCATCTCTTCGTCGGTCATCTCCTGGTCGGACATGTGATGCATGCCGGGGTGACCCATGGATTCCGCGGCGACCGTCTCGGCTGCGGAAGGGCGGCGTGCGGACAGTGCGGCGATCACCAGAATCGCGGCCACGCCGGCGAGGAGAAATTTGAACAGCGCGTGGACTCGGGGGGCACGGCTGAGCATGGCAAGGCCTCACGGGGTGCGGGGACAGGGCTGTCGGGCAAACGTCGGTCGGCCGTCGTGGCCTCGGGTGAGCGAAAAGGATAGCACGGCGCACCGCATTCATGGCCCCGGAATCGTCGCGGAGCGCCCTGTTTCGGGCATATTTAGCGCTTTTGGGCGGAGGGCCGCGGCCCGGCGCGCGGCGGTGGCGCGCATCAGTCCTCGCCCGGGACCGCTCTCCCGCGCTTCTTTTCGGAAAGGCGGCGCTTTTCCGCCAGCCGCGATTCGACCGCGGTCCGGGTCGGGCGCGTCGGGCGGCGTGGTTTCGGCTTTCGCCGCCGTTTCTCGAGCGCCTCGAAGACCCGCTCGAGTGCGAGCTCGCGGTTGCGGGTCTGCGAGCGGTGCTCGGTCGCGATGCGCACGATTCCGCTCGGCCGGTGGCGCACGCGCACGCTCGACTCGGTCTTGTTCTTCTTCTGCCCACCGGGACCCGAGGAGCGGAAGGCGGTGACCTCGCAGTCGCGCGCGAGGCGTTCGAGATGTTCGGGGAGCGGCATGGCGGTCTCGAAAGCGGGAAGCCGCGGCGCGCCGTGCGCCGCGGCTCCGGATCTTCGGGGCTGGTCCCCGCGATGTCTACTGCGCGACCACCACGCGCTTCGCGCTCTGGTAGCCGGGCAAAATCAGCTGCACGAAGTAGACCCCGGGGCTCGCCCTGCGCCCCATGCGATCGCGGCCATCCCACGAGGCGCCGTAGGTGCCGGCCGCCAGGGTTTCGTCCAGCAGGCTCACGACCATGCGGCCGCTGGCGTCGAGCACCATCGCGCGCGCAGGCCCGCGCTCACGCAACGCGAAGCGGAACGAGGTGCCGCGCTGCGTCGGGTTGGGCGCAAGCGCGCTGGTGAAGCCGACGGCGTCCGTCACGCCGGTGAGCGGTGTCACCCCGACCGGTGCGTCGACGACCACCACACCGCGCATGTTGAAGCTCTCATGGACGCGGCAGAAGTACGGGAACGTGCCGGCCTGGTTGAACTGGTAGTCGAACACCGGAGTCGTCCCGTCGAGCGGCACGTCGAACAGCAGCCCCGCGTCCACGGCGGCCGAACTGTCGCCGCTGGTCACCGTGTGGGTGCCGATCAGCCGCTGCCAGCGCACGATCTCGCCGACCATGACGTGCGCGGTGTCGATGGGAGTCCCCGCGAGGTCGCCGTCGATATCGAAGTTCAGCGAGAACGCCTTGATGGTGACGGCCGGGATTCCCTCCGCCGCGGCGGGCCTGACGGCCGGATGGGCCGCGTAGTACTCGCTCACCCACTGCGCCATGGCCTGGTCGGTCATCGGCACGCCGATGTCGTGGTTGTCGGGCAGCATCCGATGCGCGTAGCCCCCTGCGATCGGAGCATCAGCCGGAGCAAACAGAACGGCAGCAGCGGCAAACGCGAAAAGGAGGGCTGGGCGCAGGGATTGGACGTAGCGCTGATTCATCGGCGAGGCCTCCCCGCGGATGTCGGGCGGAGGTGGGGGGACTGGAGATGGCGACCATGCCGGAACGCCGGAAAGGATACACCGATCGAGCCGGGCGATACCAGCGGAAGATACGTATTGACTGTCGGTTCCGGGGGCGGGCCCGGATCGTGGACGGGCTCCGCGGCAGGGCGGGACGGGCCCGGGTCGCCCGCATCCGGCCGCACGCTTCGCCGGAAGGCCTTGAGGGGCAACGGATCGCGCCGAACGGGCCAGACCCCGTCTCGCCGGCGGGGCCGGCCGTCCGCGCCCGATCATCCGGCGCCGGCCGCATGCCCCGGCCTTCCAACGCCCACCGCCTTCAACCCTCGGGGCGCGGCGGGCGTCTTACCCGGGGCAGGCCCCGACACGACCAAAGGGGTTTGGCCTCGGGCGACGCGAGTCGACCGCGGGGCCTGCAACTTCACGGCGCGCCCGCGCGTGAGTCCCGGGAGCGGCCGCGGGCCCCTGCCGGTTGTGGCCCCTGCGATCGCGCCCGTAGACTGCCTCGCCGAATACGTTTCCGCCCGTTCATCCCACTCCACCCCGGAGGCTTTCATGCGCCTCGTCCGGATCGCCGCGCTGCCGCTCGCGCTGGCGTTCGCGGTCCTCGCCGCTCCGCCCGCCCTGCACGCGCAGGGCGCCCAACCGGCGTCGCCGATCAACGAGAAGAACTTCAAGGTCCAACGCCACGTGCTCGACAACGGCCTGGTCGTACTGCTGCACGAGGACCACAGCGTGCCCGCGGTGACCTTCTGGCAGTGGTACAAAGTCGGCTCGCGCAACGAGCACCCGGGCATCACCGGGCTGTCGCACTTCTTCGAGCACATGATGTTCAACGGCTCGACGAACGTGCCGCCCAAGGAATACGACCGCATCATCGAGTCCAACGGCGGCACCTCGAACGCGTTCACCAGCCGCGACATGACGGGGTACTACGAGGACATCGCCTCGGACCGCGTGAACGTGCTGTTCCGGCTCGACTCGGACCGCATGGCGGGCCTGCTGTTCGAGCCGAAGTTGGTGAAGAGCGAGATCGAGGTCGTGAAGGAAGAGCGCCGCCTGCGCACCGACAACAGCATCTTCGGGATGCTCGACGAGCAGATGTACGCCACCGCGTTCAACGCCTCGCCCTACAGCTGGCCGGTGATCGGCTGGATGCACGATCTGGAGACGGTGGGCCGCGACGACCTGCTGGCCTACTACAAGACCTATTACGCGCCGGACAACTGCATCCTGGTGCTGGCGGGCGACTTCGACAGCGCGAAGGCGCTGGGCGAGATCAAGGCGGCGTTCGGGCCGATCCCGGCGCAGCCGAAACCGCCGGCGCCGGTCAATTCGGAGCCCGAGCAGCGCGGCGAGCGCCGCGCCGACGTGCACTATCCGGCGCAGCAGGTGACGTTCATGGGCGGCTACAAGGCGCCGAGCGTCGCGAGCCCGGACAACGTGGTGCTCGACGTGCTGTCGTCGATTCTCGGCGACGGCGAGTCGTCGCGTCTCCACCGCTCGCTGGTCTACGACCATCAGGTCGCGCTCGCCGCCGGCACCTACTACCAGACGGCGCTCGAACCGACGTTGTTCGAGTTCTACGTGATGATGAAGCCGGGCGAGACGGCCGACACCGGCATCGCGCTGGTGGATTCGGTGTTCGAGAAGATCCAGGACGAGGGCCCCACGCCGCACGAGCTGGAGAAGGCCCAGAACCTGCTCGAGGCGCAGTTCGTGAAGCAGCTCAAGACCAACAACGGCGTCGGCCAGACGCTGGCCTTCTACGAACACATCTACGGCGACTACCACAAGATGTACTCGGCGATCGCCAGCTACCGCGCGGTCACGATCGAGGACTGCAAGCGCGTCGCCAGGAAGTACTTCACGCCGCTGCACCGCACGATCGTGCAGATCGTTCCCGACGCCGACCCGACGGCGGCCGCCACGCCGCGCGGCGAGGAGGACTGACGCCATGAGAATCCCCAGAGTCCTGATCACGGCGTCGCTCGCGCTGCTCGCCGCCCTGCCGGCGGCCGCCGCGACCAGGCTGCCGGCCTACACGAAGACGACGCTCAAGAACGGCCTCACGGTGATCATCATGCCGACCGACCGGCTGCCGCTGGTGGACTTCCGTCTGGTGGCGCGCGCGGGCTCGGTGCACGACCCGGCGGGCAAGGAGGGCTTGGCGAGCCTCACCGCGGACCTGCTCACGCAGGGCGCGGGCGCGCGGGATGCCCGGCAGGTGGCCGACGACATCGCGTTCGTCGGCGGGGATCTCGAGGCCTCGGCCGGCGCCGAGCAGCTCGTGGTCACCTGCGAGGTGCTGAGGAAGGACTTCACGACCGGGCTCGAAATGTTCCGGGACGTGATCGTGGCGCCCACGTTCCCGGCCGAGGAGTTCGAGCGCAAGAAGTCCGAAGCGATCGGCGCGATCGCGGCCAACAAGGACGATCCGGGCACGGTGGCCAACACCGAGCTGCTGCCGTTCATGATGGAGAACAGCCCGCTCGGCCACCCGGCGATCGGCTGGGAGGACGCGGTGCATGGCCTCACCCGCGAGGACGTGGTGAAGTTCCACCATGACTTCGTCACTCCGGACAACGCGATGCTCGCGGTGGTCGGCGACGTGGACCCGAAGACCACGCTCAAGGCGCTCGAGCAGGCGTTCAAGGACTGGAAGAAGTCCGGGAAGAAGCGCGGCGAGCCGTACGCGCCGCTCACCCGCGACGGCGGGCGCCGCATCGCGGTCGTCGACAAGCCCGAGGTCACGCAGACGCAGATCCGCTTCGCCTGCGTGGGCGTGCCGCGCAATCACCCCGACTACTATCCGATCGCGGTCGCCAACACGATCCTCGGCGCAGGCTTCACGTCGCGGCTCGTGGACGAGATCCGGGTGAACAAGGGCCTCACCTACAGCATCTCCAGCCGGTTCGACATGTACCGCAACGCCGGCCTGTTCCGGATCAGTACGTTCACGCGCAACGAAACGATCCGCGAGACCATCGACGAAGTCCTGAAGGTCGTGCAGACGCTGCGCGACGACGGGCCGAAGGCCGAGGAACTCACCAAGGCCAAATCTTTCCTGACGGGGCTCTATCCCCTGGGGCTGCAGGCGCCGGACAATCTGGCGGCGCGCCTGCTGGACGTCGAGTTCTACGGTCTGCCGGCGGACTACATCGAGACCTACGCCGACCGCATCAACGAAGTGGATATGGACGACGCGCGGCGGGTGCTGAAGGCATACTTCTGCACGAAGGACCTGAACATTCTCCTGGTCTCGAATCCGGACGTGGCGAAGAAGGCGCTGGAAGGCATGGGCGAAGTCAGCGTGATCGCGCTGAACTAGCCGCCGGCTCGAAGATTCGGCGGGGGGAGCGGCGGGTAGGAGGCCGCCCCCCGGCTCCGGGACGTCATGACGGGGCCCCGGCGCACCGCCCGGGGCCCCGGCGCGTCACGGCGCGCGTGGCGCCCGGGGGCGCGGCTCGCACTTCGCGCTTCATATGCTAGCTTGGCCGCGTGACCGCCCCCGCCCCGCCGTCTCCGCCCGATTCCGCCGTCGGCGGCAAGCGTCCGCTGCACCGCAACGTCAAGGCGCTCGGGTTCGCTTCGCTCCTCACCGACGTCTCGTCGGAGATGGTGCTGCCGATCCTGCCGCTGTTCCTCACCGAGACGCTGCGCGCCTCGGTGGCGAGCCTCGGCATCGTCGAGGGGGTGGCCGAGAGTGCGGCCTCGCTGCTGCGGCCCGCGACGGGCTGGCTCTCCGACCGGCTCGGCTGGCGGAAGCCGTTCATCGTCGGCGGCTACGGGCTGTCGTCGGTCGCCAAAGCGTGCTTCGGCTTCGCCAGCTCGTGGGGCGCGGTGCTGGGCTTCCGCTTCGGCGACCGGCTCGGCAAGGCGATCCGTACGCCACCGCGCGACGCGCTGCTCGCCGACTCGTCCGACGCGCGCGACTTCGGCCGCGCGTTCGGCCTGCACCGCGCGATGGACAACGCCGGCGCCGCCCTCGGCCCGCTCGCGGCCTTCGCGATCCTGAGCTTCTTCCCGGGCGATTTCCGGCGGGTGTTCTTCTTCTCGTTCGTTCCGGGGGCGCTGAGCGTGCTGGTGCTGATCTTCTTCGTGCAGCAGGTGAAACACCGCGCAGCGGCGTTCAAAGGCTTTCACATGGAGTGGAAGACGCTGGGCGCGCCGTTCCAGAAGTTCGTGCTGGTGGATTTCCTATTCCGGCTCGCAAGCTCGAGTCTGGCGTTCGTGCTGCTGCGCGCGAAGCAGGCGGGTTTCGCCGACGCCCACGTGCCGCTCGTATATTTCGTCTTCAACGTGATCACGGCAGTGCTGGCCTATCCGCTGGGGCGCTTCTCGGATCGCGTCGGGCGGCGCGGCATGGTGCTGCTGGGCTACCTGCTGTTCGCGGTGAACTACGCCGGGCTCGCACTGTTCGACTCGCGGCTCTCGGTGCTGGCCGCGTTCGTGGTGCTCGGCATTCACACGGCGCTGATCGACGGCCAGCAGAAGAGCCTCATCGCCGACCTGGTCCCGGCCGAGCGGCGCGGCACGGCGTACGGCGTCTATCACATGTTCGTGGGCGTCGCGCTGCTGCCGGCGAGCGTGATGGCCGGCTGGGTCTGGGATCGCTGGGGCGCGGGCGCCACGTTCGGTCTCGACGCGGCGCTGGCGCTGGCGGCGGCGCTGCTGTTCCTGGTGTTCGTGCCGCTGGGCCACGAGTGGAAAGCGAGGAGTCGGGATGCCCACGCTGGCTGAACTCGGTGAATTCGAGGTCATCCGCCGGCTCGCGGCGGTGCGCTCGGAGACGGAGGGCATCGTCACCGGTGCGGGGGACGACGCGGCGGTGGTGCGGCCGACGGACGGCTGCGACCTGGTGGTGACGGCCGACGCATTCGTCGAGGGCAGGCACTATCTGACCGAATGGATGAGCGCCGAGCAGGCCGGCCGCCGCCTCGCGACGGCGAACCTGAGCGACATGGCGGCGATGGCCGCGACGCCGCGCTGGGCGCTGCACTCGATCGGCGTCCGCGGTGATCAGACGATCGCCTGGCTCGAGCACTTCGAGCGCGGTGTGGACCGTGCGCTCGCCGAAGCCGGCGCGTCGGTGGTGGGCGGCAATCTCACGGCGATCGACGGCGCGGCGTGGGCGGACCTGACGCTGATGGGCGAAACGCAGCGCGGCGCGGCGTGGATGCGTGGCGGCGCGCGCGACGGCGACCTGCTGGTGGTGACCGGCTGGCCGGGGCGCGCGGGCGCGGGCTGGCGGCTGGCGGCGGCGCGCGGGGCGAAGGCGCGGTCGGCCGAATGGACCGAGTTGATCGCCGCGTGGGTCGCCCCCGAGGCGCGCCACGCGCTGGCGCTCGCGCTGCTGCCGCTCGGCGCGGTGACGGCCGCCGTGGACATCTCGGACGGGGTCGCGGGCGACGCCGGGCATCTGTGCGAGGCCAGCCACGCGGGCGCGGTGCTCGACGAATCGGTATGGCCGGACGACCCGCTGCTGGCGCGCGTGGCGGCGGAACTGGGCGTGCCGCTCGATGACCTGCGGCTGGGCCCGAGCGATGACTACGAGCTATTGCTGGCCGTGAAGCCGGGCGGGCTCGAGGCGTGTCTCGAGATCGCGCAGTCGCTGGACGTGCCGTTCCATGTCGTCGGTCGCGTGACCCGCGCCGGGCAGGGGCTGGTATGGCTCGGCAAGGGCGGCGCGCGGCCGCTCGGGGTGAAGGGCTTCGAGCATTTTCGCGGAAAGCCGCGCGACTGACTCTACTTCTGGCCGCGTCGCAACGAAAGGCATGCACATGACGAAGCCCACGAACGTGAAGGAACTACTCGGCCTCCGGCAGGGGCCGCTGGCCGTCGGATTCCTGACTGAAATCCCGGCCGGGCTGCGCCGCTACGATGGCCCCGCACTCGCCGCGGGCTGCGGCTTCTGGCCCGAAGTCGACAAGCGTGGCGCGTTCTACACCCTGGCCGAGGACCATCAGCACTGCGCGATCGGCTGCCACACGCACAAGCTGCCGCTGCCGCCGGAGCGCGAAGGCGATCTGCCGCGCGCGATCGGCCTGATGACGGGCTGCGGCTACATCGGGGCCGGGGAAGTCGCCGGCATTCCGGTGCTGCCGAACACGCCGAAGGCGGTCGCCTACGGTCCCGCCGACGCACCGGGCTTCGAGGCCGATGTCGTCATCGTCGCTGCGAACCCCGCGCAGGCGATGCTGCTCTACGAGGCCGCGCTCAAGGCCGGCGCAGGAAACGCGCTCACGAACGCACTCGGCAGGCCCGCATGCGCGGTGCTGCCGCTGACGGTCGGGATGGGCACCACCGCCGCGTCGTTCGGCTGCAAGGGCAATCGCATTCACAGCGGACTGCCGGATGGCGAGATGTACGTCTCGGTGCCGGCTGCGAAGTGGAGTGCCGTGAAGGAGGCCCTGGTCGAAACCTGTCGCGCCAACGAGAGCATGGGCGCGTATTACGTGGAGCATCGGGCCGAGGTCGAGCAGGCCTGAACGGCCACCGGCTTTATCGTCGGTGCGCGACGTCGGTGAAGATGCAGAAGACCATGGATTCGGCGGGGCGCGCCGACCTGCGCTACACGCTGCTTCACGAGGCCGGCACGGGAACCCGTTCGCAGCGCGGCGCCCGGGCGCGTGCCGGGAGCGCGGCGGCGGCGCGGCGATTCAGCGCCGCGTCCGGGCGTGTGCCGGGCCCGCGGCGGCGGTGCGGCGATTCAGCGCCGCGCCCGTCCTGCCCGCCGCGCGGCGCTAGCGCGATTTCTTGTCGCCCACGCCCGCGAACAGCTCGCCGACGCTGGATTCTTTCGCGAACCTGGCTTCGTGCTGGATCAGCCACTTCTTGCGATGGATGCCGCCGCCGTAGCCGGTGAGCTTGCCGTTGGCGCCGATCACGCGATGGCACGGCACGATGACCGGAATCGGGTTCTGGTTGTTTGCCAGTCCCACCGCGCGCGCCGCCTTCGGCTGGCCGATCGTCTTGGCGATCTGGCCGTAGGTGCGCGTTTCCCCGAACGGAATCTCGCAAAGCGCTTTCCAGACCTGGATCTGGAAGTCCGAGCCCACGAGATCCAGCGGCACCGTGAACGCGTAGCGTTGCCCCGTGAAATACTCGTCCAGCTCGTCCACGGCATCCCGAAGGTCCAGCAGCGACGGCTCCCACGTGGCGTCGGGATAGTCATTCGAGTGGCGCGCGATCATGCGCTTGAGGCTCTTGCGGTCCATGAAGTCGACGTAGCGCAGGCCGTTTTCGGTGCGCGCCAGGAACAGCAGGCCGACGGGCGAAGACATCATGTGGTAGGCGATTCGCATGGACGCAGAGTAGCCGACGGAGAGGGGTGCCACAAGAGCCGGACTGGAAGGATTCGGACGTGACTATCCGGCGAAGCCGGGGTTTTTGCAGCGCGGGCGCGGCGCTCGGAGTGCGGCTTCGCGGCGCGATCGGCCCACGCCGGGGTGGCGCCAGGCGGGGCGATGCGGCCGGACGGGAAGCGCGCATTGCGCGGGCCATTCGTCCGGGCGGTGTGCGCGGCGCGTTTCGAATTGCGCAGCCACGCGCGACTTGATATCCGCGCGCTGCGAGTCGGCGCGGCAAGAATGTTCTTGACGCTTTTTCGCGGGCGCCCTTCCAGCGCTTCCGTGCGGCGCCCAGATCATCGCGCCGTTGCGCAGAGGAGGCGTCGTGCGCGCACGAACCCGCGTGAATCCAATTTCGCGCGATGCACGTGTGCGATCTGCGCGCTGCGCGGATCCCTGAGCTCCGAAAATCGGTGTGATATGAAAGGCATGCGCTCCCGCGCAGATTCCCCGCGTATCCCGCCCCCGCGGAGTGAAGTCGAAATGCGCGTGCGTTCGCTGTCGCATCTGTCGCCCCGGACCCTGCTGGATCGTGTCGCCGAACTCCTGGCCCGTGAGCGCGAAGTCACCGCGGAGCTGATTCTGTGTCTTGCCGAGGTTCTGCGCCGGCACCTTTACGCCGTCGAGGGCTATCCATCCATGCACGCCTATTGCGTCGGCGCGCTCGGGCTCTCTGAAGACGAAGCCGGCAGGCGCATCCGTGTCGTTCGCATGGCGCGGCGCTTCCCGCAGATTCTCGCGATGATTGCCGACGGCCGGCTGCACCTGAGCGGCGTGTGCCTGCTGGCGCCGCACCTGACCCACGACAACGCGGCCGAGCTGCTCGCGGCGGCCGCGCGACGGAGCAAGCGCCAGATCGAACAGCTCCTGGCCGAGCGCTTCCCGCAGGAGGACGTGCCGGCGCTGGTGGGGCCGATCGGACCTGCCGCTGAACCGGCGGACCCGAAGAAATCCGTCCCGGGACGGATTTTCGACACGCCGGAACTCGGCACGCTCGCGCGGACGGTCACGGCGGATGTCGTTGAGCCATCAGCACCTCCGGCAGTCGAAGAGCCTGGCGCCGACCCCGGGAAATCCGTCCCGGGACGGATTCTGGAGGCCACGCCGCCGCGCCCGCGCCTCGCGCCGCTCGCCCCGGAACGTTACGCGATCCAGTTCACCATGGATCAGGGCATGCACGATGACCTGGTGCGCGCGCAGGAGCTGCTCGGGCACGTGATCGCACCGGGCGAGATCACCGAAGTCCTTCGGCGTGCGCTGCGGGAACTCGTGACGAAACTCGAGAAAGCAAGATTCGCGGCGACGAGCCGCCCGAAGCCCGGGAAGACCCCGTGCGCAGAGTCTTCGAACTCCCGGCACATTCCGGCCGCCGTCAAACGCGAAGTCCATGCCCGCGACGAGGGCCACTGCACGTTCGTAAGCGAAACCGGTCACCGCTGCGAATCACGCGAGGCGCTCGAATTCGATCACGTGATCCCGGTCGCGAAGGGCGGAAAGTCGGAGCCCGGGAACCTGAGACTTCTCTGCCGCGCGCACAATCAATACGAAGCCAGTCAGGCGCTGGGAGAAGGCTTCATGCATGAGATCCGGGAGCGGGCGCGGGCGTCCAGAGGGTCGCAGGCGACAGCCGCGGCGCCGTGAAGCCGGCCTGGACGTCCGAGACGAGATCACGCGACGGGCCCGGCCGGGGATACGCGGTCGGCCGCGGCGCGGTGAAGCCGGCCGGGCGCCTGGACCAGGCAGGCCTGAATCACGATCGTGCGGCCGGGCGGCCTGCTCGCGCGGGTGAGTGCGCGGCCGGCGCTTCGCGCGGTTCAGTACCCCTCGCCCTCGCGGGCGGCTTCGGCCCGGCCGCGGTGGATCCGGAACAGCACCACGAAATAGGCGATCGCGATCGGGAAGCCGATCAGCCACCAGCCGAGGGCGGTGCGCAGGCCGGCTTCCGTCGAACCGGAGTTCTGCGCGGTGATCGAGAGCGCGGGGTTCGTGATCGATTTCAGGATCACGGGATACAGACACGCAGCGGTGGCGACGAGCATGCCGGCGAGATACGCGCACGAGCCGAGAAACGCGAACCCGGGTCTGTTTCCACGCGCGAACGCGAACACGCCGACGAGCCCGCCGCCGGCGAGCGCGAGCCCGAGCCACGCGAGCGGCCGGCCGGGCAGCGCCAGGAGCAAATTCGGGTTCACGAAATACGTCGCGAGAGTCGCGAGCGGCCACAGCACGGCCGTCACGAGATAGAAGCGCGGCACCAGCGCGCGGGCGCGCTCTGCGACGGCGCCCGAGGCGCGCCACGACAGCCATGCGGCGCCGTGGCCGAGCAGCGCGACCAGCGCGAATACGCCGGCGAGCACGGTGTACCAGTCCAGGATCCCGGCCGGATCGCGCGGCAGGAAATTCGTGAACAAGACCAGCTCGAACCAGCCGTCGGCATTCAGCGGCACGCCGCGTATGACGTTGCCGAGCGCTGCGCCGAACAGGATCGCGAGCAGCCCGCTCGCGCCGCAGAACGCCGCATCCCAGAAGCCGCGCCACAGCGCATGCTGCACGTGGCTCCGGAACTCGATCGCGATGGCGCGCCCGATCAGGCACCAGAGCACGAGAAATATCGCGAAATAGAATCCCGACAGCCCCGCGGCGAGCGCGGCCGGAAACGCCACGAACAACGCCCCGCCCGACGCGAGCAGCCAGACCTCGTTCGCGTCCCAGAACGGGCCGATCGCGGCGAGCACGGTGCGGCGCTCGGTGTCGTTGCGCGCGATCCAGAGGTGCAGCGCGCCGGCGCCCAGGTCGTAGCCGTCGAGAACCACGTAGGCCGCGAGCATGACGGCCACGATGCCGTACCAGAGCTCATGCATGCGTCTGGGCTCCTGCAGGGCCGGCGGGCGCCGGCCGTGGCCCGGGCGTGAGGCGCTTCGAACTCACGAACTCATGCATGGGGCTCGCCTGCGGCGCTCACAGGCCCATGCACGATCTCGCGCCCGATCATGAACACGAACAGAAGCCCCAGCACCAGGTACAGCCCGGCGAAGCCGATCAGAGTGAACAGCGCGCTGCCGGAATGCACCAGCGGGCTCGACGCCTCGTTCGTGCGCAGCAGGCCATAGACGACCCACGGCTGACGCCCGAGCTCGGCGCTCATCCAGCCGGCCGTGTTCGCAATGTACGGAAACGGAAACGCGAGCATGAGCACCCAGAGCATGGCGCGCGAGCCGTAGAGCCGTCGTCGCCACGCGAGCAGCGTGGCGATTCCCATGACCAAGACAAAAATCGTCCCGAGCCCGACCATGATGTGAAACGCGTAGTACAGGAGCTCTATGTTGTCCGGCCAGGTGTCCTGCGGGAACGCATCGAGCCCGGCGACGTTCGAATGAAATGCGCCGAAGGCGAGAAAACTCAGCACGCCCGGCACCTGCAGCGGATTGTCGATCTTCTGCTCGGCGACGTTCGGCTGGCCGATCAGCGTGATGCGCGCGTAGGGGCCGCTCTCGAAGCGGCCCTCCATCGCCGCGAGTCCGGCGGGCTGGTGCTTCGCGACCAGCTTGGCCTGATGATCGCCGGTCGGAAACGCGACCAGAATGCTGGAAATCAGCCCCGCGATCACACCCACGCGCAGAAAGCGCCGCGCGGGAGCGCCGTGCCTGCCGGCGAGCGCGTAATAGGCGCCGACGGCGGCGACCACGAACGCGCTGGTGACCACGCTCGCGATCATGGTGTGCGCGTACTCGGCGAGCGCCCAGGGATTGAACAGGAACGCCCGGAAACTCGCGAGCTGCAGGCGCCCGACGGCGTCCACGGCGTAGCCCACGGGATGCTGCAGGAACGCGTTGGTGGTCACGATGAAGTAGCCGGACAGCCAGCTGCCGACGAACAGCGCGAACGCCGAGAGCCAGTGCCCGATGCGGCCGACGCGCTGCTCGCCCCAGATCAGCACGGCGAGAAAACTGGATTCCAAGAAGAACGCGAACAGGCCCTCCATCGCCAGCGTGTGGCCGATCACGCTGCCGGCATAGCGCGAGAGCCCGGCCCAGTTGGTGCCGAACTGGAACTCCATCGGGATTCCGGTCACCACGCCCATGGCGAAGTTGATGCCGAAGATCCGGATCCAGAACCGCGCCGCCGCGTTCCACGCCTCGCCGCCCTCGCGCAGGGCGAGCGACTTCATCACCAGGATCAGCAGCGCCAGCCCCATCGTGAGCTGCGGGAACAGATAGTGATAGACGATGGTGAAGGCGAACTGGAGCCTGTGCCAGAAAGCGAAGTCCATGATGCTCCCGTGAGACGCGAGAAGGCGCACGGGATTGTAGGAGTGTTGGCGCCGCCGTCAAACGGGCGGGATGCAGGTCCGATTCGCTGCCGCCCGCCGGGGCGAGACCCCGGCGCGCCGCGCCGTGCTCGAGGCGGTCGCGATGGCCCGCGACGCGCTGCGTCGCTTCGCCCGCCCGCCGTTGACACGTCCAATGCACGCTTCGATAATGCGCTTCCCGCGCACGGAGGCGCATCCGACGCCTCGTTCCACCCGACAGAGGAGACTCGCACCATGTCTCGAGAAACCGAGCGCCTGTCCGGGTCCGCGACCACCGCCGTTCGCGACGCTGCGGCGCCCGAGTGGCTGAGCGGCCAGATCGCGCCGCGCGACGCCGCAGGACCCGCGTTGATCACCGGACATCTGGAAGGCATCGACGACGAAGGATGCCTTCTGTTCGTTCCCGAAGGCGAAACGCGGGCTTTTCCGGTGGCGATCGGCATGGAGATCTCGGACGGGGTGCTGGTGCGCGCGGCGCGGCGCCGTTCGCGTGCGGCGGTGATGCGCACCGCCGACCCCGCGGCACGCTGGCTGCTGGTCGGCCTCGTGCGCGAGCGCGTGTCGGCGAAGGCGCGCGATGCCGGGCGCGGCCGACTCGAGGTCAAGGTGGACGGCGAGCGCATCCGGCTCGAGGCCGAGCACGACATCGAGCTCAAGTGCGGGAGCGCCAGCATCACGCTGCGCTACGACGGCCGCATCGAGGTCAAGGGTACGCACATTCTATCCGCTTCGCGTGGTGCCAACCGCGTGAAGGGCGCGACGATCGCGCTCAATTGACGGACGCTTCGTGAATCCCCCCACGGCCGCCGCGGCGTCGCGTCCGGCAATCCCGGACGTGGTCGCCGAACATCTCGAAGAGTACGGCTTCCTCACGCTGCAGCGGCGCAAGCTGCTGTTCGCCGCCGACTTCGCCGAACGCCGGCTGCCGGCCCACGACGAGCGCCTCGCCGCGCACTGGGACGGACTCGTCACGAACATGCCGGCGAGCGCCGAGCTGGCCGCCGAAAAGCTCGAAGAGGCCGAGGACCCGTGGGCGCTGGCGAGCGCCGCGCGCGCGTGGCTCGCGCTCGCGCGCCCCGCCACGGACGAGATCCTGAAGCGCTGGGCCGAGCTCGCGCCGGAAGCGGCCCCGGCGTGGCGCGAGGCGCTGCGCGGGCTCGATCGCGACACGCTGGATGCGCTGATCCCGCCGCACCTCCGGCGCAAGCTCGCGCCACAGGCGCTCGCGCTCATGGTGGACGCCGTCGCCTGGCACGGCGACGTCGAGCTCGCCGTGGATTCGGCGCAGCATCCGGAGCCCTTCGTGCGCCTGGCGGTCGCGCGCGCGCTCGGGATGGCCGAGGGAGCGGAATCCGTGGAAGCGCCGTTGCGCGCGCTCAGCGAAGACGCCGAAACATCCGTGCAGCGCCGCGCGCTCTGGGGCTGGGCGCGGCTCGTGCCGGATTTCGCGCTGCCGGTCGTGCGTCAGCGCGCGCGCGGCGCGGCGCCCGATCCGTTCGCGCTGCGCGTGCTCGGACTCTTGAGCGGCCCGGACGACCTGGGGCTCATCGCCGACGGCGCCGCCACCGACGCGGGCCGCCCTGCCGCGTTCCACGCGCTCGCCGATCTCGGCACCGAGGACGCGATCGAGGCCCTGGTGAAACTGCTGGCGCTGCCCGACGAGGCTGTCGTGAAAGTCGTGACCGAGGCGCTCGAGTCGGCGATCGGTGCGATTCCACGCGAAGATCCCGAGGCGCCGGCGACGCCGGCCGAGGGCCGGGCGGCGTGGGAGGGGCTCGGCGCGCCCGCGGGCGTGCGGCTCACGCGCGGGCAGCCGCGCCCGTGGCGCGGGCCGAAGTCCGAAGAGCCGATGCTGTGGCGCTGGCGCGTCGCGATCGCGACGAACCGGCCCGACACGGCCTGGCTCGCACGCGAGGTGCCGGACGGCTTCTTCACGGCACGGCCGACGGCCGTCGCGAATCCGGGGGAGTAGGGCGTTGGAAGTCCGCAACAGAACGAGGCACGTCGCCGGATTCTCGGTGCAGCTCGACAGGAACGGTGGCGAGCACATGGTCGTGTGTGTGCGAGGTGCGTGGTCACTGGACGACCGCGGCCGCCTCGTGCTCATGGACGAGCCGCCGCCGTTTCTCCCCGCCGACGAATGCATCGGCGAGCCCGGCATGAGCAGCGTGCGCTGGGAAGCCGATCTGGGGCCGATGAAGCCGGGCACCGACTGCGCGCTCACGGGCGTCGCGGTCGCGCCGAAGGGTCGCGCCCGTGCCGTGAACGTGTCGTTCCGCGTCGGCCCGGTGGCGAAGAAGGCGCGCGTCACCGGCGAGCGCAGGACGCTGTTCTGGTTCCTCAAGTGGTGGCACTCGCCGGCGAAGGCGTTCCAGCGCGTGCCGCTCGCGTGGGAACTGGCGAAGGGCGGCAGCGACGAGACACCGAAGAACGACAAGCATCACTCGCTGGATCTGAACAATCCACTGGGTCGCGGCTTCCGCGCGCGCGGCTCGAAGCAGAAGTGCATCGGCCAGCCGCAGCCGCAGATCTTCGCGCCGCGCGGCTGCCTGGGGCTCATGGCCGCGCGCGAGCCGGGCGGCTTCGGGCTCACCGGCGGGCATTGGAAGCACCGGCGCAAATACGCCGGGACCTACGACGACGCGTGGACCGAGAACCGCGCGCCGCTGCTGCCGGAAGATTTCGACGAGCGGTTTCACCTGGCCGCGGCGCCGGGGCTCTCGACCGAGACCCATCTCACGGGCGGCGAGTCGGTGGAGGTCCGCGGCGCGACGCCGTCCGGGAAGCTCGCGTTCCGGCTTCCGCAAGTCCGGCTCGACGTGCGGGCGACGCTCGACGGCGCGCCTGAGCCGATCGAGATGAAGCTCGTGACCGTGCAGGTGGACACGGCGCTGATGCAGCTGCGCATGACGTGGCGCGGCGACCTGTACGTGCACGGGCGCTTCCCGAAACTCAAGTTCGTGGACGTCGCCGAGCCGGGCCAGACGCGCACCCGGACCGTCCGCGGCGGCGCGGCGGCCGACGACGAGCGGGGCGCAGCGTGAGAACACAGGGTCCGGCAGCCGGGGCCGGGACGCTCGTATGGCGGAGAGGCAGCACGTGAGCGGCGTCGCGGTCGACATCATCGGCATGGGTGCGTTGACGCCGGTCGGGCTGTCCGCGCCCGCGACGGCCGCGGCGCTGCGCGCGGGCGTGCCACGCATGCTGGCATTCGAGGGCTGGACCGACGATGGACTCGATCCGAACCCGGAGTTCGTCGGCGGGCGCGTGCCGACCGAGCGCCTGCTTGGCACGATCGAAGAGGCGTGGCCTGGGCACGAGCGCTGGAACCTGAAGCTGCCGAAGCCGCACGTGCTGATCGAACCCGATCAGGCGCGGCTGCTGACGCTCGCGGTGCCGGCGGCCGAGGAGGCCTGGGACGACGCGGGCCGGCCCGCGGGGCGCGCCGGCATCTATCTGGGCCTCGACGAGGGCGATTCGGCGACGGCGGTCGCCGACGCGGTCGGCGACCGGCTCGGCAAGACGTTCGACCTGTTGCGCGCCGACAGGACCGGCCGCGCCGCGGGGCTCGCGGCGCTGCACCGCGCGACACGGCATCTGGCCGACGGACGCGTGGAGGTGGCACTGGTGGGCGGCGTGGATTCGCTGTTGCGCCGCGCCTCGGTGGCGCGCCAGCTCGAGCGCGGCGTGCTGCACCACGACAAGAATCCTTCGGGCGTGATTCCCGGCGAGGGCGCGGCGTTCGTGGTGCTGCAGGCCGCGGGGCTCGCGCGACCGCTGGCGCGGCTCTCGGCGAGCGCGCTGGCCGAGGAGCCGACCGCGGGGACGGATTCGCCCAATCAGGGAGAAGGGCTTACGCTGGCGCTGCGCAAGGCGCGCTCGCGCGGCCGCGCGCTTGAGGCGTGGCCGCGGATCGTGTGCGACCTGAACGGCGATCGCTACCGTGCGCTCGAGTGGAGCCTCGCCAGCGTGCGCGCGCTCGGCGATCTTCGCGAGAGTCCGGCGAGCGGCCCGGAGTGGCTGCCCGCGGAGTGGATGGGCGACGCGGGCGCGGCGGCGGGCATCGTGGGCGTGATCTGGGCGGTGAGCGCGATGCGAAAAGGTTACGCTCGCGCGGACCGGGTGCTGGTGTGGGGCGCTTCCGACGGCCCGCTGCGCGCGGCCGCGATCCTGAGCCTGGAGGACTGACATGCCGGCGACCGTGAACGCCAACAAGATGTCGCTCGTCCACAAGAGCTCGGTCGGCATCTCGTCGATCTTTCCCGACGCGTGCAAGACGCCGACGCCGGGCGGGCCCGTGCCGATTCCCTATCCCAACATCGCGATGTCCTCGGACACGGCGGACGGCTCTTCCACCGTCAAAGTCGACGGCAATCCGATCATGACCAAAGCCTCGAACTACGGCCGCAGCAGCGGCGACGAGGCCGGCACCGCGATGGGCGTCGTGTCGAACAAGAACATGGGCAAGGCAACGCCGGTGGTGACCTCCATGGACGTGAAGGTGGACGGCAACGGCGCGTTCCGGCTGGCCGACATGATGCAGCAGAACGTGGGCGGATCGGGAAATACGCCGCCCGGGACCAACGTGCAGCCTCCGGTGCTGGGGGTGCCGGGCGACTCCAAGGAGTGCGAGAAAACGGAAGAGAAAGCCAAGACCCAGGCCGCCGACGGCACCTCGTGGGGCAAGAGTGGCATCGTCGGCGAGCACCACGGCCCGATCCAGACCGCGGCCAGCGACAACGAGGCCGTGATGTACTTCCGCGCCACCAAGGCCATCTGCGGCAAGTGGATCAGCATGAACCACCGCCCGAAGCCGCACAGCTGCATCTCGGGCACGACGATCAAGGGCAGCGACGCCCCCGCCGTGCAGGCGTGGCTCGACGATCTGTTCGCCCGCATGCATCCGCTCGAGGCCGAGCTCTACCCGCCCGCGGCGCCGCCCGAAGTGACCAACCGGTTCTACAGCCGCACCGGCTCCGACTACGTCGGCATCGTCGGCCAGGGCGTGGGCGGCGGGAAGATCAAGCCCCTCAAGGGCAGCGGCCGGCAGACGATCTCGTACGACGGCAAATGGATGACCGGCGACTACGACCTGTTCGAAGTGGTGAAGACCGGCGACGCGTGCGAGAAGGTGACCGGCGACGATTTCGCCAAGCTCCGCGACGCGGTCAACAAGGGCTGCAACTGGGATGCGATCCAGCATCCCGCGCAGGCGCAGTGGGTGCCGGACGAGCACGACCACGCAGCGGGCATCGCCAAGTTCGACATGAACCAGGAAGTGAAGGCGGTCCTCCAGGGCAAGTCGCCCGTCGACCATGCGATCAAGTTCCACCCCGAGCGCAATCCGATGCCGATCATCGACTCGCCCCTCACTGTGGTGTCGGGCGGCGGCAGCGTGTGCCTCGACGAGAAGGAAGACGTGAAGGACGCGCTGATCTGCCAGGGGTGCGCGAAGTGATGCACGCCGCAGGCGGAGTGCGCGAGCCATGAGCGACGCACTCACCCGCGAAGAGCGCGACTCGCTGCTCATGCGCATCCGCGCCGCGGGGGCGGCGCTCTACCCGACCGAGGGCCCGCCGCCTCCCAAGCCGCAGCGACCGCGGATCCGCGACGCCTACTACGCGCTGCTCGGCGAGTACGCCGACCGCCTGCCGCGGGTGCTGATGAGCGCGTGCCCGTTCACCGGCGCGCCGCTCAAGCGCTCGATCGATCCTTTCGGCTTCGACGGCCCATGGTGGTTCAAGGACCGCACGTTCACGCCGGACGAGCCCGCCGCGCCGCCGTCGTTCAAGGTGCTGCTCGGCGCGATCCAGCTCAACGGCCGCGAGCCCGCGGAGTCGCAGGACACCGTGCTGGCCGGCCCGGACGCGCCGTACGTCGTGCCGCGGCTCCTGAACCTGCCCGGCATGGTCGCGGTGATCCACCGGCTCGACCTCGCGACCGGCGACGTCGCCTGGCCGATCGGGTATTTCTCGGAAGAAGAGATCCATCCCGCCGCGCTGCACCAGTTCTGGACGCGCCCCGAGATGTGGTTCGAGAACGAGGCCGGACAGAAGCTCTGGATCTACAAGAACGACGTCTGGGACTTCGAGCTGGCACCGTGGATCGAGCGCGGCAAGCTCAGGTGGCTGAAGCCCGGCGCGGAGAAACCCGAAGTCCTCGGCGCCGAAGCCGGCCCGTGTCCGTACCAGGCACTTCCCGGCGACCACGCGCCGCAGGCGATCGGCGGCGGCCAGCGCGAGCTGGAGGATCTTCCGACCGGCGAGCCGGCGATGCCGTTCGAGGAGTAGTGGCGGGCCCCGCCGGCAAGTTGCGGCCGGCTCCAGCCGGCCCTGCCGGGCTCGCGCTCGTCATCGGCCTTGCCGCGCTGCTCGCCGCCGCCCGGCCCGCGCCTGCGGCCGCCGTGGACTGGTCGGAGGCGCCCTCCGGCCTCGAGCAGCAGGCGCTCGCCGACACGCACTTCGTCTGGCAGACCCTGCGCGGCGAGGCGGTACGCGTCCACTACGTGTCCGGCACGTTCGCCGCGCGGCACATCGTCGCGCTCGAGCGCAGCGCGGACGCCTCGGTGAAGCGGGCCATGCAGGTGGTCGGCGTGGAACGCTACGAGCGGCCGGTGGACGTGTTCTTCTTCCAGAGCCGCGACCAGCTCGTGGACTTCCTGGGCGTCCCGGCCACCGGCTACGCCGACTGGCGCTCGAGCAGCCTGTTCCTGGTCTGCAGCCCCACCTGGCGCGACTTCGACACGCACGAGATCACGCACATCCTCGCGCTGAATGCATGGGGCGAGCCCGCGGAGCCCGTATGGTGGATCCGCGAGGGCCTCTCCGTGTATGCCGACGGCCGCTGCCGCGAGCATGCCGTGCGCGCGCTCTGCGCCGAATACCTGCGGCGCGGGAAGCTGCCGCACGTGCGCGATCTGATCTTCAAGTTCCGCGAGGTCGGCGAAATGCCGGGCTATCTCGGCAGCGGCAGCTTCGTGGGGTTCCTGTACGAGACGTTCGGCCGGGATGCCGTGAAGAAGATCTGGCAGCAGGGAGGCGAAGCCATCGAGAAGATCCTGGACACGAGCCTCGAAGAGCTCGATGCCCGCTGGCGCGGGTCGCTGAAGAGCGCCGGCGACGGGATCGACCCCGAGGAGTGGAAGCAGGTGCTGGACAAGGGCTGCGGGTGAGATCGGCAGCGGCCGGCGCGCGCTGAGCCCGGATCACCGGCGCGCCGCGCGGGCGCCCGCGCCCCGCGCCCCGCTCCGGGCGGAGGCCGTGGGCGTGGCCGGGAAGCGCCCTAGTTCTGCGTCAGCTTCGACGCCTTCATGTTGATCGCCGAGTTGCCCTTGAAGTCGATGTTGCCGCCCTTGATGACGATGTCGCCGCCCTCGAGGGTGATCGAGGCGCCGCCCTGTTTGATCGTGATCTTGGAGTCGGCCTCGAGCGTGATCTCCTTGGCCTTGACCCCATAGGCCTTGGTGATCTCGTTCTTGTTCGTGCCCTTGACGGTGACGGTGGCGTCCTTGGTCACCGAGATCGTGAGGCCGCCCTCGACCTTGATGCCGGCCTCGTGGTCGACGGTCAGGCTGAGGTTCTTGCCGACGCTGATGTTGGAGTTGTCCTTCGACGACAGGTCGTAGTCGGCCCCGGCGCTCTGCGTCATCTTCTTGCCGGTCGAGAACGAGCCCTCGCCGCCGAAGTCGATGCTGCCGCCGCCGCCCGCGGACCAGCCGGCGTCCTTCGCCACGGTCACGCCCTGCTTGCCGGTGATGTTCTCGTTGTGGTCGCCGGTGACCTCGATCGTGCGGCTGCCGCCGATGTTCTCCTCCACGTTCTGCTTCACTCGGAGGCTCATGTCCGCGTCGATGTCCTCGGTGTGCTTCTTGTGCACGTGGATCGTCTTGTTGCCCTTCACTTCCTCGGACTGGTCGTTGTCGATCACGTTCTTGCGGTCGCGCCCGACCCACAGCGTCTGGTCGTTCTCGACCTCGGTGTCCATGTTCTTCTGGGCGTGGATCTTGATCTGTTCCTCGCCGGTCTTGTCCTCGAAGCTCAGCTCGTTGGCATCGTCGGCGCCGCCGCCGCTCGAGCTGCGCGTCAGCAGCCCGCTGCGGGTGGCATCGCCGGGCTGCCCGAACGGCGGCGCGTTCTTGCCGTTGTAGAGGCTGCCGATCACGATCGGGCGGTTGATGTCGCCCTCGATGAACTGGACGATCACCTCCTGTCCGACGCGCGGGATGTGCAGCGCGCCCCAGCCGGCGCCGGCCCACGCCTGCGCGACGCGCAGCCAGCAGCCCTCGGTATCCTCGCGGTCCCACGGGAAGTGCACCTTGATGCGGCCGTACTTGTCGGTCCAGATCTCGCCCTCGCCGATCACGGTCGCGGTGTGCGGGCCGAGCATGAACGGGCGCGGCGTCGTGCGTTCGGGCCGGAACGGTGTCTTGCCGGGCTGCATGAAGTAGCGCGCCTGGAACATCGGCTCGTCTTCGGGCTTCTCGGCGCCTTCGGTCTTCACATTCTCGCGGCCGGTGGAGCTGGCGGCGTCGAAGCCCGGCTGGAACAGCCGGTACTCGGCGCCGATGACCAGCAACTCGCGGTTCTGGTCGTCGCGCGGGTGGCCCGTGATCTCGAACAGCGCGCCCGTGGTGAGGCCGCGCGCGTTGCTGCGGCCGGCCACGCGGTCGTGCTGCGCCTGCAGGGCTTCGAGGCGGATGCGTGCGAACAGCTCGCCACGATCGGTGCGGTTGCCGTCGCCATCGTTGCCGGCGTCCACGGCGTCCACGTAGCCCGCGATCGGGTCATACTGTTCGAGGCTCGCGTGCTTGTGTTTGAGCGGCTTGCTCGACTTGGCCTGCAGGTCGGCCCCCGGCACCTCGAAATCGTAATCGTTGACCGCGTAGGTGCCGGTGACCACGCCGTGCGACACGCGCAGCTCGGAGAAGTGCTCTTCGCGCGGGTTCGCGTTCACCTTGGGGTCGATGAAGGCGAGCTTCTCGTAGCCCGACACGGTCTTGTGCGCGGCGCGGTCGTCGCCGAGCATCATCACGTGCTGGTCCTTGTCGTGCTCGAACCAGTAGTAGATGCCTTCCTCTTCCATGAGCCGGGACAGAAAGTCGAAGTACGTCTCGCGGTACTGCACGACGTATTCGCGCGCCAGATAGCCGTTCTGCAGGCCCTTGTCGTTCACGTCACCGACGCCGAGGCGGCCGATGGCCTCCTTGATGATGTCGGGCACGGTGGACTTCTTGTAGATCCTGCTGTCCGAGGCGCGGGTGAGCAGCCAGAAGAACGGCCGGAGCGTGGCGTGGTAGCGGGTGTAGCGGCCGGCGGCGGCGCCCTGGGCGATCTCGGCCACGTAGCCGTTGAAGTAGCGCGACCCTTCGGAGGTCGCGATCTCGATCGTCATCTTGTCGCCGGCGAGGGCGTCGAGGTCGAGACCCGCGTCGGGGCTGAAGAGGTCGAGGTCGTACTGGAAGGGACGCCCGAGCGCTTCGGTCGCATGGACGCGATTGACCAGCAGCTGGCCCCTGGCCAGCGACGAGTGGAGCTCGATCTGGGTGATGTCGGCCATGCGGATCCTCTCCGGAAAGGGCCGGGTGCGACAGCGCGTCCGCGCAGAATACCCGCGCGATGCGCTGCGGGAAAGCGGACTTGCGGCCGCGCCCCGCGGCTGGCCATATTGCGGCCATGTCCGCGACGTTCGCCTACGACGAGGCCAAGGCGCTGCACGAGCGCGGCGAGCTGGAAGCCGCGGCCGCGGCCTACCGGCGCGCCGTCGAGGCGGAGCCGGCGCACTTCAAGGCCCTTCACAATCTCGGCGTGGTCGAGGAGGCGCTGGGCCACACCACGGAAGCCGAGCGCGCCTACGAGGCGGCCATCGCAGCGCACCCCGGCGGCGCGCTGTCCCACTACAGCCTCGCGCGCCTGCGCCAGCTCGCGAGCCGTCTGGACGAGGCCGAGACCGGCTACCGGCGCGCGATCGAGCTGGATCCGGATCTCGCCGAGGCGCACTTCAACCTGGGACAGCTGTTGCTCGAGCGCGGCGCGGCGGAAGGCGCCGAGACGGTGGTGCGCGAGGCGGTGCGCTCGGGCTACGCGGCGCCGGACGCGAGCGGGTTGCTCGGCGACGCGCTGTTCGCGCAGCGGCGGCTCGAGGAGGCGCTGGAGGCGTACCGGCGCCGGGCGGAGGAGGCCCCGGGCGACGCCGGCGCCCAGTTCGACGTCGGCAAGACGCTCGAGTTTCTGAAGCGCAGCGACGAGGCGATCCGCTGCTACCGGAAGAGCCTCGCCCTGGAGCCCGCGAGCGTCGCCGCCAACGAGGGGCTGGTGCGCGCGCTGGAGGCCGCGGGCCGCCGCGACGAAGCGCTCGCCGCGGTGCGCGAGTGGATCACGCGCGACCCCGGGGAGCCCGTCGCGCAACACATGCTCGCATCTCTCGGCGGCGACGAGGCGCCCGCGCGCGCCTCGGACGCGTACGTCGAGAATACGTTCGACCGCTTCGCGAACGACTTCGACGCCACGCTCGCGCGGCTCGACTACCGCGCGCCGCAGCTGGTGATGGGCGTGACCGCGGTGATGCTCGGCGCGCCCGCCGGGGATCGGGACGTGCTGGATGCCGGCTGCGGGACCGGCCTCGCCGGGCCGATGATCCGCCCCTGGGCGAAGCGTCTGGAGGGCGTGGACCTCTCGGGCGAGATGCTGCTGCGCGCCGGGCGCCGCGGCGGCTACGACGCGCTGCACCACGCCGAGCTGGTCGAGTTCCTGAACCGCGAAGCGGCCGCGTGGGACCTGATCGTCTCGGCCGATACGCTGTGCTACTTCGGCGCGCTGGAGGAGGCCTTCGCCGCCGCGCACCGGGCCTTGCGGCCCGGCGGCGTGCTGGTGTTCACGGTCGAGCACCTGCGCCAGGGGGTGCGCTTCAAGCTCAACGCCCACGGCCGCTACGCGCACGAGGAGAAATACGTGCACGAGGCCCTCGCCGCCGCGGGCTTCGAGGTCACCCCCGGCCGCGGCGTGCTGCGGATGGAGGGCGGGGTGGCGGTGGACGGGCTGGTGATCGGTGGGCGGCGGCGCTGATTCCCTCCGGCTCGCCGCGCCCCCGCTCGAGGGCCGCGCCCGGCCTCGCCTCCCGCGCCCGTCGCTAGAACGGCACCCGCGCCCCTTCCTTGGAATTCTGCTTCAGATAGTCCACGAAGATCGTGATCGAGTGGCCGGAGCTGGCCTTCTCGAAGATCTCGACCTTGCCGATGTGCGTGCCGAGCGCGGCGATCGGCGCGAACGAGCCGCCGGTCCTGAGGTTCAGGCCCTCGCCGGGCTTGCCGGTCGAGGACTGACTGCTCGAGAGACCCTTCGACTGGTTCTGCATACCGGGCGCGTTGAACGTGACGAAGTTGATGCCGGTCTGCAGGCCCACGACCTGCGCGAGTGCGCCGCCCAGCGAGTGTCCGACCAGCAGGAAGTTCTTCTTGCCGAGCTGCTTGGTCCAGTCGACGGTGGACTTGAGCGCGTCCTTGGCCTGCGTCGGCACGAAGCCCATCGCGAGCTTCATGTCGGCGACGAGATCGCTCGCCATCGAGGGCTTGGTGCCCTTGTAGGCGACCACCGCCTCCTTGCCGTCCTTGCTCTGAAACACGCGGCCCTGGAAGCCGCTCGAGGTCAGGCTGCCGCCCGAGAACACGGACGCGTCGTTGACCTGCATGGACGAAGGGCAGGTCCAGCCGAGCTTGTCCAGCTCCTTTTGTGAATCGTTGCCGCCTTCGGCCTGGCCGTAGACGGCGTCGGCGATCAGCGCCAGTTCCAACAGCGTCGCCATCGGAGATCCTCCGTGGAGGGTGGTTCGAAGACCCGTGGCGCGCAGGCTATCACATTGCGCGCCACGGGGATTGCGCCCCGGGCCGGGGCGCCCGGGCGCGGCCGGATCCGCGGGCCGGGCCGCAGATCGATGGTGTATGGTGGACCTTTCGCGGCGGGCATCCCGAACCCGCCGGGCTTCTCCATTGATTGATGCGCATGCAGGGAGGATTCGGCCATGGCCTCCATGCCAGCCTATCTGGTTCAGCCGAAGACGGTCGTCATCGATCCAGGTCATGGTGGGGTCGGAAGGGTCGGGGGGTCGGACGGGAACCATGCGGTGAGTCCGAGCGGCGTGCTGGAGAAGGACATGACGCTGGACTTCGCGTTTCTGGTGGAGAACGAGCTGCGCCGGTTCGCCGGCAGCCGGATCCACGTCTATCTCACGCGGAGAACCGACATCAACCTCGGGCTCGCGGCACGCGCGCACGTCGCGCGGAGACATCATGCGGACGTCTTCCTCAGCATCCACTTCAACGGGTACGACGGGCACGCGCGCGGCGTGGCCACGCACGTCCGCCGCCCGGGCGCCGGCAACGTCAACCTGGCCGACGACCGCGCGCTGGCCCAGCGCATCCAGACCCGGGTCTTCGACGCCATCCACCGACGCGACCCCATGACCCGCGACCGCGGCGTGCGCGCGCAGATCGGGCTCGGCGTGCTCTCGGATCCCGCGCTCGGCAATGCGCCCGGCCACCATCCGTGCCGGTCTTGTCTGCTGGAGATCGAGTTCATCGACGTTCCCGCGGTGGACCGGCTGCTCAACACCGATGCGAATGCCCCCCGCATGCGGCGCGAGATCGCCGTCGCCATTCGCGACGGCATCCTCGAAGATCTTGCGGCGAATCCCTGACATGGGCGAGAGACCCGTCGGTCGGCGCGTCATGCGCATCGCGCTGCTCGTGACGCTGGGGCTGCCGCTCGCGTGCGGCGCGCCGCGCGAGGTCCATTACACGCCGGCGCTCGCGGTGCCGTCCGCCGTTCACCAGGCGGCGGGGACGCTGAGGGGCGACTTCGACCTCGCCGCCCGGGCCCGCAGCGCTGCCGAGGCGGTATCCCTCTGGCGGGACTTCATCCGGCGCTACGAGCCGCCCGACGGTGAGTACGAGGACGAGTTCCAGAAGAACCTGCTGGATACGGCCAAGCTCGAGCTCGCCCGGGCCCACTATCTCCTGGGCGAAGCGGCCGCCGGCGATTCGGTGCTGAAGGCCCTGAACCCGCTGCAGCTCTGACCCCCGGCCACTCCCGGGCCCGCGCCCGCGGGCCGCGCGTTCAATCGAACTCGTATCCGAACTCGCCGTTCTCGACCTTCACGTGCACGCGGCTCATCGGCTGGCCTTCCATCAGCCGCTTGAGGAACTCCGCGCTCACCGCGGGGAGCACGGTGTTGGTCAGGATGGCGTCGATCATGCGGCCGCCGCTCTCGAGCTCGGTGCAGCGGCTCACGACCAGCTTCACGACCTCATCGGTGTATGTGAACGGCAGCTTGTGGTTCGCCCGCACCCGCTTCTCGATGCGCCGCAGCTGCAGCTTCGCGATCTCGCCGATCATGGCGTCGCTCAAGGGATAGTACGGGATCGTCACGATGCGGCCGAGCAGGGCCGCCGGGAACACCTTGAGCAGCGGCTCGCGCAGCGATTTCGCGATCGCCTCGGGCTCCGGCATCAGCTCGGGGTCCTTGCAGAGGCTCATGATCAGCTCGCTGCCGGCGTTGGTGGTGAGCAGGATCAGCGTGTTCTTGAAGTCGATGTAGCGGCCCTCGCCGTCCTCCATCCAGCCCTTGTCGAAGACCTGGAAGAAGATCTCGTGCACGTCGGGGTGCGCCTTTTCGACCTCGTCGAGCAGCACGACGCTGTAGGGGCGCCGGCGCACGGCTTCGGTCAGCACGCCGCCTTCGCCGTAGCCGACGTAGCCGGGGGGCGCGCCCTTCAGGGTCGAAACGGTGTGCGCCTCCTGGAACTCGCTCATGTTGATCGTGATCACGTTCTGCTCGCCGCCGTAGAGCGCTTCGGCGAGCGCCAGCGCGGTCTCGGTCTTGCCGACGCCCGAGGTCCCGGCCAGCATGAACACGCCGATCGGCTTGCCCGGGTTGTCGAGCTTCGCGCGCGAGGTCTGGATGCGGCGCGCGATCATCTCCATCGCGTGGTTCTGGCCGATCACGCGCTGGGCGAGCGTGTTCGCGAGGTTCAGGATCGATTCGACCTCGTTCTTGACCATGCGGCCGACCGGCACGCCGGTCCAGTCGCCGACCACTGATGCCACCGCCTGCTCGCCGACCGTGGGCAGGATCAGCGGATCCTCGCCCTGCATCTCGGCCAGTTTGCGGTCGAGCGCCTTCAGCTCGCCGAGCAGCTTCTCGCGCTGCTTCGGCGTGAGCTTCGGCACCGGCGCCGCAGACTCGACCTTCGCGGCGTCCGCGGCCGTCTCGGCCTTCGTCTCCTCCTTGCTGCCCGTGCCTTCGACCTTGCCGGTCACCCCGCGCAGCTGCGCGCGCTTCTCGAGGATTTCGTCCACCAGTGCCTTCTCTTCGTTCCAGCGCTTCTCGAGGACGGCGAGGCGTTCCTTCTCGGCGGCGAGCTTCTCCTTCGCGTCCGTCTCGCGGGTGCCGATCTCGAAGCCGGCATCGGTTTCGCGGCCGATGATCTCGAGCTCGGTGTCGAGCGCTTCGATGCGGCGCCGCGAATCCTCGACCTCGGCGGGCACCGCGTGCTGGCTGATCGCGACGCGCGCGCACGCCGTGTCGAGCAGACTCACCGACTTGTCGGGCAGCTGCCGCGCCGGGATGTAGCGATGCGAGAGCCGTACGGAGGACTCGATCGCCTCGTCCAGCACCTGCACGCGGTGGTGCTTCTCGAGCGCGGAGGTCGTGGCGCGCATCATGAGGATCGCCTTGTCCTCGGACGGCTCGTCCACCTTCACCACCTGGAAGCGCCGGGTGAGCGCGGGGTCCTTCTCGATGTACTTCTTGTATTCGGCCCAGGTGGTGGCGGCCACCGTGCGCAGGGTGCCGCGCGCGAGCGCGGGCTTCAGCAGGTTCGCGGCGTCGCCGGTGCCCGCCGCGCCGCCCGCGCCGATCAGGGTGTGGGCCTCGTCCACGAACAGGATGATCGGCTTCGGCGAGCGCTGCACCTCTTCGATCACCTGACGCAGGCGGTTCTCGAACTCGCCCTTCATGCTGGCGCCGGCCTGCAGCAGCCCCACGTCGAGCGTGCGCAGCGTGACGTCCTTCAAGGGCGGCGGTACGTCGCCGTTGGCGATACGCAGCGCGAAGCCCTCGACCACCGCGGTCTTGCCGACCCCGGCCTCGCCGGTGAGGATCGGGTTGTTCTGGCGGCGCCGCATGAGGATGTCCACCACCTGGCGGATCTCCTCGTCGCGGCCGACGATCGGGTCGATCTTGCCCTGCCGGGCCTGCTCGGTGAGGTCGACCGTGAACTGCTTGAGCGCCTCCTGCTTGCCCATGGCCGCGGGTGCCATGGCGCCGCTCGCCTCGCCGGGCGCGGCGCCGCCCGCCTCGAAGCCGTCGCTCGCGCGCATGCCCTCTTCGGGCGACCCGCCGACCACCTCGCTCCAGCGCTCGGTGAGCGTGTCGGCGCCCACCTTGTCGAACTCCTTCGAGATCGCGATCAGGGCGTGACGCAGGCCGCGCGTCTTGAGGATGCCGACCACCAGGTGGCCGGTGCGAACCTGCGACTCGCCGAACAGCAGCGACCCGTACACCCAGCCGCGCTCGACGGCCTCTTCGACGTGCGAGGACAGGTCGGTGATCGTCGTCGAGCCGCGCGGCAGGCGATCGAGCGATTCGGTCAGGTCGCGCGCGACGTTCGAGGGGTTGAGGTTGAACTGCTTGATGATGCGGTGCAGGTCCGAGTCCTGGAGCTGCAGGACCTGGTGGAACCAGTGCACCAGCTCCACGTACGGGTTGCCGCGCATCTTGCAGAACACGGTGGCGCTCTCGATCGCGCGATAGGCGATCGGGTTGAGTTTCCCGAACAGCGCCTCTCTGCTGATTTCGGACATCGGTGGCTCCTCGGTGGAACGCGGGCTCAGCCCGCGAGGCTCACGGGTTCGAAGACGTAGTCACGGGCGTCGTGCGTCGCCTCGGCCGACAGCAGCCAGGTCGTGCGGCCGAGGCCGCAGCGGGCATCGAGCCGGGTTGCGGGCACCTCGACCCGTTCGAGAATCACGTTGAGATCCCACCACAGCTCGTCGCCGGTCCACGCCCGCACGATCGCGCGCACGCGGTCGAGGCTGCGCTCGCCCGGCAGCAGGCGGCGGAACGTGGCGAGATCCACCGGACCGGCGACGACCCGGAACTTCCCCGCGCAATCCCAGACCTGCTCGCCGAGCGTCGCGGCGCTGCCGAGCACGGCGTGCTCGCTGCCGAGACGGCTGAGCGAGGCCCGCGGCAGGCGGATCCAGTGACCGACGCACTGTTCGATCTCGACCGGGAGTCCGAGGAAGCCCGAAAGGATGCGCGCGAGTCCCTCGGCCGGCCGCGACGGCATCGCGAACAGGCCGGCCCAGTGCAGGCGCGTCTCGTCCGGTACCGCGTCGCGGCCGCGCAGCGTGTCGAGGCCGAGCCCGCCGAACGCGCCCACGTAGAGCGCGAAACGGTCCTCGCCGGGCCGGTCGGCGTGAGTGACCGGCTGCGCGTCGGCCCACGCGCGATAGAACATCTGCACGTAGCGGTGGTGGAAGACGTCGGCGAAACGGCGCAGCGTGGGGTCGTGGTGGTTGCGTTCGCGTTCGCGCGCGTATTCGGTGAGGTGCAGCGGCAAAGGTCCATTGGGACCGAACACGCCGAGGAAGAAGGTGTCGAGCTGCGGCCGCCCGGTGCGCCGCGTGAACGAAGCGACCGCAGCCGGCGCGAAGGCGAGCGACGGCTCCTGGCCGAAGCGGACCACTTCGTCCTTGAGGCGCGCCGAGCGCGCGAAGCGGGGATGGTCGGGCATCGTGGCCTCGAGCCAGCGCAGCGCGATGTAGGGATGGAAGCGCCACGGCTCGGCCTCGAGCCGCGCCATGAAGGCCTCGAGCTCGGGGCCGAAGGCGGCCGCCGGGGTGCTGCCCGGTGCCGTGCCGCCGCGCGTGCCGTCTGCCGGCGTCAGATCAGCGTCCGGTTCCCGACTCTCGCCGGCCAACGGGCGATCTCCCCGCGGTCCACGGTGCGTGCGACCGTCTCGGTGAATGAGTTGAGCGACACGTAGCGCGCGAAGAACCGCTCGAGCACCGACCCGAGCAGGAAGACGCCGGCGCCCTGGAACGCGGCCTCGTCGAACGTGAGACCGATTTCGACGCCGCGCAGCCAGCTGCTGGCGCCTTCCTGCGACACGCGGCGCAGCACCGGGTGGCTGGCGATCGCGCGCACCCCTTCGATCTGTTTGCGCACCGCGGGCTCGGCGATGTCGCCATAGAGGCCGAGCAGCTCGCGGATCGCGGCGGCGCCCTGGCGCTCGTCGGTGTCCGACAGCGACAGGTAGTTGAGCGACAGGTGTCCGATCAGCCGCCACGCCGTCTCGCCCTCGGCCATCGGCGGCCGCGGCCGCGTCGGTCCGGAGATGATGCGCGTGCTGCGCACCGGGGCGCCGGAGACCAGCGTGAAGTCGGTCTTGCCGCTGCCCGGCGAGAGCAGCAGCGGCAGGTCGCGGTTGGTGCACAGGATCTCCGGCGCGAGCTGTTTGAGGTCCGAACGGTAGGGCGCCTCGCGCGCGTCCACGATCGCGAGGAACACCTCGGTGCCGAGATATCCCGAGCGCGGCCCCTGCGTGGCCTGGCGATCCGACATGAGCCGCGGCGCGCGGCGCAGCGTGAAGTACGCCGCCCCGGCGTCCACCGGATGGTCGCGCACCGCGTAGAACGGATGGAATGCGCGCGCCCGCGCGCCGCCCTCGCTGAAGCCCGAGACTTCGGTCACGTCGTAGACCTCGAAGTCCATCGGCCGTGTGCGGTCGGCCAGCACCTGGTATTCGTAGTCGCGCTCGTTCAGGTGGATGCGGTCGGCACGGCGCGGGAACAGATTGATCGCGGGCGTCGCGAACAGCGTGAAGTGCGACTCGTCCATGCTCTCGTCGAGCATCGGATCGGCCCGATCGAGCAGCACGATCAGGTCCAGCTCGGGACCCTGGGTGCGGCGCACCGCGCCCGCGAGCTGCGTGAATTCCGCGAACAGGAAGCGCTGCGGGAACGCGAAGTACTCGTTGATCAACCGGTAGCCCGAGAAGCGCCGGTGCGAGGGCGGCAGCAGCGCCTCGTCGTCTTCGTAGCCCAGGGCGGTGAGGCTCGACGCCGGCAGCACGTGATGCCATTGCGCGGGCGATGCCGCCGGGCGCGCGATCACCTTCACCGCGTTGGCGACCAGCTGTTCCATGATCCGCACCGGGACGCCTTCGCCGCCGGCAAAGTGCAGCGCGAGCGTATCGAGGCCGAGCTGATCGAAGCGCGAGCCCGCGGTGGTGCGCAGGCGGATGCGGATGCCGGCCTTCACCTTTCCGGAGCGGATCTCGGGCAGCGCCGGAAGATCGGCGCCGGCGACCGAGCCCGAGAAGCGCAGGTACTCGACCTCACCGATCTCGATCGGCCACAGCGTCACCGGGTGCGCCGTGCGGTATTCGCACGGCGTCTGTTCGCCCTTGCCGAGGACGCTGCGCAACGCGCTGCCGCGCGGGATCTCGACGCCGTCGGCGAGGGAGCCCTCCGCGGGCTCCGGCTCGAAGCGGACGATCGCCATGGACGGCACCGGCGCGAGATAGCCCGGATAGACGGTCTCCAGCAGGTGCTGGGTGAAGCGCGGGAACTCGGCGTCGATCTTCATCTGCACGCGCGCGGCGAGGAAGCTGAAACTCTCGACCAGGCGTTCGACGTACGGGTCCGCGACCTCGAGCCCTTCCATGCCGAGGCGCGCGGCGATCTTCGGATATTCCTTCGCGAATTCGGCGCCGACCTCGCGCAGGTACTGGAGCTCGCGGTTGTAGTAGTGGAGCAGGCGTCGGTCCATGCGTCAGCGCCTCACGCCCGACCGGGGTCGGTGTGCTCGGTGACCGTCATGCTGCCGTCCTCGAGGTCGATTTCGGACTTGAGGTAGAGCCGCGTGGGCAACGGCTGACCCCACAGATCGCCCTCGATCTCGAATGCCAGCGAGTTGCGGTGCTGTGGATCGTCGGGCATCACCGCAATGACGCGGATGGTCTTCTTCGCGATGCGCGGCTCGAAGCGCACGATCGCGTCGCGGATCGCGCGTTCGAGCTCGTGTGGATCGATCCCCGACAGCGTGACACCGGCGAGGTCGCGGATCCCGTAGTCGATCACCGATTCGCGCACCAGCGGGAACTCGGAGAGGTCTTCGGTCTGGCTGAGCGGCGTGGTGTTGAGCAGCCAGGCCAGATCGCGCAGCACGAACTCGCGCAGACGGCGCATGGACACGACGCGCTGATCGCGGGACTCGACCTTCGACTGCGGCTGGTCGTCGGTGAGGCGGTCGAGCAGCGCGGGCTGCAACCGGTCCTTCGCGACGGGTTCGCTCATGCGCGTGTCATTCCGCCGCCGGGGCGGCGTCGATCTCGATGCGGCCGACCTCGAGCAGCGCGAACTCGCCCGTATCGGTCGAGAGCATGCGCTGGCCGAGACCGAAGAACGTATCGGCGGCGATCTCCTGCCATTCGGTGCGACCGGCGAGCCGGAGCGCGTCGTCCTCGCACGTTTCGGTGCCGGGGTAGCGCGTCGGGATCAGGCCCACCCCCTCGCCGCCGTTCGCCCATTCGATGTGCACCGGCGTCCACACCATGTCGCGCAGGTCGGCGGGCGGCTCGATGTCGATCCGCTTGAGCCGCTGCACCGGCACCCACATGTAGCGGCCGAGCACGATCATCTCGAGCACCGGACCGAGCCGCGAGTCGGCGTCGGCGATCCACTCGAACGGCTCGCCCGCGGGCGGGGCGTCGCCCGCGCCCGTGGCCCCCGCGCGAATCACGCGGCCAGCGCTCGCCGGCGCGGCCTCGAACGCCTCCGCCCGCAACGACTGGGCGCGATCGTGCGCCCCTTCGCCCGAGCGTTTGAGCGCCTCCAGCAGAAGTGCGATCCATGGCTCGGGATCGCCGAACACGACCGGCGACCGTTCGCCCGCGAACACGGCGCGGCGCAGGGCTTCGCACTTCAGCGCCTCGCGGTACATGTGCACCATGTCGAGGCGCCCGGGGTCGAGTTCGCCCGCGACGCCGAGCTGCGCGATCGCGCGATCCCACTGACCGAGCACCGCGAGGAGCTGGAACAGGAACGTGCGGAGCGCGGCGTCGCCGGGCGACTTGCGCACCTGCTGCTGCAGCTCGGCCAGCGTCTCCGCCAGCGGGCGGCCCTTGAGGTCCAGCGCAGAGTTCATGACATCCCCGCGGAAGAGAGCGTGCGCCCGCCGCGGCGGCCGGGCAGGCGCGAATGCGGGGCGTGCCGGCGGGTGGCACAGCGCCCACCCGCCGGACACCCGGAGAGGATCAGTACGGCTTGTTGACCGCCAGGTCCCACTTCTTGGGCGTGCCGGTCACGACCTTCTTGCCGTCGAACGTGTCGTACTGCACCGAGACCTTGGTGAAGTTGATCGACACCGATTCGCTCGGATTGTCGCCGCCCGAGCTGGCCGAATAGCTCGAGACCATCGCCTCTTCGAGCAGGATCGTCAGGAACACACGCGTGTCCTGGCCGGAGACCTGCAGCAGGTGGATCGTGCAGGTGCCGAGGCTCTCGCCGCCGCAGGCCTGCGCGAACAGCTCGGGCGACGCCTGGTCGGCGGCGCGTGCGAACGTGACCTCGCTCACCGACGGCGGGCTGGGCTCGCGCTTGGCGCTGCCGCCGGTCGGCTGCGGGATCGAGCGGCCGACGCCGAACGACATCGAATCCGCGTTCAGCCAGCCCTCGTGCCCGGACACCTTCGCAAGGCCTTTGATCTCGGTGGCGAATTTGAAAAGGATCACCGCTGCCTCCTGGTTCGGCCGCCGTCAGGCAGCCCGGTGGATTGCATGTCGTTCCGCGTCGCTCGCGGCCGGCGCTCGAGACGCCGTGCAGGGTGAACCGGCCGCGCGCGGACGGAGAACTATTTCTTCCCGGACGGAAGCTTCGACACCAGCCGCAGGGACACCGTGAGCCCCTCGAGCTGGTAGTGCGGGCGCAGGAAGAACTTGGACGAGTAATACCCGGGGTTGCCTTCGATCTCCTCGACAACCACCTCGGCGCCGGCGAGCGGCTTCCTCGCCTTGTCCGCGTCGGTCGCCGTGGCCGGATTGGTGAGCACGTACTGGCCGATCCAGTTGTTGAGCCAGGTTTCCATGTCGCCGCGTTCCTTGAACGAGCCGATTTTGTCGCGAACGATGCACTTGAGGTAGTGCGCGAAGCGGCAGCTCGCGAAGAGGTACGGCAGCCGCGCCGCCAGGTTTGCGTTCGCGGTCGCGTCGGGATCGTCGTACTCGGCCGGCTTCTGCAGCGACTGCGCGCCGATGAAGGCCGCGAAGTCGGAGTTCTTGCGGTGCACGAGCGGCATGAAGCCGTTCTTCGCCAGCTCGGCCTCGCGGCGGTCGCTGATCGCGATCTCGGTCGGGCACTTCATGTCCACGCCGCCGTCGTCGGTCGGGAACGTGTGGGTCGGCAGCCCCATCACCGCACCGCCGGACTCGACGCCGCGAATCTGCGAGCACCAGCCGTATTCCTTGAAGGAGCGGTTGATGTTCACGGCCATCGCGTACGCCGAATTGGCCCATGCGTACTTGTCGTGCTTCGCGCCCTCGGTGTCCTCTTCGAACGCGAATTCCTCGACCGGATTGGTCTTCTCGCCGTACGGCAGGCGGGCGAGGAAGCGCGGCATCGCGAGACCCAGGTAGCGCGCGTCGTCCGACTCGCGCAACGAGCGCCAGGCCGCGTACTCGGGAGTGCTGAAGATCTTGGTGAGATCGCGCGGGTTGGCCAGCTCCTGCCACGAGTCCATCTGCATGAGCGTGGGCGACGCCCCGGTGATGAACGGCGCGTGGGCCGCCGCGGCGACCTGCGCCATTTCGCCGAGCAGCTCGACGTCGGGCGGGCTGTGGTCGAAGTGGTAGTCGCCGACGATGCAGCCGTAGGGTTCGCCGCCGAACTGACCGTATTCCTCTTCGTAGAACTTCTTGAACAGCGGGCTCTGGTCCCACGCGGTGCCCTTGAACTTCTTGAGCGTCTTGCCCACGTCCTTCTTGCTGATGTTCAGGACGCGGATCTTCAGCTGCTCGTCGGTCTCGGTGTTGTTGACCAGATGGTGCAGGCCGCGCCAGGCGCCCTCGAGCTGCTGGAACTCGTCGTTGTGCAGGATGAGGTTGATCTGCTCGGTGAGCTTGCGGTCGATCGCCGCGATCATCGAGTCGATGGAGTTGAGCGCGTCGTCGGAGATCAGCGCCGAATCGGCGAGCGCCTGCTCCGCCAGCGTCTTCACCGCGGTCTCGACGGCCTCCCTGGCGCGATCGGACTTCGGCTTGAACTGCTTCTTGAGCAACGACGAGAACTCGGAAGCCTCGATCGTTTCGCCCTGTGCCTGGCTTTCCTGAGCCTTTTCTTCCGCCATGTTCTCAGCCCTCCGCTTCTTCGGTCTTCGGGCTCGACGCCAGAGCCTGGAGCAGCGCCGGATCGCTGAGCGCCTGGGCGATCAGCTTCTCGGCGCCGGTCTTGCCGTCCATGTACGTCTTGAGGTTCGCCAGCTGCGTGCGGGCTTCCAGCAGCTTGTTGAGCGCTTCGACCTTGCGCGCGACCGCGGCAGGGGAGAAGTCGTCCATGCTTTCGAACGTGATGTCCACCGCGAGATTGCCCTCGCCGGTGAGCGTGTTCGGCACCGTGAACTGCACTTTCGGCTTCATGGACTTCAGACGTTCGTCGAAGTTGTCCACGTCGATTTCGAGCGCCTTGCGATCGGCGACCGCCGGCAGCTCGTCCCCGGACTTCCCGGAGAGGTCGGCCATGACGCCCATCACGAACGGCAGCTGGATCTTCTTCTCAGCCCCGTAGAGTTCGACGTCGTACTCGATCTGCACCCGCGGCGCACGATTGCGGGCGATGAACTTCTGGCTGCTCTTCTTGGCCATGAAACACCTCCTCCCGGGTGGCAACAGACGGCCCCCCGGGAACGGGAAGCCGGGCGGCTAAGCACTTCTGAAACGGAAGGTTGTTACTCTAGGCGCTGCACTCGAAGTGTCAAGAACCGAGGGCGTCGAAGGGTCAAGCGACGGTCAGCCGCCTTCGACCCCGGCGATGTTCTGGATCTCGGTCACCCCGCTCGGGGTCAGGTCCTGGACCGCTTCGAGGAAGTTCTTGTTCACCAGCCGTTTGGCCCGCTGGAGCAGGAGCGGCACCGGACTCGCCGGCTCGTATTTCGAATACCAGTCACAGACCTGGTCGAGCGTCCGGATCACGTCCTCGCGACTCTGGATCGGTCCGCTCATCGCCGGCATCACCCCCGTCACGGCGGCCGCGCCGCCTTCGCTGGCACCGCCCTCAACGGCCGCCGCCTCGCCGGAGCCGAGGCCCCGGCGGGACAGCTGCTGCTGGAGCAGCACGTGAATCGTCTTGAGCGTCGAGCGCAGCCCGGAGAGGTCCGCGCTCGAGGCCGCACCCACCGCCATGGACAGCGCCGTATCGAGCCCGTCCGTCGCCTCGAGCGCCGCCGCGGCGCCCGCGGCCGTCGCCTCCAGTTCCGTGCCGTCCATGTCGAGGAATGCGGCCTCGATCGTGGTCTGGTCCGGAACGCTGTCCACGCCTGCCGGCTTCGGCAGGACGCCGGTCGCGACTTCCCAGTCGCGCAGGCCGAAACTGCCCATGCGGCGCGAGTTGGCGAGCGGCAGCATGCGCAGCGTGCGCACCGTCGTATCGGGGTCGGAAAGCCCGGCGACCGTGTTCACGCGCAGGGTCGGGTCGTTGTCGTCGTCGGGATCGAGCTTCGGATGGACGTGGTCCCACAGCCGCTCGACCAGGCCGCGATTCATGACCAGCCCCTCGGCGAAGCCGCCGAGCCCGTCGGTGTGCGCCAGCGCGCGCGTCAGGTAGACGCCGACCCTGAGGTCGCGGGTGCGGGCGCAGAGATCCAGGCAACGCTTCTTCACGTCGCGCCAGTCGGGGGGCTCGCCGGGGATCACCTCGCCACCCATTTCCTGCTCCGGCTTGCCGGCCGCCGCGCGGGTCATCTCCATGAAGGCGGCGTCGTATTCCAGGTCTTCGCCCGAAGGATTGTCGGGCGAGATTTCGCTGAGGAGCTTCTCGACGTCGATCGCGCTCATGGGCCCGTCCAGAAAGGAGGGTGTGGCGCCGATCCGGCGGCCGCTCGGATCGCGGGCGCGCCATCCTGGCGCGCTGACGGAGCAGATTAGTGCAGCGGGGCTTAGGGGTTCAAGCGCGGGAGCGGGCCCCTGACCTTTTTCCCCGCGCGGGCCGGGCCGGCCGGGCGCCCGCGCCGGGGGTGGCCCCGGCGCCAGGCCCCGCGCGCGCCGTCCCGCCGGGTTTCCCAGAGGAATCCGTCACAGCTTCCGGTCTCCCGCCGTAGCCCCGAAAGCGCCTCGCGAGGCCCCGACAACTTCATGCTTCTCTCACCTTCACGGAGGCCCCACCGATGAACCTGCGCAAGCTGTTGCTGCTCGCCGTCGTCGCTCTTGCCATTCCGGCCGTCCCTGCGATCGCGGACGGACTCGGCCCTCCCGGCGGCACGATCTACGCGCACGACGTCGCGTACCGCACCGTCGGGACGCCGAACGACCTGCCGGACCAGGGTCCGTTCAATCCGATCTGGGTGCTCGGCAACGGGCTCGGCTCGGTCACCGACGCCGCACCCGGCGACGCGAACTACCACGGCGGTCGCTGGGAGGTGCGCATGGTCACCTTCAACGTGGCGCCGGTTCAGTACACCAACGCCGAAGACCTGCAGGCGGCCGCGAATCGTGGCGACATCACGATCGGACCGATCGTGCGTCACTTCGAGTGCCCGCTGATCCGCAAGCGTAACTAGCCGGCATCGCGCCCGGCCGTCCCATGCGCGGCCGGAACGAGGGAAAGCCCCCGCGGAAGCGATTCCGCGGGGGTCTCGTGCGTGCGGTGCGGGCATCCTGCAGCCCGTGCCGAGGTCAGTCCCCTTCGAGCGGCTGCTTCTGTTGTTCCGCGCCCCGCTCGGCGAGCACGAGAGTCGTCCCGATCTCCTGCACGCGATCAAACGCGGCCTTGAGCGGGGCATACCCTTCTGCCGGGACTTCGAGGCGCCCGCCCCGGCCGAGCTCGAACCGCCGGCACGAGTCCACCGTGCGGCCCGCCGCACGCCACTCCGCCGTGCAAGCCCCGATCCCGGCGATGTCGATCCGCCCGAGAGAGTCCCGCGCAGCAACCGTCAGACCTGGATCGAGCTCGACATGAACCGAGTCGATCTCAAGAACGGGTGCCGCAAACCGCACCGGCGACCATCGCCCCGATTGCACGAAAGGGCTCCGGCTCCCCACCTCGAAAAAGAACGGAGAGAACAGCAGATCTCTCCCCGCCACGCGAGCGTAGTCCGGAACGTGGATCCAGTATTGCCACCCGTATCGGCCCACGGAGTCGTCGTATGCCGCGACCGAAAGGCTGTCGAGCTCGGCGCCGGGGAAGGTGTCGAGCACGCGTTTGCGGATCAAGTCGATTTGCTGATCCAGGCGTCCCTGACCGTCCCTGCTCCATTGTCGCATTGCGGCCTCGCCGTGGAACTCGACGCGGATGTCCCCGCGAAGGCTCCCGTCTCCGGACATCCTCAGCCGGGCCCGGCGCAGCGTGCGCGAGTTCTCAAGAGGGGGCATCGGCAGCCGGGCCACCCTCGGAGACATGGGGAATGCCAGGAGTGCGGGCTGGCCCTGATCCTCCCACCAGGGCCACCCGGGAAGCGAGCCCGGCGTGCCCGGATCGTAATAGCGCCATCCGCCCCGTCCGGAGACGGCCACGAGCAACTTCGTGAATCGGTTGGCCGTCACCATTTCACTGTCGAAGGCGGCGTGGCCGGCCGGGAGCCGCAACACGGGAACGACCGTGAGGCCGGCCGCTCTTGCCAGCGCTGCGAAGAGCCTCGTGATCGAGAGAGCACTTGCGCTGTCCGAGTCCAGCAGCTGGGGCGCGAGATTTCCCCAGTCGCCCTGGTCGAGGACGGGAGGAGTTCCAGAGCGCTTCGTTGCGGTCGTCGTGTCGGCGGAACTCCTGCGACAGAACCTGAAGATTCGGTTGGCAATCTCTTCCGGGTCCTGCGAGTCACCGGCCAGACGGCCAGCCAGCTCGGTCAATTTCGAGGTCGGCTTCGTCGCACGGTCGAACTCGGGAACGAAAGTTGCGGTGACACGGCTCCATGCGGAAGCGGCATCGGACACGGTCCGGTCCCGATAGTGGCCCACCAGCGTGAGGCGGGACTCTTCCGGGCCCGGCATCAGAGGCTCGACTCGAAATGCGGGCAGGTCGCGAACCTCGTAGGTCTTCAGGCCGCCGCCAGCGGTGCCCAGTGACTCGACCCGTCCGTAGGTATTGTTCCAGCGAACGACGAAGGTCGCCTCTCCCCAGGGCCTGACCCGGATCCTCAGATGCCGGACGGGAAGGTCGAGCTGACACGGGAACCACAGGTCGGACACGCTCGCGGGATCGACGTACCGAGCACGTAGCCAATACTCGATGACCGACCCGGGCACGACCCCTGGAATGGCATACGCCCTGGCCTTGAGCACGTGATTCCCGGACTGGAATACGATCGCGTCGTACATCTTGTCGATCGAGATCGTGCGGGTCCTGCCTCCTGGATCCGTGCAGCGAATGCGGACGTCCTCGACAGTCATCCGCGCGTCGTAGGGGATGGAGCCCTGTGCCTGCGCCTGCGCGCCGGCCTGGGTGAGGACCTGGACTCGCATGTCCTGCTGGATTTCGCGAGAAAAGCCCTGCGGGATGACACTGTCGATGACCCGAACGTCCCAATCCACGATCTCGGCGTCCGTCGGCGCCGCGGCCGCCGCCGATGCAGCGGCCGCGATCTTCGCGGATGCCCCCGCGACGGCCAGGATGGCGGCCAGGAGCCATGCCATGCCGGAGCGGCGAAACGCTCGAACCGGGCCGAACGGCACGCGGCACCATCTTGCACGCGTGGATATGGGCAGGATACTCCCGGGTTCGCACCGCCGCGGGCTTGCGGAGGCCTCGGAGGGCCTGCCATCGGCCTCCAACCGAAACGCGCCGCTCACGACCCGCCGTGCAGCAGCACCAGCGCGGTCTCGCCGCGCCGCACCGACTTGAGGAAGGCCCGCACCTCGGCGTAGCGATCCGGCGGCAGCGTCGTGCGCCGGGTCTCGAGCGTCCGGGTGAAGTGCACGTTCCCGTCGTGGAACGTGTAGGACGTGCGGTAGGTCGCGAAGTCGGTGTCGAGCGCGATCGCCTCGGGGAATTCCTCGACTTCCCACGACGACGGCAGCTCGATCGTCACGTCTACCTCGTTCGATTCCGCTTCGAATTCGATGGGCTGGGTTCGCTCGGCGCCCGAGAACCCGAACCGATCGCGTCTCGAGACGAGCATCGGGCAGATCGCCTGAAGCCCGGCCGACAGCCGCTTCCCGTAGTGCTCGGCGGTGACGTGCAGGTCGAGATCGAAACCGCCGCCGACCGGGTCGTCCTGGACGGCCAGCCTGTCCACCATGGCCCCGGCGATGCCGCGCGCGACCCAGTTCTCGATCGCGCGCCGGTAGTCGGCCTGGTTGAAGCCGTGCCGCCACGACCGCTCGTCGCGCGCCGCGGTGCCGCCGCTCGACTCGTGGATATCCGCCGAGATCCGCCCGCCGGCATCGAGCTTCACCCGCATGGTGCGCCGCATGGCGTTGGCCGCCGGCGCCGTCACCGGCATGCGGGTCAGGTCCTCCTCGCCGCGCCGTACGATTAGCGCGAGACTGCCCTGCTCCGACTCGGGCAGGCCGCCGAGCGGCGTCCACGGATCCGTCGGATCGAACACGATCAACGGGCCCAGCGCCGGGTGGTCGAAGCGAGTCGCCAGCGAGTCCCCCGCCGGAGCGCGAATCGCGATGATGCAGTGATTGAACTGCTGCGGCGAGGGCCACGGTTCGCGCACGAACGCGGGGTTCCCGGAGTAGATGCTCACCAGCCAGGCCGGAACGTCGACGGCCGCGAGCATCGCCCGCATCAGATTCGCCTTGTCCTTGCAGTCGCCGTAGCCTTTCTCGAGGACCAGCGACGGCGCGTGCGGCCGGTACCCGCCACCGCGCCCCACCCCGGTCTGGATCGACACGTAGTTGAGCCCCTGCACGTACTCGCCGATCGCGCGGATCCGCTCCAGGTCCGTGCTGCGGCCGTCGACCAGTTCATGCGCCCGTTCGCGCAGCGCCTCGTCCGGCGTGGCCAGGTCGTCCGACAGCGAGGCCAGCCAGTCGGAGACCTGCGTCCACGACGTGAAACTCGCTGCCGCGCCGGCGTGTTCCGGCGCGTCGGGCACGATGCTGACGGCGACCCGCGGAACCAGTGCGCTCAGCGGTGGCGACGAGGGTTCGTCCGGCACGGCGGGGAGGTCGCGCAACTCCCAGGCCGTGGCGTCTTCAAAGGTCTGCGCGGTGATGGGCTCGTGGTTCAACACGATGCCGGTCGTGCGCCACGCGGCCGGCACGCGGACCGTCAGGCGCGCGAGGCGCACCGGCAGGGCGTCCTGAAACGCCCAGTCGAACTGTAGGAACGGCGTGCGCATCTCCGTGGTCCACTCGTAGCCGAACACGGTGCCGGGCTCCGCCTGCGCCGCGGCGGAGAGGCCCCGGACGCGCGCCTCGTCGTAGACGTCGTCCGGATTGAGTCTCGCGTCCACCCACTCCTTCTTCCCGAACGGCCGGGTCCGCTCGCCGGGTCCGAGCAGCCAGCCGAGCATGTCGGTGACCTTGCCGCCGTCGGTCAGGTACACCGCGGCGCATGCCGCCTCTTCGCGGCCCTCGGCATGGAGTACACGAATCGCGCCGCGCTCGGAGACCCGGAATCGGTCGCCGGACTTCACCTCGACCGTGCGATCGCGGAGGAGCACGACGGCCCCGACGTCGGATGCGTATTCGGGGGTCGGTTGGGCGGCCGCCTCGCGCAGCCAGTCCGGTGGCTGGTCCGACGCCTGTGCCGAGAGCGCGGCGCACGCGAGCGCCAGCAGCGTCACGAGCGCCGCGGACGCCTGCCGCGGGCGGCGCATCACTCGCCGCCCGGCTCGTGCAGCGTCAGCGTGAACTCGTCGCGCTCGTGGAACATGTCGAACGCGCCGCGCAGGGCCTCGTAGCTGTCCCTCGGAAAACAGATCGTGCCGCCGTCGCCGAAGCGAAGCTGCCGTACGTAGACGATCTCCCGGGCGTCCGGGCTGAGCCGCGCGCTGGCCACGTAGACGCCGACGCCGGGCACCTCGACCGGCTTCGGCTGATCCGCCGCATCGACCACGAATCCCGGGGGCAGCTCGATCCAGACCGAGTCCACCTCGGCCCACGGGTAGGCGAAGCAGATCGGGTAGCGGCGCGTGTGGGCCGTGAACGGCGGCGTGCCCCCGTGCGTGAAGACGCCCGGCTGCACCAGCAGGCGCCGGCCGACCCGGGTGGCGTAGTCGGGCACGCGGACGTGCAGCGTCTCTTCGTAGCGCAGCGTCGTGTCCGGCAGGTCCGTTTCCACCTGGACGTCGGACACCTCCGCCGTGGGCAGCCGCTCGTGCACGCGGTCGGTGATGTCCTGCTCGCGCTGCTGCAGGGATTCATCGGCCTCGCGCCGCCGCCGCGTGTCGTTGGCGTGTCCCGTGAGCACCATGTGCACGTCGCCTTCGAGCGTGCCGTCGGCGTCCAGGCGGAAGTGCGCTTGGCGCATGGTGAGGCTGTATGCGGGCGGTCGGATGGGCGTGTCGATGATCCGCGCGCTGTCCCGATCGCACAGCAGGGCCGCGGTGCCTTCCTGCGGCCAGCGCAGTCCGGCGAACGGGGCCGTGGGCGAGCCCGGGTCGAACAGCTTCCAGGCGCCATCGAGCCGCACCGCGATCAGCGGGCGGTCGAGCCCGACCTCCACCATCAGCGACGGATCGAAGAAGCGCCGGGTCCGGCTCGCGGCCATCGCCAGCCGCACGTCGAACCCGGCCGCGCGCGCGAGCGCGCCGAAGAGGAGGTTGACGTCCGTGTCCCCGCCCGCGCCGTGGGCCAGCACGTCAGCCGCGCTCCTGTTCGGGCGAACGTTCTCGTCGTCGACGGGGCGCCCCTCGCGCGCGGCGTTGGTGCGGTTGTCCACGTTGCGCCGGCACCAGTCGAACAGGCGCTGCAGCCGCTCGGCCGGGGCGCCGTTCGTCTCGGCGACCGTCGCCGCCACGTCCTTCATGTTGCGGTTCGCGCGGCACATGCCGTCGAACCAGTCGGCGTCTCTCCTGCCGGCGTCGTGCCAGAACTTCGCCGGCGAATCGGGCTGGCCGGCCGAGTAGTAGACGAGAATCGCCGCCTGCACCTGATCCCGCGGCGGCATGTAGGGCTCTTCGACGAAGGCGGGCTTGACGTGGACGGAGGTGGTGTAGAAGCCGCCCACGCCGGGCTGGAACTGCGGCACCCCCGTGTTCAGGCCGACGTAGCGCATCTCGTACGTGGTCGAGGGCACCGGCCGGATGTGGTAGCGGACGACCGCGGCGGGGACGTCGAGCTGCAGCGGCAGAAGCACGTAGTGCGCCAACCAGTCGTGGCGGGTCTCGCGGTAGCGGTACTCCACGATGGATCCCGCGGTCACGTTGGGAATGGCGAACGTGGTCTTGCGCAGCTCCTCGTCGGAGGTCTTGAGCTCGGTCGTCTTGAAGACCGCGTCGCCGCGCAGGTTCGACACCGTGCCGTCCGGCGCCACCGTTCGCGCGCTGACGAGGCTGATGCCGGAGCTGCGCGAGTGCCGGATCGATATGGTCGAGTACTTGTCGGCGCCGGCGTCGGTGAAGATCTTCACGCGCAGGTAGTGGTCGAGAACGGTGTCCTGCGAGTGGCCGGACGGACTGTCGTCGACGGTGACTTCCCAGAGCAGCGCCTCGGCGTCGGCGCCGGGATCGAAGCTGCACTTCTGCATCGCCAGCTCCGCCGGGGTCGGAGCGGTCCAGTTCCCCGCGAGCGCCGTCGCCGCGACGCAGGGGAGCGCCGCCAGCAGCGCGCCGAGGGCGGGTATGGAAGGGCGCGGCCGGTGGAACATCGTCATTCCGCCTTTTTCGAGCATTGTTCGATCGGGTGCGCGGCGCCGGGCCGGCGCACCCGTCAGCGAGCCTACGCCCGGCCCCGGGTGCGTGCCAGTGACATTTCGCGGGGCTGCACAGGTCCGGGCGACGCCGCGCGGGCGCGCCTGCGACGTCTCGATGGAAGAATGCGCCGGGGCGGCGGAATGCACGCGGCGTGGGACCGCCGCGCCCCGCTACGGCGTCTCGGGGGGCACGACCTCGAGGAAGCCGCGCGCGAACGGGCTCTGGGTCGCGGTCGTCTTGAGATCCCACGTCATGCGGATGCGCGCGGCGTTCGCCGCGGTCAGCGTCCACGTGGCGCTCGCGCGGCCGGCGCTCGTGGTCACGCTGCTCGCCTGATCGAGCAGGCGGAACAGGCCCCACGGGCCGCTGGCCGATACCGGCGTCACGGCGATCGTCGTCGGCTCGCCCTTCCTGCGCTTCTTCTTCGGATCGTCGGGCGGCGCGGCCTGCGCGCGCAGCGCGGCGCCGGCGCCGGGATCCGGGCCCGGCCACGCCAGCGATTCGTCGCGCGGCGGGCCCATCGTGTAGGTGCGGCTCGCGCCGCCGCAGTCGAACGCCACCCAGCGCACCACCACGCCCGGGTCGTGCGGCGGCGGCGAGGCGCTGACGGTGAACGACAGGGCGGGAGTGGGCCCCGCGGCGAAGAACGCCTGCCGGATCGCGTGCGCCTTCGCCACGAAATCGACCATCGCCGGCGAGACCGGCGGCGCGTCGCCGCCTTTGGGCGTGCCGTCCTCGTTCATGAACGGCGCCAGGAACTGGTCGAAGAACTTCCAGAAGTAGCCTTCCCCGGAGAAGCACGCCGCGAACGCGTCGTAGCTCGCGTCGGGGCCGCCCGGATCGAACGGATAATGCCCGGCGAGGTCGTTCTGGAAGCGCTGCAGCACCTGGGCCTGCCACGCCGCGGCGACCCGCGGTCCGAGGCCGCGCTCGCGCACCGCGCGCCGGGCGGCGTCGACCGGTGCACGCAGCAGCCGTGCGACCGTGGGACCCGCCGGCGAGTCGGCGTAGTTCTCGCCGAGTCCATCGCACCACGTCACCAGCTCGAAGACGCCGTTGGTCTGATCGGGCGGCGGGCGCAGCAGATCCACCAGCTTCTGCAGCGGCGCCGCGGGGCCCAGCTTGGCGATGTCCTGCTGCGCGGCCGCGAGCATCTCGAGGTACTGGGCGTCGAGCGATTCGCGCAGCGTGGAGGGCGTGTTGCCGCGGCCGGGCAGCTTGCGCGCGATCTCGCCGAGCCACGATTTGGTGCGCTCGCCGAGCGAGCCCGGCGCTTCGAAGAACTCGCGCAGGATGCGGAAGTCCGTGCCGATCCGCTCGAGCGGCGTGCCGGCGATCGCCAGGGCCTGCGTCTGGTCGCGGGCTCCGTGCAGCAGCCTGAACAGCGGCGAGTCGCCCTTGGCGAGCTGCGCGAGCTGGTCGGCGACGAGGTCCATGCTGCCGGGGGCGCCGTAGTCGACCGCGTCCAGGAACTCGACCCAGTGGTCGGTCACGTCGCGGGCGTAGAGCGCCTGCAGCTGGCGCGCGAGGTTCGGCGGATGCCCGCCGAACGCGTCGGCCATCACCGCGTCGCGCGCGAGCATGCGGCCGTACCAGGCCGTGCGCGGCTGGATCTGATCCGTCCAGCCGCTGCTGGTGAACGCGCCGGGCACGGTCACCGCGTCGTGCATGAGCGTGGTCTGCCCCGCGATCTTCTCGAGCGTGAGCGGCTCGAGGCGGCGCGAGGCGTCGTCGATCATCTCGGCATAGAACGCCGCCGGCTGCCACTCGTCGCGCACGATCGGCGCCATCTGCGCGACCAGGGTGCGGTCCTGCTCGTGGATGTAGTCGCGCACGATTGCGGCGAAGTCGCGCGGATGCCGCGCGAGGAACTGCATCTGGCGCAGCACCAGCTCCGGATAGGCGCGACGGCCGGCGGCGTCGGCGCCGCCCAGCTCCAGGCGGTCGGCGAGCGCGCGCTTCACCTCGCGGGCGAGCACGTCGGCGTCCTCGACGTCCATGTCGCCCGGCCGGGTGAGCAGACGCCAGGCGCGGAAGCGGTAGAAGTCGCCGAGGAACGTGCCGGGCTCGCCGGCCACGCGCGCGCGCAGGCTGTCTTCCATGCGCTGCGCGGCCGGCTGCAGCACGTACTGCGCCATGCGCCGCATCCACAGCGTCACGGCCGGGTCGCGCACCGCGCCGCCGGCCCAGGCGCCGAGCGCGCGCGGCAGCGGCACGCTGCGGTCGATGCGGTCGACCTCGTCGGCGGCCGCGCTCAGGTCGTCGAGCGTGCGCAGGTTGTCGATCAGGGCGGTTTCGTCCGTGACGCGGTTCGCGACCTCGACGGCCGCGCGCTTCGCGTGGTTCACCACGCCATGGTTCGCGCACGACAGGCCCGAGAACAGCAGCGTCAACAGCAGCAGCGCGAGCCCGTACGCGCCCACCATGATCTGCTCGCCGCGCTTGAGCCGTCCCTGCGCGCCGCGCGACGCCGTCGCCAGCGCCGCGTCCGGGAACAGCACGTCGGTGAAGAAGTCGCGCACGAACCACGCGCCGCCGCGCGCCGCCGGCGGCGCCTCGGGCGGCCGCACGCTGAGACCGAGCGAGCGCACCGCGGGCTGCAGCACGCGGTCGGTGATCTCGCCGTCCTGCGCCGCCGCGGAGAAGTAGAAGCCGCGGAACAGCGGCGGTTCGGCCTCGGCCTGCGGCTCGAACAGGACGCGCAGGAAGCGGCGCAGATTGCCGCGCACGCGTTCGAACTGGAGCGGGAACGCGAACGCGCGCGCACGCTCGGACGGCGTCCCCGCCGCATTCATGCGTGGAATCCGCCGCTGCGCGAGCGAACCCAGCAGCAGGCCGAACTCCTCGTCGAACAGCGCCTCGGCCGACTGCGTGCGCGCGCGCTTCATGGGCAGCGTGGCGCCCCACGGCGCACGACGCGCGGTGGCGTCGAGGGATTCGAAGTACTCGGCGAAGCCGGCGACGCGGTCGACCCGCGTGAACATCACGTAGACCGGGAACACCACGCCCAGGTGTTCGATCAGCTCCTCGATGCGCTCGCGCGCGCCGCGGGCGATGGAATCGATGCGCGCCTCGGGATGGTCGGCGAGCTGGTCGAGCGCGACCGCGACCACGACGCCGTTGATCGGGTTCTCCGGGCGCTGCCTGCGCAGCGTGTCGAGGAACGCCAGCCAGTCGCCGCTGTCGTCGAACGCGGCGGTCGCCAGGGTGCGACCCGCCATGTCGAGCAGCACGGCCTCCTGCGCGAGCCACCACGAGAAGCTGCGCGTGCCGCCCACGCCGCGCACGGCGCGGGCGTCGCCGCTCGCCTCGCGCAGCGGGAACTCGAGCCCCGAGCGCTTGATGAGTTCGCTCTTCCCGGCGCCCGCGGGGCCGATGACCATGTACCAGGGCAGCTTCGCCAGCGCGTCGCTGCCGGTCTTCTTCGTCGAGGACTTGAGCTGCGCGATCGCGCTCAGCAGGTCGTCCTTGAGGCCCTGCACCTCGGCCAGCGTGCCGGGCGTCGAGCGTTCGATGTCGGCGTCGGCCTGCGTGGTGATCGTGTTCTCGATCGCCTCGGCCGCCGCGGCCTGACGCAGCTGGCGGATCAGCAGCGCGATCGCGATCACCAGCGCGAGGATCACCAGGATCAGGAACACGAACAGCAGCGACAGTCCCAGCGAGCGGCGGAAGATCAGCAGCAGCGCGCCGATCGCAGCGAACGCCCCGGCGAACGGCGCCCAGGGCGCCTTGTCCATGAGCCCGCTCATCGCATCAGCCTCGAGATCGTGTGCGCGGCGCCGCCGGCACCGAGCCGCGCGATCAGCCAGATGACCAGCCACACGATGAACACCGCCGGCACGAAGATCGCGGGCGGCAGCCACCACGCCATGCCGCGGCGCTCCTCGGCGACGCGCTCGTTGCTGCGTCCGGCGTGCGGGGCGAGCGGCGCCAGGACGCTGCCGCGCGCGGCGGCGATGTCGGCCTGCACGTCCTCGATCAGGGCGGGCAGCTTCTCGGGGGTGAGCTGGTAGCGCCCGGTGAAGCCGAAGCCCAGGCAGCAGCCGTAGACCTCGAGCGCCTCGACGCGCGCCTCGCGGTCGTGCCGCAGGCGTTCGAGCCGCTCGAAGAACTCTTCCCCTGCGAGCTGGCGGCCGTAGAGCTCGAGCTGCAGGGGGCGCGCGATCCAGGCGTCGCGGGCCGGCCCCTTCTGGCTGAGGACCGTCTGATCGAGCAGCGCGACCATGGCGAAGACCGCGTCCTCGACGTCGGCGGCGGTGAAGCCGTGTCCGCCGGCGTCGCGCTCGAAACGGCTCTTCAGCTCGAGGGCGCGGGCGCGCAGGGCGTTCGCGTCGGGGAGCTCGGCGGCCTGGCCGATCGCCAGTGCGGTGGAGAGCCAGTCGGAGGCCAGATCCACGAGGCGCGGCTTCGTCGACACCGGCGCCGCGGCGCGCGCGGCGCTCTGACCGCGGCGGCGCGTGGAGGACTCGATGACGACGGTCTCGAGCGCGTCGCCACCGCGCTCACGGGCTGCAGGCCGCGAAGGGCCGCCGCGTCGTCTCGAGGGTCCCTTCGAGCCGAACATGCCGTCAGTCCTTGAGCCCCAGCATCTCCAGGCTCACGTTCGGCACGTCGGGCGGCACGTAGATCGCCACGTTCTTCGCGGCCTTGACCGTCTCCCACGCGTCGCCCTGCGGATCGAGCTGGAAGTACAGATAGCTGTTCTTCACCGGCAGCGAAGCCGGCGGCACGCGCTGGTAGATCAGCGGCACGCCGCGCAGCGCGTTGGCGATCAGGAAGTCGATCTTGTCGAGCGAAGCGATCTTGATCTTGCCGGGCAGTTCGGCGGCGAGGCGCTGCTCTTCCTGGTCCGCGCGCACGCCGAGGAACAGGCCGACCCCGGGCCCGACCATGCGGTCGTCCGTGATCCGCCCCGACCACATGCCCGCCCCCTTGTTCTCGAGCACGATGCGCGAGGCCTTGTCCACCGGCTGGATGTCGAGCAGGTCGCGCAGGACGTCGCCCATCTTCGCGAACGTCGCCGACAGGTTGCGGTGATCGTAAGCCGGCAGGTCGCGCGGGTGGATCTTGTCGGAGAACGCCGACAGCTGGCCGGCGAGCGAGGCCAGCTCGAGGTACACCGCTTCCGGGTGCGCGCCGCGGTGCAGCAGCGCGTGGGTCAGCGCGGGGATCCGTTCGTTCACCGTGTAGAGCAGCATCGCGTTCGCGGTGTCCTGCGCGCTGAAATCGGCGATGCCGCCCCGCTGGCGACGCTGGTCGCCGAGCGTCGTGCTGCGGCCGATCAACATCTCGTGGATCGAGCGCAGCTGGCGCATGAGCGCTTCGCTCGCGCCGACCGCGATCACCGGCGGCACGTACGCCTCGCGCAGCGCGAACGCCCCCTCCGGCGTGCGCTGGACCTCGGCGAACGGCAGCGCGTCGTGGTCGCCGATCGCGTCGTCGGGGAACAGCACCTGGAAGTGGCGGCGCTGGACGTCGACCGGGCGCGCGTTCTGCGCCGTGTTGTCGTCGGCGACCTCGAGCGACTCGGCCGCATAGCGCGGGCCCGCCGCGCCGGGGCTCACCGCGTCGCCGAGCTGCGGCCGCGCCGCGCCGGGAGCCGTGACGCCCAGGTACAGCGTGAGCGCGTCGTCCTTCGCCTGGAAGTGGCCCTCGATCGAGCGCTGCGGCGGCACCGGATCGTCGTCCGGCAGCGCGAACGGGGTCCCGTCGGGCAGCACGCCCGCGGCCGCGGAGAGCACGATGCGGCCGTTCTTCACCGCTTCGGCGTCCACGGTCAGCGCCGCGAGGCCCCAGTCGAAGCCGTGCGCCATGCGGAAACGCTGCGCCACGAGGTGGCGGATGGCGCGATCGTTCTGCTGGAAGTGCTGGGGCGTGAGCAGCAGCCCTTCGCTCCACACGACCGGACGACGCTCGCTCATGCAGTTCTCCTCGCCGGGGTCAGTTCGCGGCGCTCAGGCAGTCCGCGTTCGCGACGAGCTTCACGCGCGAGCCCTGTGCGAGCGGCTGCGCGAAGTACCAGCACTGGTCCCTCGACTGGCAGAAGTTGCCGACGACGATCACCGCCGTCGCGCCCGGCTTCTTCTCGAGCGCCACCGTGACCGAGCGGCCCGGATCCACGAACGCCTCGCGGCGGTCGAGCAGCGCGGGGCCGAGGAGACTCTCCTCCTTGTCCCACAGCTGGGTGAGCGTCATTCCGGTGATCGCCGACGCGTCGGTGACCTGGAGCACCCGGAACGTGAGCGGATAGCCCGAATCGCGCCCGCAGCTGTTGCAGTCGCGCGCGGCGGAGACCGTGACTTTCGGCGCGCCGCCGCCGAGGCCGACCTTGGCGCACGAAGGCGCCAGGATCAGCGCGCAGAGCGAGACCAGCGCGGTCGCGCCAAAATGTTTTGCCGCTTGCGGATGAATGGACACGGCTGGGGACGGTAGGGCGGCGGCGGGCTTGCGTCAAGCCTCGGCGCACGCCGGGCGCGGGCGGAAGCCGTGAAAGCGGGGCGCCCCGTGGGAGGGGCGCCCCGGACGACGGCGACGGTTCCGTCCCGCTACCGCGGCGCGCCGCGCGCGATCCAGTCGAGGATGATCTCGGGCTCGCCGGGCTTCAGGTAGCCGCGCATGGTACCGCCCACGCCGATCTTGGACTGGATCAGGTTGGTGTCGGCGACCACGATCGAGTAGTCGGTGAGATCCACCCGCGGCGCCGAGCTGCTGTTGTGGCAGCCCATGCAGCCGTACGTGGTGGTGCCCTCCGAGCGGTCGCGCATGAGGCCGAAGATCGTGTTGTTCCAGCCGACCTGGCCGGCGATCGCCGGGTTCACCGCGTAGTCTTTGCGGCTGCAGCCGGTCACGAACGCGATGAACAGCAGCGCGCCCGCGAGGAGCAGCAGCCGGAACGGACGATAAGGATGGATCATCGTGCCCTCCCGATCAGTAGCCGATATAGGCGCGAACGCCGACGTGCGCCGTGATGCCCGAGAAGTCGACCGCGCGGCCGCCGAGCTTCGAGTCGGAGAAACCCTCGTAGACCTCGAAGTCCGGACGCGCCCAGTCGAGGTCGCCGGAGTTGGCGTAGCGCGCGAGCACGTTGCCGGTGATCGCGAAGCGCGGCGAGGTGAGCCACTCGCCCTCGAGCCCGCCCTGGAAGTACGGCCCGGTCGCGGTGCCGACGATCTGCACCGGGATCAGTCGGCCGAAGTGGTCGTGCAGGAACTCCACCGTGGCCTCGGACTGCATGAAGCCGGCGCCGCCAACGACGTTCACGCGCCAGTTGCGCTGCTGCAGCCAGTTCCACACCAGGCTCGCGACGAGCTGCGTGCCGGTGGCCTTGTAGGTGGCGTGATCGTTGATCGCCGGGTCGAGCTTGTCGGAGGTCGTGGCGCGCACGCGCAGGACGCCGAAATCGACCGAGTAGCGCGGGTTCAGGGGAAAGCGCACCGAGTAGCCGAACTCGGGGCTCGTCTCGAAGTCGTCGGCCTGCGGAACGCCGGCCGCGGAGGCGAGGTCCACGAGGTCCTGATTGACGCCCTGACCACGGCCGTACACGAAGCCGATGCTCGCGGGCACGCGGCGGCCGGCTTCGACCTGCTCCGCCTGGAACTCCTTGAGCGCGGCCTCGAACACGTTCATCTCGTCCGGCGGAACGCGCACGGGATCCGGCCGGTAGAGCGGGTCGGAACGCAGCACGCTCTTGAACGCTTCCTTCGCCTCGAGCCGGCGCCCGGCCTTGACCAGCGCGCGGGCGCGCAGCTCGCGCGCGCGGTTCAGGTCGTCGCCGCCCACGCGGCCGGTGCGGATCGCCTCGGCCAGCATGTCGGCGGCTTCCTGGAACTGCGACTGGTCGTAGAGCGCCGTGGCCTGGTCGAGCACGGAGCCCGAGGCCGCGGCCGCGTCGCCCTGCTGCGCGAGCGCCGGCCGCGCGGCCAGCGGCGCCGCGAGCAGCAGAGCGGTCAGAAGGAATACGAAACGGCGAGCGTTCATTTGGATCTCCCCTCGAGGTGTGGTGCGCCGGCCGCAATGGAGCAGCCGGTGACGGTCGGCCCGCAGGGGCGGGCCCGGATCACTTCTTCTTCAGGCGGAATTTCAGCTGGAGCTTGTCGCGGATCTTCACGTCCACGCGCTGGGCGCCACCTTCGACGATGTAGCCTTCGCGCACCACGGTGATGTCGTGCCGCCCGGGCGGCACGGGCGAGATCGTCCAGGGCGTCGTATGCCCGATGCGCACGCCGTCCATGTAGATGTCGCCCCAGGTGGGCTCCGAGGTCACGAAGATGGAGCCGGCGAGGGTGGTGAAGTCGTTCTCCAGCGTGCGGGTCTCGCCCGCGGCGACGGTGATGGTCCACTCGCGCTGACCGAGCGAGGGGTGCTTGACGAGAATCGTGTGCGGGCCGGGCTTGACGGTCGTCCGGAACTGCGCCTTGTTGCCGTCGAGCTTCTGGCCGTCCACGTAGAAGTCGGCGTACGGCGAGACCTTGACGACGATCGTCCCGGTCGTGGCGCCGGGCGCCGGTTTCGGCGCCTCGGTCGGCGCGGGCGGCTCGACCGGCGGCGTCGCCGGCGCCGCCGCGACCTTGTCCAGCGCCGCCTTCGCGGCGTCGTACGCGGTGCGCTCGGCGGAATCGAACGAAGGATCCGGCGTGTAGGACGGGTAGCGCTTCATGAGGTCGAGGAACGCGCTCTGCGCCTCCTTGGCGTGGTTCTGTCCGGCGAGCGAACGCGCGACGATTTCGAGCGCGAGGCGGCGCTGGCGCCCGGGCAGCGATCCGGCCATCAGCGCGCGCGCCGTCTTCAGCGCCTCGGCGTAGCGGCCCTCGTCGAGCGCGCGGCGGGCATCGTCGATCGTCGGCTTCGCCCCGGCCTGGGTGGCGGGCGGCGCCGGGACCGCGGGGCTGGACGCAGCGATGGAGTCCGGCGTCGCGGCCGCAACCTGCGCGCTGTCCGGCGCGGGCGGCGCGACGGGCGTGGCGGCGTCCTGCCGCTCCGCCTGCGAATCGGCTGCGGGGCCGCGCGTCATCGCGATGCCGATCGCGACGGCGACGACCAGCAGCACCGCGCCCGCCCCCGCGAGCACCGGCACCGGCAGGCCCTTCTTCGTGCCGCCGCCCGGCGCGGGGGGCGGCGCCGGCGCCGCGGGCTTCCGCGGCGGCTCGGCCGCCTCGAGCGGCGGCGCCTTTGCGGCGGGGGGCGCCGCCGCGGGCGGCGCTTCCGCGGCCTGCGGCGGCAGCGAAGGCGGCCCGCCGACCACGGTCGCCTGGGTATCGGGCGGGGGCGTGGCGGGCGGCGCTTCGCCCGGGGCGAGGACCACGGTCGCGTTCGGGTCGGCGGCGCGCGCTTCCTTCACCAGCTGCTCGCGTTCGCGCTCCAGCTTCTGCACGTGGTCCTTCGCGACGGCGTTGCGCGGATCCAGGTACAGCACGCGGCGGAACTCGCGCAGCGCGTCGTCGATCTTGCCGAGCCCCATGTTCTCGTAGTAGAGGCCCTGATCCAGATGCCGCGAGAGGTGCCGCTTGCGCCACATCGCCGCGACCGATTCGGGCTGCAGCGCGTACTCGCGCAGCAGGTCCTTGCCGCGGTGGAGGCCGAGGTGCTCGATCACGTCCTCGAAGTCGCCCAGCGCCTGCGTGATGGTCTGGGTGCGCTTGCCGACGTCCTTCTGCAGCATGCCGCGCACGATGCGCGCGACCTCGTCGGGCACCAGCGGGTTGAATTCGGTGACTGCGGGGGGCTCGACCGTGAGGATCGAGCGCAGCACGGTCGAATAGGAATCGCCGGCGAACGGACGCTGCCCACCGAGCAGCTCGTAGGCGAGCACGCCCGTCGAGAAGATGTCGGAGCGCTCGTCCACGACTTCGCCCGTGGCCTGCTCGGGCGACATGTAGGCCGGCGTGCCCAGCACCGAGCCGACCATCGTCATCTGCGTCGAGGTCTCCGCGCCGCCGCGCGCGAGGCCGAAGTCCATGAGTTTGATCATGCCGTCGGGCGTGAGCATCACGTTCGCCGGCTTCACGTCGCGGTGCACGATGCGCTGCGCATGCGCGTGCTCGAGACCGCGGCAGATGTCGCGAATGATCAGCAGCGCCATCTCGAGCGGCGGCGTGCCGTGCGCGTCGAGCCACTTGCGCAGGTCCATGCCTTCGACGAACTCCATCGCGATGTAGGCGACGTCGTCGTGGCGCCCCATGTCGATCACCTGGATGATGTTCGGGTGGCGCATCATCGCGGCGGCGCGCGCCTCGCGCTCGAAGCGCTGGATGAGCTTCTCGTCGTCGGCGAGGTGGGAGTGCAGGATCTTCAGCACGACCGGGCGCTGCAGGGCCTTCTGCACGGCGAGGAACACCGACGCCATGCCGCCCATGCCGATCTTTTCCTTGATCTCGAAGCCGCCGAAATCCTTGTTCATCGCCATGTCGCGGCCTCCGCACGGCCTTCCGTGCGCGCCGGATCCGGCGCGGAGCGCATCATGCCGAACACCACCCAGGTGAGCCCCGTGAGCGCCAGGGCCAGCGCGATCAGCGCGATGATCAGCATGCGCAGCGCGCGCTGCCGGCCCCGGCTGGCCCGGGGCGGCGCCGCCCGCCGTGCCGCCGCGCGGCGCGCCGGCGCGGCCACCGGCGCCCAGCTGTCCGCCTGCGACCCTTCGAGCCGCGCGAGCACCGCGGTGATGTTGTCGGGGCCGCCGCGGTCGTTGGCGAGGCGGATCATCTCCTCGGCGGCGCGCTCCAGCGAGCCGTTCGCCGCGGCGCGCGCGAGCAGATCGTCCTCCACCGGGCCGTGCAGGCCGTCCGAGCACACGAGCAGCGTGTCGCCCGGGCGCAACGGCTCACCGAGCGTGACCACGTCCACCTCCACCTCCGCGCCCACGCCCACGCTGCGCGTGACCACGTTGCGCCGCGAGTCGTGCTTGGCCTGTTCGGCGGTGAGCTCGTGGCGCGCGACGAGCTGCGCGACCAGCGAATGATCCTGAGTGAGCTGGGTGATCTCGCGGCCGCGTACCAGGTAGGCGCGCGAATCGCCGACGTGCGCAACCGTGACTTCATCGCCCTTGATCGCGACCGCCGTGCAGGTGGTCCCCATGCCCTTCAGATCGGGGCGCGTCTCGACATGGGCCCAGATCTCGTCGTTCGCGCGGTGCACGGCTTCGGACAGCGCCTCGGCGGGGTCGTCCGAGCGGCTCTCGGTGAAGGACTTGAGGATCGCGTCCACCGCCATGCGGCTCGCGACCTCGCCGGCGGCCGTGCCGCCCATGCCGTCGCAGACCACCAGCAGACGATCGGCGGGATGCGTGCCGCCGGCCGCCGCGGCGGTCCACACCGCATAACTGTCCTCGTTGCCCGATCGGCGCCGGCCCACGTCGCTCAGGGCGGCGGTCAGGATCCTGCTTGGGCTCAAAGGGCGTCCTCTCCGCTCAACCGCGGGCTTCGTAGATCAAATGAACGGACTTGCCGAAGCTCAGGCGGTCCCCGTCGGCGAGTGCGCGGCGCGTGATGCGCTCGCCGTTCACGAACGAGCCATTCTCGGAGTTCAGGTCCACCAGTTCAACGATTCTTCCCCGGCGCTCCAGGGTCGCGTGGTTGCGCGATATCTCTCTGTCCTGAAACACGATGTCGTTGCCGGCCGCGGCGCCGATCGTCACCGGGTAACCGAAGAGTTCGTACCATACCCCATCGTCCACGTCGTGGTCGTGGACCAGCAGCCCGCGCTGGCGGCGGCGGGTGAGCGCGAAGGCCGCGCCGGCGAGCACCACCAGCACCACCGGCAGCATCCAGGCCAGCGGATGCGTCCACCACGCGGGCGCCATGGCCTCGCGCGTGGCGTAGTTGAGCCGGGTGGCGCGGCGTGCCCCGTGGGCGTCGACGACCACCTCGAGCTCCTCGCGCCCGGCACCCGGCGCGCCCTCCGCCTTGAACGTGAGCACCCAGTGGCCGAGCGCGCGGGCCGCAGCGCCGGGCAGCGCCTGCGGCAGGCCGAGCGGAGACGTCACGCCGGTGACCGCGCCGCCGGTGTGTTCGGCCAGGCGGCGCAGACGCTCGGCTTCGGGCGAGGCGCCGGCGTCGCCGAGGCGCAGCACCATGACCCGGGTGAGCCGCCGCGGCGACCGCGCGAGCGCCAGCATCTCGATGATCGTATGGCGGCTGCCGCCATCGGCACCGCGCGTGATCACGATCACCGCCCCGCTGCGATCGCGCGGCAGGCGCGACGCGGTGCGCACTGCGTCGAAGAGCGCGTCATAGAGCAGCGGCGTGCCGTCGTCCGCCATGCCGGCGAGGTGCTCCGCGAGCCGGTCGACGTCCCCGACCGCCGCCTCGCGCGAGCGGATCGAGCCGCCCGCGGCCACCACCCGGATGCGGTCGCCGTCTTCGAGCCCGCGGGCCAGCGAGCGCACTGCGTCCATGACCGGTGCCAGCGCGGGCGGCCGCAGCAGCCCGGCGTCGATCACCAGCGTCACGGTCGCGTGCGGCCGCTCGTCGCGCGCGCTCGTCGCCCGCACGTTCTCGACCGGCCTGCCGTCGAGCGACAGGGTGAAGGCGTTCTCGAGCGCCGGCACCGGGGCGCCGCCCGCGTCGAGCACCGAGACCACGACCGTGTGGCGGCCGCCGCCTGCGACCCGCACGTTGTCGATCGTGATCGTCGCCGGTGACTGCGCGAGCGCGGGGGCCGCCGACAGCAGCAGCAGCGCGACGCCGTTGCGCAGGGCGTTGCGCAGGGCGCGGCTCACTGCCACGCCTCGAAGCCGAAACGCTCCGGCGCCTCGGCGATCAGCCGCACTGCGAGGATCTTCGGCACGTAGTTGCGCGTCTCCTCAGGCAGCATGTTGTGCTCGACGAGGTACCAGTACTTCCGGGTCGCGGGCAGCATCGGGTCGTCGATCTTCTGCTTGGCGCGGTCGATCGCACCGGGGCCGCGATTGTAGGACGCCAGCACCAGCATGAAGTACTCGGGCCCCTGATCGCGCAGCAGCTTCGCGATGTAATCCGCCCCCGCCGCGGTGGATTTGTCCACGTCGGTGCGCTGGTCGTTCGCCAGGTGCTGCGGGTCAACCCTGAGGCCCAGCTCGCGCGCCGTCGCCGGCATCAGCTGCCAGAGCCCCACGGCCCCGACGGGGCTGCGCGCCATGGGGTTCAGTGCGCTCTCGACCCAGGTGACGTAGCAGAACGCCTCGGGCAGGTGGCGCGACTCGAGGATGCGGCGGATCCTGGGCTGCAGCGTTTTCGCGCGATCGAGCATGGTGCGCATGAGGCGCGGATGGCGCTCGAAGCCGTCGACGAACTTCCACACCTGTTCGGTGAACCCCGGCGGCACGTGCGGGTCCTGGCCGAGCTCCGCGGCGTAACGTGAGAGCTGGTGCTCGACGTACTCGCGGTTGGTGAGCGTCGCCAGCCGCGCTTCGCTGGCCTCGACCGTGGCCGGATCGAGCGCGGTGGCGAAGTCGAATTCGCGTTCGTCGGGCGGCAGGCGTCGCGCGATGTCGCGGAAGAACTGCTGTGGCTGTCTCAGCGTCGCGCCCGGCGGCGCGAGGTCGGACAGCAGCAGCAGGTCCGCCGCGTGCAGGAGGTGGGTGCGGGCGATGTCGAGATCGCCCGCGCGCGAGGCTTCGATACCGCTCCGGACGCTCTCGAGCGCCTGGCGCTGAACGCGCGCGGCCATCTCGCGCACCTGCGTGCGTTCGCGCATCGAGTCGGCGAGCTGCCCGACGCCGAACACCAGGCCGGCGACGCCGGCGAGGATCGCCATCGCGACACCGATCCGCTCCCACGCGACGCGGCGCGTGCGGATCACGCGATAGGCGGCGTCGCCGAAGACCACCGTGTCGCCGTCCAGCAGCTCTTCACGCAGAACGCGCGCGTCGTTCACGAGCGTGCCGTTGCGGCTCTTCAGGTCGCTCACGTAGAGCCGGCCGTGCGAACGGTCGAGGCGCGCGTGCATGCGCGACACCGACTCGTCGTCGATCGAGAGCCCGGCCCCGGGATCGCGGCCGACGGTGGTGGCCGACTTGCGCAGCGCGATGCCGCCCGCGCCCGGATCGGCGGGCTCGAGCCACCACTCGACGCGTTCGAGCAGGCCGGCGAGGCCGCGCCCGGGGGCGGCCTCGCCGGCGGGCGATGCCGCCGGGCGTTGCCCTGCAGGTGCCGGTTCGCGCGCCTCTCCCGGCCCGCGCGTGCGCACGGGGCCGGTCGTCGCCACGTCGCGCACCGGCTCGCCGCGCTTCACCGTGCGCTGCTGGAGGCGCACGCCTGCGGCCGGCGCCGGGTCCGCGTCCCGGGCCGCGGGTTCGAGCAGCACGACCGTCACCTCGGGGCCGATGCCGATCGTGTCGCCCGCCTCGATCCGCGCCGATTCGACCCGCGCGTCGTTCACGAACGTGCCGTTGCTGCTGCCGAGGTCGCGCACCGTCCACGCGCCGCCCGCGCGCACGAGCTCGGCGTGCTCGCGCGAGACGCCGCGGCCGGCGAGCACCACGTCGCACGTGTCGAGGCGCCCGAGCCGCACGTGCTCGCCCCGCACCTCGACCTCGCGGGTGCCGCCCTCGTCGGAGATCCGCAGGCGGGTCATGCGCCGGAAACCGGCAGCTTCACGCGCAGTGCGGTGCCGCCGGCCTGAATGACGTCGCCTTCCTGGAGGATGTGGCGCTCGACGCGCTGTCCGTTCACGTAGGTGCCGTTGGTCGAGCCGAGGTCGCGCAGCACCACGGCAGCCGTGCCGGCCTCGAGCGCGAAGTGGTCGCGCGACATGCCCGGCTCGGCCAGCGTGACGGTCTCGAAACCCGGCTCGGCCTTCGGCGCCCGGCCGAACTTCCAGCGGCCCGCTTTGATGTCGAGCGTGCGGCCGGCATCGGCGCCCTGGCTGACGGCGAGCTGGGCGACCCAGTCGGGCGGCGCTGCGGGAGGCGCTTTGGCGCGCACCGGGGCCGCGCCCAGGATGACGGTGGCATCGGCCATGTCGCGCCCCGCGACTTCGTCGCGCGCTTCGCGGCCGGTGCACCGCGGGCAGGTGCGCCAGGTCATCTGCATGACGTGGCCCTCGGGGCAGTGCTTGAGGACCTTGGGTCCCGTTCCGAACACCATGGAACGCGCAAGTTACCACGCGGCGCGCCGATGGCCGAGTGCGCGCCGGGACCCGGGCGGCGGGCCCTGGGGGGCCTTGCGATGCGCCGGACGGGTGCTGCGCTGGCGCCGGCTCCCGCTCCCGCTCGAAGCCGGGCGCGGTCCGGGGAGGTGCATGCCATGCATGGACGATTCTTCGCGGGAGCGCGGGAGCGCGGGAGCGCGGGAGCGCGGGGCGCCGGGCGCTCGCGCCGCGTGCGTCGCGCCGGCGCTGGACGCCGGGGTCGTACCGTCCACCGCCGGGCAGGCCGTGTCCGCGCCGTCGCGTGCCCGTCGCCTGCCGCAGCCGAAGCGCTGGCGACCGCTCAGGCCCCGAGCCTGGGCAGGAACCGCCCCGTGCGCGCGAGATAGGCGCGATAGGGTTCGCCGAAATGCGCCTCGAGCAGCGCCTCCTCGCGCCGCGCCCGCAGCGTTTCGGCGAGCCACATGAGCGCGACCAGCGGCCAGGCGAGCATGCTGCGAAACACCAGCACGCCGCCGAGCGTCGCGAGCATGGCGCCCAGATAGCCCGGGTGGCGCACGCGCGCGTAGAGCCCGCCGGTCTCGAGCGCGTGCGCGCGCTGCAGGGCGATGCGCGGCGAGAAGCGCGCGCCGAGGCGGAGCATCGCGGCGATGCGCACGGCCAGACCGAGCGCCGAGATCGCCACGCCCGCCCAGGTGATCGCGACGGCGAGCGCCGCAGGCATCGCGTGCCAGGGCTGGTCGAGGAGGCGCAGCCGTTCGCCGAGCGCCGACACCGGTGTCGCCGCGAGCGGCACCACGAACAGCAGCAGCATCACGAGCGGCAGGTCGGCGCGGGACTCCACCACGTCCTGGCGGCCGACCGGACGCAGCGCAGCGAGTGCGAAGTTGCCCGCCGTCCATACCGCCAGCAGCGCGAGCGCGGGCAGGTGCACGAGCAGCGCCCCGACGCTGCCGAGCGCCAGCGCGAGCAACGCGCCCTCGAGCAGCAGGCCGAGCAGCGCGAACAGCAGCGCGCGCGCCATGGAGGGCGGCGCTTCGGGCGCCGCGGCGGGGCGGTCGGAACCGGACGGGGTGGCCACGGCGCGAATCTAGCCCGGGCCGTTCTCGCACCGCCAGCCGCAATGCGCGCGCCGCGCGCGGCGAACCGGCCCGCCGGCCGGTGCGGCGGAATGCTTGGCGCGCCGCCGGCCCCGTTGTAGCGTGCGCTCGCCGACCCACGGATCGAACGGCGGCCCCGCCGGGAGCTTCGCGCGCCGCAGCCTCCGGGCGTGCGCGGACGACGGGGCGGGGGCGTCGTCGTTCGACGAACGCAGGAGCGCCCCATGCTGTTCGGGATACCGCTGCATCCGGTGATCGTCCACACGCCGATCGCGCTGATCGTGATCTCTCTGCTGTTCGAGCTCGTCGGCCGCGCGACCGACCTCGACTGGTGGCGCAAGGGCGCGTTTGCGATGCTGATCGTCGGCGTCATCGGCGCCGGCGCCGCGGTGCTCAGCGGCAACGCCTCCGAGGAGGCCGCCGAGCATCAGGGCGTGCCCGAGCACGCCATCGAGGAGCACCAGGAAGCGGGGCTGCTCACGCTGTGGCTGGGCGTCGCCGCCGTGCTGGCGCGCGCGCTGGCCGCGCGGCAGGGACCTGCGCGCGGCGCGATCGGCGCGCTCGCGCTCGTCGCCCACCTGCTCACGGTGGGCGCGGTCGCAGTCGCGGGCTACCGCGGCGGCGACCTGGTCTACGGCCACGGCGCCGGCGTGCACGTCGAACAGCAGCGGGGCGCGGCGCACGAGGAGGGCGGTGGGCGCGGCGGCGGCGATCACGACCGGGACTGAGCGCGGCCGGCGGACACACGAACGCGGCGCGGGGATCGAGGCCCCGCGCCGCGTTCGCGTGTTCCCGTTCGTGGGGATCTACGGTTCTTCGACGAACAGCAGCTCGTGCTTCTGCCAGTCGATCGTCACCGCCTTGCCGGTGAAGAAATCGTTCGAGATCAGCGCGTCGCGGCGCACGCCGTGCCGCCACAGCTCGGACGACGACAGCGCCCCCTGCCAGCCGGGGACGTTGCTCTCGGCGACCGGGCCGACCTGCACCGACGGCACCGTCACCGGCGCCCACGGCACGCCCTGGAGGAACTGGCCGGCGCCTTTGACGAGCTTCGCCACCGCACCGGGCCGGACGCCGATCTCTTCCATCACCTCGCGCGGTGCGCCGACGCCGCAGTGCGGCACGCCGCTCTGCACCACCATCGCCATGCGGCGTCCGCCGGCGAGCGAGCCGTAAACCGTGAGCTCGCTCTCGCCCCAGATCTCGAACGGCACCGCGAGCGCGTTCGGCGGGCGCCGGTACGAGGCGGGATCGCGGCGCAAAATCAGGTGCTGCTTCTCGAAGTCGAGGGTCGGCGTGAAGTGGCGCAGCAGGTTCAGGCCGATCACGCCCGCAACGCGCTCACCGTGCGGGTTCACCTCCAGGCTCCAGCGCCTGAGCGACAGGATGCCCGCCGGCACGTTGCGGATCTCCAGATCGCCGAGCTGGATACGCTGCACCATCGCATTGCGCACCGCCTGCCTGGAGCCCGACCAGAACGTGAGCGCGTCGTAGGCCATCGGCTGGATCTTCGCGAGCCGCGCCGCGGAGTCGTCGATCAGTAGATCGGACGCGCCGGTGTCCACCGCCATGAGCATCACGCGGCCGTTGAGCCGCACCCGCACCAGCGGGATCGGGTAGGCGCGGCGGAAGCGCAGATCGATCACCGGCTTCGAGTCGGACATCTGGTACGTCCCGCCGTCGGCCATGCGCCGCAGCATCTCCTCGCGGCCGGGCTGGCCGACCGCATCGGCCAGCTCCGCTGCCGCGCCGTACTGGCCGGCGCGGACGCGTGCCGCGAACAGGTCGCCGACCGCGGTGTCGTCGATCTTCGCCGCGCGCTCGAGCAGCGGCAGCGCCGTGTCGAGGTCGTTGCGGAACAACGCGATCTTGCCGAGCCCGGCGAGCGCCACCGGATCCTCGGCGTCGAGCTCGAGCGCGTGCTCCATCACCACCTTCGCGTCGTCCATGCGACCCAGGCGCAGCAACGAGATGCCCAGCGAGTCCAGCAGCACCGGCTCGTCGGGATGGTGCAGGGTGTCCCGGATCGCCGCGCGCAGCAGCATCTGCGCCTCGCGGTAGCTCGGGTCGGGCTGCAGCCACTCGGCGCGCGCGGGCGCTGCCGTCAGCACGGCGCCGGCAGGCGATCACCAGCGCGCATGACGGCCGCGGCGGCGCCGAACGGCGCTCGCCCGCGCGGGGTCGGGTGCGCGGGCGCCGCGGATCGGTGCGTGAGATTCGCGTCCATGCGTGAGGCGTCCTTCCTTCGGTTCATGCGCGTTCGAGAAACTTCTGCGCGGTGCGCATCAGCACATCGGCGCCGATCTTGAGCGACTGCTCGTCGACGTCGAACTTCGGATGATGGTGGCCCCAGATCAGGTTGCGCGCCGCGTTGCGCGAGCCGACCGCGATGAAGCAGCCCGGCACCGCGCGCAGGAAGTCCGAGAAGTCCTCGCCGCCCATGGTCTGGATGTCGGTGACCACGTTCTCCTCGCCGACGATCTCGACGGCGGCCTGCCGCGCGATCTCGGCCATGTCGGGATCGTTCACCGTCGGCCGGTTGTGACGCGTGTACTGGATGTCGGCCGTGCAGCCCATGGCGTCGGCGACGCCCTTCACGATTCTTTCGAAGCGCTCGGGCAGTTCCTTCCAGACCGTGTCGTCGAACATGCGCACGGTGCCGTTCATCCACGCGGTCTCGGGGATGATGTTGAACGCCGAGCCGGCTCGCACCTGGGTCACGCTCACCACCACGCTCGCGAGCGGGTCGATGCCGCGGCTCGCGATCGTCTGCAGCGCACCGATCACGTGCGCGAGCGCGACCACCGGATCGAGGCCCGCCTGGGGCATCGCCGCGTGCGCGCCCTTGCCGCGCAGCGTGACCGTGAACTCGTCCACCGCCGCCATGAACGGCCCCGGCGTCACCCCGACCTTGCCGAGGTCCAGGTCCTGCCAGACGTGCAGGCCGAACGCGGCATCGGGCCTGGGATCCTTCAGCACGCCATCGGCGATCATCGCCTCGGCGCCGCCGCCGCACTCTTCCGCCGGCTGGAACACCAGCTTCACGCGGCCCTTCATCGAAGGCGCCGCGTCTTTCAGGCGCCGCGAGAGGTTGAGCAGGATGGACGTGTGGCAGTCGTGTCCGCACGCGTGCATCTTGCCGTCGGTCTGCGAGCGGTACTCGACCTCGTTCTCCTCGAAGATCGGCAGCGCGTCCATGTCGGCACGCAGCAGCACGGTCTTCCCGGGCTGCGCGCCTTCGATCATCGCGACGACTCCGGTCCTGCCGACGCCGCTCTTCGGGCTGAGCCCGAGCGCCGTCAGACGCTCGGCGACGATCCCCGACGTGCGCACTTCCTCGAACGCCAGCTCCGGGTGCGCGTGCAGGTCGCGGCGGGTCGCGACCATCTCCTCGAGATCGGTTTCGGTGGTGACGGGCGGGTTCATGGCGGTGGCTCCTCGAAAGGTGAAGTGCGCCCGGAGCGGCGGGAGCCGGGCGCTGCGTGATCGGCGGAAGAGTACCGCACCGCGCGGGCGGCCGTCAGTTCTCGGTCGTGTGGTCGAACCCCGCAGGGCGCCGCGCGAGCCGCGCACCCGGGGCCGCGCGCGCGCGAAACGGCCGGTGCGCGGGGCTTGCGCGCCCGCGCACCGGCCGTTCGCAACCGCTCCGCGCGGTGGCTACTGTCCGCCGGCCCCCGTCGTATCGCCCGGCGCCGGGGTCGATTCGGGCATCGGCGTGGTGGTCGAGTCGGGCATCGGTGTGCCGGTCGAGTCCGGCTTCGGGGCTGCGGTCGTGTCCGGCATCGCCTCGTTCTCCTTCAGCAGCCGCCGGCGCTCGACCTCGCGCTTCAGCACGTCCTTGTTGAGCACCACGAACTCGACGCGGCGGTTCTTCGCCATGTTGAGGTCGGTGGTGTTCGGCGCGACCGGCCGCGATTCACCGTAGCCCTTCACCGTGAACTGCTCCGGCTTGAGGTCCGGGTGTTTCTGCAGCAGGTAGTCGTACACGGCCTGCGCGCGCTGCTGGCTCAGGCGCTGGTTGTAGCCCGCCGAGCCGCGCGAGTCGGTGTGGCCGCCGATCTCGATTCTGAGCTCCGGCCACTTCTTGAGGACCGTCGCGACGATGTCGAGCGTGGGGTACGACTCCGGCAGGATGTCGGCCTTGCCGGTCTCGAAGTTGATGTTCTCGATCCGGATCATGCCGGTGTCGAGCAGCTCGGTCTCCTTCTCGACCACTTCGATCGGGCAGCCGTGGGCGTCGACCTTGAGACCCGGCGAGGTGTCCGGGCACTGGTCGATGCCGTCCACGACGCCGTCGCCGTCCTGGTCGTTCGGGCAGCCCTTCTCGTCGACCGACGCGCCCTTCGGGGTGTTTTCGCACTGGTCGATCCCGTCGAAGACGCCGTCGCCGTCGGAGTCGATCGGGCAGCCCTTCTCGTCCACCTTCGCGCCCTTCGGCGTGTCGGCGCACTGGTCCAGCCCATCGCAGACGCCGTCGCCGTCGGAATCCACGGAGCAACCGGTCGCATCCACCACGCAGCCCGCGGGGGTGCCCGGGCACTTGTCGAGGCCGTCGAACACCTTGTCGCCGTCGGTGTCGAGCGGACAGCCGTTGGCGTCCACGGTCGCGCCGAGCGGCGTGTCGGGGCACTTGTCGTGGCGATCGGAGACGCCGTCGCCGTCGGTGTCGCGGCCCCTCGCGCCGAGCGCGAGCGTGATGCCGCCGCCAAGCACCATGTAGTGCAGGTTCGGGTCGTCCGAGTTCTTCGGGATCCAGGTGATGCTGCGCGCTTCGAGCCGCACGCCGATCATGTCGGTGAGCCACAGCCGCACGCCGCCGCCCGCTTCGACCACGCCCTGGTCGAAGTCGTCGCCGTTGTTCGGCTTGATGCGCGCGCCGCCGAAACCGCCGAACAGGTAGGGCCCGCCGTAGCGGCCCTGCCACGGCGTCAGCATGATGTCGGCCGAAGCGTGCATGAAGTCGATGTCGCCGCCGCCCACCGTGTCTTCGGTGGTCGGCGTGAAGCCGGCCGCGACCTCGAGGCCGAGCCAGCTGGTGTACTGCCAGCCGAGCCGTGCGCCGAGGTAGAGGTCGTCGGTGAGCGTGCGCCCGCTGATCGCGGCGGTCGCCGAGTCGGCGTTCGGGCTGGTGCGCAGGCCGTTCAGGTACTGCAGGTTGTTGTCGAAGATCGTGTAGCCCGCGAAGGGCGTGAGCGTGAAATACGATCCGACCGGGTCCGCCAGCGCCGGCTGCGTCGCGACGAGCGCGGCCAGCGCCACGAGTGCCAACCGAATGCGTGGCTGCATGCTTCCTCCTTGGCTGAAGCCCCGGTCAGATCGTCAGGGCTCGAAAGTCTTCCTGGTCGGCAGGGCCGAATCGCCGGGACGATAGCGGCGGGGTCTGCCGCTGGCAAGCTCCGGCTCGGTCGCCGGCGCGCCCCGGCGCGGACGCGGGCCCGCGGCTGAAGCGCCTTGCCCCGATGCGGTTAGAAGGTCGCCTGCAGCTGCAGGAACCCCTTGTCGTGCACGAACCAGACGTCGTACGGCTCGGGATCGAGCTCGATGCCCTCGACGCCCTGCACGCGGACGTTCGCGAAGCGCACCGACAGACCGACGTAGGCACGCGACTCGTTGCGCGTGCCGTAGGTGAAGTATTTCGGCAGACCCGCTTCGGCGACGGTAATCCGGTCGAACAGGCCGCCCAGGTGCAGGTTCACGTTCGGGGCCATGGGAACGCGGGCTTCGAACATCATCAGGCGGTCGATCGCGTCGAAGCGGCCCGGGCCGATCGGCGCGCGCGCGCTCTGGCGACGCGCCTGATAGAGGTAGCGCGCCTCGCCCTCGACGCGGCCGAACAGGCGACGCGTCGCCGCGATCTCCGCATCCCACTGGCGCCGGAACGTGCCGCCGTCGCCGGTGGACAGATCCTGCGGCTGCAGGCTGCTCTCGGCCTGGAGGTTGGTGCCGCGCAACTCCCAGAGGAGCCCGCCCAGCTCGAGCTCGGCGAGCCCGTACGCCGTCGCGCCCCACAGGCGCTGCGTGTCGTCCACCGGCGTGCCGATGATCGTCTTCACCGACGGCGTGAGCCACGTGCCACCCGTCTCGAGCCGCCGCACGAGCCCCGTGCCGCGGCGCACGATCCGCAGGTTGGGCTCGTAGGGGTGGCGCATGTACGGTTCGGACGCGTTGCCGACGCGGGTCTGGCGGAACTCCCACAGGTTGTTGAACGTGTCCTCGAACACGAACATCGCCTGGACCTGCAGCGCGGAGGTGTCGCTGCCGGCCTCCCAGGTGACGCCGAAGTCCTGTTTGCTCTTGTCGTAGAGCGGCCGGAACATCGCGCCGAACGTGCCGAGGCCGGTCGGGAAGCGGAACGAAAAGTCCACGTAGTCGTAGGTGGACTGGTCGCTGTTGTTCTGCAGGAGGTCGATCCCGAACTGCGCGTTCTGGCCGAGCGCGGTGCGCACCTTGAGATCGGTGCTGATGAACCACTGGCCCGAGGTGAGACAGCCCTGCGAAGTGCGGATCGCCGATTCGGCGTGCTCCCACTCCGACCGCCACGCGCGCGGCGCCCGCGTCAGCATGTGGTCGAGCAGGCTCTCGTCGTCCTCTTCCTGGAGCGCGACGTCGAAGGTCGAGAACTGCTCCGTGCCAGCGCGCACGCGCGGCGCCAGCGCCAGCAGCATGCAGGTCGCGACCGCGACCGGTGCGAGGCGCGGCCTCATCTAGGTTCCCTTCGGCAGCGTGCCGGCCGCCCGCGCTTCAGTGATGCGGTGGGCGAACGCCTTCGCGCGTTTGGTGATCTCGTCGAACTTGCCCGCCTCGGCCAGCTTCGGGTCGGCGAGCGCGGCGCCGAGACCGACCCCGAGGCAGCCCGCGCGCAGGAACGCGATGGTGTTCTCGAGCGTGGTGCCGCCGGCGGCGAGCATCGGGATGTGCGGCAGCGGCTCGCGGATCGTCTGAATGTACGGCGGCCCGCCGGAGATGCCGACCGGATAGACCTTGATCACGTGCGCGCCCGCGGCGTGCGCCGCCACGATCTCGGTCGTCGTGTACGCGCCCGGCACGTACATCACCCCGGCACGCAGGGCGATCTCGGCGATCACCGGCGAGAAGTTGGGAGCGACGATGAACCGCGCCCCCGCGGCCAGCGCATCGCGCGCCTGGTCTTCGGTGAGCACGGTGCCGGCGCCGACCACCAGCCCCTCGCGGCCCGAGAGTTCGGCCATGACACTGGGCGCAGAGGGGACGCTGAAGGTGATCTCGATCAGCGAGATGTTGCCGCGGGCGACGGCTTCGGCGGCGCCGAGCGCCGCGGCCGTCGAGGTGGAACGAATCACGGCGAGCAGATGTTGCTCGCGCAGACGGGTGAGAGCGACCGCTTCCATGCGTTCGGGCTCCTCGAGGTCAGGCGCGCCGTCACGCGGCGGAGAACCCGCGTTGCGACGTGCATCCATGCGCGCCGGCGTCCGTGCCGGCAGGCGGCCTGTTCAGAGGGCAGCCTAGCGGACCCGGGCCCGCGTCACAATGCGAAGTTGGGCGCCGCCCGGGCCGGCGCCCGCGCGGCCCGCGCCGGCCGTCACGCGCGGCGGTCGGCACGATTTTGGGATTCGCTGAAGTGTTCCGGACATCTTCATGTCTCCCGGCGCGCGCCCGCCCTGCGTTCGCTTGCCCGACCCGAGTCGCCCGTGCAGTATCGATGGGCCATGCCTTCGCCTCGACGCCTGCCCCGCCCCGTCTTCGCCGCGCTGATCGCCGTCGCCGTGCTCGCCGGCGTGTGCCTGCTCGCGTGGGCGGCGCTGGCGATCCTGTTCCCGCCCGCGAAGCTGCGCGCCATGCTGCAGGGAGAGGCCTCGTCGGCGCTGTCACGCGACACGCGCTTCGGCGACGTCTCGCTCGGGCTGTTCCCGCCGGTGCGACTCACGGTGAAGGATGCCGCCCTCGCCGAGCCCGGCGGCTTCGACGCCGGCGCGGCGCTCAGCGCGCGCTCGGTGTACCTGGACCTCGACGTCTTCGCGCTGCTGGTGCGGCGCGTGGTGGTGCGCCGGCTCACGCTCGACCACCCCGTGCTCCATCTGGTGATGCGCGCGGACGGCTCGACCAACTTCGATGGCATCGGAGCGGCCCAGGGCGCCGCCGCGCCGGGCGGGAAACCCGCGCCGGCGGCGGGCGGCGGTCTCGAGATCGCCGTTCAGGACTTCCAGATCCACGACGGCGAGGTGCTGATCGACGACCTCCGCTCGCGGCGCCGCACGATGTTCGACGTCGGCACGCGCCTGTCGCTCGCGGCGGGCGGCGGCGACCGCATCCGCACCCGCGGCGCCTCCGAGGTGTCGGGCGTTGCGTTCGGACCGCTCACCGCGCGGCGCCGCGAGGATCTCGCCGGTCCGCTCGCCGCGATCACCTGGCGGATCGAGCATGACGGTGTGTACGACGGCGCGCAGAATCGGCTCGCCCTCGAGAAGCTCGCGCTCGCCTTCGGCCGCTCCGAGCTGGCGTTTCAGGGCATCGTCGACGATCCGGGCCCGAAGGCGCGGCTCGACCTGCACGCGAGCGGCTCGGGCCTGGACCTCGCGGAGATCCTGAAGCTCCTCGCCGAGGCGGATGCACGCGCGCTCAACGGCATCTCGGGCAGCGGACAGGTCGCCTTCGACCTCGCCGTGCGCGGCGCGCTCGGTGCCGACCGGCTGCCGGACGTCACCGGGACCATCGGCGTGCGCGACGCGGCGTTCCGCTACGCCGGCGCTCCGGCGGGCGTCGAGGGGCTCGCGTTCACCGCGCGCCTCGCCCCCGACAGCCTGACGATCGACGATCTCACGGCGAACGTCGCGGCCGCGCAGCAGAACGCGACGCCGGTCAAGGCGCGGCTCGAGGTCTGGCGTTTCGAGGACCCGCAGGTGCGCTTCGCGGTCGCGGGCGACGTGGACCTTGCCGCGGTGTCGCCGCTTCTGGCCGAGCAGAAGACGAAGCTCGCCGGGCGCGCGCGGCTGGACATTCGCGGCAACGGTCCCGCGAAGGATCCGGGCGCGATGGCGCTCGAAGGCAGCGGGCGGCTCGACGGCGTGAGCGTCGAAGCGCCGGACCTGCCGAAGAAAGTCGAGAAGATCAGCGGTTCCTTCACCGCGTCCAGGTCCGCGGTTCAGGTGAAGGGCCTCACCGCGTCCGCCGGCGCGTCGTCGTTCACGCTCGACGGGCGCATCGAGCGGCCGCTCGCGCTCATGGCGAGCCCGAAAGGGAAGGCCGGCCAACCGCCGGTCGCGCCCGCGCAGGTCGACTTCACGCTGGAATCGCCGCACCTCGATCTGGACGAGCTGCTGCCGGCGACACCGGGCTCGCCGCTGCTGCCGAACGCGCAGGGCACCGGCCGGGTGAAGATCGCCGAGCTCAGGCAGGACCGGCTGGACGTGAAGAACGTCGTCGCACGGCTCGCGCTCGACCCGGGCGTGGTCACGGTTCCCGCGTTCACCTTCGACGGGTACGGCGGCCAGGTCGGCGGCCACGCGCGCATCGACCTCAACGACCCGGCGAAGCCGGTGTTCGCGCTGAGCGCGACCGTGAAGGACGTGAAGGCGGACGACATCCTGTCCACCTGGACGCCGGCGAAGGACCTGGTGCACGGGGTCCTGAACTCCAACATCGAGCTGAGCGGCGAAGGGATGACCGCGGCCGATCTGTCGAAGTCGCTCACCGCCGTCGGGCTCGCGGCGCTCGCCAACGGCACGTTCGGACCCGGACCGACGCTCGAGAAGATCGCGGCGTTCACCTCGATTCCGCAGTTCAAGGAGCTGCACGTGCGCGACGGCACCTTCCCGTTCGCGGTCGAAGCGGGGCGCGTGAGCTTCCGCGAGGTGCATTTCGACGGCCCGACCGGCGACTGGCGCATCGCGGGGTCGGTGGGTTTCGACGGCACGCTCGACTACGCGGTCAGCGCTTCGCTGCCCGCCGACATCGCGAATCAGCTCGGCACCGCGGGCGCGATCGCGGCCGGCGCGCTCAAGGACCAGAACGGCGAGATCCTGCTCGACCTGCGCGTCACCGGTCCCGCGAAGGCGCCGAAGGTCTCGTGGGACAAGCGCGCCATGCTCGACCGCCTGATGGGCAAGAACTCCCAGGCGATCGCCGAGAAGGGCAAGCAGCTCGGCAAGGAAGCGCTGCAGGCGCTGGGCGAGCGCGGCGCGGGCACCCAGGACACCTCGCTCGCCGGCTACGAAGCGCGCATCAAGGCGGTCGCCGACAGCCTCAAGAAGCTCAAGGCGAAGGACGTCCTGAAGAACCTGTTCGGCGGCGGCAAGAAGGACACCGTCTGGTAGCGGCGCCGGGCCACGCACATTCCGCAGGCCCTGCCGACACGCCGCACGGCGTGACGATCGGCTGACGGCCCGGCCCGCGCCCGCGTCGCGAGGCCGTGCGCCCGGGTCGCGCAACGGCCGGCCTCACGAATAGAGGGGCGGCCGCGCGGGCCGCCCCGTCTCGTTCGCCGTGCCGGTCGTGGGCCGTGCCTCAGGAACCGACCTCCTCCACGCGCAGCTGGTCGACCACGGCGCGCGCGCCGCGGTCCGTCACGTGACCGTCAGAATCCGCCCCGATCGATCGAGGCGCGGGGGCAGGACGTGTCGGGCTCGCCCGAGAGCAGGGGACGGGCCGGGCGCCAACGCCCGGCCCGCGGGGATCGTTCCGACCGGCCCATGCTTCCGGCGGAACGCGCCACCTCTGTCGTCTGAACGGAGTTGCCCGATACGACGGGCCGCGGGGCCGGCCGGCCGGGTGCGTGCGGAACCGTGGCCGACTCCGGCCGGATCCCGCACCCCGCCCCGCCCGGCGCGGCCACGCAGGCGATCACCGCGTCCACAGCTTTTCCCACCAGCGCTTCGCCGCCACGTGGTCGGACGGCGCCGACCAGTCCGCCGCCACCGCCATGCGCCCGCGAATGTCGGCGAGCGACCAGCCCGTGAGCGCGGCGAGGTTCTCGGCCTTCTGCCGGCGGCGCTCGGCCAGCCCGTCGCGGTACTGCTGTGCCGCGTCGCAGTCGCCGTCGCCCTTCCAGAAGTGCTGCATGACGAAGCGGCCCTGGAAATTCGTGCGATCGTTCGTCACCTGCAGCTGCAGGTCGGCCGGGAAGTGGGCCGCGTCGTAACGCACGTGCAGGCGGGTGACGAAGGCGTTCACCGCGCCGCGGGCGCCCTGACCTTGCGGCACCCAGAACACGCCGAGACCGCGCAGTTCGTCCGGCGACAGCGGCGCCGAAGCGCACGGGTCGCACCACTTCATGTCCCACGCGTACTCGGTGAACACGGTCTGCATGCCGTTCTTCCTCACCTGTTCGCGGAACATGTCGCGGTAGAAACGCGGGAAGTCGCTCTTCACGAAGTCGGGAATCACGTCGCCGGTCGGCAGCTTCATGGTGCGGTAGTTGGTGGTCTCGACGCGGCCCTGCTGCGTGATCGCGTAGACGAGCAGGTCCTGGGGCCCGGTCGCGTTCACCGTCCCGAGCCGGATCGGCAGCGTGAAGCGCGCATCCTCGTAGGCGATCTGGATCGGCCGCAGGTGCACGAAACCGAGGCGCTTCTGCTCTTTCAGGTTCACCTTCGCGACGAAGAACTTCATGCCGTCGCGGATGTAGCTCTGCAGAATCCGGTCTGCCTTCGCCGGGACGTTGTAGTGGTTCTCGCGCAGCCACAGCAGCAGGCCGCCGCTCTGCTTCGCGGACAGGATCAGGATGTCGTACTCGCCGACGGTGTAGCGGGCTTCGATCCTGACGCCGAGCGCGTCGGCCCTGGGCGCCAACTCCATGAGTGCCATCCCCGGGGCGCCGGCGCGGGTGACGCTCATCTTGGCGATCCGGCACGGCGCCGGATCGAAGTACTCGACCAGCCGCGGCTTGGTGTAGCCGTCGAGGTGGTCGATCACGGTCTGGTCGCCGACGTGGATCTGGCCCTTCTCGAGCACCGTCGGCACCGGCACCACCAGCGCGAACTCGTTCACGTCACCCTTGAAGTCGTTGGACATCGTGACCACGGTGCGGTCGCCGTCGCGCACGAGCACGACCTGCGAGGCTTCGTTGAACAGCTTGGCGTCGCCGCCTGCGACGTAGAAGCCGCAGAAGGCGTGCGCGACAGCGGGGGCGAACCATGCCCCCAGGGTGAGCAGGCCGATGCCGGCGTGGCGTTTCATGGAGCACTCCTTTCGTGTGGGCCGCGCACGGCGCGGCGGACGGGGTGGGCGGCGGGGAAAGGGGCAGGGGAAACGGGGAACGGCCGGCCGCGGCGCGGCGCGCCCTGCACGGCGCACGCCTCGGACAGCGCCGCGACGAGAGGCCGCCGCGGCGCCCGCTCGGCCGTGCCGTTCCAGCGGTGCCGCACGCCCGGCAGCAGGCGGTCGATCAGCGGCGTGGTGAGCGCCAGCGCCGCCAGCGCCCAGAGCAGCGCATTGGTGCGATGCAGCCCGAACTGGATCCACACCGCGAGCGCGGCGACCAGGAAGGCGAACAGCACGCGGCCCGCGCGCGAGTCGGGCGTGGTGCGCGGGTCCGAGATCATGAAGAACGTGAAGATCAGGAACGCGCCGTTCTGCAGGTGGTGCAGCGGAATCGCGGCCGGCAGACCGAGCCAGGCCGCACGGGCGAACACGATCCCGGTGTAGCTCGCGAGGAACGCGTAGGTGACGTCGCTGCGTGCGGCGCGGTTCACCACGAGCCCGCCCACGCAGGCGAGCAGGAACGCGAAGAATGCCACGCTGCCCCACTGCCCCGGCGAGACCCAGCCGAGGCCCGCCAGCAGCATCACGATGATGCCGAAGTTGGTCGGGTTGAACACGTGCTTGTCGCCGACCCGGAGGAAGAACTTGGCGGCGATCGTCACCACCGCCGCCAGCGCCATCGCCGCGTCGGAATTCACGCGCAGCAGCATCGCGAGTCCGAGTGCCGAGATCAGCGGGCTGCGCGGGTCGAAGCCGGTGCGCCCGGTGAGCCGCATGCATGCCCACTGCGTGACGACGCAGCCGAGGATCGCGACCACGATCCGCGACGGCGTGACCGCGAAGTCGAGGCGCATGACGCCGAACAGCAGGAGTCCCGCGAGGATCGCGATCTGATAGAGGCGTGGATCGAGCCGGCGCGGCCGCGCGGCACGCGGCGCGGCGGCCGTCGCCGCCGTGGCCGCGGAGCCCGCGCATCCCGGGCCGGCGTCAAGTCCGGCCGGGACCGCGGGTGACGCACCGCGTGTGCGGGTGCACGATGCGTCGTGTGCTGCGTCCAGATGGGCGCGAAATCCGCGCCCGTGATGCAGGCGACCAGGTGTCATGTCTGCGGCTACGCTCCCCCGGAAGCGTTTATTCCGTGCACGGAGCCGGCGACTCGATGCGATCCGTCGCGGCGAGGCGCGGGGGAACGTCCGCGTGCCTTCGCCGGCTGCTCCCTGCAAGGCGCATGCCTCCGGAAACGGACGGGGGCGCGGCCTTGGGGCGCGTCGTGTTACGGCGACGGCGCACCGCGGGCGGCGCGGCCGGGGCCGTCACGGTAACGGCGAGGTGTCACCCGGAGGGGTGACAATCGGGCGGAGTGCTCACCTGGCTTCGGACGACGGGTGCGGCGCTGCGGGGACGGTTCCGCAGAGAAAGTACGGCCGCGTTCAGCCCGCGTGCGCCGGCGCCACGACCTGGGTGTGGTCGAGGTCTTCGACCCAGGCGCGCAGCAGCTCGGCCGCCGCGGCCACCGCGGCCGCGTCCCCCACGATGCGCGGGTAGGCGAGCGACCCGTCGGGGTCGAACGCCTCGGGCACGTGCCCGAGCGAGCTGCGGTCGCATGCTTCGCGCAGGCCGCCGAGCCACTCGCGCATGTGCGCGTGCGCTTCGGGCGCGCGTTCGCGGACGCGCAGGTAGGCGGTCACGAACGGCCCGACCCATTCCAGCAGTGTCGGCAGGCCCGCCGCCTCGCGCACGCCGAACGGGGTGAGCAGCTCGCGTTCGATACGCCCGAGCAGCCGACCCGCCGCCTCGGGCGGCAGCAGCGACGGCGCGAGGCTCACCGCGAGCAGATGGCTCGCGCGCGTGTCGGCGCGCGGCCCCGACGGGGTCAGCGCGTCGTAGAGCGCGCCGCGCGAATCGTCCCACAGCTTCCCGATGAACTGCGTCTGCTGCTCGCGCGCCCAGGCCAGATAGAACGCCCCGTTCTCGCGGCGGCCGACGAGCTTCGCCATCTGCGCGATCGCGATCAGGCCGTGATACCAGAGCGCGTTCGTGTCGGCGCGCACCTCCGCGTGGCTGCCCTCGCCCATGGACAGCAGGCCCTCCGGCGTCGTGTGGACGCCGAAGCGGGTGCCCGAGCGGAACGCCTGCACGATGCTCTCGAGCGGCGCGTAGATCTGCTTGAGGAAGTCGACGTCCTCGCTGCGACGCACGTACAGCTCCGCGGCATTGAGCAGCCACAGCGAGGGACGCGGATCGCCGTAGACCGGCGTGCCGTCCTCGGAGTCGAACGCCTGGGGCGCGAGCCCTTCGTTCAGGTACTCGACGTACCCGGCGAGGATCTGGCGCGTGACGTCGAAGGCGCGGAACGAGATCAACGCCGGCAGCGCGCGCAGCGCGTCGGCGCCGCGCTCTTCGCCCGACGGGAGCGTCGCGAGCAGCGTGGTGCGGTGTCCGCGCCGCGCGAGCGCCGCATAGAGCGCGTCGGCGAGACGCGGCGCCCACGGGTCGTCGCGACCGATGAGAGGATCCACGCGCCGCGCGGTATCCCCGCCGTGCGCGACCGTCGCCTGGCGCGCGGTGTAGTCGGCGTGGCGGATTCGCGTGGCATGCCAGCTGGCCCATTCGCGGTGCCGCTCGCGCTCGAGCACCGCGACGCAGTCGCGCAGCGTGCGCGGCGGCGGCGTGCCGAGCCGCTCTTCCGCGGCCAGCGCGCGGAACAGGTCGTCCTCGGCCGAGGCCACGATCTGCATCTCCGCGCCGCTCGTGAGGGTGCCCTCGATGTGGCACGGGGTGAGCGCGTCCTCGATCGAGCCGTCCGGGTCGTGGTCGGCCGGGTAGAACAGCTCGCGCACCCACACCTTCGCCGGCATGAAGCTGCCGTTGTGCCAGATCGTGAGCGGCGGCAGGCCCTCTTCGATCTCGATGCGGATCCGGCCCGGCACCTTCTGTGTCGCGGTGGCCGGCAGCGCGCCCTCGCGCCGCAGGCCCCGCAGCGCGCGACCGACGACCAGCGGGCTCACCGCGAGCCGCGCCGGCGGGCCGTCGAGGTGGCGGTACGAGATCGCCACCGCCTGATGGCCTTCGATCAGGAACAGCGACTTCTCGATCCGCACTTCGCCCGCGCGGTACGTCCAGATCGGCCAGGGGTCCAGCCGGAACGACTCGATCGCCTGATGGCCGCCGGGTCGCGCCACCGCCCCGGCGTGGATGTGGGTGTTGAGCGCGTGCCACGCGCCCTGCGCGTGGAGGCGTTCAGCCACCTGCGAGAGCAGCGTCGTCGTGCGCCCCCACGGCGTGACCGCCGCGAGCAGTCCGTGGGTGCGGCGCGTGTGCGCCCCCGCAACGGTGCCGGAGGCGGTGCCACCGAGGCCGTTCGTGATCAGCCACTCGTGTCCGAGGGCGGCGCGCAGATCGGAGAGGACCTCCTGTCCCATTCGCATACGGGCGGAATGTAGCACGCGCGGGCGCTTTTGAGGTGCCGGGAGCGTTGCCGTCGGGACTATGATGGAAGCCCCCTCCATCCGACCGGGTGAGGTGTGGCATGAGATACGCGTTCATCGCAGTATGGCTCGGCTGCGGGCTCATGGCGGCCGCGCCCGCGGGCGCGGCCGGCGACCTCTACCTGGCGGCCACGGGCGGCCTGCTCGCCGGGCCCGACACCGGGTTTCTCGGCGGGGTGCTGAAGGTGCACCGGGACCAGGGGGGCCTCGGCTGCGGCCTCGAGATCGGTTACGGCGGAACGAACCGCGCGCGTCACCCGACGGTGTTCCAGCCCGCCATCTACCCTCCGCCCGACACCGGGCCACGCGTCCTGCACGCGCACCTGGCGACCCTGATGGTCGTCGGCAAGATGATGGCCGTGAACCCGGGCGGCGGCGCGCGGCTGTATCTCTCCGGCGGGGCGGGCGTTCAGGATCGTCTGACCTGGTACGGCAGCAGCGGCGTCCTCGGCCCGCAGCACGACGTTCACGCCGTCGTCGCGCTGGGCTTCGGCCTCGAAGGGACGACGCGTTTCGCGCCGACGGCGGAGTTGCGCGTCATGAACGTATCGAGCGGGACCGACATGGCCCCCGCGGTGGGCATGCTGGTGGGGCTGGGATTCAGGCCATGAGCGCGTCGTGCGTGCGCCCGTGGCGGGGGGCGACCCTCGCCGGAGGAGTCCCGCCCGCCGCGTCTAGCGCGGCGCCCGCTGAATCACCGCCGACAGGGGCACCAGATTGACGCCCTTGAGCTCCCTGGTACTCGTGGCGCCGGGGAGCCAGGCGAGCAGGCTCTCCGACGCCGGCATCCACACCATGTAGCGGCCGCGGCGGCGGGCCTGGTCGAGGATCACGTTCCATTCGCGCTCGCGTTCGCGCCGGTCGTTCTTGAAGCGCGCGGGGTCGAACATCGCGTTGGGCTCGTCGTAGACGAGCCCCATGTCCGCGGCGAGGTCCTGGCACACGGCGCCGGGCGCGGCCTTCACGTGGATGAACGGCATGTCGCGGCGCTTGAGCTCCTTGAACACCGAGGTCATCACCGTCATGTCCTGCGTGGCGAGCGAGCCCATGTGGTTGGCTACGGCGGTCACCGGGCCGGATTGCGCGAAATGGCGCTTCATCATCGAGGCGACGCGCGACTCGTTCATCGTGACGAGAATCGTGCCGGGCCCGGGATTCACGTTCGGATAGTTGATCGGCTCGAGCGGCAGCATCAGCACGACTTCGCGGCGCTTGTCGTGTGCGGTGCGGAACATGGCCGAGCTCCAGCGTGCGCCGGGCACGATCGCCGCGGCGAAGGGCACGGGCATGTCGAACAGCGGCGCGGCGTGGTCGGGATCCTCGCCGAAACCGTAGATCACGATCGCCATGCGCGCCGGCTCGCGATCGGCGTTCTGTGCGTTCACCCTGGGCGTGGTGACGATCAGCTCGTGCGTGGGCCGGCGGCCGAGGCCGATGATCATCGTCAGGCGGCGCGTGCCGTCGGACTCCGTGCGCTCGCGGCCCGACAGCACCTCGCCGCCCACCGAATCGAGCCGCCGCGCGATCGCATAGTTGATCTGCAGCAGCGAAGCGCCCGGCGCGAGTCCCGCGTGCCAGCGACGTTCGGGTTTGCCGCCGTCGACGCGCGTTGCGGAGATGCTGTCGGGGCTGACGTTCATCGCGCGCAGACCGTCCCGGATCTCCCTGCCGAAGATCGCGGCGACGCGCTTCTCGCCGCCGAGTCCCACGGTCTTCGCGAAGAACACGGCGCCGCGATCCGAGCGCACGAACAGGATGAGCTGGCCGATGGCGAACAGCAGCACCGCGCCGAGACCGAGCAGCAGCACGGCGCGGGGTTTCGAGAACGGCGAGGATCGCTTTCGTCTGGGCATGGCGGTTGGTGGGGGCACGTTATGGACCGCCGCGACAAAGGTCAACGCCGGAAGTCGTTATGGGACAATGCCGAATGCCGTGGGACCGCGACGAATTGAGGAAAAGGTGACACGGCCTCCGGCCGCAGCTCGCGGGTCGGGGCTTTTTGCACTTCAGTGACACCGCTTTGTGGAGCCGGTGACAGGATTTACACCGATCAGGCCGATATCTATCCCCGTCGGAACGTGTGGCCACACGTTCCGCTCGACCTGCCCTGGAGGTGCCTGACATGAACCGTCGTCTGACCATCACCGCGCTCGCGATCACCGCGCTCGCCGGAACGTGGGCCGTCGTCTCGTTCGCCTGCGACCATTCGAAGACCACGACCGCGTCCGCCACGACCGCTGCGGCCGCGAAGGGCGAGTGTCCGTATGCCCACGGCGCCAACGTCACCGCCGAGGTGAAGGGCCAGTGCCCTTACACCCACGGCGCGAACGTCACCGCCGACGCGCACGGCGCCTGCTCGACGTCGAAATCGGCGGCGGTCGCCGCCGGGGCTTCGAGCTCCTGCGTCACCTCGACCACCTCCGCGATGGCGGCCAGCGCCTCGGGGGTCTGCCAGCACGCGAACGGCGCAGCGGCCGACCACTGCGCCGGCATGAAGGCCAGCGGCGCGACGGCCGTCAGCGAAGGCTGCGCGATCTCGAAGGCCTCCGCCGCGGTGTACGCCGGCGCGGGCAAGGTCGACGCGGTCGCGACCGGCGGCGCCAGCTGCCCGCACAATCACGGCGCGAGCACCATGGCGACCAGGACCGGGTGCGCGATCTGTGACGAGTACGCGTCGTGCGACGAACGGCTCGCCAAGGCGGGCGCCGTGACGCAGGTCGTGCCGCTCAAGAACGGCGTGATGTTCGTCTACACGGCGAGCGTCGAGAACCAGGCGCACGCGGTCCAGGCCGCGGTGCATCGCCGCAACGACCGCATCGCCGAGATCGCTTCGACGGGCGGCGACGTGCCGCTCTGCGACGGGTGCAGGGCGATGCGCGGCGCGATGGCGAGCGGCAAGCTCCATCGCGAAGTCGTGAATATCGAGGGCGGGTCGCTGACGCTCGTGACGTCGGAAGATCCCACGGTCGTGAAGGCGCTGCAGGAGTACAGCGGCGTCCAGACCGTGAAGAGCTGAACGCCCCACAACTTCCAGGGCGAGGGGCCGGCCCGTTCGCTTCGTTCGGGCCGGTCCTTTTCTATGGGGCGAGGGGGCCGTGGCGGCGCATTGCCACGGCTATGACACCGGTCTAGGGTCCCTGCATGGCGGAGTCGCCGATCACCAGACGCATCATTCCGCTGGTCGCGCTCGGCGTGGGCCTGCCTGCCCTGCTGCTGGCGGGGCTGGGCATCGCGCTCACGCTGCGCGTTGCGCGCGCCGTCGAACGGGACACGATGCGCTACAACTCCTACCTGGCGCACCAGGTCGTCGCCGCCTACGAGCAGGAGCTGATGATCCACCTGCGCTCGGCCGTGCGCCCGGCCGAGAACGCGGCGCGGATCAACGGCTCGATCGGCGACATCATGGCGGCGCTCGCGGACGGCAGCGGCGAGTTCGACGGACCGCACTTCGTCTCGATCTCCGAGCTCAACGACTACACGCTGCTCATCGTCGAATCGCAGCCCCTGATCTACGCACCCGGCGGCCCGACGCGGCCGAAGGAATACTTCGCGGGCGTGCTGCTGCGCGACGGCGAGGGGCGGATCATCGGCGCCGGCGGCTGGTGGATCAACGCCCGCGAATTCCTCGAAGCGCACCTCGAGGACGTGGTGCGCGAACGGCTGCCGTCGAATCCGCGCATGTACGGCGGCATCGAATCCACGCGCCGGCTGAGCGTCGCGCTGCTCGGTCCGTCCGGCGAGCGGCTGGCGCGGGTGCGCGACCCGGAGAGCCGGCGCACCGCCCGGACGGCGCAGCTGACCGGTCCGTTCGAGGGCTATACCGTGCAGGTGGCCGCGACGAGCGACGCCCCCGTGGTGTGGACCGAGCGCTATGCGCTGATCCAGATGGCGTTCATCGCGGCGATGGCGATGGCGATCCTGCTCGCCACCGTGTTCGGGCTGCGCTACATCACCCGGCAGCTCGAGCTGGCGCAGCTCAAGGCCGGCTTCGTCTCGAACGTGACCCACGAGCTCAAGACCCCGATCGCGCTGATCCGGCTCGCGGTCGAGACGCTCGAGCTGGGGCGCTTCCGCACGCCGGAGGAGTCGCAGAAATTCATCCAGTCGATCGGCCGCGAGACGCAGCGGCTGTCGCAGCTCGTGGACAACATTCTCGACTTCGCCAAGCTCGAAGCGGGCCAGCGGGCATTGAAGATGACCCGGGTGGATGCGAACGACGTGGTCCGCGACGCGCTGGAGACGCTGGCGCCGCGCTTCGAAAGCCTCGGTTTCCGCGTCGAATCGCACGTCGCGCCCGCCCTGCCGCCGGTGCAGGCGGACCCGCGGGCGCTGTCCCATTGCGTGCTCAACCTGCTCGACAACGCGATCAAGTACTCTAAGGAGCGCCGCGAGGTGCAGGTGGAGACCGGGACGCGCGGCGGGGACGTCCGGATCGCCGTGTCGGACCACGGGATCGGCATCTCGTCCGCGGACCAGAAACGGATCTTCGAGAAGTTCGTGCGGGTGCAGACCGGGCTCGTGCACGACGTCAAGGGCGCCGGGCTCGGACTTTCGCTCGTGGATCAGATCATGCGTGCCCACGGCGGGCGCGTCGAAGTGACCAGTACGGAAGGTCAGGGCAGTACGTTCACTTTGATTCTGCCGGTGGCGGTGATGGAGACGCCCAGGCAGGAGCCGACACTTCAGGCCGGCTCATTGAGGTCGACTCCAGGAGAATCCACATGAAACGCGTGTTGATCGTTGAGGACGAGGAGGGCCTGCTCGAGGGTCTCGCCCACAACTTCAAGTACGAAGGTTACGAAGTCATGACGGCGAAGACCGGACAGGAGGGCCTGCGCATGGCCCTCAAGCAGAAGCCCGACGTGGTCGTGCTCGACATCATGCTTCCGGAGAAGGACGGGTTCACCGTGCTCAAGGAGCTGCGCCAGCGGCACCGCGACATCCCGGTGCTGGTGATGACGGCGCGCAACTTCGAGGCCGACGTGCTCAAGGGCTTCGACCTCGGCGCGGACGACTACGTGACCAAGCCCTTCGGCATCAAGGAGCTGATGGCGCGCGTGAAGCGTCTTGCCCAGCGCGGCCCGAGCGGCGCGCCGGCGCCCGGTCCGACGGTGTATTCATTCGGCGACGTCGAGGTGAAGTTCGAGGCGCGCGAAGTCTACAAGGCGGGCACGCAGGTCGCCCTGTCGTTCAAGGAATTCGAGCTGCTCAAGTATCTGATCGAGCATCGCGGGCGCACCGTGTCGCGCGAGGAACTGCTCGAAGAGATCTGGGGCGTGGACGAAGAGCTCGGCGTGACGACGCGCACCGTGGACACCCACGTGTCGAACCTGCGCTCGAAGCTCGGCGCCGGATTCGACCAGCCGTTCATCGTCGCGGTCCACAAGGTGGGCTACAAGTTCGTGGAGCCGGAAGGCGCGCGGATGTAACCGGGGCGCGGGCGCGCCCGCCGCGGTCCGGGGGCGCCCCTCGCTCAAACCTCCACGTAATCCGCCGCGGCGCGCGCCAGGCGCGCGAACTCCTCGAGCGTGAGCGTTTCGCCCCGGCGCTGCGGGGCGATGGCGGCGTGGCGGCACAGGCGCTCGACCTTGTCCTTCGCGAGGCCCAGGGATTCGGCCAGCGTGTTCATCAGCTGCTTGCGCCGCATGTGGAACGAGCCGCGGATGATGCGGAACAGCAGCGCCTCGCTCGGTGTCTCGACCGGTGGATGGTCGCGCACGAAGAACCGCACCAGCATGCTGTCCACGTCGGGGCGCGGCCAGAACGCCGACGACTTGATCGTCATCATCGGTTCGAGCAGCGCGTGGTAGCGCGCAAACAGCGTGAGGCTGCCGTAGGCCGGCGTCCCGGCCGCGGCGGCGAGCCGGTCGGCGTACTCCTTCTGCACGAGCAGCACCGCGCTGCGTATCACGCTCTGGTGCGCGAAGATGTGTTCGATGATCGGCGTCGTGATGTTGTACGGAATGTTGCCGACGATCGCGAGCTTCTCGACGCCGGCCGCGTGCGCCGCGGCGGCGAGGTCGAACTCGAGGAAGTCGCCGGACACGATCTCGATGCGCGGAAATCCCTGCAGGGACTCCTGCAGCAGCTCGACCAGGCCGCGATCCTTCTCGACCGCGATCAGGTGCCGCACGCGGCTCGCGATGCGCGGGGTGAGCGCCCCCGCGCCCGGGCCGATTTCGACGACCACGTCATCGGGGCGCAGATGACAGTGCTCGACGATCCGGTCGGCGATGTCGTCACGCACCATGAAGTTCTGCCCGAAGCGCTTGCGCGGCGAGAGCCCGTGCTCGGCGAGCCGGTCCCGCACGCGCGCGAGCTCGCTGCCCTCCTGATCGGCGCGGCGGCGGACGTAGCGGGAAACGCGGGGCGAGGTGGGCGACTTCGGGCGGGCACACATGCCCGCAGTGTAGGGGGCGGGCCGCCGAGGTGAAAGGCGGCGGCTAGGCCACCGAGCGAATCGCGCCGCCTTCGAGGACTTCCTTCGCGATGTCGCGCGCGTAACGGTCTTCGGAACGCTCGGCGGCGTGGCGCAGCGCTTCGAGGCCTTCGGCGCCGAGCTCGGCCAGCGCGTAGGCGGCGTGCCGCCTGACCCACCAGGACTCGTCGGTGAGCCGGCCGGTGAGCGCGTAGACGGCCACCGGCACCTTCGCGCGGCCGAGCGCCCACGCCGCCTGCGCACGGACCTGCCACGCACGATCCTTGAGCGCCGCCATGAGGCCGTTGACGCAGTGCGCGGCGTGCATGCGGCCGAGCGCACGCGCGGCCGAGACGCGCATGTCCATCGACGCGGCGGTCAGACGCCGCTCGAGGTGCGCCGCGGCGGCGACGTCGCCGATGTGGCCGAGCGCCTCGACGATCGCCCGCTCGAGCCGCGGCGCGTCCTGAAGACCGTCGAGCGCCTCGACCAGCAGCGTGAACGCTCCGGGGCCGAACGCGGTGAGCAGCGCGCTCCACTGCTTCATCGAGCGCCGGCGCAGTCGCTCGGGATGCTCGAGCAGCCAGGCGAGCGCGCGCAGATCGCCGTAGCGCGCGAGCGAGCGGGCGCAGGCAAAGCTGAGGATCTCGGGACCGCCGACCAGCGCGCGGCGCAGCGCGCGGCGCGAGGCCTGGGCGCGCACCAGAGAGAGGCGGCGCGCCGCCAGCTCGCCCCGCCACGGTGAGTCGTCGCGCAGCGCACGGCGCTCGCTCGCGATGTGGCGGCTCGAGGCGAGCGCCTTCGACAGCCGCAGCCACTCGGGTCGCGCCAGGCGGGCCGCGAACGGCTCGAGCGCGCTCCAGAACGTTCCGGAGGGCACGTCGTCGATGGCCTCGCGCAGCTCGTGCAGCGCGCGGCGGCCGTCCACGTACGAGGCGAACTCGCGCGCGAGGTCCTGAGCCCGTTGCCGCACGCGCCGTCGCTCGCGTCGTGCATACGCACGCGCGAAGAGCACCGCGAGGGTGATGCAGCCGAGGACGACGGCGAACGCCATGGGCCAGGGCAGCGTGATGTCGGTCCCGGGGTCCAGCATGGTTCGCGGGTTATCGGCGGGTCCGGGCGGCCGCTTGAGCAGCGCGCGGGCCGGCCGCGGTGCGGACGCCGGGGGGGGCGGCCCCCGGCCACGGCGGCGGCCCCGCGGGCCGGCCGCGTCTAGCCCTTGAGGTAGTAGTCGACGGTCGTCACGACCCGAAGCACTTTGTGCAGCTGGCGCTCTTCCTGGATGCCCGGGGCCTGATCGCGCGGCAGGATCACGAAGACGCCCTGATTGGCGCGGCGGATGCCGCCGAGCCGGCTCCTCGAATCCTTCGCGAACTGCGCCGCCGCCTCGCGCGCGCGCCCGGTCGCCTCGGCGATCATCTCGGGCTTCAGGTCGTTGAGCCGCGTGAACAGGAACGTCGGCGTGTTGTCGCCGTAGCCCGTGCCGGAGCCGAGCACCACGCCGGCTTCGACCAGCGCGCCCACCTTCTGGTGCGCGGCGAGCACGACCGACGGATCCGAGGAACGCACCATCAGGCGCTGCGTGATGATGTAGCGGCTCGTGGTGTTGCCCTGCTGACCGTAAGGGTTCGCCAGGCGGTCGGCGACCTGCAGATCCTGAAGCTCGACCTGGCTGGTGTCGATGGCCTGCGCGTACAGGAACCGCATCACCTTGCGGCGGCTGGACTCGATCTTCGCCTGGGCCTGGCCGAGGTCGTCGCTGGTGGCGACGTAGGACAGCGGCCACAGGGCGAGATCGGCATCCACCTCGCGCTCGGAGACGCCCTTCACGGTGACGAAGCGGTCGCCGAGTCGCGCGCGTGCGAAGCCGTCGCCGATGAACCAGCCGCCGGCCACGACGGCGATGGCGAGCGCCCACAGGGCGAGCGTCGAAGCTCTTCCTTCCACGTGTGTGTCTCCAGTGTGCCGCCGGCGGGCGGTGCGGCGCGGCCGGGAAACGGGCGCGCGACGCCGTTCAGGCGGTTCCGTGAGGCAGCGTTCCGGCGCCGATCGGCAGCCGGAACAGGGCCTTTGCGTTTTCCGTGGTGACCCGCACCGCCTCGGCCGCAGTCCAGCCGCGCAGCTCGCACAGGCGCTTCACGACCCGCGGCAGCAGCGCGGGCTCGTTGCGCCGCAGCGAGCGCGGCTCGGGCTCGAGGTACGGGGCGTCGGTTTCGAGCATCAGCATCTCCGCGGGCGCCTCGCGCACGGCGGCTTCCAGTTCCGCGTGCCCGTAGGTGAGCACGCCGCCAAGGCCGAGCTTGAAGCCGAGCGCCTGCGCGCGCGCGACCGCCCGGGCGTCGTCGTCGAAGCAGTGCAGCACGCCGCCGGCCGCGGGGCGCGTCTCTTCGAGGATCGCGAGCGTGTCCTCGAGCGCCGCGCGCTGGTGGATCACGACGGGCAGCCCGAGCTCGTCGGCGAGTGCGATCTGCGCGCGGAACCACTTCTCCTGATCGGCGCGGGGCGCGTAGTCACGGTAGAAGTCGAGGCCGGTCTCGCCGATCGCCACCACACGCGGATGCCGGGCATGGTCGCGCAGGGTCGCGAGGTAGTCGTCGCCGACGCGCGCGGATTCGCTGGGGTGAACGCCGACGGCGAGGAACAGGTTGGGATGCGCGGCGGCGAGCGCGTGGGCTCTGGACACGATCTCCGGCGCGTAGGCGATCTCGATCACGTGCCGCACACCGGCATCGAAGGCGCGCGCGAACACGGCATCGCGATCCTTGTCGAAGCGCCTGTCGGCGAGATGGCAGTGGGTGTCGATCACTTCGCCTCGGCCTGGATTTCGAGGCGCGGGAACAGGCTTTCACGCTCGCCAAGCCGCCGTGGCGGTGACGGGGCCCCGAACCGGGGCCGCGCCGCATCGCCGCGCTGGTCCGCGGGCGTGCCCGCGAGCGCGAGCATGCGCCAGAGAGCTTCGCTCCTGGTCGGAATCGCGGGCCACGACCAGATGGCGACGAGGCGCAGCGTTTCGACGAGGGCGTTGAGCGCGGTCGCCAGCTCGGCGCGACGCGACGCGTCCTTCGCCAGCGCCCAGGGTTTCACGCGCTCGATGAACTCGTTCGCGCGCTCGACGGGCTTCCATGCTTCGGCGAGCGCTTCATGGATCCTGAGATCCCGGAAGCCCCGGGGCACGGTGCGCGACGATTCGTCGGCTGCGGCGATCAGCGCATCGAGCGCCGCGCGCGCGTCGGGGTCGGCGAGCGACGCCGGGTCGAACGTATCGGGCGTCCGGCCTTCGAAGTACTTGTGCACCATCTGCACGGTGCGGCTCGCGAGGTTGCCGAGGTTGTTCGCGAGTTGCGTGTTGCAGTGCTCGACGAACTGCTCGAGCGTGAACTCGCCGTCGCGGCCGGTGGTGATGGCGTGCAGGATGTAGAAGCGTAGCGCGTCCACGCCGTAGAGGGCGCCCATCTCGACCGGGTCGATGCGCGTGCCGAGCGACTTGGAGAGCTTCTCGCCCTTCGCGAGGATGAAGCCGTGCACGTAGACCTGGCGCGGCAGCGGCGCGCCGGCGGCGAGCAGCACGGTCGGCCAGATGATGCAATGGAAGCGGCTGATGTCCTTGCCGATCAGGTGGAACGCGTTGGTGACGCGCGGCGGCGACGCGGGGGTCCACGGTTCGCCGGGCGCGCCTTTGCCCTGCAGCGCGGCGAACTCGTCCTCGCGCGCGGCGCCGGGTCCGCCGGCCTCGCCCGCGGGCGCGAGCCACCAGTCGGTGTGGCGCGGGTCGGGCCAGCCGATCGCGGTCAGGTAGTTGAGCAGCGCGTCGCCCCAGACGTACGCGGTGTGGCCCTCGTCGCCGATGACGTCGGCCGGCAGCACCACGCCCCACGGCACGTTGCGGCGCGTCATGCTGACGTCCAGCAGACCGCCCCTGATGACGTTCACCACCTCGTTGCGGCGGTAGTCGGGCTGGATGAACTCCGGATGCTTCTCGATGTGCGCGAGCAACGCGTCGTCGTACTCCGACATGCGCAGGAACCAGTTGGTCTCGTGCACCTTCTTCACCGGGCGGAGGTGGATCGGACAGCGGCCCTGTTCGTCGAGGTCCTTCTCCTGCTTGAATTCTTCGCAGCCGTCGCAGTAGAGCCCTTCGTAGTCCTTCTCGAACAGCGCCGGCCGGCCGGTCTTCGGGCTCTTCGCCTTCTTGAGCCGCCGGTAGAGCTCGCGCACCGCCTCCTCGTGCGCGGGGTCGGTGGTGCGGATGAAGCGGTCGTACTCCACGCGCAGCTCGCGCCAGGCGTCCTTGAAGCGCTCCGCGATCTGCTTCACGAACGCCGCCGGCTCTTCGCCCGCGGCCGCCGCGGCCTGCGCGATCTTCTGGCCGTGCTCGTCGGTGCCGGTCAGGTAGAACGTGTCATGGCCCTGCTGGCGGTGAAAGCGCGCGAGCGCGTCGGCCAGCACCTTCTCGTAGGCGTGGCCCAGATGCGGCGGGCCGTTGGCGTAGTCGATCGCGGTGGTGATGTAGAAGCGCTCGGACAAGAAGCCCCCTTTGAAGCTGAGCAGTATAGGCGGTTTGTCCAGTGCATGCGGCCGCCGGGGCCGCCTCACAGCAGGACGGCCCCCTCGAAGAAGAGGGGGCCGTCCGGGCTGCGCGGATCGTTCGATCTCAGCGCAGCAGCACCACCCGGGAGGTCCGGAACGGCTCCGATCCGATCCGATAGCGAATGAAGTAGATGCCGGGCCGGACGCCGGTGAGGCGCATGGTCTGCCGGTGGTTCCCGGCGGCCAGGCCGACCTTCATGCCCTCGGCGACCCGGCGGCCGGCGACGTCGACCAGGTGCGCTTCGAACGTCGCGTCCCTGGGCAGCCGGAGATCGAAGGCGATGGTTTCGCCGGACGTGAGCGGGTTGGGGGTCTGCAGCGTGATCGCAGGAAGGATCGGACAGGGATCGCAGGGATCGCACGGCTGACAGGGCGCCCCCCCGCCTCCCTGCGGCGGAGCCACGACGCGCACGCCGCCCGCCGCCGGCAGGCCGTAGGCGATCCACCGGGAGGTGGTGCCGTTGTATCCCACCTGGATCGGTCCGACTGCGTCGCTGACCGCTTCCACCGGGAGGACGTTCCAGTTCGCCCCGCTCTGCATCGCCTGCCTCGCGAGACCGTTGCCCGTGTACGCGATCGTGGCATTGGATCCGTTCCAGGTCATGGCGACGCCGTCGATGGTGCCCGGCGTCGCGTCGACCGTGACGGGCGCCTGCCAGCTCGTGTCGTACTGGCGATAGAACAGCGTGGTGGATCCGTCGGAACCCGTGACCTCCGAGTATGCGATCCGGGGCTTTCCGGCCGAATCCAGCAGCAGCGCCACGTGTTCGAAGTTTCCGGTCATCGAAAGCGAGACTGTCTCGGACGACACGAAGTACTTCATCACGCGGATCGCCTTCGTGGCGCCGGCGTCCTCCACGAACGCCACCCACAGCACCCCGGAGGGGTCGACGGCGGCCGAGATCGAGCGGGGGTTGGAGGCGCTGCGCAGGCCCCCCCACGGGACCGGAATCAGGTCGTAGGCGCCACGGTAGTGGATCTTCAGTTGTCCCCCGCCCGCCGGCCCGGCGTTGAAGATGATGTACTGGTCCCCGTTCGGGGCCAGGAACGATTCGAGAATCGACGCCGTGTTCGACGGGAGCCCGCCGGTCGTGGCGGTCGCGCCCGTGTCGTACAGGGGCATCTCGACCCAGCTCCCGCCGAATCGGAACGCGTCGACCGCCATACCGCTTTCGACCTTGAAGTACGCGACGTGGTCCTGGCCCATTACGTCCACGAGCGGTCGCGGCCACTGCACGACCCACGGATAAACCTCCTCCACGGTCCACTCGCTGCCGTTGTACTTGGCCAGCATCGGCTGTCCATACGCGCCTCGATAGGCGAGCACGTGCTGTCCGCTGGACCGGATCACGAGCGCCGGCTGCGAGATTCGTTCCGAAGGCCCCACCAGCTGGAAGGTCGATGTCTGCTGGTTGAACGTGGCCGTCGAGATCACCTGGTCGTGGACGACGGAGCGGCTGACACCGTCGGTGCCCAGCGAGCGAACGACCAGGCGCGCCCGGTTGCTGCCGATGTTCGGCATCGTGATGAGGGCCTGGCCCCCGAGCACGCCGCTGGCCGCGACGGCATGAGGTCCGCTGATGTCCGTGGTGCCGAACTGCGGATCAGGGTAGATCTCGACGTCCGCGGGCGAGCCGAAGTCCGTCCACTGGACGCTCCGGCTCTGCCCCGGGAGCCAGCGGTCCGCTCCGGCCGAGATGCTGACCGCGTAGTCGAGCGTCGCCGTGGTCGTGAGCCGGAACAGCTGGCCTTCGCCACCGGCCAGCGAGACGGGGAACGTAGAGCCGCTGGTCACGGGGGTGTAGCTCGTTCCGCCGACGTAGCCGACGACGCTCGGCGCGCGCGTCACCGCGTAGGCCTGAGCCAGCGTGACGGTGCCGCTCGCCGGGAACAGGGACTTGTTGATGACGAGCAGATAGTACTCGTCGGGCGCCGCCTGCGGCCGAAAGATGCCCACGGCCAGGTTGTCGTTGCCGAGCGAGAGGACCGGCATGCCGACACCGCCGGTCGAGAGCAGGTCCGTGGAGGCATCGACGTCGATGCTGCCCGTCGGGGTGGTGCTCTGGTGGAACAGGCCGAGGTGGTCGCTCGACATCACCACCGGCCCGAGAACGTTGCGCAGGTAGCGATCGATCGGCCGGACCAGGTCCGTCTTGTAGGTCGGGATCTCGCCCTCGTTCATCATCGCGTCGTACCAGCAGAACCCCCAAGCGCAGTCGTTGCGATAGGTGAACCAGATGATTCCCTTCGCACCCGCCGCGACCGGGCCGAACGTCATGAAGCGAAGCTGGTTGGCATCCGGAGGCAGCGAGCTGCTGCCGACGATGCCCTCGTCCATCTTGCTGATGATCCAGAAGGGGCGCGATCCCAGCGCCTGACGCAGCAGCTTCATCGGGCGGAAGTAGTTTCCCGTGGTGTAGGGGGTGCTGGTGTTGAACGGGTACAGATCCGTTCCCGACACGTCCGGCCGGCGATTCGGGTCGGGGTCGTTGAGCACGCTGTCGAGATAGGCCGGGTAGCAGTTCGGATCGCCGGGATTGTTGCAGCCGGAATGCATGTTGACGTAGACGGCCCTGTAGCGACCGTCGTTGCGGGCGACGTCCTCGTCGTGCATCGCCCCGGTCCAGTCCTTGATGTCATTCCAGGTGTCGGGTGAATCGAAGAGCGGCTCGTCCCAGAGCATGTAGCCCTCGAGCGCGGCGTTGCGCTCGGGCGAGAGACTCCGGTAGTTGACGAACACGGCCTCGCCGGCGGAAGGCGTGTACGGCCTGCGGTACGCCTGCTGACCCGAGAAGCTCCCATCGCTCGCGAGCGCCACCATTCCCGTTGCCGCAGCGGCGTCGAGCTTGGGATACAGGCCCGCCCCACCCGAGATCGGGACGCCGGTCATCAGATTGATGTGCAGGGCCGCGGCGTTCTGCGCGGGCGAGAGCACGCCGTCGGGCGTGTGGGGGTCCACGAAGGTTCCGATCATGAATTGCGTCTGCGTCCAGGCACCCTGCGCCTGCGCGAGCGGCGTGCGAGCGCCCGCCAGCATGGAAGCGACGAACAGCGTGAGGATCAACGAGCGAAAAAACCGTCCTCCGGTGCCGGCCCGATCCGTCGGAGATGTGGGAGCGGGCAGCGGCGCACCAAACAGGGGGGTCATGGCGCTTCTCCTCGTGGTTGAGTGGCGACCAAGCAGGATTAAATCCTGCTAAGCCAACTTGCAACCGTCATCGCACACATCACGACAACAGGAGGAGATTAGGACCCCATCCAGAAATAAATCTCAAGCGGTTTGTTGGATGAAATGAGCCGTGGCGACCAACGGACCATTCAAGCCTGCCCCTTGCCCTTCTTCTTCCCGCAGTTGCAGTCGCCGCACTTGTGGTACGGCCCCGGCGGCAGGTCGGCGTAGGCCACCCGGTGCACGCCACCCTCGTCGTCCCTGATCCATACCGCGTCCTGGTAGAACTCCGTGCGGATCACCGTGCACACGCCCTGGCCGGTCTTGAGCTTGGCCCCGACCGGCGGCATTTTCTCGGCGGAGTCACGATACAGGCTCAGCTCGTAGGAAAGACAGCACATCAGCCGCCCGCAGGCGCCCGAGATTTTGCTCGGGTTGAGCGACAGCTGCTGCTCGCGCGCCATCTTGAGCGTCACCGGATGGAAGTCCTGCAGCCAGGTCGAGCAGCAGAACGCGCGCCCGCACGGGCCGCAGCCGTCGAGCCGCTTGGCCTGGTCGCGGACGCCGATCTGGCGCAGCTCGATGCGGCACTGGAAACGCGAGGCCAGGTCCTTCACCAGCTCGCGGAAGTCCACGCGCCGCTCGGCCGAGAAGTAGATCGTGAGCCGGCGGCCGTTGAATCCCATCTCGGCCTCGACCAGCTCCATCTTCAGCTCGCGCAACTCGATCCGTTCCCGGCAGTAGACCAGGGCGTCCTTCTCGATCCGCCGGTTCCGGTCGTCCTGATCGAGGTCCTCCTCGGTGGCCTTGCGCAGGATTTCGCGCGTCACGTTGCCGGGACGCTTGAGCTCGACCAGCTTCGGGTCCTTGAGGTGCACGCGGCCGAACTGTTCGCCGTGCTCGTTCTGGAGGATGACCGGGTCGCGCAGGCGCAGCCACAGGCTGCGCGAGTTCAGGTAGAAGCCCTTCTGCGACCCGCGCAGGGCGACCTGAATGATCTCTGCCATGGGACACCTGTATGCGCGGTCGTGGCGCCGCGCGGACGCCGGCGGGGGCCGGCGATTCTGAGACGGAGACGATCCGGTCCCGGGTGCCGTGGGAAGCGAGGGTGCGAAGCGGGCACGCGGTCCGGCTATGAGCAGCCCCGGCGCTCCGGCGCCGATCGGCGTCGCGAGATCCATCCGGGGTCGGAATCGGCCCAAGGATAGCGCAGGGGGGGTGGGATTTCAGCCGGGGGCGGGTGGCCCCGGGGCCACCTGCGCCCGGCGGCCCCGGCGGGTGGCCCGTCCCGGGGCGGAATCGCGCCTTTGCCGGCAGGCCCCCCCGCACCGAGAGGCCGCCACTCCGGAGGCGCCATGAACGCCCGGTTCGCATGTCTCGGCCTGATCGGCGCCCTGATGCCGGTCGCCGTGGAGGTTCCGGTGGACAGCAGCGGAGGCTACGCCGGGGTCACCCGCGTCCACGTGGCCGGCGGCGGCGGCTCGTACGCTTTCGTCGCGCGCGGCTGCGAGGGAGAGGTCATCGACACCGTCCCCGCGCGGTTCGAGGACGTGGGCGTCTCGCTCGAGCATCGCATCGGCGAGGGGCCGCTCGTGCTCGGCGTGCGCGGCGGGCGGGTCCGGCATCGGATCGGCATGCCGGAGGACACGTCCCGCTTCCAGGGGGTGCCCGTGGATGCCGTCGTCGACAACGCCTACGTCAATCCGTACGCCTCGATCGAGCGCCCGGAAGGCGGATTCGGAGTCGGCTGGGTCTTCCATCGGAACGAGTTCATCACCGCCGGCGAGCACGCGCGCGAGCAGCTGGATCATCCGATGAACGACCTGAGCGCGCACCTGCGCGTCGGGTACCCGCGGGCGAACCACTTCGACATTCAATGGATGGAGGGCGTTCCGCTGGCCTCCAGCGGCGGATACTTCACCGCGCTGCTGGGCGGCCCGCTGCGTGACGATCCGCACTGGATCATGCACGGCGGCCTGGGGGCGGGAGGCCCGTACGAGGGCGCCGGGCTGGCGCTGCGGATCGAGCACCTCGACGACAGCGGGCTGTCGCTCGACGTTTCGACCCGGCTCGGCCACAGCGGCAATCGCGCTCAGTGGGGCGCGGCGCTCGGCGTTTCGTATACAGTGCGCCCATGAGCGATCGCCTCGACGCATTCGTCCGTGATGCGCTGGCGCGCGGCGCGACCCGTGAGCAGATTCGGGACGCGCTCGGCGCCGCCGGCTGGCCCGCGGCCGAGATCGAGGCTGCGCTCGCCGCGTGGCACGACACCACGTTCGGCGTGCCCGCGCCAAAGCGCCGCGTGCAGACCAGCGCGCGCGAGGCGTTCCTGTATCTCGTCATGTTCGCCACGCTGTACGTGGTGGCGTTCCACGTCGGCGCGCTGCTGTTCACCGGGATCGAGCGGTGGTTCCCGGATCCGGCCTTCTATGCGCGCTGGTCTGCGGGACTCCAGGGGGTGCGCGCGTCGACCGCGGCGTTGCTGATCGCTTTCCCGGTGTTCGCGCTGGTCGCGCGCCACATCGGCGGGCTGATTGCGCGCGAGCCCGAGAAGCGCGCCTCGGGCATCCGGCGCTGGCTCACCTGGCTCACGCTGTTCCTCGCCGCGCTGGTGCTGATCGGGGATCTGGTCGTGGTCGTCACCCAGCTGCTGTCGGGCGAGCTGGCGGCGCGCTTCGTGCTGAAGTGCGCGGTGGTCTTCGCGATCGCCGGCATGGTATTCGGCCACTACTTCGCGCGCATGCGCAGCGACGAGGCCGAGGGGCCGCCGCCCGCGCCGTGGACGGGCTGGATCGCGCGGGCGGCCGCCGTCGCGGTGCCGCTGGTGGCGGTGCTGGGCCTGTGGATGGCGGGCTCGCCGGTGGTGGCGCGCTCGTACGCGATCGACGACCGTCGCGCGCAGGAGCTCCAGGAGATCCAGAACGCCGTGAACCGGCACTACTCCGATTTCGGCGTTCTTCCGGACAGTCTGGGCACGCTACGCGGCCCGAACCCCGGAACCCGCGTGCCCGATCTGCGCGATCCGGTGACGGGCGCGCCGTACGAATATCGCGTGCTCGAACCGCGGCATTACGAACTGTGCGCGACGTTCGAGCGAAAGTCGTCGGAGGACGAGGCCCGCGCCCGCGGCGTGTACGGCGACTTCTGGCGCCATCCGGCGGGACGTGCGTGCTATACGATCGTCGTGCCGGAGAAGCCGCGGCCGTAGCCATGCATCGCAGCGCGGGGTCGGGGCTTCACGCCCGTCCCGCGCCCGCGGGTCGCCTATCGAAGACGCCGCGGCGTCCCCACCAGCCCGTCCAGCTCCGCCGTCAGGCTCTGCTCCGTCTCGTCCGACGCGCCCGAGTTCGCGTAGCGGATCCGGCCGTCGGCGTCGACCACCATCACGGTCGGATAGATCTGGATCTGGTGCGCGCGCACGATGGTGCTGTCGGCGTCGGGGATCACCGTCAGGTCGAAGTGGCGCTGCGCCATGAAGCGGCGCACGTACTCGACCTGACGCTCGCGCGGGCGGATCGATTCGACGTTCACCGTGACGAACCGCACGGGGCGCCCGGCGTAGCGTTGCTCGAGCCTCTGCAGCCGCGACAGCCATGCGACGCACGGCGGGCACCACGTGCCCCAGAAGTCGAGCACGACGACCTCGCCGCGCATCGCGCGCATCGACAGGGTGTCGCCGTCGAGCGTGACGGCGGTCCAGTCGGGCGCGTCGGGGGGCAGCAACGGCGCGCGGTGCGCGGGGTTCCACAGCGAGCGCGCCTGCGGTTCGAGGGTCGCGTGCTGCGCGCGACGCCCGGACGTTGCCGCGCGGGCCTGCGGCGCGAGCACGGCGAGCGCGGCGACGATCAGAAGGGTGCGCACGGCAGAACGTCTCAGTACGACCACCTCGCCGTCGAATGTTTCGGCCAGTCCAGTTCGTCGAAGCGCGTGCCGGCGACGCGCGACATGCCGGAGAACAGCGCCAGCTCGGGCGTCACGTTGCCGTCGATCGCGCGCACCATCTCCTCCAGCACCATCAGGCGGCGGCGGATCTCCCCGGGGCTCAGGCGCTCGGCCTGGCGGCGGACCTCGGCCTCGCGGTCGCGGTTGACGAGCGACTCGCGCGGCGCGCCGCAGCTCGCGCGCAGCAGGTCGCGCAGCCAGAGCTGCTGGAACTCGACCATCTGTCGAAGCGTCTCGCGGCCGGCCCGGCCGAAGCGGGTGAACGACTGCGCCGCCTTCCAGAGCGCCGCGGTCTCGCCGCGCGCCGCGGGCTCGAGCATCGCGAGCGACTGGTTGCGGATCTCGATGGGATCCTCGTCGCGCAGCGCGAGCGCCTTCGCCAGCGAGCCCGCCGAGAGCGCCGCCAGCATGCGTGCCTCCCTGCCCGGCACGCCGACCTGCGATTGCAGGAACTCGATCACCAGATCCTCGGCGAGCGGCGCGAAGCGCACGCCCTGACAGCGCGAGCGAATGGTCGCCGGGATGCGCGCGAGCCGCGCGCTGGTGAGGACCCACACCGTGGTGTCGCCGGGCTCCTCGATCGACTTGAGCATCGCCGAATACTGATCCTCGCGCATGCGGTCGGCGTCGCGCACCACGACGACGCGGTGCTCGGCCTCGAACGGCTTGTAGGCCAGCTCGCGCAGCAGCTCGCGCGTGAGCGACAGGCGGATCGAGGCGGCGCGCTCGTAGGTGAAGACGAAGAACGGATCCTCACGCCACGCGGCGATGGTCTCGGCCACGGTGTTGTCGAGCTGGCGCTCTTCGCCCGACACGGGGAACAGGAACTTCAGGTCCGGGTGCTGCAGCGCCGCCGCCTTGGCGCACGCCTCGCAGTGGTCGCAGGCGTCGTCGGCGCCTCGTGCGGCCCCCGCGGCCGCATCGGCGCCGGCCTCGAACAGGCCCGGGGCGTTCGTTTTCGCCTTCGCGGCGCTGTGACACAGGATCGCGCGCGCGAACGCCAGCGCGGCGGTGCCCTTGCCGACACCCGGTGCGCCATGGAACAGGTAGGCGTTGGCGTAACGGCCGCGGGCCACCACGCCGCGCAGGAATTCGGATGCGCGCGGCTGGCCGAGGAGTTCGTGCAGGGTGCAGGCGGGCATGGCGCGAAAGTGTACATGCGCCGCGCGCGGCTGGCGAGCCCACTGCCAGCGTGGCAGTGCGGCCCCGCGCCTGGCAGCCCCGGCCCGCCTCGCCGCCCGTCAGGGGCGTGTCAGGTGGTGGCCTCCGGTGCCGCAAGCGTCTGTCAACGCGCAGGCAGCGAGGCCGCCGTTTTCCGGCGTGCGCGCCGATGTTCCGGCCCGGCAGTTGCAGAACGACACCCCTGGCGGGCGCGCGCGGTCATGGAGCCGGTGGCGATGGCGCCCAGAGCGCGACGACCGAGGTCCGAGGCACGAGGAGGGCCATGCCATGACGGGGTGCGTCCCTCACCTGGGTCCAACCGACCGAGGTCACGCAACCGATCGACCGGTCCGCGCTCCACGCGCCGCGCGTCCCGCCGAGGAAAGGGGGAGGAGCGATGAAACGTTTTGCGGCGGGGGTGGTGACGGGAGCCCTGCTGCTGGCCGTCGGGGCCCTCGCGCAGGGCCACGCACAGCAGAACATGCAGCAGCAGCAGCAACAGCAGCAGCAGCAACAGCAGATGCAGAAGCAGCAGCAACAGCAGCAGCAGATGCAGCACATGCAGCAGGAGCCGAACCGTTACATGCGCATGCAGGCGTCCATGGAAGAGCTGGACGGCGTCATGACGCACATGCGCAACCTGAACCAGTGGATGAATCAGCACGACACCGAGCACGGGCTGCGCGAGATGGGTCAGGCCATGCTGCAGGCCGGCGAACGCATGCAGGTCATGCTCAAGACGGTGGATCAGATCTGCGAGAGCTGCGACAAGGCGCGCGACCGCGACCGCCTGCAGAAGATGGACCAGCTGCAGGACCAGCTGCGCACCATGACGCATCAGATGAAGCAGGCGCACGAGACGCTGTCGGAGATCGTCGGCGCACCCGCCTGATCGGTACGCTGCTCGCCGTTTCGTGCTGGACGCTCCCTGTGCCGCCTGCTGCGGCACAGGGAGTTCGTTATGACACCGGCCTCTCGGTGGCTTCGGGTCAGTACGGCACGAGCGAGACCACGACGTCCGTCGTGTGGAGCCACGGGCTCGCGTTCGAGGCCGGACGTTTCACGCTGCGCGCGACCATGCCCGTCATCGCCCAGCGCGGCGCCGCGGTGCTCACCGCCGGCGGCAGCGTGCCGGGCGGGAGCGGCGAGGGGAGCGGCGGCATGATGAGCGGCGGCGCCATGGGCGGCAGGCCGCGCACCGCATTCGGCACCGACACGGCGGTCGACGAGTATCGCGTGCGCGCGGGCGATCCCGTCGTCGCGGTCACGCTGCGTGTGTTTCATGACATGCGCACCATCGTGAGCGCGGGCGCCGCCGTGAAGGCGCCGCTCGCCGAGGCCGGCGACGTCGGTACCGGCGAGTGGGACGGCGGCGTCACGCTCGACGTTTCGCGCCACGTCGCCGGCCCGTGGTTCGCGGCGGCGAGCGGCGCGTGGTGGAAGCTCGGTGATCCGGCCGGGCTGGACCTCCGCGACCCCGTGTTCGGCTCGCTGATGCTGTCACGGATCGCCGGAGGCGGCGCCGCCGCGCTGACGCTGTCCGCGGGCACCGCGGTGGTGAAGGGTCTCGACCCGCCCGTCTCGGGCGGCGCGATGGTCTCGCGCGATCTCTGGGGCGGCAGCGCCGCCGTGTCGGCGGCGCTCGGCATGACCGACGCCGCGGCCGACTTCTCGCTCGGACTCGGCTGGGGCGTGAAGCTGCGCTAGACCGCTTCACGAGCGGCAGGGCCCGGGCGGTGCCCGCCCGGCCGCGCTACCTCAACCACCCCCGCGGATCCAGCGCGCTGCCGCCCTGGCGCACCTCGAAGTGCAGCTCGGGGCCCTTGAGCGAACCGCTGTCGCCGACACGCCCGATCGTCGCGCCGGCTTCGACTTCCTGGCCGACGTTCACCAGGATCTCGGACAGGTGGCCGTAGAGCGTGTAGTAGCCGTCGCCGTGGTTCAGGATCACCATCTGGCCGTAGGTGCCGTAGTCCTCGCTGGTGTAGTCCACGCGCGCCTTCGCGACCGCGCGCACCGGCGTGCCGATCGCGGCCCGGATGTCGATGCCGTTGTTCATCGTCATCGTGCCCCACTTGGGGTGCTTCTCGGGCCCGAAGCTGCCGATCACCGTGCCGCGCACCGGCCAGTCGAGCTGGCCCTTGCCCTTCGGGAAGTCGCCGGTGTACGGGACCCCGCCGCGCTTGCGCCGCGCCTCGAGCTGGGCGAGCAGGTTCTTGATGTCGCGCGCGGTCTTCTCGAGCTCGGCCGCCGCGGCCTCGTAGGCCTGGCGCTGGGTCTTGATGCGGCTGACCGTGGCCGAGTGTTCCTCCTGCAGCGAGGCGAGGTGCCGGCGCTGCGCCGCGGTGCGGGCTTCGTTCTTCTGCACCTCGCCGAGCGTGACCTCGAGCTTCTGCTTCGCGGCTTCGACGTGCTCCTTGCGCGTGGTGACGTCCTCGAGCAGCAGGCGGTCCTGTTCGGCGACCATGACGAGGAAGTCCCAGCGCGCGAGCAGCTGCGGAATGCTGCGCGTCGAGAGCAGGTATTCCAGCTCGCGCGCGGCGCCCTGCTTGTACATGTTGCGCAGCCGCCGGGCGAGCTTGGCGCGCTGCTGCGCGAGCGAGATCTGCGCGCGTTCGAGGTTGACGCGCGTCTCCTCGAGGTCGCGATCCAGCTTGCGGCTGCTGGCCTGGAGCCCTTTCAGCCGCTTGCGCGTGGCGTTCAGGCTGCGCTCGGTGCGGCGCAGCTTGCCGATCTCGGTCTTCTCCTGTTTCTGCAGCTTGCCGGCCTGCGCGCGGTTCTCGCGGGCCTGGCGCTCGACCTCCTCGAGTTCCTGCCGCTTCTGCGCTTCGAGTGCGCGGTCGCGCTCGGCCTGGCGTTCGGCGTCGATGCTGTCCTGGCGCGCGCGCGCGGCGCGACGCACGGCTTCGAGACTGTCGCGATTGACCTGGGAGGCGGCCGGAAGCGCGGCGACGCCGAGCGCGATGCACACCGCGCCGATCGCCCACATCCGCCGTCGGACCGCCGGAGTCACCTTCCGACCTGGCGCATGACGCGCGACAGCGCGACCACGGCCGCGAGCCAGGCGAGCGCCACCGTGAGGCCGACGAACATCGCGGCGTAGGGAATGGGGATGAAGACGACCTTCCAGACCTGCGAGACCAGCGCCTGTTTGATCGCGTAGAGGATGCCGAGCGCGGCGACCGCGGCGAAACCGGCCTGCACGATCGCCTCGATCACGAACGGCGCGGCGATGAAGTAGTCGCTCGCCCCGAGGCGGCTCATGATCGCCACCTCCGGACGCCGCGCGAGCACGCTCAAGCGGATCGTGTTGTAGATCACCAGCACGATCGCGAGCGCGACCACGATGCCCACGGCGACGGCGCCGCGGGTGAGTCCGGTGGTGAGCTCATCCAGGCGCTGCACCCAGGGCGCGCCGTAGCGCACGTCTTCGACCTCGGGGAACTCCATCACCTGCTCGGCGGTACGCTGCATGGCGGGCAGGTTCAGCAGCTCCGGCTTGAGCCGCACGCGCAGCGCTGCGGGCAGCGGATTCTCGCCCACGGCCTCGAGCAGCTCGGGGTCGCCGATCTGCGACTCCAGCTCCTTCCAGGCGTCCTCCTTGCTGATGTAGGTCACCGAGCCGTACAGGTCGCGCATGCGCTCGATCAACTCGTCGCGGCGCGCGTCCTTCACGCCGTCACGCAGGTAGACCATCATCTCGCGGCGGTCGCCGATCAGTTGCAGCGCGTAGTCGGCGTTGTGCGCGAGCAGCACGAACATGGCGCACAGCGTGAGCGCGGCGGTCAGCGAGAAGATCGCGGTCCACGCCAGGCCCCGGTGCTGCAGGAAGGAGCGCCACGACTCGCGGAAGAAGAACAGGTGCACGCTCAGCCCTCCGCCGCCGGCGTTTCGGCTGCTTCAGGGACGACGGGGGCCATTTCGGCCGGCAGCCCCATGTCCCCGAGCACCTCCAGCTGCTCGCGGATCCGGCCGTCGTCGAGGTGCATGCAGCGCCCGCCCAGCGCATCGGCGACCTCCTGCCGCGTCGTCACCAGCAGCAGTGCCGCGCCCTCGTCGTGGATGCGCTTGAGCAGCGCGATCACCTCGGCGGCGTAGCGATCCTCGAGCGCGCCGGTGGGCTCGTCGGCGAGGATCACCGCCGGGCGGTTGACGATCGCGCGCGCGATCGCGGCGCGCTGGCGCTCGCCGGCCGAGAGCTCGTGCGGGAACGCCGACTGCTTGAGCTGCAGGCCGACCTCTTCGAGCGCGTACATGACGCGCGGGATCACTTCTTCGTCGGCGAAGCGGCCGGTGATCCGCACCGCGAGCGCGACGTTCTCGAACACGCTGCGGTCGGAAAGCAGGCGGAAGTCCTCGTACACGATTCCCAGCGTGCGGCGCAGCAGCGCGCGCTGGCCGCGCGTCACGTGGCCCGTGCGGAACGTGCCCACGGTGACGGAGCCGGAGGTCGGCTGGATTTCCTGGGTGATCAGCCGGAGCAGGGACGTCTTGCCCGACCCGTTGTGGCCTACGAAGACGACGCACTCGCCCTCGTCCATGTGCCACGAGACCGAGTCGAGGCCGAGGCGCTCTCCGTAGCGCTTGCTGACCTGCTCGAACGTAATCATGTCGTCGGCAACCTAGCCCGGGCGATTCCCGAACCGCAAGCCCCTCGCGGTGCCGTGCTCGCCGGGCGAATGGCGGCGCGCGGCCGCCTGCTGAGATGTCCGGGATCCCGGACGCGTGGGGGGCGCGTCGGGGCCGCGGGGTTCGCCCGGCCGCCCGCGCCGCCGCGGGGGCGGGTGCGCGGACGGTCCGGGCTACGAACTACGGATCTCGATGTGCGACTTGTCCCGCAGACTCTTCACCCACTCGTCGTAGCGATCGCGATTGCGGATCTGCGATACGACCTGCGGCAGATCGTCCTTGATCTCCTCCAGCGTGTACGGCCGCTCCGGCCGCTTGTCGAGCACCTTGAAGATGTTGTACCCGGCCTGGTTCGGCAGCACTTCGCTGACGCCGCCGACCGGCACGTCTTCGAGGCCCTGGCGGATCTGCGGCTGCACCGAGCCCATCGAGATGAAGCCGAGATCGCCGCCCGGTGAGGCCGGGCCCTGGAACTTGCTGTAGCGCTGGACCAGCTTCGCGAAGTCTTCGCCTTTCACCGCGCGGGCCCGCACGCTCTCGGCCAGCTTCTTCGCGCGCTCGGCGTCCTTGTCGCTCAGCTGCACGCGAATCAGGATGTGCCGCGCGTGCACGTCCACGGCGCGGTGACCGGTGGCGTCGATGCTGTCGGCGCCCGAGACCGTCTTCAGCGAGTCGCGCTCGAGCACCTCGATGATGTGCCAGCCGAACGGGGTTTCGACCGGGTCGCTGATCTTGCCGATCGGCAGCGAGTAACAGGCTTCCTCGAACGCGGGATCCATCTGGTTGCGGCCGAAGTAGCCGAGATCGCCGCCCGAGTGGGCGCTGCCCGGGTCCTCGGACACGTCCTGCGCGACCTTCGCGAACTTCTCGCCCGCCATGATCCGCTTCTTCGCCGCCATGGCCCGCTTGCGCGCCTCGGCGCTGGTGGCCGAATCGGCCTCGACCGGGATCTGGATCACCGCGACGCGCAGCTCGGCCGGCACGTTCGGGAACTTGTCGGGGTGCGCCTTGAAGAACGCCTCCGCCTCGGCCGGGCTCACCTTCTCGGGTGGCACCTGCTTCTGCACGAGTCGTTGCGCCATCATCTGCCGTTTCACTTCGGTCTGGTACTTCTGACGCAGCTGCGCCTCGGTCATGTTCTCGCGCTGCAGCTGCTCTTCGAACGCTGCCTGGCTGCCGAGCCGCTCCCTGGCGTCGGCAAGCGCCTTGTCGACCTGGGCGTCGACTTCCTGCTGCGACACTTTCACGCCCTGACGCTCGGCCTCGGCCACGATGAGCTTTTCGTCGATCAACTGGTCGAGGATCTGGCGGCGCAGCGTGTCCACCGTCGCCGAGTCGGGTTGCGCCTGGTTGCGCGACAGGAACAGATAGAGCTGCTCCTCGACGTCGCTCTGCAGGACGACGTCGTCGTTGACGACGGCGGCGATGCCATCGAGGCGCTGCCCGTTCGAGGGGGCGGCGGACGCCAGCACGCCGACCGTCAGAAGCGCCAGCGGCCATCGAAAGAACTTCAAATCAGAAACCTCCGGATGGGGCGCATGGTGCCGCGCCCGTGGGACCGACATGGGACCCGCCGCGACCCGCGGCGGCTGGAGCAGCGGGCGAGTATACGTTTCGATGCAGATACCGTACAGCAATTAGGGGGCCGCCATTCCCCTTGCATGCCTCTGACATGCCCGCGGCGGGTACGGTGCGCCATCCGCGTGGCGGGCAGAGCGTTGCGCCGCGGCGGCGCGGCGCCGCGGGCGGCCGGGTCGCGCGCACGGCGCCGTTCCCGCCGGGCGCTGGTGTGCCTCATGTGCCGCGCTCGTCGCCACGTCGCCGCGCCGCCCGGGCGCGGCCTTCATACTGGGCGCTCCACGCGGGGCCCTCCCCTTGCCGCGGCCCCGCGGCGCCTTCGCGGGGCCCGCCCTTTCGCGGGCCGCTCTCACTGTGGGACCATGACCGACGCCTTGAACGTCAACATCCAACGCCGACGCCAGCTGGCGGTCGCCGCCCTGCTCATCGCGGCGGCCATCGCCCTCCCGCGCTTCTTCACACACTCGCCGATGCGCATGGGCGTCGCGCTCGAGGGCTGGTGGTCGGGTCAGCCGCCCACCGTCACGCGCGTCGTCGGGGCGCCGTCCCTGGGCCGCCTCGAAGTCGGCGACCGCCTGCTCACGATCAACGGCGAATCCCTCACCGACCGGGACAACCTGCGCCGGCTCCAGCAGAAGGGCCTGCCGCGTGGGCCGATGGAACTGACCATCGAGCGCGGCGGCCGGCCGATGACCGTCGTGCTGCCGCCGGTGCGGCTCAGCGCCTGGGAGCGCCTGCGGCTGGTGATCTTCCCGATCGTCGCGATCATCGCCGCGCCGCTCGTGGCGTTCCTGCTCGTCTGGCGGCGTCCGGATCTGAGCGCGGCGTGGACGTTCCTGTGGTTCGCGTGCCTGCAGGCCATCGGCCTGATGCACGAGATCTTCCCGCACCCGATGATCCAGTCCACGCGGGCGTTCCGCACCTACGTCATGGGCTTCACGATGCTGGTCTGGCTGTACCCGGCGGCGTTCCTGCACTTCATGACCGTGTTCCCGCGCCCGCGCTGGACGCACGAGACCCGCTGGAAGAGCCCGTGGTTCTGGTTCGTGTGCGCCGCCTATCTGACCCCGGTCGTGATGTGGCTCGTGGATCGGCACACGGGCGGGCCCTCGAACACGCTCTACGGCATCTATCAGGCCATCGTGTTCCCGCTCGCGGTGGTCTCGCTGATCGAGCGCTACGCGGTCCGGCGTCCGGGCGCCTGGCAGCCGCGCGACTCCGAGCGCGTGCTCGCCGTGCTCGTCGGGGTGCTGCTGTTCCTCGGTGCCGGGCTGAGCGCCGCGCCGCCCTCGGTGATGTCGTTCATCCCGCCGAGCGCGCTGCGGTTCGTGTTCAGCGCGCTCACCGTGAGCTGGCTGCTGGCGCCGCTGTTCATCGCCTACCTGATCGCCAACGATCCTGCGTTCGACCCGCGCCGCGTGCTGGTGCAGAGCGTGCCCTACGCGCTGCTCACCGGCGTGCTGGCCGCGCTCTACCTGGGCGTCGTGCTGATCGGCCAGCGCATGTTCCAGGCCTACACCGGCGAGGACACGATGGCGTTCAACGTCGTCGCCGCGGTGATCATCGCGTTCCTGTTCGCACCGCTGCGCGAGCGCCTGCAGCGCACGCTCGACCGGCTGTTCGGCCGCGATCCGGCTGCGCAGCGCCGCGCCATCGACGCCGCCGGCCAGGGGCTGCTCGGCGCGGCGGATCGCGACGGCGTGCGCGAGGTGATCGAGCACGGGCTCGCCGCGGGGCTCAAGCGCCCGGTCGCGCTGGAGTGGCCGGCGAGCGGCCCGCCGCGGCTCGCAGAAGGCGAAGAGGTGCCCGAGGACGCGAAGGCGGCGGTCAAGAACCTGCTGTCGCTCGCCGGTATCCGGCTCGAGAGCCTGGCGCTCCAGGAAGAGCGGGCGGCCGCGGAGCGCCGTGCGGTCGAGCTGCGCGAGGCGGCAGCGCGCGCCGAGCTGCGCGCGCTGCACGCGCAGGTCCAGCCGCACTTCCTGTTCAACGCCCTGAACGCGCTCTCGTACCTGACCGAGACGGACCCGGCCGCGGCGCAGCGCTTCACCGAGCGCCTCGCCGACATGCTGCGCTACACGGTGGAGGCCAGCAATCGTCGCGCGGCGCTGCTGTCGGAGGAAATCGCGTTCGTCGAGGACTACCTCGGCGTCGCGCGCGAGCGCTACGAGACGCCGCTCACGTTCACGTTCGAGGGCCCGCGCGAGCTGCTGTCGGTGGCGGTGCCGCCGCTGCTGCTGCAGCCGCTGGTCGAGAACAGCCTCAAGCACGGCTGCGCGCCCGGCGCCCTGGGATTGCACATGGTGCTGCGCGCGACGGCGGAGGACGGCTGGCTGTTGCTGGAGTTCCTGGATGACGGCCGCTCGAGCGGCGTCGAGCCGCCCGGCCTCGGCGTGGGACTCGAGAACCTGGACCAGCGCGTGCGCCGCTTCGGCGGCTCGGAGGCGCGGATGGAAGCGGGCCCGCGGCCCGAAGGCGGATTCAGCGTCAGGTTGCGCTGGCGCATGCTCAGAAGGGTGGCGTGATGAACCAGACCGACTCGGCCGCGCGCGGCGCGGCGAAAGGGGCAGGCTCCGTCCCGGCGCGGGCCCGCGTGCTGATCGCCGACGACGAGCCGCGCGCGCGGCAGTTCCTGGAGCGCCTGCTGGGCGAGCACAGCGGGCTCGAGGTCGTGGGCCTGGCGCGCGGCGGCGCCGAAGCGATCGAGATGATCGAGAAGCTCGGCCCCGACGTGGTGTTCCTCGACATTCACATGCCCGACCTCTCGGGCCTCGAGGTGGCGCGCACGCTCAAGGGCGCCCGTTCGCCGGTGGTGGTGTTCGTCACGGCGTACGACCGTTACGCGGTGGAAGCGTTCGAGCTGGCGGCGATGGACTACGTCCTGAAGCCGGTGCGGCGCGAGCGGCTGAACGAGACGGTGGAGCGCGTGCTCGGCGAGCTGCGCGAGGGGCGGCGGGCGACGCGGACGAAGCGCATGCACGAAGCGCTGGAATCGGACGGGATGCGCGCGCACATGCCGGAACTGCGCCGCCTGCCGGTGCGCCACCGCCGCGAGGTGAAACTGCTGGACCTGGCCGAAGTGCCGATCATCTTCTCGCGCGACCGGCTGGTGCTGGCGCGTGCCGCCGACCACGAGTATCTGGTGGACTACACGCTTCAGGAGTTGGAGCAGCGCCTGCCGGAAGGCCAGTTCGTCCGCGTCCATCGCGGCGCGCTGGTGAACATGGACGCGATCGAGTCCTACGGCGGCGAAGACGGCGTGCTGGTGCTGAAGCTCAAGGACGGCACGCGCGTCGAAGCGAGCGAGCGGCGCGCGGCGGAGGTGCGGCGCAAGCTGCGGTAGTCGCGGGGTTCGCCGCGACGGCAGCCTCGAAGGCGGGCGTCCGGGAGGCCGGCGCAGCGCGCTACAGTTTCTTCCACTCCACGTCGAACTCGCCGAGGCCGTGGCCGTCGCCGCTGAAGCTGCCGTGGACCTTGAAGGAGCCGTCCTTCTGCAGTTCGGCGCGGTGGATGCCGACGGCGCGGACGAGCGACGTGTGGCGAGTGTCGTCGGGGTAGCGGAACACGCCCCAGTAGACCTTGCCGTCGAAGATCCCCACGCCGCTCCAGTTGCCGGGGTTCTCGACCGAGTAGCGGTTGCGGTCGAGCCGGCGGATCAGCACGAGGTCGGTGCGCACGCCGTTGATCGCGTAGCGGCCGGCGATCGGGTCCTGCGCCGCGCGCGTGCGGGTCCGCGTCGTGGCCGGGCCGCCCTCGGTGGTGGTGAGCGGCATGCAGCCGGCGAGGAGCGCAAGGAGCGCGAAGCCGGCGAGCGCCGCGAGTCCCGCGGGCCGGAAGCGCCGCGCCGGGAAGACGGAGCTCATGAGCCGGCCGGCGGCGTGAGCGGCCACGCGAGCGCGGCGAGTCGCTGTTCGTTCATCTTGTAGGGGCGGATCACCCGCGCCAGCGAATCCGTATAGGCCTCGAAGCGCGCTTCGCTCTTGAACGTCGCCGCGTCGGTCGAGATCGCGTTGCGCTCGGCGGGGGTCAGCTCGTCGAACGGCTTCTTGATCACGTCCTTGCGGCGCTCGTAGGCGGCGCGCACGTCGGCTTCGTCGACGTGGATCTGGTTCGTGACCTCGATCGTGAAGAGGCTGTTCACGAGATAGGTCATCTGCTCCCGATCGATGCGGCGCTTGACGTCGGGTTCGTCCTCCAGATGCATGCGCTTCGCTTCCAGCAGCGCCGAGCGTCGCACGAGCTGGTTCTCGATCCAGCGCTGGATCGCCGGCACGAGGTTCATGTCGGGGCGTGCCCGCTGCGAGTTGCGCAGATCGGCCAGCGCCTCTCCGAACGTGTACACCTGCGGCGTACCGCCCGCGTCGTGGTAGCGACCGACGACCTCGGCGAGCTGCGCGGCATCGGGCTGGGGCGCCGGCTTGCCTGCCGACTCGCCGCTGAGCAGGTTGTTGTAGTACCGGAAGATCAGCTGCGGGCCACCGGAGGCGACCTCGATGCCGTAGCGGTCACGCAGGCCGGTGTATGCGCGCGTCGCGAGCGCACGCTGCTTGCGCTGCCTGAGCATCCTGGCGAGATCGTCGGAGATCTCCGCGAGCGGCGGCGTCGGATTCTTGCGGCGCTCGACCACCTTGAGGATGAACCAGCCCTCGGTCGGCGCCTGCAACGGGCCGACGACCTGGCCGACCGGCGCCGTGCGCAGGTAGCCGTCGAGCGGCTCGACCAGATCGCCCGACACGCGGAAGCCGATGTCGCCGCCCGGCGGCATCACGCCGGCGAGGTTGTACTGGTCCGCGACCCGGGCGAACGGCTTGCCGGCCTTGAGATCCGCGAGCGCGCTCTCGGCGGCCTTGCGGTCGGCGGTGTAGATGAGCATCACGTGGGAGGCGGAGTCGCGTTGCGCGTAGAACTCGGCGATCTCACCCTGGCTCACTGGAATGTCCGCGGGCGCCTGCCGCTGATAGTAGGTCTCCACCAGCACGCGGTCTTCGACGTTCCGGCGGTAGCGCACGGCCGTGCTGTCCTTGTCGAGGCCCTTGTCGAGCGCGGCCACGACGAGCAGCTCGCGCCGCATCATGTCGCGGAGCGCCATCTGCTTCGCCGAATCCGGTTCGACCGGATAGTTCTTCTCGTTTCCCGCCAGCACTTCGCGGAAATCCTCGACGGTGATCTCGCGGTTGCCGACCTGGGCGAGGACGGCGGGACGGTTTCCGCAGCCGGCGGCGTAGAGGACGATCGGCAGCAGCAGCAGCGGTGCGAAACGGCGCATGGGCTTCACTCTCTCGGGTCTCGGGATGGTCAGGGGTCCGCCTGCAGCGGGCCGACCCGAAACCCTAGCCTCGCATCAGGTGGAGAGCAAGCGCGGTCGCTCCGCCCGCGCCGGGCCGCTCAGTCCCGGTCACGCGCGAGGGCTGCGAGCCCCTGCAGCAGCTCGCGGGCGCGATGGAGCAGCGCGATGCCTTCGCCGCGCACCCGCATGCCGAATTCGCGCCCCGACATGAACTCGATCTGGAAATTGAACGAGCCGACCAGCCCCGCGATCGCCTTCGGCTGCAGCGGATGCCGCAGTGCGATCTCGACCACCTGCTGGAACACGCGCAGGCTCTCCACGTTGCCGCCGCGGCCGAGCAGGCGCAGCCGCCGCAGCTCGAACAGCGCGACCGCAGGCGCGGGCAGCTGGCCGAAGCGGTCGAGCATCTCGATCACCAGGTCGTCGAGCGTCTCCAGCGAGTCCGCCTCCGCGAGGCGCCGGTAGAGCGCCAGTTTCTCGTGCTCGTCGGGCACGTAGTCGTCGGGCAGGAACGCGCTCCAGTCGGTGAGCAGCCGCGGTTCGGGGCGCGTCGCCACCGCCTCGCCGCGGATCCGGTTCACGGCCTCTTCGAGCAGCTTCACGTACAGATCGAAGCCGAGGCCGATGATGAAGCCGCTCTGCTCGGGGCCGAGCATGTTGCCGGCGCCGCGGATCTCGAGATCCTTGAGAGCGACGCGGAAGCCGGCGCCGAGGTCGTCGAACTCCTCGATCACCCGCAGGCGCTTCTCGGCATCCTCGGTGAGCACGCGCCGCGAGGGCACGAGCAGATAGGCGTAGGCGCGGTGCGACGAGCGCCCGACGCGGCCGCGCAGCTGGTAGAGCTGTGCGAGGCCCATCGTGTCGGCGCGGTCCACGATCAGCGTGTTCACGCTCGGGATGTCGAGCCCGGACTCGATGATCATCGTCGCGACGAGCACGTCGGTGCGTTTCTCGATGAAGTCGAGCATCACGCGCTCGAGCTCGCGCTCGTTCATCTGCCCGTGCGCGACGGCGATGCGCACCTGCGGCACCAGCTTCTGCAGCCGGAGCGCGACGTTGTAGATCGTCTCGACGCGGTTGTGAACGAAGAACACCTGTCCGTCCCGGTCGATTTCGCGCAGAATCGAATCGGCGATCACCTCGTCGTCGTGTTCGAGGATTTCGGTGTGGACCGGCAGCCGGTCGCGCGGCGGCGTCTCGATCACCGACATGTCGCGGGCGCCGGCGAGCGACAGGTTGAGCGTGCGCGGGATCGGCGTCGCCGTCATCGCCAGCACGTCCACGAGCCGCGTGAGCTGACGCACCTTCTCCTTCTGCGCGACCCCGAAGCGGTGCTCCTCGTCGATCACCACGAGGCCGAGGCTCCGGAACTTCACGTCCTTCGACAGCATGCGGTGCGTGCCGATGAGCACGTCCACCTTGCCCTCGACCAGGTCGGCCAGCGTCGCCCTCTGCTCCTTCGGCGTGCGGAACCGCGACAGCACCTCGACCCGCACCGGAAAGTCGGCCAGCCGCTCGCGGAACGTCAGCACGTGCTGCTGCGCGAGAATGGTGGTCGGCACCAGCACCGCCACCTGGCGCATGTCCTGCACCGCTTTGAACGCGGCGCGGATCGCGACCTCGGTCTTGCCGTAGCCGACATCGCCGCAGATCAGGCGATCCATCGGCCGCGCGGCCTCCATGTCGGTGCGCACCTCCTCGATCGCCTTGAGCTGGTCGGGTGTTTCGTCGTAGGGAAACGAGGCTTCGAGCTCTTTCTGCCACACGCTGTCGGGCTTGAACGCATGGCCCGGCAGCGCCTGGCGCTCGGCGTAGGCGCGGATCAGGCCCTCGGCCATGTCCTGGATCGCCTTCTTCGCGCGCGCCTTGGTCTTCTGCCACGCGGTCGAGCCAAGCCGGTGCAGGGCCGGCTTCGCGCCGTCGCCCGCAGCGTAGCGCGAGACCAGCGCGAGCTGCTGCACGGGCACGAACAGGCGGTCGGCCTCGGCGTAGGAGATCTCGATGCAGTCGGTCTCCTGGCCGTTGAGCGTGAGCCGCTGCATGCCGCGATAGACGCCGACGCCGTGGTCCTCGTGCACGACGAAGTCACCGACCTTGAGCGCGTTGAGCTCGGCGAGCGAGAGGCCGCCCGTGCGGCGCATGCGGCGCCGGCGGCGCTTGTAGCGCGAAAAGATCTCGTGGTCGGTGAGCAGCGCCAGGCCGGCGTCGCGGAGCGTGAACCCCGCCGACACCAGCCCCACGCCCAGCGTCAGCGGCGCCTCGCCGATCATCTCGGCGAGCCGATCCTTCTGCCCGGCGTTGTCGCACAGGATCACCGCGTGGATGTCGTTCGCGCCGAGCTCGGCAACGTGATTGCGCAGGCGCTCCATCGAGCGCTGCACCGGTTCGGCCGGCGCGCAGTCGATCACCAGCGTGCGCGCGTGGTGCGCATCGTCGCCGGCCGCGACGATCGGTCCCATGAAGTCCGCACCGGGGCGCTCGTGCGCCAGCGCGCCGAAGGCGGCGGTTTCGAGGAACAGCGCGGCCGGCGCGCATACGGCCGGGTAGTGCGCCCTCGCCTCGTCGTAGCCGCGCTCGATCAGCTCGCCGAGCTCTTCGGCGCGCTCGGCCAGCCGACCCGGGTCGTCGGCGATCACGATCGTGTCCGCCGGCAGGTAGTCGGCGAGCGAGCCGAGGTCGGTGTCGTAGTGCGCGGCGAAGCGCTCCATGCCGTCGTGGAACAGCGACGTCGCGGGGTCCGCGGGGCGCGCACGCCGTCCGGGGGCGGGAATGTCGGATGGCGGCAGCGGCGCGTCGTCGTCCGCGCGCGGCTCGAAGCCGCCCGCCGCGCGCAGCCGCGCCTCGACGCCGGAGAGCTCGTCCGGGGTCATCACCACCTCGTAGCGCGGCGAAACCAGCGCGGCCGGCATCTGCTCGAGCGAACGCTGCGTGCCCGCGTCGAAGCGGCGCAGCGAGACCAGGGTGTCGCCGTCGAACTCGAGGCGCAGCGGATCGGCGAGCCCGACCGCGTAGACGTCGAGGATCCCGCCGCGCCTGGCGAAGTGTCCCATCGCCTCGACCTCGGGGAGCCGCTCGTAGCCCATGAACACCAGGCGCTCGACCAGCTCGTGCGGGTCGTAGTCGCTGCCGACCGAAAGCCTGAGCATGCCCTGCTCGAGCCGCGCGGGCCGCGGCACCTTCTGCAGTGCGCCGCGCACCGTCGCGAGCACCAGGCCGGCCTCGCCCGCCGCGAGCCGCGCCAGCGTCTGCAGCCGCTGCGCCGTCACCCCCGGGTGCGGCGACGAGGCGTCGTAGGGCAGGTGATCGGGTTCGGGAAACGCCAGCACGTCGCCCGCGCCGCGGAAGTACTCGACGTCGTCGCGCGCCTCCTCGAACGCGTCGCCGTGCGCCACCAGATAGAGCACCGTCCTGCCGGTCGCGCGCTGCAGCCACGACGCGATGAACCCGCGCGCGGAGCCCGTCAACCCGCGCACCGCCGTGCGGCCGCGCCCGGGCGCGACGCCTTCGAGCAGCGCCTGCGCCTCGGGCAGGCGCTCGGCGTAGCGCGCCAGCGACTCGGCGAGCGGATCGTGCAGATAGGTTTCGGTGACGGCGGACAAACGAACTCCGATGGAGGGGCCGCGCGGGCCTGCGAAAACGCCAAAAGCCGCCGCCGGAAGATCCGGGGCGGTGGCGACCCTGCTGCATGCACGTCGTCCCGGCGAGCGGGACGCGAAAGAGGTTAGAGGGTCGGGTGGGCGCGGGCAAGTGCCGCGGGCTGACACGCGGCGCCGGCGCGGTTAGCCTCAGCCTCCCTGCCGCCGCCGGGAGGGCAGGAGCACGAGATCGCCGCGCGCTGTGCGGCGGTCGCATTCAGGGAGCGCGGGGCATGCCGCAACGATCACGCCGTTCGAAGCGGGCCGCGAAGGCCGGGCCGCAGGCGCCGCCGCGCGCCCGGGCACGTTCGCGCTGGCCACTCGTGCTCGGCGCGATCTTCGTGCTCGCGCTCATCTGGCGGATTGCGTACTTCATGCGGCTCCAGGGCTCGCCGCTGTTCGGCGCGATCTCGCTCGACGGCACGATCTACTGGCAATGGTCGTCGTATCTCATCGAGCACGGGTTCCGCGGGCGCAACGCGTTCTTCATGGGGCCGCTCTATCCCTACGTGCTCGCGCTGCTGCGCACGGCGCTCGGCTCCGACTTCCTGCGCCTGATGCTCGTGCAGGCGGTGTGGGGCAGCCTCGCCGCGGCGCTGCTCGCCGACGCCGCGCGGCGCACGGCGGGGGTCGTCGCCGGCGTCGTCGCCGGCGTGCTCGCGGCGCTCTACGGCATGTGCGTGTTCTTCGACGGGCAGATCCTGATGGAGTCGCTGCTGTTCTTCCTGGAGGCACTGCTGGTCTGGCTCATGCTGCGGGACGCCGGCCGCGCGCAGGGCGCGCGGCGCTTCGCGCTGCTCGGCGCGCTCGTCGGGCTGATCACGCTCGGCCGCGGCACCGGGCTGCTGTTCCTGGCGCCGGTCGCCTGGCTCGCCGTGCAGGGCGCCGGCGACGGCGGCGGGCGGCGGGCGGCGTGGCGCAGGGGCGGCGTGGCGATCGCCACGTGTGCGCTCGCGATCCTGCCGGCGACGCTCTGGAACTGGCACGCGGCGCACGAGTTCATTCCGATCACCTACAACACCGGCTACAACCTGTACGCGGGCAACAACGCGGAGGCGATGGGCGGCGCGGCGATGCCCGGTGGCCCGGCGGCGCCGATCGCCTCGCCCGGCTCGACGCCCGACGGCGGCGCCGAGGGCGACGGCCGTGCGTTCCTCCGGAACACCGAAGGCGTGGCGCTCACCCCCGTCGAGAGTTCCGCCTACTGGGCGAAGCGCGCGTGGACCTGGGTGCGGGAGCATCCGGGAACGGCCGTGCTCGACGCGGTGCGCAAGGTGCTGCTGATGCTGAACCATCGCGAGTACACGCAGTTCTACAGCCACCGGCTGTTCGGCGCCGAGGCCGGGCCGCTCGGCCTGCCGCTCGCGGGCACGTTCTGGGTGGTCGGCTTCCTCGGTCTCATCGGGCTCGCGCTCGGCAGCGGCGGGCGCGCCGCCGACGGGGCGCTGCGCCTCTACGCGCTCGCGGTCCTGGCGGGCGTGGTGCCGTTCTTCGTCACCGACCGCTACCGGCATCATCTGCTGCCCGCGCTGTTCGTAGGCGCCGGCATCGCGGTCGTGCGCCTGCACGCGGCGTGGGCGCAACGGGCGCGACGGGGCCTGGTGCGGCCGGCGCTCGTCGCATTCGTGGCGGCGGCGCTCGTCGCCTGGCCGCTGGTCGACACGCCGCCCGCGGCCGAGGCGTGGGCGGACGCGCGCGACCTCGGCGCGCGCTGGCTCGAGCTCAGGCGCCCGGATCGCGCCGTGCCCGCATTCGAGCGCGCGCTGGGATACGAACAGGAGCTGCTCGCCGAGGGCCGGGCGCCGATCGACGCCCAGCGTGCGCTGCTGCGCTTCAATCTCGCCGCCGCCGAGCAGCGGCTCGGGCGCACCGACACCGCACGCCGGGACTTCGAGCGCGCCGCCCGGCTCGACCCCGGCAACGGGAAGTTCGCGCTCGCCCTGGCGGCCTTCTACGATGCGACCGGCGATGCGCGCCGCGCCGACTCGCTGCTCGAAGCGCGCCGTGCGGCGGGCGAAGGCGGGCCGCAGTTCGACCTCGCGCTGGCGTTTCGCGCCGCACGCGCGGGCGACCTGGCACACGCGGAGGTTCTGTTCGAACGGGTGATCGCCGCGGATCGCGCCAATATGACCGCGCGCGGTGCACTGATCCGGCTGCGGGTTCTGCGCGGCGACCTGGACGGCGCGGCGCACCTGGTCGCCGACTCGCGTGCAGCGGGCATGGACGAAGGCGTGGCCTCGCTCTACGAGGCGCTGATCGCTGCGAGCCGCGGCGAAGCGGACGCCGCGCGCGCGGCGCTCGCGCGCGTGCCGCCCGATGTGACGCGCTTCGACTCCAATCTCGGCCGGGTGCGCGCGCGGATCGAGCAGCTGCTCGGAGAGTGAGGTGCGGCCCGCGGGCGCACGGGCGCCGGAGCCCCGTCCGGGAACGCCGTCCGCACGCCTCGCGGCGGGGCTGGCCCGGCGTCACGCGCTGGGCTATATCTCTCTGTGGTCCCTGAAGTGCTTCGCAGAACCTTGTGCAAGGAGGTCGCAGTGAAGTCCCGACTGCTGATGGCAGTACTCGCGATGCTTCTGCTCACCCCCTCGGTGACACGCGCCGCATGGCGCGACAATCCCTACCGTGATCCCGCCGCACCGTGCTTCCGCTGGCCGGCCGGCGACTACGACGGCGACGGCGTGTTCGATCGCCTCGACCGCTGCCCGGCGACCCCCCGCGGCTGCACGGTCGACGCCTACGGCTGTTCGCTCGACGGCGACCACGACGGCGTCTGTGACGGCCTCGACGAGTGTCCGAACACGCCGCCCGGCATGGCGGTCGACGAGCACGGCTGCCACGAGGGTGCGAGCGCGATGCAGAACACGCAGACCACCCCGCCGATCGCCAAGGAGATCGAGAAGCCGAAGCCCAGGCCGCAGCCGGTGTCGCCGCCGCAGTCCGAGGCCGAGCGCCAGCTGATCGCGACGGGCCGGATCCGGCTCGAGAACGTGTACTTCGAAACGGCGAGCGCGAAGCTGCTGCCCGAATCGGAGACCTCGCTCAACGAGGCCGGCCAGGCGCTGGAGAAGTTCCCGATGCTGCAGATCGAGGTCGAAGGCCACACCGACACCCGCGGCAGCGAGACCTACAACATGCGGCTGAGCCAGGCGCGGGCGGAAGCCGTGCGCGCCTATCTGCTCGATCACTTCAAGCTCGACCCGGCGAACTACACGGCGCGCGGCTACGGCGAATCGCGCCCGGAAACGAAGGAGCGCAACGAAGAGGAGCTGCTCCGCAATCGTCGCGTGGTGCTGACGGTGCAGAATCCGGACGCACTGCCGAAGGGCGTCGAAGTCCAGCACGACAACTAGCGCGCGCCGGGACGTCGAAGCGTGTCCGCAGAGCGGGCCGGCGAGTGCCGGCCCGCTCTCTTCGCTCACGCGTTCCGCGGCGGCGCGCCCGGCATCCCCCAGCGCGCGATGATCGTCTCGGCGATCAGCAGGAGGAGCGCGATCACGACGAACCAGCTCCACAGCTCGCGGCCGTAGCGCGCCTCGCGCACGCGGGTGGCGAGATCGGCGCCGGGGCGCATGATGCGCGCGCGCCCGGGCGGGAACGCGCCGAGCAGCGCGGCGTCGCTCGCGGCCGCGAGGTCGGACTCGGACGGGTCGGGATTCACCGCGAACGTGCTGCGCAGCTCGGCGCCGCGCATGACGCGATAGAGCCCGGGCTGTCTCGAGCGGATCCGAGACGAGCCGGGTCGCGCCGGCGGCTGCGGTGAGCTCGCTCGGCACCTCCGCGCCGCCGGGGCCGTCGATCCGCCACGCGCCGGTCGAGGCGGGCGCGGTGTAGCGCTCGCCGGGCACCAGCGACGGCGAGGCGGTGCCGCGCGCGAGCACCTTCACGGCCTGGTGGAGCAGCGGCAGGAACGCGCCGCTCACCGGGAAGTCGGATGCCTCCGCGCCGAGCGAGGCGCAGAACACCAGCAGGTCGCGGCCCTCGACCAGCGCCGGATGCGCGCCGTCGAATTCGAGCAGCGTGCGGGTTCCCGGGGCGGGCGTGAACGCGCGCACGCGCTGGAAGCGCGCGTTGGAGAGCGGCTCGCCGGGCCGCGCCGGAAAGCCCGCGAGCACCGGGTGCCCGGCGGCGCGGCGGATCAGCCGCCACGCCGCACCCGGCGCGGTGCGCGCGATGCCGCCCACGGTTCCGGCGCCGATCTGGCCGAGCACGTTCTCGTTCCAGAACGCGGCATCGGCACGGTCGCCGAGCACGATGAACACCGCGCCGCCCGCGCGATGGTAGTCGAGCAGCGCCTGGAGATCGTTCGCCGGCAGGCGCTCGACGTCGTCGATCACCAGCGCGTCGGCGTCGTCGAGGTGGCCGGCGAGCCCGCCGGCCGCCGCCTCGTCGACCTCGAGCCCCGAGGCCGGCGCGCCGGCTTCGAGCGCGAAGCGCACCGGGGAGGCGGGATCGTCGTCGCGCAGCACGATGTGTTGCGTGCCGGCGCGGCCGGCGGCGAACCAGCGCCGGTCGTCGAGCGCGAGGCCGTCGGCGGGGATCTCCGCCACGCCGCCCGCGTCGGGAACCGAGGCGAGCGGCAGCAGCGTCGAAGTCTCGCCCGATTCCGGCACGTCGAGAAAGCCGCGGCCGATTTCGGCGCCCTGGCCGTCGCGCGCCACCACCGCGAGGTCGCCCGGCGCCGCGCCCCAGGCGGCCGCGGTCACCGACAGCGCAACGCCGCCCTCCGCAGGCGCGAGCGAAGCCGCAGCGATGCCGACGTTGGCGCGCGTGCGCGGCACCATCGGCACCAGATAGATGCGCGATTCGTTCCACGGGCCCTCGGGCACCGCCACGTCGCCGTCGCCGGGCCGGGCCGCGGCGGCGGCGTCCGCACGGAATCCCGCGGCCTGGAAGTCGGAGATCCAGAACAGCTCGCGGTTGAGCGAGTGCGACCGGGCGAGCGCGCGCGCGGCGTATTCGAGTGCGGCGCGGTGCTCGGTGGTGGCGGCCCCCGCGTCGAACGCCTGCGCGGCGGCACGCAGCCGCGGCAGGTCGCCGACCGGCTCGGGCGTCACCGGATGCGGCGCCGTGTCGTAGGGCACCAGCAGCAGCTCGTCGGCCGGGCCCATCGTCTGCAGCAGGCTCTCGACCACGCGCCGCGCCTGGCCGGCGAGCGTGCCGGCGGGCGCGGTGCCGCCGCCCGCCGCGGCGGCCTCGGCGCTCATGCTGCCGCTCTCGTCGACGAGCGCGACGATCGTCGTCGCCGCGCCGCTCTTCAGGCCCGCCGTTCCCTTGAGCGCCGGACGCGCCATGGCGAGCGCGATCGCGAGCACGGCGAGCGTCCGCAGCAGCAGCAGCAGCCACTGCTTGAAGCGCAGGCGGCGGATCTCGCTCTGGTTGACCTCGGTGAGGAATTCGAGCGAAGGAAAGCGGACCTCGCGCGGGCGGCGGCGCGTGAACAGATGGATGAGGATCGGAATCGCCGCGGCGAACAGACCGAAGAGGAAGAGCGGGTTGAGGAAGCTCATCGGCTGCACTCCTGGCGGGGGCGCGCGTTCGCCGGCGTGCTGTCGTGCCGAGCCGCGTTCATCGCGGGTACTCCACGAAGCGGGCGAGCGAGTCGTCCCAGAGCTCGATGCCGGTGACCGGGTGGATCTCCCAGCCGGTCACGCGTGGCGCGGGCTTGTGGTGCCAGAGCCCGAGCGAATCGTCGTACTGGTAGTCGAACAGCAGCCAGCCGCGGAAGCGCGCGCGGCGCGGGCCGCCGGTCCACGGGGTCGCCGTGCCGAAGTCCGGCCGCAGCGTCGCGGCGAGCGCGCCGAAACGCCAGCGCGTGGAGCCGTTGCGGAAGGCGGGCGTGATCTCGCCGGTCACGTACTTCTGAAACGCCCGCGCGGAGTCCGCACGCGGCACGATCTCGATATGGAGGTCGCCGTCGCTCGCGCGCAGCAGGTTCTGCACGTAGCCCTCGAGCGACACGCCGCGCCGCTCGAGCGCGGCGTACCCGGCCACGCCGAGCCGGTGCGGCAGCGCGGCGAAGCTGTCGACGGTGAACGGCTCGAACGACGCGGGCACGCCGTCGCGCTCCTTCATGTCGCGCAGATGGCGGGCCTCGAGCGAGGCGAACGGCCCTTTGCCGATCATGTGCAGGTAGCCGAGCAGGGCCGTCACGCCGAGCACCAGTGCGAACGCCGCCGCGATGCGGACGATCACAGCAGCCGCGCCCGCTTGCCGAGATACGCGAGCAGGGCCTGGTCGAACGGCGTGCGCGTGTCGAGCAGCACGTAGTCGATGCGCTGTTCGCGGCACTGGCGGCGGTACTGCTCGGTCCAGGCGGCGAGCCTGGTCCGGTAGGTCTTCGCGATCTCCCAGGGTTGCGTCGTCAGCTGCTCGCCGGTCTCCATGTCCACGAACGTGGAGGCGTCGGTGTAGGGGAAGTCGCGCTCGTCCGGATCGAGGATGTGAAACACGACGACCTCGTGGTGGCGATGGCGGAAGTGCTGGAGCCCCGAAAGCACGGCCGCCGGATCGTCCATCAGATCGGACATCAGCACGATGAGCCCGCGGCGCTTGATGCGCTCGGCGAGCTCGTGCAGCGCCGGACCGAGCTGCGTGCGGCCGTGCGGCTCGATGCCGCCGAGCACCTTCATGAGCACGTCCAGGTGCGAGCGCACCGCACGTGCCGGCACGTAGGCGAGCGGGCGCTCGGCGAACAGCATCGCGCCGACGGCGTCCTGCTGGTGCAGCATCAGGTAGGCCAGCGCGGCGCTCAACGACTGGCCGTACTCGAGTTTGCTCATCGCTGCGTGCTCGGAGCGGAACGCCATCGAGCCCGACAGATCGAGCAGCAGGTGGCAGCGCAGGTTGGTCTCTTCGGTGTACTGCTTGACCAGATAGCGGTCGCTGCGTGCCCACACCTTCCAGTCGATGTTCTTGAGCGGGTCGCCCGGCATGTAGGGGCGGTGCTCGGCGAACTCGACGCTGAAGCCGTGGAAGGGGCTGCGGTGCATTCCGGCGATGAAGCCTTCGACCACCAGTCGCGCGCGCACGTCGAGGTGCGCGAGCTTCGCGACCACCGCGGGGTCGAGGTAGCCGTGGCGCGGGTCGCCGCCGCGGGCGACGCCGCGATCGGGCTGGGCGCCGGAGGCGGCGCGCGGGCCGGCGGTGCCCCTCAGTCGCGCCATGCGGTCCAGATCATCTCGGCCATGTCGTTGTCGAGGGGCTGGCCTTCGAACCCGCCCAGGACCTCGAAACGCGTGTACCCCGCGGTGTGGAGCAGCAGCTCCATCTCGGCGCGGAACGTCCAGCGCATCGAGAACTCGTGCTGGTGCGACCGGCCCACGTAGCCGCGCGCGTCGGACTCCACGATCTCGGCTTCGATGCGCATGGTCTGGTCGACGCGGTCGCGGTAGGCGGTCGTGTAGTACATGACCGGCAGGCCGGTCTCGGGGTGCGCGAATTCGCGCTCCAGCACCTGCTCGCCGTCGGGGCCGGCGAGCCGCGCGTAGTTCGGAAAGAACACGTTGAACAGCAGCGCGCCGCCCGGTTCCAGGTGTTCGCGGATGATGCGCAGCGTGCGCAGCTGATCCGCGGTCGTCATCGCGTGCTGGAACACGCGGAACGGCATCGTGATCAAGCCGTACCGGCGCGGCATGGTGAAGTCGCGCATGTCGGCGACGACCAGGTTCGGCTGCCTGCCGAGCGCCGCGGCCTTCCGCCGGCAGATCTCGATCATGCCCTGGCGCAGGTCCAGCCCGTCGATGTCCACGCCGGCCTCGAGCGTCGGGATCAGGATCCGCCCCGTGCCGCAGCCGACCTCGAGCACCGGTCCGTGCGCATCTTTCGCGCGGTTCACGTAGAACGCACGATCGGCGTCGTACCATGAATAGACGAGGTCGTAGAGCTCGGGGGGCGTGTAGTCGGGTAGCGTTCTTCCCGTCATCGTCATTCCTCTCCTACGCGGCGCCGGCGCGGCGTCCTTTCCACAGGTAGTACACGGGGAAGCCGAGCGCGGAGATGATCACGCCCGCGGCGGCGCGCACCCCCTGGTCGGCGAGATCGCTGGCGATCAGGGCGACCGTGACCAGAATGAACAGCACCGGCGTCAGCGGATAGAGCGGCGTGCGATAGCCGCCCGCGGCCGGGCCACCGCGCCGGCGCAGCACGAACACCGCCGCCGTGCTCAGACCGTAGAACATCCATGCCGTCGTCACGAACCACCCCGAGGCGTCCTCGAATCCGCCGGCGAACGCGAGCCACGCACACGACAGCACGGCCTGCACCCACAGCGCCGGGCCCGGCGAGCTCTTCTGCACGTCCACCCGCGCGAGCGGTTTCCACAGCAGGCCGTCCGCCGCCATGGCGAGCGTCACGCGCGGCCCGGTGAGGATCGCCCCGTTGGTGGTGCCGAACGTGCTCACCGCCACCAGCACCGCGAGCGCGGTGCGCCCGCCGTCGCCGAGAACGCGACCGACGGTCTCCGAGCCGACCGCCTCGAAGTGGGCGACCTCGACCGGGAGGAGCACCTTGTAGTAGGCGAGGTTCACGAGCACGTAGGTGACGATGACGATGACCGTGCCGCCGATGATGGCGATCGGCAGGGTGCGCCGCGGATTCACCACCTCGCCGGCGACGAAGGTGGAATCGGTCCAGCCGTCGTAGGCGAACAGCACCGGGATCATCGCCAGCGCGAACGCCACCATCAGCGACGGATTCCGCACCGGCGCGCTGAAGGCCTCGGTGCCGTGCGCGTGCGGCAGCGCGAACGCCGCCACGATCAGCGCGAGGATGCCGAGCATCTTCGCGGTCGTGAACAGCTCCTGCGTGCGCGCGCCCTCCTTCACGCCGAGCCAGTTGACGAACGTGAGCAGCAGGATCGCCGCGATGCCGAGCCACAGCTGGGTCCACGCCGGCAGACCGAGCGCCTCGCAGAAATAGAGCGCGAACACGCTGACGATCGAGGCGATCACCGTCGGCTTGATCACCCACAGGTTGGCCCAGCCGTACACGAACGCCCACGCGTCGCCGAACGCCTCGCGGATGTACACGTAGAGCCCGCCGGTCTTCGGCTGCTGGACCGCCAGCTCGGTGAGCACCAGCGAACCGCACATCGACAGGACGCCGCCCACGATCCAGGCGAGCAGCACCAGCGCGAGCGAGTCCATCTGCTGCGCGACGCTGTGCGGCGAGCGGAAGATGCCCGACCCGACGATGTTGCCCACGGTGATGGAGGTGGCGGCGAACAGCCCGATCTGACGCTTCAGATCGACGTCGTGGTGGGACGACATGGCGGCCTAGGCCGTGCCCGAGAACGCCCCATGCGGCGTTGCTCGGTCGCTCGTCGCTGGGGCGCATGCTCGCGATACGACCCGCTCCCCGCTTCTTCGCGCCTTGCCTTGGTCGTTCTCGAACACGGCCTACTCCGTGGGGACGTTCGCGAGGAGATCCTGGATGATCCGTTCCGGCTTGATGCCTTCCGCTTCGGCGGTGAAGTTGGTGACGATGCGGTGCCTGAGCACGGCAGGCGCGACGGCCTTCACGTCCTCGATGCCCGGCGTGAAACGCCCGTCCAGCACCGCGCGAGTCTTGGCGCCGAGGATCAGATACTGCGAGGCGCGCGGGCCGGCGCCCCAGGAGACCCATTTCTGCACGAACTCCGGAGTGCCCTCGCCGCCGCGCGTCGCCCGGGCGAGGCGCACGGCGTAGGTCACGACGTGCTCCGACACCGGCACGCGCCGGATCAGCTTCTGCAGCGCGAGGATGTCGGCCGCACCGAGCACGGGCTCGAGGTGGGCTTCGTAGTCCGAGGTCGTCGTCGTGACGATGCGCTCTTCCTCGTCGTGCGACGGGTAGCCGACCTGAACGTTGAACATGAAGCGGTCGAGCTGGGCCTCGGGCAGCGGATAGGTGCCTTCGAGCTCGATCGGATTCTGCGTGGCGAGCACGAAGAACGGCAGGTCGAGCCGGTAGGTGCCGCCGCCGGCGGTGACTTCCTTCTCCTGCATCGCCTGCAGCAGCGCGGCCTGGGTCTTGGGCGGCGTCCGGTTGATCTCGTCGGCGAGCACGATGTTCGCGAACACCGGGCCGCGGATGAAGCGGATCGCGCGCTTCCCGGTGGCCTGGTCCTCTTCGAGGATGTCGGTGCCGGTGATGTCGCTCGGCATCAGGTCGGGCGTGAACTGGATGCGGCTGAACTCGAGGTCGAGCACGCGCGCGAGGCTCGAGATCAGCAGCGTCTTCGCGAGCCCGGGAACGCCGACCAGCAGCACGTGGCCGTTCGCGAACAGCGCGGTCAGCAGCAGGTCGACGACTTCCTGCTGCCCGACGATCACCTTGCGCAGTTCGCCGAGAATGCGCTCGCGGGCGTTCTTCAGCGATTCGACGGCCTGGCGGTCCGTGGTGCCGGTTTCGATGCTCAAAGGACGTCCTCGCGGGCGGGCCGGTAGGTGCGAAACGCGCGGTCCATGGAGACCGCGCGGGCGAAGTCGAGGAAGCCTAGCACGGGTGCCGGAGCGTATGGAACCGCGGCCGCGCGCGGCCCGCGCGCCCGCGCGAGGATTGACCGGATGCTGACGTGTGCGCCCCGCTCGGCCCGCGTGCGGCCGTCACGTCGGGCCGGCGGTCGTCATCTCGTGCTGGCGCAGCCGCTCGACGAAGCCCAGCGCCTCGAAGGTGACGCGGTGAGGGCTCTCCTCCGGCTCGTTGAGCACCGAGACCGGCAGCCCCGGCCGCCGTTCGAGCAGCGCGCCGATCAGCGCGGCGGTGGCGGCGGGGGATTCGGCCCACAGCGCGGCGATGCGCAGGCCCGTGGGCGACACGCCGTAGACGAGGAACGGGTCGCGGCCGTCGGCGCGGCCGAGCGCCAGCGCCTCGTGGCCGCCGCGGCCGAGCAGCGACGCGGGCTCGCGCTGCCAGCACGAGCCGGGCAGGGCGTTCTCGCCGCGCGCCTCGATCGCCGCGCCGAGCAGCACGTCGGGGTCCGCCTCACGGACGCGCGCGACGTCGGCGCCCGGGGCGTCCGCGCCCGGCGGGCGCACGTACACCAGCAGGTCGCGGTGCACGGCGAAGCCGGCGCCCAGATAGGTGCGGATGGCGAACTCGTTCTGCGTGATGACCTCGAGCTGCACGCGCGCGAGGCCGCGACGCGCGGCGTCTTCGCGCATCTCCTTCGCGAGCGTGCGCGCGAGTCCCTTGCCGCGATGTTCGACCGCGACGCCGAAGCCGCCGATCCAGCCGCGCGCGCCGCGCACGCCGAGCAGCCCGAGCGCGACGGCCCGGCCGGCCGGGTCGAGCCAGAGCGGCGAGGCCTCGCGGTCGACGTCGTTCGCGCTCAGGTGGTGTTCGAGCCACTCGGGCGTCATGTGCACGGGTACGACGTAGTTCTCGTACACGCGCATGAAGGCCGCGCCCAGGGCTGCGGGGTCCAGAGTTCCGACGTGCGTGCGGTGGATCATGGTGGCATTCTGTACCGGTACCGGGTGTCCACTTCCAGGGAGAAACCACATGCGGCAGGTCACGACGGTTCGCGGTTTCGCGTTCGGTGCGCTGGTGCTTCTGCTGGCGGCGTTCGCGCCGGCGCCGGTTCACGCCCACGACGGAGAGCACATGACGGCAGCCGAAGCGGCCGAGCGGGACATCCGCCAGGCCGACATCGATTTCTGTGCGGCGGTCGCCGCCCACGACACGGACAGGTTCAGGACCTTCATCGGCCAGCGCGCCAAGTTCTTCGGCGGAGACGTCAGCATCGGTCCCGACGAGGTGTCGAAGGGATGGGCGCCGTTCCTGGATCCCGAATCGAAGCTCACGCTGACGTGGGCGCCAAAAGAAGTCGTGGTCGCGGCATCGGCGGACCTCGGCTATTCGATCGGCGAGTTCGATTTCAGGAGCCCCGACAAAGAGGGCACGATCACGTCGAAGCGCGGCTACTACGTGACGATCTGGCGCAAGGACGAGGACGGCCGCTGGCGCGCGAACGTCGACATCGGCACCCCGCCCGGCGTCGTCGACATGACGAAGCAGATCTTCGCGGAGTAGGTCCGGGCGCGCGGGGCGGCGGCGCGTCACTCGATTCGCACCAGCCGCCCCGATCGCGTTCCGGCCGCGCCTGCGTAGCGCATGAGGTAGAGACCGGGCGGGGCGGGGCGTCCGGCCGCGTCGGTGCCGGGCCACTCGATCGGCCCCGCGCCGGCCGCGCGCGCGCCGCGCCACACCACCCGCCCGCCGGGATCGAAGATCGCGAGCCGGCCCGCGCCCGGCAGCTCGATGCGGACCGGGCCGCGTGCGGGATTCGGACTCGCGGCGAGCCGCGGCGGAGCGGGGCTGCGGGGCGGCCGCGCGCCCGCGCCGCGCCGCACCTCCCCCAGCACCGTGAAGCCGAAGCGCATCTGGTCGGGCGGCAGCGGCACCCACAGGTCGTCTGCGGGCGTTCCCGCCGGCGCCTCGTCCGCGTCGATCCGGAACGCGTCGCCGCGGAACACGATCGTGCGGCCTTCGATGGCGGCGTCGCACGCGGGCGCATACCAGGGCTGCGCGAAGTCGGGCCCCAGCGTGGTCGTGGCGGTGACGCGCGGCCACACCCGCGCGCCCGCCGCGAACGAATCCGGCAGCGCGCGCCGTGCGGTGAATGCGACGCGCGTCGCGCGGGCCCCGCTCCAGCGCGCGGCGAACGCGCCGGGGCCGTCTTCCGCGATCGCGAGCGTGCCGGCCGCCGCGTCGCGCCACTCGGTCGCCGCGACCTCGTCGTGCCAGACGCCGACGCCGGGCGCGACCGCGACGAGCGCGGCGCCGGCGTTCAGCCGCCCGGCGCCGGTCTCGGCGTCGATCCCCGGGGCGCCCGCCTCGTCGGCGCTCGCGGCGAGCAGCGGCTGGAAGTCGGCGGCGGCGAGATCGGGGCGGGACTCGGCCAGCAGCCCGATCGTCCCGGTCGCGAACGGCGCGGCGAACGAGGTGCCCGAACCCGCGACGTAGCCCGGGTAGGTCACGCCGGTCGGGGCCGGGTGCGTCATCCACGCCGACCAGATGTGGAGTCCGGGTGCGACGAAGTCCAGATGCGGACCGTAGGACGAAAACGCCGCGCGGCCGTCCCACATGTCGCTGGCGCCGACCGCGATGCACAGGCCCTCGGCGGCGTAGGCGGCCGGGTACATGAGCCGCCAGGGCTCGGTGTAGCCGCGGTTGCCGCTCGCCGCGACGACCACGGTGCCGTGCGCGAGCGCGTATGCGAGCGCGAGGCGCTCGAGCCGGCTGCGGCCGCCGCCCGCGAACGACAGGTTCAGCGCCCGCGCGCCGGCGTCGGTTGCGGCGAGGATCGCGAGCGCGATGTCGAACGACGACGCGGTCGACGCCGCGCCGCTCGTGATGCGCAGCGGCACGAGGTCGCAGTCGCCGCAGACGCCGGCCATGCCGAGCGAGTCGAAGTGCACGCCCTCGCCGATCGCCGCCGCCATCACCGCGGCGACCATCGTGCCGTGGCCGAGCGAGTCGTCGATGGATCCGGCGGGGTCGGCGATCGGGCGTGCCGCCACGATGCGCGGGCGCCCGGTCGCGGGATCGGCGAACTCGGGGTGCGCGGGGTCGATGCCGGTGTCGGCGACCGCGAGTCGCACGCGCGGCCTCGCGTCGCCGTGCGCTGCTGCGGCGCGCCAGGCCTCGGGTGCGTGCACGTCGGCGCGCAGCGCGCCGCCGTAGGCGCCGTCGGGGCCGACGTTGTAGAGGCCCCACTGGCGCGAGTCGCACAGCAGCGGCTCCGGCGGCAACGAATCGTCAACGATCCATGCGGGTTCACGCGCGTAATCGGGCTCGGCCCACGCCACGGCCGGGTCTGCCGCGATGCGGCGCGCGAGCGCGGCGAGCCCGCGCGGCGCGCCGGCGAAGCGCGAGCCGCGGGGCTCGGGCGCGGGGTCGAAATCCTGCGCGAGGCGCGCCCCGTCGATCTCGGCGCGCAGCACGCGCAGCGTCCACGGTACGTCCGGGTGGTCGAGCGTATCGCGCACGATGAGTCCGGCATCGTGCGCCCGGGCACAGAAGGCGCGCCGCCACGGGCGCGCCGGCGCCGCGTGCGGTGCGGGGCGCAGCATGATCACCAGTGCGGGGGCGGGTTCCGCTGCTGCGGCGCCGGCCGTGGGCCCGGCGGCCGCGGCGAGCACCTGGGCGAGGACCAGGAGGGTGAACGGGCGTCGCATGCGACACCCCCGTGCGGGAGCGGGTCGCGGGAGCCGTGCCGCACGTTGCAACCGGCGTGCCGTGGCACTGCGCGGCGCCGGGCGCCGGTGCGGCTCAGCGCCACTCGGCCGACGGGAACCCCGGCCGCGCGCTCGACGAAATGCGCAGTTCGTCGAGCATGCCCTGGAACGCGAAATACGGTTCCGGGTCGAGCGGCTGCTCGACGCGCAGGTCGCCGCTGAACGTGCCGAGCCAGTGCGGGTCGAAGAAGTTGCCCATCATGAGCGGCGCATCGCTGGCCCGCACGGAGCCGCTGGTCGCCGACTGCGAGTCCAGCTGTCCGTCGACGTACAGGCGCACGACGCTGCCGTTGTAGGTCACGCCGACGTGGGTCCAGCGGCCACGCTGGATCGCGCGGGTCGAGACGAACGAGCGCGGCGGCGACGCGTCCTCGGGTTGGAACGCGAACACCAGTTGCCCGGGCTGACCGCGGCCCGCGATCTCGTCGAGCGAGCCGGATACCGAGGCGATCGTGGAGCTGCGCTGGTGGTAGCCGGCGATGCCGAGGAACCACGACTGCTGGTTCGCCAGCGGCGTCCAGCGCGCCACGAGCGGTGTGGCGTCGAACAGCGTGTACTCGGTCACGTACACCCAGGTGTCGATGCTGAAGCTGCCGGTGAAGTCGAAGACCGGATTCGACGGGACGATCACGAACGAGTCGAGCGACTTGGTGAACACGCGCGCGTTGCCGAACTGGCCGAAGTCGGTGCGCGTGTCGACGCCGGCGGTGCCCGTGAGCCGGAACGGCCCCGCATCGGCGACCTCGGTGCCGCCGGTTTCGTCGAAGCGGTAGAGCGCGGTCGTCACCGAATCCACCGGCGCGCGTTGCAGGCGCGCGGTGACGTCGCCGTTGCGGCCGGGCGGCGGCGCGCAACCCGCCGCGAAGACCACCCCGAGAACGGCCACGCTCATCCATCGGTTCACCGTGCACCTCCCGTCTGTGCGCGCCGCCGCGCCGCCGCCTCGGCCGACGCGTCGTCGCCGAGCGCCCGGAACAGCCGTGTCATGCGCTCGAGCGTAGCCGGATCCGCCGTGTTTGCAATCACCGGCCGCCACCAGTCGGCGGCTTCGCGCGCGCGGCCGGCCTGCAGGTTCACCCAGCCCAGACCGATGCGCGCGGCGACGCTCCCGGGCTCGAGCCGGAGCGCCGCGTTGAAGGCGCGCACCGCGGTCTCCAGATCGCCGGTGCGCATCGCGGTGTCGCCGAGCAGCAGCCACCCGCTGAAGTTCCCCGGATCGAGCGCGACCAGCCGCCTGAGCAGCGGGCCGGCGCGGTCGAGATGGCCCCAGGCGTGCTCGATCTGCGCGAGCGCGTAGAGCGCCCGGGTGTTCGCCCCGTCCACCATCAGCCGGGCGCGCGCGGTGTGGTAGGAGAGCAGGGTGTCGTTGATCCAGGCCGGACGGCGGCCGAAGTCCGGCCCGATCTCGTAGACGACGGCCGGATGATCGGCCGTCACCACGCGCGGGGTGAGCCCCGGCACGACCGCGGTCGTATCGAGCAGGAACGCGAGCCGCGGCCGCATCTGCACTTCGGGCCACGACACGTAGAGCCAGCGCGCGTGCTGCGCGCGCGCGTAGTCGGCGAGCTGCGCGAGGCTGTCGGCGAACGGGAACGGCACGGCTTCGAGGCCCGCGTACCAGGCGATGTGGCCCTTGCGCGCGATGATCCGGTCGCCGGGCGCAGCGAGCGTCCGCAGCGTCCGCGCACAGGTCTTCACCTCGCGCGGCAGCATGCGCAGCGTCTCCTTCTGCGCCGCGACGCTCGCCTGCAGCGCGAACGCCAGCGGCACGATCGCGAGGAAGGGCTTGAGCCACACGCGCGGCCCCCTGCCCAGCGCGAGCGCGAACGCGTGCCAGCCGAACAGCGTGCCCGCCAGCGCGGCGTAGACCGGCAGCAGGCCGAGCGAGTAGCGCGAAGCGTGGAACACGGGCACCAGCGTCAGGAACAGCAGCGTGCCGGCGAGCAGCACCGGCGCGAGCCGCCTGAAGGCGCCGGTGAACAGCGCGAGCAGCAGGCCGAGGCCGGCGGCGATCGCCACCGGCCAGCCCAGCAGGTCGCGCGCATCGAGCCGCAGGTGATCCCAGAGATTGAACAGCATGCGCGAGGCGACCGCGCCCGGATCGCGCGCGATCACGTCCCACAGCGAATGGAACCCGGGCTGCATGAGCCTCTGGTAGTCGTCCCAGACGATGCCCTGGGGCCGCGCGAAGACCTCGTAGGCGATGTTGTGGTGGAGCTGCGAGGCGAGGGGGTGTCCGCTCGCGATCGAGTAGAGCAGCCAGGGCCCCACCGGAATCGCGAAGCCGGCGAGGAACGCCAGCGCGCGCGGCAGGCGCCGCCGCCACGCCGCGACCGGGACGGCTGTCCCGGTCGCCGCGGGCGCGGCGTCCGCGCCGGCGAGCAGCACGATCACCCCCGCCGGCACCAGGTAGATGGCGTTGTAGCGCGTGAGGAACGCGAGCGCGGCGATGAGCCCCGCGCCCCACGTCGCGGCGCGGGCGCCGCGCGTGAGCAGAAGCCACAGCACGAGCGCCTGCAGCGCCGTCGCGAACGCGTCGGTGGTGGCGGAGTAGCCGTAGCGGAAGAAGTCGGCGTTCACCGCCATGAACAGCGCCGCGAACAGCGCCACGCGCGCGCCGATGCGGCGCTCGAGGATCGCGAACCAGAGGAGCAGCGCCGCCGCCGCCGAGATCACCGAGATCGTCTCCGCGGCGAGGAACAGGTCGCGGATCGGGAAACCCGCGAGCGCGAGCACGATTTCGTAGAACGGCCCGATCACGCCGTAGCGCGAGGGGTCGAGCGTGCCGTGCTGGATGAGGCGCGCGCCCTGGGCGTAGGCGCCGTAGAAGTCGGTCTCGGTGAAGTAGTCGCCGATCGAATGCGGCCCCGCGACCATGATGACGAGGGCCACGACCAGCGCGCCGGCCAGCGCCCATGCGAGCCGCGTGAGCAGCGCGGTCTCGCGGGCCGAGGGGAAGGGCGCGCCGTGAAGGGCGAGCGCGGGCGCCGCGCCGCCCGGCTTGCGCGACGCGCGGGGAGCGGCCCCGGGCCGCGTGCTGCGCCGCGAGCCGCGGCGTTTCATGAAGGCCGGATTCCGAGCATGAGGCGACCACTGTAGCGGCAACGGCGCGGAAGCGGGAGGCGGGCGGGGTGTTTCGCCCGCCGGCGCCGGCGCGTTCCACGCCGCGGACGCCGCGGCCCGGCCCGGGCACCCGCGGCGCCGCGCCGCGCGGGCCGCGGGTGGACGCCGGGGCGCGGACACGGGTATCGTTATCGCCCTCATTCACGCTGTCGATCCGCGACCGGCGTCTCTTTCCACGAACCCGCACCGTCGCGACACCGACGGACCCGGCCTCCACCGGAGCGTCTCCCCATCCCATGAGCCCCGAGCCCCACGTTTCCAGCGCGCGCGCACACGGGTGGCGGGTCATCCTGGCGGTCGCGCTCGTCGTGCTCGGCGGGCTGTTCGCAGGCTTCGGCGGCGCCGCGCGCCCCTCCGCGCCGGCGGCGGCGCTGCGCCTGCTGGCGTGGATCCACGTCATGGTCTTCCCGGGGCTCGGCCTCTACCTGCTGGCCGCGCGCTCGGGCCGCAACGCCATGGACGCGTGTCTCGCCGCGCTCGGCATCTCGCCGGTGCTCGTCGCCGGGCTCGCCACGCTGCTGCTGTGGCTGGGCATGGACGGCGCCGCCGTGACCGGCGCGCTGGCCGCCGCCGCGGCGCTCCTGATCGTGGCCGGGCTCCTCGTCCGCGGCGGCGCCATGGGGTTCCCGGGCCGGCGCGAGGTGTGGGCGTTCGTCCTGCTCCTCGCCGCCACGGCGGTCCTCGTCGCGTGGCTGCCGGCGACGCGCGAGTGGTGGCGGATCCGTTCGGACGCCTGGTTCCACGCCGCGGTCACGATGCAGATCCGTGATTTCGGCGCGCCGCCCGAAGACCCGTACTTCGCCGGGATGAGCCTCCAGTACATGTGGGCCTATCACGCGATGACGCTCGCGCTCGGCCGCCTGCTGCGCGCCGACTACTTCCAGATCATGGCGGTGGTGAACCTGCAGGCGCTCGCGCTGCTCGGCGTGGCGGCGTGGCGCCTCGCCGCGGTGTTCCGCACCCGGGCCGCGCCGCGACTCGCGGCGGTGGCCGTGACGTTCTTCGCGTTCAACGCCGCGTTCTGGGTGTTCCTGCCGATGAAGCTCGCCCGGGCGCTGATCGGCGACGTGCGCGGCATGGACGAGGTGGCGCGCACGTTCCGGCTGTTCCCGCTCGATTACCGCACGTCGTGGACGTTCCTCGAGACGTTCCGCAATCCACCGTTCTTCCTCGACAAGTTCATGGTCGCGACCGCATTCGGCCTGGCGCTGGCGCTGTTCCTGGGAGCGCTGGCGGCGGGCGCCGCGTACGTGTCCACCTCGCGCCGCGTGCACCTGGCGACCCTCGCGGCCTGCGTCGCCGGAACGCTGCTGTTCCACACCTACGTGGGTCTGGTCGCGGTGGCCGCGTTCGGCGGCGCCGCCGTCCTGCTGTTCCTGTTCCGCACGCGCATGAACGGCTACGTGTTCCGCTTCTCCGTGCTGCCGGTGGTCGCGATCGCCGCGGCCGTGGTGGTCGCGGCGCCGTTCGTCTACGACGTCACGCGGAGCAGGGACGTCGGCGGGTCCGGCCTCGTCGACCTGTCGTTCCAGCGTCTCGTCGCGATTCTCGTTCCCTGCGTGTTCGTCATGGTGCTCGCGTGGTGGGAAGGCCGGGTGCGGACCGAGCCGTCGCCTGCGGCGCGCTTCGTGTCGTTCTTCGCGCTCGCCACGCTCGCGGTGTGCCTCGTGATTCATCTGCCGGGACCGAACAACTACGCCAAGCCCGCGTTCCCGGTGTTTCTGGCGCTCGCGCCGATCGCCGGCCTCGCCGTCGCGGACACGTGCACGGCCCGCCATGGCCGCGCGCGCGCGCGCGCGACGGCCTCGTGGATCCTGCTGTTCGCGCTGCCGGTCAACCTCATCGCGTTCGCGGGCGCCTTCGGCCAGCACGACGGCGTCGAGGTCACGCCCGCCGAACGGACCGTCGCGAAGTGGGCGATCGCGCACACCCCGCGGCGCGCGGTGTTCATCGACGAGCCGGAGCACGTGTTCCTGCTGGTCACCGGGCCGCGGCGCTACCTGTTCGGCTCGTGGAACTACGCGAGCCAGTGGAAATACCCGCGCGCCGAAATGGCGCGGCGCTTCCACGCGATGCAGTCGCTCTACGCCGCAGGACCGCTCGACCGCGTGGCGCTCGAGGTGCTCGCGGACATCGACGACCCGCTCTACGTCATCGTGCGGCCCGAGCATCGCGGCGAGGGCGCCGCCGTCACGCGGCGCGACGATCTGTTCCCCGTCGTCTTCGACGCGGGCGGCATCCAGGTGCGGGAAGTGAATCGGGCCGCGTGCCGGGCCGCCGTGGCCGCGGCTCCCGCGGCGCCCGCGGCGCAGGCCATGATCGAGGCGGCGAACCTCTAGGTTCGGCGGTGGGGGCGCGCCGCGCCGTTCGCGGCGCGACGAAAAGGAGACGACGGTGAGAGGGGGGCCTCACCGTCGCCTCACCAGGAGGGGTCAGCCGGATCGACTACTGCTGGTCGTTCTCCCGATTCCGGCGGCGTCGGGCCGCGGCGCCGAGCGCGAGCGCGCTCATCGCGGCGAGCGCCAGCGTGCCGGGCTCGGGGACCGGCGCGGTCGGATTGTCTTCACCGTACGACTCCGGCGTGTGCTCGTCGTTGTGCCCGACGGGCTGCGCGGGTTCGGTGACGTTGCCGTCGTCCGACGGCAGGTGCCCCACCTGGACCGCGAGCGCCGGCGCCGCGAACAGGCAGGTCATGAGCAGTGCGAGTGCGAAACGCTTCATCTCGATCGTCCTTTGGTTGCGGGCGAGGATCCGTCCTCTCGCGAGGTGTTTGCTGAGCAAGGGGAGTCGTTCTGTCTGGCTATACCGCAAGGGCCGTGCCCGGCCGCCGCGCGTGACGGCAATGTGTTATGGGCCAACCCCGTAGGGCGCCGGGGTGCGGCGGGCGCGGGGTGGCCGATCCCCCCGAATCCGTGAGATTGTCGCGTGGACCGACACATCCGGCCGGGGAATATGCCCCAAACCCCGTGCCGCGCATGGGGTTCCGCGGGGGGGCCAGAGCGATTTCCGGGGTGTCGGGGTACGATTCTCGAGGGGCGTGCGCTGCGGTGCCCCGCCGGGGAAACGGCGCGCGGCGATCCGCAGCAGGAGGTGCCTTGAAGGCCGGCGCACGGAACATCGGACTCTGCGAACGCTGCCGCCATGCGCACGTGGTGGAGACGCCGCGCAGCGTGTTCTGGCGGTGCGGGCTGGCCGCGATCGACGCGCGCTTCGACAAGTATCCGCGCCTCCCGGTGCTCGCCTGTGACGGGTTCGAGGCGGGCAAGCCGCAGCGCGCGGGCGACGAGGAGGCGGGCGGCGGCCCCGGCGAGAGCCCCGCGACACCCCGCTAGCCTCGCGGCCTGCATCGGCACCGGTCAGTAACCGACCGGTCGCCGCGCCCTGCGGACCCGCCACGGCGCAGGTTCCGGCGGCGGCCCGCAGCCGCTCCCCCAGCGGCGCCAATCGGTTACGGCCGGCGGCGCACCGCGGCGGCCACGGCGGCACGGCCGTTGCTGTTTCCCGGGTGGACGATCGTGTCCACTCTCGGGGAGCGGTCATGAGCAATCTTCAGGACAAGGCCATGGAGTTCCTGCTCGCGCTGGGCGATCCGGCCGAGCGGCGTACGCGTGCAGCGCTGGTGAGCCATGCGCTGCAGGCGGTCGTGAAACTCATGGAAGCCGACGCGGCGGTCATCGCGACGCCGTGGAGCCGGCGCGGCGAACGCCTCGCCCTGCATGCGGGCAGCACGGCGCCGGCGGCCCTGCCGCCGGCCGAGTCGGGCAGCGCCGTGGTGCGCGCGTTCGCGTCGTCCTGCGAGCCGCTCGAGGTCGCCGATCTCTCCGAAGCGTCCACTTTCGCCGAGGGCGACGCGTGCCCCGGCGCCGAAGCGGGGCCGGTGCTGTTCGCACCGCTGCGCCAGCGCGGCTACGCCCCGACCTACCTCGCCGCGTACCGGAAGCGCGGCCGCGCGCGCTACACGATGGCCGACACGCGCATCATGCTGCTGCTCGCGTCCTGGCTGGGCGTCGCGCTCGACAACCTGCGTCTCGCGACCGGCGCGCGCAAGCTCGCCGTCACCGACGAGGTCACTGACGTCTACAACAAGCGTTTTCTCGAAGCCGCACTCGAGCGCGAGCTGCGCCGTGCGAGCCGCTTCGCGCAGGAGCTGGCGGTCGTGCTGATCGACGTGGATTCCCCGGGCGACGACGAGGCCGCGGGCGACCTGCCGCTGCGCGAAATCGCCACGGTGCTCGGCCAGCAGGTGCGCGCCTTCGACGTCATGGGACGCCGTGACGAGAGCGGCTTCCTGCTGATCCTGCCGCAGACCGGCCGCGCCGGCGCGCTGGAGGTCGGCGAGCGCATGCGCGAAGCCGTCGCGGGCCATGCGTTCGGAGAAGCCGGGCTGGCCTTCACCGTGAGCGCGGGCGTCGCCGCCTTCCCGGGCGACGCCTCGAGTGCCGCCGATCTCATGGGCGCCGCGAACCGGGCGCTCGACCAGGCGCGCGAGCAGGGTGGCAACCGGGTCGAGACGCCGAAACGGAAGCGGAAGGCGGCCTGAACGGACACGGCGCCCGCACCGCGATGGATGCGGGCGCCGTGGGCCCGCCGCCGGCGCCGTCCTTACGGCAGCAGCACGAGCTTCTTCTGATCTCTGAACGGCCCAGCATGGATCCGGTAGATGTAAACCCCCGGTTGCATGCGGACTCCGCCGTCGCCGCGACGGTCCCAGTCCACCGCATGGAACCCGGCAGGGTACCGGCCGTCGGCGAGCAGCGCGACCCGCCGACCCTGCGCATCGAAGATCTCGAGCCGCACCGATTCGGGCTGCGGGAGATCGAAGTGGATCGTCGTACGGGCGGCAAACGGGTTCGGCCGGTTCTGCGGTGACGCCGGGGCGTGCGTGGGCACCCACCGACACTTTCAGACTTGCCGGGCATGCCTGGGTCAGGCCTTATCAGTTGGACCTTGATCAGCATGGGGCGCCCATGGCGATAGCAGGCGGTGTGGGGGGCCTGGGCTCGGATACCTACGGGCTCTTCTGGTCCGACTCGGTCTGGGTGAGCCGGTGGAGCTTCGGCTATGCGGTCAATCTTCCCGTGGTCGCGGATGCTCCCGCAGGCACGTATCCGCTCATCTGGCAGGGAGCCGATCCCGTCGTTCCCAACAGAAACCAGGCGTACCTCATTGCCGGCGAGGCGCATGAAGATGGTCTTGGTCCAGCGGACACGATCGCCATCGTCCAGGCGGACCATCTCCGATACCCCGGCGTGGTTCGCAACGGCCGGAGGTGGGCTGCAAAGTCAGACTTCGGCGATCTGAGGCTATGGAGATCCGAGGAGCCAGGTGAGTGGACGGAGTTGGACATGCCCGGCAGTGGCGCGGACGGGATCGCGATGGGGGCGGTGGGCGACACGACCGTGCTGGTCGTGTTTCAGGAGCGCACTTTTGCTGAGGGGGGTGGCACGCGCTGGGGCCGCTGCGGCCGGAGTTCACGCTGGAGGGGTTCACGCCGAACCCCTCGGTGCGCGCGGCGGTGGTGGCGTTCACGCTGCCGTCGGCGGGCCGCGGGCGGCTGGAGGTGCTGGACGTGGCGGGCCGGCGGGTGTACCGGCGCGACCTAAGCGATCTCGGCGCCGGGCGGCACACGGTGGCGATCGAGCCGGCGCAGCCGCTGCGCGCGGGGGTGTACCTGATCCGGCTCACGCACGAGGGCCGGATGTTGCATGTGCGGGGTGTGGTCACGCGCTGAGCGGTGCGTGCGGCGGTCACGCGACCGGAGCTTCGACGCCTCTGCCTGGCGCTCGAGCCGTCGCGGCCACCCCGAAGGTGGCCGCGACCGGTCACTCAGCGCATCGACCTGCACATCACGGCAGCACCACCACGCGTGCCGTCTTCGTCAACCCCTTCGTCGTGAACGACGCGAAGTAGATGCCCGCCGGCACGCGGCCGCCGCGCTCGCCCCGGGCGTTCCAGAACTCGGCGTGGCGGCCCGCGGGCAGCTCGCCCGAGGCCAGCGTCGCGACGCGGCGGCCGGTGAGGTCGTAGATCGCCAGGTCCACGCGCGCGGACGCGGGCAGGTCGAACGCGAACGTCGCGCCCGCCGACAGCGGGTTCGGGCGCGGCGCGTAGAAGCGCAGCGCGGTCGGCGTCGGGCCCGGCAGCACGGCGTTGGTGCCCGAGGCCGGCGTCGCCGAGAGGTTCACCACCAGGTCCGGCCCGGCGGCGTCGCCGGGCAGGTCCTCGTCGCTCACCGAGAACGTGAGCGTCGCGGTGTAAGTCGAGTCCTGTGTCGCGCCGGCGTCGTCGAAGTGGAGCGCGTAGGTCTTACCGGTCCCGGGCTCGAGCAGGCCGCCCGTGAAGCCGCCGACCAGCGTGAAGCGGCCGTCGCCGCCGCTGATCACGCCGCCGTCCACGGCGAGCTTCGCCTCGAGCGAGGCGACGTCCCGGTTGTGGATGCGCACGGCGCTGTCGGGGAATTCGCCCGCTTCGTGCATGCCGAAGTCGAAGTCCGTCATCACGGTCGTGACCAGCGAATCGAGCGAGCCTTCCGAGTGCTCGAGCACGCGGCCCGCGAGCAGCACGTTCTTGGTTGTCGAATCGGGATCGTCGGTCGCGACGACCAGCGTGCCGCTCTTCACGCCGCTCGCCCCCGTGTCCATGCCGATCGGCTGCGCCACGGGCGGGGCGCCGGCGTTCACGGTGAAGCCGCCGCCCGGCGCGCTGAAGCCCGCAGGGGGCGAGAACGAATAGTTCAGCTCGTCGGCCGGCGCGGTGGCGCCGTTCGCGACGTTCAGGTTCACGGTCGGCGCGCCGCCGACGATCGCGTCGCCGAAGTCGAGCGCCGATTCGGCCACGATCTTCGCCGGCACCTGGATCGTGATCACCACCGGCAGGTGGTCGGAGCAGCCGACCAGCGCGTTGGCGACGTCGATGCCGACGCTGCCGTTGTAGCCGCCGTCGTTGACCGCGCCGTTGCAGCAGCGGCCGCCGTCGTTGCCGAAGATGAACGGGTACGAGAGCTGCCCCGGCGACAGCGCCGGCACGTAGTCGAGACCTTCGCCGTCCTGCATCGAGTACGAGGTCAGCATCATGTCGAAGCGATCGTCCATGCCGCCGCCCGACATGCCGCCGTAGGGGCAGGTGAAACACGGGCACTGCGTGTGGCCGTAGGCGAAGGCCGAATTGTCGCTCCACAGCGCCGACCAGTAGAACGCAGAGGCGATCGGGTCCTTGCAGCGGCCGTCGTCGTCGTCGGTGCTCTCCACGAGCCGGGTGTAGCCGCCTTCCTTGAAGCCACCGACCTCGCCGCCGGCCTCCATGTTGAAGTCGCCGCCGACCATGAAGTTGCCGGCCGCGGCGATGGGCGGCGTGACGTTGAGGTAGCTGTTGCGCAGGTAGCCGGATTCGAGCCGCCGCGTGGTGCTGTCGGAGGTGCCGGCCTTGAGGTGCACCGAGTAGAGCAGGAACTTGGCGCTCGCCGCCGAATAGCCGACCGGTGTCACACGGCCGAGGACGAAGCTGCGCGGCCCGGGCGTGTTGGCGATCGCGGCGACCCCGTCCACGCTGACCACGGCCGGCTTCCAGAAGAAACCCATGCCTTCGCCAAAGCCCACGAAGCGCCAGGTGCCGGTCCACTCGCCCGGCTCGTAGGCGTTGAGCACGTTCGCGAGGAACGAGTCGGCGCCGGCCTGGGTGTTCATCTCCTGCGTGATGAGCACGTCCGGGTCGAGCAGCGGCATGACCGCGCGGAAGTTCGGCTGCCGCACAGAGAACGCTGACGCGGGGTACGACCAGACATTCCACGTCACGACGCGGATGGCGGCGGCCGGGCGCGGGACGGCGGGGATCGCCGCCACCGCCGCTGCGGCGACGAGGCATGCACGCTGTAGATGGTTCATCGGGAGCCCTCCGGGATCATCGGACGATGGCGATGCGGTGCATCTCGGGCGCGATGCCCTGGCCGCTCAGCCGGACGAAGTAGAGACCGCTGCCGAGTGCGCCCCCGGCCAGGTCGCGGCCGTTCCAGCGGAACGCGTAACGACCGGGCGCGAACTCGCCATCGGCGAGAGAGGCCACGCGGCGGCCGTGGAGGTCGAAGATCTCGAGCCGCAGGTCGGCGCGCTGCGCGAGGTCGAAGCGCACGGTGCCGGGCGAGCCCTGCATCGGGTTCGGGAACGGCGCGTAGAGCACGGTCGCCTGCGGCAGGCCGCGGTCTTCCACGGCGACGTTGCCGCTCTGCAGTTCGGCACGCAGGGTGAGCGCGAGCGGCGCCAGCGCGGTCGCGCCCGGCAGCGGCTCGTCGGCGTTCGCAAAGGTCAGCGTGGCCTCGTAGACCGAGTCGGCGGTCGCGCCCGCGTCATCGAACGCGACGTCGAACCCGGCGCCCGTCCCCGCGACCAGCACGGGATCGAAGCCGCCGACGATCGAGAACCGCCCGTCGCCGCCGGTGATGGTGGCGCCGGTCACGTCGAGCCGCGCCTGGGTCGTCTTGTAGTCGAAGTCGTGCACACGCGCGAGCATCGCCGGAAACTGCCCGGCGTCGTGCTGGCCGAAGTCGAGCACGCCCGCGACCATGATGCTCAGCGAGTCGAGCGACGGCTGCGCGTGGTCGAGCACGTCGGCGCTGAGCGACACCGTCTTCGACGGCTGGTCGGGATCGTCGCTGTTGATGATCAGGTCCCCGCTGCGCGGCCCCGCGGCACCCGGCGTGACGCTGATCGCGTGCGCGGTTCCGAGCGCGCCGGCGGCCTGGTGGAACGTGCCGACCGGTGCCGAGAAGCCGGCCGGAGCGCTGAACGAGTAGTCGAGGACGTCGGCCGGCGTCGCCGCCGGGTTCGTGATCACGAGGTAGCTCGAGCCGCCGCCGATCACGCTGCCGAAGGCGATCGCGGCAGGCGCGTCGATCTGCGCCGGCAGCTGCAGGTCCACGCGGATCGGCAGGTGGTCGGACGCGTTGAACAGCGCGCTGGCGTACGCCGCGCCCTCGGGGATCGTGGGCGCATCGGTGATGTTCTTGTTGTAGTGGAGGCCGTCGTTGCCGACGGGCACGTAGGTCGAGGCCAGCAGGTCGAGCCCCTGCCCGTCGTTCAGGTTGTAGGTGGGCAGGAACATGTCGAAGCGGTCGTCGAGCCCGCCGGTCGAGAAGCCGCCCGGGCAGCCGGAGTTGCACGGCGACTGCGTGTGATAGGGCGCGTACGCGGCGTTGTTCCAGGTGACGAGCGGCAGGTTGAGCGGATCGTAGAGCCGGCCGTCGTTGTCGGCCTGATTGGCGAGGAACGTGGTGAACGCGGCCTCGGCGCCGGTGTAGATGTTGAAGTCGCCCATCAGCATGCAGTGCGTGCCGGGTGGCACGGCGTTCATGCTGTCGCGGATGCCCGCGGCTTCCAGCGCGCGCGTTGCCGCATTCGAGCTGCCCGACGAGGCCTTGAGATGCTGCGAGTAGATGCGCAGCTCGGCGGACCCGTCCGAATAGCCGACGGGCTTCAGCCGGTACACGGCGACGAGGCGCAGCAGGTAGGACGGGTTCGGGTAGAACGCCCACGAGCCGAGGTACTGCACGGTGGCCGTGCGGTAGAACAGCGCGTTGTCGCTGTCGTTCCCGTCGTAGAACGGCGCCGCGGCCCACTGGCCGGGCTCGAGGGTATTGAGCACGTCGTTCAGGAACTCGTCGACGCCGGCCTGCGACCGCATTTCCTGCACGACCACGACGTCGGGAGCGAGCGGTCCGATGATGGTCCGGTAGAGCGGATCACGGGTCGGGCCGGTGCTGCCGGGGTAGTTGGTGATGTTGTAGTCGAAGATCCGCAGCGCATGCGCGGAGGGGGCGGCGAGGGCGAGACAGGTTGCCGAAAACAGGGCGACCCGCGCGAGGCGCGCGAGGCGAATGCCGGAGGCCATGGTGACTCCTCACAAAGGTGCGATGCGGCCGTTGGGGGAGACCACCGGGCCGGATGCTTTGAAATCGTTGAAATGAAGCCGGCTCAATTCTATCGAGATCGAGGCAGGCGTCACAAGGAATGGCGTGCGTGGAAAGGGTCTCCTGAAGGCGCATGGCCGTGCCGCGACGCCGGCGCCGGCCCCCTGCCGGCGGAGACGGGAGATCCGGGCGGCGCCGCGCTCGCGGGCCGGCGGCCCCGCGGCGGTCCGCCCAGCCTGGCGCCGGCGCGGAAGATGCGGGCGCGCGCGGCCGGGGTGGCGCGCGGCGCGATGCGAAATGCGCCGCCACGGCGCCGGTCGGGCACCGTGCCGCGCCGGCCCGGCGGACCGAAATTCGGCTGGGGAAAATCGCGCACCAGGGCCCGAAAAATCGGCCGGAGCGGCGATTCCGGCTCATGCGGATGAGGGGCGGTGACGATAAAAAACCTGTGACTGCCAGGCCCACGCACCTCGCGACCGAATCCGTTCGTGTCTCCGAAGTCCTCGCAGCGCTTTCCTTCGCCCTCGATCTCACCGAAGGACAGCCGATCGGCCACTCGCTGCGCGCCTGCCTGATCGGGATGGAGATCGCCGAGCGCCTCGACCTCTCGATGCAGGATCGCCGCGATCTCTACTACGGCCTCATGCTCAAGGACGTCGGCTGCTCCAGCAATTCGGCGCGCGTCTTCGAGCTGTTCGGCGGCGACGACCGCGAGGCAAAGCGTGAGCTCAAGCGCGTGGACTGGGCCAACTATTTCAAGGCGGCACGCTACGCGATGGCCCAGGCGGAGCCGGGCGCGCCCTGGTTCGTGCGCGCGCGGCGCATCGCGAACCTGGCCCGCCGCGGCCCGGGCGTGGCGGCCGAGCTGGTGCGCACGCGCTGCGAGCGCGGCGCCGCGATCGTTTCGCGGCTGGGCTTCGGCTCGAACGTGGCCGAAGCGGTCCGCAACCTCGACGAGCACTGGGATGGCGGCGGTCATCCGCGGGGGCTCGACAGCACCGCGATTCCGATCGCCTCGCGCATCATGGGCCTCGCGCAGACGATGGACGTGTTCGCAATGATCGAAGGGCCGAACGGCGCCGCGCGCATGATCGAGGCACGCCGCGGACGCTGGTTCGATCCGACGGTCGTGTCGGCGGCGCGTGGCATGGAGAGCCGGCTCGCGATGTGGTGCGGCATGGACGAAGGGCTGCTCGGCCGCGAGGTCATGGCCGCCGAGCCCGGCGGCGCCGCGCTGCTCGCCGGGCCGGGCACGCTGGATCGCATCGCGCAGGGCTTCGCGGACGTGGTGGATGCGAAGTCGCCGTTCACGGGCCAGCATTCGTCGCGGGTCACCGAGATCGCCGTGCGACTGGCCGAGGGCCTCGGCTATGCGCCCGAGGCGATCACGGATCTGCGTCGCGCCGCGCTGCTTCACGACATCGGCAAGCTCTCGGTGTCGAACGCGATCCTCGACAAGCCCGACAAGCTGACCGAGGACGAGTGGGACTCGGTGCGCATGCATCCCTACTACTCGAAGCGGATCCTCCAGCACGTGCGCGGCTTCGAAGAGATCGCGCACGTCGCCGGGTGTCACCACGAGCGGCTCGACGGCCAGGGTTACTTCGAGGGCCTCGCCGGCGACCAGATCCCGATGCAGGCGCAGATCATCAGCGCTGCGGACGTCTTCGACGCGTTGTCGTCGGAGCGGCCGTATCGTCCGGCGCTCGGCACCGAAGTCGCGCTCGCGATGATGGAGCGCGATCGCGGCCGGGCGATCGACGGCGATCTGCTCGACCTGCTCGAGCGCATCGCGTACGGGCTCGAAGACCGGACCGCGGAGCGCGAAGCGGCGTAGGCACGCCGAAACCGTCCGAACGTGCGAGGGCCGCCCGGCGGGCGGCCCGCTTCGCATGGGACGCGGGCAGGGTGCCGCAGGGCCGGCGCTACAACCGGGTGCCCAGGGCGCGCGCGAACACGTCCCGGTACTGGCGCGTGAGCCGCAGCACGGTGCCGTCCTCGAGCGTGACGTCGTAGTCGCCGTGTGATCGGCGCGTGAGCCGCTGCACCGCATCCTTGCGCACCAGCGTGGAGCGATGGATGCGCGCGAAGCGGCCGGCGAGCCGTCGCTCGAAGTCCGCGAGCGTGCCGCGCACCAGATGCTGCGTCGCGCCGGCGTGCAGGCACACGTAATCGCCCGCGGCTTCCATCCAGCCGACGTCGCCCGGGTCGACGAGCAGGATGCCGTCGCGCCCGGGGACGGGAATGCGCTCGGTGCCCCGCGCCGGGTGCTCGGCGGCGTCCGCCGGCGGGGCGGAGCGCGCCTCCGCGATCAGGTCGAGCAGCATCTCGCGCATGGCGGCCGAGCGGCCTTCGCTGATTCGCTGCCGCACGTTGCGCAGCGCTTCGGCGAAGCGCTCGTCGTCGAAGGGCTTGAGCAGATAGTCCACCGCCCGCGCCGCGAATGCGCGCAGCGCGTAGCGGTCCCATGCGGTGACGAACACGACCGCAGGCAGCCGGTCGGGCGGGAGCGCCTCGATCACTCCGAAGCCGTCGAGCCCCGGCATCTGGACGTCGAGGAACAGCACGTCCGGCGCGTGCTCGAGCACCGCCGCCACGGCCTGCTTGCCGCTCGCGGCCTCGGCGACGATCTGCACGCCCGCGTCGCCGGAGAGCAGCTTCCGGATCCGCGATCGCGCTGCCGCCTCGTCGTCGGCGATCATCACGCGCAGGTGGTCCATCATGCCGCGCCGCCTGCGCCGCGCTCCGCTGCGCCCGTGCCGAGCGGCAGCCGAATCCGCACCGCGAGGCCGGCATCGGCCTTCGTGGCGATCTCGAGCGCGTGATCGGCGCCGTAGATGTGACGCAGGCGCTCGCGGGTGATGCGCAGACCATTGCCCTCTGCAAGGGTGCCCGCGGCGCCGAGTCCGCGACCGTCGTCGGCGATCTCGAGCTGCAGCCATGCGCCATCAATGCCGGCCCGGATCGCGATCGAGCCGCCCGTTTCGAGCGGTCCGATACCGTGCCGGATCGCGTTTTCGACGAGCGGTTGCAGCAGCAGCGGCGGCACCCGTGCCGCGCGCGCCGCGGGCGCGATCTCCCAGACGACGCCGAGTCGCGCTCCGTAACGCACCCGCTCGATGTCGAGGTAGCGCTCGAGGAGGTCGAGCTCGTCTTCGAGCGGCACGTCGGCCGCCTCACCGATCTCCAGCGTGGTGCGCAACAGATCGCTCAACCGCGCGATCAGCCGCCGGGCCGTCGGCGCGTCTTCGTCGACGAGTGCGGCGATCGAGTGCAGCGTGTTGAAGAGGAAGTGCGGGTGCAACTGGCTCTGCAGCACCTGCAGCCGCGCCCGCGCGAGGCCGGCACGCGCATCCGCCGCGTCGGCGCGAGCCCGCGCCGATTCGGCCTGTACGCGCGCGGTCTCGATCTCGCGTTCGCGCAGCTGGCGGAAGCTCCAGATCGCGTGATGCACGCCGACGAGGCCCCAGTAGAGAATGATCGCGACGTTGAGCCGTGCCCGGAAGATCGCCGTGAACAGATTCGGAAACGGCTGCTCGGCGTACGAGGGCATCGCCACCCGCATCCACAGCGCATAGGCGACGAGATAGACCAGCGCGCAGGCGAGTCCGGCGAAAACGTGGACCGGTGCGTGCCGCAGCAGGCGGCCCGGAACCAGCGGAAAGCGCTGCGCGAGCGCGAAGACGAGCGGTGTCATCAGGCTCCAGACCTGCCACGGCGGCAGCTCGCGCAGAAGCTGCACGCCCAGGGCGCCGGGCTGCCCCACGTTGCGTGCCGCGAGGTAGTACTGGCTCGCCGAGAGCAGTCCGACCGCGAACCACGCGCCCGCCACCGCGAGCGCGGCGCGCAGGCGGGCGCGGCCCCGCGGCGCGGGCGCGGCGGGCGTGTCGTGAACGAGCGTCATGGCAGGGCAGCATAAGTCGAAACGAGGCCCGCAACACGCCCAAGCGCACACCGCACCCGCCCGCGCGCCGCCCACGCCGGCTGCGTCCCGGGCGCGGCGCGCGGCGGCGCCGCCTGGGCGCGGATACGGACCGCTTCGCCGCATGGGGCGGCCGCTTCGTCGCAGCGCCATTGGCGGCGGTCGCCGCACGCGACAGAGTCGGAGCGGACCCGATCCAGGGAGGCTCCATGAACCGCTTCGCGTCGTTCCGGTACGCAGTGGTCGCGCTGCTGCTGTCGATCGCGCTCGTCCGATCCGCCGGGGCCGCGTGGCCGCCGGACAAGTTCGACAACCTGAAGGTGCTGCCGAAGGACGCATCGCGGCGCGAGCTGCTCGACACGATGGCCGGCTTCACGCGCGCCCTCGGCGTACGCTGCTCCCACTGCCACGTGGGCGAAGAGGGCAAGCCGCTTTCGACCTACGATTTCCCGAGCGACGACAAGGCGACCAAGCGCAAGGCGCGCGAGATGATGCGCATGGTGAACGACCTCAACGGTCGCTTCCTGCCGTCGCTCGAGTCGCGCGCCGAGCCGCAGGTCGGGGTGCAGTGCGTCACCTGCCACCGCGGCGCCACGGAGCCGCGCATGCTGCAGGACGTGCTGCTGCACACCTACGAAACGGCGGGCATCGACTCGACGCTCGCCGGGTATCACGCGTTGCGCGAGCGCTATTACGGCCGCTTCACGTATGACTTCGGCGAGGTGCCGCTGTCGGACGTCGGCACGAAGGTGTCGCAGGACGGTCACCTGGACGATGCGGTCAGGCTCTTCGCGCTCAACGTCGAAGAGAATCCCGGCTCCGTGCTGGCGAAGCGGCAGCACGGCTCCGCCGCCGTGCTGCAGGCGTTCGTCGCCGGTGGCGCGGACAGCGGCACCGCCGCCTGGCGCCGTCTGCGCGAAGCGTACGGGGACGCCGCGTTCCCCGAGCGCACGCTCAACCACGTCGGCTATCAGCTGCTCAATCAACAGAAATTCGTCACAGCCATTGCCGCGTTCCGCCTGAACGCCGAGGCGTTTCCCGAATCCGGCAACACCTTCGACAGCCTCGGCGAGGCGTACATGAAGCACGGTGACCGGGCCGCGGCGATCCGCAGTTACAGGAAGTCGCTCGAGCTCGACCCGGGCAACTCCAACGCGAAGGAAAAGCTCGAGGCGCTGGGGGCGAAGTAGCCGGCAGGGCGCCGGGCGCCGTCACGCACCAGGCGCGACCGTGCGCCCGGCGCCCGCCGGGACCCCGCGCCGGCCGGCGGCAGGGCGCTGCAGAGACCGCGCATCGCGGCCCGCCGCCCGGGTGCACCGTTCGGATACCGCCTCCGCAGCGGCGTTTATTTGCCCGCGCCCCTCGACGGGTCTAGGATGCTCGGCGCGCGAAACGGCGCACGCGACCCGGAGGCTCGATGAAACGCGCGGGAACGCTGTTCACATCGTCGATCGGCAGAAAATGGGTGATGGCCGTGACCGGACTGATTCTCTTCGGTTTCGTCCTCGTCCACATGACCGGCAACCTGCTGGTCTACCTCGGCCCCGAGGCGATCAACGGCTACGGCGAATTCCTGCGCACGTTTCTGCACGGCGCCGGCCTCTGGATCGCGCGGGCGGTGCTGCTGACGTCGGTGGTCCTCCACATCTGGGCCGCCTGGACGCTGTCGCTCGAGAACCTCTCCGCGCGCCCCGTCGGCTACCGCCGCACCCACCACGAGTCGTCGACCTACGCGTCGCGCACGATGGTGTGGGGCGGGCCGATCCTCGCGCTGTTCATCGTGTACCACCTGCTCGACTTCACGACCGGACAGCTGCACCCCGGCTTCGTGCCGGGCGACGTCTATCACAACTTCATCACCGGGTTCAGCCATCCGCTCGTCGTCGCGGTGTACGTGGTGGCGATGCTGGCGCTCGGCCTGCATCTCTACCACGGCGTGTGGAGCATGCTGCAGACGATGGGCCTGAACCATCCGCGCTACAACATCGCACGCAAGACGGCCGCGGCGGCGTTCGCGCTGCTGATCGTCGTGGGCAACATCTCCATGCCGGTCGCGGTGCTGGCCGGGATCGTGCGATAGGGGGCCGACCATGAATCTCGACTCACGCGTTCCGGCCGGCCCGATCGCCGAGAAGTGGTCGAAGCACCGCTTCGAGATGAAGCTCGTGAACCCGGCCAACAAGCGCAAGCATTCGGTCATCATCGTCGGCACCGGCCTCGCCGGTGCATCGGCCGCGGCCTCGATGGGCGAGCTCGGCTACAACGTCACGTCGTTCTGCTATCAGGACAGCGCGCGTCGCGCGCACTCGATCGCGGCGCAGGGCGGGATCAACGCCGCGAAGAACTACCAGAACGACGGCGACAGCGTGTACCGGCTGTTCTACGACACGGTGAAGGGCGGCGATTTCCGCTCGCGCGAGGCGAACGTGTACCGGCTCGCCGAAATCAGCGCGAACATCATCGACCAGTGCGTCGCGCAGGGCGTGCCGTTCGCGCGCGAGTACGGCGGCGTGCTCGCCAACCGCTCGTTCGGCGGCGCGCAGGTGTCGCGCACCTTCTATGCGCGCGGCCAGACCGGCCAGCAGCTGCTGCTCGGCGCCTACCAGGCGCTGTCGCGCCAGATCGCACACGGCAAGGTGACGATGCACGAGCGGCACGAGATGCTCGATCTGGTCCTGGTGGACGGCCACGCGCGCGGCGTCGTGGTGCGCGACATGGAGACCGGCGAGTTCCAGGTCCACGTCGCGGACGCCGTGGTGCTCGCCACCGGCGGCTACGGCAACGTGTTCTACCTGTCCACGAACGCCAAGGGCTGCAACGTCACCGCCGGCTGGCGCGCCTACCGGCGCGGCGCCGCTTTCGCGAACCCGTGCTTCACGCAGATCCACCCGACCTGCATTCCGGTCAAGGGGGACTACCAGTCGAAGCTCACGCTGATGAGCGAGTCGCTGCGCAACGACGGGCGGGTCTGGGTGCCGAAGCAGAAGGGCGACACGCGCGCGCCGAACGAGATTCCCGAGCGCGAGCGCGACTACTACCTCGAGCGCAAGTATCCGAGCTTCGGCAACCTCGCGCCGCGCGACATCGCTTCCCGCGCGGCCAAGGAGGTGTGCGACGAGGGCCGCGGTGTCGGCGACTCCGGGCGCGGCGTGTACCTGGACTTCGGCGACGCGATCCGGCGGCTCGGCGAGGACGAGATCCGCGACCGCTACGGCAATCTGTTCGAGATGTACGAGCGCATCACCGACGAGAATCCCTACAGGGTGCCGATGCGGATCTTCCCCGCGTCGCACTACACGATGGGCGGGCTGTGGGTGGATTACAACCTGATGAGCACGATCCCCGGCCTGCACGTGATCGGCGAGGCCAACTTCTCGGACCACGGCGCGAACCGGCTCGGCGCCTCGGCGCTCATGCAGGGGCTCGCCGACGGCTACTTCGTGATCCCGTACACGATCGGCGACTACCTGGCGCGCACGAAACCGGTGGCGGTCACCCCGGACCACCCCGCGTGCCGCGATGTGCTCGCTCAGGTGAAGGCGCGGACCGAGAAGCTGCTCGCGGTCGGCGGGTCGCGCTCGCCGGACTCGTTCCACCGCGAGCTCGGCAGGCTGATGTGGGAAAAGTGCGGGATGGCGCGCAACGAGAAGGGCCTGCGCGAAGCGCTCGCCGAGATTCCCCGGATCCGCGCGGCGTTCTGGCAGGACCTGCACGTCACCGGGCGCAACGAAGAGCTCAACCAGGCGCTCGAGAAGGCCGGTCGCGTGGCCGACTTCATCGACCTCGCCGAACTCATGTGCCTGGACGCGCTGGAGCGCCGCGAGTCGTGCGGCGGCCATTTCCGCGAGGAGTTCCAGACGCCCGACGGCGAGGCGCTGCGCGACGACGAGCACTTCGCCCACGTCGCCGCCTGGGAGTACACCGGCGAGGGCAGCGCGCCACGCCGCAACGTGGAGCCGCTCGCGTTCGAGAACGTGGCGCTGGCCACGCGGAGCTACAAGTAATGGACCTCAAACTGCATGTGTGGCGGCAGAAGAACCGCAACGAGGCCGGCCGCTTCGAGACCTATGCGGCGAAGGACATCAGCCCGCACATGTCGTTCCTCGAGATGCTCGACGTCGTGAACGAGGGCCTGATCGCAGAGAAGCAGGACCCGATCGCCTTCGACCACGACTGCCGCGAGGGCATCTGCGGCACCTGCGGCATGGTGATCAACGGCGCCCCGCACGGCCCGCGCAAGCTCACCACCACGTGCCAGCTGCACATGCGCGAGTTCAAGGACGGCGACGAGCTGTGGATCGAGCCGTGGCGCGCGAGGTCGTTCCCGGTGATCCGCGACCTGATCGTGGATCGCAGCGCGTTCGACGTGATCATCCGCGCCGGCGGTTTCGTGTCGGTGGGCACCGGCAGCGCGCCCGACGGGAACGCGATCCCGATCGGCAAGGAGACCGCCGAGGACGCGTTCGACGCCGCCACCTGCATCGGCTGCGGCGCCTGCGTCGCCGCCTGCCCCAACGCTTCGGCCATGCTGTTCACCGCCGCCAAGATCTCGCACCTGGGCCTCCTGCCGCAGGGCCAGCCCGAGCGCGAGGAGCGCGCGCTGCACATGGTCAAAGCCATGGATGAAGCCGGCTTCGGCAACTGCACGAATCACGGCGAGTGCTCGATCGCCTGCCCCAAGGGGATCGACCAGAAGTTCATCGCGCGAATGAACCGCGACTACGCGAAGGCGCTGCTGAACCGGAAGTAGCCGCGGCGCCGGGCCACGGCTTCGCCGCCCCTACACCACCGCCGCCCCGCCCCGCTTCATCGCCTCGTACAGCCGCTCGGTGTCGTCGCGGCGGCACAGCTCGCTGCCGTGGGTCATCACCGCAGCGGCCCCGGCGGCGACGCCGTAGAGCGCCGCGTCCAGCACCGCCCAGCCCTGGACGAGCTTCAACACCATGCCTGCGACCGTGCTGTCGCCGGCGCCGACGCGGCTGCGGATCGGCACGCTGGGCGTACGCAGGCGGACCGTGGTGTCCTTCCACGCCAGCAGCGCGCCGCCCGGGCCGAGCGAGGCGAGCACGATCTCGGCGCTGCCCGCGTCGATGAGCCGGTGTACGGCGCGCTCCTGCGCCGCGTCGTCCTCCAGCGCTTCGCCCTCGATGTCGCACAATTCGCGCAGGTTGGGCTTCACCAGATAGACGCCGGTCGCGAGCGCGCGGCGCAGCGACTCGCCGGTGGAGTCCAGCACGAAACGGGCGCCGCGGCGCCTGGCCTCCGCCGCGAGACGCGCGATGAACGTGTGGTCCACGCCGGCCGGCGCACTGCCGCTCGCCACCACGTAGCCCGCGGCTTCGGTGTGCTCGAGCATCGCCGCGAAGCAGTGCTCGACGTCGGCGCGATCGACGTGCGGGCCGGGCACCACGAAACGGTAGTCCTGACGCGTGCTGCTCTCCTCGATCGTGATGTTCTCGCGGGTGAGGCCCGAGATCGGGATCGCGTGAAACGGCACCCGTTCGGCGGCGAGCAGGCGCTCGAGCAGCCGCCCGGCGTCACCGCCGGACGGAAACACCGCGAGCGCTTCGCCGCCGAGGCGCACCACGGCGCGCGCGACATTGATGCCGCCGCCGCCGGGCTCGAAGCGCGGCGGGCCGGTGCGCAGCTTCCGTTCCGGCAATACGCGTTCGACCATGAGCGTCCGGTCGATCGCCGGGTTCATGGTGAGCGTGACGATGCGGCTCATGCGGTCCTCGCAGCGGGCGGGCGGAACGGGGCGCCGGCGCCGCGCTCAGTGCTGATGAGCGTACAGCACCGCCGCGTTGAACAGGTAGAGCGCGATCAGTGCGGCGCTCACCCAGCCCAGCGCACGGAGCGGACGCGAGCGCGGCTGGTAGAGCAGCCCGACGATCGCGACGCCGGTCATCATCATCGCGGTGATCGCGGTCACCACGTGCACGGGATGCACGCTGCCGTAGATCGGGCCGCGCACGTAGAACAGGTCGTCGATCGCGAGGATCAGGATATTGAACAGGTTGCTGCCCAGCACGTTGCCGATCGCGAGGTTGGTCGCGCCCTGGCGCACGCAGCCGATCGTCACGACGACCTCGGGCAGCGAGGTCGCGAAGGCGATGAACAGACTGCCCACGAACGAGTGACCCCAGCCCATGACGTCCGCGATCTGCTCGCCCACGAACGGCAGCCAGGTCGCCGCCACGACCACGACCAGCGCCCATGCGACGTAGCGGATCACCACCTGCCGGAGCGTGAGCGGACTCGACTCCTCACCCAGCTCCTCGGCGTGCTCGGCGATCTGTTCCATCTCGTAAGTGAACACACCGCGCATGGAGGTCGCGTAGAGCACGATGATCACCAGGCTGGCGACGCTCACGTGGCCGACACTCGGCATGCCGCCCAGAGCGTGCAGCGCCAGTGACGCCGCGACGGTACCGATCATCAGCACGCCGAAGCCGGCGGTGAGCACGTGGCCGCGGCTGGCACGGGTGAACACGGGTCCACGGCCGTGCACGGCATCGATGATCACCAGGATCAGCAGGTTGAAGACGCAGCTGCCGAGGATGTCGCCGAGCGCGATGTTGGGGGTCTGCGCGATCGTGGACGAGCTGATGCCGGTGAACAGCTCCGGCAGCGACGTGACGGACGCCATGAGCACGACGCCGATCCAGGTGCGGCTGGCGCCGGACTTCTCGGCGATGAGGTCGCCGTACCTGGACACGCGCATGCCGGCGACCCAGATGACGGACGCGCATGCGAGGAACTCCAGCCAGGGAACGAGCATCGCGGCACGATAGCCCGGCGGGAAGGATCGTGCACGCGGGTGACGCGAGGGGCACGGGCGCTGCGGGCCCTGGCGCGGGGCGTCGGGTGGCGCGCGGCCCGCGCGCTCCGGTCAGGACGGGCGCGCCCGGGCCAGCTTCGCGTCGAGCCGGGGATTCGCACCGAAGCGGGACCGCTCCTCGCGGTACCAGTGCCGCGCTTCGCGCCCTCGCCCCCGGGCGAGCGCGAGGTCGCCGAGGATCTCGCGGATCCGGGGCGTCTGCGGCATGAGCCGGACCGTGCGCGCCAGGTGGCGCGCCGCATCGGCGTTGCGCCCGTCCATCAGTGCGAAGAAGCCGAGCAGCTGGTGCGCGGCGCCGTTCGCGGGCGAGGCGTCCGCCATGCGTTCGGCTTCGGCGCGCGCGCGGGCCCGCAGCGCGGGGTCGGCCTGGCAGGCGTCCATCAGGCGGCCGCGGGCGTCGCGCCCGCCCGGGATCACGCGATAGCCGAAACCCGCGGCCAGGCGCGCGAACGGGCCCGCGCGCCGCACGTACAGCTCGGCGGCATCGTCGCCGAACACCATCACCCAGGTCGAGTCCATGTCGAGCACGTCGAGCAGGTGATCGCCCGGGGTCTGCTCGCGGTCGAGCAGCACGTAGTCGAAGCGGCGCGCGTGATCGAGCGCGTACCAGTCGGCCGGGCGCCGGAGCGCCGCGTAGTAGTTCGCACGCTCCGCCGCGGTGCTCAACTCGGGCTGGGTGGTGACGAACGGCAGACGTTCGCGCTCGGCCGGGAAGCGGAACGCCAGGTAGCCGCCGTGCTGCATCTGGTTGAACGTGCGGCCGCGGATGCCGTGCGCGGCGATGAAGTCGGCGGCGTGCACGGGGGCGTGGCGCATCGCGATGCCGACTCCGAACGGGCGGTCGGGGCGCGTCGTCCCGGCGAACGTGAGTGCGGCGATCGCGAGCGCGACCCCCAGCGCCGCGCCGCTGCGGTGGGCGATGGGTACGGCGCCCCCCGCCGCCGGCCCGGCGCCGGGCGCCTCGCCGGGCGCGAGCCGCGCGCCCAGGTCGCGCGCCATGAACGGCGCGGCGGCCATCGCCCAGACACCCAGGAAGCGCAGCGAGGTCCAGGCGAGCGCGGTGAACGCCGCGCACAGCAGCGCTTCGACCACGTCCAGGCGCCGGCGACCGGCGCGCAGCAGGATCAGCACCGGCCAGAGCGCGATGAGGACGGGCGTGCCGCTCCGCCAGCCGGGCGCCCAGCGGAGCGGATGCAGCTCCTCGATGCTCGAGAACATCGGATCGTAGCGCCAGAACAGCGCGAACTGGAACGGCTGCCAGAGCGCGTGCCAGCCGGAGGGCTGAACGAACGCCGCGAGCGCGGCGAGCAGCCCCGCGCCCCAGAGCGGCAGGCGGGCGCGCCCGGACACGGCGTCGCCCGCCTGCCCGCCGCGGGCGCCCCGCCGCGCCCGCAGGTCGCCGGCGAGGTGCGCGGCGATCAGCACGAACAGCAGATAGACCGTGACGTGCGCGTTCGCCCAGACGAGCGCGATCGGCACCAGCCACCACGATCGGTCGGCGCCGCCGGCGCGGCGCGTCTCGAGGATCCACAGCGAGAGCGCGAACAGGATCGCCGCGAGCGACTCCGGCCGCGCGTCGGCGCGCATGCGGTAGGTGAGCGCGCAGGCCACGAGCACGAGCCAGGCGAGCAGCCCGCGCGCCCCCATGCGGCGCGCCGCCGCGAACAGCAGGAGGAACACGGCGAGCGCCGAGAGCCAGCGCCACGCGAACACGCCCAGGACGCCGCCCGCCGCCCACAACGGCCACAGCACCACACGGAACAGCCACGACGCCGCGACCATCGGCGCGCCGTAGTCCGGCCACGTCCAGAGATTCACCTTCATCGCATGGGGATCGGCGACGATCGCCCGCCCCTGGGCGAGCAGCGTCCAGAGGTCGGTGTCCTGGACGATCGTGGTGACGAGCAGGAGCACCGCGGCGAGCCCGGCGAGCGTCACCGCGAGCAGGGCGGGATCGGTGGGGCGCAGCTCGGCGGTCAGGGCGCGGCGGACGGCGCCGAGGAACGGCGCGCGGCGCGACGCGGCGGGCGCGGCTCCGCCCGTGCGGGAAGCCGGGCGACCGCCGGTTCGATCGCGCTTCCCGCGGGACTTCACCGGCTCAACGTTCCTTCGTCGCGCGCTCGCGCTCGTCCGCGCTCCAGCCGTAGACGCCCGGGACGAATGCGCCGACGGCGCGCAGGTAGGCGGAGAGCTGGCCGCGATGGTGGATCGAATGCGTCGGCACGTAGAACAGCCGCCTGACGCGCGTGTCCTCGACGCCGAACAGGCTGCAGCCCTCGAGCAGCGTCGCGCCGTCCATCGCGCGCACCGCGGCGAGGCCCTCGGGCAGCGTCCGTTCGTGATGGGCGACGAGCGCCTCCGGACTCTGCGGGATCGGCTCGCCGAGGTCCACACCGTCCCAGGTGCCCTGCGCGACGACGAGCAGCGTCAGATGCTCGGCCTGCACGATGTGCCAGGCCAGCTCGTGCATGGACATGCCGCGATGGTGCGGCCGGTACGAGAGCTTGTGCTCCGGAATCGCCGCGATCACGGCGCGCGTCGCCGGCGCCTCGCGTTCGAGCAGCGCACACAGCTCATCGCGCATGAACAGAGCCTGGTCGGCGGTCATGGACTCCTCCCCGTGCGGGCCGCGCCCGCGGTCGTCACGAACGGGCCGGACGTCGGCGCGCGACGATGCGGAGTCCCGCCGCGCGCAGCCGGCCCTGCTCGATCAGGTTCAGTTCCGATGCCAGCAGATATCGGGCGATCCGCATGCCGCGCGCCCCGCGGTGGAGCCGCCGCCCCGCGTAGCGGTAGAGGTGCGGGCCGCTCTCCAGGCTCAGCATCCGGAACCGCGCGCGGATCGCCTTCTCGAGCGCGCGACCGGTGTGCACCGCCCGTGCGTGCTTGTGGCGCATGCGCCAGCGCTCGAGCGGGTCCTCGGGGATCTCGTGCGCCGCCGGGCGCGGACCGCCCTTCTTCGGTTCCCAGTAGGGCCCCGGATCCTCGTGCTCGATCAGCCCGGCTGCGCCGAGCAGGTCGATCCCGGCGAAGAACCACGCCGCGGTCCGCCGGTTCATGCGTTCGCGGCCGAACTCGTCGGCGATCAGCAGCCCGTTGGGTTTGAGCAGCCGCTCGGCGTTCGCGAGCGCGCGCGGCAGCGACGCGACGTGGTGCAGCGAGAGCACGAACACGATCGCGTCGAACGGGCCGTCGGCGTAGTCGAGCGCATCGGCGAGCTTCGCCGGCACGCCGATCCGCCGCGCGGCGCGCACCATGCGCTCCGAGCGGTCGATCGCGGTGACGCGGTGTCCCGCGAGGGTGAGCCGCCGCGCCAGATGCCCGTGGCCGCAGCCGACTTCGAGGATGTCGGCCCGGCGCCGGCGTGCCGGGCGCAGCGCCGCCTGGACGAATGCGAAGCTGCGCCCGGCGTGCAGCTCGACGGGGTCGAGATGGGACGGGCGCTCGAGGCGCGTGCGCTGGATGGGCATGCCGAGGAGTCTAGCGCCGGGGCGCCCGTCGCGTCAGATGGCTCCCCGCGCCGGGCGGGTCGGGGTGCCCGCCCGGCTTCCGGTATGGCGCGTGGTCACGAGGTGCCGCGGTGCGCGGCGCGTGAGGCGATGCGCGCTCCCCCGACTGCGCCGAAGACACCGGCGATCGTGCCCATGAGGCCGATCCACCGGCCCTCGTCTTCGCGCCATTGAGTGAGGTCGAAACCGAAGCACAGCATTCCGACGAACAGAACGAGCAGGGACAAGAGCAGCGCGACCAGAGCCGCGGAGCCGGCCGTCCTCACGACGGCATGCGAGTCGTTCACGGCGTCTTCCTCCTGCACCTCGTTGCCGGCTGCCGGGGGCGGGTTCTCTTGGTGCCCGTCTCCGGCCCCTCCGCCAGCACCGAAAAGGTAGCACCGGTGGGAAGGGGTCGAGCGCCACGACCGCGGTTGCGGCCGCTGTTGAAGCGGGTGAAACGCGTTTCGCCCGGGCGCCGGCGGGCGGGCGGAACGCGCCGGCGCTCATGGCAGGAAGTAGAACGCGATCCCGATCACCACGTACACGGCGATCAGCAGCAGGCCTTCCAGCCAGTTGGATTCGCCGTCTTCGGCCACCATCTTCGCGGTCGCCACCGCCATCAGCACCGCGAGCACCTCGAACGGCGTGAACAGCAGGTCCATCGGTTTGCCCGGCAGCAGGTACGAGGCGAACACCAGCACCGGCGCCACGAACAGCGCGATCTGCGTGCTGGAACCGATGGCGATGTGCATCGCCAGGTCCATCTTGTCCTTGATCGCGACCAGCACGGCGGTCGAATGCTCGGCGGCGTTACCGATGATCGCGACCACGATCACGCCGACGAACACCTGGGTGAGCCCGAGCGCGTGGGCGGCCTCCTCCACCGCGCCGACCAGCAGTTCGCTCATCCAGGCGACCAGGAGCGTGGCGCCGACCAGCATCAGCACGGCGCGCCATGGCGATTCCGGGCGCGCGGTGGCGTCGTGTGCATCGTCGTGCGACGGCCCGGCGAACAGGTGTTTGTGGGTGCGCAGCGAGAACACGAGGCTCGCCGCGTAGGCGATGAGCAGCACGATCGAGATCTCGATCGACAGGCCGCGCTCGAGCGCCAGCTCGTGTTCCGCGGTCACCTGCCGCCCCAGCACGGCCAGCTCGCCCAGGTGATGGAACACCGCCGGCACCACGAAGCCGATCGCCGCGAGCACGAGCAGCGTCGAGCCCACGCCCGCCGCGGCACGATCGAAGGTCTGCCGGTGGCGCCTGAGGCCGCCCGCGAAGATCGCGAACCCCAGCACCAGCAGGACGTTGCCGATGATCGAGCCGGTGAGGCTCGCCTTCACCACGTTGGGGTAGCCGCGCGACAGTGCGACCAGCGCGATGATCAGCTCGGCGGCGTTGCCGAAGGTGGCGTTGAGCAGCCCGCCGACCCCCGAGCCCAGCCGGGCCGCGAGGCGCTCGGTGGCCTCGCCCATGATTCCCGCGAGCGGCACGATCGCGAGCCCCGCGCAGACGAAGACGGGGACGCCGCCCCATTCGAGCCAGCGCCCGAGCGCCGCGAGCGGCACGAAGATCAGCAGCAGCTTCAGGGCGTGCTCGGGCGAAAACAGCGAGCGGAGGCCGGAAGGCGCGGCGCGGGCGGTCATGCCGGGCACTGTGCCTCAGGGGGTTGCGCGCTCACAAGAAGGCCGCGTCGCGGGCCCCGCCTGGCGGGAACGAACCGAGCGGATCTGCACGTTCCCCGGGGAACGTACGGGCCCGCCCGGGGGGATCCGGCGATGGAAAACGGGGCGGGGTCTTTCGACCCCGCCCCTCGAAACCCGAACTTCCCGGTGCTCTTACGAGCAGCCCAACGAGTTCCCGCAGTTCAGGCACTTGTAGCAGGTTCCGTTGCGGAGCGTGATGTGGCCGCAGATGTTGCACATCGGCGCGTCGCTGGAGAACTCCTTGAGAAGCGCTTCGGGTCCGGCCTTGTCGGCTTTGAGGCGTGACTCCGGTCCGCTGCCGGCGACGGCTTTCGCTTTGCCGTTGCCGTTCACCGCGACTTTGCCGTTCTTCGGCTGCACGGGCTGGCCGGTGAGGTTCTCGCCCACGATGTGCGCGAGATCGGTGCGGTTCAGGTACTCGATGCCCAGCGCGCGGAACACGTAGTCCACGATGCTGGTGCATACGCGCAGGTTCTCGTGGCCCTCGACGCGGCCGTGCGGTTCGAACCGGGTGAACGTGAACTGGTCCACCAGGTCCTCGAGCGGCACGCCGTACTGCAGGCCCATGGACACCGCGATCGCGAAGCAGTTCATCATGCTGCGGTACGCGGCGCCTTCCTTGTGCATGTCGATGAAGATCTCGCCGAGCGTGCCGTCTTCGTACTCGCCCGTGCGCAGGAACACCTTGTGCCCGCCGATGCGGGCCTCCTGCGTGAAACCGGTGCGGCGTTTGGGCAGGCGGCGGCGCAGCAGGCGCGGCGGCATCTCGGGCGCTCCCTTCTCCTGCTCCTTCGTCGCGGGGACATCGGTCTTTTTGCCGGTCGCGAGCGGCTGGCTGAGCTTGCAGCCGTCGCGGTAGAGCGCCACCGCCTTGAGCCCGTGTTTCCACGACTCCGTGTAGATGTTTTCGATGTCGTCCACGCTCGCCTCGTTCGGCAGGTTCACGGTCTTGCTGATCGCGCCCGAGATGAACGGCTGCACCGCGCCCATCATCCGCACGTGGCCCATCGGCTCGATGTAGCGCCTGCCGTCGGGGCCGCAGCGATTGGCGCAGTCGAATACCGCGAGGTGTTCGGGCTCGAGGCCCGGAGCCCCTTCGACGGTCAGCCGTCCGCAGACGAACGCATTGGCTTCGGCGATCTGCCGCTCGCTGAACTTGAAGAACGCCAGCAGGTTGAACGTGGCGCTCTGGCGCTCCGCCGCCGACACGCCCAGGCGGTCGAGCGCCGCGTCGCCGATCAGCCCGCGGGTGAACGCGGCCCGCACGTCGAGCATCGAGGGCAGCGCCTTCTCGACCCGGGCGATCTCCTCGGCGGTCAGGCCCTTTTCCAGCAGCGCTTCCCGGTAGATGTGCGGCGTCCCTTCGAGGCTGCCGGTGCCGACCGCGTAACGGATGATGGATTCGATGTGGTCGTTGTCGTAGCCGAGCCGCCGGAGCGCACGCGGCACGGACTGATTCACGATCTTGAAGTAGCCGCCGCCCGCGAGCTTCTTGAACTTGACCAGCGCGAAGTCGGGCTCGACGCCGGTGGTGTCGCAGTCCATGAGCAGGCCGATCGTGCCGGTCGGCGCCAGCACCGTCGCCTGCGCGTTGCGATAGCCGTGCTTGCGGCCGAGCAGCACCGCGCGGTTCCAGGCCTCGTTGGCCGCCTTGCGCAGGGCCTTCGGCGCGAGCTCGGGGTCGATCGCCTGCGCCGCGTCGCGGTGCATCTCCATGACCTCGAGCATACTGTCGCGGTTCTCGGCGTAGCTTTCGAACGGGCCTTTGCTCGCGGCCATCTCGGCCGACAGCGCGTAGGCCTCGCCCGTCATCACCGAGGTGACGCAGGCCGCGTAGGCGCGCGCGGCGTCGCTGTCGTAGGGCAGGCCGTTCACCATCAGCAGCGTGCCGAGGTTCGCATAGCCGAGCCCGAGCGGCCGGAACTGGTACGAGCGCCGCGCGATCTGCTCGGTCGGGTACGAGGCGAAGCCGACCGCGATGTCCTGCGCGAGGAAGAACACGCGGTTCGCATGGCGGTAGCCCTCGACGTCGAACGACCCGTCGTCCTGCAGGAACTTCATCAGGTTGACCGAGGCCAGGTTGCAGGCGGTGTCGTCGAGGAACACGAACTCGGAGCACGGGTTGGTGGCGTGGATCCGGTCGGTGTTCTTGCAGGTGTGCCAGCGCTGGATCGTGTCGTCGAACTGCACGCCGGGATCGGCGCAGTGCCAGGCGGCCTCGGCAATCGTCTTCCACAGCGTCTTCGCCGGGAACGTCTCGTAGACCTCGCCGGAGGTGCGCAGGGTGGTCTGCCACGGGCCGTCCGTCTCGACCGCCTGCATGAGGCGATCGGGAATGCGCACCGAATTGTTGGAGTTCTGGCCGGAGACCGTGCCGTAGGCCTCACCGTTGAAGTCCGAGGGGTAGCCGGCGGCGACCATCGCCGCCACCTTCTTCTCTTCGCGCATCTTCCAGCGCACGAAATCGATGATCTCCGGGTGGTCGGCGTCCAGCACCACCATCTTGGCGGCGCGGCGCGTGGTGCCGCCCGACTTGGTGGCGCCGGCGCCCTTGTCGAGCACTTCGAGGAACGACATCAGGCCGGACGACGTGCCGCCGCCCGAGAGCTTCTCCATGCGGCCGCGCAGGCGCGAGAAGTTGCTGCCCGTGCCGGAGCCGAACTTGAAGACGCGCGCCTCGTTCCTGGCCAGCTCGAAGATCGACATGAGGTCGTCACCCACGGACTGGATGAAGCACGCCGACACCTGGGGCCGCGAATACGAGTCCTCGGTCGCGGCCACCCGGCCGCCGGCCTCGTCGTAGTAGAAGTTTCCGCCCGAGCCGCGAATGCCGTACTCGTGGAACAGCCCGCAGTTGAACCACACCGGTGAATTGAAGGCGCCGATCTGGTGGACGAGCATGTGCGCGAGCTCGGCCTCGAACGCGTCGGCGTCCTCGGGGCTCGCGAAGTAGCCGCCCTGATCCTCGCCGGTGACGCGCAGGGTGTGCGCGATGCGGTGGACGACCTGTCGCACCGAAGTCTCGTGGCCCGGGCCGCCGGGCACGCCAGCCTTGCGGAAGTACTTGCTGACCACCACGTCGGTCGCGAGCTGCGACCACTCGCGCGGCACTTCGACGTCACGCATCTCGAAGACGACCGAGCCGTCGGGATTCGTGATGACGGTGCTGCGCCTGTCCCAGGCCACGCGATCGAGCGGATCGACGCCTGCAGTGGTGAAGTGCCGCGCGACGCGGAGGCCCGCGCCATTCCCGGTCTTCTTCCTGGTGTGGTGCTGCGAGGTGTTCTTCGACTTCCGGGTGGAGACTACGGCCTGCGTCATCGGGGACCTCCCTGGTCCACTGAGCCAACTTCCTCGCTCGAACGTGATCCTTCCCTGGGAAAGCCGGGCCTTGACGGCGTCACGGAGAGGCTGACACCGCCTGGGTCGGGCTCACGACTATGACGGACGACCTGTCGCGTGCGTGAAAGGAAGGTGTTGCCCGCTCGCCCGCGAGGAATCGGATGTGTGCGAACGGTGCCGTGCTTTATACCACCGTCCGATGGTGACGCCGCAAGAAAGAAATTGTGCCGATCAAATGCGGGCGCGATCGCCCCCCGGTGATTTCGATCAACGCAACCGCGGTCGCACGCGGCGCGAAAAAAATCGAGCAGCATGACGCGCACACGTGATCGCAGCGCTTCGTCGAGCACGGTCGCGGCATTCAACCCCGCATGCATGCACACGATGCGACCCGGCGCGTGCGCGTCGCGCACCACGAAGCGCGCCGACCACGCCGCGTCATCGCGCGCGCGCACGCACTCGCGATCGAATGCGGGCGCCGCGAGCGTCGTCCGGGCGTGCGTCGCGCACGTGCGCACGCGCGGCACGAGCGTCGACGCCGGTATGTCGCCGAAGTTCGCGGATCGTTCGCAGAAAGGCGCGAGACGGACGGGACGTTCGTCTGCCGCGTTCGTGAACGAGCGCGGGCGAACGTCCGGCGATGTGCGTGCGAACGCGGTCCTTGAAGATCGCGCCCGCGTGAGCTCGCCAGACATGATGTGCTCCGGGAGAACCGACCGGCGGGGGCGGGTCGTGACTGCGGGGATGTCGCGCGTCGCCTTCGCGACGGTGCTGACCTTACGACCACGGCCCCGCGTGCACAAGCGTGCAGTGCGCCGCGTCTCTCGATGCGCGGCGTGATCCCCGGAATTCGGAAGGGGTCCGATGGCTCGGACCCCTTCGCGGGACGCGGGTTGCTGGCACCGCACCACGTCCCCTTCGCGCCGCTTCCCGTCGGCGCGGCAGCCGCGTCCTGCGGCTATTTCACCGTGAAGTCCAGCCGGGTGCCGGTCTTCAGGACGACCTGGTAGCCCTTCGAGGCGGCGACGCCCGCCGTGGCGGCGGCACCGCCGATGATGGCGCCCGCTGCGGCATCCTTGCCCTCGCCGCCTACCGCCTTGCCGATCAGCGCACCGGCGGCTGCGCCGCCCGCGATCGCGCCCAGATTGCGCGCACGCGGCGACCCGGCGATCACCGGCTCGGTGCTCGCGGTGAGGTCATGCCAGTCCCCGCCGGTCTCGATCGAGGTCAGTTCGAGATCGAGCATCGCGCGGTTCCCTTTCTCGGCTTCACGTGCGGCCTTCACCTGGCCGCGCACCGCCGTGCCGGCGGGCACGACGACCTTGCCGTCCACCGTGACGTTCGACGAGGTCGTGCCTTCCCAGGCATCGCCCGGCTTCGCCGTTTCCGACGAGAGCGGCGTGGCGAGCTGCACGTCGAGAGCCGTGCCCGAGGGAACGTCGGGGCCGGACTTGTGGAACATGGCGAGCGGCGATGCGTCGGCGCTGCCGTTGGCGCCGCTGCAGCCGGACGCGCCCGCCGCGAGGGCCAGCAGGAGCGTGGAGATCCAGATGCGTCTCATGTCGAGCCTCCCTTTCATGCGGGTGGAATTCAGAACTTGAAGGCCAGGCCGAGCTTCGTGGACCAGAAGTCCGGGTTCCAGGTGTCGGGAACCAGCGGACTCTCCTGGTCGCGCATGAACACGTACCGGCCGTTGAGGTCGAGCGCCGCCGACGGCGCGAGCGGAACCTGCATCCCGCCGCCGACGTGCACGCCGAACTGCTGCGAGGTGTCATCCGGGATCAGCAGCGACGCGTCATAGTCCACGGTCACGTTGTACCAGCCGACCCCGGCGCCGGCGTACAGCGCGGGCACCGGCGACAGGTACAGCGACGCCGTCACCGGCCACATGCGGACTTTGGCGAGCCCGTCGAAAGCGTCCTCGCTGCGGTAGTCGACCGCGATCTCCGAGAGCAGCACCGGCGCCAGATGGCCGCGGAACGCGAGGCCGCCGAACACCCGGGCGTCGTCGCCATGATCGACGGTGCGGGTGAGCCCCACGGACGGAATGATTTCGCCGGCGCGCGCCACACCCGGCCGGGCGATGGCGACGACGGACCCCGCAGTCAGCGCGATCGCCACGAGGTACGCGACGGATCGCGGAAGCGCCCGGAGGCGCGAAAGTTCGTTCGGATGCATCCTGTTTCGCGTATGCATGAGTCCTCCTCTCCTCGGGGGAGCAGGCCCTGCAGCGCAGGCTCTGCGGAGCAGCCACTGCGAATTGGATGCCAGTCCGGGAGTGGGCCAGCAACGCGCTGGCGCACAGCCGGTTGTCGTGGCGGTGACCGGTGCGGGGGACCCTTGCGCGCCGGTAAGAAGTACACGGGAAGGTCCGAATTACACGGCTGCGGCGGACAGCGCCTCGTCCCGCGGACCATGGAGCGGCTGCCGCGCGCGGCGCCGCCCGCCCCGGATCGGCCGCACGCGGAACGCCCCGCGCCGCGGCGGTTCCCGGGGACCCGGAGCGCGCAGGGGACGCCGGGCTCCGGCATGTTCACAACAGCGTGCGTCGGTCCGGGGCGAACCAGGCGCCGGCGCGCCTGCGCCCGGGTCGAGGACGCCGCCCTGCACCGGGTCGCCGGCGCCGCGCCCGCGGCCGCCCTCGCGCCCGAAGAATTGCCTGCGCGAGATTTTCACGCCGGAATGCTAGGCTCGCGCCCACCGGCAACGCACAGCTCCGCATGCGCCGCACCTGCCGCGAAGTCCTTTCTCGGAGATCTCGATGGGCCTCCAGTCGTTCGACGCCCTCTGGGATTACGCGCGTCCCGGAGACACCGAATCGAAGTTCCGCGCGCTGCTGCCCGCCTACGAGGCGGCCGGCGATCCGGGGCCGCTCGCCGAACTGCTCACGCAGCTCGCCCGCACGCTCGGCCTGCAGCAGCAGTTCGACGAGGCGCACGCATTGCTCGATCGCGCCGAGGCGCTGGTCGCGGACCATGCCGGGCCCGATCTTTCCGCACCGGGGGCGCGGCCGATCGCGGTGGCGCGGGTGCGCTGCCTGCTCGAGCGCGGCCGCGTGTTCAACTCGTCGGGGGCGCGCGATCGCGCCCGCCCGTTGTTCCTCGAAGCCCATGCGGCGGCACAGGCGCTCGGTGAGGACTTCCACGAAGTGGACGCCGCGCACATGATGGAGATCGTCGAGACCGGCGAGGCGAAGCTGGAGTGGAACGGACGCGCCCTGCGGCGCGCCGAGAGCTCCGATGACGCGCGCGCCGTGCGCTGGCTGGCCTCGCTCTACAACAACCGCGGCTGGACGCTGCAGGAGCTCGGACGGCTCGACGAAGCGCTCGCCATGTTCGAGCGCCGGCTCGCGTGGCTCGAGGCGCATCCGCCCGCGGGCACCGCGGAGGCGGGCGACGGCCATGCGCTGCAAATCGGCATCGCCCACTGGTCGATCGCGAAGATGTTCCGCCTGCTCGGCCGCACCGAAGAGGCGCTCGCGATCCAGCGCCGCCTTCTCGACACGCCGGCGGGCGCGGACGACGGCTTCGTGCACGAGGAGCTGGCGGAGTGCCTCGTCGCGCTCGGCCGCGACGCGGAGGCGGGCCCGCACTTCGCGCAGGCGCACACGCTGCTCAGGCAGGATCCGTGGCTCGTGCGCAACGAGGCCGAGCGCCTCGCGCGGCTCGAGCGACTCGCCCGGGAGGGGCCCGCGGGGCCTACGGCCATCTGAGCGACGGCTCGAGATCCTCGGCGTCGCTCGACTGGTTCGTCCCCTGGCCGATCGAGCCGTTGCCGACCGAATAGTTCCACACGTCGAACTGGCCGAGACCGTTCGCGCGATCGGACTCGAACGACATCACGCTGGCATCGCTGTTGAGCGTCGGCTGGCGCTCGTCGGCGGCGGTGTTGAGCTCGGGCGCCAGCGTGGCGAAGCTCCTGCTCTGGATGTCGTACAGGTACAGGTCGTAGCCGCCCGCCCCGCCCGCCCGGGTCGAGGCGAACGCCAGCCAGCGACCGTCCGGGGTGAGCGCAGGGTCGGTGTCGGTGGAATCCGAGACGAGATCCGGCAGGTCGAGCAGCGAGTCGCCGTTGAAGTCGTAGACGAAGATGTCGGGATTCCCGTTGCGGTCCGACACGAACGCGATCAGCGCGCCGGTCTGATCCGGTGCCGGCGCCCAGTCGTCGAACCCCGCCGGCGCGTCGAGCCCCGGCAGCAGCCGGAACACGTCCTGGACGCCGTTGTAGTAGCGCAGCCGGCGCACGCCGAGCGTGTCGCGCACGAACACCAGCGCGAGCGCGTTCCCGGTGAACGCCGGCTCGTCGTCGCGGCCCGGGCTGTTGATTCCCGGCGTCGGCGCGAGCTGCGACTTGGTGAGGTCGTAGACCAGGATGTCGTAATCGCCCATGCCGCCGGCGCGGTCGGTCGCGAAGGCGAGCACCTGCGCGTCGGAGCCGAGCGAGGGCCGCCGCTCGGCGGCCACGGGGTCGTTCAGTCCCGGCAGCTTGTAGAGCAGCAGGCCGTCGAGGTCGTAGAGGAAGATGTCGAACGTCCCGTTGCGGTCGCTCGCGAATGCGACGAGATGCGTGCCGAGCTGCGTCACCGGGGGCGCGGTGGTGCTCTTGCCGCCGCAGCCGGCGAGTGCGAGTGCGAGGAGCGCCGCGGGGGCGGCGCGAGCGAAGGCCGAAACGACGAAGCGCGCGTTCAAGATGGGCGCACTGTAGCGTGGACCCTTCCCGGACCGCCAGCCGGGAATGCGAACGGCCGCAGCGGGCCGCCGTGCCGCGCGCCCGGGTGGCATCGCGCGCCGGCGCCCGCCCCGCCGCGGCACTTGTGTGCTCCGTGCAAAGTCTGCCCGCGGTGGCGCCGTGTCCGCACCGGGCCGGGCGTTTGGTGCGTTGGCGGCGCGCGCGACGGACGGATCCGTCTTTGCGGATGCGCGCGCCGCCACTATGCTTCGTCGCTCTCTCGGCTGCGATCGATGACACGGGGTGGATGCAGATGATGTGGTTCGGAGTGCTCGTTCTCGCCACGGCGGCGACCGCCGCGCCCGCGGATACCGGCGCGCGCGCGATCACGCTCGATCAGGCGCTATCGCTCGCGCGCCAGTACGCGCCCGAGGCCGTGCAGGCCGAGGGCCAGCAGCGCACCAGCGCGGCCGCGCTGCGTTCGGCGTATGCGTCGTTCCTGCCGAACGTGTCACTCAGCTCGGGCGCGACGCGCCAGTACCCCTCGGGCGGCGGCACACGGATCGAGAACGGACAGGTGATCCAGCTGCCTTCGAGGCCGTGGTCCTACAACGGCAGCCTGTCGGCGAACGTGACGCTGTTCAACGGCGGGCAGCGGATCTTCGAGCTCGGCCAGGCGAAAGCCGACCGGCGCGCCGCCGAGGCGAGCGGCGTGACCAGCAGGTTCGCGCTCGCCCTGTCGGTGAAGCAGCAGTACTTCAACGTGCTCGCCGCGCGAGAATCCGAGACGGCGGCGAAGGCGCAGCTCGAGCAGGCACAGCAGCAGCTCGCGACGGCGATCGCGCGGGTCCGCAACAAGGCGGCGACGCGCTCGGATTCGCTGCGCTCGGTGATCCAGCTCAACACCGCGCGCCTCGCGGTGCTCGGCGCACGGAACGACGTCGAATCCGCCGCCGCCGGCTTCACGCGCGCGGTGGGGACGCCCTACCCGGTGACCGCCGCCCCGGCCGTACCCGGCCAGGACGAAATCACGATCGATGCCGCGGCGCTCGAGGCGATGGCCGCGAACGGTCCCGGCGTCACGCAGGCGCAGGCGCAGCTCGACGCGGCGCAGGCGGCACGGCGCATGTCGTGGGCGAGCTACCTGCCGTCGGTCAACGCGAGCTACTCGCGCGGCGCGAGCGGGACCGACGAGAAGTTCGGTTTCGGCGCCGACGAGTACGACTTCAACGGTTCGCTTCGGCTGTCGATTTCGCTGCCGATCTTCAACCAGCTGCAGCGCGAGGAGCAGGTGGTGCGCGCGCAGGTGGCGGTCGAGAACGCCGAGGCCGCGCTGCGCGACGCGAAGCTCGCCGCAACGCAGAGTCTGACGCAGGCGCTCGGCGACTATCGGCTCAATGCCGAGCGGGTGTCGGCGCTCGCGGCCTCGCTCGAGGCGGCCGAAGAGGACCTGCGCGTCCAGCAGCAGCGCTACGCCGCGGGCGGTTCGACGCTGCTCGACGTGCTGACCTCGCAGACCCAGTTGAATCAGGCCCGCCACGACCTGATTCGCGCCCGCTACGACCTGCGCGTCGCACGGGCGCAGATCGAAGCCGTCGTCGGAAGGGACCTGTGATGCACCCGAATCATGCCCATTGCCGGGTCCGGCACGTTGGCCGCGACCCTGAATCGAGGAGAGAAGAGATGGCCGTCGCCGTGCCGTCCCCGCCGTCTGCCCCGCGCCGCACCGCGATGCGTGCCGCCGCCCTCGCCGCGGGGGCGCTCGCGCTCGCCGCGCTCGCGGGCTGCGGGATGTTCAAGAAGGAATCGCCGAAGGCCGAGATCCCGATCGAGCCGGTCGAGCGGCGCACGATCGCTCTGACCGTCGAGGCGACGGGAACGGTCGAGCCGATCGATCTCGTGGAGGTGAAGTCCAAGGCCTCGGGGCAGATCCTCAAGATGCCCGTCGCGGTCGGCTCGGTGGTGAAGCCGGGGGACCTGCTCGCGCAGATCGACAAGGTGGACGTGCAGAACGCGTACGACCAGGCGCAGGCGGCGCTGGTCGCGGCGGAGACGCGCTCCAGGGTGGCCGCCGCGCAGAAGCAGCGCTCGGACGACCTGCTGGCCTCCGGAGTGATCACCGCGGAGGAGCACGAGACGACCGAGCTCGACTTCGCCAACGCACAATCGGCGCTGGTGCAGGCGCGCACCAACCTCGACACCGCGCGCCAGCGTCTCGAGGACGCCACCGTGCGCGCGCCGATCGCCGGCACGATTCTGTCGCAGCCGGTCGCGGTGGGGCAGGTGATCTCGTCCGCGACGAGCTCGGTGAGCGGCGGCACGACGCTGCTCACGATGGCCGACCTGTCGCGGATCCGCATGCGCGTGCTGGTCGCCGAGACCGACATCGGTCACGTCAAACCGGGCCAGCCCGCGACGGTGACGGTGGACGCCTATCCCAACCGGCCGTTCCGCGGCGTGGTCGAGAAGATCGAGCCGCAGGCGGTGGTGCAGCAGTCGGTGACGCAGTTCCCCGTGCTGGTCTCCATGAGCAACGAGGACGGCCTGCTGCTGCCGGGCATGAACGGCGAAGTCACGATGCTGGTCGCGCGCGCGAACGACGTGCTGGCGGTGCCGGTCGACGCGTTGCGCGGCATGCGCGAGGCCGGTCAGGTGGCGACGGCGCTCGGGCTCGAGCCCGACTCGATCCGCGCGCGCATGCGGGCGGCGATGACGGCGTCCGTCGCCGGCGCAGGCGGGACGGGCGGCGCCGGCGTGGACTCGGCGCGTGCGGCGCGGCGCGCGGCCCGCGCACGGCGCGGCGGCACGGGCGGGTCTGCGAACGGCGGCGGCGCACGGGCGGGCGGGTTCGGTGGCGCCGGCGGGGGCCGCAGCTTCGGCGGCGGCGCGGCGGGCGGTGCGAACGGCGCCTCGCAGATCCAGGTCGCGTTCGTGAAGAAGGGCGAGCGCTACGAGCCGCGCGTCGTGCGCGTCGGCATCAGCGACTTCGAATACACGCAGGTGCTGAGCGGCCTCGAAGAAGGCGACGAAGTCGCACTGCTGAGCGTGGCCGAGATCCAGGCGCAGCGCAACGCGCTCACGCAGCGCATCCGCTCGCGCATGGGCAGCGGCCTGACCAACAGCAGCAGCAACAGCAGCAACAGCCAGCGCTCCGGCGGCGGGCGCTGACGGCGAGGCGGAGGACCGGGCCATGCTGATCGCAGAGACGCTGCGGGTCGCCATCGAGGCGCTGCGCGCCAACAAGCTGCGCTCGTTCCTCACCATGCTCGGCATCGTGATCGGCGTCGGCGCCGTGATCGCGATGGTCGCACTCGGCCGCGGCGCGCAGCAGTCGGTGAACGAGCGCATTGCCGCGCTCGGCACCACGCTGCTCTCGGTGCGCCCCGGTCAGGGGTTCGGGCGGGGCCGTGTAGCCGGCGCAGACCGGGCCGAGCTGACCTTCGACGATGCGGCGGCGATCGAGAAGGAGGCCACCTACGTGACCGCCGTTCAGCCCGAGATCGAACGCTCGCTGCAGGTCCAGTACGAGAACCGCAACACCAACACCGACATCGTCGGCACGACGCCGAACTACCTCGAGGTGCGCAAGTACGCGATCGAGTACGGCAAGATGTTCGATCAGGCCGACGACGCCGGCCGGCGCCGCGTCGCCGTCGTCGGACCGCAGGTCGTCTCGGACCTCGAGATCGCGAACCCCGAAACCCTCGTCGGCGGGACCATCCGCATCGGCGGCATCCAGTTCACCGTGGTCGGCGTGCTGGCCAGCAAAGGGCAGGTCGGTTTCGGCAATCCGGACGATCAGGTGCTGATCCCGATCCAGACCGCGCGGTACCGGCTGATCGGCGGTGACCAGCTGCGACAGATCGGCGCGCTCGCCGTGTCGGAGGCGGACGTGCCGCTGGCGATGGCGGAGATCCAGAAGATCCTGCGGCGATCGCATCGTCTGCGCGCCGGGCAGGAGGACGACTTCTCGGTGCGCAACCAGTCGGACTTCCTCTCGACGCTCGGCGAGACCACGCAGGTGTTCACGCTGCTGCTCGCCGGGATCGCGGCGGTGAGCCTGCTGGTCGGCGGCATCGGCATCATGAACATCATGCTGGTCTCGGTGACCGAGCGGACCCGCGAGATCGGGATCCGCAAGGCGCTCGGCGCGACGCAGATGAACATCCTGCTGCAGTTCCTGATCGAGGCGGTGGTGCTCTGCATGCTGGGCGGGGTGATCGGGGTGGTGATCGGCGGCGGCGGCGCGGTGGTCATGCGCAATTTCTTCAACTGGAACACCGCCGTCGGCCCGTCTTCGGTGGTGATCGCGTTCCTGTTCTCGTTCGCAGTCGGCATCCTGTTCGGGGTCTGGCCCGCGCGCCGCGCCGCGTCGCTCGATCCGATCGAGGCGCTCAGGTACGAGTAGCGGCGGCCGGGGGACGACCCGGCGTGATGTGGTCGACGGCCGCGGCCCGCCGCTTTCGCGCGAGATCGTGGGCTGGTACACCCGGCCCACCATCCACCGCGAGCTCGTGCTCGATGCCGCGCTGATGGCGGTGCACCGCACGCGTCGCCATCACGCGCTCGCGTACTCGGATCAAGGCACGCAATTCGGCAGCGATGCGCGGCGGCACTTCTGCCGCTCGAACCACCCCGAGTCGAGCATGTGTCGCAAGAGCAACTGCTGGGACAATGCGGCGGCCGAATTCTTCTTCGCCAGCAGAAGAAGGAGCGGATCAATAAGCAGAGCTACAAGGACCACGAGCTAGCTACGGCCGATGTGTCCGACTACACCTTGGCGTTCGACAATCGCTCACGCCGCCATTGCCATTTTCGACGCGTCAGTCCCGAGCAGTTTGAAGCAGTCCACAAGACGGGGCGCCAGGGTATCCACTCAATCCTGGCAACTCCAGTCATCGCTTCGCCATCGGGATCTCTCAATGTTCGGCGCTCTCTATCTGGCGGGCACCCGCACCAACGGGCCTGACGGTGCATCACCGTCCCCGACGAGCCTGCGTTCCACGTATAGGGAGTCGCCCCGTAGGACAAGGGTGACAAGCGTGGGTGTTGGCCCTCCCGCGATCGCGAAATCGAGGGCACCGTTCGGTCGAACCAATCCCGAAGCTGCGGCGTCCTTCCAGTAGCCGAGCACCCGCCGCGCGTCTTGTTGATAGAGATACAACGTAGCGTCCGACTCGCCAGTCTTCCATCTTCCGGTGAATGGAAATACGCGCTCGCGCTCGGTGGCAGAGCGATGCCGTGGCGAGGAGCAAGCGACCAGTACGGCAAGCAGAAGGACAGCATACAACAAGGTGCGTTTTAGCGTCACGGCAAGCCTTGGTACTATTCTGAGGAGCTACTAGCGGGGGCCAGGTTCACGTTCACGACATGCGAGTTCAGGCCATACCATGATCCCGTGGCCGCGTCGATAATTACCGGAACCAAACCACCGAGCACATCAAGAATTACCCAACCGGCGCCAACACCGTTGTTGAGCGTAGCGGTGGCCTCCTGTCCATGCTTCTTGAACGTGATGACGTAGCTCTTCTTGTTCGACAGCTCCAGCGACATGGGAGTAACGCCCATGCGATTGCCGTCAATCCAAATCTCTGCTCCGCTTGGATTCGTTTGCATGGCAACCGACGAGTTCTTCGCTGCGAAGATCGTCGCGCATCCAGCGAGCATCGCAATAGCGGGAACCACGAGCAACAGCCTTCCGAGCCCGATTCGCATGACGACCTCCGTCACAATCTCTAGAGACAATGGCTTCAACTGATAGTGGAAGGGACTCCCGCGAGCCACGGTACTCCCGCCGCAGGCCGCTCCGCAAGGGACCGTGCTCTATCTGAGTAGCTGTTCAACCGAGGTCCTTCTGACGGACTTTGGGTGGTGTCTGACGCCATTCCAACCCGATCAGAGAGGAGCCCCGGATGGACGCTCACAGTGGGGCATGAACCTGCCCCTCGAGTCGAGCCCTGCTGGTGCGGCGTGCGTGCAGCAGCGTGACGTAGCCGTGCAGGTCCTCGGTGGGCCGCAACGTCAGCGCGAGGATCTCATCGCTCGCGTCGTCGATCGCGCCCATCAGGCCCCAGCGCGATCCGGCGCCATCAAACCACTGGAACGGACTGCCATCGATCAGTACCAGTTCGCCACCTCATGCCCGGCGTTCGCGCCGTCGGCGATGCTGTGGCGGGCGCCGTCGCCGCTTGGGCGGCACCTTTCGCGCCCGGCGGAGCCGACGCACCGTCGCGGGGCTAACCTCGACCTGTTCCTCCGCCAGCAGATCGGCGATGGTCGTTCGGCTTGATGCCGACGGTCAGCAGCGCCACCACCCGCTCGAGCGTCGGCTCCGCCAGGCGCCGCGCCGAAGGGCGCCCCCGGTTGCCGTGCACGATCCCGCGTTCGCCGCGTTCGCGCACCTGCTTCCGCACGCCCCCCGGGCGCCGCGTGCGGCGGCCGGGGCCGCGGCGCGCTCGAAACCGGGACCGGACGGCGGGCCCGGCGCCCGGCCGGGCGGGCCGCGACGTGCGGGCCGCGTCGTGCGGGCCTGCGGCCGCCCAATGGCCGCCGATCCGCGGTCACCATCCCGTCGCAGTTTCACGGGTGGCGCCGGCCCCGCTCCGGCCGGTATCCTTGGGTCCCCGTTTCGCCGAGGTCCGCCGCGCCTCGCCACCCTGATCGTCCGGAGGACCCACCTTGCGCCGACGGCCCATGCCGCTTCTCGCCCTGCTCACCCTCGCGCTCGTTCCCGCCGTCGCCCAGGCGCAGGTGCTGCGCAACATGGACCTGAAGTCGCACTGGGACGAGTACTTCGTCCAGGCCTCGGGCGGCAACGAATACAGCTCGTGCTGGGGCTACGTGCACGGCGACGGCCGCGAGTACGCGCTGCTCGGCACCGCGCAGGGCACCGCGATCTACAACGTCACCGATCCGGTCAACTCGTACAAGGTGGGGTTCATCCCCGGCGTCACCTCGACCTGGCGCAACATCAAGTCGTACCGGAACTGGGTCTACGTGGTGAGCGAAGGCCCCGGCGCGGGCGAGGGCCTGCAGGTCATCAGCATGGCCGACCCGGAGAATCCCGTGCTCACGACCACGCTGACCACGTCGTTCAGCCTCGCGCATACGATGCACGTCGACACGACGCGCGCGCTGCTGTTCGCCAACGGCACCCGGCTGTACAGCGGGAGCCCCGGCGTCTACAGCGACATCGGCATGCGCATCCTGTCGCTGGCGGATCCTTCCAATCCGGTCGAGATCGGCGAGTACGGCCAGGGCGGCTATCCCGCCACCTACGTGCACGATAGCTTCGAGCACGGGAACCGGCTCTACCTGGCATGCATCTACAGCGGGCTCGTCCGCGTGCTCGACACGACCAACCCGGCGGCGCCGATCGAACTCAACAGCTGGACCTACCCGGGCGCGTTCACGCACAACCTGTGGACCGACGACAGCGGCACCGTGCTCTACGTGTCCGACGAGACGCAGGGTGAGCCGATCAAGGTGTTCGACGTCAGCGACGTCATGAATCCCGTGCAGGTGAACGCGTTCACGCCGAACCCGAACGCGATCCTCCACAACGTGCACGTCCGCGGCGACGAGCTCTACGTGGCCGGCTACACCGAAGGCCTGCGCGTCCTCGATATCACCGACCCGCGGCATCCGGCCGAGTTCGCGAGCGCCGACTCCTATGCGGGCCCCTCCGGCGGCTACAACGGCGTGTGGGAAACGTACCCGTACTTCCCGTCCGGGACCGTGATCGCGAGCGACATGCAGACCGGGCTCTACGTGTACCGGCCGGTGCGCGACTACGGCATCGTGCGCGTGAACGTCGTCGACGTCGACACGCAGCAGCCGGTCGAGGGCGTGAGCGTCTACATCTCCGTGCTGAACGACTCGCTGACGACCCCGGCCGACGGCATCGTGCAGTTCGGTCCGGATCCGGGCGCCTATACCGTCAGTTCGAAGCGCTTCGGCTGGACCGGCGCCGCCGCGAACTTGAACGTCGTGAACGGCGGACGCGACACGCTCACGCTCGCCATCCGGCAGAAGGCGCCTGCCAGCTGGTCGGGCACCCTGCGGGACGCGATGACGCTGGCGCCGCTCGAGGATGCGGATCTCGAGCTGCGCTACACGCTGCTCACGGCCACGACCGACGTCAATGGTGACTTCGCCTTCCCTGCGGTGCCGGAAGACATCTACGCGCTCCTGACCCACAGCCCGGGTCACGTTCCGAACGAGTCGAACCGGTACATCGGCCCGGGGTCCACGGGGCCGGTGACGATCGACGTCCAGCCCGCGCCGATCTACGACGACCTCGAAGCGCCGAGCGGCTGGACCGTGGGCGCCGCCGGCGACGACGCGACCAGCGGGATCTGGGTGCGCGTCGAGCCGCTCGGCACCGGCCAGCCGCAGCCCGGCGACGTGCAGACCGAATACGATCGCACGCCCGGCGCCGGCCAGATGTGCTACGTCACCGGCCAGGGCACGACGCCCGGCTCGCTCGGCGAGGCCGACGTGGACAACGGCCGCACCTCGCTCACCACGCCGGCGCTCGATCTCTCGGGCATGTCCGACCCGCACGTCGGCTGGTGGCAGTGGTTCTACTCGAACGGCACCCTCGACGACTGGTTCGCGGTACGGGTCAGCAACGACAACGGCGCGACGTGGACCGACGTGGACACGCTGCGCGGCCCCGACACGGCCCCGTCGTGGAAGGAACGCACGATCCGGATCGCCGACTACGTGACGCCGACCGCGCAGACCATGGTGCGCTTCGTGGCGGCGGATCTCGGCGGCAGCTCGGTCGTGGAGTGCGCGGTGGACGACCTGATCGCATGGGACGCGGCCGGAACGGTGTCGATTCCCGCCGGGCCCCGTGCGGCGGCGCTGCGCTTCCGTGCTCCGCGGCCGAACCCCGCGGCGGGCGCGGTCGCCCTGACCCTCGAAGTTCCGGTGCGGACCGATCTGGACATTGCCGTATTCGACGTGACCGGCCGGCGGGTGAGGACTTTGCATCGTGGTGTCGTTCCGGCCGGGCCTTTCGCCGTACGCTGGGACGGCACCGACGTCCGCGGACGGCGTGCGCCCGCCGGGCTCTACTTCGCCCGTGCCGAGGGCGCCGGGGTGAGCGCCGAAACCCGCGTGGTCAGGGTGCCGTAGACAGACGGGGCCGCCACCGGGAGACCGGCCCGCGAACAGGAGATGCGACATGTCCTGGTTCCGCTTTCGGGCTGCGGTCCCCGTGGCCCTGCTGGTGATGGTGTCTTCCATGGTGTTCAGCGACGCGCCGGGCGCCGACGACTCGAAGCGCCCCGCACGCCGCCAGGCTGCGGGGAGCGAGGTGGGCGCGCCGCGCCGCCAGGCGGCCGGGAAGTCGGTGGGTGCACCGAAGCGCCGCGCCGCGTCGCGCGGCAGCGCGGCCGCAGCGCAGGCGGCGCGCGCCGCCGCCACGCGCGCCACGACGTCGCCGGCCGACTCGGGCACCACGGCCGTGCGCGATTCGAGCGGGGCGGCGCCGGCCGCCGCGCCGCACGACAGCGCGACCGGTCACGCGGCGGCCCAGGGCGGCAAGGGTGCGGCCGGCCGCGACACCACCGCGCAGAAGCCCGACCGTGACGAGCCCCGCGACGAGGCGCCCGTGCACGGCCCCAGGCTGCCGGTATGGCCCGGGATCTCGCTCGCGAATCCCTCCGCCGGGCACGACATGGTCGCCGCGGCCCGGTAGGGCCGGGCGCCCGCGTGCCGCGCCACCGTCGGCGGCGCGGCAGGCGTGGCGCCCGCTGCGGCGGCGCCCGGCAGCCCGCCCGACGCGTGCGCGGCATCGGCCCCGGCCCGCACGTCGGCCGCCCCCGCGCCGGGCCCGGTGCGTTCATCCACGGCAGCCGCAACGACATGGCTGCCGTGCCGGCCGCCGGCCCCGCGCTGGTTCCCCCATTGGACCATGGCGCAGGGCCCGTACATTTGCGTTTCATGAACAACAGCGGCAGCCTTTCCTGCCGATACTTCATGCACATGAACCGCCATTCCTTCGCATCCGCGCGCCGGGCGGCGCTCGCCCTCCTGGGCCTCCCGCTCTTCCTGCTGGGCATCAACTACTGCCTGGTGGGCGCGGTGATGCCCGGTGGCCCGCGGGCGATGCCGTGCATGTCGAAGGGCGCGGTCGCGGTGTCCAGCGAGGCGATGCCCGCCTCCCACGCAGGCCACTGCGCGGCGATGGCGAAAGAGGCGCAGAAGAAGGACGCCGCCCCGGCGCCTGCCGCGCCATGCTGCATCGCCGTCACCCCCGTGGTCGCCCCCGAGGCCGGCAAGGTGCCGGCGCCGGTCGTGGCGATCCTGCCCGCTGCCTCCGACGCGGCGCTGCTCACCCCCGCGCCCGTGACCGCCGGCGATCTGCTGCGTGCGACGCCGGAGTCTCCGCCGCACCTCGCCGCACGCGGCGCGCCTTCCGCGCCGCGCGCGCCCCCCGCCGCCTAGTTCCTCTCCGAAACCACGGCACGCTTCCGTGCGCCCGTTCGCGGGCGTTCGCAGGCGGACACTGAACGTCTAGCGGGGCGCCGTCCCCGAAACCCGCGTGGGTATCGCCGCCATGGCGCGTTGCAAGCGCCGGCGCGGCTGGAGGAACAAGGTGGCCATGAATGGGGTCCGCACGCTGCTGATCGCGGCGCTGCTGGGAACGCTGATGAACGTTCCCGCGCAAGCGCTCGATCTCGACACCGTGTTCAAAGAGGTCGTGCAGTCCAACCCGTCGTTGAGCGCGGCGCGCACGAAGATCGTGGCGGCCGAAGACCGCGTGGGGCCCGCCGGCGCGTGGCCGTCACCGATGGTCATGCTGGGCGCCATGAACGTCCCGGTGGGCGGCGGGTTCGACGAGCAGCCCATGACGATGAAACAGGTGAGCGTGACCCAGCGGGTCCCGGTCTTCGGGCGCACCGGGCTTGCGCGCCGGGCGGCCGGCGAGGGCGTGGTCGCGGAAGCGGCCGCCAGCGAGATGGCCCAGTACGAAACGCTCGGCATGGCGTGGGAGGCGTACGCACGCGCCTATTACGCGAGCCAGCGGCGCGAGGTCGCCCAGGCGCACCGCCACATCATGACGCGCATGGTGCAGTCCGCGCACGCCCGCTACGAGTCCGGAGCGGGCCGGCTGGAGGACGTGCTGCGCGCGGAGGCCGAAGAGGCGCAGGTGCTCGCCGACCTCGAGATGTTCAAGGCGGAGGAGCGCGCGGCACGCGCCGACCTGGACGCGCTGCGGGGCAGGCGCGCCGGGGGCGCGCCCGCGCCGCTGGACACGCTGCCCGTGGTGCGGGTTCCCGCCGATGCGGCCGCGTGGCAGGTGGCGGTCTCCGACCAACATCCGAGGCTCAGGGAGTTCGCCGCCCGCGCGCGAAACAGCCGGCTGGCGGCGACGGCGGCAAGGCGCATGGCGTGGCCCGATCTGTCGCTGCAGTTCGGCTACGGCTTCCGCGAGACGCTCGTCGGCAACCGGCCGCAGGACGACATGTGGACCGCCATGGTCGGGTTCCAGCTGCCGATCTTCGCCGGCCAGCGCGAGCTGCAGATGGGCGCCGAGCGCGAGGCGATGGCGTCCATCGCGGACGATCAGCGCCATGCGGAAGAGCTGCACCTTCGCGCCCGGGTCGCCTCCATTCACGCGCAGGCCATGGCCGCGGACCGCACGGTCGGACTGCTCGCGGACACGGTGGTCGTGACCCAGCGGCGCGCGCTCGACGCCTCGTGGAGCGCGTACACGGCCGGCACCAGCGATCTATGGCGCACGCTCGAAGCGGCGCACGTTCTCTACATGGATGAAGTGGCCCTCACGCGCGCGCGCGAGTCGCGCGCCAGGGCCGAAGCCAGATTCCTGGCCCTCACGGGCCGTGGCGACCTGATGGGGGTGACCCTCCCTCCGGTCCGCGGGAGCAACTCATGAACGACGATCGATCGACTCCGACCGGTGCGGGCCCAGCCGGCCAGCCGCCGCCGCCGCATGATCCTCACGCCGGGGGCGGGCTGCCCGCCGCCGAACCGCATGCTCCGCCGAGCGGCGCGCGCACGATGAACGGGGTTCGCATGGGCCTGCTGATCGTGACGGCGATCGTCGCCGTGCTGAGCGTCGGCATCTACGTGACGTCGCGTTCCGGAGGCGCCTCGGGCGCGAAGCACGAGACGAAAGTGGCGAAGTACCACTGCCCCATGCACCCGACCTACACCTCCGACCGCCCGGGCGAGTGCCCGATCTGCGGCATGACGCTCGAGCCGATCGAATCCGGCACGCAGGCCGCGGACGCGGCGATACAGGGCGACGTGCCGGGACTGGCCGGGATTCACATCGAGTCCGACCGGGTGCAGCGCATCGGCGTGCGCACCGCCACCGCGGAGAAGCAGCCGCTCGGTTCGACGCTCAACGTCGTCGCGTTCGTCACCCCCGACGAGTCACGGCTCAAGCGGGTTCAGCTGCGGGTCGCCGGCTGGGTCGAAGAGCTGAGCGTGAACCGCACCGGCGAGCAGGTGCGCGCCGGGCAGCCGCTGCTGTCGATCTACAGCCCCGAGCTGTTCCAGAGCGAGCGCGAGTTCCTGATCGAGCTGGAGGGTGCGGGCGGCGCCGGGAGCCAGGACGATCCGGCGCCCTCCGGCGAAGGCGCATTGGCATCGGCGCGGCAGCGGCTCGCGCTGCTCGGCGTGCCGGCGGAGGAGGTCCAGCGTCTGGAACGCGAGAAGAAGGCCGAGACGCGGCTCACGCTGCACTCGCCGGTGACCGGCACGGTGCTGGAGCGCGGCGTCACCGAGGGCCAGTACGTCGGGCCGAGCACGACGCTCCTGACGCTCGCGGATCTGTCGCGCGTATGGCTGATGCTCGATCTCTACGAAATGGACCTGTCCCGCGTGCACGTCGGGGACATGGCGACGTTCGTCGCGGACGGCCTGCCGGGCCGGACCTTCAGGGGCCGCGTGGAGTTCATCTATCCGACGATTTCTCCCGAGACGCGGACCGTCAAGGCCCGCGTCGTGCTGGACAACCCCGGCGGCGAACTGCGGCCCGGCATCTACGGGCGCGTTCACCTCAGCCATCGGGGTGTCGCGGTGCTGGCCGTGCCGACCGAGGCGGTCATCCACACCGGCGAGCACGACTACGTGTTCATCATGCACGCCGACGGACGCTTCGAGCCGCGACTCGTCAGGATCGGCCGCAGTGACGATCAGCGGACCGAGGTGCGCGAAGGACTGGCGGCGGGGGACACCGTGGTGACCAGCGCGGCGTTCCTCATCGACTCGGAGAGCCGTCTGCGCGCGGCCATCACCGGAGCCGGCCAGGCGGCCGGCGGCCACCCGCACTGAGGCCCGCCATGATCGCACGCCTGATCGAATATTGCGCGACGCACCGCGGCATGGTCTTCATGGCCACGATCTTCGCGGTCGCCGGGGCCGTCATGGCCATCCGCCAGGTGCCGCTGGACGCGATTCCGGATCTCTCCGATCCGCAGGTCATCGTGTTCACCGAATGGATGGGCCGCAGTCCGGATCTGGTGGAAGACCAGATCACTTATCCCATCGTCTCCGCGCTGCTCGGCGCGCCGAAGGTGCAGACCGTGCGTGGACAGTCCATGTTCGGCATGAGCTTCATCTACGTCATCTTCGACGAGGGAACGGACATCTACTGGGCGAGAAGCCGCGTGCTCGAATACCTGAGCTCGATCCGCTCCCGCCTGCCCGCCGGGGTGAACCCGGTGCTGGGCCCCGACGCCACCGCCGTGGGCTGGGGCTTCCAGTACGCGCTCGTGGACACCACCGGCCGCCACGATCTCGCCCAGATCCGGGCGTTCCAGGATTTCAACCTGCGCTATGCGCTGGCCAGCGTTCCCGGCGTCGCGGAAGTGGCGTCTGTGGGCGGCTACGAGCGTCAGTACCAGGTCGAGGTGGATCCCGCGAAGCTGCACGCCTTCGGGCTCACGCTCGGCGACGTGCGGAGCGCCATCCGGCACAGCAACTCGGACGTCGGCGGCCGCGTGGTGGAGATGTCCGGCCGCGAGTACTTCGTGCGCGGTCGCGGCTACGTCCAGAACCTCGATGATCTGCGGCAGATCGCGCTCGGCGCCAACCGGTCCACCGGAACGCCCATTCGGATCGCGGACGTCGCGAACGTCTCGTTCGGGCCGGACATCCGGCGCGGGCTGTCGGAGCTGAACGGTCAGGGCGAGGTCGTCGGCGGCACGGTCATCGTGCGCTTCGGCGAAAACGTCCTCAACGTGATCAACCGCGTGAAGAAGCGGCTCACCGAGCTCGAGCCCTCGTTCCCGGAGGGCATTCACGCCAAGGTCGTCTACGACCGCTCCGACCTCATCCATCGTGCGATCGGGACCCTGCGTCACACGCTGTTCGAGGAGGGCCTGATCGTCAGCCTGGTGATCCTCATCTTCCTGCTGCACTTCCGCAGCACGCTCGTGCCCGTGCTGTCGCTGCCCGTGGCGGTGGCGCTGGCCTTCGTGCCGATGTACTTCCTCAAGATCAATTCCAACATCATGAGCCTGGGCGGGATCGCCATCGCGATCGGCGCGATGGTCGACGCGGCCATCGTGCTGGTGGAGAACGCCCACAAGCACCTGGAGTCGGCGCCGCCGGGCGCCAGCCGCGAACGCGTGCTGATCGACGCGGCCAAGGAGGTCGGTCCGCCGATCTTCTTCTCGCTGCTGATCATCACCGTCGCGTTCCTGCCGATCTTCTCGCTCACCGGCCAGGCGGGGCGGCTGTTCAAGCCGCTGGCGTTCACCAAGACGTTCTCGATGGCGTTCGCGGCGCTCGTCTCGATCACGCTGGCGCCGGCCCTGATGTCGGTCTTCGTGCGCGGCAAGATCCGTCACGAGAGCAACCATCCCGTGTCGAAGGTCATGATCGCGCTGTACAAGCCGTTCGCGTGGGTCGCGCTCAAGAACCCGGGCACGATGATCGCGATCGGGGTGCTGGCGCTGCTGTCCGCGATTCCCATGGGGCTGCGGCTCGGGCACGAGTTCATGCCGCCGCTGAACGAGGGCGACATCCTCTACATGCCCACGACGCTGCCGAACATCTCGATCGAGGAGGCGAAACGCCAGCTGCAGATCCAGGACCGGCTGATCATGCAGTTCCCGGAGGTCGAGTCGGTGTTCGGCAAGGCCGGCCGTTCCGAGACGTCCACCGACCCGGCGCCGCTCTCGATGATCGAGACGGTCGTGCGGCTCAAGCCGCAGGACGAGTGGCGCAGGATCGACGTGTCGCGCTGGTACTCCGGGTGGGCGCCGTCGTGGCTGAAGCCGGTGTTCCGGCCGATCTGGCCCGACCGCAGGCGCATGACGTGGGACGACCTCACCGCGGAGTTGAACCGCAAGGTCCAGATGCCGGGATGGACCAACGCCTGGACCCTCCCGATCAAGACCCGGATCGACATGCTCTCGACCGGGATCCGGACGCCGATCGGGATCAAGGTGTTCGGCGCCAACCTGGACACGATCCAGCGCATCGGGGTCGACCTCGAGCGGCTCGTCTCCCGGGTGCCCAACACACGCAGCGTCTACGCCGACCGCAACACCGGCGGGTTCTACATCGACATCGTTCCCGACCGGCGCGCGCTCGCCCGCTACGGGCTCACGCTCGGCGACGTGCAGGACGTCATCGAAGCCGCGATCGGCGGCCAGCCGATCGACGTCACCATCGAGGGCCGCGAGCGGTTCTCGATCAACGTCCGCTACCCGCGCGACATGCGCCAGGACATCCAGAGCCTGAACGAGGTGCTGGTGCCGCTGAAAGGAGGGGGCGGCGGGATGGGCGCGATGGCCGGTGGCTCGATGGACGCCGCGCCGGCCACGCGGCTGGCCGCGGACGGCATGAGCGACGCCGGAGGGATGGGCGTTCGCTCACCCGGAATGCCGGGCCCCGGCGGGTCCGGCAACGCCTGGGAGAATCCGAATCACTGGACGGGCAGCGGCCACATCCCGCTCGGTCAGGTGGCGAAGATCGGTATCGTCGGCGGGCCACCGATGATCCGCGACGAGGACGGGCTGCTCACCGGCTACGTGTTCGTGGACATGGACGCGTCGCGGCAGGACATCGGCAGCTACGTGAAGGACGCGAAGACGATCGTGGACAAGGAGCTGCGCCTGCCGCCGGGGTACTTCCTGCGCTGGACCGGTCAGTACGAGCTGCTGCAGCAGATGCAGGCGCGCATGCGGTTCATGATCCCGCTGACGATCGTGATCGTGCTGATCCTGCTCTACCTCAACTTCGGGAACCTGACCCAGTCCCTGATCGTGCTGTGCTCGGTGCCGTTCGCGCTGGTCGGCAGCATCTGGCTGCTGGCGGCGCTGCACTACAACCTCTCGACCGCGGTGTGGGTCGGGATCATCGCGCTGGTGGGGCTCGCGACGCAGACGGGCGTCGTCATGATGGTCTACTGCGACACCTCCTACCACCGCTTCAAACGCGAAGGGCGCATCCGCGGGCTCGACGACATCATCGAGGCCACGATGGACGGATCGGTGCAGCGCGTCCGGCCGAAGCTGATGACGGTGTTCGTGATGATGTTCGGTCTGGTGCCGCTGCTGTGGTCGCACGGCGCCGGCGCGGACGTGATGAAGCGCGTGGCGGCCCCGATGATCGGCGGTCTGGTGACCTCGGCGTTCCTCACGCTGGTCATCATTCCGGTCGTCTACGCGTACTGGCGTTACTGGCAGTTCAAACGGGAGCGGGCTCGCAGCGGCGAAGTCGCCGGCTGACGAACCCGATCGAACACGAGAAGGAGAACGACCATGAAACGCTTCCACTGGATCGCACTGGCACTGGTCGCCGTGGCCGGAACGGCCTGGGGGTGCGCGTCGCAGAACCACGCGGCCGACACCGAAAGCCAGACCGCCACCCAGGTGGCCGAGGCGGCGCTGACACCCGAACAGGCCGTGCAGACGACCGACGCGGGAACGTCGGTCACGCTCTATGTGACCTCCGACGGATTCGTGCCGGCCAAGGTCCACGTTCCTGCCGGGAGGCCGGTCACGCTGCACGTCACCCGCAAGACCGAACGCACCTGCGCCACGGAGCTGGTGATGAAGGCGATGAACATCCGTCGGGCCCTGCCGCTCAACGAGGCGGTCGACATCACGTTCACGCCTAACGAGGCCGGGGATCTCCGCTATGCGTGTCCCATGGACATGGTGGCCGGCACGATCACGGTGGATTGAGCTGAGGCTTCTCCGCGGCGCCGGCGTCGCAGGTCTCGCACGGGCCTCGCGGATCGGGGGCGGGCGTGCCCGCCCCCACCGCTTCGCCTGTTCGTGCATCGGAAGCTCGGAGTAAGCTGCCTTCCCGCGGCGGAGGCCGCGGGGGATCACCGCACCACAGGCCTGCCAGGAGACCTTCATGAAGCATGAATCGAGCACCGCATCACCCGCGTCCGGAAACGGCAGAGTGTCCGCGGTGCATGAGGCGCTCGAGGATCCCGTGTGCGGGATGAGGGTGAAGCCGGACGGCCCGCACTTCACCGAGCACGAGGGCCGCACCTACCGCTTCTGCAGCCCGGGCTGCAAGGAGAAGTTCGACGCGGATCCGGCGAAGTATGCAGCGGCGGCGGAGACGCTGCGCGATCCCGTGTGCGGGATGACGGTGCAGCCGGACGGCCCGCACGTGACCACGTACGAGGGGCGCACCTACCGGTTCTGCTGCGCAGGGTGCAGGGCGAAGTTCGAGGCGGATCCGCAGAAGTACCTGTCGGCGGAAGCCGGCGATGCGCACGCCGGCCACGCCCACGCGCATCACGGCGGGCCCGCGGGCCACGCCGGTGCCGCGGCGGCGGCGCCCGATGCGTCCGCCTGGGTCTGCCCGATGGACCCCGAGGTGCGCGAGGAGGCGCCTGGAAGCTGTCCCCGTTGCGGCATGGCGCTCGAGCCCGAGACCGTGCAGGCGCCGGCCACCCGGACCGAGTGGACCTGCCCGATGCATCCGGAGATCGTGCGCGAGGAGCCGGGCAACTGCCCGATCTGCGGCATGGCCCTCGAGCCGCGCACGGTGCAGCTCGAACAGGAGGAGAACCCCGAGCTCACCGACATGAAGCGTCGCCTGTGGGTGGCCGCGGTGCTCAGCGTACCGGTGTTCGTGCTGGCGATGGGCGGCATGTGGAAGAGCGGTCCGCTGGCGGGGCTCGAAGCGAGCGGGATCGCGTCGTGGATCGAGCTCGTGCTCGCGACGCCGGTGGTGCTGTGGGCGGGATGGCCGTTCTTCGTGCGTGCATGGCAGTCGCTGGTGAACCGCAGCCCCAACATGTTCACGCTGATCGGGCTCGGGGTGGGCGTGGCCTACGTCCACAGCGTGGTGGCGCAGCTTGCGCCCGGGCTCTACCCGGCGGGCATCCGCGACCACGCCGGGCACGTGCCGGTCTACTTCGAGGCGGCGGCGGTGATCGTCACCCTGGTGCTGATCGGCCAGGTGATGGAGCTGCGCGCGCGGGGGCGCACCGGCGCTGCGATCCGCGCGCTGCTCGGGCTCGCGCCGAACACGGCGCGACGGATCGGCGAAGACGGCAGCGAGACGGACGTGCCGCTCGCCGAGGTCCGGGTCGGTGACCGGCTGCGCGTGCGTCCGGGGGAGAAGGTGCCGGTGGACGGCGTCGTGCTCGAGGGAAAGAGTTCGGTGGACGAGTCCATGGTGAGCGGCGAGCCGATTCCGGTCGAGAAGGCGGCCGGCGAGCGGCTGTTCGGAGCGACGATCAACGGCACGGGCGCCCTGGTGATGCGCGCCGAACGGGTCGGCTCGGACACGCTGCTGGCGCAGATCGTACAGATGGTGAGCGCGGCGCAGCGCAGCCGCGCCCCGATCCAGCGCCTCGCCGACCGCGTGTCCGCGTGGTTCGTGCCGCTGGTGGTGCTGGCGGCCGTGATCACGTTCGCGGTGTGGGCGGCCGTGGGACCGCAGCCGCGGTTCGCCTACGCGCTGGTGAGCGCCGTGGCCGTGCTGATCATCGCGTGTCCCTGCGCGCTGGGCCTGGCGACGCCGATGAGCATCATGGTCGCGAGCGGGCGCGGCGCCACGCTCGGCGTGCTGTTCAAGAACGCCGAGGCCATCGAGGTGCTGCGCGACGTGGACACGGTCGTGGTCGACAAGACCGGCACGATCACCGAAGGCAAGCCGAAGGTGGTCGAGGTCGGCGTGGCGCCCGGCGCAGGGCTCGACGAAACCGGCCTCCTGCGCGTGGCCGCGGGGCTCGAGCGCGGCAGCGAGCACCCGCTCGCGGCGGCGATCGTCGCGGCAGCCGCAGCGCGGGGCCTCTCGCCGGGCGCTGTCTCCGACTTCGAATCGCTCACCGGCCGCGGCGTGCGCGGGAAGCTCTCCGGCCGGATCGTGGCGCTCGGCAACGCAGCGTGGATCGGCTCGCTGGGTGCGGACACGGGCGCGCTCGCCGAGCGCACCGGCGGCCAGCGCCGCGAGGGTCGCACGGTCGTGTTCGTGGCGCTGGATCAGAAGCTGGCCGGCTGGATCGCCGTCGAGGACCCGGTCAAGGCCACCACGCCCGATGCGATCCGCGCGCTTCACGAGGCGGGGCTCCGGATCGTCATGCTCACCGGCGACAATCGAACCACCGCCGAGGCGGTGGCGAAGCGGCTCGGCATCGACGAGGTCGAAGCGGACGTGCTGCCCGAGCGCAAGGCGGAGGTCGTCAGGCGGCTGCAGGGCGAGGGCCGCCGCGTCGCGATGGCGGGCGACGGCATCAACGACGCACCGGCGCTCGCGCAGGCCGACGTCGGCGTCGCGATGGGCACGGGCACCGACGTCGCCATGGAGAGCGCGGGCGTGACGCTGGTGAAGGGCGACCTGGGTGCGCTGGTGCGCGCGCGGCGGCTGAGCCAGGCGACGGTGCGCAACATCCATCAGAACCTGTTCTGGGCATTCGCCTACAACGCTGCGGGCATTCCGGTCGCGGCCGGCGTGCTGTATCCGGTGTTCGGAGTGCTGCTGAGCCCGATGATCGCGGCGGCCGCGATGAGCTTCAGCTCGGTGACCGTGATCACGAACGCGCTCCGGTTGCACCGGATGCGGCTCTCGTGATGGAGTGAGGGCGCGGCCGGCCCCGAGCCCGGCCACCAATTCGGACGGAACGCCAGGAGGAGCACGTGCGACACGGACGTCGTTGGATGGGAATGAGCGCCCTGCTGCCGGCGGCGGCGCTGCTGCTCGCGGCCGGCTGCGCCGCGCCCCCCGCGCAGGAGCAGAAGACGGCGGCCGAGCGCCCGCCCGTCGAGTGGACCCACGAGGACCCTGCCGAGATGCGCTCGACCGTGGTGGACTCGGCGCGGGCCTGGATGGTGAGCGGCCACATCCCCGGCGCCGTGATCGCCTACGTCCGGGGCGACAGCGTCGAGTGGGTGGATCCGATCGGCGTGCTCGCCGCGGGCGGCGACGCGAAGGTGACGCCGGCGACCGTGTTCGAGGCCGCGTCGCTGGGCAAGCCGCTGTTCGCATACGGCGTGATGAAGCTGGTCGCGGCGGGAAGGATGGCCCTCGACGCCCCGCTCGGCCGCTACCTGCCCGAACGGATCCAGGGCGCCGCGCGCGACAGCGGCGTCACGGTCGCGCGCGTGCTGAGCCACACGTCGGGACTCGACCTCGACGCCCGGGGCGATGCGCTCACACTGACCTTCGAGCCCGGCAGCCGCTGGGACTATTCGAGCGTCGCCTACGTCCTGCTGCAGCGTGCGGTCGAAAACGTGACCGGCCTGCCGATCGAAGCGTGGATGCAGAAGGAAGTGATCGGCCCGCTGGGCATGACGCACACGAGCTATCTCGCCACGGCCCGCAAGCGCCCGGGCGCCGCGGTCGGCCACGACCGCCAGGGAAAGAAGCTGCTCGAGACCCCGTGGCCGCAGGCCAACGTGGCCTCCTCGCTGCACACGACGGCCGGCGACTACGCGAAGTTCGTGATCGCCTCGTTCGACGCGAAGGACATGTGGACGCCGCGCGTGGTCGCCGACGGCCCGCACGATCTGTCGTGGGGGCTCGGCTGGGGCGTGGCCGGCGGCGCGCAACCGGTGTTCCTGCACTGGGGCTCGAACCCGGGATTCAAGTCGCTGGCGGTGGGGATCCCCGTCGAGCGGCGCGGTTTCGTGATCCTCACCAACTCCGACAACGGTCTCGAGCTGGCGACGGCGCTGTCGTCGCGCCTGATCGGCGCGGATCTCCCGGCGCTGGGCTTCTTCATGTTGCACCCGACCGACTGAAGCGGCGCTCAGGCGCTCGTCGCGAGCGCGCGCCGCAGCGTCCACGAGGTGCCGGACTCGCCGGCGCGGCGGAAGCCTTCCGATTCGTAGAGCCTGAGCGCCGGATTCTGCGGGCTCACGCTGAGGCTCAGGGCCGGAAAGCCGTCTTCGCGCGCCCGCCCGATCAGGGCGCGCAGCAGCCGGCGTCCGATTCCGTTGCGGCGCTGCCCGGCGACGACGGCGATGCCGAGCTCCGGGGTCGCTGCGTCCACGAAGCCGTACGAATGCGCCGCGGGCGTCCAGAGCCGGAACCACGCCGCGCCCGCGCGCGCCCCGTCGGCTTCGGCGACGACCGCGCGGTCGCCGCGGCGGCCCCAGCCGGCGAGGATGCGTGCGAACTCCGGCTCGCCGCGCACGACTGCGAACGGCGGCCGGGTCATGGCCGGATCCCAGAAGAACGCTTCGTAGAGCATCGTTTCCAGGAACGGCAGATCGTCGCGGACGGCGGCACGGATGGCGATCATGGCGCGGACCTCGCGCCGGCGCGCGTCGGGCGCAGGGCTGCCTGCGATCGGCGGACCCGGGCGCCGGCCCCCGCGCGTGCGCGCGCCCTCAGCGCCAGGGTTGCTCGAATCCCTCGCTCGGGGTGCGCAGCGACAGCCGCTGCACGGTGTCGAATACCTCGATCGACCAGTCGAAGATGTTGTGCCTGGCGAGGCTCTCGCGCAGCGCCGCCATGCGCGCGCGGCGCCGCCGCGGCTTCTCGCTGAGCGCAAGGTGGAAGGTGTCCGCGAGCGTCTCGCGATCGTACGGCGACGCGAGCCACGCGCGACCCAGCTCGAGCGCCGCGCCGGCGAACGGCGACAGCACCAGCGTGCCGTTCAGCTCCGGGTGCGCCGCCACGTATTCCTTCGCCACCAGATTCATGCCGTCGTGGAGCGACGTCACCGAGCACAGGTCGGCGAGCTGCAGGTACGGCACCACGTCGCGGAAGTCGTGATTCTTCTCGATCAGGTGCACGGTGCGTGAATACGCCTCGCGCACGCGGCCGCGGCGCCGCGGAAACCGCTCGTTGATCCGTCGCACCGCGTTGCGTGTCCGCGTGATCACCTCGCGGTACTCGCGCAGCTCGATGCGCGTGGGCACGCCGATCTGGATGTGGACGAGCTTGCCGACCCACTGCGGGTACTTCTCGAACATGCGCTCCATGCCCTCGAAGCGCTCGGGAATGCCCTTGGTGTAGTCCATCCGGTCCACGCCGACGGTGACCACGGTGTCGTCTTCGATGCCGAAGCGCTCGCGGATGCCGGCGATCGCCGCCCTGGTCTCGGGCGACTCGGCCATGCGCCCGATCTGGTCGACGTCCACGCTGATCGGGAAGTTGCGGACCCAGGTGCGCTCGCCGTGCCGGTGCACGACCATCTGTTCGTCGTCGACGCGCGACTCGAGCGTATCGCCGACGATGTCGAGAAAATTCATGGCGTGTGCACGGATGTGAAACGCGATCACGTCGTTCGCGAGCATGCCTTCGAGCAGCTCGCGCCGCCACGGCAGGATGCGGAACACCTCGGCGTTCGGCCACGGAATGTGCCAGAACAGCGCGACGTCGAGGTCCGGCCGCTTCGCCTTGATGTACTTCGCCGCCATCGCCAGATGGTAGTCCTGGATGAACACCAGCGCCGGTTCGTCACCGACCTCCTCGAGCACCGCATTGGCGAAACGCTGGTTGATCTCGCAGTAGCGTTCCCACTGCTGCAGATGGAACCGCGGACGCACGTACACGACGTGACACAGCGGCCACAGCGCCCCGTTCGAAAAGCCGCCGTAGTAGAGCTGGTAGTCCTCGCGCGAGATCCACACGCGCTTGAGTGTGAACGTGGGGTCTTCTTCGGGGAGCCGGACGCGGCTGCGCTCGTCCACCGCGGCGCGGTCGGCGGTGCCGTGGCCGTACGCCACCCACAGGCCGCCGAGCGCCTGGACGACGGAGTCCAGCGCCACCGTCAGCCCGCCCACGTTGCGCAGCACGTGCGTCTGACCCTGCTCGCGCACGTGCGTGTACGGCTCGCGGTTGGACACCACGACCAGCCGCTTGTCGCGCATGTAGGCGCGCGACCACTGCAGCAGGTCCTGGCGCGTGGTGCGTTTGGGGCGGTAGCCGGCTTCGGCGCGCTCGGGGGCGTCGATCGTCGTGCCCGAGCGCGTGCCACGGGGCGGATTCATCGCATCTCCCATCTCGTGCAGACCTTGCGCGGTACCTTCGCACTATAACGCATGTGGCACGCGCGGGGATCGGCTTGCCGCACCCGTGTAAATGCGCTATCTACGGAACTCTATGCGGCCCCGTCGCAGGCTTTCACGCCGTCTGTTCCTGCCCATCCTCCTTGCCGGGGTGCTGTTCCCGGCCATGGCGCGGGCCGCGGACGCGGGGCACAACGCGTCGTTCCTGCCGATCCTCGGCAGTCTGGTGCTGGTGCTCGCGGGAGCCAGGCTCGGCGGCGCGGCATTCCTGCGTTTCGGCCAGTCGGCGGTGCTCGGCGAACTCACCGTCGGCATTCTGTTCGGCAACCTGGGGCTGATCGGCTTCGGCGCGGTCGAATCGCTCAAGAGCCTGCCCGGCCTCGAGATCCTGGCCGAGATCGGCGTGCTGTTCCTGCTGTTCGAGGTCGGCCTCGAGTCCGACGTGGGCGAGATGATGAAGGTCGGCGCCTCGTCGCTGCTGGTCGCGGTGCTGGGCGTGGTCGCGCCGATCGTGCTCGGCTACTTCGCCGCGTTGTGGTTCTTCCCCGACCACAGCGCGTTCAGCCACTGGTTCGTGGGCGCGACGCTGTGCGCGACCAGCGTGGGGATCACCGCGCGCGTGCTGTCGGACCTGCATCGCACCACCAGCAAAGAAGGGCGCATCATCCTCGGCGCGGCGGTGCTCGACGACGTGCTCGGCCTGATCGTGCTCGCGGTGCTGGCCGGCATCATCGAGGCGGCGAACAAGGGCGTCGACTTCGACGTGGCCTCGGTGGGGATGATCCTGTTCAAGTCGATCGCATTCCTCGTCGGCGCATTCCTGGTCGGCCGCTGGCTGTCACCGCGTGCATTCCATTTCGCCACGCGGCTGCGCGGCGAGGGCTATCTGCTCACGATCTCGCTGGTGTTCTGCTTCGGGCTCGCCTACCTCGCCGGGCTTGCCGGCCTCGCGCCGATCGTCGGAGCGTTCGCGGGCGGGCTGATCCTCGACGAGGTGCACTATCAGGACCTGCGCGCCAAGGATCAGCGCAATCGCAGCATCCCCGACCTGTTGCAACCGCTCGCCAGCTTCCTGGTGCCGGTGTTCTTCGTGCTCATGGGCATGCGGGTGGACCTCACGGTGTTCGGCGACGTCGGCGTGCTCGGGTTCGCGGCGGTGCTCACGCTGGCCGCATTCATCGGCAAGCAGGCGTGTTCGCTCGGCGTGCTCGAAAAGGGCGCCGATCGCTTCGCCATCGGGCTCGGCATGATCCCGCGCGGCGAGGTGGGCCTGATCTTCGCCGGCATCGGCTCGTCGCTGATGATCGGCTCCGAGCGCGTGGTGGACGGCGCGATCTTCTCGGCCGTGGTCGTCATGGTGGTGATCACCACCATGGCCACGCCGCCGTTGCTGGTGTGGCGGCTGAGCCAGGGCGCGCGCACCGCGGCGCCCAGCGAGGGCACGCCTTGAGCACGCCGCGGCCCGGCAGGCGCGCGCGGCGCGGCGCGGCCGCGGCACCCTTCGCCGCGCCGGCACTCGCGCTCCTCATGGCGCTCGCCGGCTGCGCCGGAAGCGGACCCGCGACGCGGGGGCCGGCGATGCTCGCGGGCGGCAGGGAGGGGCCGCCCGGTGACGCCACGGCATTCGTCGCCCACGCCGAAGCACGGGCGGCCGACGCCCGCGCGCTGATGGCGCGCATCGCCGGGACCTCCGGGAGCGACGGCGCCGCGCCGGGCGCGCCGTCCCTCGATGCACTCACCCGCGCCGTCGAACCCGGGCGCGCGCTGCTGGTCTACGAACTCGCCGACCCGCGCTCGAGCGTGTGGGCGGTGACGAGCGCGGGCTGGCGTCGTTTCGAGCTGCCCGCGGGAGACGCGATCGCGGCGAAGATCGACACGCTGCGCGCGCTGCTGGTCAAGCCCGACCTCGCGGTGTCGCCGGAGGCGCAGCGGCTCGAGCGGCGTCTGTACATGATGCTGCTCGCCTCGCCCGAGCCGCTGTTCCGCGCGAAGCTGGCGCTGACGATCGTCCCCGACGGCGCGCTGTGGCTGCTGCCGTTCGAGACGCTGCTCACGGTCGAGCCGGAGCTGAAGAAGGAACCGCCGAAGCACGGCTACGTGATCGAGCGCTGGAGCGTGGCCTACGCGATGTCGGCGGCGGCCGGCGCGCCGCCGCCGTCCGCGGGGGTGCTCGGCGGGGTGCTCGCGCTCGGCGATCCGCTCTACGAACGCGGCGACGAGGCCGGTGACGGTCCCACGCTGCCTGCGCTGCCCAAGACGGCAGCGGAGCTGGCTGCGGTCGACCAGCAGGCGCGCGGCCGCGAACGCGTGGCGCTGGTCGGCGCGGACGCGACGCGCGAGCGGCTCATGGCCGAACCGTTGCTCGCCGACGCCGGCGTGATCCACCTCGCCACCCACACGGTGGCGGTGGACGCCGAACCCGAACGCTCGGGGCTGTGGCTCGCCACCGACGGCAGGGACGGCCCGACGCATCTCTCCGCGCGCGACATCATGAAGCTCGACCTGCGCGCGCGGCTCGTCGCGCTCACCGAATGCGAAACGTCGGACGTCGGTCCCGACGCAGGACGCGGCCTGCGTGCGCTGGCGGGTGCGTTCTTCGACGCCGGGGCAAAGCAGGTGATGCCGAGCCTGTGGAAGCCGATCGACCGCTCGACCGGCCTGCTGCTCGACCGGTTCTACCGCGATTACCTGCGCAAGGGATTCACCGCGCCCGATGCGCTCGCGGACGCGAAGCGGCAGATGCTGAAGAAGCCCGAGACGCGCAGTCCGTTCCTGTGGGCGCCGCTCGTGGTGATCGAGGGAGGCGCGCCCTGAGCCGCGCGTAGTTCCCCGTCCGCCCGGACGCAGCGAGGCGGGTCCGCCTGCGCGGGCCCGCCTCGTGTGCTTCGTTCCGTGAGATCCGCCGGCTCAGCGCCGGCCGTGCTTGCCCCTGGACCCCGCGCCGCGACCGTGCGCGTCGGCCCGCTCCGCGTGGGCGCCCGTCTTCTTCATCAGCCCGGGCGGTCCGCCGTGCGGGTGATGGTGCCAGTACTTCTGCGGCACGTTGATGATCGCGCGCGGCACGTACTTCGGTTCGACCACGGTGAACGGGCCGCGATAGCGGCGCGCTCGATACCAGTGATCGCTGCGGTAGATGTACCAGTACACGCCGTAGCGGAAGTAGTCGTAGTCGTGCCTGTCGCCGATCACGACATAGACCGAGGTGTGCGGCACCAGCTCGGTCCGGGGCATCTCGCGATAGACGACCGTGGGCGGGGGCGGCGCGGTGCCGACGTGCAGCGTGACGTCGAGCGAGGTTCCGGCCCGCGCCGAAGCGGGCACCGCTATCGCGAGAGACATGATGGAGGCCATCATCAGCTTGCGCATGGGTGTCTCCCTCTCCTGTCTCCTGGGTTTGATCCTGGGACCCCCGCGTTTCGGGGGCAGCAGAGCGCACGGTTGCGCTCCGCAGGGGGTACTGCAGGCCATGTGCCACCCCGGCCGGTCCGGGGTCGAGCTCCGGATCCATTGCGCCGCAACCGGTTGCACTATCGTGCAAGGTGCTGTTTCGGCCTGAGACGGGGCGATCTGCCCTGTGGTGTGGCGAAGCGGCACCATCCGGGGCAAACGGCCCGGAATCGAGGGGGGGGCCGCAGGCGCCTGCGGCGCCCGGGGACGGCGAGGGCGCGCGGGCATGGCGCAGGTGGAGCCCGTCGCCGGGCACGGACGTGGCGCTGAGCGCGGACGTCCTGCCGCGCCCGGTGAGCGGCGCCCCCCGCCCGGCAGATTCGGGTTCGCGCCGCGCGGGCCGGGCGATAGGATGCGCGTCTGGCCATTGCCGGGCCAGGCCCCGCAACCCCGTATCAGGAGCCCCCATGCACTGCATTCCGCCGCCTGCCTCGTGCGGAGGGAGCGCCCCCTCGCGCCCCCGCCGACCCCGCGGTCCGTTCGCCGCCGCGCTGACGCTCCTTCTCTTTTCAGCCGCCCATTGCGCCCGGCCGGCGGGCGCCGCGGCGGCCACGCCGCGCGTCCACGCGATCGTCGGCGCGCGCATCGTCACCCGTCCGGGGCAGGTCATCGAGCGCGGCACGATCGTCCTGCGCGACGGCGTGATCGAAGCCGTCGGCGCGAAGGTGCAGGTGCCGGCGGACGCGCGCGTGTGGGAAGGCACGGGACTCACCGTGTGGCCGGGGATGATCGATCCGTTCGTGTCGCCGCCCGCGCCCGAGCGCAGCCGTGCGCGCGGCGCAGCGCGCAGCACCGCCCGGGTCGAAGCGAGCGAAGGCGCCGGCCACGCGCTTGCGACGGTGACGCCCGAGCGCCGCATGGTCGCCGAAGACGCGCTCGATGCGAAGCGGATCGAGGCGCTGCGCGAGGCCGGCTTCACCGCGGCGAACGTGGTCCCCGAGACCGGCATCCTGCGCGGGCAGAGCGCCGTGTTCGGGCTCGGCGACGGCGCGTCGAACCGGCGGCTGCTGAAATCCGACGCCGCCGCGATCATGTCCATCGAGACCGCGCCGGTCGGCTACCCCGGCTCGCGCATGGGCGCGATCGCGGTGATGCGCCAGGCGTTCCTCGACGCGGCGTGGTACCGCGACGTGCGCAACGCCTACGCGCGCTCGCCGGTGGGGGTGGAACGTCCCGAGTACAACACGGCCTGGGACGCGCTGCAGCCGCTGCTGCAGGGTGCGCAGCCGGCGTTCGTGCGTGTCGACGACATGCTCGGTGTGCTCGAGGCCGCCCACATCGGCCGCGAGGCCGGCTTCACGCCGGTGGTGGTCGGCGCCGGCGATTCCTACAAGCGCGTGGAGGAGATCGCCGCGACCGGGGTCTCGCTGATCGTGCCCGTGCGCTACCCGGAGGTGCCGGACGTGAGCGATCCGGACGATGCAGTCGAGGTCGCGACCGAAGCGCTGCGCTACTGGCAGGACGCGCCGGGCAACGCGAGCGTGCTCGCGAAGCGGGGGATCCGCTTCGCGCTGACCGCGCGCATGCTCGAGAAGCCGAAGGCGTTTCGCGGCGCGGTCACCGAGGCGATCGCGCGGGGGCTCACCCCCGACCAGGCGCTCGCCGCCGTCACCACCGTGCCGGCCGCGATGCTGGGGCTCTCGAACCGGATCGGCACGCTCGCCCCCGGCAAGGTGGCGAACCTCACCGTGACCACCGGCGATCTGTTCGCGCGGGGCAGCGACGTGCGCGAGGTGTGGGTGGACGGCAACCGCTACGAAGTGCAGCCGCCGGCCGAGAGCTTCGCCGGCCGCTGGAAGATCCAGTGGGGCATGGACGCCGGCACGCTGGTGGTCGAAGCGGGACGCGACACGACGGTGAAAGTGATCGCCGGGGCGGACACGCTCGAGGCGAAACGGGTCGCGCTCTCCGACCGGCGGCTGCGCTTCGAGACCGGTGCCGGCGAGTCCGCGGCGTCGTTCGACATCACCCGCGAGCACGCGGGGCTCACCGGCTTCCGCGAGGCCGGCGCCGGCGAGACGCGCGCGCGACAGGAACTCACCGGGATCCAGCTGCCGAAATCACCCGACCGGGAGGAGCCCGAGCCGAAGCTCGTCCAGGCCCCGGTGGTGATGGGCCAGAGCGAGCCGTGGCGCATGCCGCGGCCCGAGCAGCCGGCCGCCGTGCTGGTCCGCCACGCGACGATCTGGACCGCGGGCCCGCAGGGCACGGTCGAGGCCGCCGACCTGCTGGTCCGGAACGGGAAGATCGCCGCCGTCGGCCGCCACCTCGACGCGCCGCACGGCGCGGTGGTGATCGACGGCACCGGCAGACAGGTGACCCCCGGCATCATCGATGAGCACAGTCATGCGGCGATCCTCGGCGGGGTCAACGAATGCACGAACAGCAACACCGCCGAGGTGCGGATCCAGGACGTGATCAACTCGGAGTCCATCAACATCTACCGGCACCTGGCCGGCGGCACCACGATCATGCACCTGCTGCACGGTTCGTGTAACGCGATCGGCGGACAGTGCGCCGCGATCAAGTGTCGCTGGGGCGAGGCGCCGGCCGGGCTGTGGATCTCCGACATGCCGCCGACGATCAAGTTCGCGCTCGGCGAGAATCCGAAACGCTCGAACTTCGAGATTCCCGGGATTCCGAACCGCTACCCGACCTCGCGCGGCGGCGTCGAGCAGGTGTACCGCGACGCGTTCACGCATGCGCTCGACTACCGCGCCCGCGTGGAACGAGTACCGCGCCGGCAAGCGCAAGCTGCCGCCCCGGCGCGATCTCAACACGGAGGCGCTGCTGGAGATCCTCGACGGCAAGCGACTCGTCCACTGCCACAGCTACCGGCAGGACGAGATCCTGATGCTGATGCGCGTGGCCGAGGACTTCGGCTTCCGCATCAACACGTTCACGCACATCCTCGAGGGCTACAAGGTCGCGGACGAGATGGCCGCGCACGGCGCCGCCGGCTGCGGTTTCACCGACTGGTGGGCGTACAAGTACGAGGTCATCGACGCCATTCCGTACAACGGCTACCTGATGTGGGACCGCGGCGTGCTCGCCGGGTTCAATTCGGACGACGCCGAACTCGCCAGGCGCCTGAACCAGGAGGCCGCGAAGGCGGTCAAGTACGGGGGCGTGCCCCCCGAGGAGGCGATCAAGTTCGTGACGATCAATCCGGCGAAGATGCTGAAGATCGACGACCGGGTCGGCTCGCTCGAACCGGGCAAGGACGCCGATTTCGTGATCTGGTCGGGGAGTCCGCTGTCGCCGGCGTCGCACGTCGAGCAGACCTGGATCGAGGGCCGCAAGTACTTCGATCGCGAGGCCGACCTCGCCGCGCGGCCGGCGCTCGCGGCGGAGCGCGCGGCGCTGATCGCACGCGCGAAGAAGATGAAGAAGGGCGGCGGCCACGCAGGCGGCGGACCGGACGATCCGGGGTTCATCTACCTCGACGACCGCGAGGTCACCGGCGATGACTGCGGCGCGCTGGAAGACTACGTGCGGCAGAACGGTCTCCTGGATGGGGAGGCGGGACGATGACCCGCCCGCCGGGAGTGCCCGCCCCGCGCAGGTCGCATCGCGCGTTGCGCCCGCTGCACGCCGCGCTCGGCGTGGCCCTGCTGTGCACCACGGGGGCCGCCCCCGCGGCGCGCGCCGAAACCATCGCCCTCACCGGCGGCACCGTGCACACCGTGAGCGGTCCGACGATCCCGAACGCGACCGTGGTGATCGCCGACGGGAAGATCGCGGCGGTCGGAGCCGCCGTCGCGGTGCCCGCCGGCGCGCGCGTCGTGTCGGTGGCCGGCAAGGACGTGTGGCCGGGGATCGTCAGTCCGAACACCGTGATCGGTCTGGCGGAGATCGAGAGCGTGAAGGGAACCATCGACTACACCGAGACCGGCCACTTGAACCCCAACATCCGCGCCGAGGCGGAGTTCAATCCCGGCAGCCAGCACATCGAGGTCGCGCGCGTGAACGGCATCACCACCGCGCACGTGATGCCGGCAGGCGACGTGATCTCGGGGACCGGCGCGCTCATGCACATGGACGGCTGGACCTGGGAGGACATGACCGTCCGTGCGCCCACGGGCCTGATCGTGCGCTGGCCGAACATGACGCCGGTGCGCAGCTTCTTCAGGCCGCAGAGCGACGAGGAACAGGCGCAGGCGCGCGACCGGGCGATCGGCGAGATCCGCGAGGCGTTCGACGACGCGCGCGCCTACTGGAAGGCGCGTGAGGCCGAAGGGGAGCGCGGCATTCCCCGGCACGACCGCGACGTGAAGTGGAACGCGATGAAACGGGTGCTCGACGGCGACCTTCCGGTCATGTTCGTGGCCAGGCGCATGAACCAGATCCGCGCCGCGCTCGACTTCGCCGACGAGGAGGGTCTCGGGAACATCGTGCTGGTGGGCGCCAACGACGCCTACCGCATCGCCGATGAGCTCGCGCAGCGCGACGTGGCGGTGATCTGCGAGCGTGTGTTCGATCAACCGCTGCGCAGCGCCGATCCCTACGATCTGCCCTACGCGCTGCCGGCCAAGCTCGAGGCCGCAGGCGTGCGGTTCTGCATCTCGGACGGCGCGGGCTCGCAGTCCGAGCCCAATAATCCGATGAACGCGCGCAATCTGCCCTACGAAGCCGGCATGGCGACCGCGTTCGGCCTGTCGCACGACGAGGCGGTGCGGGCGATCACGCTGTACCCCGCGCAGATCCTGGGCGCGGGCGACCGTCTGGGCTCGATCGAAGCGGGCAAGATCGCCGACCTGGTGGTGACCGAGGGCGACCTGCTGGAGATCACGACGAAGGTCGATCAGGTCTACATCGGCGGCAAGGCGATCTCGATGGAGAACAAGCAGACGCGCCTGTTCGAAAAGTACGACCACCGCCCGCGCGGGCCGAACGCCCGCAAGCGCTGAAGCCGGGCTCTGGTGACGGCTCCCCGCCCGCCGGCAGGGGGCCGTCGCCGTTTTCCGTCACGCCCTCCGGCTCCGCCCCGGCCCGCCCTACCGGCCCGCCCCGCGGCGGTCCCGTTTCGGCCCGCGCCGGTCGCCGCCCCGCGTTTTGAACGTCGCCCGGCCGCGGAGCCCGTGCTAGCCTTCCCGCCTTCCCCGCTCACGGAACCCCTCAACACGGAGCCCCTCATGCCGACCATGACCGCCTACGCATCCGGCACTTTCTGCTGGCCGGAGCTCGCGACCACCGACCCGAAGGCCGCGATCGAGTTCTACCAGCGGCTGTTCGACTGGAACACGCTGGACCTGCCGATTCCCGGGGGCAGCACCTACACGCTCGTCAAGAAGGGCAGCGACGACGCCGGCGCGATCGGCAAGCTCATGGACGAGCTCGCGAAGCAGGGTGTGCCGCCGCACTGGCTCGCGTACATCTCGGTGGACGACGTGGACGCCACCGTCGCGAAGTTGAAGGCGAACGGCGGCACGGTCATGGCGGAGCCCATGGACGTGAAGCCGGACGGCAAACTGCTGCTCGGCCGCATGGCGGTGGCGCAGGATCCGCAGGGTGCGGCGTTCGCGCTGTGGCAGCCCGGCGCGCACATCGGCGCCTCGGTCGTGAACGAGCCCGGCGCGCTCACCTGGAACGAGCTGATGACGACCGACGTGGACGCCGCGAAGAAGTTCTACACCGCGGTGTTCGGCTACACGATGACGGACCAGGACATGGGCAACATGGTCTACACCGTCATGAAGGTGGGCGGGCGTCCGAATGCCGGATTGATGAAGACCCCGGACGCGAACGTGCCGACCAGCTGGCTCACCTACTTCTCGGTGGACGACGTCGACAAATGCGTCGAGAAGGCGAAGGCGGCGGGCGCGAAGGTGCTCGCGGGCCCGGACGACATCCCCGAGGTCGGCCGCTTCGCGGTGCTGCAGGATCCGCAGGGCGCCGTGTTCGCGATCATCAAGCTCGTCCGGATCATGGAGTAGCGGTCGTTCGGCATGCGAAGCCGGGGCGCCGTCGGCGTCCCGGCTTCATGCGCCGCGCGGCGTCAGGTCGTGACGCACCGACCCTCCCGGCCGGGCCGGGGCGGTCTTCGACGTCGAAGCCGAGCCGGGCGCCCGATGATGCGGCGTGCGGCCACGCTCCCTATACTCCGCCGATGGCCGCCCCCGGCAAGATCGACCCCGAAGCGTTCGAGCGCATGATCGCGCCGCACCTGGGCGCCGCGCGTGCCGAGGTGCTGAGCGGCCCGCGCCCGGGTGTGGACGCGGCGATCGTTCGCGTGAGCGCCGGGCGGGTGATGGCGATCACCACCGACCCGCTGAGCCTGGTGCCGGCGCTCGGACCGGAGCGTTCGGCGCGCCTCGCCTGCCACCTGATCGCCTCCGACCTTTGGACCACCGGCATTGCACCCGCCTACGCGGCGGTGGACCTGAACCTGCCGCCCGACATGGATGACGGGACGCTCGACGCATATGCGCGCGCGCTGGGCGCGGCGTGGGCGGAGCTCGGGATCGCCGTGGTCACCGGACACACCGGGCGCTTCGACGGCTGCGCGCTGCCGATCGTGGGGGGGGCGACGCTCGTGGGCGTCGGCGACGAGTCGCGCTGGGTCGGCCCCGCGTTCGTCGCGGACGGCGACCGCGTCATCGTCACCCGGGGCTGTGCGGTCGAGACGACGGCGATCGCCGCACACCTGTTTCCAGGGAAGCTCGAAGCCGCACTCGGCGCGGAGGGCCTCGCCCGTGCCCGCGCCATGCTCGAGCAGGTGAGCACGGTCGCCGACTGCCGTGCCGCGCTCGCTGCCGGCGTGCGCGAGGCGGGCGTGAGCATGCTGCACGATGCCACCGAAGGCGGTGTCGCGGGCGGGCTGCTCGAAGCCGCGCGCGCCGCGCACCGCGACCTGCGCATCGAGCGCGCCAGGATCCCGGTCTCTCCCGAGGCGCGGGCCGCGTGCGATGCGTTCGGGATCGATCCGTGGTGGGCGCTTTCGGAGGGCACCCTGATCGCGTTCGCGCGCCCCGCCCGTGCGGCGGCCGTGCTCGCCGAACTCGCCGAAGCGGGGATCGCCGCCGCCGACGCGGGCGAAGTCGTACCCGGGAAGGGCACCGTGTGGATGACCGAAGCCGACGGACGGGTGACGCGCATCGCCGAGTCGCGACCGGACCCGTACTGGGAAGCCTACGCGAAAGCCGTGCGCGAAGGATGGACGTGACGCCACGGCCGACGGCCACGGTGGCGGATGCCGCGAAGCGCGCGCGGCAGACTCCTTTCGGGAGGCCGTGGATCCGCCGGCGGCGGTGGCGCGTGGAGCCGAAGGCGATGGGTGCGGCCCCACGGCTGGAAATACAGGGCGACATCGGGCGCGACCCTGCGTTATTCATGGCGGAGCGCGGCCGCCATCCGGCGGGCCGCGCCCGGAGTTCGCAACGGACCCGCTCCCGGAGGAGGCCCGCATGAGCGATGTCGCCGGCACCCAGGCTGAACTGGAAGCTGCGCTCAAGGACGAGATCATCCGGATGTACGAGGAGGTCGCCGAGAACCCGCACGCCGAATTCCATTTCTTTCACGGCCGCGAAGCGGCGGAGCTGTTCGAGTACCCGGCCGAATGGCTCGATCGCGCGCCGGAATCGGCGGTGGACTCGTTCGCGGGCGTGGGCAATCCGCACCTGCGGGCGGGCCTCCAGCCCGGCGAATCGGTGCTCGACCTCGGCAGCGGCGCGGGACTCGATTCGATCGTCGCGTCATGGGCGGTGGGCGAATCCGGCAGGGTGCTCGGCGTGGACCTGAACCCGGGCATGTGCCGCAAGGCGCAGGCGAACGTGTCGGCCACCGGCGGGCGGCTGGAATGCCACGAAGGCCGCATGGAGAACATCCCGCTCCCGGATGCGGCGGTGGACGTGATCCTCTCGAACGGCGTGATCAACCTGTCGTTCAGGAAGCGCAAGGTGATCGAGGAGATGTTCCGGGTCCTCCGGCCCGGCGGCCGTATCTCGATCACCGACATCGTGAGCGCCAAGCAGCTTTCCCAGCAGATCGTCAACGATCCCAAGCTCTGGGCGTCCTGAATCGGCGGCGCTCTCCCGGAGGGAGAGATGTTCCGGCTGCTCGAGGAGTCCGGTTTCACCCGCGTGAAATCCGCCGTGGTGCCGCGCTTCCGCTTCCGCAAGCAGTCCACGCAGAACTCTGCGGAGGCCTACGGCGTGAAGGCGGTGATGATGACGGGGGAGAAGCCGGCAGCGTGAAGGCGGGCGCGCGGAGGAGAAGGGCCGCGCCGCCCGCGGGCGATCGCCGGACCGGGGGTTCGTACGCCTTCCCGAGGTCGCTCCGGTCGTTCCCGCATCGCAGGCTTCAGCCGATCGGGACCGGCAGAAAGTCGAATCGGGGCCTCATCTCCGCCGTGCATGCGCGGTCGAAGAACGGCATCGCGGGATGCACGTGCCCCTTCATCGTCCGTCCCTCCCGGTTCCGCGTGCGTGAGCGGTCGCGATTCGAGCGAACACCGTTTCGGGCGGTGCGGTGGAATGGGCCAGGCGATCGACGTTGAAGTAGAAGCATCCGGCGCCATCGTGGAGCACCTTCCACGTGCCGTCGGATCGCGCCGCGAGCAGGAGCAAGGCCCTCCCGGGATGCAGGTCATGCCGGGTCGCGGTGACGACGGTGAGGGCGGAGTCCGGCGGTGTTCCCGCAATGACTCGCTCTACACGACACGCGACTCCAGGCGAGTTGCGGGTGTGGCGGCCCAGCGAGCCCACGACCACCAGATCCGCCCGGGCCGCCAGCGAATCCGGTGAGGCGGCTTCCGCCTCGCGTCGGATCGCGGGAACTCGGTCGATGGCTTCACGGGTGGAGAGGATCTCGAAACCCGTGCCCGGGCGATCGAGGCCTGCGCCGACGTCTCTGGCGAGCCACCACGTTCCGTGGTAGACCGCGAGGTAGAAGACGACCCGGCGATTCGACTGCGACGCGCTCTTTTCGAGTGCCTCTACGAACGGGTCGTGGGAGGCCAGCTCGACCTCGAGCGTGCGAGCCGTATCCGGACCGACGATCCACTGCTCGACCGCGATCCGGGCGAATGATCGAATGACGACCCCGCCCCCGTCCTGCGGGATTGCACGATCCCCCGCCTCCAGCACGCGCGCCAGAACGACGGCATCCGCACGGTCGATGAGGCGCGCGAAAGGATCACCCACGGGAGGCGAAGTCTGCGCTCGAGCCATCATCGACGGCGCAGCGAGCGACAGCGTCAGCAATGAGAACGCCAGCGCCACGCCACGTCTCGACGATCGCCTGTCCGAATCGAATCCACGTGCCATGTCGGCAAGAGTCCTGCAGGATGTGCCGCGCCCGCTCATGGGCAGTGCGCCCGGGCCGGTTCGGTCGCCGATCCTACTCCCGATCCCCCGGCAGCCGGATCCCGGTGAGCTCGCGGTACAGCCTGAGGATGTACGAGTCCGTCATCCCGGCGACGTGGTCGGTGACGCACAGGATCTGGTCGGCGACGCTGGCCTCGCCGGTCACGATGTCCGGGAGCAGCGCGCGCAGGTGGCGGCTCTGGATGTCGTCCTCGCCGCGCGCGGCGCGCACCAGCGCATCGAGCACGCCCTTGATCGCGGCGGTGCCGGCGATCTCCATCTTCAGCACGTCGCGGGCGCCGTAGCAGTAGCGCTGGTTCAGGTCCTTCACGATCTCGAGTTCTCCCCCGAGCCGCATGTCCTTCTTGAGCGCGCGGTCGTGGGTGCCGGCGAAGATCGCCCCGGCGTGGTGCATGAACGCTTCGGCGGCGTCCTGGGCGAGCCGCCCGACGGCGACGGCGCGATTGTGGCCGGCCACGCGCAGCATGTCCTGGCGGCCGAGCGTGGTGAGATCGGCGGGGTCGATGTGCTTTGCACCCTCGCAGATCACCCGCAGCGTGTCCTGGTAGAGCGGTCGCGGCACGAGATTCAGCCGCAGACCGTCCTCGAGGTCCAGAATCTGGTAGGCGATGTCGTCCGCAGCCTCGGTGAGGAACGCGAGCGGGTGGCGCGACCAGGCGAGCCCCATGTCGTCCTCGGGCCTGAGGCCGAGCTGATCGGCGAGCGCGCGCATGATCGCCACGTCGCGGGCGTGGAAGCCGTGCTTCCTGCGGTGCGGCGGGCCGTCCTTCACGGTGGCGCTCGAACCGCACGGGTACTTGAGCAGCGCGCCGAGCGTCACGGCGGTGAGGTTCAGACCGTGTGCGGGTGACGCCTTCTCGATGCGCGTGACGATCGCGAACGCCTGCGCGTTACCCTCGAAGCCGAGCAGGTCGCTCTGCGTGTGGGGCGGCAGCGCGGCGAACCACGCGGCGTCGCGATGCTCGGCAAAGAACTCGCGGATCGCGTCCTCGCCGACGTGCCCGAACGGCGGATTGCCGAGGTCGTGCGCGAGGCACGCGGCGGCGACGGCGTCGCCGACGTCGCGCGCGGTGAACGATTCGGGCAGCACGCCGCGCTCGGTGAGCTTCTCGCCGACCATCGCGCCGAGCGAGCGGCCGATGGAGGCGACCTCGAGCGAGTGCGTGAGCCGCGAGTGCACGTGGTCGTCGGTCGGCAGCGGAAACACCTGCGTCTTGTCGGCGAGCCGCCGGAACGAGCCCGAGAACGCGATGCGGTCGTAGTCGGCGAGGAACGGCGAGCGCCCGGGCGAGACGTGCGCGGGGCGGCCGTTCAGCCGGTTGAAGCTGAACAGACGTTCGATGCCCATGGTCTCTTCGCCGGCGCGGCTCACGGGGCGGGCACCATCAGGGTCGCACCGGCTTCCACGGTGACGCCGTCGACGTGGCCCGAAGCCTGGAGCGAAGGGATGATCGTGTGCACGTGGGTGAACGAGCCGAAGTGCGTGAACACCCCCTCGGCGGCGGTCGAATAGAAGCCGACGAGCACGGCGTCGGTGTGCTCGATCGTCCGCTTCGCGGCGGCGGCGAGGTGCGCCGCGTGGCCGTGCGCGCCGGGCGGCATGCGATACCCGGCGATGACGTGGAAGGCCAGGTCGCTGAGCGGTCCCTGAACGAGGAACGCGAACGGCTGCGTCGACGTCCGCGCCCGCGACGGCCGCGAGGGCGGCGATCCGGGCATCCAGCGAGTCGAACGGGATCGGCCGTGGGATCGGCACCTGCGCCCAGTTCGAGACGTCGGCGGCGGTGAGCAGCGTGGCCTCGGCGCCGGAGGTCTGCGACTCGATGCTGCTCGAGGCGTCGCCTGCGCCGGCGGTGGCGATCCACACCTCGCCGCCGGCGATCGTGATCTCGCCGCGCAGCCCGACCAGGGCGCCGATCCCGTAGAGCGCGGGGTCGGGCGTGAGGTCGGCGAGCGACACCACCGCTGCGGTGTCGTTCTCCATCATCAGCTTGTGCATGTTGCCCCAGGTGTGGACCCCGGGCGCGGCGAGGTGGCGGGTCGCCGTCTCGGCGGGCGGCGACGGCTTCTTCGCGCCGCCGCTGCAGCCGGCGAGCACGGCGAGGACGACGAGCGCCGCAAGCGGGCCACGCGCGTGTCTCACTTCGGCGCCTCGAGCGCCGCCTCCGGCGGACGGCGCAGGGCGCGGGCGACCGGCAGCAGGTCGGCCTCGGAGTCGAAGTATTTCGAGTGCTCGTAGAAGAAATGCATCCGCGCCCATGCGTCGTTCGCGAACGCGGTGTCGGCCGCGACCTTTGCGCGAAACGCCTTCTCGAGCGCCGGATCGGCGGCCATCATCTTCTCGGCGATCGGTTCCATGAGGTAGGGCTCAGCGTACTCCTTGGGCTCGAGCACGGTGTCGAAGAAGTTCCAGTAGGCGAGGCCGTCCGGCGCCTGGGCCTCGAACAGCTGCACGGCGACCAGCGCGGCGGGCTGATCGATCGGGATCCACAGGTCTCCCGGCCGGTACGTCTGCAAACGACGTTCGTTCTCGACCCGGGTGATCGTGATCGGGAAGTGGCCCTCGAACGGCTTGGAGCGCGCCCACCAGGCGAGCACGTGCGGGCGCTCCACGGTGTCGCTCCACGCGGCGCGGAACACGCGGTAGCGGATCCCGTGCACGGCGAGCAGGTCCACCACGTTCTTCCACTCCTGCGGCACGACGTAGCCGGCGGGCGGGGTCACGGTGAGGGCCGCTTCGGTCTCGCGCCGGTACGGCACCCGGTAGTCGAGGGTGTCGCGTGTGTAATGCGCCAGCGGCCGGCCGGTGATCGGGCTTACGGGCCACTCCACGCGCCAGCCTTTGACGTCGAGCGTGTCCGCGCGGCCGGTGAGTTTCGTGGTCAGCGCGACCGGATGCCGCATCGCCGCGAGGATCTCCGCGCGCGCGCTGTCGCGCACGTTCAAAAGGTCACGCGGGTGTTCCGCCACATCGGCGACGATCGCGTACAGCATGTCGCGCACGGACTCCACCCGCACCTTGTACGGTTTGAGCATGTGGGACTCCAGCAGCACGGCGGGCACGCCCTGCAGGCCGAAATAGGCCTGCGAGAAGCGCGGCGAGAACGTGTCCGCATCGACGCCGCTCTGCGGGCGGTGCTTCTCCCTGAACTCGAGATACGGCACCGGCAGATGGCCCATGCGCGCGTAGCGAGGCACGATGCGGTCCTCGAACACGTCGCGGCCCCAGCGCGCGACCGCCGGCGGCACCACCGGTCCGCGGCTGAAGTCGTACATCAGCTCGTGGCGGAGGTCGGCGCCGTCGGTGGTGTGCGTGTCGATGACCAGGTGCGGCTGCCAGCGCTGGAACACCTGCTCCAGCAGGCCGCGCATTTCGGGGGTCTCGGCCTTGGTGAAGTCACGATTCAGGTTGTGGCCGGTGCTGGTATAGCGCCAGCCCACCTCGGCGGGGCCCACCTGGTTGATCCGGTTGTACGGGCTGCGGCGTTCGTGACCGTCGGTCGAGAACATCGGGACGACCAGCAGGATGACGCTGTCGAGCTTCGACTGTTCCCAGCCGAGGATCGTCAGGTCGCGGATCAGCGCGAGCGCGGCGTCCTTGCCGGCGATTTCACCCGCATGGATGCCGCACAGCACGAGGACGATCGGCCTGCCCGTCGCGCGTGCCGCGGCCGGGGTGAAGGCACGGGCTTTCGACACGACCACGTACGGCATCGGCCGCCCCTGCGGGCTCGTGCCGTAGAACTGCAGGTCGAGCATCGACGTCCCGGCCTGCATCTGCCGGATGAAGCGCAGCGTGGCGTCATAGTCGGGCGTCTCGCGATAATCGGTGCGCTCGGCCCAGGTGCGCCAGAACGTGGGCACTTCGGGGCGCGGCGCCTGTGCGGACGCGGGGGCGGGCAACGAAAAGGCCGCGACGAGCGCGGCCGTGAGGACCAGAGTCAGCGGGCGCATGAGCGAAAAGGTTAGCACAAGCGCCCGCCGGAAGGGCGGGCAGGGGCACGGCGCTCGGCCGGCGCCCCCGGGTCTAGTACAGCCTGACGTTCGCCTCGCCCACGCCGATCTGCAGGTCCACGCGCGCTTCGCCGTGACCCTCGCGCCAGCTCACGCGGCGGCCGAACAGGCCCTCCACGTGTTCGGTCCCGTCACGCTTGTCGATCGTCGCTTCGCCGATCGTCACCGCGGCGGACACCCGGGCGATGTGGTCCTCCTTCATGTTCACCGTGGCCTCGCCGACCTTGAGCCGCAGATCCACGTCGCTCTCGACGTCGCGGACCTCGACTTCGCCGACCGGCATGTCGATGTCCAGGCTGACGCGGGACGGAACCTGGATCACGCCTTCGACCCAGTAGTCGTCGGCGTCGAACAGCGAGTGACCGTGGACCTCGAGATCCATGCGGTCGCCGCGCGTGCGGGCTTCGAGCCGCAGGTCGCGGGCGAGATCCTCACAGTCGTCATTGTCGTGCTTGCAGTGCACGTAGAGCTTCACGACGACCTGGTCGCCTTCGGTGCCTTCGATGTGCAGCTCGCCGACCGTGAAGTCCACGTGCACGGCATGAACCGAGCCCGCGGCGTAGGTCCGGGTATCGGACTGAAGCACGGTGCGGTCGTGGTCGCGGTGCATCACGTGAGCCTGCGCCGGGGCGGCCAGCGCGAGCGCCGCGACGACGACGGGA
>CAVUWA010000012.1:0-3871 GCA_963744995.1 Candidatus Eiseniibacteriota bacterium
TGCTGGCGGAACTGTTCGCGCTCGCGGCGCGGATCGCACGCGACGAGCAGCTGGAGCGCGGCTGGCGGGTCGTCACCAACGTCGGCGAGGACGGCGGTCAGTCGGTGCACCACCTGCATCTGCACCTGCTGGGCGGCCGCCCCATGGCCTGGCCGCCGGGCTGATTGCCGAGCGCCGCGGCCGAGGGGCCCGCACGGACATCTCGGGTCCAGGCGGCGCATCGCCGCGGATGTCTGCAGGGACACCTCGATGGCGCCGTCCCTGCGACTCCGTTCACGAAGGCCATCCTTCGCGCAAGCGAAACGTGTGGCGTGCCGATCACACAGGCATGCGAATCGGCCGGCGATCGTTTCAGGAGAAGCAGGACAGGCTGCTGCGGGATGCGCCGCGCACCCTGCAGATCGTCAGCGCGCTGACGCTGGTCGTCCTCGCGGTCGAATTCCTGAGCGAGGTCGTGTTCGCGGAGTGGTTCTACTTCCGCTACCACCGCGACTACGCCTACACCCTGGCTTCGAGATTCGAGCAGTGGGTCTACGACCTCTGCGTCGTTCTGCTCGCGCTGTGGATGGTGGGAATGGCATGGGCCCTGCTGCGCGGGGCGTCCAAGCGCAGGGATCGCGGCCTGTTCTCGCCGGGGGCGCTGCGCGGCTGGGGGATCGTGTTCGGTCTCATGCCGATTCTCGTTCTCGCCGCCGCTCCGGGCGCGGTGGCGCACGTGCACCTGTGGCTCTGGTGCTGGATGGCCGCCGGCGCCTGTTTCGCGCTGGCGGCGCGCCGCTCGCACGCGCCGTCGCCGCTCCAGGGCCCGCCACCGCCGATCGAGTGAACGCCCGGGACGCCGCGGATCCGCCGGCAGACCGGGTGGCCGGACGCCGCTCGCGTCAGCGCTCGATGCGGCGACCCTTTTCGACCACGACGATGCCGTGCTCGCTGATCTTGCAGGTGCGGGCATCGTGGGCCGGGTCGCAACCGATCTGCGCGCCGGCGGGAACGACGACGTGCTTGTCGATGATGCAGCGCCTGAGGCGCGCGCCGGGACCGACCTGCACGCCTTCCATGAGGATCGCATCGGTGACGTGGGCATCGTGATCGATGAACACGCTCTGGCTGATGATCGAGCGCTCGACGTGGGAGCCCGACACGATCGACCCCTGACAGAGCAGCGATCCGTCGACGAACGAGGGCTCGCCGCGCGAACCGCGCGACACCTTGGCCGGCGGCAGCGCCTTGCGGAACGTGTAAACGGGCCAGAGGTCGTTGTAGAGATTGAACACCGGCACCGGCGCGATCAGATCCATGTTGGCGTCGAAGTAGGCGTCGAGCGTCCCGACATCGCGCCAGTAGCCGCGCTCGCGCTCGTCCTGGCCGGGAACCACGTTCGTCGAGAAGTCGTACACCCTCGCGACGCCGCGGCGGGTGAGCGCCGGGATCACGTCACCGCCCATGTCGACGAGCCGCTCCTCCTCGGACGGGGTGACGATGTCGAGCAGGGTCTGTTTGTCGAATACGTAATTGCCCATGCTGGCGAGGCAGCGGGTCTCGTCGCCGGGCATCGGCGGCGGGTTCGGGACTTTCTCGTGGAACGCGAGGATGCGTCCGGCCGCGTCGGACTCGATCACGCCGAAGTCCGACGCCTCCTCGCGCGGCACCGGAATCGCCGCGACCGTCACGCCGGCGCCGCCGGCGACGTGCGCGGCGACCATCTGGCGCGGATCCATGCGATAGATGTGATCGGCGCCGAAGACGCAGACCACGTCCGGATTCTCGTCGTCGATCAGGTTGAAGTTCTGGTAGATCGCGTCGGCCGAGCCCCGGAACCACTCCGGGCCGCGCCGCATCTGGGCCGGCACCGTGGTGACGTACTCGCCGAGCAGGTGGGAGAACTGCCAGGTCTGGGCGACGTGACGGTCGAGGCTGTGGCTCTTGTACTGCGTGAGGACGACGATCTTCAGGTAGCCGGCGTTGGCGAAGTTCGACAGCACGAAGTCGATGATCCGGTACGCGCCGCCGAACGGCACCGCAGGCTTCGCCCGATCGTTCGTCAGCGGAGCGAGCCGCTTGCCTTCGCCGCCCGCCAGTACCATCACGAGCACTCTGGGTCCGGGCATGCACGGCAGCGTAGCGGGGCGCAGGACCGCTGTCGACAGGCCTCCGCGTCTCGCGGCGAGTCAGGCCAGGGCCTCCGCACACCGCCCGTTCCCCATCCGGTCGTGGTCCTGCCCGGATCCACCGGCGCCGGCGCGCAGCGGGGCCCTCACGGTCGCGTGACGCCCAATCGATCGAGGGCCGCGCGGCTGTGCGCGAAGCGCGGGTCGATCTCCAGCGCGTGTCGGTAGGCCCCGATGGCGGCGTCCCGCGCACCCGAGGCCGCCAATGCGTCGCCCAGACTGTCCCAGGCGTTGGCGGAGCGGGGAAAGGACCGCACGTTGAGACGAAACACCATGAGGGCCTCCCGTGGGCGGTCTTCGTGCAGCAGGCGGTAGCCGAGGCCGTTCACGTCCGCCTCCGGACTGCGGAACCGATTCGCCACGTCGTCGCGCGCCGTTTCGATCGACCGTGCGGCGGCGAGCGTGTCAGCCCGCAGCACGGCGGCCCGCACGCGTTCGGTCAGTCCCGGCGTCGAGGCCCGTTCCCGGATCGCCCGCATGGCGGGATCGACGTTTCTCCGGTAGTCGATCGAGGTGAGCGGCGCGTACACCTGCGGCGGCATGAAGTCGCCCCGCTCGCGGGCGTCGTACGGTGGCCAGGGCAGCGTGGACACGTTCACCGCGATTCCGCTCGCGGGCAGACGCAGCGGTTCATGATCGCCGAAGAAGAACATGGCGTTGCCGGTGGGCTCGCCGACGAACGTGGCGTTCGTCCACTTCCGGAGGTCACGTGCCAGGTTCATCGCGGCGGAGAAGGTGCGGCGTCCGATGATGACGAACAGCCGATCGGGGCGATCGAGGCCGGGGCGGGCGATCAGCCCCCGCACGACCTGGCGATTGTAGAACGAGTTGCCGCCGGTGTTCTCGCGGATGTCCAGCACGAACCGTGCTACCGGAAGCGAATCTGCGAGCGAGAACACCCGTTGCCAGAACGCGGTCAGGTTCGGGGGGGTGTCGGCGTTCGCGACGCCTCGTTCGCACACGTAGAGGGTGTGATCGTCCGCCCGATAGTCCATCCAGTAGAGGCGATCCTGGTGCCGGAGCCACAGGGGGCGCGCGCCCGCTTCGCGCATGTCCGTCCAGCCATCGCGATCCACGGGGTTCGCCGGAACCCCCCGGGCGACGAACGATCGCAACGCGCCCGCCGGCTGAACGACCACGGTGTCCGGGTCCCCGTCCCGCTCCACGACGAGCGTCAGGTGCTCCTCGTCGTCCGCCAGCCCCAGGCCGCCGAGCAGTTCGGGGATGGCAAGCCATTCCGGCGCCCAGGCCTTCGCCCACCACTCGTTCTCGCACGAAACGATCGTCGCTGCCGCCTGCAGCGCTTCCTCCGCGCCGACCCGCCCGAGGCGGATGACTCTGGTCCCGGTCAGGGCCGCGTACTCCGGGGCTGCAGACCGGACGAACAACCCGTCCTCGAACGCGTAGAGTTCGAAGGGGTAGTGTCTGAGTCCGGGGATGGGCTCAAAGAACGGGTTGATCGACGTGTGGCCGTCTTGGACGAACGCGACGAGCTGCATGAGGGCGACGATGGCCTGGTCGCGCGTGAGCGATGGCATGCGACGCTCCGTAGCCGCCGTCGCCGAGTCCCAGCCGGCGCGGCTCATCCGCAAGAAGGCGTCCGGATGCCGTGCCGGAATCTCACGGGCAAGCACCCGCACGTCCTGCCGCCATGCAGGCGCGTCGAAGGCGCCTGCCGCCCTCGCGGGCGCCGCCCCGCCGAT